>NZ_CM168050.1:0-3143997 GCF_057005535.1 Subdoligranulum sp. DSM 23681 | reverse complement strand
ATCCGTGTGACCGCCGAAAAGGACGACGAAGTCAGCTTTACGGCGTCCAGCACAGAAGGAACCGACCTTCGTGCAGCGCTCTCTGCAGCACTGGCTGCAGCCGGCTGTCCGGTGCTGAGCCTGAGCAGTCAGAATCTGAGTCTGGAGGATGTGTTCCTGCAGCTGACCGAAAGTGGCCATACGGCGGATGCCGAGGCGGAGGACCAACCGGTCGACGGGCAGATGTCGGAACCGCAGACAGAAACGGCATTGAACACCGATGCATCCGAGCCCTCCTCGGAGCCGGAAAATCCGGGGGAAGAAACTGCGCCGGACGAAAAGGAGGGGGACTGAGCGATGCTGGCTATCTTCAAACGTGAAACCAAGAGCTATTTTACCAGTATGATCGGATATGTGGTCATTGCGGTTATTCTGGCTTTCATCGGTCTGTATTACAGCGCCAATTGTCTCATCTACGGCACATCTGATTTTTCCATTATCCTGTACTCCACTACATTGGTGATGCTGTTTGTGTTGCCGGCACTGTCCATGCGCAGTTTTGCGGATGAACGGCGCAATAAGACGGATCAGCTGCTTCTGACCAGTCCTGTGACCATTCCGGAAATCGTATGGGGCAAATATCTGGCCCAGCTGGTGGTCTTTGCCGTTCCTATGGCGGTGGCCTGCGTGATGCCGCTGATCCTGACCTTCTTTGGAACGGTCTCTCTGACGAGCGCATACGCCACTTTGCTTGCTTATTTTCTGCTGGGAGCTTCCTGCATTGCGGTGGGTACCTTTATTTCTGTCCTGACCGAAAACCAGATCATCGCCTACCTGGCCACTTTCGGCATACTTCTGGTGGCCTACCTGATGGAGAGCGTTCAGTCTCTTTTCACCTCCGGCAATACACTTGCTTTTATTGTGTTTTGCATCGTACTGGCTGTGGCGGCGGTACTGATCGGGTTGGTGTGTAAAAGTGTCACCATCGGCAGCGGTGTTTTCTGCGGCGGTGCTGTGATCCTGATTCTTTTGTTCCAACTGCGTCCCGCATGGCTTCTGAGCGCATTCAATCGTGCGCTGGATGCATTGGCACTTTTCAGTCCTTTTGAGACTTTTGTAGGCGGAATGTTCAGCTTGTCTACCGTGGTTTATTATCTGTCGGTCATCGGGCTGTTTCTGTTCCTGACCGGTCAGGCGCTGGAACGGCGCCGCTGGAACTGAGAAAGGAGGGTTCCTGAATATGAAATTCAAATTCGGCAAAAAGCCCTCCGGTCACACGCCGGCCGCGCAGCCCACAGAGGCGAAGCGCGTGAGCCGGCGCCGGATGCTGCATTCCGGTGCCTACGCCAGCGCTTTGGCGGCCATTGTTCTGGTGGTCGTAATCCTTCTGAACCTTGTGGTCAATGCCATCCCGACCAAATATACGGAATTTGATATATCCACCGGACAGATGTTCACGCTGAGCGAGACGACCGTCAGCATGATGAAATCGCTGGATAAGGATGTGACCGCTTACTATCTGGCGGAAACCGGTAACGAGGACACAAACGTCAGCCGTATTCTGGACCGATATGCGGGTGAGAGCTCCCATTTCAGCTGGCAGCAGCGCGATCCGGCCCTGTATCCCACCTTCGCCGATCAGTACGATGCCGGTGATGCCAGCACCAACAGTGTGATCCTTGTATGTGGTGACAACCATGTGCTTGTGGATCACAGTGATATGTACGAGTACAATTACTCGGATAGCTACTCTTATACAGTGGACTTTGCGGCTGAAAATGCACTGAACACGGCCATTGCACAGGTTACCCGAGAAAATTCTTACACTATGTACGCCCTGACCGGCCATGGTGAAAGCTCTCTCGGCAGCGATTTCACCGATACACTTTCCAACGCGGGTGTGACGGTAACCGACTTGAATCTGAACACGGGAGAAATTCCTGAAGATGCGGATGCACTGATCATTAATGTGCCGCAGGCAGATTTCAGCGAGCTGGACGCCGATGCGCTGCGAGGCTATCTGGCTAACGGCGGAAAGGTCATTGTGGCCACCAGCCTGTTGTATGAGACGCCCAATCTGGATGCGGTGCTGGCGGAATACGGAATGGAACGTCAGGCCGGACTTCTGGTAGAAACAGACCCCAACTACTATGCCTACCGGTATGCGGGTACCTACCTGCTGCCCAATGTCAAAACCAACACCATCACCTCTGGCCTGACGGACGGCATGTTTGTCTTTGCGCCCACCGCCCAGGGAATTATTACGGTAGAAGAGGATGACGGCACGCAGACGGAGGAAACGGCAGAAACCGAATCCACGCTGAGCCACACCTCTTTGCTTTCCACTTCGGATGAAGCCTATTCCATGCTGGACTACGCGACGGCCACTGTACTTCAAAAAGGTGACAACGACCCCACGGGCAGCTTTGATCTGGCTGTGGCAGCTAAAGACGAATCCACCGGAGCCAAACTTGTCTGGATCAACTGCGGCAATATCTTCCTGGATGAAATCAATTCGGCTGTATCCGGCGGTAATGCGCAGTTGCTTGGCAGCATTGTGAACTGGATGAACGGGGAAGAAAACAACGTAGTCATTGACGCCAAGAGCATGAATGCGGAGACCCTGACCGTGCCCAGCGGACTGGTCGCGCCTTTGGGCGTTCTGTTCGTCTTCATCATTCCGCTGGCTTTCCTGTTGGCTGGCATTTTCATCAGTGTAATGCGTCGCCGTCGTTAATGAGGTATCTGCCCATGAAAACAAAAAAATATCTGCCGTTGCTGATTCTGGTCGCTGTTGTGATTGTTCTGGGAGTGGCACTGGTCCTTTTAAACAACCTGGACGAAGATACAGACGACAGTGTAGCTTTATTCGATTTTGACTCTGCCTCTGTAACGGCGCTGGCCTACCGCAATTCGGAAACGGAAGAAACGCTGCTGCAGGACGAAGATGAAAACTGGTATCTGGAACAGGACCCCACTCTGCCGCTGGATCAGGATACGGTTGCCTCCCTGGTTGAAGATTATGCTGGTCTGAAAGCCGCCCGGGATCTTGGCGCAGGCACCGAGACCGAGGACATGGGGCTGGATGAACCGACTATGGTCTTTACCCTGGGAACGGACGGAGCAGACATTGCTTCGGCAGAGACGGCTTCGTCCGAAACTGCTACCGGCGAGACGGCTTCCGGGGTATATACAGTGACTATCGGAGCTGAGAATTCCATTACGGAAGCGTACTACGCCAAGGTCAGCTGGAACGACCACATCTATACCATCGACAAATCTGATTTGTCCGATCTGATCAAAACACCGCAAGACCTGTACGAAGCGCAGGACATCACCACCCTGGAATCGGATGATGTGACCGGGCTCACATTGGAAACTTCTGGCGAGATCTTGAATTTCACCAAAACGGATGATACCTGGACGCTGACGGATGATCCGGACTATGCGGTGGATCAGGATGTCGTGGAGAAGATGGCCGCAACCATCTGCGACATGGAGTCTGAAATGACCATCACGCACCCGGACAGTGACAGTGTGTATGGTCTTGATGAGCCTCAGGCGGTGGTGACCGTAACCGGCAGCGATGGTACCACCATCACCTGCAGCTTTGGCAACGTTTCGGATGCGGACAGCAGTGTGTGCTATATGCGCTCCAGTCATACGGCTGGGGTAGTTTATGAAGTGAACGCAGACCATCTCTCTGCCTTTGCCTACACCAAAGACACCCTGAAGGCCGCTACCGAAGAAACGGCAGATTCAGACAGTGATGATATCATTGCTGAAAATCCTGTTGGCGGTGAAGATGATTACGCCAGCTCTGACTCCTGATTGATTGCATCCATACTAACACAGCCCCCATGCAGCAATACCTGCACGGGGGCTGTGTTATTGTTATGGCCAACGTTTATTTGCTGTGTTCCTTTTTCCATTCTTTGATTTGGGCAAGACGGGCCTTATACCGGCTTTCCAGACCTTCTTCGGTGGGTTCATAGTATTCCCGGCCAAGCAAACTGTCCGGTAAGCACTGCATGCTTGTAAGCTTATCCGGTTCATTATGGGCATATCGATATCCCTTGCCGTAGTCCAGATCTTTCATCAGTCGGGTGGGCGCATTGCGAATAATCAAAGGCACGGGTTCGGCCAATTGCCGGACAGCATCTGTTTTGGCGTGTTCATAAGCCTTGTAAAGCGCGTTGGATTTGGGTGCCATGGCCATGTAAACAACAGCTTGGGTGAGATGAACCGTACATTCCGGCATGCCAAGAAAATGACAGGCCTGATACGCTGCCACAGCCTGCTCCAGGGCACGCGGATCGGCCAGCCCCACATCCTCGCTGGCAAAACGGATCACACGGCGTGCCACATACAAGGGGTCTTCACCGGCTTCCAGCATGCGGGCCAGCCAATAGACGGCTGCGTCCGGGTCGGAATTACGCATGGATTTATGTAGGGCCGAAATCAGATTATAGTGCTCTTCACCGTGCTTGTCATACAGAAGAGACTTCTTCTCCGTGCACTGTTCCAGCGTTTCTTTGCTGACCGTAACACTGCCGTCAGAGTTGACCTCGCCATTCAGAACCACCATTTCCAGGGTGGAAAGGGCCGTGCGGGCATCCCCGTTGGCAAAAATGGCCAGAGCTTCCAGCATATCCGGCTCAATGTGAATCGTTTGCTTCCCGAATCCGCGCTCATCTTTCAGTGCACGCTGCAAAAGAAGAACCAGATCCTCGGTTTTCAGCGCCTGCAGAACAAACACTTTGCAGCGGGAAAGCAAAGCGCCGTTGATCTCAAAGGAAGGGTTCTCCGTGGTGGCGCCAATCAAAATAATGCTGCCTTTTTCCACGAAGGGGAGGAAGGCGTCCTGTTGCGCTTTGTTGAAGCGATGAATCTCATCTACGAAGAGGATTGTCTTTTCTCCAAAACGACGGTTGTCCTCTGCCTGCTGCATAACGGTCCGGATCTCTTTAATCCCGCTGGTCACTGCCGAGAAATCGATAAAGGCCGCCTTGGTCCGATTGGCAATGATGCGGGCCAATGTGGTTTTCCCCACACCCGGCGGTCCCCAAAAAATCATGGAGGAGATCTGATCGCTTTCAATCAGGCGCCGCAATACCTTGCCAGGGCCCAAAAGGTGCGTCTGCCCAACATACTCTTCCAAAGTTCGTGGCCGAAGACGTGCCGCCAATGGCTGGGGTGTGGTTTGTTCAAAGAGTGTGGTCTGTTCCACGGCGCTTTCCTCCCAACGAACACAGTACTGTCTCACTGATATTATACAACCTTTTGCTGTTGCGGCAAAGATGTATTTTGATTTTTTAGGATGGGTGTAGTATAATGTCGCCCAAACAGGATAGCCGGGAGGAAGGAAAATGAATGAAGTTCTCAGCCGTGATCTGTATCAGGCGTATGTAAACATTTTGCAGGAGGAACTGGTTCCTGCAATGGGATGCACGGAACCCATCGCCCTTGCTTATGCCGCGGCATTGGCAAGACGTGAGCTGGGGTGCATACCGCAGATGGTAACGGTGGCTGTCAGCCCTAATATCATCAAGAACGTCAAAAGTGTGGTTGTTCCCCATACAGGTGGATTACGTGGGATACAGGCAGCGGTGGCGGCCGGAATGGTGGCCGGAAACGCCGATAAAGAGCTGGAAGTGCTGGCCGAAATCACCGAAGCGGACATCCCGGCAATTTCGGCATGGCGTGACAGAACCCCCATAACGATTACCACATCTGCCAGCGGCTTTTTGCTGGATATTGATGTCACGGTGGCGGGAGATGGCCACACTGCACGGGTCAGACTGGTAGGAGGTCATACCAATGTGGTCCATGTGGAAAAGGACGGTCATGTCAGTCTGGATCTGCCCTGCAGTGAAGAGCAGTCCGCCAAACTTACCGACCGGAGTCTGCTGAGCGTGGAACATATCATTACATTTGCAGACCAGCTGGATCCGGATGATGTGCGCCAGATTTTGCAGAGGCAGATCGACTATAACATGGCTATTGCGCAAGAGGGCCTGCGTGGAGATTATGGAGCGAACATCGGCAGTATTCTTCTGCAGGCATATGGAGATGAGGTTCATAACCGCGCCAAAGCAATGGCTGCAGCCGGATCTGATGCCCGTATGAATGGCTGCGAACTGCCGGTCGTGATTAACTCCGGAAGCGGCAACCAGGGGTTGACGGCCTCCTTGCCTGTGGTTGTCTATGCCAAGCAGATGGGGGCAACCCAGACACAGCTGTACCGTGCTCTGGCTGTCTCCAATCTTGTGACCATCCATATCAAGACCGGCATCGGAAAACTAAGCGCCTTCTGCGGGGCTGTGGCAGCCGGCGTGGGCGCGGGGGCCGGCGTATGTTATCTGCATGGTGGCCGCTATAATGAAATCTCTCACACCATTGTAAATGCCATTGCGGTGGATTCCGGCATGATCTGCGACGGAGCCAAGGCCAGCTGTGCAGCAAAAATAGCCTCCGCGGTGGAAGCCGGTTTGCTTGGCATGGAGATGCAGGCCCATGGAACCCAGTTTTACAGCGGTGACGGCATTGTGACAAAGGGTGTTGAGAACAATATCCGAAATATCGGGGCCTTGGCCCGGGAAGGAATGCGGGAAACAGACAAAACCATCATCCGTATGATGACCGATGGATGCTGCTGAGACTATAAACCATAAGATCATACGGTGCAATCCAATTGATTCTTCCACTCTTCCGTTGCCTCCGGTACAATAGGAACAGCATAGCAGTGACCGAGAGGTCAAAGGAGGCTTTATCGATGGAATATCGCAGATTGCCCCATGGCAGTAACAGGGAAGTATTCAGTGTGCTGGGACTGGGGATGGGAGGAATCCAAAAAAGCCCCGCAGAGGAAATCGAAGCGGTCGTGCGGCTTGCGCTTCAAAACGGGATCAACTTTTTTGATTTGTGTGCGGGCGGCGCGAACGTATATGCTCCTTTCGGAAAGGCGATTGCCGGTCAGAGGGAGCGTGTATTTTTCCAGCTTCATTTCGGTGCTGTCTATAATGATGCGGGAGAATATGGCTGGTCGCGTGACCTGGAGGAGATTCAACGCGCCTTTGAATGGGAGATGAAAATCCTTGGCACAAGTTATGCGGACTTTGGATTTCTGCATTGCGTGGATGAGGAAAAGGATCTGGAAGAACTCCTTGCATCCGGAGTCCTTGATTACATAAAGGAACTCAAGCGGAAAGGGATTGTGCGTCATATCGGATTTTCGTCCCATACACCGGCGGTGGCACAAAAAGCGCTGGATACCGGACTTATGGATATGATGATGTTTTCCTTGAACCCGGCTTATGATCTGGAACAGGGCGACGAACTGGGCATTGGAACCGTGAATGAGCGGGCGGCCCTTCTGCGCCGTTGTCAGGTCATGGGTGTCGGTGTTTCGGTAATGAAGCCATTCCATGGCGGCAAGCTGCTGGACGGGGCAACTTCTCCCTTCGGCACTGCCATGACTCATGATCAATGCCTTCAATACGCCATGGACCGCCCGGGAGTACTTACGATACTGCCCGGGGTGCGAGGAATGCAGGATCTGAAAAAGCTGCTGAGCTTTCTGCAGGCGGATGGGGAGCAGCGGGATTATTCCATGATCGCCCACTTCTCCCCAAAAGAGGTATATGGCAGCTGTGTCTATTGCAATCATTGCCAGCCCTGTCCGGCAGGAATCGACATTGGGTTGGTCAACAAGTATTATGATCTGGCCCGTGCCGGGGACCGGATGGCAAGAGAACATTACCGGAAACTGTCTGTCAAGGCGGATGCTTGTATCGGATGCGGGCGGTGCGACCGACGCTGTCCGTTCCATGTGGTGCAAAGCGACCGCATGTCTGAGATCGCCGGATATTTCGGATAAAAGACTCCCCCATGCCAAAAGCACGGGGGAGTCTTTACTTCTTATTTTGTCTGGTCATTGAAATGATAATAATAGTTAAACCAGGCAGTCAGGCCGCACATGACGGCAAGGGCTGTAACGGTAAAAACACCAATAAAAATATCTTCGGCCGATTGTCCAGGCGCAAAAAGCCATCCAGAGCAGGGAATCATAATCATGGCAAACAAAAACAAAGAGGGCAGGGAACAGCGCAGAATCCGAAGCAGCCGGCGACGGACGGGCAAAACGGATGCGTCAGCTTCCATATCTGTGCAGCAATGGCACCGGACAATGGCCAACGGTGTGCTGAAATATCGATATCCCATGCGGCGATAGATTCGCTGTGCCTCGTATTCCACACCGTTCATGACAAAATGAGGGTACATACCTTCCCGGGTAATTACGAGATCCTTGTTGCTTGCCCGTGCCCAGGCAAGCAACGCGTCTGTGAATTCGCGGGGATTGGTGACCGGTCCGTCTGGCACAAAAGTAAACTCTTCTTTGTGCTGGGCTTGGACCACGCGCTTATAGTCGTTGACCCATCCGGCGAAGAACCCGCCATTTGAGGTGCCGCTTTCCATTTTTGTCAGGTATGCATCCACATCGAGCCGGCTGACATCCGGGGCTTTGCTTTTCAGCTCCCGACAAAAGCGAAGGGCAGTTTGCAGTTCTTCTGATTTTGCTTTCAGGCGCAGTTCCTGCTGCTGTAAACCCAAGGGCAGCGTCACAGACCCATCCAGCACCCCGCGAATATCTTCCAAAGGCATATCCAGCATCCGAAGTATGCGGATGAGCTTGAGAATATGTACATCTTTTTCGGAGTACATCCGGTAGTCGTTGTCCGGGTTGCGCTGCGGAGACAATAATCCTTCTTTTTCATAGTAACGGATGTTCTGCGGGGATACGCCACTGTGCTGGGAGGCCTGTTTGATGTTCATCAAAGCTGTCCACCGTCCTTTCAATGGCAGTATAAACCTTGAAGTTGGTAGAAGGTCAAGATACCGGAGCGCACTTTTTCGGATTTTCAGAAAATCACAGGAAAAGCTCGTTTGCTTTTCGATCCGAGCACAGCTTTGACAGTTTTTGTTCAGTAGCAGCTACCTTTTCCGGTTCGGCACGCCGGCTGTGTGTCGGGCATACGGCGACGCACCGCATACAGCTGATGCACAGGTTGTTGTCCACCTCGGCGGGATTTTGCGTGGAGATGGCACCTGTGGGGCACAGCGAGGCACAGGTACCGCAGGCCATGCAGCTGGCATCCGGCATGGGAATCATCCCCACACCGCCGAAAGCACGATATGGCCGATGGCCGGGGAACTTTGGCACGGCGGCTAAGGATCCAGTCTGGAGCTTCTGCATGATCTGACGCCCGAACGTTTTCAGTTCCGCAATGTCTTTTTCATCTGGGCGGCCGGTGGCGTAGCAATGTGCAATGGAGTGCTCTGCAATAGCAGCGGCCCCTGCTACGCAGCGAAAGCCGGCAGCTTCGGCCAGGTCCATCATTTCCGCAAATGTGTCGTCGAAAGCACGATTGCCATACACAACCAGCAAAACAGCCAACGCGCCGTTGCCATGCATGCAGGCTATGCGCTGGGCAGCCGGAACAGGGACACGGCCGCCGAAACTGGGCACAGAAAACACGCAGATATCCTCTTTTGAGAATACCAAAGAAGAATAGTCGGACCGGGAATCGCACAGATCCACCTTATGTACAGGCAGATCCAGTCCGGCACAAAGAGCGTCAGAGGCTTTTTGGGTGCCGCCGGTCGGGCTGAAAACAAGGGAATACAGGTTCATGGCAAATGTCCTCCTTACTTGATTTTACCATTATAGCACCGGCAGGCTTTCCTGCAAAGCAGAAGGGCGGGGCAAAAATCCTTTTGGATACATCTTGTACTTTTTGGGGCTGTGCGATATACTATTATGGTATATCTGGGCGTATGCCCTTTTGAACTTACATACAATGGCAGGAGATCGATCTTGGAAAAACTGACCTACACCCATGACGCGCAGGCTGCTGCCGTGATCGCGTCTGTTTATCAGGATGCGCCGCCTTTGGCGTATGTGCACAGCTACGGCTGCCAGCAGAATGTGAACGACGGGGAAAAAATCCGCGGTGTTCTTATGGACGTTGGCTTTGGCATGTGCGAAAATGTGGAGCAGGCTGACCTGATTCTGTTCAATACATGTGCTGTGCGTGAACATGCCGAGCAGCGGGTATTCGGCAATGTGGGCGCCTTGAAGAAGCTGAAAGAAAAAAATCCCAGACTGGTCATCGGCGTCTGCGGCTGTATGGCGCAGCAGCAGCACATCGTGGACAAGCTGCGCAAAAGCTATCCCTACGTGGACCTGGTATTTGGCGTGGATGGCATCGACCGTTTGCCCGCCATGCTTGCGGAACGTTTCCGCCGCGGAAAGCGGTATCTGGAAGATCCCAAATCCAGAAACGCCGTGGTGGAGGATTTGCCTATCCGGCGTGACTCCGGCTTCCGTGCCTGGCTGCCTATCATGTATGGGTGCGACAATTTCTGCACGTACTGCATCGTGCCTTATGTGCGCGGGCGGGAACGCAGCCGGGAACCCGAAGATATTCTGGCGGAATTCAAACAGCTGATCGAGCAGGGATACAAAGAGATCACTTTGCTGGGGCAGAACGTCAACAGTTATGGCAAAGGTTTGGCCAATCCGATCGATTTCGCCGACTTGCTTAATCTGCTGTGTGAAATACCCGGAGATTACCAGATCCGCTTTATGACAAGCCATCCCAAAGATGCCAGCCGCAAACTTATCGACACCATTGCGGCGCAGCCCCATCTGTGCAAACACATCCATCTCCCTGTACAGTCCGGCAGCAACCGGATTCTCAAGGAGATGAACCGGCACTATACGGTGGAACAATACCTGGATCTTGTCAACTACGCCCGGAACAAAATTCCCGGTGTGACTTTCTCCAGCGACATCATTGTGGGATTCCCCGGGGAAACAGAAGAGGATTTCGAAAAGACACTGGAACTGGTGGAAGCTGTGGGATACATGCAGCTGTTTACCTTTATATATTCCAAGCGGGAAGGCACCCCTGCGGCCAGGATGGAGGATCCTGTCACCCACGCCGAGAAGGCTGCTCGTATGGATCGTCTGCTCCGCACCCAGGACCGCATTGCTTTTGCAGCGATTGCACAGCTGGTGGGCCAAACCGTTCGGGTCCTTGTGGAAGGCGCCGGACGCCTGGAAGGCACTCTCAATGGCCGTCTGGACAACAATCTCGTAGTAGAATTTGCCGGCCATGAAGAGCTGGTGGGGCAATACGCGCAGGTTCGTCTTACCGGCTCCCGGGCCGCGTTGCTGTTGGGTGAGCTTGTCACTGAATAAGCGGACCGGTTCCGGCTATACTGCTGTTTTAAGAAATAAACATAACCAAAGGAGATATTATTATGGATTGCATCGATCTTTTCAAGAAGGCCGCCATGGCACTGCAGACTGACCCCCGCTATCTGGAACTGGATGCCGCGCGCCGGGAAAACGATATGGACCAGGAACTGCAGAACCTGATCGGGGAGTTCAACCTGGCACGTCTGGATCTGAACAACGAGACCTCCAAGAGCACCACCGATCATGAGCGCATGGCCGAACTGAACAAAAAGGTCAATGATCTGTACAGCCAAATCATGGCCAGCGAAGGCATGGTGCGCTACAATGCCGCCAAGTCCGAGTGCGAAGCGCTGATCAATCACATCGACGCCATTATCAATACCGCCATGAATGGCGGCGATCCTATGACCGTGAACCCGCCCCAGGGCGGCTGCACCGGCAGCTGCGCCACTTGCGGCGGCTGCCACTGAGACAGACACAAGGACAAGGGCCCAGAAAGAAGCAGGAGTGTGAAGCATGGCCGGACAAAGTGTATCGCCCATGATGCAGCAATATTTTGAAATCAAGAAGCAGCATCCCAATGAGATCCTCTTTTATCGCGTGGGGGATTTCTATGAGATGTTTTATGACGATGCCCTGACGGCTTCCCGCGAACTGGAGCTGACCCTGACGGGAAAGGCCTGCGGCCAGGAAGAGCGTGCTCCCATGTGTGGGGTGCCCTTCCACTCCTATGAAATTTATGTAGCACGCCTGATCGCCAAGGGATACAAGGTCGCTATCTGTGAACAGATGGAAGACCCGGCCACTGCCAAAGGACTGGTGAAGCGGGATATCATTCGCGTGGTGACTCCCGGCACCGTGATCGAGAGCAGCATGCTGGCCGAAGACAAGAACAACTACCTGTGTTCCATCTATGCCAAAAAAGTCCGCGGAGGCTGGAAAGCCGGTATTTGTTTTGCGGATATTTCCACCGGCGAAGCTTATGCTACCGAATTGCATAACGAAAAAATGGGCGGCGCGCTCATCACCGAGCTGTGCCGGTACATGCCCAGTGAGATCCTCATCAATCCGGCGGTGCTGGACCTGAAAGATCTGACCAACTATATCAAACAGCACACCAACGCTCTGGTGGAACTGCGGGAGGACTCCTGCTACAAGCAGGCTGTGGTGGAGAGCATGCTCAGCCGTCAGTTCGGTGAGGACTGGAACAAGAGCTGCGGTTTCGCCCCCGATGGATTCGTGCCACAGGCTTTCGGAGCCTTGCTCGGGTATCTTTACGAGACCCAGAAACATGGTACCGAGCGCATCAAGGCGGTGCAGAACTACGCCGATGCCCAGTACATGCGGCTTTCCGCGGTGACTCGTGCCAACCTGGAACTGACCGAGACCATGCGGGGCCGGGAAAAGAAGGGCACCCTGCTCTGGGTGCTGGACAAGACTGAAACTTCCATGGGTAAGCGAATGCTGCGCTCCTGGATCGAGCAGCCGCTGGTGGACAGCAAGGTCATTAACGAGCGTCTGGACGCGGTGGAAGCACTGTACAATGCCAATGTGGGACGGGCCGAACTGAAAGAGGCTCTCTCCCATGTGTTCGACATCGAACGCCTGACCACCCGCATTCTGTACGGTTCGGCCACGCCCCGGGAGGTCAAAGCTTTGGGCGACACCTGCCAGCGTCTGCCCCAGGTCAAGGAGCAGGCTGCCGCAGCCGGTGCCAAACTGCTGAATGATTTGGCTGAAGCCGTTGATCCGCTGTCTGACATTCTGGATAAGGTCAGCCGTGCTTTGGTGGACGATCCGCCGGCCAACCTCAAGGATGGGGGCGCCATCCGGGAAGGCTATAATGCCGAAGTGGATGAGCTGCGGGATATCATGCATGGCGGCAAAGGAGTTCTTTCCCAGCTGGAAGCCGACCTGCGCCAGCAGACCGGCATTCCCAAGCTGAAGATCGGTTTCAACAAGGTCTTCGGCTATTACATTGAAGTGAGCCGCAGCTATGTGGGCAGTGTGCCGGAAACCTTTACCCGCAAGCAGACCCTGACCACGGGCGAACGCTATATCACCCCCGAACTGAAGGAACTGGAAAACAAGATTCTGGGCGCCAACGAACGACTGCTGGCACTGGAACATCAGCTTTTCTCCGAACTTCTTAATGATATTTCTGCGCAGCTGCTGCGTATCCAGCGCACCGCCACGGCTGTAGCCCAGCTGGACGTGCTTGCCTCCTTTGCGGAAGCGGCTGTACAGAACAATTACGTCAAGCCCACGGTGGACGACAGCGACGTGCTGGATATTGCGGAAGGTCGTCACCCGGTAATTGAACAGATGCTCAAATCCAGCCTGTTTGTACCCAATGACACCACCCTGGACGAGGGCGAAAACCGTATGCTGATTATCACCGGTCCCAATATGGCAGGCAAATCTACCTACATGCGCCAGAATGCCCTGATTGCACTGATGGCCCAGATCGGCTCTTTCGTGCCGGCGGCCAAGTGCCGGGTAGGCGTAGTGGATGCCATCTTTACCCGCGTAGGGGCTTCCGACGATCTGGCCGCCGGTCAATCCACCTTTATGGTAGAGATGACCGAAGTGGCCGAAATTCTGCGCAATGCCACCAAATCCAGTCTGGTTATTCTGGATGAGATCGGCCGTGGAACTTCGACCTTTGACGGCATGAGCATTGCCCGCGCCGTGGTAGAATACATCTGCGACAACATCGGATGCAAAACGTTGTTCGCCACCCATTACCATGAACTGACCAGCATGGACAAGGATGTTTTCGGGGTCAAAAACTATAACATTGCCGTCAAGAAACGTGGGGAAGATATCACCTTCCTGCGCCGTATCGTGTCCGGCCCTGCGGATGACAGTTATGGCATAGAGGTCGCCAAACTTGCCGGACTGCCGGATGCTGTTATCAAGCGTGCACACAAGGTACTGCGCCAGCTGGAAGCCACCGCGCCCGGGGCCAACGCATCCATGCAGCTGGACTTTGAAACGGTGGAAGCCTACAACAATCCCACCGTTCCCAGTGAGGTGGTGGATAAACT
Source organism: Subdoligranulum sp. DSM 23681 (assembly GCF_057005535.1). Lineage (NCBI taxonomy): Bacteria > Bacillati > Bacillota > Clostridia > Eubacteriales > Oscillospiraceae > Subdoligranulum > Subdoligranulum sp. DSM 23681. The sequence continues at coordinate 3,129,702 of NZ_CM168050.1, read as the reverse complement.
CCACCAGATCGATGTGGAGACGCTGACGCCGTTGGAGGCCTTGAACTTCCTGTATGAGCTCAAGCAGGCGCTGAAGTGAGGTGCCCCCTGATTTAGAGAAAAGGCAGGTGAATTGACATGGCACAGATTCATGTGCTGGATAAACATACCGCTGAATTGATTGCAGCGGGTGAGGTAGTAGAACGCCCTGCCTCGGTGGCAAAGGAATTGTTGGAAAATGCAATCGACGCAGGCGCTACGCAGATCAGCCTCTCCATCGTCCGCGGCGGTATTCAACAGCTGCAGATTTCGGATAACGGCAGCGGCATTGAGGCGGAATCCATTGAAAATGCATTCGTTCGTCATGCTACCAGCAAGATAACCACCGCGGATGATCTGACGCATATTCACACGTTGGGGTTCCGAGGGGAGGCGTTGGCTTCCATCGCCAGCGTGGCCAGGGTGGAACTTCTGACAAAGACCGATGCCGACGAATTCGCCTATTGCTATCGTATCGAAGGCGGAGAAGCCCTGGGCCTGGAGCCGGGAGCCCGTGGACGCGGAACGACCATCACGGTGAATGACCTGTTCTATAACACGCCCGCCCGCATGAAGTTCCTGAAAAAGGATGTAAGTGAAGGAACCTTTGTGGCGGATGCTGTGATGCATGTGGCGCTTTCCCATCCGGAAATCTCTTTCCGGTTTGTGAGGGATGGCAAACAGCAGTTCGTTACGCCCGGGGACGGTTCGCTGCGCAGTGCGGCTTATGCGGTTCTAGGACGGGAATTTTCCCGGGATTTGCTGGAACTGGAAGAGGAAAATGGGGTCTATAAAATAAAAGGGCTCATCACGCCCCCCCGTGCCTGCCGTGCTTCCAGAAGCGCCCAGCACTTTTACGTAAACGGCCGCTATGTCAAGAACCGCACCATGATGGCCGGATTGGAAAACGCATACAAGGGCACCCTCATGCAGGGACGTTTTCCCGGGGCAATCCTCATGTTGGACATGCCGGCTGAGTTGGTGGATGTCAATGTTCATCCGGCCAAAACCGAAATTCGTTTTGCCCGGGAAAGTGATGTGTTTGATACCGTCTATCGGGCTGTCCGCTCGGCACTGACCACCCCTGGAAGCGGGGAATGTCGTTTTGAACTGGGACACAAGGCTCCTGAAGAGGCCGAAAGCGCGCCGCAGCCTGTCCGGACGCCCGCAGCCGCTGCAGGTGTGTCTGCTCCGCATTCTGCATCACCGCAGCCGCAGAAGCACTTTTCGACCTTGTCGGCGGCGGAATTTCGGGCCCTTCATCAGATGACTGCCGGCGTAACTCCGCGCCCTGTTCCCGGACTGCAGACGCCAGTATCGCAGCCGGATGAGGTGGTTTTGGAATCTGTGCCGGCAGCTTCCGAAGCGGTTCTGGATATACTGCCGGATTTGTCGGAACCGGTCCCGCCTGTGCCGCAGAAGAATCCGGAAGAAGTTTCTTGCCCGCCGGCTGATGTCTTTTCCTCTGCGCCTGCCGCAGAGGAAAAGGTGTCAGAAAGCACCAGCGCCGGAACGGAGACCGAACATCAGGCAGAGAAAGCACCACAGCATGCCCTCAGTGCCTTGCCGGCAGAAGCCCCTGAGCAGACCACCTTTGATCCCGAACCGGCCAGCAAGCCGCTGCGTCTGGTAGGAGAGGTTTTCAAGACTTACATCATTACCGAGCGCGATGGAGAAATGTGCCTGATCGATAAACATGCGGCACATGAGCGTATTCTGTTTGAGAGTCTGTCCCGGGACTATGGGAATGTACCAGCACAGATGCTCTTGATGCCGGTTCAGGTGAATATGAGCGCCCAGGAAAAGCTGGCAATTCTGCAGAATCAGGAACTTTTGCAGAACGCCGGCATCGAAGCGGAGGATTACGGCGGCCCTACAGTGGTCGTACGGGCAGTCCCCGCAGACGTGCCGGTGGACGATGTATCCGATATGATTCTGGAACTGGCCAATCACCTGCAGAACGGTGCTCATGATGCTTTGCGCGAAAAAACGGAATGGGTTCTGCATTCCATTGCCTGCCGTGCAGCTATTAAGGCAGGGGACAAGACCAACGCTGAAGAGATGATGGCCTTGGCACAAAAGATTATGGACGGCACTGTGCCGCCGTTTTGCCCTCATGGGCGCCCCTGCGTGCTGAAAATTACCCGGAAGGAGCTGGAAAAGCAGTTTGGTCGCCTTGTCTGAAAATGTCAAGCCCTGCGTTGTGGCTATCGGTGGTCCGACGGCCACAGGAAAAACCGCTCTTTCGGTGGCATTGGCCCATCGCTTCCATGCGGAGGTGATCAGTGCCGATTCCATGCAGATTTACCGGGGGCTGGACATCGGAACCGCAAAAGTGACGGCGGAAGAATGTTGCGGGATTCCGCACCATCTGGTCGATATTCTGGATCCGGCGTCGCCATACAGTGTAGCGGATTTTGTGGCGGCTGCGGATCGCTGTATTCAGAACATCACCGCTGCAGACCGTTTGCCGTTGGTTGTTGGCGGAACGGGGCTGTATATCACAAGCCTGCTGAACGGACTGGACTTTGCACCTGAAAAGGGAAGTCAGGATGTCCGCGCGGAGCTGGAACGTCGGGCACAGACACAGGGCCGAGAAAGTCTGTATCAGGAACTGCAGCAGATTGATCCCGAGTATGCTGCCATGGTACATCCCAATAATCTGCCGCGTGTTATCCGTGCGCTGGAACTTTATCAGACTACCGGACGCCGGATGAGTGAACAGCGTAAAGAAGCGCGCAAGGCAGAACCGCCGTATCGGTCGCTTTGTCTGTGCCTTGGCTATCATGACAGAACGCTTCTGTACCGCCGTATTGACGAGCGCGTGGACCGGATGCTGCAGATGGGGATTCTGGAGGAAGCACACAGGGTCTATGAGAACAGAGACCGGTACCGAACGGCAGCCCAAGCGATCGGTTATAAGGAATTCTTTCCGTATTTTGAGGGAATCGCGCCCCTGGAAGATTGTCTGGCCAAACTGAAACAGGCTTCCCGCAACTACGCCAAGAGACAGTTGACATGGTTCCGTCACCAGCAGGACGCGGTTTGGCTGTATGTTGACGAACCTGATGGCCCGTCGCTGGAACAGAGAGCAGCCACACAAATTTCCGCATTTTTACAGCACTGATAAAGGAGGGGATTGCAGATGCTGGAACGGGAAAAGCGCCGCCGAGCAGCCTTAAAGGCAGCCGTAGCTATGGGAACGCTGCTTTTTTTGCTGGCGGCGGTGTACATCGTTATACAGCTGTATGCAATCCTGGGGCGGGAATACAAGACAGAGACCGCTATAGCTGCTACCATGGCGGACAGTGTGGAGCTCCCCGGTTTTGTTATGTTTGATGCTGTCAATGTGTCCGGAGAGGGAAATCTCGGATATCTGGCAGAAGATGGAGAACGTGTGGCAGAGGGGGCCGTCATTGCAGAAAAGTATACGGATGATTCACAGAGCAGCGCGAGGGAACAACTGATTCGATTGGATAACAGCATTGATTTGCTGACAAAATCCCAGAACTCAGCCGGCAATGATCTGACACTGCTGACCACCCAGACACAAACGGCGCTGTACAATCTGCTGGACCAGCTGGATACGGCTTCCTACAGCGGCATGGTGGATGCGGAATCGGAATTTTTGCTGGCCCAGAACCGGATGCAGATTTCTACCGGGCAGTCCAGCGGTTTTCAGTCAACCATTGCAGCGCTGCAGGCCGAACGTGATCAGGTGGCCGCGCAGCTGGAGGGGCTGGAAACCATCACCGCCGAAAAAAACGGGTATTTCATTTCAGCCGCATCTGCTATGCCGCTGGATTTGGATGAACAGACTCTGAAAGATGCCACGCCCACGCAGATACAGGAATTGCTGCAGCAGGGAGTGGCAGACAGCACGCAGGCCTTGGCCGGACGTATTGTGGAAGGATTTTCCTGGCGTTTCTATACTGTATGTGACCTGGATACGGCACAGCGCTTTGATGGTATCACCAATGTGCGGATCAGTATACCGGGAAAAGAAGATACCCCGCTGGGGGCTACCGTCTTGTCTGTAGAAGCGGATGAGCAAGCCGGGTTGGCCAAAATTGTGATCGAGTGTCACACCATTAACGCGGACGTTCTCCGACTGGGTCAGGAAATGGCACAGATCGACCTTAAAATATATGAAGGAATCCGTATTGATAAAGCGGCTCTGCATATAGTCGATGGACAAAAGGGTGTTTACGTGAAATACGGCGATTTGCAGCGTTTCCGAAAGATCACCATTCTGTATGAGGATGACAAATATATGCTGGTGCCCGCCGATGGAGAGCTTGATTCCGACAACGAAGTACGTCTGTATGACGAAATCATTGTAGAGGGAAACAACCTGCAGGATGGCGGCTTGATTTAGTGCCTGATGGGGTGGAATTGTCGCCATCATATTGACATTTGGACAAAAAAAGACGATAATAGTTTATGTATATCGCTGGAATTATTGTCCGTCCGGCGCTATACGACCACCTGATATGGTACAGAAATTCTTATATTGTGATTTAGAGAAGCGAAGGAGAATTCATCATGTCAATGTTTGACGGCCTGAAAAATGTTCTGGGTATCAACCAGGACCCTGACGGGGATGCCTATGTAGACGATACCGAGGACGAGATCTTCGCAGGGGGACAGAGTGGCTCGGCTGCGCCGGATACCTATGCGCAGCGGGAACCTGTACAGCAGCGCAACAAGGTAGTCAATATCAACGCCACCACCCAGCTGCAGGTGGTTCTGGTCAAGCCGGAACGCTTTGATGATGCATCGACTATTGCAGATCAGCTCAATGCAAAACGCACGGTTGTGCTGAACCTGGAATCCACCAACAAGGAAGTGTCTCGTCGCCTGATTGACTTCCTGTCCGGTGTGGCTTACGCCAACAATGGCCAGATCAAGCGCGTAGCCACCAGTACTTTTATCATCACGCCCTACAATGTGGATATTATGGGCGATCTCATTGACGAGCTGGAGAACAATGGCGTCTTCTTCTGATGCGGCGGTTCGAGGATTCGTTCCGCCCCAAAACGAGGCTGAACGATTTCTGATGCATCGCGTGCAGGAGCTGTGTGCCCTGGCACAGCGGCGCGGCATACCACGCTGTACAGGGTTTCTGTCTGACAGAGAACAGGCACTTGCGACGGCAGCCATCCATCGTGAAGACTGTACGTATGCCCGCTTCTGGGGCGGCTGGCCCCACGCCGAACGGAAGGTGCTGTGTCTGGAACCGCCGGACACCTGGCCTCTGGAACCTGTTGCGGCGCTCCGTTTGACTGCGCAGAATGCACAGCCGTCCGATGCCCCCGGCCACAGAGACTACCTGGGTGCCATACTTGGATTGGGGCTTGATCGGGCTTGCCTGGGGGATATCCTCCCGGATCCGCAGGACCCATGTGTTATGTATGCATTTGTTCTGGAGGATAAGCTGGAATTTCTGGTACAGGAACTGCATCAGGCCGGCAGGTGGAGCGTTCGGGCACAGGCCTGTGAACAGCTGCCCTCCCACGTGATGGAAGAACCGGAGAGGGAACTGCACGATACTACGGTATCCAGTTTGCGGGCGGATGCCGTGCTGGCGGCCATGATGCATACATCTCGCAGCATTGCTGCCCAGGCGATTTCCGGCGGTAAGGTAGAGATCAATCATCTGCCGCTGAAAAGCGTCTCCGAACCCGTTTACGCCAAGGACTTGTTTACCGTTCGCGGGGCAGGACGCTGGCGTGTGCAGGAAGTGGGCGGAACAAGCCGCAAAGGACGCCTTTTCATTACCTATTTTCAATATTGAGCAGGATCGAAAACGATACGGCTTTTGCCCGAACAGGAGGAGTAACGGATGATTGCTTCGGAGGATGTCCGCCGCGTGACTTTTGAGCGTGCAATGCGCGGGTACCGCTGCGAGGATGTGGACGATTATCTCAAGCAAGTGGCAGACAGTATCGACGCGCTGAGCGCCGAGAACGAGGATTTGCAGAAAAAGCTGGTCGTACTGGCCCAGAGAATTGACCAGTACCGTGCCGAAGAAGATACTCTTCGCACAACCATGATTAATGCCCAGCGTTTGGGCGAAAATGTGATCCGGGAAGCCAAACAGAAAGCGGCCGAGATCATCCGTGCGGCCAATATAAAGTCGGAAGATCGTGAGCAGCACGCTCGTGATGAGGTGGAACTGGCCAAGCAGGAGCTGATCACCTTGAAAAAGGAGGCCGACAGCTTCAAAAAAACCTTGATGGGGATGTATCGGGAACACATTGAGGTGCTCAGTAAGATTCCCGAATACCCGGGAGAGTTGGCACAGGAAGCTGCAGCGGAACAGAAAGCGCAGGCTGCAGCTGCTGCTTACTCCGCACCTGAACCTGAACCGGAGCCGCAGCCGCAGCCCGTACAGGAGGAGCCTGTTGAGGAACCCGTCGTCGTTCAGCCGGAGCCCGTACCCCAACCTGAACCGGTGTATCAGCAGCCTGAACCGGAATACTATGATCCGGAACCGGCTGATCCCGCATCGGGCGGCAAAATCAGCACCGTTGAATTTGCCATCGCCCCCAAGCCGGATGAACCGGAACAGAACTATTATGATCCTTCCCAGGAGGCACAGCCGGCGGATGATTTGCCGGATGCTTCCGGTTTGTATGCGGATATTCCGCCTGAACAGCCTAAAAAAGCATCCCGTGGCCGTAGTGCCGGCAAGAAAACCACCACCCGGAAACCCAAAGCAACCAAGCAGCCCAAGGGGGATACCCTGCCTGCTGCATTTGACTCTTTCCAGGGCGTGGACTATAACGACTGACCCCGCATAAAATTCGCGGCGGCCGCTAAGGCTGCCGCGGTTTTGCGGTCAATTTAATAAACAAACATAGAGGGAGTTGGAGACCTTGGCGCAAAATTACAACGATACCATCCACAAGATGGCTACCCCGTTTGAGATGCGGGCCGGCCTGCCGAAAAAAGAACCCAAAATGCTGGAAGACTGGGAGAAAAACCATGTCTATGAGCAGATGATCAAGAATAATGAGGGCTGCCCGGATTTCATCCTGCACGATGGCCCTCCGTATGCCAACGGCAGTATTCATATGGGTACGGCCCTGAACAAGATCATCAAGGATATCATCATCCGCTACAAGAATATGGCCGGATTCCGGGCGCCGTACATTCCTGGCTATGATACCCATGGCCTGCCCATCGAGCTGAAGGCTCTGGGTTCTCTGGGCGACAAGAAAGCCGGCATCTCCAAGCTGGAACTGCGCCATATCTGCCGCGAGTTCGCCACCGAGCACATCGACGTGATGAACAGTCAGTTCAAACGTCTGGGCGTGCAGGGCGACTTCGAAAATCCCTATCTGACTCTGCGTCCGGAATTTGAAGCCCGCCAGGTGGAAATTTTCGGCAAGATGGCTCAGAAAGGGTACATCTACAAGGGAAAGCGGGTTGTCTACTGGTGCCCTGAGGACCAGACTGCCCTGGCCGAAGCCGAGATCGAGTATGGCGAGGATGAGTGCGATTCTCTGTACGTCCGTTTCAAGCTGACCGGCGACCCAAACGGCGTTTTGGCCAAGGCCGGTGTGCCGCTGGACAAGGCCTGGATCGTAATCTGGACGACCACTACCTGGACTCTGCCCGCCAACGTGGCCACCTGCCTGCATCCTGATTTTGACTATACCTTCGTCAAGATCGGCGAGGATTATCATATCATGGCCGCCGAGCGCGTGGAATCTACCATGAAGGCCTGCGGCATCGAGGATTACACCGTTCTGGATGTCCGCATCCCTGGCCGTGATCTGGAAATGATGGAGTACAAGCATCCTTTCCTGGATCGCACCGGACTGGTCATCCTGGGCAACCATGTTACGCTGGACAGCGGCACTGGCTGTGTCCATACCGCTCCCGGCCACGGCGCCGAGGACTTTGATGCCTGCGTGGGACATTATCCGCAGCTGCCCATCGTCATGCCGGTGGACGCTGCCGGCTGTCTGACCGAAGAGGCGGGCAAGGAGTTTGCTGGTCTGAAGGTCTGGACCGCCAATAAGGTCATTCTGGAACATATTCGGGAAAGCGGCCACCTCATGGGTGTGGAGCACATTGTGCACCAGTATCCCCATTGCTGGCGCTGCCATCATCCCATCATCTACCGTGCTACCGAGCAGTGGTTCTGCTCCATTGATGCTTTCAAGGATGACGTCTATAAGGCTATCGACAATGTCAAGTGGCAGCCCGCCTGGGGGCATGACCGCATGACTGGTATGGTCCGTGATCGCAGTGACTGGTGTATCTCCCGTCAACGCGTGTGGGGCGTGCCCATCCCGGCTTTCTACTGCAAGAAGTGCGGCAAGTATCACATCACCGAGACCTCCATCAAGGCGGTTTCCGACCTGTTCCGCAAGGAAGGCAGTGACGCTTGGTACAAGTACGACGCCAACGACATCATGCCCAAGGGCGAGATCTGCGAATGCGGTGCTTCCGACTGGGAGAAGGATTCCGACATCATGGATGTCTGGTTCGACTCCGGCTCCACCTGGAGCGCTGTATGCCGTGAGCGCAAGGAACTGCGTTGGCCCGTGGACCTGTATATGGAAGGTGCCGACCAGTTCCGTGGCTGGTTCCAGTCCAGCCTGCTGACCAGTGTTGCCACGGAAGGGATTGCTCCGTACAAGGGTGTCCTGTGCCACGGCTGGGTCGTGGATGCCCAGGGCAAGCAGATGCACAAGTCTGCCGGCAACGGTATGGAGCCATCCGAGATCATCCGGGACTATGGTGCCGATATCATTCGTCTGTGGGTTGCCTCCAGTGATTATACTGTGGACGTACGTGCCGGCAAGGAAATTTTCAAACAGCTGTCTGAAGCTTATCGTAAGATGCGCAACACGGCTCGTTTCATGCTGGGCAACCTGGGCGACTTTGACCCTGCCAAGGATATGGTGGCCGATGACCAGCTGTTCGAGATTGATCGCTGGGCTCTGGAAGCGGTGGCCGAGCTGACCCGCACCATGCGTGCCGCGTATGACGAGTACGACTTCTCCCGCGCCTACCATGCCATCTATAACTTCTGTGTCATTGACATGTCCAACTTCTATATGGACGTGATCAAGGATCGTCTGTACTGTTCTGACGACCATGCCCGCCGCTGCGCCCAGACGGCACTGTACCGCATCCTGGTGGACTTCACCAAGTTGCTGGCTCCCATCCTTTGCTTCACCAGCCAGGAGATCTGGAGCTACATCCCCAAGATGCCGGACATGAAAGAGTATGTGGTGTTCGAGCGGATGCCCGAGCCGCAGCCGGCTGCTGATGAAGCATTTACCTCCAAGTGGGAACGCATCATGGCTGTGCGTGACGATGTCAAGAAGGTTCTGGAACAGGCTCGCGCTGATAAGGTGATCGGGTCTTCCCTGGAAGCTTCCCTGGCCCTGTACTGCAGTGATGAGATGTATGACTTCCTCAACGTTATCCCCATGGATGAACTGGCTGACCTGATGATCGTTTCCCAGGTCAAGCTGGAAAAGGGTGAAGGCGGCGCCAAGGGTGCTGTGGACGGCCTGGGTGTCAGTGCCGCTCATGCCGCTGGCAACAAGTGCCTGCGCTGCTGGAAATTTGACGATGCTGTAAACGAGGATGGCTTGTGCCCGCGCTGCGCTTCCGTCCTGAACCGCGCCTGAGTTTCCGATTTTCGGCACCCGGGCAAGAAACAATGCCTCGTGGGCGGTGCTTTGCATCTGATGGAAAGCACCGCCTTTTGCGGCATGACGAAAGGTAATTTTCCTATGCTGTATGGCATTTTCTTTGTAATTGGCGGTCTGGCCTTGGCAGCACTGGATCAGCTGCTGAAAATTTGTGCCACGACGTATCTTCTCCCTGTGGGACAGGCTCCGCTGATTCCGGGGTTTATTGAGCTGCAGTATGTACTGAATGATGGGATGGCCTTTTCCATGCTCAGTGGACGCCGTTGGCTGCTGATCGGCGTGACCAGCCTTGTTCTGCTTGCGGTGATTGTGGTTTTGATTGCGCGTCCTATGCCCCGTCTGGATCGCATCACCTGGATGCTGATTTTGGGAGGCGGCCTGGGTAACCTGATCGATCGTGTGCGTACCGGTGTGGTGGTTGACTATTTGAATTTCCAATTTATGGAATTTCCTGTGTTCAATTTTGCCGATATCTGCGTATGCACCGGTGTGGGGCTGCTGATTCTGTCCTTGTTGCTGGACATGCGCCGGGAACACCGCTCCGGTTCCGCCACGTCCGTTCATGAAAATCATACCGATGCAGACGCTTGAGTTTGTAGCCGGACCGCAGGATGCCGGACAAAGAATGGATCGTTGGCTGTCCGGATGTTGTGCTGATGTTTCACGCAGCGCCCTACAGGCACTGATGGAACAGGGGATGGTGCTGCGTAACGGCGTTGCGGTTAACAAAAAAGATAAAGTAGCAGCCGGCGACACGGTACAGTTGACGCTGCCGGACCCCCAGCCCATTGAAGCCGTCCCCCAGCCGATTCCTTTGGACATTGTGTATGAAGATGAACATCTTTTGGTCGTTAACAAGCCCAAAGGGATGGTTGTCCACCCGGCGCCCGGAAATCCGGACGGCACATTGGTGAACGCTCTGCTTTACCATTGTGCGGGTGGTCTTTCCGGCATTGGCGGTGCAATTCGTCCCGGCATTGTCCACCGTATTGACAAAGATACCAGCGGGCTGCTGGTCGTGGCAAAGGATGATGCCACCCATCAGGGATTGAGTGCTCAGATGGCTGTCCACGATATCCACCGGGTGTATCACGCTGTTGTGTACGGCAACCTGAAAGAAGACGCCGGCACGGTGGATGCACCTATCGGTCGAGACCCAAAAGATCGAAAAAAAATGGCGGTAACACAGCTGAATTCCAAACCTGCCCGCACCCATTGGACGGTGTTGGAGCGTTTCGGAAATTTTACCTATATCGCCTGCAAGCTGGAAACGGGACGTACCCATCAGATACGGGTACATATGGCATCCATCGGGCACCCTTTGGCCGGGGATGCGGTCTATGGTCCCCGGACGGTATTGCGCTTCCTGAACGGGCAGTGTCTGCACGCCAAAGAACTGGGCTTTGTACATCCCATTACCGGAGAAAAACTTTGCTTTAACAGCGAATTGCCGACGTATTTCCAAGACTATCTGATGCGTCTGAGAAAGGAACATCGCAGATGAAACGGAACCTGCATGACTATCTGGTTTTTTGCGATATGGACAACACACTGCTGACGGCGAAGGAAGGAATTCCTGAATGCAATCGCACCGTTATCCGTTTGTTCATCCAGATGGGTGGTCGTTTTACGGTGGCCTCCGGCCGTCCGCCGGAATCCATTCGGGCCGCGTTGGGAGATATCCGGTTGTCATTGCCGGCTATTTCCTGTAATGGGGCTCTACTCTATGATTTCTCTTCCAACCGTGTATTGCGCCATGCTACGCTGGAACGGTCCCAAGCGACAGCTGCTATTCTGGACATCATGCAAAAGTTCCCTCAGATTGGTGTGGAAGTGATGGCCGGTGCAGGGGAGATGTATGTCATCCGGGCCAATACATATACCCATGCTCATCAGGTAGATGAAAAATTGTCCGGAGTGGCATGTCCGGTAGACAGTGTGCCGGATGGTTGGGTCAAAGTGGTGTTTGCCGCAGATCCGGAAACCATCCGCAAGGTAGGACAGTATGCCAAGACTCGCTACTATGGGCGTGAAAATTATTTTCTGGCCACCAATAGTATCTACCTGGAAATCATGCCTTACGGCATAGGAAAGGCATCCGGCCTGCGGGATATGTGTACCTTGCTGGGCGAGCAAATCCAGAATACATTGGTCATCGGAGATTATTACAATGATCTGGAAATGATGCAGCAGGCGGGATACTCTGTGGCGGTTGCCAACGCGCCGGCAGAAGTGAAAGCTGCCGCCAATGAAGTGACTACCTGCACCTGTACGGAAGGCGCGGTAGGCGAGTTTCTGTACAAATTGATTGAGCAGGCAACGACCTATTGATCGATCCGGAAAGGTGTGTGTCCGCCATGCGTGTAAGTGACCTATTGAATCGGGACAGTGTTCTGCTGCATGCAGACATACAGGATGCAGCGGACGCCTTGGGTGTGTTGGTAGAGCTCCAGGAATCCAATGGTGTCATTACCAACGGAACGGCCTATTACAATGCGGTGTGTGAGCGGGAAGCTGCCGGCGGAAGTACCGGCATTGGGGATGGTATAGCCCTCCCTCATGCCTGCAACGCCGGTGTGGCGGCTCCAGGAGTAGCTGCCCTGACATTGCGTCGTGGGGTGGATTGGGGAGCTCCAGACAACCGTCCGGTTGACCTGATTTTTATGATCGCTGTACCGACCCAGGCACAGGCAGAGCACCTGTTGATTCTGGCACGCCTGGTCAATCTGCTGTCAGACACCAATCTGGTGAAGGAGCTGCGTGCCAGTGTATCCCGCGAGGATTTTATCATGCGCATGGCCCGGGCGGAGGCATCTCGATTTGCCTGACACCTGTCAATGAAGAAACAAGGGGAATGAAGTTCTCCCCGGGGTTACCCGAACCGCTGAAAAGGCTGATGACTTCTGTGTTCAATTCCGACGCAGAAGGTGTCAGCCTTTTTTGCGTCCATTTTTAAGGAGGATTTCTCTATGCTTACATCTCTGGCTTTGATTTTTCTTGTCGGGCTCTCTGCTGCTGCCCTATGCCGGACTATACATCTGCCCCGCATCATCGGCATGCTGCTGACTGGTATTGTACTGGGGCCGTATGCACTGAATTTGCTGGATCCCCTGATTCTCCAGGCGTCTGCGGACCTGCGCCAGATGGCATTGGTCATTATCCTGCTCAAAGCAGGATTGTCTCTGAATCTTTCCGATCTGAAAAAAGTGGGGCGCCCTGCCGTCATGATGTCCTGCGTTCCCGCCACATGTGAACTCCTGGCTTTTGTCCTGCTGGCTCCGGCCATCCTGGGCGTTACTCGCATTGAAGGGGCTGTCATGGGCGCGGTACTGGCGGCAGTTTCTCCTGCGGTGGTTGTCCCACGGATGGTGCAGCTGATGGATCGGCACTGGGGAACTGAAAAGGGGATTCCTCAAATAATTATGGCAGGTGCTTCCTGCGATGATATCTATGTGATTGTGCTTTTTTCCACCTTTGTGGGGATGGCACAGGGAGGGAGCGCCCATTGGCAGGACTTTGCCAAGATCCCTGTTTCCATTGCGTTGGGCGTTCTTATAGGTGCGGTTGTGGGTATTGGTCTGTCGTTTTTCTTTGAAACCGCCTATGCCCGCCGTCATTATGTACGCAACAGTATGAAGGTTATTGTGGTACTGGGCGTTTGCTTCCTGTTAGTCGCTTTGGAAACCTGGCTGAAGCCGTATATTCCTGTGTCCGGATTGCTGGCCGTTGTGTCCATGGCTTGTGCGCTGAAATTGAAAAGCACGGCCTTTGTCTCGAAACGACTGTCGGAAAAATTTGGCAAGCTCTGGCTGGCGGCGGAAGTTATCCTGTTCGTTATGGTGGGAGCGGCGGTGGACGTTCGTTATACCGTAGCGGCAGGCATTGCCTCCGTAGCAATGATTGCAGTTGCCCTCGTCTTTCGTGCTTTTGGCGTGTTTCTGTGCTTGTTGGGTACGCGTCTGAATCGAAAGGAACGGCTGTTCTGTATGATTGCATACATGCCGAAGGCGACAGTGCAGGCTGCCATCGGTTCCGTTCCGCTGGCACTGGGATTGCCCTGCGGGCAGATTGTCTTGTCTGTGGCGGTTATGGCGATCTTGATCACGGCTCCTTTGGGAGCCATGGGAATGGACGTTTCCTATCAAAAATTGCTGGAAAAACAGGACGCTGCGGAGTCAAAATAAGGGATTTTCAAAGGACATGTTTTGCTTTTTCTTTCCAAAAATATGCAGAATGCACAAATTCAGCAGCAGAAATCTGAATGGTTGTTTGATAAATTGTATATTGCCAGTTGCTGAAAGCTGTGATATACTTTAAGGCATTAAATCGCAAAAGAGATGTGCGAGTTCACTCTTTGCGACGTGAGGAAAGCAGGAGGAAGCAAGATGAAAAAGCGTATGATTTCCCTCATTACGGCCGGCTGCATGGTTCTTTCCATGGCTGGCTGCACTTCCGGCGGCAGCAGTCAGGCTGACGCATCTACAACGTCTGAAACATCTGCAACACAAAGTGCTGAGACCGCTGCAGAAGGTGCCAAGTATACCATTGGTATCTGCCAGCTGGTGCAGCATGATGCGCTGGATGCCGCAACCCAGGGCTTTAAGGATGCTATCGTGGAAGCGCTTGGCGAAGACGCCGTCACCTTTGACGAGCAGAATGCACAGAATGACACCAACACCTGTGCCACCATCATTACCGGTTTTGTGGCATCTGATGTGGATTTGATTCTGGCAAACGCTACGCCCGCGCTGCAGGCGGCACAGGCCGGCACAGATACGATTCCGGTGCTGGGAACTTCTGTTACGGAATATGGTGTGGCACTGGGCATTGACGGCTTTGACGGTCTGGTTGGCACCAACATTTCCGGTACCAGCGATCTGGCGCCTCTGGATGAGCAGGCAGCTATGATTCAGGAACTCTTCCCGGATGCCAAGACCGTAGGCCTTCTGTATTGCAGCGCAGAAGCCAACAGCCAGTATCAGGTAGACACTGTCAAGGCCGATCTGGAAGCGATGGGGTATACCTGTGAATATTACGCTTTCAGCGACTCCAACGATCTGTCTACGGTTTGCCAGAGTGCAGCCGATGCCAGCGATGTAATCTACGTTCCCACCGACAATACAGCCGCCAACAACACCGAACTGATCAACAACATCTGCTACGGCAAGGTCCCCGTGGTTGCGGGTGAAGAGGGAATCTGCTCCGGCTGCGGCGTTGCTACCTTGTCTATCAGCTATTATGATCTGGGCGTAGCCACCGGTAAGATGGCAGTTAAGATCCTGACCGGCGAGAGCAAGGTCGAGGAGATGCCCATCGAATACGCTCCGCAGTTCACCAAGAAGTATAATCCGGCAAATGCCGAAGCGCTGGGAATTACGATTCCTGACGATTATGTCGCCATCGAAGAATAATAGACCAAGCGTTCTGCACTGAACAGCGGCAGAAAGCCACGGAAATGGGAAAACCGTTTTTCGTGGCTTTTTGCTGTGAATAAAACTGCTTTCAAAGAGAGGATTGTTCCCGTGGATATCACAACTTTGTTCAATGCCATGCCCGGTGCCTTCTCGCAGGGATTGATCTGGGCGATCATGGCCATCGGCGTTTACATTACTTTCCGGATCCTGGACGTAGCCGACCTGACTGTCGACGGTACTCTGGGTCTGGGCGGCGCTGTCTGCATCATGTGCATGCTGGCCGGAATGAATGTCTGGACTGCCATGTTGCTGGCCTTTATTGCCGGAATTCTGGCCGGATTGGTGACGGGCCTGTTCCATACCCTGATGGGAATTCCTGCCATTCTTGCCGGTATTCTGACCCAGCTTTCCCTGTATACAGTCAATCTGAAAGTCATGGGCAAAGCCAACCAGGCCATCAACGTGGACAAATATGATCTGCTGATTTCTCTGCGCTTTGTCAAGGGTGTACCTTTCTGGCAGAATACCATCGTGGTTGTCGCCCTGATCGTTGTGCTGCTGATTGCTGTTCTGTACTGGTTCTTCGGAACTGAACTGGGCTGTTCCATTCGCGCTACAGGCTGCAATGGCAATATGGCCCGCGCGCAGGGGATCAATACCAACTTCAATATCGTACTGGGGCTCATGCTTTCCAACGGTCTGGTGGCATTCTCCGGCGCACTGCTGTGCCAGTACCAGGGATTTGCAGATGTGTCCATGGGACGCGGCGCTATCGTCATCGGTCTGGCGGCTGTGGTCATCGGGGAAACACTGTTCGGCAAAGTATTCCGTAACTTTGCACTGAAACTGCTCAGTGTGGCCATCGGCAGCATTGTATATTATCTGGTCATGCAGATCTGCATCTGGTTCCGCATCGACACCGACCTGCTGAAGATGCTCAGCGCCATCGTGGTGGCTGTTTTCCTGGCCATTCCGTATTGGAAGGCCAAATACTTCACCAAGGTGAATGTCCGCAAGGGAGGCGCCGACAATGCTTGAACTGAAAAACGTCCATAAAACCTTCAATGTTGGCACAGTCAACGAAAAGGTGGCCTTGAACGGTCTGGATCTGAAACTGGAAGACGGCGATTTTGTGACGGTCATCGGCGGCAACGGTGCCGGCAAATCCACCATGCTCAACGCCATTGCTGGCGTATGGCCGATTGATATGGGCAAGATTCTCATTGATGGCAAAGACATCACCCGCTTGCCGGAACACAAACGTGCCCGCTATATCGGCCGTGTGTTCCAGGATCCCATGATGGGAACGGCCGGAACGATGGAGATTGAAGAAAATCTGGCCCTGGCTGCCCGCCGCGGCAACGCCCGCACGTTGAAAGTGGGCATCACCCGTCAGGAACGGGAAATGTACCATGAACGACTGAAGATATTGGGCCTTGGTCTGGAAGATCGTATGACCAGCAAGGTTGGCCTTTTGTCTGGCGGCCAGCGGCAGGCCATCACCTTGCTGATGGCAACGCTGAAGAATCCGCGTCTGCTGTTGCTGGATGAGCATACGGCCGCGCTGGACCCCAAAACCGCCGCCAAAGTGCTGGAACTGTCCGAGAAAATCGTCCAGCAGAATCAGCTGACCACCTTGATGATCACTCACAATATGCGGGATGCCATAAAGTACGGCAACCGCCTGATTATGATGCATGAAGGACGCATCATTTATGATGTGCGCGGAGCGGAGAAACAGTCGCTCCAGGTATCCGATCTTCTGGCACGCTTTGAGCAGCTCAGCGGCGATGGTGCCAATGACAGAATGCTTCTTTCCTGAGCAATTCCCGGGAACGTCGGCAGCATTGCCGGCGTTCTTTTTTGTAGTGAAAGGGATTTTTCACAAAAGGATATCAAATTGACAGGAAGTGATTTTCAAATCTGTCATTTTGTGCTATAATATGTTTCACTGTTATAGTGCGATGGTACGCTTACCGGAACCCAAACCAAGGGAGGAATGCAGATGCGGTCTTATGATGCTGTTCTGTTTGATGTGGACGGCACGTTGCTGCACTCCCGTCCTGGAATATTGGATACGTTTGCCTATGCGTTTCGCATGATGGGGCTTGACCCGTCCTCTATGGATCTGGGACGCTATTTGGGACCGCCTTTACGGCAAAGTTTTGCGGAGCATTTTTCGGATGATGCGGATGTGGAGCGTGCCGTTCAGTTCTATCGGTCCCGATATGCGCAGCACGGCATGCATATGTGTGCACCTTTTCCCGGAGTGGTGGATATGCTTCGCACACTTCGGGAAGCGGGGCTGTTCCTGGCGACAGCCACTTCCAAACCAACGGCCGTTGTGACGCCTATCCTGGAAGAACAGGGGATTGCCGGCTATTTTGACCGCATAGGCGGCGCCAGTCTGGACAAAAGCGTTGATACCAAGACCGCCGTGATTCGCACGGTTCTGGCGGACCCTCGCCTCACAGGAAAAAGAATTCTGATGGTGGGTGATCGTCAGGATGATATGCAGGGCGCCGCTGACTGCGGGATTCCCGCTGCGGGGGTTCTGTACGGGTATGGCAGCCGGGAAGAGCTGACTGCATGGGAGCCGGTCTTTTTGGCGACTGACAGTGAGCAGCTGACACAGTATATCCTGAACAATTAAAAGATTTCACCGCAACACTAGGAACGGAGGTATCTTTCCATATGAGCCGCAACGGTTTCCGCGGGGCTTCTTTCAGCCCCATCCAGCGCCGAGCCTGCCTTGTGCTGGTGCTGTGTGTACTGGCTGTTATCATCACTTTTGTTTGTGCCTGGATCGTTCCCGGCATGCTTGGAGCCGGCAAGGGGAACAAAACGGATTATGACAGCAGCCTGTATCCCGTGGATACTTCTTTGGATGCCGTCCTGAAGGAGGGAACTTCTTCCGATTCTTCCTATGCCTCCACTGTGATTTATGTGGGGGATGACTATACGGCATCTCTCAAGAGTTCCGGACAGATCACACTAAATCAGTATCTGGGCAAGGAAGGACTTTCTGTCAGTAAGGCTCTGCAGGAATATTGCGTCTATTTTGAGGGCGATTCCAACTCCTATACCATCCCCCAGGCGCTTGCAAAAATGAAGCCTCGCCGGATTGTGGTCACCCTCGGTTCTAATGATTTGTCCTCCGGTCTGACAGCGGAGGCTTTTGTGCAGGATTATAAGCATATGCTGGAAGGCTTTTCCACTGCCTACTCATATTGTGACATTATTGTCAATGCGATTCCGCCTGTGACCGAAGACGCAGAGAACGCAGCGGCCAATCAGCTTCTGATCGACCAGTACAACCAGGCGCTTGCTTCCATGTGCAACGATGCCGGCTATAAATTCCTCAACAGCTCCGAAGCACTGAAAGCGGAAAACGGATTTGCTGACAGCAACTTTATCAGCGGCAAATCCTTTACCACCAACGGGGCAAAGGAACTGGTGAATTATATTACCTCCCATGCCTATGACTCGGATGACCGCCGTCCCGATACCAATGATATTCCAACCCGTGCGGAATCTGCATCCCAGTCTTCCAGCAGTGCACCGACTGCAACGCCCACCGCAACGCCTTCTGTGCACAAAGTAACGTTTGAAATCGAAGAAGGCAAGGGCACGCTGAACGGAAACGGACAGACCGGTGTGACCAAACTGGAATTTGAGGTGCCGGATGGCGAGACTGTTTCTGTTGAAGCTGTACCGTCTGACGGATATACCTTCTTCGGATGGAGTGACGGAATCAAAAACACCAAGTGGGTCAAAAAGGTCACACAAGATATTTCTGTCACGGCCATGTTCAATCAGAAAACCACGGTTACGTTGACCATCGATGAAGGCAACCGCAATATGAATCTGGGGGACAGCGTCACCTTCCATGCCTCGCTGGTAGTCAATGATGCGGCAGCCAGTGCCGACAATGTCCAGTGGGCAGTGAACGGCGACCTGATGCGCAACGGTTACAGTTTTGAATTCAAACCCACTGCCACCGGTACCTATACAGTGAAGGCCGGGGTGGAGATCGATGGCGTATATGCCTCCAACGAGGTGACGGTCACCGTCGCCGATGCACCGACCAAAGTGTCCATTACGGGTGTGTCCAGCATGCCGGCAGGAAGTTCAACCACCTTCACCGCTACCGTAGAAAACCAATCCGGTGATATCACATGGTCTTGTCCCCAGAAGCCGGACTGGTCCGCCACCGGTAATACAGCACAGTTCACGGCCAATGGCGTGGGTGAATATACGATCCGCGCAACCAATAATGGAAAAACCGCGGAGTTCAAATTAACCGTTACTGAAGCGCCGACACCCTCTCCCGCCGCTTCCGGCTCGGAAAGCCAATAAGTCGGACGGCCGGCACTTTGACCGCTCTGCCGCTTTCTGCATACAATGAAAGCGGAGGTGCTATCTTATGAATGCATGTGAAGAGTTGTTTGTGCCGCAGCTTGGGTTCGAAGATGTGACGGACGGTTCAGTCGAAAACTACGATCTGGATTGGCCGCTGGCAGAAGCGGTACAAGAGACGGATTGTATTTCCGATATGCCGGAAACGGGCAAATAACAGGAGCAACTATATGGCCTATTATACTTGTTTGTTATTGGATGCAGATAATACACTGCTGGATTTTGATGCTGCCGAGCGGCAGGCTTTGACTGATACCTTGACGCACTATGAGCTGCCCCATGATGAAGCTGCGCTGGATGTTTACCACCAGGTTAATCGTCAGCTGTGGGACCGGCTGGCAAAAGGGGAGCTGACAAAAAACAAGCTGTTTGCCATTCGGTTTGGCCAGTACCTGAAAGCCATGGATTTGCCTGATAATGGCAAAGGTCGGGAAATGAATGACTTTTATGAGGATCAGCTGGCCAATCATGCTGATCTGATTCCCGGCGCGTTGTCGGCTCTGAATGAATTGGCTGAGGTGGCTACTCTGGCCATTGTCTCCAACGGTGCATACAAAGTTCAGAAATCCCGTATTGATGCTTCTGGACTCGAGCAGTTTATGGATGGCATCTATATCTCTGAAAAAGTGGGTGCCACAAAGCCGAACCCCAAAATCTACGAAGCGGCTTTGCGTGATCTGGGTATCACCAACAGGTCCAGGGTCCTTGTTGTGGGGGATGATTTGCTGGCAGACATCCGCGGCGGAAAAAATGCCGGCTTGGACACCTGTTGGGTAAATTTCACCGGTGCGGAAAATCAAACGGGGATCGAGCCCAAATATACGATTGGCTCGTATGAGGCATTGTATCAGATCGTAATGGAGCCGGAAGAACTGGAAAATGTGGGTGTGCGTAACCGCCGTCACATGAATGACCAGTAAGAGAAAGAACATGCCGCTGCTCTGTCGGGCAGCGGCATCTTTCGGTGTACGGTATCCCTGTATGAGATAGAGGAATGAAGGACGAAAGGTTGAAATCATCATGTTGATTGAACTTCAGAACCTTGGGAAAAGTTTTGGAGAGCACGAGGTTCTGGCCGGCATAACGGCAGGGGTGGAACGCGGCGATCGAATCGGGATCATTGGTGCAAACGGGACTGGAAAAACAACGCTTCTTCGTATCCTTTGCCAGGAAAGTCAGCCGGATACAGGGGATGCAGTGTTTGCGTCCGGTGTTACCTGCGGATACCTGGAACAGTCCGGACACCTGGACCCGGAAAAGGATATTTACGAAACCATGAAGCTTGCTTTCGCGCCCGCTCTGCAAGCGATGGAAGAAATGGAAGGGCTGCAGAAGCAGCTGGCCCTGCCCCACGATCCGGAAGTGGAAGAGCGCATTGCGCATTGTACTGCTGTGATTGATGCTCTGGACGCCTATAATATGGATACCCAAATCAAGAAGGTACTCAACGGTATGGGGTTTCCTGCGGATACCTGGACCAAAAAAGCCGGGGTCCTGTCCGGTGGAGAGCAGACGCGCCTGCGTCTGGCCCGTCTCCTGCTGGAAAGACCGGATATCTTGATTCTGGATGAGCCCACCAACCATCTGGATCTCGAGACGATGGAGTGGCTGGAAAACTATCTCAAAACCTATCGTGGTGCCGTTCTGGTCGTCAGCCATGACCGCTATTTTCTCGATGCGGTCTGTACGCGGATCTGGGAGTTGGCCGGCAAGACTATTCTGACCTATAAAGGAAATTACTCCTCCTATCTGCCGCAAAGGGAAGCGGCCGATGAACGGCAGCAGAAAATGCACGATGCAGCCGTCGAAAAAGCGGCTAAGCTGCAGGAATACATCGATCGCAATCTGGTGCGTGCCTCCACAACAAAAATGGCACAAAGCCGCCGCAAACAGCTGGAAAAGCTGGAAATTGTGGATGCGCCGCAGCGCCAGGGACGGGATCTTAATTTCCGGTTTGAATATGACATTGAACCCTATGATGAACTTGTTATCATGAAAGGGCTGACCATCCGCATCGGGGAACGGATGCTTCTTCACCCCTTTGATTATACCGTTCATCGGGGCGACAAGTTGGTGATCGCCGGACCGAACGGTGCCGGCAAGTCCACCTTGCTGCAGGTCCTGGATGGTAAACGCCGTCCGTCCGGCGGCATGGTTCGTCTGGGGTCTGGTGCAAAGGTCGGTATTTTTACCCAGCAGCAGGCCCGACGCGTGGGTCGGGTAATTGACGCCATCTGGAATCAGTACCCGCGCTTCACGGAACTGGAAGTCCGAAGCCATTTGGCCCGCTTCGGATATCGCGGGGAAGAAGTGTTCAAAGATTGCGCAACTCTGTCCGGTGGCGAGCTTGCCCGCCTTCGCTTTGCGGAACTGGCGCTGGAACGTCCGAATCTTATGTTTTTGGACGAGCCAACCAACCACCTGGACATCTATATGCGGGAAAGTCTGACAAACGCTCTGGCCGCATACACGGGTACTTTGGTGTTGGTAACGCATGACCGTTATCTGATGCAGACTCTTGGCTGCCCCATTCTGCATCTGGAAGATGGAAACGCTGTCATGTACCGGGATTTTGCCGCTTTGCATGCGGCGTCTTCCGGAGCAGAAACTCCAAAACAGCCCAACAAAGAAGAACGTTCCGCGCGACCCGGCTATGGAAAAGAGCAGCGCCGTCGCCGCGCCGAATTGCGAAACAGCATCCGGGATTTGGAAAACAAAATCGAAGAATTGGGCGCACATATTGTTGAACTGGAGAATGAAATCAATGATCCCGAAGTATTGAAAGATCATCTTTTGCTGCGGGATAAATGCGATGAACTGGATGATGCCCGTTTTCATCAGCAGGAACTCTTTGACAGATGGGAAAAACTCGCGGAAGAACAAGAACAGCTGGAGGCTGAAGAGGCTTCGGATTCCTGATACTTGCACAGGATAGCCAACTGTTTACATATCTGTAACTTGCTTTCTGGCAAAAACGCGGTATACTTATTAAAAATGGCCGTTATGTGCCTGCAGGGCATATAGGCGGAACAAATAACGCCGCGGTGTACCCGCGGACGTATACCGTAAGCGGGGAACACTTTGGAAACGAAGATTATTATTGCGACGCATAAGCCGTACTGGATACCGGATGATCCTATGTATCTGCCGGTACAGATGGGGCATGCCATCCATCCTGATATTGGATATACCGGTGATGATACAGGAGAAAATATTTCCGAAAAAAACTGGAATTTCTGTGAGCTGACCGGTTTGTACTGGGCCTGGAAAAATTTGGATGCCGATTATATCGGAATTGTGCACTATCGGCGCTATTTTTCCAGCCGTCAAAATCGTTTTGCTTCCAAGAAGCGCCGTGTCATCGGACACGAAGAACTGAACACTATTCTGGCAACGACCAATGTCATTCTGCCCCGTGAACGGCATTACTACATTGAAACAAATTACACCCAGTACATTCATGCGCATCACAAACAGGACCTGGAGGTAACGCGCGCCATCATTGAACGCAAGTGTCCTGAGTATTTGCCCGCATATGATCTTTACATGTCCAAAACGCACGGGCATCACTTTAATATGTTTATCATGAAGCGGGAGCTGCTTGGCCATTATTGCTCCTGGCTGTTTGATATTCTTTTTGAGCTGGAAAAAGAGCTGGATATCTCCAATTACACCGCCAACGACAAGCGGGTGTTTGGTTTTGTCAGTGAGCGCCTTTTGGATGCGTGGCTGATCACAAATAATATCTCTTATGAAGAATTGGAAGTTCTTCATATGGAAAGTCAGCGGTGGCTGCGCAAGGGAACGGCGTTCTTGATGCGCAAGCTCTTTCCCAAAAAGGATTGATGATGCAAACCGGAAAAATCGCCGCGGTTGTTGTTACCTACAACCGTAAGGAACTTTTATGCCGTTGCCTCCAGGCCTTGCATGCCCAGAATCAGCCCGAGCTGGATGTTCTGGTGTTTGACAATGCCAGCACGGACGGTACCGAGGCGGCTGTCCGCCAGCTGGCCTTACCGCAAATTTTCTATCACAATACCGGCCGTAATCTGGGGGGCGCCGGAGGATTCTCCTATGGAATTCAGACCGCCGTACGGGCAGGATATGAATATCTTTGGATCATGGATGATGATACCTTGCCAGAACCGGGAGCTTTGGAGGCGCTTTTGCGGGCAGATGCCAGTCTGAAAGGGGAATACGGGTGGTTGTCTTCCCGGGCATTGACCCCAGAAGGAGCCGACCAGCCCATGAACCGCCAGCGTAAGACACCGTATCTAGACATCGATGGATATGAACAGCCCCGCGTTCCCAGTGTGATGGCCAGTTTTGTGTCACTGTTCGTCCGCAGCCGGACGGTGCAACGCGTCGGACTGCCCATTGCGGAATTCTTTATATGGTCAGATGATTGGGAATATACCAGACGCATTTCCCGCCTCTTGCCATGTTTTACCGTTTCGGATAGTCGGGTAGTGCATGCCATGCAAAATTCTACCGTGGTCAATATAGCAGCCGATGTTCCTGCCAGATGGGACCGGTATCGCTATTTTTATCGAAATGATGTTTATCTTTACCGTCGCGAAGG
The DNA here is from genome assembly GCF_057005535.1 of Subdoligranulum sp. DSM 23681. NCBI lineage: Bacteria > Bacillati > Bacillota > Clostridia > Eubacteriales > Oscillospiraceae > Subdoligranulum > Subdoligranulum sp. DSM 23681. The sequence goes on along the minus strand of NZ_CM168050.1, from coordinate 3,105,586 downwards.
CTTGATTGGCTGGTTATGGATTCTTGCCAAATTCAGCTGGCACAGTGCCCAGGTGCTGATCAGCAAGAGCGGCAGGCGAAAAGAACGGCTGGCGATTATTTGGAAGGGATTTGCCGCGGGAGTCAGATTTAATCCTCCCATACATAAAATTGAAGAATAAACTGCAGGACGGAGAACAATGCAACAGCTGGAACAAAAATTGATCAAGGCCGCTGAATCTTATGATGTTGTGGCATTTGACGTGTTTGACACACTTTTGTTCCGCGATACAGGTTCTCCGTCCGATTTATTTGTACTGATGGAACAAATCGGTCTGGCGCCGCAGGGATTTGCCCGCAAACGCAGGGAAGCGGAGGCAATGGCCCGCACGGCGGGGCAAGAGGTGACCCTGGCAGAGATTTATGACCAGCCGCCGCTGCAGGGAATTGATCCGATTGCCGAATTTGAGGCTGAACTCCGTGTGGCAGTTCCAAACCGTCTTCTTTTGCGTACCGCAAAAGCTCTTCACGAGCAGGGGAAAGTGCTGTATGCCATTTCTGATATGTACCTTTCCTCCCAACAGGTCTCGGCCTTGCTGGAACAATGCGGCTTTGATTTTCTCAACGGTATTTACGTTTCTTCGGAATATGGGGTACAGAAACGTTCCGGAAAATTATTCCGCCTGTTTCTCGAGGAAAACAATTTGACCGCTTCGCAGGTTCTGTTTGTAGGCAATGATCCCCGGGTGGATATTGCAGGGGCTGCGCTGGCGGGGATTCGTGGGGTTCTGGTTTCACCGCCTCATTTGTCTTCCCATTATCCACGGGCGACGGATGTGCGTCAGGGCGCGTTTCAGGCATTTGTACGGAATCGTCTTCCCGAAGAAACCGAACTGGATATATTGGGCTTCTCCGTAATTGGCCCGTTGCTTACGGCGTTTGCCATATGGCTGCACAAAGAATTTAGTGAATCTGGAAAAAAACGCCTGGTGTTTTTAGCGCGGGATATGTATCTCGTGCGGCAGATTTATCATACTTTGTACGGAGAGCCAACCGATTATCTCAAGGTTTCCCGGCGCAGCCTGTGCCCTGCACTGCTGCAGCGTCCCATGAATGACGAGGGATTGCAGCTTCTGGCAGATGCACTGCCACGGCAGGTAATGACAATCGGTCAGGTCCTGGATTATTGTGGATTTGATACCTCTGCTGATCTGCATGGCGCCAATGTGCGGCAGAGTGTGGATCTGCGCACCAGGCCCCTGTCTGCCGCGGTCAAAGAGCAGCTGTTAAGCCTTGCGGCTTTAAGCAAAACTACAGCCGGGGCCACGGTTCGGGAGCAGGCGGAACTGATTCGGGCTTACCTGCGCCAGAATAAACTGCAGGAAAAGCCCCCTGTTTTGGTGGACATCGGAAGCGGCGGCACCACCCAGCATATTCTGGAAAATCTTTGCAATGTTGAAATGCAAGGGGCCTGTTTGGCGTGCGATTCCCGCTTGCATCAGGTTCTGTCGGAAGAGCGGGCGCAGGCCTTTTTGTTTCACGGCAATCCGGCTCCCCTTTGGTATTGGGTCGGGCAGCCAATGCTGGAGCGCCTCATTTCAGAACCTTGCGGCGCCACTGCCGGCTATAAAGAGCGCCAGGGAAAGATCATTCCCCGCTTGGAACAGACACAGTTTGATGAACGTATCCTTCGTGTTCAGCGTTCTGCACTGGAATTTGCCCGCGTCTGGCGTGCCAGCTTCTGGTGGAAGTCAGAAATGCCCGTCGATATGCTGACACAGGCGTATCTGGACCTTGTCCGGAATCCGACACACAATGATATTTGTGAGCTGGGCACAATCAGGGTGGAAGACGGCGATACCTGGACGTTGGCGGCACCCAAAAACATGCGCCTGTATTTGAAACGACCAAAAACGTTTGTGCAGGATTTCCGTCAGGCAAGATGGAAAAATGCCTTTTTGAAAGAGGCCATACGGCTGCCGCTTCCGTATGCGCGGCTCTATGAAATGTTAAAAAGCAAACATGGAAGGTGACAAGGATGCAGCAACCGCTGTTCAGTATCATCATCCCCGTATATAATGCAGCAGAAACCTTATCTGCGGCCGCCAACAGTATTCTCAGTCAATCGGTACAGGATTTGGAATTGCTTCTTGTGGATGATGGTTCTCGCGACGGCAGCAGTGATTTGTGCCATCGTTTGGCAGAACAGGATTCCCGCGTACGTGTCTTTTCACAAAAGAACAGCGGCATCTGTGCGGCACGAAACAGTGGCTTGACACAGGCGCGCGGAAAGTATATCGGCTTTTGTGACGATGATGACCGCTATCTGCCGGACACACTACAGAAAGCAAAAGAATTGATCTCACAGACCAACGCTGATGTTGTGCGCGGTGGTTATGAGCTGCAACGACAGACTCAGGCTGGCTATATGGTAACGCTGCCACATGCAGTCGGGACATTCTGCCGTCTGGCTCCGGGACAGAATGCTGACTCTTATCTGGACTTTTTGGCAAACAGCGGGCCGCAATTCGTTTGGAACGCTTTTTATCGTCTGGAGACGGTGAAAGAAATTCGATTTGATGAGCGCTGCCGTTTCGGTCTGGAAGATTTTCTCTTTAATGCAGAAGTGTATGCCCGAAATGCCAGTGCTGTGTTTGAGCCAACTCCCTTTTATCGCCACTACGAACGCTCTGACAGTACCTCTGCCGCCACCATTCGCGCTGTGGTCGGCCGTAGTCAGACTCTGCCGGCTTGGGTGGAAGCGGAAAACCGTGCAGCCAGGAAACGCTGCGAGCCGGAAGGATACAACCGAGTTTGGGCTGCCCGCAGGGCGGAATTTGTTACATTCCTGATGCATCAGCTGCGGGATAGTCAGGCATCAGGTGCGGTTTGCCGCCGGTCATGGCGGGCATTGAGAAAGGCGCTGCGCGATACCGGCGGAAACGACACACTTGACTTTTTACGTGTGGCAGGGCACAATAAAAAGCAAGCGGTAGCACTTTTTCTGTTTGCTACCCACGCAGAGGGTTTATACCCCTATCTTCCGAACAAGGAGGAGAAACTTTTAAAATGAAAAAAATTCTCGTCACCGGTGCTGCCGGATATATTGGACGTCATGTTGTGAAAACCGCTCTGGATATGGGGTATCAGGTTATCGCAGCTGATTTTGCCTTCAAGGGCGTGGATGAACGCGCTGAATTCTGCGATGTGCCTATTTTCAGTGGCGACAAGGGAATCTACCGTGCACTGGGCAGCCCTGATGTGTGCATTCATATGGCATGGCGTGATGGTTTCCGCCACAATGCTTCCAGCCATATGAAAGACCTTTCCAACCATGTAGTATTTCTGAACAATATGGCTGCGGGCGGTCTGCCTTCCTTGTCCGTCATGGGCACCATGCATGAAGTGGGGTACTGGGAAGGTCCTATCAAGGCCGATACGCCCTGCAATCCGCAGAGCCAATACGGCATTGCCAAAAACGCCCTTCGTCAAAGTCTGATGCTGTCCTTGGCAGAGACCAACTGTCGTCTGCATTGGCTGCGCGCGTACTACATCACCGGCGACGAAGCCCACGGCAGTTCCATTTTCGCCAAAATCACACAGGCGGAGTTGGATGGGAAAAAGACCTTCCCGTTCACCAGCGGGAAAAATCTTTATGATTTCATCGACGTGGATGAGTTGGCCCGCATGATTGTGGCCGCCAGCGTCCAGGAGAAAATTGACGGAATCATCAATGTCTGCACCGGTAAGCCCATTTCGTTGGCACAGCGTGTGGAACAGTTTCTGAAAGACAAAAACTATAAAATCAAATTGGATTACGGTGCATTTCCCGATCGCCCGTATGACAGCCCCGGTGTCTGGGGCGACCCAACTGAAATTGAACAGATCATGCAGGATGCCGGCCTGAACGGATAATGCAAACGGAAAGGATGCTCCATGAAACGACTGGGAATCTTCTTCTTCTTCGAAAAGCAAGGCTATGTAGACGATTTTCTTGTTTACTATCTGAACGACCTTGCCAAAAACCTCAGTGAACTGGTTGTGGTCTGCAATGGCAAACTCGGCGAGCAGGGGCGCAAGGCATTCAGCCGCTTTACCGACAATATTATTGTCCGGGAAAATAAAGGTCTGGATGTATGGGCATATAAAACCGCGCTGGATCAATACGGGTGGGCAAAGCTGAGTGAATTTGACGAAATCGTCATGACCAACTCCACTCTGATGGGGCCCGTCCGGCCATTGAAGGAAATGTTTGACGCGATGGCCGAAAATCAGGATCTGGATTTTTGGGGCTTGAGCATTCATCATGGGGCAGAGGGCAATCCTTTCAAGGGAAAACACATTTATGATTTCCTGCCTGTACACATTCAGTCTCATTTTATGGTTTACCGGAAACGGTTTGTCCAGTCGCCGGATCTGCAGAAGTATTGGGATGAAATGCCCATGATCAACGGCTATACCGACTCTGTCCAGCGGTATGAAGCTGTGTTCACCAAGATGTTTGCGGACAAAGGGTACAAGTGGGATGTCTATGTAAAGACAGATGATCTGAAGGATTTTACCGATTACCCGCTTCTTGTCTGCCCGACCCGGTTGCTGCGGGATAAAAAATGCCCCTTGTTCAAGCGCCGCAGCTTTATGCATGAATACGAAGCGTATCTCAACGATACGGCCGGAGAACCTGCGCGGGAATTGTATGCCTATCTGCGGGATCACACTTCCTATCCGCTGGAACTCCTGTGGTCCAACATGATCCGGACCATGCATCCGTACGACTTTACCCGCGACCTGGGACTGACTCGTCTGATCATGCCCACTCTGCAAGATCCGGACTGTGCACAGAATATTCGCAAGACACGGCGCATTGCGCTGGCCATGCATCTGTATTTTATGGACATGCTGCCGCAAAGCATGGACTTTGCCCGCAATATGCCGCCGGAAACGGATGTCTTCATTTCTACGAATACTGAGGAAAAAAAGCGGCAGATCGAGGAAGCGTTTTCCAAACTGCCCCTTCACAGTGTCAAAGTCCTGACGGTGGAGAACCGTGGTCGGGATGTGGGCGCTTTCCTGTGTGATCTGGCGCCTTATCTGAAAGAATATGACTATGCCTGCTTCATGCACGACAAGAAAGCCATTCAGACAAAACCCGGCAGTGTGGGTGCTAGTTTCGGATATGTTTGCAATGAGAACATCTGCAAAAACGCGGACCATGTGCTGAATATCCTCTGTGAGTTCGAAAAAGATCCCCGGCTGGGGATTTTGTGCCCGCCGTTCCCCACACATGGGCTGTATTTTATGAACATGTGTTCTAACGGGTGGGGGCCGAATTTTGACAATACCAAACAACTGGCCAAGACCTTAGGCCTGCATGTTCCTATGTCGGGCGAAAAAGCGCCCCTTGCACCGTTCGGCAGCGTTTTCTGGTTCCGTCCGACCGCGCTGGCGCCTCTGTTTGACCATGGGTGGAAGCATGAAGATTTCCCGCCGGAACCGCTGCCTCAGGACGGGACCATCAGTCACGCCATTGAACGCATCTACCCCTTTGTGGCGCAGGGGGCCGGGTATTATCCCGCCCAGGTAATGAGCACCGAGTTTGCCGTCAGCCGCTGCGATGCCATGCAGGCATATGCATCCGGCTTGATTCGTCCCTTGGCGCGTGTGTTCAACTGCACCACCTTCGGCAATGCGGCTCAGGCTGCCGTTGCTTTTTCCAGCAAGAAATATTTTGGTCTGTTTCATACCTACGGACCTTACTCCAACAGCCGGCGGCGCCGTACCCGGAACTGGCTGCGTGACCGGCTGCCGGAAGGCGTGTATTGGAGTATGATGCACGCCAAACGTGCCGTGTTCGGGCCGCATGGTGCACCGTATGAAGAATGATACACTGACATCTGTCACAAACAACAGGCTTGTGATCTACTTCCATTATGACCCCCACGGGCAGGCCGATACGGCCTGCCGTTTTGCGGTGCAAGCCATGCGGGAGCAGGCCCGGGTTCTATTGTTTGTACATAATGGAACTTTGTCTTCGTCCGCGCATTGCTGGCTTACAGAAAATAAAATTTCTTTTCTGGAGCGGGAAAACGAAGGATTGGATGTAGGCGCCTATCGTGCTGCGCTGCTGCATATCGGCCGCTCAGCTCTGGACACGTTTGATGAAGTGGTCCTGATGAATTATACGTTGGCCGGACCGGTCACACCATTGCAGGAAATGTTTTCCAGGATGGATACCAGGTCCGACCTGGATTTCTGGGGGCTGAGCCGACACTATGCCATGCGTAGCCGTCGTTTCGGTGCACACGGACTGGTTCCGGAGCATATACAGTCCCACTTCATTGCGGTGCGTCGCCGCATGTACGATGACTTTTGGACGTACTGGCAGGACATGCAGCTTCCCAAAAGTTACGAGGATTCTGTCCGCCTCCACGAAACCTGTTTTACAGCTCATTTTTCTGATCTGGGGTATAAGTGGGATACCTTTTTGGACAAAACGGCGTATCGTGGAATTTTTGTAAATCCCATTATGGCCTGCCCCAAGGATCTAATTGTGACGCACAGATGTCCTTTCTTCAAGCGCCGCAGTTTTTTTACTCCGTATGCCGACGAACTGCGGCGGACCGATGGTCAGGCTGCCTCCACTTTGTATCGGTATCTGAAGCAGGAAACTTCATTCCCCGTGGATGAACTGATTGCCAGCCTGCTTCCGGCCCACTCATTGACGGCAATGGCACAAAATCTGCATTGGCACTATCAGCTGCAAGAAGGGACTAAAAGTGAGCCACCCGTTATCCTGACGCCCGAAGAGCTGCAAAACGGAGTAAAACTTTCTGCTGATTCCATTTATTGTCTGCCGACGAGCCTGTTTCAGCAACCGACACTACGCTTGTATGAACAAGAATTGTGCTGGTCCGGGTCTCTGCTCTGCGCAGCCGTGAATCTGTTTGGAGAGCATCCCATGCTGGGAGTTTTGGGACCGGCCATGCCACTGTATCCCGAATACGCCCGTGCTCGATACCGCCTTTGGAAAAATGATCTGTCAGCCCTGAGAAGATCCATGGCCGACCTGGATTTGCAGCTGCCTATGGAAGAAAATCAACCGTTGCCTGTTCCAAACGGAGGTATCCTGTTGGTGAGAGGATCTGCTTTTCCAAAAGGATTGCCGCCGCTGCGCAGCCATAAAGACTTTTGGCTCTTGCCGCTTCTGGCACAGAAAAATGGTTTTTACAGTGCGGATGCCGAAACGAGCAGTCAAATGGCTGCCCGTGCCGATGTGTACCACGCTTTGCTTTGGCAGGTACAGACATCGGGCGGCGCCGGGAAAATTTTCGTGCGCCGAATCAAGCATGCAATACTGGACCCCAAGGAGGCCGACGAATGAAGAAGCCCCGCCTGTTTTACCTTGATCTGATCCGCGCTGTGGCCCTGATCAGTATTCTGATCATCCATTTCAATGCCTCGGTTACAGGCTATTTTACTCTGCCCCATCAGCTGTTTACCAGCACGCTGCCCTTTGGCATCTATTTGGGAGATTTCGGCTCCACACTTTTCTTCATCGTTTCCGGTGCTTCTCTTTGTTATACCGCGCCGGAACACTTTGAAACCATTTCTTTTTATAAAAAGAGATTCCGGGCCGTATATCCCATGTTCTGGCTTGCTTGGGTCATCTGCTTTTCCATCCGTTTCGTGGCCAGACCAGGTTACTACGCTAGTGCCAGAACAATCACTTTGATCCTGACGGTGCTGGGCCTTGATAATTTTGCGGTCGCCGCAGGCTGGGTGGGACAGGATTTTGCCTGTGTTGGTGAATGGTTCCTGGGCAGCATCCTTTTTTTGTATCTGCTTTTTCCGATTTTGCTGTATGGGTACCGCAAACACCCATGGTTGACTTTTGCTGTGACCTGTGCCGTCGGGAGCTCAATTCATCTGGCAGGATGGGATGCCCGGTTGGTGGCCATCCATTTGCCGGAATTTTTCTTTGGAATGCTGGTCGTGGGACTTTCCCACAGGCGGCAAATTCTTCTCGCTGCAGCGGCAGCCGTATTGCTGGCACTGCAGACGTTACTCGGAGCGTGGGACACCAAGATCGTGTGTGCCCTTTTTGGTGCCGTTGTATTTGTTGTGCTTGTCATAGCGGCGGATGCAATAGCTTTTGGCCCCGTAAAACGCCTGTGCGCATTGCTGGGAAAATACTCCTACGCTGTCTTTCTGGTACACCATGTGATCATCCTGCGTCTGGTAGAAGGTTTTGATCTGGGAGCCCTTTCCCGCCGGGATACCGCATTGCTCTTTGGCGCTTACCTGGTGTTTACGGCTTTGGCCTCTGCCACGCTGTACTGGCTGGACGGAAAAGTCCGTCATGGATTTTCTTCGCTTTTGCATGGCTGAATTTTATAGGGATTTGGATACGTCTTCTCTGTACAAAGATTAGGGCTTACGGTATAATAATTAATAAATATGGCAAGGCCGCCGGCATTGCCGCATATCGTTTTTTTGAAAGGGGAGAAACATCCGTGGCGCAATTTTCTGTAACTCTGGCCAAGCTGGCAGAAGAATCCAATCTGGCAATCGCCTACACCCCCAAAGATCTGAAAGAGATCAAGGTCTATTCTGCGGAAGTCTATCGTCCCGGCATTATGCTGGCTGGATACTACCAGTATTTTGACAATACGCGAATCCAGATCATTGGTCTGACCGAGCTTTCGTACCTGGAAGAGCTGGATCCCGCTATCCGCCGCACGCATCTGGAAAAACTGTTTTCCTTTGTTCCTCCGGCCGTAATCGTATCCAGAGGCATGACACCACCGCCTGAAATGTTTGAGTTTGCCAAGCAGTACGGTGTCCCGCTGCTTCTCTCCGAAGAGATGACATCGGTGCTGATGATTACTCTGATCACCACTCTGAACACCGAATTGGCCCCGCGCATTACCCGTCACGGTGTTCTGGTAGAAGTTTATGGCGAGGGAATTTTGATTCTGGGTGACTCCGGAGTAGGTAAAAGCGAAACCGCAATCGAGCTTGTCAAACGCGGGCATCGCCTGATTGCCGACGATGCCGTGGAATTGCGCAAGGTTTCCAGCCGGAAGATCATGGGAATGGCGCCGGAGAATATTCGTCACTTCATCGAGCTGCGAGGAATTGGCATCATCAATGTGGCCCGCCTTTTCGGTGCCGGCGCTGTCAAAAACAGTGTTGAGGTAGAAATGGTGGTGGAACTGGAACCTTGGGAGCGCACCAAGAATTACGACCGCACTGGTCTGGAACACGACAGTTATGATATTCTTGGCGTTAACGTCCCCAGCATGCTGATCCCTGTCATGCCTGGACGGAACCTGGCGGTCATTCTGGAAACGGCCGCCATCAACAACCGCCAGAAGGAAATGGGCTACAATGCTGCACAGGATCTGTTGAACAGCCTGGGCCTGCAAAACGATATCACAGGATTTTAATTCATTTTCAAACGAAAGAGGAACCATTCCGCATGCAAGTAATTGCCGATCTTCATACGCACACCCTTAGTGCAACCCATGCCTTTCATACCGCGCTGGAAATGGCCGATGAGGCGGGAAAGCTGGGTTATCGTGCCATGGCTTTGACCGACCACGCACCTTCCATGCCTGATTCACCCCATATCTGGCATTTTGGAAACTGGAGTACCATGCCCCGCATGATCGGGAACGTGGTCATGTTATACGGGGTGGAAGTCAATGTGATGGATACCAAAGGCGGACTTGATCTGCCGGACCGAATGCTGGCCACTCAGGATTGGGTGGTTGCCTCGATCCACAGCCCGTGTATCCCTGGATTGCTGACCGAGAAAGAGGCCAATCGTCTGTGGTTGGGGGTAGCGGAAAATCCTTATGTAGACTGCATTGGACACTCAGAACAGCAGCATTACCGTTATGACTATGATCTGGTGACCAAGGCGTTTGCCAGAAACAATAAGGTTGTGGAACTGAACGGAAACTCCTTTCAGGTAAGAAAAGACGGCATTCCCAACATGCGCGCCCTGCTGAAAGCCTGCTTAAAAAATGGATGCCGGATTTCTTTGGACACCGACGCGCACAGTGTTCGGCAATTGCGGGAAAATATGTCGGCCCTGTTTGCGCTGGTGGAGGAAATTGATTTTCCGGAAGAGCTGATCGTAAATGCCAGTGTGGAAAATCTGGTTGCGGAATTGAAGCGTCATCATCGGAGATGCGCGCAAGAAATAGGAGGCATTTTGCTATGAGTCAGTACACCATCGGTATCGATCTTGGCGGCACTACCATGACCGCCGGACTTGTGGATGAAACCTATCATATCGTAGCCAAGCTTACCTGGGCGACCCGCCTGCCTCGTCCGGCTGACGACCTGGAACGTGCGCTGGCAGATTTGTGCCGTGCCGTGGCCAAAGAGGGGAAAATCGATTTTTCTCAGGTAGCCTACGTAGGTATCGGTACGCCGGGCAGCGTGAATTTTACCACCGGCTTTGTGGGATATAACACCAACTTTGGCTATTACGACTGGAATCTCGGTCCCGACATGGAACAATTGCTTGGCTGCAAGGTCTATGTAGAAAATGATGCCAATGCCGCCGCTTTCGGCGAATATCTGGCCGGTGGAGCCAAGGGTTACCGGGATGCTGTTATCGTGACTTTGGGCACCGGTATCGGCAGCGGCATCATCCTGGGTGGCAAGATTCTCCGTGGTTTTAATTTTGCTGCCGGCGAGATGGGCCATACTGTCATCGTCAAAGACGGACGTCCTTGCAACTGTGGGCGGCGTGGGTGCTGGGAACGGTACGCTTCGGCCCGCGCATTGAGCGAGGATACCAAAGAAGCTATGAAGAAGAATCCCGATACTCTCATGTGGAAGATTGCCGGCGACCTGGATCACGTCAATGCAAAAACAGCTTTTGACGCCATGGCGGCCGGTGACGCCTGCGGCAAGCAGGTAGTGGAAACCTGGATGGAGTATGTCGCTTGCGGTGTTGCCAACGTGGTCAACACCTTCCAGCCGGAAGTTATCTGTATTGGCGGCGGCGTATCCAATCAAGGTGAGGTGCTGCTGGCGCCTGTCCGCGAATATGTGGAGCGGGAAACCCATAACATTACCACCGGCCGTAACCCGGTCATTGCCGCTTGCGTGCTGCGCAACGATGCTGGTGTGATCGGTGCTGCGGCATTGGCAGATTCGATCTGACCGGATCGAGCATAACAATTGAGAAGGGGAGGGCAAGCATGATTGAAAAGCCGATTGCCGATCTGCTGGATGCGATGGGCGCTCAGGCGCTGCCCTGTATTTACAATGAACCGCTGAATCGTCATACCACCTTCAAAATCGGCGGTCCGGCTGCGGTCTTCTGCAAGCCCCGCACCGTGGTGGAACTGACCCGCACCCTGGAGCTTTGTCGGCAAACCGGTGTGCGCACCTATCTGTTGGGAAACGGCTCCAACACTTTGTTTGCGGATGAGGGTTTTGCAGGTGCGGTCATCTGCCTGACTGATCTGAAAACGCAGGCCACTGCGGAAAAACAGTCTGACGGAAGTACCCGCCTGACCGCCAGTGCCGGTTCACTGCTGGTTTCAGTCTGCAACCGTGCTCTGGATCTGGACCTGACCGGCCTGGAATTTGCGTTCGGGATTCCCGGTACGGTAGGCGGCGCCGTTTATATGAACGCAGGCGCGTATGGCGGGGAAATGAAGGACGTGCTCGACCGCGTTACGTTTCTGGATGAAAATCTGAAATTGAGGACACTGCCAGCAAACCAGCTGGCCCTTGGTTACCGCACCAGTATCTTTGAAAAGCAGCCCTGGTGCATCCTCGAGGCGGAATTGGTCCTTCAGCCCGGTATACACGAGGAAATCAACGCAAAGATGCAGGATTATATGTCCCGGCGTAGGGAAAAGCAGCCATTGGATTTACCTTCGGCCGGCAGTACCTTCAAGCGTCCTGCCGGATGCTTTGCCGGACAATTGATTGAACAATGCGGTCTGCGCGGTTTTTCGGTGGGCGGAGCCGCAGTCAGCCAGAAACATTGCGGCTTTGTTGTCAATCTGGGGGGCGCTACTTGTGCCGATGTGGTGGAACTGACAGACAAGGTCCGCGCCATTGTACAGGAAAAAACGGGCCACGTATTGGAACGGGAAATCAGAGTCGTTCGCTGAAAATCATCAGTAGAGCAGGGAAGTGAGGAGCAGCATGAATTTTTTGGTCGTGACAGGACTTTCCGGCGCAGGCAAGTCTATGGCCGCCAATGCGCTGGAGGATATCGGCTTTTTTTGCATCGATAACATTCCGGCCGGTTTGCTGCCTCGTATTGTGGATTTCGCTCTGCAAGGCGAAAATCAACTGAATCGCGTGGCAGTCGTGATGGATATCCGCGGTCTGCGTTCTGTGGAAGAAGTCAAAACGGCTTTGGCCGCTTTGGATGACAAACAGATGGAGTATGATATTCTGTTTCTGGACGCGGCAGATTCGGTCATTCGGCGCCGTTACAAAGAAACGCGCCGGGTACATCCCATGACCCTGAACGGAAGCTTGCCTATCGACGAAGCTATACGGCGGGAACGCTCCATTTTGCAGCCACTGCGGGAGCGTGCCCGGTATGTTATCGATACCACACAGCTCTCGACCGCCCAGACCAAGGAACGAATCTGCGGTTTGTTCCTGGATCGGGGCCAGTGCGCCATGTCTCTGAACATCATGTCTTTTGGCTTCAAATACGGTCTGCCGCAGGAAGCGGATATCGTACTGGATGTGCGGTGTCTGCCCAATCCGTTTTACGTCCCGGAGCTGAAAGAACTGACCGGTCTCGATCAGCCCGTAGTGGACTATGTCATGGCCGCCCCCGAATCTCAGGAACTGCTGCGCCGGTATGAAAGCATGCTGGAGTATTCTTTGCCGCTGTATGTCAAGGAAGGAAAGAGTCAGCTGGTGGTGGCTGTTGGCTGCACCGGCGGCAAGCATCGTTCCATTACTTTTGCGCGCAAACTGGCAGAATTCTGTGGCAAGCTGGGATATACGCCCACGGTTTTGCACCGAGATGCAAAACGCACTATGTAAAAATCAGAAAGAGGCATCTGCGCAATGAGCTTTTCTCAGGATGTCAAAGCAGAAATTCTGCGCCGCAAGGTCAGCCGGCCGTGCTGCTGTACTGCTGCGGCTTATGCGATTGCCTGCTTTGGCAAATATTTTGATGACCGCGGTATTGTCCTGCAAACCGAAACAGAAGGGGTCGCCGCTTTTGCGCAGAAAATGTATGCGCGCTGCGGCATCACCGGCCAGATTCTGCGCAAAGAGCGTGCGGCTGGTTCGGTTGTTTATGAGTTCAGTGTTAAAGATCCGGAAGAAATCCGAAAAATGCTGGAACTTTTTGGCCACACAGGACGAGAAACGGCTTTGCGGATCAAACCCGGCTGCTTCAAGTGTCAGCAATGTGTATCCCATTTTGTGGCAGCGGCTTTTTTGTGCTGCGGTACGGCTACCGATCCGGAAAAAGGCTATAATATCGAGTTTCTCTCCACACGTTACCAACTCTCTCAGCAGCTGGAAGCGATTCTGGCCGAGCACGAATTTCATCCGCACCGCGCGCTGCGCAAAGGAGCAAACACTGTTTATATCAAGGCCGGAGATCACATCGAAGATCTGCTGACCTTTATGGGGGCCGGCAATGCCGCCATGCGGATCATGGAACAGCGCATGTACAATGAAATGCGCAATAAAACCAATCGGCTTTCTAATTGCGAAACTGCCAATCTGGGCAAAAGCGTACAGGCCGCGGTTCAGGTTCAGATGGCCATCCGTGCTCTGGAAGCGGCCGGCGCGCTGGAAACTTTACCGGAGCCGCTTTTGACTACCGCCAAAATGAGAATGCAATATCCGGACCTGCCTCTGGCAAGACTGGCTGAAAAGTTCAATCCACCCGTCAGCAAGGCCGGACTGTCTCACCGATTCAAGCGGATTCAACAGGCAGCACAACGTCTGAGCGCTTCTTCTGAAACCAAAGGAAAGGACCAACATGCCTGATCAAGCAAAACGACAGTTCACGCACCTGCACCTGCATACAGAATACAGCCTGCTGGATGGCGCGTGCCGAATTGACAAACTTTTCGACCGCATCAAGGAGCTGGGCCAGACCGCCGTGGCCATAACTGACCACGGCGTTATGTATGGCTGCGTCCAGTTTTATGATGCAGCTGTAGCGGCGGGGATCCGCCCGATTATCGGCTGCGAAGTGTACGTGGCCACCCGCACCCGTTTTGACAAGGTAAACCGCATTGATGGCAATAATCATCTGGTGCTGCTGTGCAAGGATGAGACCGGATATAAAAACCTGATCAAGATGGTCAGTGCCGGATTCCTGGAAGGATTTTACTCCAAGCCCCGTGTGGATAAGGAGCTGCTTGAACAGCATCATGAAGGTCTGATCTGCCTTTCAGCCTGTCTGGCCGGTGAAGTCCCTCAGGCGATTCTGGCCGGAGACTATGAACGTGCCAAGCAGGTAGCTTTGTATTATCAGAATCTGTTTGGCGAAGGCAACTATTACATTGAACTGCAGGACCACGGGTTGGAGGAGGATAATGTTGTACTCCCTCAGCTGATCCGCTTGTCCCGGGAAACCGGCATTCCTCTGGTTGCCACCAATGATGCCCATTATCTGACCCGGGAAGATTCCAAGATGCAGAGCATCCTGCTGTGCATCCAGACCGGCAAGACCATCGCCGATGCTGACCGCATGGAATTCCAGACGGATGAATTCTATGTCAAGAGCACCGACGAAATGTATGACTTGTTTTCCATGGTGCCGGAAGCCTGCGAAAACACCAACCGTATCGCAGAGCAGTGCCATTTTGATTTTCATTACGGTGAGACAAAGCTGCCGTATTTCAAGGCACCTGATGGAATGGAAAACCAGGCCTATTTTGAAAAGCTGTGCTGGGATGGTCTGGAACGCCGTTACCCCGGCCGCGTGACCCAGGAATTGCGGGATCGCCTGCAATATGAGATTGGCGTAATCTCCAAGATGGGGTATACCAACTATTATCTGATCGTTTTTGATTTTATCAACTACGCCAAAAACCGTGGTATACCGGTCGGTCCGGGACGCGGGTCCGGTGCCGGCAGTCTGGCCGCTTACTGCGTTGGAATCACCGACATTGATCCTATTCGGTATAATCTGATTTTCGAACGGTTCCTGAATCCGGAGCGCGTTTCCATGCCGGACTTTGACGTGGACTTCTGCTACGAACGGCGACAGGAAGTCATCGATTATGTCAATGAAAAATATGGACGGGATCATGTAGCACAGATCGTAACTTTCGGTACCATGGCCGCTCGGGCCGCCGTACGGGATGTCGGCCGCGTTATGGGCATGTCCTACCAGGATGTGGACCGGGTGGCCAAATTGATTCCCATGGAACTCAAAATGACCCTGCAGCATGCGCTGGAAGTCTCACCGGACCTGAAAAATCTGTACGAGGCCGATCCGCAGGTGCACGAGCTCATTGACACTTCCCTGAAAGTCGAAGGCATGCCCCGTCATGCCTCTACCCATGCGGCTGGCGTAGTCATCACCCGGGAAGCAGCCACCGAATACGTGCCGCTTTCCACCAATGACGGTCTGCCTGTCACCCAGTTCAACATGACCGAAATCGAGCGTCTTGGTCTTCTGAAGATGGACTTTCTGGGCTTGCGTACTCTGACGGTCATTCACGATACCGAAGTTGCCGTACAGCGCCGTGATCCTTCCTTTACCCATGAGTCCATAGACTATGATGATCAGGCCACTTACTCAATGCTGACCAATGGCGAAACAGAAGGCGTGTTCCAGTTGGAATCCACCGGCATGAAACAGGTGCTGACGGGCTTGAAGCCGAAAGATTTGGAAGACATCATCGCCTTGATCTCCCTGTACCGCCCCGGCCCCATGGACTCCATTCCAACCTATCTGCGCAATCGCCGGGAACCGGACAAAATCAGCTACCGCACACCACAGCTGGCCCATATTCTGGATGTTACCAACGGCTGCATTGTGTACCAGGAACAAGTTATGCAGATCTGCCGTGAACTGGCTGGTTTCAGCTTCGGTCAGGCCGATAACGTCCGCCGCGCCATGAGTAAGAAAAAGCACAAGGTCATGGAGGCGGAACGCGCACACTTTGTGTACGGGTGTACGGATCCCGGCAAAGAATGTCCCGGTTGTATCCATAATGGAATTTCGGAAGATGCGGCCAATGCCATCTATGATGACATGAGCAGTTTTGCTTCCTATGCGTTCAACAAATCTCACGCTGCCTGCTACGCATACGTTGCATTCCAGACGGCCTATCTGAAATGTCACTATCCCCAGGAATTCATGGCTGCACTTCTGACCAGCGTACTGGACAATACTTCCAAAGTGATCGAATACTCCACCGAATGTCAGCGTCTGGGGATCAAGGTGCTGCCGCCTGATATCAATGTTTCCCGCGGCGGCTTTACCGCTGACGGCAACAGTATCCGGTTTGGTCTCAACGCCGTCAAGAGTGTGGGCCGGAATCTGATTGAAGGAGTTATCCGGGAACGCCGTGACCGGCCGTTTCGCAGTCTGTACGATTTCTGCAAGCGGATGCGCGGTGCGGAACTGAACCGCCGCGCTTTGGAAAATCTGATCCGCGCTGGTGCTTTCGATGCGCTGGAACCCAGCCGCCACGGAATGATGCAGAGTGTGGAAGGTATTCTGAAAAGCGTCGAGACTGACGCCCGTCAGAATCTGGAAGGACAGCTGGATCTGTTCAGTGCTCTGGCAGGAAACGGTGCTGATGCTGCCGCAGAAGATTACAAAGTTCCCAATCTGCCTGAGTATCCTACTTCCGAGTTGCTGAAAATGGAAAAGGAAGTGTCCGGTCTGTATCTGTCTGGTCATCCGCTGGACGCTTACCGGGAGAAGATACAAAAAGTATCTACCTGTATGATCTCGCAGCTGAGCGGGGAAGACGCCAAAGATTTTGACAACAAAGCGGTGACCCTGCTCTGCACGGTAGTCAGGAACAAGGTGATGACCACAAAATCCAATACGTTGATGGCCTTTACCACTGTGGAAGACCTGACTGGCACTATGGAGCTTCTGGTGTTTCCGAGAGTTTTCTCTTCCTACCGGGCATATCTGCAGGAAAACGCGGTTATTGTAGTATCCGGCCGTGTTTCCTATAAGGAAGATGAGGGGACCCGTCTGGTAGCCGAGCAGATTGCTCCAGTGGATGACTATGACCCTGCCAGGGGATTCGCAACTCCCGCGGGACGGCCTGAAGCCCATACTGCCACCTCCGGCGGTGCATCCAACCGAGTGATTGGTCTGTGGCTTCTGGTTCCGTCCAGACAAAGCCCGGAAATGGCCAAGATAGAAAACCTTTTGCGTAACATATTCGACGGTCCCACGCCGGTTTATTTCAAGTTTGAGGATTCCGGCCAACGCATGCGGGCTCCGCAAAGTCTGTGGGTCAATGATTTGCCGATTCTTCGCAAAGAGCTGGAACGAATTCTGGGTCCGGAGCATGTCAAAGAGCAAAGAGCAAAATAAATCCATATCTTTTGCAAGATTTATCCATAATTGGCGGGGCATACATATGGTATAATACTTTATGGGGATTGTTACACCTTTAACACACGGTCGGGAAGGGCCGTGCCCCAATTGGCGGAATATCCGCAAACGGAGTAAAAACGCCAAGCCTTTGATTTAACGGGAGGGAAATCTATGGCTAAGGAGATTAAAACCATCGGTGTCTTGACCAGCGGCGGCGATGCCCCCGGGATGAACGCTGCCGTGCGTGCCATTGTTCGCACCGGCATCACTCGGGGTTACCGCATGATGGGCATTCAGCGCGGTTACAATGGACTGATCAACGGCGAGTGCTATGAGATGAACGTCCGCAGCGTGTCCGAGATCATTCATCGCGGCGGCACCATCCTGTACACAGCCCGTTGCCTTGAGTTCAAGACCAAGGAAGGTCAGGCCAAAGGTCTGGCCCGCTGCAAGGAACTGGGCATTGACGCGCTTGTCGTCATCGGCGGCGACGGTTCTTTCATGGGTGCCCGCGCACTGGCCAACCAGGGAATTCCCTGTGTCGGCATTCCTGGCACTATCGATAATGATATTGCCTGCAGCGAATATACCATCGGCTATGACACAGCTATGAATACGGCCGTGGAAGCTATCGATAAGCTGCGCGACACCACCCAAAGTCATGACCGCTGCAGTGTGGTCGAGGTTATGGGCCATCATGCCGGTTACATTGCTTTGAACGTGGGCATCGCCACCGGTGCCTTGGCCGTCCTGCTGCCGGAACGTCCTTTTGATTTTGAGCGTGACATTCTGCAGCGTATGCGTCAGACACAGTTTACTGGCAAGAAGCACTTCATCATTATCGTGTCCGAGGGTGTCATCGGTGCTCAGGAACTGGCCAACCAGATCCAGGCAGCGACGGGTGTCGATTCCCGTGCTACGGTTCTGGGCCATATTCAGCGCGGCGGTTCGCCTACGGTCCGTGATCGTGTGAACGCTTCCCTGATGGGCTACCACGCAATCGATCTGCTGGATAAGGGCATTTATAACCGTGTAGTTGCCGTATCCGGAGGCAAAATTGTGGATTACGATGTCAACGTGGCTCTTTCCATGCACAAGACCATCGACCCCAGCGAGATTGAAGTTGCAAACTCCATCTCCATTTGATTTTCAGCAAATCCTTATGCACGAAGCCGGCACCTGTTCGGCTTCGTGCTTTTATGTGCGGAAAAAGAATATAAGCCACCGCACCTATAACTATTATAAAAGTGTCCTATGCAGCGGGAACCTTTCTTTGAATCAGGGCACTTTTTTCTAAAAATCTCTTGCAATTCACTTGACATTGTGGTATTATGTTTCGGCAATACACACGCATTGCGTTGTTTTTTTGTGCCTGAACGGTCCATACTGGAACTGGAAAGGTTAGGAAACAATCACGCGATGCGGAGGGTAAAACTAAATTTTTGGAGGAAAATTACTATGGCAGTCGTTTCTATGAAGCAGCTTCTCGAAGCCGGTGTCCACTTCGGTCACCAGACCCGTCGCTGGAACCCCAAGATGGCGAAGTACATCTTCACCGAGCGCAACGGCATCTACATCATCGACCTGCAGAAGACCGTGAAGAAGCTGGACGAGGCTTACAACTTCGTGCGCGACACCGCGGCTAACGGCGGCGAGATCCTGTTTGTCGGCACCAAGAAGCAGGCCCAGGAGTCCATCCGTGATGAGGCCACCCGCTGCGGCATGCACTTTGTCAACGCTCGTTGGCTGGGCGGCATGCTGACCAACTTCCGCACCATCCGCAAGCGCATCGATCGCATGGAGCAGCTGAAGGCCATGCAGGAAGATGGCACTTTTGATCTGCTGCCCAAGAAGGAAGTTGTCAAGCTGGAACTGGAGATGGAAAAGCTGGACAAGTACCTGGGCGGTGTCAAGGACATGAAGAGCCTGCCGAAGGCCCTGTTCATCGTTGACCCCCACAAGGAGCGCATTGCTGTTGCCGAGGCCCGCAAACTGCACATCCCCATCGTGGCCATTGTCGATACCAACTGCGATCCTGATGAGATCGATTACGTCATTCCCGGCAACGACGACGCTATCCGCGCTGTCAAGCTGATTTCTGCCGCCATGGCCGACGCCGCTCTGGAAGGCAAGCAGGGCGTGCAGGATGCTCCTGCCGCTGCTGAAGCTGCCGAGGCTTGATCTGAAGCAGTGGATCCGATTCAACGCTGACTTTTTTCAAAGAAAGGACGATACGTTATGGCTATTTCTGCTAAGGACGTTATGGAGCTGCGCAAGCAGACCGACTGCGGCATGATGGAGTGCAAGAAGGCTTTGACCCAGGCTGATGGCGACTTCGCCAAGGCTATCGAGATCCTGCGTGAGCAGGGTCTGGCCACTGCCACCAAGAAGGCCGGCCGCATTGCCGCCGAGGGCATGGTTTATGCCGTTTCTTATCCCAACTGCGCCGTTGTCGTCGAAGTGAATGCCGAGACCGACTTCGTTGCCAAGAACGAAAAGTTTGTCGAGTTCACCAAGAATCTGGCCAATGTCATCGCCGAGTCCAACCCGGCTGACGTGGATGCTCTGATGGGCTGCAAGATGGGCGAAGGCACTGTTGACGATGCTCTGAAGGCTCTGATTCTGGTCATCAAGGAGAACATCAAGGTTCGCCGCTTTGCCCGCTATGAGGGTCATTGCGCCGCTTATGTCCATGGCGGTGGCACGCACGGTGTCATTGTGAAGTTCGACACCTCTGATGAAGTTGCTGCCAAGGAAGGCTTTGCGGCTTTCGGCAAGGACATTGCCATGCAGGTCGCGGCTGCCAACCCCAGCTACCTGAATGAGGCTGCTGTGCCGGCTTCTGTCATCGACAAGGAAAAGGAGATCATTCTGGCCCAGATGGCCAACGATCCCAAGACCGCCAACAAGCCCGATGCTATCAAGGAAAAGATGGCCATCGGCAAGCTGGGCAAGTTCTACAAGGAGAACTGCCTGGTTGATCAGGCTTTCATCAAGGACGGCAACATGGACGTCAACAAGTATGTTGCTGCCACCGCCAAGGAACTGGGCGGCGATATCAAGATCGTCGAGTACACCCATTTCGTCAAGGGCGAAGGTCTGGAGAAGCGCAACGAGGATTTCGCTGCCGAAGTTGCTGCCGCCATCAAGGGCTGATGCTTTGTCCAGGGGCAAATTAAATTGTCACAGAAGCAAAAATAATTTGTCATAAGACGCATATAGAAGAGTAGTGTAGAGGTTTTTCCTCGCACTACTCTTTTTTTGTTTGTCAGAAAGGGGAGGGGACCAAAGTTCTTCAAATACTCCGATACCCAGCCCGCGCCGCCTTTCATGGGTAAGCGTGGAACGCATCGGAAACCGCAGTTATTCATCGACTAATCGTCAATTATACTCTCCGAGGAACGACAACAAAGCTCTTCATCTATCCCCATCATTCCTTAAAATCCCCGCCGGGAGGCCCCATCCACCCCCCGGCAGCCGGCGCCTCCCCCAGGCGCTTCCTACATATTTCTCGCTCTGCTCACGAGCGATTCAAACCTCTTCATCCTTCTTCTTTTTCCCTCTTCTTTGACAAATTAACACGCACTTCGTGACAAATTATGTTGCCCATAAACATGCTTGTTTTGGGGCAAATTATCTTGTCCAAAAAGGCAATTTAATTTGTCAATGAAGTGAAATATAACGGAGTAATGTGGAGTTTTTGCTCTCATTACTCCGTTATTTTTTTACCCTTTTTGCAGCGGATGACCTCCAAGTGCTCTTCTGATGATTCTCCTCATAACCCTTCTGTAAAGGGTGGAAAATGAGGGAAATTATCAGAAATGCAGGTAATTTTCTGCGAATTATCGCAAAATATTTTGCGTGTCAATGACTGCCGGGTACCTCTTCAAATACTTTACTTTCATCCTATTACAACTGCAAAACGTGAAAAAGCGGCCGGGTACCCCGAGCAATTTCTCTTATCCTGTTCTCAAGTTCCATTGACAAATTATTTTTGCTCGATTGACAAATTGTTTTGCCCCCTGACAATGCTTGTCCAGGGGCAAATTAAATTGTCACAGAAGCAAAAATAATTTGTCATAAGACGCATATAGAAGAGTAGTGTAGAGGTTTTTCCTCACACTACTCTTTTTTTGTTTGTCAGAAAGGGGAGGGGACCAAAGTTCTTCAAATATCTTCAAATGCTCCGATACCTCGCCTGCAGAATCTTGCAGGATGTGTGCGGGAAACACATCATAAACATTTAGAAATTTACATGCCAAGAAAGCTATATAAATCTGTCTTTCTCTTATTCTCTGTTTTCAGTGAAAAGCATGGCGGAATAGGGAAATCTTCTCTATTTTCAGAATACTGACAAAAAAGCAGTGTCTGCCATAACGGCAAACACTGCTTTTGCTGATCTCCTAATTAGTCCTGCGCCCGGAAAACGATGCCGCCATCATCGGTCATCTTGTCCACAATGGCCAGACTGGCCAGCTTGTACCCCTCGTTGCGCAGTTCCTGTCCACCATTCTGAAATCCTTTTTCGATGCACACACCAATGCCGGCAACCGTAGCACCGGCCTGCTTGCAAACATCCAAAAGGCCCCGCATGGCTTTGCCGTTGGCCAGAAAGTCGTCCAGAATCAAAACCCGATCCTCAGGGCTCAGGAATTTTTTGGCCAAGGTGATTTCATATTCTTTTCCGTAAGTATACGATTGCACCTTGGAAGTAAATACATCGCCATCGATATTCTTGCTCTTGGCCTTTTTGGCAAAAACCACCGGTACATCAAAGTGACGCGCAGTCATGCAAGCGATGGCAATGCCGGAAGCCTCGATGGTCAGAATTTTATTGACGCCGTCATTACCGAAAATGCGCTTGAATTCGGCACCGATCTCGTCCAGCAGCTCCACATCCAGCTGATGATTCAGAAAGCAATCCACCTTGAGCACATTGCCGGGACGTACCTGCCCATCTTTCATAATACGCTCTTCCAATAATTTCATCGAACTTTCTATACCCCTTTCATTCTATTGCTACTATTATGCCGAATCTCGGGACATTTTGCAATCCTTTTACACGAAAAAAGGAGGAACACATTAGCAAGTCGACGAAATGTTAAACTTTTGTAATCTTTCTTTGTGAAAAGCGACTAAGAAAATGAAAAATATGTAAACAAACTATGTCGATTTAACACATTGAAGATTCTGTTAGGGGAGACTATAATACCTTTATATAACAACGTCGGGCATGTGCGGCCCAATCTGCAAGCGATTGCAGTGGGCGTTGTGAATATAGGAGGGAAAAATTATGAAAAAGCTTATCAGTGCAGCATTGGCTTCTGCTATGGTGCTGAGTCTGGCAGCCTGCGGCTCTACCGGCAGCAGCGAAAGTACTTCTGCTGCTACCACCGGTGATTCCGCCGCTACCGCCGAGGCTTCCGCCACCGATGGCACTACCCCTATCAAGCTGGGTGGCATCGGACCTACCACTGGTTCTGCGGCCAGCTACGGCATTGCCGTTATGCAGGGCGAGCAGCTGGCTGTTGACGAGATCAATGCAGCTGCCGGTCATACCGTTTTTGAATTCAAGTTTGAGGACGACGAGCACGATGCAGAGAAGTCCATGAACGCTTACAACACCCTGAAAGACTGGGGAATGCAGGTCCTGCTGGGACCCGTCACCTCTACTCCTAGCCTTTCTGTGGCTGGCGAGACCGTGAACGACAACATGTTCATGCTGACGCCTTCCGCTTCCGCCGTGGACGTAGTAGAGACCGGTGACAACGTCTTCCAGATGTGCTTCACCGACCCTAACCAGGGTATTGTGTCTGCTGACTATATCGCCGAAAAGGGCTTGGGCACCAAGATCGGCGTGATCTACGATTCTTCTGATGCTTATTCCATGGGCATCTATAATGCTTTTGCCGAAGAGGCTACCGCCAAGGGTCTGGAAGTTGTCACTGCTGTCAGCTTCACCAGCGACAACAAGAGCGATCTGTCCACTCAGGTTGCCAAGTGCCAGGAAGCCGGTGCCGATCTGGTCTTCCTGCCCATCTACTACAATGAAGCTTCTCAGATCCTGATCGCCGCTGATAAGGTTGGCTACAAGCCCACTTTCTTCGGTTGCGACGGCATGGACGGCATCCTGACCATTGAAGGCTTCGACACTTCTTTGGCTGAAGGCCTGATGCTCCTGTGCCCCTTCTCCGCCACTGCTACCGATGAGACCACCCAGAAGTTCGTCTCCGCTTACGAGGCTGCTTACAACGAAACTCCCATCCAGTTTGCGGCCGATGCCTATGACTGCGTTTACGCTATCTATGAGTGCGTGCAGAACGGCAGCATCAACGGTGATATGAGCGCCAGCGATATGTGTGATGCCCTGAAGGCCCAGTTCACCACCATGACCTTTAATGGCACCACTGGCGAGGGTCAGACCTGGTCCGCTGACGGCACTGTCAACAAGCCTCCGCGTGTGTACGTTGTTACCGACGGCGCCTACCAGACCGCTGAATAATTGAATTTACGGTTCTTGGGTTTGAAGAACTGAGAATGTTTTGCCAAAGGGGGCTGTCCGAATTCAAATTCGGCAGCCCTCTTTGTCTTTTTGGGCTCGTTTTCGTGCCCAGAGGCTCATGTGGACAAAACATTGTCTGCAAGCGACGTCTATGATAGAATGATGTCGTGCCCCCACTATAGCGGTGCGGTGGCTATCGTTTTAAGATTTGAGGTGTATTACAGGATGCAATTTTTGTCCTACCTGATCAACGGCATCAGCCTGGGCAGTGTGTATGCTCTGATCGCACTGGGCTACACAATGGTGTACGGCATCGCTAAGATGCTGAACTTTGCCCATGGTGATGTCATCATGATCGGCAGCTATGTTGTTTTCTTTACCTTTGGTTCCTTCGGCTGGAATCCGGCTGTAGCCATCATCCTTTCGATGATTGTCTGCACCGTGCTGGGCGTTCTGGTAGAACGGGTGGCATACCGGCCTCTGCGTGAAGCACCGTCTTTGGCCGTTCTGATTACGGCCATTGGCGTCAGTTACTTGCTGCAGCAGGTGGCACAGTTGTTGTGGACTTCCAACCCCAAAAGTTTCCCGTCCGTCGTGGCGAATTCCTCCATCTTTAAGCCGCTGCAGCTCTTTGATGGTCAGCTGACCATTTCGGCAGAAACTATCGTCACCATTCTTGCCTGTATCGTTATCATGGTTGCGCTGCTTTATTTCATCAATCACACACCGGCCGGCCACGCCATGCAAGCCGTGAGTGAAGACCGCGGAGCTGCCCAGCTGATGGGGGTGAACGTAAACGCCACTATCTCTTTGACCTTCGCTATTGGCTCGGCTCTGGCTGCCGTTGCCGGTGCGCTGCTCTGCTCGTCTTATCCCACACTGCAGCCCACTACCGGTGCCATGCCTGGTATCAAAGCCTTTGTGGCGGCTGTTTTCGGCGGTATCGGTTCTATTCCTGGTGCCTTCTTGGGCGGTGTTCTGCTGGGCGTGATTGAAAACCTGGGCAAGGCGTACATTTCTACACAGCTGTCCGATGCCATTGTGTTCCTTGTGCTGATCGTGGTTTTGCTCGTCAAGCCTACCGGCCTGCTGGGGAAAAAGGTCAATGTGAAGGTGTAAGGAGGGGTGAGGATGTTTCGCTTGAAGAATATGCGCAAATCAACCAAAAGCAACCTCGTCACCTTCGGTATCGTGATCGGGTTTTATATTGTTATTCAGATTCTTTCGGCCTTGGGATTGCTGACCAGCTCTTTGTCCGGTCAGCTCGTTCCCATTTGTTCCTATGTTATTCTGGCTGTTTCTTTGAATCTCACGGTCGGTATTCTGGGTGAGCTGAGTCTGGGACATGCCGGCTTTATGAGTGTCGGCGCCTTCTCCGGAACAATCGTCTGGACCACACTGTATGGTCAGGTTCCAAATTGGCTCGGTCTGCTGCTTTCCTTCGTGGTTGGCGGCGTGGTTGCCGGCCTGTTCGGATTTATCGTCGGTGTTCCTGTTCTGCGTCTGTCCGGCGACTATCTGGCAATCGTGACCTTGGCTTTCGGCGAAATCATCAAGAATGTCATGAATGCCTGCTATCTTGGTTATGATTCCACCGGCCTCCATCTGTCCTTCAAAGATGCGGCTTCCATGAATATGGATCCTACCGGTACCATGATCATCAATGGTGCCATGGGTATTACTGGCATCAAGAAAGCCTCTACCTTTACCATCGGGATTGTATTGGTAATCCTGACTCTGCTGGTAATCCTCAATCTGATCAATTCCCGTGCCGGCCGCGCCATTGAATCCATTCGCGACAACGAGATTGCTGCTCGCAGCGTGGGCATCAACATCACCAAATATAAACTGATGGCCTTTATTACTTCGGCTGTTTTCGCTGGTATCGCCGGGGTCCTTTATTCTCTGAACTATTCTTCTCTGGTTGCCAAAAAGTTCGACTACAATACCTCCATCCTGATTCTTGTGTTTGTGGTTCTGGGCGGCATCGGGAATATCCGTGGGTCTGTCATCGCCGCTGCTCTGCTGACTGTGCTGCCTGAACTGCTGCGTGCTGTCAACGACTATCGTATGCTGATCTACGCCATCGTCCTGATTGTTGTCATGATCTTCAGCCAGAGCCCGCAGGTTGTGGCTTGGCGCAAGCGCATCTTGGATGGCATCCGCAGCCGTATGAAACCCGGCCCCAAGGCTAAGGAGGTGCAATGATGGCATTGCTGGAAGTAAGCAACCTGGGCATTGCCTTCGGCGGCCTGCAAGCGGTTGCACAGCTTGACCTGAAAATCGAAAAAGGACACCTGTATGGGCTGATCGGGCCCAACGGTGCCGGCAAAACTACCGTATTCAACATGCTCACCGGTGTGTATACCCCCACGGAAGGCAATATCGTGCTGGATGGCAAAGACATCACCGGCAAAAGTCCGGACTTGATCAGTAAGGCTGGTGTGGCCCGGACCTTCCAGAACATCCGTCTGTTCAATGACATGTCAGTACTGGATAACGTAAAAGTTGCCCTTCATAATCAGATCCGGTACAGCATGTGGACCGGCATTCTGCGTCTGCCTGCTTATCGTGAGAAAGAACACGAGATGGACCGAGAGGCTCTGCGTCTGCTCAAGATTTTTGATCTGGACAAGGAAGCGTCTCTCAAGGCCTCTCAGTTGCCTTACGGCAAACAGCGCAAGCTGGAAATCGCCCGCGCTTTGGCGACCAACCCCAAACTGCTGCTGCTGGATGAGCCTGCTGCCGGTATGAACCCCAACGAGACGGCAGAGCTGATGAATACCGTCCGCAGCGTACGCGATCAGTTTGGCATCGCCATTTTGCTGATCGAGCATGATATGAACTTCGTCATGGGCATCTGCGAAGAAATCACCGTGCTGGACTACGGTCGCGTGATTGCCCACGGCGACGGCAAATCCATCCGCAACAACCCTAAGGTCATTGCGGCGTATCTGGGAGGTGACTAACGATGGGGGAAATGCTCGCTGTTAAAAACATCAACGTTTTCTATGGCTCCATTCACGCCATCCGTGATGTCTCTTTCCACGTGGACGAAGGGGAGATCGTCACTCTGATTGGTGCCAACGGTGCTGGCAAAACCACCACGATGCACGCCATTTCCGGTCTTCTCAAGCCCAAAAGTGGCGAGATTGTCTATTGCGGCCAGACCATCAGTAGAATGGAAGCACACAAAATCATCCGCTTGGGTCTGGCTCAGGTTCCGGAAGGACGCCGGGTCTTCAGCGGACTGACGGTTCAGCAGAATCTGCAAATGGGCGCCTATACCCGCCGCGACGGTAAGGATGCCATCCAGTCCGACTTCGACATGGTGTATGACTTGCTGCCTCGTCTGAAGGAACGGCGTACACAGCCCGCAGGCACCCTTTCCGGTGGTGAGCAGCAGATGCTGGCTATTGGCCGTGCACTGATGTGCCGCCCCAAGATGCTGCTTCTGGACGAGCCTTCCATGGGCTTGTCTCCTCTGCTGGTGAAGGAGATTTTCAAGATCATCCGGGACGTTAATCGAAACGGCGTAACGGTCCTTCTGGTGGAGCAAAATGCCAAGATGGCACTGGAAATTGCCAATCGTGCTTACGTACTGGAAACGGGTACCATCAAAATGGAAGGGGAAGCCACCGAGCTGGCCAACAACATTGAGGTTCGCAAGGCCTATCTGGGCGCTCAATAATCGTCCCCATCAATGAAAAAAGCGCCTCCCGACGCGGATACAACCGCAACGGGAGGCGCTTTTTTATGCAAATCTAGTGTCAGCGGGCTGCAGCCGGTGGTCGGTCATTGTCCGAAAGAGGCTGTGTGAGCTTCTCCAGAAAGGACATGTAAATCTGACTTCCGCTGGCAATGAAGCGGTTCTTGACCTCCTCAGCCGTCAGGGCATCCGGCATGGCCAGTTCCAGACGAAAACTTTCCGGCTGCCCTTCATCCCGGATGATGCAGACCACTTTGTACCCATTGGCGTCATGTTCTACCGCAGCGTGATTTTGTGCCGCCCGGTGTGCCCAGCTTTGCAGGCGGATCACGGCCAGGATCGCACTTTCCCGCACGCTGCGCGGGAGATCTTCCGCAAGGGTATCCGCTACTTTCGCGCCTTTGTCGGTAATTTTGTAGCCTCTGTCCTTTATGGTTACCAGCTGCTGATGTTCCAGTTCTCCCAAAGCGCCGGCAAACTCAAAGTAATTGACCAGCTCTTCCTGCAAAAGGGCACCTTCCAGCGTTTCCCTCGTGACAGGACCGGCGGTTTTGATAAGATAGCACAGCAGAATCCGGATCTCGGTGCTGTCTGTAAGGCCGCCCGGCTTCACACCTGCGGTAAATGCTTCCGCCATCGGTAAATCACTTCCTGTTCATGTATTCCTGTCATTTATTATAACGCATGGATGCGGGCGTGACAAGCACGTCGCCGGATTTGCAGTCTTAAAAAACGGTCTCAATCTGTTTGCGGCTTTGGGGCGTAGAGTAGGTCCAGCGGCGAATTCTTCCTCTTGTAACAAAGTAATGTGGTTCAAAGCGCATGTTTTGGGTCAGATTCTTGTTTACCACCACCAGCTTGATCTTCATTTTGTCGGGCAGGATACTTTTGATGTATACGCTGACCGCCTGTCCGGCCCGAAGCGTTTT
The DNA here is from genome assembly GCF_057005535.1 of Subdoligranulum sp. DSM 23681. Lineage (NCBI taxonomy): Bacteria > Bacillati > Bacillota > Clostridia > Eubacteriales > Oscillospiraceae > Subdoligranulum > Subdoligranulum sp. DSM 23681. Next base: position 3,076,923 of record NZ_CM168050.1, on the reverse strand, counting down.
GTCCGGTTCGGCCAGCCCTGCCAAGTTGGGTGCAATTTCAATAAATACGCCGTACTCTTCTACGCTGCGCACAATACCGACCACGGTTTCTCCTGCCGCAAAGCATGCGGCGTTCTCGCTCCACGTTCCCAGCAATTCCCGGAGCGTCAGCACAATGCGGCCCTGTGCATCCCGGCTTTTTACAGCGCACAACAGTTGCTGCCCTACCTGTACACGGTCTGCCGGACTGGAAATGCGGGATACCGACAAGCAGTCGATTGGCAGCAAGGCCGAAATTCCACAGCCCACATCACAAAAAGCGCCGAAATTCTCAATATGCGTAACCGTGCAGGGGATGACGCTGCCATTTTCCAACAGATCCAGATAATTTTTATGGCAGGCGCGCTGAGCCGCTGCCCGGGAGAGAAGATAGGCCCACTCGCCCTCCTCCTGCGTCTGCCCGGTAATCACAAAGCAGGTGGGCCTTCCAACCCGCGTCAGGACAGCAATGTCCTTGATGGGCTCTCCAGGCTGCACATCCACGCATTCCTCAAAAGGCATAACAGCCCGCCGTCCGCAGATTTCAAAACGCAGCCGTCGGGCGGTATCAAAGGCAAGGGCGGTGCTTTGCAGCACTTCACCTGTCTGGCGGCAGTGCTCCAGTTCGTCCTGAGTGAGATGGTTGGCATTACGGCAAAGGCCTTCGGCACGATATTCAAGCATTTGTTTGTCCTCTCTGTGTTGTGTGATCTGTGTGTGCGGTCAATCCAATGTATGCGGCATAATGGGCGGATATTTGCAAAAATGCCCGTATGGTATATAATAAGAGCAAAGATTTTGAATGGACGGTGAGCATATGGATGTACGGGTCGGAGATGTGATCCAGACAAAAAAGCCGCACCCGTGCGGTGCGAATCGATTCGATGTGTTGCGTGTCGGCATGGATTTCAAGATCCGCTGCCAAAAATGCGGACATGAGATCATGCTGCCCCGCGTAAAAATTGAAAAAAACATTAAAAAAATTTTCCGCAGCGGGGAAGAGCTCTAGCAAGGATTCTTTATTTATCCGTTTTTTGAAGTAGATGTAAAGGAATCCTTGTTTTATGTTTGAACAGATGCATGAAATTGAGCGGCGTTATGAAGAAATTTCCTTTCGCCTGAGTTCCCCGGAAGGAATGTCCAATCCGAATGCCTATGCCGCTCTAGTAAAAGATTACAAAGAACTGACCCCCTTGATTGAGAGCTGGCGCTCCCGGTGCGCGCTTCAGCAGGAGATAGAAGAAGAGCAGGCGATGCTTCAGGAGGAAGCCGCTGACCCTCTCTTCACCGATATGGTACAGCAAGAACTGCGCAAAAACAGGCTAAGCCTGTCGGCCCTGGATGAAAAACTCCGGCTTCTATTATTGCCCAAAGATGCGGACGACGATAAAAGCATCATCATGGAAATCCGTGCAGGAACCGGAGGGGAAGAGGCAGCCCTGTTTGCGCGGGATTTGTGGCGTATGTATACAATGTATGCGGCCAAACGCGGCTGGACCTGCGAAACCGTACAGTGCAGCGAAGCTGACCTGGGCGGCATCAAGGAAATTGTTCTTTCCATCGAGGGCAGCGGTGTATACAGTCGGCTGAAATTTGAAAGCGGTGCACACCGGGTACAGCGGGTACCGCAGACCGAAACCCAGGGGCGCATCCAGACTTCGGCCGCCACTGTGGCTGTTATGCCGGAAGCGGAGGAAATGGAGCTTGAACTGGACCCGAAAGAGCTTCGCATTGATACGTTTCGCTCCTCCGGCGCAGGCGGGCAGCATATCAACAAAACTTCCAGTGCCATCCGTGTGACCCACCTGCCTACCGGTATGGTAGTGGAATGCCAGGACCAACGCAGTCAGCGGGAAAACAAAGAGCAAGCCCTCAAAGTCCTTCGCAGCCGACTATTGCAGCAAAAGCAGGAGGCCTATGACCGAGAATACAATGCCAAACGCCAGAGCCAGGTGGGCAGCGGCGACCGCAGTGAACGTATCCGCACATATAATTTTCCCCAAGGCAGAATCACCGACCATCGGATTGGTTTGACTGTTTATAAACTGGATGAAATCCTCAATGGCAATCTGGATTTGCTTGTGGAACCATTGCTGTTGGCGGACAGAGAAGAAAAGCTCAAACAAATGAATACCGGCGAACAAGCCGACGCATAAAAGGAAGATGGAAACTATGCAGACACAGGTTTTGCCTGTCAATGAAGAAAGCATCCAACTGGCCGCAGATCTTCTGAGGCGCGGAGAAATTTTGGCTCTGCCCACCGAGACAGTCTACGGGATCGCAGCCGACGCCCGCAATGGGGAAGCGGTCAAAAAAATCTTTTTGGCCAAAGGCCGTCCGCAGGACAATCCTTTGATTGTTCACATCTGCGGCATGGAGATGCTTCATGGTCTTGTTGCGCAGGTGCCGGACCGTGCACTGCGCTTGGCCAAAGCGTTCTGGCCCGGCCCGCTGACCATGGTCATGCCCCGGGGCCCGGAAGTCTCGGACGTCACCTGTGCCGGACTTGATACGGTAGGCATCCGCATGCCCTCCCACCCCGTGGTACAGGCTGTTATAAAAGCTTCCGGTGTGGCTTTTGCTGCACCTTCGGCCAACCTGTCCGGGCGCCCCAGCCCCACCAATGCTGCAGATACTCTGGCTGATATGGATGGTCGTCTGCCTTTGATTCTGGACGGCGGCGAATCGGACGTGGGCGTGGAGTCTACCGTAGTATCCGTATGCGGGGAGCACCCTGTGCTCCTGCGTCCCGGCTATGTGACCAAGGAGCAGATGGAGCAGGTCCTGGGAGAAGAGGTTCTGGTTTCCCATGCGATTCTGGAGAAGCTTCGCCCCGGTGAGACCGCCCGCTCTCCCGGAATGAAATACAAGCACTATGCTCCAAAGGCACAGGTAACCATCCTGAAAGGTGACTTCGAAAAATACAAGGCCTACCTGACAGCACATGCCGCTCCAGGCGTGTTTGCCATGTGCTTCACCGGTGAAGGAAAGGACCTTCCGGTTCCTTATATCGAATACGGAACCAACGGTGACGGCGCTTCACAGGCACATCGCCTGTTTACGGCCTTGCGCGAGTGTGACAAAGCCGGGGCACAGGTAGTGTATGCCCGCTGCCCGCTGAGCAGCGGCGTTTCCATGGCTGTGTATAATCGACTGCTGCGTGCGGCTGCTTTCCGCGTGGAGGAATTATGAAAATCATTGGTGTCACCGGCCGCTCCGGCTGCGGAAAATCCAGCGTCACACGGCTTTTTGCTTCTGAAGGATATCCTTGCATTGATGCGGACGTTATCTCCCGTGAAGTCCTGGAACCGGGTTCTGCTTGCATAAAGCAGTTGCAAAATGCGTTTGGTTCTGATATTGTAGATGAGTCAGGGGTCTTGCGGCGCCGTCTTCTGGCGGACCGCGCTTTTGCCACACCGGAAGGAACCGCCCGATTGACGGCCATTACCCATCCGGAAATTCTGCGCCGCATCAATGTACATTTGCAGGAAGCCGAGTCTTCCGGTGCCAGACTTGCCTTTGTGGATGGTGCCGTCATTGTTGGTACCCCCTTTGCCGCGCGCTGCGACGCGCTCCTGGTTATCACAGCGCCGTATGAGCAGAGTGTTGCCCGCATTTGCGCGCGGGATGGGATAGCCCCCGCCATGGCCCGCCGACGTCTGGATGCCCAAACGCCGGAACAAACGTTACGGGAAGCGGCAGACTTCGTGCTGGAAAACAACAGTACCCCTGAATGTCTGGAAGAAAGAGCCTTGTCCCTTTTACATCGCCTGGAACGAGAGGCATGACCTTCCGTTTCGGAAAGGAGGCTTATGAAGAAAAGACGGTCACGAACCGAAGCTGTGCGCCGCCGTCCCCGCCTGTTGGTCCCATTGGTATGGCTTCTGGCCATCCTGCTGATTGCGGGGAGCCTGATCTTTTCTGTCTGGCACAGCAAAATTGACGAACTGCGCTATCCGCGCAAGTATCAGGAATTTGTCGAATATTATGCTGACAAATATGATCTTGACCCTTTGACGCTGTATGCGTTTATCCGGACGGAAAGCAATTTCAATCCCAACGCCGAATCCGATGTGGGGGCCAGAGGGCTCATGCAGATCACGGAAGTGACCTTTGATTGGATCAAATCCAAAATTGCTCCAACAGAAGCCTTGACCTTTGATGATTTGTATGATCCGGAGACCAACATTCGCTTTGGCAGTTATTTTGTGGCCTACTGTCTTTTGAAGTTTGAAGATTTGTCCACCGCTGCTGCTGCCTATCACAATGGGGTAACTGCGGTAAGCGAACTGCTGAAGGACAGCGAATATTCTTCCGACGGAAAAACATTGGATGAGTTTCCGTATCCGCAGATGCGCCAGTATGTACACAAGATCACAACCAGCTACGAGCGCTACCAAGAAATCTATACCTCCCAATAAGAGGCCGGCACCGTTTTCGGTACCGTAATATAGATAATTATTGTGAAAGGACGTACCAAATATTATGGGAAAGAAATCTGGGAAGGAACTGGAAAAGCTCCTTTACAAGAATGAGACCGTTGCTGACTGCATGCCCGATCAGATGGCTGCAGCACATGAGTTCTGCGAAGGTTACAAACAGTTCCTGAACGATGCCAAAACCGAGCGTGAAGTCGTTGCCTACAGCGAAGATCTTCTGCGCAGTGCAGGCTATAAGCCCTTCGTGCCCGGTCAGCAGCTGAATCCCGGCGACAAGGTCTATGTGATCAACCGCAAAAAATGTGTCTTGGCTGCTACGATTGGACAGAAGAGTCTGGCGGAAGGGTTCCACATGAACATTGCCCATGTGGATGCACCGCGCCTGGATCTGCGTCCCGTCCCCTTGTTCGAGAAAAACAAGCTGGCGTATCTGCGTACCCACTACTATGGCGGTGTGCGCAAGTATCAGTGGGCCACCATTCCTCTCTCCATTCACGGCGTGGTATACCGTGCCGACGGCACTTGTGCGGAAATCTGCATCGGTGAAAACCCCAGCGATCCCGTCTTCTGCATCACCGATCTGCTGCCGCATCTGGCTGCCAAGCAGAACGAAAAGAAGCTGCCTGAGGCCATCACCGGTGAGAACCTGAACATTCTTTTTGGCTCCGATCCCATCGAAGACAAGGATGTGGAGAACCGTGTCAAGCTGAATGTTCTTGGGATGCTCAATGAAACCTACGGCATCACCGAGCACGACTTTACCCGCGCCGAAATTGAGATTGTCCCCGCTTTTACCGCCCGTGATGTGGGCCTGGATCGTTCCATGATCGGCGCCTACGGCCATGATGACCGCGTGGATGCTTATCCCGCCCTGATGGCCGAAATCACCACCACTGCTCCGGCCCACACCACTGTTTGCGTTCTGACCGACAAGGAAGAGGTGGGGTCTGACGGTGTCACCGGTCTGAACAGTATGTATACCTTCCACTTCCTGCAGCAGCTGTGCCAGACCCAGGGTGTGGACTACATTACCGCCTGCAAGGCTTCCAAGTGCCTCTCTGCCGATGTGACCGCCGCTTACGATCCCAGCTATGCGGATGCTTTTGAGCCCGACAATGGCACCTACGCCGGTCGCGGTGTTGCCATCTACAAGTACACCGGTTCCCGCGGCAAATCTTCCACCAGTGATGCCAGCGCCGAGCTGGTCAACTATCTGACCCGTCTGATGGACAGCAACAATATTGTCTGGCAGATCGGCGAAATGGGCAAGATCGATCTTGGCGGCGGTGGAACCGTTGCCAAGTATGTCGCCAACCAGGATATCGACACCATCGATATCGGCGTGCCTGTTCTTTCCATGCACTCTCCCTTTGAGGTCGTCTCCAAAGCGGATGTGTACATGGCTTATCTGACCTTCAAGGCTTTCTGTGAAGATGCCCAGTAAGTTCTAATATGAAAACGCTCCGGCCTGCACAACTGTGCGGCCGGGGCGTTTTTTCAAAAAATATCGCCTTTACGGCATTCTACTATGGTTCGGTTGCATATTTCTTGTTTTGTCTGTATGATGAGGGCAGGAAAGAGGGTGCAGCCATGTACGCGATTGATAAAAAGCAGTTCGGTGCCTTTGTATCGGAACTGCGAAAGCAAAAGGGCTATACGCAGAAAGAGCTTGCCGGCAGACTGTTCGTTTCAGACAAAGCGGTCAGCAAGTGGGAGACCGGATCCAGCATTCCGGACACGGCGCTTCTGATTCCGCTCGCTGAGCAGCTGGGCGTCACCGTAACGGAGTTGCTCTTATGCCACAGAAGCGAAACAGAAAGCCTTTCCCGGGCCGAAGCCGAACAGGCGGTACAGGCGGCCATCGGATACGAAAACAGTCCGGCAGCAAGGATCTGGCAGACCCGCAGCAAAGTGTTGATCTGGTATTTGGCTGCTCTTGTTGCGGCCGCAGCTGGCAGCATCGTCACCATAAAATGCGGTTATGGAAATTGGGATTACTTCACATATATCGGCCTGTACATTTTCTTTGGAGGCTATTTCTGTCTCTTTGCACTTCAGACGCTTCCTGAAATCTATGACAAAGCCAAAATTTCTTTCCTGAGTGATGGTATCCTGCGAATGAATGTACCCGGCGTTCATTTCAGCAATCGAAACTGGCCCCACATCCTGCGGGCCGGCCAGACCTGGGGGATTTCTTCTCTGTTTTTGTTTCCTTGGCTGTATCTGACCTTGCGTCTGCTTTCCGTCCCAACAGCGGCCGTAATGTATATCTGCATAGGGCTCACATTGGGTGGTTTGTTTATTCCTATGTATATTGTCGGGAAAAAGTATAAATAAAATACGCCACCGCAGGACACTTTCTCTGCGGCGGCGTCTTCTATATAAAATTGACCGGATCTTAAATGGACCGGAATCCCTTGCCAATGATTTCGCTGCTGTTCACAATGGTAATGAACGCATGGGGGTCAGTAGCGCGCAGGAAGTTGCGCAGCATAGCTGCCTGATGACGGGTGAGCACCGTCATCAGCACATGAATCGGCTCATGGGTATAAGCACCGCTGGCCTCCTGTTCGGTAGCAGAGCGGTTGAGTTCCTTGACGATGAAATCCCGCACCGGTTCCGGATTGTGAGTCACAACCGTACACACCTTGCGCAGGTTCAAACTTTCAATGGCGCTGTCCACGATGGTCGATTTCATAATCATGCCCAAGATACAGTACAGACCTGTCTGTGGGCCATACAGATACGCGGCTACCAGCACAATGCCAAGATCGCTGACCAGAAGCGCCCGACCTATTTCCAGGCTTGTGTACTTATTCAGGATCATGGCCACAATATCGGTACCGCCGGTAGAAGCCCCGATATTAAATACAATGGCGCTTCCCACCGCAGGTAAAATCACTGCAAAGCAAAGTTCCAGAAATGTATCATTGGTCAAGGCATGCTGCAGCGGAAAAACCGCTTCACACAGACTGACAAAGAAGGAAAGGGCAAAGGAGGAATAGATTGTCCAGCCCATGGAACGAACTCCCAGGAAAACGAACCCCAATACAACAAGGACAGCATTTACAATCCACATAAAAGTGCCTACCGGGAAGGTCGGGAACAGTGTGGATAAAATGATGGAAAGCCCCGAAGTTCCACCAAAGGCAAAGTGGTTCGGTGTTTTGAAAAAATGAATGCCCGCAGCGGTTGCGAACAAACCGGCATTCAGAAGAAGAAAAAATGTGACGTTTTGTTTCGCGTTTTGAGGGCCCAGTTGTTTCTGCAGGCCTTTTATCATCGCGTTGGCATTTGCCTCCATAGTGGTAGAATCCTCTCTTTCTTACATCAAAGCGAAGGCCTGACGGCCAAGTCCTTGTAAAGAATATCGCCAGGGGGATAAAAAGTCAAGTTGAAAAAGCTTCACTCTTGCGCTTTTTGCATTTTGCAGTCTCAGAAGAGTAACATTTTCATATTTGACAAGATTGTGTGGCTCTGGTATTGTTGGATTGAATCCACAAAAGGCAAAATCCGTATTTTCATGTTCAAACAGAAGGGGAATCGGAATCATGATTCACACGCTCACCTTGAATCCGGCACTGGATAAAACTGTTGTTATCCCGAATTTTCAGGTTGATACCGTCAACCGTATTGTTTCTCTGCGTCTGGATCCAGGCGGAAAAGGAATCAATGTCAGCAAAGTGATCAAAAAAATGGGAGGAACCAGCCGCGCCACCGCGTTGCTGGGCGGCAGCAGCGGGCAGCAAATTAGCCGGATGCTGGAACAGCTTGGAATCCAGGTAGATTATGTAGAAATCCCCGGCCAGACGCGTACCAATCTGAAAATCATAGACCCTGTCCAGGGGACCAACACCGATATCAACGAACCCGGCCCCGAACTGTCCGCAGAACAGGCCAACTTCGTCTTTTCCCATTTTGTCCGACAACTGCACCCCAATGACATTGTAGTCCTGGCTGGCAGCGTTCCAAAGGGGGCTCAGCCGGATATCTATGCCCAATATGTCGAAAAATGCCGGGAGCTTGGCGCAAAAGTATTTCTGGATGCTGATGGGGAACTTCTTGCAAAAGGCATCCGCGCCACGCCCTATCTGGTAAAGCCTAACCGGGATGAGCTGAGCCGGCTCGTAAAGCGTCCTCTGCAAACGTTGGAAGAAATCAAAGCGGCTGCCTGCTCTTTGCTGCAGGATGGCATCCAGAAAGTCGTGGTCAGTTTGGGAGGGCAGGGTGCGATGTATGTCGCAAAAGATACATGCCTGTATGCGCCCGCGCTCTCTGTTCCAGTTGGCAGCACTGTGGGCGCCGGTGACAGTGTAGTCGCCGCATTGGCGCTGGCGGAGGAGCAGGTACTTTCACCTGAAGACACCCTCAAACTTGCCACCGCCACCGGAGCCGCCAACGTAATGTGCAGCGGTACACAGGCGGCAGACATGGAGCAGATCCAGGTATTACTGCCAAAGGTACGTTGTCAATTGCTGTGATTTTTTATTGTTACAATTAAGTACATTTCTGGTAAAAAGAGTATCTTACAAAATTCCCGCCTGTATAGGAGAGTCGCACTCCCATCACAGGCGGGAATTTTTACTTTACTACAGCAAGAAAATTCTTATTGCACTTTTTGCCCTATGACATTCTTTTCGTAATCCTGTAGAGCTGCCAGCGCTTCGGGCGCAAGAGGGAACAGCGCAATCATATTGAATATGGTCATTAGACCGACACCGATATCTCCCAGATCCCAAACAAATTGATAGGCGGCCAGTCCGCCGACAAACAACATTACCAAGGCCAGAATCTTATACAATGTCTGGGACAGCCAGTTATCTCCGAACAGATAGGCTACATTTGATCGCGCATAAAACAGAATTCCCAGGAAGGTGGACAGACTGAACAGAAGCAGAATCACCGCGATAAAGATTACGCCAAACTCACCCAAATGATATCGCATGGCTGTCTGAAGCAGATCCATGCCTTCCAAATCGCTGGTCAGCGACTCCGGGGTAAGAAGCATGATCATCGCCGAGCAGCTGCAAATCACAATGGTATCAATAAAAACCCCCAGCGCCTGCAAAAGCCCCACTTTGGCCGGGTGGCTTGCCTGCGCCGCAGCGGCCGCGCAGGGGGAAGATCCGGAGCCGGCTTCGTTGGAGAACAGTCCCCGTTTAGCTCCGTTCATAATGACAACTCCGATCCCACCACTTACAACCTGGCGGAATCCAAATGCTTCGGAGAAAATACGTACAAAAACCGCCGGCAGTTGTCCGGCATTTTTCAGAATGATAAAGATTGTAATAAAGAAATAGCAGGCAGCCATAATCGGCACTATGACATCCAGTACCTTTACGGTTGCATTTTTTCGCAGAACGATAACGCCCGCCACGATCACAAGCGCGATTGCCGTATAAAGCGGCGGGATGTGGAACGCATTCTGAAAGGAAGAGGTAATAGAATTGCTGGTCACCTGACTGATCCCACACCAGCACATAAGCCCTGACAGAGCAAATAAAGAGGCTATGACAGACCGCTTTTTTCGGCTTTCCTTTTTTACGAACAGATGATGCAGATAATAGGCCGGCCCTCCGCGGTATCCACCATACAAAGGATCCTTTTCCTTATAGATTTGCGCCAGGGTAGATTCCACAAACGCTGTAGATGACCCCAGCAAAGCCAATATCCACATCCAGAACACAGCACCAGCGCCCCCGGCGGAAATAGCTGCAACCACACCTACCAGATTGCCCATGCCGACACGACAGGCAGTAGAAACAATCAGTGCCTGCACACCGGAAATTGCATCGCTGCCATCTTTTTTGTTCTTTTCCAGAGTGACTTTCATCATTTCCGGAAACAGCCTGAAAGGAAGAAAGTGTGTGCGTACCGTAAAATACAGCCCCGCCGGGACCAGGATCAGCACCAGAAGCGAAAGTCCTAACACACTGCCACCCGGCAACGGTATACGGATCAGATCTTCCCAAAGAATATTATAGATTGCCTTAAAAAGAGCCATATCGGCAGTCCTCAATCTTTCATCAACATTCTTGTCTGCGTCTCGGGCTTTTCAAGCAAGCGGCAAAGCAATCCTGCAAAACGTTGTTCCGGGGATATCACGCAAGGAAAAATGCTGCTCTGTTTTCTTGTAATCAGACAGACTTTCAGCGGCCATTTGCCCTGTTATCGAGACTTTCCTTTTTATTATACAGTATGTTCAAAAGTATGCAACCCCCTCAGCCTTTCTTTACCACTCTCTTTTGCTTACAGCGCAGTGAAGTACTTCTTTGCTTTCCGGCAAAAATTCTTGTATAAAATTCTGGGCTTGTTCATCATCCGAAAGAAGCACGACAAAAATATCAGCAAATACTTCTGTCTGCCGTTTTTCAAGGTCGGACATATAGTTTTCGTCATGCCGCCAATAGGGAACACCGGAAGTGTTATAACTGGCAATCAGCGTGTTGGTCATGGCTGTATCCTGATAAAAAACGGAAAAGAGAATATCGCTGATTGCCAGATTGCGGTAAGTCTCGGCTTCAAACAAATCTTGTGCCTGAAAGGATTCCTGCATGCGTGCACAATCCAGGGCATATGCTTGAGAAAAGGTCTCTCCCCGGGAAAAATACCCTGATTCTTCACCATTCAAGTATCGATCCAGTGCATGTCCGAATTCATGCACGGCTTCCGCCGAATCTGTCAGCAGCGCTTTCTCTGTCAAATACACAATATTTTCCTGGGGATTGTAGCGGCTTGAATCTCCATTTTCGATAAAGCACACGCCGGTATTGTTCTTCACAAAAGCGTAAGCCTGCCTGCACAGTGGGTCGCTGTCCGGACCTGCATAAGCAACCTTATAGGGGCTTATAGAGGTGAAGCCCGCCAGCAGGGCAGAAGCAACCGCCCCACTGTTGCGATGTGTATAAAGATAGAGATAAAAGCTTCCGGTGACAGCTGCTGCCAAAAATAGAAGCAGCAAAAATAGTCTGGCAACACGTTTCATTTCGGAACTCCCTGTGGAAAAAGCCGTAAAACAAACTCCTGGGTAGTGTGCCGGATTCAGGTTTGTTTATTCTTGTTTGCTATCACAGTCTATGCCTGCCAGAATCGGGATGTACAGCTCTTTGAGAACCAGGTTCTATGTGGCCTGCCCCTATCATACAGTGATGGTGTGAGGTGAAAGGAATGGACGAGTATTATACTGTTATCCAAGGGCTGCCCGCTGAGATAAAGACCGAACTGATGCGGCTTCCGTCAGCCAAAGCCAGGACTGTGCAAGAAATACGTCTTCGTCTCCACCAGCCGCTTCAGTTTACCATCGGAGGCCGGCTGGTTCCGGCGCAGCTTTTCCTTCCGCAGGCCGCTGCACTCCGCCGGCTCACACCAGATATCTTGCAGAAGTGCTTTCTTGCCTTGTGCGGCCACAGTGCATACGCATATGAGAAGGAACTGGCCTGTGGATATTTCACAACCGACACAGGAAGCCGCGTGGGCGTGGCCGGTCTGTGTGCGCAGGACGGATTTGCCGTTGTACGGGCTCTCAACCTTCGGGTAGCACGATGGGTGACCTGTCCGCTCCCATCCCGTGTTCAACAGGCCGTCCAACGGCTTGAGGGCGGTATCCTGGTAGCCGGTGTTCCCGGAAGCGGGAAAACCACATTTTTGCGCAGCCTTATCATGGAGCTGACAAGATGGGATCGCATTTTTTGTGTGGTGGACGAGCGGGGAGAGCTGGTTCCGCAAAGTTTCACCCATGGGGCAGACGCGCCAGACCTGAATTGTGACGTATATACACGGGTGGACCGCGCAGCCGGAATCAATATGGCTCTGCGCTGCATGAACCCGCAGGCCATTGTATGCGATGAGCTGGGAACAGCAGCTGATGCATCCGCCTTGGAAGCAGGTCTTGCTTCCGGCGTCGTCTTCCTGGCCTCGGTTCATTGCGATACTCCGGAACATCTGTACCAAAAACCTCAGCTGGCCCGCCTGCTCAAAACCGGAGCTTTTTCTCTGGCAGTCTTTTTATCCGGCCGGGACAAGCCGGGTCAGGTAACGCGTATGGTGAATTTGTCATGACAAATCTTTTCTTAAAGTTTCTGGGCGGCGGGTTGCTGATCTTGTGCAGCGGTGGAATAGGCTGGACCTCCGCCTGCCGAAAAAGGGAAATCGCACGCAAAATTTCCGATTTTGAGCGTTTTCTTCAATATGTATTAGAATCCATCCAGTTCCGAAGTCTACCGGGAGCAGTTGTCCTGCATATGGCGTCACAGCGTACTGATTTTGCCGCCTTTTGTGCCGGCCCTGTCTCCACTTTTTCTCAGGTCAGGCCTCCTGATTGTCTGGATCAGGACCTTACAAGGGAACTTCGTGACGGGCTGCGGACGTTGGAGACTGCTCCGCACCAAAACGCATGTGATACCCTGGCCCACATGAATGAGATGTGCCGTCATGCCGGCCAGCAGGCACAGGACGCCGCCGATCGCGCTCTGCGTCTTTACCCTCGCATGGGGGCTTGCCTGGGAATGCTGGCTGCCATTGTGCTGGCTTGACCGCCCAGGCCGTACTTACTATGGAGGAACTCCCCAAAATGGATATTGATCTGGTTTTCAAGATCGCAGCAATCGGCATCATTGTGGCGGTGCTGAACCAGCTGCTGATCCGTTCCGGACGGGAAGATCAGGCCATGATGACAACTCTGGCCGGTCTGATCGTGGTACTTACCATGTTGGTGCGGCAGATCAGTGACTTGTTTGTGCTGATCAAGGCACTGTTCGATTTGTGATATGAACTATGCTGATCATAAAAATTGCAGCGCTGGTCCTGGCCGGCGGGCTGCTGGTCCTGACGCTGAAAAAAGAACAGCCGGCCTTCGCTTTTTTGCTCTCCGTCTGCGGTGCCAGCGCCGTTCTGGTCCTTGCCTTCCGCCAGATCGAACCTCTTCTTGCATTCATCGAGACGCTCACGGCCTATACCGTTTTGTCGGACGGCCAAAATTTCGGATGCGTGCTGCAGGTACTGGGGATTGCTCTTGTAGCTCAATTCGCTGCGGATTTATGTCGGGAATCCGGAATGAATGCTGCAGCCAGCGCCGTGGAGTTATCCGGACGCATGCTGGCCATGCTGCAGGCACTCCCGCTGCTGCAAAGCTTGGTCGGTTCTTTGTCCTATTTTCTGGGATAACGTTGGCTGCCCTGCTAATATCTCCGGAAATTTTGGCGGCAGAAGCACCAGGGAATCCCGCAGATTACGCAGATCAGGCGCGGGACACGCTTTCTCAGGTACTTCAATGGAACCTTTCTTCCCTCTGGGAAATGCTCGCAAATGCCGTGCAGAACGCTTTTGGCGCCCCTGTAAGGCTGGCGGTTCAGTCCATAACCTTCTTGTTGCTTTCCTGTGCCGCCAGCCTTCTGGTCACCCAAGGGGGCTGGAAAAAATGTATAGATGCCGTTTCTGTATTGGGTTTCGGTGCCATCAGTCTGGCAGGTATGATGGATCTTGTCTCCCTTGTGGGGCAAACAGCACAGGAATGTCAGACCTATCTGATCGGCTTTATCCCTGTCTATAGCGCGGCAGCCATTGCAGGCGGGCAAACCGGAGGTGCTGCCGTGTACAGCACGATGTTTTATGCCATGTCCGGTTTCCTTTCAGGCGCCATTCGTTCCGTGCTGATGCCGGTGATGCAAATATATTTCTGCTTTGGCATTTCTGCTGCCGTCTGGGGCAACACGGGAATCGCCGAGGCCGCTTCACTGTTTGCCAAATGCCTTTCCTGGCTGTTGAAATTATGTGCCGCTTTGTTCAGTTTTGTGCTTGGGCTGCAGAATATTCTGGCCGGCAGTGTGGATAATGCTGCCATCCGAATGGGACGCGGCGTTCTGAGCGGGGCTATCCCGGTAGTTGGTGATGCAGCCGCGGCTGCCTTGACAGGAGCGATCAGTGCCGTACAGATGCTGAAGGGGTCCCTGGCCCTGACCGCCGTTCTGGCTCTGACTGGATTGTTTCTGCCGGTATTTTTGCGCTGCCTTCTCTTTTATCTGAGCTTTTCTTTGGCCGGAATCGTTGCCGCCGGAAGCGGACAACAGCAATGCTGGCAGATCTGCCGCAGTTTTGCCCAGGGTGCCAGACTCTGCGGTTCTATCCTGACTCTTTACTTTTTTATGGTGTTTCTGTCCACTGCACTGCTTCTGCTCACGGGAACGGGGGGATAAACGATATGCAGACGCTCCGTCATATGGCTTTGGGAATCTGTCTGCTTTGTGCCGCAGCAGGTATGATCCGTATTTTTTGGCCGGACAATCAGTTCAAGCCGGTCATAAATACCGTTTTATTGCTATATATTCTAACGTCGGTACTGCAAGCCGGAACCGGAACAGATTGGGGGGCTGTTGCAGACGGAATCAGTGATTTCAGCAGTCCGCAAGTCTCACCGGCAGATATCACCGCTTATCAGGAGCAACTGGGGCGCGACGTATCTGTTCAGGCATTGGAAGACCTGTTTCTGCAAAAGGGAATCGGCGCCGGCTTTGAATGGGAAAACGACACGCTGCATATAAAATTGCGCGAAGAAACAGACCTTTCTGCCGCTCAGGAGTTGCTGAAGGAAAACAGCGGCACACTGGCATATGTGCTTGAGACGGAAGGGGGACGCTAAAATGCCGGCTTTCTGGAAAGAAACCATTGGACACGGGCTGGACCTTTTGCGAAATCAGCTGCACGGAGAACGTACCCGCCTGAACTTACTGGTAGCAGCCGGCCTGATCGGCATGGTTTTGCTGTGTCTGTCGGAATGGATTCCCACCCCTTCCAAGGCGGAGGCTTCCCTGGCACAAGACCAGGCTGCAGAACAGGAAGATTGGGCGGGATATGCCGCCGAGCTGGAGCAGCGCCTGAAAGGGTTGATTGAAACGGTGGAGGGAGCAGGGGAATGCAACGTCATGGTAACGCTCGCCGCCAGCGAACAAACCGTTTACGCCACCGATACCGAACAGGGAGAGACCACCAGCCGCAGCGAGCACGTGCTGCTGGGTGAGGAAGCCCTTATAGAAAGCATTACCTGTCCCGCCATCCAGGGTGTTGCCATTGTCTGCGAAGGCGGAGACGACATTCACGTCCAAAATACTGTTACTGAACTGGTCCGGGCATTGACCGGGATCGGGGCAAATCATATCACCGTCACAAAAATGGTCACAGCGCAATAAAGGAGGCAATGTATGATGAAACTGCAACACAAAGGCCGCGGCGTGACCCTGGCCACGCTGGTGCTCGCTTTGGGGGCGGCTGTTTATATGAACTGGAATTTTGCCAAAAGCGCGCCTCAGGCTGTGAGCACTGAATCGGAAGCAGCGGCGGTTTCGGCCCAGGCTGATACCACCGCGGTATATGACCCTTTGACCGATGAACTGCCTGCCGAAGAGACCGCCAACAAAAACTACGGGGAAGCCCAGCTGGTCAGCGCCAGTCAGGACACCGGCACCGAATTTTTCGACACCGCCCGCATGGTCCGGACCAAAGCCCGTGATGAGGCGCTGGATTCCATTCAGAAAACGCTGAAGAATACCAGTCTCAGTGAAGAAGAAAAGGAAAAACTCACCGAAGAACTGGAAATGCAGGTCAGCAACATTACTTCCGAAACCAGTCTGGAGAGCAAAATCAAGGCCAAAGGATTTGCCGACTGCGTTGTGACGCTTGGAGTCGGCCGCGCCGATGTAACCGTCATGACCGAAAACGATGCCCTGACCGCCGATGAGGTGACGCAGATCCGGGATGTACTGCTGACCAGCTGCAAAGACCTGACAGCTCAGGACATCACCATCACCGAAGTGAAGTAAAAGGCTGCCCGATATTTACAAAAAAAGTTTTCTATGGTATAGTATGTTTAATTAAACAATGAATATCGGAGCATGTTCCAAACGCTCCGCATAACAGGAGGTAAGACCCATGGATGTGCGCAATACCGTGGCGGGCAGCCTGCAGATATCGACCGATGTAATTGCCAAAATCGCCAGCGTTGCTGCACTGGAAGTGGACGGCGTGGATTCCGTTTCTTCCGGCAATATGCAGAGTGTGCGCGGGCTTCTGAGCAAGACCAGCCTGCACAAGCCCGTTTCTGTCGAGATGGAAGATGGTGTTGCCATGGTCACCCTGCACATCATTGCCAAGTATGGCTGCAAGATCATGTCCGTGAGCAAAAAGGTGCAGGAAAACGTCAAGCAGACCATCCAGAATATGTGCGGCATCACGGTGTCCCGCGTGGACGTGATCGTCTGCGGTCTGGCTGAAGAGGCCGAAGCCTGATAAAATCAAAACGGAAAGTTAGGAAACAGAAAACATGACCCAACAATCATTGACCCGACGCGAATCCCGCGAAAACGCCTTCCTGGCCGCTTTTGCCGCCACTTTTCACATTGATCTGCTGCAGGATACCCTGCAGGCCGGCGGAGAAAGCGGCGAATTGACAATGGACGACTTTTCCAAGCGTCTGTTGAACGATTGGTCTGCCCACAGTGATGAAATTGATGAGATGATTGCTTCCCATCTGAAAGGCTGGACCTTGTCTCGTCTGCCGCGTGTCAGCCTGACCGCCATGCGTATTTGTTTGGCCGAGATGCTGTATGGTGAGGAAAAGAAGCCCGCCGTCGCTATCAATGAAGCCGTGGAACTTGTCAAGAAATATGGTGCCGATAATGACCATCAGTTTGTCAACGGTCTGCTGGGGTCCGTTGCACGGGAAAAGGGTCTGGTGCCGGAATCCGAAGGCGAAACATGCTGATTCTCGGGTTTGATACAAGCAACTATGCAACCTCTCTGGCAGTTTTCAATGCAACAGCCGGAGAGGTTGTTTGTGATTGCAAGCGCTTTTTGCCGGTAAAAAACGGGCAATTGGGTCTGCGTCAAAGCGATGCGGTGTTTCATCACACCGCCGCCCTGCCCCAACTGATGCAGACGATAGCTGACAAAGTAGATCTGACACAGATCGGCGCGGTAGGTGTCTCTGCCCGCCCGCGTGATGCGGAAGGTTCCTATATGCCTTGTTTCCTGACAGGTGTCAGTGCGGCCACGTCTTTCGCCTTGGCCCGCGGCATCCCGCTGGTGCAAACCACCCATCAGCAAGGACATGCGGCAGCGGCGATGTTTGCGGCTGCCGGCCCGGAACTGTTTGGGCGGGAATTGCTGATCTTTCACGTCTCCGGTGGGACAACCGACCTGCTGCACTGCGATGCGGCAGGTCATTTGGAATGTCTTGGCACATCCAACGATCTGTACGCAGGGCAGGCGGTAGACCGCCTGGGTGTGCGGCTGGGATATGGATTCCCCGCTGGCGTACAAGTCAGTGAATTGGCTGCTCGGTGTTCCGAAAACGTTCGCCCGAAATTCAGTGTACAGGGAATGAACTGCAGTCTGTCCGGTCTGCAAAATCAATGTGAACGTTTGCTGGCCGAGGGCCATCCCGCTGAATACGTCTGCAAGTACTGCCTGTTGTGCATTGCCGAGACTCTTCGCCGTATGTGCATGGCAGCCAGAACGCAGTATCCCAATCTGCCGGTGGTCTTTGCCGGAGGTGTGATGAGCAGCGACCTTGTCCGCCAGTATATAACCCATCGGATTCCGCATGCGTATTTCGTCCCAGGCAAGTTTGCCTCCGACAATGCCATCGGCGTATCGATTCTGGCTGCCAGGGAGGTGGGGGCATGGCCGAATACATCCGTGTAAGTGCCCTGAATGCTCTGGCCCGCCGGGTGCTGGAAACCTGCGATCCGCTGAACAATCTGATTGTCTGCGGCGAAATCTCCAATTTCACCCGGCACAGCAAAAGCGGCCATCTTTATTTTACTTTGAAGGATGAGCAGTCCAGTGTAAAGACTGTTATGTTCCGGGACAAGGCCCGCCTTTTGGGATTTGCTCCGCAGAATGGAATGCTGGTTCTGGTATATGGTCGTGCCACTTTGTATGAGCGGGACGGTGCCTTACAGGTTTATGCCGAGTATATGCGCCCCTTCGGAGCGGGGGCGGCACAAATGGCTTTCGATGCATTGCGCAAGAAGCTGGAAGCGGAAGGTCTGTTTGATCCTGCGCGGAAGCGTCCGTTGCCGCCCATGCCTCGCTGCATCGGAGTGGTCACCTCCAAGACCGGCGCTGCCTTGCAGGATGTCTGTCACGTGATCGATCGGCGCTGGCCGCTGACAAAGCTGTTGCTGGCCCCCGTCAATGTTCAGGGGCTGGAGGCCGAACAGAGCATTCTGGACGGTATTCATGCTTTGGATGCCGACACACGTCCCGACCTGATTCTGGTAACCCGGGGCGGCGGGAGCAAGGAGGACCTGTGGGTATTTAACAGCGAACGAATCGCCCGTGCTGTCAGTCAATGCAGCAAACCCGTTGTTTCTGCCGTGGGACACGAAATTGACTACACCATCCTGGACTATGTGGCTGATCTCCGGGCCCCAACCCCGTCGGCCGCGGCGGAAGTCTGTGTGCCGGATATCCGCCAGGTTCGACAGAATTTATTCATTCTTAGACAAAATATTCAAAAAAATATGCAGTCACGCCTCCAAATGTGTTATAATAATCTTAATGTCTTGGCCCCTCAGCGTGCGCTGGCGGCGCAAAAGGCAGCGTTGGAGGGACGCGCAAAGGCTCTGCAAGATGTGGCAGAGGCCGTAAAAAGCGCAAATATCACCCAGATGCGTCAAAAAGATCTCGCCTTGCGCACAGCCGCAGCAATGGCGGAGTCCCTGAGTCCATATGGTGTTTTGGCCCGTGGTTATACGATTGTCCGCGACAAAAGCGGTCACTGCCGTTTTGTAGGGCAATTGAAATCCGGCCAGTGCATCACCATACAAGGCGCAGATGCCGCAGCCAGCTGTACCGTCAATCAAGTTGATTCCTTTTCCCCGGAGGAGACCTCATGAGAACACCCAAAAATTTTGAGGATGGGCTTGCCCGCCTTCAGGAGATTCTGCGCCAGATGCAGGATGAAACAACTACCCTGGATAAATCCGTCAAACTGTACGCCGAAGCTGCTCAGCTGATTGCGTACTGCAACAACACATTGGATCAGGCAAAGCTGCAGATTGAAGAGATTGATGCAGCGTCTGCCAAAGAAACCGCAGGGGAGTGAGCAATATGCAGAGTACCGACTATCAGGCACAGTATCAGGCATATACCACTGCGGTGGAGCAGCGCCTGCACGTGCTGTGTGACCAGTATCTCCCGGAGAAGGCCCGTATTGGTCAGGCTGCCCGCTACAGCTTGCTGGGGGGCGGCAAACGTGTGCGTGCGGCCCTTACGCTGGCGTCCTGTGCTGTTGCCGGCAAGGATCCGATGCTTGCGTTGGACTACGCCTGCGCACTGGAAATGCTGCACTGTTATTCTCTCATCCATGACGACTTGCCTTGCATGGACAATGATGACACCCGCCGGGGGCGTCCGAGCTGCCATTGCCAGTTCGATGAAGCCACCGCTTTGTTGGCTGCTGACGCTCTTGTGACCGCCGCTTTTGAGGTCATTGCCAACGCGGATCTCTGTGCTGAGAGTCGTGTCCGGGCGGCAGCTTATCTTGCTGCAGGCGGCGGCGCACGCGGCATGTTGTATGGGCAGGAACTGGACAAGAAGTATGAGCATGAGCGTGCCGGAGAAGAGGAGCTTCTGGCTTTGCATCGCCATAAAACCGGTGCCTTGATTGTGGCTGCAGCCGAGCTGGGCTGCATTGCAGCGGATGCTGGACCGGAAGTGTGCCATGCCTTGACCCGGTATGCAGCCGGTGTGGGCCTTGTGTTCCAGATTGTAGATGATATTCTGGATGTAACATCCACCACAGAAGAGCTGGGCAAGCCCGTCGGCAGTGATGAAGCCAACGACAAAACCACTTTTGTCACACTGTACGGCTTGGGCGGCGCACAGGAACTGGCAAGACAAAACAACGAAGATTCGCTGCAGGCGTTGGACACGCTGGGTCCCGATGCCTGGTTTCTGCGTGAACTGGCGCAGCAGCTTTTGCAGCGCAGAAAATAAGGCGGCCTGCCCGGGCCCGCCGACGCCGTAAGGAGTTGGAACCGTATGACTTTACTGAAAGAGGCTCTGAGCTGGAACTACGTACTTGTAACCGCATTGCTCAGTTCCTTTTCCGCCCAGATGATCAAGGTGATTCTGAACCTGATCATTGTGGGCAAGTTTATACCGGAACGCATGTGGGGTGCCGGCGGCATGCCCAGCGCCCATTCCGCTACCGTTTGTGCCATGGTTGTGGCTACCGGCCGGTACTGTGGCATTCACTCGACCCTTTTTGCCATCGCGTTGATCGTGTCCATCATCGTCATGTACGATGCTATGGGGGTACGGCGCGAAACAGGGGAGCAGGCCAAGGTCCTGAACCATCTTCTCAGTGAATGGATGGACCAGGAATCCGAAATCTGGCCGATTCTGGGTCATAAAAAGCTCAAGGAAATGGTGGGCCACACCCCCATCCAGGTCGTGACAGGGGCTGTTTTTGGTTGCCTGATCGGTTTTGTCATGCCCATGGTGTAACGAGGTGTACGATGATGAAATATCCTTTGCTGGATCAAATCAAGCAAACAGGGGATGTCAAAAAACTGGCAGCGCAGGATTTGCCTGCACTGTGCACCGATATCCGCAACTTTTTGATTGAGAGCGTATCCGCCACCGGCGGTCATCTTTCGTCCAACCTGGGTGTGGTGGAATTGACGGTGGCATTGCATCGCGTTCTCACCTTGCCCCGGGACAAGATTCTCTTTGACGTAGGGCACCAATGCTACACTCATAAACTTCTTACCGGTCGCCGCGCCGGCTTTGCCGAACTGCGCCAGAAGGATGGACTTTCCGGCTTTCCCAGTCCAAAAGAAAGCATTTGCGATACCTTTGTTGCCGGACATGGCAGTACGGCGCTTTCCACGGCCATCGGTGTGGCGCGCGCCAAAAAGATCAAAGGAGAGCCCGGAAAAGTCATTGCCATTATCGGCGACGGTGCTTTTACCGGCGGTATGGTCTATGAGGGCATGAACAATGTAAGCATGCTCAACAACCTGATCGTGGTACTCAACGATAACAAGATGTCCATCTCCAAGAATGTCGGACAAATGGCCAATTATCTGACCAAACTGCGCACCGACCCCAAATATTTTCATGCCAAAGCCCAGATGGAAAACATGCTGGAAGGAATCCCTGTGGTGGGCAGCGGTGTAGTCAAGGCTTTGCAAGGCGGCAAACAGCTGATTCGCCGCGGCATCTACCATTCTACAATGTTTGAGGAAATGGGCTTTCAGTATGTCGGTCCGGTGGACGGACATGACGTGCTGGAACTGACCCGCCTGTTCGGCAACCTGCAGGAGCAGTATGCCCCGGTCTTTCTGCATGTGGTGACCCAGAAAGGGAAAGGCCTGAAACCGGCGGAGGATAATCCCGGCGAGTTTCACAGTGTTTCTGCTTTTGATCTGAATCATCTGACCAACCCGGAAATGTCGCCCAGCGACTCTTTTTCCACCTGTTTCGGTACTGAATTGAGCCGGCTTGCCAATGAGGAAACCCGGCTGTGCGCCATTACAGCAGCCATGAAGTACGGCACCGGTCTGAACTTTTTCAAAAAGGCCCATCCGGACCGTTTCTTTGACGTGGGTATGGCAGAGGAGCATGCCGTGACTTTTGCGGCAGGACTTGCCAGCCAGGGCTTGCTGCCGGTTGTGGCCATCTATTCCACCTTCTTCCAGCGCGCTTACGACCAGATGATCCATGATGTGAGTCTGATGCGTCTGAATGTGCTGTTTGCTGTGGACCGCGCCGGATTGGTTCCTGGCGACGGCGAGACCCATCAGGGCATCTACGACCCCGGTTACTTCAGCCAGATCGGCATCCCCACTTACTCGCCTGCGAACTATGCAGAGCTGCGTTTCTGGCTGGATAAACTGGTGCATGAACCTCGCGGCCCGCGGGCCATACGTTATGCCCGCGGCAAGGAAAGCCCTGCTTTGGCATCCCTTGCCTGCAGTGGCCATCCCTTTGATTTCATTCACACATCTCCCGATGCGCATATCGTTCTGGTAAGCTACGGCTCCGAGAGCGAGGAGATCCTGGCAGCCGCTGACCTGCTGGCACAGCAGGGAATCTCCGCAGACTGCTGCAAGTTGGTCCAGATCCATCCGCTGCCTCAGGGACTTTACGAAGCGCTGCAAAAGTATGATACCATCCTGTTTGCCGAGGAAGCCGTACTGACCGGCGGCATCGGCCAGCAGCTCTCTTTCGCCATGCAGCAGCTCAGCTGGACAGGCCGGTTCCTGGTCCATGCAGTCGATAATACCCATCTGCTGCACGCCAATGTGCCACAGCTTCGCCGTGACCAGGCGTTGGATGCGGCATCGCTGGTATATGCGATCCAACAGGCAGGAAAGGCGGTACAAGATTGAAAATTCGTCTCGATCAATATCTTTGCCAAAATGGCTACGCCCAAAGTCGTGAACGGGCCAAGGCGCTCATCATGTCCGGCATCGTTTTTGTAAATGAACAAAAGGTCGATAAAGCCGGAGAAATGATCAAGGAAGATGCCAAGGTAGAAGTCCGTGGCCACGATATCGGCTATGTCAGCCGCGGCGGTCTCAAGCTGGAAAAGGCCATGCAGGTTTTTCCCATGCATCCGGACAACAAGGTCTGCATGGACATCGGTGCCTCTACCGGCGGCTTTACTGACTGTATGCTGAAAAACGGTGCTGTCAAAGTCTATGCCGTGGATGTCGGATATGGTCAGCTGGCCTGGAGCCTGCGCACAGATGACCGCGTAGTCAATATGGAACGCACCAACATCCGCAACGTGACTCCTGAAGATCTGGCAGACCCCATTGCTTTTTTCAGCGTGGATGTCTCGTTTATTTCTTTGAAGCATATTTTCCCGGTGGCAGATGCCATCTGCACGCCGGACGCCTGTGGCGTTTGTCTGGTCAAGCCCCAGTTCGAGGCAGGACGGGAAAAGGTCGGCAAAAAAGGGGTTGTCCGGGAATCGGAAACGCACCGGGAAGTACTGTACATGGCCCAGGAATACGCATTGCAGAATCACTTCACTGCGGCAGGGCTGGATTTTTCGCCGATCAAGGGTCCGGAAGGCAACATTGAATTTTTGCTGTTTGTGCGTCATGATCCCGCCCCCAAGCCCTTGCCTGATGGGCTGATTGAGCAAACTGTGGCGGCCGCTCACGCGGCACTGGACAAGGCTCCCAACCTTCACTGATCTGAGGATATGAACATGGCAGTTCTGCTGTACTCCAACCGAACCAAAGATGCCAAGTTGACCGTGACCAAGCGTGTAGCTCGCCTGCTGCAAGACCTGGGTGTCGATCTTTTGGCCTTGCCCGACCTGAAGCCGGAGCTGGAAAAAACCAGGATCACGTTTCTGCCGCAGGAAGAAGCTTTTGCCCAGGCAGATCAGGTTCTGACTGTCGGAGGGGATGGCACCCTTCTGCAGGCGGCTCCTTTTTGCCTGCAGGCCGGCAAGCCGGTACTGGGAGTCAATCTGGGCCGGACCGGCTTTCTGGCAACTTGCGAAGTAAGTGAGCTGCCGGAAAAGCTGGCACGTCTGGCCGCAGGAAACTTTTCGGTGGTGTCCCGCTCCTTTCTGACCGCCACAACGTCCGACGGACAGTGGCAGAAAATTGCCATGAATGACATCGTGGTATTTGGTACATCCCGTTTGCATCCTTCCGATTTTACGGTGTACTGCGACGGAGTCGCTGTCAGCCGATTCCGTGGGGATGGCTTGATCGTAGCCACGCCAACAGGTTCCACCGCATATTCGTTTTCTGCCGGCGGCCCGATTCTTGATGCGGAAGCCCCGGTCATGGTCCTTACCCCTATCTGTGCTCATGGTGTCCGCAATGCTCCCATCGTTTTTTCCTCCGGGCGCACCTTGCGGATTCTTGTAGTGGCACAAAACCGTTCCACCGCTACCGTCTGTGCCGACAGTCAGGCACCCTGCCTGCTTCCGCCGGGTTCCTCGGTGGAAATTCGTACGGCACCGCAAAAACTCGGTTTAATAGAATTCAACCGGGAAGAACAGTTCCGCGCCATAGAAACCAAGCTGATGAGGAGATGAGCCAACTATTATGAAAAGTGCACGCCATCAGGCTATTTTGCATCTGATTGAAAAATATCCCATTGACCGGCAGGAAGATCTCCTGGCACATTTGCGCCAAGAAGGTTTCGATGTGACACAAGCCACTGTGTCGCGGGATATCCGGGAGTTGAGGCTCATCAAGACCGCTTCCGGCGATGGTACCTATCGCTACATGGCCGCCACCGGGAACGGCAAAACAGCCCATTCTGCCAGCCGGTTCGAAACCATCTTCCGGGAATCGGTCATTGGTGTGGACTATGCCGGCCATATGGTTCTGGTCAAGTGCTTTTCCGGCATGGCCAACGCCGCCTGTGAAGTCTTTGATTCCCGCACCTGGGATAAGGTGGTGGGAACCCTTTCCGGGGATGATACCTTCTTTATTCTGATGCGTTCGGAAGAAGCCGCTGCCGATATCTGCCGTCAGCTTCAGCAGTACACCGCACACCGTACTTGAGCAAAAGGGGAGTGTCCACATATGCTGGCACAACTGAAAATCGAAAATGTGGCGGTCATTGAAAAAGCCGAAGTTCGCTTTACTCCCGGCCTCAATGTGCTGACAGGCGAGACTGGCGCCGGCAAATCCATCCTGATCGATTCCATTAACGCCATCCTGGGCAATCGTACTTCCCGGGAACTGGTGCGCAGCGGTGCTCAGAAAGCGGCCATCTGGGCAACCTTTGAACAGATTCCGGCTTCGGTCCATAAACAGCTGGAAAAGTTCGGATACGAGGATGCGGACGATTTGCTTTTGTATCGTGAGATCAGTGCCGATGGCAAAGGCTCCTGCCGGGTCAACGGCATGCCGGCTACCGCCGCAGTGGTGCGCGATATTTCTGCGGGGCTTTTAAGCATCCATGGGCAGCATGACAGCCAGAGCCTGACCAACCCGGCCACTCATCTGGGATTGCTGGATCTGTATGCCCACAATCGGGACCTGTTTGAGTCTTACTATACCCTGTACCGCAAACTGGTAGAAGTCAAGCGTCAGCTGGATTCCCTGCAGGCCGGGGAGGCCAGCAAGCAGCAGCGCATGGAACAGCTCAGCGCAGAAATTGAGGAGATCCGTGCCGCCAGCCTTTCCGTGGGAGAAGAGAAGTCTTTGGAGGAGCGCCGCACCATCATCACTCACTCTCAAAGCATTCTGGAAGGCCTGAGTGGTGCCCATGCGGCGCTCTCCGGAGATGATTCCGATGAGAGCGTGGGCGCGGCCGATCTTTTGGGGGAGGCCGTGGGAGGCCTGCAGCAAAGCGCCCGTCTGGATGAAAGTCTGGCACCTTTGGCGGAGCGACTCAGTGAGTTGTATTATGGTGCTCGGGAGCTTGCTACCGACCTGGCAGACAAGCTGGATGCCTATGACTTTGATGCCGGGGAGCTGGACCAGATCGAAAGCCGTCTGGATACCATCTACCGGCTGAAAAAACGCTACGGTCTGGAAGTGGAAGACCTGCTGGCACGGTGCGAGGCCGACGAGCAGGAGCTGGAGACCATCCAGACCTCCGACGAAAAAATTGCAGAGTATAAGGCTCAGACCCAAACTTTATATCGTCGGGCCAGGGAAGCCGCGGAAGCCCTGACCCAAAGCCGCCTGAAAGGGTTCACGGCCATGAATCTCCAGATGAAGCAGGCTTTGGAATTTTTGAATATGCCCGGTATCCGTTTTGCCCTACGCCATGCCAAGGGTCCGCTTTCTTCCCATGGGCAGGATCAGGTGGAATTTCTGATCTCCACCAACCCGGGGGAGGAGCCCAAACCCATGGCCAAGATTGCCTCGGGCGGCGAACTTTCCCGCATTATGCTTGCCTTTAAGAGTGCACTGGCGGACCGGGATGCACTGCCCACTGTCATCTACGATGAAATTGACACCGGTGTTTCCGGGCTGGCAGCGGGACGTATCGGTCAGCTTCTTCATCAGACCGCGGCCGGACATCAGGTATTGTGTATCACCCATACACCACAAGTTGCCGCTTTTGCGGATAACCAGCTGCTGATTCAGAAAAACGTGCGGGATGGCCGTACGTTTACCGAAATTCATACGCTGGATATGGATGGCCGAGTCCGTGTGCTGGCCAATATGATTTCCGGGGATAAGGTTTCGGAGCTGAGTCTGGCCAGTGCGCGGGAGCTGATTGAGCGCTCTCATTGAACACAGACTTGACTTTTGCTCCCGCTTGTGGTAGGGTAAATCTTGTTCAAATGTGTTGATGGGAACCAGTACCCGCCATGTACTGTGCCAGAGAAGCTTCGGTTGGTGCAAGAAGCTGACAGGACCGGCGGGGAATACATCCCGGAGCAGCAGGCTGAACCCACCACCAGTGGCAGTAGGCTGTGCCGTGTGCGCACGTTACAGCGTTTGGGGTGTCGTTCAGTCACACTTTGCTGTTCCGCACCCGCGAAGGCCCGCAGCCGTGAGGAGCGGGTGAACAGAGGTGGTACCGCGTATTTATCGCCCTCTGCCAAATTCACATTTGGCAGGGGCGTTTTTTATTTTGCGCTCTTGCCGCACAAAACAGGAGGTTTTTGATTCATGACCATCTATGAGGAACTGAAAGCCCGTGGCCTGATTGCGCAGGTCACGGATGAGGACGAGATCCGCGACCTCATCAACAACGGCAAGGCCACCTTCTACATCGGCTTTGACTGCACTGCCGACAGTTTGACTGCCGGCCACTTCATGGCCCTGACCCTAATGAAGCGCCTGCAGATGGCGGGCAACAAGCCCATTGCCCTGATCGGCGGCGGTACCACCATGATCGGAGACCCCTCCGGCCGTACCGACATGCGGAAGATGCTGACCATGGAAGACATTGCCCACAACGCTGACTGCTTCAAGCGGCAGATGGAGCGCTTTATCGAGTTCGGCGAAGGCAAGGCCCTGATGTTGAACAACGCAGAGTGGCTGCTGAACCTGAATTACGTGGAACTGCTGCGTGAAGTGGGCGCCTGCTTCAGCGTGAACAACATGCTCCGTGCCGAATGCTACAAGCAGCGCATGGAAAAGGGTCTGTCCTTCCTGGAATTCAATTACATGATCATGCAGAGTTACGACTTCTATCATCTGTTCCAGCACTACGGCTGCAACATGCAGTTCGGCGGCGATGATCAGTGGTCCAACATGCTGGGAGGCACCGAGCTCATCCGCCGCAAGCTGGGCAAGGATGCCTACGCCATGACCATTACGCTGCTGACCGACTCCCAGGGCAAGAAGATGGGTAAGACCGCCGGCAATGCCGTCTGGCTTGACCCGAACAAAACCAGCCCCTTCGAGTTCTACCAGTACTGGCGCAACGTGGGCGATGCCGACGTTCTCAAGTGCATCCGTATGCTTACCTTCCTGCCTTTGGAGCAGATCGACGAGATGGACCACTGGCAGGGCGAGCAGCTGAACAAGGCCAAGGAGATTCTGGCCTTTGAGCTGACCAAGATGGTGCATGGTGAAGAAGAGGCCACGAAGGCGCAGGAGACTGCCCGTGGTCTGTTCAGCGGTGCTGCAGACCAGGAGCACATGCCTTCCACCGTTCTGGACGCTGCCCTTGTCAAGGATGGAAAAGTGGGCCTGCTGGCTGCCATGGTGGCCGCCGGACTGTGCTCTTCCAACCGGGAGGCCCGTCAGCTGGTCCAGCAGGGAGGTGTCCTGCTGGATGGCGAGAAGGTCACTGACCCTGCCACAGCGCTGACAGCCGAGTCCCTGAAAAGCGGTGTTGTGATTAAGAAGGGTAAAAAAGTATACCATAAAGTGATGCTGTGACCAACCTGCGACGTACAGTCTATGCATGAGACCAAAGCCGTTCCGTAAATTTGCGGAACGGCTTTTTATCTAAAACAAGAAAAGGAGACGGTCACCGTGCCAAATGCCGACACTTTGTTCTTCTTCGATCAAAATCCTGCAGCTTTATCTCTGTTTGAAGCTTTTGAGAGCCGCTTGTTGCAGTCTGTAGGTCCATTCACTGTGCGGGTCCAAAAGACACAGATCACTTATTCCAACCGCCACGTGTTCGCCTGCATTTCGTTTCTCAAAGTCCGCAAGGCCAGTCAGCGCCCACCTGTCTATATTGTTGTGACCTTTGGGCTGGCTCATAAGTTGGATTCGTCCCGCATTGAGGCTGCTGTTGAAGCCTATCCGGGACGCTGGACACATCACCTTATGATTACCCGACCGGAAGACATTGATGAAGAGCTGATGTCCTGGATAAAGGAAGCGTATCATTTTGCTGCGCAGAAATAGCAGAGCCCGCTTTATGGTACCGCACATCCCGTGCCCCTTGCTCCCTTTCTCATTTTGGGCTATAATAAACGGGATATAATAGGGGAGGGCAAAGCATGCCGAAAGACAAACTGAAAACCATTTATGTCTGCACCCAATGCGGAGAAACCAGTCCGCGATGGTTAGGACGCTGCCCTTCCTGCGGGGCCTGGAATACCATGACCGAGGATGTGGTGGCCGAGCCGGCCAAAACCGCTTCCGGAAAAACCGCCGCAGTGCGCACACCCGGTCAGACGAGCCTGACGCCTCTTAAACTGAGCGGCGTCAGCACCACCGAGGAAAAAAGCCGCATCATCACCGGCATCGGTGAACTGGACCGGGTGCTCGGCGGCGGTATTGTCATCGGCAGTGTAACCCTCATTGGCGGCGAACCAGGGATCGGCAAATCCACCATTCTCCTGCAGCTCTGCGGAGAGGTATCCCGTACCCGTTCTGTACTGTATGTGACCGGCGAAGAATCGGTCCGTCAGATCAAACTGCGCGCGGTGCGGCTGAATGTTCCTCAGGACAATATTTCTCTGGTTGCAGAAAGCGATGTGGATGAAATCTGTGGGCTGATCGAACAGATGAAACCAGACCTGGTCGTTATCGACTCCATTCAGACCATGAGATGCACCGACATCGCTTCGTCCTCCGGCACTGTTTCTCAGGTGAAGGAGAGCACCGCCCGGTTTCTGAACGTAGCCAAGACGTATGAGATTCCCACCTTTATTGTGGGCCATGTGAACAAGGACGGTGCGATTGCCGGCCCCAAGGTCATGGAACATATTGTGGACACCGTCCTGTATTTTGAGGGGGACAAAACTCTGCCATACCGCGTTCTGCGTGCCGTCAAGAACCGCTACGGTTCCACCAACGAGATCGGCATGTTTGACATGACCGGCCGTGGACTGGAACAAATTGAAAACCCGTCTCAGGTCATGCTGGAAGGGCGTCCGTTGGGAATCAGTGGCACCTGCGTTGCCTGTGTCATGGAAGGGACCCGCCCTGTATTGGGCGAACTGCAGGCTCTTGTAACCAAGACATCTTTTCCCAGTCCTCGGCGTACCGCCAGTGGTTTTGACTACAATCGCATGTATCTTTTGCTGGCTGTGCTGGAAAAGCGCACCGGCCATTTCTTCGGGAATCAGGATGTATATCTCAATGTGGTAGGCGGCCTTCGGTTGGATGAAACAGCCTGTGATCTGCCGGCCTGTTTGGCGATGGTGTCTAGCTTGCTGGATTTGCCCATTGCGGAAAAGACCCTTGCCATCGGGGAAGTTGGCCTGGGTGGGGAAGTCCGCAGCGTGCCACATCTGGAAACTCGCTTGCGGGAAGCGCAGCGGGTTGGATTTGATACCGCCATCATTCCCAAACACAACATGAAAATGCTGGACCAGCGTGAATTCCCCGGGCTTCATCTGATTGGAGTTTCATACCTGCGAGAGGCCGTAAATGCCATCAAACTGAAAGACTGAAAATGACGGACCGTATTTATATAAATAAAAAGGAGACTAGCATGAAAAAAAGCAATCATCCCGCCGCGCCCAAGCAGCCCGCCGGACATATCCTGAACCCGGTGACCAAACAGCCGGTATCCAATCCTGAACTGAATGCTGCGGCCAAAAAGCTGCGTCAGGAAAACAATCCCCAGAATCTCAATGCCGTCATCAACCAGCTGACCCGGGCTATCTTTCTTGCTCCGGCCAAAGTGGAGATTAATGGAGATATTCCCAAACCTGACGCCAATGGCCGTGTTCAGCTGCCGAAGGATACCCGTGTTACGTTTTCTCTCCTGAAGGCAACGGATGGCCGCTCTTTCTTTCCTGCTTTTACCAACGAGGAAGAACTGCGCAAATGGCATCAGAATGGAGCCACCCAGGTCATGGCACTGCGCTTTGATGACTATGCCCGGATGCTGCAGCAGAACGATAATGTGGCCGGATTTGTTGTGGATCCTTTTGGGGATAATCTGCGGTTCGAGTCCAAGATGGTTGCCTCCATCAAGCAGCAGCATGACGCGGCTGTGGAACGCGTCAAAGCCGGTCTGCGTCCTGCACAGGTAAAGCCGGGAGACAAGATCACCATCGTCGAGCCTACTGTCTACCCGGATGCATTGCTGGATCCTTTGTGTGAACTGTTTGCACAGCAACCCGGCGTTGCGGCAGCCTATCTGCAGATGATGCTTGTCAACGATACAGACCGGTATTATCTGCTTGTTCTTGATGCCGGAAAGGATGACAAGCTTTTTGCCGCTATCGCCAATACGGCACGTCCCTTTATGTCTTCTCCCGAAAACATCGCCAAAAAGATCAATCTGAATATCACCACCTCCGAAACCCCGCTTGGCCAGCAGGGAATGCGTGACAGTGAGCCTTTCTATGTTCGCGGCAAGGGACGGATCAATCTGGACGAGGAGGACGACTGAGATGGCCAAACGTCTGCTGGACTGTACAGCCAGTGATCTGGTTTCTTTTGGAAAAAAAGAGCTGCTGGAATCCATGGCCGGATGTGAAGGACGTGTTATGGTCAGCGAGACAATCGGGATCACGCAGCCGTTGCTGAATGACGTAACCAACGCCGAATACGCTGCCGCTTTGGGAGCCGATGTGCTGTTGCTGAACATGTTTGATGTTCAAAAACCAGTGATCCAGGCGCTGCCAAAAGTTTTGCCGGAAAACACCATTCGAGAATTGAAACGCCTGACAGGCCGCGTCATCGGCATCAATTTGGAGCCGGTAGATCCGCGGTTGGCCGCTTCCAACGACGGAACACTATGGCAAATGTCAGACGGACGGCTTGCTACAGCTGAAAACGCCGTCAGAGCCGCTGACATGGGTGTGGATATGATTTTGTTGACCGGCAATCCCGGCAATGGTGTTGCCAATGCAGCCATTGTGGATGCCCTGCGCAAAATAAAAGCCGCAGCAGGGGATAGAGTGATTCTGGCCGCAGGGAAAATGCATGGAGCAGGCATTCTTTCTCAAAGCGGCGCATCTGTCATGACCCAGGACGATGCCAAGGAATTTATTGATGCCGGAGCTGATATTGTGTTGGTTCCCGCTCCCGGCACCGTACCGGGAATCACCGTGGAAGCCGTCCATGATCTGGCCGGATATGTGCACAAAAGGGGTGCACTGTTGATGACAGCTATCGGAACCTCCCAGGAGGGAGCCGATCCCGGTACCATACGGCAGATTGCTCTTTGGTGCAAAATGGCCGGTGCCGACCTGCACCATATTGGTGACACCGGTGTACCCGGGATGGCATTGCCACAAAATATCCTGGCGTATTCCATCGCCATCCGTGGAGAACGCCATACGTATCACCGCATGGCTTTATCCATCAACCGATAAACTAAACAAAAAGTGCCCGGACCACCTTGGCTTTGATCGTCGTGGTCCGGGCACAACATGTTCATGTTTTTGGATGTGTTTTTGGTATCCTTGGTACAACTTACTTTTGACAGGCGGGGAAAAGTTGTGGTATAGTAAAAGCGCAACCTAGCATTTCGCTAAATGTAAGTTTAGCGAAATATAGGGGAGTGGTTTTTATCTTTTCCGCCTTTGCAGCTGCCGGTCTGTAAGTCATTTTCCTTGCATCCGGCTTTAACCATACCTATACGTAAGAGAGGTATTTTTCCCATGAGCACTTACATTGATGTCGCACATCCTGAACGCCATGCACCTTATCTGGATATCCCTGATACTGTGATCGAATATCTTCATTATCTCGACTTCGTCAAGCTGCGTTCACCGCGTACAGTCAACGGCTATTATCTCGATCTGCGAGGATTCTTTCGGTATATGATGGTCATATGGTCCCTGTACAGTCAGAAAACGCTGGAAACGGATCCCGCCAAGATTGATCTGACCCACATCACCATCGAACAAATCAGAAAAGTTCAGAAACGGGACATTCTGAACTATCTGGATTATACGCGCACCAATGAAAATGGTCCCAAGGCCCGTGCCCGCAAGCTTTCGGCTCTGCGCGGATTCTTTGGATATTTGTGTAATCAGGTGAATCTCATCCATGATGATCCTACTGCCAACATCAGTCTTGGTACGCCCAAAAAAGCTTTGCCCAAGTATCTTTCTGCAGAAGAAAGCATCGAATTGTTAAATAATATACAAAGCGACTTTTATGAGCGAGACTTCTGCATCCTTACTTTGTTCCTCAACTGCGGTATGCGTCTGGCAGAATTGATCACCATCAATCTGAGCGATTTCAAGGATGGAACCATCCGGATCACCGGCAAAGGCGGTAAAGAGCGATTGGTATATCTGAACACTGCTTGCCAGGATGCTCTGGCTCACTATCTTCCAGCACGGGCAGCTTTACCCCATCTGACAGATTCCAACGCTCTTTTTGTATCCAAGCGAACCGGCAAACGCCTGACTGCACGCCGGGTACAGCAGATCGTGGAACGGTGCCTGCAAAGTGCCGGTTTGTCCGGCCGCGGATATTCTCCGCATAAGCTGCGGCATACCGCCGCCACACTCATGTATCAGGGCGGCGTTGACATGCTGGCATTGAAAGAAATCCTGGGGCACGAAAATGTCTCTACCACACAGATCTATACGCATATCAATCAGCAGCAGCTTAGGGATGCCGTCGCGGCTTCTCCCCTCTCCTCTCACAAATTCAAACCTCAGCAGGAAAATGTATCAGATAAGGACGCCGGCGAAGAGAACTCCTGATGCCGCACCCAGCATGCAGAATCCGGCACACAACGCAACTGCCGTAAAAAATCTGATCAGGAGTTTACGCAGCTGTGCTGTTAGCCGCAGCTGAGAACTTCCTGTCAGTCCGCGCAGTATTCCAGATGCGCATAGGTGCGCCTGCATTGCCAGCCACAGCATGACCAAAAAAACACTCAAATCCGGCAGACAGGTTAACAGCCAGTGGATTACCAGGGCCCTTGTGCCTCCTTGCATAAAAACGCTGGATGCACAGAGCCCCCACACCGCGCCACGGGCAGCAAAGTACAGGCAGAGAAATCCGCTCCCCAATGCACTGAATCCACAAGCCAGAACAAGAACAGCCTGCAAAAAGGCGCTGCCGAATTCATTCCAAAACAGCGGCGTGAAAAGAGAGAAATTTTTTGCCTCCATATAATACGCAGCCAGCAGTTTTCCAAAATTCGATTCTTCCGACCTGCCTTTCAGGATTCCTACCATGTATCCGGCAAAAAACAAAAGACCAAAGAGCGCAGTTATTTTCCAGGTGGAATTCCCATCCCGCGGTCGGGTATGATCCGCTTTTCCATGACCCGCAATCGGACGTCCTTTTTTCCAAATATCCGCAACGGGAATCTGGGATATCCCCGGTACGGTTGTTCTGGCGGTGCGCATCAGCGTGCCCTCTCCGTATGACTGCCGCCCTTACGCAAGGCCCCCGCCGCACTGCCGGCCACAGCCCCCAGCATCAATACCGCCATCAGCGAAAGATTTCTGCCATCTGCTGTCGGCATCCGCGCCGACAGCAGTCCGGCGCCGATTGCACAAAGACAATAGAACACACCACAAGCCAGACCGGAAAGCAACCGAAAACGCTCCACACCGTGACTGAGGACCAGCCCCGAAACAAAGCTGCCGCACGCGGCTGCCACACATGCCGCGGGACCAATCCAGCTCAGCGGAAGATTTGTGTTGGCAAACACCACAGACAATGCACAGAGCATCAGCGTCACCGTGCCGGCTCCGGCTAAAAAGCCGCGAATGACCGCCAGACACAACTTTCGCTGCGGGCTGCTGCCCCGCACAGTGGGACGAATTCGCCTGCGGCCGGGAGATCCTTTTTTGAGTTTGCTTTTATACATAGAAAAACGCCTCCTTGCACTAAACGGTATGCAAAGAGGCGTTCGCTTATGTGATCTTGTTTAGGTCGGATTACTTCTTGGCCGCATCCTTTTTGGTTTCGTCCTTGGCCGTACCCATATCCAGCTTCTCCACAGAAGAGATCGCGGAACGGCGGAACCGAATCTTAACACGGTCGCTGGTGGTCTCCAGAACAAAGGTGTCATCCTTAATGGCTGCCACACGGCCCACAACACCGCCGATAGTGGTCACTTCGTCACCGATTTCAATGGAGTTGCGCATGGCAGCATCCTTCTTGTCCTGACGCTTCTGGGGAACGTAAATGATCAGATACATGAACCCAATCACCAGAACCATGGGCAGGACCATGGTCAGAAGAATATTGCCGGTGCCGGCAGTCTGCTCCAAAAACTGAATCATATGCAATGGCTCCTTATACTGCTGAATTATTAAGACATAAGAAGATTATACCGAATTTAACACGGTTACGCAAGTGTTTTATCAAATTCTTGTATCGAGAAGTTTGACATATTTATCATGGAACTGCTGGAAGGTACCGGCATCCAGTTCTTCCCGGATGCGTTCCATCAGATGATTGTAGAAATACAGATTGTGCATCACGGCCAGACGCATTCCCAGCATCTCGTCCGCCTTCTGCAGATGACGAATATACGCGCGGCTGAAGTTGCGGCATACAGGGCAGTCACATTCCGGATCAATCGGGCTTTCGTCCCGCTCATATTTCAGATTCTTGATATTGATAATACCGTTCCAGGTGAACAGATGCCCGTGACGTGCATTACGGCTGGGCATGACACAGTCAAACAGGTCCACCCCACGATATACGGCCTCAATGATATTGCCCGGTGTTCCGACCCCCATCAGATAACGAATTTTATCCTTTGGAGCATAGGGTTCCACCGCAGAAATCACATCATACATGACCTCTGCCGGTTCACCCACTGCCAGACCTCCGATGGCATAACCGTCCAGGTCATACTCGGCAATCTGCTTCATGTGTTCCACTCGAAGGTCCTTGTATGTACATCCCTGGTTGATGCCAAACAGAAGCTGGTCCGGATTCACAGCTTTGCCTTCATGCTTCAGGCGTGCCATTTCCTTTTTGCAGCGCAGAAGCCACCGGGCCGTACGAGCGCAGCTGGCCGCCGCATAGTCATGTTCCGCGGGATTTTCCACACACTCGTCAAAGGCCATGGCGATGGTGGAACCCAGATTGGCCTGAATCTGCATGCTCTCCTCCGGCCCCATAAAAATCTTGTGGCCGTCCAGATGCGAATTGAAAGTTACGCCTTCCTCCGTGATGTGGCGCAGTTTCGCCAGACTGAAAACCTGAAATCCGCCGCTGTCCGTCAGAATAGGTCCGTCCCACCGGGTAAAGCGATGCAATCCCCCCATATCGGCAACCAACTGGTCACCCGGACGGAGATGCAGATGATACGTATTACACAGCATGACCTGCGCACGAATCTCCTTGAGGTCAAATGCAGACAGCCCGCCTTTGATGGCGCCTGCCGTGGCAACGTTCATGAATGCGGGGGTCTGGACGGTGCCGTGTACGGTCTTGAACTCACCGCGACGGGCCGCCCCTTCCTGACGGATCAGACGATATGGCATAGTTTTCTCCTTTATCTGCACCCGGAGAACAGCCGGGCGAAAAAACTGGCGGTGCCGAAACTTTTCCGACATCGCCGATAACATATTTATTATATCGTTGCCTTCACAGCTTTGTCAACCATAGATAGCGCATCATGCAAAAGCCCCGGAAGAGCGTATAACTCTCCCGGGGCTTCTATGTGATTATATCAGGATCTGCGCCGGATTACTTGAAGTAACGATCCAGCAGGCCCTGCATGCCGCGGCCGTGACGGGCCTCGTCCTTGGCCATTTCATGAACGGTATCATGGATGGCATCCAGGTTCAGCTCCTTGGCCTTCTTGGCCAGGTCCATCTTGCCGGCGCAGGCACCGCACTCAGCGTCAACACGCATCTGCAGGTTCTTCTGGGTGCTGTCGGTCAGCACTTCGCCCAGCAGTTCGGCAAACTTGGAAGCGTGCTCAGCCTCTTCGAAAGCATAACGCTTCCAGGCTTCGGCGATCTCGGGATAGCCTTCACGGTCAGCCACGCGGCTCATAGCCAGGTACATGCCGACTTCGCTGCACTCGCCATTGAAGTTTTCGCGCAGGCCCTGGATGATCTCTTCCGGAGCGTCCTTGGCGATACCGACAACATGCTCGGTAACGTAGGTGTTATCCTTCTTCTCGATGAACTTGGAAGCGGGAGCCTTGCAGACCGGGCAGAATTCCGGGATGGAGCCTTCCGCGATATAGCCGCACACAGTGCAAACATACTTAGCCATGTTTATTACCTCCGAATCATTGCTCGAATCATTTTTAAGACACAGTCTTGTGTCTTGCCTATATGATAGCATACAAAAAAATCAATGTCAATAGATACTCGTAAATTTTAAGACAAAATCTTAAAATATTATTTTATCTATACCTTTCCCTTCCTTGGGGTACAAACGCTTGAGTGCGGGAAACACTCCGCGTGCCACCCACCAGGTCAAACTTCCAACCGCCAACCCGACTGCCAGCAAAATTGGCGCATACCCCAACGCCATTGCGCTGCCGAGCACCGTCGCCGCCCCCAGCAATTGCCCTATATTATGTGCCAAGGCCCCGCAAACAGAAAAAATATATCCCGTCACCGGTGTGGGCAGGCTGAGCAGCAGGCACATAATAGCCCAGGAAAGCATTCCTCCGCACAGAGATAAAAGGCCCGCCGTTGCTCCCCTTACAAACAGAGAAAATCCTGCTTTCAGCAGCACCAGTGCCAGCGCCTGCCGTCGCTTCATAAATACCAGTGCATACATGACCACAATATTGGCCAAGCCCAGTTTCATGGCTGGCATTAACCCAAGAAGCGGCGTAATCACAGATTCAAAAAACGAAAGTGCCATGGCCAGGGCAAAGAGCATGCCCAGCCGCGCGATGGTCTTGACTTTTTGGCTTTGCATCGTAACAATCCTTATCTTCAATTCAAGGTTAGTGTACGGCGAAAGGGGGGCATTTGTCAACCCTGTTTGTAAGCCGTGCGATACAGCAAAATTTTACAAAGAGCAACGTTGTTTGTTCTTTTGCGCCCCTTGAAAAAAAACCGTGGATGGTGTATCCTATTAACGTATAACCGCGCCAAAGCGATATACTGTGCATGCGGGAATAAAACCGCGCTATCATGTGCCATACTACCCTTATAAATAGGGAGCATCACAAAAGGAGAACTACCATGAAAAAACTGATTGCTGTTCTGTGTGCCGCTGTGCTGATGACCAGTCTGCTGGCTGCCTGCACCGGCTCTTCTTCCAGCACCGCAGATACCACTTCTTCCTCTTCCGAGGCTGCAACGACCGAAACCGATTCTGCGGCACAGGAAAGCGGCGAAACTGCGGAAGCTGACACCGCCAAACTGGATTCCATCGTTTCCACCATTGAGGCTGTCAATGCGGTCCCCAATGCCCGCGCATTGGATGATTTTTCTCTGGAAAACGAGATTGGCCTGACGATGGACAATATTCTTGGCTTCAAGGGTGACGTTACCAATGATCAGGCTGACTGTGCTTTGGTTCTGGCCGTCCAGGCAAAGAGCGGCTGTGCCGATGCGGTTAAGGCCGAACTGGAAGCCTACAAGGAATCTGCCAGCAGCAACCTGTACGCAGAATTTGCTGACAAGGTAGCCAAGGCCCAGGACGCCCGTATTGTCGTGAACGGTGATTTTGTTGTCATTGTGATCGCCGCAATCAATGGTCCGGATTATGCCGACATCGACGCTGCCATTGACAGCGCGCTTGCCTGATCCGGGTGATCTGAAGCAATGAAAACGGCAGGCCGCTGTTCCGTGCATGCCCGCTGTCTCTGCTCACGGCAGACAGCCTGTATGCATCCGGGGCTATGGCCTGCCGTACTTTTTTGGTTTTGGTTAAGGAAGAAGGAAGGAGGAAGCCCTCTTGTCATTCAACAGTGTGGTGTTCCTGTTTTGTTTTATGCCGTTGGCCCTGGGTCTGTATTACCTGGTGCCCGGACGCGCCAAAAATGCCGTCCTGCTTTTGGAAAGTATTCTCTTTTATTGCTGGACCGGCATTACCTGGTTACCTCTGATTGCAGTCCTTATCATTGTCAACTACATAGCCGGTCTTTTGATGCAGAATGCCAGCAAAGCGTCTGTACGTCGTGCCGTGCTGCTGCTTGCGGTGGTAATCAGTGCAGCCTCCATGGTATTTTTCAAGTACACCAATTTTTTGATTGACACGATCAACCAGATTTCCGGTGCCGGCCTGTCTTCTCTGACGTTTCTGGATGTGCTTCCCCTGGGAATCAGCTATTACTCCTTCAAGCTCATCAGCTATGTGGCGGATGTTTACACCCGTCAGGTCGAAGCCGAGCGAAACCCAATCACCTTTGCCACTTATGTGATCCTGTATCCGCAGCTGATTGTTGGTCCTATTGTTCGTTACCGTGATATGGCGCCGGCCTTACATAAGGTAAAAGGACGCTGCACAATCCGACAGGCAGAGGCCGGGGCTGTGATGTTCGTGTTCGGTCTGGCCAAAAAAGTGATTTTAGCCGATTCCATCGCCGCACTGTGGCAGGATATCATCTCTACCTCCGACGGCATCGGCCTTGCCAATGCCTCTACCCCTCTGGTCTGGCTGGGGATCCTTGCCTACTCATTGCAGCTGTATTTTGACTTTGCCGGTTTCTCTGAGATGAGCAACGGTCTGAGCCTGATGATGGGATTTGAGTGCCCTGCCAACTTCAATCTGCCCTATATTTCCGCCAGCATTACCGAGTTCTGGCGCCGCTGGCACATTACCCTTTCCCAGTTTTTCCGGGATTATATTTACATTCCTCTGGGCGGGAATCGCCGCGGTCCCGGCCGTCAGATTCTGAACATGCTGGTTGTCTGGGCCTTGACCGGTCTTTGGCATGGCGCCAACTGGAACTTCATCTGCTGGGGTCTGTACTATTTCGTGCT
Organism: Subdoligranulum sp. DSM 23681; assembly: GCF_057005535.1. Classification (NCBI taxonomy): domain Bacteria; kingdom Bacillati; phylum Bacillota; class Clostridia; order Eubacteriales; family Oscillospiraceae; genus Subdoligranulum; species Subdoligranulum sp. DSM 23681. Next base: position 3,037,260 of record NZ_CM168050.1, on the reverse strand, counting down.
CCTGGTCATTGAGAAGAACTTCCTGCTCAAATATCTCAAAAAAGGCCGCATCTGGCCACACATTTATACCCTGTTCTTTGTGGTACTTGGTTGGGGTATCTTTACAGCCAATGCCGCCGGCGCGCCGCTGGGTCTGCTTTTGAACAGGCTGTTTGTCCCTCAGGGCGGCATTTCGGCACTGTATTACCTTCGTAATTATGGCGTGCTGCTGGTGGTGTGCTGCTTGTGTTCCACACCGTTGCCTTCTTGGATTTGGGACAAGACCAAAAAGGTCCTGCCTCTTCGTCTTTTGATTTTTGCCGCTGTCGCCATTCTGTGCACCGCTTATGTGGTCGCCGCCACTGGCTCGACGGCCCTCTACGCTGATTTCTAAAGGAGGTGTGACCTGCTATGGCCCGCTATATTCATCGAAAAGCCGGACGTGAAACAGGTGCACGCCCCGGCGCTGTTCTGGCATTGTTTCTTTTCTTGCTTGTCGGTTTTTCAGTTCTGAACTTCTTCTGGCCAAAACGGGACATGTCTGATCTGGAAAATCGAAAGCTGGCACAGTTGCCGTCCTTCAGTATCAAAACCCTGCTGAATGGAGATTTTCTTCAGGATTTTTCCACCTACATGCAGGATCAGGTCGCCTTCCGCGATACATGGATTGATCTGGAAAGCGCCTTTAACAATCTTGCTTTCGGCAAAGTGGAAGAGAGCAACATCCTGTTGGGAAAAGACGGCTGGATGTTCACAAAGTTGTTTGACGTATCACCGGATACGCAGAAGCAGCTGAGCAAAAATCTGGATGCCGTAACCAATTTTGCTTCCCGCCATCCCGGTAAAGTTACGTTTCTTCTGGCCCCTTCGGCCAGCGTCATCTATCCAGAAAAGCTGCCTGTGGGTGCGCCCATGGTGGACGAAAATGCCATGCTGGATGATATTTTTTCCCAAGTATCCTCCAGCGCTGATGTGCTCGATCTGCGGGATGTGTTCACCCGGGAAAAGGATGAATACCTTTACTATAAAACCGATCACCACTGGACAACGCAAGGCGCCTATCTGGCATATCAGCAGTTCTGTCAGCTGAAGGGATTGACTCCTTTTGATACTGCCGCCCGTGAATCTGTCAGTATCCCGGATTTCTACGGGACCCACTATTCCGCAGCCCGTCGATGGGATGTACAGCCGGATGTGATCACCTATTATCCGCTGGACAATCCTATGACTATCTATGATATCACCGGCGAAACCCAATACAGTGCGCGAAAGACCGAAACCATGGTCAATACCGAAAAATTCCAGACCCGGGATAAGTACGCCGCCTTCCTGGACGGCAACAATGGTTACTCTGTTATTGAAGGCAACGGAGAAGGCAGTATCCTGGTGGTCAAGGACAGCTATGCCAACTGTTTTGTGCCATTTTTAACAGAAAACTACGCCAAAATCGGCGTGGTTGATCTTCGCAATTTCTCCTATGGTCTGGACTCCACCATCGAGTCTGAAGGATACGACCAGGTTCTGATTCTCTATAACTTTCAGACTTTCATTGCAGACAACCGCGTGGTATATCTGGATCGTCCCACCACCCTGACTTCTGCTGAATGAAAATCACGGTTCCAAATGGATCATCAGGCTGGGCTGCGGAACCGGTTTCTGGCTTCCGCTTTGCGCCGCGACCCATATGCCGGTCCGAAACGGATCAAATTGGTCAGTATACAGGTTCCTTGTAAAATCAGCAAAAACTTGCTGCAGTTCATTACAGAGCAGCTGCTGCAGCTGGACCGGTTCCCGGCCTTCCCCGCTTATATCCCTTATTTCCGGATCAATAAGGGTCAGGCGCAATTCATTTTGGCCTACTTGATCAGCACAATACTGAACATAAGTCTGCGTTTGCAGAGCAGCACTTTCCTGATCAAACAGGCATTCCAGTCTGTCGGACTGTTCGGACAGAACGGCTGCCAGCTGCGCTGCTATTGCTTCCTTGACCATTAAGGGTTCTTTATCTTTCTGCAGAAACGAAAAGCCATATTCCGTGCCCTGCCATACCGGCAGGGCACATTCATTTTTCTCGGAGAACACTGTCTGAAGGCCATTTTTCAGATCATAGCGCACTTGCGCCTTCTCCATTTCTTCATACAAATCACCGGCGTTCTTCACAAGTTGCTGTTCCGGCATCTCGTCCATCAGGAACAGGATCATCTGGGGGGCCGGCTTGGTTTTGTCATACAAAAGTCTGGCTGTGTCAACCACATTCTGCCAGTTATACTGGGTCGGGAAAGTCGCCAGATCCAGCAATCCATAAAATACCTGTCCTTCCAGACTGTTTTCGGCCTTTTCCAAAGCCTGTTCCGGGTTGTCTCCGTGGCCAGTTACCACCTTGTATGCCGGCTGCTGCCCTTCCGCATTTTGTGCACTGTCAGCCAACAGCAGAAAAACCGCGCTTCGGGCTCCCTGCTGCTGAAAAAACGCAGCACGCACGATTTCTCTCTGTGAAAGCAGCGGAGCCGCTGTGCAGCCGCTCAAAAGCAAGCCTCCCGCAAGCATACCTGCTGTCAGGCAGGCTCTGATTTTTTTGCCAAAAGCCACTGCAAGCCACCTCCTGCCACAATCAGCACGACATATAACACCAATAAAATATTGCGTATATCCATCAGCACTTCCAAATCGGCTGACCGCCAAAGTGCACAAAGAAAAAGCATGAGAGCGAAGTAGACCGGAAAGCGATCCAGGCCCACAGCATTGTTTTCGCTTTTACAGGCATAGCCTCCCATCAGATGCACACCCGCATATAAATACAATGCCAGTTTGATGGTCACCACCATCATCCAAAGAATCAGCTGCAGCCATTCCAGACGATTGAAGATAGAAAACGAACCGCTTTGTGCAGCGGTATGCAGCGGATTTTCCTGAAAAGGGACATCGGCGCCAAAAAACAGTTCCAGCAAGAGATGTACTCCCACCGAAAACGCCACTCCCCCTCCCGCCAAGCGCAGCAAAGTATTTCTGCCAAACCTTGCGGAATCCGGCCAAAGAGCCGCAAGCAGAAACTCCGGATACAAAATAATCTGTGCTCTCAACGTAATATTGGCCTGTTCCATAGATAACGGAACAAACTGTAAATTGGACAGACGAAGCTGGGAAGCAATAGATGCCACCATAAAGACGCTGGCGACCAACAGTACAGCCAGCACCACATTGGCTGTCTGTGCGATGGAAGATACCCTGCGAAGATAGATAACCGGTACAACAATCATCAGACAAATCCCGAACATACTCATTCCATCCGGGTAAATCGATTCAAATAGGCGCCACAGACGCAGTATTTCAATGGCAGAGCTCAATGCCAGCAAACCAAGCAGCGTCCATCGGATCAGTGGGTTTTCCCCCACTCTGCGCCATCCCCAGGCAAATGCCAGTGAGACTGCCGCCAACGCAGCAACACTGACCGGCAGGAGCAATATTCCGGGCCGTACCCAGTATCCTACCTGCGAAGACAACAATATATTGCCGAATAACCCCAGCAGCAATGCTGAAAACAGGTTGGGAGCCTCTCTTTTCATAATCTCCCCTCCCCTTTGGAACGGGCCAACGATGTCCAGATTGTGCGCACAAATCCATCCCGGACGGTAGCCTTGCACGGCGGCATCAGCGGATAGAGATAGTCATAGCCAAACGGATCGCTTCCGCAGGCCATGGCCAAAATCAGCAACGCGCTGCAGGCAAATCCGGGAACCCCAAAAATTCCCGTGAGCAGGATCACCGCAAAACGAAACAAAATACTTTGCTCATACAGAGACGGCACCGCCAATGTGGCCACCGTGGCAGCAGCCGCCATCGTCAGGACCGGAATGCTGACAATGCCTGCGCTGACCGCCGTTTCACCAATGATCAGCGCCCCCACCAGGCTGACTGTATGGGATATCGCTTTGGGCGCGCGCAGTCCGGCTTCCCTCACAATTTCCAGCAACAGCGTTACGGCCAGCATTTCCAGCATAGGAGATAAGGGCGTTTGTGCTTCTGCCTGTGCCAATGTGGCCAACAGCCTGACGGGAATGATCTCAGGCGCATAGGTAAGTGCCATTACATACAAGCCCGGGCCAAACACCGACAGCAAAAACGCAATATACTTCAGCAACCGGATCATGCCGGCAAAAACAGCACCGGAAGAATAGTCATCCAGAGATTCAAAATGTTCACTGAAAAAACTTGGAACAATCATGGCAAACGGGCTGCCGGAAACCAGAACCGCCACTTTTCCTTCGCAGATCCGGGCACAGGCGGTTGCAGGACGTTCGGTATATGCCGCGGCAGGAAACAAATTCAGTTTATCCTGTTTAATGAATGAGGCAAAATAAGAAGAATCCAGAAGAACCGGCAGTTCCACTTGCTCCAATCGGCGGCGCAGCGCCCGCACAGTGTCTGCCGGAGCGCGTTGTTTATCATAGCACAAACAATATTCCGTTTTTGCATGCGTGTGGGCAATATGAAGTTCCGCCACAAAGGTATCGGTTCTAAATTGCCGCCGCAGCAGAGATACATTATTGCGCAGAAGTTCTGTAAATGCTTCCTGAGGGCCGTGCATATTTCCCTCGCCCCCCGGATTCGATACCGACCGCTGCGGCATCTCCTGGGTGGAGAGGGCGACAGCACAGGGGCACCCATCAATCAGAAGCACCGCCAGTCCATTGGCCAACCGTTCCACCAACGCGGTTTTTGTGGTGACGGGTGTACTTTCAGTTGGAATTCGACTCTGTGTCAGAAGATATCGGCATAATTGGGCACCATGACGGAAAGTCTTTTTCTCCTGCTCCAAAATAGACAATGCCATGACCGTCAGTTTTTCCGGGGAGGATAGCCCGGTAAAAAGCGTGATGCAGCAAGATACGCATCCCATCTTCAGATCCTTGCTGTAATAATCCAGAGAGTTTCCAAAGCGGGTCTGCAGAAACGCTTTGTTGCTCTGCAGGTCCCAGGCCAGTTTATCTTCCCCTTGTTGCGGCATTATGATACTCCCCCTTCCTGTTTTCAGTCTGCCCATCGAAAGAGAAAATATCAGTCTACCACAAAAGGAAAAGGCCCACCTTCAACAGGTAGGCCTTTTCCTTTATTTATAACTCAGTTCCCGTTCATTTTGGAGCGATTGTCCAGCATGTCCTTCAGTTCTTCCATAAAAGTGTTCACATCACTGAACTGGCGATAAACCGAAGCAAACCGCACATATGCCACATCGTCCAGCTGCTTGAGCTGCTCCATGGCCAAATCACCGATATGAATGGAAGAAACTTCCCGGTCATAGGAGTTCAGCAGCATCTGTTCAATGCGGCTGACCGCAGCATCCAGTTGCTGGAAGCTCACCGGCCGTTTTTCGCAGGCACGCAGCATGCCATTGAGCAGTTTCTGGCGGTCGAAGACCTCCCGGGAGTGGTCTTTCTTGACCACCATCAGGGGTACCGTCTCCACGATCTCATAGGTCGTAAAGCGCTTTTTGCAGCTCAGGCATTCACGGCGGCGACGGATTTTTTCGCCGTCTTCGGTGGGGCGGGAATCGATCACCTTGGAATCTATCGCGCCGCAGTACGGACATTTCATGGCAATCCCTCCTGTCATTTTTGGGGAACACACCGCCCCCAACAGGGACAGCGTTAAAACGCAGCAACCAATCTACAGCCTCAGGAGTTCTTCTTGACCGCTTCAGGATTGGTCTTATTCTGCCAATCAAGCCACAGCTGGCTGGCAATGCAAACCGTGCTGTACACACCACTGATCATACCGAACAGCAGCGGCAGTGCGAAGGTGAAGATACTGTCCAGCTTGAAGACCACGGAAACCACGCAGACAATACCCAGCGCCACACAGGTGGTGATGGAAGTCATCAGCGAACGGCCGAAACTCTGGTTGATGGACAGGTTAACCAGCTCAGAACGCGGCATACGGCGCTTGCCGTACAGGGCAGTGTTTTCGCGGATACGGTCGTAGATAACGACGGTATCGTTGATAGAATAGCCCAGGATCGTCAGAATGGCGGCGATGAAGTTTCCGTTCAGGGGAATGCGCAGGATGGCAAACACACCGAAGACCACGAACATGTCATGCAGCAATGCCACAATAGCGGTAGCGCCGCCCTGCATACCGCCTACCTTGCGGAAGCGGTATGCCACATACAGAAGAATCAGCACACAGGCGGTGACCACGGCCACCAGGCTCTTGAACAGGAACTCCTTACCGATGGTGGGGTTCACGTTGCTGATTTCGTTTTCCTCAAAAGCATTGTCCGGGAACTGTTCGTTCAGGCTGGTGAGCAGGCTGTCCATTTCATCGGTGGTCAGATTCTCACTACCGGGCAAGGTCACCGTCAGGGTCTGGCGGCCAGTGATGTCGGTGCCGGTCTGCAGGTTCAGATTGCTCTGTTCCACGTTGGCACTGACAGCTTTCTCCACGGCATCCAGATCCAGGCTGTTTTCATACCCCAAAGTCAGCACGACGCCGCCTTTGAACTCCACGTCCATGGAAACGCCGAAAACCAGACTGTACACCAGAACAATCACGATGAGCGCAGAAGAGAAGATGTAATACTTCTTGCGGTTGCCCACAAAATTGATGTGGGGGACTTTGTACGGCGGGGTTTCGCCAGACTTGGCACCGCCGTACAGCCAGGGATTGCGCAGCGCCTTGATGGCAGACGCACCGCGCAGCATCACCCGGGTAGCGAACACGCCAAACACGAAGTTCAGCAGCACGCTGGTCAGCAAGGTAAAGCCGAAGGAGTAGATGGTGCCGGCGGTGGAAGGACCGAACCAACCAAACACCGGAGTAAAGACCTTGGCCCAGAAACCGTCGGTGGGGCCGAAGGCGCCCATCAGGATAGCGGCCACGATCACAATGGTCACGTTTCCGTCAATAATGGGGGTCAGACCCATCTTGAAGCCGTTGGTGAGGGCGCCATCCAGAGTCTTCTTCTTGCCCAGTTCCTCACGGATACGCTCGGCAGTAATGACGTTGGCGTCAACACCCATACCAATGCCCAGAATGATACCGGCAATACCGGGCAAAGTCAGGGTAGAACCGGAGAACACCGGGAAGTAGCCGGAAACCACTGCCAGAGTGGCAGCAACCTGTCCAAACAAAGACAGGGCCGCAATGGTACCGGGCAGGCGGTACCGGATGATCATGATCAATGCTACCGCAATAAAAGCGATGACGCCGGCCAGCACCATAACTTCCAGGCTGCGGGCACCCAGGGTCGGGCTGATCGTAGAATAACTCTCCGCAGACAGAGCAAACGGCAAAGCGCCGGAATTGATCTGGTTTGCCAGAGTGGCAGCCTCATCCGCAGTAAAGCTACCCTTGATAATAGCCTCGCCATTGGTGATGGCGGATTCCACCGATGCAGTGCTGATGTTTTCATCATCCAGCCAGATGCTGATGGTGCCATTGCTGGGAGCCAGTTCGGTGGTGGCATCGGCAAACTTTTCCGCACCGGAAGAGGTGAACTTCAGCTGAACGACATTTCCTTCGTTCTGCAGATACCCTGCCATAGCAGAATCCACATCGTCACCGGTCAGAATTTCCTCGCCGTCCGCGGTGCTTCCCTTACGGAAGACCATCTGGGCGGTGGTACCGATCTCATCAATGGCGCTCTGCGGATCAAAATCGCTCTCGTCGTTCTTCCAGGGGAAACGCACGATGATGCGGTCCTTATTGTTGTCCACATAGGCTTCGTAGTCGGTGATGCCCAGGCCAACCAGACGATCCTCAATAACCGTCTTGGCTGCTTCCATCTGGGTATCCGTAGCATCGATGTCATCCGCAGGCATGAATGTGACATCAACACCGCCACGGATATCAATGCCAAAACGAATGTCGCCAGCACCTTTCAGGTAGGTGGTCTTGGTGTCACCATACTGATAGCTGAAGCCCAAGAGCGCCGAAAGTGAAAACACAATGATCAGCGCCGCCATGGCAAAAAAGCGCCATGACTTCCCTCTTTTGTTCATTAGGTACCTCCAAAATTTGCCCGCTCGGGCAGGACTTCTATGCCGGACCGCAGGGTCCGAAGCTTACTCCTGTTCGGCCAGCAGCTTTTCCACAACTGCCAGACGCACGCAGACGGTAAGCAGCAAAGACGCTTTTTCAACCTCATCCAGGCTGGGATAGGTCGGCGCAATGCGCAGGTGGGAATCTTCCGGGTCGCGGCCATAAGGATAAGCAGCACCCGCACCGGTCAGCACCAGGCCGGCCTGCTTGCACAGCTCCGCCACACGCTTGGCGCAACCGGGCATCACATACAGGCTGATGAAGTAACCGCCCTTGGGGTTGGTCCAGTGGGCGATATCGCCGCAGGGGGTCAGCTCATGGGCCAAGGTGCACTTGACGGCATCAAAGCAGGGCACCAGACGACGGCGATGCTTCTGCATATGCGCCAGAACGCCCGCCTTGTTCTTCAGGAACCGGACATGGCGCAGCTGGTTCATCTTGTCATAGCTGATGATCATGACCTCGAAGCGCTTGCAGACATACTTCATGGAGTTCTCGCTGCAGGCCAGAGCAGACACGCCAGCGCCGGGGAAGGTGATCTTGCTGGTGGAAGTGAACATGAAGACGCGGTCCTCATTGCCGTACTGACGGCTCTCCTCCAGCAGGACCGGCGTCTCGATGATCTCATCGGTCAGGTGATGGACAATATAGGCCTCGTCCCAGAAGATCTTGAAGTCGGGAGCTGCCGTCTTCATGCTGGCGAAACGGCGCACAGTCTCATCACTGTAGGTGTAGCCGTCCGGGTTGGAATACTGCGGCACACACCAGATACCCTTGATGGAAGCGTCCTCAGCCACCAGATTTTCCACCATATCCATGTCGGGACCGGTGGGGGTCATGGGAATATTGATCATCTCAATACCGAATTCCTCGGTAATGCGGAAATGGCGGTCATAGCCGGGAACCGGGCACAGGAACTTCGGTTTTTCCACCGCAGACCAAGGGCACGGAGAGTCCTGGAAACCAAAGGTATAGCCGATGGCCACCAGATTGTACATCAGCTGCAGGCTGGAATTGCCGCCCACAAAGACATTTTCCGGCTTGACCCCCATAACTTCGCCAAACAGAACACGGGCTTCCTGCAGGCCTTCCAGGTTGCCGTAGTTGCGGGCATCAGTGCCGTCCTCGGTGGTGTAATCACTCATCTTGAGCAGATCCATGGCAAGGTCCATCTGGTGCGGGCCCGGTTTGCCGCGGGCCATATTCAGCTTGAGCCCCAGTGCCTTGAAATCGGCATAGGACTTTTCCAGTTTGGCCTTTTCAGCCAGGAGCATTTCTTTGGTCATCTTACGGTAATCAGACATGGATGCTTCCCCTCCTGCAGACTCGTTCTTGAGCACCCCGCGGGTGCTTCCTCTATTGACGGGATGTAGTACGGCACAGTGACCGAACATACAACACATAAGTATAAACGAAATTGACGCAAGATACAAGCATTTTTGTGATTTTTCAGCCTTTTTTCAATACAAAATGAAGTTCCTGCCCCACTTTTCCCCCTCCGGCAAATGATTTCCGATACGAATAAAGAAGAAAAAGCAGACCACAAAAGCGGTCTGCTTTTCCTGGTGCCGCCAACCGGGGTCGAACCGGTACGGAATCGCTTCCGAAGGATTTTAAGTCCTTTGTGTCTGCCAATTTCACCATGGCGGCCTATTCTTAACTTTGTAATTGTATCGCACCCGTGACAAAATGTCAATGCAGATCCTTGTCCTCTTCTTACCGCAGGGCATACCGTCCCTGAAACTTCTGTGCTATACTGGCAGCAGCGCAAGACGCCCAGATCATTCCAGCAACTCTGTTTTCCGGCTGTTCCCTCTTTATATGATGCCGGTATAACAATCATTCGCGGAGGCTTTTCGCAAACGTTGCGCAAGTATATTTTCTTATGATAAAATGAGGATATTATGCCAGCAAACAAATTTGGAGGGATGAACAGGATGCATACAGCCGCAGACAAACGCAGAGACGGCCTTTTGCTTTTAGGCGGCGCCGTTCTGGGGGCGGTCGCCTTTTTACTCATCTTTGGCCTTTCTCCCTTGGATGTGACCAACGATAGTTTTTGTCGCGGCGGATACATTGAAAAGGATATCCAACAGCACTATGCCGGTTGGCTTTTTTATCGGCAAAGTGATTTGTCCTTTCCGCTATGCGTGACCGATAACATCAACGCCCCGCAAGGACTGAGTGTTGCTTATACCGACTCCATTCCCCTCTTGGCTGCGTTCTTCCGTTTTCTGTCCCCACTCCTCCCTGCCACCTTTCAATATTTCGGGTGGTTTACCCTGCTTTGTCTGATGGCCCAGGGCGCCGCAGGTGCAAGGCTCCTGGGGCTCTTCCTGGATGGAATCACCGGCCCTTTACTGGCGGACCTGCTGTTCATTTTCAGCCCAATCCTATGGGAGCGTGCACTTCGCCATACCTCTCTGGCCGCACACTTCTTCATCCTGGCAGCTTTATACTTTTATTTTCTCGGCCGACGCAGCGGTCGCTACTGCTTCCGGGGGCTTTTTGCGCTCAATATCCTGACCATTACCATACATCCCTATTTTGTTCCCATGACATATGCCATTACCTTCGCATTGCTGTTGGAGTATGCGGTATCTCGGCATCGGTATCTGAGTCCGGCGCTCTGGCTTCTGGCAGACCTGGCCCTGACCGTTGCAGCCGGATGGATGTTCGGACTTTTTTACGGAACAGCCACTGGTGGAAGCGACGCATTATACGGCTATTTTGGAATGAATCTGAACAGCTTGTGGAACCCTGCCGGCGTCAATGGCGTAGATTGGAGCTTCTTTTTGCCCAAACAGAACCAGGTAGGGGGCAACTACGATGCCTTCGCCTATCTGGGATTTGGCGTGCTGGCTGGTCTTTTTATATGCCTGATCCGGATGCTATTCAAAGCTCCCAAAAAGCTATGGGCACTGATTTGCCGCCACCGGGCCTTATGTCTTGTCAGTATTATCCTGACGGCCTTTGCGATAAGTCACGTCATCACCGCCAATGGAGCCACTCTGGCCACTTTACCTCTGCCATCAGCTTTGATCAAGGTGTTTTCCGTATTCCGTTCCGGCGGCCGAATGTTCTGGCCTGTGTATTATCTGCTTATGCTGGCTGTCTGTGTGGGATTTTCTCGCCTTCTCAAGCACCGACATATTGTCATTGCCGGCTTGACAATTTTGACGGTTTTACAGCTCATTGACCTGATGCCAGGGCTGATGCAGCGCCGGCAAGCTTTCGCCGAAGCGCAGAAGCAGGATGCATTTCCCTCCTCCATGACCAGTGATTTCTGGCAGCAGGCAGCCGGACGATACAATTCCATCGCCTCCATGAGCGGACTGCAGACCGATGCACTTCACCTGGCACTGTATACCGCCGATCTGGGAATGGCAACCAACGATCCTTTTGCTGCACGATATGATGCCTCTGCCCTGGAAGCACAGAGAACAGTGTACAGCCAGGAACTGGCAACAGGAGAACTGCGCAGTGATACCCTGTATTTATTTGCCGACGAAGGCGCTTTTCTTCAAGCCGTGGAGCCTGTAAAAAACAGTGGTGTCTGGTGCGGCCGCATTGACGGCGCCGATGGCAGCTGGTACGTGATTGCTCCCGGTATGGCCGACTGCGGGCTGGACACTGCCTGTATTCCCTATGATGAAAACTATCCCCTGCGGCTGGCCGATTACACTGACGCTCTATGGAACCGGGGTGTACTGGACAGCACGAAACAAACCGTTTGCTTTGCGGACGCGCCCTTTACCCGCCGCAAGCTGGAAAGTGCCGCGGCCATCGTCGCCGACGGCAGGACGTACCCCATTCTGACCGTAGACGACAGTGATCCCGGGTGGCTGATGGTCACCCTTGAAATTGAAGATGCCACCGTTTTGTGGGGGCAGGAACTGGAGACGATCCCATGCAAGAACTGAAAGTAAAATCTTTGCTGCCGGTACGGCTGGACAAGTATCTGATGCAGCAGTACCCCGTACTGGGGCCCGGGCGCTTGAACAAAGCCCTGCGGGAAAACAAAATCAAACTGAACGGCAAAAAGCAGCCCCTGTCCACCCGGGTACAGAACGGAGATGTGATCCGCATTTATCTGCTGGACGATCAGCTGGGGCTGACTGTACAGGACGGCCCCTGGTTTCTTGGATGTCGGGCGCCAGCTGAACTGATTTACGAAAACGACGACCTGATTGTAGCGCTGAAGCCTGCCGGTATTCCGGTGGACGGGGACGATGCGGATACCCTGCGCGCCCGGGTTCTGCGCAAATTGTATGAGGAAAAGCGCCTGGAGAATGAAAGCTCCATCCGCCTTTGCCATCGCTTGGATACCGGCACCAGCGGCTTGATCCTGTTGGCTAAAAACGCCGAAACGGAGCAGTTCCTGACCGATGCCATCCGGGAACATCAGATCCGCAAGACGTACCTGTGCGTGACCTTTGGCCGCCCCGTGCCGCCCGCCGATACCCTGAAAGGCTTTTTGATGAAAGACGCAGAGCGCGGTCTGGTACGCGTTCTGGATGCGCCGAAACCCGGCGCCAAGGAAATCATCACCTCCTACGACACCATTGCTGTGAGCGGCCGTCTGGCCCTTCTGCGGGTACATCTGGTCACCGGACGCACCCACCAGATCCGGGCACACCTGGCCAGCATCGGCTGCCCGATTCTGGGTGACAGCAAATATGGCAACAATGCCGCCAACCGGGAGCTCAAGCTGAAGTACCAGGCCCTGTGTGCCTGGGAGCTGGCATTTCCCAAGCAAATCAAGGATGAGCGGTATGCTTCCCTTGCCGGCAAAGTATTCCGCGCGCCGAAGCCCTGGTATTATCAGCAGGTTCTGGACGGAACCCTGAAATAAGCATGAAACTCCCTCTGACAAGCTTTCGTCAGAGGGAGTTTTTGTGTATTTTCGCAGGTAAAGGAATCGTAGGTTTACTTTTGGGCACAGTGGGTGGTATGGTTATACCAAAGGAGGTGCCGCAAAATGGATGCAAAGACTTTCGGAGCTTTTCTGGCCGACACGCGGCGTGGACGCGGAATGACGCAAGCGGAACTGGCCGATATCATTCATGTCACAGACAAGGCTGTGAGCCGCTGGGAGCGCGGCATTGGGTTCCCTGACATCAACACTTTGGAACCGCTGGCGGATGCTCTAGGGCTGAGTTTATCCCAGCTGATGCACGCGGGCAGTACACCGGAGCCTCCTTCAGAAGACACTCTGGAAGACTTTGTGGCCATGCTGCGGCCCGGCCGCATCCTGTGGAGTGGGGCCCGCAGCGCCTTTTTCTGGCTGACTGTTGCCCTGGGGATATGGATGCAGATTGCGTTGCCTCTGCAAGTGACCGTTCACTGGCATAATGCATCAGGTTTCCTCACTCCTGACCAGACAGAGATGACGTTTGTGGTCGCTCTGAAGTGTATCATTAGCAGTGGCATACTTTTGCAGATCTGGCGCCTTGCGGCCAGTGGGCTTATCTTCGTGCAGCGAGGCGTGTTTTTCCGGAGCCTGCTGCCGCTTTTGAAGGCCAGACATCCCCTGCCATACGCTGCCGCAGAATTTGCTGTACAACTTCTCTATTGTGGGCTGATGCTGTGCCCGCTCCTGGCGGAGGCAGTTGTTCTGCTGCTGAATTAAATACGGCATTGCCATTTCGGGCCAAAGTCAAGACCCCCGGCTAAGCCGGGGGCTTGTGTAAGCCCTAGAAGGGCATCGTACCGGCAAGCCTCTCAAGAGGCACTGAAAAATCCGCCACTTGCATCACTTGCCCTACAGCCCGTAAACGGGCGCTGTCTATCCAAGATCAGCTTTCTTGACAATGGTAAAGTTGCTGCTCCCTTCTCGCTTCGCTCGATGCTTGAAGCTAAAGCTTTTTTACTCTCCCCAGCAGAGCTGGGGGTTCTCATTTCGCTAAAGCATACAATATAAAAAAGCAGAGCGGACATTTTGTCCGCTCTGCTTTTTTGGAGGTGACGACCAGATTTGAACTGGTGAATGAGGGTTTTGCAGACCCTTGCCTTACCACTTGGCCACGTCACCTTATGAGCAAAATACCGGCTTAGCGCCGGTACTTTGCTATTTTGTTGGAGCGGCCGACGAGGCTCGAACTCGCTACCTCCACCTTGGCAAGGTGGCGCTCTACCAGATGAGCTACGGCCGCATATCGCGTTCTCTTTTCAAAAGAGAACGCCAGAGAAAATGGTGCCTCCGATCGGAATCGAACCAATGACACGGGGATTTTCAGTCCCCTGCTCTACCGACTGAGCTACAGAGGCAAATGGCGACCCGAATCAGGCTCGAACTGACGACCTCTAGCGTGACAGGCTAGCGTTCTAACCAACTGAACTACCGGGCCACAAGTGGGAGTTAACGGGCTCGAACCGCTGACCCTCTGCTTGTAAGGCAGATGCTCTCCCAGCTGAGCTAAACTCCCTTAATGGAGCGGCCGACGAGGCTCGAACTCGCTACCTCCACCTTGGCAAGGTGGCGCTCTACCAGATGAGCTACGGCCGCATATTGGAGAGTTTAGCTTGCTTCGCTTTCTTTCAGCTTGTCGTGCTCTCTCCGGGCGACGAATGTTATTTTACTGCATCAACCCCGATTTGTCAAGCATTTTCTCTCCATTTTTTGAAAAAAATTAAACTTTTTTATTTTCCGCGCTGACAGGCCAATTTTTCAGCAAATCATTCAGGTCAACGCGGTACGTTTTGTCGCAAAACTGGCAGTGAACTTCCGCCAGGGGGTCTTCGTCCCGCAATTTTTCCACTTCACTTCTGCCGAGACTTTTCAGCATGCGATGCACCCGTTCCTCGCTGCAGTCACAATGGTAAACAACGGAACTGGTATCCAGCACCTCCGGGTCAAAGGTAGCCAGGGCCATGTCCAGCATGTCCCGCACCGTCTTGCCCTGCTCCATCATGGAGGTAACACTGGGCATAGCGGCAATGTTCTTTTCCAGCTGGTCGATCTCACTGTCCAAGGCACCGGGCAGCAGCTGCACGATAAAGCCGCCGGCACAGCGCACACTCAGATCTTCGTTGACCAGTACGCCAAGGGCACAGACGGTAGGCGTCTGCTCACTGACGGCAAAATAGCGGGTCACATCCTCGGCGATCTCGCCAGAGACCAGGGGCACCTGCCCGATATAGGGTTCCCGCAGCCCCATATCCCGGATTACGTCCAGAGTGCCGTCGTGTCCCACAGCGCCGCCCACGTCCAGATGGCCGTCAGCCCGCGGAGGAAGCTCCACAACGGGGTTCTGCACGTATCCCTTTACATGACCCTCCCCATCGGCAACAGCCATTATACGGCCTGCAGGGCCGCCTCCCTTGATCTGCAAGGTCAGGGAGTCCTTGCTGCTCTTGAGCATAGCCCCCATCATGGCGGCCGCCGTCAGCAGGCGGCCCAAAGCCGCCGTGGTTACGGCGCTGGTCTTGTGCATCCGCTCCATCTCACGAACGATATCGGTGGAATCCACCCCATAAAATACAATGCCGCCGTTTTCCGAAATACCGCGCAGCAGATTGTCTTGAGCCATGGTTTACTTCTCCTCTTGTGTATAGCGTTTGACAGCCGTAATGATCCAGCGCTGGCTGTCCGGGCGCACGGGGCCGAAATCCTCCCCATCCGATACCCGGGTCACCGTAAACCCGTACTTATCCAGCAAGGCTTGTATGGCAGGAAGAGGGTAGCTGTATTCGGAGAAGTCCTCCGTCCAGGTATCCCCTGTTTCTTTTTCCCGGATCTCAATGTGAATATCCACCCGGCCGCTGGACTCGTCATACTGGTTTGTCCAGTGGCAGATGGCATCCTCGGCATCCAGATCAAAAGTCTGTCCGCCCAGCACCTTGGCGTGCTTGTAGGGCGTATTCAGGTCAAAGACGAACACGCCGTCCTTTTCCATAAAGAACGCCGCGTTCGCAATCGCTTTTTCAAAATTTTCCAAGGGGCCGATATGGTTGTAGGTGTCAAAGGTGGATACCGCCGCCCGGATGGTCCCGTACAGGTCCAGCTGCAGAAGGTCCTGCTGCAAGAGCAGGACCTTGCCGGTCATATCCAGTTCGTCCGCCTTTTCCCGCAGGACGCTGAGCATCTCCTCCGAGCGGTCAATGCCGATCACATCGTACCCTGCCTGGGACAGCATCAGGGTCAGTTCCCCGGTGCCGCATCCTAGATCCGCCAGCAGCCCATCGGTCACACCGTGGTCTGCCAGCTCCGAAACAACATACTGATACAAGGCGTCGTAGTCCGCCGCCTCATTCAGTTCATCATAAAAATAGGCAAATTCGTTGTACGCCATCAGTCCCCGGCCTCCAGCTGCGCATCCAGGCAGGCCCGCACCTCTTCCACGCCGGTGCCCTTCTCGGCACTGGTAAGAAAGACGCGGCGGCAGCCATATTCGGCACAGATTTCCTCAAACCGGGCCAGACAAGGCGCCACTTCCGACTTTTTCAGCTTATCCGCCTTGGTCAGTACTACCACAAAGGGGATCCGGTGATAGCGCAGATATTCCAGCATCTGGCGGTCATCTGCGCTGGGGTCATGGCGGCAGTCCAACAACTGGACCAACAGTTTCAACGGGCGGCCTGCCTCAAAGTAGCCGTTGATCAGCTCGTCCCAGCGGGCGCGCTCGGCATTGGAGACCTTGGCAAACCCATATCCGGGCAAGTCCACAAAATAGGCCGTGTCCACCCGGTAAAAGTTGATAGTAGCCGTCTTGCCCGGTGTAGCACTGACACGGGCAAGATTCTTGCGGTTGCACAGTTTGTTGATCAGACTGGACTTGCCCACATTGGACCGGCCGGAAAAGGCAAATTCCGGACGGTCAGCGGCGGGCAGCTGGCTGGAAATGCCGTAGGAAGCCTGAAATTCGCTGCGATTATAGTTCATGCCTCACGCTCCTTTACATGACAGTGGCGGGTTCTTTCGCCGCCGAAGCGTCCGTGGCAATAAGCTGGGTGGCCGGCGGGACAGTGACAGACGCCCGGGGTGTAGCCACCGCAGGACGGATCAAGGCCTCCTTCAGCACCTGGGAAAGGTCGCTGACCGGTACGAACCGAATGGCCTTCTTCACTTCCTCATCCACCTCATACAGGTCGGACTCGTTGTCTTTGGGGATCAGCACGGTGTGGATACCTTCCCGGTAAGCAGCCATGCTCTTTTCCTTCAGGCCGCCGATGGGCAGCACGCTGCCATGCAGGGTGATCTCGCCGGTCATGGCCAGATCATGGCGTACCGGCAATCCGGACAAAGCCGAAATCAGAGCTGTGGTCAGGGTAACGCCAGCGGAAGGGCCGTCCTTGGGCACGGCCCCTTCGGGAGCATGGATATGCAGGTCAATGTTCTTGAAAGCATCGGCCGCAATGTCGTACTGCTGGGCATGGACGCGGGCATAGGTGACAGCCAGATGGGCGCTCTCCTTCATCACGTCACCCAGGCTGCCGGTCAGCTCGATTTTGCCGTTGCCGTTGGGGATGACACTGACTTCCACCGGCAGCATCTCACCGCCCACGCTGGTCCAGGCCAAACCGTTGGCAATGCCCACGGCATCGCTGCGGGAAATGAAGGTGGGCTTGACCTTTTCGGGGCCCAGCAGATTCTTCAGCATAGGCGCGGTGACGCTCATGTGGTCCACTTCCCCGGAGGCAATCTTCAAGGCGCACTTGCGCAGCACAGCCGTGATGGTGCGTTCCAGGCTGCGGACGCCAGCCTCCCGGGTATAACTGTCAATAATGGCATTGAGCGCTCCGGCGGTCAGGCTCACCCGACCAGTCAGACCGTTGTTTTTCAGCTGCTTGGGCAGCAGATGCCGCTTGGCAATGTTGAATTTTTCAACGCGGGTATAGCTGGGCAGTTCGATCACATCCATACGGTCCAGCAGCGGCCCCGGAATGGTGGAAGCGTCGTTGGCCGTGGTGATGAACAGCACATCGCTCAGATCAAAGGGGATATCCAGGAAGTTATCCTTGAAGGTTCGGTTCTGTTCCGGGTCCAGCACTTCCAGCAGGGCGCTGGCCGGGTCGCCCCGGTAGTCCCCTGCCAGCTTGTCGATTTCATCCAGCAGGATGACCGGGTTGGAGGACTTTGCGCTGATCATAGCGTTGATGATGCGGCCCGGCATAGCGCCGATATATGTACGGCGATGGCCGCGGATCTCCGCTTCATCATGCACGCCGCCCAAACTCATACGGGCAAACTGGCGGTTCATGCAGGCGGCAATGGACCGGGCGATAGAAGTCTTGCCCACACCCGGAGGGCCTACCAGGCAGATGATCAGCCCTTTGACCTCGGTGTTCAGCTTGCGCACGGCCAGCAGTTCCAGAATCCGCTCCTTGACCTTGCGCAGGCCATAGTGGTCCTTGTCCAGCACACGGCGGGCATGGCCCTGGTCGTAATCATCCTTGGTATAGGTATGCCAGGGCAGGGACAGACAGGTATCCAGATAGCCGCGGATCACGCTGATTTCTGCCGCATTGCCCTGCATGCGAGCCAGACGGTCGCATTCCTTCAGCAGCTTTTCTTCGCTTTCCTGCGCCAGATGCAAAGTCCGGATTTTCTCCCGGTAGTTGTCGGCCTCAGCACGGGTATCCTCGCTGTCTCCCAGCTCTTCGCTGATGATGTGCATCTGCTCCCGCAGATAATAATCCCGCTGGCTCTTGTCCATCTGGACGTTGACCTTGTCGTCGATGTCCTTCTCAATGGACAGGATGTCACACTCCTGGTGCAGCAGAATCAGCAGCTTTTCCAGGCGGCCCAACAGGGTGGATTCGTTCAGGATGGCCTGCTTGTCCTCATATTTGAAAAGCAAATTGGCGGGCATATACTCGCTGAGATACAGCGGACTGTCCGAAGAAACAATATTGTAAACGATATCCTTGGAGATCTGCGGGCTGTACGACAGGTACTCCTCAAAGCAGTCTTTCAGGCTGCGCACCAGAGCTTCGGTCTGATTGCGCTTATTGGCCGGGATGCCGCGTACCGGAGCGGTACGCACTTCAGCCATAAGATATTTGCCGGTGTCATCCAGCGAGAGCAGTTTGGCGCGGGTCTTTCCCTCCACCAGAACCTTGACCAATTCGTCCGACACACGCAGTACCTGCTTGATTTCGGCGATTACACCGAATGTATACAGATCTTCCGCGACCGGCTCTTCCGTGTCGGTCTCCTTCTGGGCCACCAGGAAAATGCTGCTGTTGCCATGCATGGCCGCCTCAATGGCAGCAATGGACTTGGCACGGCCCACTTCAAAATGAATGATATTGTTGGGAAACACCACAAGCCCGCGCAGCGCAATGGCCGGCAAATGCACGACATTGTGGGTCACCTTGACTTTGACCTTCTGTTCAGACATTCTTTTCCCTCCCGGGGACAGTGTCCCCTGCCATGCACGGGTCTGCCCCGGCAAGTACAGTTTGACTTTGCAGCACCGTGGGCGGAAGCAGCAAACGCAGCCACCCCGGCGCATTTTCTATATTCAGATGCCGCACCGGAACACATTCTCCATCCAATGTGGCAACAATAGGCCGTGAATCCAGCACTTCCAGTGTGACCCGGCGGGCACGCTGAAAGGACATCCACCGTGTCAGAGACGGTTCCACAGAACCATCCGGCCGCAGGTGTTTCCCCTCCCGGTACAGTGCCAGCACCGACGCGATGCGCAGCCGGGACATGGGCTTGACCAGCACCACATCCAACAGCCCGTCATCCATCCGGGCATACGGAGCAGCTTCATATCCGCCGCCATACATTCGCCCGTTACAGACCGCCATCATCATGTAGGTTCCGGTCTGTTCAACGCCGTCAAGGCTCAGCCGAAGCCGATGCCCGAAGGGGGACAGCATAGCCTGCAGAATGGACAAGGAATAGGCCATGGTCCCACCGCATCCGGGCAGATGCCGGAATTTTGGAATCCCATAGGCAACCTGCGCATCCAGTCCGGCGGCACAGATATCCACCCCCACACCCAGATCAGTCAACAGTGCATCCGAAGCCACCGGAACAGCCTGCAGCTGGGCGGACATATCGAGAAAGTCCTCCGCTGTTCCGAAATTGCGCACAAAATCGTTTCCACTGCCGCAGGGAACACATCCCACAGCAATATTTTGCCTGCCGGCAGCCGCCTGCAGGACTTCATTGAGGGTTCCATCTCCGCCGCAGGCATAGATATGAACCTGTCGGCCCTCATGCGCCAATTTTTCCGTCAGGCGGCGGGCGTGTCCGGCGCATTCCGTGCAATAGATTTCAGGATTCAGTCCCGCTTGGTCGGCAGCCATCCGGATAGCCGGAATCAACCAGTGACTGGCGTCCTTTTTGCCTGCCTTGGGGTTGATAATAAAGACCTGCTGCACCCCTGGCTCACCCTTCCGTCTGCCATTTTTCCGTTGGTGTACAAAAATACAATGTATATTGTAGCGACTTTTTCGTCAAATAGCAAGCGTATGGCATAATATGTTACAAAACGTACAAAATATTGAAATATAGTCCGGAGACAGACCGTAACAATGTCTGCGGCAAAAAATCTTATAAACATTCGAAGGGGTCAATGTACCATGAAAATCGCAGTGGAAGTGGGTCAGGTCATTCTTTTCAGTCTTGTTTCTCTGCTTGTCATGTTTGCCACAACCCGCCTGGGCGGAAAACGTCAGATCTCACAGATGAGCATTTTTGACTACGCCAACAGCATCACCGTCGGTTCTATTGCCGCTGAGATGGCCACCAATCTGGAAAGCTGGTACCGTCCCTTTACCGCGCTGCTGGTCTACGGTGCCGTGACCTGGCTGGTACACTACGGTGCCTGCAAAAGCTTTTGGCTGCGTATCTTGATCGATGGCCGCTCCCTCGTGCTCATGAAAAACGGTGTGATCCGCAAAAAAGAGCTTGGCCGCGCCGGGATTGACCTGAATGAATTTCTGGCACAAGCCCGCGTGGCCGGATACCATGATCTGAATGAGCTGGAAAGCGCTATTCTGGAGACGAATGGCCAAATCAGCTTCCTGCCGCGCAGCGAATACAAATCCGCCACTGCGCAGGATGTGGGGCAATCCCCCGCACCGGTCTCCCTCTGGTATGATCTGATTCTGGATGGGAACATCATGGAAAACAATCTGAAAGAATGCGGCCGTGATCGCGTCTGGCTGCAAGAACAGCTACACCGCTGCGGAATCGGACAGACAGGTGAAGTCTTTTACGCAGCCTGTGATGAAAGCGGCAATTTCTATGCCACACGTCCCCAATAAGGTCATCCGAAACGATGCCGCCGGGGATACGCTGTTTTGGCCGGAGCCTGTGGCACATCCACCATAATCACATCGGCGCCAATGCTGCGGATGTCCTTCCACTCGATTTCCAGGTCTTGATCACGGCCAAACAGCCCGAACCATCGGGGGCGGCCACGCAGGACCAGCCGGCTGACACGGGCGCCGTCTTCTTCCAGTACAAGATCGTCTACCCTTCCCAGATTTTCTCCGGTCTGGGTCTGAATAACATCCTTACGGCTCAACTCATATAACGTCATATTGCCTCCCCTCCTCTCTGAATTTACTATATGCGGCAGATTGGGGTTTGTTTCTTGGCCCGTTTGCGTGTATAATAGAAGCGCAACATTCCGAGCGGAGGGCTTTATGTATGTATAAGAACATCATCTTTGATCTGGGCGGGGTCGTGGTCAATTTTACTCCCAAGGATTTTTTGATGGACCGTTTTATGAATAAAAAGGCGGAAGATATCGTTTACACGCTGACGTTTGGCAGCAAGGAATGGGAAGATCTGGATCGCGGTGACATTTCCCGCGGTACCGCTAACCGAATCATGCTGGAAAACGCGGCACGCTGCGGCCGCACCTTTGAGGTACAGACGGTCATTGACGAATGGGAGAGCATCCTGCAGACCAACCAGCGTACCCTGAAGACCATGTGCAAACTGAAGCTGGCCGGCTATAAGCTGTACTATCTTTCCAACATTGCGTCCGACACCTTCGAACAAATCAGCCGCCGGGACTTTTTCCCCCTGTTTGATGGGGGCATTGCTTCCTGTGATGTGCATCTCTGCAAGCCGGATCCCAAGATCTATACGCTGCTGATGCAGAAATACCACCTGGCCTATGATGAATCCATCTTTATCGATGACAACAAGCAAAATGCCCAGGCAGCATACAATCTGGGCATCACCGGAATCCTGTACAAAAACCATAAATCTTTTGAGCGCGCACTCCGCCTTTGCAAGGTGGAATTGCCCGATTCCCGCAATATCCGAAACCTGATCCGCAACATGAAGCGGGAGCAGGAAGCGGCCGAAGCTGCCGCACAGCCGCCCCAGGACCAGGTATAAAGAAGCACCCCGCAAACACAGCGGGGTGCTTCTTTTTGTCAGCAGCAGGAAATTTGGTCCCGAATACGGCAAAGAGCATTTTTTTCCAGACGACTCACCTGTGCCTGACTGATGCCGATTTCTTTGGCCACCTGCACTTGCGTCTTGCCCGCCAGATACCGCAGAGAGATGATCCGGCGTTCACGGTCAGACAACGCCTTGACTGTATCCTTGAACATGATGCCGCTGATCCAGCTTTCTTCTCCACCGGCTTCCGGGACACGGTCCATCAGCGAGACGGAATCCTCTCCGTCACTATAAGCCGGTTCCGAAAGGCTGGCCGGCTCCACCACCGATTCCAGTGCCATGGCCACATTTTCCGGAGCCGCCCCTACCCGCCGGGCGATTTCGGACACCCGTGGTTCCCGTCCTGTCTGCTTTTGCAGTTCCTCTCGGGCTTGCATGGAGTGGTAAGCCAGATCACGGATGGATCGACTGACACGGACCGGTGTGTTGTCCCTCAAAAATCGGCGGATTTCTCCCACAATCATGGGTACACCATACGTGGAGAACCTCACTTTCAGGGTGGGGTCAAAGTTGTCGATGGCTTTGATCAATCCGATACATCCCACCTGAAACAGGTCATCCAGATTTTCGCCTCTTCCGGAAAATTTCTGCACCACACTGAGGACCAGACGCAGATTTCCCTGAATCATCTGTTGCCGCGCTGCCGCATTGCCGCTGCGCGCCGCCAGCAAAAGTTCCGTTTTTTGCCGTTCGGTCAGAACCGGCAGCTGCGATGTGTTGACACCGCAAATTTCCACTTTTCCTGCGTACATGTTCAGCCAATCCTCCCTGTCTACGTTTGTGTAACAGTATGGGCGATCCGATACTGCGGCAGACAAACGGATGACTGGTAAAATCTGCACGGTATACATGTCCGGTGCATAGACTGGCCCAAAGGAGGTCGATTTCTATGCCCGAATTTATCTGGTTCTATCTGTTCCTGCTGGCTTCCGCTCTTTTTGTGGCTACAGCGGCGGCGCTTTTCATTACTTTGCATCCCGCCACAGACGAAGCGGACACCGGTAATGTCCAACAGGAATATTCAGCCCCCTCTTTCCCGCGCACAGCCGGATTTGCCATCACATCCCATCCGGAAAGTGAGATCCTGGTCCCTCGCCGCATTTGGCTGATCAATCACGGCACCGCTGAAATCGAGTACGTGATCACGCCTGACATCCTGGCCAGACTTCGCGCCGCTCCCGCCGGGACTATGGACATTCCCGATGAATTTTCTGACCAGGAATATGAGAGTGTATATTCCTATCAGATTGACGGAATAACAGTAACACAGAGCCAATCTCCCGGACGAAACGGTATGCTGCAATGGACACGGGACGGCTTCGACTTTGCCCTGTTCGCTCAGAATCCGCAGATGAATCTGTTGGGAGGCGTAGCTACGGATTTCGTGCAGCAAAGTGCAGCCACCGAACTGTAAAGCCGCTGTGCTCAGACCACCGTCTCGATCTCCCTGCGCAGGCGTTTGATGATCCGTTTTTCCAGCCGTGAAATATAGCTTTGGGAAATGCCGATCCGGTCGGCCACCTCTTTTTGGGTATGTTCCGCCTGTCCATTCAGTCCGAACCGCATTTCCATAATCGTTCTCTCCCGCTCCGACAGGCGGTTCACTGCCTGTCGGAGCGCTGTGCGTTCGGCGCTGCGTTCCAGTTCCTCCCCCACTTCCCCGTCGTCACTGGTCAGAACATCCATCAGCAAAAGCTCATTGCCGTCAGAGTCCGTGTTCAGCGGTTCGTCGATACTGGCATCCTGACGACGATTGGAGCTCTTGCGCAGATACATAAGAATCTCATTTTCGATGCATCGGCTGGCATATGTGGCAAGTTTGATGTTCTTATCCGGCTCAAAGGTATTCACCGCTTTGATCAATCCGATGGTTCCGATGGAGATCATGTCCTCCACCCCGGCAGCAGGGCTCTCAAACTTTTTTGCAATGTAGACAACCAGACGAAGATTATGTGTGATCAGGGTATCCCTGGCCCCCGGATGGCCTGCTGCCAGATCAGCAAAGACTCTTTTTTCTTCCTGTGCATCCAGCGGTGCAGGCAAAGTATCCGGCCCGTTGATGTAGTACAGTTCCTGCGGTACTCCCAGGCACAGAAGCAGCCGTCCCAGCGCCGGTCCGACTTTTTGCATTGTTTTCATAAGAGTTCCTCCCCCTCTTCACAGAAAGTCACTGCCATACAATGCTTCATATTCTGCAGAAAAAGATTGCTTGGTAAATGCAATGGCCGAGCGTCCCAGTGAAAGGACTCCCTGAGAGGTAATCAGCCCGATCTGCTGTACCGTAAACCCGGGCAGAATACTTCGTCCGGCAGCCGTTGCACAGGGAATCAGCCTGAGAGACAAGCCAGCTGCAACCCCATCCGGGTTCTGACCCGCAAACCAGCTGTCGAGAAACTGGCAGGCAGCCCCGGGAAGGCGGGAACGTGCATCCGGATAACTGACCAGCAGAACGGGAAGACATGTAACAGGGTCTTTCAGATGACAGCCGGTATCCAATGCCGCCCGCAATCGAACGGTGGCACCACACAGTTCCAGTTCAATTCCGGCGATCCGCTCCTGACTGCGCGGCGCATGCAAGAAACGGAGCACGACCCACACCACCAGACTGCATACACCTGCAAGCAACAGCAGCACCAGCGGCGGGATTCGCAGATACACCACCAGGTTGCCTGTCTGGACAAGCGGAGAATCTGTTTGCAGTATGACCAGGATACTCAAACCCGCCAGCAGCAGATTCAATCCCGCGTACCAGCACAGGGCTGTGAGCCAGACCCGAAAAGGCCGAATGCCAAAGGCAGCCCACACGATGAGGCCTGCCGTCGCCAGCTTGTAGGCCAGCTGCACCGGATAGGGCAGCTCCGGGGCAAACAGTATCATGGAAGAGGCAGCGGCCAGAAGAGAGGCAAACAACATCCGGGCAAATCCCGCTTGCCTGCCCGCCAACAGTCCGGAAGCAGTCAGTAAAGCGTACGCGATAAGGAAGTTGGTCAGAAGCAATACATCCAGGTAGATCACTGTCTTCAAGCGCCGTCCCCCTTCCCGTTTGCGGTGATATACCAAGTGTATGCCTTTGTGGGTGAGAAAATGCGCAAAATGCGCATCTATAAACAAAGGCGCCCTGCCGCGGCCGACAAGCCGCAGCAGGGCACCTTTGTTTTGTGCAAATACGAAGATTGGGGAAAGAAACAATCAGTTTTGCTTTTCGGGATGAGACTCGTTCCAGAGTTTATTGGCCGTGGGAGTCCACTGATCCGCATAAGGCTTGCAGCGGCGATACACGTCAGAGGTAGACTCAGGCTTTTCCATGTCTGTGCTGTGCGCACCGCTGCGTTCCACCATGCCCGCCAGAAATTCGGGATTTTCCAGCATGGGGCAGGGACGCAGATGATTCTTGTTGAAAGGCTGCCCCTTGTGATATTCCTTGAACAGCGGCTGCTGCAGGCATTCCAACAAAGACTTTTCGTGGATGTTGGCGCCGGAATAGTGAATGAAAACACAGGGTTCCACATCGCCGTTGGGGTTGATATGGGCATACTGACGCCCGCCAGCAATGCAGCCATCCACATATTCGCCATCGTTCTGGAAGTCAATGCAGAAAATAGGTTTGCCGCCGGTCAGGCCGCGGATCTCCCGAACGCGACGATACATGTACTCCCGCTGCTCATGGTTGAGCATCAAGTCCACGCTGGCTCCCGCACCAATGGGCATATAGTGGAAGTACCAGTTGAACCGCACACCATGATCGATCAGCATATCCATAAAAGCGTCGTCGGTAACGGCCTTGTAGTTGGCACTGGTGTAGCAGATGGATGTACCAAAAAGCAGACCGTGCTTCTTCATCAGATCCATGGCATGCATGACACGCTTGAACACGCCCTCACCGCGGCGATCATCTGTGGCGTCTTCGATACCTTCTACCGACAGGAAGAACGCCATATTGCCTACTTTTTTGACCTCCTCGCAGAATGCGTCGTCGATCAGCGTTCCGTTGGTAAACAGATGAAACACCGATGTCTGATGCTTTTCCGCCAGCTTCAGGATGTCGTCCTTGCGGCACATGGGCTCACCGCCGGTCATCATATACCAGTGGATTCCCAGCTCTTCGCCCTCCGTCACAATACGATCCATATCCTCATAACTGAGGTTCAGGCGGTTGCCGTACTCCGCCGCCCAGCAGCCCTTGCAATGAAGGTTGCAGGCAGAAGTGGGGTCAAACAGCAGGATCCAGGGCATGTTGCAGTCATATTTTTCCCGCAGCTCGCACACCTGGTTATATCCGCTGAGCATGCCCTCAAACACCAGGTTCAGCACATTCATTTTGAGCACATTGGGATCGATTTCGTTGATGGCACGGTAGGCAAACTGCATCCATTTGCCATTAGGATCCTGCACCAACTTGCGTGCTGCCTCAAAAGCACTGGCGGGATACCGGTCCTTCAGCAAGGGTTCGCCCAAGTCAATCAGTTTCACAGCATTTTCGGCCATCTTTTCGGTGCCTTTCCCACGCACCGCATGAATGGTTGCATCGATAGCAGCACTGAACGCCGCGCGCTGTGCTGCATGAACAATTTTATTGGTCGGCATAACCATCTCTCCTTTTTCCAAAAAACGCGGGGAAAGCTGCCTTGTGGCAACATCCCCTCCATTTTTAGGCCTATTTTAGCGCCAATCACAAGGTCCTGTACATGGTCAAAACCGAAAATCTGTTCAAAAAGAGACCGTTTTCGAGCCGCAGTTTCGGCAAAATAAGGTTGGATTCCCAGTTCCATTTTTAAGAAATATGGTATAATATAGACAATATTCGTCTGTTTTTCACCTATGTGTCACCCCGGAAGGAGAAGCCGGCCATGCCCAAAACCAGCCAAACCAAACTATTGCTGGCGCAAAGCCTGCAGCAGCTGATGCTGACCATGCCGTTGGAAAAAATCTCCGTTAACGATATTGTAGAAAAGGCCGGCGTTGGCCGGAACACCTTTTATTACCATTTTGCCGACAAGTATGATCTGGTAACATGGTATTTCCAGACCGGTGTAACTCCTTTTCTGTTCGAACACACAAAATACGGAAGTTGGCAGGACATTTTGTTGGGTCTGGAAGAATACTTCCGCCAGAATAAAGTTTTCTATCAGAACGCTTTGGCCTACACAGGGCAGAACAGCCTTTCCGAATACATATACGATTTCATGCAGAAATATAACCGGCAGCGTTTAAGTGAGTGCCGCCCTGATATGCGCGCAGACGAGCTGGAATTTTTATCCCAGTTTCTGGCCGGAGCCGGCATGGGGGTTTTGATGCCCTGGGTGCGCGGCGGCATGGAACGGGAACTTTCCCAACAGACCGGATATCTGTTGGCCCTCCATGACAGCAATCTGCTGCATGAACTGCTGGACGGCACCGCTTCAGCAGCGCCTCCAAAAGATTGAAAATCATAAAAAACAAATCCCGCAGCCTTACTTTCCTTTGTAGGCTGCGGGATTCACTTTTTATTTACCGGGAAAACGGGAAAGGCAGATGGGCTTCCACCGGTGCCCCCACCACGGCTTGCCCGGAAATTCGTTTATTGATGGCAGACAGGTCACCATCCCAACAAACACCAGCAACGGTGTAGCCGATTCGGTACGGCTGCGCACCACACGGCTGCGCAGCCGTTGTGCCGTATCAGGATTCATGTCCGGCGTTCGGGCATACAGGCAAAAAGGCACGCATTCGGCCATTTGTTCCAACCAACACGGATCCATTGCCTGCTCAACGCTTTTTTCATCCAACAAAATGGCAAGACCGAACAAAAGCTTATGGCTGCGCAGGCTGCTGGCCACCTCGACCGTTTCTTGATCCAGGACCGGGGCCGGCAACAGCAGCCAAATACTGAGATTGTGGCATCCGTCAAACAGGTCCGCCGGTACAGCCGCAATCACCTCCGGCACAGCTACCAGCAGGAACGCCGCAAAGGGGTGCCGCTTTGTAAGGATTACGGCTTTTTGAAGAGCCTGCGCATCCTGCGCATACAAAACCCATACATACTGTCCGGCCTGTTCGGCCTGTGTCATTGCTTCTTCCAATTGTATCGCCGCACAGTTGGCGGTATTGATCCAGGCAGAAGGCTTACCGGTACGCTCAATTTCCTCTTTCAGCCGAGTCGCGCCATATACGACTCCGCCGACGCCCAGGTTGACGCCGAAAGCACATAAATGTTCGGCATCCACCCGTTCCAGCAAACTCTGGATCAAAGCATAGTACAAACTGTCAGCCCGCTGCAAAACCTGCTGTGCTTGTGTGAAGAACCCGTTGAATCGGGTTTTCTGAGCCAGAGCTTGACAGAGATCCACATAGTTGCGCAGCTGCCGGAACTCATCCCGGCGAATATCATCCACAGCGCGGCGGGCCAGGGTCAATGCGAATCCGCGCGAACGAATATAGTCATCCTGCATATCCGCAGCCTTCCTTTCCTTATGGCATATCAAACAAGCCGGTCAGGGCGACTGCCGTCATTTCAGTTCCACAACGGTAACACCGCTGCCACCTTCGCCATAGCCGCCCAACCGGAAGCTCTTGACCTGACGGTGGGTGCGCAGATGCTTCTGGATGCCGGCGCGCAGTGCGCCGGTGCCGAGCCCGTGGATGATGTATACCGTATGCTGTCCTCGCATGACTGCACCGTCCAGGAAACGATCCACCTCGCCGATGGCTTCTTCCACGGTATAGCCCAACAGATTCAATTCCAGGCTTGCTTTGCGGTCATGGTCCAGCTGAACCCGGGTGTGGGTGCGCGGAGCCTGGGATTGCCGCGGCTTTTTCTGCATCTTGTCCGGAGCTTTGAGCCCGGACAGCGGCACTTTTGTCTTCAGGATACCGGCGCGGACCTCCACCAGACCGTCGCGATCCGGTCGGGCCATCACAACCGCCGTCTGATTCAGTTCGGCGATGACCACTTCCTGTCCAACCTTGACTTCCTTGAGAGGAACATACTCTGCCACCGGCTGACGGGATGCAGCTCCTGCCAGCATTTTTTCGGTGTCTCTGCGGGCGATTTCCCGGGCCCGGACGGCGCGTTGGGCCGCACTGGCTTTTTCATCTTTTTGCAGACGGCGCAATTCATCTGTCAGGGCGTACGCTTCGTTCTGCACCTTCTGGATCATATCACGGGCCTGCTTGCGGGCATTTTCCAGCTCTTCCTCCCCGCGCTTTACCAGATCGTCCCGTTCTTTTTTGGCGCTTTCCAAGGCATTTTCTGCCTGATGCTTTGCCTCTTCCGCCTCATCTTCGGCCTTTTTCAGCCGCAGTTTCATATCATCCAGCTGGGCCAGAACACTGTCCAGACGCTTGTCGTCATTGGACATGTGCGCACGGGCTGCATCAATGACATCCTCGGGAATTCCCAGTTTTGCGCTGATCAGAAAAGCATTGGATTTACCCGGCACGCCAACACTGAGCTTATAGGTTGGCATCAGGCTCTCCACATTGAATTCACAGCTGGCATTGACCACGCCGGGGGTCTCCAAGGCATATACCTTCAACTCCGCATAGTGGGTGGTGGCCATCAGCAGCGTTCCCATACGGCGCAGCCTTTCCAGAATGCTTACCGCCAGTGCTGCGCCTTCGGCCGGATCTGTACCGGCGCCCAGCTCATCCAGCAGGGTCAGTGTATCCGGGCCAGCCAGCTGCAGGATCTCGGTAATGCGTTTCATATGGCCGGAGAAGGTGGATAGACTCTGTTCGATGCTTTGTTCATCACCGATATCCACCAAATACTCCTGCATACAGCAAACAGAACTGCTTTCGTGCGCGGGAATCAAAAAGCCATACTGGGCCATGGCATTGAGCAGACCTGCGGTTTTCAGGCTGACAGTCTTGCCGCCGGTATTGGGGCCGGTAATAACCAGCGTATCATATTCATCGCCCAGCGAAATATCGACGGGAACCACCTTTTTCTTGTCAATAAGGGGGTGGCGGGCCTTTTTCAGCGAGAATCGGCATGTGTCGCTGACTTGGGGCATGAAGGCGTTCTGTTCCACAGCCAGACGGGCCTTTGCCAGCAGCAAATCAATGGACAACATAGCATCATAGCTATAGGAGAACTGGGGCTCCAGGCTTCCTACCTGCGCCGAAAATGCAGACAGGATGCGGGTTATTTCTTCTTGCTCCTGGGCATGCAGCTGCATGATTTTGGCATTGGCCTCCACCACAGCCGTGGGTTCCACAAACACGGTAGCGCCGGTAGAGGAAACGTCATGAATCACGCCGCCTACCTCACCACGATATTCCGAACGCACCGGCACTACATACCGGCCGTTGCGCAGGGTCACCACCGCATCCTGCAGGAATTTGTTGGTGGTGGAATTCTTGATGATGGAATCCAGCTTGGTACGGATGGAATCCTCGGTAGCCCGAATTTTACGGCGAAGATCCCGCAGAGTGATGCTGGCTGTATCAGCCATTTCTTCCGGGGACAGGATGCTGTCGGTAATCTGGCGCTCCAGCTGAGGCTGCGACGCCAAAGCAAAAAACAGATCGTCGGTAGGCAGCGGCTCATGCTCGGTCAGGCCATACCATTGGCTCAGCCCCTGGAAATTGCGCAGGGTAGCGGCAATCTCCAGCAGTTCCCCCATTGAGAGGATTCCTCCCTTGACTGCGTGAGCGGCAATGCGTTTGGCCCCGCTCACAGCACCAAACCGGGGACTGCCGTTCTTAATCAGCAAGCTGTTGACAGCATTGGTCTTGCTCAGCTCATACCGCTCTTCCTCCGGGGTCATAAACGGCTGGATCGTTCGCATTTGCTCCTTGGTTTCCTGGCAGGCACAGAGGTCTACCGCGCGATTGATGATCTTATCCAGCTCCAATGTGGTTTTATAAGAAAAGTCCATGGGTGGGGATTCTACTCCTTGCTCTTGGTCATTCCAATACGGTTTTCAAAAAATCTAGGCTCTTCAGTCCGTGATCCAGGTTGGCCAGAAGATACCTTTCACATACGGCGTCCAGCCGTCTGGTACTTGCGTCGGTCAATGTAAAGTTGAACAGCTTTCCATCATCTGCCAGACAAATATGGCGCAGCGCATACAGTGCACCCGGGTCCAGGTTGGGGGACCGGCCAGCCTTGGCAGCACAATCGGCGCATAGCAGGCTCCCCCCTGCCGTATCCAGGTAAAAATCCATGCCATCATACCGGCCGCAGGTATCGCAGGCCAAAATATGCGGCATATATCCTGCCAGACACATAGCGCGCATCTCATAAATAGCCTTGAGCTGCCGCAGCGGACGTTTGCCTTCGCTGATCATATACAAAGTGTTCAGTGTCAGGCGCAGCAGCTGAGCGGCCTCGGGTGGTTCCGGAGCCAGAACTGTGGCCGCTTCAGCCAGATAGACCGCCAGAGACATTCCCTCCACCGTACGTCCCAGTCCGTGAAACACTTTTTTCACCGCAGCGTTGTCCACAAAATTGCTGCTGCGCCCGATGGTCAGGGTAAACTCCGAATAGCAGAACAGCCCGCAGGAACTGAAAAGTTTGTTCTTCAGCCGCAGACTTCCCTTGGCCGAAGCCGAAACAATTCCACGATCAGGCGTCAGCAGGGTCAGGATCTGATCCGCCTCGCCCACCTTGACCTGGCGGAGCACCAGCCCGGTCGTCGCGATCTGCATCAGATTCCCCTTTCCCCTCCGGCTTGCGAGTCTGCCGGGTCTTGTAGCTCAAATAATCATAAATACTGCCCGTTTGGGCAAACAGAGCCCACTCGTGGATGCCATAATCCGACTGATCCTGCTGCATATACCGGCCCCTCTTCCCGTAGATAGAATGTACCATCCATTGTACAGACGTATCTGCGGAAAAGTTGTCCAACCGGGTCAACAGAATCCTGGAAAAATCTGTCAGGGCTTTGCGAAGCCAAGGTCATCCAAGAGGCGCTCGCTATCCCGCCAGCCTTCCCGGACCTTCACCCAGCATTGCAGATTGATGTGGGTTCCAAGAAGCTCCTCACAGTCGGTCCGGGCGGCACTGGCCACTTTTTTCAGCATCTGACCGCCCTTGCCGATGATCATGCCTTTATGGCTCTTGCGCTCGCAGCAGATCTCCACCGAAATATCAATGAGGTCCTTGTCCGGGCGCTCTTTGAAGCTTTCCACCGTGACTGCCACACCGTGGGGCACTTCGTCCCGCATGAACAGCAGGAGCTTTTCCCGGATCAGTTCCGCCACCAGCTCCTTTTCCGGCATATCGGTGAAAGCATCATCATCAAAATAATGCGGTTCCGGCGTGGCATACTGCCGCAGGACCTCCAACAGTTCTTCACAGCCGGTGCCGTCTTTGGCGGAGATAGTCCGCACTGTATCGAAAACACCCAAGGCCTCAATCTGCTGCTTGCGTGCTTCCAGTTCTGCAAAGCCATGCAGCAGGTCCACCTTGTTGATGACCGCAATAGCCGGCCCGGATTTGCGAAGCGCTTCGATCATAGTGGTCTCGGCTTCGGTCAGTTCTCCCGAAGGCTCAAACAGCATCAGGGTCACATCCACATCCTTGACACTGGCGGCAGCCGTCTGGGTCATGCGGGCATCCAGCTTGTTGCGCGGTGTATGAATCCCCGGCGTATCCATCAGAACATATTGCACCGGGCCTTTTGTGATCACGCCCGTGATCCGGCTGCGGGTCGTTTGCGGCTTTTTGGTAACAATGGCAACCTTTTCCCCCACCAACGTATTGGTCAGGCTGGATTTACCCACATTCGGACGACCGACCAGTGCCACAAAGACGCTGCTGGTCTGGGGTTGCTCATGCTTGTTTGGATTTTTGGGCATTTTGGGAAGTACCTTTCTCTTTTGTATTGCCATAGCGGAAGGTGAACAAATAGGCGGCTGCCAAAGAGGCAAGCCACAACACGATTGTCAGGGGACTGGCGGTCACACCGTTCCAGATGGCAGTGATCGCTTTTTCGTTGGCAAATAGGCAAACGCCGACAAAAATTGCGCCGACAGCAGTAATCAATACCGCACCGGCCGCCATATCCTTGGCAGCACCGGCACTCCACCAATGCTCGGTATCCGGCTTGTCCACGGCCCGCTCAATGGCAGAGTTCATCAGCTCCATGGCCATCACCGAAAACACGCAAAGTGCCAGCAATGCGTATCCCATGGCATCCAGCCCCGCCAGAAAAGCCGCTGCATAGGCATATACCGCCGCACACAGATGGAAACGGAAGTTGCGTTCTTCCTGCACAGCGGCGCGAATGCCGTTCAGCGCGTACACAAAGCCGCGGCCGAAGCGCGCAAGGTCAGATTTTATCTTCATTCGTACAGAATCTCATCGTTTGTGTAGGATACGGTGCGCGGCAGTCCCAGCTGCAGAAGAACGGCTTCTTCCTTTTCACGCATACGGACAGCTTCCAGCCCACTGGTTTCATGATCGTATCCCAGCAGATGGAGCATGGAGTGAACGGTCAGATAAGCCACTTCCCGCTGCAGAGAGTGTCCGTACAACTCTGCCTGTTCCATGGCACGCTGCATGGAGATGACGATATCGCCCAGGATCTTGCAGCCGTTGTCCTCATCAATGTCATACACGCCATTCTCCCCCATGGGAAAGCTCAGCACGTCGGTGGCGCTGTCCTTGTTGCGATACTGCTTGTTCAGTTCATGGATACGGTCGTTATCCACAAAGGTCACACTGATCTCGGCAGGGCCGTCAAACTTTTCATAGTTCAATACCGCGTTGCAGCTGCGCCGAATCAGGATGCGCAGCCCAGACGGAACTTTGACGGCGTTTTGCTCGTTGCTGATCAGCACTTTGTTTGCCATAAGAGGTTCCTCCTTATGTAAATTTCATTTTATCGGCAGAAAAATTCCCGTACTATTTTATCAGCGGCGAGACGCAGCCGCTGCTTTTTCATAAGCCTTGACGATCTGCTGCACCAGACGATGGCGCACCACGTCCTTGTCGGTGAGCTGAACCTGGGCAATGCCTTGGATGCCGCGCAGAACTTTGAGGGCATCCACCAGACCACTCCTGGCCTTATCCGGCAGGTCGATCTGCGTGATATCCCCTGTCACAACCACTTTGCTGTTGGTTCCCATGCGGGTCAGAAACATTTTCATCTGTTCGGGAGTGGTATTCTGTGCTTCATCCAGAATGATGAAAGCATCATCCAGAGTGCGCCCGCGCATATAGGCAAGCGGTGCCACCTCGATTGCCTGCTTTTCCACAAGCCGCTGGAAGGTCTCGGCCCCCAACAGATCGAACAGCCCGTCATACAGCGGGCGAAGATACGGATCGACCTTGTTTTGAAGGTCACCGGGCAAAAAGCCCAGCTTCTCCCCCGCTTCCACCGCCGGACGGGTCAGAATAATGCGGCTGATTTCCTTGGCCTTGAAAGCCTTGACCGCCATGGCTACCGCCAGATAGGTCTTACCCGTGCCAGCCGGTCCCACTCCAAAGGTAATGGCATGGCTGCGGATAGCGGCCAGATATTCCTTCTGGCCCAGGGTCTTGGGGTGAATTGGCCGTCCCTTGGCCGTCACCGCCACAAAGTCATCGGTCAGTTCCCGCAGACGCTTTTCTTCTCCCGCCTGTGCCAGACTGATGCAATAACGCACCGTCTGTTCGTCCAGCGGGGTATGGTTTTCCATCAGGGTAACCATACCTTCAATGGCGTGCACTGCGGCGTTGACGCCCTCCTGCTCGCCGGTGAATTTCAGCAAAGAGCCCCTGCACACGGCTGTGACCTTGAACTCGTTTTCCAACATGCGAAGATTCTGGTCACAATTTCCAAAAACTGCCGCAGCCAGCTCAATGCTGTCCAGTTCGACTGATCGTTCTGCCAAATACACTACCTCCAGAGTAACATCATGCTACTTTGCATTATATCACAATTTCGTTGAAAAGAAACTATGAATGTTATACAAATTTTTTGCCAGTTTGTGGGCAGCGGCGGTTCAGGATGTGGCCTGTGTTTTTTCCAGCGGTGCCAGCGGCCCCACCTTCGTCATTTCCGCACAAAACACATATTCGGCACTGCAACGCACCGTTTGCCCATCCGTTTCAAAGGTCAGTATCTCAGTTTCCAGCTCTGCATCCGGGAACTCTTGCAGTAAATCCAGTCTGCAAGACCGCGCCGCCATAGCTTCAGCCGTTTTTTCCGAATACTCTATGGGCTGTGCCTCCTTTTCCCAAAGGGTGACCCGGCGCAGACTGCCTGGAAGTGAAAGACGGCCAATCCGCAGCGGGAGCCACTCGGTCACAGATTCAGGTTCCTGCCAGGACGGGACCTCGCTCTTTTCCCATACCTGTCCCAAAATCTGCCAGCTTTCCATTGTGCAGTATTCTCCTGTCAGCACCAGATTTTCTGTATGCAGCGCCTGCTCCGCCATATACGTTTTCCGCATTCGTCCGCGAATCGTACCCGTAGCCCCCTGAATCACCGCCTCCCCTTGTCGGTCGGCCTTCTGTCCGTTGGCCAAAAGCTGGCCTTCCGACACATACTGTCCCGCTACGACCTCCGCAAATCCGCCTTCCAGTTCAATAGAAAGGACCTGTCCGCTGGCCTTGGCATACAGTGCCTGCGGGTCTGTTGTCTGTCGGATTTCCTGTATTTCTCTTTCGTTTTCTTCGACAAACAGACACCCTGAAGTAAAATTCAAACTTACCCATCCTGCTCCCTGCATCTCCAGCTCGATGGCTTCTTCCGCTTCCCGCAGCCGGTTTTCCTCCATAGGGCAGCCTTCCCATATTGCCTGTTTTGCCAGGGCCTCCCGAAACTCCGACTGTCGTGCCATGTCCATTTCTCCGAAATCAATGGTCCACACAAACCCGCTCAGATACCACCGAAGCAGAAAAAATACCGTCACCCCCGCAATCAGTCCCGGGCGAGCGGCAGATCGTTCCAGCCATTTTCCCGGGCCGCGCCTGTATCGGATGTGCAAATCCGATTTTGTTTCCTTCGCAGCCATGGTCAGGCGCTGCAGGTCAGCCCCCGCCGCATACCCGGTATATCCCTTTTCCGTACAGGACACGCGAGAAAGATGCACACCAGTCCGGGCGGCTTTGCTCAAGAAGTTTTTGGCGCCTTCTCCCCGCACCTCAAACATGATCTGATCTGCCCATATGGCAGTTTTGCGTTTCATCAAGGCTCCGCCTCCCACTTCTGCCGGAATTCGATGTTCCGAACAAGGCCGGATCCGATCAGTCGCCGGCCGGAGAATGATTCTATCTTCAGTCCATTTCCATACAATGTAGCAATGGTATCTCCCAGATCCAGACAGATCTTTTCCGGCGTGAAATCCAGGACCCGGCGGCAGCCGTCCGTCGCAACATATCCACTGCGCAGAACCAGGTCCGGCAACCGATAAAAGTCCCGCGCAGGCGGACAAAACCATTTTCCAGGTTCTGCATTCTGCTTTTCCGGTCGCCGATGAGGGCGGCGATATCGTTTCATGGCAGAGCCCCTTTCCGCGTTCGCATAGCGTTATCCCAAATATATAGCAAAGGAGTTCCGGTTATGTGTTTCTTTTGGCGCTCCCGCTTTTTCGTCCTGGCTGCATTCCTTGGCCTGACCATTCTTTTATTGTGCAATCCTGCTGCCGCGGCATCAGGTTTTGCCCAGGGCGTTTCGCTATGTCTTCACACCCTGCTGCCTGCCCTGTTCCCCTTCTTCGTCACTTGCAGTATGGTTGCCTCCGCCAGCAGGCAAAAAGGCAGTTTCTGGACCGCCTTATTTTTATCCTGGCTTGGCGGATATGCCGTCTGCGCCAGCCTTGTGAGAGACCTGCTCACCCAAGGCAAGCTTTCTAATCGTGACGCACAGCTGCTCTTCATGCTGGGATGCTGTTCTGGTCCCGGATTCGTCATCGGCTGCATCGGCGGACAAATGCTTGGTTCTGTTCGTACCGGAATCCTTCTGTATACAGTACAGCTGATTGCCAACCTCTTGTGTGCCCTTCTGTTGTGGCCAATCATTAGCAAACGGCATTCCCGCACACGTCTCCCCTATCAGTCTGCCCAGTCAGCCACCCCTTCAGTTTCCCTTTCCGATGCCATTACCAGCGCCGCTGACAACTGTCTTTGTCTGTGCGGTTCTGTTATCTTTTTCCGAATTGTGCATGCCATCCTTCTGTGTTCTTTTCCCGTTGCTCCGGTTCTGGTACCGTTTGTTTCCGCCTTTTTGGAAATCAGTTCCGGCTGCGCCGATTTTGCAGCGCTAGGAGGTTGGACAGCACGCCAGGGCATCTGTTTCTGTCTGAGCTTTTTAAGCGTATCGGTATTCACACAACTTCACGCCATTCTTCACGGTGCGGCTGATCTGGGGCTTTTATTTTGCTCCCGCCTTCTTCATATTCCCATTATGCTGGTGTTGCTGCGCATCGCCGTGAGCCTGATCCCAGGCGAATTCCCAGTCTTTTCCAGTCTTGCGCCGCGGGTTATTGCCACCAATCGGGTATCGCCCGACGCTGCTTTTGTCGTCTTTTTGTTTCTTTGCGCTGTTCTTTACAAAATCTGCCAAAAAAATTATAATAATTCTATTCATCGGTAATAATTGCAGGCAGGAGGAGCCATCCTATGTTCAAAAAGCCGATCTATGGCAGTAAAATCGCACCGGCATGCGCATATTGCCTGCATGGAAGTCCCGCTGCGGACAACCGCATGGTGCTTTGCAAGCAGCGCGGTGTTGTATCTCCCTATTACTCCTGCCGAAAATTCGTGTATGATCCGATCATGCGCACACCGCGCCGGCAGGAACTTCCGCACCTGGACCCCAAAGATTTCAGCCTGGATTAACAAATGTAAAGAGGTCTGCTATGCCCAACAAAGCCAAAAAGCAAAGTTTCCGGAGCACGCTTCAAGACGCCTGGTACCATAAACGCGGCGTGATGCTGGTATATATTTTCCTGCGCGTATCTGTTATTTTGGTGTTGGTGGCACAGCTTTTCAATCAAAATTTTGAAAATGTATTTCTGTGTGTACTGGTCCTGTTCCTGTTTTCATTGCCGACCATGCTGGAAAAGCGCCTGTCCATCGAATTGCCGGACACATTAGAAATCATTATTCTCTTGTTTATCTATGCCGCAGAGATCATGGGCGAGATTGGCGCTTATTATATAAAACATCCTTATTGGGATACAGTTCTGCACACACTGAACGGATTTCTGTGTGCAGCTATTGGTTTTTCCTTGTTGGACCTTTTGAATCGTCAGAAGCGGATCACTTTCCAGCTTTCTCCGCTGTATCTGGCCGTGGTCGCTTTTTGCTTTTCCATGACAGTGGGCATCCTGTGGGAATTTTTTGAATGCACCATGGATCAGCTGTTTTTCCTGGACATGCAAAAAGATATTATCATTCATGAAATCGGCACCGTCAAGCTGGACCCTACCGGCGGCAATACCCCCGTACGGCTAAAAGACATTGTGGATGTGATTGTAGTACAGGGAGATGGAACCCAAACAGCTCTGGGCCTGGGCGGGTATCTGGACATTGGTCTTTTGGATACCATGATGGATCTCTTTGTCAACTTTGTGGGAGCGGCTGTATTTTCGGTCATCGGATATTTTTATGTCCGCAGCCGCGGCAAAAATCGCTTTGCCAAGCGTTTCATTCCTGTCGTACCTGATACAGGTTCCCCCTCTGCCCCCACCATTCAAACTTCCGATACGCGGAATGAATCTTCCGCCGAATAAAACACGGCTCTGCCTGCGCATTTTTCGTCATGAGTGAAGAAAAATGCGCATTTTTTATGTACGCCTCTTGACCGAACTGCAAAAACAAGGTATACTATTCATGTTTCGCTGGAATAGCTCAGTTGGTAGAGCAGCTGATTCGTAATCAGCAGGTCGCGTGTTCAAGTCACGTTTCCAGCTCCAACGTTTGCGCGCAGCAGTATTCTTTTCTGAATGTTGCTGCGTGCTTTTATTTTATCGAATCACAAAACATCCCATTTTTACGTCATAACAGGAATACGGCGGACGCCTCCAAAAACGGAAGGCATCCGCCGTATTTTTTCTGTTTATTCCGTCTGCGATTCTGCAAGCATTTGCAGGAAGGTCGCCTCATCAATTACCGGAACGCCCAAGGTCTGGGCTTTTGTCAGCTTAGATCCAGCGGCTTCACCGGCCAACACATATGCAGTCTTTTTGGAGACGGAAGAACTCGCCTTGCCGCCATTCTGCACAATTATTGCTTCAGCTTCCTGTCGTGACAGAGTCGGCAGTGTCCCTGTGACCACAATTGTTTTTCCCGCCAAGGCCGACCCTTTCTTCTGCCCATGCCAGGTCATGTTTACACCAGCTTCCCGCAGGTGTTGCAGCAAGTCAATCGTACCACTTTTTGCAAAGAATTCGGTCACACTCTGTGCCATTACCGCACCAATGCCTTCAATCTCTGCAATCTGCTCGTTGGTCGCCTGACTCAGATCCTCCATAGTTCCAAACTTTTCTGCCAGAAGAGCTGCAGCCTTGTCCCCGATATTGCGGATTCCAAGGCCAAAGACCAATTTATCCAGGTTGTTGCCCTTGGAATTTTCAATGGCCGTTAACAGATTGGTCGCGCTTTTTTCCTTGAATTTATCCAGGGTAAGCAGATCCTCTTTGCGCAGCGAATACAAATCCGCCACCGTGTGGACCAGACCTTTATCCGTCAGCTGTTCGGCCACTGCTTCCCCCAGGCCGTCAATAGCCATAGCATTGCGGGACGCAAAATGAATCAGATTGCGCAGGCTCTGGGCCGGACATTCCGGATTCACGCAGCGCAGAGCCGTTTCTCCCTCCAGATGTACCACTGGCTCCCCGCAAGACGGACAAACAGCCGGCATGGTGTACGATACAGTGTTTTCCCCATGCTTTGCCACACCGATAACTTCCGGAATAATATCTCCGGCCTTACGCACCTCAATAGTATCACCGATACGAA
Source organism: Subdoligranulum sp. DSM 23681 (assembly GCF_057005535.1). NCBI lineage: Bacteria > Bacillati > Bacillota > Clostridia > Eubacteriales > Oscillospiraceae > Subdoligranulum > Subdoligranulum sp. DSM 23681. Next base: position 2,996,980 of record NZ_CM168050.1, on the reverse strand, counting down.
CATCCATGGCGCGGATAATATCTTCATTGTGCAGACTGGCCCGGGATACACTGGTTCCTGCCAAAAACACAGGATCAAATACAGCCGTAGGGGTCAGGACTCCCGTTCGGCCCACCGACACTTCAATGTCCCGTACTACCGTCTGTTTGACCTCCGGCGGGTATTTGAAGGCAATGGCCCACCGGGGAAATTTGTTGGTACTGCCCATGGATTCCCGCGCGGCCAAATTGTTAACCTTGATCACTGCACCGTCGATATCAAATTCCAGATTGCCGCGCATTTGTCCAATGGTCTCAATCTCCCTGATGGCTTCCTCAATGGAATGGTATACACTGTAGCGCGGCGACACCGGAAAGCCAAGACTCTTGATATAATCCAGTGTTTCGTGATGGGTAGTAAATTCCCGCCCACGCACCTGCTGAAGATTGAAGACAAAAATGGAAAGTCCGCGGGAAGCCGTGATACGGGCGTCCTTTTGGCGCAGAGATCCGGCTGCTGCGTTCCGGGGATTCTTAAAAGGTGTTTTTTCTTCCAGCTCCTGCTGTTCACACAAAGCAAAAAAAGCCTTGTGCGGCATATATACTTCCCCACGCACTTCCAAAAATTCGGGCGCTTCCGGCAAAATCTTCGGAATATCTTTGATTGTGGCCAGATTTTCGGTTACGTCCTCTCCTACCACCCCATCGCCACGAGTCGACCCACGGACAAAACGTCCGTTTTGATATTCCAGACTAACAGAAAGGCCGTCAATTTTGGCTTCCACCACATATTCCGGTTCAAGCCCCGAATCCCGGACACGTTGGTCAAAGTCCCGCAGTTCATCGTAAGAGAATGCGTCCTGCAAACTTTCCATCTTGACAGCATGGGTCACCTTACTGAATTTGCTGCTCACGCCTTCGTTGACACGTTGGGTAGGAGAATCCGGTGTAACAAGTTCGGGGTATTCCGCTTCCAACGCCTTCAGTTCCCGGGTCAGAGCATCATATTCAAAATCTTCCAACTCCGGGTTATTGTCCATATAGTATAAACGGTTATTGCGCTCGATGATCGTGCGCAGTTCATTCACCCTTTTTCGTGCGTGTTCCAATTGCATAATCGTTCTCCATTTTTTGCAGTACCAGAATTCCATTCCAGTATACCACAATCCGACTTGCTTGTCATGTCGGTCCGAATTCGTCCGATTATTGTTCTGCACGGTATTCTTTTATAAATACGCCGAAAAATATTTTTTTGGAGAAAAGTGTTGACAAACAGAGTTCGCCTTGCTATAATAATCTCCGTTGCCTGACGGCAACGCAAAAGCTTGGGGGTATAGCTCAGCTGGGAGAGCGCTTGAATGGCATTCAAGAGGTCAGCGGTTCGATCCCGCTTATCTCCACCAAAAGCACCAACCGAAAGGTTGGTGCTTTTTTCTTTGTTGCTATGGGATTGCGGGCGGTTTCGGAACACGAAACCGCCCGCTCATTCTATTTGTATGGCGGAACATCTCGCCCGATTTTTTCATCTCGTAATGAATGAATAATGAATTACCTACTGTGTAAGGCCGATAGCATGAGGAACTTCTGTCAAAAATCCATACTTCATACAGAATAGTTGACTCCATTCATTCGTCAAAACAGAAAATTCAAGCCTTTCATTCTGTCTATAATGTCGCATTGACGTTCAGCGGCTATCGGCATACTCTACCGTGTATTTCTGTATCCAGGAAAGAACTTCTTCGTAGTTCAACGACCCATCTGCAATACCAAATCCCAAAGATACCAGGTCGTCATTAGAACACTCCATTATGACACCATTTACGTCCAGAAAGACCAGCATAGAATAAGTACCGATTCGTTTATTCCCGTCCAGAAAGGCATGATTCTTGGAAAGCGTATATCCAAGTTTTGCCGCTTTCTGCTCCAAACGAGGGTAGAGTTCCTGTCCACCAAAAGTGGCAAACGGACCTTGGACGGCGGAGTCGAGTAATCCCGCGTCGCGTAAACCGTCCAGCCCTCCGGTTTCCTGTATGAGAAAGTGATGGAGCTGGAGTATTTTTTGTGTAGACAATATAATCATTTTGCTAATTCCTCAAAAGCGGCACGATGTTTCTTGAAAATGCGGGTCGCGGAAATACCAATCAGTTCATCTTCAGACAAAAGTAGTCTGGAATCGGTTTCAATATCCAACAACAGATATTTGGGATGGTTTCCTTTCAGAATCACTGCTTTACCGTACTTGTCCGCGATTCGTGTTGCCCGGGAAAAATTTTGGTTAGCTTCTGTTACAGAAATCATCTCTTTGGTATCAAGCGTCATAGAAATCACCTCGATTCCAGTATACTGCAAAATAGGTAAATTTCAACCTATTTGCATTTATCTGTCAATAGAGCTGTAACGAAACTCTGCTTCTCTATAATTGTATATTCTTCTTTTTTGGCAAGCAGCGCGTACCTGGTGGGATTGGGTTTGACGTCATACTGATACTTTAGAGTCCAGGAAACTCCTTCGCCAGAAAATTCTACTTGAGTGGATGGTTCTGTGTCTTCCACCGTCACTTCCCACGCCGTTTCTGGTGGAACTGTAAGCTCTATAACACAAGCTGGAACTTCGGACTGTCGGTGTTTTTTGTCTAATGTATACCTCAGCGGCTGGGCTGAATGGCAAAACGTATCACTGACATGTTTTTGCAAACACATACGATACAGTTCGCTTTGCGTTGCACCATGGGGTCCTGAACGATGCGGTATATTTTTATTTGCGTGTCCCATTATCTGATAAATATCATTCGTATCCACACCGCTCATACCATATAGCCAGGTACAAAATCCTCGACGCAAGGCGTGACAGGTTAGCATTGATTCCAATTTCTTATTCTGCCGTAAAAGATCAAACTCATAGGCGCGATTTTTGCGCAAGGCATCTACGATTGCCGGTTGTCGTAGCAACTCGGGAACTTGTTCCGACAATTCATGCACATTAGATGCCAGAGCTTGGGAATCAACGCGATAAATATTACCATCAGGCCTGCCCAAGCGCAAAAGCACGTCCACATTGCCGTATTGCTGTTCTATTTTTTCTCGCTCTTGCTCAAGCATCAAGCCGAGTTCTTTGGATATTGGGATGACACGATATGACGGGTCTGTTTTAGGGTACTCGGTCCGAACATTTTTCAAATCCAGCTGTCCGCTAACACGAATATAGTACAATCTTCCTTGTGATCCATCTATGGCACATACCGAACAGAATAAAAGGCCACAATATTCACGGATACGCAAACCAGTGTCTGCCAAAATGCTGAGTTGTCCGCCCAGCACAGATTGCACACACAACTTGCGCATAAACATCTCAGGAATACTTCTGGCGCAATCGGTGCGCAAGAGGAGGAGGCTAATCCGTGTAGCTTTCCCCTGGTACCTTGAAGGAGCCAACACTTCGTCATCTCCTACGATATAACGGATGTACTGAAGCAACAGATAAAACAGACCCAAGCGTTTTTTCGCCGATGATGGCGGTTCCTGGCCCGGGAACCATGCACCTTCTTGGGAAGAAGTCTGCGATGCTGTACGACAAATGGTTTCCTGTAAGGCTTGTTCCATATCCGGTGTCAGTGTGGACAGTTCTACACCGTGTAATACATCAACCATCTTATCGTACTGACACCAGTACATTAAATGTGTGCTCTCTGCCCAACGCCTTTTCCGCGCATAGTAGTCGAAAAAATCCTTTTTAAACTGAATGGCAAGTTCCGCTAAATCTACGCCAGGAGTTTTTTCCATCGCTGTATCTGATTGGAGTAACCCCTTCTGCCGCATCTGTACAATCAGTTCGTCAGCAACGGCGGAAATATGATACTGCTCGATATTTTCCGGAGTCTGACCGTATACCGGCCGGTTTACCGGTTCATCACTGGATTTGTCATATAGTTGCCGCTTGGTGATTTTCTTCATCTGTTCATCAAGCGGGGTAATCAGAGCCCGACATGGGCGTGAAGAACCCTTGCGTCCCCTTGGGTAGCAAAAACTTACGAAAAAATTTACCCCGCCTATAGTTATTATTTTAATCATTGCATTTGTCCCTCCTTTTCCATTTTATTGACAGAGCATAATTTGCCGAAATTGTAAAATGTTGAGTTGTTTCAGTTGTGTTTTGAACTTTCAACACGCGACGCAGCAGTTTGGTATCGCAATAGGGAGAAAATCTTTTCAACCGCATATAGCGTGCTACAGCATATTCGTCACTGAGAAGATCTATATATGACATTTCATCCATTTCGCTCCAGGCTTCCCCGAACATTGCGTGCAGCATCGGCAAATTGGCTCCACAGCGGGTGGCAATATACTTTGCATCCCGGCGGAGCAGAGAGAAGTCGGGTTTGTCCTTATGGATAGAGGTTTTCCCATTTTTAGTGCGTGGCACCTCAATATCAGGCACTCCTGCTTCATGCAATAATTTCGAAATTATCGCTTTCATTTCAGCCGCAGCAACAACATTTTGCCGGTCAATAGAGTAGGAAAGGTGCATTTTCTCAATCTGGAAAATTGAAAACCTTTTCTTCAGCAGTTGCTCGATATACCGCATCAAAATAGATGCAGCCCATGGGTAGAGTACTACCTTGCGCAGGCGCTGAATGGCAAAATCTTTGTTCAGGTAACTTGCACTAGCCGCATCCTTATCAAGACCCACCGTAACTTTATCGACTGTAACGATATAGCAATTCTCTTTTGCCAAAACCAGCCGAGAAATATTCTCATATCGTAGCGCAGATATTTCGCACAGATCAAGCCCAGAATAAATCAACGCCACAATAAGGCAATCATGCAAATGAGTCTTATCAGAAAGCAGCGAAAACAGGTTGACACGCTGTTCGTCGTCAAGGTATGCAAGACGAACACTATCTAACAACTGACGATTTTGGCGTTTCACCAGGGCAATGGAATCTGCCAACTCTATTACACTAGTGCAGCAACCGTATCCGTTGTCAGCTATTGATTGAAGCAATAAGCGGAGGGCACGTTTGGCATTACCACATAAAGTTTCCCCCGCAGCCTTGTCTCGGAGAACCTTGTTGATTTTATCTTTGATTTTTTGCTTTTCTTCTGATACCAATAATTCGGATAAGTGTTTTTTGCCGATAACAGGCAGTATCACCGTACGCAAGGCAGAAAAAAGGTTGGCGCGATTGCTCAGTTTCACGTTAGAGAAAAGATCCTCTCCCATGTATTCCACGAATAAGTTAACTGTAGGTCGGCCAGCGGCCATCAGTGTTTCCCAATGCGGACGAAACAGAAGTTTGGCTATACCTTTCAGGCGAGGTAACAGTTCTCTTTCGGCCTTCTTTCGAACTTTTTCTTCTGTATCAGATGAACATTGCAGTTTGAATTCAGCATTGGGATGTTCCTTTGTTTTTCTGGCTAGTTCAAGAATCTCATTTTCAATTACCGGAACTAACGCGGGATAGGCCCCTTTGTTGCGTTGCAGAGTTTCAAAAATAGTTTCGTTTTTGAACGGGCAGGATGTTTTAGGATCGAGAAGCTGATAGCCTGCAATATTTTTCCCTTTCTCGTGACCGAAAAAATCTCGGCGAAATCCTCCCATAAATGGCACATCATGTTTGGAGTGCGACACTGTAAATCCTCCTTTCTGGCTAAAATATCGGAGCTTTTTCTCCGACAGTTATAGTGTAATCACTTTGCGTCGGCTGACCACTGTAACTGCTCTTCTCGATTTTCTACAACTCGTTTTCTCGGATTTTTGCAACTCATCTTCTCGATTTTCTGCAACTAAGGCAATTGATGATATGAGAAAGTCAAGACCCCCGGCTAAGCCGGGGGCTTGTGTAAGCCCTAGAAGGGCATCGTACCGGCAAGCCTCTCAAGAGGCACTGAAAAATCCGCCACTTGCATCACTTGCCCTACAGCCCGTAAACGGGCGCTGTCTATCCAAGATCAGCTTTCTTGACAATGGTAAAGTTGCTGCTCCCTTCTCGCTTCGCTCGATGCTTGAAGCTAAAGCTTTTTTACTCTCCCCAGCAGAGCTGGGGGTTCTCATTTCGCTAAAGCATACAAAGTCAAGACCCCCGGCTAAGCCGGGGGCTTGTGTAAGCCCTAGAAGGGCATCGTACCGGCAAGCCTCTCAAGAGGCACTGAAAAATCCGCCACTTGCATCACTTGCCCTACAGCCCGTAAACGGGCGCTGTCTATCCAAGATCAGCTTTCTTGACAATGGTAAAGTTGCTGCTCCCTTCTCGCTTCGCTCGATGCTTGAAGCTAAAGCTTTTTTACTCTCCCCAGCAGAGCTGGGGGTTCTCATTTCGCTAAAGCATACAAAAGAAAAAACAACGAGCTATAGTGCAAAAGCATAGCTCGTTGTTTTTTGAGTTTCGTGATGATACTGCTTGTGTTAAGAATCTTCGGGTACGTCTTTCGACCGGACAAGCGTCTGTGCTTCCTGTGTCAGTAAAATCCCGGCGGAAAATCCATACTGAAAACTGCTGGCACAGGCAGCATCCTGGGCATATTGCATGTTCTTAATCAGTTCTTCCAGCAGCAGACAATCCTCTTTATCTATGCTTTCCTTGAGCTGAGACTGAAATAGACCAACCTCTCGCATGGCTTGTCGATACTCTTCACGGTCCATTGCTCCGATTTCACCAGGGCGAAATGTCCCATTATAGATAGAATCCAGAATCATTGTGCTTCACCTCCTTCCATCGAAAGGGCTTTTTCTTGATGTGTTGCTATCAGGAAATGATAAGGCTGGCTGGGAGAACCACCAGGCATATGGGGAGTAGGTAATTTGTTCATCGACTCAAGCATTTCCTGAATAGAAGCGCTATATTTCGGTGTCAGTAGGACCCCGCGTGTCGGCTGAACCCCCTCTAAAACCAGCCCGTCCCAGTACATCTTCAATTGATATAAATCCTGTGGCTCCGCCTTGCGCGTTTTGAGCTCGTAGATGTCGTATTTACCGTTGGTGCCTTTGTCCACCACATCTATGCGGGTTCCGGTAGGCCAGACGGAAATTTCGCTGGTTACTTCATCCTCCGGGTTGGCGGCTTTGAGAATTTTCATCCACTTCTTTTTCAGGGCATCTTCCCCGAGTGTGACAGAATTTTTCAGAGGAGGAAACTCTGCCAAGGTTTCAAAAACCACGGCCCAGTCCGGTGAATTGCGGTCGATACCGGTCTTGTTGCTGAGGGTGGCCAGAATCCCCCGTGGAAGGTCCGGAAGAATCAACTCACCAACAAAGTCATTGTAGCTGTTATGACGGCAAATGGGACTTCCGTCATCCCGATGCCATACCTCTCCCAGTTGAGCGGTGGCAATGACTCGTTTGCCAAGTCGGATATCGATACCCTGCGTAGGCTGGCTGCACTGATAGTAATACCGTGTTTTGTTCCCCTGTACCAGATGCTCACGTTTGGTTTTATCCAGAATGCCGTGGATGTAAGTCAAAGGCACAATCTGCCCGCCCAGCTCAACTTCCAGTTTTTCTGTTCGGGCTAGCATCATGGGGACGGGAATAGGTGGAACAAGCAAACTGCTTTGACCAACGGTTACCGCGATTTTGGCGCTGGGCTCCAGGGTGACTGGGTCCAGTTCAAGGTATCCCCGATAGGCGACCCCCAGATGTTCGATAAGCCACATCCGAAGGGTAGCTAAATCGCTGAGCTTTCGGTTGCCCTGCCGCTGCAATGTGCGGGCGATGGTCATCGGTACCCGAACATAAACGACTGTAGAGGGCTCGGACCACTGCAGGTTCAAGGATTCCGGCAGGTCAATAGTGTCAGTTGTTTTTACCGTCATTTCCAAGTCAAAGGGACCGTGGACCTGGAAGTAAGGGCCGGGCGCATCACGGGTGTAGATACACCAGTCTCCGGTGCCGCCGGACAGGCAAGCCAGTGCATTGTTAAGGCCATAGCCATGCTCATTCAGACGGTTATTGCTCAGCGGAGAACTCCCAAGCTGTAAGGCGTTGGTAAGGGCGAAAAGTTCCATCCCGGAGCCCCAATCAGCTACGACAAGCTGCAGAAAGTTTTTGTCGGCATCCGGCGCCAGTGCCACACAAACGCGGGCTTTTTCACCTGGAAGTGCGGCCGCAAGGGCGTCATCGCACAATTCACAAATGCCTTGATGGCAAAGCATTCCCTGTCGAGCAAGGCCTTCGAAGGCCTTCGGGGTGATGTTGATTGAGATTTTGTATTCCTGTTCCATGGGGGACACCTCTTTCTATTAAATCAGATTCTCCAACGAAGTCACCGCGTTTGCCAGCGTGCTGTCGGATATATGGAGATAGTTTCCGGTGGTTTTGATATCAGTGTGGCCGGTGAGTCGGGCGATGGTTTCCATGGGAACACCCTGACTTTGCAAGAGCGTCACATAGGTATGGCGGCAGCAGTGGGGTGACAGACGACGCACATCCGGGTATTTTTCCAGCAGCCGGTAGTATTTACGTCGCACTGTTCCAGTGCTGTAGAGTAAACTTTCATGCCGAGGAGCGCACCAAAGAAAAGCTTGACCGCCGTTTTCTCGCAGCCAGAGAGAAATCTCCCGATATTTGGGAGCAATGGGTACAACCCGGCGACTGGTGTAGCTTTTGGGATCTCCAAGTTTGGGGATACCATCAACCATCTTGACCGCCTTATTTACCCGAACCCAGCTGCCATCCTCTGCGATGTCTCGAGGTGTCAAAGCAAGCAATTCTTGCAGTCGCACCCCAGAGATAAGCATCAGCCGGATGCTGTTGCCCATCAGGTCATCAGGTAAATCTGAAAGAAGCCGCTCAGTTTCCTCCACCGTAAATGCGTCTTTGGTGTGGGTTTTGGTCTCCTTACTTAGCTGCTTTGTGGTACGGAAGGCTCGCCGGGCATAGTTCTTTTCGACCAGATCGTCGGCTTCGGCCACATCCAGAATTTGAATCATCATGGACCGGCACTTGTTGATTTGAGACGAAGAGTATCCTTTGGCTGCCAATTCGTTGATGAATTGATTTATCTGCACGACCTTAACTTCGTTCAGCGCCAAATGTCCGAAGACACCGTTCAGAAGCTTCAAAGTGTAACGGTAATTGGCATAAGTGGACTCTTCAACCTGTGTACGGTAAGATTCGTACCACTGCTGGGCGTAATCTGCAAACAGGGGGATTTCAGGTACAGCCTCTTCCGCTTGGGTTTGCTTGTTCAGCATATACTCCCGAAGTTTGCTTAGAGCTTCGGCCCGTGTGGGGGCTGTGAAGCTGACAATGTGGCGCTTGCCTTCATCCGTATAGCCATCCATAATCTGGCTCTGCCAGGTCCCACTGGGCAGCTTGTGAACGGAACCTTCGCCTTTTCCTCGTTTACCCGACATGCAGGGTCACCTCCTTTTGCACAGGCGCCAAATCTGCCGGAACGCGAGTGTGCTTTTCCACCCAGGCCAGAAACAGCTGCGTGGGAATGCGGATGGATGACCCCAACCGGCAAACCGGGAAGTCTTTCCGATGAGTGAGCTCATACGCTGCAGTGGTGCTGATGCACAGGTAGCTTTTAAGGTCGGCCACGGTGAGGTAGTTCTTTTCAAACGAAATTTCCTTTTTCATGTCAGTTCTCCTTAGTTCTCCTTATAAAGTAATGTGGCTACGTTTCGAGAACTGCTCTTTGCCGGCTTGCTTTGGTGAGGCCGTCATGGTATGATGAAAGAGCAGAACGGATTGCTTTAGCGAGTGGTTGGTTTTGCATTTGCCGTGTCTGAGTTGCAGCTCAGATACGGCTTTTTTGTTGGAGTGAAGCAAACGCCCTTACAGCCATCAGACAAGGGCAACAGCCAAACCGACGGCTCCGATGGTCCGGGATATTATCCACTTCATAGATGAAGTGAAAACGTTTAGAAATGGTACTTTTCATGGTAAATAGCCTCCTTGGAAAAAATATTTTTGAGGTGGTGCTTTCTACGCTTTATATTATACACGATTTCGTTTACAAAGTCAATGATTTTGTTTATAATTTCGTGAAAAAATATATAGTATCGTTGACGCAATAAACGATACTATATATAATGAAAATGAGTCCTGCAAACAAAAGTCAATAGATGAAATAAAAAAAGTCCCGCAAATTTTGCGAGGCTAAAAAAGGTACAACAAACCAGACCGGAGAGAAAGCATCTCGCCAGCCGGAAAGAAATTCGGTTGTTAAAGATTACGATTGCTTAGCAGGTTCTGTATCAAAAGCCTCCAGGCATTCTTTCACGCGGGCGTAGTAGATGCGCAGGAACTTGTTCTGAGCGGCAGTCATGTAGACAAAGTAGGGCTTGCCCTCTGCGCGTTTCTTATCAAGGAACTGGTACACCGGCTCATCCGCTGGAGACTTTTTCAGGTATGTGCAGATGATTTGGTAGAGTGTTTTACGCAAATGTGGTGAGCCTCGCTTTGTGGTGGGAACGCTCTTTGCGCTGTGCTTGCCGGATTCATCCACGCCGGGATCAACACCTGCAAAGCCCACGATGGAGCTGCGGCGCGGGAAACGGCGCACATCTCCAATTTCGGCCATAAGCTGCGCGGCAGTTATTTTCCCAACGCCGTACATGGCGCACACGGTTTCGTATTCTGGAAGTTGGGATGCAAGCCGCGTCATTTCCGCCCGCAGAGTGGCCAGCGTGGTCTTTCCCGCCAGAAGTTGTTGAGCAGCCGTGACAATGAGCAGCTTTGTGTTCTCGTTTTTCGGCAGTGTCGTAAAATGGCCACAGCTTCCGGCGTAAATGTCCAGCGCCTTCTCTGCACTGAAATGGTATCCCTTGCGTTTGCACCACTTCTGGTAACGTTCTGTAAACGCCTTTTCGCTGGCACGGCAGATGCAATCGCAATGCCAGAAGGTCATGACAAAATCCACCCATTTCTGGTGGCCGTCAGCACGCTCTGGGCTGGAGAAAAGCTCGTTTACACCGGGAAAGGTCTTGTCGGTCAGCGAAATGAGATTGTTTTGCAGCGACACCACTGTTTTCATGTAGAGATTGTATTGGCGGCTGCACAGCTTCAGTTGTTGTCTAATCGTATCCATGGGAGTATATTCCCGCAGATCCACCCAGTTGTCAAGGCCATACTTTGCAATCTTCAGAGCGTCAGCCTTGTCGGTCTTGACCTTGCGGATGGAGCCGCCGCCGCTCTGCTTGATGAGCAGCGGATTCAGGACGCAGACGTAGATCCCGTACTCATGTAGTGCTGCCGCTACCGGTTCGTGGTAACGGCCTGTGGATTCCATGATGACGCGGGTATCTTCGCCCAATGCGACGATGGCGCCAGCCATCTGCTCCAAACCAACTTCGGTATGGAGAAATTCCTGTGGCAGAAATGCCACTTCACCCATTGGCCGCAGGGCAGCCACCGTGCTTTTCCCTTTGGAAATGTCGATCCCTACTGCGTTCATTTTGCTCCTCCTTCTGATTGGATATGGCTTTCCGCCGTTTACTCATCGCCTGTTCAATCTCCTGGGTGACGCGAACGCACCGCAAATCGGTGGTACAACCTGCGCAAATCGAATGCTGCGAATGAGAGAGGCGGCTGACGGACTCATTTACGGGCGTGTCGGCCCAAGGTGAGCTATGTCAGGCAATTTGCTCTCCCATTCTAACAGCTTCGGCTTTGAGATGGAAAAAGACGCGGCTGGCTGCCGCGCCTTGAACCGTAACTTTATTGTAGGAGGTGATGTGATTATGACCGTGAAACAACTGATTGATATGGCTTGTGCCTATTCTGGCATGTCCAAAGCGGATTTGGCACGCAATGCCGGTTGGTCGCCTCAGACGCTTTCCAACCGAATCAATACCGGAAAATTCAGTATGGAAGACTGGGAAAAAATCGGAAATGCTCTGGGAGCTTCCGTTAAAATCGTGATTGAGTTCCCGGACGGAAAAAGAATTGAGTAATACCGTTTCTATGGTTGCTATCTATCTTGCAGGAGGAACACATGGCAGACAAAAACACCAGCAACATTGGCTTTGAAAAGCAGATTTGGGACGCCGCCTGCGTGCTGCGCGGCAACATCGACGCTTCGGAGTATAAATCCGTTGTACTGGGCCTGATTTTCTTGAAATACATTTCTGACCGCTTCGAGGCCAAGTATAAAGAACTGGTGGCCGAGGGCGACGGCTTTGAAGAGGATAAAGACGAATACACCGCCGAGAACATCTTCTTTGTGCCGGAGAACGCCCGCTGGAGTGTCATTGCCGCTGCGGCCCATACGCCGGAGATCGGAACGGTCATTGACGAGGCCATGCGCAGCATTGAAAATGAAAACAAACGGCTGAAAGACATTCTGCCTAAGAACTTTGCTCGCCCGGAGCTGGACAAGCGCCGCCTGGGGGAGGTGGTGGACCTGTTCACCAATATCCAGATGGTGGAGCATGGCGATAGCAAGGATATCCTGGGCCGTACATATGAATACTGCCTGTCCAAGTTCGCCGAGCAGGAAGGCAAACTGGCCGGTGAATTCTATACGCCGTCCTGCGTGGTGCGCACGCTGGTGGAGATTTTGCAGCCCTACAACGGCCGCGTATACGACCCCTGCTGCGGCAGCGGTGGTATGTTTGTGCAGTCGGCCAAGTTCATCGAGAACCACGGCGGAAACATCAATAAGATTTCGGTATTCGGCCAGGACTCCAACCCCACCACCTGGAAGATGGCCCAGATGAATCTGGCCATCCGTGGCATCGAGGCCGACCTGGGCAAGTTCAACGCCGATACCTTCTTTAACGATTGCCACCCCCAGCTGAAAGCGGACTTCATCATGGCCAATCCGCCCTTCAACCTGTCCGGCTGGGGGCAGGAAAAGCTGCTGGATGATGTGCGCTGGCAGTACGGTACGCCGCCCGCAGGCAACGCCAACTTTGCCTGGCTGCAGCACATGATTTGGCACCTGGCCCCAAATGGCCGCATTGGTATGGTGCTGGCCAACGGCTCCCTGTCCTCCCAGAGCGGCGGCGAGGGCGAAATCCGCAAGAATATCATCAATGCGGATTTGGTAGACTGCATTGTGGCCATGCCGTCCCAGCTGTTCTACACCACTCAGATTCCCGTTTCACTGTGGTTCCTGGCCAGGAACAAAAAGCAGAAAGGCAAGACGTTGTTCATTGATGCCCGGAAGCTGGGCACCATGGTCACCCGCAAACTGCGGGAACTGACCGATGAGGACATCCAAAAGCTGGCTGGTACCTATAATGCCTTCGTGGACGGCACGCTGGAAGATGTCAAAGGCTTCTGTGCTGTGGCTACCACCGAAGAGATTGCCAAGCAGGACTATATCCTTACCCCTGGCCGGTATGTGGGCATTGAGGAACAGGAGGATGACGGCGAACCCTTCGAGGAAAAGATGGACCGTCTGACCAAGGAGCTGTCCGAGCTGTTCCGGAAATCCCATGAGCTGGAGGCGCAAATCAAGGAGCGACTGGGGGCAATTGGGTATGATATGTAAACTGGCTGACATATGCACAAAGATTGGCAGCGGAGCAACGCCTCGCGGCGGCAAAGAAGCATATTGTGATAAAGGAATTTCCTTGATTAGAAGTCAAAATGTCCTTGATTTTAAATTTTCGCATGAGGGCCTTGCATTTATTAACAATGAACAAGCCGCAAAACTTAATAATGTAGAAGTTTTTGATGGCGATGTGCTTTTAAATATCACTGGGGATTCCGTGGCAAGAGCTTGTATAATGGATTCCGCTTTTTTGCCTGCCAGAGTCAATCAGCATGTTGCGCTTGTTCGTGGGAAAAAAGATTGTGTTTTGAATCGTTATTTGCTCTACTATTTGCAATGGAGAAAAGGGCACTTATTACAACTTGCATCTGCTGGCGCCACACGAAACGCTTTGACAAAAGGGATGATTGAGCAATTAGAAATTGATTTACCTTCTTTAAGTGAACAAAAGAAAATTGTGGTTTTGTTGGGCGCACTGGACGACAAAATCGAGCTGAACAACAAGATAAACGAGAATTTGCAAAAACAAGCGCAAACCATCTTCAAATCATGGTTTATCGAAAATTTGGATGTGAGCACTTGGCACCTTGGCACTTTTTCAGATCTTATCGAAAAAACAATTAGTGGCGATTGGGGAAAAGAAAGACCTGCCGGTAAAAATACAGAAATGGTTTACTGTATCCGCGGAACTGATATTCCTGAGGTTCGAGTAGGAAATAAGGGAAAAATGCCAACTCGTTTTATTCTACCGAAAAACTATGAAACCAAACATCTTGTGGATGGTGATATAGTAGTTGAATTTTCTGGTGGCAGCCCTACACAATCGACAGGACGAGTTGCTGCTATTTCCTCGGCTTTACTCAATCGCTATGATAAAGGAATGGTTTGCACAAATTTCTGCAAGGCAATAAAACCCAAACCGGGTTATAGCATGTATGTATATTACTATTGGCAGTATTTATATGATATGGGCGTATTTTTCTCTTATGAAAACGGTACAACAGGAATAAAGAACCTCGATATTAACGGCTTTATTAAAACAGAACCGATTCATATTGCTCCTAAGGATTTGGTCGAGAAGTTTGATAATCTTTGCCAATCGATCTTTTCAAAGGTGTATGCCAATGGTTTAGAGAGTGAACGTCTTGCGGAACTGAGAGATATTTTTCTACCGAAGTTAATGTCTGGTAAGGTTGATGTCTCAAATATACAAATATAAGCCTTAAAAGCGTATGACAAGAAAGAAAGGAAAGTAGATATGAAATACGCCATTGGAAATACCGTTACCTTAATCTCAGGCGAAACTGTTTATATCACCGGCTATGATAAAGAAAACAAACAATATAAAGGTTTTCTGGTTGAAACTGCAGATGACACGCAGAATGAAGTACGCTTTTCAGAATCTGATGTTTTGATGGAAATATAATCTTTGTAGGGACACTATAATGCTGTTGAAATTGATAAACGATATGAATTGCGCGCTTGATGCAAACTGTTATTTGGCTGCACTGGCCATTGCGTTGACCCTTCCGGATATTTGTGGTAAGGCCGAATATCCCTCTGCTGGCAATACCAAGCGATACATTGATTGGTACAATGAAAATATTGGTCAGTATGAGTGCCCGCCTCTTCCAGAAGGGGCAAAGTCAGATGATATTCCTTATCTAAGCGGCGAAGTCGTTTATAATTTGCGCAATTCATTTTTGCATCAGGGAAATCCCAATATCGATAAAAAAAGAATCAAGCAAGAAAATAATAAGATCGATAGGTTTTCCCTTGTTATCCAATCCAAAAACGAGTTTGGGCTATATTCTGATGCTGCGTCTATACAGTCAAGCAACACAGGAGAAAGAACCAAATCTTATCGTGTAAATGTACGGCGGCTGTGCTTTATCCTGGGGAGTGCTGCTAGAGGCTACTATGAAGAAAACAAAGAAAAGTTCAATTTCTTCCAGTATGACATTATTGATTGGGATAAAGAAATGGAAAAATCAAATATAACTTTTAATTGGCAATGTGGTGGGACAAATGAGCAACAGTAAGGAATGGGAATCCTTGAAAGAATCTATAAAGAATTTTATTAAAGGCCGATGGTTTCCGTTGTTTGTTGGAATTATCTGTCTTGCGCTTGCGGTCTTTGTGATGGCCGCATTTGGTTTTCGCATTACTTATGCCCCTGAACTGGAAAATAGTTGGGATGCAATTTCTGCTATTGCAGCGTGGGCTAGTATATTAGTTTCCGCAATTGGAGTGATAGCATCCTTTGTAGCTATCTGGTATGCAATTCAGGTCCCCAAGAAAATTGCAGACAGACAAGATAAGATAGCCTTATTTGAAAAACGCTATGAATGTTTCCAAACCTTTGAAAAATGCCATATAGCCTATCAGGCTATCAAGGATAGTGATTATACGATCGAACATTTAAGAAAGCTAAGTGGTTTTATACTTGCAAAGCACAATTGGTGCGATGTAACCGAAGAAGTTCTTTTAGAGACAATTCTACAGTATGAATATATGATTCACCAAATGCAGTTTTTATTTCCTGGTATTAGCCAAGTAGATGGAAAACAACTTTATATTAGTTTTAAAGATTTGCTGATTTCTATTTATGAAGACAACGATGTAGAAGATAATGCAAAAAAATATACTGCTACTATGGAGAAATTTATTGATAAGTACGCGCACGATATGATTGTTTCTTTGGATATGTAAACGAGCTAAATTGTGATAAACCCAATATATGGTAGCTGCTATAATCAGCTAGCAAGAGGTGACTTAACATGCCCTTCACCGAATCCAACTACGAAAACGCCGTATTGCAACTCTTTACCCAGAGCCTCGGCTATTCCTATGCTTATGGCCCGGATGTTGAGCGGGACTACCACTCGCCGCTGTATGAGGATGAACTGCTGCCTGCTCTCCAGGCGGTCAATCCCACTATGCCCCGGGAAGCTTTGGATGACGCAGTGTACAGGCTCAAAAACTTCGAGTCTGGATCTCTGCTGCAGAAAAACATGGTCTTTACCGACTATCTGCAAAACGGCGTGCCGGTGAAGTATCTGGTGAAGGGCGAGGAACGCTCCGGCCTGGTGTATCTGGTGGACTACCAGCATCCGGAAAACAACTGCTTTACCGCCATCAACCAATGGACGGTCATTGAAAACAGCGAAAAGCGGGCCGACATTGTTCTGTTTGTCAACGGCCTGCCGCTGGTGGTTGTGGAGCTAAAATCTCCCTCCCGCGAGGAAACCGATGCTTCCGCCGCTTACCGCCAGTTGCGTAACTACATGCATGAGATCCCGTCCCTGTTCATCTACAACCAGGTCTGTGTCATGAGCGACATGACTACCTCCAAGGCGGGGACTATCACCTCTGGCGAGGACCGCTTCATGGCCTGGAAAACCAAGGACGGCAGCTATGAGAACACTCAGGCCGCCCAGTTTGATACCTTCTTTGAAGGCATCTTTGAGAAGCAGCGTTTCTTGGATATTCTCCAGAACTTCATCTGCTTCAACGTGGACGGTGCCAATACTTTTAAGGTTTTGGCAGCCTATCACCAGTATTTCGCAGTGAAAAAGGCCATCGAATCCACCAAACACGCCACCGTCACCGACGGCAAGGGCGGCGTGTTCTGGCATACTCAGGGCAGCGGCAAATCCCTGTCCATGGTGTTCTATGCCCACTATCTGCAAAAAGCGTTGGAAAGCCCCACTATCGTTGTAATCACTGACCGCAACGACCTGGACAACCAGCTGTACGGTCAGTTCTCCCGTTGCAAGGATTTCCTGCGCCAGACTCCCCAGCAGGCAGAAAGCCGCCAGAATTTGCAGGAGCTGCTGGCGGGCCGTCAGGCAAACGGCATCATCTTCACCACCATGCAAAAATTCGAGGAAACCGGCGAGCCGTTGTCGGACCGTCGGAACATCGTGGTCATGGCGGATGAGGCCCATCGCGGCCAGTACGGCCTTACCGAAAAGGTTATCACCAAACGGAACGAAAAAGGTGAACTGGAGGTCAGGACCTCCATCGGCACGGCCCGCATCATCCGAGATAGTCTTCCCAACGCTACATACATTGGCTTTACTGGCACTCCCATTTCCTCCAAAGACCGCAGCACCCGGGAAGTGTTCGGCGATTACATCGACATCTACGATATGACTCAGGCAGTGGAGGACGGTGCCACCCGCCCGGTTTACTACGAGAGCCGCGTTATCCATTTGAAGCTGGACGAAAAGACCCTGCGCCTCATCGATTCTGAATATGACTTGATGGCACAGAACGCGGACCCCTATGTTATCGAAAAAAGCAAGAAAGAGCTGGGACAGATGGAGGCCATTCTGGGGGCCGACCAGACCATTGCGTCCCTGGTGGATGATATCCTCGACCACTACGAGAATTACCGGGCCAACCTGCTCACCGGCAAGGCTATGATTGTGGCTTACTCGCGCCCCATTGCCATGAAAATCTATAAGCGCATTCTCCAGCTGCGGCCGGATTGGACCGAGAAAGTGGGTGTTGTGATGACTCAGGGCAACAACGACCCGGAAGAGTGGCGGGAAATTATCGGCAACAAGTCCCACAAAGAGGCGCTTGCCCGCAAGTTCAAGGATAATAGTTCTCCCATGAAGATTGCCATCGTGGTGGATATGTGGCTGACGGGATTTGATGTGCCCTCCCTAGCTACCATGTATGTGTATAAGCCCATGGCTGGACATAACCTGATGCAGGCTATTGCCAGAGTAAACCGCGTTTTCCGCGATAAGGAAGGCGGTCTGGTAGTGGACTATGTGGGTATTGCCGCAGCCCTCAAGCAGGCCATGAACGACTACACCGTGCGGGATAAAAAGAACTATGGCGATCCGGACGTGAGCAAGGCTGCTTATCCTAAGTTTCTGGAAAAGCTGGAAGTGTGCCGCGACCTGTTCCATGGCTTTGGCTACAATACCTTCATGACCGGCAATGACCTGGAAAAAGCACGGGTGATTAGCGGCGGCGTTAACTTTCTGCTGGGCAAATCGGTAGCAGAGCATGACCTGCCGGATAAGGAAAAAACACAGAACGTCTACATCAAAGAGGCTCTGCTGCTCAAACAGGCGCTTTCCCTCTGCAGCAGTATGGTAGATGATAAAACGCGCTTTGAAGCGGCCTACTTTGAAGCAGTGCGGACCATGCTTGTTCGTCTTACAATGAGCGGCGGAACCGGCAAGAAGTTCACCCTGCCGGAAGTTAATCAGCGCATCAATGAGCTGCTGAAGCACAGCATCAAGAGCGAAGGGGTTATCAATTTGTTCTCCGATGTGGGGACCGAATTTTCCTTGTTTGACCCCAAGTTCTTGGAGGAAATCTCCCGTATGAAGGAGAAGAACCTGGCTGTGGAGTTGCTGAAAAAGTTGATTGCGGAGCAAGTTTCCGTCTATCGGCGTACCAATGTGGTGAAGTCGGAGAAGTTCTCTGAAATCATCCAGAGTTCCATGAACCGGTATCTCAACGGCATGCTGACCAATGAACAGGTCATTGAGGAGCTGCTGAAGCTGGCCAAGGAGATTGCCGCGGCCAATGCGGAAGGCGAAAAGCTGGGACTTACTTCGGAAGAGCTGGCCTTCTATGATGCCTTAACCAAACCCCAGGCCATCAAAGACTTCTATGAGCACGACGAGCTGATTGCCATCACAAAAGAGCTGACAGATGCTCTCCGCAAGAACCGCACCATTGACTGGCAGAAAAAAGAAAGCGCCCGCGCCGGTATGCGCAGACTGGTGAAGCGCCTGCTGAAAAAGCACAAGTATCCGCCGGAAGGCATGGAAGATGCCGTGCAGACGGTCATGAGCCAGTGTGAGATGTGGACGGATAATGTTTAGGAAGAACGGCTTGGTGTACGAAAATGCCGTCCAAATTTTGTGAAGGAAAATGCAAGGACGTAAGGCTTTTGAGGAGGTGAAATTGATGAAAAAAAGAAAGAGCACAAAGCGCATAGAAGAATCTGCAACAACTGCTTTAAAGTTAGCGCTACTAAAATGTCCTATATTGGAGACCTACATAGATTCAAATGATAAAACCCCTTCTTGGGATGGTACAGTATTTGTTTATAAATCAGATAACCAAAAAAAGGAAAACCTTAGAGGGCGTGTGCCTATTCAGGTGAAAGGAACAGAAAACGAATTTGTTTCTGACATTGCCACTTTTTCATGCAGTACGGTGGACTTGAAAAACTATTATCAAGATGGTGGATGTGTTTTTTTCTTGGTGAGTGTAGAGCCTTCTACCGGAAAACACAAAATTTTTTATGCAAGCTTACTTGTTGTAGATCTCAATAATATTTTGAAAAACGCAAAGGGAAAGAAGACTTACTCTATACACTTAAAGCTGTTTCCAGAAAATGATTCAAAAGAAATGGCACACATTTTTTTGTCTTTTGTTAGTAATGCCCATAAACAAGCAGGTTTTATTGGAAAGGAACTGCTTTCTATCGAAGAACTCGAAAAAAGGGGAACAAAGATTGAAGGATTTACTTTCAATACAGTTGGAATCGGTTTAAACGCAGAAGATTTACCAAGTTTTATCTCGACACATGATTTCTATTTATATGCCAAACCACAAGGGCTTGATATAGAGATCCCTGTTGATAGAGTATCAAATGCAATAATTACAAAGACTGTTCATGGAAAGATAAAAATCAAAGAGCAAACGTATTTCGATTCCTATTCAGTCCAATATTGTCAAGGGAAACCTACAATAAAAATTGGTAAAAGTATTAGTGTTGTACTAACTCAAGGCGAAAAAACTTTCTCGGTTAGTGTTCATCCAAGCGGAACACTTACCGAGTGTATAAAGGATACATCTTTCTTTTTGGATATGTTGGAGAATCGAGAGGTTAACATAAATGGTGCAACTATATCATTCGAAGAGTCTATGACGATAGATGGTGCGTCTTGGAGAAAAAAGTTGACCTACTACAAAGACGTAAAAAAGATGCTGGGATTGCTAGGCGTGATAGAAGAATTGCAAGTTGATGCAATTACTCCAAAAGATAGTGCAAATATAAAAATCCTTGTATCAGCTGTATTATATAATCGGAAAATCGGCTTTCAAAACATAAATGAGAATAACATTTATGGACCAATGAAAATCGCAAATCTCGTGATTTGGATATGGGCAAAGCAAAGTGGAGAAGGATTATATACAGTTGAGAATTTCTTTTTGCCGCACGAGATTGCAATGTTTGCATCAGATGATAAAGCTAAGAAACATCCGATTCCGGCCTCACAGTTTCTGCTATTTGAAAAAAGTGATTTTATTCATACGTCGAACCTGAATTATGAGGTGATGTACGAAGATGTAATCCAAAAAGAATTAAAACCAGTAGCAGTGGAGCGTTATATCCTATGGCTTTTGGAAATTTTAAGAGCGTATGATGAACAAGAACAGAAAGACCCGTTGCTTCTTAATTTTGCAAAGAAAATATGCGATTGGCTTCAATCCAAAGACTTGTCTGATATGGGAATTCTCCTACTCAACAAGATGCAAATTATAAAACGGCAACGCCATTTGAAGCCATCCGAAATTGTTGAGTTAGCAAAGCTCACTTCACCAACTTGCCCGCCTAATATTAGATGTGGTGCGTATTTATTATTAGAAGATATGGACTCTGCACAGAAATGCTTTGACCAACTGGATAAGGATACCCAAAAATCTTTCCTCACATATCCAATTTGCCACTTTGGCAAACCTACATTATCGAAAGATACGGCGAACCTCTAAAATGAGAAAGATCGATACTGTCGAACCTCTTTCATGGTCGCCTTGTTCTTTAAAACGATAGCATCACTAAAAATATATGTCGTACACGGGCAAGTTCGTGGAAGGCCCATGGAGATTGGAAACGAGTTGACCGTGTATTTCGCCTTTTTGTCTTGACGATTTATCGAGGAGAGTCCACCCATGAAGATTCTGATTGTAGAAGACGAGGCACCACTAGCCCGGACTATACAGACCGTGCTGCAAGGCGGCGGCTATGACACCTGTGTGTGCCCGGATGCAGAACAGGCCTACGATACTTTGCAGGAACAAAAGGTAGATTTGATTCTTTTGGATCGGATGTTGCCTGCTATGGATGGCGTTTCTTTGGCCAAGCTGCTGCGCAATCAGGGTGTGCGTACGCCCATTCTATTTTTGACGGCCCTGGGAGAGGTGGAACAGCGCATTGCGGGGCTGGACGCCGGCGGTGATGACTATCTGACCAAGCCTTTTCATAACGGAGAGTTGCTGGCACGGGTTCGGGCGCTGATTCGAAGGTCTGAACATACTTCCCCAACATACACCGTTGGCAACGTTACTTTTGATGAGGCGAGTATGCAGTTGAACGGCCCGTCCGGCAGTATGCCCGTGACCGGAAAGCTTTGTGCTCTGGCCGAACTGATGTTTCAAAAAGCAAACCAGGTGGTGACTCGGCGGGAAATATTTTCTACTGTATGGGGACTGGGGTCCGAGGCGGAAGAAGCGGTCATTGACAATTACATTTACTTCTTACGGCGGGCTCTGCGCCGCGTGGGGGCTGACGTGCAGGTCCTCACCATTCACGGCACCGGTTACCGCCTGACTACGCCATGACAGGACAAAGCACGCTCAAGCAGTTGCAGGACAAGCTCCGGCGCAGCGGCACGTGGCTGTTGCTGGGGGTATTCTGTGTGTTAGGGGTGATTATCTGTCGGCAAATCACCCAGGTAATGCAGCAAAACTATGATGACCGTTTTACTGACGCCCGGGAGTTGATGGAAAAAGCTGTTCTGGAAAGTACACGGGTGGACCTGGAGCAGCTGTCTTTGCTGGAACAGCAGTATGGCGTTTTTCTCTATCTGTATAACCGTGGTGAAGAGATCGAGTTGCCGTATTCTATCAGCGAGCAAAAAGAAGCATGGCGGACCCAGGCAGCGGCCCTGATACAAAGCTGCCGCGGGACATTGTTGCCGGAAGAAGACCAGCTTCAGAAAGAGTCTTCTCTTGCGGGAGTACGGGCATCTTACACCATGCAGCGGCTGGAATCCGGGCAAACGGCAGAACTTTTGATTCTGCAACCCGACGAAGCCATGAATAACGCAATCCTGCGGGCTTGCCTGGGACCGACGGCAGCTTTGCTTCTGGCGTGCCTGTTCCTGCTTGCTTTCTACCGGCTTTGGCTGACCCGCGCCTTTGCACCTGCCTATGCGGCGCAAAAGGCACAGTTGGATTTTCTGTCTTTGGCTGGTCATGAATTGCGGACGCCGGTTACGGTGATTCGCTCCAACACAGAACTGTTGGCACAGGGAAAAGACAGTTCTTCTGATATGCTGCACAACATTCAGACCGAAACCCTACGGATGGATGTTTTGATTGAAGACTTGATTCTTTTTTCTCGGGTGCAGACCAAAAATCTGCGGTTGAATCTTCAGCGGGTGGATGCCTGCGAACTTCTGCTGGATTGCTACACACGGTTTTACCCGTTGCTGAACGCAGAAGGACGCCATCTGATTTTGCAGCCCCCACCGGAAGAGGATGTATCCTTGAAGGCTGACCCCATGCGTCTGGGCCAGATGCTGGGAATCCTTGTGTCCAACGCCAACGCCCATACACCTGCGGGAACGACAGTGACGCTGGGGCTGGAGCAAAAAGACGGCTGGGTGAAACTGTATGTACAGGACGACGGCCCAGGCTTGCCTCCGGACAGCAAACAGCCTGGGACGGTCCAGGGCACACACCTGGGGGTGGGGCTTCCCATCGCCCGGGAACTGGCAAAAATGCAAGGCGGTATTCTATTGCAGCAAAACATAAGCCCGCATGGCGCCCGTCTGGCTTTTCGCTTTCCACTGATGCAGGATTCACAATAAAACACTGCCCGGAACCGGGATGGGGCAATTTCGGTTCCGGGCATTTTTTTGAGCAGGCTTACAGGATTTTTTGAGATAGGATTCGGTATGCTGACCTTGTTCCCCAATATAGAAAAGGAGGTCTTTTTCATGACAAGACGCGGAATACGCCGCCAGGTAGCCGGGCTTTGCGCGGTTTTGCTGCTGAGCGGCTGCGGGACAGGGTTTTACCAAACCGAAGGAGAGGAGGCAGCGTCCGGCAGCGCAATGATGGAAATTGCGCAGGTACAGGAAACCGACGCCACACCTGCCGGGTTGGAGGACCACACCGTACGGAAGCTGACCGCCGGTGCAGATGGAGAACCACTTCTGGTTACCACCGATGCTCAGGCAATGCCCCATGCATACCAGAGGGAAAACGGAGAATGGCAGGAGCAGGATAATGCGGCTATCGTTTCCTGGATTCAGGAGAACCAGGTCTATAATCGAAGGTACTATTACGATACCACGGGCAGCTGGTGGGCTGTCATCCAAAACGGAAATTCCATTGTACAGGTCCTTCCCGACGGCCAGACAAGAGAAGTAGTGCTTCCCGAAGATGTGGCACCGGGCAAGTATGTGGCCATTTACGGATTTGCAGACAGAGGAGACGGCCTGGTCTGTTTTGCAGCCAATCAGACAGAGGAGAAGGAGGGTCCAGACCCCGGAGGCGTATGGCTCTTGGTGGATGGTGAGACCGGTCAGGTGACCCAGACCTTCTCGGTGGACTACGGAACGGATTATCGCCCGGTCTTTTATCAAGGGGACCTGATTATTTATGACTATGTGGCCACAACTTTGAAAGAATATGATTCCGAAACAGGCCAGCTTGTGCAGGAAGTTCCCATCGAACGGCCGGACACCCTGCCTGCTGCTGCCGCCATGACCGAAGATGGGATATACCACTATTTTGTGGGCAGTACCGGTTTGTATCGCCGCCCGCTGAATGGTGACTTTACACAGACAGTCACAGACGATATTTTACTGAACTGCATGTCATCCAACTTCGAGGCTATGGGATTGTATGTAGAAGCGGACGGCGCTTATCTGATTGCCGGCAACGAAGACGGAAAAATGAAACTGTACAGCCTTTCCATACAGGAGGGCGAAGCCCCGGCGGCAGAAACCACCCTCACGGTATGGGCTATGGAGAGTACACCCATGCTGCAGATTGCGGCACAGCGGTACCAATCCCTGCACCCGGATGTAGAACTGAACATTGTCACCGGCCATGACACAGCGGAAGATTCTGTTTCGGAGCAGGATATCCTGCGGCAGCTGAATACCGAACTTCTCAGTGGTGAAGGGCCGGACTGTCTGATTCTGGACGGTTTGCCCATTCAGTCCTATATCCAACAAGGCATGCTGCAGAACTTGGATGGCCTGGTAACGGAAAGTGAATTCTATTCCAATATTTTGAACGGCTATGCGGAGGAAGATGGTTTATATACGGTGCCAGCTTTCTTTGCGACTCCTGTCTTTGCCACTGTACAAACAGAGAAAACGCCCGCCAGCCTGGAAGAACTGGCTCAGTTGTTTGAAAGCGGCGCCTGTACGGCCGGTTCCTGGAAAGAAATTTTTGAGGCGGTTTATCCGGCGGTGGCGAACCGAATCTTCCCGGATGGAGAAAGTCTGGATGAGGCCGCGCTCTCTGACTTCTTGGAGCAGACAAACCGCATGGTACAAAGTGCAGAAATCACACAGGAAAGCATGCCCATGGGAAGCGGAAACGGCAATCTTATGGTCACCAGTGAGCTCCCCACAAGCCGGTTTGCCCTCCAAGAAGGAAATGCCACCTCGGCTATATTCCGCATGACGGGTATCAGCCAGGCGGTCTCTTTGCTGACCCAGTGCGAAGTCGTGACGCTTTCACCGCTTCTCGACGGGACGGCAGAAGGACAATTTTTGCTGGGTATCCGTGCCGGAACCAAAAATCTTCCCCAGGCCCAGGATTTTGTCCGTATGATGCTGGAAGACGAGCAAATCCAGCAAAGCAATGTGTACGGCGGTATGGCAGTGCATCGCGACATGGAGTTACAGGCATTGCAGCAGACGATACAAGATGGTTATACCCAGGAAGAACGGGATACCTTTGCTATGAACCCGCTGGAATACCCTTGGGATGAACTGGCAGAAAAATATACAGGATTGGTAAATCCCGCCGCAGCCGGGACCCTGCAGACCATCGTTTATGAGCAGGCTGTACAGGTCTATGGCGGGCAAATCACTCCCGAACAGGCTGTGGAAGAAGTAAAGGCACAAGTGAAACTCTATCTGCAAGAACAGGCATAAAAAGTTCCGCCGGGGGATCTCCCCGGCGGAACTTTTTTCTATTGTATGCTTTAGCGAAATGAGAACCCCCAGCTCTGCTGGGGAGAGTAAAAAAGCTTTAGCTTCAAGCATCGAGCGAAGCGAGAAGGGAGCAGCAACTTTACCATTGTCAAGAAAGCTGATCTTGGATAGACAGCGCCCGTTTACGGGCTGTAGGGCAAGTGATGCAAGTGGCGGATTTTTCAGTGCCTCTTGAGAGGCTTGCCGGTACGATGCCCTTCTAGGGCTTACACAAGCCCCCGGCTTAGCCGGGGGTCTTGACTCCTGGTGACCTTCCATTGGAAGTAGGCACAGGCCAATTGACAGGCAGACACTGGCGGTGATGGAACAGGAAACGCCTTTCCAAAGCAGTTCTTTCTGCCATCCCAGAAACACCGAGCCGGGAAATGCAAGCTGTTCTTGCCACCGCGATTGCAGCGTTTCCAGAAGGGATTGCCAGAATGAAAAGTTACTCCACTGTCCGGGTATCAACCACGAAGGCAGAGCCTCCAAAAAGGCGGGAAGCAGAAAGGCCGCCACAAGAGCAAGGAGCCATCCCACTATTTCGCGGCAGCCTTTGTGCCTGGCAAAAGAAAACCGCTTGCCGAAAATAAGCAACAGGCAGAGTCCCGTCGCAAAAACCGGAAGCCAACAGAATAACTGGATGGGCAGAGCCAACGCACTGTGCCAGCCGATGGCCTGCGGCACTCCAAGACCGCTTTGTACAGCAAATTCCCGGGCAGCGGTATAAAAATCATCGGGAGCTGTGGTTCGGTCGGACGCGCACACCATGACATGGTCAAAGGCAGTGCCGGACTCTGCCCAGATGCACAGCATGGGAATCGTACTTTGAAATACCCCGCAAACTTTGGCGACGTCATCCGATTGCCCGGAACGCAGCGTACATCCGATAACATCATCACTTCCCCAGAGATTCTGGGCTAGCCCGGTGCTGATAAGGGCCTGCCGAGGCCCGGCGGGATACGTTCCGCTGCACAGAGAAAATGGCCATAGAGCAGTGGCTTCTCCCAGGTACTGGATACAAATCACATCGTCTGTATGAAACGCGCCGTCACAGGTGATAAGGTTCTGGCACCAGAAAGTCGGCCACAGGCCGGAAACGTTCTGCTCGGACCCGGCGTAATCCCGGGCACGCTCTGCCTGGGTATTGGGTATGGACTCTGTATAATACAATTCATTCCGCCTGGTGGCGCCTTGCAGCGCAGACAAAGCCATCAGGCTCTGCCACCAGAAAAACAGCCCCACCAAACCTGCCAGGAAGGCAGCATATCTCCGAAATCCTTTGTGCCCACTCATGATGCCGCCACCTTTACCGTATCCCCGGCATACAGCGGCTTGTCTCCACGGATAGCCACCTTTGCTTGCAGGGAAATTCCTTCCACGGCAGCGGTGGTGTCGTTTCTCTCCAGCAACGTAACAGGTAAGGCGGTCAGCTTATTTTCGACGCCCAAAATGCTGGAAGTACTCTCTACCAGATACACATACCAACCGCTGCTGTCCTGATGAAGGGCAGAAACCGGCAAGCAGGTTTTGTAGTGCCGGGATGGAAAACGCAGCACCGCTTCGGCACTGCCGGAAGTCCAGTTGCTGTCATCCAGAAGAATCGACAGGGTTGTCTTACCGTCGGATTCCCAGGAATGCTGCAAACTGCCGTTGCCGCTTATGCTCCCCTGGGCAACCTCGATTTCCGAAGGCTGCCCGGGAAAATCTTGGAAAGCATCCGTTTCCATTTCCAGGTTCAGCAGCCATCCGCTTCCTGTCTCTCCCAGGGTGACGGCAATGCCGTCGCAGCTGCTTCCAACAACAGCGTATACGGCAGTGATGATACCTGCGGTATCGGCAAGCACCTTGCCGTCCGTCTCCAGCAACGCTTCGTATTCTTCTTGCTCCTCTAAAAGGGCCTCTATCTGCTGCTGTAATACGGCGGCATCCGCAGATGATACGGCATTGGATGCATCGGCTTGACGCTGCTGCTCCGCGTATGTATCCAGGGCGCGCTGTAAGGCCATCTCGGCATCCTGTACCGCACGGTCTGCTGCCAGTTGAGCATCTTCGGAAGTGTCCGGATTCTCCAGACAACGCTGCTGGTCCTCCTTGGCGCGCTGCAAAGCCAGTTGGGCATCAGTGATGGGATCGGTGGGAGCATAGTCCGGCTGTACGGTCAGCTGCTTTTTTTGGGCACGCAGCTGAGCAATCTGTGCATCCAAAGTATCCAGCTTGTTTTGCAGTTCCTCCCCGGAAAGGCAAAGCAGCACATCTCCCGCCTGTACCGCTTGTCCGGCTTGCACCAGCACTTCGGTCACGGTTACATCTTCCGGCAGTAAAATCCGGGTTTCCTTTTGCGGCATGATAGTGCCGGAGCAGGTTGCCGTCTGTTCAATCTCGCCGCCTCCCGGCATACCGATGGTCACCGTAGGCATGGCGGCGCTGCGGGCAGTCCGGCTTAGCAAGGCGAACAGCAGCAGCAAAGCAGCAAAACGGGCCGTGACTAGCAGTGGTGCGGAAGTCTCTCGACTGAGCACTGGCAGATGCACCCTTGGCAATTTCCGTAGTTTCATTTCAAAGTACCTCGTTCCATATCGGAGAGCAATGCGCCGCTCCCCAGCCAAAACACAAGCAACGGTGGGAGCAGAATCACCAGGCTGGCAGAGCAGCAAAGGGCGAAGTTTTCGGTGGTGACCTGGGGAAGGTAAAGGCTCAACGGCCACAAAGATTCCTTGCGTAGAAAAGCCAACGGCTGTTCCATACTGTTCCAGCATTCCCAGAACTGTAACGTCATGACAGCAAAGAGGGTTCGTGAAGTCAGAGGCAGACCAATCCGTGAAAAACAGGTCCATTCGTTGGAACCATCCAGATGAGCCGCTTCCAGGCAGGCGGTGGGGATACGATGGAAGCCCCTGCACAAGAAAAATACCGGGAAGGCTGCAAACATTCCCGGCAGGATGATGGCCCAATGAGTATCCAACAATCCAAAGCGCCGCAATACAAGGAACGTGGGGACCATGGAAACCTGAAATGGCAGAACCATTAAAAGGAAATAAAGCCCCCACACCAAACTGCGTCCGGGAAACGAATACCGGGCCAAAGCCCATGCGGCGGGGGCAGCAACCAGTAAGGAACCTATGACCTGGGGAATGGTTTGAATCAGGCTGTTGCCAAACATCACAAAAAACTCCGGACTATCCAGCAGCAACTGAAGAATCGGCTGTAAGGTGGGCCAACAGGGCAACAAAGTCCAGGTGGAAGTTTGGGTACCCTCCCCCCCTAAGCCAAGAGCCGGTCCGAACAGGAATACCAATTCATCGGAGGAACGGAAGGCTGCTGTCAGCGTAAACCAGGCCGGCCAAAGTACGCAAAAAAGAGCCGCCAACAGAAACAACCATAACAGCCGATTCATGCGGGGCCTCATGGTTTACAGGCGCCAGAACCTGCTTGGCGCCGATACAGAGCCATAAGCGAACGCACAGCAACCATCATGCCGCCAAAAACAGAAAGCACCAGCATGACGGCCGCACTCAGCCGCTGCATATCCAGGGCCAGAAACCAGTTGTTCAAAAGATGCGGGAGCAGGTAGATACTGTCTGGCGGATAGTTGCCTGCCAGAAGCCAGGCTTCCCGAAAGACCCGGAAGCACCCGATGATTCCAAACAGTGAGGCCAAACCAAAGGAAGACGGCAGGGCCGGCAATGTAATGTACAAAAAGGACCGCCACGGCCCGGCTCCGTCTATGGCGGCAGCTTCATACAGAACCCTGGGGATGCTGCACAAACCGGCCATCCAGATGAGCAGCGTGTAGCCGAGATTCTTCCAGATAAAGGTAGCAACCAACACCCCGAACACGGCATTGCTTTTTAGAAAGGAAACGGACGGCAGCCCGAATTGTTCAAGACAGCTGTTCAGTAACCCTCCATCCTCGAACAAGATTTTCCAGGTCAGAGCGATTCCAGCCACGGGCAAAGCGGGCGGAAGAAGGAGCAGTGGCTGCACATATCGGCTATGCGGCAGCAAAAGCCAAAGAAGCCAGGCTAACAACAAACCTACTCCCAGCAGCAAAGGCAGACAAACCCCCAGAAAGCACAAGGTGTTTTTGACGGCCAAGCGAAAGGCAGAATTTTGGAAAACGCTTTTGTAATTGTCCAGCATGACAAAACGACTGCGCCTTGTATCGGAAAAACTCCAAGCTGCGATTTCCAGAAAAGGCACCAAATAAAACAGGCAAGTTCCGACCAGACTGGGCAACAGAAAAACCCAGGGAAGGAAACGGTGGTTGCAAAATTGATGGGTAACTCTGGGTTTCATAAGCAGGTCCTCCTTATGCAGGAGAGTTTACCGCACGAAAGCTGGAAAAATCCTGTAAATACTTGATAAAAGGCGAACTCTTTTTCAGACTTAAAAATGTAGCGAGCCCAACAAAAAAATAGAGCCGTGAAGTTTATGATTCGCGGCTCTTCTTTAAGTTTAAGCAGTTTTTCTAAGATATATGGCAGCTCGATATTTCATTCAAATAATTTTGTGGAGATTCTTGAGGTGTCGCTTGTCCACTCGTTTTTACGGAAAACAAAATCGGTAGGTAAATTTAGTACAAAGCACGAAAAACAGGTACAAAATGGTAGGTAGAAAACCATCACAAATACCTGCCTTTTTTGGTGACAAACACTTCATTTCTTGTTATTATTCTGGTACAATGAAAGCACCATCAAGTGCCTCATCCTATACCATCCGTTTTTACAAGTTCTCTATCATTTTGAGCTTGCCGAATTTCACCAGCTCCCTCATAAATACCTACCGGTTTGGGTGATCGCTAACATCACAAACACCTACCTGTTTTCTGCCAGTTATCCCTTGAAAACCTTATTGTATCGGCTTTATTGGGACGGCTCCTGTACTTATTTCATATCTGTGCGTGGTACCAAAATGAGAGATATATGTCCATCTGAAGTGCATAATGAATTCATAATGAAATGGCCTGTTTTGTGCCGAAAGCACGGAAACAATCCACTCAAAAAATAGCTATATTCTGTCTGTTTTTTTGAAATATTCGAACGTACTAAAACATATGCTAAAATGGCATTCAAGAGGTCAGCGGTTCGATCCCGCTTATCTCCACCAAAAAGACCTGAAACTTTAGTTTCAGGTCTTTTTTTATTCCAGGCAGATATCTTTCGTGGTAGAACTCTGTTTTTATGTCTGGCTTGGGCTTGGAAAGAAATAAAGAGGTATAGCAATCGCCAAGCTCTTTTTAGAATTTCTCGGCTGAAGGAATTTATATTGAGTATGACTGGATTTTACAAAAATCATGTGCTACACTCCTTTTATATTGATATGCAAAAGGAGGCCGATTCTCATGGGCGACCCACACGTTCTGGAAAAAATGCATAATGGAGAAATTTACGATCCTGGCGATGAAGGCATTGTTCAAGAACAGCTGAATTGCCTGGAATTACTGTACGAATATAATTCAACCCACCCGCACGAGCAAGAAAGGCGCCAGAACCTTCTGCAAAAGATGTTTGCAGAAATAGGCGAGAACTGCTACATCGAACCGCCTTTTTACGCCAACTGGGGCGGACGGCATGTCCACTTCGGCAAAAATGTCTATGCCAATTTCAACTTGACTTTGGTAGATGATGCCCACATTTTTGTGGGAGATTATACAATGTTCGGGCCAAATGTTACAGTGGCTACAGCCGGACATCCAATTTTGCCGGAGCTCCGTCAACGGGGGCTGCAGTACAATATGCCGGTACACATCGGCAAAAACTGTTGGATCGGAGCAGGGGCGGTTTTGGTCCTGGGGGTTACAGTTGGCAACAATGTGGTGATTGGCGCGGGCAGTGTTGTGACAAAGGATCTGCCGGATAATGTGGTGGCCGTTGGAAATCCGTGCAGGGTCCTGCGTGCTGTGAATGAACATGACAAGAAATACTATTTTAAAGATCGTGAGATTCCCAACGAACTTTTGTGATTCACTGCTGCGTGAAGCCAGACACACGGAAGGATAAATAGCGCTAGAATTCTGATTAAATCTCCATATAGTAGGTTGAATTTTACCTATTTTGAGGTATCCTGTAAATGAGTCCTGCAAACAAAAGTCAATAGATGAAATAAAAAAAGTCCCGCAAATTTTGCGAGGCTAAAAAAGGTACAACAAACCAGACCGGAGAGAAAGCATCTCGCCAGCCGGAAAGAAATTCGGTTGTTAAAGATTACGATTGCTTAGCAGGTTCTGTATCAAAAGCCTCCAGGCATTCTTTCACGCGGGCGTAGTAGATGCGCAGGAACTTGTTCTGAGCGGCAGTCATGTAGACAAAGTAGGGCTTGCCCTCTGCGCGTTTCTTATCAAGGAACTGGTACACCGGCTCATCCGCTGGAGACTTTTTCAGGTATGTGCAGATGATTTGGTAGAGTGTTTTACGCAAATGTGGTGAGCCTCGCTTTGTGGTGGGAACGCTCTTTGCGCTGTGCTTGCCGGATTCATCCACGCCGGGATCAACACCTGCAAAGCCCACGATGGAGCTGCGGCGCGGGAAACGGCGCACATCTCCAATTTCGGCCATAAGCTGCGCGGCAGTTATTTTCCCAACGCCGTACATGGCGCACACGGTTTCGTATTCTGGAAGTTGGGATGCAAGCCGCGTCATTTCCGCCCGCAGAGTGGCCAGC
Source organism: Subdoligranulum sp. DSM 23681 (assembly GCF_057005535.1). NCBI lineage: Bacteria > Bacillati > Bacillota > Clostridia > Eubacteriales > Oscillospiraceae > Subdoligranulum > Subdoligranulum sp. DSM 23681. The sequence continues at coordinate 2,964,686 of NZ_CM168050.1, read as the reverse complement.
GTGGTCTTTCCCGCCAGAAGTTGTTGAGCAGCCGTGACAATGAGCAGCTTTGTGTTCTCGTTTTTCGGCAGTGTCGTAAAATGGCCACAGCTTCCGGCGTAAATGTCCAGCGCCTTCTCTGCACTGAAATGGTATCCCTTGCGTTTGCACCACTTCTGGTAACGTTCTGTAAACGCCTTTTCGCTGGCACGGCAGATGCAATCGCAATGCCAGAAGGTCATGACAAAATCCACCCATTTCTGGTGGCCGTCAGCACGCTCTGGGCTGGAGAAAAGCTCGTTTACACCGGGAAAGGTCTTGTCGGTCAGCGAAATGAGATTGTTTTGCAGCGACACCACTGTTTTCATGTAGAGATTGTATTGGCGGCTGCACAGCTTCAGTTGTTGTCTAATCGTATCCATGGGAGTATATTCCCGCAGATCCACCCAGTTGTCAAGGCCATACTTTGCAATCTTCAGAGCGTCAGCCTTGTCGGTCTTGACCTTGCGGATGGAGCCGCCGCCGCTCTGCTTGATGAGCAGCGGATTCAGGACGCAGACGTAGATCCCGTACTCATGTAGTGCTGCCGCTACCGGTTCGTGGTAACGGCCTGTGGATTCCATGATGACGCGGGTATCTTCGCCCAATGCGACGATGGCGCCAGCCATCTGCTCCAAACCAACTTCGGTATGGAGAAATTCCTGTGGCAGAAATGCCACTTCACCCATTGGCCGCAGGGCAGCCACCGTGCTTTTCCCTTTGGAAATGTCGATCCCTACTGCGTTCATTTTGCTCCTCCTTCTGATTGGATATGGCTTTCCGCCGTTTACTCATCGCCTGTTCAATCTCCTGGGTGACGCGAACGCACCGCAAATCGGTGGTACAACCTGCGCAAATCGAATGCTGCGAATGAGAGAGGCGGCTGACGGACTCATTTACGGGCGTGTCGGCCCAAGGTGAGCTATGTCAGGCAATTTGCTCTCCCATTCTAACAGCTTCGGCTTTGAGATGGAAAAAGACGCGGCTGGCTGCCGCGCCTTGAACCGTAACTTTATTGTAGGAGGTGATTTCTATGACTCTTGACACCCGAGAGATGATTTCCGTGACCGAAGCCAATCAGAATTTCTCACGGGTGACGCGAATAGCCGACCAGTGCGGAAAAGCAGTAATTTTGAAAGGAAACCGTCCTCAATATCTGTTACTGGATATTGAGACTGATCCCAGGCTTCTGTTGTCCGAGGATGAACTAATTGGCATTTCTGCAACCCGTATTTTCAAAAAGCATCGCGCTGCTTTTGAGGAGTTGGCAAAATGATTAGATTGTCTACACAAAAAATACTTCAGCTCCATCGCTTTCTCATACAGGAAACCGGAGGTCTGGACGGCTTACGCGACGAGGGCTTGCTTGACTCTGCTGTTCAAGGCCCATTTGCTACTTTTGATGGACAGGAACTCTACCCTCATTTGGAACAGAAAGCCGCTAAACTGGGATATACACTTGCCAAGAATCACGCCTTCCTGGATGGAAACAAACGAATCGGTACTTACTCGATGCTGATTTTTTTGGACGTAAATGGCGTAACGATGGAGTATTCTGATGATGATCTGATCTCTTTGGGCTTTGGCATCGCAGATGGTTCTATGGATTATGAAGAGATTCTTGCATGGGTTCAGGAGCATAGAGCATAACAAGGCTTTAAGGATATCCGTTGCATCGAACCAGAAAGAAGAATCTGCGAATAAGATTCTAGGGCGGCTCCAATGTACAGAGCCGCCCTAGAATTTACATAATAACACAGAAAAAAGCACCAACCTTTCGGTTGGTGCTTTTGGTGGAGATAAGCGGGATCGAACCGCTGACCTCTTGAATGCCATTCAAGCGCTCTCCCAGCTGAGCTATACCCCCAAGCTTTTTTGTTGCCGTCAGGCAACGAAAGTAATTATAGCAGGGGAAGCTCTGTTTGTCAACACCTTGCAGCAAAAAAATAGCATTTTTTTCGTATGCGGCATAAAATGGCGGGAATCACCGCTTCAGCAAAGGAGGTATGCCTTTTGCGCCGCAGATGCCAAAGGAAACCGCGTCCCCTTCGGAGATGCATGATCTCAGGCTTTTTAACTGCCGCACTATGTGTGGGTACTTATCTCTATATCGTGCAAACATCTTTTAAGCCCACTCTGGAAGAATTGGCAGAATACGAATGTCGAGCCATCGTGGTGCAGGCCATGAACCGCGCTGTCAACGAAGAAATGGAAACGCACCCCGAACGATACGAAACGCTGTACAACATGGATTATACAGCCGAGGGAGAACTGATCGCGGTTCACGCCAATACCGCTTCATTGAATCAGGCCCGTTCCGCCCTGATCCAGGCGGTTGAAACTGCATTGTCTGTTCTGCAGGAAACCGATCTGGAGATTCCTTACGGAAGCCTCACCGGCATTACCGCATTCGGAGGACTTGGTCCCTCCTGGAAGCTCACATTGCTGCCAGACGCCTATGTGGAAGGCACTTTGCGGGAAGAGCTGCACTCCCTTTCGATCAACCGAACACAATACTCCATCACTCTTGACTTGCAGGTAACCATCAGCATGGTGCTGGACGGCAACACCGCCACTGCACAGGTAAGCGATCAGATTCCCATTGTCAGCATGCTGCTCAACGGAGACATTCCCGCATATTACGCCGGAACTCAATAATGCCCTTTCTGTTCGGTGTGGTATTCGGATTCCATTTTTGCTGTCACAAATCCTTGATGGCTATACAATCCGGTGTAACCGGTAAGCGCATGACAAATGCCGCATACAACACCAAAGAACAGCAGCCCCTGGGCATCAAACACCTCGACAGCCAAAGCCAAAGAAGAGAACAGACAATTGGTTGCACCGCAGAACACCGCCACCATTCCCAACGCTGCGCCAAACCCGGCAGGCAGCCCAAACAGCGGGGCCGCCACACATCCGAAAGTTGCACCGATAAAAAAGCTGGGAACCACTTCCCCGCCCTTATATCCGGCCGCCAGCGTTACAGCCGTAAAAAGAATCTTCAGCAGGAAATCCTGCGGCAGAGCTTGTCCTTGTTCGATAGCCTGCTGAATCACCTCTGTACCAGCCCCGTTATACCTCATAGAACCGCACAGCAATGTAGCCGCTACCACAATCACGCCTCCCACCAGAATCCGCCTCCAAGGGCTTGGAAACCAACGCTGCATGCGACGCCCCATAAAGCGCAGAAAAGCACAGAAGAACATCGTAACAGCGGCACAGGCCAAACCAAATCCGGCAGTTTGTACAAGAGGCAAAGGCGCAGTGTCCGGTGCTGTGATTGTAAACCGAACCGGCGTAACCTGCAGCACCGTGCAGAGCCCATACGCCACAAGAGAAGCAGCATAGGCCGGGATAAAAGCCGCGTAGAACACCAGTCCTACATTGATGACCATCATGGCAAACATGGTAGCCGCCAGCGGCGTGCCAAACAGTGCGGTAAAAAAGGCCGCCATACCGCATATGGTCGCCACACGGCAATCGTGATCCGACAGATGCAGAAGCTTGCCGGCATGCCAGCCGATATCTCCCCCCATCTGAAGGGCAGCCCCCTCACGTCCCGCACTGCCGCCCGCCATATGGGTCAACACAGTTGCCACAAAAATAGCCGGCAGCAAAAGTACCTGCAACGGTTTTCCGTCCTGCACTGCATCAATAACAGCATCGGTCCCCTGCCCTTCCGTACCGGTAACCTTATAAATGGCTACGATCATGAGCCCCACCACAGGCAGGGTAAACAAAAGCCAGGGGTATCGGGCACGCAGAGATGTAACCGTAACAATGGCATGGTAAAATGCGGCGCCGATTCCCCCGCACAAGACCCCGACCACCGCCGCCAGCACCAACCATTTGGCCAGCAGCAGCGTACTGGTCCGCACGCGCAGCCAGCTCTCACGGACACGCTGCATATATTCTTTTTTCATCCACACTCCGCTCAATTCCGTTCACAAACTTTCGATAGCATTCAGCTTGCGCACCATTGTCTCATACCGCAGGCAATAGGTCAGTGCCGTATCGCGGGTAATGCGTTTTTGCGCATAGAGCCGGCACAGGCTGTCATCCATCGTACACATGCCTTCCGATGCCCCTGCCTGAATGGCAGCGTCGATCTGATGGGTTTTTGCCTCCCGGATCAGGTTCTTGATTGCAGCATTGTTGTTCATCACTTCAAATACCGCTGTCTGACCTCCGTCAGTGGTAGGGATCAGCTGCTGGCTGATGACCGTCTGCAGCACCATGGAAAGCTGAATTCGCACCTGGGCCTGCTGGCTGGCCGGGAACACATCGATAATTCGGTCGATGGTATTAGCGGCCCCGGTAGTGTGCAGCGTGGAGAAAAGGAGCTGGCCGGTTTCGGCGGCGGTCATGGCCACTTCGATGGTTTCCAGGTCGCGCATTTCCCCCAGCAAAATCACATCCGGGCTTTCCCGCAGCGCGCTGCGCAGGGCACTGACATAACTGGGGGCATCGCTCCCGATTTCGCGCTGGGTAACAATGCTGCGGTCATGACGATGGATATATTCGATCGGATCTTCCATAGTGATAATGTGAGATTCCCGATGATGATTGATGGAATCAATCAGACAGGCAAGCGTTGTGGATTTTCCGCTGCCCGCCGGTCCGGTGACCAGTACCATCCCCTTGAGTTTTGCCGCCGCCTGCATGACCTGAGACGGAATGCCCAGAGCGTTCGGATCCGGCAGGCCAAACTGAATCACACGCAGGACCATGGCCAGCGTACCGCGCTGGTGGAGCACATTAGCGCGAAAACGCCCCATATGCGGGATAGCAAAGGAAAAGTCATCATCTGCATCCGGAATTTCCATCCGGGCAGGATTGCGACCGCAGAGGGAATAAATTCCTTCCACGAATTCACGGGTTCCCTCGGGCATCAAACGTTCACCCACACGCTGTTGTCTTCCGTTGACCTTGTATGTCAGCGGAAGGCCGGCAATCACAAAAATATCCGAAGCGCCTACATCCAACGCCTGCTTCAAAACATCCAGAATCTGATTCATGGTATCGTTCCTTTCACATACCCTTCCAGAGATCCAACGTCTGATCCGGCTCCCAGTCGGCAGACAGACGCCAAGCCAAAATCCGATAGGCTGCCGGGGAATCCGGCTGGGGAACTTTCGGCTCTGCAACAATCTGCAGAGTGCTGTCCTCCAACGTCACCACCGTTTCCAGGGTACCATCTTCCTGAAAGACCGTTTCCGCCGGGGCTTCCTGCTTTCCTTTCAGGTACGCATCCATCGCAGCCAGGGCCTCCTGCCCTGCGCTTTCCATCTGTGCCTGACTCTGCAGGCCGGACAGTGCTCTATCGGCCATGGCAAGGTCCGCCTGTGCTGTTGCCAGTGCCAAAACTGCCAGAACCGCCAGACAGATGAGAACCGCCGTTATCAGCAAGGTCAGCGTCCCGGTCCGCACAGGGCGATGGGTAAACTCCGTGCCTTTCTCATTCATGACTGCCCCGCCTCCTTATCGGATGTCAGTTCCGGGCAATACAACGAAGTTGTCACCTCGCCCAGCGGCTGTTCATCCGGCTCCGATGCCGATTTGACACAAATATCCGCAAGGATCATCCTTCCCGTCGGCCGGCTTTCTGAACGCAGTTCCATTGCCACACAGTACCTGCCATCCGGCTGCTCATTTCCCTGGTCATCACAGCAAAATTCCAGTTGTGCCTGTCCCTCTGTTTTTGCCTGTTCCGTTGCCGTCCGATAAGGTTCTGCCTGTGCCGAAAAGTCAGCAGACACTGTCTGAAGGATCAAAGCTGCATCGGTTTTTCCCCGGGCGCGCTCTCCAAGATACTGGGCTGCTCCAAATACCCGGATAAGCACGACCAGCGCTGCCAGCAGGAAAAGCAACAGGAGCAGGCTTTCGATATAAAAGGAAAGATTTCTATGCCGGTTCATGAATTGCTCTCCTCCGTGTGCAGAAACACCCGAATGGTCCCCTGATCGGTTGTAACTTCAATCTGTTGGCCTCTCCGTCTCGCCGCAAACGTCTGTGTTTTTGCCACTGCCTGCGCATTTTCGGGGGAATAGGGCGTCCCCTCTGCGGCGTATTCCTCCACCAGCTGCCCCTCGTAAAGATAAATGCGGGTCTCATATCCGGTATCTGCTCCCGTATCCGACAGGATCAGGGCATCCCCTTGAGGTCCCTCCGCCACAGAAACAGCCTGAAACTCATCGGCAGCCCGCAGCCGTGCAGCCACATAACTCAGACTGGCGCGAACCGCTTGATTTCGAGTCTGGCTTTCCGTAAGAGCCCTATAGACCCGGGCGCCAAATACGGCCAGCACCAACACACAGCCCAGTATCAGAACAAACAGAGCCAGAGAGAATGGCGCCGAATTTGGACGCCGTTTTTTCTGATCGTGCATGCTGCTGTGCCCCTTTCTTCAAACATCCCTGTACAGCAGGGTCATTCCTTTTCCAGAACCGTGATATCCGGCAGCTGGTTGGATGCAAACACATCGTACGCTACAATAAAGCGGGCGTGGTTGATCTGTACCCCGTACTCCTGTTCCAGAACATCCAGACTTTCCGGATATTTGCCTTCCACCGCATAGCATTGTACCGCGGCATCCAGTACCGTCTGTCGCAGAGCTGCGGCAGCCTGCTCTTCCATATCTTTATCGATCAGATCGTACAACCAGACAGTCCCGCACAGGGCAAGAATGAGAAGTGCCACCGACACGAATACGTTGAGAATACGGCGACCAAAACTTCTTTCCGGACGATCATGAAACATAGCTGCCTCCTTATCCGATAGATCCCAGGATCCCGATCAGCGGCAGCATGGTGGAAATGAGGGCGACCCCAACTGCGACCGTAAGAAAAGCCGACAGCATCGGTTCCACTCTGTCCACGGCGCTGTCGATGCGGGACTGTGCATCCTGTGAAAACAGTTCCGCCAAACGCTGCAGGACCGGTTCCATGGAGCCGCTTCGTGCTCCGGAAATCAGCATACGACCATAAAGAGGTTCAAAGAGTTTCTGCTCATACGCTGCTGTGGCAAGCCCCACGCCTTTTTCCTTCATCTGCGTACGGCAGGCTTCCACCCTTCGGGCCACCTCTTCATTTTCCACCATTTTACCGGCCGACTCCATGGCAGCATCCACATCCACACCACTGGCCACATAAAGCAAAAGGACCTCGGTAAAATTGGCCAGGGAAAGTTGTTGTGCAATACCAGACAGCACCGGCAGATGTTCCGCCAGTCTCTTGAGTACGGCCAGACCCCGAGGAGACCGTGAAGCCGCCACTGCGGCAATAAGCAGGATCGCCGCCAATGCCGTGACAACAAGCGCCAGCGTACCAATGATATACGCCACACGGATATACGCATAGGAGGAGGTGGTCAGATCTCCTGCCAGACTTATGTACACGCCTGAAAATACCGGCAGCACTTTGGCCAGCAGCACTCCCAGGATAGCGGACATCAGTACCAGCAGAACCAGTGGGTACAGCACTGCACTTTTCAGTTTTGTCTCCAGCCGGCTGCGGCTGCCATAATAAGCTGACAAACTGCGCAGTGTCTGCTCAATCCGGCCGGTACTTTCCCCCACCCGGACCATGTCCGATACATGCCCAGGGAAAAAGCCGCTCTGTTGGATTGCCTCGGACAACGTGCCCCCCTGAAGCAGCAGGAATCTCTGAATAGATTTAGCTGCATCATGAAATCCGCCCTGTGTGCTGTCCTCGCTCAAAAGGCCGGCCGCCTCTTCTGCTCCGATACCGGCACCCAGCATCATGGCCATATTTTCGCAGAAAACGCTGACAGCCAGACTCTCCAGTTGTTTGTTTGCCATCCTTGTACCCCCTCATCAGTAGGTCAAACGATCGGTATAGCCGGTGCCATCGCCGGTATATGCCGCCGACGCGCCCGCCGCAAAGGTCAAGTCGATGCGCTCCCAGCTGTGAGCCGGTGCTTCGATCTTGACGGTGATCCAACCGGTCTCCTCCAGCCAGATCATGTTCCACGCATGGTAGAGTTCTCCCGGCTGCACATAACCGGTTATCAATTTTGTGGGAATTCCCTGGCTGCGCAGCATGGCCGCCGCCAGACTGGCGTAATCATAGCAAATGCCTTTGCCGGAATGGAGCGTTTCGTCCGGATCCGGCAGATAGCCGGCCTGCACCGTCTCCGCCTTTTGGGTATCGTAATCAATGTTGTTTTGAATATACGAATAGATATTGGCCACAACACCGGCTTCTGTACCGGCCTGGGCCGCCAGTTCCGCAGCTTTCGCCACACAATCGGAATCCGCTGTATAGTTTACCATCTGATTGGGCCGCAGAAACGGAACAAGTTCATTTTCCAGCTGTACAGAAACAGTAGCGGAATAGATTTCTGCATACTTGTCTTCTGTGGTGTTCTGCATCACCCGGAAGGTGTATTCCCCGCTGCCGCTTTGCAGGACGTAACACTGCGGCGTACCGTCGTTGGGAAGATCGTAGTTGTATTTTACTTCACCGAACAGAACCTGAAATTTCAGGCGCTTGTCACCGGTACCGCGGGCAGCCACATATCCTTGGCTCACATGGGAAGTGTCTATCTGCACCCCGTTTTCCCCTCCGGCTGCCTGGGCATCAAAAACGCTGGTCTGCATGGGTGGGGCCATGTATCCGCCGCCGGTAGTGTCCGGCACCTGCTGTTGATTGTCCTGTCCGGCGCAGGCCGCCAGCAAAAACACCATGCACAGGCAAAGCAACCCCTGCCATATCTTTTTTGCCAAGCGGCCACCTCCCTGCCCGGAAACCCACGTTGATAATCAATTTATTATACGACCAAACCGTCCCTTCGTTCAAGCATTTGCAAGAACATTCCGCAAAAAACAAAGCCGGCCAGGTTCCTCTTACGGAGAACTTGTGCCGGCTGGCAATTTACTATTTTTATCAGCTGCGAAAACGTTCAGCTGCGGTGGAGACACACCATCGCGGTCAAAAAAGGCTGATCGGCATCTCTGTTTCCAAAATGCAATTTTACAGGTTTTCGGAGTGAAAAAGATTGCCTGCCAGATCTTTCCAGACAGCACAGTTTCCTTCCAACACCATATAGCTCCGGGCGGAGTTTTCCTTGGGAATAGAGACGGACCCCGGATTGAAGTACCGGTTGTCCTGTCCGAAAACATGCCAAGCCGGGACATGGGTATGCCCGTGCAGCAGAATGTCACCCGGATGCAGGGCAGGCAGCTGTCCCAGATGGTAGTGGTGGCCGTGCGTGGCAAAGATCATCCGTTCTTCTGTCATCAGCAGACAATAATCCGCCATAACAGGAAATTCCAGCACCATCTGGTCCACTTCGGTATCGCAGTTTCCCCGGACACAGACCAGGTCCTGTTTACGGGCATTGAGCATCGCTGCCACAGCTTTGGGATCATAGCCTTGTGGCAGATCGTTGCGCGGTCCATGATAGAGGATATCCCCCAACAGCAGCAGACGATCCGGTTGTTCCCGGTCCATTGCCTCCAGGAGCTGACGGCAGTACAGCGCGGAGCCATGGATGTCGGACGCAATCATCAGTTTCATCTCGGTATCTCCTCTCAGAAAGTAAGGCGCATCTGATGCCAACGGACTCCACCATGTAGCGAACCGCAGAATCCTTCATCGGCGAATCCCAGGTTTCCGTAATAATGCAGGCGATGTTCCTTACAGGTCAGCACCAGGCCTCGCCGGCCCTGGCTGCGTGCATGCTCAGTCATGGCTTTCACCAATTGTGCCCCATACCCGCGGCAGCGGTCCTGCTCGCGCACATCCAGTCCGAAAATCATCTGCCACGCTCCCTGCTCATTATGCAGGTCCGCCTGCTCGTACATCCGGTCCTCCAGATCCGGCAGGTCAGTGACCATACCGTTGATAAACCCGACCAGCGACTCGCCATCGGTCAGAAGCAGAAAATGGGATGCAAAAACACGCAGGCGCGCTTCCAGCGATTGCCTTGTGGCGGCTTCAGCCGGGGGAAAACAAGCGGCTTCCAGCGCAGAGATTGCATCCAGGTCCTGTATAGTGGCTGTACGTATTTCCATCTGTTACGCCTCAATTCTGCCGCAGCAAGCGGCCGCGGCTTTCTTTTGGTATATAATGCGCGATTCCGGTCCTTCTGTCAAGCGTGCGGCTGCAAGACGAAAGATCCGGCCCTTTCTGGCGAAGGAATCCGCAGAAAAGGCCGGACATACAATATTTTTTTGTATCACTCAATCAGCATGGCATCGCCGAAAGAGAAGAAGCGGTACTTTTCCTGCACAGCGACCTTGTAGGCAGCCATGGTCTTGTCATAGCCGTAGAAGGCGGCAATGAGCATGATCAGGGTGCTTTCCGGCAGATGGAAGTTGGTCACCAGGGCGTCGATGGCGTGCAGCTCCACCCCGGGATACAGGAAGATATCAGTGCTGCCGCTGCAGGGCACGATCTTGCCGTACCGGGCCCAGACTGCTTCCAGGGTACGGCAGCTGGTGGTGCCCACCGCCACCACCCGATGGCCGTTGGCCCGGGCCTCATTGATGGCAGCCGCAGCAGCCTCATCCACGCAGTACCATTCGGTGTGCATATGGTGGTCCTCGATGGATTCCTCGTTCACCGGGCGGAAAGTCCCCAGACCCACATGCAGGGTCACTTCCACGATCTTGACGCCCTTGTTTTCGATGGTCTTGAGCAGTTCCGGGGTGAAATGCAGTCCGGCGGTGGGGGCGGCGGCGCTGCCCAGTTCCTTGGCATACACGGTCTGATACTGGCTCTGGTCCTCCAGCTGTTTGGTAATATAAGGCGGCAGGGGCATTTTGCCGAACTCGTCCAGTTTTTCGTACAAGGTCTGGGTATCATAAGTGAAGGTGACCAGCTTGTTGCCGTCGGGCAGGGTCTCGTCCACCACAGCGGTCAGGCTTCCATCACCGAATTTCAGTTTCGTTCCGGCCTGCATCCGGCGGCCCGGTCGGGCCAGACATTCCCAGGTGTCCCCTTTGGCCTGACGCAGCAGCAGCACTTCGCACACGGCACCAGTGGGCACCTTATCGCCGATGAGGCGGGCGGGCAGCACCTTGGAATTGTTGATGACCAGCACATCCCCTGCGTTCAGGTGAGCAGGCAGGTCATGAAAGATCTCATGCTTGATGGAATCGTCTGCACGGTTCAAAACCATCAGGCGGGCACTGTCCCGCGGGTCGGCGGGTTCCTGGGCAATCAGCTCTTTGGGAAGATCATACCAAAAGTCTTTTTTCAGCATAGTTTTGCATCCTTTTTACGTTGACAATCAGGGGCGGCAATGCTATTATGAACACATGGCGGCGGGCATACATCCACCGCCGGAAACACAGAGGCGCGGGCAACATCAGTATCCGCAGGTTTTCGGCCAGCCAGGCAGCGGCCGCGGAGAAAGGGTTTCCCGCCGAAGGCGATGCACGGCACGCATCGGCCTGGGTCCGCCGCCGAACAGGGACGGAACTGTCATGCCGAAAGGTATGTTGCGCTGTGTTGTATGCAATGTAACATTATATTGCATTTTGTGCCGGTTTTCAAGCCGGTTTTTTTATTGCCCACGGGTAATCGGGAAGCCGCAGACAAACCAAGGCGGAGAGAACCTCTGCCGGATGTACCGCATACAATGGACTGTATGCGGGGCACAGCACGAAAGGAAGGTTTTTCAAGATGAAACAGTACAAAGTTGGCGTTGTAGGTGCCACCGGCATGGTGGGCCAGCGGTTCGTGACCCTGCTGGCACAACACCCCTGGTTCCACATCACCGCGCTGGCGGCTTCCGCCCGTTCGGCCGGAAAGACCTATGAGCAGGCAGTGGGCAGCCGCTGGGCCATGCAGACTCCCATGCCGGACAGCGTCAAGGATATGGTCGTGATGGATGCTTCCGATGTGCAGGCTGTGGCGGCCAAGGTAGACTTCGTCTTCTGCGCCGTGAACATGAAGAAGGATGAGATCAAAGCGCTGGAAGAAGCCTACGCCAAGGCCGAGTGCCCGGTGGTCTCCAACAACAGCGCCCACCGCTTCACCCCCGACGTGCCCATGGTAGTGCCCGAGATCAACGCCGAGCATATCGAGATCATCCCCGCCCAGCGCAAGCGCCTGGGCACCAAGCGCGGCTTCATCGCGGTAAAGTCCAACTGCAGCCTGCAGAGCTATGTGCCCGCTCTGCATCCTCTGCGCGGGTACGGCATCACCAAGTGCCTGGTCTGCACTTATCAGGCCATTTCCGGTGCTGGCAAGACGTTTGAGACCTTCCCGGATATTCTGGATAACGTCATCCCCTACATCGGCGGCGAGGAAGAAAAGAGCGAGCAGGAACCCCTGAAGCTGTGGGGCCACATTGAAGGCGACCGCATCGTGTCCGCCGATGGTCCCTCCTTTACCGCCCAGTGCCTGCGGGTGCCGGTTTCCGACGGCCATGTGGGTGCAGTTTTCGTGAGCTTCGAGCACAAGCCCTCCAAGGAGGAGATCCTGTCCGCCTGGGCCGGGTTCCACGGTGCTGCGCAGGACCTGAACCTGCCCAGTGCCCCCAAACAGTTCCTGCATTACTTCGAACAGAACGACCGCCCCCAGCCCAAGCTGGACCGTATGCTGGAAAACGGCATGGCTGTGAGCATCGGCCGCCTGCGGGAGGACACCCAGTACGACTACAAGTTTGTCTGCCTTTCCCACAACACCCTGCGCGGTGCGGCGGGCGGCGCTGTGCTGCTGGCCGAACTGCTGGCCGCCAAGGGCTACCTGGACTGATGCCCTGCCCTTGCCTTTTGTGATCAAGAAGGAGAACCCCCTATGAAGAAGCCTGTCTTTACCGGTGCCGGTGTGGCTATCATCACCCCCATGAACCAGGACGGCACAGTCAACTTTGAAGAGCTGGGCCGCATCATCGATAACCAGATTGAGAACGGTACCGACGCTATTATCATCTGCGGTACCACCGGTGAATCCGCCACCCTGACCCACGAGGAACACGTGGCCTGCATCCGCTATGCGGTGGAGCGTACCGCCCACCGTGTTCCGGTGGTGGCAGGCACCGGCTCCAACCACACTGATTACGCCATCAACCTGTCCCACGAGGCGGAAAAGGCCGGTGTGGATGCCCTGCTGCTGGTCACCCCCTACTACAACAAGGCCAGTCAGGCCGGTCTGGTGGCGCATTTCACCGCCATCGCCAACTCGGTCTCCCTGCCCTGCATCCTGTACAATGTGCCTTCCCGTACCGGGTGCAACATCCAGCCTGCTACCCTGGCTAAGCTGGCCAAGGTACCCAACATCAATGCCGTGAAGGAAGCCAGCGGCAACATCTCCCAAGTGGCGGAAGTGGCCGCTTTGTGCGGGGATGAGCTGAACATCTATTCCGGCAACGATGACCAGATTGTGCCCATTCTTTCTTTGGGCGGCAAGGGCGTGATCAGCGTGCTGTCCAACGTGGCGCCTCGTCAGGCACACGACATCTGTCAGGCCTGGTTTGACGGCAAGCCCGCCGAAAGCCTTCGCCTGCAGCTGGAGGCTCTGGACCTGTGCCATGCCCTGTTTGCCGATGTGAACCCTATCCCGGTCAAGTGGGCTATGAACCGTCTGGGATGGGCCGCCGGTCCTCTGCGCCTGCCTTTGTGCCAGCCCGATGAGGCCGTGCAGCAGCGCCTGGAAGTTGCCATGAAACAATATGGTCTTCTGAAAGACTGAATCTGAGCCACAGGGCCCGCTGTGTTCCGCCGTGCAGGCGGGCCGCCGCGGGCCCTGTGTGTCTTTTTCTGCAATTTAATAAAGGAAGTGGATTGTACAATGACTGATCTGATCATTCAGGGCATCGGCGGCCGCATGGGCCACGCCCTGCTGGAAAAAATTGCCGCCCGTGACGACTGCCGCGTGGTGGCCGGTGTGGACCAGAAGGCCGGAGATGTGAACGGGATTCCCGTATACGCTTCGGTGAACGATCTGCCCGCCGACGTCAAGGGCGTTCTCATCGACTTTACCTCCCCCGCTGGAGCGGTGTCCGCCGCCGAGTACGGTGCCGAGCATGGGATTCCCTGCGTCATCTGCTCCACCGGTTTGAGCAAGGAGCAGGAGGCCCGACTGGAAGCAGCCAGCGAAAAGGTGGCGGTCTTCCGCAGTGCCAACATGTCGGTGGGCATCAATGTGCTCATTGAACTGTGCAAGCGGGCGGTCACCCTGTTTGATGGCGAATTTGACATTGAGATTGTGGAAAAGCATCACCACAACAAACTGGATGCTCCCAGCGGCACTGCCCTGATGATTGCGGACGCCATCAACGCCCAGGCCGGCGGTAAGTACGAATATGTGTATGACCGCCACCAGGTGCGCCAGAAGCGCGGTGTTCAGGAACTGGGCATCAGCTCGGTACGCGGCGGCGGTATCGTAGGCGACCACGACGTGCTGTTCTGCGGTGCCGAGGAAGTGGTGACCCTGAGTCACGTAGCCCAGAGCCGCGGTGTGTTTGCGGACGGCGCCATCCAGGCTGCTTTGTTCCTGAACGATCGGGCCCCCGGATACTACACCATGAGCGACATGCTGCAAGGAAAACTGTCATGCGTATAAAGAAAACGTCTCTGGCTGCCGGACTGCTGGCAGCGGTGATGATTGTATCTCTGACAGGCTGCGGAGCAGACAAGACCGAGGAAGCCTCTGCTTCCCTGGCGGCTGCCGCGCAGAGCACGCCCTCTCCTACGCCGGAGCCCACACCGGAACCCACCCCTACAGTGAACACAGTGCGCTTTTCCGCCAGCGGCGACAACCTGATCCACGAGGGACTGTACAATCAGGCCCGACGCCGTGCCCAGGAGCAAGGCAGGGACGGGTATGATTTCACCTTTGCCTATGAGAATCTGCGGGACTTTTATGCCGGATACGATGTAAACTGGCTCAACCAGGAGACCTTGGTTAACGATGCCTTTGATCCTTCCGGCTATCCCCTGTTCTCCACCCCCATCGGCATCACGGATGCTTTGTATGACATCGGGTTCCGGGTGTTCAGCACCTCCAACAACCACAGTTATGACAAGGGGGCCCAGGGGATCGAATCCTCCATGGCGCACTGGGCTTCCATGCCCGACGATGTGGTGACCGCCGGGGTCTATCCTCTGACCGAAGAAGCTGAAGCCCAATCGGATGGGCTCAGCTACCAGACGGTCAACGGGATCACCATAGGGTATCTTTCCTACACTGAGTACACCAACGGCATTCCTACCCCTTCGGATGCCGAACACGGGGTTGTATACCTGGATGATACCGACACCATCTCCGCCCAGATGGCTGAAATGCGCCCCAACTGCGATGTACTGGTAGTCAGCTGTCACTGGGGTGTGGAGGGAAGTCACGATGTTACCGAAGCTCAGCGCCAGAAAGCCCAATGGCTGGCCGACCAGGGAGCGGACCTGATTATCGGCACACACCCCCATGTCACCCAGACCGCTGAATGGCTGACTGCCGCAGATGGCCGCCCGGTGTTCGTGGCCTTTTCTTTGGGAAATTTCATCAGTGCCCAATCCTCCCCCGACAACATGATTGGTGCCATCCTGAGTGTCAGCTTTGAAAAGACCATCCAGCCCGACGGCAGCAGTACCACGGTGGTAAAGGAACCGCAGCTGATTCCCACCGTGACCCAGTATGAAAACGGATATGCGGACATCCGGGTGTATCTTTTCCGGGATTACACCGATGAACTGGGAGCAGCCCACGGCAACTTTGCCCTGAGCCGGGACTACATACAACAGGTACTGGAAACCAGTATTGACCCCACATTTTTGGTATTGGAGTAAACGGGCTTGGCCCGGATCGCAGAAAGGATCTGAGGAATCATGTATGGCGTAAGCAAAATCAGCAGTGAGCAAAACATCATGCTCACCACCTTTCCCGGAGCACAGTACAGCGCCCAAAGTCTGGCAGAACACCTGGATGTTTTCGCCAAAGCGGGCATCGTGGTGGATATGATCTGCCAGAGCGCTCCCCGGGGCAGCGAGGTGGATTTCAGTTTTACCACCAGCTATGACAACTTCACCGCTGTGATGGTGGCCCTGCCCGACGCCGTCAAGAGCAAGCCGCCCCTGATTTCCGGCGGATACAGCAAGATCAATCTTTTTGGCGAAGAGATGGTCACCAGCTGCGGCGTGGCTGCCCGGGCATTGCAGGCTCTGGCCCAGGTCAGCGTGGAAGTGGTGCTCATCACCACCAGTGACCTGGACATCTCGCTGCTGGTCCGCCAGCAGGATGAGGACGTAGCCCTGGACGCCCTGCGCAAAGCCTTTGCCCTGTAATATCAAAACCCCGCCGGAGCTGTGCTGGATGCACAGACTCCCCGGCGGGGCTTTTCTATTTTCTATGGGTAGGAATCAGGATTTCGGTTGGACCTCCTCTTCCCGGATTTTGGGGAAGCGAGTAAATGCCTTGGAGGCAAACACCGGCATGTACAGAACTGCGTACACCACCAGCATGATGAGCACATCCGACCAGGGGATCACCTGGTTGCTGATCTCGGTAGAGTTGGTATACACCACGATCAGGTTGTTGTTGAAGTAGTGCAGCAAAACCGGCACCCAGATGTTGTTGGTCTTGAGGTACGCCCAGGCGAAGAAGACCCCCAGTGCCACACAACCGATGATCTGGCTGGTCAGGCTTTGCAGGGAGGTTTCGGGACTGTAATAGAACAGGTTCAGCGGCAGATGCCACAGCCCCCACATAACGCCCAGTACCAGTACCCCCAACCGGGGACCGAATTTCTGCTGCAGACGGGGCTGCAGGTAGTACCGCCAGCCGTATTCCTCCCCGAAAAAGGCCGTAAAGCTGAAGAAGAAGTTGGGAATCAGGATCACCAGCAGCACCCATGGTGCGGGCGTGGCCCAGTACACCAGATACTCTCCCAGCTGTCCGGAAGGAATTACCGACAGAAACACAGAGGCCGTACGCAGCAGGATAAAAAGCAATACATACAAAAGGGCTTTTGCCCCGCCGTGCCAGCACAAGCCGCTGGCTTGACGGACCGACTTTTTCTCGGTGAGCAGAAAGATCCAGGCCGGGATACAGCCGATGACAATGATATAATTGCAGATAACGGACCAGTTCATGGCAGGTGCCGCTATGGCACCGATACAACATCCTACCATAACCAGGGTCAATGCCAGAAACATCCCATAAAAACGACGGGTCAGCCCCCACTTGCCCCGCCGGGTCCACAGCAGAGCCACCATGGCGCCCGCCGCCGGATAAAACATCTGGGCATTGGGGAAGGCATCCGTACCCCAGCCGTTTCGCTGGCAGATTCCCAGGGGAATCCCCATCAGATAGGGCATTCCAAAAGCAATCAGGAAAAAGATCAGCATTTCCTTGCGGGTATACTCTTTGGTTGTTTGCTGCATGTAAAGCACTCCTTTTCTCGTTTTTCAGGGATAGGGGTTCAGCCTTTGTGGGCAGTGGTACAGTCTTATTCGGGATCTTCCTTTTCTTGGTCCAGGGTGTCCCGGCGCCTGTAATACAACCAGGCCCCCACCTGCAGGACGACAAAGGTCAGGACGAATGTAAACACACCACCGATAGCCGCTCCCGGCCAGTAGCGCCACTGCCACCAATCCTGGCGGCTGTTGCGCGCCAAAGTAAACGCAATGACAGCGGCCCCGGCCAGCACCGACCACAGGGCATTGGTCTTGGCGTTGGGTTTGACATCAAAGGAAGTCCAGATGCCGTTGCGCAGGTATTCCTCCAGACCATAGACGCACATGAGCATAAAGATGCCCCACTCGGCCATGTACTGTTCCGGCGGCACATCCGCCACCGCCTGCACGATGATGGCAATGAGCAGGGCCGCCCAGGCTCCCCAGAATCCCCGGCTGTTGATGGCCAGCAATTTCTGGGTCTGCATTTCATCCAGTTTGTTCTGCATATGAAACGGATTCTTCATTCTTCTTCCTCCCAGAACAATTCGTCCAGTGTTTTGTCCAGTACCCGGCAGATGGCCCGACACAGCCGGATGGTAGGGTTATACTCCCCTTTTTCAATGGCGTTGATGGTCTGGCGGGTGGCTCCCACCGCCTGGGCCAGCTGTGCCTGGGTCATGTCTTTTTGTGCCCGGGCGGCTTTCAGTTTCAGGTTTTTGGCCATAGGCGCCCGCCTCCTTCCCGTCCTTGGCCGTTCTTGCTTTCTTACAAAGGCAGTATAGCATTCACTTGTCATTTTGTCAACTATATTTTACTTTTTGTCGGGTGTATTTTAGTTTTGCATTGCGTGAGAAGTGCCCTTGTGGTATCATACAGACAAAGACTGTTCAAAGGGATGAGAATA
This sequence comes from Subdoligranulum sp. DSM 23681, assembly GCF_057005535.1. Taxonomy (NCBI): domain Bacteria; kingdom Bacillati; phylum Bacillota; class Clostridia; order Eubacteriales; family Oscillospiraceae; genus Subdoligranulum; species Subdoligranulum sp. DSM 23681. Next base: position 2,946,396 of record NZ_CM168050.1, on the reverse strand, counting down.
CGCATGCAATATGGATTTCTCCGCTGTGCGGCGGTCAGCCCGACTTTGCGGGTGGCCGACTGTGCATATAATGCCCAGGCTGTCATCAAGGCTATGCAGCAGGCCGAAGGCGACGGTGTCCGGCTTCTTTGTCTGCCGGAGCTGTGCCTCACCGGCTACACCTGCAGCGACCTGTTCTTGCAGCAGACTTTGTATGAAGGGGCGGAAAAGGCCCTGGTGCAGATTCTGGAAGCCAGCCGCGGCCTGAACATGGTGGTTCTGGTGGGGCTGCCGGTCCAGGTGGGCGGCAAACTGTACAATTGTGCAGCGGTTCTCTGCCGTGGCCGCCTGCTGGGATTGGTGCCCAAGACACACCTGCCCAATTACGCGGAATTCTACGAAAAGCGCCACTTTGTACCCGGTCCCCGCACTGCGCGCACCATTGTACTGGCCGGACAGGAAGTACCTTTTGGTACTGACCTGCTGTTTGCCTGCCGTCAGATGCCGGACTTTGTGCTGGGTGTGGAGGTGTGCGAGGACCTGTGGGCGCCTGTGCCCCCCAGCTGCCGCCATGCACTGGCGGGCGCCACAGTGATTGCCAACCTTTCGGCCAGCGATGAGACAGTGGGCAAGGCCGCTTACCGCCGGGATTTGGTCTGCGGCCAAAGTGCCCGCCTGCTTTGCGGTTATTTGTATGCTGATGCCGGACACGGGGAAAGTACCACCGACATGACCTTTGCCGCCCACAACCTGATCGCGGAGAACGGGGCTTTGCTGGCCCAGGCCGAGCCGTTCGGCGAGGGCAAAGCCATGTCTGAGATTGACGTGGGCCGTATGCGTCAAGAGAGGCTTCGCAACACCACCTTTGAGCCCGAAGACACCAGTTACACCACCGTCTGCTTTGATCTGACCTTGACAGATACGCCGCTGAGCCGCGCCTTCTCCCCCACCCCCTTTGTGCCGGACAGCACCGATGCCCGCAGCGAACGGTGTGAGCTGATCCTGCGCATCCAGGCAGAAGGGCTGGCCAAACGCATGGAGCACACCCATGCCGCCTGCGGTGTCATCGGCATTTCCGGCGGGCTGGATTCCTGTCTGGCACTGCTGGCCGCCGTCCGGGCCTGCAAGGTGCTGGGCCGCAGCCCCAAGGACATCGTGGCCATTACCATGCCCTGCTTTGGCACCACCCAGCGCACCCGTTCCAATGCAGAAATCCTGTGTGATGCCCTGGGAGTGCAGTTCCGGGAGATCAACATCACCAACACGGTACAAAGTCATTTTGCGGACATAGGCCAGGACGACAAGACCTACGATGTCACCTTTGAGAACTGTCAGGCCCGGGTGCGTACACTGGAACTGATGGATTACGCCAACAAAAACGGCGGCTTCGTCATCGGCACCGGCGATCTGAGCGAGCTGGCCCTGGGCTGGGCCACCTACAACGGCGACCACATGAGCATGTACGGTGTGAATGCCGGAATTCCCAAGACGCTGGTCCGGCATATCGTGCGATATGTGGCGGATTCCTGCACCAGCGAGGAACTGCGGGATGTGCTGCTGGATATTCTGGATACCCCGGTGAGCCCGGAATTGCTGCCTGCCGCCGAGGACGGAACCATCGCCCAGCAGACAGAAAAGCTGGTGGGCCCTTATGAGCTGCACGATTTCTACCTTTACTATGTGCTGCGCTGCGGCTTCGGTCCGGCCAAGATCTATCATATCGCCCAGGCCGCCTTTGCGGGTAAATACACTTCCGACGTACTGCTGTACTGGCTGCGCAACTTCTATCGCCGGTTCTTTGCCCAACAGTTCAAGCGCAGTTGTCTGCCCGACGGGCCGAAGGTAGGCTCGGTCACCCTGTCTCCCCGTGGTGACTGGCGTATGCCCAGCGATGCCTGCAACACCTTATGGATGCGGGAACTGGAAACACTGCAATAATTTTTTCTGTACAAACAACGCACCCCCGGATGTGGTCCGTTCTGGACCGGACCATCCGGGGGTGCGTTTATTTAAGGCATGCGGCGCAGTTCTGTGTCGAGACTTTCATAGGTATACAGTGTATTGAGCACCGAAAGCAATTCCTTCTTGCTCAGGCGAGGCGGCAGCCCCAGGCGGGAGAGCAAGGTCCGGCGGCGTTCGGCACTGTTGGCAGTGCCGGAGATTCCCCACTCATACAGGTCCGTGTAGGTGATGGGTCGGGAATTTTCCGGCATCGCATCCTGAGTATCGGGCGCCGAGGCCAGGGCGGTCTGCAGCGCCTGCAGAATCAGTTCATCCTGGATGCCTTCCACCCCCAAAAGTCCTTCCTTGCCGGACTCAGCTTTGCGGCTCTCCTTACCGGGGATGGCCGGCACATAGGCCTGCCGCACATAGGCAGCCCCGGCCAGGTTGGTGACAAAATGGCGGATCTTGAAACCGGCCGCATCGGAATCGGTGAGCACGATCAGGCCGCGGGCCCGGGCGGTCTGCTTGAAGAGCTTCTGTCGGGCCTTGTCCTTGAAGATGGCAAAGCCGTCAGTGGTCAGAATCAAGGTGTCCACCAGATTGGTCAGGCGGGCGGCATCGTAGCGTCCCTCCACAATCACAGCGGGTCGGATGGTCTGCTTCATGCGCGCCTCCCGGAACCGTACAGGCCCAATTCACACAAGGCCTTCTGCAAAAGGAGATCCAGCGGCAAGCGGCTGCCCTTCAGATCGGTGTCCAACTTTTGCAGCACCCGCAGGCTCTGCTCCAGCCGGGTGCGGTCATACCGCATGGCTGCCTGCTCGGCGTTGCCCAGACGATAATTCCATTTGCCGGTGTAGCCGAAATCCTTGGCCATGTTCCCCAGCTGGCGGCGGCTCTTTTTGGTCAGAAACGCCCGGTACACATCCAGATAGTTGCCGATAAGGGCACCGGTGATCAGCACCGGGTCGTTCTGCAGTTCCAACAGGGTTTGCAGCTTTTCCAGTGCCTGACGGGTGCGCCCAGCGGATACCAGTTTGACCATATCAAAGGTATCGGCGTCCAGGGTAACGGTGCCCAGCCGCTGGATCATCTCGGTGGTGATGGTGCCGTAGTTAGCCAGAGCCGCCAATTTGTTGATCTCGCTGTGTAAAAGGAACTGATCTTCCCCGCAGCGATCCAACAACATGCTTTCGGCGCCAGGAGCGAACTGTGCCCCCAGTTCCTTGGCCCAGGCACGGGCCATCTCCTGCAGCGCCGCACGGTTGGGCTTGGCAATCTGCACGCAGTATCCGATCTTCTCACAGGCGGAGATCAGCTTCTGTTCCCGCTTACCCGGGCGCAGCTTACCGTACTTTTCCTCCATCACGCTGGTCAGGATAAAGACGGCGTTCTCCGTATCCGCCAGGGTATCGCAGAATTCCTGCAGGTCTTTGTCCGAATAGGCCGAAGGCCGTACCAACGGCATCAGCACCAGACGCTTGCCGCCGAAGAAGGAGATGGTCCCGGCAGCCAGCACGATTTCCTCCACACTGGGGGTAGGACCGTCCAGCACGGTGGTTTCGGGGTCGTCTTCCGCCAAGGCCTTTTCCACCTTGGCAGCAGCGCTGCGGACCAGTGCCTCATCCCCGGCATAGAAATAAAAGACCGAGCATCCGGCTTTCAGCTGTTTTTTGAGTTCGTTTTCACTGTACAGCAATTGCCTTGCCCTCCTCAAACAGAATACTCTTTCCAGGGCGGATTGCCGCCGTGGGTTCTTCACCCGCATACACGCGCGGGCCGGTCCATTCCGCCAACCATCGCGGCGAAATTGTATTGGTCATGATCATATCCGCCGAAATGCAATCAGGCAGACTGCCTGCTGCACAAAACAGATCCACCCGGATCTGAGTGCCGGGATCCGGCTGTCCGGAGGCGGCCGCCACCCGGTAGTTTCCGACCTGCACGATACACAGTGTTCCGGCGTAGGAGCAGAAGCAGTCCACATGTACCTCATCGGAAAAGGCTATTGATACCGACGGGCTTTTCAGCCGGGACAGTTCCACCACCTGGCCGGCATCGGAAAAGTCCAGCGGCTGAGGCTCCTGACGCAGGTCGAACACCGCACACCATTCCGGGTCACCATTTTCTGCCAGACAGTCCCGTACGGCGTTGAGATTGGCTGCCCCACCGCGAAACAGAACCACCGCCTGTCCATCCCGGATCAGCACCGTGCAGGCATTACCGGCAGTTCCCACCATCAGAACGCGGAGCACCCCCGCCTGCATCACCGTCCCCATAACAACCGCCAGAACCAGGCAGGCTGCGGCTGACGGCAGATACCAGACAAACTTCCGCTTTGCCCAGAACACCACCCCCATCACAGCCAGCACGCACCAGACAAACAGGGTATACCGGCGGGGCAGATACAGCTTTGCCAAAGGCAGCTGTGCGCACCAGTGCACGAGGCCATACATCCAGGACAGCCAGACCGAAAGGGCCAGACTGAGCAGATGATGCAGCGGTCCCAGCCCGGGCAGTACTGCCGCCAGCAAAACCAAAAGGCCCAGCGTCAAGGCAGGGCGCAGCATCCAGACGGTAAGCAGATTGGCGGGGATCGCCGCCCCACCTGCCGAAAGGCCATGTGCCAACAACACAGGCAAAGTAGCCAGAGAGGCCAGCGCTGCCGTCTCCACCGTTTCCACAACGCGAAACAGACTTTCGATACTGCGTTGGCGCCACGCCGCCGCCTTCTTTTCCTGTTTTGGCAGGAATTTCTGCCGCTGCCAACGGGCCAGCACAGCACCAAGCTGTACTCCCAGCACACCGCAGAAGGACAGCTGAAATCCCATATCGCAGGGGGCGTAGGCATTGGGCAGACCGATGAGCACCGCCGCCAGTCCCAGAGAGGTGAGCAGATCGGGCGGCTGCAGCAGCGCATATCCCAGCAGGGTAATCAGATAAATGATGCCCGCCCGCAGTACAGAAACCGGAAGGCCTGTCAATGCAATATAGAAGATGGTCAGGGTCCCCTGGACCATGAGATAGGGCCGGAAGAAACGCCAGCGGGTACCACCGACCGAAAAGAGCCCACACAGCAAGGCAAGATGCAAGCCGGAAATTGCCAGCAAATGGGAGACCCCGGCGGTGCGGAAATCTTCCTCCACCGTCTGGGAAAGGCGGCTTTTGTCCCCCAGAAGCATAGCGGCTTCCATGCCGCCCAACTCATTGGGGAGCCAAATACACAACTTGTGGGACAACGCCTGCCGCAGCCGATACAGCCGGAAAATCCAGGCGCCGGAGGATTCCAGGGATACATATTCTCCCGCATATTCCGCTTCCAGATACACCCCGTCCGCATACCAGCTTTGCCGGTACTTGTCGGACAGGATCTCCTGCAGTGTGAAGGTTGCCTCAAATCGGTCTCCCGGTTCGGACGCCGGGAAGGCGCTGCAGCTGACCTTGATGTTGCAGGGCGTTCCGTCCAGTTCCGTCAGTCGAAGCGTTCCTCGCAGGCTGCCGTCCTGATAAGAAGCTTCGGCATCCGTCTGCACCACCACCTGGGCCCTGACAGTCTGTCCGGCCAGGTTTATCTGAGGAGCAACAATCAAAAGTTGGAACAGCAGTGCCCATCCACTTCCTGCCAACACCCCCAGAAAAATGGGCGTCGCGATAATTGGAGCCCCCTTACGCAGGCGGAGTAAAACCCACGCAAGAACCACAAAAGCCGCCGTCAGCAGCACAGCCAACGGCGGCAGACACACTGCGGCCAGCTCTGCCAGTGCAAAGGCAAAACCAAAGCCAGCCAGCGTGCGTGTCATGATGGATCAGTGAAAGAACAGCGGCAGCGGCGCCAGGAAGGTGATATCAGTCCGCTTGGCGGCATCGCCTTCCGCCAGAGCTGCACAGCATCCCACAATGGTACCGGTGCTCTTGGCAGCCAGGGTTTCCAGCGCATGCAGGCTGCCGCCGGTGGAGATCACGTCATCCACAATCAGGATGCGCTTGCCGTTCATATAGTCAATGTCCTTGCGGTCAATGACCAGCACCTGCTTGCCGGCGGTGGTGATGGATTCATCCTCGATCACCACAGGGTCCTGCATATACAGTTTGGGACCCTTGCGCGCAGGAATCCACTGCTTGCCGCTCTGACGGGCCATCTCGTAAGCCAGGGGAATGCCCTTGGCCTCCGCAGTGAGGATCACATCAAATTCGGGGCACTTTTTCAGCAGTTCGGCAGCGCAGGCCACGGTCAGCTCCACATCGCTGAACATGATGAAGGCAGCAATGTCCATGTGATCATTGACCTTGCAGATGGGCAGCTCACGGGTCAGGCCCGCCACATGCAGCGTATAGGTTTCAGCCATTTTTTCTTCCTCGTTTCCAGTGAATCAAACAAACATCCGTAGGATTTCCACGATCAGCCCGGAGGCCAGGCAAGGCTGCGGCCCGCCAGCACATGGAAGTGCAGGTGCTTGACGCTCTGACCGCCGTCTTCGCCCACGTTGGACACGATGCGGTAGCCCTTTTCCTCCACGCCGAGGTCACGGCACAGCTTGGCCGCCACCGCGAACACATGCCCCAGCAGCGCGGCGTCGGCCTCGGTCAGAGCCGCGGCGGACGCGATATGCTGTTTGGGGATGATGAGGAAATGCACCGGCGCCTGGGGGTCGATGTCGTAGAAAGCCAGCAGAGTATCATCCTCATACAGCTTGTTGGACGGAATCTCCCCCGCTGCGATCTTGCAGAACAGGCAATCGGCCATGGTATCTCCTCCTTTTCGCAAAAATCAAAGGTACGCTGTCAGTATAGCATATTTACGCGTTCTTTTCCAGTTCCTTTTTCACAATGTCCTGTACAGCGTTCAGGGCATCGTCGATCTTGGAAGTATCGCGGATACCGGCCATGGCAAAGTCGGGCTTGCCGCCGCCGTTGCCGCCGGCGATGGCCGCGATCTGCTTGACCAGCACACCGGCCTTCAGGCCCTTGGCCTGGGCCTGCTTGCCCACGCCCACCGCCAGGGTGGTCTTTTCGCCCTGGGTGCCGATGAGGGCGCCCACAGCGTCGGGAGCCTTGTCGCGCAGCTTGTCCATCATGTTGCGCAGGGTGTCCGGGCTGGTGCCGTTGAGGAACATGGTGACGATGCGCACGCCCTCCACAATAGCAGCGGACTCGAACATGCCTTCGATCTGGCTGGAAGCCAGCTGCGCCTTGGCAATATCCAGCTGCTTGCCGGTTTCCTTGAGCTCGGCGCTCATGGCCTCGGCACGGGCGGGTACGTCCTTGATGTTGTTGGCCTTCAGCGCAACGGCAGTGCGGGTCAGCTCCTCGGTGCGCTCGTCCAGCAGAGCCAGCACGCCGTAAGCGGTGGTGGCTTCGATACGGCGGATGCCGGCAGCCACGCTGCTCTCGGACAGGATCTTGAAGCAGCCAATCTCGGCGGTGTTGTGCACATGGGTGCCGCCGCAGAACTCCACGCTCCAGTTGCCGGCGTCCACCACGCGGACGATGTCGCCGTACTTTTCGCCGAACAGGGCCATGGCGCCCATCTTCTTGGCTTCCTCAATGGGCAGGTTATTGATGTTGACGGGGATGGCGGCGTAGATCTTTTCATTGACACGGCGCTCCACTTCGGCCAGTTCTTCCGGGGTGACCGCGCTGAAATGGGTGAAGTCGAAGCGGGTGATGTGGTCGTCCTGGTAGCTGCCGGCCTGGTGCACATGGTCGCCCAGCACTTCCCGCAGGGCTTTCTGCATCAGGTGGGTGGCGGTGTGGTTGCGGCAGATGGCGGCGCGGCGGCCGGTATCCACGCTGGCGTTCATCTCATCGCCCACATGGATGGTGCCGTCCAGCAGGGTGCAGGTGTGCACGAAGTAGCCCTTCGGAGTTTTCTTCACGCCCACCACCTTCAGGTTGGCATCCTTGCAGGACAGATAACCGGTATCGGCCACCTGGCCGCCCATCTCGGCGTAGAAGGGAGTGTGGTCCAGTACGACCAGAACGCCCTCGCGGGGATCAGAATCATCGGAAGCCACGGCATCGCAGATCTCTTCGCCGTCAGACAGAGCCACCACGGTGGCGGATTCATTCAGGGTATCGTAGCCGTCAAAGACGGTGGCCTCGGCACTCAGCTCACCGAACAGGTCGGCGGCCCAGCCGGAGATATCCTTGGACAGACGCTCGGCGCGGGCGCGTTCCCGCTGCTTGGTCATCTCCACATGGAAGGCATCCTCATCCACCTGGATGCCCGCTTCGGCGGCAATCTCCTTGGTCAGGTCCAGGGGGAAGCCGAAGGTATCATTGAGCTTGAAGGCGTCCGCGCCGGAGAGCACGGTTTCATTCTTGCTCTTCAGGTCGTCCAGCATGCCGTTGAGGATGTTCAGGCCGGCGTCGATGGTGCGGGAGAAGCGTTCTTCCTCGGTGCCGATGACCTTCTTGATATACTCCTCATGCTCACGCAGTTCGGGGTAACCGGCTTCGCTGGAGACGATGACCGTCTCCACCAGATCGGTCAGGAAGGGGCCCTGGATGCCCAGCATACGGCCATGACGGGCCGCGCGGCGCAGCAGGCGGCGGAAGACGTAGCCGCGGCCTTCGTTGGAAGGCAGGATGCCGTCGGAAGCCATGAAGGTGGTGGAACGGATATGGTCGGTGATGACGCGGATGGAGATATCATCCTTCTCGTTCTCGCCGTATTTCTTGCCGGACAGGCGCTCCACATGGTGCAGCACAGAAGCGACGGTGTCCACCTCGAACAGGTTGCCCACATCCTGCATTACGCAGGCCAGACGCTCCAGGCCCATGCCGGTATCAATGTTGGGCTTGGGCAGGCGCTCATAATGGCCCTTGCCGTCGGAGTCGAACTGGCTGAACACCAGGTTCCAGATCTCCATGTAGCGGTCGCAGTCGCAGCCGACTTTGCAGGTGGGCTTGCCGCAGCCGTGCTCGGGGCCGCGGTCATAATAAATCTCGGAGCAGGGGCCGCAGGGACCGGAGCCATGCTCCCAGAAGTTGTCTTCCTTGCCGAAACGGACCATGTGGTCTTCGGGCACGCCCACCTTCTTGGTCCAGATATCGTAAGCCTCATCATCATCCAGGTAGACGGAGACATACAGCTTTTCGGCGGGGATCTCCAGCTCACCGGTCAGGAACTCCCAGGCCCAGGGAATGACCTCTTCCTTGAAGTAGTCCTGGAAGCTGAAGTTGCCCAGCATCTCAAAGAAGGTGCCGTGGCGGGCGGTAATGCCCACGCGCTCGATGTCGGGGGTACGGATGCACTTCTGGCAGGTGGTCACCCGATGACGCGGGGGTTCTTCCTGACCCAGGAACCACTTTTTCATGGGGGCCATGCCGCTGTTGATCAGCAGCAGGCTGGGGTCATCTTTGGGAACCAGCGGGAAGCTGCCCAGGCGCAGGTGGCCTTTGGTCTCAAAATAATGCAGGTACTTTTCACGCAGTTCATTCAATCCGGTCCATTGCATTGCTCTCAATCTCCCATTTTGCTATTGATGTGGTACGGCTGTGAGGGGTTGCCCCGGAAAAACAAAAACAGCCTCCGTCCCACCAAGGGACGAAGGCTGCCATAGCTTCCGTGGTACCACCCAAGTTGCAGGGAACACGTCCCTGCCGCTTTTTCTTGCGTTAACGCCGCAATTGCGCCCGGTTCTGCCGGGGGCTCCGGGGTGGCTTTGTCACAGATACGGCGGAAACCTTTCAGCTGTCGGTTTCCTCTCTTGTAGCCGGCTCCTGTGACATTGGCCCTTTCTCAGCCGTTGTCATATCCTTTGATAGTATACGACGCTCTTGCCCGGTTGTCAACCTTCCAAAGACAGATTTTCGGCCGTTTCTGCGGTATTTTGGCCCTGTTCCACGCTGATGGCATCCACGACCCGGGCAAAGATGGCTGCGCTGGAGGTTTCGGGCTCCAGGGTGGTGTCCTGCAAAACGGTCACCGTGTATCGGGGCTCTTCCACCGGCCAGAAGCCGGAAAACCAATAGTTGAGCAACTCCTCCCCTGCCTCATTGAACTGCCCGGTCTGCGCTGTGCCGGTCTTGCCGCCGGCCTGTCCCACAGACGGTGCCGCCTGACGGCCGATGCCTTCCTCCACCACGCTGGTGAGCATGCTGCGCAGAATGTCCGCCGTATCGCCGTCACAGACCTGCACGTTCTCTGCCGTCTCCACCGGCTGAAGCAGCTGCATGGTATCGGCGTCCACCACTCCCTGCACAAAACGGGGCGCCTTCCAGATGCCGCCGTCGGCCACCGCATTCATCATAGCGGTGATTTGCAGCGGGGTGACGGTCAGTGCGCCCTGACCGAAGGAAAGCATGGCCAGCTGACCGCCGTCGGTATCTGCCACTGCGGCAGCCTGGGGCAGATTGCCTTCGGCGCTCTTGAGTCCTGGTGCTACCGCCGAAGCCTGTCCGAACCCGAACGTTTGGGCGGTCTCCAGGATGCGTTCCCCGCCCAGCAGCTGTCCCAGTTTGATGAAGTAGCAGTTGCAGCTCTGTTCCAGAGCTCCCCGCAGGTTCACCTGGCCGTGGGCCCTGCCTTCGGCGCAGCGAAACACCTGGTCACCCACCTCCACGCTGCCGGTACAGTCATGGGTGAACCAGCTGTATCCTGCCTGGTAGGCTGCGACTGCCAGTACCACCTTGAACACCGAACCGGCACTGAAGGCCGAAAGCGGACGGTTGATGAGGGAAGTATCGTCCGCCTCAATGCTTTTGACCAGGTCGTCTGGGTCAAATTCCGGCATACTCACACTGGCCAGAATCTCCCCTGTTTCCGTATCCATAACAAGTATGCAGCCCCGTCCCATCGTCTGGGCAGCAATCCCTTCGCAGGCGCGCTGAAGGTTGGCATCCAGCGTAAGCTGCACTCCCTGGTTGGTTCCCGCTGCAGCCTGTACCTCCGGCTGGGTACCGGTCATCAGGGAGCCCTGGGCGGTGGTGGCACAGCAGACGGTGCGCTCCTCCCCGGCCTGAGCCAGCACATCCTCATAGGCCAGTTCCAGCCCGGACACCCCCACGCCCTCCCCGTTCAGATACCCGATGAGATGGCGGGCTATGGGGTTGGGCAGGTATCGTCGGGCACCGGTGTAGGTATACACCCCGTTGGCACTGAGGTCGGTGTTGACTTCTACCAGAAAGGGAGTCATACTGTTGCGCTTTTCATACAGCTGCGACTGTTCCTCAAAGCTCACATAGGGAAAGAGGGTGGCATAGCTGGAATCTCCGGGAATACACAGCGCGTACCAGCGGGGTTCTGTTCCGGTCAGCTGGCGGCCATCCCGGTCATAAAAGTTGCCCCGGCTGCGGGGCAAGTCAGTCTCCGAAAGGCTCTGTCCGCCCGCACTGGCTGCATAGACAGTATCGGTGCAGACCCAGTATACCCGGCACAACATGGCGGCACAGAGCACCATCAGCGCGGTGCACAGAGAGTACAGGCGGCGAAGGCTCATTTCTCTCCCTCCTTTCAGATTCTGTATCGAAAGGAGTATGCCCGGAAACCGCCCCCGCTTATACAAAGGCAAAAAGAAAGGTCTGCCGATGTACTTTTCGGCAGACCGACAGGACTTATTCGGTTTTTTGGGTGCGCTGCCGTCTGCAGCGGTTTACCCACCACACAACAGCCCCCGCCAGCAGGATCCCCGGCACAAAGCCCAGGGCGTCCACCCCCACATCGGTGGCCAGCATGGCCCGACCGGGCACAAAGAACTGGTGTACCTCATCGGAAACAGAAAAGGCCGTGCAGGCCAGCGCCGCCAGAAAGCCGCACCAGGGCAATGTTCTGCTCCACCGCCAGGTCACGGCCGTGGCCATCATACCGGCCCCCAGCATGGCGTAGATATACACATGGGCCCACTTGCGCACGTTGGCCTGCACATTGCCGCTGAACCATTCAGGGATAAACACATCCGCCGTACCGCTCTGCTGTACCCGGTCCAGAACCTGCTCACTCAGGGCGCCGGACTGTTCCCCCGGCTGGGAAGACAGCAGAAAAATCAGCGCCATGATAGCTAGCGTGGCGGCCAGTGAAATCCATTTTTTCATCGTGATGCTCCTTTATTCTTTCGCCTTCCAGCATATCAGGTTTGCCCGCTCTGTGCAAGCGCAAACAAAAGCCCTGCCGGGGGCTTGCGGGGACCCGGCAGGGCTTTGCATTATTCAGTTACGAAAGAGCATCAGGCCGGCATTAGTACATGCCGCCCATGTCGCCGCCGGCAGGAGCAGCCGGAGCCGGCGGTTCCGGCAGATCGGCAACCAGGCTCTCGGTGGTCAGGACCATGGAAGCAACGCTGGAAGCGTTCTCCAGAGCGGAACGGGTGACCTTGGTCGGGTCAACGATGCCGGCCTCGATCATGTCTTCCACATACTCTTCCTTCTGGGCATCGTAGCCGTAGTTGGGCTTACCAGCCTGCAGGATGTTGTTGATGATGACGCTGCCTTCCAGACCAGCGTTGGCCGCGATCTGACGGACAGGAGCTTCCAGAGCCTTACGGACGATCTTGGCGCCGGTGCGCTCGTCGCCTTCCAGCTCGGTGATCAGCTTGTCAACAGCGGGGATGGCGTTCAGGGTGGCAGTGCCGCCGCCGGCAACAATGCCTTCCTCCACAGCCGCCTTGGTGGCGTTCAGGGCATCCTCGATGCGCAGCTTCTTATCCTTCATTTCCACTTCAGTGGAAGCGCCGACCTTGATGACGGCCACACCGCCGGCCAGCTTGGCCAGACGTTCCTGCAGCTTCTCGCGGTCGAAGTCGGAGGTAGCCGTGGTGATCTGGCTGCGGATCTGGGCCACGCGGTCCGCGATCTGCTGCTTGTCGCCGTTGCCGCCGACGATGGTGGTGACTTCCTTGGTCACCTTGACCTGGCGGGCAGAGCCCAGCATGGCCAGAGTGGCGTCCTTCAGCTCATAGCCCAGGTCGCTGCTGATAACGGTACCGCCGGTCAGGATAGCGATATCCTGCAGCATCTCCTTGCGGCGATCGCCGAAGCCGGGAGCCTTGACGGCAACCACGTTCAGGCCGCCGCGCAGACGGTTGATGATCAGGTTGGACAGAGCGTCGCCTTCCACATCCTCAGCGATGATCAGCAGCTTGCGGCCGGACTGGATGACCTGTTCCAGCAGCGGAACGATATCCTGGAAGACGCTGATCTTCTTATCGGTGATCAGGACGCTGGCGTCGTCAAAGACGGCTTCCATCTTCTCGGTATCGGTGACCATATACGGAGTGATGTAGCCGCGGTCGAACTGCATGCCTTCCACAACCTCGGTGTAGGTCTCGGCAGTGGTCTTGTTCTCCTCAATGGTGATGACGCCGTCGGCGGTGACCTTCTCCATGGCATCGGCAATCAGCTGGCCGATCTCGGCGTCACCGGCAGAAACGGTGCCGACACGGGCGATATCCTTGGTGCCGTTGACCTTCTGGCTGTGAGCCTTGACGGCTTCCACAGCGGCGCCGATGGCCTTCTGCATACCGCGCTTGATATCCATGGGGTTGGCACCGGCGGTAACGTTCTTCATGCCTTCGGTGACCAGAGCCTGTGCCAGGACAGTGGCGGTGGTGGTGCCGTCGCCGGCAGCATCGTTGGTCTTGGTGGCAACTTCGCGGACCAGCTGGGCGCCCATGTTCTCAAACGGGTCCTTCAGCTCAATTTCCTTGGCGATGGTGACACCGTCGTTGGTGATCAGCGGGCTGCCGAACTTCTTGCCCAGCACCACATTGCGGCCCTTGGGGCCCAGGGTGATCTTGACGGTATCGGCCAGCTGGTCGATGCCGGCGCAAAGAGCTTTACGGGCTTCTTCGCCCTGTTTAATCTGTTTAGCCATAGTATATCTCTCCTTACCTTATGCAGCGTGATTATTCCACAATGGCCAGAATGTCGCTCTGGCGGACGATGGTGCACTCTTCACCATCGACCTTGACCTCAGTGCCGGAGTACTTGCTGGTCAGAACCTTGTCGCCAACCTTGACGATCATTTCCACTTCCTTGCCGTCCACATTGCCGCCCGGGCCAACAGCCAGGACTTCAGCAACCTGGGGCTTTTCCTTGGCGGAACCGGTCAGGATCAGGCCGCCCTTGGTGGTTTCTTCTTCTTCGACCAGCTTGATGACAACCCGGTCTGCCAGAGGTTTGATTTTCATGGTGAAATATCCTCCTTATAATTAACTGTCTTAGTTCAGGTTTTGTTTTAGCACTCATTTATCTTGAGTGCTAAATACATTGTAGTCACTTGCCCGTCAAAAATCAAGTGTCCGAAGTATAAAATTTTTGTGAACAGATATTTTTATCGGAACATCGTTGTATTATTTTTGAGAACTTCTGTTCTTTTTTCTTTCGTTTCCTTTTTGAAAAGGAAACGGGCCGTCATCCCCTGTTTTAGCAGTCCGACGGCAGGCAAATCAAGAGCCGTTCAGGGCCGCCGGTCCGGCCGTACAAAAGGCGGTTCGATCTTTTCTTCCAGCAGCAGGTGATAACATTCCGGGCGCCGGTAGGCGTTGCCGTGTACCTCCCGCCGCCGATAGTCACGCAGCATTTCCATATCAAAATCCGCCACAAAGATTCCCGGTTTTTCCTCCGCTTCCAAAATACAGGTATCCCGTGACCCGGAAAGTCCCGGCAGATACGCCACACCGTCAAAAGCCGAAGAATGACCGTTGCAGTCGGGATGTCCGGCGGGATAGTTGCAGGTGGCAAGGCCCATCATATTTTCATAGGCGCGGGCGCGCAGCTGCGCCAGACGGTTGAGTTCCATGGGGCAGGCGTTGGGCACCAGAACGATCTCCGCCCCTTGCAGCATCAGAACGCGGGCGCTTTCGGGGAATTCACGGTCGTAGCAGATCATGGCCCCAATCCGCACGGTTCCGGCTGCCGTATCCAGGTCCGCCGCACGGAATTCCTCTCCCCGGCCCAGGCATGCCTCCTCCCCAAAATCGCAGGTATGCACCTTGGCATATTGCAAGACAAGGTCGCCGTGCCGGTCATACACAAACAGGGAATTTTTCGGCCGTGGGTCGGCCTGTTCCAGACAGGTGACCCCTATGGCCATCTCCAGCTCCCGGGCGCAGGCGGCAAAAGCCCCCAGAAAGGGATGCCCGACCGGCAGAGCGCTTGCCCGGAGCAATGCTTCCTCCTGCGGAATCGTATATCCTGTGCTCCACATTTCCGGAAACAAAGCCAGGTCCGCCCCCAGGGATTTGGCACGATGGCAGGCATCCAGACCAATTTTCTGCGTTTCCTCCCGTGTGTTTCCGGGGTGAAGCTGCAGCAGAGCCACGCGAAAATGGGACATGATTCTTCCTCCTTTGCCGGAATACAAAAGCGGCGGTCCGCAACAAGGGCAGACCGCCGCCGGAAATCAGGTCAGCGAAAGATTCTGGTTCTTGTAGCGCTTGCGCACCGCACCGTAATCCAGATGCGGTTTGCCGCCGTTGACGGTATCCTCGTCGATGGTGACCCGGATGATGGTGGGGTCGGAGGGGATATCGTACATGATGGGAATCAGCAGTTCCTCCACCACGCTGCGAAGGCCGCGGGCACCGCTCTTGCGCTCGATGGTCTTTTTGGCGATGGCGTGCAGTGCCGCGTCGGTAAAGACCAGTTCGGCGTTGTCCAGGCCCAGCAGTTCCTTATACTGGCGGACGATGCTGTTCTTGGGCTCGGTGAGCACCCGGACCAGGGATTCCTCGTCCAGGGGATCCAGCACAGTGACCACCGGCAGACGGCCGATGAGTTCGGGGATCAGACCGAACTTGACCAGATCGTCCGGTTCCACCTTGCGCAGCAGTTTCTGGCGGGTCTCATCCTGATCCAGATTGGTGCGCAGCTGGCTGCCAAAACCCAGGGAAGAAGTATCGGTACGCTTCTGGATAAGCTTTTCCAGCCCGTCGAAAGCGCCACCGCAGATAAACAGGATGTTTTTGGTGTTGATCTGGATGAACTCCTGCTGCGGGTGCTTGCGGCCGCCCTGGGGCGGCACATTGCTGACGGTGCCTTCCAGGATCTTCAGCAGTGCCTGCTGTACGCCTTCACCGCCCACATCGCGGGTGATGGAGGGGTTTTCGCTCTTGCGGGTGATCTTGTCGATCTCATCCACATAGATGATGCCTACCTCAGCCTTAGGGATGTCAAAATCCGCTGCCTGGATCAGCTTGAGCAGGATGTTTTCCACGTCCTCACCCACATAGCCGGCCTCAGTCAGGGTGGTGGCATCGGCGATGGCAAAAGGCACACCCAGCATCTTGGCCAGGGTCTGCGCCAGCAGCGTCTTGCCGGTACCGGAGGGGCCCAGCATCAGGACGTTGGACTTCTGCAGTTCCACGTCGCTTTCCTGTCCGGACAGAATCCGCTTATAGTGGTTGTACACCGAGACAGCCAGAACCTTCTTGGTCTCATCCTGCCCGATGACATACTGGTCCAGTCCGGCCTTGATCTCGGCCGGCGTCAGGATATTGATATCCTGCAGCGGGTCGATGGCATGGCGCGGCCGAGCGGTGGCTGCGCGGCGCTGGGCCGTAGCACGGGGCGGCGGCGGAGTCTCTTCGTCCTTATACAGGGCGTTGTAGCACATATCAATGCAGTCTTTGCAGATATTGACGCCGGGGCCAATAATCAGCTGTTCCACCTGCTTTTGCGAACGGCCGCAGAAGCTGCAGATCAGTTCGCGTTCCTTTCCGTCTTTTCCGGAAATCGAATTTGCCATTTCCTTCCCCCGTGGTTAATGTTTGGAGATGATTTCATCAATCAGGCCGTATTCCTTGGCCTGCTGTGCGGTCATATAGTTGTCGCGCTCGGTATCGCGCTCCACAACCTCCAGCGGCTGACCGGTGTATTCGCTGATCAGGCCGTTGAGCTTGGATTTCAGCCGGACAATGTGGTCGGCATGAATCTTGATATCAGTGGCCTGACCGGACAGTCCGTTGCCGCCGATGAGCGGCTGGTGGATCAGGATCTCCGAGTTGGGCAGCGCAAAACGCTTGCCCTTGGTGCCGCTGGACAGCAGAAAAGCACCCATAGAAGCCGCCATACCCACACAGATGGTGGACACGTCACACTTGATATACTTCATGGTGTCGTGAATGGCCATGCCGTCCGAGATGGAACCGCCAGGGCTGTTGATGTAGAAGCTGATATCTTTTTCGGGGTCCTGCCCTTCCAGATACAGCAGCTGGGCGATGACCACGCTGGCCGAAGTGGGGTTCACATCCTCGCTCAGCACAATGATGCGGTCATTGAGCAAGCGGGAAAAGATGTCGTAGCTGCGCTCTCCGCGCGCGGTCTGTTCGACGACGTAAGGTACCAAACTCATGCAAGTTCCCTCCCGAAAATCAGATTGGTGTCAGATGGCTGCCTGAGGGCAATTTCTCCCCTTGATAAACCGACCGATACGGCGGCAGCGGCACCGTATCGGTCGCAATGTTTTCTTTTATTCCTTGTCCGCAGCGGGGTCCACGGTCTCGGTGGTGACGTTGGCCTTTTCCTTGACCAGGTCAATGGCCTTGTTCACAGCCAGATCGGCTTTGACGGCAGCCTCATCCACAATGGAGCGGACCTTGTCCTCTTCCATCTTGTAGGCATCGGCAATGCGCTTGACCTCGGCATTGAACTCATCGTCGGTAGCCTCGATGCCTTCCTTGGCAACGATGGCTTCCATGGCCAGACGCATCTTGACCTGCTTTTCAGCCTGCTCCTGGAACTGGCCCTTGAAGGTGTCCATATCCATGCCCATGTACTGCAGGTACTGCTCCAGCTTCAGGCCCTGCTGAGCAATGCGGTACTGGAAGTCCTGAACCAGTTCGTCCACACGGGCATCGTACATGGCCTGAGGAATCTCAGCGGTCATGTTGTTGACAACCTGCTCGATCAGGTCATTTTCCACCTGCTGGTCGGCCTGCTTCTGGTTGTTCTCCTCAATGTTCTTGCGGATGGAAGCCTTCAGCTCGTCCAGAGTGTCGTACTCGCTGACGTCCTTGGCAAAATCGTCGTCCAGTTCGGGCAGCTCCTTGTACTTGACCTCATGCAGCTTGATCTTGAAGGTGGCGTCCTTGCCGGCCAGCTCCTCGGCCTGATACTGCTCGGGGAACTTGACATTGACGTCGAACTCTTCACCGGCAGAATGGCCAACAACCTGGTCCTCAAAGCCGGGGATGAAGGAGCCGCTGCCCAGCACCAGAGAATAGTGCTCAGCCTTGCCGCCCTCGAAAGCCACATCGCCCACGAAGCCCTCGAAGTCGATGTCCACGGTGTCACCGTTCTCGGCAGCGCCCTCACGGGTCAGCAGACGGCCGTTACGGTCCTGCATACGCTTGAGTTCGGCGTCCACCAGGGACTCATCCACAGTCTTGACCTTCTTGGTGACGTTTAAACCGGCGTAATCACCCAGGGTGACTTCCGGCTTGACAGCGACCTTGACCTTCAGGGTAGCGCCCTCGGCCTCGGACATGGAGACCACTTCGGGATCAGGACGGCCCACAACTTCAATGTTGGCTTCCTTGACGGCGGCCTCGTAAGCCTCGGGGAACAGGTCGTTGATGGCATCATAATGGAAGATGTCAGCGCCGTACATCTTCTCGATCATCGCGCGAGGGGCCTTGCCCTTGCGGAAGCCGGGAACGTTGTACTTCTTGCCTTCGCGCTTGAACGCGGCGGCAACGGCATTTTTGAAGGTATCGGCATCGATCGAGAACTGAAGCTCAACCATGCTCTTTTCCAGTTTTTCACAAGAAATCAGGTTCATTTGTAGTCCTCCAAACATAGAAATACAAGTAATTATAGCATGCTGCGGCGCAGAATACCAGTATCTTTTGAATTTTTTTGCCTGTGCAGGCAAAAAAATTCTCAATCGCAGACTTTATACGGGCAAAAGGCCAGTCCATCGGCAGAAATCAGCTTGTACCGAATGCCTTCCCGCTCCCCCTGCACAGCATAGCGGATCGCTTTTCCATGCAGGTGACCATAATAGCAGCGCTGTACGCCGTGGGCGCGGAGCACATCCACCAGGTCCTGGGCACAGGCGGTACCGAAAACCGGCGGGTAATGGAGGAACGCAATCCGTTCCTCCGCTTCCTGTCCGGCAGCCAGGGACAACTGCAGACGACCAGCTTCCCGGGCCATGATCTTGGCGCTCTGGGCAGCAGCGTCGTCAAAAGGCCATCCCCGGGAACCACACAAAGCCAGATTGCCAACCATACAGCAGTTGTTGTGCAGGATGTGCAGGGTATCCCACCCGTTTGCTGCCAGATAACTTTCCATCTTGCGGGCGGTAGTCCACCAGTAATCATGGTTGCCCTTGAGCATCCATTTCTGCCCCGGCAGGCTCTGCAGAAAGTCAAAGTCCGCTTTTGTGTCCTGCAGCCGCATGGCCCAGGAGGTATCCCCTGCCAATATCACCGTGTCGGTGTCCTGAATCAGGGTGCGCCACTTGGCTTCCAGCTTGGGCAGATAGCCTTCCCAGCCGGGGAAAACGTCCATGGGCTTGTCCCCGCCCAAAGAAAGGTGCAGGTCCCCGATTGCAAAAATCGCCATAGTGTTTCCTTTGTTATTATTTCAGTGCGGCTGTGCGGATGCCTTCCGGCGGAATGACCGCAGTAAAGCGGACCGGCAGGGATTCCAGCGCCGCCAGCGCGGCGGGAGCTTGGCAGCCGGTGTAAGCCGTGAGCTGCTTCATGGCGGCAAAATCGCTTTCGGGCACCGCTTCCCCCAGCGCTGCCAGCACGTCCCGGGGGAACTTGAAGGGGCTGGCCGTGGAAAGCACCACCATGGGTGCTTCCGTCCGGTTCCGCCCCGCCACCCGGAAGGCCACCGCCGTGTGCGGGTCGCACAGGTAATGCTCCTTGGTAAAGCAAGTATGAATCTGTTCGGCGGCTTCCCCGTCATCGGCACAGCCGCAGTCAAAGCTTTCCCGGATAGCAGCCAGAGCGGCATCGTCCACCTTGTACATACCGGTGGCTGCCAGCTCCTGCATCCACCCGGCCACCTTGGCGTCGTCCTCGGTCACATGGTACAAAAGACGTTCCAGATTGCTGGAGATCAGAATGTCCATGGAGGGCGAGGTGGTCTTGTAGAATTCCCGGCGCTTGTCGTACACACCGGTACTGATGAAGTCGGTAAGAACGTTGTTGCGGTTGGAGGCACAGACCAGACGGCCTACCGGCAGGCCCATACGCTTGGCATAGTATCCGGCCAGGATATCGCCGAAGTTGCCGGTGGGCACACAGAAGTCCACCGGTTTGCCCCACTCCACGGCCCCCTGCTCCGCCAGACGGAAATAGGCGTAGAAGTAGTAAACGATCTGCGGTGCCAGACGGCCCCAGTTGATGGAGTTGGCGCTGGACAGCCGGATATCCCGGGCGGCCAGTTCCTCGGCCACGGCGGCATCGCCGAAGACTTTCTTCACCCCGGTCTGGGCGTCATCAAAGTTGCCCTGTACCGCATACACTGCCACATTATCGCCGGTCTGGGTGGCCATCTGCAGACGCTGGATCTCGCTGGTGCCGTCATTGGGGTAGAACACCGCAATGTCAATGCCGTCCAGTCCCGCATATCCGGCCAGGGCCGCCTTGCCGGTATCGCCGGAAGTGGCCACCAGGATCCGGGTGTGCTCGGTGCGGCCCAGATTCTTCTTGGCCTGCACCAGCAGTTTGGGCATGAGCTGCAGGGCGTAATCCTTGAACGCGCTGGTAGGGCCGTGCCACAGTTCCAGCGAGAACAAGCCGTCCGCCACCTTCTGCACGCAGCCGGCCTTGCCGCCGAAGGCTTCTCCGTACGCCTCATGAGCAGCACGGCGCAGGAATTCGGGGTCGTAGTCGGTCAGATACAGCGCCAGGATACGGGCAGCCAGTTCCGGATAGCTGAGAGCCTTCCAGCCTTCCAGATCGGCAGCAGGAAAAGCCTGCGGCACGAACAGCCCGCCGTCCGGCGTCAGCCCGCGCACGATGGCTTCGGAGGAGCTTACCACGGTTTGGTGGTTTCGTGTGCTTTGATACTGCATGTCCTTTCCCCTTTTCTCTATGGTAGTTGAAACGCGTCCCGGATACAGTGCACCTGCCAGCCACGTTCCGAAGGAATCACTTCGACCACATCGAACCGGGCAGGGGCATCCGCATAGGGGCTGCGCTGCAGATACAGCTGCGCGGCCGCAATCAGCCTGTGCTGTTTACGGGCATCCACCGCTTCCGCCGGAGCGGCTTTGCGGGTGTTTGTCCGTGTTTTGACTTCGGCGAAAACAATCCCGCCGTCCTTGTACAGGATCAGATCCAGCTCCCCCATCCGGGTACGGTAGTTGTGGTTGAGGAGCAGGTACCCTTTTTGTTGGTAGTACTTGGCGGCAATGGCTTCGCCCCTTGCCCCCAGGGCTTTGTCCGCCGGCATGCTCAATACCCCAGCTTTTTGAGGAAGCTGCGGCGGTAGAAGGGCTGAATCCCGTACTGTTGAATCAGCTGGTAATGCAGTGCTGTGGGGTAGCCCTTGTGTTTGGCCAGCTGATACTGGGGATATCGAGCGTCCAGCTCACACATGTACCGGTCCCGGCTGACCTTGGCCAGGATGGAGGCCGCCGCAATGGAGGCGCTGGTGGCGTCCCCCTTGACCACCGCCCGGGAAGGCATTTCCAGACCGGGCGGGCAGCGGTTGCCATCGATGAGGACCAGCGCAGGCCTTGTTTCCAGGGCGCTCACCGCCCGGGCCATGCCGGCCATAGTTGCCCACAAGATATTCTTCTCATCAATTTCCTGCGGGGAGACAAACTCCACATGCCAAGCAAGAGCCCGCTGGATGATCTGGTCATACAGTTCCTCCCGCCGCTTCTCGCTGAGCTTTTTGGAGTCGGTCACACCCTGGATGGGATCTTCCGGGTTCAGGATGACCGCCGCACAGCACACCGGCCCGCACAAAGGGCCGCGTCCGGCTTCATCCACGCCGCAAAGCGCCCCGCACTCGGTACGCAGGGCTTCATCGTAGTCGTACAGCGGAGTAGAATCAATCGTCTTGCGGGGCATCGTCGTCCTCCCAGTCAATGTTCTGCTGCCGCTGCGGCGGGCGTTCCAGCGAGATGCGTCCCCACTTGCTGGCGCGGAACTCTCCCACCAGCATGCGGGCAGCACGCTCGGCATCCACCTCGCCGCCGGATATCAGCATCCCACGCTTGGCTCCGATGGCCAGCAGCAGGTCATACGGCGGCAGCTCCAAGGCAGCTTCCTCCAGCTTGTAACGTTCCAGAAGACGCTGGGGATAGATCTGGCGCACGCTCTCCAAAAGACCGCAGGCCAGTTCCTCAATGTCCAGGATATCGTCCCGGATAGAACCGATAAAGGCCAGATTGGCCGCTGTCTGTAAAGAATCGAACTTCTTCCAGAGCACACCGGGCATGTCCATCAGGTCATAATTGCCCACCGTGATCCACTGCTTGCCCCGGGTCACACCCGGCTTGTTGGCCGCCTTGGCCCGGGTGGTTCCGGCAAAGGAGTTGATGAAGGTTGACTTGCCCACGTTGGGAATGCCCACGATCATCACACGGATGCGGGCGCCCACCATGCCGCGGGCCTTGCGCCGCTCCATCAGCGCTGCCAATTCCTTTTCGATCAGATCCTTGGCAGCTCCGGCCTTGCCCTTCTGCTTGGAGTCCATGGGCAGGCAGCCTGCTCCCGCTTCACGGAAATAGGTCAGCCATTGCTTGGTGATCTCCGGGTCGGCCAGGTCCGACTTGTTCAGCACATACAGATGGGGCTTGTCCCTGGTTATGCGCTCAATTTCCGGGTTCAGGCTGGACAGCGGGATGCGGGCGTCCAGCACCTGCAAAACGCAGTCCACGTTGCGGATCTCGGTTTCCATCAGACGCAGGGTCTTGGCCATATGCCCCGGAAACCAGTGGATCTGACGGCGGTTGATGATATCTTCACTCATAGCGGCACCTGCATCAGGACGCGGCCCAGCACATCGCGGGTATCAATAAACCCAACATTGGCAGAGCGGCTGTCGGTGGAATTGTTTCGGTTATCGCCCATCACAAAAATGCAGCCTTCCGGCACCGTGACCGGAAAGGTAACAGACTCCTGCAGATAGGTGGGCTCGGCGGTATACGGCTCATCCAGCGCATTGCCGTTTCGATAGACAACGCCCTTTTCAAAATCAATATCGATGGTGTCACTGGCCATGCCGATCACCCGTTTCACCAGCGGCTGGCCGTAAGACGTATACTGGTCGATGATGACAATATCCCCGTACTGGGGTGTATACGGCAGGCTGGAGATCAGAAGCCGCTCCCCGTCCTGCAGGGTGGGCTGCATGGAATGGCCATCCACCCGGATCATGCGCACGCCAAAGGTAAAGACGAGCGCTACTGCCACAACAGCCAGCACAATGGCTTCAAACCATTCCAGCAGGTCCCGGTTACGCCTGAACTGGCGATTGAAACACTCCCGCATGGACAACTCCTGTGCCATACCATCACCCCCAGATTCCAGAAACTTTGATTTTTTCCATAAGAAACGCAAAAAGGGAGAACGCCAACCGTCCTCCCCCTTCGCGGCCGCTGTACCACGGCCGGATTGTGAATTTCTCAGATACGCGCCTTGACCTTGGCGGCCTTGCCGGTGCGGCTGCGCAGATAGAACAGCTTGGCACGACGGACCTTGCCGCGGCGGACAACTTCCACCTTTTCAACAAAGGGGCTGTTCATCGGGAACACGCGCTCGACGCCGACGCCGTAAGAGGTACGACGAACGGTGAAGGTCTCGGCGATGCCGCCGTGCTTCTTCGCGATGACAGTGCCTTCAAAGGCCTGGATACGCTCCTTGTCGCCTTCCTTGATACGGACAGACACGCGGACGGTGTCGCCGACTTCGAACTGCGGGCGGTTCTCTTTGATCATGCCCTCGGTCAGTTTCTTCATTGCGTCCATTGATCAATTCCTCCATGTTTTCCGACGTTCATGCCTCAAAAAATCGGGCAGAGGACCGCCTGTATAATGATTGTCATTACCCCGCCGGTGGCCCGGCGTACTAACGCTCGAATATCATACCATACCAACGCCGTTTTTGCAAGCCTTATTTTGGAAAATCAACAAAAAACTGCGCCATTTTTTGTATAAAGCTGCGTGCGGAGCACCTCACACTGCCAGGGCGGAATGGCATGGGTCTGCTGCAAATGCGCCAACAGCAGCGACGGGTTCAGGTTGACTCCTTCGCCGGAGGCGCAGGGCATGCGAACCGAGAAGGAAAGGCTGTCCCCCTTTTTCTCATAGTCCAGACGAGGGATATAGGTTTTCAGGTCCACTTCATGGGTGCCGCGCTTGGTCTTTTTGCTCACCATCGCCGTTTTGCTTTCATTGTAAGCGAGGAGAGCATCCTCCGCCGAGAGCGGCAGGGTGATGGTATAATCCGCAAAGCCGATCTCGCTGCTCTTCTCCTGGGCCGGTGCCACCGAACGGATGAGAATGCCCCGGGGCATGAAGGGCTGCAGGGTTTCTTTCCAGGCAGAGAGGTCGGGGTTTTCCTCGGCGGTCTTGACCTCGCAGCTCTCGCACAGACTTTCCTGCCCCAGAGAGAGCGGACTGGCGAAGGAAAGATAAATGTGCGGGTTGAACCCCTGGGTGTAATACACCGGCAGACCGCTGCGCTTGAGGATGCGCTGGAATACCCGCTGCAAATCCAGCAGCGAGATGTAGGCCGCTTCGGCCCGTTTTTCAAAGCTGATTCTGATCGTAAGCAAAGCACGGCCCTCCCAGCAATTTGTTGGCTCCGCATCCGCTGCACTGGCGGTTGCAGGGCTGCGTGGTCTCGGCGCGCAGCGCCTTCTGGTATTCCCGGGCCAGGAACGCCTGACTGACACCCACATCCAGATGGGACCAGGGCGTCACCTCGTCCAGGGCCAGGGTACGGTAGTTGTAAAAATTCGGGTCGATCCCGCATTCGGCAAAGGCCTGCAGCCAGCGGTCATAATCGAAGTATTCCTCCCAGGTATCAAAGAAAGCGCCATGATTGAAGGCGGTCTCGATGACCCGGCCCAAGCGCCGGTCTCCCTTGGCGAAGATACCTTCCAGCACGCTGGTGGCACTGTCGTGGTAGTTCACTTTGATCTTGCGGGAGTGCACACAGCTGAGCAGGTACTTCTGTTTTTCCCGCATCTGTTCCCGGGTGTCCTGGGCGCAGAACTGGAAGGGCGTGTCCGGTTTGGGCACGAAGCAAGCCACACTGATGGTCACCTGCACCCCCTTGCCTTTCGGCCGGTCAGGGATCTTGTAGAACAGGTCCACCACCTGCTGGGCGGTGTCCGCAATTCCCTTGATATCCTCCATGGTCTCGGTAGGCAAGCCCATCATGAAATACAGTTTTACCGAAGTGTAGCCTTCGCTGAAAGCGATCCGGCAGCCGCGCTCGATCTGGTCCCAGGTCACATTCTTGTTGATGACATCCCGAAGACGCTGGGTCCCGGCTTCCGCCGCAAAGGTCAGGCCGCTCTTGCGTACCCGGGTGGTCTTTTCCACCAAGGACTCGGAGAAGTTGTCCACCCGCAGAGAAGGCAGGGACAGGCTGACGTGGTCCGACTCGGCCCAGGAATTCAGGTTGTCCAGGATCTCCTCCAGCCGGGAATGATCCGAAGTGGAAAGGCTGGTCAGGCTCAGTTCGTCGTAACCGGTGTTGCGGCAGAGAACGCGGGCGCAGTCACTGATCAGTTTGGGAGAGCGCTCCCGGAAAGGACGGTAGATCTGCCCCGCCTGACAGAAGCGGCAGCCGCGCACGCAGCCCCGCAGCACTTCCACACTGGCCCGGTCCTGGATGGCACCCACGATAGGTACCACAAAGTTTTCCGGCGGCGGGAAGGAATCCATATCCTTGACGATGGCCTTGGTCACCTTCTCCGGCACACCGGGGCGGTTGGGTTTGATGGAGCGGACGCGGCCATCCTCTTCATAGGTCACATCATAAAAGGACGGCACATACACGCCGGGAATTTTAGCCAGGTTCAGCAGCAGCTGTTCCTTGCTCAGGCCGTTCTTTTTGGCATACTCTACAGCGGCGCACACATCCTGCAGCATCTGTTCGCCTTCACCCAGCTGCATGATATCGAAGAAATCCGCCATGGGTTCGGCGTTGCACACGCAGGGACCGCCCGCAATGACCAGCGGCCACCGCTCGTCCCGGTCGGCGGCACGCAGGGGGATGCCGGACATGCGCAGCATGGCCAGAATGTTGGTGTAGCAAAGCTCATATTCCAGGGTAAAACCGACAATGTCAAAGTCAGAGAGCGGGTCCTTGCTTTCCAGACAATACAAGGGAATGTTCAGCCGCTCCATCTGTTCCTTCATATCCACCCAGGGCATGAAGGCCCGCTCACACCACCAGTTTTCGTGGCGGTTGAGCAGTTCATACAGGATCTTTTCCCCCAGGAAGGACATGCCTACCTCGTAGGTGTCCGGGAAGCAGAAGGCCATGCGCACGTCAACCTTGCTTTTATCCTTATAAGTGCAGCCCGGTTCACCGCCGGTGTAGCGCCCCGGCTTCTGGACCAGGCTGAGTGCCTCTTTCAGCTGGTGGGAGAACTCTGTCATAGTGTCCCATCCTTCCATGATTTTTTATATCTGCTATTGTACCCGATTCCCCTGACAAATGCAAATGGATTCAAAAATTCCGGAGCAGCCTTGCGCCATCCAGTCCGGGCAGAGGCAACAGATTGAACACGCCCAGCAAAAGATTGGCCGAAGCAAACCAGTAGCCGGCATAGGTATACCCCCACCGGTCCATGACCCAAACCGTTGCCGTGCACAGCAGCAGATTTGTCAGCGGTCCGGCGGCTGCCAGGACTTTTTCCTGCACCGTGGACAGGACCACGCCACGCATGCGCAGGCAAATTCCCAGGGCCGATACTTCCAGCCGCGGCATTCTGCGTACCAGAATCGCCCAGGCCAACAGGTGCCCGCCTTCATGCAGAGCAGCGCACAGAAGCCCCCACCGCAGTACGCCGGTATGGTCATACAGCAGGGAAAGTGCCAACAGAAAGAGAGTAACCAAGGGCGCACGCAGGCGCACCGGAGGTTCAGACTGCATTCTCCAAGGCTTGGGAGGGGTCATAGCGGATTCCCTCATGGAACAGTTCAAAATGAAGATGAGGACCGGTGACATTGCCGGTCTGACCGGATGCACCAATCACTTGCCCCTGCCGGACGCTCTGCCCTGCGTGGACATACAGATACTGCATATGGGCATACAGCGTTTCATCCCCGTTTTTGTGAAGGATGCGAATGTAATTTCCATAGCTTTTATGTGTGCCGGCCATCCGTACCACACCGTCCGCCGCAGCCAGCACCGGCGTGCCTTCGGCGGCGGAAAGATCCGCACCGGTATGGAATTCCTCCCCTTCCCCTGTGACCGGATTGATGCGCCAGCCGTATCCGGACGTACCGGCGCCGATCCCTTCCGGCAGCGGAAACACCATAGAAAAAGGCGGCAGGTAACTTTCGTTGCTGCTGCCCGCGGGAGCCGCTCGATTGGCAGCATGTACCGGACGTGCCGTTTCCGCCGTAGCCGGTTCCTCCACGCGCAGTTCGCCCATTACCTGCCGTACAGACTGCCAGAGTTCCGCGCAGGCCTGCTGGGTAAACTTCAGAAAGCCCCTATCCTCCGCAAACACCGCCGGCCCGGGCGCCTGCATGGCGGTGCTGAACTCGGTGCGAAACTGCCGGTATATCGGCCAGTCCATGAATTTGGCTGTGTACAAGAATCCAAACAAGAGCAGGCTCAGCACAATCTGAGCAAGCAGTACATACTCCCCCTGCCGTTCCTGCTGCCGGAGATGCGGCCTTGGCATTTCTTCCTCCCGCTGCGGCGCTTTGGGGGTAGCGTCCTCCCACATCTGCCTCGCCTCCTGCCTTTTGTTTTCATCGTGACCCATGAGACAAAGTATGCGCCGGCTGCTGCAGGTATGTACAAACAATGCAAAAAGCGGTGCCGGACTCCCGCAGGAAATCCGGCACCGGGCCACTTTTTATAAAATTGAAGGCTCAGTCTCCCAGAGCCTTGCGCAGCATTTCCAGCCGCTCTTCCAAGCCCTTGCGCGGCTTGGCGAACAGGCCCATGCCTGCCACTTCCATGGTGCACTCCAGGCTGGTGGCGTCACCGCCGCCCAGCAGGATTGCCGTGAAGGAGCCGCTGATCTTGCCGCGGGTAAAGGTGCAGCGCAGACGGCGAGGCTTTTCCGCTTCCACGATCTGCACTTCGGTCACACTGCCGTCTTTATTTTTTTCCTGAATGCGCAGGCCGTCAGTATCGACAACAGCCTCACTCAGATCGGTGCGCCAGTGATTGAGGTTCGGGTTGGTCAGATACAGCCACACCTTACTGGGCGGGCAGCTGTAACTGGCAGTGACAACACAGGTTTTCATGGTATTTTCTCCCCTTTATTTTTCCTGATACCAATCATCGGAACCGTTTTACTTTTTGTTGTTTCCGATGCCGCGCAGACTTTCAAACAGACCGCGGAACCGGGCGCTGTCCCGCCGCACCTGCGGATGCGGGCGCGGCGCGGTGACCGCAGAGACCGGTTTGCGTGCAGGTGTCTGTTCAGGCGGATCCAGCCGCTCAAAAGCATGCTGGAAGTATCCATACATAGCCATCTGGCTGTCCACCGGCGGTTCCCCTTCGGCGGGTTTCACCTTGGTGTAGCTGCCGTCCGGCTGCATGACCCGGGCGTTGACGGTGTCCCGCAGCTGCAGGTCCAGAATGCCGCGCAGCTGACGGGCAATGCGCTTGTCGTCCACACGGACGCCCACTTCCACCCGGCGTTCGGTATTGCGGGTCAGGAAGTCACCGGACGCAATGTAGATGTGCATATCCTCCCCGTCTCCGAAGCAGTAAATGCGGGAATGTTCCAGATACCGGCCGACAATGCTGCGGATGTGCACGTTTTCGGTCTTACCCGGCACACCGGCGCGCACACAGCAGATGCCGCGGACGATCATGTCCACACGGACACCTGCACAGCTGGCTTCACTGATTTTTTCAATGATCTGGGGGTCATTGATGGAGTTGTTTTTCAGGATCATGGAGGCGCGCTCACCCCGGCGGGCGCGGGCAATCTGCTTATCCATCTCGGCCAGCAGGACCGTCTTGAAACGCAGCGGGGCCACCAACATGGTATCGGCTTCACTGGTCAGGCGCTGCAGGGCCATGTTGTTGAACACGGCGCTGGCTTCTTCTCCGATTTCCTGGCGCGAAGTGATGAAAGACAGGTCCGTATACTGCTCACTGGTCTTTTCGTTGTAGTTGCCGGTACCGATCTGGGTCAGATAATGGTACTTGCCATCCACCTTACTGGTGATCAGGGTCAGTTTGGAGTGTACCTTGTAATCGTCAAAGCCGTAGAAAACGGTGCAGCCGGCCTCTTCCAGCTGTTTGGACCAGTCGATGTTGTTCTGCTCGTCAAAACGGGCGCGCAGCTCCACCATGGCCACTACTTCTTTGCCGTTCTCGGCGGCGGCAATCAGGGCCTGCACGATCTGGGAGTCACTGGCCAT
Source organism: Subdoligranulum sp. DSM 23681 (assembly GCF_057005535.1). NCBI lineage: Bacteria > Bacillati > Bacillota > Clostridia > Eubacteriales > Oscillospiraceae > Subdoligranulum > Subdoligranulum sp. DSM 23681. Next base: position 2,916,983 of record NZ_CM168050.1, on the reverse strand, counting down.
ACGGTACAGGGTCATCTTGATGGAAACAACATTGGGGTCCGCACCGGCTTTCAGCAGCATGCGGATAAAAGGACGAATGCTCTGATACGGATACGCAATGAGCACGTCATGTTCATGCGCTTCCTTATAAAGATCATAGCCGGCGGGCGCCTGGATGGGACGGGCCACCGGATAGAACAAAGATGCGTTGCCGTCCGCAGAAATGCGGCTGGCCAGACGGAACAGGCAGCCGGAATCGAGAGGCGAAGTCTGCACATAGCAGCGGTCCGCCGGGACCACCAGCTTATCCCGCAGGAACTTGACAATATCCTGGGGACCTTCCGGCCAGAACTGCAGCCGGACGGCCGCCAGCTTACGGCGCTTCTTCAGCAGTTCGCTCATGACATCGCGGAAGTCGATATCATGGTCCATCATGCCCTCGTCCACCGTGATATCGGCGTTGCGGGTGACCCGGAACAGACAGGATTTCTGTACCGCATTCTTTCGGAAAATGGCGGAGGCGTAATGGGCAATGAGTTCTTCCACGAAGGCGAAGTAAGTGGTATTGCCATCCTTCATGTACAGCACACGCTCAAACTGATTGCTGATGGGAATGATGCCGTAGTGCACGCCGTCCGCCTTGGTATACAGTTGCACAATGAAGTAAATTTCCTTGTTGCGCAGGAAGGGGAACGGATGGCGCTGGTCCACGATCTGCGGGCTGAGAATGGGGAAAATCTCCCGCTGAAAATAGGCTTTCCAGAAGTGCTCCTGCTGTTTGTCCAGTTTGTTGAAGTCCAGTTTCTTATAGCCGTTTTCGGCCAGTGCACCAATCAGGTGCTGCCAGTATTTATCACATTTGGCCTGCAGCTCCGCCACGCGGGGGGTAATGGCAGCAATCTGCTCCGAAGCGGTCATGTGCGTGACAATATCCAGCTTGTTGTTTTTGAGCAGGGTCTGGTCGTACAGCGACCCCACACGTACCATGAAGAACTCATCCATATTGCTGCCGAAGATGGCCGCAAACTTGATACGCTCCCCCAAGGGCACGCTTTTTTCCTTGGCCAGCGCCAGTACGCGGCTGTCAAAATCCAGCCAGCTCAATTCACGATTGATAAAAATACTTTCGGTCGTGTCCAAAACAACGCCCTCCTTCTTAAAATTCGGGGTCCAGAGTCAGGCAGTCTGCCCAGGTTTGCACCATCTGCGCTGAAATTCCCGGCACATTATCCAGGTCCTCCACACACAGGAACGGCCCGTTTTCGGTGCGGTATGCCAGAATCGCTTCGGCTTTCTGCCGTCCGATATCCGGCAAGGTCATCAGCGTTTCAAGGTCGGCTGTGTTCGGGTCCACACAGGGCTGCGGCGTGGGAAGGGGCACTTGGAATCCAGCCGTGTTCCCCGCCTGCCAGACCGGTGCGATCAGGAAGCAGGATCCCCACAGCACAGCCAGCATGCCGGCAACGGTAACGCCGGCAAGAAAGGCCGCATCCCGGCGGTTTGCCTGTTTCAACGCCAACACCTCACTTGGAAGCGGCAGACTGCCACTATGTTGTCATTATAGCATGGTTTAGCAGCGTTTTCACCCCAAAGCGAAAGATTTTTCCGGGATTTTACAATCGTGATTTGTCCAAACGAGACCTTTGATTTTTGGGCTTCCCTGCAGTATAATAAAATTTATCTGTATCACCGGACAACCGCAAGGGAGGCGTGCTCGTGAAAAGACGCACCATCAGTTTTCAGTATAATGCCCCTGTCACCCTTTCCATCTTTTTTCTTTCTCTGCTGGCACTGATTCTGGGCCGCGTGACCGACGGCTGGACGACCACACATCTGTTCAGCGTGTATCGCTCTTCCATCACCGATCCCCTGTTTTACGCGCGGCTTTTCCTGCATGTTCTGGGCCATGCCAACTGGTCCCACTTCATCAACAATATGCTGCTTCTTCTGGTGGTAGGGCCGCCGCTGGAGGAAAAATACGGCAGCCGTACCCTGCTTTTGGGGGTAGCTTTCACAGCCCTGGTCTCCGGCATCCTGCAGTGTGTATTGTTTCCCGGTACGGCATTGCTGGGTGCTTCCGGTGTGGTATTCATGCTGATCATGCTTTCCAGTCTGGCAGGTACCCGAGGCGGTTCCATCCCGCTGACTCTGCTGCTGGTGGCCGGTTTATACCTGGGACAGCAGGTATACGACATTCTGTTCGTACAGGATAATGTAGCCAATTTCATGCATATCGTGGGCGGTGTATGCGGAACCATCTTTGGGTTCAGTGTACGCAGACGCTGACTGGTTTGGCAATAAACAAAGGGCGGCACGCAGCTTTCCGGTTGCGCACCGCCCTTTTATTTTATATATGGTCCTGACTTCAGATAAGATCGCAGCACCAGTTCAGGATCTCCTGCCAGTATTCCAGTCGTTTTTTCTCATTCAGTACCTCATGCCGTGCCTGGGGATACAGCTTGAGTTCCAGCTTGTCGTGACCGGCGCCCCGGTACAGTTCGCAGACCTTGCGCACACCGGCACCAAACTCCCCTACCGGGTCATCCGCACCGGAGACGAACAAAAGGGGCAGCGCCTGCGGTGTTTTTGCAATGTTTTCCGGCCGCTGGATATTCTTCAGCAGTCGGGTAATGGTGTAGTAACCGCTGACCGTAAAAGGAAAGGTACAGCGCGGGTCTGCATAATAACAGCGAACGATATCGGAATCAGAAGTCAGCCAACTGTTTTCCGGATGGGTGCCGTCCATATCAAATTTATGGAAGGAGCCGGAAAAGAAAAGCTCTTTTGCCAACCGGCTGCGGCAATTCCAACCGTGCAGTGCTGCCAGCACACGGCAGACGGCCAAAAAGACATCCGCCAGCGCTTCTGCCTTGTAGCCGGTTCCCGAGATGATGGCCCCCGTTAGACCCTCTCCATACTCCATCAGATAACGGCGCAGAATGAAAGAGCCCATACTGTGCCCCAGCATGAAATACGGAATGCCCGGATATTCCTGCCGGGTAAGTGTGCGCAGGGTGTGCAGGTCCTGCAAAAGGATTTCGGAACCATCCCCTGCGGTGAAATACCCCCAGTCCTGTTCAGAACGCACCGACAGCCCATGTCCAAGGTGGTCATGGCCGACCACCAGAAATCCTTGCTTTGCCATATATCCGGCAAAAGAATCGTAACGGTCAACAAACTCCAGCATACCGTGGGAAATCTGCAGGATAGCTCTGGGATTATGGTCATCCGGCATCCAGCAACATGCGTGGATATCCGTCACTCCATCCGCGGATCGGTAGGTTCGTTCGGTCTTGTCTGCCATGGTCGCCTCCTTGTTTGACACAGTGTTCGATTTACTGTAAGCATACCCTGCTTCGGCTGAAACGTCAACTACCGCCTGCGGATTTCTGCACAGGCAAGGTATAAAAACAGCGGGAACCCCGGCGCCGTTGGTCCGATGTTCCCGCTGTTTTGTTCAGGCGTGAGAGACGAAGATCATTCCACGTGCAGAATATCCTGACCCGCCTTGACAGTACCGGTTACCAGAGGCTTGACCGCCTTGTAGTCATCGGTGTTGCAGACGATCATGGGGGTGGTGCACAGATAGCCCTTGGCCTTGATGGCATCCATATCAAAACTGATGAGCAGATCACCCTTCTTGACCTTCTGCCCCACCTTCACATGGGCGGTAAAGTGCTCACCGCCCAGTTTGACGGTGTCAATCCCGATATGCAGCAGCAGTTCGGCGCCGGTCTCGGTCACCAGACCAATAGCATGGTGGGTATCAAAGAGATTGTCCACAGTAGCATCCGCCGGGGCATAGAGTTTGCCTTCGGAAGGCTCTATGGCAATTCCCTCACCCAGAGCACAGGAAGCAAAGGCCTCATCCTTTACCTCTTCCATGGGCAGTACCTCGCCATTCATATGCGCTCCCAGCGTTTCAGCCTTGCCGGAAGTCTCGGCTGCTTTGGGAGCCGGCTGCGGCGCGGCTGCAGGTGCTTCCACCGTCAGGGGCTGGTCCGCTGCAGGGCTTTCCATATATTCCACCAGGTTGGATTTGATGACCGACACCTGCGGTCCGTAGATCACCTGAATGCCGTTGCCCTTGTGAATGATGCCGGATGCGCCGCTCTGACGCAGCAGAGGATCCTGCACCTTGGCAGCATCCACCACGGTAACGCGCAGACGGGTGGCGCAGCAATCCACATCGGAAACGTTGGCTTTGCCGCCCAGGCCGCTGAGAATCAAAGCGGAAACGGTATCACCGCCCTTGCGGGGCGCACCGTCGGGGCCAATGCCGGTCTTTTCCTTGAAGTCGCTGCGGGTGTACAGCTTGGGCTCTTCGTTGTCGTCTTCACGGCCCGGAGTCTTGAGGTCCATCTTGCGGATCATGAAGGTGAAGGTAAAGTAATACAGCACAAAGTAGAATACACCGACAATGGGGATCCAGATCCAGTGGGTCTTGTCATTGCCCTGAAGGATGCCGAACAGAGTCAGGTCGATCAGGCCGCCGGAGAAGGTCATGCCAACGCCCACATTCAGAATGTGCATGAGCATATAAGACAGGCCGGCATAGACACAGTGAACAGCGTACATGGCAGGTGCCACAAAGAGGAAGGTGAATTCAAGGGGTTCCGTAATACCGGTAAGCATGGAGGTCAGGGCCGCAGACAGCAGCAGGCCCGCTACCACCTTCCGCTTTTCCGGACGGGCCGTGCGGTACATGGCCAGAGCCGCACCAGGCAGGCCAAAGATCATGAGCGGGAACTTGCCGGCCATAAAGCGGGTAGCTTCCACCGAGAAGACGGTGGTGGACTTGGAGGCCAGTTCGGCAAAGAAGATGTTCTGAGCGCCCTGCACGGTCACACCGTCGATCACCGCGGTGCCGCCCACGGCCGTCTGCCAGAAGGGCATATAGAACACATGATGCAGACCGAAGGGAATCAGTGCGCGCTCAATGAGGCCATAAATCCAGGTGCCCACATAGCCGGAACTGATGACCAGGTTGCCCAAGAGGGTGATACCATGCTGCACCACTGGCCAGACATAGAACATAACGATGCCCACTACCAGGTACACGGCCGTACAGACGATAGGCACAAAGCGGGTGCCGCCGAAGAAGGACAATACCTGGGGAAGCTGGATGCGATAGAAGCGGTTGTGCAGCGCCGCCACGCCCAGGCCGACGATGATGCCGCCGAACACACCCATCTGCAGGGTGGTGATGCCCAGCACAGAAGCAGTGGAGTTGGCTTCCATCGCCTCTACGCCGCCGTTGGCGTTGATCATGGCGCTGATGGCCGTATTCATGACCAGGTAAGCGATGGCGCCGGACAGCGCGGCCACTTCCTTTTCCTTTTTGGCCATGCCGATGGCAACACCCATGGCAAACAGCAGGGCCAGGTTGTTGAACACCGCACTGCCGCACTGGTTCATGATGTCCAGGATGGTGTAGATCACGGTGCCGGGATGGATCACGCCGGACAGGCCGTAAGCCGCCAGCATGGTCTCGTTGGTGAACGAACTGCCGATGCCCAGCAGCAGACCAGCCACCGGCAGCAGGGCGATGGGCAGCATGAACGAACGGCCTACACGCTGCAGAACGCCAAAGATTTTGTCTTTCATCAGGTTTCCTCCTTACCATAAAGACAGGGTTGAATTACGGACACTGTATAAAAAAAGACCTATACAAACCGCACAGAAAATTCCCTGTCCAGTTTATACAGGTCTAGCCCGCCTGATACAGAGAAGCGGTAACTACCCCGCGCCGCCGGATGTCCGGACGGCCCGTTATACGATTGTGTTCAGCGCACCGGTTCGCGGGTATCCCCCGCAATGCGCTTGAGGTGAATGGTCAGATAGATCAATTCTTCTTCGGAAAGCTTTTTGTGCCAGGTCTTCTCCACATATTCTCCCACACAGCGGGCACATTTATAATGCTGCTTGCAGTTGCGGGCAATCAGGGCACGGAACATGCGGTCACTTTCGTCATCGCTGTCCGGCATGAGCTTGTCCTGAAACAGTCGCTGGGCAAAATAACGCAGATGAACCACAAACCGGCTGAATTCCAGAGAGTCACGGTCGAAAGGCGGCCTGTCGGAATAAAAGTACTCCACAACCTCCACCGCACCGTCAATGAAGCGGGTGATGTCGTACATCTCGCTCATGTCGGTGTTCAGCTCGGCATTGACGATGTGCAGCGCAATGAATGCAGCTTCATCCGGATTGAGCTCCACACCACAGCGCTCCTGAACCAGGGCCAGACACCGCTTGCCCAGCTGGTACTCGGTGGGATAGTAGCACAGAATGCTGCCCGTCAACGGATTCTTGAATTCTATGCCCTGCTCCTTGCGCTGAATGGCAAAGCTGATATGGTCTGCCAGCGTGATAAGCAGAGATTCGTTCAGGGGTTGAGGGATTGCGGTTTTGATTTCGCAAAGCATTTCTTCCGTCAGGCGCAGATGTTCCAGCGGAATCTGTTCCACCAGTTCCCGCAGACGGCGCTGCTCTTTCTGATCTTCCATGCGGTAGGTCTTTTCCACCTGACCGGGGTCCACAAACTGCCCCACTTTGCGCCCGAAGCCGATGCCCCGACCGGTCACGATCATCTCACTGCCTTTTTCATCAATGACACACAGGATATTGTTATTGATGACCTTTTTGATGCGCAACCCTGCGCCTCCTTTGCAAAAAAAATACCAGCCCTATCGCACAAAGCCCACCGCTGAGTTTTGAAGATAGAGTTGGTCTAGCCCGCATGACCGGTAACAATCCAACCAAGCCAAGCCGCAAAGGCGAGGCGATCAATTTCACAAGTTCAAAATACCACGGCTTTGACAAAAAGTCAACAGCTTTGGGCAGAGGAACGCACTTTTCGGTGTCCTGCCCAATTTTCCTCATGGCTTTTTTGGCAGATTGCAAATACCCTCTTGCAGGGCCTGTTCCATCACTCCGCAATTTGTTCCCGCAGGCTTTCCAGTGAGGGTATCAGAATATGCCGTTCCCGCAGATCCAGCAAGCCGTCATGCCGCAATTCGCTGATGATGCGGTTGACGCTGTTGCGGGTGGAGATCCCGCAGAACCCGGCAATATCTTCATACGGAACGATAAAATCGATCAGGATGCCCCCGTCCACCGGACGCCCGAACTGCTGGGCCAGGTTGAGCAGAAAACCGCAGATGACCCCGCGCTTGCTGTTCATGGCAAGCAGCTGCTGGCTGCGGATACTTTCGCTCCAGCGCTGCCGATAGTATTCCTTTACATACTGCTGCAATCCGGTATCGTGGTTCAGATTGTTCCAAAGCTCCACCCGGGGAACTTTGTAAAAAGACGCCTTGTCGCTCTCTACCCGGATATTGAACGGTGCACTGGTAAAGGCAGAGACTTCGTCCCGCAGCAGAGAAATAACCGAAGGCCCTTTGAGATAGGCAATATTAAACTCCCTGCCGTTTTTGAGGATGATGCTTGTCTTGACCACCCCGTGGGCCAGCACATAAGTAAACGGCTGATCCAGCCCGCAGTATGCCAGATAGGCGTGCCGCGGGCGTTCTTCCAGGGTGTACCCCCAGCGCGCAAGCTGCTGCAACAGATATGCATTGCTGTCCATCCGGAAACGGCTCCTTTATCTGATTCTGTGTAACAAATGATACCATCTTTTGGGGTGGTTTGTCCATACCCAACATGCTAAACTTGGTGAGTTTTCCGAAATCAACCTCAATTTCAAAAGGAAGTGTGCTCACATGAAAGAGATCAGCCTGCCTTATGATACAGGGACCCAAACGCTGCATGTGCCGGAAGGCAATCTGGCCGGCGTGCTTGTTTCCCGTCAGGCGGAATATCGCCCGACCAAGTCCGGTGCCGAACTGGTGGAAGAGTCTCTGAACCATCCCATTGGTTCTCCCAGCCTGGAAGAACTGGCCAAGGGCAAAAAGAACATTGTCATCATCAGCTCTGACCACACCCGTCCGGTGCCTTCGGCCATCATCACCCCCATCCTGCTGCGCCGGATCCGCAGTGTCGCCCCGGATGCCCGTATCCGGATCCTGGTGGCAACCGGCTTTCACCGTGCTTCCACCCGGGAAGAACTGATTGCCAAGTACGGCCAGGAGATCGTGGATCACGAGGAGATCGTCATGCATGACGCCCGGGACGACGCGGCCATGGTGGACATCGGCGTTCTTCCCAGCGGCGGACACTGCCTGATCAACCGCGTCGCCGCCGAGGCAGATCTGCTGCTGGCGGAAGGCTTCATTGAAGCCCACTTCTTTGCAGGATTCTCCGGCGGACGCAAGGCCGTTCTGCCCGGTATTTCTAGCTATAAGACCATCCAGGCCAACCACTGCGGTGAATTTATCGCGTCTCCCGAATGCCGCACCGGGAACCTGAACCATAACCGTATCCATGCCGACATGGTGTTTGCCGCCCATGCCGCCAAGCTGGCATTCATCCTGAATGTGGTGCTCAACGAAGAGAAGCAGATTATCGGTTCCTTTGCGGGCGATGTGGAGCAGGCACATCTGGCCGGCTGCAACTTCGTCAAGGATCTGGCTCATGTGGACAAGGTGCCCTGCGACATTGCCGTTACCACCAACGGCGGCTATCCGCTGGATCAGAACGTGTACCAGGCAGTGAAGGGTATGACCGCCGCCGAAGCCACCATCCGTGAAGGCGGTATCATCATCATGGTAGCCGGCTGCCGCGACGGACACGGCGGACAGGCTTTTTATGACAACATTGCAAATGCCGAGTCTCCTGAGGCCTTCCTGGCGCAAGCCATTGCCACGCCCCGTCTGGAAACGGTTCCCGAACAGTGGACCAGCCAGATTCTGGCCCGCATCCTGACCAAGTACCATGTGATCCTGGTCTCGGATCTTCTGGATCCGAAGATTGCCGCCAACCTGCATCTGGAACTGGCTCCCACCGCGGATGATGCCCTGGCCCGCGCGCTGCTGCGTATGGGCAGCAGTGCCAAAGTTGCGGTTATCCCCGATGGTCTGTCGGTAGTCGTTCAGTAAAAGCAGCAGGAGGAAATCATGATTCACAATCTTCTGGCAGAATTTCTCGGCACCGGTCTGATGATCGTTTTCGGTGTCGGCGTCCATTGTGACGAAGTGCTGAAAAACAGCAAATACCGCGGGTCCGGCCATCTGTTTGCCATCACGACCTGGGGCTTCGGCATCTCGGTGGTGCTGATGATCTTCGGCGGTGTGTGCCTCAATCCCGCCATGGCTCTGGCACAGTCCATCCTGGGTATGATCCCCTGGTCCGCCTTTGTTCCCTACGCCATTGCGGAGATGGCCGGCGCTTTTGTGGGGGCTCTGATCTGCTATGTGATGTATGCCGATCAGTTCCGGGCCAGCGCAGATGAGGTGGACCCCATCGCCGTGCGCAATATCTTTTCCACCAACCCGCCCATGCGAGACCTGCCGCGCAACTATTTTGTGGAAGCCTTTGCTACCTCAGTGTTCCTGACCGCCATTCTCTGCATTGCCAAAAACTATGAGAGCTGGCTTCCCATCGGTGTGGGTCTGCTGGTCTGGGCCGTCGGCATGGGCTTCGGCGGCACCACCGGATTCGCCATGAATCAGGCGCGCGACCTGGGTCCCCGCCTTGCCTATCAGCTTCTCCCCATCCGCAACAAGACCGACAATGACTGGCAGTATGGCCTGCTGGTTCCCGGCACGGCTCCTTTTGTCGGCGCCGTCGTTGCCGCCTTGTTCTGCAGATATTTCCTTGGCATGTAACAGATGCCTCCAACCAAAAGCTGCTGCCGTGCAGAGTTCCTCCTGCGGCAGCAGCTTTTGTTATTTGGGCCGGTCTGTCGCCATATGGATTGTAAAACATACGCAGAAGAACCGCTGCCCTCTTTTGGCAGCGGCTTTTCTATGTTATAATAAGAATTAACCACACCTGTCCGCACATCATCGTATTTTCGCCTGTTTCGCTTTCCGGCAATGAGAGGTGATTGTATGAATATCTGGAACATTCTTGGAATCGATGCCACGGCTGATCGCACCGCCATTACGGCCGCCTACCACGCCAAACTTTCCGGCGCCAACCCGGAAGATCATCCCGAAGAGTTCAAACAGCTGCGTGCCGCCTATGAGCAGGCCCTGTCCCTGGCCAAACAGGCCGCCGCAGCGGATGCATCCGGCGGCAGCGAGGCCGACCGCTGGATTGCCGATGCAAATGAGATTTACCAGGATATTCATCGCCGCTGCAGTCCGGCCGAATGGACCCGCCTGCTGGAAGAGGACTTTTGTGCCCGCCCCGCCAACCGCATTCAGGCCCGCGACCGCCTGTTGGGGTATCTGGCAAATCACTATCTGCTTCCTCATCCGGTATGGGTCCTGCTGGATGAACATTTCGGCCTGCAGCAGAGCGCGGAAGAATTGCGCGGCCTGTTTCCGCCGGCATTTGTCGATAACATTATCCTGCCCGGTATAAAGCATGGGGATCAGATTGATTTTTCCTTGCTGGATGGCGGCGACGGAACAGCCTGCGATGAATATCTGCGCGCCTGTTCCCAGTGTCTGCGTGCCACCAGCTCCCTCGACATGGAGCAGGCCAAAACATTTTTGTCGCGAATGGAAGCCACCGGTGTCCGGCACCCTTGTACCGGTTTGTGCCGCGCCCGGATCTCCTACTTTTTTGAAAAATTCGAGGATGCGGAACAGCAGCTGAAGGAAGTTCTGGAACAGACGCCCCGGGATCCCCAGGCCCTTCTGCTGCACGCCCAGCTATCCATCCGCCGTCAGGATTACACCCGGGCAGAACAGGATTTGGGTCAGATCTTGGAAATTGCCCCCGATCTGGCCCAGGCACGGTATGATCTCATCGGCTGTCTGGAACAAGCCGGACGCTTACGGGAAGCCAAAACCGCTTGCCTGGACCTGCTGCGGGATCTGCCCTATAATCGCCTGGTGTATCAGGCCCTGATACAACTCAATACGAAGTTACTGCCCCAGCTGGATGCACGGTATCAGGCCTGCCCCGAAGACACGGAAAACAGCATGGAACTGGCCTGGACCTGCCATCAGATGGGGCAGGAAGACAAGGCTGATGCCATCTTGTCCAGCCTGCCGGCAGAAATGGCCGGAACTGCAGATTATGAGAATCTTTCTGCAAAAATCAAACTAAACCGCCGGGAATGGGACGCCGCCCTGGTGCATCTGCGCGCCTGGGAAAGTGCACTTCGGGAACACGACTCCCCTGAACGGCCGAGACTTCCGGAAGCACTCCACCTGCAGGCATGCGTCTATCACTCTCTTGGCGACAAGGAAAAATCCCTGGCCATGCTCGAACAGATTGCCGATCAATGGCCCGGTATCACAGAAAGCCGCAGGATTCGGGCCCAGTTTTTGCTGCAGGATTCCCGGCTGCAGGAGGCATTGCAGTCCATACAGCAATATCAGAAAGAAGCGCCTTCCGACCCCGCCGCCTCTTATCTGTGCGGCGAAATCCTGTTCCAGATGCACCAACTGCAGGCATCCTTCAATGCCTTCAATGATGCCATGGCCCGAATCGGCGGTCGGGATGCGGCCTGTCTGCTCTATCAATGCCGTATCCTGATGATGGCCGGACAATGGAAAGAAGCCAAGGAACTGCTGGATCAGCTGGCGGCCGCCGATATCAAAGATCCCATGCTGGAGTACTGTCTGGCACAGTGGGCCGGACACGAGCGCCGAAACGAGGAAGCGCTGGAACACTACAAGGCGCTTCTGCCTGCCTGCCGCGGGGAAAATCCGCCGGACTTTGCCGGGGAGGTCTTTTTCCGCCTGGTCGCCTTGCAATACAAAGCGCTGGATGCCCAGGAAAAGCTCCGTCTTGTGGACGAAGGCCTGCGCCACGACCCGGGAAGTGTCAGCCTGCTGGATATGAAGGTGGATATCCTCCGGGAAAGCAACAACATTCCGGCCGCCGTGGATACCTGCCGGGAACTGTGCCAGCTGTACCCCACCCATCCCACCGCATTTGAAACATTGGGTCGGCTGCTGCAATTCCGCCTTCGTGATTTTGCCGGGGCTGCGCAAGCCTATAAAACACAGTTGAGCATCCGAGAAGGCGCCATCCTGCATAACCTGCTGGGAATTTGTCTGCAGGAACTGGAACAGTACGCGGAAGCCGAAGAGCAGCTGCAGCATGCTGTACGGGCCTCTCCGCAGTGTGCCGCCTACCTGGGAAATCTGGCTGAGTTGTACCTGGTGCAGAATCGTCTGGACGAAGCGGAAAAGCGATTTCGGCAGGCTTTGACACTGTCCATCCCAAGGCAGGAGGATCGCATCTGGCTGCGCCGGCGGCTGGCCATCACCCTGCGCCGCGCCGGTCGCTATCCGGAAGCGGTGGAGGCCCTGGAACCCAATATCAAGCAGGAATACATCTATAATGACCTGTGCCTGCAGGCACAGACCTGGGCCCAGGCCGGTGACCCGCAGCGGGCCCTGCAGGTGCTCCATCTTTGGCAGACACTGGCCGCCCCCGCAGAAGAGTCCTATTGGCAGGAAGAGGCCGCCGTGCTTCAGCAAATGGGCCGCATGGGAAGCGCCCTGCACGATCTGCGCCGCGGCGCCGATACCAACCGGGAATGTAAAGCAAATCTGGGAAACCTTTACCTTTCCCTGGAACGCTACCGGCAGGGTGCTGAAATCTTCGCAGTGTTGTGTGCCGAGTCCCCGGAAAAGGACCATCTGTGGGATCGTCTTGCGCGCTGTCTCTTCTTTTCCGGAGACCGGAAAGGCGCTGCCGAAGCAGCAACCCGCGGTCTTGTCTGTCTGGAAAAGAATCGAAGCCTGTATAACAAGGCCATGTACTACACCCGTCAGGCGGCTTTCCTGATTTGCCGCGGTGAGTACAAACAGGCTGCGGCTGCCCTGGAGGAAGCGGAACGCTCGCCGCTTTGCAGCCAGTGTTCCTGCCCAGTCTGCAAGGACGCCATCGGGCTGCGGGTCATTCTGCTGGAATTGGACGGCAAATTTGAACAGGCTGCCCAGCTTTGCCAGGACTCCATGCAGCGTTTCCCGGACGAGCTGGACTTCACTGTTTTCTATAAACGCATCAGAAAGAAGATTGGACGTAAAACATGATCGTTGGAATTGATTTGGGTACCACCAACAGTCTGGTTGCCTGGGTGGACGGCCAAAAGGCCCGTCTGATCCCCAACCGTCTGGGCGAATTTCTGACCCCCTCTGTGGTCAGTGTGGATGCACAGGATGGGACCGTATACGTTGGCCGTACCGCTCTGGCCAGAGAAGGCTTGTATCCTTTTGACACCGCCTCGGTATTCAAGCGCAGCATGGGTACTGCCAAGGAATACAAACTGGGTGGTCGGACTTTCCGGCCGGAAGAACTTTCCAGTCTGATTCTGCGAAGCCTGAAAGAAGATGCCGAAACATATCTGGGCCAGCCTGTGGAAGAGGCTGTCATCAGTGTTCCCGCCTACTTCAATGAGCAGCAGCGCCGCGCAACCCGGCAGGCCGGACAATTGGCAGGGCTTCGGGTGGAACGTATCGTCAACGAGCCTACCGCCGCCGCCATGGCTTATGGAATCTGCGAACGGGGAAAAGACGGCCGTTATCTGGTTTTTGATCTGGGCGGAGGTACCCTGGACGTTTCCATTCTGGAACTGTTCCAGAACATCATCGAGGTACATGCCATAGCCGGGGATAACTTTTTGGGCGGAGAAGACTTTACCCAGGCTATGCTGGAACTGTTCGCCCAAAAGACCAACCTGGACCTTGCCAGCCTCTCCCCCGCCGATGCTTTTCGGGTACGGCGGCAGGCCGAATGGGGAAAACTGGCTCTTTCGGAAGGGTTGTTGGCTGTTGTCAGCTGTGACGTGAACGGGAAGACCTATTCAACCGGTATCAGCCGGGGCGAGTACGAAACCACCTGTCGTCCGCTGCTTGAACGCATCCGCAAACCGGTGGAGCGCAGCCTGCGGGATGCCGGCCTTTCCGTATCAGAGATTGATGATATTCTGCTGGTGGGCGGCGCCTCCAAAAGTCCGATTGTCCGTGGTTTCTGTAAAAATTTCTTCGGCCGCGATCCCCGTGCAGGCGTAGACCCGGATCAGGCAATCGCCATGGGGGCTGCTTTGGCTGCCGGCATCAAGGAGCGCAAAGAAGAACTGCGGGAGGTCATCCTGACAGACGTCTGCCCCTTCAGCCTGGGTGTGGAAGTATCCGCCACGAACGGTGTTTTCCGGGAAGACGGCCATTTTGCGCCGATCATCGAACGGAATACCGTGATTCCGGTCAGCCGCACGGAACGATTCTACACCGTGCACGACCAGCAGACCGAGGTGCGCATTGTGGTGCTGCAGGGAGAGAGCCGCATGGCCCGGGACAATCTGCAGCTTGGTGAACTGAGCATTCCCGTACCGCCCAACAGAGCCGGAGCGGAATCTGTGGATATCACCTTCACATACGATGTGAATTCTCTGCTGGAGGTGGAGGTCCTGGTCAATTCCACCGGCCAGAAGCACCGCCGCATCATCCAGAACGGCAGTCGGGTGCTGACCGACGAGGAAGCACAGGAACGCCTGAAAAAACTGCAGTACCTGAAAATTCCGCCGCGGGAAGAGGAACCCAACCGCCTGCTGCTGTTTCGCGGCGAACAACTGTATCAGGAAACCCATGGAGCTGTCCGCCAGGAAGTGGACCGCCTGATGACATGGTTTGAGCAGGTTCTTTCCCACCAGGATCGCCGCGCCATTGAAAAGGCTCGTAAGGAACTATCCGAAGCCCTGGACCGTCTGGAAGAAATGGAGTGAGATTCATGCAGATCAAACGCTCTCTTCTGACGCTCTATTCCTGCCTGCTGGTTGTCGTTCCCACAGCCATGATCCTGGCCGTAGGTGTGCTGACCAGGGATGTGGTGATCATTCTGCTGCCCTGGGTTCTGGGGCCCATTCTTGGCGTATTCACGGGCAAATTATGGTTCAGCCGCGGGATGCTTCCGAAAGCGGAGCCCGGTCATGTGCCGGACCCTGCATTGAGGCGGGATGCCTTTGCTGTGTCCGGCATACAATTTTTTCCTGTCCACACCAATTACAATGAAGCCTCTCCCAAGGCACCGGAACGTCGTGTCTATCCCGCTGCGAAGCTGCTTTCCTGGGTCGGATTGATTCTGGCTTGGATCGGGTGCCTTATTCCCGCGTTCTGCATCTTTGCCAGTTCGCTGGCAATTCTGCCTGCAGTGGCACTTTTTTCCGGACGCTGCGGGGCTTCATGGAAAGATCTCCCCTGTTCCGTCCGCCGCCGTTCTTTGACGGGGTTATGTCTGACAGTCGCCGGATTCTGGAGTTCGTCCCTTATCATCTATTTTTCGGTAACCCTGACGTAAGTCCGGGGCCAAAAACGCGAACATTCCCCCTTCCGTGTTAAATACCGCACAGACAAAAAAGCGCCATAGAATCTTGCGATTCTATGGCGCTTTTTATGGTGGAGATGAGGGGAATCGAACCCCTGTCCGAAAAGAAAGCGGTTAGAGTATCTCCGGGCGCAGAGTGCTTATTGAAATTCCCGCGGTGCGAGCGAACACACGCGCTTTACACCTTGGTAGCTTCATGAATACCTGACGGGCTGCAAAGCTTAGGCCCGTGCATGTTCAGCACCTAATCGACGCCCCGGCCCCGTTCGGTGCTGAGACGGGCGGGACGGTCGCGCCTAATTAGGCAGCGACGGCAACAGTGTTGTTGTTGTCAGTTAATTTAGTTTGGCGCTTTTATCGTGGTGCACCGCCACGGCCCGCTGCTCACGCCCCTCTCCCCCCGTCGAAACCATTGCATCCCCCTATCAAGCGGCGCAGGGCGCCGCAATTGGCGATTGGTTGCCGAAAGGAACAGGCGTTTCAGCCTTTTTGACCTTTTTGTCAGTGCTGCTTCAGCGCGCGGTCAATATCGCGCTTGGCATCCCGTGCGGCGGCCGACGCACGCTTATCGTACAGCTTTTTGCCCTTGCAGAGTCCCAGCTCTACCTTGACACGGCCATGCTTAAAGTAAAGGGAAAGCGGAACCAATGTGTATCCTTGCAGCTTGATCTGCTGGGCCAGACGGCGAATCTCTGTCTTATGAGCCAACAGACGCCGGGGACGAACCGGATCCCGGTTGAAGATGCTCCCCTGTTCATAAGGGCTGATATGCATTCCTTTTAGGATGATCTCCCCATTGTCGATATCCGCCCAGGCATCTTTCAGGTTGACGCCGCCGGCACGCAGGCTTTTCACTTCGGTGCCCACCAGTTCAATACCGGTTTCCAGGGCTTCCATCACAAAGTATTCATGGCGCGCTTCGCGGTTCTGCGCAATGATTTTTTTGGACGTCTGATCCTTAGCCAAGCGCGTCACCTCCTTTGCTTTTGGACGCCGGATTGTAAAATTATACTGCGGGCCAGTCTCTTTGTCAAGCGGATTACAGTTCGCCGCGGCCTTCCATGGCACGATACAGCGTAGTCTCGTCCGCATATTCCAGGCTTGACCCCACCGGCAGGCCATAAGCCAGACGGGTCGTTTTAATGCCCAATGGCTTGATGAGCTTTGCCAGATACATGGCCGTGGCTTCCCCTTCCACTGTGGGGCTGGTGGCCATGATGACTTCCTTGACCTGGTCATCCAGACGGGCCAGCAGTTCCTTGACACACAGCTGGTCCGCACCGATGCCATCCATGGGCGAGATCAAACCGTGCAGGACGTGGTACAATCCCTTATACTCGTGGGTACGCTCAATGGCCTTGATATCCCGGGGCGCTTCCACCACACAGATGATGGAACGATCCCGCTTGGGCGATGCACAGATGGGGCAGACCTCGCCGGAGGTATAGTCCTGACAAAGGCGGCAGCGATGCAGGCGGGTCTTGGCAGCCTCGATGGCTTTGGCCAGTTCCATGGCCTGCTCATTGGACATCCCCATGACCTCATAGGCCATGCGGGTGGCACCCTTGCGCCCTACGCCGGGAAAGCGGGAAAACTGATCGATCAGGTTTTCCAGCGGTTCAGCGTTTTGCGGCATGGCGTACCTCTCAGCCCAGGCCGGGGATATTCATGCCACCGGTCATCTTGGACATTTCTTCTTCCGAATCCTTATCCACCGCAGCGACTGCACTGTTGACAGCCGCGGCGATCAGGTCTTCCAGCATCTCGATATCATCCGGGTCCACGGCCTCCGGCTTGATCTTGACGGCAGTGACCTCATGTTTGCCGGTCATGGTCACAGTGACCATTTCGCCGCTGGCGCTGCCGATATACTCACGGGCTTCGAGTTCGGCCTGCTTGGCACGGATGTCATCCTGCATTTTCTGGACCTGGCGCATCATGGCCTGGGGGTCGGGACGGCCGTAGCCTTTGGGAAGTCTTGCTTTCATGGAAATATCTCCTTTGTTGTTTATCTTTGCCGGTTAGGGCTGACGGCATTCCTGCCGGGGATCACTTTTCTTCTACCTGCACATCCACGCCCAGGGCCTGCATCTGACGGATGGTATCATCCACAGAGACCTTCGGCTGTCCATCGTCCTCTGTCTGTGGTTTTTCATAAGGACCGATGGAATAGCTCTGGTGCGTAACCTGATAAATCAATTCTTTGATCTGTTTGGAAGCTTCCTTGTTTTTGCGGATATAATCCCGGAATGCATCACTGCATTCAAAGAGCACCCGCCGTCCATCACAGTAAGCGCGGGTCCCCTGCAGGAAAGAATTGAGCAGCGGATCATTTTCAGACATGAGTTCCAGCACTGCCGACCATTGTGGAAAGGGCTGGATGGGGCCGGCGGGCACAGAGGGCCTGGGCCGGGACTTTTTGGGGGCCGAAACTGCCGTCTGGGCCGGTACCGGCTGAGGCTGGGGATCCAGCGGCGGCAGTTCTGGCTGCAGAAAAGCAGGCTCACCTTCCTCCACCGGCGGAACTTCGGTTTGGACCGGCGGAGCACTTGGCTGCACCACCGGCGGTACCGGATGGCTTTGCTGGGGTTGGGTATTTTGGACTACCGGCGGCATCGCGTAAGACGGAGCCGGCTGGGCTGCCGCAAAGGGCTGGGGCGCAGCAGGCACCACAGCAGCAGTAACCGTTGGCTGTACCGGCGCAGCGTCCGGCTGGGTCAGGGAAAAGACCGCCAGTTCCAGTTCAATGCGCTGATCGGTGCCCCGGGCCATTTTTTCCAGTGCAGAGCCGAAAGCGTTGATGGCCCGCACCGCATCCCGCTGGGGAAAATCCTTGCGGGCTGTGTAGGCAGCTTCTTCTTCCGGGGAAGTACCGGTAAGCAGCTTTTCACCCCCGGGCAGAGCGCACAGCATCAGGTTACGATAGTGTCCGGCCAGTTCCATGCACAGCCGGCGCATATCCACCGACTGCTGACGCAGCTGGGCAATCTCCTGCAAAGCGGTCACTGAATCACCTTTGGCGATGGCATCGCTGATTTCAAACAGATATTGCCGGTCGGTAACGCCGGCCATACGGCGGACAAGAGCCTCATCCACCGTGTTGGACACGCCGGCGCAGGTATCCAGAATGGAGAGCGCATCACGCATGGCGCCGTCCGCCAGACGGCCGATGAGTTCGGCGGCGCCGGGGTCCAGTTCGATCTTTTCCTCCCCGGCCACATACAAAAGGCGGCCCGCAATATCAGCGGCCGTGATGCGCTGGAAGTCGTACCGCTGGCAGCGGGACAGGATGGTGGCCGGAACCTTCTGCACCTCGGTGGTGGCCAGAATGAAGATCACATGCTCCGGCGGTTCCTCCATGGTCTTGAGCAGCGCATTGAAGGCAGAGGTAGACAGCATGTGCACCTCGTCGATGATATAGACCTTGTACTTGCACATGGCAGGCAGGTAGGCGGTCTCATCCCGCAGGTCACGGATATCATCCACGCTGTTGTTGGAGGCCGCGTCGATCTCCGAAATATCCAGCACACTGCCGTCGTCCACACCCTTGCATACAGCGCATTCGCCGCAGGGCTCCGGGCTGGAGGTATCCAGGCAGTTGACCGCCTTGGCAAAAATCTTGGCACAGGTGGTCTTGCCGGTGCCGCGGGTGCCGGTGAACAGGTAGGCATGGCCGATACGTCCGGCTGCGATCTGGTTCTGCAGCGCAGTCACAATGGCCTGCTGGCCGACCACATCGGCAAAACGGCGGGGACGCCACTTGCGGTACAACGCGCGATACATGCCAAACACCTGCCTTTGTCAAAATAGAGAAGAACGGCACAACCGCCATGCACGGCCATGACCATAACACAAAACGGACAGGGCCGCGCGGGTGTGCCCCGCGGTTGTGCTGTTTTGCATACGGATGCAGGCTTGCCGCAGCACCGGGGCGCCAACGCTTAATGCTGCTCGGTTCCCCGCCTGACATGGTTCACGCGGTCCCCGCGCACGGGGCCCACATCCGTATGCAAAACAGCGCAAAGTGCCCTGTCCGCTTTTGTTATTATACATGATTTGTGCGTCGAATGCAAGAGGTTCCCGCTCTCCTGCCCCATTTCACCGGCAGAAGTTCACAGCGCCTCAAACAGCTGTTTGGCATAGTCGGCGCTGGCCTTGGCGTCCCTGGCGTAGAAATCCGCCCCGATCTGCTCGGCAAAGGAGGGTGTGAGCACCGCGCCGCCTACCATGACCTTGCAGGGCAGGTTTGCCTTGTGCAGCTCCTCAATGGTGGCCTGCATGCTGGGCACGGTGGTGGTCATCAGAGCCGAAAGCCCCACCAGCGGCGCACCGGTTTCCCGCACGGCCTGGACCACCCGCATGGGGTCCACATCCCGGCCAAGGTCGGTGACTTCGTAACCGTAGTTTTCCAGCACCACACGCACAATATTCTTACCGATATCGTGGATATCTCCCTTGACGGTAGCCAACACGATCTTGCCCTTGCTGACGCTCTGCTGCCCGCTGTTGGCAATGGCCGTCTTGATGACATCAAAGGCTGCCTGAGCGGCAGTAGCTGCCTGCAGCAGCTGAGGCAGGAACAAAGTACCTTTTTCAAAACCGTCCCCCACCGTGTCCAAAGCCGGAATCAGGGACAGATTTACCACGTCCAGAGGTTCCCGGCTCAGCAGGGCCTGTTCGGCCGCCGTCCGGGCTTCCTTCTTGAGTCCGCGGCGTACGGCATCAGCCAGCGGGTCCTCATTGCCGGAAGTTTCAGACGCCGCCGGTGTTGCGGCAGCGGGAGTCGCCTTCACGGTCTGTACAGTCTGGGTCTGCTGTCCGGCATAGGCCTGGACATAATCGGCACACTGGGCATCCTGGACGGTGAGCACCCGGAAGGCCCGCACAGCAGCCATCATCTCCGGCGTGTTGGGGTTCATGATGGCCAGATCCAGTCCGGCCTGCATGGCCAGGGTCAGGAAGGTGGTGTTCATATACCCACGGCAGGGCAAACCGAAACTGATGTTGGACACGCCCAGTACGGTGCGCACTCCCAGTTCCCGCTTGCACAGTTCCATAGCCTTGAGGGTCTCTGCAGCGGAGGCCTGCTCGGCGGAGACGGTGAGGGTCAGGCAGTCGATATATACATCTTCCCGGGGGATCCCGACGGCATCTGTGGCCGCCACGATCTTTTGGGCCACTGCAAACCGACCTTCCGCCGTCTTGGGGATGCCGTTCTCATCCAGGCACAGCCCTACCACAGCAGCACCGTACTTTTTGCACAGGGGCAAAATGGCTTTCAGGGACTTTTCCTCCCCGTTGACCGAGTTGACGATGGGTTTGCCGTTGTAGATGCGCAGGGCCCGTTCCAGGGCGGAAGGGTCGTTGGAATCCAGCTGCAAAGGCAGGTCGGTGACAGCCTGCAGCTCACGCACCAGCATTTCCAGGGTGGCGGCCTCATCAATACCGGGCAAGCCGGCATTCACATCCAGCACCTGGGCACCGGCTTCCGCCTGGGCCACAGCCTGGGCACAGGCATAGCCGCTGTCCCCTTCCCGCAAAGCCTGCTGCAGCCGCTTTTTGCCTGTGGGGTTGATGCGCTCGCCCACCACGGTGATGCCTTCCACCTCCACGCAGCGCACGGGGGTGCACAGACGGCTGCGGCGCACGGGGATCTTCTGAGCCAGGGTCAGCTCCGCAAAGGCGGCGCGGAGTTCCCGGATATATTCGGGGGTGGTACCGCAGCAGCCGCCCACCATGGAAATGCCCGACGCCGCATAGGGCAGCATCTGCTCCACAAAGCCGTCGGCGGTCAAATCATAGCTGCCATCCGGGTTGGGCAGACCTGCATTGGGCTTGACGAATACCGGCATACCCGCAGGCACCACCCGGCACAGCCGTTTGGCGAAGGGCAGGATTTCGTCCGGGCCGAGAGAGCAGTTGATACCCACGGCATCCACGCCCAGGCCCGCCGCCGTAATGCCGAAGCTTTCCACCGTGCAGCCGGTAAAGGTACGGCCCCGGCTTTCAAAGCTCATGGAGGCCAGCACCGGCAGGGTGCTGTTTTCTTTGGCGGCCAGAACGGCGGCTTTCAGCTCATACAGATCGGTCATGGTCTCAATGACGATGAGGTCCGCTCCGGCCTGCACCCCCGCCTGCACAATCTGCGCAAATCGGGCGCAGGCATCCTGAAAAGAAAGGGTGCCGGTGGGGGCCAAAAGTTCCCCCAAAGGTCCGATGTCCAACGCCACCAGAGCCCCGTAAGGCTGGGCGGCCCGACGGGCACAGGCAATGGATGCTTCAATGGTCTGGGCAGCGGTATAGCCCGTACCTGCCAACTTTTGTTCATTGGCGCCGAAAGTGTTGGCATACAGGATGTCAGCCCCTGCGGCGGCGTATTCCCGGTGGATTTCCTCCAGGGTATCGGGCATCAGAAAGGCCGCCAGTTCCGGCTTCTGACCGGGCTGCAGGCCCCGCTTCTGCAATTGGGTGCCAAGACCGCCATCCAGAAATACAAAGCGGCGGCGGGCAAAAATTTCCTCAATCGTCACAGGTCATTCCCCTCTTTCGATAAGCACAGGTTTCGCGCAGCAGACAATGGCCGCATCCGGCCCGGGCACCGGTGACCGGGTGGTCAGCGGTCCCCAGAATGGCCGTCACGCTCTTGCGCGGAGTCAGCAGATGCTGGGGCGTGACCGCCAGCCCCAGCCCCCGCACCGTGTCCAGTGCCAGACAAAGATCATGCTGCAAGGTCAGCGGGCAGTCGCCGTACCCGGGCGAATACCGCCCGGTAAGCCACAGGCCCTGGCTCCTGGCCCAGCGGCGGGCCTCTGCCTCCACATCATCACACAGGCCATCCATAGCCGCGGAAGCGGTGGCGTCCACCGCCGCTCCAAGAGCAATATCCGAAAGTTCCAGGCGGCGGATAAGGGCGTCCGCCCCGCTGCCCATGGTCACGGCCATGAGCACCAGGCCGCTGCAGCCCTGCAGATGTCGGGCCAGATCGGTACCTGCATCCCGCAGGTCCAGGGCCCGGGGCGGCAGAGTGCGCCACACGCCCCGGGGCGTGGCAGCGTGCCGCAGAAGTGTTTCAGCTTCATCCAGCAGGCCGGTCGTGGCTTCATCGGGAGTCCAGCCGGCGGCGCCCAGATAGCGCAGCACGGTGCGGCGGTCCGCCGCATGGTAGGCAAGTTCCATGGCTTGTTTTACGCTGCCCTCTTACAGCAGATCGCGGATGCCCTCGTACACGGCCACCGCCACTTCGGGATCATTCATAGCGTACAGATGCACACCGTCGGCGCCGCCTTCGATCAGGTCCCGCATCTGGTTGACGGCATACTCAATGCCAGCCTTGCGCAGAGATTCGGGATCATCCTGCCAGCGGGAAATCATCCGGGTGAAGGCGGAAGGCAGACTGGCACTGGACAAAGCCACGGTGCGCTCGATCTGGGAACGGCGCACGATGGGCATGACCCCTGCCGACACAGGCAGCGTAACACCGGCACGACGGGCCAGATTGAGGAAGCGGTAGAATTTTCCGTTATCAAAGAAAAGCTGGGTCAGCAGATGGGATGCGCCTGCCTCCTGCTTATAACGCAGATTCTCCACGTCGGCGGCCAGACTGGGCGCCTCTGGATGTCCTTCCGGGTAGCAGGCTGCATGGATGTCAAACTCCGGCTTGGTCTGCCACACAAAGGCGGCCAGATCACTGGCGTGGTGGAAGTCCGGGCTTTCGGGGCGGGCGGGGGTCCGATCGCCCCGCAGGGTCAGCACGTTGCGCACGCCGGCTTCGTCCAGTTCCTCCAACAGAGCGGCGGCCTTGGCCCGGTCACTGCCCATGCACAGAATATGGGCCAGAGGCTCCACACCCAGTTCGTTTTTCAGGAAGCGGGCCACCTCCACGGTGGAGACGCCGCCGGTAGACCCGCCCGCACCATATGTGACACTGATGAAATCGGGATGCAGGGTCTCCATGGTGCGCAGGGCGTCCTTCATGCTTTCAAAACGGACACTCTGTTTCGGGGGAAAGCATTCAATGGAAAAAACACAGGGTTTGCGTTTGAACATCTGTGAAATGAGCATGGTTTGTTTCTCCTTTGCCTGTATGGCGAAAATGCGGCCCGCCCGCAAACCAGTGCGGACAGGGCCGGAATGATTGGGAAAGGACTTATGCAGCGGGCGCCAGAGGTTCTTCTGTTTCCGCACCGGAAGAGGCAGTCACCTGCCAGCTCCCATCGGCATTTCCGGTCACAGCAATGGTCCCCTGCTCGTCGGTGCGCCAGACCTCCACGCCGTTCTGGGCAAATCGGTCCAGCACTTCCTGATGGGGATGGCCGTAATCATTGTTCAATCCGCAACTGACCACAGCCAGCTGCGGGTTCACAACAGACAGCAGCGTCTGGGTATTGGAGGTATTGGACCCGTGATGGCCCGCTTTGAACACGGTGGAGGGAAGGTCAAAAGCTGCCGTCAGGACAAGTTCCTCCTCTGCGTCCGCCTCGGCATCGCCGGTACACAGGAAAGAAAACTTTCCCAGTTCATAGCGCACGCACAGCGAGATGTCGTTAAGGTTCACATCTTCCCCGTCTTCCGGGATGAGTCCGGCATACAGTACGGTAAGAGTTCCCTCCCCGATAGTCTGCTGCCATCCCTGTTCAGCCTGCACGCAGGGAGTGCCGGTGTCCTGGGCAGCCTGAAGCACCCGGGCAAGAAGCCCGCTTTCGGTATCTGCTACCGAAAGATCTGGCAGAAGCAGCGTCCCCACCTCAAAGTTTTCCAGCACATCTTCCATGCCGCCGATATGATCCGCATGAGGATGGGTCATGACCACCAGATCCAGTTTCTGCACGCCGGTGGCCCACAGATCGTCCACCAGGGTATCTGCACTTTGCTGGGTGCCGGCATCAATGAGGCAGTAACTGCCGCCGGAGGCGATGAGCACGGAATCCCCCTGCCCCACATCCCAGAAGGTCACGACGGCCTGCCCTTCCTGCGGAGTTTGGGAAACATAAGAATCGGAACCAATCCCGAAGAATTCATAAAGCTCGGACCAGGCCGGCAAAATGCCTTGTCCGCCATATGTATCAATGGCCCAGGACCCCACCGCCAGTGCCACGGCACAAAGCACGCCGATTATCACGGCGCGGGTGGTGAGTTCCGGGGTGCGGCCATCGCCGCCCCGCTTAGCCATTGTCGTACCCGGCAGAGAGTTTGCGTTCCTGCCACTGGGCCTGGGTCACCAGGACAGCACGGGGTTTGGCGCCCTCGTAAGGTCCGATGACGCCCTCCTGTTCCATCTGGTCCATGATGCGTGCCGCCCGGGCATACCCCAGCTTGCAGCGGCGCTGCAGCAGACTGGTGGAGGCCTGTCCGGCTTCGATCACGCACTCCACTGCCTGCTCGAACATGGGATCACGGGTATTGTCCCCGTCGTCGGAGTCCGCTCCCTTGCCGCCCTTTTCGGCCACGGCACGGCGTTCCATTTCAGCAATCATCTCTTCATCATACTGTTCGGAGCTGGTGGACTTGATGAAGTTCAGCACGGCGCTGATTTCCTCATCGGTGACATAGGTGCCCTGCACGCGGACAGGCTTGGCCGCGCCCACCGGCAGGAAAAGCATATCGCCGTTGCCCAGCAGTTTTTCCGCACCGCCAGAGTCCAGGATGGTTCGGGAGTCGATCTGGCTGGAAACCGCAAAGGCGATGCGGCTGGGAATGTTGGCCTTGATCAGGCCGGTGATGACGTCCACACTGGGACGCTGGGTGGCCACGATCAGGTGGATACCGGCAGCACGGGCTTTCTGGGCAATGCGGCAGATATAATCTTCCACTTCCTTGCCCGCCACCATCATCAGGTCGGCCAGCTCGTCAATGATGATGGCGATATAGGGCAGATGCTCCATATCGGGATGCTGTTTGGCAAGCTTGTTGTAACTCTTGATATCGCGGACGTTGTTTTCAGCAAAGAGCTTGTAGCGGCGTTCCATCTCCGCCACCGAGGCTCCCAGTGCCCCCGCTGCCTTGCGGGGTTCGGTGACAACCGGCATGAGCAGATGGGGAATGCCGTTGTACTCGGCCAGTTCCACCACCTTGGGGTCAATGAGGATCAACTTGACATCCTCCGGCCCGGAACGGAACAAAAAACTGATGATGATGGAGTTGACACACACCGACTTACCACTGCCGGTAGAACCGGCGATAAGCAGATGGGGCATCTTGCACAGGTCCGCCACCTGGGCCTGACCGGCAATATCCTTGCCCAGAGCCATGGTCAGGGGGCTGCGCATATTGATATAGTTCTGTGCCTCGAAGACGCTGCGGATGTTGACGGTGGTGCGGATCTTGTTGGGCACCTCGATGCCCACAGCCGGTTTTCCGGGGATGGGAGCTTCGATACGAACTCCGGCGGTAGCCAGGTTCAGGGCAATATCGTCGGCCAGACTGGTGATGCGGCTGACCTTGATGCCGGCCTGGGGCTGCAGTTCGTACCGGGTAACCGAAGGTCCGCGGCAGATGTCCAGGATCTTGGTCTTGACGCCAAAGCTGTCCAGCGTATTGACCAGAACATCGGCGTTGCGTTTCATTTCCCGCACCGCACCGCTCTCATCCTCCGGACGGTTGGCATTGAAAAGATTTAAGGAGGGATAGCAGTAAGGCTGATGCTCCTTCTGCAGCAGATCCAGCGCTTTGGCTTCCGGGGTCTGTGTAATGGGGACCGGACTGGAAATGGGAGCCGAAGCCGAATTGCCGACCTCCGTGCTGACTCGCAGGCGTCCGACAGGTGCAGGCTGGTTGGCTGGCAGCGACACCGATGCCACCGCTGCCTGCTGGGCAGTCATGGGCACGGGCTCCTGCTTCTGGGTCAGCAAATCCGACACAGGAATGCCGGCATTCCATGCTGCCGTAGCCGGATCAACCAGCACGTTGTCATCATCAAAACTGCCGCCCAGAGTGGGGATCACCGCAGTCTTGGGCTGCGGCGGTACTGCCGGCTGCTGCGCCTGGACCGGCGGCTGAGAAAGATCCAGCGTTGTGGCAAAGGATTCTTCCGGTTCCGGCAAATCCAGGTGCACTTCGGAAGAAACATCCTGATGCACCGCCGTGCGGGGTGCCGGACTGCTCATAGCCCGACTGATCAGGGCATCCAGCTCACTCTCACTGGCCTGCACCACCTCCGGTTCTTCCTCCTGGGCATCCAGATGAAGTTCAAAATCTTCTTCCGGCTCCGGCTCGGGCATCGGTGCCTTGGCGGGAGCCGGCGTTTTTTTGCGTCCCAGCTGCTCCAACGGGTCCAGTCCGAAGGTTCCGCCAGGTCCGATAACCACTTTCTCCAGCGGATCATGATTGACCGCATTTTCCAGCGCGCGAGTGGATGCATCCGGTCCCAGATCCACATCAAAATCCGGCCGGTAGACCGGCGGTGCGGCGGGACGAGTCTTGGCCGCAGGCTGCTGCGCCGCCTGCGGTGCGGAAGCATTCTGGCGGGCTTTTTCCTCCTGTTCCAGGTAAGGCTCCACATCAAATGCCGGATGCTGTGCCGGCTGCGGCTGCCGCGGCAGCGTACCGGTCAGATTTTCCAGCGGTTCTTCTTCCGGACTTTGGCCGAACAACTGCGTATCGTAGGCTGTTGCCTCGGCGCGGCGGGCGGCCTGGGTGTCTTCGTACTTCTGCATGGTCTGGTTGATGAAGCGCACCACATCCGCCGGGGTCAGCGCAAAGAAGACCATCAGTCCCATGGCAAAAAGCAGCAGCATAACGATGTTGGCCCCCGGACGGCCGAGCAGAGAAAGCAACAGCGCGCCCGCACTGCCCAGTACGCCGCCGGACCAGAACCGGGTATATCCCCAGTTATACAGCATCTTGATAATATCCCACGCTGTGGATTCATGAACTGCAAACTTGGAAAACACCACCGGAACACTGGCGCCGACCACGCCCATCAGGACCATCTTGGCCACAAAAACGCCCACACGGTACCCGGATGCCACCAGGTATGCCAGATACAGCAAGAAGGGACCGAGAATATAGGTCATGATGCCGAACACACCGAACAGTGCATTGCGCATCAGAAGCCAGAAATCCTGTCCGCGGACCAGCACCAGCGCGATAACCAGCAGCCCCAGCCCCGCCAGCAGCACGCTGCGGCCAAGGTTCTGGGTTTCGGCCCGACGCTGGGCCCGACGCGACGGCTGCTTGTGCGCCGCAGCGGAAGAGCGGCCCTTGTTGCTTTTGCTGCGGGATCCGCTTTTGCTTTTGGACGAGCCGGACGAGCGCGAGGACGAGGACGAACGATAGGTCGATTTGCCTGACCTTGAACTTGCCATCTTACCATACTCCTCTATGTATTTTCAGCCTTCACCCGGCCGGAACCGACCGGCGGCACCACGCAGGAGCGTGGAATGCCGTTGACTATGTAATGGGGCAAACTGCCCCTTATAGCATATAGGTTATTCTAGCACGAAACAGGGCGGTTGTAAAACCCCCGCAAGAGATTTTACGTTTCGGGATTTCTGTATCTGCCTTTTGGTGTGCGGCCGGATTCGATCTCTTTATAGAGGTAGCGCAGGGCATCATCCAGCCCGCCCAGAGAGTCGATCAGCCCCTCCTCCACCGCCTGCTGTCCGTTGAGCACTGTGCCCATATCCATAACCAGTTCTCCGGTATTGTGCATGAGCTGGGTAAAGCGTTTGGCCGAAATGGCCGAGTGCCCCGCCACAAATCCCACAATACGTTCCTGCATCTGTTCGAAGTAGCGCAGGGTCTGCGGGACCCCCAGCACCATGCCAGAATGCCGGACCGGATGCACCGTCATGGTGGCGGTGGGCACAATAAAGCTGTGCCGCGCCGACACTGCCAGCGGAATCCCGATGGAATGGCCGCCTCCCAGAACCAGCGTGGCACTGGGTTTGCTGACCCCGGCAATAAGTTCCGCCAGCGCCAGCCCTGCCTCCACGTCCCCTCCCACCGTGTTCAGGATGACCAGAAGACCCTCTATGGATGGGTCTTCCTGAATATCCACCAGCAGCGGGATCACATGCTCGTACTTGGTGGTTTTCTGGTTATCAGGTGCCAGTGTGTGGCCCTCAATGGTACCAATGACCGTCAGGCAATGGATGGCGTGGCGGCCCCGGGTGGTTTCGATCAGGCCGGATTCAGCAATGAGATCATTTTTCAGCCGTGCCTGCTCCGCCGGCTCCGACGACTGCGCAGATTGTTTTTTCATGAAGCAGTTCCCCTTTCTTTGGTCAGATGCCTGTTTTCAGTATAGCCAGACCGGAGGGCAAATATTTTTTATTGCGATACACAGCGGTTTGTTTTGTAAGTGTTAGATAAAAATTTGACAATCTTAGGGAAACACATTATACTTTTTCCATAGAATAGACAGGGCACAGTGTGGTGCCACAACAATGAGGGGGCGTATGACATTGGCCACACAAAACAAAGCCTCCCTGCCGGTGATCAAACGGTTGCCAAAATATTACCGTTATCTGAACAATCTGGCAGCGGAGGGCCGGGACAAGATCTCTTCCAGTGAGCTGGCCCGCATGATGGGCACGACCGCCAGCCAGGTACGGCAGGACTTCAACTGTTTCGGCGGGTTCGGACAGCAGGGCATCGGGTATAAGGTGGATGTACTTCTGGCAGAGATCAGCAAGCTGTTGTTTGGGGACGGCGAACTCCTGCCCACCATTCTGATCGGTGCCGGTCGTCTGGGCACTGCGGTTTCCAGTTTTATTTCCCGTGATACCAACGGGTATCGCCTTCTGGCGGTGTTCGACATCAACCCCGATCTGATCGGCAAGGAGATGGCCGGCGTTCCCATTCACGCACTGGATGAGCTGGAATCTTTCTGTGCCAAGAACAAGCCGGTGGTGGCGGTCCTGTGTGTGCCGCGTCAGAGTGCCACCGAACTTTCGGGAGAACTGGTCCGCTTGGGAATCCAGGGATTCTGGAACTTCAGCCATTATGACATGTCGGTGGAATATCCCGATGTCACAGTGGAAAATGTACATCTGGGCGACAGCCTGATGAGCCTGGGCTACCGGTTGCGCAACCGGGACGAATCTTGAATCATAATCACGCGGTAGAACGGGCGCGGCCAATTGACCGCGCCCCTTGTTTGGTCCCCGGATCGGACTGCACCGCCAACGGAGAAATGTAAGATGGCAAAATTGTATTTTCGTTACGGCGCCATGAACAGCGGCAAAACCACCGCCTTGCTGCAGGTGGCTTTCAATTACAAAGAGCGCGGTATGCGGGTTCTGATTCTGAAAGCCAGCATCGACACAAAGGGCGGCGACCACATTGTTTCCCGTCTGGGTGTCAGCTGTAAAGTGGACAAGCTTGTCACCCCAGAAATGAACATTCTGGATGAGGTGCGTGCGGATGCCGAAGCTCACGGAAAACCGGCCTGTGTACTGTGCGATGAGAGCCAATTTTTCACGCCGGAGCAGGCGGAGCAGTTGTTCCTGGTGACAGTGGACCTGGGAATCCCGGTCATCTGCTACGGGCTGCGCGCTGATTTCATGCTGCGTGGTTTTCCCGGCTCCACGCGCCTGCTGGAACTGGCCCACTCCATCGAAGAGATGAAAACCATCTGTGCCTGCGGCCGCAAAGCCATGTGCAACGGACGCAAAGTAAACGGACAGTTCGTGTTTGAAGGGGCACAGGTGGCCATTGATACCGTAGACAACGTGGAATATGAAAGCCTTTGTCCCCAATGCTGGTACCGGGAGTACCGTGCTTTTCTGAAGCGCACCCACAAATAAAAAGAGCATTTTTGCGGAGCATTACAGTCGTTTTCTGGCCCCCGACGTGCAAAATATGTGCGCCGGGGGTCATCTTTGTTTCTGTGCGCATTTTTTGCACGCCGTTTTGCCCATACGAATCATTTTTGCGCTTTGATATATGTTTCTATTTTTTCCATTTTGTTTTCGCACTATGTCGATGATAGATGCATTTTGTTGAATTGTTTTGTTTATTTTATCTTTTTGCATCTTTGTTCTTCATTTTTGTTCCTTTTTGTGAATTGCCATTTTGCATAATCAGCGGTAACAAAGATAGTATATTTTGACATATGCACCAATTACTCTCCGAAAACTAGGGCAAATAATGCGCGCTTTTTATGAGGACGAACACAATCCGATATTTTTTTGTTGTAAAAGTTTTGCTATCATAATGACGTTGGGCAGGCCGCGGGGTTCCCGCACCTGTTATGTGATTTATAGCTATAGGAGGAAAAAACAATGAAAAAGGCGATTGCACTTGCACTGGCCGGCGTGATGAGCGTTGGTCTGCTTGCGGGCTGCGGCAGCACCGGCAGCTCTTCGTCGGCCAGCACCGGCACCGACGCCGCCACTGGCGAAACTTCCACCACCTCTTCCGGCGACGGCAGCCTGTCGATCAGCTGGTGGGGCGGCGACAGCCGTCACACTGCGTATCAGAATGCTCTGGCTGCGTTCACCGAGGAAACCGGCATCCAGGTTGACACCCACTACGGTGCCTGGTCCGGCTGGGAAGATCAGACTTCCGCCGCTCTGTATTCCGGCAACGCCGAAGATGTCATGCAGGTCAACTGGAACTGGCTGAGCCAGTACAGCGGCGATGGCAGCAAATTCGTCGACCTGAATGAGTATTCCGACATCATTGATCTGTCCCAGTTCCCGCAGAGCACCCTGGATGCCTGCACGGTAGCCGGCAAGCTGCAGGCCCTGCCTGTGTCCATGACCGGCCGTATCTTCTACTGGAACATGAACACCTTCAAGGAAGCCGGCATTGAGGAAGTTCCTTCTACGCTGGATGACCTGTACGCTGCAGGCGAAGCCTTCAAGACCAAGCTGGGCGACGACTATTATCCCCTGGCCATGGGCGAATACGACCGCATGCTCCTGATGACCTTCTACCTGGAAAGCACCTATGGCAAGCCCTGGGTGGAAGACAACACCCTGCAGTACACCGTGGAAGAGATTGCCACCGGCATTGATTTCATCCAGAGCCTGGAAGACAACCACGTCATTCCCAGCCTGCAGACCATGAACGCGGCCGGCATCGACGGCAACAACTCCATCGACAAGAGCGAGCAGTGGATCAACGGCATGTACGCCGGCATCTTTGAATGGGATTCTTCCGCCACCAAGTACAAGGGCTCCCTGGCCGATCCTTCCGGCTTCACCGTCGGCAACGAGATCAAGTTTGGCGACAAGGCCAACGGCGGTTTCTCCAAGGTTTCCATGGGTCTGGCCATCACCGAGACCTGCCAGGATAAGGAAGCTGCCGCGCAGCTGATCAACTTCCTGCTGAACGGCGACGGCGCCGGCATCATGGGCTCCGAGTGCGGCATTCCCAACTCCGCTTCCGGTCTGGCCGCTGCGGAAGCCGCTGGTGCGGTGGATGAACTGGTTCTGGAAGCCAACACCAAGGTCATGCAGTTCGTCGACTTCCAGCTCGCCCCCACCTATGAGAGCAACGATCTGAAGGCCAACCCCGGCGGTGTTTACACCGACGTGTTCGGCGGTTACAGCTACGGCGAGTACACCGACTCCACCGAAGCTGCTACCGATCTGTATGACGGCGTGACCGAAGCTCTGGAAGATGCCGCCAAGGGCTGATCTTCCTTTCTGAATCTGTAAGCCAGCCTGCGCCGGCCCCCACGATTTGATACCAACCGAACGGGGGCCGGCGCTCTTACTGATATTCACTTCTGAACAAATCATGAACACGGCGGCCTACATGCCGCCAAGGACATCGGGCCCCGCCCCGCAAACATCTTTCGCAAAGGAGGCACTTGAATGAGCACCGCATCTGCACCCGTCAGACGTTCGCCGTTCAAAAAATGGTGTGACCAAAACACCGGCTTGTTCTTCCTGATTCCCTGGATTCTGGGTTTCCTTATTTTTAAGTTCTATCCGTTCGCCAGCTCCCTGTATTACAGCTTCACGGACATGAACTTCTTCAAGGGCATCCGTGAATACGGAATCATGAACTACATCGATATTTTCACCGAGAAGGAGACCCGCACCGCTCTGCTGATTACCTTCAAGTACGCGTTCATCACCGTGCCGCTGAAGCTGGTTTTCGCGCTGTTCATCGCATACATCCTGAACTTCAAGATCAAGTTCGTGAACCTGTTCCGCACCGTGTACTACATTCCGTCCATTCTGGGCGGTTCCGTGGCCATTGCTGTGCTGTGGCGTGCCCTGTTCCGTGACACCGGCGTCATCAACACCATGCTGGGCTTCTTTGGAATTCAGGGTCCCGACTGGCTGGCTGACCGTACCTGGGCGCTGTTCATCATCTGCCTGCTGCGTGTGTGGCAGTTCGGTTCCGCCATGGTGCTGTTCCTGGCTGCCTTGAAGGGCGTCTCGGTGGATTTGTATGAGGCTGCCACCATCGACGGTGCCTCCAAGACCCGCCAGTTCTTCTCCATCACCGTCCCCATGATCACCCCCGTTATCTTCTATAACCTGGTCACTCAGATTGCCCAGGCGTTCCAGGAGTTCAACGGCCCGTACATCATCACCGGCGGCGGTCCCCGCAATTCCACGACCCTTGTCGCCCTGCTGGTGTACAACTACGCCTTCAAGGAGAACGAGATGGGCATGGCCTGTGCTCTGGCCTGGGTCATGTTCGTGATCGTTATGGTGCTGACCGTCATCGCCTTCAGCAGCCAGAAGCACTGGGTCTACTACGCTGACTAAGGACGAAGGAGGAATCGAAAATGACACCCATGAAACTTGAAACCCGGCATAAGATTGCCAGATTCTTCCAGTATTTTGTCCTGATCGTGGTCGGCTTTGTGATGATCTATCCCCTGCTGTGGATGATCGGCGCCACCTTCAAGAGCAATGCGGAGATTTTTACCGGCATCGGCTTTATCCCCACCAATCCCACCCTGGACGGTTATGTGGCTGCCGTGACCCAGAACTACGGCGGCGACATCAACATCTGGCGTGCTTTCCTGAACACCTACAGCTATGTGATTCCCAAGGTCATCTTTACGGTGATCTCTTCGGTCATCGCCGCTTACGGTTTCAGCCGCTTCAAATTCAAGGGCCGGGACATCCTGTTCAGCATCATGATCTCCACCCTGTTCCTGCCTCAGGTCGTCCTGAACGTGCCGCAGTACCTGATGTACAACACCTTCGGATGGATCAACAGCCCGCTGTATCTGCCCCTGTGGGTTCCCACTCTGTTTGCCACCGAGACCTACTTCGTGTATCAGCTGGTGCAGTTCATGCGCAGCATTCCTCACGATCTGGACGAAGCCGCTTCCATTGACGGCTGCGGTCCCGTGAAGATCCTGTACAAAATTATCTGCCCCATGCTCTCCCCCTCCCTGGTGGCCTGCGGCCTGTTCCAGTTCATGTGGAGCTGCAACGACTTTATGGGTCCTCTGCTTTATGTAACCACCCCCACCAAGTATCCCATGTCCATCTTCGTCAAGCTGTCCATGGACGGCGACGCCGGTTTCAACTGGAACCGGATCCTGGCTTTGTCCCTCATTTCCATCATCCCGCAGCTGGTCGTCTTCTTCTGCGCACAGGATGCCTTCATTGACGGCATCGCGGCCGGCAGCGTCAAGGGTTAAACACTTTTTGAAAACCCGGTAGTTATCCGATCAGGATGCAAGCTGCCCCGTACCGCTTGAAACAAAGGGGTACGGGGCAGTTGATTTTGAAAACAACGCGCCTTATTGGCTCTTACAATAAAAAAGCGCCGCGCTGTATGGCGCGGCGGTTTGTGGGTTCTTATCTTCTTTCAGTTGCCCTTGTTCACCCGCTTGAAATATTGGCGGTACTGCTGGGGCGAAAGTCCGGTGGCATCCTTGAACACCCGACGGAAATGGGCACTGGTCATGAATCCGGCCTTTTCCGCCACAGTGGAAATGCTGTCATTGGTCTTTTCAATCAGACTCTGGGCTGCCTTGATGCGAACACCGTTGATGTATTCGATGAGACTCAGGTTGATGGTCTTCTTGAACAAGCGGCTGAGATAATACGGGCTGATATAGAACTGGCTGGCGATGCCGGTCAGGGTCAGCTTTTCGGCGTAATGTTCGGCAATGTAGCTCTGGATCTGGTCCACGATACGGTTGGTCACACGACCATTGTCCCCGCCCAGCTCTTTCTGTGTTTCGCACATTTTTTGCAGTTGGAGGAGTAAGGTGGCCAGGAGCATTTTCCGTGCGGCATGGCTTTCCGGCTCTTCCCCCTGAATGGCGATAAGCTGCTGCAGGACCGAGTACACATAGTTCTGCTGCTTCACCGTAATATTGCTGAGCAGGTGGTTTTCCTCCTGCCCCAGAAAGGTGAAAAAGTCCAGTTCCGGAAAGGCATCCACCACTTCCTGCAGATACTCCGCACTGAAGTTGCAGACGATGCGGCTGGAAGGGCCATCCCCCACCGACCCGGTTTTGTGGATCTGATTTTCGCCGATCATGATCACACTGCCGGCGTTCACAATGTAAGCAGCATCTTCGATGAAATAGCGGCGGGTGCCCTCTACTTCATAGTAAATCTCATACTTGTGATGGGTGTGGAAAGTGGACATTTCATAGTTGGTCTCATACCCCACATACTCAATGAAAAAGTCCACATGGGGAGAATAGGTATATTCACGCACCAAAATCACTTCTCTCCTTGTGCCCGCTGACGAACTGCGGTTCTTTTTTGTCGTTTTCTAAACCATAGCACAAATTTTGCTAATTTGCAAATCATTTTTCAATCGGGAGGTCCCCCATGCAAATCAAGCTTCTTCGCGCCATGACACGCAGCGCCGTGTTTGAACTGTGCAACGAAAGTTGCTACTACTCCCCCACGCCGTTTACCGTCCTTTTGAACGGTTCGTCCGTTCTGCAGGAATGCAAAACGAATGTTTTTTCCGTGTATGGGCTGGAGCCCGGGCACGACTACACTGTTTGTGTGCAGGACGGCACGGGGCAGGGAGAACTCTCCTTTCAGACCCAGGCGGAGAGTTTCTTTGTGGATGCTTCCCGCTACGGTCTGGCCGGAGACGGCGTGACCGACGACACCGCCAAATTGCAGGCAGCCATTGCCACCTGCCCTCCGGGGGGCACCGTCTATGTGCCGGCCGGCACCTATCGCACCCAAAGCCTGTTCCTGCGCAGCCAGATCACGCTGTACCTGGAAAAGGGCTGCACCCTGCTGGGCGGCACCGACCGGAGCCAATACCCGATCCTTCCGGGGGTCCTTCCCTGCTGTGACGAGGTGAGCGAGTGCTATCTCGGCACCTGGGAGGGCAATCCCCTGGATTGCTTTGCAGGACTCATCAATGTGATCCATGCGGAGGATGTGGTCATCACCGGCGAGGGGACCATTGATGCCAACGCCCAGTCCGGAGACTGGTACAAAAACGTCCGCGTCCGCCGGGGAGCCTGGCGGCCGCGGCTGTTCTTCACCAGCCACGCAAAGAATGTGGTCCTGCATGGCGTAAAGGTACGCAACAGCTATTCCTGGACCATTCACCCCACCTATTCCCAGGACCTGGATATTCTGGACATCGACATTCTGAATCGGGCGGACAGCCCCAACACCGACGGCATCGATCCGGAAGCCTGCAAAAACGTCAACATCATCGGCAACAATGTGCATGTCGGAGACGACTGCATCGCCCTGAAAAGCGGAAAGGTCTTTATGGGCATGCGGCTGGGCATCCCCTGCGAGAATATCGTCATCCGCAACTGTCTGCTGGATCGCGGACATGGCGGACTGGTTATCGGCAGTGAGATGAGCGGCGGTGTTCGCAACGTCCATGTCGTACAATGCCTGATGAACCGCACCGACCGCGGGTTCCGTCTCAAGACCCGCCGGGGCCGGGGCAAGAATGCCGTCATCGACGGGCTGGTATTCAAAAACATCGAGATGCGCGGTGTGCTGACCCCCTTTGTCATCAACATGTTCTACTTCTGCGATCCCGACGGCAAGACCGACTATGTGCAGAGTCATGACCCCCTGCCTGTGGATGATATGACACCACGCCTGGGCCATTTTCTGCTGGAAAACGTGGTGGCCACCGATGCGGAATACGCCGGCTGCTGGTTCAGCGGTCTGCCCGAACAGCCCATTGAGAGCGTGGAGATGCGCAACGTGAGCATCCGCTTTGCTCCCAATGCAGGCCGCGGTCAGGCAGCCATGATGTGCAACGCGGAACCTTGCAGCAAGCTGGCTATCTGGGCAGAAAATGTACGGCATATACATCTGCATAACGTGCAGATCTCCGGCTATGAGGGAGAGCGTCTGCAATTCCTGCACGTAGGAGAATTCACCGAAGACTGAACACAAGGAGGAAGCAACCATGACCCATGCGGAAATCCTGGACACCCTTGGAAAATATGTTGACTACCTGATTGAGGGCAGCACCGCAGCCGCTCCCCTGTGGAACATTGAGATGGTGCGCAGCGGCAAGCCCAACAAATGGAATTACATTGATGGATGCATGATCACCGCCTGCCTGAGTCTGTACAAAACCACCGGGGATGAGAAATTCCTGACCTTTTCCCGGCATTTTCTGGATTACTTTGTCAAGAGCGGCGGCGTGATCGAGACGTATCGTGTAGACGAATACAATCTGGACAACATCAACCAGGGCAAGAATCTGTTCACCCTGTATGATCTGACCGGCAAGCAGCGGTACCGGGACGCCATCGAAACCATCCGCAGCCAGCTGGAGACCCACCCCCGCACCAGGGAGGGAAATTTCTGGCATAAAAAGATCTATCCCTGGCAGGTGTGGCTGGACGGTCTGTACATGGCTCAGCCGTTTTACATGGAATACGAAACCCGGTTCAACGGTATGAAAGGCTGTCTGGACAGTTATCGCCAGTTCATGAATGTAAAAAAGCTCATGCGGGACCCGGAAACTGGTCTGTACTATCATGGGTACGATGAGAGCCGTCAAATGTACTGGGCCAACCCGGAAACCGGATGCAGCCCCAACTTCTGGCTGCGGGCCATGGGCTGGTTCCTGGTCGCCATGGTGGATGTTCTGGAACGGATGGACGAGCAGCTGTACTATGAATATCGCAGCATCATGGCCATGCTGAAAGACGCCGCCGAAGCCATGGTCTGCTTTCAGGATCCGGATACCGGAATGTTCTGGCAGGTCATTGACAAGCCCGGTATTCCGGGCAACTATCTGGAGACTTCCGGTACGGCTCTGTTTGCCTACGCCATGCTCAAGGGCGTCCGGCTGGGATATCTGCCCAAACGGTTTGCCGCTTACGGAGAGAAAGCCTTCTATGGCACCTGCGACAAATATCTGGGGGTAAGCGCCGACGGCAAACTGCAGCTTTCCGGCATCTGTCTGGTAGCCGGTCTGGGCGGGGCCTCCCATCGGGACGGGAGCCTGGAATACTATTTCAGCGAACCCGTGGTGGAAAATGACGCCAAGGGCGTCGGTCCCCTGCTGCTGGCTTACACTGAAGTGCTGGCAGCAAAAAAAGAGGCCGGTAAAATGGTATCCGAGCCATAATAGGGAGGTCCTGATTCATGGCAGATTTTATTCTGGGCGCGCGCCTGCACGACTACGGTCGGGGAACGCCGGACGAACTGTTCGGCCGTGTGTCTGCCGACGGTTTTGCCGCCGTACAGCTGGCCTATAAGAAATGCATTCCCGACGTAAAAAGTTATGATGATATTACACCGCAGCTGGTGGCCGATACGGTGGCTGCCGGACGCAGGCACAATGTGTGGGTGGCCGTACTTGGTACTTATGTGGAGCTGGCCATCGATGATGAGGAACGCCGTCTGAGCAACGCAGCCGACTTCAAAAGCCAGCTGGCCGTGTGCAAGATGCTCGGCGCAGGCTGTATCGGCACCGAGACCACCAACATGGCTTTGCAGCCAGCCGGCACGACCCGGGAACGGGCACAGTACCTGTTGTGCAAGAGTCTGGAAATGATCCTGCCGGAGGCGGAACGGTTGGGCGTAAATGTGGCAATTGAGCCTGTCAGCTATCACAGCATGAACACCCCTGAAGCCACCCGGCGGATCCTGGACACCATGGCCAGTCCCGCCCTGAAAGTCATCTTTGACGCCGGCAATCTGCTGACCGCCGATGCCGTACAGAATCAGGCGCAGCTGTGGGACCGGGTCGGTTCGCTTCTGGGAGACCGCATCGCAGCCGTTCATTTCAAGGGAGAGGTTTTTGGTCCGGATGGGGCCCATCAATCCGCCAGTCTGGAAGATTCCGTCATTGATTTTGCCAGTGCCTTTCGTATGCTGCGTACTCTGCCTCAGACGCTGCCTGTCCTGCGGGAGGAAGCTGTACCGGCACGCGCTGCCAGTGATATTGCCTTCATGCGGCAGTATTTTGAAGGGTAAAGAAAATGGAACGTACCACAAGAAAAATCGTAACGGTTGCGCAGAATGGCAGCGGCGATTACACCACCCTTTCCGCAGCGGCTGCAGCGCAGGATCCGGCGATTCCGGTACAATTCGTGCTGGAGCCGGGTGTTTATCATGAACGTCCCTTCCTTGAACTGGCGGACTACATCATCACCGGCGCCGGCACGGATAAAACCGTGATCACCGCCGGCGTGGGCGGTCGGGATCCCTGGCCCGGAGAAGCCAAGACCGGAACCTTCCGCAGCTGGACTCTCTTTTTGGGAGGCCAAAGCGCGCGCATGGAACACCTGACGGTGGAGAACACCGCCGGAGATGGAGCATATGCCGGACAGGCGCTGGCCGTGTACGCCGATGCCGCCAGGGTCTGCATGGTGGACGTGGCATTGCACGGGAACCAGGATACCCTGTTCACCGCACCCCTTCCGCTGACCGAGCGGGAAAGAAATGGTTTTCGGGGACCAAGGGAGCACGCGCCCCGTCTGGACACCAAACAGTATTATCGGAACTGCGAGATCAGCGGCAATATCGATTTCATTTTCGGCGGGGCCAATGCTGTTTTTGATGGCTGCCGCATCTTGCCGCTGAAACACAAGAGCGGTATCAGCTACATCACCGCCGCCAGCACACCGAAAGGCAGCCCTGGCTATCTTTTTGCCGGCTGCACCGTGCAGGGTACCTGTCCGAAAGGCAGTGTATATCTGGGGCGGCCCTGGCGCGCTTACGCCCGGGTCTTCTGGCTGGATTGTCAGTTGAGCAGTGAAATCAATCCCGCTGGATGGGACAACTGGAATGACCCCGCCAATGAGACCACTGCGCAATTTGGTGAAAGCGGCTCCTCCGGGCCGGGTGCATCGTCAGGCAGTCGGGCCTTTGGTTCTGTAGATGATCGGGCAGAGACCGCACACATGCAACAAATGCTGCAGGATTTCCGGCGCGACTTCGGCTTTTGATTGCCTCACTTCTATAAAAGTCCTGTAAAAAAGACCGGGCCTCCACGGAGGTCCGGTCTTTCGTGATTACTTGCCGCCTGTTCTATTTATATTAAGGTAGAGGTCTTGGTTTTTCATTACCGGTCAGGCTCACAGTCCAGGATGGAAGGGATATTGGCCCAGCGCTCCGGTTCTGCAGCATAGCGCTCCTTTAACCAGGCAACGGCCGCATCCAGCCCCTCCTGATTTCCTTCAAATTCCGCCTGAGACTGCTTTTCTTCCGCTGTATGCTCCAGGCTCCAGGGACCGGGCCAGACAGTGGCGGTCAGATATTCCACCTTCTTTTTTCCGCTCTCATCGGCCGGATCCGGCTTTTTACCCGGCACAACCAGAAAGCGCATGCCGCCTTCGGCACCGGAATAGGGATTGCCATTATGGAACCAGTGATAAATCGGCAGAGCAAAGGACATGAAAAGGCTTCCTTTCTGTTGGAGGGGTTATCTGAGAAAAGTGTCCCAGAGTCGGAATCAGTCATGGGGTTTCTGGACAAAATTCAGCAGGAGTCTTCATACTCTGTTGCTTCCGGCCGCTCCTGCCAGTATGTCGTTTTTGGTGGTCATACTAAAGGAAAAGCCCTGAACCCGACGTTGCATCGTCTGGTTCGGGGCTTTATTTGGAGCGGGATACGAGTCTCGAACTCGCCACCTACTGCTTGGGAAGCAGTCACTCTACCGGATGAGCTAATCCCGCATCGGTAAATCTGATTATAGCAAACCGATGCGGTTTTGTCAAGCTATGCCCAGCAGGAATCAGGTGCGGTCCTTGTACAGTTCGGCCAGGTTGACCAGCACTTCGGTGGCCTGGTCCATCTTTTCCACCGTGATGCACTCGAAGGGGCCATGGAAGTTGAACCCGCCGGTGCCCAGGTTCGGACAGGGCAGGCCCTTGTAGGACAGGGTCGCACCGTCTGTGCCGCCGCGCACCGGGGCCTCCACCGGTTCCAGACCGGCGGCACGGATGGCCTTGCGGGCATTTTCGATCAGGTGGAAGTGGGGCTTGATCTGCTCCACCATATTGCGGTAGCTGTCCTTCAGGTCCAGTTCCACCGTGCCGGCACCGTACTTTTCATTCAGGCAGTCGGCGATATGCTGCATCTGGGACTTGCGGGCTTCAAAGCGGGCGGCGTCATGGTCACGCACGATGTACCCCAGCTTGGCTTCGGTCACATCGCCCACCATGCTGCACAGGTGGAAGAAGCCTTCATACCCTTCGGTATGTTCCGGGCGGGAGAAGGCCGGCAGGGCGCTGTGATACTCAATCGCAATGTTCTGGGCGTTGCGCATGGTGTTCTTGGCACTGCCGGGGTGAACCGAGAAGCCGTGCACCGTCACCACCGCACCGGCGGCGTTGAAGTTTTCGTAGTTGATCTCGCCCACGTCGTCACCGTCCACGGTATATGCCCAGGCGGCACCGAAGCCCTGCACGTCGAACAGGTCGGCGCCCTGGCCCACCTCCTCATCGGGGGTGAAGGCAATGCAGATCTTACCGTGGGGACGGTTTTCGATCTGCAGGCGTTCCACCATGGTCATGATCTCGGCAACGCCTGCCTTGTCGTCGGCGCCCAGCAGAGTGGTGCCGTCGGCCGTAATGAGGGTCTGGCCCTTCATGGAAGCCAGGAAGGGGAACTCGCTGACCTGCATCACGGCTCCGGTGGCGGGCAGAACCACATCTCCCCCATCGTAGTTTTCATGCAGCTGGGGGTGGACGTTCTCACCGGAAGCGTCCGGGGCAGTATCCATATGAGCGATGAAGCCCAGCCCGGGCGCCTGTTCATAGCCGGCCGTGGCGGGCAGCGTGGCATACACATAGCCATGTTCATCCACACGGGCATCGGCAAGACCCAGGTCCAGCAGTTCCTGCTTCAGAATGTTGGCCAGGTCCAGCTGACGGGCAGTGGTGGGATGGCTGGTGCTGTCCGGATCGGAGGTGGTATACACCTGCGCATAGCGCAGGAAGCGTTCATAAGCACGCATAAACGATATCTCCTTTATTCTTGTACTTTCTAAGCCGCTGCCATTGTAGCACAAAAAGAATCATTTTCCAAGACGGGGGCCTTTTCAAGCTGATACTTTTATGTTAGAATTATGAAGATTATAAAGGCGATTTATGCCGTATGGCAATGATAAATCCAACAATATTACAGGAGGCCTATCATGGCAGACACGATTTTTAAGGGCAAGACTCTGTTGATCACCGGTGGTACGGGCAGCTTCGGACACACCGTCCTCAAGCATTTTCTGACCACCGACATCGGTGAGATCCGCATCTTCTCCCGTGACGAGAAGAAGCAGGATGACATGCGCCATGAACTGCAGGCCCATTATCCCGAACATTATGAAAAGGTCAAGTTCTATATCGGCGATGTGCGCAACATCCAGAGCCTGCGGGACGTGATGCCGGGTGTCAACTATATCTTCCACGCCGCCGCCCTCAAGCAGGTGCCTTCCTGCGAGTTCTTCCCCATGGAAGCGGTGCGCACCAACATCGAAGGCACCGACAATATGCTGCATGCCGCCATTGAGTCCAACGTGGAGCGGGTCGTCTGTCTGTCCACCGATAAGGCCGCATATCCCATCAACGCCATGGGCATCTCCAAGGCTATGATGGAACACGTCATCACCGCCAATGCCCGGGTATCCGCCCAGCGGGGCGGCCCGGTCATCTGCTGCACCCGGTACGGCAACGTCATGGCCAGCCGCGGTTCGGTCATTCCCCTCTTTGTGGAACAGATCCGTTCCGGCAATCCCATCACCATCACCGACCCCAACATGACCCGTTTCCTGATGAATCTGGACGAGGCGGTGGACCTGGTCATGTTTGCCTTTGAGCACGCCCGCCCCGGCGATCTGTTCATCCAGAAGTCCGACGCCTCCACCATCGGCGACCTGGCCAAGGCAGTTCAGACCCTGTTCGGCGATACCGGCACCCGCATCATCGGCACCCGCCACGGCGAAAAGCTGTACGAGACCCTGATGACCAAGGAGGAACGTACCCGCAGCGAGGATATGGGCGGCTACTTCCGTGTTTCGGCCGACAACCGTGACCTGAACTACGACAAGTATTTCATCAAGGGCGAAGTGCACACCCAGGCGGATGAGGATTAC
The DNA here is from genome assembly GCF_057005535.1 of Subdoligranulum sp. DSM 23681. Taxonomy (NCBI): domain Bacteria; kingdom Bacillati; phylum Bacillota; class Clostridia; order Eubacteriales; family Oscillospiraceae; genus Subdoligranulum; species Subdoligranulum sp. DSM 23681. Next base: position 2,874,218 of record NZ_CM168050.1, on the reverse strand, counting down.
ACCAGCCACAACACCCGTCGCCTGAACGTGGAAGAGACCATCGCCAAGATCAAGACCACCGATTATATCAAAGAGGAGCTGGCCAAAGATGGCAAGTGCTGAGTTCGACAAGCAGTCCCCCATTCTGATCACCGGGTCCGGCGGCTTTGTGGGCCGCAACCTGGTGGCCACCCTGCAGACCCGTGGCTACACCGACCTGATGCTGTTCGAGAAGGACGACACCCCCGAGACACTGGCAGATTATTGCCGTCGGGCCGCCTTTGTGGTGCACCTGGCCGGCATCAACCGTCCCAAGGATCCCAGCGAGTTTTATTCCGGCAACGCAGGCCTCACCGACACCATGCTGTCTTTGCTGGAAGAAGCCGGCAGCCGTGCCCCGGTGCTGGTGACTTCCAGCATCCAGGCCTCCCTGGACAACGACTACGGCAAGAGCAAGCTGCAGGCTGAACAGGCCATCTTTGCTCATGGTCAGCGCACCAGTGCGCCGGTGTTTGTCTTCCGGATGGAAGGGGTGTTCGGCAAGTGGTGCCGCCCCAACTACAACAGCGTGGTGGCAACCTTCTGCCACAATGTGGCCCACGGCCTGCCTATCCAGGTGCGGGACCCGGCCTATTCCCTGCCGCTGGTCTACATTGACGATGTGGTGGCCTGCATTCTGGACGCCATGGAAAAGGGCGAAGCGGTCCGGGATGAAACGGGCATCTGCCGGATTCATCCGGTGCATACCGTCACCCTGGGCCAGCTGGCCGAGACCATCCAGGGGTTTGCCAAGGCCCGGGGCGGCAAGGCTGCCCTGGCTCTGGGGACCGATGGTCTGCCTACCCTGGAAGTTCCCGACCTGACCGCAGACAGCTTTACCAAAAAGCTGTACTCCACCTACCTGTCCTATCTGCCTGCCGACGACTTTGCCTACGATCTGAACATGCACTGCGACAACCGCGGCAGCTTTACCGAGTTTCTGCGCACGCCGGAGCGCGGTCAGGTCAGCGTAAACATCTCCAAACCCGGCATCGTCAAGGGCAACCACTGGCATCACACCAAGAATGAAAAGTTTCTGGTGGTAAAGGGCGAAGGCGTGATCCGGTTCCGGCAGATTTTCTCCGACGAGGTCATCGAGTACCATGTCAGCGGCGAAAAACTGCAGGTGGTGGACATTCCCTGCGGTTATACCCACAACATTGAAAATGTGGGCGAAGGCGAGATGGTCACCGTGATGTGGGCCAATGAAGCCTTCGATCCGGCACATCCGGATACCTTTGCCATGCAGGTGTGAGCGTCTTACTTTACGATAGAAGGATGTTTTATATGAACAAGCTGAAGCTGATGACCATCATCGGCACCCGCCCGGAGATCATCCGGCTGAGTGCCGTCATCAAGAAGTGCGATAAATACTTTGACCAGATCCTGGTGCACACGGGGCAGAACTACGACTACACCCTGAACCAGATCTTCTTTGAGGACCTGGGCCTCCGGGCGCCGGATTTCTATCTGGACGCCGTGGGCAAGGACCTGGGCGAGACCATCGGCAACATCATTGCCAAGAGCTACGCCCTGATGGTGGAGCAAAAGCCGGACGCCCTGCTGATTCTGGGCGACACCAACAGCTGTCTGTCCGCCATCGGCGCCAAGCGGCTGCATATCCCCATCTTCCACATGGAAGCCGGCAACCGCTGCTTTGACGAGTGCCTGCCCGAGGAGACCAACCGCCGCATTGTGGACCACATTGCGGATGTGAACATGTGCTATTCCGAGCATGCCCGCCGGTATCTGAACGCCGAGGGCACCGCCAAGGAACGGACCTTCGTCACCGGCAGCCCCATGGCCGAAGTGCTGCACGCCAACCTGGAACGCATTGAAGCTTCCGATGTGCTGGAGCGCCTGGGCCTGGAACCCCAGCATTACATCCTGCTTTCGGCCCACCGGGAGGAAAACATCGACACCGATCAGAACTTCATCGACCTGTTCACCTCCATTAACCATCTGGCCGAAACCTACGATATGCCCATCCTGTATTCCTGCCATCCCCGCAGCCGCAAGCGTCTGGATGCTATGGGATTTTCTCTGGATCCCCGGGTCAAACTGCATGAACCCCTGGGCTTCCACGACTACAACCATCTGCAGATGAATGCTTTTTGCGTGGTGAGCGATTCCGGCACTCTGCCGGAGGAATCCAGCTTCTTCCTGAGCGTGGGGCACCCCTTCCCTGCCGTCTGCATCCGCACCTCCACCGAGCGTCCCGAAGCTCTGGACAAGGGATGCTTTGTGCTGGCCGGTATCCGGGAAGGCGGCGTGGAACAGGCGGTTGCCACCGCCGTGGCCATGAATGCCAACGGCGATAATGGCATCCCTGTTCCCTATTACACCGAGGACGTCTCCAACAAGGTCGTCAAGATCATTCAGAGCTACACCGGCGTTGTGAACAAGATGGTGTGGCGCAAACAGTAAGGAAAGGGCGTGGGCACCCCCGATGCCGAAAAAGCGAATTCTGGTTGTGACCCAGCACTTCTGGCCGGAGAATTTCCGCATCAATGATATTGTGGAAGGATTTCTGGATGACGGGCTGGAGGTGGATGTGCTGTGTGGCCTGCCCAACTACCCCAAGGGGGAATGGTTCGACGGCTATGGTCCCAACGGTCCTTTTGAGGAATATTTTCGCACCGCCCAGGTCTTCCGGGCCAGAGAGATTCCCCGCCGGGGCAACACCAGTGTAAACATCTTCCTCAATTATGTGAGCTGGCCGCTGTATGCAGCGGGCAACCTGCACCGGCTGCCCGGCGGGTATGATGCGGTGTTCTGCTTCAACACCAGCCCGGTGCTCATGTGCTGGCCGGCCATCCGGTATGCTAAACGCCATCATATTCCGCTGACCAACTATGTGCTGGACATCTGGCCGGAGAACCTGTACAGTGTTCTTCCGGTCCGGAACAAATTGCTGCGTGGCATTGCCCAAGGCGTCAGCGACTGGCTGTACAAGCGCTGTGACCGGCTGATTGCCATGAGCGATCTTTTGCAGCAGCGGCTGATTCAGCGTACCGGCAAAAGTCCCGAACAAGTCGCGGTGATCCCTCAGTACTGCGAAGATTTTTATGCGCACCCTCTGTACGACGAGGACCTGCATGAACAATTCGACGGACAGTTCAATCTGGTATTCACCGGCACCTTTACCCCAGCCCAGAGCCTGGAAACGGTGATTGAAGCCGTGGGACTTGCCCGCCAAAACGGTGCGGACAAACTGCATCTGCTGCTGGTGGGCGACGGCATGAGCCGGACGGCCCTGGAACGCTTTGTGCATGACCATGATGCCCAGGACTACGTTACATTTTATGGCAGCGTGCCGGCAGCAGATATTCCCCGCTTTACCGAACTGGCGGATGGTCTGATTGTTTCTTTGTCCGACTCACCCGACCTGGGTCTGACCGTACCCGCCAAGGTGGCCAGTTACATGGCCGCGGGCAAGCCGGTGCTGGCCAGCATGGACGGGGCCGGGTTCGCCGCTGTGCAGGCGGCGGGCGGGCTTTCCAGTCCGGCCTGCAACGCGCCTGCCCTGGCTGCCAACCTGAACCGGTTGTATGCCCTGAGCGCCGAAGAACGTGGCGCCATGGGCGCGAAGGCTAAAGAGTATTACCTGGCCCATTATCGTCGGGCCCAGCTGCTGCGCCGGCTGGAGGATTTTATCCTGACCCAGACGGTGTAAATCGTGATTCCGGACCCTGCCTGCGGCAGCGTGCCCGATAACTATGAGGTGTTGTTTTGCAAACCAAGGCCAAGATTCTGGTGTTGATCCCCTGCTACAATGAGGAGGCCAACATCGTCAAGACTGTGGAACGCCTGCGGGAGCTCTGCCCCGATGTGGACTATCTGGTCATCAACGACTGCTCCACCGACCGCAGCGCCGCCCTGCTGAAAGAGCACGGATATGAATACCTGGACCTGCCGGTGAACCTGGGCATCGGCGGCGGTATTCAGTGCGGGTATGTGTATGCCAATGCCAACAACTACGATGTGACCGTGCAGATGGACGGAGACGGTCAGCACGACCCCGCTTATCTGATGCATATTGTGGAGCCGGTATTGAACGGCGAACTGGACATGTGCATCGGCAGTCGGTTCATCCGTCATGAAGGGTTCCAGACCAGCTTCATGCGCCGGGTGGGTATCCGGTTTCTCAGCGGCATGATTTTTCTGCTGTGCGGCCAGCGCCTTCTGGACGTGACCAGCGGGTTCCGCGCCACCGGACGGGCCATGACCGAATATTTTGCCCGGAATTATGCAGCGGATTACCCGGAACCGGAATCCAATCTGGCTGCCTGTCTGGCCGGTTTCCGGGTGGGTGAAGTGCCTGTGATCATGCGGGAGCGCCAGGGCGGCGTTTCCAGCATTTCCAGTTTCAAGAGTGCGTACTACATGATCAAGGTCTCCCTTTCGCTGATCATTGACCGCCTTTCCATCAAAAAGATCCATCACCGGTCGTAACATTTTCTGCGGCTTCAACACTACTATTTTGAGGGGTGACCCCATGTCAGAAAAATTTCAGGCCTTTATGATCCTGGGCGCCTTGGTGCTTCTGATCATTATTTTTGTACTGCTCAAGCACGGCAAGATGACGGTAAAGTACAGCCTTTTGTGGATGTGCCTTTCCCTGGTGTTGCTGGTATTTGCTATTTTCCCGTACGTGGTGTATGTACTGCGGGACCTGATGGGCGTGGAAATGCCGGTAAATCTGGTATTTATGCTCATGTTCTGCTTTGTTCTGCTGGTGCTGCTGTCCCTGAGCATTGCCATCAGCCAACTGGCGGAAAAATCCAAGCGCCTGACCCAGGCTAACGCTATCCTGGAAAAACGGGTGCGGGAACTGGAAAAGGTCCTGCAAAAAACTGAGGAAGAGAAGAACAGCCCCCGGGGCTGACGGCGGTATGAGTTTTAGGATGGTGTAAAGGATGACGATAACCTCCCTGTTGTATCTGGGCTTTTTTGCGGCGGTCGCCCTGCTCCATTACGTCCTGCCCCGGGTGGCACGGCCGTATTTTCTGCTGGCGGCCAACTATGCCTTTTATTGCTATGATCCTTCCAACCGCCCGCTGGCGCTGGTGCTGGTCGGGGCCACCCTGCTGACCTGGGTCTGCGGGCTGGTCATCGGCAAAAGCCGGTCCAAAGTTGTACGGGTGGTCTTTTTGTTGCTGTCCATTGCCGGCGGCGTGGGCATCCTGCTGTACTACAAGTACTGGAACCTGCTGGCCGATGCAGTCGCCGGCATCACCCGCGGCAGCGTGCCCCATCTGGACCTGATTGCCCCGCTGGGGTTGAGCTACTTTACCTTTGCAGCCCTGAGCTACAGCATCGACGTATTCAAAAAGCGCTGCAAGGTGGAGCCGAACCTGCTGCATTATGCCATGTTCGTCAGCTTCTTCCCCACCATGATCACCGGCCCCATCGAGCGGTATCCCCATCTGCGGCCGCAGATCAAGAAGCCCCGCCGGTTCAGCTATACCCGGTGTGCAGGCGGGCTGTTCCGCATCCTGTGGGGCTACACCAAAAAGATGGTCATTGCCGACAATCTGAACCTGTACACCAGCTTCGTGTACGGCACGCCGGACACCATGAACGGCCCCAACCTGCTGGCGGCCAGCGTGCTGTTTGCCATCCAGCTGTACATGGACTTCTCCGGCTGCTGTGACATCGCCCTGGGCGTGGCACGGATTCTGGGATATGATCTGATTGAAAACTTCAACAGCCCCTTTGAATCCACCAGCTTCAGCGAGTTCTGGACCCGCTGGCATATCAGCATGACCGGATGGTTCCGGGATTACATCTACTTTCCCCTGGGCGGCAGCCGCTGCTGCATGGCCCGCCGCCTGATGAATGTCATCATCGTGTTCCTGGTGTCCGGACTTTGGCACGGGGCTGATTGGCGTTACCTGATGTGGGGACTTGCCTGCGGTGTTCTGTGCGCCTTCGGGCGGCTGACCTTCGGTGTGCGCAAGGCGGTGTGGAAGTACAATCCGCTGTACCGCGCCACCTGGTGCAAGAACCTGATCCAGCGGGTGTTTGTGTTTATCCTGTTTGTGGGCACCCTGGTCTTCTTTGCCAGCGCCCTGTACAACACCGACCCCTACGGCGTGTATGCCGGCCTCTTCCAGGGCTGGCAGGGCGGCATCGGCCCCGCGTGGGACAGTGTGCGCAATCTGCTGCATGACAGCGGCATCGACGGCCGTATGCCCGTGGTGCTGACCTGCGCTTCCCTGATTGTGTTTGCGGTGGAAAGCAATGGCCGCAGCGTAGCCCGCTGGATCCGCACCCAGAATTTTGCGCTGCGCTGGACCCTGTACTATGCGGCGGCGGCAGCGTTGCTGTTCTTCGGTGCCTTTGGTCAGAGCGCATTCATCTACCAGCAGTTCTGACTTGGCTTTTGTGTGATTCAGAGGAAGGAGCCCTTCGCATGGCACAACGTACCCAAACTCCCGTTCCCCAGCAGCCCCAGCGTGTGCACCGCTCCGGCCGCGTAGCCGCACCTGCCCGCCCTGCCGGAAAAAAAGGCGCCCGAAAGGGACCGGGACTCATCAAACGTTTTTTCTTCGGCCTTTTGCGCCGGTTGTATTTCGGCACCAAAACCCTGTCCCGGATTGTATTGCTGGTTCCCATTCTGGTGTTTATGGTGTGGGTCAGCTACACGGTGGACCGCAGCGGTCTGTTCCAGGGAGAACTGGCACCCCGCCGCATTGTGGACCTGATGCTCCAGGGCTACGACGTCACCAATTTTGAATCCATGGATGAGCGCCAGGTGGTACAGCTGTATGCCCAGGATGTACCCGAAACGCCCCAGGTTATCGGCATCGGTTCCAGTCGGGTGCTGCAGTTCAACCGGGAGCTGGTGGGCGTGGACAGCTTTTTCAACATGGGCGTGACCGGCGCCGATGTGCGGGACAATATGACCAGCTACTACAAAATGGTCACCTACGACAAAGCTCCGGAGGTCCTGATCTGGAGCGTGGATCCGTGGGTGTTCTACGGCAATGAGGCCGCCTATGACTACCGCGCCGACGCGGAGCTGTATAACGAATTTCTGACCAAGGTGCTGGGTGTTCCCACCGACTACGAAGAACCGGACAAGGTGGAGCTGTGGAAAGCATTGGTGGAACCGGCCTATTTCCAGGGAAATGTGGACTACTACGTCAAGAACCGTGGTCAGGACGTGGTGACCGATGACGACGGCAACACCATCGAGTTCAACCCCGTCACCGGAGATCCCTACGACCAGACCACCACCATCAAGCGTTCGGATGGCAGCGTATTGTATGACACCGCATTCCGCAACCAGACCCAGGAGCAGATCCTGGCTCTGGCAGCAGCAGCCAGCACCACCTTCAACAGCGTACATATGGAAGGGTTCGACGCCATGAGCGATACCCAGATCCAGGCATTTGAGGCGTTTATTGACTATGCTCACAGCCAGGGTACCACCGTCATTCTGGTGTTGTCTCCCTGGCACCCATTCCTGTACAATTATCTGCTCAACGAGACCGATCTGCACAAAGGATTTTTCCAGGTGGAACCCTGGATCCGGCAGTACTGTGCCGAAAACAACATTCCTCTGTACGGCAGTTACGATCCCGAATGCATTGAGGGCATCGAAGAGATGGACTTCTTTGACGGGCTGCACTGCAAGGACACCGGCATCAAGAAGTTCTTCCCCGGCGTGCCCGCTGTGCTGGAAGCGGTGCAGAACAACACCCTGCCCGATCCTCTGGCCACCACTCCTCGCACCAGCCTGCCCACTGCCAATGACGCTGCCGCTGCAGAAACCACCGACGAGACCACCGATGCGGATGCAGCCTGATTTTTGATCTGCTTTTTATCCAAAACTCAGAAAGAGTGCTTGACAGATTTTATGAAATCTGATACACTCGGTATTGTTATCAAATTGAAAATGCGTTGACGGGGAAAAAGCAGTACCAGTTTTCGCTTCAGAGAGCCGCCGGTTGGTGCAAGGCGGTGCGGAAGGTACGGCGTCACTGGCCCCTGAGCAGCCGGGTTGAGCGGCTATCAGCCGTTAGGTCCGGACGGAATCCTGACCGTTATCATGCAGGCGCGATTCGCCCCGAACAACGGGCCGATCGTACAGAGGGGCCGACTCCCTTTCCGGGTCGGCAATGAGAGTGGTACCGCGGGTACGGCATAACAAACGCTACTTCCCGTCTCTCAAAGGCAGCATTGCCTTTGAGAGACGGGTTTTTTGTTTATTTTTTCCGGCTTTCAAAGGCACCCACACCCTGAAGGAGGCAAATGATTATGATGGACGCTACCAAGTATCATGTCGGCTACTATCCCCCGCCGGTGGAACCGGGCCACGTGTATGAATGGCCGCAGAAGGACCACATTGAAAAGGCCCCGGCCTGGTGCAGCGTGGACCTGCGTGACGGCAACCAGAGCCTGATCGTGCCTATGAGCCTGGAAGAGAAGCTGGAATTCTACAATATGCTGCTGAAAGTCGGCTTCAAGGAAATCGAGGTGGGCTTTCCCGCCGCCAGCGAGACCGAATACGACTTTTTGCGCAAGCTGATCGATGAGAACCGCATCCCCTCCGATGTGACGGTGCAGGTGCTGACCCAGTGCCGCGACCACATCATCCGCCGCACCTTTGAGGCCGTCAAGGGCGCCCCCCGGGCCATCATCCACTTCTACAACTCCACCAGCGTGGCCCAGCGGGAACAGGTATTCCGCAAGAGCAAGGAGGAGATCAAGAAGATCGCCGTGGACGGCGCCAAGCTGGTCAAGCAGCTGAGCGAAGAGTACGAAGGCAACTTCCTGTTCGAGTACAGCCCCGAAAGCTTCACCGGCACCGAGCCGGAGTACGCCGTGGAAGTGTGCAACGCCGTGCTGGACGTGATGCAGCCCACCCCCGACCGTCCCATGATCATCAACCTGCCGGTCACGGTGGAGATGAGCATGCCCCATGTATACGCCAACCAGATCGAATGGTGCTCCAAGCATCTGAAATACCGGGACAGCGTCATCCTTTCCACCCATCCCCACAACGACCGGGGCTGCGGCGTGGCGGACGCCGAGCTGGCCGTGCTGGCCGGGGCCCAGCGCATCGAGTGCTGCCTGTTCGGCAACGGCGAGCGCACCGGCAATGTGGATGCCATCACCCTGGCCATGAACATGTACAGCCACGGCGTGGACCCCAAGCTGGACTTCTCCGACATGCCAGCCATCTGCGAAGTGTACGAGCGGGTCACCCGCATGCATGTGTATGAGCGCACGCCTTATGCCGGCAGCCTGGTATTCGCGGCTTTCAGCGGCAGCCATCAGGACGCCATCGCCAAGGGCATGAACTGGCGCAAGGAACACAATCTCCACGAATGGACCTGTCCCTATATTCCCATCGACCCCCACGACATTGGCCGCACCTACGACGCCGACGTCATCCGCATCAACAGCCAGAGCGGCAAAGGCGGCATCGGTTTCCTGCTGCAGCAGAACTACGGCTACAATCCCCCGCCGCGTATGCGGGAGGATCTGGGCTACCGGGTCAAGGATGTTTCCGACCACGAACACCGCGAACTCAGTGTGAAGGAAGTGCTCTACGTCTTTGAGCGGGCCTACCTCAACCACACCAGCCCGCTGAACGTCACCGAGGCCCACTTCATCCAGAACCCGGATAACACCATCACCGCCAACGTGACCTTGTCCTGCAACGGCGAGATCAAGACCTGTCAGGCCACCGGCAACGGCCGTCTGGACGCGGTGGCCACCGCCATTGAGCAGACCACCGGCATGCACTTCACCCTGGTGCATTACAGCGAGCACGCTCTGGATTCCGACACCGACAGCCGCGCCTGCAGCTATGTGGGGCTGAAATGGGCCAGCGGCGAAGAGACCTGGGGCTGCGGCACCCACACCGATATCATCGTGGCCGGTATCCGCGCCCTGGTCAGTGCCATCAACAACAAGTAAACCTGTCATAGAGGAACGGAGGTTTTTTCCATGGGAATGACCATGACCCAGAAGATTCTGGCCGCCCACTGCGGGGCCGACTCGGTCAAGGCCGGACAGCTCATCAATGCCAAGCTGGACATTGTGCTGGGCAACGATATTACCACCCCGGTGGCCATCAACGAATTTGAGAAGGCCGGTTTCAACTCGGTCTTTGACAAGACCCGGGTCAACATCGTGCTGGACCACTTTGTGCCCAACAAGGACATCAAGAGCGCCCAGCAGTCCAAGAAATGCCGGGATTTCGCCAACAAGTACGACATCCTGAACTTCTACGACGTGGGCACCATGGGCATCGAGCACGCTCTGCTGCCCGAAAAGGGCATCGTCACCGCCGGGGACTGCATCATCGGCGCCGACAGCCACACCTGCACCTACGGTGCGGTGGGGGCTTTCTCCACTGGTGTGGGCTCCACCGACATGGCCGCCGGCATGGCCACCGGCATGGCCTGGTTCAAGGTTCCCGCCGCCATCAAGGTGGTACTGAAAGGCGCCTTGAAAGCTCCTGTTTCCGGCAAGGACGTAATCCTGCACCTCATCGGGACCATCGGCGTTTCGGGGGCGCTGTACAAGAGCCTGGAGTTCGTGGGCGAAGGCGTTAAGAGCCTGACCATGGAGGACCGGCTGTGCATCTGCAACATGGCCATTGAGGCCGGTGCCAAGAACGGCATCTTCCCGGTGGATGAGACCTGCGAAGCCTACCTCACCGGCCGCAGCCAGCGTCCCTGGGTCAAGTACGAAGCCGACCCGGACGCCGAGTACGAGCGCACGGTGGAGATCGACCTGGACACCCTGGTGCCCACCGTCGCCTATCCCCATCTGCCGGAGAACACCCATCCGGCCGCCGAGGGCAAGGACATTGCCATTGACCAGGTGGTCATCGGCTCCTGCACCAACGGCCGTCTGAAGGATATGGAAGCGGCCTGGAAGATCCTGAAGGGCCGCCACATCGCCAAGGGGGTGCGGGCCATCATCATTCCCGCCACCATGGCCGTGTACAAGGAGTGCATCCTGCGGGGATACACCACCGATTTCATTGATGCCGGGTGCATTGTTTCCACCCCCACCTGCGGGCCCTGCCTGGGCGGGTACATGGGCATCCTGGCTGAGGGCGAGCGCTGTGTTTCCACCACCAACCGCAACTTTGTGGGACGTATGGGGCACGTGGATTCCGAAGTCTATCTGGCCAGCCCCGCTACCGCCGCCGCCAGCGCACTGACCGGCCACATCACCGACCCGAGGGAGGTTTGAAGATGAAAGCACAGGGTACTGTTTACAAATACGGGGACAACATCGACACCGACGTCATCATCCCCGCCCGCTACCTGAACACCCAGGACGCCAAGGAACTGGCCAGCCACTGCATGGAGGACATTGACAAGAGCTTTGTCACCAAGGTGAAGCAGGGCGACATCATGGTGGGCGGCGAGAACTTCGGCTGCGGCTCCTCCCGGGAGCATGCGCCCCTGGCCATCAAGTCTGCGGGCATTGACTGCGTCATTGCCAAAAGCTTTGCCCGCATCTTCTACCGCAATTCCATCAACATTGGCCTGCCCATTCTGGAATGCCCCGCCGCCAGCGAAGCCATTGCCGACGGGGACACCGTGGCCATCGACTTTGACACCGGCGTCATCACCGACGTGACCACCGGGGCCACCTTCCAGGCGGAACCGTTTCCCCCCTTCATCCAGAACATCATCCAAAAAGGCGGCCTGATGGCCAGCATCCGGGAGGGCAAGTAAGATGCAGAAAAACATTGCGCTCATCTACGGCGACTGCTCCAGCCCGGAGATCGTCACCCAGGCGGTGCGGGTGCTGGACAAGATCGCTGCCAAGCACGGCCACACCTTCACCTACACCCGCGCCTACATGGGCGGCGAGGCCATCGACAAGTTCGGTGATCCTCTGCCCCAGTCCGAGCTGGACAAATGTCTGGCCGCGGACAGTGTCCTGCTGGGCGCCATCGGCGGCCCCAAGTGGGAGGGCATGCCCGGGGACAAGCGCCCGGAAAAAGGCTTGCTACGGCTGCGCGCCGGGATGGGGCTGTACTCCAACAGCCGTCCGGCCAAGATCTGGCCCCAGCTGTCCGACGCCAGCCCGCTGAAGCAGGAGATCGTGGACAAGGGCATCGACTTCATCGTGGTGCGGGAGCTCATCGGCGGCGTGTACTTCGGGGAGCACAAAACCTACGAGGAAAACGGCGAGAAGATTGCCGTGGATACCATGCCCTACTCCGAGCACGAGATCGAGCGCATCGGGCGCATCGGTTTTGAGACGGCCATGAAGCGCCGCAAAAAGCTGACCTGCGTGGACAAGGCCAACGTGCTGGACACCAGCCGGTTGTGGCGTGCGGTCATGCACCGTCTGGCCGCCGAGTACCCGGAGGTGGAGTACGGCGAGATGTTCGTGGACAATGCCGCCATGCAGATCTGCAAGAACCCGGCCCAGTTCGACGTCATCGTCACCGAAAACATGTTCGGTGATATTCTGTCCGACGAGGCCAGCGAGATCACCGGCAGTATCGGCATGGTACCCTCCTCCAGTCTGGGCGAAGGCACCAATGGTCTGTATGAACCCATTCACGGTTCCGCCCCCGATATTGCCGGACAGGACGTGGTCAATCCCATCGCCTGCATCCTGTCCGCCGCCATGATGCTGCGGTACAGCTTCGGCATGGCGGCGGAAGCGGACGAAATTGAGGCCGCCGTATCCGCCGTGCTGGACGAGGGACTGCGCACCGCCGACATCATGCAGGAGGGCTGCACCAAAATCGGCTGCACCGCCATGGGCGACGCCATCCTGAAGCACATCTGAAACAGTCTTCAACCCGCCATTTCATCATAAAAGCACATACAAGCAACGCCCCCGCCGCAAAGAATACGGCGGGGGCATGCTTTTATGATGAAGTGGGAATGGCGGATCAGGCGCGGGTGTTTTCCCGCCAGGGGTGTCTGGCGGCCAGGAGATTGTAGCGAACGCCCCGGCACAAACGCAGCAGCAGGCCGAAAACCAGCAGCAACAAGCAGACAGCTATGGGCGGAAGCGGAAAGGTGCGGAAAGCGTCTTTCCACATCCAGGTGGTACAGACAAAGACAAGGGCAGCCAGATCCAACGTCGCAAGGAGCATCTTGGCCCCTATGTGTCCTTTGTTGAGCGGCGGCAGAAACTGCCGCCCCAACAGGATGCTGAAGGTTGCCACCAGAATCTGTCCCAGCAGCTGCAGCAAGAACATACCTGCATCCGTGGGGTCTCTGTCCGGCATAACGGCGAAGATCACTGTACCGATTGCCCCCACAGCAGCGGTCAGCAAAGCAAAATACCCGGTAACATAATCAATCAGGTTCCCATGGTGGATGGAGTCTGCCAGATTGCTGTAAAAGGCATCTTCATCCCCCAAAGTCTCCCGCAGGGTCTTCCCCTGCCGGTCCGCTTCCGCCGCCATCAGGATCAGGTCCCGGACCACAAGTTCCACTTCGTAGGAATTCCAGCTGACGGCTTTCAGCCAGTCTCTGGCCCGGTCCACCGAGTTTTTATCCAGATCGTTCAGGGCAGCCCGGTCTTTCCGGTTCTGCAGCCAGAGAGCGTGATATTCACTGAAGGCCATAGAGTATTTCTCCCCTCGTATGTTCAGGTTTTACTGCTGGGGCTGTTCCCGCCAGGGATGGTTGCGGGCGTAGCGGTTGTAACGGAAGTTCTGCCAGCACTGGCTTCCTATGGCCCAGGCCAGCTGGTACAAGATTACCAGCCAAAGAGGTCCCTGAACAGGATAACCCACCACTACCTTACTGAAGGCAATACACAGACAGATAAACACTGCTATTAAAAACAGATTCCACCCCAATTCCACCCATGTACCAAAACGAAGGCTCAGCTTATGCCCGATGCGATGCATCCAGGCACAAAGGCATAGCCAAAACAAAAACAGAACCGGAGCGGCCAGCGACCGAAGCAAATCCAAGTTAGCGTTTCCGCGGTTTACGATCAACATAATCACATTAAAAATGACCAATATCATGTATGCCGTAGGATACCATGTAGAAACATAGTCCAGTGGGCTTCCCCGATCAATACCGTCCACGATCTGGCGGCAGTATTCGTCTGGGTTGCCTCCCACGACCTGCTCCAGATCACTTCCCCGGGCCTCCGCTTGGGCCGCCATCCCGATAAGGTCTTTCCGCACCAGCTCAACCTCATAGCAGTTCCAGGTGTATGCCGACATACGGTCATATACCTGCCGCAGGATATCCTGATTCCGCTTGCTCAGGGTCGATTCTCGCAGCTTGTTTTCCTTGTACAGTTCCGTATATTCGTTTTGCACCAGTTTCTCCAGCATGATGGTCACCCCTTTCAAGGTCATAGATTCAATCCTGCAGGATGGCATCCACCGCCGCGGCGGTCAGCTGCCACGCTTGCTCAAATTCGGTCAGATAACAAATGCCGTCCTGGGTCAGGCTGTAATATTTGCGGCTGGGTCCGCTGGGCGAAGCCCGGTACTCCGCTTTCAGCAGCCCCTTGCGTTCCAGGCGCAAGAGCAGCGGATACAGGGTGCCTTCGTTCACGTCCGCAAAGCCCGCCTGCCGCAGAGCCGCCGCAATGGCATAGCCGTAGGAAGTTTCCCGGGAAAGGATTTTGAGGATACAGCCTTCCAATGTCCCCTTGTTCAGCTGGGAACGCTCAAACACCGCTGCCCCTCCTTTCACTACCTTGTATTGCAAGGTTCCTTCTGACTATATTGTAATACAAGGTAGTGGTGTTGTCAATCGGGTTCCAGAAAAAAAATCGCCCGACGGGGCGTTTCCCGTCGGGCGTATTTCCATAATAAAAGGCAACCGGTCAGCCTTTTTCCCAGGGAGAGCGGACAATCTCCCCAGAATCGACCTTGGCAAAGTCGGGCACTTCGGCTCCGGCTTTCACAATGCCGCCGGGTGCCACATGCACCGCGGTGCCCAGGCGGGCATCATGGTCCACGATGCTCCCCACATTGAGCAGACAGCCCGCCCCGGTCACCGCATTGGCGCCCACAAAGGCAAATGGCAGCACCACCGTGCCCACCCCCAGATGGGCGGATTCACAGACCTCCGCCGCCGGGTGGATGAACACCGGAAGCTGATAGCCTGCGGCACGCAGCTTCTGCAGCAGGTCCCGGCGCAGGTTGTTATCCCCAATGGCCACAAAGGCGTTGGGGCAGCGGCGCTGCAGTTCCGGGTCCACAAAATCCCGCAGGGTCCCGGCGCAGTCGGGGGCGTTGTCATCCAGATACACCGGGCTTCCCCAACCGGTATCGGCCAGCATCTCCCCCAGCTGTTTGCCGAAGCCGCCCCGGCCCAGCACCAGCACCTGTTTCCGATAGGACAAAATCGACATATACGTCGCCCCTTTCGTGTTTCTTTTGCCAGTATAGCACCTTTTTCGCGGAGGAACAAGACAAAATCCTTTTGTGAAAAAGTCATACTATCCATTTTTTTCGCCCATCAATTTCGACAAAAAGCACCAACGAAACAAGAGCCGCATGTGTAGTTGGCTGAAAAACAATGGGGCCACTTGCAATTTTTCCCATCCGGCTTTACACTAAATTTACAGGATGCCTCACTGTTTGTCGGGCGAATTTTTCAAAGGAGGGTGTTCCGTGCCGTATCCATTGTACAGAAACAATTTTATGCACCTGCACCCCTCCTGCACCCAAAAACAGGGCCGCCGTGTATCTCATCACCAGTAAGCGCAGTGTATATCTATACGCTGCGCTGTTTTATTTTTCAGGGAGGTCAAGTATATGGAAAACCGCAAAAAAGTAGCCGTGATCATGGGTTCGGACAGCGACTGGCCGGTCGTGAAGGGCGCATGCAGCGTTCTGAAAGAGTTTGAGGTTCCGTTTGAAGCCCACATCCTGTCCGCCCACCGCACCCCGGAAGCTGCCGCCGCCTTTGCCAAGAGCGCCCGGGACAACGGTTTCGGCGTGATTCTGTGCGCTGCCGGCATGGCCGCCCACCTGGCCGGTGCTTTTGCTGCCAACACCACCCTGCCGGTGGTGGGCATTCCCATGAAGGGCGGCACCATGGACGGCATGGATGCCCTGCTGGCCACCGTACAGATGCCTTCCGGCTTCCCCGTGGCCACCGTGGCCCTGAACGGTGCCAAGAACGCCGCTTACCTGGCCGTGGCCATTCTGGCGGTTTCCGATGAGGAACTGGCCGACAAGCTGGCCGCTTTCCGCGCCGACACCGCCGCCGCCATCGCCAAGAAGGACGCTGCTGTGGCTGCTGAGGCTGCCGCCCTGTAACACAGATTTGTGTTGCGCCCTCCTGTTAAAACAGGTACAATAGAAGTGTGGGATCTGCGTGCGGTACCGTGCCGCACGCCCAAAAATACAGTGGTTATTACATAATAAAAAGGAGAGTTTATCATGGATATCAAGGTTCTGGATCAGATGTACGAAGGTAAGGCCAAGCAGGTTTTCGCTACCAGCGACCCCGAGATCGTCATGGTGCACTACAAGGATGACGCTACTGCCGGTGACGGCGAAAAGAA
The DNA here is from genome assembly GCF_057005535.1 of Subdoligranulum sp. DSM 23681. NCBI lineage: Bacteria > Bacillati > Bacillota > Clostridia > Eubacteriales > Oscillospiraceae > Subdoligranulum > Subdoligranulum sp. DSM 23681. Next base: position 2,857,700 of record NZ_CM168050.1, on the reverse strand, counting down.
GGGCACCATCCGCGACAAGGGCATCGTCAACAACAAGCTGTCCAACGCCCTGATGCAGAAGCTGGAAAAAGAGGGCGTGCCCACCCATTATGTGGAAGAGATCAACGACCGCGACACCTTTGTGAAGAAGGTGGAGATCGTGCCTCTGGAAGTCATCATCCGCAACGTCGCCGCCGGCCACTTCAGCCTGCGCATGGGCGTGCCCGAAGGCACTCCGTTCAAGACCCCCATCCTGGAATTCAGCTACAAGAACGACGATCTGCATGACCCGTTCATCAATCATTACTACGCCCTGGCCCTGGATCTGGCCACCCAGGAAGAGATCGACACCATCACCCGTTACGCCTTCAAGGTCAACGAAGTGCTGAAGAAGATCCTGCTGGATGCCAACATCCGCCTGATCGACTTCAAGCTGGAGTTCGGCCGCCTGCCCGACGGCACCATCATCCTGGCCGACGAGATCAGCCCCGACACCTGCCGTTTCTGGGATGCCACCACCGGCGCACACCTGGACAAGGACCTGTTCCGCCGCGACATGGGCGGTGAGGCCGACGCTTACCAGGAAGTCATGAAGCGTCTGCTGGGCTGAGACGCCCCTTGCCCCTTTTGCATGAAGAACGGAGTTTTGTAATGAGCGAAATGAGCCTTGAAAACACGGGCCTGCATGAAGAATGCGGCGTGTTCGGCATGTATGATTCCACCGGCCGGACCGACATGGTCAGCGCGGTGTACAGCGCTTTGTACGCCCTGCAGCATCGCGGGCAGGAAAGCTGCGGCATCGCCCTGAACGTGGACGGCGTTCTGACCGGCCACCGGGACTTAGGGCTGGTGAGCGAAGTGTTCACCAAGCGGGTGCTGGAAGACCTGCCCCACGGCGCCAAGATGGCCACCGGCCATGTACGGTATGCCACCTCCGGCCAGCGCAGCCGTTCCAACGCCCAGCCTATGGTTCTGCATCACTGCAAGGGCGCCATGGCTGTGTGCCACAACGGCAACCTGACCAACGCCGCCCGGCTGCGTCATCGGCTGGAAATGAGCGGGTCCATCTTCCACGGCACCTCCGATACCGAGGTCATCGGCTATCTGCTGACCCAGAACCGCCTGATTTCCCCCGACATCGAGACCGCCGTCTGCCGCACCATGGAGCAGATTGAAGGTGCCTACAGTCTGGTCATCATGACCCACACCAAGCTGATCGCCGCCCGGGACCCCCACGGGTTCCGTCCTCTGTGCATCGGTGCCTTGCCTGACGGTTCCGGCTTTGCCTTTGCTTCGGAAACCTGTGCTCTGGACGCCGTGGGCGCTACTATGCTGCGGGACGTGGAGCCCGGCGAGATCGTAGTGGCCGACCGCAACGGTCTGCGCAGCATCCGCACCCACTGCAACACCGCGCCTCACACCCTGTGTGTGTTTGAGTACATCTACTTTGCCCGTCCGGACTCGGTCATCGAGGGCACCTGTGTCCATGAGGCCCGCCTGCAGGCCGGCCGTTTCCTGGCCCAGGAGCACCCGGTGGACGCCGATGTGGTCATCGGTGCGCCGGACTCCGGTCTGGACGCCGCCCTGGGCTTCGCACAGGAGAGCGGGATTCCCTACGGCGTGGGCTTCATCAAGAACAAGTATGTAGGCCGCACCTTCATCCAGGGCAGTCAGGCACAACGGGAGAGCAGCGTGCGCATCAAGCTGAACGCCATCTCCTCCACCGTGGCCGGCAAGCGCGTGGTGCTGGTGGACGACTCCATCGTCCGCGGCACCACCAGTGCCCGCACCATCAAGCTGCTGCGGGAAGCCGGCGCCAAGGAAGTGCACTACCGCATTTCCGCCCCGCCCTTTGCTCATCCGTGCTATTTCGGCACTGACATTCCCGACGAAAAGCTGCTGATTGCCACCGGCCATACGGTGGAGGAGATCAACAAGCTGGTAGGTTCGGATACGCTGGGCTATCTGAGCATCGAGCATGTGCAGCAGCTGGCTCCCAAGAGCAAATGCGGCTACTGCGTGGGCTGCTTTACCGGCGAATACCCGGTGGACCCGCCCAAGGAACCCATGAACATTGTGTATGACCGGCCGCTGAGCCAGTCCAACACCAACAAAAAGCTGTGATGAAGAAGGAGTCAACGACCATGGAGAAAAGCTATTCTGAAAGCTATGCCGCTGCCGGTGTGGATATTACCGCTGGCTATGAGGCCGTGCGCCTGATGAAGCAGTATGTGGCCCGCACCATGAACGACCACTGCATCGGCGGCCTGGGCGGTTTCGGCGGCCTGTTTGAGCTGGACTGCACCGATATGCCTCATCCGGTGCTGATCTCCGGCACCGACGGCGTTGGCACCAAACTGCGCATTGCCCAGCTGATGGACCGTCATGACACCATCGGCATCGACTGCGTGGCCATGTGCGTCAATGACATCATCTGCGCCGGTGCCAAGCCGCTGGTCTTCCTGGATTATATTGCCTGCGGCAAGAACGTGCCCGAGCGCATCGCCGAGATCGTCAAGGGCGTGGCTGAAGGCTGTGTGCAGGCCGACTGCTCCCTGGTGGGCGGCGAGACCGCCGAGCATCCCGGTGTGATGCCGGAGGACGACTACGACCTGGCCGGTTTCACCGTGGGCGCCGTGGACAAGAGCAAGATCCTGGACAACTCCACCATGCAGGCGGGCGATGTGATCATTGCCCTGCCTTCCACCGGTGTGCATTCCAACGGGTTCTCTCTCGTGCGCAAGATCTTCGACCTGGAAAACAACCCCGACATCCTGAAGAAGCACTTCGATGAACTGGGCTGCACCCTGGGCGAGGCTCTGCTGGCTCCCACCAAGATCTACGTCAAGCCGGTGCTGGCTCTGATGAAGGAAATCACCGTGAAGGGTGTTTCCCACATCACCGGCGGCGGCTTCTACGAAAACATTCCCCGCAGCCTGAAGGACGGCTGCTGCGCCCGCATCGCCAAGGCGGATGTGCGTACCCCTGCCCTGTTTGAGCTGCTGGCCAAAACCGGCAACATCTCGGAACACGACATGTTCAATACCTTCAACATGGGTGTGGGTATGGTTCTGACTGTGGCTGCCGAGGACGCCGACAAGGCCATCGAGATCCTGAAGGCCAACGGCCAGGATGCCTACCGCCTGGGCGTGATTGCCGAAGGCGAAGGGGTGGAACTGGTATGAAAAACGTCGCGGTATTGGTATCGGGCGGCGGCACCAACCTGCAGGCCATCCTGGACAGCGAACACCGGGGAGAGAACCCCAATGGTCGAGTGACCCTGGTGGTGGCCAGCAAACCGGGCGTGTATGCCCTGACCCGGGCGGAAAACGCCGGGGTCAAGACCGCCGTGGTAGCCCGCAAGGAGTACGCCGACAGCGCCGCCTTTGACGCGGCTCTGCTGGCTGTCCTGCAGGAAAACCAGATCGACGTGGTGGTGCTGGCAGGCTTTTTGAGCGTGCTGGGCCCCAGCGTCATTGCCGCCTATCCCCGGCGCATCCTGAACGTTCATCCCAGCCTGATTCCCAGCTTCTGCGGACCGGGCTTCTATGGACTGCGGGTGCATGAGGCCGCTCTGGCCCGGGGTGTCAAGGTGACCGGTGCCACGGTGCATTTCGTGAACGAAGAATGCGACGGCGGGCCCATCCTGCTGCAGAAGGCTGTGGCCGTACAGCCGGACGATACCCCCGAAACTTTGCAGAAGCGGGTGATGGTGGAAGCCGAATGGCAGCTGCTGCCCCGCGCTCTGGCCATGGTTTGCAACGACGAGGTGTAATGCGATGAAAAAGAATCTGTACAAGTATCTGGCCGGCAACGAATATCCGGGCCGGGGCATCTGCCTGGGGCTTTCCCCCGACGGTTCCAAGGCCATGATTGCCTATTGGATCATGGGCCGCAGCGCCAACAGCCGCAACCGCGTGTTTGAGGCTCTGCCCGAGCGCGGCGGCATCCGCACTGTGGCGGCGGACCCTGCCAAGATGGAAGATCCCCATCTGATCATTTACAATCCGGTCCTGACCCTGGGCGCTACCACCATCGTGACCAACGGCGACCAGACCGACACCATCTTCAACTTTATGAAGGATGGCCTGTTCCCCGGCTACAGCTTTGAGGCGGCTCTGGCCACCCGCACCTTTGAGGATGACGCTCCCAACTTCACCCCCCGGATTTCCGGCGTGGTGGACATGAAGCAGGGCGGCTACAAACTGAGCATCCTCAAGAGCTGCGACGGCAACGACGCCAGCGTACAGCGCCAGACCTTCGATTACCCCCAGCCGGTGGCCGGAGAAGGTCATCTGATCACCACCTACCAGAAAAACGGCAGCCCCATTCCCAGCTTTGCGGGCGAACCCATGCGGGTAGGCATTGACGAGAGCGACCCCAACGAATTTGCCGGCAAACTGTGGGACGCGCTGAACACCGACAACAAGGTGAGCCTGTTTGTGCGGGCCATCACTCTGGCTACCGGTGATTATGAGGACGTTATCCTGAACAAGTACAATACTGTGGAGGGTTGAGCATGAACGAATTCCAGTTGAAATACGGCACCAATCCCAACCAGAAACCCGCCCGCATCTTTATGGCAGACGGCGGCGAGCTGCCGGTGACCATCCTGAACGGCCGCCCCGGCTACATCAACTTTCTGGATGCGCTGAACAGCTACCAGCTGGTCAAGGACCTGAAGAAGGCCCTGGGTCTGCCCGCCGCTGCCAGCTTCAAGCATGTGTCCCCCGCTGGTGCCGCTGTGGGCCTGCCCCTGGACGACACCCTGCGCCGGATGTACCACATTGACGCCAAGATGGAGCTGTCTCCCCTGGCCTGCGCCTATGCCCGCGCCCGCGGTGCCGACCGCATGTCCAGCTTCGGCGACTGGATCGCTCTGTCCGACGTGTGCGACCTGGCCACCGCCCAGCTCATCAAGCATGAAGTCTCTGACGGCATCATCGCCCCCGGTTACGACGACGACGCCCTGGAAGTGCTGAAGAGCAAGAAGAAGGGCAACTACAACATCGTGGCTATTGATCCCGACTATACCCCTGCGCCTCTGGAGCGCCGCACCGTGTACGGCGTGACCTTTGAGCAGGGCCGTCAGGATCTGGATATCTCCGCCGACACCATGCTGACCAACATCGTGACCAAGGCCAAGGACCTGACCGAAGACCAGAAGCGCGACCTGGTGATGAGCCTGATCGTGCTGAAATACACCCAGTCCAACAGCGTCTGCTATGTGCAGGGCGGCCAGACCATCGGCGTGGGTGCCGGCCAGCAGAGCCGTATCCACTGCACCCGTCTGGCGGGCCAGAAGGCCGACAACTGGCAGCTGCGCCACATGCCCAAGGTGCTGGACCTGCCTTTCCGGGATGACATCACCAAGCCCAACCGGGACAATGCCATTGACGTGTACATCGGGGATACCCCGGAAGATGTGATCGGCGACGACGTGTGGGCTGAGACCTTCACCGAGCAGCCTGCCCCCCTGACCGCCGATGAAAAGAAAGCCTGGCTGTCCCAGGTGCACGGCGTGAGCCTGGGCAGCGATGCCTTCTTCCCCTTCGGCGACAACATCGAGCGTGCCCGCCGCAGCGGTGTGGATGCCATTGTGCAGCCCGGCGGTTCCATCCGTGACCAGCAGGTCATTGATACCTGCGACAAGTATGGCATCGTGATGGCTTTCTGCGGCATCCGTCTGTTCCATCACTGATACCAAAGGAGTTTGCGATGAAGATTTTAGTCGTTGGCGGCGGCGGACGGGAACATGCCATCATCCGCGCGCTGAAGAAGAGTCCCCAGTGCACCGAGATCTGGTGCGCACCGGGCAACGGCGGCATCGCTTATGACGCCATCTGCAAGGACATCAAGGCCACCGATGTGGACGCTATGGTAGCCTTTGCCAAAGAGGAAGGCTTTGACTACGCCGTGGTGGCCCAGGATGATCCCCTGGCCCTGGGCATGGTGGACGCGCTGGCCAAGGTGGGGATTCCCGCCTTCGGTCCCAACGCCGCTGCCGCCCGCATCGAGGCCAGCAAGGTGTTCAGCAAGAACCTGATGAAGAAGTACGGCATTCCCACCGCCGCCTATGAGACCTTTGACAACGCCGACGCTGCCATGGAGTACATCCGCGGTCAGGGCAAGTATCCGGTGGTCATCAAGGCCGACGGTCTGGCTCTGGGCAAGGGCGTGCTGATCTGTCAGGACGAGGCGGAGGCTGAAGCAGGGCTGAAGGAGATCATGCTGGACAAGAAGTTCGGCGCTTCCGGCAACCATGTGGTGGTGGAAGAGTTCCTGACCGGACCTGAGGTGAGCGTGCTGTCTTTCTGCGACGGCAAGACCGTCATCCCCATGGTTTCCAGCATGGACCACAAGCGCGCCCTGGACCATGACGAAGGTCTCAACACCGGCGGCATGGGCACCGTGGCCCCCAACCCCTACTACACCCCCGAGGTGGCAGACGAGTGCATGCGTACCATCTTTGCCCCCACCGTAGCGGCCATGCAGGCGGAAGGCTGCCCCTTCAAGGGCTGCCTGTACTTCGGCCTGATGCTGACTCCCGACGGGCCCAAAGTCATTGAGTACAACTGCCGTTTCGGTGACCCCGAGGCTCAGGTGGTGCTGCCCCTGCTGGAAAGCGATCTGCTGACCGTGATGCAGGCCACCACCGACGGCACTCTGGACAAGACCCCGGTGAAGTTCTCCGACGGTGCCGCTGCCTGTGTGATCCTGGCCTCCGGCGGATACCCCCTGACCTACGAAAAAGGCAAGGAGATCACCGGCCTGACCGAAGGGCAGTTGTCCGGCGCCGCCGATGTGACCGTCTACCATGCCGGTACCGCCCGCAAGGGTGATGCCCTGGTCACCGCCGGTGGCCGTGTACTGGGCGTGACTGCCACCGCTCCCGATCTGGCCTCCGCCCTGAAAAAGGCCTATGCGGCCGCTGAGCAGATTCATTTTGACGGCGTGCACAAGCGCAGCGACATCGGTGCCCGCGCCATGGCCGCCCTGAACCGCCGTTAAGGAGGAAAAACAAATGGTTTACCGCATTTATGTGGAGAAAAAGCCCGGATTTGACGGCGAAGCCCAGGGACTTTTCCATGAGCTGACCGAACTGCTGGGCATTTCCGGGCTGAAAAGCCTGCGCCTGCTGAACCGCTACGACGTGGAAGGCATCGACCGCGACCTGTTCGAGAAGGCCGTGCCCACCGTCTTCAGCGAGCCGCCGGTGGATGTGACCTACGACACCCTGCCCCAGGGCGGCACCGTCTTTGCGGTGGAGTACCTGCCCGGTCAGTTCGACCAGCGGGCAGACTCCGCTTCCCAGTGCATCCAGTTGCTGAGCCAGGGCGAACGCCCCGATGTGCGCAGCGCCCGGGTGTATATTCTGGAAGGTGACCTGTCTGAGGAAGATCTGGCCGCCATCAAGAAGTATGTTATCAACCCGGTGGAAGCCCGGGAAGCCAGCCTGGACGAGCGCAGCACCCTGAAGATGGAGTTTGCCGTTCCGTCCGCCGTGGAGACCCTGACCGGCTTCATCGAGATGGATGAGGACGCTCTGGAAGCCTTCCGGCAGGAAAAAGGTCTGGCCATGGACCACGCCGACATCGTATTCTGCCAGAACTATTTCCGCAGCGAGCATCGTGACCCCACCATCACCGAGATCCGGGTCATCGATACCTACTGGAGCGACCACTGCCGCCACACCACTTTCGGCACCATCCTGGATAACGTGACCATCGACGACGAGATTGTCAAGGCGGCCTTTGACCGCTACATGGCCCTGCGGGAAGAAACCGGCCGCAATGCCAAGAACCGCACCCTGATGGACTGCGCCACCATCGGCGCCAAGGCGCTGAAACAGCGTGGGATCCTGAAGAATCTGGACGAGAGCGAGGAGATCAACGCCTGCACCGTCAAGATCAAGTGCGATGTGGACGGCGAGCAGCAGGACTGGCTGTTCCTCTTCAAAAATGAGACCCACAACCATCCCACCGAGATCGAGCCCTTCGGCGGCGCGGCCACCTGCATCGGCGGCGCCATCCGCGATCCCCTGTCCGGCCGCAGCTACGTCTATCAGGCCATGCGTGTGACCGGCGCCGGTGACCCGCTGAAGCCCGTGTCTGAGACCATGCCCGGTAAGCTGCCCCAGCGCAAACTGGTGACCACCGCTGCCCAGGGCTATTCCAGCTACGGCAATCAGATCGGTCTGGCCACCGGCCAGGTGGATGAGCTGTATCATCCCGGTTATGTGGCCAAACGCATGGAGATCGGCGCCGTGGTGGGCGCCACTCCCGCCAGCCATGTGCGTCGGGAAGAGCCCGCCCCCGGGGATGTGATCATCCTGCTGGGCGGCCGTACTGGCCGTGACGGCATCGGCGGCGCCACCGGCTCCAGCAAGGCCCACAAGCTGTCCAGTCTGGAGACCTGCGGTGCCGAGGTTCAGAAGGGCAACGCCCCCATTGAGCGCAAACTGCAGCGCCTGTTCCGCCGTGAGGATGCCTGCCGCATGATCAAACGGTGCAACGACTTCGGCGCCGGCGGTGTTTCCGTGGCCATCGGCGAGCTGGCCGACGGGCTGCACATTGACCTGAACAAGGTCACCAAGAAGTACGAGGGCCTGGACGGCACCGAACTGGCCATCAGCGAGAGCCAGGAGCGCATGGCCGTGGCCGTGGCCCCTGAGGATGCCGACCGCTTCATCGCTCTGGCCAACGAGGAGAACCTGGAAGCCACCGTGGTGGCCACCGTTACCGAAGAAAAGCGGATGGTGGAAGAGTGGAACGGCACCCCCATCGTCAACCTGTCCCGTGAGTTCCTGAACTCCAACGGTGCCGAACGCCATGCCGACGCCCACATCGAGGCCGGCACGACCTGGAAGCCGAAATGGTCCGGCAACACCGTGGCAGAGAAGATGGAAGCCATGGTCAGCGACCTGAACGTCTGCAGCAAGAAGGGTCTGGGCGAACGGTTCGACTCCACCATCGGCGCGGCCACCGTGCTGATGCCCTACGGCGGCAAGTATCAGCTGACGCCTTCCATGGCCATGGCTGCCAAGCTGCCGGTGGACGGCGAGACCACCACCTGCTCCGGCATGGCCTGGGGCTTCAACCCCTACCTGACCGAAGCGGATCCCTACCGCGGCGCCTACATGGCTGTGGTGGAGAGCGTAACCAAGCTGGTCTGCGCCGGGTTCCATCACGAGGATATGTACCTGACCTTCCAGGAATACTTTGAGCATCTGGGCGACAAACCGGAGCGCTGGGGCAAGCCCCTGGCCGCGCTGCTGGGTGCCCTGGACGCCCAGATGGGTCTGGGCATCGCCTCCATTGGCGGCAAGGACAGCATGTCCGGCAGCTTTGAGGGTCTGGATGTTCCTCCCACGCTGGTCAGCTTTGCTACCGCTGTGGGCAATACCCGGGACGTGCTGAGCCCCGAATTCAAGAAAGCCAACAGCTCGGTGGTCATTCTGAAACCTCAGTACAAAGATGGTCTGCCGGAAGTCAACAGCCTGCTTTCCATCTACAAGATCGTGGAGCAGATGATCGACGAGGGCAAGGTCCTGGCTGCTGCCACCCCCGGATTCGGCGGCATCGGCGAAGCCCTGTTCAAGATGTGTGTGGGCAACCACGTTGGCCTGAAGCTGAGCAAGGCTTTCCGTCCCGAACGGCTGTTTGAGCCCTGCTACGGCGCCGTCATCCTGGAACTGCTGGATGCCACTGCAGGTGAATTCCTGGGCTTCACCACCGTGGACTACACCATGTGTGTGGGCGATGAAGAGCTGGACCTGCCGCACCTGCAGGAACTGTGGGAGCGCAAGCTGGAGCCGGTCTTCCCCTACCGCCGTGCGGGCGAGGAAGTCAAGGCCCTGGAATACCACTGCACCCCCTTCCAGCGCGTGGCTCCGGCCGTGCGTCTGGCCACTCCACGGGTCATCATCCCCGTCTTCCCCGGCACCAACTGCGAGTATGATACCGCCCGGGCCTTCCGTCGCGCCGGCGGTGATCCCCATGTGTTGGTTCTGAAGAACCTGACCCCCGCCGACGTGGCCGAAAGCTGCGAAGCTCTGGTCAAGGAGATCGACGCGGCCCAGATCCTGATGCTGCCGGGTGGTTTCTCCGGCGGTGACGAACCCGATGGTTCCGCCAAGTTCATTGCAGCCTTCTTCCGTGCTCCAGCCGTGGCCGACGCGGTGAACCGTCTGCTGAACGAGCGCGATGGTCTGGCCCTGGGCATCTGCAACGGTTTCCAGGCGCTGATCAAGCTGGGGCTTGTCCCCTACGGCGAGATCCGTCCCATCACCAAGGACGATCCCACCCTGACCTTCAACACCGTACATCGCCACCAGAGCATGCTGGTGCGTACCCGTGTGGCTTCCAACAAGAGCCCCTGGCTGTCCGAGTGCGATGTCAACGACGAGCACCTCATTGCCATCAGCCACGGCGAAGGCCGTTTTGTGTGCAGTGATGAACTGCTGCGGCAGCTGATTGCCAACGGTCAGATTGCCACCCAGTATGTGGACCTGAACTGCGTGCCCACCATGGACCAGCGCTACAACCCCAACGGCAGTGTGCTGGCCATCGAAGGCATCACCAGCCCGGACGGCCGCGTGTTCGGCAAGATGGGTCACAGCGAACGCAGTGCCGATCAGCTGTACAAGAATGTGGGCGGCGACAAGTACCAGCCCATCTTTGAGGGCGGCGTGAACTACTTCAAGCTGTAATGCGCCATCCCCTGACAGATAAGGAGAGTTTTTTCAATGGCACATGATCGTTATATCTCGCCCTTCTCCACCCGGTATGCTTCGGACGAGATGCAGTATATTTTCTCTGACGACAACAAGTTCCGCACCTGGCGCCGTCTGTGGATTGCTCTGGCCAAGGCCGAACAGAAGCAGGGTCTGGACATCACCGATGAACAGATCGCCGAACTGGAAGCCCACAAGGACGACATCAACTATGCGGAAGCCGCTGCACGGGAGAAGCTGGTCCGCCATGACGTGATGAGCCACGTCTACGCCTACGGCCTGCAGTGCTCCCACGCCAAGGGCATCATTCATCTGGGCGCCACCAGCTGCTATGTGGGCGACAACACCGACGTCATCATCATGCGGCAGGGCCTGGAGCTGGTCCGCAAGAAGATCATCGGGACCCTGGCCAATCTGGCCAAGTTTGCCGATGAGTACAAGGATATGCCCTGTCTGGCTTACACCCACTGCCAGCCCGCCCAGCTCACCACCGTGGGCAAGCGTGCCACCCTGTGGATGAACGAGCTGTACATGGACGTGCAGGAGATTGAGCATCAGATCTCTCAGCTTGCCCTGCGCGGCGTGAAGGGCACTACCGGCACTCAGGCCAGCTTTATGGAGCTGTTCGGTGGGGATTCCGCCAAGGTCAAGGCTGTGGAAGCTGATGTCTGCGCCCAGATGGGCTTTGACAAGGTGGTTCCGGTCTGCGGCCAGACCTACAGCCGCAAGGTGGATTACAATGTGCTGTCCGCCCTGGCCGGCCTTGCCCAGAGCGCCATGAAGATGGCCACTGATATCCGTCTGCTGGCCAACTTCAAGGAAATGGAAGAGCCTTTCGAAAAGAATCAGATTGGTTCTTCCGCCATGCCTTACAAGCGCAACCCCATGCGCTGCGAACGCATCTGCGCCCTGTCCCGCTACCTGATGATCGACGTGCTGAACCCTGCTGTGACCGCCGGTACCCAGTGGTTTGAGCGCACCCTGGACGACAGCGCCAACAAGCGCATCGCCATGGCCGAGGGATTCCTGGCCGCTGACGCCATCCTGAACATCCTGCTGAATGTTTCGGATGGGCTGGTGGTGTATCCCAAGGTCATCCGCAGCCGGGTGATGGCAGAGCTGCCCTTCATGGCCAGCGAAAACATCATGATGAAGGCCGTGAAAAAGGGCGGCGACCGTCAGGAACTGCACGAGCGCCTGCGTGAGCACGCTGTGGCCGCTGCCGCTGTGGTCAAGCAGGAAGGCAAACCCAACGACATGATCGCCCGCGTGGAAGCCGATCCCGCCTTTGGGCTGAGCCGCGAGGAGATCGAAGCAGAGCTGAGTCCGGAAGATTTCACCGGTCGGGCTCCGGAACAGGTACAGGAGTATCTGGACCAGTATATTCGTCCCCTGCTGGCCGCCAACCCTGATGCCGTTGGTCAGAAAGCCGAACTGAGCGTCTGACACTGACTTTGTCGCTGAGATAAAACAAAGAACCCCCGCAGTACCCGAAAGTGAAATGACCCCCAAAAGTTAGACAATATTTTCAAATAAAAACTGTTCAAGCAACCGAAAGGGCTTGTTGTCTGTGAATTGCAGGCGGCAGGCCCTTTAGCTTTGTCTTAATACGTCGGTTATTGTAGTAATCCAGATAGTCAATGAGTTCTTGTTTGAAGTGCCGCATGGACTGGAACTTTTGTAGATAGAGCAATTCGCTCTTGAGCAGACCGAAGAAGTTTTCCGCCACTGCATTGTCCAAACAGTTTCCCTTGCGGCTCATGCTTTGCCGGATGCCCTTTGCTTTAAGCATCCTCCGGTACTGCTTGTGCTGGTATTGCCAGCCCTGGTCGGAGTGAAGAATCAGTCTGGTTCCATCCGGTATGGTTTCAAAGGCTTTGGCAAGCATCTTCGTTACCATGCTTAAAACCGGACGGTCAGAGATAGCGTAGCTTACCAAATACCCATTGTGCAGGTCCAAGATTGGAGAAAGATAGAGCTTCTGGCCGAACAGGCTGAACTCTGTCACGTCAGTAACCCACTTCTGGTTTGGCATTTCCGCATGGAAGTCTCTGTTCAGCAGATTAGGGGCGATCTTGCCCACTTCTCCTTTGTAAGAGCGATACTTCTTGGGTCTGACACGGCAAACCAATCCCAGATCTTTCATGAGTCGCTGCACCGTCTTGTGGTTCAAATGTATACCGTTCTTGTGTAGTGCTGCGGTAATGCGCCGGTATCCATACCGCCCTTTGTTTTCGTGGTAAATGGAGGAAATCTCCGCTTTTGCTTCTTCGTATTTATCTTCCTTTTGCATCCGCTTCAGATGGTAGTAGAAAGTGGCACGAGGCAGTTGAGCGATTTCGAGCAGCTGGGACAAAGGATATTTCGGCCTTAGTGTTTGGACTACCTGCATTTTCTGTGCCGGCGTCGCTCTTCCTCCAAAACCAAGGCTTGCAAATTTTTTAGGTATTCGTTCTCCGCGCGCAGTCGCTGGTTCTCGGCAATAAGGTCTTCTTCAACTGTTTTAGACAGCTTCGCAAGCCGGCTTCTTCTTTTGCGCCCTCGACGTTCTATCGCCAATCCTTCCGGCCCTTCTTCAAGATAGATTCGTTCCCAGCGTTCAATAATGCCATGATCATTGATTTTAAACCTTCGCATTACTTCCCGAACACTTAAATGTTCTTCTCGCATTGTCTCCACTACCAGTTGCTTAAATTCCGGTGTGTAGCGTTTGTTTGGTATTCCTTTCGGCATAATAAAGCACCCCACTTGTTATCCAGTATACCATACTGTCTAACAAATGGGGTGCAGTTCAAAGGGCTGCGGGGGTTTTATGTTATTCCGTGGCGGCGATGGTCTCAGCCTTCCGGTACGGGAGTCGGTTCCGGAGTGGGGGTGGTTTCGGTGGAATCGCCACCGCTGCCGGTTGCATCGGCCCCTTCGCCGGTTTCATCTCCGTCCCCTTCCGGGGTAGGAGTGGGCGCGGGTGTGGGCGTGCTGGTATCACTGTTGAAGGTGGCCTCAATATTGCCATCCTCCAGCTGACGGCTCACATCCAGCGTGCCGCGGTCCGAAGAGGTCAGGCCGGTACCGTTCACATCCAGAATCAGGGTCGCTGCAAAGCGAATCTTGTAATCCAGATTGTTGGCAGTACCCAGTGTGACGGAAACACGGCCCTGATACAGGAAGTTCAGTTCGCTCAAGTCGGTCATATCAATGACGGAAATTCCATCCTTGAGCCCATTTTCTTCCAACGCTGTCATCATCTGCTCCAGCGTGTCCTGGGCAGAAATATGGCTGGTCTCTGCCGTCGCCTGCTCCTCTGTCTGTGCCTGCAGTGACAGGAAGCTTCCCGGCGTGGTTGCCTGTCCCTGTGGTATGTCGGCTTCCAGCCAGATCAGCCCATCGGGTTGGCTGTCACTGGTGCGAAGTACCTTGAGATGATCGCTGAATACCAGCCATTGGCCTGCGTATTCCATCATAAAGCGCTCGGTAGCCGGCTGTACTTTGACAACCACCGTACCTGGCATCTGGGTGCCCACATCCGCCACGTCCAGATAGGGAAGATTACTGAGCAGGAACTGGGACTTTTCCCGGGCGGAAAAGCCAAACAGGCTGTCGCCTTCCGAAATTCCCAGCAATTCGATGATCTGGTCTTCGGTATAAACACCGGTGTTCGCTGGTGTGGAACCATCGGTGTTTTCAATGCGGAAGTCCGTGACCTTGAACAGCAGATTGACCGAAAGAATGATCCCGCCAACAAGGACTGCAAACACCAGCAGCGCTCCCAGCACAGCGCGCTGGCGACGGAGGCGCAGCTGTTCGGCATGTGTCACGCGGCGCGGCGGACGACGGTTCGGATTCTGACGGTAAGCGGCTTTCTGCGGATTTTGCTGCGGACGGCGCCCCCTGATGTTTTCCCTACCGTCCATCCCCTGCTGCGGGCCTGTGCGCTGTCCTGTGGGCTGTTGCACCGGACGGGCGCGTCGGGGCTGTCCGGCGGGCTGGGCTTTCTTGGTCAGTCCCAGGCGGCTTTTCATGCTGCGCGGTGCCGGACGTTGGTTTGCGGGCGGGGTCGCGGCTGCTTTCTGCCGGCGGCTTCGCTGGTTACGATCCATCCGCGGCCTCCTTTCTGTCGTGAAAATAGAAAAAGGACAATACGCACAAAACGCCCCGCACAGGGTGGGGCGTTGCACTTCTTACCTGCCCGTTTTGACCAGGGCAAGCAGACGTTCTGTAATCATGTCCAGACTGCGAGGCTGGGCCAAGGTGCGTGCCTGACGGCCCATCTCGGCCAGACGTCCCGGGGCAGCCAGCAACTGCTGCACAGTCTCAATCAGTTTTTCGGCGGTCAGGTCCTTCTCTTCAATGACCACCGCTGCGCCGGCCTTCTGCAATTCCAGGGCATTATAATACTGGTGGTTTTCGGCCACGTTGGGGCTGGGAATCAGGATGGCAGCACGGCCCATGGCTTCCAGTTCCGCCAGCGTCAAAGCGCCCGAACGGGAAATGACCAGATCGGCTGCGGCCAGCAGTTCCGGCATATTCTTGATATATTCCTTTACCACCAGATTGGGACCGGGCGCAAAACCTTCCTGTTTGGCCAGGTCCTGAAACAGCTGTACCCCACGGCTGCCTGTGGCATGCAGATGCAGCACATTCTGATGGGTCTTCTGTTCCCAGCCGCACAGGGCACCCACTACCTCGTTGATGCGTCGGGCGCCCAGGCTGCCGCCAAAGCTCAGAATCACCGTACGGTCCCCTGCTCCGATGGCAGCGCGGGCGGCCGCCCGGTCCTGGGTCAGGATTTCCGGACGGACAGGGTTGCCTACCACCTGCGTCTTATCCGGAGCGCCCAGTTTTTCCACCGCGGCGGCACTGGCCGCAAAGACCACATCCACATCTTTGGCCAACAGCTTATTGGTGACTCCGGGGAAGGCATTCTGCTCATGAATTGCCGTCTTGATTCCCTTTTTGGCCGCAGCCCGCACCACCGGACCGCTGACATAACCGCCGCAGCCGATGACCAGATCCGGCTGGACCTCCCGAAGGATTGCCGCCGTGCGCGGACCGGACAGGGCCAGATGATAAAGCGCCTGGAAATTGCGGGCAATATTTTTGGGCGTCAGGCGGCGCTGAAAACCATTGATTTCAATATGATGAAAGGGATATCCGGCCGCCGTCACAAGGCCGTACTCCATTCCTTCCCGGCGCCCCACAAAGTGAATTTCCGCAGACGGCTCTGCCTTTTTCAGCGCACCGGCAATGGCCAGCGCAGGATTGATGTGTCCGGCAGTACCGCCGGCGGCGATCAGAACACGCATATGGTTCCCTCTCTTTCCCTCGATACCCAAAAGCGGCGGGTGTCAGCCGCTGACATTCTCCCGCCGGCGATAGACTTTGCGTGTGGGGCTGTTGCCATGCAGGCGACGCATCAGCTCATCCTGGCTGCGTTTCCGCTGCGCCATGATTTTGGCATTTCCCGCCCGTGATACGCTGAGTACGACCCCCATTTCACATAGCAGCAGCAACAAGCTGCTTCCGCCCGATGAGAAGAAGGGCAGGCTGATGCCAGTGTTGGGCAAGGTGGCCGTAACCACACCGATATGACAGAATACCTGCCATGCGATCTGCGCCATCACGCCAATGGTCAGCATACTGCCGAAATAGTCCGGCGAGCGCAGGGCAATCAGGATGCCTTGAATGAGCAGGGCCGCAAACAGTCCGATGCAAAGCACCGCTCCGATAAAGCCCAACTCTTCACACAGAACAGAAAAGATGAAGTCATTGGTTGCTTCCGGCAGCCACAGCTGTTTCTGACGGCTGTTGCCGATGCCAAGACCGGTCAGGCCGCCCGAAGCAATGGAATACAGGCTCTGGGTTGTCTGATAACCAAGATCCACATCACTTTCAGCAAACAGGCCCCAGGCACCCAGGCGCTCGTTGGCGACATCATTCCCTTCAGCGGTCAGCATCAGATACAGACCGCCCATGGCCACACCGGCCATCACAGGCATCCAGCGCAGCGCGCAGCCGCCGCACAGAAGCATGGTGCCCAGGATCATGCAGATCAGCAGAATGGCAGAGTTGTGGGGTTCCATGCGCAGCAGAACCACAATGGGAAGTACCGGCAGGATCGGCATGATCATGCCATGCACCAGGGTCCGCCGTTGTTCATAGTGTTCATCGGTATACAGGGCCACTCCCAGAATAACCGCAAACTTGGCGATTTCCGAAGGCTGGACGCTAATGCCCAGAATATACACCCAGCGATGAACGTAGTTGATCTCCTTACTGAACAGAGCCAGCACCAGCAGGAACATCAGTCCCACATACAGATGTGCATACAGATAGCGCAACGCATGGTAGTCTATGTTGGAAATCACTACCATGAGGAACAGGCCGCCCAACGCCAGAATCACCTGTGGTTTTATGTAATGGTAGATATCCCCAAACCGATAATAGGCGGTGACATAGCTGGCTGAAAACAGCATAATCAGCCCATAGCACAAAACCAGCAGCAAGGTGCCCACAAAGCCCCAAGAGACAGGCCCGTGCTCCTCTTTGCGAAAGGCTGCATTCTGTGCAAAACGTACCAGATTGCCGAATGTAATGTCAAAAATGCGTGCAGCGGTCACGGGCAGGTCCCTCCTTTCCTGCAAAGGGAGCGGTGCAGGATGTTACGCAAGATAGATGTACAGAAGCCCCAGCGCCACACCCATAACGGCAATCAGGCTGAAGAAGGCGTCGATGCGGGCCTCTTTCCAGCCGCGCATCTCAAAGGCATGATGGATCGGCGTCATGCGGAAGATGCGCTTGCCATGGGTGGCTTTGTAGTACACGCGCTGGATCACAACGGTCATGGCATCCCAGATAAAGACGATGCCGAAGAACAGGACCAGTTCCGGACGGCCCATCACAAAGGCCAGTGCCGTGACCATTCCCCCCAGGAACATGCTGCCGGTGTCTCCCATGAACACCTTGGCAGGATAAAAATTCCAGACAAGGAAACCGGCACAGGCGGCCGCGGTGGCAGTAGAAAGAACTGCCACATGGTAAAATCCCAGCATGCTGGCTGCCAGCAGGTATCCCAGCATGGACACAAAGGTCACACAGGAGCACAGGCCGTCCAGACCATCGGTAAGATTCACGGCATTCACAAGGAAAATGATGCCGAAGAAAGCGATGGGATAGTAAAGCAAGCCCAGATTCACCGCACCCACAGCCGGTACCATGATGATGGTGGTCATGAGCCCCAGACTGTGAAGACCGGCCATGAAAGCACCGGTGACAACAAACTGCATGACAAGTTTCTGCCACGCCAGAAGGCCCAGATTGCGGTGGCGCACCACCTTGATAAAGTCATCCAGAAATCCGATGACGCCGGAGCCGAAGGCCAGGAACAGCACCAGCAGGCCTCCCTGGACCTGCTGCGGTGCCACCAGTTCCGGCGCCTTGGCGGAAAGTCCGGCATACACCACACCGCAGGCCAACAGAATTCCCAGAATAAAGCACAGGCCGCCCATGGTGGGAGTGCCCTGCTTTTTGTTGTGCCAGGTGGGTCCGTCCTCCCGGATAGTCTGGCCAAAATGCAGGCGGTGCAGCGCCGGGATCAGGAAAAAGCCTGAAACAACAGTAACGCAGAACGCGACAATTGCCGCCGCGATCAGCATCCAGGACACGATCATCCCCATATGGTAATTCCCCCAAAGTTCAGGTTGTAGTCTTATGCGTGGTCGGGAAGCTCCGCGTACAGGCTGTGCAGCATTTCTTCAAACTGCATGGCGTGGCTGGCCTTGGCCAGAACCACATCACCGGGGCGCAGATACGACCTTAGATATTCTACTACTTCCTGTGTATTTTGGCAATGCAATGTTGTTACTTTTTCGCCGGCCGCTTCCGCCATGGCGGTACTGTTGGGGCCGACAGCCAGCAACAAATCCACCACATCGGCGGCCCATTCTCCGGTTTGCCGGTGTGCCTGTTCGGAAGCCGTCCCCAGTTCCAGCATATCCCCCAGCACGGCAATCCGGCGGCCGCCGGGGCCGGGAATCTGGCGCTGCAGGATATCCAGCGCCGCACGCATGCTGTCCGGACTGGCGTTGTAGCAGTCTTCAATGAAGGTGATGCCGCCATGCTGCACGATATTCTGCCGCATACCGGTGGTCTTGTAATCCGAGAGCGCGGCAGCGGCGCGGGCAGGGTCCAGCCCCAGCCGGGTGGCAGCCGCATAAGCTGCCAGGGCATCGCTGACCGTGTGCAGGCCCTGGGTGGGAATATGAACCTCGAAATCGCCATGTTCCGCATCCCGCAGAGTGAAAGCGGTGCCGTCTTTTTCATCCCGGATATCGGCGGCACAGACATCTGCGCCCGTCGCTTTCAGGCTAAACCAGACAGGCTTGAGTCGGGCAGGCAGCGCTGCGCTGCGCAGCAGTTCGTCGTCCCCATTGAGCACAAGCGGAGCTCCATCCGGAAGCCCCTGGCAGATTTCCAGCTTCGCCTTCAGTATATTCTCACGGCTGCCGAGATTTTCCAGGTGGGAGACCCCGATCATGGTGATGATCCCGGCGGAAGGACGAGCCGTGCGGGTCAAGCGGGCAATTTCCCCCAGAGCACTCATGCCCATTTCCACCACCGCATACTCGGTGGCGTCTTCCAGACGGAACAGGGTGTTGGGCAGACCGATCTCGTTGTTCTGGTTTCCCTCCGTCTTCAGGGTATTGCCGAAAGCCGACAGTACCGCATAACAGAATTCCTTGGTGGTGGTCTTTCCCACCGAACCGGTGACGCCGATCATGAGCGGACTGAACAGGGTGCGATAGTTGGATGCCATCCGCAGCATGGCCATGTGACTGGACGGGGTCACCACCAGGTGATCTTCCGGCACGCCTTCTACCGGGTGATTGGCAATCACGTACTCCGCCCCGGCCTTATAGGCCGTCTCGGCAAAATAATGGCCATCTACCCGAGCACCGGGAAAGCATACAAAGACGCACCCCGGCTGCACTTTGCGGCTGTCAGTGACAACGGCGGTGATGTCCACCGGCCGCGCCAGAGTCAGGCCGGCCAGCAGTTCATTGGCATGGATCGGTTTCATTCAGTTCCCTCCTCAGTATCCGTCTGGTTCGTGGTATCCGTTTCGCTGGTATCCGATTCATCGGTTTGTGTTGTATCTGTACTGGTTGTGTCAGTCTCTGTCTGGATGGTCACAATGGTGCCGAATTCCGCACTGGAAGAAGCCGCCACATCCTGAGAGACCACCTTGCCGTTGGCATCCCCCACCAGCTTGACGTTCAGGTTGGCGGACTTGAGCATCTGGCTGGCGAAGGTACCGGTCTTGCCGGTCACGTCCGGCACGGTGGTCAGGCTGCCGGTGGTGGAATCAGTGTAGAAGTAAATGGTGGATCCCGCCGGGACCGAAGTACCCGAATAGGGGTACTGGTAGACGATCTCGCTGCCGGAACCGATGAGCTGATGGCCCAGGCCCAGCTTGTTCAGATTGGCCTGCGCCAGAGACCAGCGGGAACCGACGGCATTGGGCACCGTGATGCTTTCCGGTTCCACATAGTCAGGGTCCCGGGGAATGCCCAGGTAAGGTGCTATTTCGCTGATAATGTTCCCCACCATGGGAGCCACGATCTGGGAGGCAAAATCTTCCACCCAGCGGGGGTCGTCCAGTACCGCAAAGACCAGAATTTCGGGGTCGTCGGCGGGCAGAACCGCCGCAAAGCTGATCTGCTTGTGGTAGTCGCCATCCGAACGCTCGCTGCGGTCCAGCTGTTCCGCCGTACCGGATTTGCCGCCGATGGAGTAACCGGCCACGTAAACGTTGCGGCAGGAATATCCCTCTTTACCGCCGCCCACGTTGTTTTCCATCATGGCGCACAGCTGCTGACTCACGTCCTCGGAGATGACCTGCCGGCGGATGTTGGGCTGGGTCTCACTGACCACATTGCCCGCGTCATCGGTCATGCTGCCCACCACATAGGGGGTAACCAGATACCCACCGTTGACCACCGCAGAAACGGCGGTGGCCATCTGGATGGCGGTGAGTTTCTGGGTCTGTCCAAAAGCCGTAGAGTACAGGTCAGTCTTGACCTGCTCCATATCTGCCTGCGTCTTGGAAATGCCCTTGGACTCATAAGGCAGGTCAATGCCGGTGGTCTCATCCAGACCGAATGCCTGGTAATAGTTATAGAAAAACTCCGGGGTCATCAGCTCTGCCACCTGGATGAAATAAAGGTTGCAGCTCTTTTCCAGAGCGCCCGCCATATCCAGCGGCCCGTGAATCGCATCATTGGCGCATCCATAGGTGGTTTCCCACTGCGTCCCTTCATTGACGGTGAGTTTGCCGTTGCAGTAAAACACCTGGCTGGCATCCATCAAACCGGAATCCAGCGCGGAAGCCGCGGTGACCAGCTTGAAGACGGAACCCGGGAAATACAGTTCGGTCACGCTCTTATTCTTCCACTGGGCTTCCCGGATATAACCCTGCAGGGTGGAATACTCCTCGGAACTGAGCACGCCGTCCTCCACAATGGAGGCCACATTGCTTTCTCCCAGGCGGGACTGCAGCAGGTCGATCTCCTCGGCAGTCAGGGTTCCATCCTCCAGAACAGCGGCCATTTCCGGATCCGCAATGGTATAGGGATCATTGGGGTCAAACTGACTCATGGTGGCCATGGAAAGAATGGCGCCCGTGTTCACATCCATGACAATGACTGTACCACGGTTCTTTACACTGTATTCTTTCAGTGCCTGTCCCAGATACTTCTCCACCACCGTCTGTACCTGGTCATCAATGGTCAGGTGCAGGTCATAGCCGTTGACGGGCTCATACACTTTCCCTTCATCATCGGACGTATAACCCAAGGCATTCTGGCTGGTGATCCGACGTCCGGGCGTACCGGCCAGCTCCTCCTGATAGGACTTTTCCAGACCATAGATGCCTTCGCCGTCCGAATTGGTGAAGCCCAGTACCGAAGACAGGAAAGAGCCATAAGGATAGCTGCGGGTCGATGCCTGTTCGGTATAGATGTTCAGAACGGTTTCCCAGTCTTTTTCCTCGTCTCCGTCATTGAGGGGCCGCTTGGTATTGGCATATTCAATGATGGCATCCTTGGTGGGCAAGTCCACCCCACGGGCCAGGACTTTATACTGGCTTTTCGTATCGCTGAGTTTTTCCAGGATGCTTTCCGCCGACACGCTCCCTCCCAGCAGGTTGGAGATATCCTGGGCTGCCTGCGCAATGTACTTTGCATTGCACCGGGAAGGATCCGCGATGATGTTCCAGACAGTGGTACTCTTGGCCAGGACCTTGCCGGTGGACGTGTAGATGGTTCCGCGGGAGGCCGGGATGGTCTCATCCGAAAGCTGCTGTTCCGCCGCACCGACACGATACTTTTCAGGGTCACGCAGCTGCAGTGCGTACAGCTGATAAATCAAAAGGCCCATACCAAAAATTATGAACAGCGCCACCAGCATCAATGTGCGCACACGCAGGGCATTGTTGATGGAGTGCCGTTCATTTTGCCTGTCACGATTGTTCTGCATGGTTGTTTTCCTTCCGTTGGGTACAGGTCATAAAAAGGCAAAAAGCGTGCCCCGACGCGGGATGCACGCTTTTGGGCTTTGCTTACGGTTCAAAACTGCCGATCAGGCTAAGGGCTGCGGTATACAGCCCATCCAGGATCTCATCGGTTTTGGAGTTGCTCTTTTCGATGATGCTTTCGTCGTCCAGGCGGAGATAGGTCACCTGGCTGGGATCGGTCTTGACCAGACCCAGGCGGCTCTGTGCCACCTCATCGATATTGGCGCTGTTGGAAATCTCGTCCATCTTGCCGGACAAATACTCATAGGTGGTCTGTGCGTCAGCCAGTTCCGTACGCTTGGCATCAATATCGCCGGAGATCTCGGTCAGTTTTGCCTGACCGGCCACAATGGCCGTGATCAAGGCCAGAAAAACCACGATCACCAGCACCGATGCGATCTGACGCATGAATTCTTTGGCGCGGCCGAAGTGGAAGCGTCCGCCGCGCACCACACGCACCCGCGGTGCACGGCGGACCGATTGTGCATTGTTGACTTGATATGCTGCCGAAGTCATGGTCAGCACCCCCTCTATCTGTGTTCCAAAAGCAAAGTTGTTGTGCTCAGTTCTTTTCCAGTACCCGCAATTTTGCCGAGCGACTGCGGCGATTCTCCTCCAGTTCCTCGGCATCTGCCTCAATGGGATGCCGGGTAATCAGAGTGGCTTTGGCCACGCCGCCGCAGGTGCAGATGGGCTGTTCCGGCGGGCAGGTACATTTCTGCGCCCAACGGCGGAACTTGTTCTTCACCAGCCGGTCTTCCAGGCTGTGGAAGGTGATCACGCACAGGCGCCCACCCGGCGCCAGTCTGTCAAACAAAGCTTCCAGGCCTTCATTCAGGGCATCCAGTTCCCCGTTCACCGCGATGCGAACGGCCTGAAATGTGCGGCGCGCCGGATTCTTGCTCTTACGGCGCTCTTTGGGCGGCACGGCGGCCGCCACCAGTTCTGCCAGCTGCAGGGTGGTGGTGATCGGCGTCTGTTCCCGCTGCTGCACGATCTTGCCGGCAATCTGCCAGGCATAGGGCTCTTCCCCGTATTCGCGCAGGATACGGGCAATTTCTTCCCGGGGCAGCGAATCGAGCAGATCCGCCGCGGTGGGGCCCTGCTGACTCATCCGCATGTCCAGCGGTGCATCCGCGTGGTAGGAGAAGCCACGGGAGGCTTCATCCAGCTGATGGCTCGAGACCCCCAGGTCCAGCAAAGCACCGTTGATCTTTTCAATTCCCAGGTCATCCAGCACAGCCGCTGCCTGCCGGAAATTGGCCCTGACCACAAGGGCGGGAAGACCCTTAAGCCTTTCGGTGGCTGTTGCCACCGCATCCGGGTCCTGATCGAGAGCGATCAGCCGCCCTGTGGTCAGGCGTTTGGCAATTTCACGGGAGTGCCCTGCGCCGCCGGCGGTACCATCCAGATAGATACCGGTGGGATCAATCGCCAATCCATCCAGGCAGGGCTGCAGCAATACGGGTATGTGGGAAAATTCCATTTCGATGTCCTTTTGCGCCGTGCGCCTTGTTGTTCAGAAATCCAGAGCTTCCATGGCTGCGGTGAAATCTTCATCCGAAGCAGCCTGATTCTGGTTCCAGGTGTCTGTATTCCAGATTTCGGCAAAGGTCCGGTTTCCGATGATGGTCACATCATGAGACAGGTTTGCGTACTGCCGCAATTCTGCCGGCAGCTGGATGCGCCCCTGCTTGTCCGGAGTGACCTCGGTGGCGGAAGAATACAGCATCCGGCTTACCTGACGGCCTTTGACGAGCCCTTTTTCCGCAATGCGTTCCGCCACCTTTTCAAATTCCGCGGTGGGAAACGCAGCAAGGCAATGATCCAGCCAGCGGGTCACAATAAACGTCTCACCCATGCCGTCACGAAACTTGGCGGGGAAGTTCAACCGTCCTTTGCCGTCGATGGCATAATCGAAGCGGCCCACGAACATGTTGAAAACTCCCTCCTCCCTGCCGATTTTCTCTGTTTTTCGACGTCCAGCCGTTGGAGAGCAGTTGAAAACGCAGTTGAAAACGTTGAAAACTACCCACTTTAACCCTTTTTAAGGTTTTTTTACCCACAGCTGTACCATCATAGTACCAAATTACAGGGCAAAAAGCAAGTCCGCGGGGCAAAAAAACACAGTGGGCAAGGATTTTTCACATCTGAAAATGCCGGGGTGAACAGTGGGGAAAAAATCGGTTCCGGCGCCAAAAAGCAGGCAAACCGTCGGTATTTGTTTTCAGTCCTTTTCTTCGACAGAAGCCGAAAAAAGCAGAACCGCCGGCCGGGAATATCCGGTCGGCGGTTCTGCTTTCACAAACAGGGAGTAACTATGTACTTACTTTTTGGGGCCGCGCAGGCCACGGGCCGCAGCACTGCGCAGATTCATCCTGGTTTTCTTGATATCCGCCACACTGCGGGCCAGAACTTCCTCAGAATTTTTCAGGATGGCCTCGCAGTAAGTGGTGGCACTGCGGTTGATCTCCTTGGCCTGCTCCTGGGCCGTAGAAAGAATCTCCGCCGCGCGCTGCTGCGCACGCCGGACGATCTCCTGGTCCGAAACAAGACCCCGTGCCCGTTCTTCCGCCTGCTGAATGATCCCGTCGGCTTCGGCACGGGCACCTTTCAGGATCTGTTCCCGGTCAGCCACGATCTTTTTGCTGTCGCGAATCTCATCCGGCAGATTGTTGCGCACCTCATCAATGATGTCCCGCATGCGGTCCACATCCACAAAGCGCTTGGAAGGGCTGAAAGGAACGCCTCCGCCTTCTTCCAGCGTTTCTTCCATCAATTCAAGCAATTCTTCCACACTCATGGCTGTCCCTCTCTCTCATAACGGCTGACAAGAATTTTGCCGTACTTGTATTGTTTTACCAGCTGCAGGCTTCCCGCCTGCGGCGGCAGCTCAGCTTCCAGTTCGCTTTCGCACAGAACAACGCCTCCGGGTGCCACACTGCGTTCCAGAAGCGGCAGCACCTTTGCCAGTGTACCGTGGGCAAAGGGCGGGTCCAGCAGGACCAGATCAAACGGGCCGCGGGCGGTGTGCAGGTAGTTGAAGGAATCCCCGCAGGAAATGCGGGCCCGATCCTGTACGCCAGCAGTACGGCAGTTGGCAGTGACGATTTTCACTGCATCGGGGCTGGCATCCAGAAATGTGCACTGTGCGGCACCGCGGGAAAGTGCTTCTATCCCCAGCTGACCGCTTCCCGCAAACAAATCCAGCACCTGTGCCCCCGGCAGGAGGAACTGTACGCTGGAGAACATGGCCTCTTTCACGCGGTTGATGGTGGGGCGGGTCACGTCTTCGCCCGGAAGGGCGGCCAGATTTTTGCCGCGGGCGGATCCGGCGATCACTCGCATAGCAGCGGCACCTGCCTTTCTTTTCAGTGTTGAAACGAAGGATTCTTCCCTAATCTCATCTATTATGGAGTCTTTGCCCTATCTTGTCAAGTCGAAACTACCCGCTCAGGCCCGCAGGGCGTTGTAAATTTTTTCGGCCTTGGCGTGGCTGATGCCCTTGACTTCCTCGAGATCGGAAATGGACGCCGCCTTGACCGCCGCCACCGTCTTGAAATGGGCCAGCAAGGCGGCCGATGTCTTCTCCCCTACCCCGGGCAAGGCCGTCAGGGTCGCTGCGTAAGATTTTTTCTTCATCAGACGCTTGCGGTAATCGTTGGCGTAA
Organism: Subdoligranulum sp. DSM 23681; assembly: GCF_057005535.1. NCBI lineage: Bacteria > Bacillati > Bacillota > Clostridia > Eubacteriales > Oscillospiraceae > Subdoligranulum > Subdoligranulum sp. DSM 23681. Next base: position 2,831,747 of record NZ_CM168050.1, on the reverse strand, counting down.
CGGTGGGTTTCATCCTGAATGGCCGTTACAAAGGTAAAGATATTCCGATGCCGGTTGATGGCGATTTCGCCCCCCGCATCATCTACGATAGCCCGGGTGCGGTGGTGGTCATCCTTGACCATACCGAAGGTGGGAACATTTTCCAGCGCTGTGCCCCGCAGGGCCTGCCGTACCGCAGATACCTGTCCCCTGCCGCCATCGATGAGCAACAGGTCCGGCAGGGCGGCAAACTGATTGCCGGGGCCGTCCGGCTTATCCCCGCGCCGTGCGGCCTCATACTCAGCAGCACGGCGGCTGAGGGTCTCGGCCAGAGAGGCATAGTCGTCGGTGCCGATGACTTCCCGCATCTTGAACCGGCGATAGCCGCTGCGGTAAGGTTTGCCATCCTTGAACACCACCATGCCGCAAACGCTGGAGCCATCGCCCCAGTTGGAGATATCATAGCTTTCGATCAGGCGGGGCGGCGCTTTCAGACCCAGCACCTGGGCCGCTTCCTCCAGCAGTTTTTCCTCTCTGGTATAACGGCCGCTTTCCCGTCCCAGGCGCTCCACCGCGTTGGTGTAGGCCATGGTGACCAGCTTGGCCACGTCCCCGCGCTGGGGCACATACAGTTCCACCTTGCTGCCCCGGGCCTGGGCCAGAGCCTCGCTGAGGGCTTCGTGAGCCTCCGGCAAGGCATCCACCGCCACCGTCTTGGGGACATACTCGCCGTCCAGATAGTACTGGGGCAGGAATTCTTCCCGCACGGCGGCAATGTCGGTGGTATCGTGAAAGACAAACTCCCGCTTATCGGTCAGGCGACCTTCCCGGTACCGCAGCACGGCGGCACAGACCGCCCGACTGGTGCCGGCAAAGGCCACCACATCCATCTCGGTGCCGCTCTCCATAACAACCTTCTGTCCGGCTGCCACCCGCTCAATGGCGGCGATCTGGTCCCGGAGAATGGCGGCGGATTCAAAGTCCAGGCGCTCGGAGGCGGCTTCCATCTTTTCCCGAAGCTGGCGCAGGATATCCTTCTTGCCGTAGCGGATCATCTGCAAAGCCCCCTGCACGGCCTCATTGTAGGCCTGACAGCTGACCTTGCCGCTGCACACCGCCATGCACTTGCCAATGTGGGCGTTCAGGCAGGGGCGGCCCTTGCCGATATCCCGGGGAAATTCCTTGTTGCAGCGGGGCAGCAGAAAGCAGTTCTGGGCCGTTTCCACCATCTCCCGCACCGCGAAAGAGGAGGTGAATGGGCCGATGTAATCCGCGTTTTCATCATCTTTCTGCAAAGCGGCCGAGATGCGGGGCCAGTCCCCTTTCGTGATCTTGACATAGCTGTACCCTTTGTCATCCTTGAGCAGGATGTTGTATTTGGGGGTATGCGCCTTGATCTGGCTGGCTTCCAGCACCAGGGCTTCAAACTCGCTCTGGCAGACGATCACATCAAAGGTGAAGGCGTGGTTGATCATCTGGGTGACCTTGGCATCGTGGGGCACGCCTTCCCGGAAATACTGGGAAACACGGGTCCGCAGGCGCTTGGCCTTGCCGATATAGATGATCTCATCCGATTTGTCACGGATGATATAGACACCCGGAAGAAGCGGCAGCATACAGGCTTTTTTGTACAGTTCTTGCTTGGTCATGAAAACACCTTGGAAAATAGAATAAGGCCGGGTGGTTACCCCACCCGGCCGAAGAGAATCATGGGATTATTCAGAGAAGCCGGAGTTGACCAGCTTGACCAGACCGTCGACAGCGGCCTGCTCGTCGGTGCCGTCCGCAATGATGCGGATGGTGGTGCCGCCAACGATGCCCAGGCTCAGAACGCCCAACAGGGACTTGGCGTTGACGCGGCGCTCCTCTTTCTCGACCCAGATAGAGGATTTGTACTCGTTGGCCTTCTGAATGAAGAACGTAGCCGGACGAGCGTGCAGACCAACCTGATTCTCAACGGTAACTTCTTTAACGTACATAGCTATTCTCTCCTACTTTGTGAAAATAATACGCCCAAGCTTTTCTACCGCGGGCAAGTGTCAGGCGGTGTTTGCACTAAAGGTAGCCGCCCGGATGATTTTATTTTATCCCATTTGTTCGACTTTGTACAGTGGAAAACAGCAAATTTGTCAGGATTCCGCATTTCCGACAAACCTTGCGCCCGTTCTTTGTACATTTTAACCAGTTTATTTTCAACACTGTTGTGAATCAGCACAAAAAAGTCAGTTTTCCGATTTTTCCTCTTCAGTTTTTCTCGGTGCATAGATGAATTTCAGTTCCCGGCAAAACTGCACAGCGGCCGGATTTTCGGCCGGATCATACACCTTTGCCACACTGTCAAACCGATATCCCATACGCAGATACAGTGCCAGGGCCGGAAGGTTGACATCCAGCACAAACAGATGGGGCGCCGCATGCTCCGACAGCTTTTTTCTGGCAAATTCCAGCAAAAGTGCACCGATGCCCTGCCCCTGGGATTCGGGGCGGACATACAACCGGCCGATCTCCCCCGCCTTGTGGCAGACCCCTATCAGGGCGTCCGGCACGCCGGCAGTGCTGTGCAAGTAGAAGGCCCACCCGGCGGCACGATCAGCCTGCAGCTCGGCACGCATAGTCTGGGGCGTATGCTGGGCCACATACTCTGCGGTACACACAGGAGCGCACATGGCCTGCCAGGACGCAGCATACACCTGCGCTGCTGCATCCAGGGCTGCGTCTGTGCGGATCAGTTCAGCGCGCTCATTGCGCTTCCAGCGGCGAGGATGCAAGGGATGGCGCAGGCACCAGTCTTTATACAGGTCCGGACGGCGGGCCGCCGTGCGGGCATGGGCCTGACGGGAACGCCATGTGGTGATTTTCCCGTGATCCCCGGTGAGCAGCACCGGCGGAACAGGTCGGCCTTCCCATACTTCCGGACGGGTATACTGGGGATATTCCAGCAGGCCATCCCAGTGGCTTTCTTCCTGGTAGCCCTGTTCTTCGGCCAGTACACCGGGCTGCAGGCGCAGCACACTATCCGCCACCACCAGGCTGGCCAGTTCCCCACCGGTGAGGACATAGTCACCGATGGAGATTTCCTCGTCAGCAAAGGCCTCAATGACCCGTTCGTCGATGCCCTCGTAGTGGCCGCAGACCAGGGTCAGGGAATCACATTGAGCCAGACGCTTGGCTATCTGCTGGTTATAGGGCTGGCCACCCGCCGTCATAAAAACAATATGCGGGCGAGGGCGGCCCTGTGCCTCACATTGGCGGATCACGTCCCGCAGGCAATCGGCAATGGGCTGGGCATACAGCACCATCCCGCAGCCGCCGCCGTAGGGGTAGTCATCGGTCTGTTTCTGCTTGTTGGTGGTGTAATCCCGAATCTGATGGCAGTGGGCCTCAAACAAGCCTTTATCCGCCGCACGCCCCAGAATGCTGGCCCCAAGAAAACTCTGGCAAAGCTCCGGAAAGAGCGTTACGATATCAATGCGCATGGCTCACTCCTCATCCCCGTTGACTGGCTGATCGAACATGCCGGGAATGGGACGCACATACACCTTCCGCGCCTCCAGATCCACCCGGTCCAGGAATTCCGGTACAGCAGGAAACAGTGCCGTGCTGCCATCCTCCCGACGGACGGTATAGATATCATGAGCAGCCGGGTGGTCAATTTCGGTGACAGTCCCGTACACGATGTCGGTATCCGCATCCACGACCGCACACCCCAACAAGTCATCAATGAAATAACGGCCTTTTGGCAGTCTGGCATCCTGTTTGGCAAAGTAGTAGGTATGCCCCACCCGTGCACGGGCCGCATCCATGGTATCCACACCGCCCAGACGCACCAGAAGCATGTTGCCCTGGGCACGCACCCCCAGCAGCGGGGTTTCGCCCGCGCCCTGGGCTGAAGTGTACACCCGCTTGATGCGGGCCAGGAAGGCAGCACCGTCACACAGGGGCTGGGCTTTCATTTCACCACGCACACCATGGGTGGTGACAACCTTGAAAGCCGGGAGAAAATCAGACATGAGTAAACCTCCAAAAAGACAATCAGTAAAAAAGCACTTTGCCCGGGGGCAAAGTGCTTGCGGAAAGCAATGGAGTGTCAGTCGATCTCCACCACAACTTTTTCGCCCTGGCGGACGGCAGCGGCACGCATGACCACGCGAATCGCCTTGGCGATGCGGCCCTGTTTGCCGATCACACGGCCCATATCGTTTTCGGCCACGCTCAGGTGGTAGACGACGGTGCCGTCCTCACGCGCAGGGTCAACCGTGACCCGCACCGCGTCCTTGTCTTCCACAAGACCGCGGGCAACGGCAATCAGCAGTTCCTGCATCTGGGGTCCCTCCCTTACGCTTAGACAGGTTACAGGATCTCGGCCTTCTTCAGCAGAACGCGAACGGTGTCGGTCGGCTGAGCGCCGTTGGCCAGCCACTGCTTGGCCTTCTCGGCGTCGATCTTGACCACAGAGGGCTCGGTGGTGGGATCATAGTAGCCGATCTCCTCGATGAAGCGGCCGTCACGAGCGAAACGGCTGTCAGCGACAACAACGCGATAGAAGGGGTTCTTCTTGGCGCCCAGACGGCGCAGACGAATCTTGACCATGATGTGTTTCCTCCAAAAAAGTCATTATTGATTTGACGGCCCGGACGGGGCCTGTTTTATATATCCACCCCGTATCCGGGAGAGATAACCTTGTGTTTACCGCAGGCCTTTAAGACCGCCCAGCCCACCCAGGCTGCGCATAAAGCCCTTGGGATTTCGCTTGGCCTTTTTCATCAGCTTTTGCATCATCTCAAACTGACGAAGCAGCTTGTTGACCTCTTCCACCGTACGGCCGCTGCCCGCCGCAATGCGGCGTTTGCGCTTGGGGTTGATGATGGAAGGATGCTCCCGCTCTGCCGGCGTCATGGAATAGATGATGGCTTCGATATGGGCCATGGCCTTATCATCAATCTGATCGAGATCAATCTGATTGCCGCCGGGCAACATTCCCAGCAGTGCGGCCGCACCGCCCATCTTTTTGATCTGGGAGAACTGGGCCAGCATATCGTTCAGGTCGAATTTATTTTCCATCATGCGCCGGGCTGCCTGTTCGGCAGCCTTATCGTCCTGTACGGACTGCGCACGCTCGATAAGCGAAAGGACATCGCCCATGCCCAGGATGCGGCTGGACATACGGGCGGGATAGAAGGGTTCAAGAGCGTCCAGCTTTTCGCCGGTGCCCTGGAAGTAGATGGGCTTACCGGTAACAGCCAGAACCGACAAGGCTGCACCGCCGCGGGTGTCACCGTCGGTCTTGGTCAGGATAACACCGCTGATGCCCACCTTTTCATTGAAGGTCTTGGCCACATTGACGGCTTCCTGACCGGCCATGGCATCCACGACCAGCAGGGTCTCGTCCACTTCCACCGCTTCTTTGATGCGCACCAGCTCGCCCATGAGCGCATCGTCGATCTGCAGGCGGCCGGCGGTATCCAGAATCACGATGTCATTTCCGTGGTCGCGGGCATACGCCATGGCCTTGGCGGCGATGATCTCGGGCTTTTCAGTGCCCATCTCAAACACCGGCACCCCGGCCTGCTGGCCGACGATACGCAGCTGATCAATGGCGGCGGGACGATAAATATCGCAGGCCACCAGCAGCGGCCGACGGCCCTGGCCGCGGTAATACTTGCCCAGCTTGGCAGCATGGGTGGTTTTACCGTTGCCTTGCAGGCCGCACATCATGATGACGGTCTGTCCCTTGTTTTTGATGTGCAGGGTCTGGGGTTCGTCACCGCCCATCAGCCGGGTCAGTTCCTCGTTGACGATCTTGACCACCTGCTGGGCGGGGGTCAGGCTTTCCATGACTTCCTGTCCCATGGCACGTTCGGAAACCTGCGCGCAGAAATCTTTGGCAACCTTGTAGTTGACGTCAGCTTCCAGCAGCGCCATGCGTACTTCCCGCATGGCCGCCTTGATGTCTGCTTCATTCAGTTTGCCCTTGCCGCGCAGTTTTTTGAACACGCCCGAAAGGCGTTCGCTCAATGATTCAAATGCCACGGTGTGTTCCCTCCCTGTGGTCAGGTATTCAGACGTTTGAGAATAGCCAGGATCTCGTCCGTATCCCGGGTGATCTGCGGCACCGGCGTAAACAGGCCGGTGTTGCAGCAGCGGATTTCCATGACAAGCTGTTCCAGGCGGGCGAGATCGGCACGCTGGGCCGCGTCCTTTTCAGCATAGCCCAGGTTCTGCTCCATCTCGGTCAGCGTCGCTTCGCCATGTTTGATGGCATCCCGCACGCCCTGACGGGTGATGCCGTAATTTTCGGCAATCTCTGCCAGGGACAGGTCCTGATCATAATATTCGGTCAGGATGGCACGCTGTTTTTCGGTCAGGACAGGGCCGTAATAATCCAGCAGCACCGAAAACGTCAGGTTTTTCTGGCTTTTGGGGGCCACGGCGGCGCCTCCTTCCCTTCGACAATGTAAAGTATTTTTCTTTACAGCAGATGAATTATAACACTCCGGGTCATTCCTGTCAAGCAAAATTCTGTGTCTGACGTAATTTTTTCCCCGGCACCAAACCTAAAGATCCTCCATTCCGGGATTTTCTATCCCGAAAAAGGTGCAAAGCCTGCCGTTTTATGATATAATAATGAAGTATCTGACAAAAAGCATCCAATTTTCCCGAAAGGACGGTGGAAGGCCATGGCCATCCTGCAAAGCTATTATCAGGATGTATATAAGTGTCCGGTGGTTCGCCTGTCCAGATATTCGGGGCGCCACGGTCTGCCCAGCGCCATTCTGGCATACCTGGATTTCGGCGGGGCGACCGGGACCTGCAAGGACGGCGTTGCAGAAACGATGCTAGCCTTTGCCACTGAGCGCGGTACACTGAAGCCCGGTATGCCGGTGGTGGAAGCCAGCTCCGGCAGTTTTGGTGCTGCGCTGGCTGTGTCCTGCGCTACCACAGGGCATCCCTGCATCCTGGTAGTGCCCAGCAGCCTGCCGCTCTCCCGCCGCCAGCATCTGCAAAATCTGGGGGCGCGAATCGTGGTGTGCAGCGGCGGCGGGCGCAAAGCCCTGGAACGGGTAGCGGCCGACACCGCCAAGCGATACAACGGATACTATACCAACTATTTTGCCAACGATGACAACCCGGAATACCACCGCCGTGTGACAGGCCCCCAGATCCTGAAGGCCTGCAACGACTCCATCGATGCCGTGGTGATTGGCGTTGGCAGCGGCGGCACCATCACCGGTGTGGCCGAATACCTGAAAGCCTGGAACAGCATGATCCGCATTGTGGCGGTGGAACCCAGCGAATGCGCCGCCATTTCAGGCGGGTACATCGGGCATCACGGTATTTCCGGCATCGGGCCCGGATTTATACCGGAAAACTACAACCCTTATGTGGTTGACACAGTACTGACCGTGAGCACCGCTGATGCAGAACGCGCCGCCCGGGAGGTTTTGTTCTTTGATGGCGTGCCGGCCTGCACCAGCGCCGGAGCTACCCTGGCAGCTGCCGTACAGCTCATCGGCACCGGGAAGTCCACCCGGCCGCTTTGTGTTTTTGCGGGACGTCATACATATGGATAACCAAAAGCTGTAAGGCACTTTTGCTTTACAGGGCCATCTGGCAGCCCCCGTTCTTCCCCTCTCCTCGATATCTTTCAGCAGCCCTCGGGTCTTTTGGCCCGGGGGCTGTCTGCTTTTCAGGTCGGGAATAGCATACAGTCCCCTTTTCCGGCATAGGGTTTGGCAAAACGATCCTATGCAAGGGAGGTTTGTGTATGAAAGGCGACCCCGAAGAGCGTGCGGTGGAGGTGGGGCGGTATCTGGTGCGCAGCGGTGCAACAGTGCGGGCGGCAGCACGGGTATTTGGCGTAAGCAAAAGCACCGTCTGGAAAGATCAGACACGGCTGAGGCGCCTGAATCCCGGTCTGTGGGCAGAGGTACGAAAGGTACTGCAAAAAAACAAAGCCGAGCGCCATCTGCGCGGCGGTGAAGCCACCCGCTGCAAGTATCTGCAGGATGCGCGATGCCGCCATCCGCCCGACTTCACAAAAGTTTGACAGTCGCTTTACAGGGGGTTGCGCGGCTGTACCCTGGACAGTATAATAAAAGCAAGATGTGTATCCGTGCCGGACTGTTTGCCGGTACAAGAAAGGTTGTGTGGAACGATGAAACGCACCGATTATATCAGCTGGGACGAATATTTCATGGGCATTGCCCTGCTGTCCGCCATGCGAAGCAAGGACAGCAACAGTCAGGTGGGGGCGTGCATCGTCAGTCCCGAAAACAAGATTTTGTCTCTGGGGTACAACGGCATGCCCACCGGGTGCAACGATGACGATATGCCCTGGGAACGGGAAGGTCCGGCATTGGAGACCAAATACATGTATGTCTGTCATGCCGAACTCAATGCCATTCTGAACTCCGCCCACAGCGATCTGCGGGGAGCCCGGGTATATGTGACCTTGTTCCCCTGCAACGAATGCGCCAAGAGCATCATTCAGAGCGGAATCAAGGAGATTGTATATCTTTCGGACAAATACCATGATGCCGATATGAGCATCGCCAGCCGCCGCCTTCTGAGCATGGCGGGGGTCAGCTTCCGGGCCTACCAGCCCACAGGACGCCAGATCACCTTTACAGTCTGACAAAGGGGACGTTCAGGAATGAAAACTACCATCATCGGCATTGCTGGGGGCACCGGCAGCGGCAAAAGCACCCTGACGGCACGGCTGCGGGAACACTTTGGCGAACATGAAGTGAGTGTCATCAACCACGACAGCTACTACAAACGTCACGATGAGCTGCCCTATGAAGAGCGCTGCAAGCTCAATTACGATCACCCTGATTCTTTTGACACCGACTTGCTGGTTGAGCACCTGCGCGCCCTGCGGCGCGGTGAAACGGTCCAGGTTCCGGTGTATAACTACTCCATTCATAACCGCAGCGATAAAACGGTGACGGTCTCCCCCGCGCCGGTCATTATTGTGGAGGGGATCCTGATCTTTGATTCTGCCGAACTGTGCAGCATGATGGATTTGAAGGTCTTTGTGGACACAGATGCGGATGTTCGCATTCTGCGGCGCATCGTCCGCGATGTGAAATCCCGGGGACGCACCCTGGACAGCGTAGTGAAGCAGTATCTGACCACCGTCAAACCCATGCATGAACAGTTTGTCGAGCCAAGCAAGCGAAAAGCCGACCTGATTGTGCCGGAAGGCGGACGCAACGAAGTGGCCCTGGATATGTTGATCAAATGGGTCGATAATCATTTACAGACCAACTGAACAAAAAGCCCGATGCTTCTCCATGAAGCACCGGGCTTTCCTTATTATATAGCAGCCGAGGGCAACAGAGGCAACCGTTCAGGCACTTTCCTGGGCATAGACCAGCTGTCCCAGTTCCTGCATAGCCGCCACCACAGCCGGCGGAAAATCCACGTTCTGGTCGCCCTGGTCAGTCATGCAGCAAAGAATGTAAGGGTGTTCCGCATACACAATGGCAAAGTCATGGAAGGCATAATCCCAGCTGCCATACTTTTTGGCAGCTTCCACCCCTTCCGGTATGTACAGCGCCGTGTGTTCTGCATCCAGGAAGCAGTCCATCAGCTGAAGCGAGGTGCTGGTTTCCGTTCCGAAATACTGATAAAGTGCCTGCATCAGCAGACCGGCATCAGATACATTCATAATGCCCTGGATGCCGTCCTCCTCCGTCATGGAACAGGTATACGGAGCATGAAACCCAAGATCGGCCAGAAAATCACAGAATCCGCTCTCTTCATTTGCCGGCCAGGTTGCCACCAGCATGTCCATGGCGTTGTTATCACTGACTGTGATCATCGCATACATGACATCCCAGGCCGGGATCATGGAAACGCCGTCATAGGCATTCAGTTTGGTGCCGGCCAGTGTGCCGAAGGAGAAGGTATTCCGCACATCCCCCTCCATATCCAGCACGCCTTGCTCCGCCTGCTCACACAGCCACAGTGCATACGCCGCTTTCAGCGTGCTGGCCGGGTAATATTCTGTTTCCGTATTATATGTATACACGGCCCCGGTTTCCAGGTCCTTCGCATACACAGAAAAGCCGCTTGGCTGCTGTGCGCAGAAAGCATCCAGCGTTTCCACATCCCACCCCGCAAAGGGTGTGGCCGTTACAGCCGGTGTTGCCACGGCTTCCGGCTCATCCTCCGGCTCACTGACCGGCGTGGGCAGACTTTCCGAAAGTTGTGTACTGGCCGTCTGCATTGTATCCGTTTCTTTTCCTGGCTGCAGCAGAGGAATCAGTTCCCGTGCGGTAAAAGCCAGCACCACTGCAGCCGCCGCCAGACCCAAAAGCGCCAGACCCGCCCGCGGCTTTTTGGTTTTTGTTGACATCATCATCCACATCCTTCACCATTTATTGTATCCCACACGGTTCCATATAGCAATAATACCTTTCGATTGTATCGGTTTTGTTTGCAAAATGTGTGAAAATGGTGCAACCGACAAAAAAATCTCCTGCCGGGAATCCCGACAGGAGATCTGCCTCAGTTTATGTGATGATTACCAGAGATTGACGACCTCGTTGTACATGCCCTCATAGCTCTTGGCGGAGTTGGACCAGCTGAAGTCGCACTCCATGGCACGGCGGACCAGAATCGGCCAGCCATCCTTCTGCCAATATCCTTCCTTGGCACGCCAGCAAGCTTCATACAGCTCATGGGCATTGTAGTTGGCAAAGGTAAAGCCATTTCCATACCCGTCACCGGAGTCGTGAATGGAATCCCGCAGACCGCCAGTCTCGCGCACCACCGGAATGGTGCCATAGCGGCAGGAGACCATCTGGGCCAAACCGCAGGGTTCGGAGCGGGACGGCATCAGGAAGATATCGGCACCGGAATAGATCCGCTGGGCCAGCTTGGCATTGAAGCCGATGTACACACCCACGCGGCCCGGATGGCGGGCGCACAGTTCATTGAAGAAGTTTTCGTACTGCGCTTCACCGGAACCGAGGATGACCAGTTCAATTCCCTGCTGCAGCAGGCCTTCGGCGATGGAGCGGACCAGATCCACACCCTTATGGCCTACCAAACGGGTGACCATGGCCATGACCGGACTGCCGTCCTTGTTCAGGTTCATCTCATCCTGCAAAGCTGCCTTGCAGGCCGCCTTGCCTTCCTGGAAGGTATCGACATCATAGTTTTTGACGATATCGGGGTCGGTGGCCGGGTTAAACACGTCCACATCAATGCCGTTGAGGATACCGCACAGCTTGTACTGTTTCTGACGCAGCAGACCATCCAGGCCATGGCTGAACCAGGGATCCAGAATTTCCTGGGCGTAGGTAGGGCTGACAGTGGTGACCTTATCGGCGGTCTCGATGGCGCCCTTCATGAAGTTGGCACAGCCGTCGTACTCGACCACATGGGCATCCCGATTGCCGATACCGCAGGTATCTTCCAGAATATCCAGACCATACTTGCCCTGATAGGCAATGTTGTGGATGGTAAACACCGTCTTGATCCGGTTGAACTTGTCCAGGTGACGATAATACAGGTTCAGGTATACCGGCGTCAGTGCGGTCTGCCAGTCGTTGCAGTTGATGATATCGGGCTCGAAATCCGTATAGAACAGCATTTCCAGAATGGCGCGGGCAAAGAAAGCAAAGCGCTCGCCATCATCATAGAAGCCATACAATCCGCTGCGCTTGAAGTAATATTCGTTGTCGATGAAGTAGAAGGTAACGCCGTCATGCTCGGCCTTGAACAGGCCGCAATACTGGCTGCGCCACCCCACCGGCACACTGAAATTGGTGACATAAGTCAGGGTGTCCTTGAACTTCAGGTCATTGTACAGCGGCATCACCACACGACAGTCGATACCGTCCCGGACAAGAGCTTTAGGCAGGGCACCAGCCACGTCGGCCAGACCGCCGGACTTGGCATATGGGGCTGCTTCGCTGGCTGCATACAAAATTCTCATGGTTGGGTAGCCTCCTTGCGGATCTATCACGCGCAATGCGCGGAGAAGTAAAAGAAAGGGCGGGAGACTCCCCCGCCCTCTCAATCAGGCGCGGTCGCCGGGGAGATGTGGCGGCCCGCCTTTTTGAGCGATCAAACCGTGTGGTTCTTGGCAACGAACACCGGGAACGAATCGGTGCCGCACAGCTGCTTGCCGGTGGTGATATGAACGTTCTTATCAGTCACGACATATTCAACGGAGCAGTTTTCTTCCACAATGGTATCCTGCATGAGCACGCTGTTCTTGACCACGGCGCCCTTCTTGACAACGCAGCCGCGGAACAGCACACTGTTCTCGACCTCACCCTCGATGACGCAGCCGTCAGCCAGCAGGCTGTTCTTGACCTTGCTGCCGCTGATGTAACGGGTGGGGTTATCATCACGAATCTTGGTGTAGATGGGGTTGGCGGGGTCAAACAGCTGATCGACGTTACCCGGCTGCAGTAGGCGCATATTCTCGTCGAAATAGCTCTTCATATCCGCCAGACGGGCGGCATAGCCGGTAAACTCATAAGCCTGGACGTTCAGCAGGCTGAGGTTGCGGGCCAGGATATCCCGTTCAAAGTAGACCAGGCCGCGGACAGCAGCGTCACGGACCAGCTGGATCAGGCTTTCACGCTCGATGACATACAGGTTCATGGACAGATTCTGCATGCCGGGACGATAATCGTTGGACAGCAGTTCGGTCACACGGCCGTTGGCATCCATCCGGATGGTGTAGTTGTCATTGCGGGCACCATCGGGAATTTCCGCACGGTTATAAACCATGGTCACGTCGGCGCCGCTGTTGATATGCGCTTCCAGCAGCTTGTTGAAGTTGAAGTTCATGGCGATGTGGGAGTCAGAGAGAATGACATAGCGCTCTTTCTGTGCAGCCAGCCAGGTCAGCACACTGGCCAGTGCATCCACGCGGCCGGAGTACAGCTTGACGCTGCGCTCTGCAAAAGGCGGGATAATGTTCAGACCGCCGCGCTTGCGGGTCAGGTCCCATTCACGGCCGGCTCCCAGATGGTCCATCAGGGAGTGGTAGTTCTTGCGGACGATGATCGACACATTGTCCACACCGGAGTTTGCCATGTTGGACAGAGTGAAGTCGATCATGCGGTAACGGCCCGCAAACGGGATGGAGGCCATTGTGCGCTCCGCCACCAGTTCGGGGACAAGGTTATCATAAGAGTTGGCGAAAATAACGCCCAGAGCGTTTGCGTTGCTGCTTACCATTGTTCCTCACCATCCTTTACATCATTGGAGACCATTGCCTTGGGGCCCACCGTTGCGCCCTTGCCGATCTTGACGCCGGCGCCCAGAGTTGCCACATCGCCGGGTTCGGCAATGTTCAGGCCGCCTTCGGGCATCTTGCCGACGGTTGCACCTTCTTCGATGGTGCAGTTTTCGGCGACGATGCAGTGTGCCACGGTAGCGCCGGCCTTGATGACCGTACCTCCCATGACAACAGCGGCTTCGACCGTTGCACCCTTTTCGACCACAACGCCCGAGAAGAGGATGGAGTTCTTGACGGTGCCGTTGACCTTGCAGCCTTCGGTGACCATGGAGTTTTCAATGTCGGCATCCGTGCCGATCTGCTGGCAGGGACGGCCGGAGTTGCGGGAGTAAATCTTCCAGTTTTCATCAAACAGGTTGATGCCGGAATGAGAGGGATCCAGCACTTCCATGTTGGCCTGCCACAGGGAAGAAATGGTGCCCACATCCTTCCAGTAGCCGCTGAAGCGGTACGCATACATGCGGCGGCCATCCTTGAGCAGTGCGGGAATGACGTTCTTGCCGAAGTCATTTTCGGAGTTGGGATCCGCTTCGTCGGCGATCAGGTAGGCCTTGAGCACATCCCAGTTGAAGATGTAGATACCCATGGAAGCCAGATTGGACTTGGGATCCTTCGGCTTTTCCTGGAACTCATTGATACGGTCGTCATTGTCGGTGACCATCAGGCCGAAGCGGGAAGCCTCGCTCCATGGCACTTCCATGACGGCAACGCTGAACTCGGCGTTCTTTTCCTTGTGGAAGCGCAGGAAATCGCTGTAGTCCTGCTTGCAGATCTGGTCGCCCGACAGGATAATGACATACTGCGGATCATACCGATCAATGAAGGAAATATTCTGATAAATGGCGTTGGCAGTGCCCTTGTACCAGTCAGAGCCGCTGGCCTGCTGATACGGAGGCAGAACATGTACACCGCCATGCAGGCGGTCCAGGTCCCAAGGCTGACCGTTGCCGATGTATTCGTTCAGAACCAGCGGCTGATACTGGGTCAGGATGCCAACCGTGTCAATGTCGGAGTTGACACAGTTGGAAAGTGGGAAGTCGATAATGCGGTACTTTCCGCCAAAGGGTACCGCCGGCTTGGCCAGCTTCTGGGTCAGCGCATACAGGCGTGAGCCTTGTCCGCCGGCCAGGATCATTGCGATCATTTCTTTTGCCATAATGTTTCTCCCCTTAAATATGGTATTTGCAGTGGATCAAATATTTCCTTCCATCTTTTCAGACGGTTTGGACTTGGATTTGCGCGTACGGGTCGATGCAGTGGTCTTGCGCGCAGTGGGCTTTGCCGGCTTTTCCGCCTTGACAGACTTTTCTGCCTTGGCAGCCTTTACCGGTTCTTCCTCCGCTTTCTTGGTGGGCTTTTTGCGGGGCGCGGGCACACTGAAATACATCGTGGACAGCGGCGGCAGCGTCAGGGTAATATGCTGCTCAAAGCCGTGCATAGCACCCTTCTTGCTGCGGACCGTACCGTTGGTAACGCCCGAACCGCCGTACTTGGCATCGTCGGAGTTCAGAACTTCCTTATAGCTGCCGGCGTTGGGCACGCCCATGGAGTAGCCTTCCCGCAGGACAGGGTTGAAGTTGCAGACGATGAGGACCATCTTGCCCTTGGCGTCCCGACGCAGGAACGCAATGACACTCTGCTGGTTATCGTCTGGCACGATCCACTGGAAGCCTTCCCAGCTGTAATCCACCTGCCACATGGCCGGCGTTTCCAGATAGAACTTGTTCAGATCACGGACATAACTCTGCAGCTGGTGATGCTTGTCGTACCCGAGCAGCATCCAGTCCAGCGGCTTCTTTTCATCCCACTCGATGAACTGGCCGAACTCCTGCCCCATGAACAGCAGTTTCTTGCCCGGGTGCGCGGCCATGTAGCCATAGAAGGTACGCAGATTGGCAAACTTCTGTTCGTAATCACCGGGCATCTTGTTGATCAGGCTGCACTTTCCGTGCACGACCTCATCATGGCTGATGGGCAGCACAAAGTTTTCACTGAACGCATAGAAGAAGCTGAAGGTGACCTTGCCGTGATTGCCGGCACGGAACAACGGATCCGTCTTCATGTAGCTGAGCATGTCGTTCATCCAGCCCATATTCCACTTGAAGTTGAAGCCCAGGCCGCCGTCCGCGGCAGGCTTGGTAACCAGAGGCCATGCGGTGGATTCTTCGGCGATCATCATCTTGTGGGGATAGCGTCCCAGAACGGTGCTGTTGCACTTCTGCAGGAAGGCAATGGCTTCCAGGTTTTCCTTACCGCCGTTGACGTTCTGTTCCCACTCGCCATCCCGACGGTTGTAATCCAGATACAACATGCTGGCCACCGCATCCACACGCAGGCCATCCACATGGTACTGCTCGATCCAGAACAGCGCACTGGAGATCAGGAAGCTCTGCACTTCCGGCATGCCATAGTTGAACACCATGGTGCCCCATTCCTTATGCTCGCCGCGGCGGGGGTTGGGGTCCTCATAGCAGGGCGCACCGTCGAACATATACAGACCATAGGCGTCCTTGGGGAAATGGGCGGGCACCCAGTCCAGAATCACGCCGATGCCGGCATTGTGCATCTTGTCCACAAACGCCATGAAATCATGGGGCGTACCGTAGCGGCTGGTGGGTGCATAGTACCCCGTGACCTGATACCCCCAGCTGCCGTCGAAAGGATATTCGGTGATGGGCAGCAATTCCACATGGGTATAGCCCATATCCTTTATGTAGGGAATCAGTTCGTCTGCCAGTTCGGAGTAGTTGTACGGCACACCGTCCGCCTTCATCTTCCAGCTGCCCGCATGCAGCTCGTAGATGAGCATCGGCCCGTTGATCACATCACGTTTTTTCTGCTCTTCTTCCCAGGCGGTATCATCCCAGGCGAATCCGCTGATATCATAGACTTTGCTGCCGTTGGAGGGGCGGGTCTCGGCGTGGAACGCATACGGATCAGCCTTATAGACCAGTTCATCCGCCGGGGTGGTAACACAGTATTTGTACACGTCAAACTGCTTGATCCCCGGAATGAACAATTCCCAGATTCCGTCATCCACCTTCTGCATCGGGTGGGTGGTGGGCATCCAGTCATTGAAGTCCCCCACTACCGAAACAGCCTTTGCATGCGGAGCCCACAGGCGGAACACGCATCCCGCCTGACCGTCCTGCTCGCAAAGGTGTGCGCCGAAATAGCGGTAAGCCTCCATATTATTGCCCTGCTTGAACAGATAGATCGGCAGGTCGGAAGGTTTTGGCACCTTTTCTTGCTGTTTCAATTTGATCTCCCCTTACAAAACCATGCTTTGTGTGGTTCTGCTGCTGCAGATCCACTGATTTTTGTGGTTCTATTGATTCTATATTACCCGTTTCACACAGGAATTTCAAGACTTTTCTGTAATAAACCGCTAAAATTTTATCAAGCCTGCCTGTCGATTTGTGCAAAATAGTCATTTATCATGTTGCTTGATGACATTATGCAACGAAAAAAGCGCCTGCAGCGCACTTTTTGTCAGAAAAGCACGCTGCAAGCGCTGTATTCATCACGAACCGAGAATATAGTAAGGATTGGTACCTTCGTATTTGTTCCGCCGGTCCCAGGCGGTGTGGGTCTGCAGGTATTCCGTCCAGGCCGCGTAACCGGCAGGGCCCATATGGATACCGTCGCTGGTCTGGTATTCATCAATCTGGCTTCCGTCGGGATAGGTCAGAGCTTCCTGGATATTGACGAAATAGCACCCACGGGTCAAAGCTATGTTGGCCAGCATATTGTTGATGGTCTGGATACGGGCGTTGTCCAGACCCGGCTTGGTCTGGACAACCGTTTCCTGCACGCCGGGAATGGCCTGGATATAAATGGCCACACCAGGCAAGTTCTGCTGCAGGATCTCGATCATCTTGTCATAATAAGCAACAAAGGAATCCTCGTTGCCCTGATTGACCAACGCATTGGTGCCGAACAGCACATACAGGAAATCCGGCTGAGAAGCCACCACGGCGTCCAGGGCCGCCTCGTCCACATTGCGGGCGTAGTCATGCACCGCTGCATTGTTGACGATGATCTGGGGGCCTGCACTGCGGTATCCCCTGACCTGGGCATTGGTAAACCCGGTGGCGTAGATAGCCATGCCTTCGGTAATGCTGTCCCCCAGGAAGGTAGCGGTGTTGAAATGCTCCCTGGTCACACGACCCGACTGGGGCAGCGCCACCATTCTGGCATCGGTATTCAGATATTCAAAATCGATGGTCTGTTCCACCGGCTGGCTGGTATCCCAGGAAGCGTTGTCCACCGCCGGCAGAAGGCGCTGCGGCGCATAGGGCGAAGCACTTTCCGGACTGGCCGCCGTTTCCGTGGTGGCAGGGGCCGGAGACGCTGTTTCCGACACGGCCGTTTCCGGCGTGCTCCCCTGCGGCGGTGTATCATTCTGGCTGCGGAACCAGAAATACCCGGCAGCCGCGCACAACAGAGCCATAACAATCAAAAGCGCGATCACAGCCTTGCGGCGGCGGCGCTGGCTTTCCACTTTTCTGCGATAGTAATAATAATCTGCCATAATACAGAGATCTCCTGTGGTTGTGCACGCCTTCTGCATGCAGCATAACAAGTACATGAGGTATTATACCTCTTTTTCCATCACCAACGCAAGGGAAAAACCCGCCCTCTCCTACCTTTTACAATTTTGTGCGCTGAATCGAACGCTTGACGGTTTTGCCGTGCCCCCGTATAATAAAGAGAGAAACCAATACTTGGTATAGCGCGCCTGTGTTCTGCACCGGTGCCGGGAGGGTTTGCCATGGCATGGATGATTGTATCCGACACTTCTTGTGACATCCGGGAACTGACACCGCTTTCTGCAGGAGTGCAGTTTGCACTGGTCCCGTTCAAAATCCGCATCGGGGAGCGAGAATATGTGGACCTGCCCACACTGAATGTGCCGCAGATGATCCAGGCGATGACCGACTACAACGGCGCCTCTTCTTCCGCTTGCCCCAGCCCCGAGGAATGGGCCGAGCGTTTTCTGCAGGCTGACCAGGTCATTGCCATGACCATCAGCAGCAATCTTTCAGGCAGCTACAACGCCGCTGTGGCTGCCCGGGAGATGGTGCTGGAAGAACACCCGGAAAAGAAGATCTTCATTCTGGACACACTGAGCTGCGCCGGCGCGCTGGCATCGGCAGCCGCTCTGGCCAACCGTATGATCGGGGAAGGCGCCGGGTTTGAGGAGATCTGTCAGGCCCTGACCGAGTTCAGCAAGGAAGGCCACATTCTGTTTGCTCTGGCCAGCTTTGATAATCTGGCCAAAAACGGCCGCGTTTCCAAGGTGGTCGGCTTTATCGCCGGACGCCTGAACATGCGGGTGCTGGGCAAGCGCACCGCCGACGGCAAGATCGACTTTTTCTTCAAGACCCGCGGCGAACCCCGGGTACTGGCCCGCATTCTGGAGCAGATGGATCACGACGGCTTCGACGGTACCCGTCCGGTACTCATCAGCCACTGCAGCAACGAGAACGCCGCCACCCTGCTGACCCACGGTATCCGTGCCAAATGGCCGGAAGCCAATGTACAGGTAGTCCCCTGCGGCGGCCTTTGCAGCTTCTACGCGCAGGAGCAGGGCATTATCATTACCTACTGAGAAACCACCAGCACACCCCCGGAGAGGCGCTCTCCGGGGGTGTTTTTATGCTGCGGCAGGCATTATTGCCCCAATTCGGCAAAAGCCTGTGCGCAGCGGTCCAGCCACAGTTTCTCATACTGTGTCTGCCCCACCACACGTTTCCTCAGGTCCCCCACCGTACAAACGCCCGCGTTCCTGCACCAGCCAATGGCCGTCCGGTAGGCCTTCTGCCCTTCCGGACCCACCACCATTTCATCCGTATCATAACAGACCGGACAGGGCAGCCCCAACAGCAGCAAAGCCAATGCCCGCGTGTGGCCATCGGTCAGGGTGAAAAAACCATCGCCGAAATCATGCACCGGAAGCGGGCGGCAAGCGTTCAGGGTGGCTGGCGTGAGCCACGCCTGTACCGCCTGCAGCTTGGTACGGCTGACGTACAGCTGGCTGACATGCAGCTGTGCCGGTTGTATCCGGCGGACACCGTCAAACAGCTTTTCCATAAATGAAACCGTCCTTCCCTTTTTCCGTATAGTTTGCAAAAGAAAAACCCGAACGATAAATCGTTCGGGTTTTTGGTGGGAGCTGGTGGATTCGAACCACCGAAGCATTACGCAGCAGATTTACAGTCTGTCCCCATTGGCCACTCGGGAAAGCTCCCATCTATTCAGTTTCGCGCCGCTCGTTTGTGCTCACCTGTCAGCGCTCATTTATTATAGCAAAGGAATCTTGGAAATGCAAGCTTTTTTTGAAAAAAAGTTTGTCGATGTTTCGTTGTCTTCAAAATTTCTTTGAAAAAAGTTGATTTTTTATGGGTCGGAGCACTGTTTTTGACGGCAGAAAAGATATCCGGAACGGAGCTTTTGCCCGTCTTGCCGCCCGCCTCTCCGCAAAACGGTCCGATCAATACAAAAATCCCCGGTTTACGGAAGCCGGACCGTAAACCGGGGACCTGAAACAATTTTGTCAGCGCTCGATCTTCATGTGAGGATGGCGGGCGTTGTAGCTCTCCACAGACAGCTCCCAGGTGGTGTTGCCCTCGGCATCTTCTTCCACCCGGGTAAAGCCCATGCCGGCATAGAAGTCCTTCACCATACCGTTCTTGGCTGTGGGATAATAGTAGCCCCGGATGGTCTTGAGGCCACGGGCAGCGGCATCCGCCACCACGGCATCCATCATGGCATCTTCCATGCCGCGCTTGAGCACACGGCAGCTCATGAGCCACAGACGCAGGTGCAGGGTCTCCCCTTCCGCTTGTCCGGCCACCACCGTGACCACACCGTTATCGCCGAACTTGTCCACCAGCTTGCCGTACAGACACAGCCAGGACGGGTCATCGGCCATACCACGGATATCGTCCTCCGAGCAGCGCAGGGTGGTGAGATTGAACTGGTTCGACTTGTTGGTCAGCTGGGCGATACGCTGGATATACAGAGGTTCAAAGCCGCGGATGGTGGCTGTCATCTCCAGGCTGTCCAGATAAGCACCGTAATCCGCAAAGGCTGCCTGGGCACGGCGGCGCTCGGCGTTGGCATGGTAGAGTTCGGTCTTTTTCAGGTCCTCCCCTGAGAGGGTGGTGACCTCAAAGTAGCCGCCGTGGTCCAGGGTCTTGATGTAATTTTCGGCCCCGTCCAATACCGGCGTGGCCACACCGGGCACCTGGGCCGCCACAATGGCCCGCTCTGCCGGGTTGTCATCAGCAAAGACAAAGCTGTCCGCTCCCAGGTTGAGTTCGGCGGCAATGGCCTTGAGGTTCTGGTCCTTGGGGTCCCAGTTGGCCTTGATGGCCACGAAATCTTCCGGACGCAGAACGCCGTCGGGATGGTTGAGCCCCGCCAGCGCATTTTCCTCGTCGTTCTTGGAATCCACCGCCAGCACAACACCGATGGACTTGAGCGCCTTGCAGTAACTCTGGAATTCGGCATAGACCTGTCCCTCGGGCACTTCGGGTCCGACAGCAATGCCGTCCACCCCGTCATCCCCCACAACGCCGCCCCACAGGGTATTATCCAGGTCCAGGACCAGGGCTTTCTTGTTGCGGCCATACAGGGACTTGATGATGTTGGCCAGACTGTTGGCCAGAGACGGGATGGCATCCAGACACATGGCATACTTGTACATGTGCCAGAAGAAAGCATCTCCCCAGGCGGTCAGGCCATAGTCCGAAGCCAGATAGTCCAGGTCATTGATATAAAAGTCCTCATGGGCCGTGGCATAAGCATAGAACTTTTGATTCAGGCGGGAAATGAAGTTGGTGCGTCCCCGCACATCCCACACATCCCGGTTGCCCATCAGGCGATAGTTGGGACGGTCGAAATTATTCTGAATGACCGGACAGCTGAACTTCCGGGCCAGCGCCTGCCACATGGTCTCGAAGCGGGCGTACTCGGATTCCAGCATTTCATCCACCTGAGCCGAAGTATCGGCAGTGGTGGGGAAATGTTCAATGTTGCGCCAGTTGGTATGAATATAGATCACATCCGGTTTGAATGCATCCAATTCGGGGGTACCGAACATGGCATCCTGCCAGTACTGACCGTATTCGGATTGATAGAACTCGGCCTCGATGCCGTAATTCAGCAGAAACAGTCCCAGCTGATCGGCCACTTCGTTGGTGGTGGAACCGCCGAGGATGGCAATTTTCTTGTGCAGGGGGCTGGGGTTCTGGGCCAGCAGCTCCCGCCGGATGCGGCGCTTTTTGCGCAGCAGCTGTTCGGTATCAAGAGGATAATGGAAGCAGTCCATGACAGGCTCCTTTGCTTCGTTTTTCTGGGTAAGCAGCAATCAGCCCAGCTGTGCCAGGGCCTCTTCCAGAGCATGGGAGATCTGGTCCGGACAGCTGGTGGGGCGAGGACCGCAGGTGGTGCCCTTCATGCGCTGAATGGCGTCCTCGGCCTTCATCCCCTGCAGCAGCTGGCAGATGCCTTTCAGGTTGCCATTGCAGCCGCCCATGACTTCCACCTTGCGGATGGTGTGGTCCTCAGCCAGATCGACACGGGTCAGCACCGAGCAGGTGCCCTTATTCTTGCGTTCGTAAATCATGATGGTCTCTCCTTTGTCTTTTTTGCCGCTCAGCGCTTGCGGGCGCGGGCGACAGCTTCAATGCGGGCGATCTGATCGTCCGCGGTATAAAAGGCGCCCACCGGGCGCGGGTTGTTGGAATTCATGCCGTGGAAGTCGGTGCCGCCGGTGACGATCAGGTCGTTTTCCCGGGCCAGACGGGTCAGCTCCTCCTTGTCTTCCGGAGTGTTGCGGGGATGGTCGATCTCTACGCCATCCAGACGGCCGGCTGCGATGAGTTCCCGGGCCAGAGGCATGCTCTTATACACACTGGGATGGGCCAGCACGGCCACGCCACGGCAGGTCTTGATCAGGTTCAGCACCGTGTCCACCGTCTCGTACTTGGGATTGTGCAGGATCTTGCCCCGCACCGGCCGCAGACCGAACAGCGAACGGTACACCGAATTGTACATCCCATCCGAAAGGCCGTACTGCCACAGCACCCGCATGACGTGCGCTTTGTACAAAGTACCGCTGTCCCGGGCAAATTCCAGCGCTTCCGCCGTCTTGAACTGCGGGCAGAGCTCTTCCAGTTCCCGGCAGCTCTGCATAACGGCGTTGTACCGGCGCTCGGACATAAGCTTGGAGAAGTCCTCCAGGGCCGCACAGTCATCAGGCCAGAAACACAGAATATGTACACGGTGCCCCCGCTCATAGTCGTATGCCGTAAGTTCGGTGGCCGGAATCAGGTGGACCCCTTCCACCACCGGATTGGCATAGGCATACCGCACGCTGCGGATGGCATCATGGTCAGACACGGCCAGATGGGTCATGCCGGCACATTTGGCCAGAAAAGGCAGCTTGGCCACCGGGGTGGATCCGTCGGAAAAGGTGGTATGTGTGTGAAGATCTCCTGGCATGGGGAGTGCTCCTTTCCGCTGTCTGGCAGCTCTTTTTATTATATACAGTTTTGTCAGATTTGAAAAGAGGGTCCCCGGAATCAGGATACAGCAAAAAGGGGCCGCCCCGCGAAGGGCAGCCCCGGATGATGAACAGGGAAATCAGGCCAGAATCGGCTTGATGGCTTCGGCCAGCTTGTCTTTCTGGGCCTGGGCTTCGGCCAGGTCCTTGCCGAGGGTGGTGAAGTAGGTCTTGATCTTCGGCTCGGTGCCGGAGGGACGGACCACCACGGTGGCGCCGCTTTCCAGCTTGTAGATCAGGACGTTGGCGGCAGGCAGGCCGGTCTCCTCGGGCTTCTCGTAGTCGGTGACCTTGACGACCTTGTCGCCGGCGAAGTCCGCGGGCGGGTTCTTGCGCAGGCCTTCCATGATGCCGGCCATCTTGTCCATGCCGGACAGGCCCGGGAACTCGAAGCTGTCCACCTTGTTCAGGTAACGGCCATACTGGGCATAGATGCGCTCCAGCTCCTCCTTGATGGAGGAGCCCTTGGCACGGTAGTACGCCGCCATCTCACAGATCAGCATGGAACCGATGATGGCGTCCTTATCGCGGACATAGGGACCGGCGAGGTAGCCGTAGCTTTCCTCAAAGCCGAAGATGAAGCGGTCAACCTGGCCATCGGCTTCCAGCTTGGCAATCTGGTCGCCGATCCACTTGAAGCCGGTCAGGACGTTGCGGCACTCCACGCCATAATGGGCAGCCACGGCGTCCGCCAGCGGGGTGGACACGATGGACTTGCACATGACGGGGTCCTTGGGCATGGTGCCCTGCTCGATGCGGCCGGCACAGATGTAATCCAGCAGCAGAACGCCCACTTCGTTGCCGGAAAGCAGCTCATAGCTGCCGTCCTTGCACTTGACGGCAATGCCCACACGGTCGGCGTCGGGGTCGGTGGCCAGCATCAGGTCGGCACCAGACTTTTCGGCCAGTTCCAGACCCAGGCGCAGCGCCTCGAAGATTTCGGGGTTGGGATAGGGGCAGGTGGGGAAGTTGCCATCCGGGTCCTTCTGTTCGGGCACGATGGTGATATCCTTGATGCCGATCTCGTCCAGAACGGTGGTGACAGGCACCAGACCGGAACCGTTCAGCGGGCTGTACACCAGCTTCAGGCCGGCGGTCTTGCAGATGCCGGGACGGATGGAGCGGGCTTCGATGGCATCGTACAGAGCGCGGATGCAGTCATCCCCCACATACTCGATCAGGCCCTTTTCCAGACCCTCGGCAAAGGGCATGGTCTTGGCACCGGTGAGAATGTCAGTCTTCTGGATCTCGGCATAGACGATGTCGGCGGCTTCATCGGTCATCTGGCAGCCGTCCGGGCCGTAGGCCTTGTAGCCGTTATACTTGGCAGGGTTATGGGACGCGGTGACCATGATACCTGCGTTGCACTTATAGTACCGGGTAGCAAAGCTCAGGGCCGGAACGGGCATCAGGGCACGGTAGATGCGGACCTTGATTCCGTTGGCTGCCAGCACTTCGGCCGCCGCCTTGGCAAAGACATCGCTCTTGATGCGGCTGTCGTAGCTGATGGCCACAGTCTGGGTACCGCCCTGGGTCTTGACCCAGTTGGCCAGCCCCTGGGTGGCCTGCCGGACCACATAGACGTTCATCCGGTTGGTACCGGCACCGATCACGCCGCGCAGACCGGCCGTGCCGAATTTCAGGGCAACGGCAAAACGGTCCTGGATGGCAGCGTCGTCATCCTTGATGCTCTCCAGTTCCGGTTTCAGGTCGGCGTCATCGAGGTCGAAGGCCAGCCAGCGGTCAAACATTTCTTTATACATTTTGAACACCTGCGCTTTTCTTCCAATGATATATTTTGGGTAGTTTTGCTTAACTATCATAAATATACCAATCTGCACCGGTCTTGTCAATCGAATCTTGGCGCAATCACCCATTTTTTGCCCTGTCCGTCTGCATTTTTATGCTTTTTGCTTGCCCCATGCCGGAGAAAACGATATACTGATAAGCGAAACGAACACAGAGGAGGGGCGCGGATGTTTGCGCAGATCAACAGCCTGGGGGTGACCGGCCTGAGCGGTTATCCTGTGACGGTGGAGACCGACATTTCCGGCGGGCTGCCCGCCTTTGCCCTCGTGGGACTGCCTGATTCCGCCGTCAAGGAGTGCAGCGAGCGGGTCCGCAGCGCCGTGAAGAATCTGCACTACCCCTGGCCTGCCAGCCACATCACCGTCAACCTGGCTCCCGCCGACGTGCGCAAGACCGGTTCCCTGTACGATCTGCCGGTGTTTCTGGGCATTCTGACCGCCCAAGGGCAATTGCCCGCTCCGGCCCCGCACCAGGCTTTTCTGGGGGAGCTGGGTCTGGACGGCGCCCTGCGGCCCATCCCCGGGGTGTTGCCCATGTCTCTGGCGGCGCGAAAGGCAGGCATCACCGAACTGTTCTTGCCGGCCGAAAACGCCGCCGAAGCCGCCGTAGCCCCCGGCGTCACCGTCTATCCGGCCCGCACCGCCCGGGAGGTGGTGGAGCATCTGTGCGGCACAGAAAAGCTCTCCCCTGCCCAACCGGACGGATATGACGCGGACAGCGGTTGGCTGGGGCCCGACTTTGCGGATGTACGCGGGCAGGCGGAAGCCCGTCGGGCGCTGGAAGTGGCCGCCGCCGGCGGGCACAATGTGCTCATGGTGGGCCCGCCGGGTACCGGCAAGAGCATGCTGGCCAAGAGGCTGCCGGGAATCCTGCCGCCCATGAGCTATGAGGAGGCCCTGGAGACCACCGCCATCTATTCGGTGGCAGGGCTGATGCGCGCGGGCCAGGGTCTGCTGAAAGCCCGCCCCTTCCGCAGCCCGCATCACAGTGTCAGCGCCACCGCCATTGCGGGCGGCGGTACCAACGCCCGCCCGGGGGAAGTGAGTCTGGCCCACAACGGCGTCCTGTTTCTGGATGAGCTGCCCGAATTTTCCCGGGACACGCTGGAGGTATTGCGCCAGCCGCTGGAGGACGGGAAAATCACCGTGAGCCGGGTCCATGCCAGTGCCACTTACCCCTGCCGGTTCATGTTGGTGGCAGCCATGAACCCCTGCAAGTGCGGGTATCACGGCTGCCCCGGACACGAATGCACCTGCACCCCCAGCGCCATCGAACGGTACCGGCAGAGGATTTCCGGGCCGCTTTTGGACCGCATCGATCTGCATGTGGAGGTCCGGCCGGTGGAATACGACTCCCTGGCAGCCGAGGCGGGCGGCGAGCCCAGCACTGCCATTCTGGCCCGGGTGACTGCCGCCCGTGCCGTTCAGCGGGAACGGTATGCAGGGCTTGCCATCGGCTGCAACGCCCAGCTGCCCAGCAGCCTTCTGCGCCGGTACTGCCGGCTGGCCCCTGCCGCCGAGGCCATGCTGCGCACCGCCTTTGAGCGGATGGGATACAGCGCCCGTGCCTACGACCGCATCCTGCGGGTGGCCCGCACGGTGGCGGACCTGAACGGCAGCGACATCATCGGCCCTGCCGAGCTGATGGAGGCCCTGCAATACCGCAGCATGGACCGCAAACAATAAAAACCGCCCGACTCCCTGTGCCTGTGCACAAAAGGAGTCGGGCGGTTTTCCTATCCTGGATATTCCATTCAGAAAAGCAGACCGGCCAGACGGCGAGCGCTTTCGGCCCAGGAATATTTGGCCAGCAGCTCGGCGGGGTCCGCCGCAGGCGGCGTCACTTTCGTCACATCTCCATGATTGACGGCCAGATCAATATACCCGGCACAGGGGCCGTAAACCTCCCGCATGCAGGGCGTGTCGCTGACCAGCACCCGGGGTGCCCCGCAGGCCACCGCTTCCAGCGGCGGGATGCCGAATCCCTCATACAGCGTGGGGAACAAAAACGCTTTGCAGTTGGCCATCAGGGTCTTGGCTTCCCCGTCGGAGACATATCCCAGGTAGACCACATTGGGCAGGTCGGCCAGACCCAGTTCCTCTGCCTGCTTTTGCAGGCTGCCGCCCCCTGCTATGGCGAAAACCTCCCGCGGGGCATTTTTGGCGGCCCGCAGCACCCAGGGGAAGTTTTTATTCTTGAGCAGATTGGCCATGGAAAAGTAATATTGTCCCGGCTTCAGGGCGGGCCATTTGCCCCCGTTGGCAAAAACATCCGGGTCAGCTTTGATCCGTTCCATATGCTGCCATGCGTTGCCAATGACGGTGATGCGAGATGGGTCCACCTTATAATATTTGACAATCTCGTTTTTGGAAAATTCCGATACGGTGACAATACCGCAGGCCTGATGGGCCATGGCCCGGTACTGAAGCCGGTGCCACGCCGCCGACGCCCGCCCCCGTGGGTCCCGGTAGAAATCCGGACGGGCACGGTAGCACACATCATGCCAGACGGCAATCCCCGCGTGCCGGCCGGCCCGCAGGGGGATCACATTGCACATGCACAGCCACCGGCGGCCGGTCTGCGCCAGATACCGCGGATAGTCCCGCTGCTCCCACAGCGGATTCTGCTTGCCGTACGCTACGACCTTCAGGTTTTCATAGGCAGGCTGCGGCGCGCCTTCCGGCACGACCACCTCCAGGGCCCCGGGCGGTGCGATCTTGTCCAGTTCTGCCAGGACTTCGGTGGCATATCTCTGGATTCCAGAAAGGCGCTGGGTAAAGAACCAGCCGTCCACAGCATACAGCGGCTTGGCCGCCGGTCTGGCTCCGCAGTCCCGCACCTGCCAGGGGCGGGTACGTTCCCCGCAGGTCCCTGCCAGAGAGCTTTGCGCCGGTTTGGCGGTGATCGTGTCCTTTTGCATCCCTTTTCCTCCTGTCCGGGAAACAGTCATTCAAGAAGTCCCGCCTGCTGTTTGAGAGCCAGAATGCGTTCCACGCTCTCATTCAGGCGGGCTTCGCTCAGTCGTCCATCCTCTACAGCCGCCAGCACTTCCTCATACGCCTGGACCAAACCGGCGGGCATCAGCAGCAGGTCCGCTCCGGCCTGCAGGGCGAGAACGGCAGCTTCGCCCGGTGTGTAAGTTCCCGTCACCGCTCCCATAGAAAGCGAGTCGGTCACCACCACACCGCTGAATCCCAGCTCTCCCCGCAGGATCTCCGTGACCATAGTGTGGGAGAAGGTGGCCGGCAGATCTGCTTCGCTGGCAGGGACAGCCTGGGCAGCGGTAATGTGTCCCACCATGACCAGAGGCGCTCCGGCCTGGATTCCGGCCGCAAAGGGCAGGAACTCACAGGCACGCAGCTCTTCCAATGTTTTGTCGGTACCGGCCGCGCCGTCGTGGCTGTCCTGGGCGGTATCTCCGTGCCCGGGAAAATGTTTGAGGCAGCACAGGACCCCTGCCTGCTCAAATCCCTGCACGGCGGCAGTCACGCACGCCGCGGCGGTCTGGGGATCGGAGGAGAAGGCTCTGGTGCCAATAACCGGATTGTCCGGGTTGGTGTTCACATCCGCCACCGGGGCAAAATCCAGGGTTATGCCATATCCGGTCAGGTATCTGCCGATTTCCAGCGACATGGCCCGCACGGCCTCCGGCCCCTGTTCCCCTACCGCGGCGGCACTCGGATACCGGGGAAGGGAAAAAGCCGGATTTCCGGCCAGACGGGCCACGGCGCCGCCCTCCTCATCCACACCGATGAGCATCGGAATCTCCGAGGCCTGCTGCAGTTCATCAACCAGGGTTTTCAGCTGTGACTCGCCGGTGATGTTTTTGCCGAAAAGGACCACACCACCCACCGGATATTCCGCGAGAAAGGCTGCCATGGAGTCGGAGACTTCGGTCACGCCGTCGGCATCCGCGTCGTCGATCTCCTCCTGGGAGAGGGATTCTTCCAGCGCATCCGGCCGAACCAGAAACAGCTGCCCGACCTTGTCCCGCAGGGTCATGCCGGACAGAGGGCCGTCCGGCTGCGCCGTCTGGGCCGGCAGCGGGGATGGCGTGGACACCGGCACGGAAGATGGTGCGGTGCAGCCGGCCATCAGGCAGACCGTCAGCCCCAGCGCCGCCGCACGGCGTACAAACGAAACCGCCATCCGCTTCTCCTCCCTCCCCGGGCACAGACTGAAATCTGCCTGTATTATACCACGGGTATCCGCAAAAGAAAATGCCGGACCACGCAAAACGGCACAGCCCCTTACGGGGCCGTGCCGTCAAAGCCAAAATCATGGTCAGGAATTCTGCCACCCGGCATAGCGGGATTTGCGCAAAGCACTTTTCATCCGGCTGAGCGTTTCCGGCGTCATGCTCAGGAAACTGGCAATGTGACGGTTGTTCACATCAAAGATCAGGCCGGGATACTCTTCCAGAAACCACTGGAACCGCTGCTTGGCAGGCAGATTGCACATGACATGGCGGGTATGGTTGTGCAGACGCATGGCATCGGTCAAAAAGCGCGCATACAATTCCGTCAGTTCTGGATAGGTATGCACCAGCTTCATCGTTTCCTGCAAAGGCAGTACCACAAACTCACAGTCGGTGAGGGCCACCAGGTTTTCCGGAGAAGGCTCGTCAAAAGAGCAAGGCGGCATGGTGGGCGTTCCGCACTTGAAGCAGAAACAATCCGTATGGTCCGCCCCATCCATGTCCACAAAATACCCCCGCGCTACCCCGCTGAGCAAAAGAAACACCTGCGTCTGGATCTCCCCTGCCCGCAGAAATACCGTTCCGCGCGGCATACGGCGCACTTGGGCCAGCTGGCACAGGGACTCCACCAATTTCGGTTCCGTCAGACCATACTGCCGGGTAAACAATTCCATTGCATCCATAGTATACTCCCAAACATTCTTCCCCCCGCCGCATGACCGGGATATACCGCACACCCGTCATATGGCGCCCTTCGTTTCCGCCAGGATCCCCTATAGGCAAAATTTGTTATTTTATATCATACCCCGAACCTCCGTTCCTTGTCAAGAATCGTTCACATCCGTGGCTCATGCAAGAAAAAGAGACGGACCGGGTCCCGGACATCTTGTTCCGCCCGCCGGCATGCTTTATAATGAAGATACAATAAGAAATTTTTAACAATGTACCGCCCATCCCGTACAGCGGATTCCTGGCAGACAGAAAAGAAAGGTTGCCTACCATGAACAGAAAAAAGGCCAAACGATACAAAAGCCTCCGCCGTGTTCTGAAAGATATGCGCCTGAGTCTGCTCGCCTTTGGCGTGCTGGTATGTCTGGCGCTGTTCGGCGTACTGATAATCCGGCGTTCCCTGCTGATCAACGGGCAGGAAACCGGCGCGGCGTTGGCGCGCAGCTATGCGGAGGAAGCCCGCAGCAACCTGACCGTGTACCAGACCCTGCTGAGTTACGGCACCGCCTTCTTGCAGGACCGGCTGGACGAGGGCTATACGGCCGAAGACCTGTTTGAGCCGGCAGATATGTATTTTGAGCGGGTGACCAGTGTTCTGGGTGAAGGGGTCGTCAGCCCGTTTTTGCTGGTGGGCGATGAAATGCTCACAGCCTCCGGACGCCTGCCCACCGATATCGACCCCGATTATGACGCACGCCAGCGGGATTGGTACCGCATGGCGGTGGCCGAAGAGGGCAAGGTCGTGGTGACCGGGCTGTACACCGACATAGTCACCGAAGAGCCGGTCATTTCGGTGGTGCAGTCCTTTGACAACGGGAACGTGGTGCTGGGATTTGATGTCTTTACCGAAAACTTCCATTTCCAGGCAGATCCTCTGACCCTGGCCCATGCGGATTCCTTCTTCTTATGCGACGCCACGGGAAAGGTCCTTTATTCCCGCACGGGCCTGCCTTTGGACAGCGAGGGAATCCAGAAATATTGCAGCTGTCTTTTGGAAAAGATTTATGCCGGCGAGCTGGACGAATACTGTGATTTCATCAAGGACCTGGACGGCGACCGCCGGGGTGTTTACTACACCCGGATGGAAAACGGCTGGTATTCCATCGTGACGATCCCCTACAGAAACCTTCTGGGCAATCTGCGTCCCTTTGGCAGCGTGCTGGCCATGATCCTGGGCGTTTCCCTGCTGGTCCTGGCAGTAACGGTCTGGCGGGAAAAGAAATACCATGACCGCATTGACCGCACCGACGAAACCGTTCGGGTACTGGGGAATTCCTACTATGCCCTGTACCGGATCGACTGTGCCCAGGGCACCTATGAGATGATCAAGAGCCCTTCCCCCGTGCAGGAGACTCTGCCCGCAACAGGCAATTACGCCGCCTTGATGAAAATCGTGGAAGAAGTGATGGAACCGGGCGCATATGCCGAATTTTCCAAGAGCTTCTCCCTGGAAAACATCCGCCGGCTGGTCCAGGCGCATACCCAGGATTTCGGCGGAGACTTTCAGCGAAAGTTCGGTGAGGAATATCATTGGGTGAATGTCCGGATCCTGTTCGATGAAATTCTCTCCCCCGAGGAAGTTGTGCTTTGCTTCCGGGAAATCGGTCAGGAAAAGCAGCGACAGATGGAAGAACGGCGTATACTGGAGGATGCCTTGGAGCTGGCCCACCGGAACGAGAGCGCCAAACAGTCCTTCTTCAGCAGCATGTCCCATGATATGCGTACCCCGCTGAATGCCATCGTGGGACTGAGCGAGCTGGCTTCCAGATACGACGACGCAGACCGGCTCAAGGAATATCTGCGCAAGATCAACAGCGCCAGCCGTCAGCTGCTGAATCTGATCAACGACATCCTGGACATGTCCCGCATGGAACAGGGCAAGGTCATGCTGAACAATCACGAGTTCGACCTGCGCGCCTGTCTGGAAGAATGCCTGGAAGCCTTCCGGTTCCAGGCTCATACCCAGAAGAAAACACTGGATGTGAAGCTGGACCTGGAACCGGCCCGCCTGCTCGGCGATCCAGCCCGCATCAACCAGATCCTGAACAATCTGCTTTCCAACGCCTTCAAGTTCACACCGGAAGGCGGCACCATCCGTCTGCATGTGACCCAGATCGACAAGGGCGATTATGCCAAATACAAAATCGTGGTGGCAGATACCGGCATCGGCATGTCGGCGGAATTCCTGCCCCATCTGTTTGAGCCTTACAGCCGGGAAATGCGTTTTTCCGCCAAGCAGAGCATCGGCACCGGGCTGGGAATGTCCATCACCAAAAACCTGGTGAGCCAGATGAACGGTGAACTGCAGGTGGAAAGCGAACAGGGCAAGGGCACCACCTTCACCCTGGTACTCCCCTTTGCAGTCATCGCCGACCAGAAAGCGGCGGCACCGGTCGCCTCCGCTCCGGAAGTATACCGACTGGAAGGGCGGCGCATCCTGCTTGCGGAGGACAACGAGGTGAACATGGAAATTACCACCGAACTGCTGCAGCTCAACGGCGTGGAGGTAACGCAGGCATGGAGTGGCCGGGAAGCCGTGGCGGCCTTTGAAAAGAGCGAGCTTTTCCAGTTTGATGCCATTCTGATGGATATGCAGATGCCGGAAATGGACGGCTGCGAAGCCGCCCGACAAATCCGGGCGCTCCCCCGCCCCGACGCTCCCGTGGTCCCCATCATTGCCGTGACCGCCAACGCCTTTGCCGAAGATATTGCCGCCACTTCCGCGGCGGGCATGAATGCCCATGTATCCAAGCCCATCGATTTCGGCCACCTGTGCCGTACCTTAGGCCGACTGACCGCCGGCACCGAAACCATAGCACCGGACACCCTCGCCCAGACGGATACGCCGGACACCACTTCCTGAAAAAGCAAAAAGCCCGCGGGAGAGTTCAGTGAAATGACCCCCAAAAGTTAGACAATATTTTCAAATAAAAACTGTTCAAGCAACCGAAAGGGCTTGTTGTCTGTGAATTGCAGGCGGCAGGCCCTTTAGCTTTGTCTTAATACGTCGGTTATTGTAGTAATCCAGATAGTCAATGAGTTCTTGTTTGAAGTGCCGCATGGACTGGAACTTTTGTAGATAGAGCAATTCGCTCTTGAGCAGACCGAAGAAGTTTTCCGCCACTGCATTGTCCAAACAGTTTCCCTTGCGGCTCATGCTTTGCCGGATGCCCTTTGCTTTAAGCATCCTCCGGTACTGCTTGTGCTGGTATTGCCAGCCCTGGTCGGAGTGAAGAATCAGTCTGGTTCCATCCGGTATGGTTTCAAAGGCTTTGGCAAGCATCTTCGTTACCATGCTTAAAACCGGACGGTCAGAGATAGCGTAGCTTACCAAATACCCATTGTGCAGGTCCAAGATTGGAGAAAGATAGAGCTTCTGGCCGAACAGGCTGAACTCTGTCACGTCAGTAACCCACTTCTGGTTTGGCATTTCCGCATGGAAGTCTCTGTTCAGCAGATTAGGGGCGATCTTGCCCACTTCTCCTTTGTAAGAGCGATACTTCTTGGGTCTGACACGGCAAACCAATCCCAGATCTTTCATGAGTCGCTGCACCGTCTTGTGGTTCAAATGTATACCGTTCTTGTGTAGTGCTGCGGTAATGCGCCGGTATCCATACCGCCCTTTGTTTTCGTGGTAAATGGAGGAAATCTCCGCTTTTGCTTCTTCGTATTTATCTTCCTTTTGCATCCGCTTCAGATGGTAGTAGAAAGTGGCACGAGGCAGTTGAGCGATTTCGAGCAGCTGGGACAAAGGATATTTCGGCCTTAGTGTTTGGACTACCTGCATTTTCTGTGCCGGCGTCGCTCTTCCTCCAAAACCAAGGCTTGCAAATTTTTTAGGTATTCGTTCTCCGCGCGCAGTCGCTGGTTCTCGGCAATAAGGTCTTCTTCAACTGTTTTAGACAGCTTCGCAAGCCGGCTTCTTCTTTTGCGCCCTCGACGTTCTATCGCCAATCCTTCCGGCCCTTCTTCAAGATAGATTCGTTCCCAGCGTTCAATAATGCCATGATCATTGATTTTAAACCTTCGCATTACTTCCCGAACACTTAAATGTTCTTCTCGCATTGTCTCCACTACCAGTTGCTTAAATTCCGGTGTGTAGCGTTTGTTTGGTATTCCTTTCGGCATAATAAAGCACCCCACTTGTTATCCAGTATACCATACTGTCTAACAAATGGGGTGCAGTTCATCAGCCTCTTCCGCGGGCTTTTTTTACAGGGAAATCACTGGCTTTCCGCCGACTGCACGACAGAACTGGGTGCCGGATTCAGGTGGATCATCACATGCTTGATATCGGGGAAATGACTTTCCATCTCAGTGTGTACGCGTTCGGCCACTGCATGGGCGTCCTGAAGGGTCTTTTGGCCGTCCACCTCGATCTCCAGGTCCACATAGACCTTGTTGCCGAACATGCGGGAGTGGAGCGTATCCACACAGACCACATCCTGCTGTTCACTGACGAACCGGCTGAGTTCCTGCTCATACTGCTCTCCGCAGGACGTATCCAGCATCTTGACCACCGCATCTTTGATGATGTCGTAAGCGACCTTGACGATGAACAGGCAGATGACCACGCTGGCCACCGAGTCCAGTACCGGGAAACCCAGCATGGCACCGCCGATACCGATCAGAGAGCCAATGGAGGAGAAGGCATCGGACCGATGATGCCATGCATCCGCCATGAAAGCCGCCGAGTTGATCTGCTTGGCATAGTACCGGGTATACCAGTACATGGCCGCCTTGGTCACAATGGAGACCACAGCGGCAATGAGCGCGATCAGCCCCGGCACGGCCAGCTTTTCATACTCGCCGGAAAAGATGTTTTCCAGGCCGACGCGGCCCACACCCAGCCCGGTGGCCATGAGCACCACGCCCAGGATCAGAGAAGCCACGCATTCCAGGCGTTCGTGGCCGTAGGGATGGGCGGCATCCGCTGCGCGCCGGGATACCTTGACGCCGATCCAGGCAATGAGGGTGGTCAGCACATCCGAAAACGAGTGAATGGCGTCGGAGATCATGGCGCCGGAATGTCCCCAGATACCGGCCAGCAGTTTGAAGCCGGAAAGGATGGCATTGCCGACAACACTGACCAGGGACAGACGCCGGATCACGGCGTCCTCATCAAGATGACGGGCGGTTGCGTGGGTTGAACGGGTTGACATAAAAGAAACCTCCTGTTGGGCCGCTGTGCGGCCGTACTGTATTCTCTTATGTGCACCTCATTGAGATACGGTTCCACCAGGGTATAGAAAAAGGCACCTGTGGAACATACAACTGTCCCACAGATGCCGTCGTTCACATCTGCTGCCGCAAAGGCGGCCCGACCCCATGCCCGGAATGGGCATCGCCTGCTCAGTTTGTACTGTTGATCTCGCACCCTTTTTGCAAGGATGTAATGCAGTGCAAAGAGTATAAGTCATAGTATCATATTTTATGATCCAACGCAAGAGAAAAATACCCTTGCCTTGAAAAAAAAGTGCCGTTGTAGTAAGATACACCTGAACGGCAGCTGCGATTCCGGACGGAGGTGCGGAGCTGCGCAGCCGCCATTTCCCTTTCAAAATTCACTTTCAGGAGGATGCCGCCTATGCACGACAAGGCCTCTGCGCTGCGAAAGAAATGTTTTACCGCCGCCGCTGCGGTGGTTTTTCTATGGATGTTCTTGCTGAACTGTCTGACCCCTTACATTGCAGATGATTTCACCTTTGCCTATGCCTTTGACACGGGACTGCGGCTGCACAGTCTGCCCCAGCTCTTGAAAAGTCTGGCCTACCATTATTATGAATGGAGCGGCCGGGTGGTGGTGAAATTCTTTGCCCAGGGGTTCACCATGTTCCCCAAGGTCCTGTTCAACCTCTGCAATGCTGCCGCCTATCTGGCACTGGCTCTGGTCATCTACCGGCTGGCCAGAGGGCGCCGCACCGGGCGGTATGATCTGGTTGTCTTTGCGCTGATCCTGGCATCTCTGTGGGAAATCAGTCCGGCATTCGGACAGACCAACCTGTGGATGTGCGGTGCCTGCAATTACCTGTGGGCCAGTCTGGGATGTCTGGCCTTTCTGCTGCCATGGCGCTATTACCTGCAGAAACCGTTTGCAGGCAGTTGGCGGCTGACCGCAGGCATGGCCCTGGCCGGACTGCTGGCCGGCTGGCTGAGTGAAAACACCAGCGCCGGCATGCTGGTCTGCCTTGTCCTCTGCCTGCTGGCTCTGCTGATCCGACACCACAGAATCCCCTCCTGGATGTGGTCCGGCTTCGCCGGTTCGGTAGCCGGGTTTGTGATTCTGATCGCAGCCCGGGGCAATTACAATCGGGCTTCGGTTTACGGGGATTATGAATCCTTCCTCACGCGGTATGCGGTACGCTTTTTCAACTGTCTGAACATGCTGAAAGAGTATGCCCTGCCCCTGCTGTTCGCCTTCGTGATCCTGTTCGTGCTGCTGGTCTTCCAATGCAGCACGGACAAAACCGGATACGGCCCCATAGTCTGGCCGGTGATTCTGCTGCTGGGCGGTCTGGCCGCCAATTTTGCCATGATCCTGAGCCCCGATTACTACGAGCGCTCCACCCACGGCCCCTTTACCCTGCTCACCGCTGCCTGTGCGGCCTGCGCGGTACAGCTCAGCGGCCGGACGCTGCGCAAAGCGCTGACCTGTGCCGCCGCCTGCGCAGGCCTTGTGTGCGCCTTCCATGCGGCGGAGGCCGGATATGACATTGCCAGCTACTATGTGATGTACCAAACACGGGACGGCCTGCTGCGCACCGAGGCCGCCGAACTGGGTGAGCAGGCGCCTCAGGCCGAACTGGTCAGCTACGCCATCGAACCGTACACACACTGGTGTGCCGCCTACGGACTGCCGGATATCCGGGAAGACAGCGGCGATTCCATCGGCCTGTGCCGTGCCCGCTGGTACGGGGTCGGCGGCATCACCGCCACCGAGGCCCGCACCTATCCGTTCCCCGGGCACATGAACGATGCATACGCTGCCGGTCAGGCCCAGGCGGAAGACAGCGCTTCTTGAAAACAAAACACCGGAACCTGCCACAGTCGGCGGTTCCGGTGTTTTATTATGTTCGGTTTTGAAGCCGGCTTCCGGCCCGGTTGTCACTCCCGCGTCCGTGCCCGATCCGCCGGACGCAGTTTCTGGCAATACTGGGTGCAAAGCTTGTCGGTACACTGCGAGCACTGCAGGGCCACGTTGGAATGATCCCAGAATCGTTCCGGGTACATCATAACGCACAGTTCCCACACCAGCCAAGCGGCAATGGACATAAGCACCAACGAGGTGGCGAAGAATCCCCCCATAAAAATCAGCGGCGAAAACATCATCAGGTGGTCCCAGTTGAAGATGCGGCAGGTGGTGCAGCAGCGGTTTTTCATAATGAGACGGAACGGACACCAGATCAGCACGCAAATCAGATCACAGACATAAAAGAACACCGAGATCATGAACAGGGTGATTTTATCGATCACGCCGGCATAATGCAGCACACCGATGGCAGCGATCAGGGCGCACCAGATCAGAAACACTTTGTACGCCGCTTTGGTTGTGGCCACGATATAACTTTTGAGGGCTTCGTAGTTGATTTTTTCCCGGATAGGCCGAAAACGATTGGCAAAGAGTTTCTGGGACCCAAGCGGCACCTTGTTTTTGATGGGAAATATCTGCAGGATCATATCCATGACCCAAACAAACCACAAAAGATGCAGCGGAGAAAATGTTCTGAAGAAATTCATGCCTTCCAGCACCGTGAAAACACCGCGCCGAAATACACACGCAAGGGTGCACAGCAGGAAAATCAGACTCCGCCCCACCAGGCGGGCCACATAAATTTTTCTGGTCCTGGACATGACTGCCTCTTTCCTGTACAGCCGGAAAACGGTGTCCCGTTCCGTGCGAGAGTTTGCCGGATAAAGAAAATCCCGAACGCGGAAGCGTTCGGGATTTTGGTGCGGATGAAGGGATTTGAACCCACACTCTTTTAAGGGAACTAGAACCTGAATCTAGCGCGTCTGCCAGTTCCGCCACATCCGCATATTGTTTTGTCAGCCGGTCACCCAGGCGACATGTATTATTATACACATGCTCCCGGGATTTGTCAACACTTTTATTAAGAACTTATTTTCCCCTGTTTTTCGTTTTTTGCCGCACCTTGTCGGGCAACAAAAAATCCCGGGCGCCAAAGCGTCCGGGATTTTGGTGCGGATGAAGGGATTTGAACCCACACTCTTTTAAGGGAACTAGAACCTGAATCTAGCGCGTCTGCCAGTTCCGCCACATCCGCATATTCTGTTCGTCGGCAGGTCTCCCTGAGCGACGAATATTATTATACACACCGGCCCATGGTTTGTCAACACCTTTTTTCAAAAAAATTCCATGCTCCTGTAATCGATACGCTTTCCTGCGTAGCGTCGTTTATTTACAATTTAGAAACAGTGTTACCGGTTTTCCATTTTCCGTTTCCATGCTATAATAAGGGAAAACTTCGGCCCTTGCTGGCCATTTCCGGGAGGATCTTTCTTATGTGGACTTGTTCGCTTTTGAAGCAGAATGCCAGACAGGCGTTGTCCGGTACATACTGGCGCACTTTTGCCCTGTGCCTTCTGCTGGCTATTGTGGGCGTGGGCGACTATTCAGTTACTGCCTCGTATCATTTTGAAACCGAGGTCGACCGCCTGAACACCATGTTCCGCGGCAGAGTCTGGACCGGGGAGGCTGCCCAGGCCGACATCTGGCAGCAGCTGGCCGGAATCCCCGCTGCCGTATGGAGCATTGTGTTTGTCATCCTGCTCATATCGGTGGTGATCGCTGTGCTGTGGGCCGCCTTTGTCGCTGCGCCCCTGGAAGTGGGACGCAACCGCTTCTTCATGGAGAACCGCCAGAGCCCTGCACCGCTGCGCACCGTCACCACCGTTTTCCGTACCCCCTATCTGAACATGGTCAAGGTGAAATTTCTGGTTGACCTGAAGATTGTGCTGGGACTTTTCCTGCTGGTGATCCCCGGCATCTACTGGGCGTACTGCTATCTGATGGTCCCCTATCTGCTGGCGGAAAATCCCTACATGAGCACCACCCGCGCCATGCAGCTGAGCCGCGAGATGATGCACGGCGAAAAGTGGCACGCCTTCTTGCTGCGTCTTTCCTTCGTGGGCTGGGTCATTCTGGGCATGCTGACCCTTGGGATCGGGCTTCTGTTTCTGGAACCCTACTATCAGGCAACCATGGCGGAACTGTATGCCGCTTTGCGCAGCAAAGCCTTTGCCATGAACCTGACCGATGCCAGTGAGCTGGGCGGTTTTGTGCGCCACTGATATCCGAAGAAAAAAGTCAAAAAAACACTTGACAGTTGGCTCGGACCTTGCTATAATAACTCTTGCAGCTTGGCGTTGCCGAGCTGCTATGGAAAGATGGCTGAGCTGGTCTAAGGCGCACGACTGGAAATCGTGTAGGGCCCTGAAAGCCCTCGAGGGTTCGAATCCCTCTCTTTCCGCCAGAAAAACCTTTCGGAAATTCCGAAAGGTTTTTTCTTTTATAATTTTCTTTCTGCTTACGGGACAGAGTTCTTCCTGCCACGCAAAAACAGCCGCCTTCCCTGCATTGGGGAAGGCGGCTGTTTTTCAGTCAGAATCAGAAATCACTGAGGCATGAACTCAAAATCAATGCGGCCCAGAGGCACATCGGCTCCGGCAACCTTGACCTTGATGGGGCTGCCCAGCATCCAGGTACGGCCGGTGAGCGGGTCGGTCAGGGATACGCCCTCGGTGACGGCGGCTTCCCCCTTGCACAGCTGGGCGGCAGGCACAAACCCTTCCACCGTGTTGTCCAGGGCCACAAAGACGCCCCGGGCAGTGATGCCGGAGATGGTGCCGTCATAGACCTCGCCCAGATGGCCGTGCATATACTCGGCCTTGTACAGGTCCTCCACGTCGCGCTCAATGCGCACGGCGTCCACTTCCTTGCGGCTGGACTGCTCGCTGGCATGGGTGGCAAACTCGGTATAATTCTTGACCAGACGTTCATGCGGTGCCCCCACCAGCATATCGGTCAGGATACGGTGAATGGCCAGGTCAGGGTACCGGCGGATGGGGCTGGTAAAGTGCGCATAGTCCTTGAGCACCAGGCCAAAGTGGCCCAGAGGCTCCGGGCTGTACCGGGCTTTCTGCATGCTGCGCAGGATACCGGTATGCACCGGAATGCGGATGGGAGTATCACGGGTCTCATCCAGCAGGGCGGACAGCTCCAGCTGGGTGGGGATTTCGCCTTTGAACACCGGGTTCAGGCCGCAGGCTTTCAGGGTGGCCCGGAGCTTTTCCATCTTTTCGGCATCGGGGGCTTCGTGTACACGGTAAACGAAGGGCACGCGATGGGTGCGGCCGGCGTTGGCCGCGCACTGGTTGGCCAGCAGCATGAATTCCTCGATCATGCACTCGGACACGCCGCGGCCGCGCTTGACGATGTCCACGCAGCGCCCGGTCTCGGGATCGATGACCAGCTTGGCTTCATCCGACTCGATCTCCATGCTGCCGCGTTCCCGCCGCAGGGCCAGCCGCTTTTCGTACAGCTCATTCATCACCGGCAGCTGGGCCAGGACTTCGCTGTATTTATTCTGCAGGTCCTCCCCTGCCGTGCCGTCCAGCAGGGAGTTGATCTCCTTATACACGCCCTTGACACGGCTGCGGATGACCGTCTTGACAAACTGGTAGCCATGGATGTTGCCCTTTTCGTCCAGGCGCATCAGGCAGGAGAAAGCCAGCCGGTCTTCCCCTTCGTTCAGGCTGCAGATGCCGTTGGACAGCTGCTGGGGCAGCATGGGGATGACCTTGTCCGCATAATAAATGCTGGTGGCACGCTCGTAGGCTTCCTTGTCCAGAGCCGTGTCCGGACGGACATAGTGACTCACATCCGCGATGTGAACCCCCAGTTCATAGCCGCCATCCTGCAGATGCATCAGGCTGATGGCGTCGTCGATATCCTTGGTCTCGGCGCTGTCGATGGTGAAGATGGGCAATCCCCGCAGATCCATGCGGTGCGCCGCTTCGGCGGGATCGATCCGGGCGTTGTCATAGGCAGAAGCTTCCTGCATGACTTCGTCCGGGAATTCCTGCCGCACATCGCGGCCATAGAGAATGGCCTTGGCACACTCACAGGCATAATCGGAGGAACCGAACCGCTCGGTGACGGCAGCGCGGTGGTCCATGTGACGGCCGCCGCGGCCGGTGAGCACAGCGCCCACTTTGTCGCCCAGCTGGGCGCCGTTGATGGCCTTCTTGTCCAGTATGATGCGCACGTCCCGGCAGCCATCCGGCTCCACCGCCATACGGCCGTCATCGGTCATGGTGATTGTACCGGCAAAGCTGTTGTGGGGCTCGGTGACTTCCAGCACTTCGCCTTCTGCGCTGCCCTCTACCCGGGGACGCTCAAACAGTTTGACCAGGATCTTGTCATGAGGCATGGCACCATGGAGGGCGCGGCCGGGGATGAAGATATCGCCGGTGCCATCGTCCCGGGCGGCAAAGCCGAAGCGTGCCGCCAGCTT
Source organism: Subdoligranulum sp. DSM 23681 (assembly GCF_057005535.1). Taxonomy (NCBI): domain Bacteria; kingdom Bacillati; phylum Bacillota; class Clostridia; order Eubacteriales; family Oscillospiraceae; genus Subdoligranulum; species Subdoligranulum sp. DSM 23681. The sequence continues at coordinate 2,790,651 of NZ_CM168050.1, read as the reverse complement.
GACCAAGGTGCAGGGAATGCCCGCCGGAGCAGATTCGTTTTCGATGGTGGCAAGCCCCGGGGCATACTGGCCATCACGCACGGTCAGCAGGCCGGTGGCCACCATGCCGGACACGGTGCTGCGCAGACGGGTGTTGTCCACCTGCAGGTTGTTCTGCAGTTCCCGCAGGGTGTGGGGGCGCCGCTTGACGGCATTGAGAATATTTTTTTGCAGTGGTGTCATGTGGTATTTACTCCTCCCTGACGTCGCCCCGTCGGCCGGCGGGGCCCTTCCGTGCGGGTCTGGCCCGCAAAACCTTCTTCTTTATGAACTTTCCCATAAAAAACGGCCCGCGGGTTCCGGCGGGCCGTTTTCTGTCAAATGGATTACAGGCGGGCGTTGACAACGCTGACGACCAGCGCGGCAATCAGGAACACAGCGCCCAGAATCTTGGTGAACTTGGCCAGCTTGGCATCCAGGCCGCGCTCACGGCCGGCAGCCATGAAACTGTTGTCGCCCATAATGGCACTGGAAAGGCCGCGGCCCTTCTGCTCCTGCGCCAGGGTGAACATAACGATCAACAGGCAGGCGATGATGAGGATCACGCCGAACACGATTTCATAGATTCCCATTTGTAGCACTCCTTCAAAGTCTCATGCAGGATATACTATACCACACCCTATCCCGAATTGCAAGAAAATTTTGGCGTGGTTTCTGCAAAAATACGCACCGTCCCTTTACAGGGTCATCTGCTCCACGCTGTCAGTCTCCTTGAGCAGGGCACCGGCAGCCGGCAGGGTGCGCACACGATAGCGATGGGGATCGGCCAGCTCCAGCCCCGCCGCAGGACGCACCCGGGTGATGCGGGAATTCTTTTTCAGGTTGACCACATTGACACCGGCGGTGTCCCGGGTGGTCTTTTCGGGGATGAGAGCGCTGCCGGCCAACAACAGACGGGTGGTGGCCGGACCCGCATTGACGAAGATGGCCAGCTCCTGTTCCTCGGTCAGATGGAGGATGGCCGCCAGCTCCGCCTTGTCGCTGTAGGCCTTGAGCAGCTTGCGGCGGTTCTGCTTGGTCTGGTAGCTGGTCAGAGGCACCTTGGCACATTTGCCGTTCTGGAAGAAGAAGAACATGTGGCCGCTGTAATCGGCGGTCACGGCCATGAAGACGGGCACTTCCCCGTCGTCCATGCCTAGGGTGGAGGCAACATAATCCCCCAGCACGCTGGCCTTGGAGTCGGAGAAATCCGCCGCGCGGGTCTTGTAGACCTGGGCGTGGTTGGTGAAAAAGAGCAGCTCCACGCTGTTGGTGGACTCACAGGTAAAGGCGATCTCGTCCCCGTCCTTGAGTTTCTGCTCACCGGACATGCGCAGGCTCTGGGGGGTGATCTTCTTGAAATAGCCTTCCCGGGTGAAGAAGAGATGCACGGGATAGTCCGGAATCTCCTGCTGCTCCTCCTCTGCACTCTCCTCCGGCAGGTCGTACAGAATCTCGCACCGGCGAGGTTTGCCGTACTTCTGGGCCACCTCGGTGAGTTCCTTCATGATGATCTTGTTGATGCGGGCCGGACGCTTGAGGATGTCTTCCAGGTCGGCGATCTCCTTTTCCAGCTCCTCGATCTCCTCGGTGCGTTTGAGGATGTATTCCCGGTTGAGGTGCCGCAGCTTGATCTCGGCCACATACTCGGCCTGGACTTCGTCGATGCCGAAGCCGATCATCAGGTTGGGGACGACCTCACTCTCCTCGGCGGTCTCCCGGACGATGCGGATGGCTTTGTCGATATCCAGCAGGATGGCCTCCAGACCGCGCAGTAGGTGCAGACGCTTCTGCTTGCCCTGGAGGTCATGGTAGGTACGGCGGCGCACGCATTCAGCCCGGAAAGCCGCCCATTCCAGCAGGATGCCCCGCACGCCCAGCACCCGGGGCTGGCCGCCGATAAGCAGGTTGAAGTTGCAGGCAAAGGAGTCTTCCAGCGGGGTGGCCTTAAACAGCCGTGCCATGAGTTTGTCCGGGTCCTGACCACGCTTGAGATCAATGGTCAGCTTGAGGCCGTTCAGGTCGGTCTCATCGCGCATATCGCTGATTTCCCGGATCTTGCCCGCCTTGACCAGCTCGGTGATCTTGTCCATGATGGCTTCCACCGTGGTGGTGGGCGGGATGCGGGTGATGTCGATGCAGTTGTTTTCCTTGTCATAGGACCAGGCAGCCCGAACCCGGATGCTGCCCCGGCCGTTTTCCAGCACGTTCTTCATCTCGGCGGCATCATACAGGATACTGCCGCCGCCCACAAAATCCGGGGCGGGCAGCAGCTGCATCAGGTCGGCGTTCTCGTCCTTCATCAGGGCGATGGTGGCATTGCACAGTTCGGCCAGATTGAAGGAACAGATGTTGGAGGCCATGCCTACGGCAATGCCCAGGGTGTTGTTGGCCAGAATGGTGGGGAAAGTCACCGGCAGCAGGGTGGGCTCGGTGGTGGTGCCGTCGTAGTTGGGCACGAAATCCACCGTGTCCTTGTCGATGTCCCGGAAGAGTTCCTCGCACACCGGTTCCAGCTTGGCTTCGGTGTAACGGGCGGCAGCGTAGGCCATATCCCGGCTGTACGCCTTGCCGAAGTTGCCCTTGGAGTCCACGAAGGGCACCAACAGGCTTTCGTTGGAGCGACCCATACGCACCATGGTATCGTAGATGGCAGCATCACCATGAGGGTTCAGGTGCATGGTGCTGCCCACGATGTTGGCGCTCTTGGTGCGTGCCCCTTTGAGCAGGCCCATCCCGTACATGGTGTACAGCAGCTTGCGGTGGGCGGGTTTGAAGCCATCGATCTCCGGCAGGGCGCGGGAGACGATCACGCTCATCGCATACGGCATATAGTTGGTTTCCAGCGTCTGGGTGATGGGGCTTTCGATCACTTCGCCCGCCGAGAGGATCTCTACATTATCCCCCAGCTGCGGGCGGGCAGGCGCCTGTTTCTTTTCACGTTTTTTTGCCATGGTTCCTCCCCTTGTCAGGACACATCCAGATCATCCAGATACTCGGCGCCGTGTTCCGCAATATGTTCCTTGCGGCCGGCCAGGTTATCCCCCAGCAGCAGATCGAACACCTCGGAGGTCTGCTTGGCGTCGGTGGGCAGCACCTTGATCAGGCGGCGGCTCTCCGGGCTCATGGTGGTCAGCCACATCATTTCAGGGTCGTTCTCGCCCAGACCTTTGGAGCGCTGGATGGTATATTTCTGGCCGTCAATGCGGCGCAGGATATCCGCCTTTTCCGGCTCGGTATAGGCGAAATACGTCTTGGCCTTGGTGTTGATCTCATACAGCGGGCTCTCGGCAATATAGACGTAGCCCTGGTTGATGAGGGTGGGCGTAAGACGGTACAGCATGGTCAGCACCAGGGTGCGGATCTGATAGCCGTCCACGTCGGCGTCGGTACAGATGACGATTTTATTGAAGCGCAGATTGTCCAGGTTGAAGGTGGCCAGGTCCTTGTTATGGGACCCGCCCAGCTCCACGCCGCAGCCCATGACCCGGATCAGGTCAGTGATGACCTCCGACTTGAAGATGCGGGCATAATCGGCTTTCAGGCAATTCAGGATCTTGCCGCGGATGGGCATGATGGCCTGGAATTCGGAGTCGCGGCTCTGCTTGACCGCGCCCATAGCGGAATCGCCCTCCACGATATACAGTTCCCGCCGGGAGGCGTCCTTGGTGCGGCAGTCCACAAACTTCTGCACCCGGTTGGCAATGTCCATCTGCTGGGTGATGTTTTTCTTGATGGAGATACGGGCCTTTTCAGCGTGTTCCCGGCTCTGCTTGTTGATGAGCACCTGTTTACAGGCTTTCTCCGCTTCGTCGGGGTTTTCGATGAAATAGACTTCCAGCTGATGCTTGAGGAAATCGGTCATGGCCTGGGCCACAAACTTGTTGGTGATGGCCTTCTTGGTCTGGTTCTCATAACTGGTGCGGGTGGAGAAGCTGGAAGAGACCAAGATCAGGCAGTCCTGCACATCGGCAAAGGTGATGGCGCTTTCGTTCTTTTTATACAGCCCCTTGTTTTTCAGCCATGCATTGATCTGATTCACAAAGGCCAGACGCACTGCACGGTCAGGGCTGCCGCCATGTTCCAGCCAGCTGGAGTTGTGGTAATATTCCAGCGCCTGGGTCTGGTTGGAGAAGCAGAAGGCCACATTCATCTTGACCTGGTATTCGGGCTGGTCTTCCCGGTCACGGCCCACGGCGGAACCGGCACAGGCATGCACCGGCGTGAGGGCCTTGTCCCCTGCCAGCTCGGCCACATGATCCACAATACCGTTTTCATAGTAGTAAGAGATTTTTTCCGCACGCTCTCCCGAGCGGTCGTTAAAGACCAGGGTCACGCCGGCATTGACCACCGCCTGCCGTTTGAGCATATCCCGGAAGGTCTCGGGCGATACGGTGATGTCGGTGAAAACATCGGTATCCGGCATCCACCGGATGACGGACCCGGTACGGCGGCCGCTGAAAGGTTCCTTTTTCAGTCCGCCCACATTCTCGCCTTTTTTGAAGTCCAGGTGATAGTGAAAGCCGTCCCGGTAAATATCGGCCGTCATCCAGGCACTGGCATACTGGGTGGCACACAGACCCAGACCATTGAGGCCCAGGGCAAAATCATAGTTGCCGGCTCCCTCGCCGTATTTGCCGCCGGCATACAGTTCACAGAAAACCAGGTCCCAGTTCCACCGCTGTTCAGCCTTGTTATAATCTACCGGAATGCCGCGGCCGAAGTCCTCAACCTCCACGCTGTGGTCCGGGTAGAGGGTAACATTGATTTTGTCACCAAAGCCGTCCCGGGCTTCGTCGATGGAGTTGGAGACGATCTCAAAAATGGAGTGAGCGCAGCCTTCCACACCGTCGGAGCCAAAAATAACGGCAGGACGTTTGCGGACACGGTCCGCGCCCTTCAGACTTTTAATGCTTTCGTTGCCGTAAACCTGTTTTTTTGCCATGCGGCTTCCCCCTGAAATTGCGTTGTGACGAGTTCATGTGTATTTTGCGCGTATTTATTATTTAACCATGAAGTGGAAGGGTTTGTCAAATAATGCTTTCATTATATCACAACCCTTGGTTGTATTGCAAGACAAAAGCAACCGCCGGAGCGGAAGGCTCCGGCGGCGTTTGTGCTCAGACGGGAAGCAAGTCAGATCAGTTGCTGCTGCCTTCCACCTCTTCCTTCAGGTAGGCGTCCAGTTCATCGGCGGCTTCATTCAGCTTTGCCTCGGCCTCGGAATCGTCTGCGGTGGTGCTGTCGGCTTGCAGCTGTTCCGACTGCTCCTGAATCTCCGCCAGCTGCTCTTTCACCTTCTCGGTCACCGCCTGCTTTTCCTCCTCAGCGGGCGTGGCCTCGTCTTCCTGAGAGGCAGGCTGAGAGTCTGAAGAAGCGGGTTCCTGGGCGGTATCGTCGGAGGAAGCCTCCGGGGTCTGGGTATCCGCAGAGGCAGCCGGGTCAGACGCGGGCTGGGATTCGTCGGTCTTGGGGGTGCAGCCGAACAGCGCCAGACTCAGACCGGCAGCCAGCAAAAGGGCGGCAAGACGGGACATTGTGCGACGTTTCATTTGTGTTCTCCTTTGGCAAGGTGTTACGGGGCGAATTTGGTATTCTGAAACACAAGAAAGCTTTCCTGCATTCAGTATACCACATGTTCCTGCCGCTCCACAAGGCAGTTTTCCACGATACAACCGTAAAAGTTTGGTTGCATTCCTTTCTAAAAAAGCCCTCCTGCCAAAGCGGCAGAAGAGCTTCTTGCGTTTTGGGTAACAGAAACTTCTCAGCCCATCATGCTGAAGAAGTCCACCTGGCTGGTCTCCGGCAGGTTGCCCAGGGCCCCCACATCCCGCAGTTTGTCCAGGATGGACTGGGCCACACCGGATGCCTGCTGCAGTTCCTCGATGGAGATATACTCTTCCCCGTGGATGGTGGCCTGTTCCAGAGCAATGGCGGCATTTTCGCCCAGGCCTTTCAGCGCGGTGAAGGGAAGGCGGACCTTGCCGTCCTCCACGATATATTTGCTGGCATAGCTCTTGCCCAGTTCAATGGGCAGGAACTGGCAGCCCCGCTGCAGCATCTCGTTGACCAGCTGCAGGCTGACCAGGGCATCGTCATCCTTGGCGGTACGCTCATCCTTGGGGATGCGCTCGTTATCCCGCAGGTGTTCCTTGGCAACCCGGACGCCGCCCACGGCCGCTTCGTAGTCAATATCGGCACCGCGGACGGTGAAGTAGACCGCATAGAAAATGGCCGGATGGTAAACCTTGAACCACATCAGGCGGATGGCCGCCATCAGGTAAGCCACCGCATGGGCTTTGGGGAACATATACTTGATCTTGCGGCAGGATTCGATGTACCAGTCAGGCACATCGTGTTCCCGCATGGCTTCCTCCCATCCGGGCTTGAAGCCGCCCTTGGCCACCTTGCCTTTACGCACAGCCTCCATGATGTCAAAGGACATCTTGGGTTCCAGGCCCTTGCGCAGCAGGTACAGCATGATGCTGTCACGGCAGCCGATGACCTCGGCGATGGTGCAGGTCTTGGAGCGGATGAGTTCGTCGGCATTGTTGGTCCAGACGTCGGTTCCGTGGGACAGGCCGGAAATCTGGATCAGTTCCGAGAAGTTCTTGGGCTGGGCATCCAGTAGCATCTGGCGCACGAAGTTGGTGCCCATTTCGGGGATGCCGAAGGTACCGGTCTGGCTGCCGATCTGTTCCGGGGTGACGCCCAGGGCCTCGGTGGAGGTGAGCAGGCTGTACACCTTGGGATCGTTCATGGGCACCGAGTTGATGGGGATACCGGAATACTCCTCGAAGAACTTGTAGAAGGTGGGCACATCGTGGCCCAGCTCGTCCAGCTTGAGCAGCGTGTCGTGGAGGTATTTGAATTCGAAGTGGGTGGTCAAAAGACCGCCCTTCACGTCGTCCGCCGGGTGCTGGATGGCACAGAAATCGTAGATATCAAAAGTATCGGGCACAACGACCATGCCGCCGGGATGCTGGCCGGTGGTCCGCTTGACGCCGGTACAGCCGATGCACAGGCGGTTTTCCTCCGCACGGTTGACGGTGCGGCCGCGTTCTTCCAGGTACTTCTTCACATACCCGTAGGCGGTCTTGTCCTGCAGACCGGAGACCGTTCCCGCCTTGAAGACGTTCTCCTTGCCGAAGAGTTCCTCGGTATAACGGTGAACGTTGGACTGATACATGCCGGAGAAGTTCAGGTCGATATCCGGCTCCTTGTCGCCGTAGAAGCCAAGGAAGGTCTCAAAGGGGATGTCGTGGCCTTCCATGATCATGGAGGTGCCGCAGACCGGGCACTTCTTGTCCGGCAGGTCAAAGCCGTCCATGGTGTGGCCGTCATCGATCCATTCACTGTGCTGGCATTCCGGGCACAGATAATGGGGCGGCATACTGTTGACTTCCGAGATTCCCGCAAAGTGGGCTACGGCGGAGGACCCCACAGAGCCACGGCTGCCCACCTGGTACCCGCCTGCGTTGGAGAACGCCACCAGCTTGACGGCAATGACGTACAGAACGGCATAGCCGTGGCCGCAGATGGAATCCAGTTCCTTTTTCAGGCGCTTTTGCAGAATATCGGGAAGCGGACTGCCATAATCCTTCCGGGCGTGCTCCCAGGTGCCGGAACGCAGCTGCTCCTCGGCGCCCTTGATGGAAGGCGGATAGGTGCCCTTGGGAATGGCGCGCAGGTTGCCGTCGATGGTGGCAGCGATCTTGTTGGGATTGGTGACCACCACCTCATAGGCCTTTTCCTTGCCCAGATAACTGAACTCCTCCAGCATATCCTGGGTGGTGCGATAGAACAGCGGTGCCTGGTTATCCGCATCCTTGAAGCCGTTGCCCGCCTGCAGGATGGCCCGATAAGCCGCATCCTCCGGTTCCTGGAAGTGCACGTCCCCCGTAGCGACCACCGGTTTGTGCAGTTCGTCCGCCAGGGCAATGACGGTACGGTTGAAATTCTTGATGGCTTCGATGGAGTCCACCTGACCGTTGCGGACCATAAACGCATTGTTGCCCAGGGGTTGGATCTCCAAAACGTCATAGTAATCGGCAATCCGCAGAAGATCTTCATGGCTGCGGCCTGCGACGATGGCACGATACAGTTCTCCCGACTCGCAGGCGGAGGACAGGATCAGGCCCTCCCGGTACTGGTTCAGCAGACTGCGGGGCACACGGGGCTTTTTGAAGAAATACTTGGTGTGGGCGGCACTGACAATGCGGTAGAGATTCTTGAGCCCGGTCTGGTTCTTCACCCAGATGATCAGATGGTTGAACCGCTTTTTCAGGACCTCTTTATTGCCGCCCAGGCCGGTGTTGATGTCCTCGACGTTGTAGATTTCCTTTTCCTTCAGGTCTTCGAGCATCTTCTCGAAGATGCGGGCCAGGGCCATGGCATCGTCCACCGCCCGGTGATGGTTGAAGGGAGGAATTTCCAGATGCTTGTTGATCACATCCAGCTTGTAGCTGCGAAGCCCGGGAAACAGAGCCTGCGCCATGGGAACGGTATCGATATAGGGATTGTTGAAGGTGATGCCCGCCCGTTCGGCCGCCCGCTGCAGAATCAGCATATCGAAACTGCTGGCATTGTGGGCGATGACGATGTTGTCCCCGCAGAACTCCTTGAAGCTGCGGATGGCTTCATCCGGAGAAGGCGCATCCGCCACCATGGCGTCATTGATGCCGGTCAGTTCCACCACCTTGGCCGGAATGGGCCGCCCGGGATTGACAAAGGTAGCGAAGCTTTTTTCCTCGTTGATCTTGCCGTTTTCCACATAGACGGCACCAATCTCGGTCATGATGTCGTTGTTGGTATCCAGACCTGTGGTTTCGGTATCAAAGACCACAAAGCTCCCGGTAAGAGGCATTTTGACCTTGCCGTAGACCGTGGGGATCATATCATCCACGAAATAGGCTTCGCACCCGTAAATCAATTTGAAACCGGGGTCGGAACCATGGATATCATCGGCCGCCAGCATGGCTTCCGGGTATCCCTGGCAGACGCCATGGTCGGTGATGGCAATGGCGCGATGGCCCATGCGGTGGGCCAGCCGGACGATCTTGCCGGGGTCACAGAATCCGTCCATAGAGCTGGACTTGGTATGCAGATGCAGCTCCACCCGCTTGTGGCCTTCCGGTTCGGTGTCCTGACGGGGCTGACGTTCCACCTGCAGGACATCATAAGGCAGGAGCACATAGTCGCGCTCATATTTATCGTAGGTGTAATTGCCGCGCACGATCAGGGTCGTGCCGGGTTTGAGGCCCTCCCACTTGGACATGTCCTCCCCTTCATCCCCCAGTACCTTGAGGTTGATGGAGCCGTTGTAGTCGGTGATGGAGGTGAAATAGATCTTGCGGCGGTTGCCCTTGACTTCGGTGGCGAAAACATCGCCCCAGACGGTGACCTTGCCGCCGTCGCCCAGATCGTTGAGAGGGCGCAGGTCTGCCGGTTTGAAAGACTTGCCGTGGAAAAGCTTCGCCGGCTTGGAGGTGAGTTCCAGACCCTCGATGGTGAAGGGCGCCACCTCCTCCTTGGCCTTGAACTGCACGGCAGGCGCCTTTTCGGCCACACGCCGCTCCAGTTCCTCGGCATTGAGCTGGGCCGCCACATCCTTCATCCGGACCACCGGCAAAGAGCCGGTACGTTCCTGAATCAGTTCGGCCAGACGCCGGGGAAGCTCCACGCTTTCCAGAATGGTGCGCCCCGCATTGACACGCACAATCAGCCCGTCAGGCTCAAAAGCCACGGGCTGGTCCTTGTCCAGAAATCCATTTACCGGCATCCCCTGCTGCTTGAGTTCCTCAATGAGCAGGGTCACGGCATCCGGGGTGATGGCATCATAATTGAAATAGTTCCGCAGTGCCAGTTCATAGCCGGCAAACACCGGTTCCAGCGAGGCCAGCAGGCGGCCGCAGAGCCCCCTGTCCAGGGGCTCTGCGCTGCGCAGACTGATGACCACCTTGCGGGAAGTGCGGAACAGTTCCACTTTTTCCACGATCACGCCGCTGAAGCAGGCGTTGAACTGGGCGTCGGCCGTAAACTGCGGCCAGACCTGAGTGACAAAAGGTTTCAAGGCTTCTCCTTTTTATTTTCGGGTCCATTCAGGGAAAAAACAGGGCAGCGATATCAGCGCTTTGATCCCGGGCGGCCGGAGGTGCGGCAGAATTCCCCGGTGCAAAGCAGCCAAAGGAAGAGTGCCGCCGTGGCCGCGGCCAGTACCAGAAAGAAAATGCCGCCCGCCCACTGTGCCGTATCAAAAAACACATAGGCACAAAAACCAAACAGTGCTGCTCCCAAAATCAGCAGCACTGCGGTAAAACGCGGACTAATGGCCACCAAAAAATCAACAACAAGTTGCAGCAGGTCCATGGGGGTCTTCCTCCGCGTGGCTATTTACAGTTTATAGATCTCGTCCACGAACTGATCCACGATGTTGTCTTTGAGCATGCGGACCTTTTCTCCGCGGATAAACAGCAGCGCACAGTCCTTGCCGCCGGCAATGCCGATATCGGCGTCGGAAGCTTCGCCGGGGCCGTTGACGATGCAGCCCATGATGGCGATCTTGACGGGTTTCTTGAAGCCGTCGGCCCGCAGACGCTCCTCCACCTGACGGGCAATATCCATCATGGGATACTGGGTGCGGCCGCAGGTGGGACAGCTGATGATCTCGGGACCCGCCACGGCATAGCCCACAGCGCGCAGAATGTCATATCCGGCCAGGACTTCGTTCTCCGGTGTGTCGGTCAAGGAAACGCGCAGCGTGTCGCCGATGCCTTCCAGCAGCAGTCCCCCGATGCCCATTCCCGACTTGATCAGGCCCATCCGGTTGCCGCCGGCCTCGGTCACGCCCACATGCAGCGGGTAGTCGGTCTTGGCACTGAGCATCCGGTACGCCGCCATCATGCGGGGCACGTTGGAGGACTTGATGGAAATGACAATATTGTTGAAATCATGCTTCTCCAGCAGCTGCACATGATACATGGCGCTTTCCACCATGGCTTCCGGCACCGGAGCGCCATACTTGGCCAGAATGTGCTTTTCCAGACTGCCACCGTTCACGCCGATGCGGATGGGTACGTTCTTGGCATTGCAGGCATCGGCCACCGCCTTGACGCGGTCGTCATCCCCGATATTGCCGGGATTGATGCGGATCTTATCCGCCCCTGCATCCAGCGCTGCCAGAGCCGCCTTGTAGTCAAAGTGAATGTCCGCCACCACCGGAATGTCCACCTCTTCCTTGATGGCGGAAACCACCGCGGCGTCCTTGGGGGTGGGAACCGTGACCCGCACGATCTGGCAGCCGGCTTCAGCCACACGGCGGGCCTGGGCCACATTGCCGGCGATATCCTCCACCGGCACGTTGAGCATGGTCTGCACCGCGATGGGGTTGTTGCCGCCAATGGTAACATTGCCGATCTTGACCGTTCGTTTGAGCTGGCGCATACAAAGACACTCCTTATATAAATTTCGCAATATCCTGGAAGGTAACCAGCACCATCAGGGCCAGCAGCGCCACGATGCCCGCAGCATTGAGGACCGCCTGCACCCGCGCCGGCACCGTCTTGCCGGAAACACATTCCACCGCCAGGAACAGCAGCTTGAAACCGTCCAGTCCGGGAATGGGCAGCAGATTGAAGATGCCCAGGTTCACCGAGATCAGGGCCGCCAGACTGACCACATCCTTCCAGCCGTAGCGTACCGCCTGACTCACTGCGCTGACAAAGCCCACCGGGCCGGACAGCTGGTTGATGCCGACCCGGCCGGTGGCCATATCCACAAAGCCGCGCAGAATGGCCCGGGCGTAATACAGAAAATACCGGCCTGCCCAACCGGCCACCTTGCGGGGCGATTTGGCAATGCCGTAGACCTGGAAATCCAGTACCATGGTGGTGGTGCCGTCCGCCCCGGTGGAGGAGTCAAAATGCACGGCGGGCAGGTGTACGATGCTGCCGTCCCGCAGCACCGTCATGGAGGCGGTGTAATCCGGGGTGCGCTGCAGCTCGTACACGATGTCCTCGGCCACAAAGCAGACATGTCCGTTCACCGAGAGGATCTCATCTCCCGCCTGCAGACCGCTGGCCTCACTGGCCGGTGCATCGCCCAGAAAATCGTAAATCATACAGCTGGTGATGGCATCCTCCCCGCAAAGAAGGGCCACCAGCAGAAAATACCCGAGGACGAAGTTCATCATGGCACCGCACAGGATCACAAAAAAGCGATGCGCGGGCGGTGCTTCGTCAAAAAACTTGCCCCTGACCGCCGCGGGCAGTACCGGACGGCGGCGGTCGTAGGAAGCATGGGGACGGACGAACCCGTCCTGTTCCGCTTCCCGGTCTTCCCCTTCTTCCTCGGGATTTTCCCCGGGAAGAAGGTTATATCCGCCCAAAGGGAGAAGGCGGATGCTGTATCGGGTGCCGTTCCTGACCCGGGACCACAGCGCCGGACCAAACCCGATGGAAAATTCCTGAACCCACATTCCCACACGCCGGGCCGCCAGAAAATGGCCGGCCTCATGCACCAGCACAACCAGACCGAATACCACGATTGCCACAATGGTGGTGAGAAGGACGATCGTCATTGAACACCTCGATTGAAGTTGCCGCACGGCGGGCATCCCCTGCCCTGCCGCCGGTGGGAATTACAGATGGGCACGGACGTAAGCCCGGGCCATGGCGTCACAGTCATATACATCCTGCAGGGTATAGTCGCCGCCGAAAGATTGGCTGTCCACCACACCTTCCACCAGGCGGCCGATATCCAGGAAACCGATCTTGTCCTGCAGGAACAGGCGCACGGCTTCCTCATTGGCGCCGTTGGCGGCACAAGGGGCAAGGCCGCCCTTCCGGATGGCTTTTTTGCAGGCGGCCAGACAGCGGAAGGTCTCTTCATCGGCCACATCAAAACTCAGGGACTTGAGAGCCGCAAAGTCCAGCTCCGGTACCGGGCTGGGCAGACGATCCGGCCATGTCAGCGCATACTGGATGGGAATACGCATATCCGGCACCCCCATCTGGGCAATGACCGAATTGTCCGCAAACTGTACCGCCGAGTGAATAACACTCTCCCGCTGGACAACGATCTGGATTTTATCCTCCGGCAATCCGAAAAGCCAGACAGCCTCGATCAATTCCAGTCCCTTGTTCATCAGGGTGGCGGAGTCGATGGTGATCTTGGCCCCCATATTCCAGTTGGGATGCTTGAGGGCATCTTCCTTTTTCTTGCCGGCCAGCTGATCCTGTTTCATACCGAAGAAGGGGCCGCCAGAAGCGGTCAGCAGAATCTTGGTCAGCCGTTTGGCCGAGTGCTGGTCCTGCAGACACTGGAAGATCGCTGAGTGTTCACTGTCCACCGGCAGCAGGCGCACGCCCTTGCGGCGTACTGCATCGGTGACCAGATGGCCGCCGGTGACCAGGCTTTCCTTGTTGGCCAGAGCCAGATCATGGCCGCTCTCGATGGCGGCCAGCGAAGCAGGCAGGCCCGCAATGCCCACAACGGCATTGAGCACCACATCGGGGCCATCCATGGCTGCCAGGGTACGCAGGCCTTCGGTTCCCCTGAGCAGCCGCGGGGCATCCGCCATGCCGGTCAGTTCCGCTTCCAGTCGGTCACAGGCAGCTTCATCCACCACCGCCACATAGCGGGGATGGAATTCTGCAATCTGTTTTTGCAGGATCTCAATGCGGGAATGGGCTGCCAGACCGAAGATGGTATACCCGTGCATACGGGCCACATCCAGGCTTTGGGTCCCGATGGAACCGGTGGACCCCAGCAGAGTGATCGTCTTGCTCATACATTCACTTCCTGTTCAGTCAAAAAGAGGAAAGATAGAAGAAATGGCGCACCGCAATGGACACAAACGGCGCAATGAACATCACGCTGTCGAAGCGGTCCAGAATGCCGCCGTGGCCGGGGAAAATCGTGCCGTAGTCCTTGATTCCCACCTGACGCTTGACCGCCGATGCAAACAGGTCTCCCAGGATTCCCAGCACCGAGGCCAGAGCGCCCAGGCCCAGAATGACCAGGTAATGCTGGGGATTGATGTTGACCGTAAAGACCTGCAGCCGTCCCGACAGAAGGCCGTAAACAAAGGTGACCAGCAGTCCGGCTGCCATGCTGCCGATGACGCCGCCAACAGCCCCCTCCACCGTTTTGTGGGGGCTGACAATGGGGGCCAGCTTATGCCGCCCGAAGGCACGGCCGGCAAAGTAGGCTGCGGTATCTCCGCCCCAGGCGAAGCAGAGAATCAGCAGGATGAAATAGACGGCATCATACCCGTATTGGTCGATGGGCAGCTGGCGTTTGAGATAAATCAGGGAATAAAAGCAGAAGAGAATGACGCCGCCGAAATAGACGAACCCGGCCAGACGGCCGAAATCCAACGTTCCATGTTTGACGATCAGGCAGATGTTATAATACAGCACCACCAGGAAACTGGCCGGCAGAATGACCGCACGGACGGCAGCGCTGCTGGACAGCATGATCAGCATTGTATAGGGTATTGCCATTGCAAACAGGTACCATTGACGGCGGCCGAAGCCCATGGCGGAATACACTTCATGCATGCCGATCAGGCAGATCAGGGCCAGGACCAGGTCAAAAAAGACGGTATCAAAGAAAGCCAGGACAACGGCCAGCAGGCACAGCCCTACAGCGGCTGTTATGATTCGAGTTTTCATATGGGCGGGAATTCCTTTCGGAGACAGAAGTGCACGGTTTACTGCTTCGGGGATGGTTTTACTATATGCGCACTGCTGCCGGAGTTTGCCAGATATGACGTATGCCGCGCAGATGCGCGGCACACGCAGCAGAAAGCCTGAAACGATCAGACTTCCATGATCTCCTGATTTTTGGCGGTGCAGGTCTCGTCGATCTTCTTGACAAACTTGTCGGTCAGTTTCTGGACCTCTTCTTCCAGATTCTTCTGGTCATCCTCGGTGATCTCGCCGGCCTTCTTCATGGCCTTAAACCTGTCCATGGCATCACGGCGGACGTTGCGCACGGCCACCTTGGCTTCTTCGCCCTGCTTCTGCACATCTTTGGTCAGCTGCTTGCGGCGTTCTTCGGTGGGAGCCGGGAAAATCAGGCGGATGGTATGACCGTCGTCAATGGGATTGATGCCGATATCGCTGGTCTGAATGGCCTTGGAGATCTCCTTGACCATCTTGGGGTCCCAGGGGGTGATGGTCAGGATGCGGGCTTCGGCCACAGCCACAGCCGCGATCTGGTTGACCGGGGTGGGAGCACCGTAATAATCCACTGCGACCTTGTCCAGAATGGCCGGATTGGCACGGCCCGCGCGGATGGTGGCCAGCTCACGGGAAAGGTGGTTGACGCAGTTGGTCATTTTCTCTTCATAGATTTTGGTCGTGCTGCTCATACAAGTGTCTCCTTTTGTTCAAACGGCCTTGGGTGACCGTGTTTTTCTTCTTTTCCGGCATTCCGGCAGATTCATTCACTGACCAGTGTGCCGATCTTTTCTCCGCGCACCGCGCGGGCAATGTTGGAACCGTCGCCCAGATCAAATACCAGAATGGGCAGGGCATTGTCCCGGCAGAGGCTGGCGGCGGTGGAATCCATCACGGCCAGACGTTCGTCCAGCACCCGGGTAAAGGTCAGGGTGTCATACCGCACTGCGTCGGGGTATTTGTGGGGATCCTTGTCATAGACACCATCCACCATAGTGGCCTTGAGCATGGCATCGGCACCGATTTCCAGAGCGCGCAGGGCGGAGGCCGTGTCGGTGGAGAAGATGGGGTTGCCGGTACCGCCGCCGAACACCACGACCTTGCCCTCTTCCAGCGCAGCAATGGCCTTGTCGCTGGTGAAGGTCTCGGCCACCTGAGGCATCACGGCACTGGTCATGACCACCGCCGGCACCCCCTGCTGACGCAGGGCATCTTTCACGGCCAGGGCATTCATGACCGTGGCCAGCATACCGATCTTGTCCGCGTCCATACGGTCCATTTTGCCGCTGGAACGGCCGCGCCAGAAGTTGCCGCCGCCCACCACAATGCCGATCTGCACGCCCAGATCATGGGCCTGCTTGACACCGGCACAGATGGAAGCAATGGTTGCCTCATCAAAGCCGGCGCCCTTGCTGCCGGCCAGCGCTTCCCCGCTGAGTTTCAGCAATATACGATTATAACGGTTCTCCATAGTAAGCACCACCTGATTTTGTCATATGTAGTTATTTTACAATAGTTTGCCCACAAAGTAAATAAGGGTTCGGAAAATGGCATAAAAAATTCACACCGCCCATGGGGGCAGTGTGAAAAAGGAAAGCGCTGATTATTCTTCCAGTACGGCGGCAAATTCTCTGCGCAGACAATGACGGCACTGCGCCAGCATCTGCTGTCTGCTGTTGGCATCATCCGCCAGAACCAGCCGGGACGGGTCCGGACAGTGCTGCGGCAGGGCGAAGACAACGGAAAAGCCGTCCGTTCCCTGGGCCTCCTCCGTTTTCCATCCCAGCGCAGCGGCATATTCCCGCACCAGCAAAAGACCGGTAACACCCCGGTTCAGCAAATCTCCGGTGAGGGTCCCTTCCGTGAGCATGGCCACAGCCTCCGGCGCGGCGCCCGGGCCGTTGTCCCGATACACCAGCCGGCGGTTTTCCGTGCAGGTCAGCTCCACCGTGTCCGCCCCGGCACGCACCGAATTGGAAATCAGATTGGCCAGCAGGCTGTTGAGCAGCGCCTCATCCGCTTCCAGCCAGAGCCCCCGTTCCGTTTCGTCCCGCAAGGTCAGGCGAACGGCACGGCCGCAGGCCGCCAGTTCCTCCTGGGCGCAGGTACATACGCCCCGCAGGTGATCAGTCAGTTCCAGGGGAAAGGCCGGACGCAGCTGCCGCAGCTGCGTTCCCAGCGCCAGATCGGCAGCATTGTCGGCCAGACGTTCCAGCCTTTGAATGCGCCGGGACATTTCCCGCAAAGTATCCAGACCGGTGGAGCGGACCGGTTCCGGGGCCTGCTGTTCCAGGTACCGGGTCAGGGCATCCACCGTGCCCTGCAAAACACAAAAATCCTCCGCCAGCCGCCCTTTCAGGCCGCCGCGAAGGGGGTTACAGTTTTCCGGCCAGATGTGGTCGGTGGATCTTTCGGTGTTCATCGCAAGAGTCTCCTCTGATCCCGCGCGCAATGCAGTATCGGTTCAGCGCCCGATGGCCCTGCGGATCAGTTCGGTCAGGCTGCGGATCAATTCCAGGTTGGTCAGACGGCTGCCTTCCGGTTTGTTGACCGCACGGCACAGCCGGTCATATCCCTGGGGTCCGGTGTGCCGCAGGGATTCATTGATCCGCTGCATCGCCGAGGCCACGGTGCCGGGACGGATATGCTGTCCGTCCGCTGCATATTGATACAGTTCCTTGGCAATATAATCATCGGCCCCCAGAACGGTGCGCAGCAGGATCCGCTCCAAGTAATTCCAGCCACCCAGGCGCCGGTTGTAGTGCATGGAGCAAAGCAGTTCGTGCAGATACTCCCGTACGCGGTAGGCATCCCAGGCATCATCACTGCCGCCGCAGCGATACACCGCCGCAAATAACTCCGACAAGGTATATGGCTTAAAGATAATACAATCAGCACCCATTGTCAAGAAACGCGCCGTGGACTTTTGTGTATAGGGCATGGCGGTGATCAGGATGCGCGGACGCTGAGGCAGTTCCAGCATGCCCAGCTGCCACAGCAACTCTCCCAGGCCCGGTCCCTGCAGCAGGGTATCCAGCACAAGGACCTGCGGGCACAGGCCGCTTTGCAGGATTTCCAGCACCTGCTGCCCCGACGTGACCGCCGCACACACCTCCACCGACCGTTGGGCCGATCCGTACAGTCTGATTGCACTGCACTGGCCACGGTCACTGTCTGCAAACAGTGCGCTGACCCATTCCTGTTTGTCCATGTCGCGCATCTTCTTCATTCCTTTTCCGGCCGCTTCCGCAGGGCGTCCTTGTTGTTTGCTGTCCGCTGCGTCAGACCGCGCATTCCGCCGCCGCGCCGCACACGTCCCGGATCACGTCGCAGGCATTTTCCGGTGGGACTGCATTCTCATACAGAAACCGCAGCAGCCCCCGGCCGAATTTTTCACTTACATCCCGCAGCGTGCAGCGCATGGTCCTAGGTACTCCGTCGCCCGCCTCCCGGCAGATCACAACACCAAGGCACCCTTCTTTCACATAGAGGGCATACCCGATGCGATGGGCCTTCTGCAGACCTTCAATCTCCGAAAAATTCCGCGCATAGGATTCCAGCAATTCTGCCTGTGTTGGATTCATCTTCCTCTTGTCTCCCCACAATACAAATTCAGCCGGGTAGATACCGCCCGCGTTCCGGGACCGCAAACGGCGGGCGCACACCGCCGAAAGCCCGCGCCGGGATACCGCACCGGACGCGGGTCTTCTCGATAAATAATCATACTGATTTATGTCCGCAAAATCAATGGCTGCGCGTCGTATTTGATTTTACGATTTCATACGTTTGCAGCAATATTTGCACGTTATTTTCATTATATTTGATACATCGCCTTTTTATTTCGCATTTTTTGTTCCTTCGTTTTGGCTTTACAAAACGGAACCAAGCGCGCAAACGCGATTATTGATACAAAATATCGGATTTCTTCCTTATCTTTTGCCACAGATCCCTTTATCATGGGCTGCGTCACAGGTTCACAGCTGCATACTATTTCTTTTTTCTGACCGGGGCTTGACATTTTTTTGCAAAAAGAGTATAGTATCTTGGTCAGATAAATTTGGGCCTGTAGCTCAGTTGGGAGAGCGTTCGGTTCGCATCCGAGAGGTCAAGGGTTCGAATCCCTCCAGGTCCACCACATTAGGACGTCGCCTATGGATATCGCATAGCGGCGCAAAGTTATGAGACACCCCTGTGAATAACAGGGGTGTCCCGCTTTTTTGTGTTCATTATTGATCGTTCTGGACTTTGCTCAGAGATCGAGCTGCACTATTTTTATGAGTGGGAGAGAACGGCCGGTTTCACTGGTGAGTCTATCGCACCACTTCTGACACGGATGTTTCTTTCTGCACCACTTTTAAGTAGATGATACGGATATTTTTCGACAGACTGAGGTCGGCAGCAAGAAATGCTGCCGACCCCTGATCACTTATTTGCAAAGGCGGGCGGGACTGTCAACGAAGACGCGAAGCGGCGTTCATTTTATCTTTGACTGGCTCGGCTGGCTTTGCTATTTATCAACTTTGCGTAGTAGTATGCCACATACACAAATAGCCAATATAAGAATTGCTACCAACGGCAACAAGTTTTCAAGTTGGAATGTACTATCCGTCATTACTCTATAGCCACATGAGGCTGGAAAAATTTTTCCTACAATTTCAAATGCTTTTGGCAGCAATTCAATCGGAAACATAATTCCGGAAAGCATGATAGAGGGCAAAAAAATGATGATAGAAACCATTGAAGTTTTCGCTTGGTCTTTTACTGCTAAACCAATTATGCTGGCAATGCTAAGGGACACCGCAATAAAAATAGCAAGGCTGGCAAAGTACAGCATCGGATTTTCTGGTATCTCAGCATTGAAAGCAAGCGGCGCAGCAATGTATAGAATTATGCTCATAATAAACAGATGTATGTATGCGGAAATATTCGTCAAAACAAGACCAAGATATAGTGGCACACCATTTGCCTTATAAACTTTTTTAATATCGCTGCTGTAAATTTCAACAAGAGAGGGCGGCAAGCCAATTAACGCACCCATTGTTACTCCGAAAACGGTCATAGACTGAATGAGTGTGTATCTTGCTTCCGGCATAACAGATGTAAATATCCCACCCATAATCGCAAAAAACAGGAGAGGGACAATATAGCAGGTTATAAGTAATGTCTTACTCCGTATATCTAACTTCCATTGCAGGTAAATTCCGTATAAAAAAGCACCCATCTATTATTCTCCTTTTGCAATCTTCATAAAATGTTGTTCCAGAGTACCGCGGTTTATCTGTATATCTACAATAGATTCTCCATTTTCTTTATACTGTGTAAGCAACGACAGCAATGTTTCTCCGATATTATCAGATTCGTATTTTTTGGTGCTGTTTTCTGTTTGAATTATGATGTTATAATGCCTTCCTACGGTTTCCCCCAATTGTCCAACGGTTCCAATAAAAACAATCTTCCCCTCGGACAAAATAGCAATCCGGTCACATAAATTCTCTACTTCAGCCATGTCATGGCTTGTTAATATGATTGTTTTCCCCATTGCCTTTAATTGTCGAATTTGTTTGTGTAAAGAAAGCCGTCCTTCCACATCAAGACCAGCTGTTGGCTCATCCAGAAAAAGAATGTCTGGTTTTCGCGTTAGAGCGAGTGCTAAATGAAGCCGCCGCTTTTGACCGGTTGACAATTGATAATATTGTTTTTTCTCAAGCTCATAAATGCCGAGAGCTTCAAGCGTTGTTCTATCAGGGGTCGTCTTGCTCCATTTAGCAAATAGTTTAATCGCCTCCAATGGCTTAATATGTTCCGGCAACGATGCGGACTGTAATTGGATTCCTATTCTACCGTGGATTGTAATGTTTCCACTATCATATTTTCTTAGACCTTCGATACATTCAAGAGAGGTGGTTTTCCCTGCGCCATTTACACCGAGCAGCGCGAAAATCTCTCCTTGCCGTACACAAAAATCCAAACCGTTCAACACGACATGGGCTCCGTAGCTTTTCTTTAAACCGCTGATTTTTATAGCCTCATTCATTTCGATCCCTCCTGAAACGGGTCAACTCCTAATTTGAAAAAATAGACTCCTAATACCTGCTCAACATAGCCATTCGCAATACTTTGTTTTTCTTTCCAGCTTTGTTCTACGTTTTGAAATTGCCCTAATTCGATGAGTTTAGGGAGCATACTCATGTCTCCGCCAGTAAAATCCGTTATCATATTCCAATAGGCTCTTGCAAAATTCTGTCCCTCATCACTGTCTGCGGGAACGCCTGCATTTTGAAGTCTTATCGCTTCGTCTTGAAGCTGCATGAAAGTGTCCATAAATGCCTTTCCGCTGTCTTTATCAAAATGGCTGCGGATGTGGTCAAGGGTCTGGTCATCAAAATGCTTAATTAGCCAGTAGAAATCGTTTTTCATCTGCAAATTGACAATAATATCAGCATATTTTTTGAAGTCAACAGACTGCATTTGAAGAACTTCCTCGCGCAATACTACCAGTTCCCTCAGCGTTTCGGACAGGCTATCTATTTTTTGCTTGACAGCGGCAGCCTGTTCCGTTAGAACAGCAGCAATTTCAGCCGGTGTATCAAGAGGAATCAACCGGTTCTTTATATCGTCCAGAGAAAAACCCAAGTGCTTGAGGGACAAAATCTGATGAAGCTTAACGATGTCCTTATCCGTATATAACCTGCGTCCCCCTTCACTCATGGCTGAGGGAGAGAGCAAGCCTTCTCTATCGTAATGTTGTAATGTCCGTACAGTAACATCCATTTTCTTTGCGACTTCGCCAACTGTCATATAACCTTGTGGTATAGCTTTATGCTTATCCATATCGTACCTCCTGCTTATAGTATATCTTATTACGTTACGTCACAAACAAGCTTTTTGAACAGATTCAGGAAAAAATACGGAATAGGGGGTGGCCGCTTATCAAATTCTCTTACATTACTTTACGGCACATGAGTTTGCTGAGGATACTGCGGATGGTTCTGACGGTTGGCCGCCGTCAGAACTGGATTGCTGTTTTAGAAATAAGCAGTAAGTCGTTTCCCTTAATTCCGCAGAATACCAGGGATATTACGGGGCTTCCGTAAGGTATTGGAGGTGCGATCGGTCAGGCTAACGGTCAGCAACCGTAGCAATATATTTGGAATTCTTGCAGCTGGAAAAGGTGGATATGGAGTTCCTTATTGCACCAAAGAAAGGAAATGCTTCCCATAATTAAGAAAACTGGTGCCGAGCTAAATTACTGTGTCACCCCTTATTAAAGTTGGTCTAACTGTGTCAAAGTATGATATAACGTAAAAGCGAGGCCAGCGATATCCATTGTTGACGTCGCAACACAGAATCAGCCGACTTGTTGTTGCAAGTCGGTTTTTTTATTTTATATCACGCCGTTATGCTGCCGGAAAGGATAGAGCCATGGAAATAGCAGACATTTTAAGAGACCCCGCCGGATACGCCGCCCAGAACCGGAACATTCCGCCCACGCTGAAAGCCGCTGCCCAACGGCTGTGTTGGGAGTACAACCGCACAGCACCCGATGACGCCAGGACCCGCCGGGATATCCTGGAAAAGCTGCTGGGAACCTGCCATCCCCTGACCTTTATCGAACCGGATTTTCACTGCGATTACGGATTCAATATTCATACCCACGGATTAACGGTCATCAACTATAACTGCGTGATCCTGGACACCTCCCCCGTTCACATCGGAGCCGGTGCTTTCATTGCGCCAGGGGTATGCCTGAGCTGTGCCGGACATTCCCTTGATCCTGTGCAGCGGTCCGAGGGGATCAGCACATCCAAGCCCATCCGGCTGGAGGACAATGTCTGGATTGGTGCCAACGCCGTGGTGTGCGGCGGTGTTACCATCGGCAGCGGCTCGGTCATCGGTGCCGGAAGCGTGGTCACCCATGATATCCCCGCCGGTGTTGTGGCGGCGGGTGTTCCCTGCCGCCCTATCCGGGCGATCTCTGAATCTGATAGGATCCATCCGGATCAGCTTGCTTTTTGATGCGGTCCGGCCACCTTTGCCCTGATGAAGAAAGACCCGCAGGTTTCCCCTGCGGGTCTTTTCTTATGGGATGTCGGTACAAAAAAGGGCGGACCTTCCTCCATGCAGACGGGCACGGAGAAAAAGCCGCCCTTACCTTTTCCGAAATGCAGGTTACATCGTTTCTTCTACCGGCACAGCACCGTAATTGCGCACACTGAGCACATGGCAGCTGCCGGCGCCAAAGACCGCATCAATGGCAGTGCGGTACTTGTCCAGCAGATCCAGGGGCACAAAGGCCTGGATGGTACCGGCAAAACCGCCGCCCTGCAGACGCCAGGCGCCGCGGCCCTGCAGCACCCGCTGGCTGATGGCCAACGCCAGAGGTACGCCCTGTTCTTTTACGTTCTTGATGCTGTAAGCATTCTGGTTATACTCAAAGCTGGAATGACCGCCTTCCAGAATCAGTTCCAGGAACCGGTCAAATTCATCCGCCTTGATGGCATCGCACAGCTCTGTAGCGCGCCGGCAATCGTTGTAAAAGTGGATGGCACGCACCACCGCACGGTCCCCCACCTTCTTGCGGACTTCGGGAATGGCGGCAATGAAGGTTTCTTCGTCCACATCCCGCAGGACCTTTTTGCCGAAGCAGGCCGCCACCGATTCCATCTCACGGCGGATAGCGGCATAATCATCGGTCAGATCCGCGTGGCTGCCCTTGGTATCGCTGATGCACAGGGCAAAGCCCTTGCCGGCCAGGTCAAACTTCACCTTATTGACAATGGGTGCAGAAGGATCCTTGAAATCAATGGTAATGGCACTGCCCACGGCGCAGGCGGTCTGGTCCATCAGGCCGGAAGGCTTGCCGAAAAAGACGTTTTCGGCATACTGACCGATCTTGGCGATCTCCACCTGGTTCAGGCGTTCCATATCGTTGTCATTGTATTCGCCGCGGAAGATGGCACCCACGCACACCTCGAAGGCCGCGGAGCTGGACAGGCCGGAACCGCGCAGCACATCGCTGGTGGAAAAAGCGTCGAAGCCGCCCACCTTGCCGCCTTCCTTCACGATACCGGCAGCAACGCCGCGGATCAGGGACGCGCTGTGCTCCGCTTCCGGTTTCTGCGGGGTCAGCACCGAAAGGTCAATGTCATCGATCTTGCCGAAGCCTTCGGAAATGAAACGGACAGTATTGTTGTCATTTTTGGCAACCACAGCGATGATATCCAGGTTGACGGCCGCTGCCATGACAACGCCGTTGTTGTGGTCGGTATGGTTGCCGCCGATTTCCGTCCGGCCGGGAGCGGAGTACAGACGCACTTCGCGGTCCGCACCAAACTCCTTTTCAAAATTTTCAATGGTCCTTATGTAACGTGCCCGCTGCGCCGCAATGACCGCCGGGTCAGCCGCGTACAGCTTGGCAAAAGCGGCGTCATAGGCGCCGTCCTGAATCTGTTTTTTGAGAACGCTGGAAATGGCCATGGTCGTAACAACCTCCCGTTTCTGTTCAGCTTTAGCATCATGCACAAAAAGCTTCGCATTTTTTGGTAGACTCTGCTCTCAGAGGCTCTATCTATACCCAGTATAACAAATTTTACCGGTAAGTAAACAGTTTTTTTCAACGAGATTATGGACTTTTGATGAATGCCTTGCTATAATAAAAGAAATCCCGCGGCCTGTGCCGCAACATCCTTTTGGGGGCAAAACATGGCAAACCTGCTCAAGCAATCCTATAAGCAAAGCTATACCGACAACGTGGAACTTTCCATCTTCAACTGCGGTCATGAGTGCTGTCTGCCGGGGCACACCTGGGGGCCCGGTGTGCGCGACCATTACCTGATCCACCTGGTGGTGGCCGGAAAAGGCGTATACCAGGTGGGCGGTGCGGCGTTCAATCTGCAGGAGGGCGACTTGTTCCTGGCCAAGCCGAACCAGCTGATCACCTACGCCGCGGATGAAACCGAACCCTGGGAATATTACTGGGTGGGATTCAACGGCGCCTGCGCCAACAAACTGGTGCAGCAGACTCCGTTCACCGACCAGCATCCTCTGCACCACTGCAAGGATCCGCAAAGCGTGCGGGAAGCACTTTACAATATATATCTTTCCCGCGGGCCGGAACCCCAGTGCGAAGCTCTGATGACCGGGTACCTGTACCTGTTCATGGCCCAGCTCATGAAGGAAGCCCGGGACACCATGCCCAATCCCGGCAGTTCCAGCAGCCAGTATGTGCTGGCCGCCATCAAGTATATCCAGTTCAACTATTCCCATGACATCTCGGTGGATGACATCGCCAAGGCGGTGGGCGTAAGCCGCAGCCACCTGTACCGGGTGTTTATGGCAAACGTGGGACAAAGTCCTATTGATTACCTGACCGGATACCGCATCAGTGAGGCCTGCTCCCTGCTGAAAAACAGCCACCTTTCCATTGCGGAGATTGCCGTTTCGGTGGGCTTCTTTGACCAGTTCTATTTTTCCCGGGTCTTCAAAAAGGTCAAGGGTGTGCCCCCAAGCAAGTATCTGGCTGCGCTGGAAAAAGATCCCCAGCTGTGATTTCCGGCCCAAAGCGCCGCAACGTGCCGCGTTTTGGGCTTGTTTTGTGTGTTTCTCCCCGTCCTGTTTTTCTTATATGTAAAGGAGCATTATGCCGAACCAGACTTCCTCTTTTTTGAAAAAAAACCAGATCATTGAAATGACCGTGGAGTCCCTGTCCAGTGACGGAAGCGGCGTGGGCCACTTTGAAGGCATGGCCGTATTTGTGCCCGCCACCGCCCCCGGTGACCGCATCTGCGCACGAATCACAAAGTCCCTGAAGAATTATGCGTTTGCCCGGGTGGAGACCCTTCTTCAACCCGGACCCGGCCGCTGCGAGCCCGACTGTCCCGTCTGTGCTCCCTGCGGCGGATGCAGTCTGCGGCACATCACCTACGAGGCTGAATGTGCTGCCAAGACCGGTTTTGTCCGGGATGCCTTTGTCCGTCTGGGCGGAGTGCATACGCCGGTGGCCGATGTGCTGCCCTCGCCCCTGGTGGAGCGCTACCGCAACAAGGTACAGCTGCCGGTTGGACGGGACAGCGACGGGCACATCATTACCGGCTTTTATGCCGGACGCAGTCACCGCATCATCCGGACACCGGACTGCCGGCTGCAGCCGGACTGGATGAATGCCCTGGCTGTCAGGGCCTGCGCTCTGTTTGAAAGATATGATGTGGAACCATACAACGAGGAGACCGGCAAGGGGCGCATCCGGCATCTGTATATGCGGCAGGGCTGGCACAGCGGTCAGCGTCTGCTCTGTTTTGTGGTCAATGGAAACGGATTGCCCCACGAAGCGGAGATCTGCCAGACGCTGCAAAAAGAATTTGAGCTGACCACCATCCTGGTCAACCGCAACACAGCCCGCACCAATGTGATTTTGGGGCAGAACACCCGCACGGTGCTGGGGCCCGGTCTGATCGAAGATACACTGGCAGGCGTCCCTCTGCGCATGAGCGTTCACGAGTTCTACCAGGTCAACACCCCCGCCGCCGAACTCCTCTATGCCACTGCCCGACGGTACGCAGCCCTGCGCCCTGACGATTTTCTGCTGGACCTGTATTGCGGTATGGGAACCATCGGGCTTTCCATGCTGCCGGACTGCCGTCGGCTGGTGGGGGTAGAGGTCGTCCCCCAGGCCGTGGACGCCGCCAAGGAGACGGCGGCACGGCTGGGACTGACCCCCGAACAGGCTGACTTCTATTGCATGGATGCCGGGACCGCTGCGGCCCGGTTTGCGGCAGAAGGAGCCCGCCCCGACGTGATCGTGGTGGACCCGCCCCGCAAGGGCTGCGACGAGGCCACCCTGAAAGCACTGGTGGATATGGCGCCGCGCACCATCGTCATGGTCAGCTGCAACCCTGCCACCGCCGCCCGGGATACCCGCGCCTTGGCGGATGCCGGGTACCGCCCTGAAACCATCCAGCCGGTGGACCTGTTCCCCCGGACAAAACATTGTGAGACCGTCGTACTGCTGCAGCGGCAGAACGGCTGAACTTTGCATCACAAGGCCGTCGGAAGCCCGGATGTTTATAGTCTGTTTCCTTCCTGTTCACGATTTGACCACAAATTCATGGCATAATAATGCCCGAACCTGATTTTTACAATGTTTGCAAGAAGGATGCGTGTATCAAAATGAAAGCCTGGTTTCAGCGTTTTATGTCGGGCCGGTACGGCGGCGATCAATTCAATCGTTTTCTGGCCGTTGCGTCTCTGGTGTTCCTGATTTTGGGACTGTTTCTGCCCGGATTGTTCGGCGTACTGTTCTACGCCATCGGTTTTGCCATGCTGATCTATTCCTACATCCGGATGTTCAGCCGCAATCACGCCCAGCGCATTGCTGAAAACCGCTGGTACTGGGAAAAGCGCACCGCTGTACTCAATTGGTTCGGCGGCGTAAAGACCCGGTTTTCCCTGCGCAAGACCTATCACTATTACCGCTGCCCGCGCTGCCGCCAGCAGCTGCGGGTGCCGCGCGGACGGGGCCGTATCTCCATCACCTGCCCCAAATGCGGCACCAGCTTTATCAAAAAGAGCTGACTTACTCTACGGCCGGAAAGGTTGACGCTGCGTGTTCGGATATGTTACGATCTATCGCAAAGGGCTGGACAAAAGTGCCATGGACTGCTATCAGGCCTATTACTGCGGCCTGTGCCAGTCCCTGGCCCGCTACGGAAACACAGCGCGGATGGCCCTTTCCTACGACATGACATTTGCCGCTTTGCTGCTCAGCGCTCTGTACGAGCCGAAGACCGAATTTTCCGCCGGACGCTGTGCCCCCCATCCGCTGAAAGCCCGTCCCCGTGCCGCCAACGAATTTCTGGAGTACGCAGCCGACATGACCGTAGCGCTGGCCTACTACAATTATCTGGACAACTGGCAAGACGATCACAGCCGCGTCAGCCTTCTGGCCGCACACAAACTGGAACGGCCCCTGGCCGATATCCGCCAAAAATGGCCGCGGCAATGCGGTGCCATCGAAATCAGACTGGCCGAGCTGAACGCGCTGGAAAGCGCCGGCAGCACCGATCTGGATGCGCTGTGCAATTGCTTCGGCGCATTGCTGGGAGCCGTGTTCTGCTGTCGGGAGGACATATGGGCCCCTGCCCTGGATGGCATGGGCCGAGGCCTGGGCGGGTTCATTTACCTGATGGACGCCTATGACGATTTGAAAAAAGATAAGCGCCGGGGCAGCTTCAACGCCCTGGCCGCCATCGCTGAAGCATTCGGCCCTGACAAGGCCGGCTTTGAAGAGCGGTGCCATGAACTTTTGACCCAACAGATGGGCCTGTGTGCCCAGAATTTCAACCTGCTGCCCATACTGAACGACACACCTGAGGGGCAGCTGCTGCACAACACGATCTATGCCGGGGTATGGAGCAAATACGCGCTGGTAAAGGCCATGCGCAACAAGTCCGGCAAGGCAAGGAAGGGGAAGCAAGACGAATGACCGATCCGTACAGCGTATTGGGCATCCAGCCGGGGGCTGGCGAGGAAACCATCAAAAAGGCATATCGCCAGAAATGCAAGCAGTATCACCCCGACCTGCATCCCGACGATCCCACCTGCGAAGACAAGTTCAAAGAAGTACAGGCCGCGTACAGCGAGATCATGCGCCTGCGTTCCGGCGGCGGCAGCCGTCAGCAGTCCCAGAGCGGCTACGGGCAAGGCAATGCCGGCGGATACAGCGGTTACGGCCGCCAAAATACCGGGTACCAGGATCCCTTCGGGTTCGGCTTTGGGTTTGATCCCTTTGGTTTTGGCGGCTATGAGACCCGCAGCAACACCGGACGGGAATCCCCCGAAATGCAGGCGGCCAACAACTATATCCGCAACGGCTATTACACGGAAGCCCTCAACGTGCTGAACAGCGTACCGGTGGCCGACCGTTCCGCCCGCTGGCACTATTACGCGGCACTGGCCAATTCCGGGCTTGGCAACAACATCAACGCCCAGAACGAAGCCCGCACTGCCGTAAATATGGAGCCCAACAACTTTGATTATCAGCGGCTGCTGGACCGGCTGCAGAACCCCGGCCGCACCTATGCTTCCTACCAGGAGGCCTACACCCAGCCCGGTTCCCGCATGCAGCAGGGCAACTTCTGCCTGCAGGCATGGCTGTATCTGATGATGTGCAACCTGTGCAGCATTTGCTGCTGCGGCGGACGCGGCTTCTTCTGCTGCTGACCATTTTCCATATAAAATCAAACAGCCCCTCTTCCCTGTGCGGCGATCCGCCGGGAAGAAGGGCTGTTTTACTTTGTTTCAGGGGTCGATGCCCAGCAATTTGTGCACAACCGGATACAGGATATCCAGGTTTTCCCGGAACTGGGGGTAGAATTCATCCCGGGTAGAGTAGTCGTAGTATAAAGCCCGTTCGATGCGCCGTACCGCCGGAGCAAAACGGGGATGTTCCCTGCCCCCTGCCGCCTTGAGCATGTCGGTCAGGCGGGTGCACTCCACCGCCCAGGAAGCGTCCGTGCCGGCACGTTCGGTCACGCCGGCATGTTCCAGATAGTCTGCCAGCGTCCTGTCGGGAGCGTCTGTTCCGCACAGCGGCAGCTGGGGAAAGTATTCTATCCGGGCAGTGTCCGGGTCGATGGACTGGCCCAACGGATACAGGGCGCAGGCCAGCGGACGGGCCGGATGAATGGCACAGCCGTCTCCTTCCAGAAAGGGGCAGTCTCCGGTACGGGCCGAGGGACGCAATACCAGCACCGGCAGGCAGGTAGCGGAACCGATCTGCCGGCGGCAGAAGGCTTCCGCCACCGTGCGGGGCGGAAGGCGCATCCACCGGGCCAGACGATACAGGTCCAGACCGGACAGCACCAGATCCCGACGGCTGCGGCAGCAGTCCCCGCAGCCCGCGCAGGCGAAAGAAAACGCATCCGACGGCTTCAGCCGCGGGCAATGGTCCAGGGCAGCCTCCAGTTCCGGTTCCCCGGTGCGGCCGGGTTCCAGACTCACAGCTTCACCTCGTTGGGTTCGGGACGTCCGGCAGCCATGTTGCTCACCGCCTCAAAGGCGCTCTGCACCATGCTGGCCACGTTCACGTCGGTATAGAAAGCGGTATGGGGACTGACGATCACGTTGGGGAAGCTGCGCAGCAAGGCCAGTTCCCGGTTTGCCAGTGCCTCTCCGGCGCGGTTGTAGTAGCAGATGCCGTTTTCATCCTCCACCACGTCCAGACCGGCGCCGCCGATCTTGCCGCTTTCCAGACCATTGACCAGCGCCTTGGGTTCGATCAGGGTCCCCCGGGCGGTGTTAATGAGGATCACACCCGGCTTCATTTTTTCAATGGCTGCCTCGTTGATCAGGTAATGGTTCTCCGGCGTGGCATTCAGGTGCAGGGTGATGACATCACTCTCGGCATACAGAGTGTCCAGATCCACGTACTCGGCCGTATTGCAGACTTCCTCATTGGGATACAGATCATAGGCCAGGATGCGGCAGCCGAACCCGGCCAGGTGCCGGATGACCGTGCGGCCGATCTTGCCCGTACCGATCACGCCGACGGTGCAGCTGGACAGATCCCGGCCCATCTTGCCGGCCAGAGAATAATCCTGCGCCACCGCACGCAGCATGATCTGGTTCATCTTGCGGGTGGCCATCAGCATGAGCATGATGGTATAGTTGGCCACGCCTTCCGGCGGATAATGGCTGTGGGAGACCCGCAGGCCCAGCTCTTTCGCGGTATCCAGCGGAATGTGGTCATATCCGATGCTACGGCAGGGCAGGTAGCGCACTCCCATTTGGGCAAAGGTCTGCAGGTATTCGGGGCGGATCTCGCAGGGGTTGGTGCTCACCGCATCGCAGCCTTCGGCCAGATGCAGGTTTTCCGGACAGGGCGGCTCGGAAGTCCAGGCGTAGTCGATACCGTACTTCTGTTTGAAGGGTTCACAATACGGCAGTTCATCGAACTCCCGCAAGGTATAGAAAAAGATTTTCATGGCAAAAGCGCCTCCTTGTTACAGGTGAAAATCAAAAACATCGGCCAGCCAGTCGATGCACAGCGGCAGCCATGTTGCATTATGGGGATCGGGATGGTTCACCTCACGGTGGCAGGTACTGCTGCCGTGGGCCCCATGGGGAAACAGATGCAGTTCATACGGCACATGGCACGCCTGCAGAGCCCCGACCAGCAGAAGGGTGTTCTGCACCGGAACCACATCGTCCTCCACGGTATGCCAGAGGAAAAAGGGCGGCATTCCGGGCTGCACCTGCTTTTCCAGGCTGAAAAGTTCCCAGAGGGACCGGTCATTCCCGGCCAGGTTTGCAATAGAACCTTTGTGGGCAAAATCCCCGGAAGTGATGACCGGATACCCCAGAATCACCGCATCAGGGCGCAGCCGCGAAGCCTCCGCTCCCAGGTCTGCACAGACTTCGGGACGATGGGCCAGCAGCGCCACAGAGGCGGCCAGATGCCCGCCCGCCGAGAACCCGCATACAGCCAGACGGTGGGGGTCCAGATTGAGCGCGGCGGCATTCCGGCGCAGATGCAGGATGGCACCGGCCGCATCCCGCAGCGGTGCAAACCCCAGAGGGGCCGGCGTGGTGTTGGCGGTGGTGTAGGTCAGAATAAACACCTGATACCCCGCGTTGAGGAAGTTCATGGCCACAGGGTCCCCTTCCCGGTGGCCGCAATGGTCGTATCCGCCGCCGGGAATGATCAGTACCCCGGGGCGCACCTTATAATCCGGCATATGGTCGTCGGGGTCGCGCAGGTACCCCACTATGCGGGCACCGCTGGGCATGGTGTACTCATACAGATGCATGATTCTCTCCCCTTTTTATTTGTGCTCGGGCAGCGGATGCGCGGCAATATAGTCATCCAGAATATTGGCCGCCAGCCGGACCAGCTCCGGGCAAGGACGTTTTTTATAGTATTCCGGCGTGCGGGGGCTGGCTACCGGGCTCCCCTCCGCCTTTTTCAGGCCCAGCAGTTCCCGGCAGACGATGCTGCCGCCGCCGTTTTCGGTGCGGTAACGTTCTGCCAGTGCCTGCACTTCCGTATACAGGGCGGTTTTCTGGGACGGGTCCGGGCTGCCGTACAGCGCCCCCAGCACCAGCACGATGCCGGAAAAGGCGCCGCAGACCTCCCGCAGGCGTCCCACGCCGCCGCCGAAGCCTGCCGACATGGTCAGGGCCTGCTCCGGGGTCAGGTGCATTTCTTCCGCATAGGCCAGCGCCACGGACTGGGCACAGTTATAGCCTTTCATAAAATTGTTGTAGGCCTCATCACCATGAATGGACATTGGTACACTTCCTTGTATATTATTATTGTTTTTGTTCTTGGTTTGCTTCAACCAATAGAATAGCGCAAACCTTTGCGTTTGAAAAGAGGGATTTACACGTTTTTGAATTTTTTGTAAAAAGGCCTGTTTTCGCTTGCACTTTGCGCAGCAGAGTGCTACACTATCATTAGCACTTGACTTGCAAGAGTGCTAAATCGTGGTAAAACAAAGAAATTCAGATACAAAGAGGTCGATCATTTTATGGGTATGCATCAATTCAAGGCCGAAAGCAAAAAGCTGCTGGACCTGATGATCAATTCCATCTACACCAACAAGGAGATCTTTCTGCGTGAATTGATCTCCAACGCGTCGGATGCCTGCGACAAACTGTATTTCAAGTCCCTGACCGACACCAGCATCGGTGTGAGCAAGGCAGACCTGAAAATCCACATTGCCGCCGACAAGGACACCCGCACCCTGACCGTGAGCGATAACGGCATCGGCATGACCAAGGAAGAGCTGGAAAAGAATCTGGGCACCATCGCCAAGTCCGGCAGCCTGGACTTCAAGCAGGAAAACCAGAACGAGAACATCGACATCATCGGCCAGTTTGGCGTGGGCTTCTACTCCGCCTTCATGGTAGCGTCCAAGGTGACGGTCATCTCCCGTGCTCTGGGTTCCGATGAGGCCTGGAAGTGGGAGTCCAAGGGTGTGGAAGGCTACACCCTGACCCCCGCCGAAAAGGAAGACGTGGGCACCGATGTGATCATGGTGCTGAAAGAGGACGCCGAAAACGAGGACTACAGCCACTATCTGGAAGAGTACACTCTGGCCGATCTGGTGAAGAAGTACAGCGATTATGTGCATTATCCCATCACCATGTACCGGGAAAAGAGCCGTCAGAAGCCGAAGCCGGAGGACGCCGGGGATGACTACAAGCCCGAGTGGGAGACCTACACCGAACTGGAAACCCTGAACAGCATGGTTCCCATCTGGAAGCGGGACAAGAAAGAGCTGAAGGATGAGGACTACAACGAGTTCTACAAAAACCGTTTCAACGATTACACCGACCCGCTGCGGGTGATCACCTCCCGCACCGAGGGCACCGCCACCTACACCGCTCTGCTCTTTGTGCCCGGACGTACCCCCTACGATTACTACACCAAGGAATACGAGAAGGGACTGGCCCTGTACGCTTCCGGCGTGCTGATCATGGACAAGTGCGCAGACCTGCTGCCCGACTACTTCAGCTTCATCAAGGGCATTGTGGACAGCGAGGACCTGAGCCTGAACATCAGCCGTGAGACCCTGCAGAAAGACAGCCAGCTGCGCCTGATCCGCAACAGTCTGGAAAAGAAGATCAAGAACGAACTGCACGCCATGCTGGTCAACGACCGCGAAAAGTATGAGACCTTCTGGAAGGCCTTCGGCCGCCAGATCAAGTTCGGCATCTACGGCGACTACGGCATGCACAAGGATCTGCTGGCCGACCTGCTGATGTTCTTCTCCGCCAAGGAACAGAAGTATGTGACTCTGGATGAGTACATCGAAAAGATGCCCGAAGACCAGAAGTGCATCTACTACGCCGCCGGCGACGATGCGGCCCGCCTGAGCAAGCTGCCCAACGCCCAGCTGGTTCTGAGCAAGGGCTACGACCTGCTGCTGTGCACCGAGGATGTGGATGAGTTCTGCCTGCAGATCATGCACAACTACAAGGAGAAGGAATTCAAGAACATCAATGCCGGTGATCTGGGGCTGGCCACCGATGAGGAAAAGAAGGCCGCCGAAGACGCCGCCAATGAGAACAAGGATCTGTTTGAGGCCATCAAGAACGCCCTGAACGGCAAGATCAAGGAAGTCAAGGCCAACCCGACTCTGAAAGATCATCCGGTGTGCCTGTCCAGCGAAGGCGGACTGTCTATGGAGATGGAGAAGGTCCTGCGCAAGATGCCCGGTAACACCGAGGGCATGGAGAGCACCAAGGTACTGGAACTGAACACCACCCATCCTGTCTTTGCCGCCCTGCAGGCCGCCCAGGCTGCCGGCGACACTGACAAGATCAACAAATACAGCGAACTGCTGTATGACCAGGCCCTGCTCATTGAGGGTCTGCCCATCGAAGATCCTGTGGCGTATGCCCAGCTGGTCTGCGACCTGATGAAGTAACCAAGGGGATCACCCCTGCCAAAAAACAAGCCGGGGCGCCCTGCCGTCCTGTTCCGCACCAAGCGGAGCAGGGGCAGGGCGCCCCGGTTTTTTATTGCTTTTCTGAATTCGGTTCTTCTGCCAAAGGCAGCCTTACAACGGTACGGGCACCGTGGGGCGTATTCTGGCCGAATTGCACCTGCCCCCCATGGGCTTTCACGATCTGTTCCACAATGTGCAGTCCCAGCACATGGGGCTGCGTGCCGGAAAGGCAATTGCCCTCCAGAACCGCCAACACCGCCGGCGGGTACCCGCTGCCGGTATCGGCAACAGCCACGGCAAGGGTGGTTTCCTCCCTTCGGGCATGAACGGTGATGGCGCACCCCGGGTTGTGTCTGGCACTGTTGCCCAGCAGATTGGTGAAGGCCCGCCCCAGCAAAGACGCATCCGCATCCAGCACCAGCCTCTCTGCCAGCGGGTCCAGGTCAAAGTCCAGGGTACAGGTCTCCCCCACGCCGGAATTGCAGAAATCGGTAACGATCCGGCGCAGCAGCTCCCCTGCATGTATCGGTGCACGGCGAAGCGGCTGGGCGTTGTATTGCAGTTTGCTGGTCAGGTTCAGGTCCTCGATCAGGTGCCGGATGGTCTGCCCCTGGACCCGGATGGCCGCCGCCTTGTTCCGCTGGTCCGAAGGCAGGGTGGGATCCTGTTCCAGCTGTTCGGCATAGCCGAAAATCAGGGCCAGCGGCGTGCGGATATCATGACTGACCCCGGCGATCCAGTCGGTGCGGGCGGCATCCCGCTTGGCAATGATCTCATTCTGGCGCTGCAGTCGTGCACTGGTCTGGTTGAGTTTGCGGGCCACCTCCGCGGTGAAGCCGACGGTGGGCAGCTGTACCGCACCGCCGGCAGCCAGGGTGTCCAGTCCCCTGGCCACACCGGTCAGGGCTTTGGCCCCCCGCCAGCTGAACACCATGCACCCGGCCACCACCAAAGCCACAATGGCCAGCAATGTGGGGACGATGCCCCGGTAAATTCCCTGGAACAGTTCGGTGTAAGAGTAAAAACTGTACCGGAACATAGTGCCCGGGGTACGGCCCAGCACCAAAAGGCCGTTTTCGGTGATCCAGCAGAACACCGGATAATCGGCCAGATACCAGCGGGTGAAGGAGGCTACTTCGGTAACGGTATAAGCATGATCCAGCTGGTCAGGCAGATGGTACTGCCATACCACGGTTCCCTGCTCATCCAGCAGCATGGCCCACTCATACCCGTACAGCCATTCCTGGGTGGTGTGGTCGCTGTTCAGCCGGTAACCGTCCGGTGTCTGTTCCAGCGCTCCGGCGACCTGCTGGGCGCTGTAGCGGACGTTTTCCTGGTATTTGTCGGCATAATAGGCCACGACGCCCACGAACATTGCCAGCATGGCAACGGTCAGCACCAGAACGCCGCCGGCCACCGCCAACGCATACCGGCGCAGCATCCGGCCAAAGGTGCGTATCATGGGCATTCCTCCGTCAGCAATTTGTACCCCAGTCCCCGGGCCGTCAGCAGGCTTCTGGGATGGGAGGGGTCTGCTTCGATCTTCTCCCGCAGGTGGCGGATGTGTACATTCAGGCTGTTTTCATAACCGTAATACCCCTGTCCCCACACCGCCTGACACACCGCATCATAGGTCACGATATGTCCCCGGTTATCCGCCAATTTTTGCAGGATAGTCCGCTCGGTCCCGGTGAGGGTCAGCTGCGTACCGTCCACCCGGTGGACAGACGCATCGGCCAGTTCCACACGACAGGCCGCCAGGTGCAGGATTGCCGCCGGACTTTCCTGCCCGCTCCGACCCCAGACCCGGCGCAGAATCAGCTGGATACGCAGGAGCAATTCCTGGGTCAGGAAAGGTTTTGTCAGGTAATCATCCGCCCCCAGCCCCAGACCGAAAAGACGGTCGGCGTCGGCGTCCCGGGCAGACAGAAACAGAGCCGGGATCTCCCCTGCCCCGTTCAGCTCCCGGAACAGAGAAAAGCCATCCCCATCCGGCAGATTGATATCCAGCACCATCAGCCCCGGCCTGCTTTGGGCAAAGACGGCCCGGGCCTGGGCACAGGTCTGGGCCGTATGCAGGCAGGTATACCCGGCACCGTGCAGCGTCTGGCACAGCAAATCCAGAAGTTCGGGGTTGTCATCCACCAGCAGGATCTCCACATCCTGAATACGCCCCATCCCATGCCACTTCCTTTCTGTCATAACGGTTTTATTATACCCTTCCGGCCGCTCCGGCGCTATGGCTCCCGCCAAAACTTAAGGCAAAATTAAGCCGGGTGTCACCCCCGATTAAGGCGCCGCATGTAGGATGACAATGCGGGGACAAAAGAGAACCCCGCCGTCAACAGGAAGGGAGAAACACTGCCATGACCAATATCATAGAGACGAAAGACCTGTGCAAGGCCTACGGAAGCCACACCGCTGTGGACCATCTGGACCTGCTGGTCCCGGAAGGGAGCGTATACGGATTTATCGGCCCCAACGGCGCGGGAAAAAGCACCACCATGAAGATGCTGCTGGGACTGATTCACCCCACCGGGGGCACCGTGCGGCTTCTGGGGCAGCGGATGGATGCCCGCAACCGGCTGGACATCCTGCGCCGTACCGGCAGCCTGATCGAATCCCCCGCCGGGTATGCGCACCTAACCGCCCAGGAAAATCTGCAGATCGTGGCGGACCTGAAGCAGGTGCCGCGCAAAGACATTGACCGGGTACTGGAGATCGTGCATCTGAAAGAGTACCGGCGGCGGAAGGTAGGCCAATATTCCCTGGGCATGCGTCAGCGGCTGGGTATCGCCCAGGCCCTGCTGGGCAGCCCAAAGCTGCTGGTACTGGACGAACCCACCAACGGGCTGGATCCCGCAGGGATTCAGGAGATGCGCAGCCTGATTGCCGAGATGCCCCGCACCTGCGGCGCCACGTTGCTCATTTCCAGCCACCTGCTCAGTGAATTGGAAATGATTGTGGACCATGTGGGCATCATCAACAACGGGCAGCTGCTGTTCCAGGGACCGCTGGACAAACTGCGCCGTCACAGCCGGGGAAACATCCTGCTGGAAGTGCTGAATCCCGGTCCGGCCCGCCGGGTGCTGGGAGCCGCCCGGATTTTCGCCTGTGACGGCGGCGATCCCCACTGCCTGCAGCTGCCTGCCCTGCCTGAAACATCCGTGGCTGAACTGGTGCGGCAGCTGGCCGACCAGGGAGCCGGCGTGGTGGGCGTGACCCGCCGCACCAGGACGCTGGAAGAAATCTTCCTGAGCCTGACCGAGAGCCGCAAGGAGGTGGTCTGAATGCGCGCCTTTTTGGCCGAAGTGCAGAAGACCCGCCGCCGTCACGACCTGCCGGTGGCGGTGGGCATTGCACTGATCGTGGTCCTGTGGGCCAGCGCCAGCGCCCCCAGCACCGCCGATGAGCGTGCCGCCGGATACAGCGCTTTGCTGTATGCCCTGCCCATCATGAACGCGGTGGTCATGCCGGTGGGAATGGCAGCCCTGGCCAGCCGCATCTGGGATGCCGAGACCAAAGGGCAGACCTGCAAACTGCTGTTCACCCTGCAGAGCCGCGGCAGTCTGTTCGGGGCCAAGGCCGCCCTGGGGATGCTGGAAAATCTTCTGGTATGCGGGCTGGAGATTCTGGCCATGCCGGTGCTGGGGTATTTCCGGGGCTTCACCGAAGCATTGGATGCAAGGCTTTGCCTGTGGCTGCTGCTGTGCACCTTCTGCGTAAACGGGATGCTGTACTTTCTTTCCTTTCTGCTCAGCATCCGTCTGGCCAACCAGGTGGCCGCCCTGGCGGTCGGATTCTGCGGCGCCCTTCTGGGACTGTTTGCCGCATTCATGCCCGTATGGGTTTCCTATCTGGTGCCCTTCGGCTACTACATCCCGCTGAGCCCTGTGGGCATGGACTGGGACGCAGATACCCGCATCGCCCGGATGTTCGTCCGGCCTTTGTGCTGGCCGCTGCTGGGGGTCACTGTGCTGCTGGCGGTGATTCTGGCCCGGATGTGCCGTCGGGCCATTGAACAGGAGGAGGTCTGACTATGCTGATCCGCTGTATTCTGGCTGAAAACCGAAAACTGCACGGGGCCGTGATCTGGCTGGTGTTCCTGGTCGTGCCGATGATCTCGGCCTTATACGGTACCTTCAACTTTTTGCAGAACCTGGGCCTGCTCACCTTTGACTGGTACAACCTTTGGACCCAGCACACCTTGTTTTATACCCTGTTCTTCTTTGCCCCCATGGTAGGTGTCTACGCCGCCTACCTGTGGCGGCTGGAACACCTGGGGCACAACTGGAACCTGATCATGACGGTTCCGGTACGCCGTTCCTATATTTTTCTGGCAAAGTTTCTGGTGGTAGCCAAGATGACCTTGCTGACCCAGGGGTGGGTGTTTTTGCTGTATCTGCTGGCGGGCAAGTTTTGGGCCGGTCTGCCAGGATGGCCTCCGGTCACAATCGTGATCTGGCTGCTGCGCGGGGTGCTGGGCAGCCTGGGCGTCATCGCCTTTGAACTGCTGCTGGCCATGGCCATCCGCAGCTTTGCCGTGCCTGTCCTGGTCGGCCTGGCCGGTGGGGTGAGCGGCATGCTGGCCGCCAGCCGGGGATTGTCCCTCTTCTGGCCTTTTGCCCTGATGCAGGCCGGTATGAACTCCAACCGGAAAGACGATATGCTGAGCGGTCAGTTTTTCCCCTTTTTGCTGGCCTGCCTTGTCTGGGCCGGGATATTTGCAGGACTGGCCATCCTGCTCCTGCGGGCCCGGGATGTACGCGCGGAATAATTTTCACTGGTATTTTGCCGGATTTTGCGGTATAATGAGCCGGTAAATCCATCTTGGGGAGGAACATCTGCCGATGACTGCCAATGCTGCCGACTTTGCCGGACCGTCCTGCGGGCGCCGCTACGAAAAAGAGCTGGAGACCCACTTCCGGGATTGCCTGCTGTTCTACCTGGACGGGCGCATCAAATTTGAGCGCTACTGCTACGGGGAAGCCGCCTGTCTGGTATTCAGCGTATGGGCCCACGGGCTGGATGAGACCGGAAAGATCCTGTGGGACAAGGAGCCGGAATTTGAGACCGACCAGAAGGCTCTGCCCCGAGTACTGACCGATGTGCAGGAAGAGGGCACCGCCCTGCAGTTTGACGGCATGCGCAAGCGGTATGTGCTGACGGAAGAATTTGACACCGATAAGATGAACGGGTACAGCCGCTTCAAGGTTTTTTTACTGCGGCAAAAACATCATTGATCGAGAAAGGCCGGGGTCCCTGACGGGGCCTCCGGCCTTTCTGTATTTTTTCGTTTTTTTCCGGTCGTCCGGCATCATCTGCCGGAAACCTCCCCTGCCCCGGTCTGCCACCCGGACAGGTCCGCTCTCTCCTTTGACCAGGTTTCAGAGAATGGCCCGCAGCACGCCTGCAGCCAGCACCCGGACAAAATCGGCGCCGCCTGCTCACCGGGAGAGAGCATTCCCGCCATCCCCGCTGCCACCGCCGCAAAACCGCCTTTCCAGCAGATCTGTACCGCAGCTTCCTTTTCCCGTTCCGCTCCGGCCGGCATACCGATGGCTTGTTCCTGCATACCGGCGGCATACGGCGGTTGGGTATATGTATCCCAGCAGGTGCTGCGTACCCCGCCGGGGACGGCCATCCTTCTCATCCTGACCAGCTCCTCCTCTGGAATAGTAAGCGCCGGGGAACGTCATCTGTTTCCCGGCGACAGAAAGCCCGAATCTTCACATTCCCAGACACTCCAGCAGGCGCGTGCAGGAATCCTGCGGGAAATGATTCAACAGGCTGTCCTGTTCGCTCTGCCCATGGTAATCGCTGGCGGCACTGTACATCAGGTCATACCGGTCGGCCAGCTTTTTCAGTGTTTGCCGCTGGTTGTCATCATACTGCCGGTAAAGTACCTCCATGGCACCACGACTGCCGGCCAGCTCCTTGAACTGCTTGAGCAGCCGTTCATTTTCGGTTTCGTCAAGGCGGTAATAGTACAGATGCGCCAGCACCGCCGCACCGCCTGCCGCCAGAATGGCCCCCACCGCCTCTTCCATGGACACATACCGCAGCGGATTGGGAACAAAAGCCTTTCTCTGGCCGTACTGTCCGATATAAACGTCAAAGGCCTGATCCACCGTCTCCACATAGTGCCGCTCCTTGAGCATGCCGGCAATGACCATCCGTCCGATATGGCGTTTGTCCGGATAAAGGCGGCGCAGATCCTCATAACTGCCCAGATCAATCCCACACAGGCGAAGGCGGTCCAGAATCGCATTGATATATGGTGCGCGGTCCGGCTTATTGTGGAAAAGGACTTCCTGTATCCGGGGGCTGCAGCGATCGAACCCCAGCGCCACAACATGGATTTCCACTTCTGCCTTCTGGGATGTGGTATACAAGCAGCTGATTTCGGCGCCCTGTATCAACCGGATCGCCGGATGTCGGGCCTGCAGCCCACCAATGTCTTCCGTATAGTTGTGATCGGTGATGGCAAGTACGCCGATCTGTGCCTGCTCCGCTTTGGCGCACAGCTGCTCCGGTGTGCACACACCGTCGCTTTTGGTGGTGTGGGTATGCAGATCAATATAAGAATTTTCCATCACTCGTTTCCTCCCTTGCAGAATGGATTGCTTTGACGAAGGAGCTGGTTTCTTCGGCTGTAGTTCAATTGTATCAGAAGGATTTTGCATCTACAATTGACTTTTTGAATATATTATTCTGTATGTTTTTTATACAGATGCATTTCATTTTTAATTGTTTCATATTGTTTTTTTGGAACAGTATTGCTATAATACAGACACAGGATCTCCAAAATTCCTCAGGAAAGGTGGTCAGGAAATGAAAAGCAAACCCATGCCCTGCCGGCAGGAGCCCACAGAATCCATGTCGTACAACGCTATGATCAAATCCAGATTGTGCCGTTGGAAAACCAACTACGAAGAAATGCACGCAGCCAACCTGAACTACACCGCCATTGCCAACAAGATGGAGGAGGATTTCCACATTCGGACTTCCCCGCAAAAGATCAGCGCCATGTTTGATATCCTGTCAGACCGGGAAGTCAAGCTGCAGGAAATCGTGGCCTTGTCCCAGATCTTTCATTTTCCCCTGCAGGATATCTGTGAGTTTCCCAACGCACCCGCTTCCAACGCACTGGAAATCAACGCTTTGCTGAAAAAACAAAAGCAGGACCGTTCCATCTGTCCGGTCGGCAACGACTTTTATGACGGGCAGTATTACTGCTACTACTTCAAGCCCAAACTTTCCGAGGACCGGCTGAAACCGGTGGAGGAAGGCAGCATTGAAGAAGCCGCTATGAACATCAGCATTTCCGGCGGGCACTCCACCATCACACTGCACGAATTGAAAGCCAACACCACCTTCTACGGCGAGCCTATGCCCTGCTTTACGCTCAAGGGAAACCTGTATCACTTTGAAAGTTCCAACATTGCCTACAGCTTCATTTCCAGCAGTGACGGACGGCGGGCCATGGCCCTGATGTTCTCTTATCTGGACCTGAGCAGCGATATCCGCTATTACATGACCATGGGAATGCTGACCTTCTCCCTGAACCAGGTGCACGCGCCGCTGTTTCAGAAAATGGCCGTCTTCCGGGTGAAGCAGGATTATCGGGATCCCCACGTGGACAATATCCTGCGGGGAATCCTGGCACTCAACACCTCCCCCATTATTCTGGACGAGGACACCATAAAACAATTGATCGACCAGGAACCCATGCTGGCCAAACTGATTGCGCCGGAAAAGGCCATCAAGAAGTGCTATGCATTTTCTGAAAATACCATCCGGGGCAACTCCTTCTTCCTGCTGGATGACCGGCAGAAGATTGAAATTCTGCTGCTTCTGAAAAAAAGCAGCCTCTTCCCCGTACAGGAACTGGTGTCCGAGTCGGATACTTTTACGGATTTCATCAAGGCCTACCAGCGGGAGATGCTGAAAAAGCCGACCCCGGATCCCACCCCATAACCAACAAAACGGCAGGCTCTGCCCCTTTGAAGGGACAAAGCCTGCCGTTTTTCTGTCTGTGTCGGGATCGTCCTTGGTTTGCAGGCGGACATAGCAAAAGGACCGTGAAACTTGCGTTTCACGGTCCTTTTGACGGGCTGATCTGACGGCCCTTGTTTGGTCCGAGTGGCGAGAGTCGAACTCACGGCCTCTTGAACCCCATTCAAGCGCGCTACCAAACTGCGCTACACCCGGTTACGACCGAGCCGGTCAATCAGCATGTATGATTATAACGGGTTTGAATGGTTTTGTCAAGGGATTTTCTGCAGTTTTTTACAAAAACTTTGATTTTTTCAATTTTTCACGCCTGTTCGTAGCCTTTGTGGCGAATCACATCCACGACCTGGTCCACATACTTCTGGCAGATCTCCTTGCTGGGCGCTTCCACCATCACACGGACCAGCGGTTCAGTGCCGGATTCCCGCACCAGAATGCGGCCGGTGTCCCCCAGCTCCGCAGCGACGGCCTGCACGGCGGCCTGCACATCCGGATCGTTCTGTGCCGTGGCCTTGTCGGTGACCCTGACGTTTTCCAGCACCTGGGGATAGATGGCCAGCGGGGCGGCCAGTTCGCTCATGGGCTTCTTGCGGGCCATCATCACTTCCATCAGCTTCAGGCTGGTGAGGATGCCGTCACCGGTGGAGGCGTATTTGCTGAAGATAATATGGCCGCTCTGCTCACCGCCGATACGGCTGCCGTGCTGCTGCATATACTCATAGACATACTTGTCGCCCACAGCGGTCTTGGCATAGTCGATATCCAGCTCATCGAAAGCCTTGTACAGGCCGAAGTTGGACATGACGGTGGTGACCACCGTGTTGGTGACCAGCTTGCCGCGCTCTTTCATATAGCGACCATAGATATACAGGATATGATCGCCGGTGACCACATTGCCCTTCTCGTCCACGCACAGGCAGCGGTCCGCGTCGCCATCGTAGGCAAAGCCCACATCCAGGCCCTTTTCCACCACAAACTTCTGCAGCCCTTCAATATGGGTGGAACCGGCATTCAGGTTGATGTTCAGGCCGTTGGGTTCGGCGTTGATCACATAGGTCGTGGCTCCCAGCGCATCAAACACCGCCTTGGCAATGTTCCAGCTGGAACCATTGGCGCAGTCCAGGCCTACCTTCACACCGCGGAAGCTGTACATGCCCAGGCTGATGAGATAACCGATGTACCGGTTGCGGCCGGAGATATAGTCTACGGTGCAGCCGATCTTATCGCGGTGGGCAAAGGGCAGTTCCTCCCATTTCTGGCCGAAGGCTTCCAGATTGCCGTCCAGGTAGGCTTCCACCAGAGAGATGGTCTCTTCGTCCATCTTTTCCCCCTGGCCGTTGATGAGCTTGATGCCGTTGTCGTAGTAGGGGTTGTGGGAGGCGGAGATCATGATGCCGCAGTCAAAATTGTCCACGCGGGCAATGTACGCCACAGACGGGGTGGTGGTCACATGCAGCAGGTAGGCATCCGCACCGGAAGCCACCAGTCCCCCCACCAGGCTGTACTCGAACATATAGCTGGAGCGGCGGGTATCCTTGCCGATGACGATGCGGGCCGGGCCCTGCTGGGGTGCCAGGCCTTCCTCGGCGGCGCGGCGGCGTTTTTCGTTATAGTACCAGCCCAGGAACCGGCCCACCTTGTAGGCGTGGTCGGCGGTCAGGTTGATGTTGGCTTCCCCGCGGAAGCCGTCGGTACCAAAATATTTACCCATTATGTTCCCCTTTCAGGTGATACAAAGCAAAATTCAAACCGCAGGCACAAAAGTGCACAGCTTCGGTTCTTTCCTATTGTATCGCATACACGGCCAAATGTCCAGCAAAGCAGCGCGCAAATGAATTGACGTTCCTGTTTTTTAAGCGTAAGATGAAACTGTAGGTTTCATGATAAGAAAGGATACGCCTTATGTCCAACGAACCTTTTCGGCTGCTGTTCCCTGCGGGATATGCCCCCGCCGAAGGCAGTGCCCTGCCGGACACAGAATTCATCCACACCCTGCAGCTGGACCAGATGATCGGCATCCGCCGGGAAAGCTACCGCGGCATTGCAGACCTGCGGCTGGAGCAGTTCTTCAGCTGCGAGCCCGCCGTCCTGGCTTACCGGGCAGAACTGATCCTGGAAATTGCGGACAGCGAAGCGCTGCAGGGGCTGGTCCGGGATGCCCTGCCTTTGATCCGGGATGCCTACGAGATGTGCAAGGTCCTGAAGCAGGGCGACGGCAGCCTGGAAAGCGGGCTGGCCAGTACCCGGTATATCGAGCAGTACCTGGAACTTGTGGAGCTGTTCCGGTCCCGTCTGGCGTCCCTGGACCTTGCCAGTGCCGGCCTGCGGCGGCTGAAAGCCGAGATACAGGCCCGCTGTGAAAGTGAAGATTATCGGGCTCTGCGTGCCCATCTGCAGGAATTGGACATGCAG
This sequence comes from Subdoligranulum sp. DSM 23681, assembly GCF_057005535.1. NCBI lineage: Bacteria > Bacillati > Bacillota > Clostridia > Eubacteriales > Oscillospiraceae > Subdoligranulum > Subdoligranulum sp. DSM 23681. The sequence continues at coordinate 2,746,070 of NZ_CM168050.1, read as the reverse complement.
ATCGGACAGGTCAAGAGCATCTCTCTGGGAGTGAATCTGGACGGCAGCCTGCATGTGACCGAGGCCGGTCTGCTGGGGCTGCACACACAGCCCTTCCGGCAGGGAAGCATCCTGGACAAGCTGCTGGGCAGTCACAAGGACCCCATGGTATGCCTTTCCGGCTTTGCCAACGTGAGCAAGGCCGGACGGGATGAAGAACGGCAGGCACTGAATGGTGCGGTCTGCCGCGCCCTGGACACGGTGTTTGCCAGGACCATCCGCAGTTGGGAGCCGGTGATCAACCAGTTTTTCCATGATGAGACCCGATTTTTCATTGCGTTGATGGACGATCTGCGGTTTCTGGCCGCGGCAGTCCCTTTTATCTGTCAGCTGCGGCAGGCCGGGTGTCCGGTGTGCCGGCCTGTTATCCGTCCGGTACAGGACCGCGCCCTGCGGCTGCACAATGTATACAATCCCATGCTGGCCTTAAAAAACCTTCACGACCCCATTGTATGCAACGATTTTTGCCTGGATGAGAACGGGCGCTTTTATCTGGTGACCGGTCCCAATCATGGGGGCAAGTCCATCTTCTGCTATGCGGTAGGCATGGCCCAGGCGCTGTTCCAGTTGGGGTTGCCGGTGCCTGCGGAGGAAGCGGAGATGAGCCCGGTAACCGGCATTTACACCCACTTTCCCACTTCCGACGAGGACAACTACGGAAAAGGGCGGCTGGAGAGCGAATGTGCCCGCATCAGCGCCATCCTGCCCCGGCTGCACGACACGGATCTGCTGCTGATGGACGAGAGCTTCAGCTCCACCAGCCTGCTGGAAGGCGGCTACATCGCCGCCGAGGTACTGGCAGCCATCAGTGAAATCGGCTGCGGCGGGTTGTATGTGACCCATATCCATGAACTGAGTCAGCGCCTGGACGAACTGAGCGTAGGCCCCGGCAAGCTGGACAATCTGGTGGCGCAGATGCAGAACGTGGGCGACGGGACCCGCAGTTACCGCATCCTGCGCACCAAACCGGACGGGCTGAGTTATGCCCGGGACATCGCCCGCAAATACGGGCTGAGCCGGGAGGAAATTCTGGAACAGCGGCAGAAACCATAAACAAAGGCACCTGTCATCCAGCGGGGATGGCAGGTGCCTTATGATTTATTCGGAGACAGGCGGAGCGTCGTCGTAGCCTTCCAGGAAGGTGTGGGCCACCCCATGGGATTTATAGCCGGGAACCGTGTCCAGACAGACTGCATGCAGCGCGCTGAAAATATTGTTTTCAATGTTGGGATTGGCCTTTTTCAGCTCCCGCAGCAGGGTTTTCACCTCCTGCCGTTTGGAGGCGCCGGGTTCATCGCTGCGGGCCGTCATGCGGCAGGCACACTGCAGAAAATGCAGATCATGGTACCGGGCCCAGGCAATGATATCCTGTTCCTTGACACAGTAAAGCGGACGGATGAGTTCCATGCCCGGGAAGTTTTTGCTGTGCAGTTTGGGAGGCATGCCCTGCAGCTGCGCCCCGTAAAACATACTCATGACCGCGGTCTCGATGACATCATTGAGATGATGCCCCAGGGCGATCTTGTTGCAGCCCATAAGCTGGGCCTGCTTGTACAGATGCCCCCGGCGCATGCGGGCACACAGGTAGCAGGGGTTGCGGTCGGTGTGATAGGCCGTGTCGAAAATATCGGTTTCGAACACCGTGACGGGAATATTCAGCAGTCGGGCGTTTTCCTCGATCTGTCTGCGATTTTCCGGAGCATAACCGGGGTCCATGACCAAAAATTTCAGCTCGAAAGGCACTTCGGTATGGCGGTGGAGTTCCTGCATGAGCTTGGCCAGCAGCATGGAATCCTTGCCGCCGGAAATGCACACCGCCACCCGGTCCCCTTCCTGTACCAGCTCATACCGCTTGATGGCGGCCACAAAAGGGTTCCACAGCTGCTTGCGGTATTTCTTGATGAGGCTTCGCTCAATCACTTCATAAGGCTGCAGTTCACGGGGCATCCGCCATCACCTCCTGATCGGCAAGTGCGGGCCATTCGGCCAGGTCCTTGATGACCTCCCCCGCCAGGGTCAGTCCGGCCACCGGAGGCACAAACGCATTGGAACCATGCGTGAACCGCTTTCCGGAGCCGGCACGGGCCGTGTCCAGGCTGCCGCCGCTCTGGGCGGGCACCGTGTGGGGCGTCTCCCGGGAATAGACCACCTTTAGGGACCGGACCCCCCGCTTACGGCACTGGGTCCGCATGGCCCGGGCCAGCGGACATACCGACGTGGCATACAGATCCGCCACTTCAAACGCGGTGGGGTCCATCTTGCCGGCGGCTCCCATAGAACTGATCACCGGCACCCCCGCCTGCTGGGCCAGCCAAGCCAGTTCCACCTTGGCGCTGACCGTATCAATGGCGTCCACCACATAATCAAAGGCGGAAAAATCAAACCGGCCGGCGGTATCCGGGCCGAAAAAGACCCGGTGGGTGTTCACCACCGCCGCCGGGTTGATGGCGTGGATACGCTCGGCAAAGACTTCCACCTTGGGGCGGCCGATGGTATCGTGGGTGGCAATGATCTGGCGGTTCAGGTTCGTCAGGCAGACCTCATCGTCATCGATCAGCTCCAGGGTCCCCACGCCGCTGCGGGCCAGGGCCTCCACGGCATAGCCGCCCACGCCGCCCACGCCGAACACCGCCACGCGGGCATGCTGCAGACGCTGCAGGCCGGCTTCCCCCAGCATGGCGCGGGTGCGGGAAAACTGGTCGATCATAAGGCTCCGTCCTCCTAATTCCTACAAATTCTGTTGGTCATTGTAGCATGCGGACCGGGTGGTGTCAAGGCGGACCATCCGGCGGACAAGGTGCCGGATAAAAATGGTAACGCTCCCCACCGTTCCCGCAAACAGCAGCGGAAAAATCAGGCTTCGCATCCGGATCCCTCCGGCGTCTTCAGGGCCGGCGGGCACCGGCGGAGGTACTCTGTATCCGGCAGAGCTGCCGCCAGCACCAGCGACGCCTGCCAGCGCTGGGCCGGGGTCAGTTCCAGTCCTGTGGAGGGGAAATCCCCGTTGATCCGCTCTACCAGGTTGCGGTAATAGCGTGCGGCAAAAAAGCCGCGTTCCGTCAGGGTGATTTTGCCGTAGGGGGCTTTTTCCACCAGACCGTGCTCTGCCAGGGTCCGCAGCACCCGCACCACCGAGGGACGGGTGACACCAAGGACATCGGCCACCTCCTTGGAACGCACAGGGCGTCCCCCTGCGGCCAGATCGGACACCGCAAACAGATACCGCAGGTTGGCATCAGACAAGGGCATGGCGCTCTCCTTTCCGAATTGTGTTGAAAAAAGGGCAGGCACAGCCCCCGCGCGGCATCTGCCCCCGTCTTTGCCGTGTCTGCCCCTTAGGATGATAAACTGTATCAGGTATGGGTGTCTGTTCCGGTATGGGTGCATCCGCCGGAACAGCCGCTGCACCCGGCACAGCCCCCGCAGGAACCGCCGCAGGAGCAGGAGTGCTTGCCCTCCCGCTTATCACGAATCATCTTGTAAATGGCCAGGCCCATGGCGCCGAACACCAGCACCGCCACAATGACCGTGGCCAGTCCGCCTCCCAGAAATGCCAGCATGGCAAACCCTCCTTGAACCTTGTATGGTCTGATTTTATTTGGCGGCAACTACCTTGCGCACATCCAGACGAAGCTTTTCCGTCTTGTGGGGATTGGGGCGCACAAGCAGGTATACCAGGCCGCACAGCGCGGCAACGGCCACCACCGTGAAAGGCCCGAACACCGCTTCCCCGGTCACCAGACCGCCCAGCTGATAGACGATCATGGCGATGACATAGGCGAAGGCACACATATACCCGATGGCACCCAGAGTCCAGCGGGGATTGTTCATCTCCCGCTTGATGGCCCCCCATGGCCGCGAAGCAGGGCGCGCACAGCAGATTGAAGATCATGAAGCTGTACGCCCGCACGGCGCCGAAATCTGCCGCCACGGCCCCCCAGATAGGGCTGGAATCCTGTTTCAGATCAATGTCACCGGCGTAATTATACAACACACCGAAGGTATTGACAACTTCCTCCTTGGCAATCAGACCGGTGACCGTCGCCACTGTGGCTTTCCAGGCCATATCGCCCATCCAGCCCAGGGGATAGAAAATTCAGGCAATGGCATTGCCGATGGCTGCCAGCAGGGAGTGGTTATTGTCCTCCACCGCCGAAAAGGCGCCGTCCACAAAGCCGTATCCCTGCAGGAACCACAGCACCACCGAAGACACCAGGATGATGGTGCCGGCGCGCTTGATGAAGGACAGTCCCCGTTCTCCGGTGGCCCGGAACACATTGCCCCAGGCAGGTACATGGTAGGCCGGCAGTTCCATCACGAAAGGTGCAGGGTCCCCGGCAAAGGCTTTGAACTTTTTAAGCATGATACCGGAAATGACCACTGCCGCAATGCCGATAAAAAAGGCGGATGTGGCCACCAGGGGATTTTCCCCGAAGACGGCACCGGCAAACAGACCGATGATCGGCAGCTTGGCACTGCAGGGGATGAAACCGGTGGTCATAATGGTCATCTTGCGGTCCCGGTCGGATTCAATGGTCCGGGTGGACATGATACCGGGCACACCGCATCCGGTGGCCACCAGAAGCGGAATGAAGCTTTTGCCGGAGAGTCCGAAGCGGCGGAAGATGCGGTCCATGACAAACGCCACACGGGCCATATAGCCCACATCTTCCAGAATCGCCAGCAGGAAGCAGAGCACCAGGATCTGAGGCACGAATCCCAGCACAGCCCCCACGCCGGCCACAATGCCGTCCTGGATCAGACCGTACAGCCAGTGGGCCACCACCGGTTCTCCCTGCGCGTTGAGCAGCAGCTTGTCAAACAGACCAGGAACGATCTCCCCGAACAGAACATCATTGGCCCAGTCGGTCCCTTTGGTTCCGATGGAGATGGGCAGCTGCCCCATGGCAATGGAATAGATCACCCCCATGACCACCACAAAAATCGGCAGGGCCAGAATGCGGTTGGTCACGATACGGTCAATGCGGTCGGACACGGTCAGGTTGCCGCTGCGGGCCTGCTTGTGCACCGCCTGTTCCACCACACGGCCGATGTAGGCACATGTGTATACTCCCCTTCTTATATGGTCTCTCTCAAAAAGTTAGTTTTTGCTAACTTATGAGCTTGAAAGAAGGCGGTCCTGCAACAACCGCCCGCTTTATACCAGTTCCACCATCTCCGCGTCCGCCTTGCGAATGCTGAGCTCATATCCACGGATATTCAGTTCCATGGGATCCCCCAGCGGCGTCACCTTGCGCACCAGGATCTGAACGCCTTTGGTCAGACCCATATCCATGATGCGCCGGCGCACCGGACCTTCCCCGTGTACCTTGGCTACGGTGACGGTCTGCCCCACCTTGGCTTCTTTCAGCGTTTTCATTGTATTGCCTCCTCCATACAAATCTATGGCCAACGGCTTGCCCGTTCAGCTGACCAGAATGCGGTTTGCCATGGTCTTGTCCAGTGCCACCCGGCTGTCCCTGACCTGCAGGATCAGGTTGCCGGACAACTGGCTGACAATCACGACCCGCGTGTCCAGCACAAAGCCCAGTTCGGCCAGGTGCTGACGCACATCATCCCGTCCGGTGATCTTCCGGATGGTGTAGCTTTCTCCGATTTTGCCCATGGTGATCGGCAGCAAATTGTTCCCCTTCTTTCTGTCCTGTGCTGGTATGGCCCCGGATAAACGATATCAGTTAGTTTTTACTAACTTCCGGATCATTTGCAGTTTATCACCACTAACCGGGAATGTCAATCCTTTTTCTTGCATTTCAGGTTAGTTTGTGCTAATGTTTTAAGTAAAGACCAATAAAGCGAGGCTTTTTTTATGAAGATTCACCAATCTGCAGAAGATTATCTGGAAAAAATTCTTATGATCCAGGAGCGGAAGGGCGAAGTCCACTCCATTGACATTGCCAATGAGCTGGGCTTTTCCAAGCCAAGTGTCAGCGTAGCCATGAAGAATCTGCGGCTGGCAGGTTATATTTCCATGGACGGTGCCGGCTGCATCACCCTGGAAGCACCGGGATACGACATCGCCACCCGGATCTACCAGCGCCACAAGCTGCTGACCCGCATCCTCATGGCTTTGGGTGTGGATGAGGAGACCGCTGCAGAAGACGCCTGCAAGATCGAGCACGACCTGAGCCCCGAAACCTTCGACCGGCTGGCCGAATACGCCGAAAAGCATTTTCCCGAAGAATAAGCCTTCCCCAACGAAAACAAAACCGGCGCCCGCACGGAGAGTACACGGGCGCCGGTTTTGCTGATTCGGAAAGCCTTTTTCAAAAGATCGCAAATGGCTGTGTACGTTCTTTTTCAGGCTGGAAATAATCGAATTGGAAACAGTTGTCTGCACTACACCGCCACGGTAAGGCGGGTGGGCGTGAATCCGCTGCGGTAACAGCGCAGATACACCTCCGTGCATTTGCGGTATTGCGCAAAACGGGCACGCGCGGCATCCGGATCGCCGTATGCTTTCCAGTATCCCTTGCATGTATAATTTTTTCCCTTGTTCTGCACAAACCCGACCACGTCCTCCAGGGGATATCCCAGGAAAATACCGATCTCATGCGGGAATTCCGCTTCCGTGCACAGACGCGACGAAAGATGCGCCAGCTGGGATTCCAAAGGACCTGTGCCATACCCGGCCTCAGCCAGATAAGACTGTACCTCTGTCCGCTGCAGGATCTCCCGCAGGCGATTGGCACGGTATACATAGATGAGAAAGGCGGAGGTCAGCGAACAGGCCTTGAGAACCTGAATTTTTACGCCCCTGGAGGCCAGCTGGGAACGCCAGACCGCAAGGGTTTTATGCATGGAGGCCGCATCCGGCTCCACCCAGCGGAACAGATTGGCCGGTTTGATGCCGGCCATGACCGGCGCACACTGGGTAATGAAGGCCACGCCAAAATCTCTGCGCATAAAAATCACCTCCCGGTTTTGTTGGTCCGTTAGTTAGCTAAAACTAACCAATAAGTCAAAAAACAGCCCCTCTCGCCTTTTCGCCAGAAAGCGAAGGGCAGGATGGCGTCATCAGTTAGTTTATTCTAACCGATGCAATGACTATAGCACACAGCGGCTTTTCTGTCAAGCACTTTCTGCTCAATTTTTTTCTGCAGACCCGTTTTTATCCCTGCAAGGTCCGATTTCCCGGTTCCAGTCTTTCCAATTTTTTCCTGCTATGATATACTAAAGTCACATCGTCAGCGCAGAATGATTCATCTTCAACACGGAGGAGGTGCGGCATGGATCATATTCTGTACGTCGAAATCAACCTGATCTGTATTTTGATTGTGGTGCTGGAAATCGTGCAGCTGGCGCGGGACATTGATAAATCTCCCCGGGTGCGGCTTTTTATTGGTCTGATGTGCTGCGCCCTGCTGAGTTTTGGTTTTGACCTTGCCTGGGCCCTGCTGCACGCCGCCGGTGCGCCGGAGCCCCTGAGCTGGACCGTCAACCAATTGTATTTCCTGGCGCTGAACCTGACCTCGGTTTTTTGGATGCTGTACGCCGAGACCTGTATGGAATCCTGCTGGCTGCAAAAGCGCAGCCTGTTCTGCCTTTCCCTGACGCCGGCCGTGGTCCTGCAGATCATCACCCTGGCAGGGCTGGTGTTTTACATCGGTCCGGAAGGATACCAGCGCGGCCCTTTGCACTGGTTCCAGGTGGCGGTCGCCTATCTCTACATTTTCTGGCCCGCCGGAAAGGCCTACATCAAATCCACCCAGCGGCGCTATTACGCCCATCGATCCGAATACCGGATGCTGGCGTCCTTTGTGCTGTTCCCATTGTTGTTCTCCGCCCTGCAGCTGTTTTTGGGCGGCGATGCGCCCATGCTGTGCGTGGGCATCACCATGTCCATCATCCTGCTGTACCAGAACCGGCAGGCGCGGCTGATCTCCCGGGATCCGCTGACCGGCCTGAACAACCGTACCCAGCTGATACAGTATCTTTCCGAGCACATCAAAAGCCATGACAAGACTTTGTATCTGCTGATGATGGACGCCAACCGGTTCAAGAACATCAACGACACCTACGGGCACACCGCCGGAGACCGGGCACTGGTGCAGATTGCCACAGCCCTGAAGAAATCGGTGCCGCCCCGGTTCCTGATTGCACGGTACGGCGGCGATGAATTCATTGTGGCCGGAGAGGCAGACAGCGAGCCGGAGATCTGTCAGCTGCGGGACCGCATCATCCAGACCCTGGCAGAAGAAAATGCAGCCAGCGGGGAGCCCTGGCACCTGTCCCTGTGTATCGGCTACGCGGCATACAGCGACAAGATGAACACCATCCCGGACCTGATCGAAGCTGCCGACCGGGAACTGTACAAAGCCAAAAGAAACCTGACCCAATAACAGACAGCCCTCCGCCGGGAAGACCGGACGGAGGGCTGTCTGTTTTTTCGTCGGATTACAGCTGATGCTGTTCGATCCAGGTTTCCACTTCCCGGGCCAGATCGGTGAGGCTGCCGGGGGTGAAGGGGACTTTCATGCCCGCAGCCTCGGCCAGCTCCGCATAAGAAGCGGTGCCGGCCAGACGGGTCAGCTTGAGGTAACGCTGCCAGGCATCCTGATGGTCATGCAGCGCTGCAATAAAGAACTGCAGGGCAATGACGGTGGCCAGACAGTAATCGATGTAGTAGAAGGGGCACTCATAGATGTGCAGCTGGCGCTGCCAGCCCGCGCCCCGGCCGTAGAAAGGCAGGTCGCCGAACTCGTTCCAGGGACGGTACTTCTGTTCCAGCTTGAGCCATTCGGCATTGCGCTGTTCCGGGGTCAGGTCCGGATTCTGGTAGACAATATGCTGGAACTCGTCCACCATGCAGCCGTAGGGCAGGAATACGAAGCTGTCCTCGGCGTGATACAGTTCATACTTGTCGGTGTCGGGACCGAAGAAGAGATGATGCCAGGGTGCGGTGAGGAACTCCATGGACATGGAGTGGATCTCGGCGCTTTCCATGCCGGGGCACTGCAGTTCCTGGGGGATCTCGGTGCGGGCGGCCAGATAGGCCTCCAGGGCGTGGCCGGCTTCATGGGTAAGCACATCCACATCTCCGGAAGTGCCGTTCCAGTTGGCAAAGATGAAGGGAGCTTTGTGGTCGGGGATGATTTCCTCATAGCCGCCGGTCATCTTGCCGGGACGACTCATGACATCAAACATCTCGTTGTCCTGCATGAAGTCGATGAATTCCCCGGTGATAGGGCTCAGTTCATGGTACATCTTGCGGGCACCGGCCATGAGCTCCTCATAGGTGCCGTGGGGTGCCGGATTGCCGTCCGCAAAGCAGACACCGGAATCCCAGAACATGGGATGCTCGATGCCGGTGCGCTTGGCACGCAGGTCCAGCATGCGGCGCAGCAGAGGCACCACCTGTTCTTCCACTTCCTTGCGGAAGGCGGCCACTTCCTTCTGTCCGTAACCGATGCGGTTCATGCGGACATAGCTCAGCTCGCTGTAATCCTTGTAGCCCAGAATGTGGGCCTGTTCGGTGCGATTCTTGACCAGCCGGTCATACAGATCGTCGAACTCGGCACGATGGGCATCAAAGTAGGAGGCTTCAGCCTCATAGGCAGCCCGACGCATGGCAGGGTCCAGGCTCTGCTTGTAGGGCGTCAGCTGGGGGATGGTCAGCTGCTTGCCGTCCAGTTCTACCAGGGCGCCGCCGTACAGACGCTGATAGGCGCTGGTCAGGGTGTTTTCTTCCTTCTGCAGGTCGATGACCCGCTCGTCCATGGACAGCACCCGGTTCTTCAGGGTGGGCAGAACGGTGGAACCGAAGGCTTTTTCCAGGGCGTCGGCGTGGGGATTGGACAGGATGGCCCGGGCGATTTCGGTCTCGGCATTGGCCACGGCAGGGCCGTTGGCATCAAACCAGTCCTGCTCGGCTGCCCAGGTCGTGTCACGGGTGTCCAGGGTATAATGGATATTGGCCAACACCTGGGCGGTGCGGTAATGGGCCAGGAAGTCGTTTTCCTCCCGGTAGAGGTGGATCAGTTCTTCCCCGCTTTCGGCAGCGGCCAGACGGACAGCCAGACTCTTGCAGCCGGTAAGCACCGCCTCCAGGTCCGGGCGCTGGTAAGGCATTTCAGAAAATTTCATGGGGTAAGGGTCTCCTTTCATGAGGTTTTGCGCTTGTCTTTTAGGATAACACACTTGCCACAAAAAGGAAAGCCGCTGCTTGCGTTTGACGGCGAAAAGAGGTAGTATAGAACCAGGTGAAAACCATACCTGAAAGGGAGATGTTTGCAATGACATATCAGGATATTGCAGCGCAGGCGCGCGGCCAGATGGGCCCCTGCAAAGCCTGTGCCGTATGCGACGGCCGTGCCTGCCGGGGAACCATTCCCGGCCCGGGCGCCAAGGGTGTGGGCGACTGCGCCATCCGCAACTATGCGGCCTGGCAGGCCGTTCATGTGAACATGGACACGCTGTGTGAGCCCGGTACGCCGGACACCAGCTGCACCATGCTGGGGCATACCTTCAAGGTCCCGGTGTTTGCGGGCCCCGTGGGCGCCGTGCAGCTGCACTACGGCACCAAATATGATGACCTTGCCTACAATGATATTCTGGTCCCCGCCTGCCGGGATGCGGGCATTCTGGCCTTCACCGGCGACGGAACCAACCCTGCCGTGATGGAAGCCGCCTGCCGGGTCATCGGCGCCAATGCCGGGTTCGGTGTTCCCACCGTCAAGCCCTGGGATACCGCCACCGTGGCCAGAAAAATGGCCCTGGTCCGGGAATCCGGCGCCTTTGCGGCTGCCATGGACATTGATGCCGCCGGACTGCCTTTCCTGAAGAATCTGGACCCGCCCGCCGGCAGCAAGACGGTGGAGCAGCTGGGCGAGATCATCCGGGATGCGGGTGTTCCCTTTATCGTCAAGGGCGTCATGACCGTCAAGGGGGCCGAAAAGGCCGTGCAGGCCGGCGCGACCGGCATTGTGGTCTCCAACCACGGCGGCCGTGTGCTGGACGGCACCCCCGCCACCGCCGAAGTCCTGCCGGAAATTGCCAAGGCCGTGAAGGGCCGTGCGCTGATCCTGGTGGATGGCGGCATCCGCACCGGTCTGGATGTGTTCCGCGCCCTGGCATTGGGTGCCGACGCGGTACTGATCGCACGGCCTTTTGTCACCGCCGTGTACGGTGCCGGCGCCGATGGCGTGAAGGCCTATGTGGACCAGCTGGCCGCCGAACTGGCCGACACCATGGCCATGTGCGGCGCCAAGACTCTGGCCGACATCACCCCGGATATGGTTCGGCTGTAACCGGTATAAAAAGCAAGAAGCCCCGGGCTGCATCTGCCAGAATGGCAGGCAGCCCGGGGCTTTGTTTTGATGTTCAGTATCAGCGATGTGGTCGGAACCGCCGCAATACGGTTCCGGGACGGATTACTTTTCGTCGGATTCTTTCTTTTTCTGGCCGAAGCGGTACTCGGTGCCGTTGCGCAGGCGCTGGATATTGGAACGATGCATGTAAATGACCATGGCCGCCATGATGACGCTGCAGACAAAGATAAAGATCAGGTTGGGCACGTCCGCACCGTGCCAAGCCCAGAAGCAGAGCGTCAGGATGGGATACACCGCCGCAATGATGATGCTGCCCAGGGAAACGATGCGGGTGATGGCAAACTCAATGAGGAAGATCACCACCAGCATCAAAAACACCAGGGGCTGCAATGCCAGAATGGCGCCGCCGCAGACCAGCACCCCCTTGCCGCCCTTGAAGCCGAACCAGACCGGCTTCATGTGGCCGATACAGGCAAAGATGGCGGCCAGATAGGCCCCGCAGGCCGGGTCCAGCTGAGGCACCAGGGCGGTGAACAGCCATTTGCCGATGAACACCGCCACAGCACCTTTGGCCACATCGCCGATAGCGGTGGCCGCTCCGGGCAACTTGCCGTAGGTACGCAGCATGTTGGTCATGCCGGCGCTGCCACTGCCGTGGGTCCGCACATCATCACGGCAGAGCAGGCGGGAAATGAGGATTCCGAAAACGATGCTGCCCAGCAGGTAGCCTTCCAGGGCCACCAGCACAACAGCTGCAATGAGATTGAGAGTCATGATTCCTTCCCCTTTCGCTTATCGGGCCGACCCGTCGCCGTGTTCACGCACAAGCATGCGCACCGGCGTGCCGGTCAGGCCGAAGTTCTCACGGATCTGGTTTTCGATATACCGCTGATACGAGAAGTGGAACAATGCCCGCTGGTTGACAAAGCAGACGAATGTGGGCGGGCGGGTGGAACTCTGGGTGATATAGAAGATCTTCAGGCGCTTGCCTTTGTCTGAAGGCGGCTGTACCCGCGCCGTGGCCCGGGCCAGCATCTCGTTGAGGGCACCGGTGGGGATGCGGGTGCCGTTCTGCATATCCACATAGTGGATGGTCTCGAACAGCTTGTCAATGCGCTGGCCGGTCTTGGCGCTGATGAAGATGATGGGCGCGTAGGACATGAAGCTGAAGGATTCTTCCAGCTCCTTGCGCATGCGGTCCATGGTGTAGGTGTCCTTTTCCACCGCGTCCCACTTGTTCACCGCAATGATGCAGCCCTTGCCCTGTTCATGGGCGTAGCCCGCCACCTTGGAATCCTGTTCGGTAAAGCCCACGGTGGCGTCGATCATGATGACGCAGACCCGGCTGCGCTCCACCGCCGCCAGACTGCGCAGCACGCTGAAGCGTTCCACGCCGCTTTCCACCTTGCCCTTTTTGCGCAGGCCGGCGGTGTCGGTGAAAATGAACTTGCCGTACTGGTTTTCCACCTCGGTGTCGATGGCATCCCGGGTGGTACCGGCCTCATTGGCCACGATCAGGCGGTCTTCGCCCAGGATGTGGTTGATGAGGCTGGACTTGCCCACGTTGGGGCGGCCGATGACAGCCACCGGAATGCGGTCCTCGTCCTCCTGCTCCTCCTCCGAGAAGTTCAGGTGGGCGCAGACGGCGTCCAGCAGGTCGCCGGTGCCGTGGCCGTGCACGCCGGAAACAGGCACCAGTTCCCCCAGACCCAGGGCGTAGAAATCGTACAGCTCCATGGGCGGGTCGCCGATTTTATCACATTTGTTCACGGCCAGCACCACCGGCTTGCCGCTGCGCATGAGCATGGAAGCCACCTCGTGGTCCTGGGGTGTCACCCCGGCCCGCAGGTCGGTGACCATGACGATGCAGTCAGCGGAATCAATGGCCATCTGGGCCTGCTGACGCATGTGGGCCAGGATGCCGTCGTCAATGCTGGGTTCGATACCGCCGGTATCCACCAGCAGGAACTTGTGGCCGTTCCATTCGCAATCGCAGAAGATGCGGTCCCGGGTCACGCCGGGGGTATCCTCCACGATGGCGATGCGCTGGCCGGTGAGTTTGTTGAAGATGGTGGACTTGCCCACATTGGGGCGGCCCACGATGGCCACGATCGGTTTTGCCATGTGGTCATTCCTCCTTTGGCTTGTGGGGGGCGGATTTGAGCATCCGTACCCCCAGGTAGGCGCGGCAGCTGCCCGCGCCGTCGGTGGGGATCACCACCACCCGGCAGCCCAGGGCTTCGCCCAGCTGTTCGGGGGTGATATCGTCGAGGAAGCGGTCTTCCTCATCCTGCAGCATCACTTCAGGCACGGCCAGGATGTGTCCGCTGAGTTTGCCGCGGCATTGGTCGATGATGTCGGTGGCGGTGACCAGACCTGCCACGCTCACGTTGCCGCCGAAAAAGCGGTTTTCGATGGCGTGGACGGTGATATGCACGCCGGGATAGCGGCGGTGGGTCTCCTGGGCCATCTGCTCGATGAGCGGGGCCGCCAGGGTGCCGGTAACCACGTCGATGCGGCGGGGCAGCACCAGACGCCGGGGCTTGGCCAGCTCCTCCAGGAAGGTGTCATGGTAGCGCCGCCACATGCCCACGCCGTCCTCCAGCTGGGCGAAATCGTCATAGAACTCGGTGGGCGGGATCTCCCGTCCGGCGGTGAGATACCACTCGTCGCTGGGATAGACGATGCTGCGGCCGTACTGCTCCCGGCAGCGGCGGCTGTACTCTTCCAGGATATCCAGGGTCTGGGCGGCGGTCTCAGCATCGTAAGCAGTCAGTTTGAACAGCTTGTCCCGGTAATCGGTGATGCCCGCCGGCACCGCCGCGATGCTGCCCACATGGGGCCGCAGGGCCAGCAGGTCGTCCAGGGTGCGGCGCAGCTCATCCCCGTCGTTGATGCCCCGGCAGAGCACCAGCTGACAGTTCATCTCGATGCCGCCCTTGGCGAACATGTCCAGATACCGGAGGGTATCGGCGGCTTTCTTGTTGGCCATCATCCGCACCCGCAAAGCAGGATTGGTGGTGTGCACCGAAATGAAGATGGGGCTGATGTGCATCTTGATGATGCGCTCCACTTCCCTTTCGGAAAGGTTGGTCATGGTGATATAGTTGCCGTACAGGAAGGACAGGCGCTCGTCGTCATCCTTGAAATAGAGGGGCGCCCGCATGCCCGGGGGCAGCTGGTCGATGAAGCAGAACATGCAATGGTTATCGCAGCTGTGCTTTTCATCCGCCAGATAGGTCTTGAAGTTGCAGCCGAAGGGCTCGTACTGGTCCTTTTCCACCGGGATGTCCCGCTGCCGGCCGTCCTCACAGACGGTGAGGGTGAAGCGCTCGGAGGCGGTGTAGAACTGATAGTCCAGGGCATCGCACAACGGGTTGCCGTCGATGGCCGTCAGCAGACAGCCGGCACCCAGGCCCAGACGCTGGGCCACAGAGTTTTCGTCCACGCTTTGAACGACCAGCGGCATGATCCTTTCCCCTTTCCATTCGCATCAGTAACAGTAGTATACCACGAAAATACGCAAAGAAAAAGAGGGGGCACTGGCCCCCTCCCCTGCTTTGAAAAAATCCGCTCAGGCTTCCTTGTTGACCTTAACGACTTCACGGCCTTTGTAGTAGCCGCACTTGCCACAAACCTGATGGGGCACCGTCAGCTCGCCGCACTGAGGACATTTCACCAGCGTAGGCGCTTCCAGCTTCCAGACATTGGAACGGCGCTTGTCGCGGCGGGCTTTGGACTGCTTTCTCTTAGGGACTGCCATTTTATCGCACCTCCTTGGTGAATTTCAACTAAGCAGTTGTTTTAATATGCTAAGCCTTGCATCCACAGGGGCGGCTTCGGCCGCCACTTGGCAGGCACAGCCTTCCGCTTTTCTTTTGCCGCAGATGGGGCATAGACCTTGGCAATCGGGGCTGCACAGCAGCACCCGCGGGACCTCGAAGATCAGTTCCTGATAGGCGAGTTCCCGCAAATCCAGTTGACCCTGGTCATCCAGAGGCAGCTCGAAGTCGATGTCATCGAGGTCGCGCATACGCACCAGATATTCCCGGGTGAAGTCGTAAGATTCATGCACAGGCGCCAGACAGCGGGCACATTCGGCCTCAATGCTGGCCTTGACGTGCAGCGTCATCACCGCGCCTTCCTGGGTGGGATGAGCGGTAAACGCACATTCCAGCGGGTCGGGCACGCGGAAACCATCCCAGTCAGCTGCCGAGAGATCGGCGGAAAACTGCGTTGTATAGGGGGTTTTCGCGCTTTGCAGAAAGTTCCGTATATCGAATTGCATACTTCACCTCAAAAGGTCGCTTATCTAGTATACACAAGGAAGGGGGGCTTGTCAACCAAAATCTGCAAAAAACCGCAAGAAATTGTTTTTGGGCCTTTCCCTGCCACAAGAAAAGGGGCGGTGCCCCGAAAGGACCGCCCCTGCCGCACTGCGGTTTACAGATACTTTTTGATGCCTTCGGGCAGATCTTCCACGTTGGCGGAAACGGTGACAACCACTTCCACGTTGTTGGCGGTGATCTTGTCGATTTCGGCCAGGACCTTGGTGGCCTGCTCCATGTCGTGGTCCACGACCTTCAGGATGCCGTCGATGAACAGCTCGGTGATATCGTAGTTGCCGGCCAGAACGCCCGCAACAAAGCCGTAGAACATCTCGGCGCCCTTGATGTCATACTCGTCCACATCCAGCAGACGGGCCTTGTGGTTGATCTCGGTGGTGAGCTTCATGGACTTTTCGATAACGACGATGTTGCCGGCCGAAGTGCGGGTGGCCTGGTCGATCATGTCGATGAGAGTCTTGGTCTTGCCGGAGCCTTTGGCGCCTACGATGAGTTTGATCATAAGAGTGTGCCTCCTTAAAAGTAGTTGGGGAAATTATCCTCAGCCGTTGAGCTTGGCTTCCAGCTCAGCCTTCTGGGCTTCGTAGCCAGGTTTGCCCAACAGAGCGAACATATTCTTTTTGTAGCTTTCCACGCCGGGCTGGTCGAAGGGGTTGACCGACAGCAGGTAGCCGGACACGGCGCAGGCCTTCCAGAAGAAGTAGATCAGGGCGCCCACGTTGTAGGCATCCAGGCTGTCCACTTCAATCACACCCAGCGGCACGCCGCCATCGGTGTGGGCCAGGATGGTGCCTTCCATGGCCTTGCGGTTGACAACCGACATGTTCTGGTTGGCCAGGAAGTTCAGGCCGTCGAAGTTGCCTTCCAGTTCGGGGATGAAGAAGTCCTCCCGGGTGTTCTTGATATCCACATAGGTCTCGAACATCACGCGGGAGCCGTCCTGCAGGAACTGGCCCATGGAGTGCAGATCGGTGGAGAAGATGCAGGAAGTGGGCATCAGGCCCTTCTGGTCCTTGCCTTCGCTCTCGCCGAACAGCTGCTTGTACCATTCGTTCATCATGGTGAAGTCTGGCTCAAACGCAGCCAGGGTCTCCACCTTCTTGCCCTTGCGGTACAGGATGTTGCGGGTCATGGCGTAACGATAGGCATCGTTGTCCATACTGCAGACACTGAACTGCTCCCGGGCATCGGCAGCGCCCTTCATCAGGGCATCAATATCGATACCGGCGCAGGCAATGGGCAGCAGACCCACGGCGGTGAGCACCGAGTAACGGCCGCCCACGTCGTCGGGGACCACGAAGGTGGGCCAGCCCTGGGCGTCGGCCAGCTGCTTCAGAGTGCCGCGGGCACGGTCGGTGGTGGCGTAGATGCGCTTGTTGGCTTCCTCAGCACCAACGGAATCTTCCAGCAGCTTGCGCAGCACACGGAAAGCCAGAGCGGTCTCGGTGGTGGTGCCGGACTTGGAGATGACGTTGATGGAGAAGCGCTTGCCCTTGGTCATGCGGATGATGTCGTTCAGGGCCGTGGGAGAGATGGTATTGCCGCAGAAATAAATCTTCAGGCCGTCTTCGGTCTCGTTGTGGAACTGGCCCTTGACGGCCTCCACCACAGCGCGGGCGCCCAGATAGGAACCGCCGATGCCAGCGACCAGCAGCACATCGGAGTCAGAGCGGATCTTCTCCGCCGCCTGCTTGATGCGGGCAAACTCCTCTTTGTCATAATTGACAGGCAGGTCGAGCCAACCCAAGAAGTCATTGCCTGCGCCGGATTTCGTCTCCAGCTGGCGGTGGGCGAGCTCGACCTGCGGAAAGATAGCGTCATATTCTTCAGGACGGATAAATTTTGCCAGATGTTTGCCATTGTATTTGACACTCATCGTTAGCTCCTCCTTTGATTGTTAGTAATTCCATGATACCGTTTCGCAGCGGCCTTGTCAAGCTTTGACGGCGCCGCTTTTCATTGCTTTTGCACAAAATTTTCGCCTTGCGGAATCAGGGACTGGGCAAGCCTGCCAAGGCAGAAGCCAAAACTGCGCGCCGCTACGTCACCCGCGGCCACAATGGGACAGGAAGCCAGCTCGGTGCCGTTGTTGAGAATTTTGATGGTGCCGAGCGTTTGTCCGGCGCTGACCGGTGCCTGCACCGCCGAAGGCAGCGTGATCTGGGACGTGAGTTCCCCCACCTGGTCCTTGGGCATCAGGTAGCTGCCGGGAGCGGTATACTCCAGTTCCACCAGTTCTGTGGTCCCCCCTTCCACCGGCAGGTTTTGGGGGGTATCCTCCGGCAGGGTGGCGGTCATACTCTCGTAATTCACAAAGCCGTAATCCAGCAGGGCGGTAGCCGCGTTGAAACGGTCCTGGCTGGAAGGCGATCCCAGCACCACCGCGATCAAGCGCAGGTTGCCCCGCTGGGCACTGGCACTGATGCACACCCCCGCCTTGCCGGTCGTGCCCGTTTTCAGGCCGGTGATCCCGTTATAGTTTTTGAGCAGTTTGTTGGTGTTGATGAGCTGGGTGGTGCCGTTCCGCAGGTAATCCATCCAGATCATGCAGTAATCCTCCACCTCCGTGTGATGGAGCAGCATCTCCCGGCTCATAATCGCCACATCCCGGGCGGTGGAAAGGTGCCCGTCGGTATCCAGGCCACAGGCATTTTCAAAGTGGGTGTTGGTCATGCCCAGTTCGGCAGCCTTCTCATTCATCATGGCCACAAAGGCAGGCTCGCTGCCGCCCACATACTCGGCCACCGCCACGGCAGCATCATTGGCGCTGGAGATGCAGATGGCCTTGAGCATGTCATCAAGGGTCATCTGTTCCCCGGGTTCCAGCCAGATCTGGCTGCCGCCCATGCTGTAGGCATGTTCGGACACAGGGACATAGTCGTCCAGGGAAATTCTGCCGGCTTCCAGTGCCTCAAAAGTCAGCAGCAGGGTCATCACTTTGGTGATGGATGCAATGGGCCGCTGCTCGTCGGCATTTTTTTCGTACAGAACGGTGCCGGAGTCCTCATCGATCAGAATGGCTGCCTGACAGGGCACATCAAAATCCGCCGCGGTCGCGGGCTCGATATCCTGCGCCCAGGCTGACGGAACCGCTGCCAGACACAAGGTCAGGCACAACACCAGGCACACAAGCCGTTTTTTCATGCGGAAGCCTCCCCTTTTGCAAAACTCTTGCCCCATCCTATGCGGCACGGCGCCGGAATATGGCTGCTTGTGCTTTCGGCCGTTTGCCTTTATAATAGTAGAATCAGATTTTTTAGAGCAAAAGGATGGACCGAACTATGCGCGTCAGCTTTTATACCCTTGGCTGCAAAGTCAACCAGAACGAGACCGGTGCCCTGGCCCAGCTGTTTGAGGCCAGCGGCTACACCGTGGTCGAGACCGGCGAGGCCGCCGACGTGTATGTGGTCAACAGCTGCACGGTGACCAACTTCGGCGACCAGAAGAGCCGCAAATGGCTGCGCCGCCAGAAGCGGGAGCATCCCGGCGCGGTGACCGTTCTCACCGGGTGCTACCCCCAGGCTTTTCCGGAGGAGGCAGCAGCCATTGCGGAAGCGGACGTGGTCACCGGGTCGGGTAACCGCCATGCCATTCTGCAGGCGGTGCAGAAGGTGCTGGACGGCACCGCCGAGCGGGTGGTGGACATCCGTCCCCACGAAAAGGGGGAAAAATTCGAGGAGCTGCCCATGGACCGCTTTGCGGAACACACCCGGGCCTTTGTGAAGGTGGAGGACGGCTGCAACCGCCGCTGCGCCTACTGTGTCATTCCCCGGGCCCGGGGTCCGGTGCGCAGTCGGGCAGAAAGCAGCATTCTGGAGGAGCTGCGCCGTCTGGTGCAGACCGGCTACCGGGAAGTGGTTCTGACAGCCATCAGTCTGCCCAGCTACGGCACCGACACCGGAACCGGACTGGCGGAGCTGGTGGAACATGCGGCGGCAGTTCCGGGCATTGACCGCATCCGTCTGGGCAGTCTGGACCCGGACATGCTCACCGACGAGGATATCCGCCGTCTGGCTGCCGTGCCCCAGCTCTGCCCCCAGTTTCACCTGAGCCTGCAGAGCGGCTGCGACAAGACCTTGCGGGCCATGCGCCGCCCTTACACCACCGCCCAGTATGCCCAGGTGGTGCGCAAGCTGCGGGAAGCCTTCGGCGCCGAAGAACTGAGCCTGACCACCGACGTGATCGTGGGCTTTCCCGGAGAGACGGAGGAGGACTTTGAAAAGAGCATGGAGTTTGTCACAGCCCAGCGCTTTCTGAAGGTGCACGTTTTCCCCTACTCCCGTCGTTCGGGCACACCGGCCTATGATTTCCCGGACCAGATTCCCGAGCACGAGAAGGAGGCCCGCAGCCGCCGCATGAGTGAGGCCGTGGAGGCCGTGCGGGCCCAGGAAGCGGCCGCCATGCAGGGACGCAAAGCCGAAGTGCTGCTGGAAACGCCCCTGTCCGCCACCCTCTTCACCGGGTACACCAAGCAGTATCTGCCGGTGGCGGTCACCGCGCCCGGGCACAAAAGCGGGGACATCGTGACCGTGACACTGGGAGAATGGGACGGGCAGCGCAGCAAAGCCGCGGCCGAAGAGTGAACCGTCCGACTGCATAACCATTTTCAGGCAGAAGCGTACCGCACGTCTCTGCCTTTTTTATTGGCCAAAGGGCGCCCAAAAAAGAACGTCTCCTGTCAATTTGGTGTTTTCCCCCGCAAATTTGTGTTTTCCCCTTGCCAAACGCGGCGGTTCTTGGTAATATTTTAACAGGAGCCACATGTTCTATAAAATTGCGGGAAAAGGCGTATTTTTCCGTGCGCTCCCAAAATGCGTATTAAGGAGAGTAAAGCGCAATGAGAGGCATTTATACCCCTGTTACCGACATTCGGCGCAAGGTTTTTACCGAAGTTGCCCGGATGGCCTACGAAGTGAACGAGAAGGTGGATATCGATTACCTGATGCGGGAACTTCCGTATGAGATCATCCCCGGCGAGGAACGCTCGCTGCGCAGCAGCATCTTCCTGGAAAGAGCCATCGTGTCCGAGCGCATCCGTCTGGCCATGGGCCTGTCCCTGCGGCCGCTGGACGAGAGCGTTTCGGCCAGCGAAGGTCTGGACAGCATCATCACCGCGGACAAGTACTATGAACCGCCCCTGATCAACGTCATCAAGTACGCCTGCAACAAGTGCCCCGAAAAGCTCATCAAGGTCACGTCCCTGTGCCAGGGATGTCTGGCACATCCCTGCCAGGAAGTCTGCCCCAAGAAGGCCATCAGCTTCCGCAACGGCAAGAGCCACATCGACCAGAGCCTGTGCGTCAAGTGCGGCCGCTGCGTGGCCACCTGCCCCTACAACGCCATCGTGCGTGTGGAGCGTCCCTGCGCCAAGGCCTGCGGCATGGACGCCATCCATTCCGACGCCTACGGCCGTGCGGAGATTGATTACAACAAGTGCGTCAGCTGCGGCATGTGCCTGGTGAACTGCCCCTTCGGCGCCATTGTAGACAAGGGCCAGATCTTCCAGCTGATCCAGTCCATCAAGCGCGGCGACCGTGTCATCGCCATCGTCGCCCCCGCTTTTGTCAACCAGTTCCCCGGCGTCACCCCTGCCAAGCTGCGGGAGGCCATGAAGCTGCTGGGCTTTGCCGGCATCTCTGAGGTTGCCATCGGCGCCGACCTGTGCACCATTGATGAGGCCAAGGACTTCATGGAAGAAGTTCCCGCCAAGCATCCCTTCATGGGCACCTCCTGCTGCCCCGCCTGGAGCGTGATGGCCAAGAAGCTCTTCCCCGAATATGCCGACTGCATCAGCATGACCATGACTCCCATGGTACTGACTGCCCGTCTGATCAAGAAGGACGACAAGGATGCCCGCATCTGCTTCATCGGCCCCTGCGCCGCCAAGAAGCTGGAAGCCAGCCGCCGCTCGGTACGCAGCGAGGTGGACTTCGTGCTGACCTTTGAGGAACTGATGGGCCTGTTCGAGGCCAAGGAGATCGACTTCAGCTCCCTGCCCGACGATCCCACCGACAACTTCGACGAAGCCAGCGGCGACGGCCGCGGGTTCGCGGTTTCCGGCGGTGTGGCCCAGGCTGTGGTCAATGTCATCAAGAAGCTGGACCCCACCCGCGAAGTCAAGGTTGCTTCGGCCCAGGGTCTGGCGGATTGCCGCAAGATGATGATGATGGCCAAGGCCGGCAAGTACAACGGATACCTGCTGGAAGGCATGGGCTGCCCCGGCGGCTGCATTGCCGGCGCCGGCACCCTGGCCGACCCTGCCCGCAGCGCCGCCATGCTGGCCAAGTACAAGGCCCAGGCGCCTATGTCCAACCCGCTGGACACCCCGTACCGCGAGAATCTGGAAGCACTGAAGTACTGATAGTTCGCCTTTACGGAACCTGACAGACAAGAAAGAGCCCCCGCACCGTTCGGTGCGGGGGCTCTTTGATTTATGTTTACTTGTGGTACTTCATACCGGCATTGATGGTACAGGCCCGGTAGAGCTGCTCGGTCAGCACCAGACGGGCCAGCTGATGAGGCAAGGTGATGCGTCCCAGAGAGATCCGCGCCTGGGCCGCCGCCTTGACCTGGGGAGAGAGGCCGTGGGAGGAGCCGATAAGGAACGCCATGTCCCCCGCTCCGCTGTTGGCGCGGTCCGCGATCATGGCGGCCAGATCCTCGCTGGAAATCTGACGGCCCTCCACGCACAAAGCCACTACATAGGCCCCTTTGCGCACCGCCGCCAGCATGGCTTTGCCTTCCTTGTCCAGCGCCTTTTCAATCAGGGCCGGACTGGGGTTACGGTCGGACACCGGTGCTTCCGGCAGTTCGACAATGCGGAAATGACAGAATCCGCCCAGCCGTTTCTGGTACTCGGCCACACCCGCCGCAAAATACGCGGCATTGAGCTTTCCGACGCAGATCAGATCGATGTTTTGCATGGGAGGGACCTCAGAATTCTATGTAGGCAGAAACTTCATTGCGGCTCTGGGCCTGGATCAGCACATCCCGTCCGGGCTGGATGCCTGCACTGAGCAGCACATTGTAGACGGTGGTCAGCGCCAGTTCCGGTGTATTGTTGGTCTGGCTCAGATGGCACAGCGCGAACTTTTTGCAGCCATCCTGGATCAGATCCAGCACCGCAGCGGCACAGGCACGGTTATCCAGATGTCCCCGGTCACTGGCAATGCGGACCTTGAGATAATACGGGTACGGCCCGCCATGGAGGCTGAAAGCATCATAGTTGGCTTCCAGCGCCACCAGGCTGCACCCGGCCAGGTTTTCGGCCACCACCGGGGTCAGCTCCCCCAGGTCAGTGGCCAGGGCCATGGTATGGCCGTCCGGCGTATGGATGCGGTAACCGCAGCAGGGCACGTCATGGCTGGTGGGAAAAGACTTTACGGTGAAACCGCCGATCTCTTCCGTCCGCCCGTCCATGGCCACCGCGTCGATGGCCGGCGGCAACGTGCCCCGGGATTCCAGCATGTCCAGCGTGGCCGCACTGGAAAAAACCGGTACATTGTAATGCTTGAGGAAGGTTTCCAGGCCGGCCACATGGTCGGCGTGTTCATGGGTGATGAGGATGCCTTCGCAGTCCGAGACGGCCAGCCCCAGGCTGGACAGCGCCTTCAGGGTGGTGCGGCAGCTCTTGCCCATGTCAATAAGAAGGTAACGACCCTGGTGGACCACCAGGGCGCAGTTACCGGAAGAACCGGAATATAGAGTTGTGAACAAAGCCATGGACGCAACCTCGTCACATGGCGCGGGTGACAGTATTCACCGGCGTTTCCACACGGCGGATATCTGCCCCCAAAGCCTGCAGTTTTTCCACAATATTTTCGTATCCCCGTTCAATATGGGCGGTTTCATCGATCTCGCTCACGCCGTCGGCAGCCAGAGCGGCCATCACCATGGCAGCGCCGGCACGCAGGTCCAGCGCCCGCAAAGGAGCCGGACTCAGTTTCTTGACGCCCTCGATCACCGCCACCTGACCATCCACCTGAATGTTGGCACCCATCCGGATAAGCTCGTCCACATAACGGAAACGGTTTTCCCAGATGCCTTCGGTGACGATGGAAGTTCCCTCTGCCAGGGTCAGCAGCACGGTCATCAGCGGCTGCATATCCGTGGGGAAGCCGGGATGGGGCATGGTCTTGATTTTCAGGGGCTTCAGCGGCCCGGTGCGGCGGATGCGCATGGAGTCATCATACTCGGCCACTTCACAGCCTGCAGCCCGCAGCTTGGCGGTGATGGGTTCCATATGCTTGGGGATCACATTGTGCAGCAGCACGTCACCCTTGGTGATGGCGGCAGCCACCATGTAGCTGCCGGCTTCGATCTGGTCGGGAATGATGGAGTAATTGCAGCCGTGCAGTTTTTTCACGCCGCGGATCTTGATCACATCCGTACCGGCACCGTGGATGTCGGCCCCCATCATGTTCAGGCAGTTGGCCAGGTCCACAATGTGGGGTTCACGGGCCACATTTTCCAGCACCGTCTGGCCGTCGGCCATGGCAGCCGCCAGCATGGCGTTCATGGTGGCCCCCACCGAGACGGTATCAAAGAAGATATGCGCCCCGGTCAGGTGTTCCGACCGCACCCGGATCTGGCCGTATTCCACCGAGTCCTCCGCCCCCAGGGCAGTGAACGCCTTGAGGTGCTGATCAATGGGGCGGGGCCCCAGGTTGCACCCGCCGGGCATGGCTACCTGGCCGGCACCGAACCGTCCCAGCAGGGCGCCCAGGAAATAATAGCTGGCCCGCATCTGCCGCGACAGCTCGTTGGAGACTTCGGTGCAGTTGATATGGGTGGTATCGATCTCGTAGGTATTTTTGCTGATCATACGGATGCCGGCGCCCAGCTCGCTCAAAATCTGCAGGGAAGCCATGACATCACTGATGCAGGGAAGATTTTCAATCAGGCATTTGTCCGCCGCCAGAATGGTGGCGGGCAGAATGGCAACAGCTGCGTTTTTGGCGCCGCCGATGACCACATCACCCGAAAGGGCGTTGCCCCCGCGAATCACAAACTTTTCCAAGTGGTTACTCTCCTTTGAGTTTCCGCCTGCGGTCTGCGGCGCACAGGTATCGCACCCGCGCCCAATGACAGGACCGCATTGTTATTTTTATTATACACCTTGCCGCACTGTTTGAAAAGTGTCGGCCTTATTATTTGCAGGGATTTGGTAAAAACACAGGGCCTGGCAAATTTTCTTTAGGCAGGGTGACGGCGTTACATATTACCAAAGAAGTTTCTTGCGCTGACCAATGTGCCGTTCTGGTACATTTCAAAATGGCAGTGGTTGCCGGTAGAGTTGCCGGTGGAGCCCACATAGCCGATCACCTGTCCGCGCTGTACCGCCTGTCCGACGGAGCAGCCCAGGGCCGACATGTGACCATACAGGGTCCGCCAGCCGTTGCCATGGTCGATGATGACATAGTTGCCGTAGCTGTAATGATACCCGGCCGTGACGACCACACCGGAATCGGCGGCATAGATGGGCGTTCCGTAGGGGGCGCAGATATCAGCGCCCTTGTGGTAGGAGCTCATCCAGCGGCTGACGTAGGTGTAACCGGGCACCGGCCACATCCATTCGCCCGAACCGTATGCGGCGGTCATGCCGCTCTTCAAACGGGTTCCCTTGACCACATACTCGGTCACAGGTTCTTTCAGGGTCTCCACCTTGACGATGTTGGTGGCGGTGACAGAACCATCCACATACACCACATCCTGGGTCAGTTCCTGGATGCCGTTTTCACCGGGGCTGGTGACCACCGTTTCGCCGAAGTCGTATTCGTCGCTTTCACTGGTGGAAGTCTCATAAGGCACATCTACGGTGTAGGTCTGCCGTTCAATGACTTCCACTTTCAGCAGTTCGGGAGAGGACACACTGGTGATCAGCTGCTGTCCTTCCTGCAAGGTCTCGTCCAGACCGGTGAGGTCCGGGTTGAGGGCTGCCAGAGAATCCCAGGAGACGCCGGTGGCGTCCACCACATTCTGCACCGTTTCATCGGCCGCGGCGGTGTAGGTCACGGGACCGCCGCCCTCATTCATGGCAGAGATCACATCTCTGTAGGACATGACGGAATCCAGCAGATAGATGCCGTCCACCAGGGTGATGTCATGTACAAAGCTGACCCGGCGATTGGGGTCGGAGGTATCTTCATAGGGCTGCTTCACACTTTCCAGGTATGCCCGCAGGTGGTCGCCTTCATTGATGACGAATCTCAGTTCCCCATCCACATAGACGGCGGTTCCCTCCCCGATCTCATCGCTGGAGGCTCCCAGAATGGCGTTGGCCACCTCACTTTCGGTCATGGTCTCACCGTTGATGGCCAGAGTGTAGGTCGGGGAAATGTTCCACTGGCTGTCAGCCCCTGTGTCCCCGGCGCTCTGCATCATGCTCTTGGCGGTATCGATACGGCCCTGCACATCATCACGGGCGTTCTCGAATACCTGTTCATTGGCCACATAGCCCACCGACTCCCCGTCCACAATGACGTTGAGCACATAGTCATACCCAAGGCCGGTCTTGACCACATAGAAAAGCCCCACAGCCGCCGCCACCGGCAGCAGATAGGACAAGGCATTCAGTACGACCGGGAAATACCGCCGTGCACCGCGCCGGAAATATTTCATCTTCTCCTTGCGGATCTGACGGGCGCTTTCGTCGGGCAGGGCTTCTTCCAGTTCACCGATGTGTTTCAGGCCGGAGTGCATCCGCCGGAAGGGTTCGGTGAGGTCTTCCAGCAGGGTGATGAACCCCAGCAGGAACGGGCGTGCAATGGTCAGGATCAGCTGGCCGGCATGCAAGGCCACCACGCGGACGGTTTTTTCCACGCCGCGAACGGCGCAGATCATGGCGTATTCCACCCAGAAACCGATGAGGTACAGCGCATTGCCGATGATGGTGGCATGGGGCAGGCGCCGCAGCATACCGGCCATGCGGGCACGGCGGGCTTTCTTTTTGGTGGT
Organism: Subdoligranulum sp. DSM 23681; assembly: GCF_057005535.1. Taxonomy (NCBI): domain Bacteria; kingdom Bacillati; phylum Bacillota; class Clostridia; order Eubacteriales; family Oscillospiraceae; genus Subdoligranulum; species Subdoligranulum sp. DSM 23681. The sequence goes on along the minus strand of NZ_CM168050.1, from coordinate 2,719,441 downwards.
GCGGTGCCAGGACCGGACCGTCAGCCGGCAGCGAAGGTTATCCAGCCAGAGGGCCAGTTTACCGGGGCCGCGCCGCTTTTTGCGGCGGCCGGATTGCTGGCTCCCGGGTTTTTCGTCAAGTTGCGAAGGCTTCAAAACAGAACTCCTTTCCGCGCCGGGAAGCGCGTACACAGGGAAATGCAAATGGTAATGGTCAGGCTTCCCCCGCTCCGGGATCGGTCAGCGGAAGAGCCCGCAGGGTCTCCTGCAGTGCCTCCCCGCAGGGAAGGCCGCAGGTGCGGCAGGCCACCGTAAAATCTGTCGGGGGCAGACTTTCAAACCGGTGGGGCGTGCCGAAGGGCGGTTCGGCAAAGGCCAGCACAGCGCAGTGCAGGGCATGGCGGTGCAGCAGAGTCTCTGCACCGCCGTACAGGGAATCCCCCGCCAGCGGATGGCCGATATACGCCATATGCACCCGGATCTGATGGGTGCGTCCGGTGCGGGGCAGACAGGCCACCAGGCTGTGGCCGCCCCCCGCTGCCAGCACCAGATAATCGGTACGGCTGGGCTTGCCGTCGGCGCGCACGCACCGCCCGATGATGGAATCCCCCCGCCGGCCCAGAGGCGCATCAATGCTGCCGGGGCCGGGAGGAAGTTCCCCCTGGACCAGGGCCAGATAGCATTTGCGGGCGGAATCCGCCAGCCCCGGTGCCGCATAGGCATTCTGTGCCAGCAGCATCAGGCCGCTGGTATTTTTGTCCAGCCGGTTGGTGGGCCGGAACACACCCGTGCGGCCGCTGCGCTGCAGATGATACAGCCAGCCGTTGGCCAGTGTCCCGTCCGTATGGTTCAGGGTCGGATGCACGGCCAGACCGGCGGGCTTGTCCACCACGGCGGCAAAATCACTTTCGTATACCAGGGTAAAGGGAACCGGCTGCGGCGTGACCGAAGTAGACGGCTCCGGCGGCAGGTCAAACCGGATGGTCTGGCCCGCATGCACGGGCTGGTCGGTATGCAGCGGCGCGTCGTCGGCAAAAAAGCCGCGGCCCTGGTGCTTGACCGCCTTGATGCAGGAGGCACTGACGCCCGCCTGACGCAAAAATACGCCCAGACGCCGGCCTTCCGCCTGCGGCGGCACCACAAACACCAATGACTGCAAGACGCAGACTGCCCCCTTCCCCATACTTATACGGTTGCCATTATAGCATAAAGCGACGTCTGTTGCAAACCGCTTGCCAAAATTTCAGCGATGTGGTATATTTTAACTCAACGAGTGGAACATACGACGGCGGGGCGGCGTTGGCGACAGCGACCGTCCTGAGGAAAGTCCGGGCTTCTCAGAGGCATGACAACTGCTAACGGCAGCCGGGGGTGACCCCAGGGAAAGTGCAACAGAAATAGACCGCCGCCTTTTGGGCGGTAAGGATGGAAAGGCGAGGTAAGAGCTCACCAGCGCACTGGCGACTTTGCGGCTATGTAAACCCTGTCAGAAGCAACATCCGTATGGGACATATGTGGAAGCCTCGCACGTCCCGGAGATGGCATGACGCCTGCGACCACGTGCCACAGGCGCGGAGCCTTGCGGTGACGCAAGGTCAAGATAGATCGTCGTTTGATACAGAACCCGGCTTACGGTCCAGTCGTTGCAAAAACCGCGCCCGCCAGGAAGGGAGACCTTCCGGCGGGCGCGGTTTTCATTTGATTCAGAGCAAAGGAATGAGCAGCAGCAGAATGACCCCTGGCAGACCCAGCACGGCAGCCACAAATCCGGTAAAAGCATTCAGTGGCAGGGTCACGCCGGTATAGGGGGACAGCAGCGCCACCGCCGCCAGCCCCGACAACCCGCAGAGCGCACCTGCCAGCACACTGCGCACCGGATGCCGCCCCGCTGCGGCCGCGCGGGCCACTGCCAAAAGACATCCGCTCCCCACAGCCCACATCAGCGGCGACAAGAGGACTCACCTCCCCGCAGGTCCCGCAAAAGTGCCCGACAGCGGCATTCCAGGGCTGCATGCTCATAGATCAGCTGTTCCACCGCAAACCGGTCCTGCGCTTCCTGAAAAGCCGCTTCGTTGGCCCGCAGATCCCGGTATGTCCGGCGCAATGCGGCGACAGCGGCCGCGCGGGCCTTGCGCGCCGCCCGTTCCCGGTTGTTGTCCGGCAGAAAAAATCCCATGGCCTCCCTCCTTCCCCGCTTCAGAGCAGGATGCAGATCAGGCCGTCGCAGCCTTCATTGATGATGCGTTCCAGGGTGGTCTGCAGCCGGGACCGGGCAGCCTGGGGCATGTGCAGAAGCTTGGCCTGCAGGCCTTCGTTGACCAGCTCGTTCAGGCTCTTGCCGAAAATATTGGTGCTCCACAGCTTGCCGGGATCACTTTCAAAATCCTTGAGCAGGTTGCGGATGAGTTCTTCCCCCTGCTCCTCACTGCCCACGGTGGGCGAAAGTTCGGTGTGGATGACCGCCCGCATGATGTGCAGGGAAGGCGCACTGGCCGACAGGCGCACCCCGTACTGCCCGCCCTGGCGCACGATCTCGGGCTCTTCCAGCTTGAGCTCATCCAGCCCCGGCATGACAATGCCGTAGCCGGTGGCTTCTACCTGGGCCAGGGCCCCCTTGAGCTTCTCATAAGCCCGTTTGGCCCGGGCCAGATCCACGATGCAGGGCAGAAGGCTGGCTTCATCCACAATGTCCAGGCCGGTCTGCTCCCCAAGGATCTTGTAAAAGATATCCTGGGCGATCCCCAGGCGCAGGTGCACCGTGCCGGTGGCCAGGTCCATGCCGATGAGGGTGGCTTCGGTGCTGTATTCGCAGTCGATCTGCAGGTTGCGGCGGCTCACGTCCCCCATCTTGCGGGCCTTGGAGGCCATTTCCAGCAAGGCACCGTAGACCGCGCTCTGCAGCCAGTGGCCGGGTTCCAGCATGGTGACCCAGGGCGGCATGGTCACCGCGATCTCCCGGATGGGGAATTCATACAGCAGCTTCTGCAGCACTTCGTCCAGCTTTTCGGCGGTGACTTCCAGGCAGTTGATGGGCACCACCGTGCAGCCGTACTGCTCCTGCAGCTCCTCCGCCAGGGCGCGGCTGGCCTCGCTGTCCGGGTCGGTGCAGTTGAGCAGAATCAGATAGGGCCGGCCGCTGTCTTCCAGTTCCTGCATGATCCGGCGTTCGGCGTCCACATAGGCCTGCCGCGGAAGATCGGCGATGGAACCGTCGGTGGTGACGGCCAGACCGATGGTGGAATGTTCCCGGATGACCCGCCGGGTACCGGTCTCGGCGGCCAGATCAAAGGGCACGGCAGCGTCGAACCAGGGGCTTTTGACCAGCCGGGGTTCGCCGTTTTCCTCATGGCCGAGGGCGCCGTCCACCATGTAGCCCACGCAGTCGATGAGCCGTGCACGGAAACTGCCCCCGCCGGAAAGTTCGATCTCCACCGCCTGTTCGGGAATGAATTTAGGTTCGGTGGTCATGATGGTGCGTCCGGCAGCGGACTGGGGCAGTTCATCGGTGGCGCGGGCGCGTTGGGCGTCCTGCTTGATATGCGGCAGCAGCATGAGCTCCGCAAACCGCTTGATGAAACTGCTCTTGCCGCTGCGCACCGGCCCCACAACACCGATGTAGATATCGCCGCCGGTGCGTCGGGCCATATTCTGGTAGATCTGTTCCTGGGTCACAGGAGGGTCCCCCTTTCAAAGTTACAGAGCCGCCGGGATCAGCAGACAAGCGGCCTGGGTGGTGGTTTCCTGACCAGCTTCGGTCAGGTCGTTGGCGGCGGCCAGGTCCCGGGCCCGGGCATGGTAGCGCTTGGCAATGTCAAAGATGCGCTCCCCCGCCTGGGCGTAGTAGAGATAGAGCGCCGGACCTTCCGCTTTGTCGGGGTATTCCTCCCCCAGCTCCACCGTCTGGACCACTTCCCGGCTCTGCACATACAGCAGCTGTCCGTGGACGGACACCTCCACCTCCACCCGCATGCGGTCCCCGCTGCGGCTGCTGGACACCCGCAGGACACTGACCCCGGCATGCACCACAAAGTCCGCGGCCTGACCGGACCAGGTATCCGGCATCTGCCAGGTAAAGGGCTTGTCATAACAGGTCATTTCTCCCCGGGCGTCGGCACAAAGCACATGGGCAACCCCACGGCCGGTCAGGCGGACCGCGCCGGGGTCGCCTTCCGCTTCCACGGCCTGGGCACCGCCCAGGGTGACAAAGCAGCCGCGCACCACGGCTTCCGGGTCGGGCAGGGTATCCTCCACACTGACCGACAGGGTGGTATCCAGGTCGGCGGCCTTTTGCAGCAGGCGGCAGGGACTGGTGGTGACCTCGGTCTGGCAGAGGGTAGAGTAAGCATCCGCCACGGCGGTGTATTCCACGGCACGCCAGATTTCGGCGTGCAGCTTCCAGGTCACGGTGAGCAGGGGTTCGTCCCCGGGATTATCCCCGGCAGCCAGGGTGGAGGAAAGGATCTCGGCCCAGCAGCAGCACATGTCCCCTTCCGCGGCGCCTTCCATATCCACCGTCTGGCGCACCGGCAGTTCCTTCTGACGCACCGACAGTTCTTCCTCCCCTTCGGCACGGTAGACCGCTTCCAGCCGCAGGATGCCCTGACAGCTGATCTGGCCGGTCTGCACCGTACAGCCCTGGGGCAGATAGCAGCCACCGATATCCAGGATGGCTTCCCCGGTACCGGGCAGCGGGAAGGTGGTTTCGGCAGTGCAGGCTTTTTCCACAGCGGCCACAGGGGCCGTACCGCACAGGGTCTGGGTGCGCTGCTCAATGCCGCAATCTGCCAGGGAGGTCAGCAGTTCCCGCTCCTCCAATTGCAGAGCCGCCACGCAAAGGGTGTAGGCCCCCCGAAGATCGATGCGGTGCTCGCTGATAGCGCGGCAGTTGCAGTATTCCACCTCGCCCCACAGTCGGGCCGGACCGGAGGCATACCGGCCGGCGGGAAGTTCCACCGATTTTTCAAAGGAAAATTTCTGCTCGGTGCGCCACAGCCGTGCACCGGTCTCGTCCGACTGGTAGAAGACGGTGCACCGCAGATACCCGTCTCCCTGCCAGCGGGACCCGGTCAGGTCGTTGTGCATGACCACCGGTTCAATGAGGCACTTGACGATCTTGAACACGGCGGGCAGGTAGTCCGGGATCAGGATCTCGGTCTCCACCGGCAGTTCCAGCCGCGTCTCCCATCGCCCGCCATAGGCGGTGATGGTGTTGTTGAACACCTTCAGTTCCATCATTTATGTCCTCCCTTGTGTTGCTTTGGGCTTTCTTGTGCAACTATATGCGCCAGGGAAAGGAAATAGCATAAGGCAGGACAAGTTTTGTGTGCCGGAATTTGGGGCAAAGAAAAAAGCCCCGCCCGAAGGCAGAGCCAATTGAAAATGATGGAGCCGGACAGCACAGGGGGTTCAGACCTTGAACACCGCGCGCAGAATCCAGCGGAAAGCAGGCGGACATTTGACAATGACGATTCGCATGGCGCACCTCCAACCTCGTTTTTGTCTGGGGTGAGCCATACTATGCCATGCCGGCGGCAGGTGTTACCCGTCAGCGCGGGAAAGCACCACCAATCCGTATCCGCTGCGGCAGGAAAGGGTTGCCCGGGGAGCCGTGAACTCGTTGCTGACCCCCAAAGGATAATCCGGGGTGAGGGTGGCGTTTTCCAGCGGGTAAAATACCCCCTGCTCGTTCACGCCCTGCAGGGGCCCATCCAGAGGGAAGAGCGAAAGGTACATCCACTCCCCTTTTTCCAGGACCAGGGGCTGACCGGGGCACAGCACATGCAGTTCACTGCGGTCATTGGCCAGGGTGACATTGACCCCGGCTTTGGCCATGAACAGAGCAGTGTTCAGGTTGGCCAGAGTATGTTCCAGCCGGACTCCGCCCAAAGCCCCCAGAAACACGACTTCCCGGCATCCGTGTTCCACCAGCCAGCGGGCGGCGTAGTGGGTGTCGGTATCGTCCTTCACATGGGGCAGAATGATGGTCCCCGCCGGGACCGGGTCCGGACGCGGCGCTGAGTCAAAGTCCCCCAGCAGCAGATCCGGCTGCACACCCAGCCGGTCAGCGTTCCGGTACCCCGCATCACAGGCAATGACAAAGGTATCGGGTGTCAGGTAGCGACGCATATCCGCCGTGACCGGCACGGCAGAAAGCACCGCCGCGCGGGTGCAGAGCGCGGCGGGCTTGGATCCCTGATGCAATTGCGGGTCGGTGTGGGTCACCGTTCCCACTCCTTTCGTTGGCTGGCTTCCTCGTACATGGCCAGATAGCTTTCATACCGGGTGGGAGAGATGAGGCCTTCTTCCAGAGCAGCCCGCACCGCACAGCCTTTTTCGCTGCGGTGGGAGCAGCCGGTGAACTGGCATCTGCCAAAGTAGGGCTCGAATTCCGGGAAGGCATGCTGCAGCTCTTCCTTGGGGATGCGGCAGAGTTTCTGGGCTTCCAGGCTGGCAAAACCGGGGGTGTCCGCAATGCGGCCGCCGCAGCTTTCGAAGATTTCCACTTCCCGGGTGGTATGCCGGCCCCGGCCCAGCTTCTGGCTGATATCGCCGGTGGCCCGACGCAGTTCCGGGTCCAGCGCATTGAGCAGGGTGGACTTGCCCACCCCGGAGTTGCCGCAGAAGGCACACAGATTCCCCTTGATATAGCCGCGCAGTTCGTCCAGGCCTTCCCCTGTCTCATAGTGCAGCTGCACCACCGGAATGGTACTCTTATCATAGGCTGCCACCAGTTTGTCGGCAGCCGCCAGGTCCGCCTTGGTGATGACCAGCACCGGGCGCACCTCCTGGTAGACCGCTGCGGCGGTGAGTTCGTCCAGGATGCGGGTACTGGGGACCGGCTGGGTGGTGCTGGCCACAATGAACAGCACATCCAGGTTGGCCACCGGCGGGCGGATGAATACATTTTTGCGGGGCAGGATCTCCTCAATGGCGGCTTTGCCGGCGCTCAGGGTCACATTGTCCCCTGCCACCGGCGTGATGCCCCGCTTGCGGAACACACCCCGGGCCCGACATTCCACGATGCCGTCCTGGGTGCGCACATAATAGAAGCCGCCGATTCCTTTTGTGATATAGTCCATTAGCCCTCGTGATACAGGAAGCCGCTCTGTTCGCCGTACACGTTGCCATCGCCGGTCTTCCAGCGGCGTTCGGTGTTGCCGTCGCCCAGGTCTTCATACCATTCTTTGATGATCGTGTTGGGATCGCCGTTCAGCGTATCGCCGGTGCTGGGAGCGACGGTCACTTCCGGCACACCGGTGGAAACATACAGCACCACCACACCGTTGATGCTGGTCTGGGTACCGGCGCTGGGGTTCTGGGACAGGACCGTGCCCTTGGGCTGGTCGCTGGCCTGCTCCACCACCTTGGTGACCAGGTTCAGAGCGCGTAGTTCGCTGCGGGCTTCCCCTTCGGTCAGGCCTTCCACGGCAGGAACGATGACGCTGGTGTCCACCGAGGGCTTGGCCACATACAGAATGACCGTGGAACCGCCTTCTACCTGGTTGCCGGCAGCAGGGTCGGTGCGGATGACCGTACCTTCGCCCACGCTGTCGTTGGTCTCCCGCTTGGTCACCACCGAGACCCCCAGATCGGTGAGGGTCTGCTTGGCGGTGGCTTTATCATTGCCGGCCACATCGGGCAGGGTGACGTATTCGGTGCCCAGGCTGACTTTCAGGGTGATCTTCTGCTGCTCCTTCACAGTACGTCCTGCGGCGGGAGACTGCTGAAAGATGGTTCCGGCAGGATAGCTGGAGTTGTACTCCTGCACAATGTCGGGGTCCAGGAGGGAAAAGTATTCCGAGGCACGAAATTCGTCCTCCGTCATTCCCACGAAGTCGATGAGCTGGACATTGGCGCGGTTGGAGAACAGCGGGTTGGTGGAGTTGGTGAAGATCAGGTACACCAGGATGAAGGCGCCGATGACAAACGCCACTGCCATGCCGAAGAAGATCGGCAGCAGAGAGAAACCTTTTGCCTTTGCGGCGGACTTTGCTTTTGCGTTGCGCACGCCCTTACCTTTGCCCTTTCCTCCCGCAGTGGGCGCGCCGGCGCGCCGTGCCTGCTGGGTGCTGATGCCAGACTTGGTACCGCCCACCACCTTGTTGATGGTCTTGCTGGGCGAGTCCTGGGTGTTGTATTCGTACTCAAACCGGATGCTGGGATTCTGCTTGAAGGCCCGGATGGCTTCCAGCATCTCCGCCGCGCTCTGATAGCGGGCATCAGGGTCCTTTTCCATCGCCTTCTCGGTGATCTGGCGCAGGCCTTCCGGCACATTGGGAGCCACTTCTGCCAGAGGCTTCGGCTTTTCGGAGATCTGCATGATGGCAATGGACACCGTACCGGTGCCATCGAAGGGAAGGCGGCCGGAAAGCATCTCATACAGCATCACGCCCACCGAATAGATGTCGGTGCGGGCATCGGTGCGGTCTCCCTTGGCCTGTTCGGGGCTGATATAATGCACCGAACCAATGGCTTTATCGCTGATGGTCTGGCTCTGGGCACGGGAGAACCGGGCGATGCCGAAGTCCATCATCTTGATGGAACCGTCCGCCTGCAGCATAATGTTCTGCGGTTTGACGTCCCGGTGAACGATGCCCTTGGAGTGGGCGTGTTCCAGGGCTGAAAGCACCTGGGTGGCAAAATGCACGACCTCTTTCCAGGTCAGGGCACCGCCGCGCTGCTTGAGGTATTCTTTCAGGGTGATGCCGTCGATATACTCCATCACGATATACTGCAGCTGGTCGGTCACCGAAACATCGTACACCTTGACGATGTTGGGATGATCCAGGATGGAGATGGCCTTGCTTTCGTTCTTGAAACGGCGGACCAGTTCCTCATTGCCCAAGAATTCTTCTTTCAGGACCTTGACCGCGATCTCGTTGCCGGTGCGGATGTCCCGACCTTTGTAGACGTTGGCCATGCCGCCCACACCGATCAGGCTTTCGATGAGATAACGGCCGTCCAGTTTTTTACCAATCAGGTTATCCATTTGTATCCTCCCTTGATTGATCCGTACTTTCCACTCCCAACAGCAGGACGGTGATGTTGTCCTGCCCGCCGCCGCGCAGAGCACGGTCGATCAGCAGCCGGGGCGCATCAAAAAAAGCTGACTCCTGCAGAATCAGAGAAATCTCCTCATCGGGGACCATATTGGTCAGGCCGTCGGTACACAAAAGAAGAATATCGCCGGCCGCCACTTCACAGCGGTTGTATTCGGGCACGATGCTGGCCGATACCCCCAGTGCCCGGGTGATGAGGTTCTTCTGGGGATGCAGTGCCGCCTGTTCCCGGGTGATCTGGCCGCTGTCCACCAGCTGCTGCACCATGGAATGATCCCGGGTGATCTGGCGGATGGTCCCGGCGTGCCACAGGTAGGCGCGGGAGTCCCCCGCATGGACCACATGGGCCATATTGCCGTATACATAGGCACAGACACCGGTGGTGCCCATGCCCAGCATATCCGGGTCGGAGGTAGCTTTTTCGTACACAGCGCGGTTGGTCAGATCAAATCCATGCAGGATGAACTGCTTTTCCTCACCGTGGCGCAGGCAGCGCAGCTGGCGGTCAAAATACTGCAGCATGCTGGCGGTGGCAATGGCCGAAGCCACACGGCCGCCGTTGGCGCCGCCCATTCCGTCGCACACCACACCCCAGCCGGAGCCATCGGTCAGCTGTCGGGCACAGAAATTATCCTGATTTTCCTGGCGGCAGCTTCCGATATCGGTGAGCCCTGCGATCTTCATGCAGTCAGGTCCTTCCTTTCACAGTATACTCAGGCCTGCCCGTTTTGGGCGGCCTGCTTGGCATCTTCCCGCCGCAGCTGTCCGCAGGCGGCAGAGATGTCGGCGCCGAGACGGCGGCGCACCGTGGCATTGACGCCCAGGTCTTCCAGCATCTGGCGGAAACGGCGGACGTTTTCTTCGTCGGTGGCGGAATAGGGGCTGCCGTCCACCGGGTTGATAGGAATCAGGTTCACATGAGCGCTCATCCCCCGGATCAGGTCCGCCAGCTTGCGGGCCATGGCCGGGGAATCGTTGACGCCCCGCACCATGGAATACTCAAAGCTGATGCGCCGTCCGGTGATCTTCTGGTACCGGCGGCAGGCCGGAATCAGTTTTTCCAACGGGTAGGCGTCATTCACCGGCATCATGCTGCTGCGCACGGCGTTGTCCGGCGCATGCAGGGACACCGACAGGGTCAGCTGCAGCTTGCGCTGGGCCAGCTCGTCGATCTTGGGCACCAGGCCGCAGGTAGACAGGCTGATGTTGCGCATGCCGATATTCAACCCTTCCGGGCAGGAGATGATCTCCAGAAAGTCCATGACGTTGTCAAAGTTGTGCAGAGGTTCCCCGATGCCCATGAGCACGATGTGGGAAACCCGTTCGCCGGTGTCTTTCTGGGCGGTGTAAATTTCGGAAGCGATCTCTCCGGGGGTCAGGTCCCGCACCCGCCCCGCCTGGGTGGAGGCGCAGAACCGACATCCCATGGCGCAGCCCACCTGGGTGGACACGCAGACGGTGTTGCCATAGTGATAGCGCATGAGAACCGTTTCGATACAGTTGCCGTCCGCCAGCTGAAGCAGATACTTCACCGTGCCGTCCTTGGACTGCTGGCGCCGCCGGATAGTGGGCGCCGCCAGGGTGCAGGTCTGTTCCAGGGTCTGGATCAGGGACTTGGGCTGGTCGGTCATGGCGGAAAAATCCGTGACGAGCTTCTGGTGCACCCACTTGAAGATCTGTTTGGCCCGGAACGCAGGCAGCCCCATCCCCTTGACATAGTCGGTCAAGCGGGACAGGGTCAGGTCGGTCAGGCACACAGGGCGCTGGTCCGTCAATGAATCCACCTCTTTCTATCATACCATGTTCTGGTCATTTTTGGGTCACGAAAGGATGTAAAATTTACGAAAACTTTCACGGTTTACGCTCCAAAACCGCCACAAAGAAGCCGTCAAAGCCGTCCGTTCCGGGCAGGAACAGCGTGCCGCAGGGGGTAACCCTGGCCTGGGCAGGCAGTTTTTTGGGCGGGATAACGGCAAAATCCGGGTTATCCCGCAGGAACTGCGCCACAACTTCCTCATTCTCGTTTTGGTTCACCGTACAGGTAGAATACACCAAACGACCGTTTTCGGCAAGGTATTTGGAACCATTTTGTAATATCTTTTTTTGCAGGGCAGACAGCGCATCCAGCCCTGCCAGGTCCTTGTAACGGATGTCCGGCTTCTTGCCGATGACCCCCAGCCCCGAGCAGGGCACATCGCACAGGACCCGGTCGAAAGGCGCTTTCAGCAGCGCTTCGTTGGGCCGGGAGGCGTCTGCCTGAAACGGGTGCGCGCAGGTCACCCCGCAGCGGGCGAAGGCTTTTTCCAGCAGCGGCACACGGGAAGCCACGGCCTCGCCGCTGAACAGCTCTCCCCTGTCTTCCATGGCCTGGGCCATGGTCAGGCTTTTACCGCCGGGGGCGGCGCACAAGTCCAGTACCCGCATGCCGGGAGCGGCCTGTACGCTGTCTGCCGCAAACTGGCTGGCCAGTCCCTGTACATGGAACAGCCCCTGCCGGAACGCTTTGGTGGCGGCAGGGCTGCCCGGGAACTGCACCCGCAGGCAGTGGGCCCATGGCCCCGGCTCCACGGTGCAGCCCTCTTTGGTCAGGCTTTCGGTAAGGGCGGACGCGTCGGTTTTCAGGGAATTCACCCGCACCCAGGTGGGAGCGGGCAGGTAGAAAGCTGCGGCAATGGCCTCCGCTTCCTCCCCGTACTGCCCCTGCAGCAGCTCCGCCACGGGGCGGAAAGGCTGTAATAGGTCTGCAGCCGCCGGGAAAGGTCAGGAAAATCTTCCGGTCCGGGACGGCAGGCGGCGGCACGGCGGAGCACCGCGTTGACCATACCCGCCGCGCTGGTCTTGCCGAAAGCCCGGGCCAGCTTCACCGATTCATTGACGGCAGCGGGAAGAGGTACTTTCATATAGGAAGCCTGGGCCAGTCCGGCCCGCAGGATGGCCCGCACGGGGGCGTCCAGCTTGCGCACCGGCTTTTTGAGAAAGCGGTCCAGGGTCCAGTCCAGCAGGTTGCGCCGTTCCAGCACCGTGTAAAAGATACGGGCGGCGAAGGCAGCGTCCCGGCTTTCCAGCGGGGGGCGGCAGCGGCTGAGTTCCGCATCCAGTACCAGGTTGGCATAACCATCCTGTTCCTGACGTACCAGGGCCTTGACGGCCAGGTAGCGGGCGGTCACAGGCTGTCCCCCGCCTTGAGGCGGCGTCCGGCCGCCCAGGCGGTACCGGCCATAGGTTTACCGCCTTCCGGCGTGACGGTGAGCAGCTGCACCGCGCCCTCCCCGCAGGCGATGGTCAGCGGCTTGAGTGCCAGCACCGTACCCGCCGGGGCGGCGTTTTCATTGGGAGCCACGCGGCTTTCCAGAACCTTGACCTTTTTGCCGTCCAGTTCAAAGAAGGCGGCGGGCCAGGGGTTCATTCCCCGCACCCAGTTGTGGATGTGGGCGGCAGACTGGGTGAAGTCGAACCTGGCCATCTCCTTTTTGAGAGGCGGCGCCTGGGTGGCCTGGGAATCATCCTGGGGCTGGGGGGTCAGTTCCCCGGCAGCCAGTTTTTCCACCGCGGTGACCAGGGTTTTGGCGCCGATGGCCGAAACCTGGTCGAACAGCTCCCCACTGGTGGTCTCGGGGCCGATGGGCACCCGCTCCACCATGAGGATATCCCCGGTATCGCAGCCTTCGTCCAGCTGCATGATGGTGACGCCGGTCTCGGCATCGCCGTTGAGCACCGCCCACTGGATGGGCGCCGAACCGCGGTACTTGGGCAGCAGGGACACATGCAGATTGATGCAGCCCAACGGCGCAATGTGCAGCAGTTCCGGCGGCAGGATACGGCCGTAGGCCACCACCACCACCAGATCAGGGGCCAGCTCCCGGAAGATCGGTTCGGCCTTGCCGTCCCGCAGGGTGGCGGGCTGCCACACTGGAATGTTGTGCTGCACCGCCAGCTGCTTGACCGGCGGCGCAGTGAGGATCTGCTTGCGGCCCACCGGCTTGTCGGCACGGGTGAACACGCCCACGATCTCATGCCCCACCGCAATCAGGGCGGCCAGGCTTTCGGCGGCAATGTCCGGGGTGCCCATGAACAGGATACGCATTATTCTTCGCCCTCGTCTTCGGGGTAGTCATCCTCATAGAAATGGGTTGCCAGATCCATGATGGTGATGCCGTCCAGATGGTTGTTCTCGTGCTGGATGCAGCGGGCAAACATGTCATCGGCTTCCAGTTCAAACCACTCCCCGTGGCGGTCCTGGGCCCGGACCTTCACATGCTTGGCACGCTTGATGGCGCCGTTATGTCCCGGGAAGGACAGACAGCCTTCATACAGTTCCACCTGCTCGTCGCTGAGTTCCAGGATCTCCGGGTTGATGAACTCCATGATGGGCAGGCGCTCTCCTTCCGGCAGCGGATCGGGAGCGTTGCGGTCATCCAGGGAGATGAAGATGCGGCGCATGACGCCCACCTGCGGCCCTGCCAGACCCCAGCCGTCGGCGTCGTACAGGGTCTCTTTCATATCGTCCAGCAGAGTGGCCAGACGGTCATCAAACTTGGTGACGGGGCGGCAGACTTTCTTCAGGATCGGGTCGCCGTCCTGGACAATGGTGCGAAGTGCCATGATATAGAACCTCCAAAAATCGTATCTGTTGTATCTTGTGACGGCTTTTACAAATCGCCGTCCGAATTGAAATCAATGACCACGCCGGCCTTACCGGGTAGTTTTTCGGCCGCGTAGGCATCCAGCGCTGCCCGCAGCAGGGCACGGAACCGGGCGTCGTTGCGGCATTTCAGGGTCAGTTTGTATCGGTACCGCCCGCCCAGCATCAGGATGTTCATGGGCACGGGGCCCAGCATCCGCAGCGGCAGGTCAGGGTGTTTGGATGCCAGTCCGGCCATAATCTGACTGAAGCGGCTGGCTGCGGTGAACACCGCCCCTTCCTGCGCGCCGATAAAGCCCACGACGCACAGGGCACAGAACGGCGGATACAGACACAGGCGGCGGAAAGAGATCTCTTCCTGATAAAAGGCAGGATAATCCTGTCGGGCCGCCAGCTGCAACACAGGATGTTCCGGCACCGCCGTCTGAATGAGCGCGCGGCCGGGCAGGTCGGCGCGGCCGCCCCGTCCCACCACCTGGGTGATGAGACTGAACACGCTTTCGTACGCGCGGAACCCCTGCCCGAAAAGCAGGGAGTCGATGCCCAGCACTCCCACCAGGGTCACCTTTTCAAAATCCAGACCCTTGGCTACCATCTGGGTGCCCAACAGGATATCGTACTCCTGGCGGGCAAACTTGGTCAGCATGGTCTCATGCGCGTCCTTCTGACCGGTGGAATCCTGGTCCATGCGCAGGATGCGGGCAGACGGCAGCAGTTCGTGGAGTTCCTCCTCCACCCGCTGGGTCCCGAAACCGCTGTACAGCAGTTTACCGCCGCATTCCGGGCAGCGGGCCGGCGCCGGATGGACCTGGTGGCCGCAGTGATGGCACATCAGGGCCTGCCGGTTTTTGTGATAGACAAGGGGCACGCTGCAGTTGGGACATTTGATCACCTGGCCGCAGTCGGCACACATGGCCACCGTGTTATAGCCACGGCGGTTGAGCAGCAGGATGCTCTGTTCCCCGCGGCGCAGGTTTTCCGCCAGTTCTCCGGCCAGCTGGGCGCTGATCTCCCGTGGGTTGCCGGCGGTCATCTCAGCCCGCATATCGGCAAACTCCACCGTGGGCAGCGGGCGGCCGCCGTACCGTTCCCGCAAGGTGACCATCCCCATCCGCCCTGCCTGGGCGGCGTAGGTGGTCTCGATGCGCGGGGTGGCCGAGGCAAAAACCAGCAGGGCGTTTTCCGCCGCAGCACGTTTTCTGGCCACCTCATGGGCGGAGTAGCGGGGGGCGGATTCACTCTGGTAGGTGTGTTCCTGCTCCTCATCCAGAATGATGAGCCCGATATCTTTCAGCGGCGCAAAGATCGCGCTGCGGGTCCCCACCACGATATCCGCATTTCCCTGCTGGATCATCCGCCACTGCAAAAGGCGTTCGGTGTTGTTCAGCGCACTGTGTTGCACGGCAAGGCGACTGCCGAACATGGCTTTCAGGCGGCGGATCATCTGGGGGGTGAGGCCGATCTCCGGCACCAGCACCAGCGCCCGACGCCCCTGGGCCAGGGTGTGCTCAATGAGCTTGAGGAAGACCGCCGTCTTGCCGCTGCCGGTAACACCGTACAGCAGTGCTGCCCGGGGCTGTCGGGCATCCAGGTCCGCTCTGAGCCGGTCAAAGGCTGCCTGCTGTTCGGCAGAAAGTTCCACCGGACGGGGATCAAAGGGGATGTCCGAAAACAGATCCAGAGACTTGAAGCGTTCCTCCGCCTGCAGGATCCCCTTTTTGCACAGAGCATCCAGGGTGGTCCGGCCCACCCCCTGTTCCTCCAGGTCGTGGCGGGACATGGGGCCGCCGCGCAGCAGTTCCACCGCGGCCTGCTGCCGTGGTCCGGGCTTTGGCCTGGCAGGCAGTTCCCCCACCAGGGTGTACACCGTTTCCACCGGGCGGCTCAGACGGTTCTGTACCACCGGTTTTCCGTTTTCCACACCGGGACGGTACTGGGCCCCGTACGGGATGATGGCCTTGACTGCCTCGTACCAGGTGCAGAAATACCGGTCCTTCAGGAAACGGACCAGATCCAGCAGGTCGGGGGTCAGACGGGCGTCTTCCGGTGCGGCGGCCAGCAGGGTCTTGAGCCGCGGGTCCGGGTCGGCTTCTTCCTCCATCTGCAGTACCACCGCCATGCGGGGCCGGTCGCCACGACCGAAAGGTACCAGCACGATGCCGCCCGGCCACAAATGGCCGTCCAGTTCTGCGGGGACAAGATAGGAGTACAACTTATCGAAATGAATGGTGGCGTCATTCACCGCCACCTTTGCAATCATGGACAAACAGGTCCTCCCCTCTTGTGCGGGCGGATCAATCCTCCTGCATCAGGCGATGCCGGATAATGCCGTAGATGCGGTCGGCGCAATCCTGCACCACATCGTTGACCACATGTTCGTCGTAGTCGGCGGAGCGGGCAATCTCGGTTTCGGCACGCTTGAGGCGTTTCTGGATGACCTCCTCGGTCTCGGTACCGCGGCAGCGCAGGCGGTGTTCCAGCTCCTGCATATCCGGCGGCAGTACAAAGATGGTAGTGGAACCCGGGTACAGCCGCTTGATGTTGCCGGCGCCCTCCACCTCGATGACCAGAATGACCGGTTCTTCCGCCTTCATGTGGCGTTCGATCTCGGAACGCAGGGTCCCGTAATAGTTCTCGCAATAGCAGGTGTATTCCACGATGCCATCCGCGTCCAGCGCTTCCTTGAAATGTTCCTTGCTGAGGAAGTGGTAGTTGACGCCATCCACTTCCCCTTCCCGCATGGGACGGGTGGTGGCGGACACCGTCTTCTTCACATCCGGATGGTCACCGAGCAGCTTGGACACAACGGTATCCTTGCCGGTGCCGGACGGCCCCGACACAACAAACAGGTACTTTTCGCCTTTCATACTTTAGCATCCCCTATTCTTTTGCTTTCCTATACACCTGTATCCATCTATAAGCACACCGGATCACGGTGCGGCTTCCTCCTGCGTGCGGCCGAGAATGGTTTCCGGCGGAAAGGCCGAGAGAACCACATGGTCGGAGTCCATGATGAGCACCGATTGGGTGCGGCGGCCGTAGGTGGCATCAATGACGGCACCCTTGTCCCGGGCGTCCTGTACGATACGCTTGATGGGTGCGGATTCCGGACTGACCGCGGCGATGAGCCGGTCGGCATTGACCAGATTGCCGAACCCGATATTGATCAGTTTCATACCTGCCCCTTATTCGATGTTCTGGATCTGTTCCCGGATCTTCTCGATCTCAGATTTGAGAGCCACCACCAGGCGGGTCAGGGCAGCGTCCTGGCACTTGGAGCCGATGGTGTTGGCTTCCCGGTTCAGTTCCTGGGTCAGGAAATCCAGTTTGCGGCCGATGGGCTCATCCAGGGCCAGGATTTCCCGGTACTGGGCCACATGACTGTGCAGGCGCACGGTCTCTTCATCAATGGCGGTCTTGTCCGCAAAAAGAGCAGCCTCGGTGAGGATGCGGCTTTCGTCAATATTGCGGTCGGCCAGCAATTCCTGCAGGCGGGCATACAGGCGTTCGGTGTAGGCCTGTACCCGGCCGGCGCTTCCCTGTTCGATCTGGCCCACCAGGTCTTCCACCACCTGCAGGCGGTTTTCCACATCTTCCTTGAGCTTGGCGCCCTCGGTGGCGCGCATGGCCAGGAAGGCATCCACCGCCTGGGCAGCCACCGAAGACACATCCGCCCACAAAGCATCCGGGTCAGCGGGAGCCGCGGTCTGGGTCAGCACATCGGGGAAACGGGCCAGTGCGGTGACGGTGACGTCATTCTTGATGTCCAGCCGTTCCGCCATGGCATGCAGGGCATGACGGTAGCTTTCAGCCAGAGGCCAGTTGATCTGCACCACGGTGTCGGCGGCGGCCACACTCTGGATGGTGAGATTCAGTTCCACCTTGCCGCGATGGACACGGTCGGCCACCAGCGCTTTGAGCTTGTCGTCCAGAAAGCCGCAGGTGCGCGGCAGCCGGGAAGAATACTCGAAAAAGCGCGCGTTGACGCTGCGCAGCTCCACTGTGATATTGCGGCCGTTGAGCGTCTGCTCGGCCCGACCATAGCCTGTCATGCTGAGAACCATACCTGAACTCCTCATATCTTACACAGCAAATTTTTCCTGATAGGTATTCAATTTATTATACTACCCACATCGCTGTTTGGCAAGGCAAAGGGCGGCATACAGGCAGAAAAAGCCCCCGCGCCATACAGCGCGGGGGCTTTGGGTTTCAGTCAGCGAAAAATCAGACCGGATGGGACTTGTTTTCGTAGTCCGCATGCTGCGCATCCACACCGTGCAGGCGGGCGTTGCGCTTTTCAAAGAATTTGGGGGCGACCTGCGGGAACATGGCGTAGGTCAGCACGTCCTCTTCCTGGATGACATATTTGGCGGCTTCGGCCTTCATCTTCTCCATCTCGGGTTCCAGCAGGTCCGCGGGACGGCAGGTGATGGGCTCTTCGCCCTTGAGGATCATCTTGGAGAACTCCGGCTTGATGGGCGCGGGAGTCTTGCCGTAATCGCCGTGGACCAGGCCCTTGAACTCCTTCGTGACCATCTTGTAGCGCTCGCCCATGATGACGTTGAACACGGCCTGGGTACCCACGATCTGGCTGGTGGGCGTGACCAGCGGCGGGTAGCCGGCATCCTCACGCACCCGCGGGATCTCCTTGAGCACTTCGTCCAGCTGGTCTTCCTTGCCGGCATCCTTCAGCTGCTTGATCATGTTGGACAGCATGCCGCCGGGTACCTGATACAGCAGGGTGTTGGCGTCCACGCCCAGAACCTTCGGGCTGATCTGGCCGTTGGCAATGTACTTTTCACGCAGCTTGGCAAAGTGCTCCCGCACGATGTTCAGCTTGGCGAGGTCCAGACCGGTGTCGTAGTCGGTGCCCTGCAGGGCGGCGACCAGACTCTCGGTGGGCATATGGGAAGTGCCCAGAGCCAGCGGGCTCATGGCGGTATCAATGATGTCGGCGCCCGCTTCGATGCCCTTCAGGATGGACATGGAAGCCAGACCGGCGGTGTAATGGCTGTGGATATCGATGGGAATGCTGACCGCTTCCTTCAGCGCCTTGACCAGGTCATAGCAGGTGTAGGGCTTGAGCAGGCCGGCCATATCCTTGATGCAGATGGAGTCGGCGCCCATCTCTTCCAGCTGTTTGGCATACTCCACGAAATATTCGTTGGTATGCACCGGGCTCAGGGTGTAGCTGATGCAGGCCTGCACATGGGCCTTTTCCTTGCGGGCGGCCTTGATGGCAGTCTGCAGGTTGCGCGGGTCATTCAGGGCGTCAAAGATACGCAGGATGTCGATACCGTTGGCCACAGACTTCTGCACGAAGTATTCCACGGCGTCGTCGGCGTAATGACGGTAGCCCAACATGTTCTGGCCGCGGAACAGCATCTGCAGCTTGGTCTTGGGCATTTCCCGGCGCAGGGTGCGCAGGCGCTCCCACGGGTCTTCATCCAGGAAACGGATGCAGGCATCAAAGGTGGCGCCGCCCCAGCACTCGATGGAAAAATAACCGATTTCATCCATCGTCTTGAGGATGGGGAGCATCTCGTCGATGGTCATACGGGTGGCCAGCAGCGACTGATGGGCGTCGCGCAGGACAACTTCCGTGATCTGAATGGGTTTCTTAGCCAATCTGATTCACCTCTTTTTCAAACTGCTGCGGGGCTCAGTTCATGGTGCACAGCACATCGCCGGAAGCCACCGTGTCGCCCTTGCGCACGTTGACGCTGGCAATGGTGCCGTCCTGCGGAGCCGAGATCTCGTTTTCCATCTTCATGGCTTCCAGGATCATCAGGGTGTCGCCGGCCTTGACAGAGGCACCGGGCTGGACGCGCACATCCAGAATGTTGCCGGGCATGGGGGCGGAAACGGTGACGGCACCGGCAGCACCGGCAGGTGCGGGCGCTGCCGCGGGAGCCGGAGCAGCCGGCTTAGGAGCGGGCGCCGGAGCAGCAGGGGCAGCGGGGGCCACAGGGCCGCCGGCGGTTTCTTCAACAGTCACATCATAGGCAACGCCGTTGACGGTAACGGTGAGATGTTTCATGACAGAATCCTCCTTGGTATGTATGATCGTGTGATGTTACAGGGTGATGTTGCCGTGCTTCTTGGCCAGACGCACCGCGCGCTTGCTGGCCATCATATCCAGGGCCTGGGCCACGGCGGCACGCACGCCGGCAGGCGCCACGGCGGCATCGGCGGAACCGGCGGCCACGGCGGCGGAAGCGCTGCAGACCTCCGCCTTATAGGCTTCGGCCTTGGCCTTGGTGGCTTTTTCCACATTGTCGGCGGCGTAGATCTCGTCCTTGTACAGAACGCTGACGGCCGTTTCCGGTGCCAGCGGCGCGATGGTGCAGCCGTCCACGGCAATGCGCCAGTCGGCGGACGCGGCGAAGACGGTGTAGATGGGGCCAACGGCCTCACCGGCCAGCACAGCCACCTTGACGGTGGTGGCCTCAGCATACACACCGGCCATACGGGCAGCCTGACGGATACCGCCGGCCATGTCGTCTCCCTCGCTGCGGACGAAACCGTCGGTGTTGACGATGGTCAGCACAGGGATGCTGTATGCATCACACAGGCGGATGAAACGGGCCGCCTTGGCGGTGCAATGGTGGTTGATGGCACTCTTGGCCGTGGCCACGATGCCCACAGCGGCACCGCCCACGGTTCCCAGCGCGGTATATACGGCCTTGCCGTACCCGGCGTAGAGTTCCACCAGGCTGCCTTCGTCGGCCAGAGAAGCGGCCGCGGCAGCGGGTTCATATTTATTGAGGTCCAGCGGCTTGGCGGGTGCGGCGAAATCAAACACCGCAGGGCCGGCCAGGTTGTTGGAGGGCAGCAAAGCCACAATGGAGGCAGCCTTCTTGGCAGCCTGCAGGTCGTCATCGGCCAGGACCGCAGCCACACCGGCGCGGGCGGCAAACTCGGCAGTGCCGGCAATGGACACCTTGTCCTCACTGGTGAACGGTGCGTTCAGGAACAGCTCGGCGTCCTTGCTCATGACGCACAGATCGGCGGCGGCCGCCTGCACGGCGGAGGAACCTGCACAGGTGCCGGTGATCACTGCCACCTGGGGCACCACACCGGAAATCCGGGCGATCTGGCCCATCAGGCGGGAGTTGGCGTTCAGCAGTGCCAGCCCGCTCTCCAGGCAGGCGCCGGTAGAGTTGTAGAAAGTGACAACCGGAGCGCCGGTCTCGGCGGCCATGTTCAGAACACGGATATTCTTTTCGATATCATCCACATCGACGGGACGACCGTCCTGCATCACGGCGTACACGCTCTGGCCGCCCGCACAACCATATGCGGCGCTGACCGGGCCGTCGGCAAACAGCGCGGTATAGTTCCCATCGTCAAAAAATGCGGCAAGGAGTTCTGCCTTGCCAGGTTTCTTTGCAGCCATTTAGTGACCTCCTGTATTGATAGCAGTATGGTTTTCACAATGCCATATGCAATGATTATACTACTTTATTTCCAGTGGGACAAGTGGATTTTGTTCAAATTGCGCGGTTTTTTTCGGATTTTTTTGCAGAAATGCCCCGTGTCAGTCCTTCTTTTTGCTGCCGCCCGACTTGATGGCTGCGTTGCGCAGAGCCGTGACCTCCGAGCGCTTGAGTTCCCGCCATTCGCCGGGAGCCAGCATGCCCAGCTTCACCGGACCTTCAGCGCTGCGCTTCAGGCGGATGACTTCCAGGCCCACGCTTTCACACATGCGGCGGATCTGGCGGTTGTGGCCTTCGTGCAGGGTGATCTCCAGCACGGTGCGGTTGGGCTCATCGGTGACCACATGGATCACCGCCGGGGCGGTCTTGACCCCATCATCCAGCACCACGCCGCTGGACATCTTGACGATCTGCTCCTCGGTGGCGCGGGGACGCACGGTGACCCGGTACAATTTGCCCACGCCGCCGGAAGGATGGGTCAGCAGATTGGCAAAAGCGCCGTCGTCCGTCATGAGCAGGAGGCCTTCGCTGTCCTTGTCCAGGCGCCCCACAGGGTACACCCGACGGCCCACCCCCTTGACCAGATCCATGACCGTCTTGCGGCCCAGTTCATCCGAGGCGGTGGTGATAAAGCCCCGGGGCTTATGCAGCATAATATAGATGTACTTGCGTTTGCGCACGATGCGCACCGTCTTGCCGTCGATGGAGACCTTGTCAAAATCCGGGTCCATCTTGTCTCCCAGGGTGACGGGATGCCCGTTGACCTTGACCCGGCCTTCGTCGATCATGCGCTCCGCCGCGCGGCGGGAGCAGATGCCCTGGTCGGAGAGGACTTTCTGAATGCGTTGTTCTGCCATAATAAAAAATTCCTTTCAAAAAGGCGCAAAGTGGCTTGAAGCCGCCTTGCGCCGTGTGTTTTTGTATGTTGCCCCGGCCCCGGCGCGTTCCGGCCGGACCTCAGGTCAGTTCTGGCTCGCGTCCGCCTGGGCAAAAGCCTCCTTGGCGGCCTCGGTAGCGGTCTCCTTGCTGGGTTTGCCCTTGCCGAGCATGGACGCCAGCTTTTCCACCAGTTCGGGCAGCGCGGCGATGGCGTTGTCGATGGTGGTGGCATGTTCCATCAGCTGCACGGTGCGCACGCCGGCAGGGCTGATGACCAGAAACGCCACCGGGGTGATGGACACGCCCGCACCGGACCCGCCGCCGAACATCTGTTTGCTGGCGTTGGCGCCCACATCCGAACCACCGGACGCAAAGCCGAAGGTGACCCGGGAAACCGGGATGATGGTGGTATCTTCATCCACCTTGATGGGGTCGCCGATGATGGTGGAAGAGTCCACCATATCCCGGACCTTGTCCATCGTGATCCCCATCATACCCTGCAGCGGGTGTTCTGCCATAGTAAATTACCTCCTATATTCCCTACGCGCCGCTCAGGTCAGCGCGCCCAGCTTGTCCTGTATTTCCTCCAGAGGGATATGACCCTTCTCATCCCGACGCATCAGGTAGAACAGGATCAACAATATTATATACGGCCTTGTGCGGATTTGGCAAGAAAAAATCCGTTTTCCCGCCAGCGTACCGGTAAAATCCGGTTCCAGGCGCAGGGATTCGGCCCGGATGGTCAGATATTGTCTGGCCAGCGTAAGCAGATTGTTGCTCAGGGCGATGCGCCGGCCATAGGCCACGGCCGTATCGGCGGCGTCCTCCCCTGTCACGGTCCAGAAGACCTGCAGCTTGTTCACCTGCACACCGCGCAGCAGTCTGGCCCGGTGCGGTGCCAGGGTGCCGAAAAAGATGCGGGCCGCCCCCAAAAGGGCATCCTGTTCGCCGGAAGTCAGCTCTTCCGGCTGCGGTTCCACAGGCGGAAGAGGAGGTTCCGGCTCCTCCGCTCCGCCGGAAGGCTTTTCAGCCGGTGATGTGTGCGCCGGCGGCGGAGAAGATGCCGCCGCGGAAGCGGGCTGTGTCTTTTCCGCCGGACCGGATGAAGTATCGGGAGCGGCGGGTGTTTTTCCGGTCGGTTCTGCGGGCGCAGTTTTGGCCCGCTTTTCTGGTTTTTTCTTCTTGCGGTGGTGCCAGGGAAACAGGGTGCGGCGCAGCGGGCCGGCATAGGCTCCCACCGTTATGCCGGCGGCCGGGGTCCACCGAATGGCCAGCCCCATCGGCGCCAACAGCAGCAGGATCACCGCCGCCAGCACCACCAGCACCAGGACCAGCAGGATACGCCCGACCAGTACCAGCGCTCCCAGCAGAACGGTCATACCAGATTCTCCATTTCCATCTGACGGGGCTCATTGTCTTCCGGGGCTCCCTGGGGATCATCCTCATGCAGGGGCGGCAGATCCGCCAGACTGCCCAGGCCGAACACCCGCAGGAAAGTATCCGTGACCCGGAAGGCCACCGGCTTGCCCGGCAGGTCCAGGCGGCCGGCTTCTTCAATGAGACCGCGTTCCAGCAGTTTGGCCACGGTGGAGGAGGAATCCACCCCGCGCACCTGTTCGATAAAGCTGCGGGAAACCGGTTGGTTGTACGCAATGACCGCCAGCACTTCCAGCGCCGCCGGGGACAGCGGCGCGTTATGGCGGGTATCCAGAATACGCTTGACGATATCCCCGTAATACGGACGTGTGGTCAGCTGCCAGCGGTCCCCTTCAAAGCGCAGCAGGACCATGCCGCTTTCCCGGGCATCGTATTCTCCCTGCAGGGTACGCAGCAGATTCTGGGCCTCTTCGGTTTCAATGCGCATGGCCTCGGCCAGCCGGCCCGCCTCCACGGGTTCCCCGTTGGCGAAAAGCATGGCTTCCATTGCGCCGAGTTTCTGACGTTCATTCATGGGCGGTTGCCTCCCCTGCTGTTTGTTTTCTCTGCCGCGGGTGGCGGGTGCGGTCCATCTGCAGGCTGCCGGAATCATCCACCTTGATGCGTCCGGCACGGATCAGTTCCAGCAATGCCAGAAAGGTGGCCACGTTGGTGCTGCGGCTCTCCTCCCGGCTGAACAGCTGCCCCATCCGGTGAAGGCTGCCCCGCAAAAGGCCCCGCAGCACATGGGCTACCCGGCTGGCCACCGACACAAAAGGAGCCGTGACCAAAGGTTCAAACCGCTCCTGCTGGGGCTTGCGGCGGCGCAGGCTCCGGCCCATCAGGTTGAACCAGGCCTGTACCAGCTTATCCGGGTCCTGGGGACGGGAATATTCCGCGGAACCTTCCAGCGGCATGGGGGCACGCACGGCAGTGTACAGGTCCCGGGCACGGCTGCCCAGCGCAGCCGCCACCTTTTTGCAGACGCTGTATTCGATCAGGCGGCCGGTAAGCTCCGCCTTCATCCGCTCCGCCTCAGGACTGCGGGGCAGCAGCAAGGCACTTTTCATCTGTACCAGGTGCGCCGCCATGTCGATGAATTCACTGGAAAGTTCCATGTGATCCTGCTGCATGGTGGCGATGGCTGCCGTGTACTGTTCGATGAGTTCCATGATATTGATGTCATAGAGGTTCATCTTATTTTTGCCCACCAGATGCAGCAGTAAATCCAGCGGGCCTTCAAAATCTTCAACGTGAAAGGTCAAGGTCTCCATGTAAACTGATATTCCCCTTATAACAGGCCGAAGGCGGCCTCCACAAAACCGGTGGCGTTCATGAACGCCCGGTACACAATATTGACAAAAAAGCCCAGCGGCGCGTTCAGAAGGCCCAGCAGCACCAGAATCAGCACCGCCGCCATGATGTACCGCTCATACTGCATGACCCGGAAATACAGGCTGCGGGGCAGAAACAGCAGCGCAATCCGGCTGCCGTCAAAGGGCGGGACCGGGATCAGGTTGAACACGCCCAGGCTGATGTTCATGGCAATCATATACCACAAAAAGTCCATGACCAGCTGCGGCGCCTGCCCCGCGCTGGCATACCAGACCGCCTTATATATAATGGTAGAAACAAACCCCAGCAGAAAGTTGGAAACGGGCCCCGCAGCCGCCGAAACCGCCATGCCGATCTTCGGGTCACGGAAACGGCGGGGATTGATGCTCACCGGCTTTGCCCAGCCGACCCCGCCCAGCACCATGCACAACGTGCCCAGCGGGTCAAAATGGCGCAGTGGGTTTAAGGATAGCCGCCCCGTATTTTTGGCCGTGGGATCCCCCAGCAGCCAGCTGACCAGGGCATGGGCCGCCTCATGGAACGGGATGACGATGAGCACCACCAGGGCCCGGACCGCATAATCATATAAAACTCCAATGCCAAGCAGGCCGTTCATGGGCAGATTCCTCACTTGTTTGACATATACTTACCTTTGTTATTATACTGTATCCCGTCCCCCAGCACAAGGGCAGACCTGTATTTGGGGGTTGCTTCCTTGCGGAAAGAGCGGCCGGCCGGGGATTATTTTTACAATATTTTGAAAAAACCCTTGCATTTTGCCGCAGGATTTGATATGATAATACAGCTATGTTAAAGGAGGTGCAAGCTATGGCCAAATGTGCATGCTGTGGCAAGGGTGTTGCGTTCGGCATCAAGGTATCCCACTCCCATCGTCGGAGCAATCGTACCTGGAGCCCCAACGTGAAGCGCGTAAAAGCTGTCGTGGATGGGTCCCCGAAGTATATCTACGCCTGCACCCGCTGCCTGCGCTCGGGTAAGGTCACCCGCGCGGTCTGATTTGGATGGAAAAAATGCCGGTCACGGTTTGTGGCCGGCTTTTTCTTCTATATGCAGACTCTTGTACGCGGAACAATGAAAGCGAGGTTTTTCCATGCTGCCCCGTGATCCTATGATCCTGTTCAGCTATGTCAATACCCAGCTGCGTGACCGGCACATCGATCTGGACGATTTCTGCGCGGAAGAAAACGTGGATCGGGCCGAACTGTGCCGTGCCCTGCGTGAAGTCGGGTTTGAGTACGACCCCCAAAGCAACCGTTTTGTGTGATGTGCGGCACCGCGGTGCGGCGGTGTGACCCTTGTGAGGAGGAATTTATAAAATGAATTTCGTGTTTATCTCACCCCATTTTCCCAAAACATACTGGAATTTCTGTGACCGGCTCAAGCGCAACGGCGTGAATGTGCTGGGCATCGGAGATGCCCCCTATGAGGAGATCCCCGATGAGCTGAAAGCCACCCTGACCGAGTACTACCGGGTAGACAGTCTGGCAGATTACGACCAGATGGTGCGGGCCATGGGGTATTTCACCCATGAATACGGCAAGATCGACTGGGTGGAAAGCAACAACGAATACTGGCTGGAACTGGACGCCGCCCTGCGCACCGATTTCAATATCAACACCGGCGCCAAGAACGACTTCATCCAGCGCATCAAGTTCAAGAGCAAGATGAAGGACAGCTACCGCGCCGCCGGGGTTCCGGTGGCACGCCACCACATGGTCTCCACCCTGGAGGCAGCCAAAGAATTCATCAAGCAGGTCGGCTACCCGGTCATCGTCAAGCCGGACAACGGCTGCGGCGCCGAAGCCACCTACAAGCTGGAAAATGAGGGTGACCTGCTGGACTTCTACGCTTGCCGTCCGGAAGTGCCCTACATTATGGAAGAGTTCATCAACGGCACCATCGTCAGCTTTGACGGCGTGGCTGACAGCCATTGCGTGCCCTTGTTCTACACCAGCAACTACTTCCCCACCCCCATCATGGACATTGTGAACACCCAGGGGGATCTGGCTTACTGGACCCAGAAACGGGTGCCCGAAGACCTGCGCAAGGTGGGTTTTGCCACCATCAAGGCTTTCGGCGCCAAGAGCCGGTTCTTCCACTGCGAGTTCTTCCGCCTGAATGAGGACAAGGAAGGCCTTGGCAAAAAGGGAGACTATGTGGCCCTGGAAGTGAACATGCGCCCCGCCGGCGGCTACACCCCGGACATGATCAACTTTGCCAACAGTGTGGACTGCTACCAGATCTGGGCCGACATGGTCTGCTTTGACGAGGTGCGCAGCCTGGACCTGAACGGTCCCCACTACTACTGCGTGTATGCCGGCCGCCGGGACGGCGTACAGTATGTCCACACGCACGAGCAGATCATGGCGCGCTACGGTGCCCGCATGAAGATGTGCGATCGCCTTCCCGACGCTCTGGCCCTGGACATGGGCAACCAGATGTACGTCATCAATGCGGTGACCGAAAAAGAGCGGGACAATTTCATCCGTTTTGTGCAGCAGCGGGTCTGATCCCGGCTGTGAGGCTGCCTGCGGCGGCAAGGCCGCAGGCAGCCTTTTGTTTTATTTTCACAGCTGCAAAGCCGAAAATTTGTAAATCTTTGCCGGAAACATACCGCTTTGGCGCGGTTTTCGTGTTTTTGTTGTTTACAGCGCCGCAGTGGCAGGTGTAAAATGGAACCATTCCATAAAAATCTGCCAACCCGGAGAGGAGAAGCGGCATGAAACGTTCCGTATGCAAAGCACTGGCCGTCAGTCTGGCACTCTGCCTGACCGTCGGCTGTGCCAAACAGGACGCCGGCATGGCCAGCCCCGAAACAGCCGAAACCGCTGCCGTGACCGCCGCCCCTGTGTCTCAACCCCTGCAGACACCCGACCCTGCCGCCGTGGCCGACGGCACTGTGCTGCCCGCCACCGAGGACGCAGGGCGTTCCTATGTGGAGGAGACCCTGTTCATCGGCGATTCCAACACAGCACGGTACATGATGTACGCCGACGAGACCGGTACCGCCTTCACGTCCCTGAAAAACAACATCGGCGTGGTAAGCATGGGTGTGGGCGCCATCACCACCCTGAAGTGCGAACAGTTCAAGGGTGACAGCCAGATGTACACCATCCCCGATGCGGTGGCCAAGCTCAAACCCCGGCGGATCATCATCTGCTTCGGCACCAACAACCTGGGCGGGACTTCCACCGACGCTACCAGCTTCGTCAAGACCTACCGGGAAGGGTTGCAGGCCATTCAAAAGGCCTGGCCTTACGCCGAGATCATCGTGAGCGCCATTCCCCCGCTGGACAAACAGCGGGAAAACACCCGGCTGGACATGGTCCAGGTGGACGCCTACAACGCCGCCCTGGTGACCATGTGCGAGGAGGACGGATACCGCTTCCTCAATTCCACCGAAGTGCTGCGGGATGATGCCACCGGCTGGGCCAAGAAAGATTATACCCTTTCGGACGGCGTGCATCTTTCCAAGGTGGCCGTGACCGCCTACTTCAACTATGTGCGCACCCATGCCAGCCAGACACCGGATCAGCGTCCCCAGCCGCTGGGGACCATCCCCGAGCCGGACGGCGTGCCGCTGGGTCTGATCACCTCCGACCCCATCGCGGTGCGGGGTGCCAAGGTGCCGGTGGAATTTGTGGCCTCGGAAGGCGGTTCCATCAGCGGTTCCACCAGCCAGATGGTCAAGAAGGGCGGCACCTGCTCCACCGTGACCGCTGTGCCCCAAGACGGCTGGAAGTTTGCCTACTGGTCAGCTTCCATCGGGTCCGCCGGGTCGGGCAGTTCCCTCACCTTCACCGTGCCTTCCAACGCGGATGCCGGCGGTGTGGTGGTGACCGCCCACTTTGAACCCGCGGCCCATGACCACAACTATGTGGAAGTGGAAGGCAGCCGCAAGAATCCCACCTGCGAGGAGAAGGGCTATGTAAAAGAAGCCTGCAGCATCTGCGGCGAAGTGCGGGAGGTAGAGCTGGATGCCGCCGGCCACAAGTGGGATGGCGGGTCCGTGACCAAAGAACCGCAGCCCGATGTGGAAGGGGTCCGCACCTACACCTGCACCGTATGCGGCAAACAGTACACCGAACCCATCGCTGCATTGGAAGTGACGTCGCCCCCTGCCACACCGCCCAGCACGGATACCGGCGGCAGCACCGGCACCGTCGAGACCACGCCTCCGGATGGCAACACCGGCGGCGAGACCACCGACCCTGGCAGCGGTTCTACCGAAGAGACCACGCCACCGGTGGAGACGCCGCCTGTTGAGGGCGGAGACGGCGGCGATGGCGGCGACGGCGGCGATGGCGGCGACGGCGGCGATGGCGGCGACGAGCCCGACGGAAATACCGGCACGGGAGAAGGCGGCACCGACGGCGGAGAACCTGCCCCGGAACCCGAACAGCCTGCGCCGGAATCCCCCGTTCCCGAAGAGGTGCAGCCGGACCCCGCCCCGGCGGAAGTGCCTGCCGCAGGCTCGGAAGCTTCCACGGAATAACGACTTTTTCCAAAGATACAATGTTCGACCTTCTCCCTGGCCGACAGGGGGAAGGCTTTTCTGTCAAAAAAGGAAGGAATCATTTTTTATGGACTCCAACACCAAAAATTCGGCCCGGATCTCCCGGTTTCTGCCGTATCTGATGCGGTACAAGGGCATCCTGCTCTTTGATTTGTTCTGCGCCGCCCTGACGACTCTGTGCGATATTGTACTGCCCGCTATCATGCGGTATCTGACCAACGCCGCCACCGATCCTTCGGTGGTGCTGACCGTGGCCACGGTGGGCAAACTGGCCTTGCTGTACCTGGTCCTGCGCATCATTGACGGTGCCGCCAGCTATTACATGTCCGGCACCGGGCACATCATGGGCGTGTACATCGAGACCGACATGCGCCGGGACGCCTTTGCCCATCTGCAGCGGCTGAGCCACACCTACTACAACAACACCAAGGTGGGCCAGATCATGGGCCGCATCACCAACGACCTGTTTGATGTGACCGAATTTGCCCACCACTGCCCCGAGGAATTCTTCATTGCCGCCATCAAGATCGTGGCCTCTTTCGTGATCCTGTGCGGGGCCAGCGTGCCCCTGACCCTGGTGGTCTTTCTCTGCGTGCCCCTGATGATGGTGGTCAGCGTGCGGCTGAACCTGAGGCTGCGGGCGGCCTTCCGCAAGCAGCGGTTCCAGATCGGTGAGCTGAACGCCTCCATTGAGGACAGTCTGCTGGGGCAGCGGGTTGTCAAGGCCTTTGCCGCCGAAGAGCAGGAAAAAGACAAGTTCGAGGTGGGCAACCAGACCTTCCAGACCATCAAGAAAAAGACCTACCACGCCATGGCCGCTTTCAACACCTCCACCCGCCTGTTTGACGGCCTGATGTATCTGGTGGTCATTGTGGCGGGCGGCCTGTTCCTGGTGTACGACAAGATCAGTGCCGGCGACCTGGTGGCCTATGTGCTGTATGTGTCCACCCTGATTGCCACCATCCGCCGCATTGTGGAATTTGCGGAACAGTTCCAGCGGGGCATGACCGGCATCGAGCGCTTCTTTGAGATCATGGACACCCCGGTGGAGATCGAGGATGCTCCCGACGCCAAGCCCCTGCAGGTGGACAAGGGCGGCATCGAGTTCCAGGATGTGAGCTTTGAGTATCCCGACGACCACAACAAGGTGCTGCGCCATGTGAACCTGCAGATCAAACCCGGGGAGAACCTGGCCCTGGTGGGCCCCTCCGGCGGCGGCAAAACCACCCTGTGCAATCTGATCCCCCGTTTTTACGATGTGACCGGCGGCCGCATCCTCATCGACGGGCAGGATGTGCGCCAGGTCACCCTGCACAGTCTGCGGGATGCCATCGGGGTGGTGCAGCAGGACGTGTACCTGTTCAGCGGCACGGTGGCCGAGAACATCGCCTACGGCAAACCGAACGCCACCCGGGAGGAGATCGAACAGGCTGCCAAGCTGGCCGGCGCCGACGGATTTGTGCGGGAGCTGAAGGACGGCTACGACACCTATGTGGGCGAGCGGGGCGTCAAGCTCAGCGGCGGCCAGAAACAGCGCATTTCCATTGCCCGGGTTTTCCTGAAGAACCCGCCTATCCTGCTGCTGGATGAGGCCACCAGCGCCCTGGACAACGAGAGCGAGATCCTGGTGGGCCAGAGTCTGGACGCCCTGGCCAAGGGCCGCACCACCCTGACCATTGCCCACCGCCTGACCACCATCAAGAACGCCGACCGCATCCTGGTTCTGGGCAGGGACGGCATTGAGGAAGAGGGCACCCACGACCAGCTGCTGGCCAAAAAGGGCATCTACTACCGCCTGTGGAACGGTCTGGTCAGCGGACAGACCCTGTAAAAGTCAAGAGGAAAATAGCGCGGGTCTCCCCCGTTTTTGCACAAAGTTTCGGCTGCGTTTTGGTGCGCTTTGCTGAAGCTTTCCTGCACGGGGGGACCCGCGCTTGTTTTTTCCCTTTTTTGTGTGTATGATGGAAACCAGAATTCAGGAAAGGCGGAATCAGCGTGACTCGTTCCAGCGGTATTCTTTTGCATTTGTCCAGTCTGCCGTCGGCCACCGGCATCGGCACCATGGGGCGTGAAGCCCGGAAATTTGTGGATTTTCTCGCCCTGGCCGGACAGCGGTACTGGCAGATTTTGCCCGTATGCCCCACCAGTTACGGGGACAGCCCCTACCAGTCTTTTTCGACCTTTGCGGGCAACCCTTATTTCATTGATCTGGATCTGCTGGCCAGGGACGGCCTGCTGGAACCGGAGGAGTACAAGGACATGGATTGGGGCGGCACCCCCGACCAGGTGGACTATGCCGTCATCTACGAAAAGCGGTATCCCGTGCTGCGCAAGGCCTGCACCCGGCTGCGGGCTGCCCCGCCTGCGGACTATGAAGCTTTCTGCCGGGACAATGCGTTCTGGTTGCCGGATTATGCCCTTTTCATGGCGCTGAAAACCGCCCACAAGGGCGCGGCCTGGCATGACTGGGAGCCGGAACTGGTGCGGCGTGACCCCGCCGCCCTGGAAGAGGCCCGCCGCACCTGCGCCGACGAGATCGGCTTCTGGCAGGCGGTGCAGTATCTGTTCTTTACCCAGTGGTCCGCCCTCAAGACCTACGCCAACGAAAAAGGTGTGCAGATCATCGGTGACCTGCCCATCTATGTGGCGGCGGACAGTGTGGATGTATGGGCCAGCCCGGAGGAGTTCCAGCTGGACGAGGATCTGCTGCCCACCGAGGTGGCCGGCTGCCCGCCGGACGCCTTTTCCGCCACCGGTCAGCTGTGGGGCAATCCGCTGTATGACTGGGAGGAAATGAAAAAGACCAGGTACGCCTGGTGGGTACGGCGCATCCGCCATACCTGTGAAATCTACGATGTGGTGCGCATCGACCACTTCCGGGGCTTTGCCGGGTACTATGCCATCCCCTACGGCGACGAGACCGCCGTGGGCGGGCGCTGGCGCACCGGCCCGGGCATCGACCTGTTCCGCACCATCGAGCGGGAACTGGGCCGCCGGGAGATCATCGCCGAGGATCTGGGCTTCCTGACCCCGGACGTATACGAGCTGCTGGCTGCCACCGGCTACCCCGGCATGAAGGTGCTGGAGTTCGCTTTCGACAGCCGGGACGGCGGCGGGTATCTGCCCCACAGCTATCCCCGCACCTGCGTGGCCTACACCGGTACCCATGACAACGAGCCGGCCAACGGCTGGTTTGCCAACACCAACGAATATGCCCGGGCCCGAGCGGTGGATTACCTACAGCTGACCGAGGCCGAAGGATACAACTGGGGCATGCTGCGGGGCATCTGGTCCAGTGTGGCGGACCTGGCCATCGTGCAGGCCCAGGACATTCTGGGGCTGGGCTGCGAAGCCCGGATGAACACCCCTTCCGTCCCCAGCGGCAACTGGAGCTGGCGGGCGCAGCCCGGTGTGTTCACCCGGGAACTGGCCAAAAAGCTGCGCCACCTGACCGAAATCTACGGCCGCACCGATTTCTGGGATGTATTCCCGGAGGAAGAGCCGGAGGAGGACGAAGATACCAAAACGGAGGAACCGGAAACGGCCGAATCCGAAACTACCGAGACAGACTGAAATCAGTTTTCCTGCCGCCCGGTGCCCAGCCGCACCAGGGCGGCTTTGTTTTTGCGCCAGGTGAGCAGCAGCGGGATGCCTGCCCCCAGCAGAAACGCCGCCATCTCTGCCGCCAGTCCCAGCGGCGTGTCCGGCAGAAGGCGGCGCAGCCAGAGCACCGGTGTCAGTCCGATCCCCGCCAGGGCCGCGGGCAGGATAAACCAGGCCGCCCAGTCCATACGCATGGATGCGCAATGGAGCATCCGGTGCAGATTGAGGGTACAGGTGAGCAGGTTGGAGGCCGCCATCACCCCGAAAAATCCCGCGATGCCATACCGGGGAATCAGGGCCGACATGGCCAGGATGCGCAGGGCGGAATCCAGCACCGAGTAGCGGAAGGTGGCCAGCTGCTCCCCCATCCCTTTCAGGATGCCGTCCACCATGCTTTCCAGGTACATGAAGGGAGCGATGAATCCCAGCACCCGCATATACTGCCCCACGGCTTCCTCGTGGTACAGCAGCACGGCCAGGGGCTCGCCAAAAAGCACCAGCCCCGCGCCTGCCAGCACCGAGAACAGCCCTGTCAGGGTCATGGCGGTGTGGATGAGGCGTTCCCGGGCAGCGGTATCCCGTCGGGCCCCCGCCCGGGCGATCTCCGGCATGAGCAGGCCGGACAGCGCCGCCAGCACCGAGAAGGGGAAAAAAATCAGGGGCATGGCCATTCCCTTGACCGCACCGTACTGGGTGACAGCGGCGGTGCGCTGGCCCAGGTAGAGGGTCAGGCACAAGGGAATCAGGCTGCTTTCCATGGCCTGCAGGGCGCTGGCCAGAAGCCGGCTGCCGCACACCGGCAGGGCAATGCCGAAAAGTTCCCGCCGGGTAAAGCCCCGGGCCGGGTCCCCGGCAGCCGGACGAAAGGCCGGTTCCCGCCGTGCAAACACGGCCATGAGCAGGCAGGAGACCGCCTCGCTCACCGTGTTGCCGATGAGCACCGCCCCGCAGGCGTACCCGGCCCCCCAGGCCGCCAGACGGGACAGGGCAAAGGCCGCCACCCCCATGCGCACCAGCTGTTCCGCCAGTTGGGCGGTGACGTTGGGTTCCACCCGCCGTCTGGCCAGAAAGCACCCACGCAGCGCTCCGGCCACCGCCATGAAGGGCAGGCTGGGGGCCAGGATCCGCAGTCCCAGTTCTGCCCGGGCATCGTGGAGCATCCAGTGGGCCAGGGGCTCCGCCAGGGCAAACTGGGCCAGCATGGCCAGGGTGCCGAAACAGGCCGCCGCGCTGACCAGGCCCCATAAGGTGGGGGCTATCCCCCACCCCCGGGCCAGACTCTGGGCCGCCAGCCGGGTGGAGGCCACGTTGACCCCCGCCGTGGCCAGAGCCACGAACACCCCGTACACCGCCAGGATCAGCTGGTACAGGCCCATGCCCTCGCCGCCCAACCAGCCCGCGATATACACCCGGAACACCATGCCCAGCACCCGCAGGGCAAAGCCCGCCGCGGTGAGCAATGCCGCGTTTTTCAGATAGGTCCTGATGCGCATCGGGCTCCCTCCTTCCCCCTTATGGTCCTGTTGGGGATATATGCGCACCGCAGCCTGTCTATGCTTGCCGCCCGGGGCGGGTCCATGGTAAAATAAAGGCAACAAAACAAAGAGAGGTACCGTCTTATGACCCAACTGGAAACCATCCGCGCCGCCGCTGATTATCTGCGCACCCGCCTGCCCGAAGCCCCCGAGATCGCTCTGGTGCTGGGGTCCGGCCTGGGCGGTCTGGCTGACCGCATCGAAAACCCGGTGTACATTCCCTACGGGGAAGTTCCGGGTTTTCCCGTCTCCACCGCCCCGGGCCATGCAGGCCGGTTTGTGGCCGGACGTCTGGCCGGAAAGGCCGTGCTCTGCATGCAGGGCCGGTTCCACTATTATGAGGGCCACGACATGGCCGCCATCGCCCTGCCGGTACGGGTCATCAAGGATCTGGGCTGTCGGGCGCTGGTGCTGACCAACGCCGCCGGGGGCGTGAACTATGATTTCTCAGTGGGAGATTTCATGCTCATCACCGACCACATCAATTTCATGGGCGCCAATCCGCTGCGGGGCGCCAACGAGGAGGAGATCGGCCCCCGGTTCTGCGATATGAGCCGGGTGTATGACGCCGGATTGCAGGAACTGGCCCGCAAGGTGGCCGGCGAAAAGGGCCTGACCTTGCGGGAGGGCGTGTACCTGGGCTACATGGGGCCCAGCTACGAAACCCCCGCGGAGATCCGGGCGTTCCGCACCCTGGGTGCCGACGCCGTGGGCATGAGCACCGTGCCGGAAGCCATCGCCGCCGCCCACTGCGGGCTGCCGGTGCTGGCCCTGAGCCTGATCACCAACATGGCGGCGGGCATGACCGGCAAACGGCTGTCCGGCGAGGAGGTCATCGAGATTGCCAACCGCCGGGGTCCGGTGTTCCAGGACCTGGTGGAGGGCATGGTGGCCGCCATGGCATGAGCCTTCGGCCCTTGCTTTTTTACACCAAACCATGTAGAATAGAATACGTCCGATTATGCCGGACAGGCAGGCCCCGCCGGGGTTTTCCCGCGGGGTTTTCGTCTGCCGGTGACCGGACGCAGAATATGCAAAGTGCCGGGGCTTTTCCCGGCCCAAAGGAGACTTGTTTGCAATGAGCGAAGCGTGTAATCACGATTGCAGCAGCTGCACCGCCAACTGCGACCACCGCGCGCCCGAACGGGAAGCCCCCCACGCCAAGAGCCACATCAAGAAGGTCATCGGCGTTGTGTCCGGCAAGGGCGGCGTCGGCAAGAGCATGACCAGTGCCATGCTGGCTGTTTCCATGCGTCGTCTGGGTCACACCGCCGGCATCCTGGACGCGGATATCACCGGACCTTCCATCCCCAAGCTGTTCGGCGTACATGGTCCGGCAATGGGCGGCGAGGACGGCATCTACCCCATCAAGAGCCGCACCGGCATTGATATCATGAGCATCAACCTGCTGCTGGAGGATGAACAGGCCCCCGTGGTGTGGCGCGGCCCGGTCATTGCCGGCGCTGTGAAGCAGTTCTGGC
The DNA here is from genome assembly GCF_057005535.1 of Subdoligranulum sp. DSM 23681. Taxonomy (NCBI): domain Bacteria; kingdom Bacillati; phylum Bacillota; class Clostridia; order Eubacteriales; family Oscillospiraceae; genus Subdoligranulum; species Subdoligranulum sp. DSM 23681. The sequence continues at coordinate 2,683,536 of NZ_CM168050.1, read as the reverse complement.
AGGAAGTGATCTGGGAGGATGTGGATTTCCTGTTTGTGGATATGCCTCCGGGAACCGGCGACGTGCCCTTGACCGTCTTCCAGACCCTGCCGGTGGACGGCATCATCATCGTGTCCAGCCCCCAGGAACTGGTGGGCATGATCGTGGGCAAGGCCGTGCAGATGGCCGAGATGATGAAGATCCCCATCCTGGGCATTGTGGAAAACATGAGCTATGTGGTCTGCCCCGACTGCGGCAAGCATATCTCTGTGTTCGGCGACAGCCATGTGGATGAGACCGCCGCCCGCTACAAGCTGCCCGTACTGGCCAAGATGCCCATTGACCCCGAACTGGCCAAGGAAGCCGATGCCGGCATGATCGAGACCTTTGCCGGGGATTACCTGGACGGCGCCGCCAAGGCCGTGGCCGACCTGCTGAAATAAGATCCGGGAGGCTTTTACCATGCCTGTACAGGAAAAACTGCATGTGCAGCAAGGGCTGGAAACTTCCAAGAAGTTTCTGGATGAGTTCAAGGCATTCGCCCTCAAGGGCAATGTCATCGACATGGCCGTCGGTGTCATCATCGGCGCTGCCTTCCAGTCCATCGTGTCCTCTCTCACCGGGGACATCCTGAACCCGCTGCTGGGCATCGCTTTCTCCACCGATTTCAGCAATGTGGTCATTCCGCTGCCCAACGGCGCTGACCCGCTGCGCATCGGTGCCTTTATTTCGGCAGTGATCAACTTCCTGATCATGGCCTTTGTGCTCTTCTGTCTGGTGAAATTCATGGGCCGTCTCATGCGGTTGGGCCAGCACAAAAAGGCCGCCGAAGCCAAGGCGGAAGCCCCCAAACCGGCCGCTCCCACCCAGGAAGAATTGCTCGCCCAGATCCTGGCCGAGCTCAAGGCACAGAATGCGGCGGAAAATGCAAAATTAAATTAAGTTTCATGGCTTGTTTTTGAATTTGCAAAGGTTTCGACTTTAATTTCATAAGATTCTTTTGATTTTCGATTGCCAAGCGGTCCTTCCTATGATATAGTGTAGGCAGGAACAAGGACGTTCGTCTGCTGGAGGTGTATGCCTCCGCATACGGACGTCTTTTTTGTTGCGGGACCGGTCCCCAAAAAAGACTCCCGCAGCATGGCGTTTATCGCCGGGAAGGAGAGGTACCAGTGCAAGACTTTACCACAAGCAAGCAGCCCATTGGGCTGTATGACCCGAGATTTGAGCACGATAACTGCGGTATCGGCGCCGTGGTGGACATCAAGGGCCGCAAGAGCCACAAGACCATCGACGATGCTTTGCAGATCGTGGAACATCTGGAGCACCGCGCAGGCAAGGATGCCGAAGGCAAGACCGGCGACGGCGTGGGTATTCTGCTGCAGATTGGCCACAAGTTCTTCAAGAAGGTGGCGGACGAAGCCGGTATCGCCCTGGGCGAAGAGCGTGAATACGGCGTGGGCATGTTCTTCTTCCCCCAGGAAGAACTGCGCCGCAACCAGGCCAAAAAGCTGTTTGAGATCATCTGCCGCAAGGAAGGCCTGAACTTCCTGGGCTGGCGCGCCGTGCCGGTGTGCCCCGAAATCCTGGGCCACAAGGCCCGCTCCTGCATGCCCAGCATCTGGCAGGGCTTTGTGGAAAAGCCCGCCCGGGTGCAGCCCGGTCTGGACTTTGACCGCCGCCTGTATGTGGCCCGCCGGGTCTTTGAGCAGTCCAGCCCCGAGACCTATGTGTGCAGCCTGTCCAGCCGTACCATCGTGTACAAGGGCATGTTCCTGGTGAAGGAGCTGCGTTTGTTCTATCCCGACCTGCAGGATACCGACTATGAATCCGCCATCGGCATGGTGCACAGCCGGTTCTCCACCAACACTGCGCCCAGCTGGAACCGCGCCCACCCCAACCGCATGATCCTGCACAACGGCGAAATCAACACCATCCGGGGCAACGTGGATACCATGCTGGCCCGCGAGGAGACCATCGCCAGCAGCTGCCTCAAGGACGACATGGCCAAGGTGCTGCCCATCGTGAACCAGGACGGCAGCGACTCCGCCATGCTGGACAACACCCTGGAGTTCATGGTCATGAACGGCATGGATCTGCCCCTGGCTGTGATGGTCACCATTCCCGAGCCCTGGAGCAACAACGACAGCATGGATCCCAAGAAGCGCGCTTTCTACCAGTACTACGCCACCATGCTGGAACCCTGGGATGGTCCGGCTTCCATCCTCTTCTCCGACGGTGATGTGATGGGCGCTGTGCTGGACCGCAACGGTCTGCGCCCCTCCCGCTACTATATCACCCGTGATGGCCGCCTGATCCTCTCCAGTGAGGTGGGCGTGCTGGATGTGGACCCCGCCGAGATCGTCTGCCGTGACCGTCTGCGTCCCGGCAAGATGCTGCTGGTGGATACCGTGAAGGGTGAGCTGGTGGACGACGACCGCCTGAAGGCCGACTACGCCAGCCGCCAGCCTTACGGCGAATGGCTGGACCGCAACCTGGTCAACCTGAAGGATCTGAAAATTCCCAACCAGCGGCCGCCGGAACCCAACGCCCAGGAGCTGGTCCAGCTGCAGAAGGCTTTTGGCTACCGGTACGAGGACGTGACTTCCATGATCCTCCCCATGGCCAAGAATGGCGCCGAACCCTCCGGTGCCATGGGCAGCGATACCCCGCTGGCTGTGCTCAGCCACACCCATCCCCCGCTGTTCGATTATTTCAAGCAGATGTTCGCCCAGGTCACCAACCCGCCCATCGACGCCCTGCGTGAGAAGGTTGTCACCTCCACCACCGTCTATGTGGGCGCCCAGGGCAACCTGCTGGAAGAAAGCAGCGAGAACTGCAAAGTCCTGAAGATCAACAACCCCATCCTCACCGAGACCGACGTGCTGAAGCTGAAGGCCATGAAGGTCCCCGGTTTCAAGGTGCAGACCGTCTCCATCTGCTACTACAAGAACACCGACCTGGAAAAGGCCATCGAACGCCTGTTCGTGGAAGTGGACCGCGCCTACCGGGACGGCGCCAACATCCTGATCCTCTCCGACCGGGAGATTGACGAGTACCATGTGGCCATCCCCAGCCTGCTGGCCGTGGGTGCGGTTTCCAAGTACCTGGTGCGCACCAAGAAGCGCACTGCCATGGCTCTGGTACTGGAAAGCGGCGAGCCCCGCCTGGTTCATGACTTTGCCACCCTGCTGGGCTACGGCGCCTGCGCCATCAACCCCTATCTGGCGCAGCAGACCATCCGCCAGCTCATCGACGAGAAGCTGCTGGACAAGGACTACTACGCCGCCGTGGAAGACTACAACCACGCCGTGCTGGCCGGCATCGTAAAGATCGCCTCCAAGATGGGCATTTCCACCATCCAGTCCTACCAGGGCAGCCAGATCTTTGAGGCTCTGGGCATCAGCAAGGCTGTGGTGGACAAATACTTCACCAACACCGTTACCCGTGTGGGCGGCATCACCCTGAAAGACATCCAGGATGATCTGGAAGAGCGCCATCAGAAGGCTTACGATCCCCTGGGCCTGGGCACCGATACCGAGCTGCCCAGCCTGGGTCTGCACAAGTTCCGCAGCGGTCCCCAGGCGGAACAGCACCTGTACAATCCCCAGACCATCCATCTGCTGCAGCAGGCCTGCTGGACCGGCGACTACTCCAAGTTCAAAGCCTACACCGAAGCCATTGACAACACCGGCTCCGATGAGATGCATCTGCGCAGCCTGCTGACCTTCCGTTATCCCGAACAGGGCGTGCCCATTGACGAGGTGGAGAGCGTGGACAGCCTGGTCCGCCGCTTCAAGACCGCGGCCATGAGCTACGGTGCCCTGTCTGCCGAAGCCCACGAGTGCATGGCCATCGCCATGAACCGTCTGGGCGGCAAGAGCAACACCGGCGAAGGCGGCGAGTTCGAGGACCGCTACGGCACCGAACGGAACTCCGCCATCAAGCAGGTGGCCTCCGCCCGCTTCGGCGTCACCAGCAAGTACCTGGTTTCCGCCAGCGAGATCCAGATCAAGATGGCCCAGGGCGCCAAGCCCGGTGAGGGCGGCCAGCTTCCCGGTGGCAAGGTCTATCCCTGGGTTGCCAAGACCCGTCACTCCACCACCGGTGTGGGCCTGATCTCTCCCCCGCCCCACCATGATATCTACTCCATCGAGGACCTGGCCCAGCTGATCTACGACCTGAAGTGCGCCAACCGCAAGGCGGCCATCAACGTCAAGCTGGTCAGCGAGGCCGGTGTGGGCACCATCGCTGCCGGCGTGGCCAAGGCCGGCGCCGAGGTCATCCTGATCTCCGGCTTTGACGGCGGCACGGGTGCTGCTCCCAACAACTCCATCCACAACGCCGGTCTGCCCTGGGAACTGGGCATTGCCGAAGCGCACCAGTGCCTGATCATGAACGGTCTGCGCAGCCGCGTGCGTATTGAGGCGGACAGCAAGCTGATGAGCGGCCGCGACGTGGCCATTGCTGCCATGCTGGGCGCCGAGGAATTCGGTTTCGGCACTGGGCCCCTGGTGGCCATGGGCTGTGTCATGATGCGTGTGTGCAACCTGGACACCTGCCCCATGGGCATCTGCACCCAGAACCCCGAGCTGCGCCGCAACTTCAAGGGCAAGCCGGAATATGTCATGAACTTCATGCGCTTCATGGCCCAGGAACTGCGGGAATACATGGCCCGCCTGGGTGTGCGACGTCTGGAAGATCTGGTGGGCCGCACCGATCTGCTGGCCATCAAGGAAGAGCCCGCCGGCAGCCGTGCCAGCGAGCTGGATCTGACCCCGCTGTTGAGCAATCCGCTCATCGAGAACACCAGCGTCCACTTTGATCCCAAGGATGTCTACAACTTCGGCCTGGAAAAGACCCCGGACATGAAGGTCCTGATGAAGAAGTTCAAGAAGAGCTTCGACATGGCCGAGCCTAAGCCCATGCGGGTGGAACTGACCGTGGGCAACACCGATCGTGCTTTCGGCACCATCTTCGGCAGCGAGATCACCGCCAAGTTCGGCAACACCCTGCCCGATGATACCTTCCATGTGCTGTGCCACGGCTGCGGCGGTCAGAGCTTCGGCGCGTTCCTGCCCAAGGGCCTGACCCTGGAGCTGGAAGGCGACTGCAACGACTATCTGGGCAAGGGACTTTCCGGCGGCGAGATCGTGGTGTATCCGCCCAAGAGCGTGACCTATGACCGCAGCCAGAACATTGTCATCGGCAACGTAGCCCTGTACGGCGCCACCAGCGGCAAGGCTTTCATCAACGGTGTGGCCGGCGAACGCTTCTGCGTGCGCAACTCCGGCGCCACCGCCGTGGTGGAAGGCGTTGGTGACCATGGCTGCGAATATATGACCGGCGGCACCGTGGTGGTGCTGGGCAAGACCGGCAAAAACTTTGCGGCCGGCATGAGCGGCGGTATCGCTTACGTCCTGGACGAGGACTGGGATTTTTACCAGCGCGTCAACAAGGACATGGTCAGCCTGGAGCCCGTGGAGCACAAGTATGACGTGGCTTTGCTGAAAGATCTGATCCGCGAACATGTGGAACGCACCGGTTCGCCCCGCGGCAAGGAGATCCTGGATGATTTCGGGGCATATCTGCCGCGCTTCAAGAAGGTCCTGCCTCACGACTACGACAAGATGCTGCGCCTGATTGCCCAGATGGAAGAGAAGGGCGAGGACAGCGAGCAGGCCCAGATCGAAGCCTTCTACGCTATGAAGAACGCCAAATAAGGAGGGGCACACCATGGGAAAACCGACCGGATTTTTGCAGATCGAACGGCAGACCAGCACCGAGCTGCCGCCGGAAGAACGCATTTGCAACTTTAACGAATTTCATCTGCCCCTGCCCTCTGACGAACAGCAGGCCCAGGGTGCCCGCTGCATGGACTGCGGCGTGCCCTTCTGCCAGAGCGGCATGATGGTGGGCGGTATGGCCAGCGGCTGTCCGCTGAATAACCTGATTCCTGAGTGGAACGACCTGGTGTATCAGGGCCGCTGGGATCTGGCGCTGCATCGCCTGCGCGCCACCAACCTCTTCCCCGAATTCACCAGCCGGGTCTGCCCTGCTCTGTGCGAAGCAGCCTGCACCTGCGGCATGGCCACGGGCAATCCTGTCACTGTCAAGGAAAACGAACACGCCATTGTGGAGTACGGCTATGAGCACGGTCTCATCCAGCCCGAACCGCCCGCTGCCCGCACCGGCAAGAGCGTGGCTGTGGTGGGCGCCGGCCCTGCCGGTCTGGCCGTGGCCGACTTGCTGAACCGCCGCGGTCACAGCGTAACCGTTTTTGAGCGGGAGGACCGCGTGGGCGGCCTGCTGATGTACGGCATTCCCAACATGAAGCTGGAGAAGTCCGCCATCGACCGCCGCGTGGCCATCATGAAAGCGGAAGGCATTGAGTTTGTGCTGAACACCAATGTGGGTGTGGATATCAGCAAGGAAGAACTCACCAGCCGCTATGATGCAGTGGTTCTGTGCTGCGGCGCCAAGCAGGCCCGCGATCTGGCTGTGCCGGGGCGCGAAGCGGAGGGCATCTACTTTGCGGTGGATTACCTGACCAGCGTTACCCGCAGCCTGTTGGATTCCAACTTTGCGGACGGCCGCGCCATCTCTGCTGAAGGCAAGCGTGTGCTGGTCATTGGCGGCGGCGACACCGGCAACGACTGCGTGGGCACTGCCATCCGCCAGCACTGCGCCGACGTACTGCAGCTGGAAATGATGCCCTGTCCCCCGGCCCAGCGCGCCCCCGGCAACGACTGGCCGGAATGGCCCCGCATCCTCAAGACCGACTACGGTCAGCAGGAAGCCATCGCGGTGTTTGGCCGCGATCCTCGTGTCTATCAGACCACGGTGAAGGAATTTCTGAAGGGTGAGGACGGCCGCGTATATGGCGCGGTTCTCTCCAAGCTGGAAAGCCGTGTGGTGGACGAAGCCACCGGCCGCCGTGCTATGGTTCCCACCGGCGAGGAAGAAACGGTGGAGTGTGAGCTGGTTCTGATTGCTGCCGGCTTTACCGGCTGCGAAAGCTACACTGCCGAAGCTTTTGGCCTGGAACTGACGCCCCGCGGTTGCGTGGCCGACCACAACTTTGCCACCAATGTGTCGAACGTCTTCACCTGCGGTGATATGCGCCGCGGTCAGAGCCTGGTTGTCTGGGCCCTGCGGGAAGGCCGCGATACCGCCGCTGTGGTGGATCGTTTCCTGATGGGGTATACGAACCTGTAATCACCAAATAGAACGCGCAGAGCGCCTCTGTGTTGCCTTTCCGGCAATACAGGGGCGCTCCTTTTTGCATTCATATCTATTCTATTGCTTCAATTACTTATCGTATTTTCCTGATCTTCAGAACCATTTCCGGTCGTATGATCTACTCTTCCCTGCTTCCAACGATTCCACATTTCGGCAATAAACTGGCGGACAGGATATTGCCGGATATCCACAAAAGTGCCTCCGGCATAGGCCGTCAAGGCGGCTTCCACCAACGACCGGTATTCCGAAGGCAGATGCCGCAGCCCCCACTCCCCGCCTTCTTGCTTGCAGAGCAGCTGGCCATCCTCCAGGCAGGCCAGGGCACGGCAAAAATTCAGGACATAATAGACTGGCTGATCTTCCATATTCTGGGCCGCATCTGCCAGGTCTCACTGTATGCTGTCCAGCAGCCATAGCCTCGGAATCGGTGCAAACACCTGCTTCGCAGGAGCACCCAACAGAGCCCTTCCCCTGGACCGTACCATGGAAAAATGCACAATTAGATCCGGGTCTGTTCTGGGCATACGGGCCAGCTGTCCCTGTGGGTCCTGGGCATAGGACTCGACATATAAGGGTGAAAAATGGAATTCAAAAGCCGGACTCCGCTGTGGATTTTCGCACACCGCCTTGGTCACCACGCTGAGTTCCAGCCCCTTTGGCGGACATAGCGGCTGCAGGGCAAGGCATGTGTCGATCATTGCGGTTTTCGCCGCTATCCCTAATGGCTCGGCGGTCACAATCAGGCAATCCACATCCCCGGTATTCCAATTGAAGCAACCCATAGCTACAGAACCATGCAAGTAAATGCCTGTCAAATTTTCGCCTAAAGCGTCTTCCACTGTTTCGTATAGTCGCTGGATGAGCAAGGACAAACGGCGCTGTTCCTCTGATTGCTGCATGTCTGTTTCCTCCCTATTGGCGGGCAAAAGCAATATAAAAAAAGAAATCCGAACCTCTTACCATAAAGGTTTGAGATTCGGATTTACTTGGTGACCCGTACGGGAATCGAACCCATGTTAACGGCGTGAGAGGCCGCTGTCTTAACCGCTTGACCAACGGGCCATAATAAAAAGAGAAGCCGGCATCTACCTATTTTCACAGGCCGTCTCCAGCCAACTATCTTCGGCACGAGTGAGCTTAACTTCTGTGTTCGGAATGGGAACAGGTGGATCCTCACCGTCATCGACACCGGCCATTTGCATGACCTTTATCGGCTATGCTTCTCTTTTTCTGAGGTATATACCCTCAAAACTGAATATCGAACTGCTGGCAAATGAAGTACTCTAAGAAAATGGGGTCAAGCCCTCGACCTATTAGTACACGCTAGCTGAACGGATCACTCCGCTTACACTGTGTGCCTATCAACCTTGTAGTCTTCAAGGGGTCTTACCTGATTGACTCAGTGGGATATCTTATCTTAAGGTCGGCTTCACGCTTAGATGCTTTCAGCGTTTATCCGATCCGAACATAGCTGCCCAGCTGTGCCACTGGCGTGACAACTGGTGCACCAGAGGTTCGTCCATCCCGGTCCTCTCGTACTAGGGACAGCGCCTTTCAAATATCCTGCGCCCACGACAGATAGGGACCGAACTGTCTCACGACGTTCTGAACCCAGCTCGCGTACCGCTTTAATTGGCGAACAGCCAAACCCTTGGGACCGAATACAGCCCCAGGATGCGATGAGCCGACATCGAGGTGCCAAACCTCCCCGTCGATGTGGACTCTTGGGGGAGATCAGCCTGTTATCCCCAGGGTAACTTTTATCCGTTGAGCGATGGCATTTCCACTCACATACCACCGGATCACTAACTCCGACTTTCGTCTCTGCTCGACCCGTCAGTCTCGCAGTCAGGCTGGCTTTTGCGTTTGCACTCTCTGGCATGGTTTCCGTCCATGCTGAGCCAACCTTTGAACGCCTCCGCTACTCTTTAGGAGGCGACCGCCCCAGTCAAACTGCCCACCTAACAATGTCCCCCGCCCTGATTCAAGGGCGCAGGTTAGAATTCCAATGTCGCAAGGATGGTATCCCAACGGCCACTCCACTAAGGCCAAAGCCCTAGCTTCCCAGTGTCCCATCTATCCTGTGCATGCAACACCGAAACCCAATATTAGGCTACAGTAAAGCTCCATGGGGTCTTTCCGTCTTGTCGCGGGTAACCGGCATCTTCACCGGTACTACAATTTCGCCGGGCGGGCTGTTGAGACAGTGCCCAGATCATTACGCCTTTCATGCGGGTCAGAACTTACCTGACAAGGAATTTCGCTACCTTAGGACCGTTATAGTTACGGCCGCCGTTCACTGGGGCTTCAATTCAATGCTTGCACATCTCCTTTTAACCTTCCAGCACCGGGCAGGCGTCAGCTCGTATACGTCATCTTTCGATTTAGCACAAACCTGTGTTTTTGGTAAACAGTTGCCTGGGCCTATTCTCTGCGGCTCACTCTCGTGAGCACCCCTTATTCCGAAGTTACGGGGTCAACTTGCCGAGTTCCTTAACAACCCTTCTCCCGTTGGCCTTAGAATCTTCTTCCTACCTACCTGTGTCGGTTTGCGGTACGGGCACCTTAGATGTACACGCAGCTTTTCTCGCCTCTCTTCCAGCCAGACTTCGGTACTAATTTTCCCTCGATCACTACCGGAACCAACACCCGGCTCTGACCTTCAAAAAGTGTCCCTGCGCTTAAATCTTTCGGTGGGGACGGAATCTCTACCGTCTGTGCATCGGCTACGCCTTTCGGCCTCACCTTAGCTCCCGCCTAACTTGGAGCGGACGAACCTTCCTCCAAAAACCTGAGGCTTTCGGCCATGCAGATTCTCACTGCATTCGCGCTACTCATTCCGGCATTCTCACTTCTGTACACTCCACGACCGCTTACGCTATCGTTTCTCCGCGTACACAACGCTCCCCTACCCCGCGTCTTACGACGCAGCCTAAGCTTCGGTTTGTATCTTAGCCCCGTTAAATTTTCGGCGCAGAGACGCTCGACCAGTGAGCTATTACGCACTCTTTGAATGAGTGGCTGCTTCTGAGCCAACATCCTGGTTGTCTGCGTATCTCCACATCCTTCTCCACTTAGATACAATTTGGGACCTTAGCTGTAGATCTGGGCTGTTTCCCTCTTGACAATGAGATTTATCTCACACTGTCTGACTCCCATGCATCAATATTCCGGCATTCTTAGTTTGATAGGCTTCGCTACCCTCTCGGGCGCTAGGCCATTCAGTGCTTTACCTCCGGATATCTAACATGAGGCTAGCCCTAAAGCTATTTCGGGGAGAACCAGCTATCTCCGAGTTCGATTGGAATTTCTCCGCTACCCACAATTCATCCGCCGCCTTTTCAACGGAGGTCGGTTCGGCCCTCCATGAAATTTTACTTTCACTTCAGCCTGATCATGGGTAGGTCACCCGGTTTCGGGCCCATTGCACGCTACTGAACGCCCTATTCAGACTCGCTCTCGCTACGCCTCCGGTCCTGAAGACCTTAAGCTCGCAACGTACAATCGCTCGCCGGACCGTTCTACAAAAAGTACCATATCACCCGTTGACGGGCTCTATGTGCTTGTAGGCACAAGGTTTCAGGTTCTATTTCACTCCCCTCCCGGGGTCCTTTTCACCTTTCCTTCACAGTACTATACGCTATCGGTCACTGGGTAGTATTTAGGGTTGGAGGGTGGTCCCCCCATATTCCGACCAGGTTTCACGTGTCTGGCCGTACTCTGGATCCTGCGCAGCTGTTCAAGTTTTCATCTACGTGACTCTCACACTCTTTGGTGGGCCTTCCCATGCCCTTCGATTAACCATTCCAGTCCTAAAAGCAGTCCATACCCCGGAAGGATTTCTCCCTCCGGTTTGCCCTCTTCCGCGTTCGCTCGCCACTACTGACGGAATCTCATGTTGATGTCTCTTCCTCGCCCTACTTAGATGTTTCAGTTCAGGCGGTTCCCTCCGTGAACCTATGGATTCAGTGCACGGTGACGATGTATGAGCATCGCCGGGTTGCCCCATTCAGAAATCCCTGGATCAAAGGATGTTTGCTCCTCCCCAAGGCTTATCGCAGCTTACCACGTCTTTCATCGGCTCCCAGTGCCAAGGCATTCTCCTTGCGCCCTTTCTAGCTTGACCGTTTTCCTTAGATTGATTCTCCATTTGCCAACAAGATTTTACCGCTTGGTGAAATTATAGTGTTTCAATAATTTTACTTGGGTAATAACATTTCTGTTATCTTGTTTCGCAGTTCTATATTCAGTTTTCAAGGTACATACCGGGTAGCAAACTACCCACATAAGGACTCTTGGGATGCCCCGTCACCGGAGCATCCGGTGGTGGGCTGAAATGGACTCGAACCATCGACCTCTCGGTTATCAGCCGAGTGCTCTAACCAGCTGAGCTATCAGCCCGGATGGTGGAGATAAAGGGATTCGAACCCTTGACCCCCTGCTTGCAAAGCAGGTGCTCTCCCAACTGAGCTATACCCCCGCGCTTTCCAGCGTTTCGGGTTTCGCTGCCCTTATGCTGAAGATCTTTCAGAAACCTCTCAAGAGGCTTCCGCAAGGCCTTCAAAATTGAACAATCCTGAAATTTGCTTACCTGTCCGTAAGAACTGAGACCAGCTCACTTCTTACGTCTGACTCCCTAGAAAGGAGGTGATCCAGCCGCACCTTCCGATACGGCTACCTTGTTACGACTTCACCCCAATCACCAGTTTTACCTTCGGCCGCGTCCTCCTTGCGGTTAGACTACGGACTTCGGGTCCCCCCGGCTCTCATGGTGTGACGGGCGGTGTGTACAAGGCCCGGGAACGTATTCACCGCGGCATGCTGATCCGCGATTACTAGCAATTCCGACTTCATGCAGGCGAGTTGCAGCCTGCAATCTGAACTGAGACGTTGTTTTTGAGTTTTGCTCCACCTCGCGGTATCGCTTCTCTTTGTTAAACGCCATTGTAGTACGTGTGTAGCCCAGGTCATAAAGGGCATGATGATTTGACGTCATCCCCACCTTCCTCCGTTTTGTCAACGGCAGTCTCGCCAGAGTCCTCTTGCGTAGTAACTGGCAATAAGGGTTGCGCTCGTTGCGGGACTTAACCCAACATCTCACGACACGAGCTGACGACAACCATGCACCACCTGTCTCGATGTCCCGAAGGACTTCATACATCTCTGTACTATGCATCGGATGTCAAGACCTGGTAAGGTTCTTCGCGTTGCTTCGAATTAAACCACATACTCCACTGCTTGTGCGGGCCCCCGTCAATTCCTTTGAGTTTCAACCTTGCGGTCGTACTCCCCAGGTGGATTACTTATTGTGTTAACTGCGGCACTGAAGGGGTCAATCCTCCAACACCTAGTAATCATCGTTTACGGCATGGACTACCAGGGTATCTAATCCTGTTTGCTACCCATGCTTTCGAGCCTCAGCGTCAGTTGGTGCCCAGTAGGCCGCCTTCGCCACTGGTGTTCCTCCCGATATCTACGCATTCCACCGCTACACCGGGAATTCCGCCTACCTCTGCACTACTCAAGGCCAGCAGTTTTGAAAGCAATTTATGGGTTGAGCCCATAGATTTCACTTCCAACTTGCCGGTCCGCCTGCGCTCCCTTTACACCCAGTAATTCCGGACAACGCTTGCCACCTACGTTTTACCGCGGCTGCTGGCACGTAGTTAGCCGTGGCTTTCTTGTACGGTACCGTCATGATTCGTCCCGTACGACAGGAGTTTACAATCCGAAAACCTTCTTCCTCCACGCGGCGTCGCTGCATCAGGGTTTCCCCCATTGTGCAATATCCCCCACTGCTGCCTCCCGTAGGAGTCTGGGCCGTGTCTCAGTCCCAATGTGGCCGTTCAACCTCTCAGTCCGGCTACCAATCGTCGCCTTGGTGGGCCGTTACCTCACCAACTAGCTAATTGGACGCGAGTCCATCCTGAAGCGAATAAATCCTTTTCCCGCTGTGCCATGCGGCACTGTGGGCTTATGCGGTATTAGCAGTCGTTTCCAACTGTTGTCCCCCACTCCAGGGCAGGTTACTCACGCGTTACTCACCCGTTCGCCACTAAACTTGAAAAAGCAAGCTCTCTCAAGTTCCGTTCGACTTGCATGTGTTAGGCGCGCCGCCAGCGTTCGTCCTGAGCCAGGATCAAACTCTTTATAAATGGTATTTAATCACTTACAAAGTGTTAAATCGCTGTAATTTCTCAGACACAATCGCTTGCGTCCTGTTGAATTACTTGTTCTTTTGGAATTGATTAAAGTGTTTTTCCAAACACTGTAAGGTTCCACAAGTTTCAGGTTTGTTCAATTTTCAAGGTCCTGCTTGGCGCCGCCCTCATCGGGACAGCTTATTTATTATATCTCGCAAAGTTCTTTTTGTCAAGCACTTTTTTGAGATTTTTTTGAGCCGCGAAGCTCCTTCGAGCTTCTTTTCTCAGCGCCTGCCGTCCCTCGCGAGACAGCTTAGTTATAATACCACCACAACAGGCATTTGTCAACATCTTTTTTCAAGATTTTTCAAAAAGCTTGCATGTGGTTTGCCAGTCTTTTACCGGCATGGTAAAAGTGTACCATGTGTTTTTCATTTCGTCAACAAGTTTGCGTCGCTATAACGCAAATTTGGCGTTTTACCAATTCAGGATATCTCTGATTGGATAAAACGCCCAAAAAATCATACTTTTGTTTTTGCCTTGCGTTTACCGGATTTTTTCTCTTCCACCTTTTCCCCTGTCAGCTCCATCCGCATCCATTTGAGTATCTTGCGTTCCCGGCGCGATATCTGAACCTGGGTTGTATGAAGAACCCGGGCGGTTTCGCTTTGGGTCTTTCCGCCGAAGAACCGAAGCCGGATCAACGCCTTGTCCTGCGCAGGCAGCTTATCCATGACTTCCCTCAGTCCGATATGCTCCGACAGCTTCTCTTCCGGGGAATCTACCGGAATATCCCACTCCCGATTCCCGTCCTCGCTTTCGGTGGGGGTCAGGGAGACAACCGGCATGGAGGCTCGAATCGCCATGGCCACCTGTTCCGGGCTTGTCCCCAGCGTTTCGGCCAGCTGGGTGACGCCGGGTTCCGAGCCGGTCTGCTTGAGAAAGCGTTCCCTCTCGGCGTTGATCTTGAGCCCCAGTTCCTTGAGGGAGCGGCTGACCTTGACGGTGCCGCCATCCCGGAAAAGCTTTTTGATTTCGCCCAATATGACCGGCACCGCATAGGTGGAGAAGCAGACGCCCCGTTCCGGATCAAATCCGTCGCAGGCTTTGACAAGGCCCAGGCAGCCCGCGGCATACAGATCCTCATACTCAATACCGCGGCCGGTAAAGCGTCCTGCACAGGTACGGGCAAGACCAAGATTTCGCTGAATGAATTCCTCCCGGGGAATGCGGTCATACAAAGCCGTGGTGTTGGCCTGACCGGACGCAGCGGATACGGGTAGGGACATGACGGTGACCTCCTTATCTGTTCTATGTAGGAAGTCAGCCCTTGGCCTCCAGCTTTTTGGACATGGTGACCCTGGTGCCGCGCCCCGGAGTGGAGCTGACCTTGATCTTGTCCATAAAGCTCTGCATCACCGCAAAGCCAAGACCGGCCCGCTCATCCGGGTTGCCGGTGGTGTACAGCGGTTCCATAGCTTTGCCTACATCCGGTATCCCGATTCCCCGATCGGTAACGGTGATGCGCACAAGGCCGTTTTCATACAGGGCCGCGGTGAGAGTGACCTGCCCCACCGACTCCGGATAAGCGTGCACAATACAGTTTGTGACTGCTTCGGACACTGCCGTCTTGATATCCGCCAGCTGCGGAACTGTGGGGTCTGCCTGGGCCAGAAAAGCAGCCAACGCCGCCCGGGCAAAGCTTTCGTTGACGCTACGGCTGAGAAAGGTAAATTTGACCTGATTGAGCATCTTCATAAATCATGTATTCCTCCGTTTATACATAAGTGATCCGGGCCAGATCCAGCATACGCCGGACAGCGGCGGGCGGGTTCTGCACCGTCAGCCGCCCGCCCAGGGAAGCCATATACCGGCCCCGCCCCAGGATGAGTCCCACGCCGGAAGAATCCATAAAGGTAACACCCGAAAAATCCAGCGTCAGCAATTCCGGCATCCGCGCGTCGATCTGGGCATCGATCTCCCGCCGCAGCCCCTGGGCCGCATGATGGTCGATCTCCCCCGAAAGATAGGCTGCCAGGGTGCCGCTGGCGGGCACAAAACAGATTTTCGCCAAGTTTGTCCACCTCGATCAATCCAAAAGAAAACGCCCCGTAGGCTGGTTTGTACTACCAGTATACGGGGCACGAAAGAAATATTTTGTTGAAACGGGGCGCCGCATGCAAAAGGTCGCGCCCTGGTTTTGGATGAGGATGCGAATCAGATCAGTTTTCCGCTTCTTCCAGCAGGATGGGGCGGGCTTCAGCGGCAAGGTACAGGCTGCCGCAAACGACCACACCGGCCAGATTGTGGAAATCCGCATAGTCCACAGCCTTACGGATGGCTTCCCGCACAGTGCCGCCCACCTCGGCATCCAGGTGGAAGCGGGCCGCATGTTCCAGTTCCTCCGCCGTCATAGCGCGGGGGCAGTCCGGAGTGACCGTAAAGACCTTGTCAAAAGTTTTGGAAAGAGCTTCCAGCATAGGACCGTGGTCCTTGTCTTTCAGAACTCCCATCACCCCCACCAGGTTGCCTTCATAGCCGGCTTCCGACAGGGTGGACGCCAGGGCGGAAGCGCCATCGGGGTTGTGGCAGCCGTCCAGCAGAAGCAGCGGATGCCGGCGGATCACCTCGATGCGGGCGGGCATATGGGCCGCTTCCAGACCTTTCTCAATGGCTTCATCCGAAATGTCGTAGCCGTACTGCCGCCAGAGGGTCAGGGCGATCTCGATGGCCATGGCCGCATGATTGGCCTGGTGCTTGCCCGGGAAGGACAGCATGACCCGGTATCCGCCGTAGTCGATATAGTTCTGCAGCGGGCGGCATTTCAGCGGCAGAATGTCCTCCAGGTCCGGGGTCTGGATGGAGGTGTGTGCCTGGGCGGCTGCGGTGAGCAGCGGCCCCATGGCTTCGGGGGGCTGGTCGGGGTAACAGATCACCGCGCAGCCCTCCTTGATGATGCCGGCCTTTTCCGCTGCAATAGCGGCCAGGGTATCCCCCAGCACATCCATGTGGTCCATCCCGATGCGGGTGATGGCTGCCACCAGAGGCGCCGGGATGGCATTGGTGGCATCGAACCGGCCGCCAAGGCCGGTTTCCAGCACCACAAAATCGCACTTTTCCCGGGCGAACCAGAGCAGCGCAATGGCAGTGACCACCTCAAACTCCACCGGAGAGGGTTTGCCGGCAGCGCACAGATCATCCACGGCGTCCAGCACCTCCTCCGCCAGATCACCCAGGGTCTGGGGAGGGATCATCTCGCCGTCGATCTGGAAGCGTTCCCGGAAGTCCAGCACATAGGGGCTGATGGTAAGACCGGTCTTGTAGCCGGCATGAGTCAGGATGGACGCCGTCATGGTGGACAGTGTCCCCTTGCCGTTGGTACCGGCAATGTGGATGCATTTCAGCTGATTTTCAGGGTTGCCCAGAGCGTTCAGCAGCGCGTGCATGCGCTCCAGGGTCGGGGTACCTGTGCCCATACGGGGCAGAGCATGAATAGCCTGTACGGCCTGTTGTTCGGTCAAAGCAGTTCCCTCCTGTTGGGATTTTCGTGATGAGGCGGTTGGGCGGTGATGCGGTCTTCCTCCTGTTCCCGGAGAAGGCGCTCCCGCTCGGCGCGCAGACGTCGATTTTCCTTTTTGATGCGGTGGAAAGCGCCGATGGCCCGCACGATGAGCAGCAGGACCAGGGCCACGAACAGACCGCATACCACGCCGGCCATGTCGATCCAGACGTCGGTGACCTGGGAAGAGCGGCCAGGAATAAAGCGCTGGATGGTCTCATCCATCAGGGCCGTGGTCATACCGCCCAGCAGCGGCCAGCTCACATGCCGCACAAAATGGCGGGTGTACACTCGCAGACAGAGCATGAGCAGAAAGCCTTCCAGCGTGAACTCCGCAAAATGGGCCAACTTGCGCACCGTATGCTGGGACAGCGGCCCCAAACCTACTTTGCCCAACAGCTCATTCAGCATGCGCATGACGGCCTGACTGCGGGCGGAAGAAAGTTCCCCCGCCTGCAGGGAATTGCGGAAGATGAAGACGACACAAGCGATCAGCGCAATGGTGAAGATGAGACGAAAGGCGATCAGCCATGGACTGGTTTTTTGATGTTCCATACCAATTCCTTTACTTTACAGTTTCTGGGTTGCATACGGGTTCCTATGATTATAGCACCCGGGATGCCGTCAGGCAAGCCGGACACGGCAAAAGCGGAACCGCTGCGGCATCTGTCCCGCCCGCCGCAGCCGCGGCAGGCAGAGGCAGGCACAGACAGCGGCCCCGCTTGCAGGTGTTTGTTCAGGTCAGGCGCATTACTGGATGAAAGCGTCATGGATGGCGGCAACAGCACGGTCGGCATCCGTCTTTTCAATGATGACGCTGATCTTGATCTCGCTGGTGGAGATCATGCGAATGTTGATATTCTGGTTGGACAGCGCTTCAAACATGGTGGAGGCAACACCGGGATGGCTCTGCATGCCGGCGCCCACCACGCTGACCTTGGCGCAGGTCTTATCCACGGCAATGTCACCGCCGCCGAAACGGCTCTTGTGGTCTTCCAGCACGTTGACGGCGCTCTCGGCGTCGGTCAGGGGCACGGTAAACACCAGATCCTTGGTATCAGCAGTGCCGGCAGAGCTCTGCAGGATGATGTCCACGTTGATATTGCGCTGGGCCAGCAGGCTGAACACCTTGAAGGACATACCCGGCACATCGGGCACTCCCTTGATCGAGATCACGGCTACGTTGTCGTCCTTTGCAACGCCTTTGATGAGCATACCTTCCACTTTCGTTTCCTCCTTCACGATGGTTCCCGGAATGGGATTGATGCTGGAGAGAACCTCCAGCTCGACGCCGTACTTCTTGGCAAGTTCGACGCTGCGGTTGTTCAGGACCTGGGCCCCCAGAGAGGCCAGTTCCAGCATTTCGTCAAAGGTGATCTCCTTGAGCTTGGTGGCCTTGGGGATCTTGCGCGGATCGGCGGTGAACACGCCTTCCACGTCAGTGAAGATCTGGCAGCGGTCTGCATGCAGGGCAGCCGCCAGCGCCACAGCAGAAGTATCGCTGCCGCCGCGGCCCAGGGTGGTGATATCATCGGAACGGTTGAGGCCCTGGAAGCCGGCCACCACCACCACGCGGTTGCGGGCCAGCTCGCTTTCCACACGTTCGGTGTTCAGCCGCTTGATGCGGGCCTTGGAATAGGAGCGGTCGGTGACGAAACCGGCCTGCCAGCCGGTGAGGCTGACGGCGGAGACGCCGATCTCCTGCAGGGCCATGGCCAGCAGGGCGATGGAGATCTCCTCGCCGGATGCCAGCAGCATATCCATCTCACGGTGGGACGGGTCGCTGGTGATCTCGGCTGCCTTGGCGATCAGGTCATCGGTGGTGTCGCCCTGGGCAGACACCACCACGACCACGTCGTTGCCCGCGTTGCGGGTGTTGGCAACGATGCGCGCCACATTGAAGATGCGGTTGCGGTCCTTGACGGAGGTGCCGCCGAATTTTTGTACAATCAATGCCATTGGTGAAGTTCCTCCCCTTCTATGCTGTCACGCCTCAACGGTCGCGCCGGTATTGTCGGCCAGCAGGCGATAGACGGTAAAATGACGGAGTTTTTCGGTCTGGGGCAGCGCTTCCCGCGCCTGCTCGAAGAACTCCTGGTCGTCCTTGTGGACGACCGCAATGATGGTGGGGCCGGCGCCCGAGATATACACGGCCTGGGCTCCCAGGTCCTGGGCCAGCTCAAACATTTCCTCCCCGCCTTCAATGAGGGGCAGACGATAACGCTGGTGCAGGGCGTCCTTGGTGGCCACACCCAGCAGGCCGTAGTCGCCGTCGCAGAACGCAGCGGTGGCCAGCGCCGCCCGGGACAGGTTGTAGACAGCATCCTTATGGGAGACCATCTGAGGCAGCGCTGCCCGGGCCTTGGAGGTGAGCAGGCGGAAATCCGGCACAAAGGCCGCGAAGGCCAGGTCGGGGTCGATGTTCTTTTTGACGGTATAGACCAATCCCTCATCATACACGCTGGTGACAAAGCCGCCCAGCATGGCGGGCGCCACGTTATCGGGATGGCCTTCGATGGCGGTGGCCAGGGTGAGCATCTGCCGCTGGGTCAGCGGCTTGCCCAGCAGGGCGTTGGCTCCCAGCAGGCCCGCCACGATGCAGGCGGAGCTGGAACCCAGGCCCCGGGCCATGGGGATATCATTGCGCTGGGTGATGGTCAGCCCTTTCAGAGGCACACCCAGCTGGTCGTATACGGCCCGGGCGCTGCGGTAAACCAGGTTGTTGGCGCCGCCCGGAACGTGGGTATCATCCAGAGAGGTGATGTGGATGCGGTCGGACTCCTCAAAGGTGAACACATTGTGCATGGAAAGGGCCAGTCCCAGGGAGTCGAAGCCGGCGCCCACATTGGCGCTGGTGGCGGGTACGGTTACGGTGACCATAGTTGTTCTCCTCCCCTGCTTACGCTTCCATCTGTTTGAGGAACAGTTCCACATGACCGCCCAGCAGGGCGACCTTCTCGCAAACGGCATCCATCACCGCGGGAGTGGCATTCAGCATACGGTAGCTGACCCCCTCCGGACCTTCGTCCACCGGGGAGCCGGGGCCGGCCAGCGAGGCCAGCACGGCGGCAGAGATGCCCTTGGCCCGGATGTACCAGGAATATGCGGCGTTGTCGGGCAGCATACCCTCCCGCTTGGGCGCGGGCTGCCAGAACAGGCTGTCATGAATCTTGGCGCCGTCTTTCAGGGCGTCAATGACATCAGCCACCACGGCGCTGGCGGTGGGCAGTTTGCCGGCGCCCTTGCCGTAGAAGATCACATCGCCCAGCATATCGCCCTTCATGAGGACGGCGTTGAACACATCGTCCACGTTGGCCAGCTGGTTGGAATCCGGCACCAGCATGGGCTCCACCCCTGCGGAAACGCTGCCGTCGAGCAGTTCCTTGTACCAGGCAATGAGCTTGATGGCGCTTTCCAGCTTTTCCGCCGCCTTGATGTCGGCCACGGTGATCTGGCGGATGCCCCGGGTGGGGATGTTATCGGGATAGAGGGCGGAGCCGCTGGCCAGAGAACCCAGAATGGCGATCTTGCGGCAGGCATCCCGGCCGTCCACGTCGTCACTGGGGTCTTTTGTCTCGGCGTAACCCAGCTGCTGAGCAATCTTGAGGGCTTCGGCAAAGCCCATGTTTTCCCGCTTCATCTTGGTGAGCATGAAGTTGGTGGTGCCGTTGACGATGCCCTGAATGGAGCTGATATGGTTGGCGGCCAGACACTGGTGCATGGGGGTGATGATGGGTGTGCCGCCGCCCACGCTGGCTTCAAACAGGAAGGCCGCGTTGTGCTGGCGGGCCAGCGCCAGCAGTTCGGCGCCGTAGGTGGCCACCATCTCCTTGTTGGAGGTGCAGACGCTGCGGCCACTTTCCAGACAGCGGCGCACATATGGGTAGGCGAACTTAGTGCCGCCGATGGTCTCCACCACCACCCGGATTTCCGGGTCGGCCAGGATGATGTCCAGGTCCTTGACGAACAGGGCCGCGTCCGGCGAACCGGAGAAGTCACGCACATCCAGGATATATTTGACTTCCACGGGTTCTCCCACACGTCGGGCAATGGATGCCGCATTGCGGCGGCAGACTTCCAGCACGCCGCTGCCCACGGTGCCGAACCCCATGATCGCGATTTTTGCCATAACTACACTCCCTCTCACATTCTATGCCGCGCCATGCCGCGGTGGGCATCAGGTGCCCCGGTGGACCTCCACCACCAAGGGCTGACGTGCCAGTTTGAGCAGCATGTCTTCCACCGACATCTGCATGGTGGCGGTGCGCACTGTCACCTCCACCTGTGCGGTGCCGTTTTCCGGCCGGGACTGGGTGATGGTGACAATGGACGCCCCCGCCGCCGAAATCCCGGACAGCAGCCCCTGCAGGGCGCCGGTCTTATCCAGCAGGGTGGCAATGACGGTCAGGGTCTCGCGCCCAGACTCGGCATCAAAGACATAATCCTTGTATTTATAGAAGGCGCTGCGGGAAATGCCTGCCCGACGTGCCGCCGACGATATGTTGGTAACGGCACCGGAGGCCAGCAGCTCTTTGGCTTGCAGGACTTTCAGAAATACGTCCGGCAGGACTTCGGCGTCCACCAGAAGAAAACGTCGTTCCGCCATGGGTGTACCCCCTTCAAAAACAGTTGTATTTGCGACAAGGATAATCATAGCACATGCCGCTCCGGGATGCAAGGGGCCTCCCCTTTTTGCGGGGAAATTGGGCAGGCTGCACAGCCCGATTGTTCCTTTGTGGATTGTTTTCGTCAGGCATACAAATATTGTATGCCCACGGTGCACACGCAAGGTCCGGCAAAACCCCGGACAAGCCGGGAAGGCCTATCCGGGGTCTGAAAAGGTTTGCTGATGGCGGACAGTTATGCCGCAGGATCGGTGGCTGCCTGAGCGGCCAGGGCGTCTGCCGTGAGCTGACCCAGGGCAGCGTCGTCGCTGAGCAGGGAGGCAGTGCTGGAGTCGGGCAGGTTGTCGTCGGTATAATAGCCGGTGCGGCCGCCGCCGGACACGATGGCGCCGGTGGATTCGCTGAACTGATACGGCTTCACATCGTCGTCCCAGAAGAAATCCTTGGCGGGTTTGTCAGCCTGGATCTCCTCCATCAAAGTCTTGAAGGCGCGCTGGGTGGGTTTACCGCTGTTGCCGCGGCTGCCGTCCACGCCCCACATGCTGTAAGGCTTGTCATAGCCCCACCAGACAGCAATGGAGTAATAGGGGGACAGACCGGCAAAGGTGTAGTCCTTGAAGTCAGAAGTCGTACCGGTCTTGCCCACAGCGTCGATGCCCTCGGTTTCGGGCTTCATGCCGCTGGCGGTACCGGGGCTGACCCAGACATTGGCCAGCAGGCGGTTCATGATGACGGCGGTCTCGGGTTCCAGGGCCTGGGTGGTGGTGGTGACCTTGTCCATATCCAGGACCGGGTTGCCCTGGTAATCCTCCACGCGGGTGTAGTAGTGCGGCGTGGTGTAGGTGCCATCGGTGAACATGGAGTAGGCGTTGGCCAGCTCCACCACGGTCAGACCGCGGGACTGGGCACCCAGCACCATGGGCGCCAGGTCGGCGTCGTTCTCGTCAATATACTGGCACTGCAGGGTCTCGGTGACGAAGTCATACATATAGTCCACGCCCACCATGGAGCCGACCTTGACGGCAATGGTGTTGTAGGACTGCCGGATGGCGTCCCAGATCAGCATGGTGGCGCCGTCACCGCCGGCCCCGCCGTAGTTGGTGGGCCATTCCTTCCACACATCGCTGCGGGCCTGGTTGGCGGGATCGTTGGGGTTCAGGGACAGGCCGAGCTTCAGGCACTTTTCGTTGTCCAGCATCTCTTTGCCTTCCTTGGTGTACAGGGGGGCATCCTCCAGAGCGGTGGAGTAGTTGATCAGATGATCGTCCAAAGCCAGACAGTAGGCCGCGATGGGCTTCATGGTAGAACCGGTCTGGTGGGGTTCCAGGGCACGGTTGGTGCCGCGGTCCACCGTCTTTTCACCCAGACCGCCGCCCACGGCGATAACCTCGCCCTTGTGGCCTTCCTCGGTGCTGGTGACGGCGATGGCAGCCTGGGTGCGGACCTCCTCATAGAAGGTCAGGAACTGGTTGCCGTTGTCGTCCTTATAGGTGCCGGTCTTGAAGGTCTGGTTGGTCTTGTCGGTGTAAACGGGGATATCATCTTCCGCGAAGATGGTGCTGACAGTTTCGTCCGTCGTCTTCATGGGCAGACCGTTGGCGTCATACCGGATCTCGGCCCCCACCGGGATATCACTCCGGATCTCCTCCTCGTGCCACAGGGCATAGAAGAGTTCGTCGTTGTTCCAGGTGTTGTTGAGCATGAGCTGCTCCACCGAGTTCTGGACGTCCGGGTCCACAGTGGTGTACACACGCAGACCACCGTTGAAGATCATGTCCTGGGCTTCGGCATCGCTTTCCAGGTTGTAGGCCTCTTTCAGGTCCTTGGTCAGCTGGGTGATGACCGCCTCGGTGAAGTAGGAGTTGTTGGAGCTGACGGCCACGTTCTCGGTCTTGGATTTGCTCTCCGCCAGGGTGATGGTCTCGGCGGTGGCGGAATCATAGTCCGCCTGGGAGATGTAGCCCTGGTTGAGCATCTCATACAGCACGTGGTTGCGGCGCTGGAGCAGATTTTCCGGGTTGGTGAAGGGGTTGTACCCGGTGGGGTTCTTGGAGATGGATGCCAGCACCGCACATTCGGACAGGGACAGCTCGCCCACGCTCTTTCCGAAGTAGGTGTTGGCGCCGGCTTCCACACCCTCGATGGTGCCGGTCAGGGGCACGGTGTTCAGGTAGGCTTCCAGGATGGTCTCCTTGCTGTACCGGTTGGCCAAACCAATGGCGCGGAAGATCTCGCGCACCTTACGCATATAGTCCACTTTGTCGTCGTCGGTCAGGTTCTTGACCAGCTGCTGTTCCAGCGTGGACGCGCCCTGCTGGCTGCCCAGCAGCTGCTGGCCGGTCAGCTCGTTGAGGGCGGCGGCAATGGTACGCTTGAAGTTGACACCGATGGAGTCATAGAAGTTCTTGTCTTCGATGGCCACCACGGCATGCTGAAGGTTTTCGGGGATATCCGAAAGGCTGACCCAGATGGAGTTGGCGTCACCGGACAAAGTGGCGTACTCGTCCCCTTCCCGGGTATACAGGATGGTGGTCTGCTGGTCCTTCTTCTTTTCCAGGTCCAGCTTGCCTTCCGGGTCGGCGGTGACCTGCACGACATACATGGCCAGAACCACCGCGCCCACACTGCCCAGCATGATGCACACGCAAATCAGGCAGCCGAGGAAACGCAGGATCATGCCAGGGATGCTGCGGTGCTTTTTGTTGGGATCTTTCTTACCGCCTTTGGCGGAATTTGGCGTGCCGCCGGGTGCTTTCGCCCCTTGGGTGGACAGATGCCGTTGTTGTTTGGGGTCTATGGGGACCGCCTCCTTTGCGGATTTTCTGTGTATGGCAGGTGCGGCGCCGGCAGCGTCACACACTCATGGACAATACCATATCTTGAATTATAGCACAAACCGCTGCCAAAAGTACAGGTATGGAATGTAAAATTCACAAGAAATTGTTTTTTGAGGGCGGCGGCGGGCAATACTTGTTCTGGCGCCGTCATTTTTTTCGTTTCTGTTTTACGGTTTTGTCATCTTTGCAGGCGGCGCGGGACAGGCAAAAAGGGGGATTGGCTATGGAAAACAAGCTGCCGAAATGGGTGCGTATCTACCTGGCTCTGCTGGGCGGAGCAGCCCTGTTGTGTGTGGTGGCGGCGGCGGTGTGGTTTGCCCGGGCGGAGTATGACGCCCGCCGCGAAGAAGGACCGCGGTACCTTCTGAAGGACAACGGCGGGTATCTGGCCCTGTACACCGCCGAAGGGACCGGTCCCCTGGCCGAGTACGATCTGCGCATCCGGCTTTTGCCTGAACAGGACGTGCTGGCCCTGCAGCAGGGAGTCCCTGTGGAAGACGAGGCGGAACTGCAGCAGCGGCTGGAAGATTACGGGCTGTGAAGCGGTGTATGTTGCGAAAACTATACAAATGTGGTATTATAAAGGGCAAGAATCGGAAATACCCACCATTGTATAAAGGAGCGTACCGCCATGACCGAACAAGCGATCCTGGACGCCGTGCAGGAAATCTTCCGCGATAATTTTGACGACGACACCTTGGTGATCACCCGTAGCACCTGTGCGGATGACATCGAGGACTGGGACAGCCTGGAGCAGATCAACCTGCTGACCGCCATCGAGAAAAAGTTTTCCATCAAGTTCAAGCTGGCCGATGTCCGCGACCTGAAAAACGTGGGCGACCTGCTGGACCTTGTTGCACGCATGACCGCGTAACCACACATTCTGCGGGCGGCCGCTGCTTATCCCAAGCGGCGGCCGCCTTTTTCTGTATATATCCATCTTTCCCGGCAGGAGGACTCTCTATGAATCATTACACCCTGGCCGACATGACCCCCGGCCTGACCGAAAGTTTTACCGTGACCGTCACCGAAGAGATGATGGAGGCCTTCCAGGCCATCACCGGCGACTGCTCCCCCATCCATGTGGACGCCGACTACGCCAAGGGGCGCGGATATCCGGGCCGGGTGGTGTACGGCATGCTGGGTGCCAGCTTTTTTTCCACGCTGGCGGGGGTCTATCTGCCCGGGGAGCACTGTCTGCTCCACGGGGTGGAGTGCAAGTTCGCCAAGCCCATCTTCATCGGAGACACCCTGACCATCACCGGCACCGTTGTGAATGTAAGCGAAGCGGTGGCGGAAGCCGAGATCAAGGCCGTCATCACCAACCAGGACGGCAAAAAAGTGACCCGGGGCGTGATCCGGGCCGGACTGGCCAAATAAGGCGTCCCCTGCATATCCATATTATTATAAGGAGAAAATATCCATGGCCTATACTTATCTTATTTCCGGCGCCACCAGCGATGTGGGCCGGGCCCTCATCGAACGTCTGCTCAAGGGCGCTCCCGAAGGCACCCTTGTTCTGGCACAGGGATGCGGCGACGTGGAAAAACTGGCCTCTCTGTGCCAGACCTATCCCGGCATGATCCGGCCCTTTGATGTGGATCTGTCCGATCCGTACAAGGTGGACACCTTCTGCCAGGTATTGGCTTCCACCTGCCCCGCTCCCACCCATTTTATCCATCTGCCCGCCCTGCCGGTGGTGAACACCAAGTTCAAGGCTTTTGACGAACCCCGCTTTGCCAAAGATATGGAAATCCAGGTACACAGCGCCGTCAAGCTGTGCAAGGCGGTGCTGCCCGCCATGACCAAGGCCAAGTTCGGGCGCATCCTGTTCATCCAGACCAGCTACACCCTGGGCGCCCCGCCAAAAAACACCGCCGCTTATGTGATGGCCAAGCAGGCGCTGGGCGGACTGTGCAAGAGTCTGGCGGTGGAGTATGCCCGGTTCGGCATCACGGTGAACTGCGTGGCCCCCAGCATGATGGAGACAAACTTTTTGAAAGACACCCCCGACCTCATCGTGCAGGCATCCGCCGCTGACAACCCCATGGGCCGCAATGCCACCCCCGCCGATGTGGTGCCGGCCATGGCCTTCCTGCTTTCGGACGAAGCGGGCTTCATCACCGGGGTGACCCTGCCTGTGACGGGAGGGTCCGCTCTTGCCTGACATACGCTTTCGGCTGGCCCGCCCCGGGGAGGACGATGCCATCCGGGATTTCATTAACTCCCACTTTGACATGCATCTACCCCTGATCAACCGCCCCGAGTTTTACAACTTTTACTTTGCCGGACCGGAAGGCGGCGCCCCCCACTTTGCGGTGGCGGAATTCCCGGAGGGACAGTACCTCAGTGCTGCCGGATACATTCCCGCCGGACTGGACCCGTCCGCCGGGGTGTGGGTATCCATCTGGGTGGCCGCCAAGGGGCACAACGGTGTGGGCCTTGAACTGATGGATGCCCTGCCCGGTCTGCTGGGCACGCCGGTGCTGGCCTGCAACAACATCCGCCCCGCCACCTGCAAGCTGTATCATTTTCTGGGCTGGCAGGCCGAGCGCCTGCGCCATTATTACCGCCTGGGCGCCCCCGGTCCCGCCGGGTGGAGGCTGGCTGTACCGGGAGAATCCTCTCCCCTGCCCGTGCCCGCCCACGATCTGGAC
Source organism: Subdoligranulum sp. DSM 23681 (assembly GCF_057005535.1). Classification (NCBI taxonomy): domain Bacteria; kingdom Bacillati; phylum Bacillota; class Clostridia; order Eubacteriales; family Oscillospiraceae; genus Subdoligranulum; species Subdoligranulum sp. DSM 23681. The sequence goes on along the minus strand of NZ_CM168050.1, from coordinate 2,656,494 downwards.
CTGGAACCGGTGGCGGATGCCGCCGCGCTGGAAGCCCTGGGCCTGCCCGAAACGCCCCATACACCGAAAAAGGATCTGTGGTATCTGCAGCGGCGGTACTTTGCCTTTCCTCATTTCCGGTATGACGTGTGGGCCGTACGGGAAAGCGGCCGCCTGCTGGCCTACGCCGTGACCCGCACGGTCTCGGCCGCCGATACCGGCTGCGCTCCCGTGCTGCGGCTGGTGGATTTCATCGGTCCGGACGCGGTGCTGCCCCGCATCGGCCATGCCCTGGATGCACTGCTCCGCCGCACCGGTGCCGAGTATCTGGATTGTTACAACGCGGGCATTGACCCGGCCGTCTGGCAGCAGGCCGGCCTGACCGAGCGGAAGGAGGGCGACGGCGTCGTCATTCCCAACTATCTGACCCCGCCCTTGCGGGACAACACCGAATACTACTACTTTGTGAACCGGCCCGACAACTTCGTTCTGTTCAAGGCCGACGGCGACCAGGACCGGCCCAACCTGTCCTGAACTCCGGCGGAGGAGAGGTTCTCCACCAGAAGGATGATTTTGGTGGAATACGGCTGCTGTTTTCCCGGAAAGCACCGCTTTCCGGGCTTTTTCATGCACAAAAAAGGAGGCACGGCCCACAAGACCATGCCTCCTTTTTGTTGTTTGCTGTTGTGCAATCAGTTTCCGTCGTCGCTCTGATAAACGGGGACGTCAGCATACTCGTCCGGGGCGTCCGCCGGCAGGCTCTGCATATATTCGTGCATGGCCTCGGCCACCTTTTTGCTGTACGCCACAGCTTCCACCACCGTGCGGGCCCCCTTGACGGCATCGCCGGAAGCAAAGATCCCCGGACGGCTGGTACGGCCCACCTCATCGGTAACAAAAAGCCCCCGGGCGTTGACCTTCAGCCCTTCGGTGGTTTCGGTGATGGTGGTACAGGCCCCCTGGCTGATGGAGACCACCACGCTGTCCGCCGGATACAGCACTTCACTGCCCGGGATTTCGGTGAGAGTGCCGTCCTCCGCCTCGTTCACATCCCGGAAAATGACACCCTGGTCGGTGATCTCCACCGGCTTTTTGTTATAGAAGAATTCCACGCCTTCCAGCTTGGCATAGCTTTCCTCGTAATGGCTGGCCGCGATCTTCTTGGTCAGGGAGAAGCATTCCAGATGGCGGGTCCCGTGGCGGATGGCCGTACGGGCCACATCCATGGCCGCATTGCCCGCGCCGATGAGCACCACCCGGTTGCCCAGGTGGTAGACATCCGGGTTCTGCAGATAGTTGATGGCAAAGTGCACATGGCCCAGGCTTTCGCCCTTGATCCCCAGGGTATTGGGCCGCCAGACGCCGGTGCCGATGAAGATGGCCTTGTAGCCGTCCCGGAACAGATCGTCGATCTTCAGCGCCTTGCCCACATCGGTATTGGGGCGCACCTTGATATCCTTCAGGCGCAGATGCCGGTACTCAAAATCATCCAGCACCGTCTTGGGCAGGCGGAATTCCGGGATGCCGTAGCGCAGCACACCGCCGATCTTGTCATGGCTTTCAAAGATGGTCACATCATACCCGTACCGGGCCAGAATGACCGCAATGGTCAGGCCCGCCGGACCGGACCCGATAATGGCCACCCGTTTGCCGTTGGGCTCGGCGGGGCCATGGGTCATCTGAGAGGCATAGGTGGAGGAGATGTAGTTTTCAATGACCGAAAAATGTACAGGCGCCCCCTTGATGCCCTGCACGCAATGCCCTTCGCACTGATTTTCATGGTTGCAGATCAGGCTGCAGACGGTGGTCAGGGGGTTGTTTTCAAAAAGCATCCGTCCCGCTTCGTTGAGCTTGTTTTCCTTGAGCAGGCGGATGACCTCCGGAATGTTGGTGTGGATGGGGCACCCCTGTTGGCAGCGGGGATTTTTGCATCCCAGGCAGTGGTTGGCTTCGTCCATAACGTGCAGGGCCATGTTGTTCCTTCTTTCTTTTGTGACCGTTATTTTTGCAACAATGTTTCAAGGTTGGCAATGAAAATCCATATCCAATTTATAATACCACCGGTTTTGTGGTGTAGGCAAGCCCCATGGGCTGGGTCTGCTCCCTGCACAACGCCGAAAAATCCGCAAAAGAATTGTGCAGTCTGATCAAGTATTCTGCCTGGGGCAGTTGGGCTTCCAGCTTGGCCAGCGAGGTGGATACCGGCAGGGACGCGTTGCGCAGCAGGGGCATGGCTTCCCGCCGTGCTCCCAGAATATGCAGGTAAGGCGGCAGCGCAGGCAGTTTTTCCGCCTCCACGCCTAAAGCCGCGTCCAGGGCCAGCCGGCGCAGTCGGGCATGGGGATATCGCTTGGTCTTGAGCGATGCGTAGAGGCTCTCGGCATCAGAGGCGGACCAGACGGCAGCCGTCAGCCGATTTTCCAGTCCTTCGCTGACGCCGCGGATGCGGGCAAAACGGGCGGGGTCTCCCACACGGAGCAGCGCCAGCAGCGCCACGCTGAACCGCCCCGGGTCCGCTTCCAGGCCCTGTTCCACCGCCTGCCGGTAAAGCTGCAGGGCCGGTTCCGGCACATAGGGCGCCAGTGCATCCGGGCCGCCCTTGCGTATGAGGGTGCGCAGCAAGCTGGCCGAGGCAAGCCGCATCTGTCCCGAGCGACCGGTTTCATCCGACCCGTGTCCGGCTCCCAGCCGGGGCAGGGCCAGCGGCTGCATGGCGCTGTGCTGCGCCAGAATGGCCTTGCAGTATTCGATTCCCAGAATATTGTTGGGGCGGGAGAGCAGATCGCCCAGACCCGGTTCCAGTTCCTCTGCCGCCCTGGCACGGGCTGCGGCAAAGGTCATCCCCTCCCCCAGGTGCCGCCGCAGGCGCGCTGAAAGATCCGGCTTTCCCAGCAGCTCTGCCGCACGCATCAGGTGCGCGGCATCAGGGTCCTCCGCCCCAAAGGCCAGCGTGTCACAGCCCAGAGCGGTGAGCAGCGCCACCCCCGCCGCGCCGAAGGCCTCTGCCCCGGTATTGGCGTAAGGCGCGGGCAGGGACACCACCAGATCGGCCCCGCCCAGCAGGGCAGCCCGCACCCGGACGGATTCGGGGAACAGGGGGATTCCCCCGCGCTGTACCGCGCCGCTGCTCATGCAAACGGCAATGGTTTCGGCGCCCCTGTCCCGCAGCATCTGCAGCTGGGCGGCATGCCCGTTATGGAACGGATCGTACTCTGTGATGATACCGGCAAATTTCATGTCATACCTCAAAAGCTGTGTTTTGATTTATCTCCGCACAGGCGGCTGATCTGGTATCATTATACCATACCGGGGGAGATTTTTGCGTCCTGATACAGGTTTTTCCGCATTGCGCCGGCGGAGTCCTGGCTGTCCGCAAACAAAATTCCTTCCCTGTTACGTTGTTTTTATTGCTCAATTTCCGGTTTTGGGGGTTCAAATAGCCGTTTTTCTTTGTGCAATCTGTCAAAAAAATATCAGGCTGCATCCCCCGCAGTTCGTCGTTTATACCGGAAACTGAGCAATAAATGCGCTATTTTGCGCATTTGATTCTTGAAAAGAGACAACATTCATACTATAATTGAATTGTTAATGAACAGATCGGGCACACGCCCGAAACGATTGAAGGAGAATTGACATGAAAGTCCTTGTTATCAACTGTGGTTCGTCCAGCCTGAAGTATCAGCTGATCGATATGGAAGGCGAACATGTGCTTTGCAAAGGCCTGTGCGAACGCATCGGTATGGAAAGCAGCATGATCACCCATGAGGCCAACGGCCACAAGGCCACCACCCCGGCCATCTTCCCCACCCACACCGAAGCCTTCCTGGAGGTCGTGAAGAAGATGACCACCGGTGACGGCAAGGTCATCGATGATCCTTCCGAGATCGATGCCATCGGTCACCGCATCGTGCACGGCGGCGAAAAGTTCAAGGAAAGCTGCCTCATCACCCCCGAAGTGGTGGAGGCCATCCGGGACCTGAGCCCTCTGGCTCCCCTGCACAACCCCGCCGGCATCCTGGGCATCGAGGCCGCCAAGAAGGTTTTCGGCGACATTCCCAACGTGGCTGTGTTCGACACCGCCTTCCACAGCACCATGCCGCCGCGCGCCTACATGTATGCCATCCCCTATGAGTATTATGAGAAGTACGGCGTGCGCCGTTACGGCTTCCACGGCACCAGCCACAAGTACGTCAGCCATCGTGCCGCCGAGTTCCTGGAAGAGCCCATCACCCGCCTGAAGCTGATCACCTGCCACCTGGGCAACGGTTCTTCCATTGCCGCCGTGGACCAGGGCAAGGTCGTGGATACCTCCATGGGCATGACTCCTCTGGCCGGCCTGATGATGGGCACCCGCTGCGGTGACCTGGACCCCTCCGTGGTCAACTACCTGAAGTACACCCTGAACATCACCGGCCATCAGCTGGACGAGATCCTGAACAAGAAGTCCGGTCTGCTGGGCATTTCCGGTGTTTCCAGCGACAAGCGCGACGTGGAAAAGGCCGCCGAAGAGGGCAACAAGCGGGCTCAGCTGGCCAGCGACATGCTGAACTACCAGATCAAGAAGACCATCGGCAGCTACATTGCCGCCATGGGCGGCGTGGACGCCATCGTCTTCACCGGCGGTATCGGTGAGCATGATGCACCGTCCCGCGCCCGCATCTGCCATCACATGGACTGGCTGGGCATCCACATTGACACCGACAAGAACAATGATGCGCACAACCAGAAGTCCGACGTGGTGGAGATCACCGCCTGGGGCGCCCGCGTGCGCACCCTGGTCATTGAGACCAACGAAGAGCTGATGATCGCCCGGGATACCAAGGAAGTCCTGAGCAAGCAGTAATTTCATTCTGCAGATTGCCCGCCGGGGCCGCATGTTTGCGGCCCCGGCGTTTTTTGGTTGGCAAAGTTCCCGTCCATGTGGTAAAATGTGATGGAAATGTGTAATTTGTTCGGAGTGTCTGCGGTGCTCCGTCCGGAGGCGTTGAGGTATGGCGAAACGACTGACGCAAACCTTTTCCATCGGGTTTGCCATTGTGTGGGGCTGGGTGCTGTTCAACAGCGTGCTGCGCTGGCAGCACAACGGACCGGCTGCCCTGCTGGCGGGATTTGCCCTGGGATTCGTGGCCTTTTTCGCAGCGCGGTATCTTCTGCCTATGCTGGATTCCGTCCCCCGCTCCCGGTTCCGGCGCTGGATGGCCGTTGTCCTGCTGCTTTATACCCTGCTATTGGGGATGATGGGATTCTTTCTGGCCGAAATGCCCATCATGGACATGGCCACCGTGCTGCAGAGTCTGCCGGATTTTCTGGATGACGGCATTCCCCAGGTGTGGGGCGCTTATTACATCATCTGCAACAACAATCTGGGACTGGCGCTGGTGCTGGTGCTCTGGTTCCGGTTGGCAGGGCTGTTCGGCATAACGCCGGATACCGAAGCGGGCATCTACGCCGGCATTGTACTGAACGTGCTGGCCATTGCGTTTTCCGTCGCCCTGGTCTGCCTGCTGGCCCGACGGATCCTGGACCGCAACAGCGGGGTGGCGCTGGCATTTCTGCTCTGCGCCGGATTTCTGCCCTTTGTGCTGTGGTCCCCCTGCTTTTATTCCGACACCCTGTGCCTGCCCTTTCCCCTGCTGGTGCTGTTGGGCTGGACACGGTACCGCACCGCCGCCCGTGCCGGAACCCGGCTGGCCTGGTTGGCTTTCATGGGCACTGCGGCGTTTTTTGGGTACGCCATCAAGGGAAGCGTGATCGTGGTACTGGTAGCGGTAATCATCCAGCTGTTTCTGGAACAGAAAGCCCGTCGGGCGGCAGCCGGTGCTTTGATTCTTCTGCTGGTGTTCGGGCTATGGCTAGGCGGATACCGGGTCTGGCAGCGGACCTTTCTGGATTTTTCGGTGGAGGATGCCGTAGGGTTGCCCATCGAGCTATGGTTTGCCTACGGCAGCGGCGGCGACGGCAACTATAACGACGAAGTATGCCAAACCGCCAAAAGTCTGGCCACCATGGACCAGCGCCGCCAGATGCTGCGGCAGTACATCGCCGGCCAGTACAGTTCCCGTACCCCCGTCGGTCAGGTGGATTTCATGACCCGCAAGGCGGTCATCACCTGGGGCAACGGGCTGTATGACGCCCAGGAATTCCTGGCCACGCCTTTGAAGGTCAGCTGGACCCACCGGTTCATTCTGGAGGGACAGCCCGGGTATATGCCCATGGTCTACTACTGCCAGACCTATTTGTATTTTGTGATGGTCCTGGTGTTACTGGGCGCATTGGGCGCTGTCCGACGGTCTGCACCGGGACCGCTGACCCTGGCACAGGTGAGCGTGTTCGGGCTGATGCTGTTTCTGAGTCTGTGGGAGACAAAGGCCCGGTACGCCTTTCAGTTCACGCCGCTTTTGCTGCTGCTGGCGACAGCTTCCTTGTGGCAGCTCTCCCGGGCGGGATTGCCCCGGCCGGAGGCTGAACGGGAAGTTGCCCTGGTGAAATGAACCTACCAAGAAAAGCCGCTGCGGCAGGACTGCTGCAGCGGCTTTTTTGGTGTGCCGCGGAAAAAGAAAGAGTCGGGCATTGACTTTCTCGAATATCGAGAATATACTGAAGGCAGAAGAACTCGATATTCGAGATTACAGAGAAAGCAGGTGATTCCCATGCCCCGGGAGCGATTCAAGACCCTGACCGAGCAGATGTTTTATCTGCTGCTCTGCCTGCAGGAGGAATGCCGGGGCATGGAGATTCTGGAAAAGGTGCGCCAGATGACCGGCGGGCGGGTGAGCATCGGCTCCGGTACCCTGTATGATCTGTTGGAGCAGTTCACCGCCGAAGGCTGGATCGAAGCCACCGGCGCTTTGCGGGGACGGCGCCGATACCACATCACCGGGAAGGGTGCTGCCATGCTGGCCAAGGAGTACGAACGTCTGCGGGAGCAGATCCGGGATTATGAGCGCTATGCCGGGAAGGAGGCACAGCCATGAACCGAACGAAACGTCTTTTTGTTCCCCTTTCCATCTATGACCAGCAAGCCATGGAAACGCTGCTGGAAAAGCAGGCGGCCCAGGGCTGGCTGCTGAGTAAAATCGGCGGCTGGTTCTGGACCTTTACGGAGATACAGCCGCAGACATTGCAGTTTGCCGTCACCTATTTTTCCAAGGCCACCGAGTACGACGCCCTGCCCACCGACGCCCAGAAGGACAAGGAGGACCTGTGCGCCGGGAGCGGGTGGCGTCTGGCCGCCCGACGGCATGACATACAGGTGTTTTATACCGCCGATGCGGATGCACTGCCTTTGGAGACCGACCCTGTGGTACGGGTGGCAAGCCTGTACCGGGCCATGGTCCGGCTGACCATCCGGCCGCGGCTGTTTACCCTGGTATTGTGCCTGTTCTGGCTGGGAAAGTACTGGCTGGATTTCCGGCACGATGCCATCGGGTTTCTTTCCGACAGCTTCGACATCCTTTCCCTGCCGGTGTGGTTCCTGTTGCTGCTGGCCTGTCTGGTGGAGCCCATCGCCTGCCTTGCATGGCATCGTCGGGCCGGACGCGCCGCCGAAGAGGGCGGTCTCTTTCTGCCGCCCCGTATTCCCGCCCGCGTCAGCTGGATATTGGTGGCCGTGGCTATTCTGCTGCTGTGTCTGGCCGCTTTCGGTTCCCCTTTGCAGCCTCAATGGTATCTTGGCTGGCTGTTGATCTGCGCTGCCGCCATTGGAGGCGGCACCTGGCTGCGGAAACGACTGCGGGAAAAAGAGTATCCAGCCGGACTCAACCAAGCCGTCACCGGCCTTATGGTGCTTGCGGTGTATACGGTGGGCATTGTGGTACTGCTGGCCGTTTCTCTGGGCTCCCATCTGGGGCAGCCCGACCATGTGGTGGCGGGCAGTTATGAGCAGAACGGCCGCACCTATGAAATCTACAATGATCCCCTGCCCCTGGTTGCGGAAGATCTGACCGAAACCGACGCCCGTTATTCCAGGCGAGCCACCGCGTACACCAGTCCCCTGCTGCAGCAGAGCCTGTATGAACAAAGTCCGGTTGTACCGCAGTCCGCAGGCGCCCCCACCCTGTGGTATACCATCTACGACACCGACTTTGCCTTTGTACAAAACATTGTGGTACAGCAGCTGCTGGATGAACATCAGGATGAAGTCTATGAGGATGGCACTGTATTTCAGGATTCCTATTCTGCCATTGATCCGGCGCCCTATGGTGCACAGGCTGCCTATCAGCTGCAGTGGAGCACCAGCGGGCCGATTCCCCAGTATCTGCTGTGCTGGCCCGGGCGGGTGGTGGAACTGCGGTTTGCCTATCTGGTCCCCAATGAAGAGCAACTGGCGAAGGGCGCCGGGATCCTGGCGCCCAACAACTGAATCAAGCCCATAAAAAACAGCGTGCAGGCCCTTTCGGCTTGCACGCTGTTTGCTTGTTATGAAAGTCCGGAATCAGAACAGGCCGGTGATGCGGCCCTCGGCGTCGCAGTCAATATCCATGGCCGCGGGATGACGGGGCAGACCGGGCATGGTCATGATGGAACCGCAGATGACCACCACAAAGCCGGCACCGGCGGACAGACGGACCTCCCGCACGTTCATCCGGAAGTGTTCCGGCGCTCCCAGCAGGGAGGCATCATCGCTGAAGGAGTACTGGGTCTTGGCAATGCAGACCGGCAGCTTGCCGTAGCCCATCTTTTCCAGTTCAGCCAGCATCTTCTTGGCGGCGGGGGCATAGATCACGCCGTCGGCGCGGTAGATCTTGCGGGCCACCGCTTCCACCTTGTCGGCCAGAGAGGCTTCCAGATCATAGGTGAACTGGATGGGATGGATGTCGGGATTTTCTTCCAGCACCTGCAGAACGGTGTTGGCCAGTTCCTTGCCGCCTTCGCCGCCCTTGGCAAAGACTTCGCTCAGCGCGCAGGGCACGCCGGCCTGGGCGCAGACATCCCGGATGACCTCCATCTCCTCTTCGGTGTCAGTGGGGAAAGAATTGATAGCCACGCACACCGGCAGGCCAAAACCGTTCTTCAGGTTGTCGATATGGCGGGCCAGATTCACAGAGCCCTTGCGCACGGCTTCCACGTTGGGGGCGTTCAGGTCGGCCTTGGCCACACCGCCGTGGTATTTCAGGGCGCGGACGGTGGCCACCAGCACCACAGCGGAGGGGTTCAGACCCGCATAACGGCACTTGATGTCCAGGAATTTCTCGGCCCCCAGGTCGGCGCCGAAGCCAGCTTCGGTGACCACATAGTCGGCCAGTTTCAGGCCCAGTTTGGTGGCGGTGACGCTGTTGCAGCCGTGGGCGATATTGGCGAAGGGACCGCCATGGATGATGGCCGGATTGTTTTCCAGGGTCTGGACCAGGTTGGGGTCGATGGCGTCCTTGAGCAGGGCGGTCATGGCACCGGCAGCCCCGATCTCGCCAGCGGTGACCGGCTTGCCGTCAAAAGTATAGGCGCAGACGATGCGGGACAGACGGTCTTTCAGGTCCTGCAGGTCGGTTGCCAGACAGAAGATGGCCATGACTTCGCTGGCCACGGTGATGTCGAAGCCGTCTTCCCGGGGAGTTCCGTTGACCTTGCCGCCCAGGCCGTCCACAATGAAACGCAGCTGACGGTCATTCATATCCATGCAGCGCTTCCACACCACCCGGCGGGGGTCGATGTTCAGGGGATTGCCCTGCTGAATGGAATTGTCGATCATGGCCGCCAGCAGGTTGTTGGCGGTGCCGATGGCGTGGATATCACCGGTGAAATGGAGGTTGATGTCCTCCATGGGCACCACCTGGGCATAGCCGCCGCCAGCCGCGCCGCCCTTGATGCCGAACACGGGGCCCAGAGAAGGTTCCCGCAGGCAGAGCATGGTACGCTTGCCCATGGCGCAAAGAGCATCCGCCAGACCCACACTGGTGGTGGTCTTGCCTTCGCCCGCCGGGGTGGGGCTGATGGCGGTAACCAGGATCAGTTTGCCCTGCTTGCCTTCCCCTTTTGCCAGCTTGTGGCTGATCTTGGCTTTGTATTTGCCATACGGGATGACATCATCGGCAGACAGCCCCAGCTTGGCTGCCACCTCCGTGATGGGAAGCATGTGGGCGTTTTGGGCGATCTGGATATCGCTGAGCATATGATCTCTTCCTTTCCTTCTCTATGCGCGTAACATTTTGGAAAATAAACGGATACTATGTTGATTGTAACAAACTTTTGGGCAAAATACAAGGATGAAGGGGCCAAAGGCCTGTCCGGCCGGGTTTTCTTTTGGGATGGGCCATGCTATAATGAATAGCGATCTGCGGAGAATTCCGCGGGAAAGGAGGACCGCGATGCCTGTTGCTCTGTCACAGCGCCGTTTCCCGTTTCTGGACAACCGTCCCCTGACGGGCCAACGCGTCTACTGCACCGCCATCGCCCTGTTGCTGATTCTTTCGGAGGTATTCAGCTCCAACATACAAAGTACACTGCCCGCCTTCAGTCATCTGGCCCGCCTGGGCCTGACCGGAGCCGGCACTTTGCTGCTGGTCATCAAATGTCTGTTTCTGACCCGGTATGAACGCCGCTGGCAATGGGTCGTGGGCTGTGCTGCGGTGGTGTATGCGGCCTTTGCCTCCCTGCGGGGAGATGACATCTGGTTTTTGCTGGCAGTCCTCGTGGGGCTGGGTGCCAAGGATGTGGACCTGCGCACTGCCCTGCGGGTCTACCTGGGCACAGCCGCCGTCTGTCTTGTTTTGGTACAGCTGCTGCATTACACCACCCCGCTGATGCCCTTCAATATGTATGCCCGCAACTGGGATTACGGCTACGGACATTATAATGGCTACGGCGCCCGACTGCTGGGCGTGTTTTTTGCCTGGGGATGGCTGCGCTGGCCCCGGCTGCGCTGGTTCGACTGGGCCGGTCTGGCTGCGCTGGCCGCCTACACCCTGATCGTTCCTCTGTGCCGGGGCGCCGGCATTGCCATGCTCCTGCTGCTTTTGCTGTTTGCGGCACAGAAATTGCTGCCCCGCTTTTTTGAGAGCCGTGTGTGGCACTTTGTGGTGCTGGCCCTGTATCCCCTGCTGACGGTGTTCAGCCTGGTAACGGGATATCTTTTCGATCCGGGCGCCTCCGACCTGACGCCGAAACTGTCCCTGCTGAACCGGGCCTTCTCCGGACGGCTGGAAATCTGGCATCATGTGTTCTGGGCCTTTGATTATCTGCACCCGGCGGAGGAAGGCGCCGAAGCCTGGCTTCATGCTGGCATGCCCAATGTCATCACCCTGCTGGGCGGCTTTGCCACCGACGCGGACGTGCACCATTCCATCGACAACACCTACCTGGCGCTCATCATGAACAAGGGTCTGCTGGGCGCCGTGCTGGTGGCAGGCGTCACCCTGCTTTTGCTGTGGCGGCTGTGCCGGACCGGCCATACCGGCGAGACCCTGCTGCTGTTTGCCATGCTGTGTTACCTGCTGATGGAAAACAAGATGTTCCTGATCTCCGCCAATCCGCTGATCCTGCTGCTGCCCTGCGCCCTGCTCACGCCCCGGGGTGCGCCGCTGCCCGCCCTGTGCCCGAGACCTGCCGCGCAGAGCCGGGAAGCCTCTGCTGTGTAAGTTTAAGTAAGCAAAAAGGACACCGTCCCACCGGACGGTGTCCTTTTTTGGTTGCTTTCCGGCGGAAGGGTCAGTCCTTTTCCACCATATCCATGGCGAAGAGGGCCGCGCCCAGGGCGCCGCACAGCTGGGCGCGCTCGTCCACCACCAGGGTGGTGCCCAACTTTTCTTCCAGGGTCTTGACCAGGCTTTCGTTCTTGGAAACGCCGCCGGTCATCATGTAGCGTTCCTCCCCGCCCACGCGCTTGGCCAGGGCGGCGGTCTTGGATGCCACCGCCTTGTTTAGGCCGTGAACAATGTCGTCGGTGTCCTTGTTCTGAGCAATCAGAGAGACGACCTCCGATTCCGCAAAGACGGTGCACATGCTGGAGATGGTGATGTCTTCCTTGTACTTCAGGCCTTTGTGGCTCATCTCGTCCAGGCTCATCTCCATGGTGCGGGCCATCATCTCCAGGAAGCGGCCGGTACCGGCGGCGCACTTGTCATTCATGACAAAGTTGACCACGGCGCCGTTCTCATCCAGACGGATGACCTTGCTGTCCTGACCGCCGATGTCCACCACCGTGCGCACCGAAGGATCCAGGAAATGGGCGCCCCGGGCGTGGCAGGTGATCTCGGTGATGCTCTTGTCGCCCTCGGTGATGGCAGTGCGGCCGTAGCCGGTGGTGACCATGGCGTCGATGTCCTCCCGCTGGAGGTGGGCTTCCTTCAGGGCTTCTTCCAAGGCGCGCTCGGCGCCGGCGGCGGCACCTGCGCCGGTGGGCAGAATGATGCCGGTCACGATCTTCTGGTCCTTGTCCAGAATGACCACGTCGGTGCTGGTGGAGCCGCTGTCAATACCTGCAAAATATCCTTTTCCCATCTTCTTTTCCTTCCCTTTCTGCCATTCGGCGGTGATGCTCTCGGCAAATGCTTCCAGTCGGGTCGAGAGCTGCCCGCTGTTCTGCAGCGAATAGTCGGATTCGATCTTCAGCAGGGGCACGGCGGCTTCCCGCTTGATCTGGGCGTACTCAAAGCTGTAAAAATCACAGAACTTGACGGTGTGATAGATGATGCCCTTCAGATTGGGGTTGTTGTACAGCTGCTTGCGGCCGGTGTTGTCGATCATGCGCATGCAGGGCAGCTGGCGCAGCAGAGCGCCGGCGTACCAATCCATGAGCTCGTCAAAATCAGAGGTTTCGGGGGGTTCCTCATTGCCGGCGGAACGGTTGTTCACGCAGGTGTCGTTCTCCACCGGATAAGGCATGGTCTGGCGGACCACATCGAACAGTTCGTTGCCCATGCGGGCGCCCAGCACGCTGATGTAGGGTTCGTTCAGCCGTTCCTTGGGGCGGAAGGCCTTGCGGAAAGCAGCCTCATCAAAGGTGGTGCCCTTGTATTCACTGTAAGCCTTGGCCAGACCCTTGAGCTGGGTCACGGTGCGTTCCCGGCCGCAGGAGCCGTTGTCATGGGGCATGTCCATGATATACAGAAAGTCCAGCTTGCCGCTGTCGGCCAGAATATCGTAGACGCTGCGGATGGTGTCGCAGCAGTTGACGATGACCAGCTCCTTCACATGCTCGCTGATGACCTGTTCCAGCACCGCCTTGCCGAAGCCGCAGATGTTGGGATGGGCGATCTGGTCGGCATGTTCAAATCCTTCGGGCATCTCGTTCAGGCTGGCACAGTCGGCCCCCAGCGCTTCCAGCAGCTCGATGGGCGTATATTTGCAGACGTAATACAGTTTGTTGCTCATCTTCCTCTCCCCTTTCACACCTTGTCGCCGTTGAGCATTTCCAGGAAAGCCCCCAGACGGGTGGAGGTCTGGCCCTCGCCGCCGTGGCTGCGGTCACAGCCGTCGCCATCCAGGATCAGCAGGGGCAGGCCTGCTTCCTCAAACTTCTTTTTGGCCAGCTGGGCAGCGCCCATGGTATGCTTGCAGCCCCAGTGGTTGAACCACACCACGCCGTCGGCCTTGGTCTGCTTGGCATGGCAGATACCGGCTTCGATGCGGCGGTTCACGCTGCCGTTGAGGGCATGGTAGACCAGGCGATGGGCCATGGCCATGTAGGGATCGGCGGGGTCAAAGTCCGGTTCACACACCTGGCTGAGCTCACAGCCCACGATCTGGGCTTTTTCATTGAAGCACAGTTCCTGGCGCACGGCGTCGGACCAGAAGGGAATGGTGTGCATCCAATAAATGCGCTTGCCCTTCTTGGCCGGGGCCTTCTTCACATCCCGGAGCAGCATATCCACAAACTTTTCCTCCTGGGGCGTGCCCATGAGGATGTTGTTGGTCATGCCGCAGTACAGCGGGCTGACCAGGTCTGCCGGAATATACCGGTCGGCTTTTTCTTCCTGGAAACGGCCGAACTTTTCCAGCGTGCGCTTGCTGCGTTCCAGGCGCTGGGACAGCGAAGCTTCGTCGATCTTTCTGCCGGTGTTCCTTTCCAGGAAAGCCGCCAGAGCCTTGAGCTGCTCGGCCACATAGCGGACATTGTCCTCATTCTGCTGCAAAGGCACATCCAGAGAAAACAGCGGCACCTTGTACAGGTTGGACAGAGCCCGGAAGGTCAGCATGTTGGCGTCACACATGACGTTGGTATACACGATGCACTTGGGCCGGGGCAGCAGGCCTTTCTGGGCCGCACCGAAAAAGGTCTTGTGGTAGCTGCACAGGGTTTCGGCAATGCCGCTGTTTTCCGCCTGCTGCAAAAGGCCTCGCTCCACCTTGCTGGCAGACAGATAGCAGGACATGGCTTCGGTATTGTAGGGGTTCAGCCCTACCTCCTGCAGCAGTTCGCAGGGGGTGAACACGCTGACCACCGCACACTGGTCCGGGCATTGCAGCGGCTTGAGCATGGCATCCATCATCATGCCTGCCAGATACCGGTCCGCCGGGATCAGCCGCTTGTCCGGCATAAGTTTGAATTTCAGATTCTGGGCTTCCCACCCGGTCTTGAGCAGCCAGCGGGCCCGGGTCCGGTTGGTATTGCTCAGTTGTTCAACTTTTTCTCCAAAAGTATCTACAATTGCCATATACGTTTCCCCTTTATGATTCCAAAACGAAAAATACAGCGCCTGTCCTTTCCCTGAAACAGGCATAAATTTTATTGTAGCACACTTATATCAGATATGTAAGCCTTTTGGCATACAAAAAGCGGCAATTTGTTCAAAGAAACAAATCACCGCCCGGGACTGACCCTGGAATACAGACAAAAAACGTATAAAAAATCGCCGGGGCAAAGAACACTTTGCTCCGACGCTGGCAATCCGAAATTTTCCGCCTCCCGCTGCCACCGGACCATGGCCCGCGGGTGCAAACCGTTGTGACCTCCGCAATCGGGCACCGTACAGTTCACTGGCTTTCTTCGGCCGCGCATTTACTACAAAGACCGAACACGGTCAGGCTCCAGTCCTCGGCCACAATACCGGGACAGGACTTGACCAGTTCACTGAGTTTTTCCGGTTCAATATACAAACTTTCCACCTGATGGCACTTGCGGCACCACAGATGCTGATGCTGTTCCACCTGACCGTCAAACCGGTCGGCCTCGCCGGGGATGGAAACACGGCGGACCTTGCCGATCTCCACCAGGGTATTGAGATCACGGTAAACGGTGCCGAGGCTCAGGCGCGGACATTCGGTCCGCAGAGAAGTGCAGATCTGTTCTGCGGTGGGATGATCGGTGCGGCCGAGCACCTCGCGCAGGATCAATTCGCGCTGATGAGAATAACGCATGGGAGTTCTCCTTATAAAAGTGAATTTTTGCCCGTCCATAACAATGGACAGATCCCCTCACACGTTTTTATTCTACTGAATTTTATTGTCCTTTGTCAACACTTTTCCGTGAATAAAGCCGAAAATTATACCAGTTTCTGCCACGATTTGTCCGCAGCATTCCAAAAAAAGGCACCGCCGGTCAAGCTGTTGTCCGGCGGCGCACATTTTTTCGACACATCGGTAAAAAGTGTTTGTTTTGTTTTCACAATTGTAACAGGGACGCCCACATTACTTCCGGTCCTGGCCTTTCACCCGTTTCCAGTATTGGGCGGCTGCCTGTTCTGTTTTATTATCACCAAAATGGTAGTAGGTTTTGTCCTTCAACGCATCCGGTAAATACTGCTGGTAGACCCAATGGTTCGGCCAGTCATGGGGATATTTGTAGTGCTGTCCCTTGACGGCGGCATCCTCGCCATCGTAATGTTTGTTCTGCAGCTGACGGGGGATGGGTCCGCCCTTCCCGGCCTGCACGTCGGCCATGGCTGCGTTGATGGCATCGTGGGCTGTATTGGATTTGGGGGCAGTGGCCACCAGGACCACCGCATCCGCCAAAGGCAGGCGGGCTTCGGGCAGCCCCAGCATGTTGGCAGCATCCACCGCCGCCTTGACGATGGGAATGATCTGGGGCCAGGCCAACCCCACATCCTCACAGGCCGTGACCATGAGCCGGCGGCAGGCGGAGGGCAGGTCCCCTGCTTCCAGCAGGCGGGCCAGATAATGCAGGGCTGCGTCCGGGTCGGAGCCGCGCATGGACTTCTGGTAGGCCGAAATGATGTCGTAGTGGTCGTCCCCCTGCTTGTCGTACCGCATGGCGGTGCGGCGGGCCACCTGTTTGGCCATATCCAGCGTTACAACGCGGGTTCCGTCCACCTGAGGCGCCGCGGTGACCACAAATTCCAGGTTGCCCAGGGCTTTGCGCATATCCCCGCCGGCGCTCTCGGCCAGATAAGGCAGGGCGTCCGGTTCGATGCGCACCGGGATGCCGTCCTCCTCGCCCAGGCGTCGGGCGGCATTTTCCAGCCCCGTGGCAATATCCTCCGGGGTCAGGGACTTGAACTCAAAGACGGTACACCGGGACAGCAGGGCGTTATAGATATAAAAGTAGGGGTTTTCGGTGGTGGAGGCAATGAGGGTGACCGTGCCCTCCTCAATGCACTCCAGCAGGCTTTGCTGCTGCCGCTTGTTGAAATATTGTATTTCGTCCAGGTATAACAAAATTCCGCCGGAGGCGTGGAGGGTGCCGATCTCCCCCAGCACCGTCCTGATATCGGCGGTGGAGGCGGTGGTGCCGTTGAGTTTATGCAGCCGCATACCGCTGTTGGCCGCAATGATGCTGGCCACGGTGGTCTTGCCTACGCCGGAAGGGCCGTAGAAGATCATGTTGGGGATGCGGCCGGAGGCCTGCGCGGCTTCCAGGGTACGGCGGAAGACCTTCCCTTCCCCCAGCAGATGACGCTGGCCGCAGACTTCGGCCAGGGTGCGCGGGCGCAGACGCTGTGCCAGTGGTTCCATGAAAAATTCTCCCTTTTTCGCAAATACGTGACTTACCCTTGCATTATAGACGATTAAAATGGTAGAATCAAGGCAGATAAAGTAATACCCTTGGAAAGCGAGAGACCCTCATGACCAAAAAAGAACTGGCCGCCATCTGCATTCAGCGGCTGAAAGAAGAATATCCTCTGGCGGACTGCACCCTGGACTATGACCATGCCTGGGAGCTGCTGGTGGAGGTGCGTCTGGCTGCCCAGTGTACCGATGAACGGGTGAACGTGGTGGTGAAGGACCTGTTTGCCAAATATCCCGATGTGCAGGCCCTGGCCGCCGCCGAACCGGAAGAGATCGAAGCCATTGTGAAACCCTGCGGGCTGGGCCGCAGCAAGGCCCGGGATATTTCCGCCTGCATGCGGATGCTGCGGGACAAATATGACGGCAAGGTGCCGGACGACTTCGACGCGCTGCTGGCCCTGCCCGGTGTGGGCCGCAAGAGTGCCAACCTGATCATGGGAGATGTGTTCGGCAAGCCGGCCATCGTCACCGACACCCACTGCATCCGCCTGTGCGGGCGCATCGGGCTGGTGGATGAAGGGGTCAAGGAGCCCAAGAAGGTGGAAATGGCCCTGTGGAAGATCATTCCGCCGGAGGAAGGCAGTGATTTCTGCCACCGGCTGGTGTACCATGGTCGGGCTGTCTGCACCGCCCGCACCGAGCCCTACTGCGACAGGTGCTGTCTGGCTGATGTGTGCCGGTACGCCAAAAAGAACGGCAAAGCAAAGAAAGAGGAGGCGTGAGGTTGGAACAGCACGCAAAGAACCCCACCTTGCTGGGCGGGGCGCTGATTTCAGCCCGGGTGGTGGACCGTCTGCTGGAAGAGATGGCCCACGGTGCCTATGCCGGGTTGGACCGTCTGCCGCCGGAACTGGAACTGGCCGCCCGACTGGGGGTGAGCCGCACGGTGGTGCGGGATGCCCTGAGCGAACTGGAGCGGGGCGGATACCTGGAGCGGGTGCGGGGCATCGGCACGGTGGTGAACCGGGATGTGGTCCACCTGGCCCACCGCATGGACCAGAAGATGGAATTCCACAAGATGATCGAGGCCATGGGGCGCATCCCCCACACGGACCATGTCATGGTGACCCGGCAGACCGCCGACACCGAGCTGGCCGGGGTCCTGGGACTGCAGGCCGGAGAGACGGTTCTGGTGGTGGGCAAGCGGATGCTGGCCGACGACATTCCGGTGCTGTTCTGTACCGACGTGATGCCCCTGGCCCTTTTCGGCGGGCGTCTGGACGGGATCGACTTCAGCCGGCCCATCTTTGATGTCCTCCAGGATCACTGTGACATCCAGACCACCAGCACGGTGGCCCGACTGCATGCGGTGCCCGGGGAGACCGCCGTGCGGCGGCTGCTGGGACTGAGTCCGGACAAGGCCCTGCTGGAACTGGAAGAGACCTGTTATTCCCGCCTGTGCCGTCCGGTGGTGCGCAGCAAGACCCTTTACACAGATTTTTTTGATTTTGCTCTTGTGCGCAAGCTCGTATAGTTGTAGAATAGGTGAGGCTTACAGGCCGCCGCTTCTGCGAACGGGGTTTCCCCGGACACAGGGTCGGCGGCCTTGGGCTGTACGTTCAAACCAGAAACAGGAAAGGAAAGGTTGTTGCCCATGAGACACCTGATCGATCCGCTTGATTTCACCTACGAGGAGACGCTGCGTCTGCTGGACCTGGCGGACCGTATTCATGACGACCCGGCCGCCTACAAGGACGTGGCGTACCGCAAGCGTCTGGCGTCGCTGTTCTATGAACCCTCCACCCGTACCCGGCTTTCCTTTGAGGCCGCCATGCTGAACCTGGGCGGCCAGGTGCTGGGCTTCCCGGATGCAGGGGTTTCCAGCGCTTCCAAGGGCGAGACGGTGGCGGACACCATCCGCATCGTCAGCTGCTATGCGGACATTGCCGCCATGCGCCATCCCAAGGAAGGCGCCCCCCTGCGGGCTGCGCGGTATTCCCGGATTCCGGTCATCAATGCGGGCGACGGCGGACACAGCCATCCCACCCAGACTCTGCTGGACATGATGACCATCCGCCGCCGCAAAGGGCATCTGGACGGACTGACCATCGGTTTCTGCGGAGACCTGAAGTTCGGGCGCACCGTTCATTCCCTGATCAAGAGCCTGTCCCGCTGGCCGAACATGAAGTTCGTGCTCATCAGCCCCGAAGAGCTGCGGGTGCCGGACTACATCCTGACCGAGGTGCTGGACCCCAAGGGCATCCCCTATGTGGAGACCCGCAGCCTGGAAGAAGCCCTGCCCCAGCTGGACATCCTGTACATGACCCGGGTGCAGCGGGAACGCTTCTTCAATGAGGAAGACTACGTCCGCCTGAAGAACAGCTATGTGCTGACCAAGGCCAAGCTGGCCCAGGCCCCCGCCGACATGGCGGTGCTCCATCCCCTGCCCAGGGTGAACGAGATCACCCTGGATGTGGATGATGATCCCCGCGCCGCCTACTTTGAGCAGGCACAGAACGGCGTATACATGCGCATGGCACTGATTATGACTTTGCTGGGTCTGAAAGACCCCAAGACCGGGGAGGTGGCTTTCGAATGCTGAACATCGACGAAATCCAGAACGGCGTGGTCATTGACCACATCACCGCCGGCACCGGTCTGGCGCTGTACCACCTGATGGAGCTGGAAAAGCTCAGCGACGCCAGCGTGGCCCTGCTGCAGAACGTGCGCAGCCAGAAGAGCGGCAAGAAGGACATCATCAAGATCGAGGGCGACATCCAGAGCCTGGACTTCAATGTGCTGGGTTATCTGGACCCCCAGATCACCATCACCTACATCGAGAACGGCCATGTGACCCGCAAGGTCCGGCCGGAGCAGCCCAAGCAGCTGGTGAATGTGATCAAGTGCACCAACCCCCGCTGCATCACCTCTCTGGAGGAAGGCTGCGACCACATCTTTGCCCTGACCCCCAGCGGACGGTACCGCTGCATCTACTGCGAACAGGAATTCAAGGTCCAGAACCTGTGAGGTTCCTGTACAAGCCATAAAAACAAAGAAGTGCTTTCCCTTATTAAAAAGGAAGGCACTTCTTTTTTATACGCAGGCGGCCAGATTGCTGTCGCTGAGGATGATGCGGCCGTCGGCATCGGCGTCGGCGGTGTAGGTCACGCCCGGATGGGCGGTACCATCGGCAATGCGGTCGGCAAGAGCCTGCTCCACCGCCCTGCTCACCTTGCGGCGCAGGTCCCGGGCCCCGTAAGGCGGCACTTCGCTGCCTGCCAAAGCCGCGGCAGCGGCCTGCGTGTGGCGCAGGGTATACCCCTGTCGGGCAGCCCGCTCTTCCAGTTCGGTGAGCAGCTTGCCTGCAATGGCTGCCAGCTGGGCCGGACCAAGCGGGTCAAAGACCACCACATCGTCCAGACGGCCCATGAGTTCAGGGCGGAAATATTCCTTGGCTTCCTGCAGCGCCTGCTTGCTGCGGCGGGCGGTATCCTCGGCCGCGGTACCGAAGCCCAGGGGGGCTGACTGCCCCACCAGGCACCGGGCGCCCAGATTGGAGGTCAGCAGGATGATGGTGTTGGAAAAGTCCGCCTTACGGCCCTGGGCGTCGGTGAGCACGCCATCTTCCAGGATCTGCAGCAGGATGTTCTGGATATCCCCGTGGGCCTTTTCAATCTCATCAAAGAGCACCACGCTGTAGGGGCGGCGGCGCACGGCTTCGGTGAGCTGGCCGCCCTCCTCATGGCCCACATACCCCGGTGGCGAACCGATGAGGCGGGCCACCGTGTGCTGTTCCATATACTCCGACATGTCAAAGCGCAGCAGGGCCTTCTCACTGCCGAACCAGTTCTTGGCCAGGGTGCGGGCCAGCTGGGTCTTGCCCACCCCGGTGGGCCCCAAAAACAGCATGGCACCGATGGGACGCCCCGCTTCCCGCAGGCCGGTGCGGCTGCGGCGGATGGCGGCGGCCACCGCGTGCACCGCCCGGGGCTGGCCGACGACCTCGGCGGAAAGGCGGCTTTCCAGCTGTTCCAGCCGCTCCCGCTCGGCCTCCCCCACCCGCTGGGCCGGCACCCCGCTGGCCTTGCTGACCACCCGGGCAATGTCCTGGGGCGTCAGGGTCGCCGGACTGCCGCCTTTTTCCGCACTGGCAATGCGGGCCGCAGCGGCGGCCTCATCCAGCAGGTCGATGGCCTTGTCCGGCAGGTACCGTCCCGGCAGGTACCGCACGCTCAGTTCCACCGCCGCATGAATGCTTGCCGGCGGGATGGTGACTCCGTGATACCGCTCATACCGGGGCATGAGTCCCCGCAGGATGGTCTCGGCATCCGCCGGGACCGGCTCCTCCACCATCACCTTGCCGAAGCGGCGGTCCAGGGCCGTATCCTTGGCGATGGTCTTGCGATATTCTTCCGGCGTGGTGGCCCCGATGAGCTGCAGTTCGCCCCGGGCCAGCATGGGCTTGAGAATGCTGGCCGCGTCGATGGCACCTTCCGCGGCGCCGGCCCCGGCGATCACATGGATCTCGTCAATGAAGAGGATGGTCATACGGTCCCGGTAGAGTTCCTCCAGCAGGCTTTTGAACCGCTCCTCAAAGTCGCCGCGGTACTTGGTGCCCGCCACCATGGCCGCCATGTCCAGGGCCAGCACCCGCCGTCCCCGCAGGCTCTGGGTCACCTGGTCGGCGGCGATGCGCTGGGCCAGCGCTTCGGCCAGGGCACTTTTGCCCACACCCGGCTCCCCCAGCAGGCAGGGATTGTTCTTCTGGCGGCGGCAGAGGATCTCGATCATCCGGTCCAGCTCCTTGTCCCGGCAGAGAACCGGGTCCAGGCGCCCTTCCTGGGCCAGACGGGTCAGGTCCCGGCCATACTTTTCGCTGGGTTTGCTGCCCCGGCTGGTGCTCATGCGGGGAGTGCCGGAAGGCAGGATCAGCTGTCCGGACAGCTGGCGGCACTCCCGCGCCGCCTGGGGCACTTCCACTCCCAGCGAGGCCAGCCACACACTGGCCGTACAGGCACAGTCCTCCAGCATGGCACAGAGCAGATGCTCATTTTCCGCCCGGGGTACCCGGGCCGCGTGGGCGCCCAGCACCGCAAATTCCAGAGCCTTGCTCATCTCGGGGGCCAGGTCCCGCCGGCTCAGGCGGATGCTGCGGCCGGTACACACCCGCCCTGCCAGACAGCTGCGCAGGGTGGTTTCGCTGATGTTTTTGCGGCGCAGGAAATCCGCTGCCGGCCCCTGGGCGGTCTGTAGCATGGCCAGCAGCAGGTGGCCGGTGTCGGCGGCGGTACAGCCCTGCTGCCCTGCCAGAGACAAAGCCCGCCCCACCGTGCGGGCGGCGGAGCAGGACAAACCTTTATGAAAATACAGCATATGACTCCCCTTTCGGCGCGCCAAAACGGCGTGCCCGCTGTGTGAATAAACTACAACCAGTATAGGCGGGCAGCGGGCAAATAATCATCGAAACCGGGCAAAAGCGCTGACAAATGCGGGTATGCGTGGTATAATATTTCTGCATTTTTTATACAAAGGTGGGGAAAGCATGCACAGATTGCTGCGTTATCTCAAAGGCTACGAACGGGAAACCGTCCTGGCGCCCCTGTTCAAGATGCTGGAAGCCTGCTTTGAGCTTCTGGTGCCGCTGGTGGTGGCTGCCATCGTGGACACCGGCATCCAGAACCGGGACGTGGGCCAGATTGCCCGCCAGGGCGGGCTGCTGGTACTGCTGGCCGTGGTGGGACTGGCTTCCAGCGTGACAGCCCAGTATTTTGCCGCCAAGACCGCTCTGGGATACGGCACGGCGCTGCGCCGGGACCTGTACCACCACATCAACACCCTTTCTTACACCGAGCTGGACGGCATCGGCACCCCGACACTGGTCACCCGCATGACCAGTGACATCAACCAGCTGCAGAACGGCGTCAACATGACCCTGCGTCTGCTGCTGCGGTCCCCCTTCATCGTCATCGGCGCGCTGATCATGGCCCTGTCCATCAGCCCCCAGATGACCGCCTGGTTCCTGTTGGTCACCGTGCTGATCTCCCTGGTGATCTATCTCATCATGCGCATCACCGTGCCCCGCTATCACCAGGCCCAGAGCATGCTGGACAAGGTCACCCTGCTGACCCGGGAGAACTATGTGGGCACCCGTGTGGTGCGGGCTTTCTCCCGTCAGGAGGACGAGATCCGGGATTTCACCAAAACCAACGATACCCTGAAAAAAGTCCAGACCACAGCGGGACGCATCTCCGCCCTGATGAACCCCATGACCTATCTCATCGTCAACTTCGGCATCATTGTGGTGCTGGTCCGGGGCGGCGCCCTGGTCAATGACGGAGCCCTGACCCAGGGTGAGATCATCGCCCTGATCAGCTACATGAACCAGATTCTGACCAACCTGCTGCGCATGGCCGATCTGGTCATCTCGGTGACCCGGGCCCTGGCCAGCGGTATCCGGGTCAATGAACTGCTGAAGACCCCCACCGGCATGCCCGACCCGGCTGAATCCGGGGCCAAGGAGCTGGCTCCCGCGGAGGGTGCCCCGGCGGTGACTTTTGACCATGTGACCTTCACCTACAAGGACGCCGGTGCCCCCAGCCTGACCGACCTGGATTTCCGGGCCATGAGCGGGCAGACCATCGGCGTCATCGGCGGTACCGGCAGCGGCAAGAGCACTCTGGTCAATCTGATTGCCCGCTTCTACGACGCTACCGAAGGCAAGGTGGAACTGTACGGCCATGATGTGCGGCAGTATCCCTTTGCCCAGCTGCGCACCATGATCGGGGTGGTGCCCCAGCGGGCGGTGCTCTTCACCGGCACCATCCGGGACAACATGCGCTGGGCCTGCCCCAACGCCACCGACGAACAGATCTGGGCGGCGCTGGAGATTGCCCAGGCAGCGGACTTCGTCCGGGGCAAGCCGAAGGGGCTGGATGAGCCGGTGGAGACCGCCGGACGCAACTTTTCCGGCGGCCAGCGTCAGCGCCTGACCATTGCCCGGGCGCTGGTCCCCCACCCCGCCGTCCTGATTCTGGATGACAGCGCCTCGGCCCTGGACTACGCCACCGACGCGGCCCTGCGCAAGGCGTTGAAAGAAAAGACCTCCGGCATGACGGTGTTCATCGTGTCCCAGCGGGCCACGGCGGTACAGCGCGCCGACCGGATTCTGGTGCTGGACGATGGTGCTCTGGCAGGCAGCGGCACCCATGCCGAGCTGCTGAAAACCTGCGAAGTCTATCGGGAGATCTGCCTGAGCCAGCTTTCCCGGGAGGAGGTGGAGAAAACCGTATGAGCAAGGCCAAACAAACCGCCAGCCGGGATACCATCCGCCGGGTGCTGAAACTGATTGCCCCCTATCGCCTGCTGGTGCTGATTTCCCTGATTCTGGCCGCCGTGACGGTCATCACCACCCTGTACGCCCCCATTCTCACCGGCCTGGGCGTGGACCTGATCCTGGGTCCCGGTCAGGTGGATCTGCCTGGTCTGGTCAAGCTGGCCATTCAGCTGGGCATCGTGGTCTGCGTGACCTCGGTGAGTCAGTGGCTCATGAGCCTGATCAACAACCGCATCACCTTCCAGGTGGTGCGGGACATCCGGGTGCGGGCCTTCCGCCATATGGAGGAACTGCCCCTGCGCTACATTGATGCCCACCGTCCCGGTGAGACCATCAGCCGGCTGACCACCGACGTGGAACAGTTCTCCGACGGTCTGCTCATGGGCTTCACCCAGCTGTTTACCGGCGTGCTGACCATTCTGGTCACCCTGATCTTCATGCTGTCCATCGACTGGCGCATCACCCTGGTGGTAGTGCTGCTGACCCCCCTTTCCATCTTCGTGGCCAAGTTCATTGCCCAGCACACCTACTCCATGTTCCGGGTCCAGAGCGAGACCCGGGCCGAGATGACCGGTCTGGTGGAAGAACTGGTGGGCAACCAGCATCTGGTGCGGGCTTTCGGGTACGAGAGCCGTGCCGAGGAACGGTTCGAGCGCATCAACCTGGATCTGCAGTCCTGCGGGCTGCGGGCCACCTTCTACTCTTCCCTGTCCAACCCCTGCACCCGCTTTGTCAACTCTCTGGTGTATGCGGCGGTGGGGGTGCTGGGCGCCCTCTTTGCCATTGCGGGGGGCATCACCGCGGGCAATCTGTCCGCTTTGCTCCAGTACGCCAACCAGTACACCAAGCCTTTCAACGACATCTCCAGCGTCATGACCGAGCTGCAGAACGCCCTGGCCTGTGCCCAGCGGGTGTTCGACCTGATTGACGAGCCCCCCATCACTCCCGATGCCCCCGACGCGGTGGAGCTGCGTCAGGGTGCAGGCCGGGTCGCCTTTGAGCATGTGAAGTTCCGGTATGTGCCGGAGGTCCCCCTGATAGAGGACATGAACCTGCGGGTCTGGCCCGGGCAGCGCATCGCCCTGGTGGGCCCCACCGGCTGCGGCAAGACCACCCTGGTCAACCTGCTCATGCGGTTCTATGAGATCAACGGCGGTTCCCTGAAGGTGGACGACCATCCCATCGACACGGTGACCCGGGATTCCCTGCGTGCCAACCTGGGCATGGTGCTGCAGGAGACCTGGCTGAAATGCGGCACCGTGGCCGAGAACATTGCCTACGGCAAGCCGGACGCCAGCCGGGAGGAGATCATTGCCGCCGCCAAGAAAGCCCGGGCCCACAGCTTCATCTGCCGCCTGCCCCAGGGCTACGACACCATGATCGCCGAGGACGGGGACAACCTGAGCGCCGGACAGCGTCAGCTGCTCTGCATTGCCCGGGTCATGCTGCGGCGCCCGCCCATCCTGATCCTGGATGAGGCCACTTCCAGCATCGACACCCGCACCGAGGTACTGGTGCAGGATGCCTTTGAGGAACTGATGAAGGGCCGCACCAGCTTTATTGTGGCCCACCGCCTGTCCACCATCAAGAATGCCGACCGGATTTTGGTGATGAAGAGCGGCAGCATCATCGAGAGCGGTACCCATGAGGAACTGCTGGCCAAGAACGGCTTCTATGCCCAATTGTACCAGAGCCAGTTTGCCCCGGCTTGAGCAGACACATAAAGGAGGAAAATGAAGATGTCCAACACGCAGATCCCGCAGAACTACAAGAGCCTTCTGGGCTTGTACGACACCCAGAAGGCCATCGGCCTGATCAAGACCATCTTTCAGGAAAAGCTGTGCGCCGCTTTGCACCTGAAACGGGTCACCGCGCCCCTGTTCGTGCTCCACGGCAGCGGCCTGAACGACGATCTGAACGGCGTGGAACGCCCTGTGCGCTTTGACGTTCCTTGCCTGGACGAGGAGGCCGAGGTGGTACACAGTCTGGCCAAGTGGAAACGGTTTGCTCTGGCCAAGTATGGATTCCGCCCCGGGCAGGGCCTGGTGTGCGATATGAACGCCATTCGTCGGGACGAGACCCCCGACAACCTGCACAGCATCTATGTGGACCAGTGGGACTGGGAACGGGTGGTGACCGAAAAGCAGCGCACCATCCCCTTCCTGAAAGACACGGTGCGGGACATTGTGGACGCGGTGTGTGCCACTGCCGACGAGCTGCGCTGGAAGTTCCCGGAGCTGAAAAAGGTCCGCCTGGGCCGAGAGGTCACCTTCATCACCACCCAGGAGTTGGAGGACACATACCCCGACCTGACCCCGAAAGAGCGGGAAAACGAGATCACCCGGCTGCACGGCACCGTCTGCATCATGCAGATCGGCGGCAAGCTGGCGTCCGGCCAGGTCCATGACGGCCGCGCCCCCGACTACGACGACTGGACCCTGAACTGCGATATCCTGTTCTGGCACAAGCCCCTGGGCTGCGCGTTGGAACTGTCCAGCATGGGCATCCGGGTGGATGCTGCTGCCCTGCGCCGTCAGCTGGCGGAAGCGGGCTGCCCCGAGCGGTCGGAACTGCCCTTCCACCAGATGCTGCTGAATGGCCAGCTGCCCCTGACCATGGGCGGCGGCATCGGCCAGAGCCGTCTGTGCATGCTGCTGCTGGGCAAGGCCCATGTGGGCGAAGTCCAGGTGAGCCTGTGGGATGAAGAGACCCGCAGCGTCTGTGAAGCTGCGGGGGTGACGCTGCTGTGAGTGAGGCAGAGCGTCTGGCCGCCTTTGAGGCCATGCTGGCAGCTGTGCAGAAGCAGTACGCCGAAACCACCGCCCGCATGGACAAGATGAAGCTGGAAGGCAAGGTCAAAACCGCCACCTACCGCCAGCTGTTTGCCCGAAAGCTGAGTTTGCAGGATGTGCTGACCCTGTACGAGGTATACGGACTGCTGCCCAAAGACGTCGAAACCAAATAAATTCTGAAAAGACCCGGCCCCGGAATGGATCGTCATTCCGGGGCCGGGTTTATTTTTTACCGTTTTTTTCTTGTTCCTTCCCTAACAAAAAACACGCCGCAAGCGTAATTGCTTGCGGCGTGATGGAGCTGGCAACAGGAATCGAACCTGCAACCTGCTGATTACAAATCAGCTGCTCTGCCAATTGAGCTATGCCAGCGGGAACCATATTATTGTATCATGGTCCGGCGGCGGTGTCAACCGCGCAGTGTGCCCAGCAGGCGGCAATAATCCTGCAGTGTCAGCTGTTCGGGGCGCAGGCGGGCATCCAGGCCCGCAGCCTGCAGCGCTTCCAGCACCTGAGGCTTGGGCAGGTTCAGTCCGGAGGCCACCACGTTGGCGATGGTCTTGCGGCGCTGGGAGAAGGACGCCCGGATCAGCCGGAACAGTCCGGCCTCGTCCCCGTCGGGGACCTCCACAGCGGGCTGCTTGTGGACATCCAGCCGGATGACCGCGCTGGTGACCTTGGGCGCCGGGTAAAAGCTCCCCGGCTGCACCGTGAAAAGCATTTTGGGGGTGGAGTAGTAGGCCACAGCGTAGCTGATGGCCCCGGCTTCCCGGGTGCCGGGGGCGGCACACAGGCGCTGTGCGGCCTCCTTCTGCACCATGACGGTAATGTTCTCCACCGGCAGTTTCTCTTCCAGCAGGCGCATGAGAATGGGGCTGGTGATGTAGTAGGGCAGATTGGCGCAGACAGCCACCGGGCGGTCGCCAAATTCTTCCTTCAGCAAAGCCGCCAGGTCTACCTTGAGCACATCCCCCATGACCAGCTTGAAGTTGTCGTACCCGGCCATGGTCTCGGCCAGCAGGGGTTCCAGTCGCTTGTCCACCTCCACCGAAACCACCTTGTCGGCCCGCTTGGCCAGCTGTTCGGTGAGGACACCGATACCGGGGCCCACTTCCAGGGCACCCCAGCCGGGGCCGATGCCCGCCTCTTCGGCAATGCGGGGACAGATGCCGGGGTTGATGATGAAGTTCTGTCCAAAGCCCTTGGACAAGGCAAAGTCATACCGCGCGCACAGGTCGCGGATGGTGGAAAGGTCGGTCAAAACCGGCATAGGTCCGCCTCCCTTACCCGACCATGGCCATGACCGAGGTCACGGCCTTGTTGATCTGCGGGTCGGTATCCACCGTGAAGTCATAGTAGCTGTTCTGCTCGTCGGCCGTCAGGGCGGCTTCCACATCCGGGGTCAGGCCGGTACCGTTCCAGGTCTGGCCTTCGTTGTCCAGCAGCATACCAATGGTGATGACCGCGGCACTGCCGTCGGAGAAACTCTGGGGCTCGCTGAGCACCACGCCCTTACCGGCGGTGGTGGTACCCACAATGCTGGCGCCGGCCATCTTGCGCAGGGCATTGGCGAACAGTTCGGCGCCGCCGGCGGTGCTGCCGTTGACCAGACAGACCATGGGAACGGTGATCTCATGGTCATCCGAGATACGCAGGTCGGTGAGGGTACCGTCCTTGGCCTGACTCTGGGCCATCAGGCCGGCGGGCACACAGTAGTCGGCAGCCACCAGGGCGGCATCCAGGGATTCGCCGGTATTGTTGCGCAGATCAAAGACCAGCGCCTTGGCCCCCTGGTTGATCAGGTCTTCCACCGCGGTACGGAACTCGGTGCCGGTGGTGGATGCAAAAGCATCAATGCACACATAGCCGCAGCCGTCACCGGTCATCTGGGTGAAAACCGTGTTGGTGGTGTAGTTGGAGCGCACCAGTTCCACGGCAGGCTGTTCCTGGCGGTCCGGGTTCAGATAGGTGATGCTGACGGTGGTGCCTTCCTCCCCCAGCAGGGCGGAGTTGATGGCGGCGGTATCGGTCATGGTGCGCACGCTGGTGTCCCCGATGGTAGTGATGAAACCGCCCACCTGCAGGCCGATCTCACTGGCCGGACTGTTGCTGTACACCCGGATGATACGGGCGTAACCGGAGGAGGAATCCTTGACCACCGACACGCCGATGTTCATCAGGCGCCCGGTCTCCACGCCCACCTTTTCGGTGTAGGCTTTGGCGGAATAGTAGCGGGCATACTTATCGCTGATGCCCAGCATGTAGCCGGAAGCAATGGTATCGTTGAGGGTGTCCTCATTGATGTCGAAGTATTCATTATCGCGCACATAGCGGTCGATCTCGGACAGTTTGTTGTACATCCGTTCCTTGTTCTTGACGCTGGAAACGGTGCTGTTGAACATATCCATGGACACGACCATGGTGATCGAGAAGGTCACGGCCATTGCGATGAGGGTGACGGTGGCGGCCACGGCCAGGTTGACTTTTCTGCTCATGAATCAGGTAATCTCCTTATCCGGCAGGCGGAACAAAGCCGTCTGCCACAGTCTTGGCGGTAGGATCAGACCAGGGAATAAACGACCGAGGAAAACAGACCCGCAACCATCAGCACCGCGATGACCAGACAAACCACGCGGATACCGGTCTTGTGATGATTTTCCATGGGAACGCCTCCTAACATACAATTACGACGGGATATACAGGGCCGGGTTGATGCGGGCGCCGTTCTGGCGCAGCTCAATGTGCAGGTGGTTGCCGGTGGAGTTACCGGTGGAGCCCACGTAGCCGATCACATCGCCCTGGGAAACAGTCTGCCCCACGCTGACGGAGGGCCAGGACCGCATGTGAGCGTACAGGGTGGTATAGTTGTTGCCGTCATCGGCAGTGCCATGGTAGATCATGACATAGTAGCCGTAGCTGTAATGGCTGTCCACCGTGATGACCTGTCCGGAAGCCACCGCCTTGATGGGGGTGCCGCCGGGGGCAGCGTAGTCACGGCCCTTGTGGCCGTTGCTGCCGTACTCACAGGAAATGTACTTGTAGCTGTCCAGCGGGCAGATGAAATGCAGAGAGCAGGACAGGGTGGCGTTGGTACCGCCGCTGCTGTTCTGGATGAGGGACCGAAGGTAGGAGTCCAATTCATCCGCCGCCTTGTTGAATTCGGCCTGCTTGTCGCTTTCGGCGGCGGCCAGGGCCTGGGCCCGGGCTTCCGCCTCGCTGATGGTGGCGTCCTGCTGCTGGATATTGGCCACCAGCTCATCGATCTTGCTGTTCAGCTGGTTCTGGCTGTCGGCCAGGGTCGCTTCCTGGGCTTCCAGCTGCGCCTTGGAATCTTCCAGTTCCTGTTTTTGCTGGTTCAGTTCGGCCTTCTCATCATCCAGTTCCTGGCAGATTTCCTCGTCCTTTTCGGAGATATCGGCCAGGGCCTGGGTGAAGTTGAGCAGCTGAAACAGGTTGGTGGCATTGGACAGAATATCAATGCCGCCGCTGTAATGGAGCATCTGCATGCTGCTCATGCGCTCCTTGAACCCATCCCAGCGGGCGTCAAATTCGGCCTGCTTCTGGTCCACTTCCTCCTGCTTGGCAGTGATGGCGTCCTCGGTCTCACCAATCTTGGTCTTGATATCATCCAGCTGGTTGGAGATCTGTTTCACTTCCTGCTTCAGTTCGGTGTTCTTGGCTTCCAGCTGTTCTTTCTGGTCCTGGGCATTTTCCAGGTTTTCCTGGTTGGCCGACTGCTGGTTTTTGATGTCTTCCAATTCCTGCTGGAGCTGATTTTTCTTGTCTTCCAGCTCCTTCTGTTTGTCGTCGGCGTAAGCCGGCGTGGCCGCCTGGAAAACCAGGGCCGTGGCCATCACCAGGGTGAGGGCCAGGGTGGCAGCCTGACGGATGTGTTTTTTCACTGCAAGAGAGATCATGTTTTGGAATTCCTCCACCGTAGGGGTCAGACGTTCAGGTGTTTGCGGATGCTGGTGGCGGTACCGATACCGCACATGACGAAGCCAAAGGCCACAAAGCCGATGACGATGTAATACCACACACTTTCCAGCGGGACCAGGGTGCCGCCCAGCAGGTTGGACAGGTTGGACGGGTTTTCCAGGTACCAGCGGTAGAGGGCATAATAGGCGCTGCAGACCACGCCGGAAGAAACAGCCGCGGAGATCAGACCAGAGGTAACGCCCTCCACAAAGAAGGGAAACCGGATAAAGCCGTTGGTGGCCCCCACCAGCTTCATGATGCCGATCTCCTTGCGGCGGGCAAAGACGGTCAGGCGGATGGTGTTGTTGATCACCACGATGCTGACCAGGGCCAGCACCGCCACCAGGCCATAGCTGACGTAGTTGACCACCCGCTGGATAGAGACAAAGAGCTTGGACAGTTCCCGGGTGGCGCTGACGCTTTCCACATTCTCAATGACCCGGAGCTGTTCAATGATGGCGTCGATGTTGGAAACATCATCCACCACCACCTTGTACATGGAGTGGAAGGGGTTGTCCTCCGAGAAGGTGTCCATCAGGTTGGTGTAGTTCTGGAGCATGCCGTCAAACTCTGTCAGCACGTCGGTGGGCGATATATAGGTGACCGAAACCACCCCCGGTACCGCCTTGATGGCGTCGCCGGCCGCGGTGATCTGCTCATCGGACAGACCGTCCACCAAGTAGACATAGCTTTCATTCTGTTCGCCGATATAGTCCACCATGGCGTCGATGTTCATGCCGAACAGCAGCGCCGCGCCCACCAGGATCATGCAGACGATCTGCACGCCCATGGAGGCAAAGGTCATCAGGCGGTTGGCCCGCATATTGTGCAGGCCCTGCCCCACCAGATAAGTAAAACTGGAAAAACGCATCATCTAGCCCCCTTACAGATAAGTCGGTTCCATGCCCATTTCCCGCATGCGGGCTTCATACTCTTCGGCCACTTCCGGGTGGGAAGTATCCGAGGCAACCTGCCCGTGGGCCAGGGTGATGACACGGTTGTTGTACTTTTTGGCCAGTTTCTGCACCAGTTCGTGTTCATGGGTGACCACCACCACGGTGATATGTACTTTGTTGATGGCCTCGAACAGCTGCATGATGTCCATGCTCATTTCGGGGTCGATGTTGCCGGTGGGCTCGTCGGCAATGATGAGCTTGGGGCCGTGGGCCAGAGCACGGGCCACCGCCACACGCTGCTGCTCACCGCCGGAAAGTTCGTCCGGCAGACGATCCATCTTGTCTTCCAGGCCCACCAGGCTCAGGGCAAAGGGAACCCGGTTCTTGATGACCTTGGTGGAAATATTGGTCACGCGCATGGCAAAAGCCACATTTTCATACACGGTCATGGTGGGGATCAGGCGGAAGTCCTGGAACACCACACCCATCTGGCGGCGCATGTAGGGCACCTTGCGGCGGCGCAGCTTGGTCAGATCCTGGCCGTTGATGAAGACCTTGCCTTCGGTGGGCTTTTCTTCCATGAGCATGAGCTTGAGGAAGGTGGATTTGCCCGCGCCGGAATGGCCCAGGATAAAGACGAATTCCCCTTCTTCGATCTGGATATTGATATCTTCGAGGGCGACGTTCTCGTCGCTCTGCGTTTCATACACTTTGGATACGTGTTCAAATTGAATCATGGCATTCTCCTGCGCTTCTCGACACTTCCCTGCCCCCAAAACGGGCAGAACGATACAGATACTAATGTACCATGAATCCCTGCCTGCGTCAAGATTGCCGCAGGCTGACTTCTCTTGTACAAACGTGATTTTCGCGGTACAGACCGGCAATTGTGATAAGTTTGTAAAATTTGGGAAAGGCGCCTTCTTTTATCCTGAACGGATTTTTCGGGCCTGCGGCACAGCAAAAACGGAGCACAAGAAAAAGCGCTCCGATCCAAAGGAGCGGAGCGCCGGAAAGGTATGATTCTCAGTATTTGGCCGGATTTGCGGACAGATACTTCTTGACCATCAGGGCCACCTTGAATACGATGGCATCATCGAACTTGCGCAGATCAAGGCCGGTGAGCTTCTTGATCTTCTCCAGACGGTAAACCAGGGTGTTGCGGTGCACGAACAGGCCGCGGCTGGTTTCGGACACGTTGAGGTTGTTCTCAAAGAAGCGCTGGATGGTGAACAGCGTTTCGGAGTCCAGGCTGTCGATGCTGTCCTGCTTGAAGACTTCATGCAGGAAGGCTTCGCACAGGGTGGTGGGCAGCTGGTAGATCAGGCGGGCAATGCCCAAATGATCGTAGGAGATGACCTGCTTTTCGGTATCGAAAACCTTGCCCACTTCCATGGCGATCTGGGCTTCCTTGAAGCTGGCCGCCAGGTCCTTGATGTTGCCGATGGGGGTACCGATGCCCACCACGGCTTTAATGTAATGCTCGCCCTGCAGGTTGTCCACGATGGAGGCCGCCAGCTTTTCCATATCCCGGGTGCTGGTGTCGGGGCGGATTTCCTTGACCAGAACGGTATCGCTCTCGCTGATATTGAAGACGAAGTCCTTCTGTTTGTCCGGGAACAGGCCGCTGACCACATCATAGGCGGAAATATCATTGCCGCTGGTGACACGGATGAGCAGGACAACCCGCTGCACATCGGACACAAAATGCAGCTCCCGGGCCTTGGCGTAGATATCGCCGGGCAGGATATTGTCCAGCACCACGTTCTTGATGAAGTTGGTCTTGTCGAACTTCTCGTCGTGGTACTGCTTGATGCTCTGCAGGCTGATGGACAGCAGCGCTGCGAACTGGCTGGCGGTGGTATCGCTGCCCTCCACAAAGACGGCATAATCGTTGTGCTTGGCATTGGAGAACTGGTGATAGGCGTAGCCGTCCTTGACAAAGGCATCCCCCGCCGTCAGCCGGCTGGCCGCAAAGCCTTCCCGCACTTCGCCGATCTGCCCCAGCTCGGAGCAGGAGATCACAGCCCCCGTTTCATCCACCACACCCACAACGCGGTCGATCGCGTCCTTCATCTGGTAGACCACATTTTGGAATACCCTGTTTGCCATAAGCTGCCTCTCCTTACCATTGTGCTGAATGACCAAACCGCCGCATGAATCCCTGCCGGCCACTCTGCCGTTATTTTGACCCAAAGCGACGGGTCCCTGATGTATATTTTACACAATTAACTTGACTTTTGCAACATATTTCAACGAGAATTTCAATATTTTCTTGTGTAGTTTTGTTTTGGCGCCTTTTTTGCCTGTTTTTTCAGGAAAAACAGGAGGCAGTTTTTTCCGTCAAAATGCCAATGTCCGGCCAAAAAGCCGGACATTGCGTGACAAAAACCGCTTGCAGCGTTATTTTTGTTCCTTCTTCTGCTCTTCCATGGCACCGGTACCGCCTTCCACCACGCCGCGGCGTTCAAACACGTAGGTGATGGAACGGAAGAAGATGGCCAGATCCTTGCGGAAGGTGATGTCGGCAGCATATTCGCCATCATAGCGGGCCTTCACGTCAATGGGCAGCTCGTCCCGGCCGTTGACCTGGGCAAGGCCGGTCAGTCCCGGGCGGATATCGTTGGCATGCACCGCGTCCCGGGCCTCAATGAGATCATACTGGTTGTACAGAGCCGGACGGGGGCCGATAATGCTCATCTGCCCTGCCAGGATGTTGTAGATCTGGGGCAGTTCGTCCAGGCTGGTGCGGCGCAGGAAAGCCCCGCTTCTGGTGATGTAGGAATTGGCGTTTTTAAGTAGGTGGGTGGGCACGTCGTGGGGCGTGTCCCCCCGCATGGTGCGGAATTTCAGGATGTTGAAATGGGTCTTGTGGGCCCCCACCCGCCGCTGCTTGAAAAACACCGGGCCCGGGGAGTCGATCTTGATCCAGATGGCCAGAATCGCCATGGGAATGGCCAGCACCACCGCCGCCACCGCCGAGAGAAGCAGATCCAGCAGGCGCTTGATATAATTACGATACATCCTTGCCCTCCTTTTTGCTCTCCATGACGGCCTGTTGCTGGGCCACCGCATGTTCGATCTCACTCTTGTCAATGATGGACGTATTGCCGTGGGCCGCACTGACGGTATGGTCCTCGTTCAGTTTGCGGTTGGGATGGTACCGCCCCACAATCCGCTGCAGGCCCATGACCACCGCTTCGTCGTTGTGCTCAGCACAGACCTGCAGGTTCTGCAATTCTTCATAGAAATGGGCCAGGTCGATCTCCATGGGCGGCGCGATGAAGATCTTGTTGTGGGCGGTGCTGAGCATCTTGTCCTGCTCGGAATCCAGCATGAGCTCCTCGTACAGCTTTTCGCCGGGGCGCAGGCCGGTGATCTCGATGGGGATATCCACCCCGGGCTCATACCCGTAGAAGCGGATGAGCCGGTTGGCCAGGTCCATGATGCGCACCGGCTCGCCCATATCCAGCACATAGATGCTGCCGCTCTTGGCCAGACCGCCGGCCTGCAGCACCAGCTGGGCGGCCTCGGTGATGGTCATGAAATAGCGGACGATGTCCGGGTGGGTGATGGTCACGGGGCCGCCCCGCTTGATCTGTTCTTCAAACAGCGGAATGACGCTGCCGTGGCTGCCCAGCACGTTGCCGAAGCGCACCGCCATGCACTTCATGGTGGTGTTGCTGGCAAAGGTCTGGATGAGCATTTCACAGATGCGCTTGGTGCAGCCCATGACGTTGGTGGGGTTCACCGCCTTGTCGGTGGACAGCTGCACGAACCGCTCCACATCATGCTCGGCGGCGGAGGTCAGCAGATTCTTGGTGCCGAAAACATTGTTCTTTACCGCTTCGGCAGGGCTGGTCTCCATCAGGGGCACATGTTTGTGGGCCGCCGCATGGAAAACCACCGAAGGATGATAGGTTTCAAATACCTCGTCCAGGCGGGCTTTGTCCCGGATGGAGCCGATGAGGGTGATGATGTGGGCGTCGGCGCCGTACTTGTTGCGCAGCTCCATCTCCAGCTCATAGGCGCAGTTTTCGTAGATATCGAAGATCAGCAGCTGGCGGGGGCTGTAGCGCATGATCTGGCGGCAGAGCTCGCTGCCGATGGACCCGCCGCCGCCGGTGACCAGCACGATCTTGTCATGCAGATATTCAGAGATCTGGGCGTTGTTCAGCTGAATTTCGTCCCGGGAGAGGAAGTCTGCGGTGTTCAGTTCACGCAGGCCCGCCACCACAGGCTTGCCGCTCTCGTCCACCGCCTGGGGATCGTTGAGCATCCGCACCCGGCAGTGGGTGGAGTTGCAGAGGTTGATGACCTCCCGCAGGCGCTCGCCTTTCAGGGTGGTGATGGCGATGACGATCTCCACAATATGGTATTTGCGCACCAGTTCGGGAATGTCCGAGATGGTACCCCGCACCGGAACGCCCTGCACACGCAGGTTCTTTTTGGTCAGGTCATCGTCCACAATGACCACCGGGTTGCCGAAGGTGGAGTTTTTGGTCTTGCACAGGTTGACGGCCCAGGCACCGGCATTGCCCGCGCCCACGATCAGCAGCGGCGTCTTGTCCCGGGCATTGCGGGCCGCTTTGGGTGTGCTGCCCGTATACTGCCGCAGAGTCCGCATCAGCCGCCACAAAAAGCGTACCCCGGCCACAGCTGCCGTGTTGAGCACTGCACCGATGATGAGCACCGTGCCGCTGATGGTACGGGTGCGGAAGAGCATGTCAAACAAAAGGCTGAATCCGGTGGCCAGACCTGACAGGCACATCAGCCGCGCCAGGTCCCGCATGCCGGCATATTCCCACATTATCTCATACAGACCGCCGAACCAGAACACCACCATATAGATGGGCAGGATATAGGTCAGCATGGGTGCCATGGCCACAATGACCTCGTGGCGGCGGAAAGCGTCACTGCCGTCAAACCGCAGCAGGATGGCGATATAGTAGCAAAGCACGATCAGGCCGCAGTCCAGCAGCATGAGCAGGATACGGCGGGGCAGGCCCTTGATCAGTTGTTCGTTGGTTTTCTTCATTCGTTCTGTCTTCCCTGTTTTCCGGCAGAGGGAACGGCCCGGACAAAAACGGCCGTTCCTGCCACAGTATATGGCGGGGCGGCCCCACTTGCAACGCCGCCACCGCATGAAAATTTTGACTTCGGCTTGTATTATAACACAAAATTGCTCCGTTTGTCCCTACTAACAGGGGGCAAACGGAGCAAAAGACGCACAAAATCACCAAAAAAATTTTGGCAAATCGGACAATTGTGCTCCTAATGTTCAGTTTTATTCCACCGTGACACTTTTGGCCAGATTGCGGGGCTTATCCACATCCAGACCTTTGGCGCAGCTCACATAGTAGGCCAGCAGCTGCAGCGGAATGACCGACAGGCTGATGGCAAAGTGGGGGTCGGTCTTGGGGACATAGACGGTGAAGCCTGCGGTGTCCTCGATGTTGTAGTTGCCGTAGCTGGTCAGCCCCATGAGGAAGGCGCCCCGGCTCTTGGCTTCCACCAGGTTGGAGACGGTCTTTTCGTACAGGTCGGGCTGGGTCAGGATGCCCACCACCAGGGTGCCCTTCTCCACCAGGGAGATGGGGCCGTGCTTCATCTCCCCTGCCGCGAAGGCTTCGGAGTGGATGTAACTGATCTCCTTGAATTTCAGGCTGCCTTCCAGGGCCACCGCGTAGTCCAGACCGCGGCCGATGAAAAAGACGTCATGGGCGTTGGCATATTTGCTGGCAAACCACTGGATGCGCTCCTTGTCGGCGAGGGTCTTTTCGATCTTGTCCGGCAGGGCCTGCAGTTCCGCCACCAAGGCGGCGGCGCGTTCCTGGTCCAGCACGCCCCGCTGCTGCCCGAAGGCAATGGCCAGCAGGTAGCAGGCGGCCAGCTGGGTGCTGTAGGCCTTGGTGGTGGCCACGGCGATTTCCGGGCCGGCCCAGGTGTACAGGGTGGCGTCGGCCTCTCGGGCGATGGAAGACCCCACCACGTTGACGATGCCGATGGTGCGCACGCCCCGGTCCTTGCACAGGCGCAGAGCAGCCAGGGTATCGGCGGTCTCGCCGCTCTGGCTGATGATGATGGCCAGAGAATCCGGCTCCAGCACCGGGTCACGGTACCGGAACTCGCTGGCCACGTCCACCTCCACCGGGACCCGGGCCAGACTCTCGAAGACATAGCGGGCCGCCACGCCCACATGGTAGGCAGAGCCGCAGCCCACGATGTAGAGGCGGCGCACCGCCCGGATGGCTTCCTCGTCCAGGGAAAGCTCGCTCAGGTCCACCTTGCCGTCCTTGATGCGGGGGCTCAGGGTGTCCCGCACGGCGGCCGGCTGCTCGTGGATCTCCTTCATCATGAAATGCTCGTAGCCGCCCTTTTCCGCCGCTTCGGCATCCCACTCAATGGTGGTGGCCTGCTTTTCCACCGGTTCCCGGTCGATGTTGAAGAATTCGATGGAATCGGGGGTCAGGCGGGCGATCTCCAGGTTGTCGATGTAATAGACGGTGCGGGTGTACTTGAGAAGGGCAGGCACATCGGAGGCAATGAGGTTGCCGTCCTCGGCGCGGCCCACAATGAGGGGGCTGTCCTTGCGCACGGCATACACCACACCGGGCTGGTCCGCAAAGAGCACACCCAGCGCATAGGACCCGCGCACCCGCAGCATCATGCGGGTGATAGCGTTCAGCGGATCGCCGGCCGCCTCCCCGGTATAATAGTAATCGATGAGCTGGGCCACCACCTCGGTGTCGGTCTGGGACACAAAATTGAATCCGCGGTTGGTGAGCCAGTCTTTCAGTTCCTGGTAGTTTTCGATGATGCCGTTATGCACCACCGCGATCTTTTCATCCCGGCTGTAATGGGGATGGGCGTTGACCACCGAAGGCTCCCCGTGGGTGGCCCAGCGGGTATGGCCGATGCCGCAGGTACCGGGGACGGCGTTGCCGCCGTCGGTCATCTCGCTCAAAACGCGCAGACGTCCCTTTGCCTTGACCACCTCAATCTTGCCGGCCGCTTCCTGCACGGCCAGACCGGCCGAGTCATACCCGCGGTATTCCAGCTTGGCCAAGCCGTCCAGCAAGATCGGCGCGGCCTGCGCACGACCGGTAAAGCCAACGATTCCACACATATGGGTTCCCTCCGTTCCGTATCCTGTTTTACAGGATATGTTTGTCACATGATTTTTTAAGTATATGCGATTTTCAGGCAAATGTCCACCTTGGGCCTGCCGGCTGTTATAAAAAACGGACGACCGTCAAGGGCAACGGTCGTCCGCCGCACGCATTCTCCCTTTCCAGTTTCTTACACCATAAAGACTTTTCAAAGCAGAGTCGCGTACTTCGTATAGAATACCATGAATCCGGCCGCAGAGCAAGTCAAAAACCGGCAGCTGCCGCTTAGCAGAACTATTTTGACTGCTTTTCCGAAGATTGTTATGTTTTGAGGCATAATTTCCGAAAAATCAAAACCGATTGCTTGTGCTGCCGTTTTACTTGGCAGGCGTGCGGACGGTGTGGTATAGTTATTACAGTACGCATTTTTGATTCACACAGGGAAAGGAAGGGTTCATGCTCGCATCTTTGCTATTGTTCGCGGCCGTGGTCATGCTGGCCTGCACGGTCTTTCTGAAGCTGAGTTCCCGGCTGGGGATTCCGGCGCTGCTGGTGTTCCTGTTTCTGGGCATGCTGTTCGGTTCGGACGGGCTGTTCAAGATTGCTTTTGACGATTACGCCGTCACCGAACAGATCTGCTCGGTGGCCTTGGTCTTCATCATGTTTTACGGCGGTTTCGGCACCAACTGGCGTGCCGCCCGCCCGGTGGCGGTGCCGTCCATCCTGCTTTCCAGCGTCGGTACCCTGCTGACCGCCCTGCTCACCGGCGGGTTCTGCCATCTGGTGCTGGGGATGCCCCTTTTGCAGGGGCTTTTGTGCGGGGCGGTGCTGGGTTCCACCGACGCGGCCTCGGTGTTTTCCATCCTGCGTGCCAGGAACCTGGCCCTGAAAGAAAACACCGACTCCCTGCTGGAAGTGGAGAGCGGCAGCAATGACCCCTTCGCCTATATGCTCACCGCGGTGCTGCTGGCTGCCATGGAAACCGGCATCACCCCGGGTGGTGCGGCACTGCTGCTGGTGAAACAGCTGGCCTTCGGGCTGGTCTTCGGTTTCGGTGTGGGGGCCGCGGTGCTGTGGCTGCTGAGCCGGGTGCGATTTTCCTTTCCCGGCTCAGACGTCATTGTGGTGGTGGCAGCCGCGCTGCTGGCTTACGCCGCCCCCACCCTGCTGGGTGGAAACGGCTTCCTGAGTGTGTATATCGCGGGCATCCTCCTGGGCAACGGAGAAATCGGACACAAGGAAACGCTGGTTCCCTTCTTTGACGGCATCACCAGCATCATGCAGATGATCCTGTTCTTTGTGCTGGGGCTTCTCTCCTACCCTTCCCGGATGCCGGCGGTGCTGCTGCCGGGGCTGGGCATTGCCTTGTTCCTGACCCTGGTGGCCCGCCCTGCGGCGGTGTTCCTGCTCATGACTCCCTTCCGGGGCAGTGTGGGGCAGAAACTGCTGGTCTCCTTTTCCGGGCTGCGGGGTGCGGCCTCGGTCGTCTTTGCGGTGATGGCAGTCATCAGCCCCGCCTACATCGAGATGGATATCTTCCACATCGTGTTTGTGGTGGTGCTCTTCTCCATCCTGGTCCAGGGATCGCTGCTGCCCGCCGTGGCCCGACGTCTGGACATGATCGATACCCAGGGCAATATTCTCAAAACATTCAACGACTATGTGGATGAAGCCCCGGTGCAGTTCATCCAGATCGCTGTGCCCGCCGGTCATGCCTGGTGCGGCAAGGCGGTGCGGGAGATCCTTTTGCCCCCGGGCACCATCCTGATCAGCCTGCAGCGCGGCGACCAGACGCTGGTGCCCTCCGGCAGCACCGTATTGCAGCCGGGAGACCTGCTGGTCCTTTGCGCCCTGGAGCAGGACAAGGCCCCCGCCGCCACCCTGACCGAAAAGGTGGTCAACATCCAGGACCTGCCCGAAAGCCGCCGTCTGGCCGATTTGCCCCGTCGGGCCGGCGCGCTGATCGTGCTGATCCGCCGGGGGCAGGAGTATCTGATTCCCAACGGAGACACCGTGCTGGAGGACGGG
The DNA here is from genome assembly GCF_057005535.1 of Subdoligranulum sp. DSM 23681. Lineage (NCBI taxonomy): Bacteria > Bacillati > Bacillota > Clostridia > Eubacteriales > Oscillospiraceae > Subdoligranulum > Subdoligranulum sp. DSM 23681. Next base: position 2,615,534 of record NZ_CM168050.1, on the reverse strand, counting down.
GACCTGCTGGTCATCAACAATACCGTCGCCCACTGAATCGCCCGACTTTTCATACAAGAAAGCCCCGCCGTACCGGGAAAGGTACAGCGGGGCTTTGATTTTATTCAGGCTGGCAAGATCAGCGGATCTCCACGTTCAGCCGATATTTCAGGTTGCCCAGGATCTTCTTGACAAAGCGGTCGATCTCCTCGGGCGCCAGAGCCTTGCCGGCGGGCACAAAATGCAGGGTGAAGGCCATGCTCTTTTTGCCGGCCCCCACAGACTCGCTGCGGTAGATGTCGAAGAGTTCCACGTCGCCCAGACTGGGGCAGGCGCGGTGCATCTCGGCGATGATATCGCCGCAGGCGGTCTCCTCGTCGGCCACGAGAGCCAGGTCACGGGCCACCGAGGCGAACTCGGAGATGGGAGCATAGCGCAGGGCCTGACGGCGGTGAGCCATGAAGGCGGGCCAGTCGATCTCCGCCAGGAAGATCTTCTGGTTGTCCCGGCTGTCCTTGGGCAGCTTGAGCTCGGCGGTCACATCATTGGCCAGCTTGCCGAAAACACCGATCTTCTCCTCGCCGCACAGGATGTCGGCGGAGATGCCGGGGTGCAGCCAGGGGGTGTTCTGGGCACGGCGGTAGTCGAAGGTCACGCCGAAGGCGGCGCCCAGGGCTTCGATGGCGCCCTTGAGGGCGAAGAAGTCCTCCTTCTCGCCGAAGGCGGCCAGCCCCAGGTGCAGGGTCTCGTTGGGCAGCTGGTTGATGCTCTCGGCAGGAGCGTAGACGTTGGCCAGCTCGAACAGGCGGCCGGCGGTGTTGCCCTTCTTCAGGTTTTCCACCACCACGTTCAGCAGGGACGGGGCCAGCAGCGGACGCATGATGGTCAGGTTGGAAGTCAGGGGGTTGAGGATGCGCACCACGTTGCGCTCGGGAGCATCGGCGGCAATGTGCAGGGCATCCAGGTCGGCGTCGGCGTAGAAAGCCAGGGTGATGGCCTCATAGAAGCCCTGGGCGCAGACGGTGTTCTTGGCACGGGCCTGCCGCTGCTGGTCCGGGTTCAGGCCTCCGTTGGTGACGGTGGCATTCTTCAGGAAGGTGGGCTTGATGTGCTCGTAGCCATATTCCCGGATGACCTCCTCGGCCAGATCGGGCTCGCCTACCTCGATATCCTCCCGCCAGCGGGGGGCCACCACCTGCATGGTGTCATGGTCATCCTGCAGCTCCACCTGGAAGTCCAGACGCTTGAGGATATCCAGCACCGCCTCGGTGGGAACTTCAATGCCCAGGATGGCGTTGATGCGGCTGATGCGGGCGGAGAAATGTTTGCCTTCCCGGGAAGCACCGGCGGACACGTCAAAGGCGCTGGCGGTGACTTCGCCGCAGTTCAGTTCCTGGATCAGGTGCAGAGCGCGGGCCATGCCCAGCTCGGTGGTGTACTCGGAGACACCCTTCTCATAGTGGGCGGAAGCGTCGGTGTTCTGGCCCAGGCCGCGGGCGGTCTTGCGGATGTTGTCCCGGGCGAACTTGGCGGACTCGAACAGCAGCTGGGTGGTGTTCTCGGTGATCTCGCTGTTCAGACCACCCATGACACCGGCCAGGGCCACCGGCTTGTGGCCGTCGCAGATGACCAGGTTCTGGTTGGTCAGGGCGAACTCCTTGCCGTCCAGGGTGGTGATGGTCTCCCCTTCCGCGGCGCGGCGGACGATGATCTGGCAGCTTTCCAGGGTGTTCATGTCAAAGGCATGCATGGGCTGGCCGATCTCCAGCATGACGTAGTTGGTGATATCCACCACGTTGGAGATGCTGCGCAGGCCGCACAGCGCCAGCTGACGGCGCATCCACCGGGGAGACTGGCCCCAGGTGATATTGCGCACATAATGGCCCATGTAGCGGGGGCAGATGTCGGGGGCTTCCACCGTGATAGACAGGCGGGGGTCCTTATAATCGGTGGTGGTGTAGTCGGTGGCGGGCATCTTCAGGGGCTTGCCCAGCACGGCAGCCACCTCCCGGGCAATGCCCAGGATGCTCTGGCAGTCGGAGCGGTTGGCGGTGATGGAGATATCAAAGATATACTCATCCAGCCCCACCACCTTGCGGATGTCGTCGCCGGGGACGGTGTCCTTGGACAGGTCGAGCAGGCCATAGACTTCGGCGCCGGGATACAGGTCCTCATTCAGGCCCAGTTCCTCGCCGGAGCAGAGCATGCCGTTGGATTCCACGCCGCGCAGGGGCTTGGCCTTGATGGTGACGCCGCCGGGCAGGGTGGCGCCATCCAGAGCGGCGGGGGTGTGCATGCCCGCATACACGTTGGGGGCACCGGTGGAGATCTGGATATCATGGCCGTAGGGGCCGCAGTCCACCTTGCAGATGTGCAGATGGGTGCCTTCCTGGGGGACGGCCTCGGTGACAACACCCACGACCACCTTGGAGATCTCGGCACCCAGATAGATCAGTTCTTCCACCTCGAAGCCGCAGGAGAAAAGCTTTTCCTGCAGGATTTCGGGGGTCACGTCGATATCGACATATTGTTTCAGCCAGCTGAACGGTACTTTCATTGGTTTCTTCCTCCCTTAGCCCTTGAACTGCTGCAAGAAGCGCAGGTCGTTTTCAAACATCAGGCCGATGTTGTTGATGCCGTATTTGAGCATGGCGATCCGCTCGATGCCGATGCCGAAGGCAAAGCCGGAATACACTTCGGGGTCGATGCCGCAGTTGCGCAGCACGTTCTGGTGCACCACGCCGGCGCCCAGCACTTCGATCCAGCCGGTGTGCTTGCACAGGCTGCAGCCCTTGCCGCCGCACTCAAAGCAGGAAACGTCCACCTCCACGCTGGGTTCGGTGAAGGGGAAGTAGGAAGGACGCAGACGGGTCTTGACCTCGGGTCCGAAGAGGGCCTGGACGAACTTGTCCAGCATGCCCTGCAGGTCGCACAGGGTGATGCCCTTGTCCACCACCAGACCTTCCATCTGGTGGAACATGGGAGAATGGGTGGCGTCGGAGTCGGAGCGGAAGACGCGGCCGGGTACCAGCACCTTGATGGGCGGGCGCTCGGCATCCATAACGCGGATCTGGCCGCCGCTGGTCTGGGTGCGCAGCACGATGTCCTCGGCCACATAGAAGGTGTCCTGCATATCCCGGGCGGGATGGTTCTTGGGCACGTTCAGACGGGTGAAGTTGTGCTCGTCGTCCTCGATCTCGGGGCCTTCGTAGATTTCAAAGCCCATGCCGGAGAAGACGTCGATGATCTCGTTCTTGACCAGGGTGATGGGATGCAGCCCGCCGGTCAGGTTGCCCTTTCCGGGCAGGGTGATATCCACGGTTTCGGCCTTGTTGCGGGCTTCCAGCTCGGCGGCTTCGATCTCGGCGGACAGGGCCTCATACACGCCCTCGGCCCAGACCTTGCACTCGTTGATGAGCTTGCCGGCGGCGGGGCGGTCTTCCTTGGCCACGTCCCGCAGGCTCTTGGTCAGGCCGGTGACGGCCCCGTTCTTGCTGAGGTATTTCTGCCAGAAGGCGGAAAGTTCCTCCTTGTTGTGCACGGCTGCCCGGTCGGCTTCCAGCTGCGCGCGCACTGCATTGATCTTTTCCTGCATTTCGCACCTCTCCTTTTGTTGCGGTTGCGGGACGAAGCAAACAAAAAAGCTCCGTCCCTGATGTTTGTCAGGGACGAAGCTGTAAAAACTCCGCGGTACCACCCGTGTTCCGCCGGCTGATGCGGCGGCACTCTGCGAGCACAGGTCCTGTGCTCTTCCGCCGTAACGGGGCGGGACCGTTCCGCACTACTGGGCCCCCATTGCAGGGGCTGTTCCCGCGGACCACTCGGGAGCGAACTTCGGTGCCGGACCCGTGGGGCGGCTTTCAGCCGGTGACCGCCCTCTCTTTGCCTGGAATCCCGTGGCGCTTACTTTCTCCGTCAGCGTGTTTTGCAAAATACGCTATCAATTATAGGCGCGGGGATGGGGTTTGTCAAGGGTTGGGACGGCGCAGGCAGTGCACCAGTCGGGTGATGCCAAAGACCAGCCAGCCCAGGGCACAGCCCGACAAAGGCGCCATGCACCAGCCGCCCGCCAGGACCCAGCCCAGGCCCACCCCGCCGGTGCAGAGCACAAAGACGAGAGCGGGGATCAGGAACAAGGCAAAGGGCAGGGCGAACCGCCAGACGGGGCCTTCCAGCCGGCAGACCAGCAGCTGCAGGAAGAACTGCGGAATGAAGTGGAAGAACATCAAAAGCAGCTGGTGCAGGGAGGAAATATTCAGGGGCAGTTCCGCAAAGGCGGAAACGAAGATCACCAGATACACCACCAGACTGACAAGAAAGCAGCCCAGCAGGATACGGTCGGTCCGGTCCTTTTTCATGGGGAAGCTCCTCAGGACAGGGCCGCGATGGACTGCAGGATGCCCTTATGCTTTTCCTGGGCGGCGGCCAGCTTGCTGCGGGTTTCCTCCACCAGGGCGGCGGGAGCCTTTTCCACAAAGCGGGGGTTGTCCAGCTGCTTGCTGAACATGGCCACTTCCTTCTCGTTCTTGGCCAGTTCCTTCTGCAGGCGGGCCAGCTCCTTCTCCCGGTCGATGAGCTCCATCATGGGGATGAAGCCGCGGGCGGCGGGGGTGACCACCGTGACCATGCCTTCGGTGCTGCCCTCATACTTGGGGGTCAGGGTCACGTCGGTGGCAAAGGCGAACCGGGCCAGATAGACGCTGCCCTTTTCAAAGGCGGCGGGCGCAGAAGTCTCGATGATCATGCTGGTCTTTTTGGACGGCGGCACGTTCATATCGCTGCGGGTGGCACGGACGGCCTTGATGTAGGCCATCATGGTCTCAAAGTCGGCGCTCTCCTCCGGCCAGGTGGGCAGGGAGCTGGCGTCCGGCCAGGACTGGGTCATGATGGTCTCGGCGCTGCCCGGAAGGGCCTGGTAGATTTCCTCGGTGATGAAGGGCATGAAGGGATGCAGCAGCCGCAGGGCGTTGTCCAGCACATACACCAGCACCTTGCGGGCGGTGTCGGCCTGGGTCTCGTCCCCGGAGTTCAGGCGGGACTTGCAGATCTCGATATACCAGTCGCAGTAGATCTCCCAGATGAACTTTTCCACCTTGTCGGCGGCCAGCCCCAGCTCGTACTTGTCCAGGTTGGCGGTGACCTCGGCGGCCACATTGGCCAGCTCGGAGAGCACCCACTTGTCGCTCATGTCCAGCAGGGATTCATCCGGCATACCGGGCTGGAAGCCTTCCGGCAGGTTCATCTGCACAAAGCGGGAAGCGTTCCACAGCTTGTTGGCAAAGTTGCGGCTGGCGGTGACCTTTTCTTCGCTGTACCGCATATCGTTGCCGGCGGTGGAGCCCACCACCAGGGTCATGCGCAGGGCGTCGGCGCCGTACTGGTCAATGACCTCCAGCGGGTCGATGCCGTTGCCCAGGCTCTTGGACATCTTGCGGCCCTGGCTGTCCCGCACCAGACCGTGGATGAGCACGGTGTTGAAGGGGGCCTTGCCGGTATAGGCCAGACCGGAGAAGATCATGCGGGAGACCCAAAAACCGATGATGTCGTAGCCGGTGACCAGGGCGTTGGTGGGATAGAAGAAGTCCAGGTCCTCGGTCTTGTCGGGCCAGCCCAGGGTGGAGAAGGGCCACAGGGCAGAGGAGAACCAGGTATCCAGGGTGTCGGGGTCCTGATCCAGATGGGTGCTGCCGCACTTGGGGCAGACGGCGGGCGCTTCCTTGGCCACGATGGTCTCGCCGCAGTCGGCGCAGTACCAGGCCGGGATGCGGTGGCCCCACCACAGCTGGCGGCTGATGCACCAGTCACGGCTGCCCTTCATCCAGTTGATATAGTTCTTGGTGAAGCGTTCGGGCACGAACTTGATGTCGCCCTTTTCCACGGCCTCGATGGCGGGGCCGGCCAGGGGGTCCATCTTGACGAACCACTGCTTGGAGATCATGGGCTCAATGACGGTGTGGCAGCGGTAGCAGGTGCCCACCTCATGGGTCAGGGGCTCGGTCTCCTTCAGGTAGCCGCCCTCGGCCAGGTCGGCCAGGATGGCCTTGCGGGCTTCCATGGCGGTCATGCCGGCGTACTTGCCGCAGTCCAGGACCTCGGGCTCGTCGGCGCTGGCGCGGCCGCTGGCCCGCAGAGCGTCGGCCTCAGCCTTGTCGGCAGGGCCGGTCATGCGTCCGTCGTAGGTCAGCACCCGGACCATGGGCAGGTTGTGGCGCTTGCCCACCTCAAAGTCGTTGGGGTCGTGGGCAGGGGTGATCTTCACAACGCCGGTGCCCTTTTCCATGTCGGCGTGCTCGTCGCAGACGATGGGGATCTCCTTGTTCAGCAGGGGCAGGATGACATGGCAGCCGTGCAGGTGCTTGTAGCGGGGGTCATCGGTGTTGATGGCCACGGCGGTATCGCCCAGCATGGTCTCGGGACGGGTGGTGGCCAGTTCCAGCATCTCGCCGGTCTCCTTGACCTTGTACAGCAGATGCCAGAAGCTGCCTTCCTTCTCCTCGTATTCCACCTCGGCGTCGGAGATGGAGGTGTTGCAGTGGGGGCACCAGTTGACCATCCGGCTGCCGCGGTAGATCAGGCCCTGGTTGTACAGGTTGACGAAGACATCCAGCACCGCCTTGGAGCAGCCTTCGTCCATGGTGAAGCGTTCCCGCTGCCAGTCGCAGGAGCAGCCCAGCTTCTTCAGCTGGCTGACGATGCGGTTGCCGTACTTGTTCTTCCAGGCCCAGGCCCGTTCCAGGAATCCGTCACGGCCCAGCATCTCCTTGGTCAGGCCCTCTTCCTTCATCTGGGCCACGACCTTGGCCTCGGTGGCGATGGAAGCGTGGTCGGTTCCGGGCACCCACAGGGCGGCGTAGCCCTGCATGCGCTTGTAGCGGATGAGGATATCCTGCCAGGTCTCATCCATGGCATGGCCCATGTGCAGCTGCCCGGTCACGTTGGGCGGCGGCATCACGATGGTAAAGGGCCGCTTGCTGCGGTCGATCTGCGTGTGGAAATACCCCTTGTCGCACCAGTTCTGATAGACCCGGTCCTCGGTGCCTTTGGGGTCATACTGTTTGGCCAGAGTTTTCTCGGTTTCTGCCATTGGTGTGTCCTCCTTACCTTGTGTGCGGGACGAAAAAAAGACCGTCCCGTGAGAGAATCTCATGGGACGGCCATGTCAATACAATAACCGCGGTACCACCCAAATTGCCTTTTTGCAAAGGCCCCTTGAACGCCCGGTAACGGGGGCGAAACGGAAAGCACTACTGGGCAAAAAAGCGGTTCGCACCTTCTGCTTGGGGGCGACAACCACCGGGCTCCTTTGCCAGGTTCCCATCCTCCCCGGCTTTCTGTCAAAAGGAACTGCCCGCACGGAACTCCCCCGCACTGCATTTGATATCATTCAGTTTAGTGCAAGGGCGGGCGGTTGTCAAGGGGGTTTTGCGGCGTTTGGGCGTGTTTTACTCCTGGGCCCAGGCGGTGTCCATGGCGCAGCCGTAGGCGTCCAGACGGTGCCCCGCTGTGACCTGTACCCGAGAGGAGAAGTTCATGAAGAAGGTGCAGGTGCGCTTGCCGTCGGTGCGGCGGCGGATCATCAGGTCCTGGGTGTAGGGGATGTCGGCCAGATGCGGGATCCCCGCCTCTTTCAGGATGTCGGCGTACAGCTTGCGCAGGAATTTGGCGTCACTGTGGCAACCCAGGTACCAGGCACAGCCGAAGCCCAGGGGCCGCTTGGTCACGGCAGGCTGGCCGCGGTAGAAGTCCTTCTCATAGGCCGCCAGCATCCGGGCGCCGGTGCGCCGCAGAATATCGCAGCAGAACACCGCCGGGTAGGTCTGGTCATCGTAGGTGAAGCTGTTGGTCTGTCCTGTCAGCAGCGGGTCACAGTCCTCCACCCCCACCCCGAACACGTTGTTCAGACCGATGGGCGGCCAGCCCGGTACAGCGGTACCGTTTTCATCGGTCAGGCCGGAACCGAAGGTGAGCAGGAAATGACCGCCCCGCTGGATATATTCCTCCATCCGCTTGGGCATATCGGGACGGAACACCGCCAGCAGCGGTGCCGCGACCACCTTGTAGCCGGACCAGTCCGCCGACGGGTCCAGCACGTCCACATCCACATAGTTTTCCAAAAGGGCCGCATAGTGGTCCAGGATGACCTTCTGCGGGTCACCGCAGCGATGAGCGGCAGCCAGAGCAGCCAGCCCCGCCGGGGTGCGGCCGTCATACAGAAAAGCCACCGAGGCCCGGGTGCCCATACCGCCCACAAAGGGCAGCTTGAGCAGCACCTGGCCAGCCTCCGCCGTTTCCCGGAACAGACGGGTCTCGGCGCTGCCGTTGCGGCTGACCACCGCCCCGCCGTCCAGACGGCCGGGGAGCTGACGCCACACGGCATGTTCCACCCCGTCCGCCCCACAGGCCACCGCCTGGAGCTGAGAAAGCATGAGCAGCCCGGGACGCAGACATTTGATACCGGACTTCTGCCGCACCACGAAGGGACGTCCGGCACAGCGGGTCCGGTCATAGGCAAAAGCGGCACGCACAGCCTGCTTCCATTCGCTGGAAGAATCCTCTCCGGCACGCCAATCCGGCCGGATCTCGGTCAGGGTCAGGTCCGCCTCTTCCCCGCCCTGTGCAGGCAGCAGATCAGTGATGATGCGGGCCTGCGGACAGCCTTTGCGGATGGCCTCCCCTTCCAGATGAAGCAGTTCCGCCCGCTGGTAGGCGCAGAAGTCATCCCAGTCCATGGCGGCACACAGGTTGCCGCCGTCCGGTCGGGCGGCACTCACCTCCTCCCAGTCGGAGTAAGCGGTGCCGCCTGCTTCATTGAGGGCACCCAGGGTCTCGTATTTTTTGCGCAGCCAGCTTCGGTAGGCTTTCTGGCAGGAGGGGCAGTAGCAGGGCAGGTCCATGCCAGTGACCAGCCAGGCCAGCACCGCCGGGTGGGTCCCGTAGCGGCGGGCCAGCTGTTCGTCCATCTCCCGCACCTTTTTGCGGCGGGCGGTGTGGCTGGGGCAAAGACCGCCGGACGCCCCGGGTACCGGGCGGGTGCCGTCCTCATCGGTGCGGACAGCGCCGGGATAATGACGGGACATCCAGGCAGGGCACACCTGCCCCTGGGCGCACAGAATCACCTTGATCTGATTTTCTTCCAGGGTGGTCAGGGCCTTGTCCAGCCAGTCGAAGGCATACTCCCCTTCCCTGGGTTCCAGCCAGGGCCATGCCCCGGCGGCCAGGGTGACCGTGTTCAGTCCGGCCTTGCGCATCAGTTCCAGGTCACGGCGCAGAATTTCCGGCTGTCTGGCCCAGCGCTGCGGGGCATACACCGCACTGTGCAGCAGCCCCTTCCAGTATCCATCCGACATGGGTACACACCTCCTGCCATCCAAAAAACAAGCGCCGCCCCGGCCGGGGCGGTGCTCCTTCCTGTCTGCATTGTAGCGTGGATGGTCGAACTTTGTCAACGGTTTGTGACCGCGGCGTTGTCCCGGTACAGCAGAACCGTTCCGGCCGCGGCTGCCGCCAGCCCCACCAGGGGCAGAAATACCGGCAGAACTTCCACCAGAAGCTCCAGGGCATCTTTGGATGTGATTTCCAGCAGCTGGGGCACCTGGCACAGCACCATAAAGGACAGCCAGAGCACCAGACCGCCCTTCTTGCCAAAGCAGCGTATCACGCCCACTGACAGCGCCGACAGGGCCGCGGGCATCAGCACCAGACAGAGCCAGCCCCAGGCGGGGAGCATCCGGAGAAAGCTTTCCCCCTGGCCGTTGGTCAGCACAAAGTACCAGAAAGCCTCCAGAACAGCAGACAGCACCGCTGTCACCACGCCGTATCCCAGCAAAGCCACCCAGCTTACCTGCAGGGCACGGCGGCGGGCAATGCCAAAGCTGATCTGTACCAAAACATCCATGCCGAACTGCTGCATGCCTTCTATAAATAGAAGGATGACACCCGCACTTGCGGTAAAGATTCCCGGCAGTCCCAGGAAGAGCGCAGGCGAATCGCTCCGGGTAAACCCATCCACCACGGCCAGAATCCCGACCGTAAAGGCCCAGACAGCCACCTGAATGCCTGCCAGACCGGCCATCACCTTGGTGTCCAGTTGGAGAACACCGCCCAACGTGCGGCCGAACGTTTGTTCCTTGTTTTTCACAGCCGGATCACCGCCTTTCGATAGAAGCGCCAGGTCGCCACGCCCAGAATCACGGTAGCCGCCGCACAGACCAAGGTAAACACCGCCCAGCCGGGACGCAGCGCATGGATGGGGAAAAGGGCCAACGGAATCCCGATTGCCTTGACAAAACCGATGGTGATGGAACAAGACAGGACAATCATGATGAGGAACATCAGAATGGAGGCGGTTCGCTGTTTGGCCCCCCGGGGCAGATACTGGGTCAGCAGGGCCATCTCGGTGACAGTGAGGGATGCAGCCAGAAGCACCGGGATTCCCCCCACGCTCAGCACCATATCGTACTCCGGATTCCAGGAAACGATCAGGGTGGTGCCCAGAACCGCCAGAGCCAGCGTACACAGTTCCATGACCACCGCCAGGATCTGGACGCAGAGAAATGTATTCCACCGGCGCACCCCGAAATAGGTGGGCAGCGCCATAGTGGAATGGCAGCCGGCCAGTGTCAGCGGAGCGAGCCACAACCCCATAGTGGGCATCATATATGTGTAGCTTTCAAACAGAGACAGCGGGGTGTACCGGGCCCCCAGCACCACCAGCACCACAAAGGCCATCACCACCCCGATGTATTGCAGAAAGGTCAGGCCGAAATACCGCACCAGATTGCGCATGGTCACCCCTCCTCGTCGCCGTGGCCGCACAGGGCCACGAACACGTTCTGCAGGTTCATGCCTTCCACCGTCAGGCCGTCCCGGGCCGCCAGCTCTTCAAACAGGGCTTCCTCTCCCCGCACGGCCACCATCTTGTGGCCGCCCAGCACCTGGGTCTGCAGGGGGGTGATGCCCCGTTCGGCCAGGGCGGCGTCCAGTTCGGCGGCGGGGCCGCTGATGTAGCGGAACTGTGCGACCAGGTCCTCGGTGTCCTGGTCAGCCACCACCTTGCCCTCGTCCAGGATGACCACCTTTTCAAATACTGAGGCGGCCTCTTCGATGATATGGGTGGAGATAACGAAGGTGCGGCCGGTGCGCTGGTACTCGTCCAGCAGGATGCGGTAAAACCGTTCCCGTGCCACCACATCCAGTCCGGCGGTGGGCTCGTCCAGCAGGGTGACCGGTGCCCGGGAGGCCAGCGCCGCCGTGATGGACACCATGCTCATCTGCCCGCGGGACAGGCGGTTGATCATCTTGTTGGGCAGTTCAAACTTCTTGATCAGCTCGTCGGCGTAATTCTGGTCCCAGTAGGGGCAGAACAGGCGGCCAGCCCGCAGAAAATTCTTCACCGAAAGGCCTGCCAGTTCACTGGCGGCAGACATCTCCCGGGCGAAATGCAGGTTACCCAGCACGGCACTGTTCTCCCACACCGGCTGGCCGCCGTACAGGGCCCGCCCGCCGGTGGCATAGTTCTGACCGGACAGAATCCCCAAAAGAGTGGTCTTGCCGGCGCCGTTGCGCCCGATGAGCCCGTAAATGCGCCCGGGTTCAAACGTCAGGTCCAGGTCCTGCAAAACGGGCTGTTTGCCATAGTTCTTGCAGAGTTTATCCGCCTGCAAGGGCTGCGGAGCGGGTGCTTTTGTAATGGTGGTCATGGCAGTTGTTCCTCCTGTGCCTGGGCTTTGACCAGGCTGTATAGTTCTTGTTGGGTCAGACCCAGGCGCTTGGCTTCCCGCACAAAGGCTTTGACCTGCGTCTTGGCGAAATTTTCCCGCCGTTTCTGCCGCAGGGCTTCCGCCGCGCCGGGAGCCACAAACATCCCGATGCCCCGCCGCTTGTACAACAGCCCTTCATCCACCAGGCGGTTGATTCCTTTGGCAGCGGTGGCGGGATTGATGTTGAAGGCCCGGGCCAGTTCGTTGGTGCTGGGCACCTGGGTGTCGGCGGGGTATTCTCCCCGAAGGATGCCGTCCTCCAGCAGTTGGGCGATCTGCCGGTAGATTAGGCTCTGGTCATTGAGCGTTCCCTTCAAAATCACGCCCCCTTTCTTGTTTGGAACAGGCAGGAACCAGTACCGGCTGCGCAGCCCGGTTTATTGGTTCATTACTTGTGTAATTAACCATATCACCTTTTTGGTGTTTCGTCAAGAGATTCCGGAAAAAAGAACAAAAAAAGCGGCGGACAGCCGCACCCCGAAGGATGCAAAACTGTCCGCCGCCGAAGCTGCGGGGTTTGTGGGATCAGCCCAGGCTGATGCCCATGGAACGGGCCACGTTGAGCATGGCGCAGTCATCCGGCACGCCGCGGGTCTTGCCGGCGATCTCGATAAGCGGGTTGGCGGTGACATTGCGGTTGACCATGGCCACGGTCACGCCGTAGTGCTCGTCCGCCACCAGACCGGCAGCGTAGGCGCCGAATTGGGTGGCCAGCACACGGTCATACGCAGAGGGAGAACCGCCGCGCTGCATGTGACCGGGCACACAGATCCGGGTCTCGGCACCGGTCATCTGCTCGATCTGGCGGGCAATGCGGTTGGTGGCGGTGGTGTAGCCTTCGGCAGCGCGCTTGGCAGTCCATTCCTTGCGCTTCATCTTGGCTTCGTCCACCGAGACGGCACCTTCGGCCACAGCCAGGATGGAGAAGTTCTTGCCGGCCTTGGCGCGGCGCTCCACGGCATTGGCCACCTTCTTGATATCATAAGGATGCTCGGGGATCAGGATGATGTCGGCGCCGCCCGCAATACCGGAGTACAGGGTCAGCCAGCCGGCCTTGTTGCCCATGATCTCGATACACATCACCCGGCTGTGGCTGCCGGCGGTGGTGTGGATGCGGTCGATGACTTCGGTGGCGATGTCCACGGCGGTGTGGAAACCGAAGGTCACATCGGTGCCGTAGATATCATTGTCGATGGTCTTGGGCAGACCGATGATGTTCAGCCCCTCCTGGCTCAGGAGGTTGGCTGTCTTGTGGGTGCCGTTGCCGCCCAGGCAGAGCAGGCAGTCCAGCTTGGCCGCCTTGTAGGTCTTTTTCATGGCGGCGACCTTGTCCACATTGTCCTCGCCCACCACGCGCATCATCTTGAAAGGGGTGCGCTTGGTGCCCAGGATGGTACCGCCCACCGTCAGGATGCCGGAAAACTCCGACGGGTCCATGACACGATAGTTGCCGTTGATCAGGCCGTCGTAGCCGTTCATGATACCGATGATCTCCACATTGTCGCCCATGCGCTGATACAGCGCCTTGGCCACGCCGCGGATGGTGGCGTTCAGGCCGGGGCAGTCGCCGCCGGATGTCAGGATACCGACACGCATTTTCATTGTGTAACCCTCCCGTTTTTTGGCAGCGCTCCCCTTGCGGGCCTACCGCCGCCAGCTGTGTTCTTTAGGTTAAGAGTACGCCACCAAAGGGCCGTTTGTCAATGCCCCGATGCGCAGCAACACCAAAAAAATTTGGTGATACATCCATTTTTGTGTTTATGTCGCCTGCAAAGGTCGGGACAAGTCCCCTGCGGCAAAATTCATGGCAACTTTTTGCAAAAAACTGTTGACAAACCGGATTCGAGTCGCTATAATAAATAAACGTCGAGGGCAGACAAGCCCAGACAAAACCTACTGGGGATTCGCATAATGGTAGTGCAGCGGACTCTGACTCCGCCCGTGGGAGTTCGATCCTCTCATCCCCAACCAAAGCAAAACCGCAGCAGCAAAGTTGCTGCGGTTTTTTTCTCGGGGTGTAGCGCAGTTGGTAGCGCGCTTGGTTCGGGACCAAGAGGCCGTGGGTTCGAATCCCGTCACTCCGACCAAAAAGCTCTCAGCTCAGGCTGAGAGCTTTTTTTGTCGCACGAGGGACGGAGATGAGAACAGGACGGCGCACCGCAGTGCGCAATGAACAGTCCTGTGGACTGTTCGTTAGTCCGCGGGAGAATCCCGTCACTCCGACCAAAAGCCTTTCAGCAAATCTATCAGCTTGGGAAAATTCCTGTGTTCCAACAGGCGATTGAGGATCTGCCATTCCAGACTGGCGGCAAACTCCGCCAGAATAAAGGCCCGGGCACAGCAATAACCTGCATCCAGAGCCGGGATCTCACAGGCCAGAAGCAGAAGAAGATACATGGCTGCCACGGCTGCGGCCATACAGGGAATCCACCACACGATGGCCACATGACCGGTCAGCTGCAGAAACACACCCATTCCCAGCAGCCATCCTGCATCTATAAGAATGGTGGCACCCCGCCCGAAACGTGGGCGCAGGGCCAGCACATACACCATACAGGCCAGCCATTCGGCCAGAGCCGTGTACAGCCGGGGGATATCCGGCAATGCCATCATCGGACGCCTCCCCCGATATAGTCGGTCAGAGCTTCCATGAACGCCTTCTTCTTGGGACGGCTGATCTGCAGCTCATAGGGCCCCACCTGCACCAGGTTCTGCTGCACACCCATGACCTGGGCCAGATTGACCAGGTATCCGCTGTTGCACCGGGCAAAGGGTTTGCCCGCCAGCTTTTCCTCAAAACTTTTCAGGGTGCCCGGGGCGGTCAGCTCCCCGTCCTCTGCGTACAGCCGGACTTTATGCCCGTCGCTTTCCAGGTAATAGAGGGTGGCCACATCCACACGGCGCAGGCCGCCCTCCACCGGTACGGTGAGAAACGTCTTCTGCCGTGCCTGCAGACGGGCCACCGCTTTCTGCAGCTGTTGGGAAAAGGCGAAATACGGCACCGGTTTGAGCACATAATCCAGCGCATCCACCGCATATCCCCGGATGGCAAACTGTGCCATATTGGTAATAAAGATCAGCAGAACGTCCTTGTCCATCTGACGGATGCGCTCGGCAGCGGCCATGCCGTCCATGCGGCGCATCTGCACATCCAGCAGGATGATATCGTACACCGCACGGTAATCGGATACGATCTCATCCCCGTCATCAAAGAGGCTGAGTTCGAACATGCGGCCGAATTGCCGCTCATACCGGCGGATATAATCCGCCAGTTGGGTCTGCACCGCCTTGTCGTCCTCCACAATTGCAACGCGAATCACAGGATTGCCCCCCTTCTGTCACCTGGTTTTATTATATCGGACCGCCGCGCGGCACACAAGATGCAAAAAAGCCCTCCGCTGTGAGCGAAGGGCCCTGTTCTTATTCCGCGCCGGTGCGCTTGATCACCACACCGATGGTCTTGACCAGGATACGCATATCCAGGCCCAGAGACCAGTTATCGATATAGGTCACATCCAGTTTGACCACCTCTTCAAAGTTGTGGATATCACTGCGGCCGCTGACCTGCCAGAGCCCTGTCAGGCCCGGTTTCATGGAAAGGCGGCGCTTGTGATGGGAGTCGTACTGCTCATATTCATCCAGCGTGGGCGGACGGGTCCCCACCAGGCTCATATCCCCTTTCAGGATATTCCAGAACTGGGGCAGCTCATCGATGGAGGTGCGGCGGATGAATTTGCCCACCCTGGTGATACGGGGGTCGTCATCCATCTTGAACATCAGGCCCTGCATCTTGTTCTGCTTCATCAGTTCCTGCTTGCGTTTTTCCGCATCCGCGTACATGCTGCGCAGTTTATAGATATAAAATACCCGTCCGTTGAGGCCGACCCGCTTTTGGCGGAAAAAGAGAGGGCCGGGACTTTCCAGCTTGAGGGGAATGGCCGTGACCGCAATGATGGGAACCGAAATGACCAGACCCACCAGCGCTCCGGCAATGTCCATGACCCGTTTGAGGATCATGGCGCCAAAATCGTGTTCCGCCGCTGTAATGGTGACGAAAGGCACTCCGCCCGCTGTTTCCACCGTAGTCTGCAGCTTGGGAAGCCATCCGCTTTCCTGGCGGGCCGCAGCGGTATACGGTTCCAGCACCGTCACGTTCAGGTGCACGCACAACCCCATGCTTTCCATCTCGTTGAGAAGCGGACGCAGAGAGTCACCGCTCTGGTAAGGGACATTGACGTACACCTCGTCCAACGGTTCATGACGGATCCATTCCAGAGCGCCCCCATATGCAGCGGTCACCGGCACGCCATCCACACTGCCCGACGGCTCCTCCACATCCAGCAGGACCACTCCCTGCAGTTTTTTGGCCCAGTCATGTTTGAGGTCATGGATCAGCAGGGGTGCACGGTCGGTGGTGGTGATGATGCCCACCAGGGTGGCCAGGGAGCCTTTGTAAAAATACTTGTTCAGGTAGGTTTTCAGCGCCGTGTGAAAGAAATACAGGCAGACCGCGTTGGCGGACAGGATCCCCACATACAGATACCGGGATTCCAGAAGGGTCGCCTTTGTCAGCAACAGGCAGACCGCCAGCACCGCTCCCATTACCACCGTATTGCGCAGGCAATGCAGCAGTTCCGATTTCCAGCCACGGCGGGTAAGGCCCGCCGCACCGTTGAATCCCGCATACACCACCAGAAATGCCAGAATCAGGATCAGAATGAACTGTCCCCAGTCCTGACGGGTATAGTCCAGAAGTACATGCAGCCCCCTGTCAGTGATCAGCCAGGCCGCCACCACACTGACCAGCAGGCTGACAGCATCGGCCAGCAGGTTCAGCACATATTGAATTTTATCCTTTTTCGCCACAGGAGTTCCCCCTGGTCGTCATGATTTTTTCTGCCGAGCAGCCCAGGCCAGAAAGCGCAGGTTGGTGGAAAAATACCGTCCGAACAACCGCCGGGGGTCCTGCATAAGTCGGTAGAACCACTCCAGATTGTGCCGCTGCATCCAGCCGGGAGCCCTTTGGATGTTGCCTGCCTCATAATCAAAGGCAGCTCCCACTCCCAGCATCAAGGCATGAACCTGACCGTGGTGGGCTGCCATCCAGCGCTCCTGCTTGGGCGCACCAAGACCCACCCAGACAAAATCCGGAGCAGCCGCATTGATGCGGGCCACATCCGCCTCATCTTCTTCGGGGGTCAGGGCACGGAAGGGCGGGCTGTACATGCCCGCCACTTTGGCTCCGGGATATCGCTGTGCCAGCACTTCCCCGAGTTTTTCCAGCGTTTCCGGGGTAGAACCGTAGAAGTAATGGGTCCAGCCGTGTTTGGCGCTTTCGGCCAGAACCCGGCGCATCAGATCGGGGCCGGTGACCCGCTTTGCCTGCGGGTACCCGTGCGTCCGGCTGTACTTGGACAAAGGTCCACCGTCCGGCAATACCATAGCAGAACCGTTCTGCACCCTGCGGTATTCCTCATCCCGGTGGGCGGTGACGGTTGTGTGGACATTGGCCACGCAGATATACTCCCCGCGCCAGCGTTCCAGATTGTCCCGCAGCAGGCGCAGGGTGGCGTCCATATCGGTGACAGCCACCCACACCCCCATGATTTCACAGGTCGGGAACTGTTGTTCCGGCATCAGGCAGCCCTCCTTTTCTGTTCCGGTTCGGCCGGAACCAGCTGTTTGCCGGCCCGCCGTATCCATTGCCGGAACAGGCGGGCACACTGTCCTTAGCATACCACAAAACCCCTGCCGGTGCAACGGCAGGGGTTTTGCGAAAAGAGAAAAGGACATCAGGGCAAAAATGCCCCGCTCATGGGCTTTTTACAGGCTGGAATAGCCGTAGCTGTTGACCAGGGCGTCGATCTTGATGCCCTGCTTGCACCAGGGGCAGTTGCGGGAGTCGTAGCTCTCGTAATCACCCAGGGTGGAAGGATCAAAAATGCTGGTGACGGGATACCCGGAGCACTCGGTGACCGTGGCGAAGATGGAGGTGATGCCTGCCACCATGCCGCCGTAATAATCCACCGCTTCCACAGCTGCCTGGGCGGTGTAACCGGTGGTGACCGAAGCCGCCAGGATCAGCACATGTTTGCCGGTGATCATGGGGGAAGTGTTTTCCCGGAAAAGCAGCTGGCTGCCGCTGGTATGTTCGGGGCTGACCACATAGATGGTCTGGTGCGCATTCATGTTCACATAGCCGCCCCGGGTCAGTTCGGATGCCAGACAGGCGCCGATGACCTCGGTACCATCCAGACACAGTACCGTGTCCACGATGGTGGTGGCGGTGTAGTGGCGCACCAGTTCCTGGGCCACCGCACGGGCCTCAGACAGACGGGTCTTCTGCATGGTGACGTCGATATAATAGTTGATGTGGCTGTGGCTGGTGGCAAAATGGCCCTTTGCCACGCGCAGCAGAAGGTCCTTCTTTTTGGTGGGCAGCTTGACCAGACTGATGGCCATGGGAATCACTCCTTTTTCCACTTTTTGGTATGCGCTCATGTGCCGCAACGCGCGGGAGTTATTACTTTTATTGTAGATTCTTTTGGCTGCATGCGCAAGCGGTGGGCGCCGGAAATACCCGCCAAGATTTCACATTTGTTTTTGTCGGTTTTGCCAAGTCCCCTCCGGCCTTGCTTTACACCCTGCAGGGGTGATGCTATAATGGTAAGATGCAAAAAAACAAGGACGGAGGAAAAAAGCATGGGATATCGGCTGGCGGCACATAACGGGGACACGGTGGCCGTGCCTCGCCTGGTGTGGCAGCATCTGCCCCGGGCAGACGGTGATGCGGTGCGGGTGGCCCTGTACCTCGTCGGCGGCGGCGCACCGGACCCGCGCACCATCGCCCACGACCTGGGCCTGAAAAGCATTGAATCCGCCAAACGGGCCCTGCAGTACTGGGCCGGTGCCGGCCTGCTGGAAAGTGACCGCAGCGCCCTGCCCCAGCCGGAAGCCCCCAAACCGCCCCACATTGATCTGACCACCCTGAACGACCCTTATGTGGCGGTACTGTGTCAGGAAGCCCAGGCTGCTCTGGGACGGGCACTGAGCCGCAGCGAGATGCAGCGTCTGGTGGGACTGTACCTGCAGGACGGCTGGCTGCCCGACGTGATCCTGACCTGCTGTGCCGAAGTGGCACGGCAGGGCCGGTGCACCGTGGCCGCGGTGAGCCGGGAACTGGCCCGCTGGCGGGAGGCGGGGGTGGAGACCGGCGCCGACGCCGAACGGTTCCTGAAGCAGGAGGCGGTACGCGCCGCCCGCTGGAGCGAAGTTGCCCTGCAGTTCGGCACCGAAGCCTCCCGCCTGACCCGCTGGGAGCGCACCGCCATCACCCGCTGGTATGAGGAATGGGGCTTTGGCGCAGAGATGATCGCCGAGGCCATCCTGCACGCCGAGGCACACCGGACCGTGCGGTATGTGGACGGCATCCTGCGGTCCTGGCGGTCCCAGGGACTGACCACCCTGCAGGCGGTGCGGGGCAAGGGACAGCTTTCCGGTGCCAACATTCTAGCCACCACCCAGAAGCCCGCTGCCCCCGCCCCGGGCAAAAAGGATTTGTTCCATGCCAACTGGAATGCCGTGTTTGAGGATGAAACGGAGGACTAAGCCATGCGCACCAAGGACGAACTGTTTCGAGAAGCACAGCGCCACATTGCCGGACGGCGCCAGCAGGCCGTGACCCGCGCCGAACGTATGCGGAGCGCGGCTTTTGCCGCCAGCCCCGAACTGGCCGCCGCCGAAGAGGCCCGTGTCCAGGCGGGACTGGCCCTGGCCATGGCCGCTGCCCGGGGCGCCGATACCGCATCCGCCGCCAAAAAGCTGGCGGACGCGGGACAGGCACTGGAGAACGTCCTGCGCAAGTCGGGGCGGACCTCCGCCGACCTGGAGCCCCAATTTTCCTGCCCGCTGTGTCATGACACCGGCCTGTACAAAGGAGCTCCCTGCCGGTGCGTGGCCCAGGTGGCCCGCACCCTGCGCCGGGAGGAGATCAACGCCGCCAGTCCCCTGGCCCTGTGTGACTTTGATACTTTTGATGTAAACCGCTATCCGGCGGAGGTGGAACCGGAACTGGGCGGCCCGCCCCGGGAGTACATGGCCAAGGTCCTGCAGTATTGCCGGCGCTGGGCGGAGAATTTCGGACCGCACAGCCAGAATCTGCTGTTCATGGGCGGAGCCGGACTGGGCAAGACCCATCTGGCATTGGCCGTGGCCGATGCCGTTCTGGAGCGGGGATTCGATGTCCTGTACACCAGCAGCGCCGCCCTGGCGGCTCAGCTGAGCCGGGAACACTTTGACCGGGACAGCGAGGACAGCTGGCTGGAAGCCTGCAAGGAGGCTGACCTGCTGATTCTGGACGATCTGGGCACCGAGCACATCACCGCCCTGACCATCAGCGTGCTGTACGAGCTGGTCAACACCCGGATGCTCTGTCACCGTCCCACCGTGTACACCACCAACATTACCGACCAGGGCATCTTTGAAGCCCGCTACACCGAGAAGGTATCCAGCCGGATGCTGGGCAACTGCCGGATGTTCAAGTTCTTCGGCGTGGACCAGCGGCTGAACCGAACCAAATAAATCAACACATACAAAAATCCCCTGCCGACCTTTCCTGAACTGCACCCCATTTGTTAGACAGTATGGTATACTGGATAACAAGTGGGGTGCTTTATTATGCCGAAAGGAATACCAAACAAACGCTACACACCGGAATTTAAGCAACTGGTAGTGGAGACAATGCGAGAAGAACATTTAAGTGTTCGGGAAGTAATGCGAAGGTTTAAAATCAATGATCATGGCATTATTGAACGCTGGGAACGAATCTATCTTGAAGAAGGGCCGGAAGGATTGGCGATAGAACGTCGAGGGCGCAAAAGAAGAAGCCGGCTTGCGAAGCTGTCTAAAACAGTTGAAGAAGACCTTATTGCCGAGAACCAGCGACTGCGCGCGGAGAACGAATACCTAAAAAATTTGCAAGCCTTGGTTTTGGAGGAAGAGCGACGCCGGCACAGAAAATGCAGGTAGTCCAAACACTAAGGCCGAAATATCCTTTGTCCCAGCTGCTCGAAATCGCTCAACTGCCTCGTGCCACTTTCTACTACCATCTGAAGCGGATGCAAAAGGAAGATAAATACGAAGAAGCAAAAGCGGAGATTTCCTCCATTTACCACGAAAACAAAGGGCGGTATGGATACCGGCGCATTACCGCAGCACTACACAAGAACGGTATACATTTGAACCACAAGACGGTGCAGCGACTCATGAAAGATCTGGGATTGGTTTGCCGTGTCAGACCCAAGAAGTATCGCTCTTACAAAGGAGAAGTGGGCAAGATCGCCCCTAATCTGCTGAACAGAGACTTCCATGCGGAAATGCCAAACCAGAAGTGGGTTACTGACGTGACAGAGTTCAGCCTGTTCGGCCAGAAGCTCTATCTTTCTCCAATCTTGGACCTGCACAATGGGTATTTGGTAAGCTACGCTATCTCTGACCGTCCGGTTTTAAGCATGGTAACGAAGATGCTTGCCAAAGCCTTTGAAACCATACCGGATGGAACCAGACTGATTCTTCACTCCGACCAGGGCTGGCAATACCAGCACAAGCAGTACCGGAGGATGCTTAAAGCAAAGGGCATCCGGCAAAGCATGAGCCGCAAGGGAAACTGTTTGGACAATGCAGTGGCGGAAAACTTCTTCGGTCTGCTCAAGAGCGAATTGCTCTATCTACAAAAGTTCCAGTCCATGCGGCACTTCAAACAAGAACTCATTGACTATCTGGATTACTACAATAACCGACGTATTAAGACAAAGCTAAAGGGCCTGCCGCCTGCAATTCACAGACAACAAGCCCTTTCGGTTGCTTGAACAGTTTTTATTTGAAAATATTGTCTAACTTTTGGGGGTCATTTCATCCGGACGGCGGGGGATTTTTTGCACCAGATTCAGCTGCGGTGTTTCTGCCACCAGGTATACGTACCGGTGACCGCCCGGGTCAGCAGCCGCAGCAGGTAAGGTGTGACCGCCCAGAAGAGGAGCAGGAGCAGCCACTCCTGCCGACCGGGCAGGACCAGTTCCAGGGCCGGCCCGAACACCGCCACCCCGGCAGCGGCCAGCAGCAGCATGCCGGCCCACAGGGCAGCGTGGGTGGGCGTGAAGGGGCGGCAGACCCGCCACAGTACCCCCAATCCCACGCCCAGCATGACCAGGGTGGTCAGGGTGGAAAGCATGGCATAAGGCATATCCACCGCTGCCGCCACCGCCTCCAATGCCAGAATCAGGATCAGATCCGTGAGCCCCCCCGGCAGCGCCGCCCGCAGCACATTGGGCAGGAACCGCCCCTGCACCAGTTCATGGTTGGGCTCCAGCGCCAGCACGAAAGACGGGATGCCGATGGTCACCGCCGCGATGAGGGTCAGCTGGACCGGCTGCAGGGGATAAGGCAGGGTGATACATAGCGCCGCCAGGGTAAAAGTGAAGGAAAACAGATTCTTGACCAGATACAGCGCCGCGGAGCGCTGGATATTGTTGATCACACGACGGCCTTCCGCCACCACGGCGGGCAGGCCGGAAAAATCCGATTCCAGCAGCACCAGCTGCGCCACCTGGCTGGCTGCCTGGGCGCCGGAGGCCATGGCAATGCCGCAGTCCGCATCCTTCAGAGCCAGCACATCATTGACGCCGTCACCGGTCATGGCCACGGTGTGTCCTGCCGCCTGCAGGGCCCGTACCAGCTGCCGTTTCTGGTCAGGGGTCACCCGGCCGAAGACGGTACAGCGCTCGGCGGCTTCCGCCAGTTCCGCCGGGGTGTGCAGGGTGGTGGCGTCCACAAAGTTATCGGCCCCGGCAATGCCCGCCTGTCGGGCCACCCGGCTGACCGTGAGAGGGTTGTCCCCCGAGATGACCTTGACAGACACCCCCTGCTCCGCAAAATAGCGGAAGGTCCGGGGCGCTTCCGCCCGTACCCGGTTGGACACCGGCAGCAGAGCCAGAAACTGCAGTTTTTTCGGGTCCAGGCCGGTCTTTGGGTCGGGGCGGCCATCATAAGCGGCCAGCAGCAGGATCCGGCTGCCCCGTTCCAGATAAGGCAGGATCTCCTGCCGCAACTCCGCGGCCCGGGCGCCGGCCACCACCTCAGGCGCCCCCACCACAAAGGCTCCGTGGTCCCGGAAAACAGCGGCACTCCATTTCCAAGCCGAGCTGAAAGGCACCGCGGCGGTGCGGGGCCAGCGTTCTCCCCCGCCCCCGGCAAACCGGCGGCTGAGGGCCCGGGCGGTATCGTTGTCCGGTTCGGTGTCGGCATACAGGCTGCGCAGCACCGTCTCCACCCGGTCCAGGGTCCAGCTTTCTTCCAGAAGCTGGGGTTCCCCGGCTTCCATCTCCGTCTCGGTGATGGTCCCGGTCTTGTCCACGCAGAGCACATCCACCCGGGCCAGGGTCTCGATACAATTCATGTCCTGCGCCAGCACCTGGCGTCGGGCCAGCCGGATCATGCTCACCGCCAGGGCCACACTGGTCAGCAGATACAGTCCTTCGGGGATCATGCCCACCAAAGAGGCAACCGTCCCCTCCACCGCATCCCGCAGGGTCATGTCCAGCGCCGCAAACTGGTTGAGGAACATCAGGATGCCCAGCGGCACCAGGGCAATGCCGATGAACCGGATGAGCTTGTCCAGGGAGCGCATCATCTCCCCCTTGGGCACCGCGTGATCCCGACGGGCTTCCGCTGCCAGACGGTTGGCATAACTATCCGGCCCCACATGGGTGAGCTGGGCCCGACACCGGCCCGAAAGCAGAAAGGACCCCGACCGCAGCACATCCCCGGGGCCCTTGTCCACTGCATCCGCCTCCCCGGTGATGAGAGCTTCGTTGGCCTGGGCGGTACCGGTGCGCACCACGGCGTCGGCACAGATCTGTTCCCCGGCCACGAACTCCACGATATCATCCCGCACCAGTTGCTCCGAGGGCAGCAGGCATATCTCTCCATCCCGCACGCAGCGGACCTTGTGGGCAGAAAGAAGGGTGAGCCGGTCAATGGTGCGCTTGGCCCGCAGCTGCTGCACAATGCCGATGACCGCATTGCAGACCACCACCCCGAGGAACCCTGCGTTCAGGTAGGACCCCACCGAAAACAGGCAGATTGCCAGCACCACAAACACCAGATTGAAAAAGGTAAAGATGTTTTCCCGCAGGATCTGCCCTTCGGTTTTGCTGTTGCTCCGGGGCGCCTGATTGGTCAGCCCCGCAGCGGCACGCTCGGCCGCCTGCGATGCGGTCAGGCCTCTGTCCGGTTTGGGGGAAAGGACCGCCGGGGCCGGTCCGGGCTTCTCCCCTGCCGGACGGCGCGGAGAGGGTGACGGGTGACAGCTGGCCAAGGGAAACGACCTCCTTTACCGGAATACAAAAAGTGTGTTCAGTAGTATACGACCGCCTTTGTGAACAAATAAAGTCCGGACGGTTAAGACGCGGCAAAAACAAAAAATGCTCCCGTTCATACGGGAGCATGGTGGTTCAGATTCAGACTTCTTCCAGTTCGCCGCGGGAAGCCGCCTTCAGGTAGGCATAGATGAAGCCGTCCAGGTCGCCGTCCATGACGGCCTGCACGTTGCCGCTTTCGTAGTTGGTGCGGTGGTCCTTGACCAGGGTGTAGGGCATGAAGACATAGCTGCGGATCTGGTGACCCCAGGCGATCTCGTTCTGCACACCCTTGATGTCGTCGATCTTGTCCTTGTGCTGCTGCAGGGCGATCTGATACAGCTTGGCCTTCATCATCTCCATGGCGTACTCACGGTTCTGCAGCTGGCTGCGCTGGGTCTGGCAGGAGGTGACGATGCCGGTGGGCTTGTGGATCAGACGGACGGCGGAAGAGGTCTTGTTGATGTGCTGGCCGCCGGCGCCGGAGGAACGGAACACCTGCATCTCGATATCGTTGGGGTTGATCTCGATCTGGATCTTTTCGTCCAGTTCGGGCATGACTTCCAGGCTGGCAAAGCTGGTCTGCCGGCGGGCGTTGGCGTCAAAGGGGCTGATGCGCACCAGACGATGGACGCCGTTCTCGCTCTTGAGCATGCCGTAGGCGTTGGCGCCCTTGACCATCATGGAAGCACTCTTGATGCCGGCCTCGTCCCCGTCCAGCACGTCCAGTACCTCCACCGAGTACCCGTGTGCTTCGGCCCAGCGGGTATACATGCGGTAGAGCATCTCCGCCCAGTCCTGGGCTTCGGTGCCGCCGGTGCCGGCATGGAAGGTGAGAATGGCGTTGTTGTGGTCGTATTCGCCGTTGAGCATGGTCATGAGCTGCAGCTCATCGATGGCCTTTTCCACCCCGTTGACGGCTTCCTCCCCTTCCGCAATGAGGGAAGGATCGTTCTCCTCCTCGATCATTTCCAGCAGGGTGCCCGCCTCCTCATACTGGGTGGACAGTTTGCGGAAGCGTTCCAGCTTGTTCTTCAGCTCGCCCATCTCGGAATAGACCTTCTGGCTGCGGGCCTGATCGTCAAAGAAACCGGGCATGGTCATCTGGTGTTCCAGCTCGGCCAGACGCTTTTCACTGGCTTCAATGGACAGGGCATCCCGCAGGTCGTTCACGGCGGTCTGGAAACTGCCCAGTTTGGATTTCAGTTCGTCAATGGTGATCATATATCAATACCCCTAAGTTTATGATAGTTATACAGGATAAGTATAAACGAAAAAACCGGCCTTGTAAAGGGCCGGCCTTTGCGCATTGTTCACGGAAAATTCTTTGCTTTCCCCACCGGCATGGTGTATAATGATTTCTGTTAACAGCCGCCAGAGGCGGCCTATGAATCACGGAGGCTACCATGAGCAATTATACAGGCAGCACATGTCCTGTGTGCCATAAACCTTTTGCGCCTACGGATGACGTTGTCGTCTGTCCGGACTGCGGTACGCCCTACCACCGCGCCTGCTGGCCGGCGGACGGCGTGTGCGTGAATGCAGCCCGCCACGGCACCGGTTTTGAATGGGCGCCGGACGGCGGCGGCGATGACAGCCAGCCCGCCTGCCCCAACTGCGGTGCCCGCAATCCCGCCGGCACCCATTTCTGCAGCCATTGCGGCGTTCCTCTGCCGGACCATCCCCAGAGTGCGGAAAATCCCCGCAGCGCCGGGACTTCCGGTCAGGAACCCCATCGGCCCATCTACGATGATCCCAACTATGAGGCCCCCTCCTCCGGAGCCGGGGCGCCGCCCCACATCAACACCTACTCCACCGGGCCGGAAGGCATTTACCGGCGGGAGATCGGTCCCGATGATCCTGTCGAGGGCATCAAGGCCCGGGATTGGGCCACCTTTGTGGGGCCGTCCAGTCTGTATTATCTGATCCAGTTTGCCCGCCAGGAACAGAGCGGTCACAAGTTCGGCCTCTCCTTTGCGGCCTTTTTCCTGGGTCCCATCTATTTCTTCTACCGCAAGATGTGGAAGGAAGGCGTGCTGTTCGCCCTGCTGGACATCGCCGTGACCATTCCCAGCTATATGGCGTTGCTGGTCATCTCGGATGCCCCCATCGTCAGCGGCATGAGTTCCGACTGGATCATCCCCGCCATGAATGTATGTGCCGTCCTGAGCTGGATCGTCATGATCGTGCGGGGGGCCTGGGCCGGATACTGGTACAAGAAGACCTGCATGCAGCGCATCCACAGCATTTATGAGCGTGTGCCCGAAGGGCAGGACCGCCAGGATATGCTGGCGCTGCGCGGCGGCGTGAGCATTCCCGCCATGGCCCTGTACCTGATCGTGTGTCTGGCGCTGACCTGGCTGCTGGTGTTCCTGGGTGTCACCCCCACCGCGGTCATGTCCATGTTCAGCATGTAATACAGCCGCCGGCCCTGTACCGAGCTGCGGCACCGAAATACAATGGAGGAATTTGTTATGAAAACCACCCTGGTCATTATGGCGGCCGGCATCGGCTCCCGTTACGGCGGCGGCATCAAGCAGCTGGCGGCCGTGGGTCCCAACGGCGAGATCATCATGGATTATTCCATTCATGATGCCATCGAAGCCGGTTTTGACAAGATCATCTTCATCATCCGCCGCGACATCGAGGAAGCCTTCCGGGAAGCCATCGGCGACCGCATCCAGGGCATCTGCGCCGGTCTGGGCGTGGAGCTGGGGTATGCCTTCCAGGAACTGGACGCCCTGCCCGAAGGGGTGACCCTGCCGGAAGGACGCACCAAGCCCTGGGGCACCGGTCAGGCGGTGCTGGCCTGCAAAGACCAGCTGGATGGTCCCTTTGCGGTCATCAATGCGGATGACTACTACGGCAAGCAGGCTTTTGTGCTGCTGCACGACTTCCTGGAAAATTACACCCCCGAAAAGCCCGGTGACCTGTGCATGGCCGGTTTTGTGCTGAAGAACACCCTGAGCGACAACGGCGCCGTGACCCGGGGCATCTGCCGCATGAACGCCGAAGGCTACCTGACCGGCGTGGATGAGACTTCCGGCATTGAAAAGACCGCTGACGGCGCACAGGCCGGCGGCAAGGCCGTGGATGCGGACAGTCTGGTGTCCATGAACATGTGGGGCCTGACCCCCGAGTTCGTCACCATGCTGGACCAGGGGTTTGTGGAGTTCTTCGGCGGCATTGCCGGCAACGAGATGAAGGCCGAGTACCTGCTGCCCATCTTTATTGACAGCCTGCTCAAGCAGGGCAAGGTCAGCGTCAAGGTGCTGCCCACGCAGGACCGTTGGTTCGGCGTGACCTATCAGGAGGACAAGCCGGTGGTGGTGGAGTCCTTTGCCAAACTGATCGAGGCCGGTGTCTACCGCAAGGACCTGTTCAGCGACCTGCACAAATAAAATCATCTGTTTTTGCCCCGGCCTTTTTCTGCGCCGGGGCATTTTGGTACGCAGGAACGAAAATCACAAAACAATGACATTACTGGGCATGGAAAGAGAGGGCAAAATGCGGTATCGTAAAAACAGGAGGGATGTCTGTATGAGCAATCCGAACAATGAACCCATCATCGCCGAAAAGCCCGTTTCCGAAATGACTGCCGCCGAGCTGGATTCCGCCCTGGCCCTGGATGTGGAGCGCCTGCTGCGTTTCGGGCGCAAGCACAAGATGATCAAGGACCTGGACATGCTGGTGGCCTGCAACACCCTGCTGGACCTGCTGGGGCTGAGTGCGCCCTGCGAGGAAAAGCCCCCGAAGGAGAACTTCGACACGCCCACCGAGATCCTGGAGCATATGCTGGACCTGGCCGCCGCCAAACAGCTGTTTGACAACGACGTGCCCCAATACCGCATCAACTTCGAGACCCGCCTGATGGGCGCCATGATGCCCCGGGAAAGCGAGATCCTGCGCAAGTTCCGCAAGCTGTATGCCAAGCGGGGCCCCGAAGCCGCCACCGATTGGTTCTATGATCTGTGTGTGGTGTCCAACTACATCCGCACCGCCCAGATCGCCAAGAACATCCAGTGGAACACCAAGACGCCGTATGGCGAGCTGGAGATCACCATCAACCTGACCAAGCCGGAAAAAGACCCCAAGGTCATTGCCATGGAGCGGCTGCAGCCCGCTGCCAGTTACCCCAAGTGCATGCTGTGCAAGGAGAACATCGGCTATGCCGGCCGCATCAACTTCCCCGCACGGCAGACCCACCGCATCGTGCCGGTGCATCTGGCCGGAGAGGAATTCTACCTGCAGTACAGCCCCTACGCTTACTTCCACGAGCACTGCATCATCCTGCATGATGAGCACAAGCCCATGGAAATGGACCGCCGTACCCTGGCCCAGATCTTTGACTTTGTGAGCCAGTTCCCCCACTACACCTGCGGCTCCAACGCCGACCTTCCCATCGTGGGCGGCAGCATCCTGAGCCACTCCCACTTCCAGGGCGGACGGTATGTCTTCCCCATGCAGAAGGCCGGCATCGCCACCCCGCTGCAGGATCCCCGCTATACCGGCGTGCGCGCCGGCATCCTGAACTGGCCGGTTTCCACCGTCCGCCTCATCGGCCGCAGCTCCCAGGAAGTGCAGACCGCTGCCAACAACATCCTGACCGCCTGGAGGGAATACAGCGATGCCAGCGTGGATATCCTGTCCCACAGCGGCGACACCCCCCACAACACCGTCACCCCCATCCTGCACTATGACGACCAGGACGGCTACATCCTGGATCTGGCCCTGCGCAACAACCGTACCACCGAGGAGTATCCCGACGGCATCTTCCATCCCCACAAGGAATATCACAATATCAAAAAGGAAAATATCGGCCTGATCGAGGTCATGGGTCTGGCCATCCTGCCGGCCCGCCTGAAGGACCAGAGCGCCATGATTGCCGATATCCTGTGCGGGGCCGCCCCCAATACCAGCCGGGAAGAAGGCAGCCCCCTGGCCGTGCATGCCGACTGGATCGACAGCCTGATTGCCAAGTATGGCACCAGCATGACCCCGGTGGCCGCCAACACCGCTGTGCGCAACGAGATCGGCGTGGTGTTCAGCCATGTGCTGGAAAATGCCGGTGTGTTCAAACAGGATGAGGAAGGCAAGGCCGCTTTCCTGCGCTTTGCGAAGAGCGTGGGGTTCAAAACCGTCGAATAAACGGTGAAAATCCTCTTGACTTTTCGGCACGGATTTGGTAAAATAAGTTGCTGTGCCGAGAGGCACATATCCTTGCCCCTGCGCAAGGCAGGGGCCCTATGTCCAAAAGGAGGTGTACAGAATAATGGCTAAGTACGAAACCATGCTGGTTACCAGTTCCAACCTGGATGAGGAAGCGAGCGCTGCCCTGGTGGGCAAGTTCAAGTCCCTGATCGAGGCGAATGGTACGATCGATTCTGTCGACGAATGGGGCAAGCGCCGTCTGGCGTATCCCATCGAAGACGAGACTGAAGGCGTGTACACGGTGATCAAGTTCACCAGCGACCCGTCCTTCCCCGCCGAGCTGGACCGTGTCTACAAGATCAAGGAAGGCGTGCTCCGCACCATCATCATTGCGGAGGAAGCCTGAGAGGTTTTAAGGAGTTAACACCATGCTGAATGTTGTTGCAATCATGGGCCGCCTTGTGGCTGACCCGCAGCTGCGCCAGACGACCACCGGCAAGAATGTGGCCTCGTTCCGCATTGCCTGTGACCGCGGTCGTCGTGACCCCAATGGCCAGAGTCAGGCGGATTTCCTGGATGTGGTCGCCTGGGACCGTACGGCGGAATTTGTCTGCCGTTACTTCCAGAAGGGTTCCCTGATCGCCGTGGACGGCCGTCTGCAGACCCGCAGCTATCAGGACAAGAACGGCAACAACCGGCAGGCTGTTGAGATCGTGGCCAACAATGTGAATTTCACCGGCCCGAAATCCCAGAACCCCGGCCCCGGCATGGGCGCGCCTGCAATGTCCGCGCCCGCCCCGGCAGAGTATTCCCGTCCCGCCGCTCAGCCCGCTGCACCTGCCTATTCGGCCGGCAGCAACGATGATTTTTCGCTGATCGAGGATGAGGGAGATCTGCCCTTCTGATCATTGAATCGTATCATTCTATAAGGAGGTTAAGACCATGGCTATGGATCGTTCTTCCCGCCCGATGCATCGCGGCCGCCGCAAGGTGTGCAGCTTCTGCGTCGATCGCATCGATCACATCGATTACAAGGATCTGCCGCGCCTGCGCAAGTACGTCACTGAGCGCGCCAAGATCATTCCCCGCCGTGTCACCGGCACCTGCGCTTTCCATCAGCGCGAACTGACCGTTGCTATCAAGCGCGCCCGTCATATGGCTCTGATGCCCTACGTCAGCGACTAATTGACAACGGTTGCTCCGGTTTTCCACCGAAGCGCACAATTAAGTGAAAAACCCGCCGCGAAGCAGCTGCTTCGCGGCGGGTTTTTGTTATATCCGATGGTCTGTCAGGCAGCGGGTGTGGGCGACGGTGCGGCGGAAGCCGCATCCGGGTCCCCTGCCGGCTGCACCGACACGGTGGGACTGTCATCCCGTTCCCCGGCGATATACACCGTGACGATGGCGTTTCCGGTATCCAGCTTGCGGCCCGGCTCCAGGTTCTGGCCGTCCAGCTCACATTTGGCCACACAGCCGGCGGCGTACTGGCCGTCATTGGCCATGATCTCCATGCGGTACTGGATTCCCTTGGCGTCCAGCAGTTTGATGGCGTTGTCCTGGGTGAAGCCCACAATGTTGGGCATCTCCACCAGGTTGGGGCCCTTGCTGACCACGATCTGGATGATGGGTGTTTCCTCGGTCTGCAGGGTTCCGGCCAGAGGATCCTGGCTGATGACACAGCCTTCCTCCACCTCGGAGGAGTAGTCCTCCGTCATCACAATGCGGTATTTCTGATACAGATCACTGTTCTTGATCTCGGTGGCATAGTTCTTGCCCACCAGGTCGGGCACGATCAGCAGATCACTGTTGTCGCTGCTGTCACTGCTGCTTGCCTCCCCCGCTCCTGCGGCAGAGGCCGGTGTGGGGGTGGGTTTGGCTGTCTGCTCTTCCGAGCCCCTGGGGGCCAGCAAGCTCCACAAAAGCAGCCCCGCCAGCACAAAGATGACCACCATGGAGGCCCCCAGAATCTTCTTGGTGGAGATCTGGTTGTCTCCCCGCTCAAACATGGCATTGGCCACGCTGGGGTCGGTGAGGGCACTCATGAGTTCGGGCACCGTCTGCATCCGCTTGGCGGGATCCAGGCGCATGGCACAAGCCAGCACCTGGGCAAAGTAGGTGGGCACACCGTTTTCCAGGCTGTGGGCGCTTTCCAGGCTGTCCCGCACCTTGCGCTGGGGGGCCGCCACCGGCGTCTGCCCCGTGACCAGGCGGTAGGTCACCGCCGCCAGGGCATACACATCGGTGTAACGGCCGGAAAACTCCGCCGCGCTGTACTGCTCCGGCGCCGCATACCCGGCGTAAAGCTGACTTTTCAGCTCACTGCCGCCGGTGCGCAGGGCCAGGGTACCGTAGCCGGTGAGGCGGGCGGAACCATCAATGGGCAGCAGGATGTTGTCCGGGCAGATGCCCCGATGGATGAGCCCCGCCTTGTGCAGCTGGATGACCCCTTCCATCACCGGCTGCAGAAGGGTGCGGGCCTCGGAGGGAGTCAGGTTCCGGGAGCGCAGGGAAAGATAATGGGTCAGGGTCATCCCTTTCTCATTTTCTTCCACCGCGTAAACGGTGTTGTTTTCTTCCAGCACGTCCAGGATCTGGGACAGGCCGGTGGCCGGGGTCAGGTTTTTCAGGTCCACATACAGATCCTGAAAATCCATCCGGCTGGTCTTGAACAGGACCTCGCGCCCTTCCTTGGGCATCAGGGCCCCTTCCGGGCTGCGCCCGTTGCAGAGGGTGACGGGAAAGTATTCTTTGATCAGCACAAAACGGCGGGTCTCATTTTCCACACCGCGGTAGGCCAGACCGTCGCCATCGGCGCTGAGGTACTCCCCTACCGTGTACCGTTCGCCCAGCTGCGTGCCCAGAGGCAGCGCACCTTCCGGATTATGGTTTTCCAGGCTGCGCCCGCAGTGGGGACAGTCCCCGTGAAATCCGTCTTCCAGCGGTTCCAGGCAGAAAGGGCAAAGAATCTTGGTCATAACGTCCCCCTTGCAAGGTCAGGGCAGGTCGTCCTCGTTCTCCAGGTTGTGCCAGACGTTCTGCACGTCGTCGTCCTCTTCCAGAGCGTCCAGCAGCTTGCCCATGTTGGTCAGCTGGTCGGCATCGGACAGGGCGGTGGAGGTGGAAGGCACCTGCGCCACATCGGCGGAGATGAATTCGTAACCCTTGGCTTTCAGAGCGTCGCAGACGGCGGTGAAGGCTTCGGGGGTGGTGGTGACTTCGGCGGCATCTTCGCCGGCATCAAAGTCATCGGCACCGGCGTCCAGAGCATCCATCATCAGAGTGTCGGGGTCTTTGTCTTCCAGGTCCACGACGATGACGCCCTTCTGGCTGAACAGGAAGCCAACGCAGCCCATCTGGCCCAGGTTGCCGCCGAACTTGTCGAAGTAATGGCGCATGTTGGCCGCGGTGCGGTTGCGGTTGTCGGTGAGGGTATCCACCATAACGGCGATGCCGCCGGGGCCGTAGCCCTCATAGGTCATGGCTTCATACTCGGTCTTGTCGCCGCCCTCGGCGCGCTTGATGATGCGCTGGATGTTGTCGTTGGGCACGTTGTTGGCCTTGGCCTTGGAGATCAGGGCGGCCAGCTTGCCGTTGGAAGCCGGATCGGCGCCGCCTTCCTTAACGGCAACGCTGATTTCGCGGCCGATCTTGGTGAACACCTTGGCGCGGGCGCCGTCGGTCTTTTCCTTCTTGCGTTTGATGTTGTTCCATTTGCTATGTCCGGACATGGATGATCCCCCTAATATATAGTGTGGGCCGGACGTCGGCGGTTAAACCGGCGCAGGGCCTGTTGTACATGGACAGTAAATTATACCACGTTTTGGCGAATTTTTCAAGTTCCGGCTGTTCAGCCCAGGTTTCGCAGCCCTTTGGGGTAGTGATTCTTGATGCGGCCGCCGCTGACCTTGCCCCCGCCCAGGGGGAAGCCGTCCACCAGCACGGCGCACCAGCCGTTGGCAGCGGTCCGGGCCTCGATCTCCTCTCCCCGCAGCCATGCGGCGGTGCGCGGGTCGTCCAGGGTCAGCTCTTCCCGGTTGCGGCAGGATGTTCCCCAGGCCATGAACAGGGCGTGGGAGGGCTCAAACCGCTTTTTCAGCACCTTGCCGGCCGGGACCCCCGCGCGCAGGGTGCGCAGTTTGTGGGGCGGCAGGGATGTTCCCGGCGGGAGAACAAGCCAGTCCCCCACCGTCTGCACCGGCCGGTCGGCCAGTTCCGGGAAAAGGGCACGGGCAAAGTCAGCCCACTCCGCCGGAACTTTGGCGGGACCTCCCCTGCGGTCTCCCCTGCCCTTTTTGCGGGCAGGTTCTGTGGACGGGGCCGGTTCGGCATCCGCCGACTTCTGCAGCTTGGCCATGAAGTGCCCTTCGCCCCCGTCGGCTGGCCAGATCCGGCGGCACTTTTCGGCGCCGAAATCGTACCCCGCCCGGTTGGGTTCCCCGGGGCGGCCGAAACCGCAGCCGCTGAGATCACACAGGGTAAATTCAGGGTGGCGCTGCAGGAAGTGGGCCACCTGGCCTTCGTCCTCCTCCGGGGCAAAGGTGCAGGTGGAGAACACCAGAATTCCACCCGGCGCCAGCAGGGCGGCCGCGTTGTCCAGGATTTCCCCGCCCAGGGCGGCGCAGTGCTCGATGAGGGCCTGACTGTTCTGTCCGGCTGCAGCGGCTTCCTTGCGGAACATGCCTTCCCCGGAACAGGGCGCATCCACCAGAACCCGGTCGAAGAAGGCCGGAAAGGCGGCGGCCAGACGGGAGGTATCCTCGTTGAGGACCACCGCGTTGGACACCCCCATCCGCTCCAGATTCTGGCGCAGAATCTCCGCCCGGGCGGAATCGTACTCGTTGGCCACCAGCAGCCCCTGGCCCTGCAGGGCGGCGGCCAGCTGGCTGCTTTTGCCCCCTGGGGCGGCACACATATCCAGTACCTTATGGCCGGGGTGCACTTCCAGCAGGGCGGCCGGAGCGGCGGCGCTGGGTTCCTGCACATACAAGACCCCCGCATGGTGCCAGGGATGGCGGCCGGGGCGCAGGTCAGGGTCGGTCAGGGTAAAGGCCGCCGTGCAGAAAGCGGAGGGCGCTAGGGGCAGTCCGGCACCGGCCGCCACCACGTCGGGGGCGCAGCGCAGTCCGTTGACCGTGATGCCCCGGGCCGGGGTGGGGGTCGCATAGGTCAGCAGTTCCGTAAACCGGCTGCCCAGCAGCGCCCGTTCGCGGGCCTCAAAGGCGGCGGGAAAAGAAAACAACCGTGTTTCACCTCCTGAAAAAGGAAAGGCCCGGCTGCATAAACGGCATGCAGCAGGGCAGACTTATGGCAAGGGACCGGAACGCGGCCCCCGTCAAAAACGAAAGGAGCAAACCACTATGGCACGCAACATGAAAGACTGCACCAACCAGACCACCCAGAATACCCAGAACACCACCAACAAGAAGAGCACCCAGAAGATGACCGGCATGCAGAAGACCACCAACGGTCAGAACAAGACCGGCAGCCAGAACAAGAAGTAAGTTCCGGCGGCGCGTTCCGAGGGCGGGGGCAGGCCCCGCCCGGTTACATAAGAGAGCTGCCGGGGCAGCTCTTTTTGATTTTGAATGGCTCGCAGCGCTGCGTTTTGCGGTTACCCCTGCTGAGACGATGTTTCGGGGCCGCCCGCCTGCCACAGCACCTCAAACAGCTGGGCGACACGGTCGTTCTGCCCCTGCAGGTACAGCCAGCCCAACAGGCATTCCAGACCGGTGGAGGCCCGGTATTCCTGGGCGGTGGCATGCTTGGCCACGGTGGCTTTGCTGGCGTTCTTGCCCCGGCGCAGCACAGCGGCTTCCTGCTCGGTGAGCAGAGGTTCCAGGGCGGCCAGTTCCCGGAACTGGGCCCGGGCGGACACATACTGGGTGGCTACGCTGTGCAGGCGTCCCGGCTGCAGCCGGGTGGTGCCCACCAGGCGGCTGCGGACCAGCAGTTCCAGCACCGCATCCCCCACAAAGGCCAGAGCCAGGGGGGACATTTCCTTGATATCGATTTCCGGTACAGATTCAGGCAGCATACCACACCTCAGAATACATAGTCGAATTCATATTCGCCGATCTTGATGGTGTCGTCCTCCTGCACGTTCTGGCGGACCAGTTCATCCAGAATGCCGGAATCCCCCAGCTGGGTCTGGAAATACTGCAGGCTTTCGTAATCCTCCACGTTGGTGCCGGCCAGGATGCGCTCCAGCCAGGGGGCATCCACCGTGAACTCGTGTTCGCCGGTCTTTTCCACCGTGAAGGGCCGCTTGGGCTCGGCGCTCTTGTCGGGACGGACGTACTCCGGCTCAAAGACCTTCACCGGGGGCAGTTCCTGCAGGCGGGCATATACCAGCTTGGGCAGGTTGTCGATGCCCTGGCGGGTGGCGGCGGAGATGGGCAGGAAGGTCAGGCCCTTGGCCTCGATGAACTGGCGGAACTCCTCGATCTGCTCGGGGGTGGCCACATCGCACTTGTTGCCCAGGACGATCTGGGGACGCTGGGCCAGCTCGGCGCTGAAGTTGGCCAGTTCATGGTTGATCTGCTCAAAGTCCGCCTTGGGGTCCCGGCCCTCGCAGCCGGACACGTCCACCACATGCAGCAGCAGGCGGCAGCGCTCCACATGGCGCAGGAAATCGTGGCCCAGGCCCACACCCTCGGCGGCACCTTCGATGAGGCCGGGAATGTCGGCACAGACGAAGCTCTGCTCGTCGGCCACCCGCACCACACCCAGCACCGGGGTCAGGGTGGTGAAATGGTAGTTGGCGATCTTGGGTTTGGCCGCGCTGATGACGCTGATCAGGGTGGACTTGCCCACATTGGGGAAGCCGATCAGGCCCACGTCGGCAATGACCTTGAGCTCCAGGCGCAGGTGCAGGTCCTCCCCGGGCAGGCCGGGTTTGGCGAAGCGGGGAATCTGACGGGTGGGGGTGGCAAACCGGGCATTGCCCCAGCCGCCGCGGCCGCCCTTGGCCACCACCACCGGCTCGGAGCCGGAAAGGTCGGCCACTACCAGGCCGCTTTCGGCCTCCTTGAGCACGGTGCCCCGGGGGACCCGGATGACCAGGTCCTCGGCGTCCCGGCCTTTCTGGCGGGCACCGCGGCCGTTTTCGCCGTCGGCGGCGTTGTATTTGCGCTTGTAGCGGAAATCCATCAGGGTGGAAAGGTTATCGTCGGCCACAAAGACGATGTCGCCGCCGCGGCCGCCGTCGCCGCCGTCCGGGCCGCCGGCTGCGACGAATTTTTCACGGTGGAAGCTCACCGCGCCGTCGCCGCCCTTGCCTGCGTGCAGCCAGATGGTAGCGGTGTCGATAAAGTTGCTGGGCATGAATTGACTCCTTTATAACATGGAAAACGGCGGGCCGTACGGCCCGCCGTTTGAAAGGTTACTGCTTAACGGTGCAACGCTTGCGGTCGCGGCCCATACGCTCGAAGTGGACGCGGCCGTCAACGAGAGCGAACAGGGTGTCGTCGCTGCCGATGCCGACGCCCTCACCCGGATGGATGTGGGTGCCGCGCTGACGGACCAGGATGTTGCCGGCCAGAACGTACTGACCGTCGCCGCGCTTGACGCCGAGGCGCTTGGACTCGGAATCACGGCCGTTCTTGGTAGAACCTACGCCTTTTTTATGTGCCATTGTGTTTTACCTCCTTAGCCGTTGATCGCGGTGATTTCCACCTTGGTGTAGGGCTGACGATGACCCTTGCGGACCATGCTGCCCTTCTTGGGACGATAAGTCAGGATGTTCAGCTTCTTGCCCTTGCCGTTCTTGACGACCTTGGCAACAACGGAAGCGCCGTCCACGACGGGAGCGCCAACCTTGACGGAACCTTCCTCGCCCACGGCCAGAACCTGGTCGAAGGTGACTTCGGTATCGGCCTCGGCATTCAGCTTCTCGACGTAAACAACATCGCCGACCTTGACGCTGTACTGCTTGCCACCGGTTTTGATAACTGCGTACATGATGGTAACCTCTTTCAATAAGTCTCGCTGGATGTGGGGCGGCGCCGGGGCGCACTTTCAGAGCCCATACCATGCGGCTTATATAGCTTACCATAGAATATGGGACAAGTCAAGCGGTTTTATTCGTCCAAAGGCAGATTTTTTACTGCTGCCTTTCCAGGGCCGCCCGTACGGCGGCCACGGTGTTCTTCATGAGCATGGCCCGGGTCATGAGCCCCACCCCGCCGGGTACGGGGGTGATGAAAGCGGCCTTCTCGCTGGCGGCGGCAAAGTCCACGTCCCCGTGCAGTTTGCCGTCCGCGCCCCGGTTGATGCCCACGTCGATGACCACCGCGCCGGGTTTGACCATGTCCCCGGTGATGAAGCCCTGACGGCCCACCGCGGCCACCAGGATGTCCGCTTCCCGGCAGATGTCGGCCAGGTTCCGGGTGCGGGAATGGCAGATGGTAACGGTGGCGTTGGCCGCCAGCAGAAGCAGGGCTGCCGGCTTGCCCACGATGTTGGACCGGCCCACCACCACAGCGCGCTTGCCGGCGATGTCGATGCCGGTGGACTGGATCATCCGCAGGCAGCCCGCCGGGGTGCAGGGGGCGAAGCAGGGTTCCCCGGTGAGCAGGCGGCCCGCATTGACGGGGGTGAAGCCGTCCACGTCCTTTTCCGGGGGGATGGCCGCGATCACCGCCGACTCGTCGATGTGGGCGGGCAGAGGCAGCTGCACCAGAATACCGTGCACCGCGTCATCCGCCGCCAGGGCATCGATGCGGGCCAGCAATTCCTCCTGGGTGGTGGCGGCATCCAGCCGGATGACCCGGCTCTCGATGCCGCACTCGGCGCAGTCGTTGGCCTTGCCCCGCACATACACCTGACTGGCCGGGTCCTCCCCCACCAGCAGCACGGCCAGACAGGGCACCACGCCCTGCTCTTTCAGCTGCTGCACTTCGGCGGCGGCTTCTGCCTTGACGGCGGCCGCCAGTTTCTTTCCGTCGATGATGGCTGCACTCATGTTCAGCACTCCCCTCTTGTGTTTTGAAAAGTCCCCGGCCGACAGATGCGGTGCGGGGACGGTATGAACGGATTTATTCGGGTTTGGATTCCGCCGGCTGTTCCGGTTCGGCGGCAGGCTCCTGTTCCGAAGAGGGAGCCTCCTCTTCAGGCACGGCGTTCAGGTCCAGTTCCTTCAGCCGCCGGTTCATGGCCGCGGTGGCAGCCACAAATTCCTTGTGGCCGGCGCTGGCGGGCAGGGTATCCGGGGTGAAGCGGTCCCCCGCCGCCTTCTGCTTTTTCAGGTCATCCACGGCCAGGGTGACCAGGGGCGCGGTGCGGCCCCGGGATTTCTGCAGACCGTAAACCTGCAGCACAATGGCCACGGCTACGGTGACCAGCGCTACCACCTGGCTGAAGCGCAGGCTGGTGTTGCCAATGAGCAGCGAGTCGGTGCGCAGACCCTCGATCCAGTAACGGCCCAGGCCGTACCAGGTCAGGTACATCAGAAACAGCTGCCCATGGAAGCGGCGGTGCCGCATATACAGAAACAGCACCAGGAAACCGAACAGGCACCACAGGCTTTCATACAAAAAGGTGGGATGCACCGGCTGGCTGGGGTCCACGGTGACCCCCTGGGCGGCCAGGGTCTGCTGCATGCTGGTCAGGTAGCGGTAGGTGCCCTCGCTGTACATGCCCCAGGGCAGGGTGGTGTTGCAGCCGAAGGCTTCCTGGTTCATGAAGTTGCCCCACCGGCCGATGCCCTGGCCGATGAAGAATCCCATGCCCACCACGTCAAAGAGGGGCAGGATCGGGACCTTGCGCCAGCGGGCGGCCAGCCCGCCAAAGACGAAGGCGCCGATGATGCCGCCGTAGATGGCAATGCCGCCTTCCCGGATATCCAGCATCTCCCAGATGGATTCGTACTCGAAGGGCGCCATGGCCACATAGCAGGCCCGGGCACAGATGATGGCCATAACCGTACCGATGAACACTACATCCACCAGACGGTCGCTGTTGATGCCGAAGTCGGCAGAATAATGGAAGGCAAACGCCATGGCCAGCAAAAGACCGGCGGCGATGAGGATGCCGTACCAGTACACATTGAAGCCGCCGATGGAAAATGCCACGCGATCAAGGGTGAACGCCAGCCCCAGGCCGGGGAACTCTACATGAAACACTGTATCCATGGATATATCCTCTTATGTTATTGGTTTTGCGGCTCGATCTCCACATAGGTCATGCGGTCCTCACTGAGCATGGACTGCAGAGCCGCGTTGGCGTCGGCCACCGTGAGGGTGGCCAGGGCTTCGATCTCGTCGGCCAGGGTGTTGCCCCGCAGGTGGGCACTGGCCAGAGCTTCGGCGGCATCCTCCACCCCTTCCAGGTCGGCAAGCATCTCGCCGTACATCTGGTTTTTCACCAGGGTGAAGAGTTCCGGGTCCACGCCCTCCCGGCGCAGGCGCCGGATCTCCTGCCGCACCATATCGGCCACAACCCGGGGAGTCTCGCTCTCCCCGGTGAAGGCAATGACGCAGCAGCCGGCTGTGCTCACCGTGTCACCGCTGAACTCCGGATTGACCAGGGCCTGGTCATAGAGTTGGCGATACAGGGCGGTCAGCCCGCCGCAGACCAGATCCGGCAGCATATCGGCCAGCATCTCGGTGCGCACATCCCCCCGGAGGAGGGAGGCTTCCCGGAAAGCCAGGGCAAAGCAGGGCTTGTTCACCGGCATGGAGAACCGCATCTCCGGCCGGGGCACATCGTTTTCGGGGCGGTTGGCGGCCACCTTGACCGTGTGGTCGGGGGCGGGCTTGTCCAGTCCGGCCCGACGGCAGGCGGCCACCGCCTGGTCCAGGGTGATGTTGCCCGCCACCGACAGCACCATGTTGCCGGGACGGTAGAAGGCGTCGGTACAGGCATACAACAGGTCAGGGGTGAGCTGGGCGATGCTGTCCACCGTACCGGCGATATCGTCCCGGATGGGATGGTCCTTGTACAGGCAGCGGAACAGGCCGGTCATCAGCCGCCAGTCGGGGCTGTCATCATACATTTTGATCTCCTGACCGATGATGCCCTGTTCCTTGGCGATGGTGGCCTCGGTGAACCAGGGATGGCCCACCATGTTCAAAAGAATGTCCAGGTTTTCGTCGATCTGACCGCTGGCGGTGAAGATATAGCAGGTACGGTCGTAGCCGGTGAAGGCGTTGGCCGAGGCGCCGGTCTTGGCGTACAGCTCAAAGGCGTCCCCCTGCTCCGACTCGAACATCTTGTGTTCCAGAAAATGGGCGGTACCGGCGGGCAGTTCCACCGCCTTGCCGTCCAGGGTGAATTTGCGGGTGGTGGACCCGAAAGCGGTGGCATACATGGCATGCACCGTGCTGTACCCCGGCATGGTGCGGCAGAGCACCGTGAGCCCGCTGGGCAGGACGGTGCTCTGGCAGCGGATGGCATCGGCGGCCTTGGCCCGGATGCCCTGCATGGTCTGGTCCTGGCTCATGGTGCCACCTCCTCGTTGCCGGCGGTCACAGCGTAACACACCGAATAATGATAGCCGTTGAGCAGTTTCCGCACTTTCTCGGCGGTAACGGCCTGGATGAGCACCTTGCCGTACTCCGGCGGAGCCAGGGCTTCGCCCCGGGCGATCTGGCCGTAATACCAGTTTTCCAGCCCGCCCAGGCTGTCGCCCAGGGCGTCCATGCCGGACATGAGGCTGCGGCGGCAGTCGTCCATCTCCTCCTCGGTGATGGGACCGCAGCACAGGTCCTCCAGCTCTTTCAGGATAGCGGCTTCGGCCTTGGCCTCCCCGCCGGGTTCCACCCCGGAATCCACCATCATGACGCCGGTAGAGCGCAGGGCGCTGGCCCCGCAGTAATAGCAAAGGCTCTGCTTTTCCCGCACGTTGCGAAACAGACGGCTGGTGGCGGAACCGCCGAACACACTCATGGCCATGCGCAGCTGGGAAATGCTGGGCAGGTCTTCCGGCGTGCCGGTGGTAAAGAGCATGCACAGTTTGGCCTGGGTCACACCGGGGATCTCCTCGGTGAAATGGCGGGTCTCGGTGACAGGCATGGCCATGGCCGAGGCAAACCGCTGGGGAGTGCGCCGGACCTTTTCCAGCTTCTGGAGAAGCAGATCGGCCACCCGGGCACTGTCCGCCCCCTGGACCATCACGTCGATGGAGGCGGTGGACAGGATGCGGTCATATTCCGCCTTGAGGGTGGCGGGGGTGACATCGGGCAGGTCGGCCCGATACCCGCCCAGCTCAATGCCGGCGGGGGAATCCCCGTAAAAACGGCGGCGGGCCTGACGCACACAGTACAGGCGCTTGTTGTTGAACTCGGCCTGCAGGCGGCGGTCCAGGGTCTCTTTTTCAATACGGACGGCTTCGGGATCAAAGACACCGTCCACGAGATAGGGTTCAAACACGATGCCAAAGGCGATATCGGCGTATTCGGCGCTCAGGTTCTCCCCGGTCAGGGCAAACTTGTCCTTGATGCCGCAGATATCCACCGTCAGCACCCGGTCGGTGCCGGCGGTGCCCAGATCCACCCCCAGGTCGGCGCCGTACAGGCGGGCCAGCTTGCGGGAAAGGGCAGTCATGTCCGGGCACCGGGCATAGCCGCGTTCCAGCACCAGGGGCAGCACCGCGGCATCGGTGGCCGAACGGCGCAGCGCCGGGTAGCGCAGATGGATGGTGATGCGGCAGCGGTTGAATTTTTCGGCATCCAGCGTGGTCAGATATACGCCGGGTGCCAGCTGCTTGCGTTCAAACAAAGGCGTTTCCTCCGGATTTGGGTATATTTTGCAAAATCCTGCTTCATTATACGCCCTTTGGGGCAGGTTGTAAATCAATCCATGTGGCCTTCCAGACCCTGGAAATAGGCCCGACTGCGGGCGGCAGCGGTGGTGATCAGGTCGGACAGGGCCTGCAGGGAATCAAACTTGCGTACCGGGCACAGGTACCGGTGGAA
The DNA here is from genome assembly GCF_057005535.1 of Subdoligranulum sp. DSM 23681. Classification (NCBI taxonomy): domain Bacteria; kingdom Bacillati; phylum Bacillota; class Clostridia; order Eubacteriales; family Oscillospiraceae; genus Subdoligranulum; species Subdoligranulum sp. DSM 23681. The sequence continues at coordinate 2,573,318 of NZ_CM168050.1, read as the reverse complement.
TTCCAGCACCGGCCGCTGGCCGTACACGTCCCCGGAAAAACCGGGCACATAGGTCTCGCAGCTGACGGCGGCGCCCTTCTCCGCCACCGTGGGCCGGGGGCCGATGCCGGTGGCCGAAGGGTACCAGGTGCCGCCGATGCAGATGCGGGTCAGATAGACGCCGCAGCAGGGCTGCAAAGTTCCGGCAGGATAGTTCTGGTTGATGGTGGGGGTGCCCAGTTTGCTGGTACCCACCCCCTTGCCGTGGGTGACGGTCCAGTCGATGGCATAAGGGGCCCCCAGCATGGCGTTGGCGTCGGGCAGGCGGCCCTCTTCCAAGGCGGCCCGGATGCGGGTGGAAGAGACCACCTCGCCCCGGTAGCGGGCCATCTCCACCACCGTGACCCGGATCCCGGCGGCAGCGCAGAGTTCCTTGAGGCGGGGCACATTGCCCGCCGCCCGGGCGCCGAAGGTGAAGTTATCCCCGCAGAAAACGGCTTTGGCGTGGAAGCACCCTACCAGGATATCCTGCACAAAGGCTTCGGGGGTCAGGGAGCAGAAATCCGCAAAGGGCGGTTCCATGAGCCGCCGCACCCCCAGGGAGGCAATGCGGGCGTGTTTCTGGGCGGTGGAGAGAATGCGGCCGCCCTTGAGGGTACTGCCCTCCGCCAGTTCAAAGGTAAAGACGGCGGGCATCAGGCCGCTGCGCCGTGCTTCGGTCACGGCGGCGGAGATGACGGCACGGTGGCCCAGATGGACCCCGTCAAAAAAGCCCAGGGCCACGGCGCTGCCCTGGGGGGCATCCACCGGAGCGATGGCCGGGATGATCTGCATATCCAATTGCTGCATCGTGTCAGGTCCTTTCGCAGAACAGTTTTTCCACCCGCAGGACGCCGCCTTCGATCACCGCCAGACCCAGGAAGAGGCCGGCGGTATCATACACGCGGTAGCGGCCGTCCGCCGCGGGGTAGCGGCTGGTGGGACAGCCGTTGAACAGGTGGGTGCGGGCCGGTTCCTCCACCGTGAGGGCGGGCAGAGAGACAAAGGCGGTCTCCACCCCCAGCATCCAGCCGGACTGGGCCAGGGTGCCGCTGTCCGCGGCAGCCAGGATCTCCGGCAGGGTGTGGCACTGGTCCAGGGAGAAAGCCCCCGCCCGGGTGCGGCGCAGCGCCGACAGGGTGGCGGGCAGGCCCAGGGCCGCGCCGATATCCTCGGCCAGGACCCGGATGTAGGTCCCCTTGGAACAGGCGACCCGCAGGGTGTGCTCCCCCGGGGCGGGACTGCCCAGGTAGTCGATGGAATAGATGGTGATGGGCCGGGGGGTGCGCTCCACTGTATGGCCCTTGCGTGCCGCTTTATAAAGGGGCTGACCGTTCACCTTGACGGCAGAGTACATGGGCGGCAGCTGCTGCTGTGCCCCCAGAAACCGGGGCAGCACCGCCCGCAGTTCCGCCTCCCCTGCCGTGACCGGAGCGGTCTCCAGCACGGTGCCGGTGATATCCCCCGTATCGGTGCGGACCCCCAGGCGCAGGGTGGCTTCGTAGGTTTTGTCATGGTCGGGCTGGCGGTCGGCAGCCGCGGTGGCCCCGCCCGCAAACACCACCAGCACACCGGTGGCCATGGGGTCCAGAGTGCCGGAATGTCCCAGGCGCCGGGTGCCCAGCGCGCCCCGCAGTTTGGCCAGCACATCGAAGCTGGTCCAGCCGGCGGGTTTGTCCACCGGCAGGATGCCGTTGGTCAGGTTGGTCATAGATTTGCCTCCATACAGCAAGAACCGGTCCCAGACAGCGGGCCCTGCGGCGCCGCTGCCTGTCACCGGTTCCTTGACTGTCTTTATCCTTGATTGCGGTCCGCGTGGTCGATCATGCCCCAGCGTTCCAGTTCCTTGCGCACTTCATCCAGAATGGCATAGCGGGCGTTGTCCAGGTTGCCGCTGATCTCGCACCCGGCAGCGCGGGAGTGTCCCCCGCCGCCCAGATGCCGCGCGATGGCACAAGCGTCCACCCTGCCGGCGGTGCGCACGCTGATCTTGAAGCTGCCGTCCTTCTGCTGGCGCAGGGTCAGGCCCACTTCCACCCCTTCGATGGAACGGGGCAGGCTGGTCAGGTCCTCCAGCTCGGCTCCCGGCACACCGGAGGTGACGATCTGGTCCCAGGTCAGGTAGATCATGGCGCACAGACCGTCGAAGAAATACTCCAGACTTTCCAGGGCCATCTTCTCGATCTCCAGGCGGGCCCGGGAGCGGGACTCGAACAGGCGGGCGTTGAGGTTTTCGATGTCGGCGCCCGCCTCAATGACCTTGGCCGCCGCCATGTGGGTCTTGGCCGTGGTGTTGGAGAAACGGAAGCAGCCGGTGTCGGTGGCAATGCCGGTGTACAGGCAGGCTGCGATCTCGGGGTGAGCTCCACCCCCATATCGGTGACCACGTCGATCATGATCTCGCTGGCCGCGGCGGCACCGGGGTCCAGCAGGGTCTCGTAGGCATAGCCGCTGTTGCTGGGATGGTGGTCGATGCACAGATCCACATGCTCGGCATATTTCTGCACATTGTTGCGGTCACCGAAAAGCTGGATACCGGCCACATCCACCGCCACCACGAAAGCCGGGGTGAAGCTGGCGTCAAACCAGCCGATGCCCATGAAATCGTACATAGAAGGGATGGGATCGCTGCAGAGCACGGCCACGTTCTTGCCCAGCGCCTTCAGGGCCAGGTACAACGCCCCGGCACAGCCGATGGTGTCGCCGTCGGGGTTCTTATGGCATAGGATCAGGATATCCTGTGCGGCGCGCAGCCGCAGTACAGCGGTTTGCCTGTCCACAGATTCCGTCATAACTTACCTCTTTTCCAGCGACCCCGAAACAACCTCGGCTTCGCTCCAAAAGTGGCCGAAAGCAGGACTCAGTCTTCCTGCGGTTCGGCTTGTGCAGCGGGATGGTCATTTTCCAGCCCGCGCAGCATTTCATTGATGTGCGCCGCATAGGCAGCGCCGTCATCCGCCACAAACACAAAGCGGGGAGCTTTGCGGATGTGCATGCGGCGGCTGACCTCGGTGCGGACATGGCCGGACGCCTTGTTCAGGGCGGCGACCACCGGTTTGCTGCCCCCTTCGCGGCCCATGACACTGATGTACACCTTGGCCACATCCAGGTCGGGGGTCACGTCCAGCCGGGTGACGGTCAAAAGGCCGCCCGCAACGCGGGGATCCTTCATCTCGCCGATGATGGCGATGAGTTCCCGCTTCATATCCTGGGCCATGCGGCCCTGGTTCTTGGTAGGCATTTGTTATAAACCTCGTTCAATCAATCGCGGTATTCTTCCAGCTTGAAGCACTCGAAGACGTCGCCTTCCTTGATGTCGGAGAACTTCTCCAGGGTGATGCCGCATTCAAAGCCTTCGGCCACTTCCTTGGCGTCGTCCTTGAAGCGCTTCAGAGAGGCGATGGCATCCTCGGTGATGACGATGCCGTCACGCACCAGGCGCAGCTTGGCATCCCGGGTGATCTTGCCGCTGGTGACACGGCAGCCGGCCACAGTGCCCACAGAAGAGATCTTGTAGACCTGACGGACCTGGGCTTCGCCCAGAGCCACTTCGCGGATCTTGGGGGCCAGCATGCCCTTCATAGCGTCGGAGACATCGTTGATGGCGTCGTAGATCACGCGGTACATCCGCATTTCCACGCCGGTCTGCTCGGCCTCCGCCTTGGCGATGGGGTCAGGACGGACGTTGAAGCCGATGATGATGGCGTTGGAAGCGTCGGCCAGGCTGACGTCGGACTTGTTGATGGCACCGACGGCGGCATGGATGACCCGCACGCGCACTTCGTCGTTGGAGATCTTTTCCAGACTCTGCTTCACAGCTTCAGCGGAGCCCTGGACATCGGCCTTGACGATGATGGGCAGTTCCTTCATGTCGTTGGCAGCCATCTGGTCGAACAGGTTATCCAGGGTGACCTTGGTGTAGGCCGCAAACTGCTTTTCCTTGGCTTCGGTCAGGCGGCGGTCGGCCAGCTCACGGGCCAGACGCTCGTCTTCCACGGCCTCAAACAGCTCGCCGGCGGTGGGCACTTCGGTCAGGCCGGTGATCTCCACAGGCATGGAGGGGCCGGCCTCGGTGATCTCCTGGCCCTTGTCGTTGCGCATGGTACGCACACGGCCCACGGAGGTACCGGCGATGAGGCAGTCGCCCTTGTGCAGGGTACCGTTCTGCACCAGCAGGGTGGCGATGGGGCCCTGGCCCTTGTCCAGACGGGCTTCCACCACGGCGCCCTTGGCACGGCGGTTGGGGTTGGCCTTCAGTTCCATGACCTCGGCTTCCAGCACGATGCGCTCCAGCAGGTCCTGGATGCCCATGCCGGTCACGGCGGACACCGGGATGCAGGCCACGTCGCCGCCCCAGTCTTCGGGGACGATCTCGTACTTGGTCAGCTGTTCCTTGACCCGCTCGGGGTTGGCGGTGGGCTTATCCATCTTGTTGATGGCCACGATCAGCTTGACCTTGGCCGCCTTGGCATGGTTGATGGATTCGATGGTCTGGGGCATGATGCCGTCGTCGGCGGCGACCACCAGGACGGCGATATCGGTCATGTTGGCGCCGCGGGCACGCATGGCGGTGAAGGCTTCGTGGCCCGGGGTATCCAGGAAGGTGATGACATCGTCACCGCTCTTGACCTGGTAGGCACCGATGGCCTGGGTGATGCCGCCGGCCTCACCGGCGGTGACATTGGTTTTGCGGATGGCGTCCAGGATGGAGGTCTTGCCGTGGTCGACGTGGCCCATGACCACCACGACCGGCGGACGGGTGACCAGATCTTCGGCGGCGTCCTCCTCCTGCTCAAACAGGCGTTCCTCGATGGAGACATGGACTTCCCGCTCCACCTTGGCGTGGAATTCCTCGGCCACCAGGGCGGCGGAGTCAAAATCCACCACATCGGAAGCGGAGTGCATCTCGCCCATCTGCATGAACTTGGCCACGACCTTGGCCACATTCTGCTTCAGGCGGGTGGCCAGTTCGCCCACGGTGATCTCGTCGGGGATCTGGATCTTCAGCTGGGCGTTGCGGGCCTTTTCCAGCTGGATGCGCTGCAGGCGCTCAGCCTCGGTCTCCCGGCGGCGCTGGTACTGGTTGCGGCCCTTGTTCCGGTTCTGGAACTTCTGCTTGGTGGCCACAGGCTGCTTCTTGCGCTTGGCGGGCATGTTGCGGCTGTCGGCCAGATCGTCATAGCGGGCGCTGAACTTATCCACGTTCACGTCCACAGTGCGGGTATCCACCTGCACCTGGGCACGGTTGACCTGCACCTGCTCGGTGGCCACCGGCTTCTTGATGCCGCTGTCGGCGGCCAGTTCCTGCATGGTCACGCTCTTTTCCTTGCGGCGCTCGGCAGGCTTGTTCTCATTCTTCTTGGGGGCAGCGGGCCGCTGGGGCGCCTTGGCAGCCTCCTTGGCGGCGGGCTGGGCCTTGGCCTCAGCCTTGGGGGCGGGCGCCTTGGCGGGTTCCGCCTTCTTGGGTTCGGGCTTCTTGCCGGAAGCCAGATATTCATCCAGGCTGTTCACGGCGGTCTCCCGGGTCAGGGATTCCAGCAGGCCGTTGACCTCGCTTTCCTCAAACGTGCCGCCGGGTTTGCGGCTCTGCCCCGTCAGGGCGGCCACCGTATCGATGGCCTTCTTGGGGGTGATGCCGAAATCCTTGGCCACGTCGGCGATCTTATACTTAAAATCCATGGGCAGGTCCTCCTTATCGGGTCAGTTGGTTTGCGCACAGCCGCGCAAGGTTATCATCCGTTACCGCAAACACCGCTGCGGGCCGCGGGGTGAGCGCAGCCAGACTGGCGGTTTCCAGCGGCATGACTTCGCAGGCAACAAGGCCTTCGCAAGTGTCTTGCATATGTTGTTTGGTGCGGGGGCTGGCGTCGCAGGCCAGCAGCACCAGGCTGACCTTGCCGCGGATCACGGCTTCCTCAACACGGTCGTACCCGTGCAGCAGTTTGCCCGCCTTGCGGCACAGACCCAGCGCACCCAGCAATCCGTTTGCATCATGTGGCACGCTCGGTCCCCTCCTTTGCCATTTGTTCGGCGCAGGCGATCTCCTCGGTCAGGCGGTCGTATACGCTGTCCGGCACCGGAACACCGAAAGCATGTTCCAGCCGTTTGGCCTTGCGGGCCTTGGCCAGACAGGCAGCCGACGGACACAGGTAGGCACCCCGGCCGGATTTTTTGCCGGTCAGGTCCACGCCCACCTCCCCTTCCGGGCTGCGGACGATGCGCACAAGTTCACGCTTGGGTTTTTGGGCGTTGCAGCCCACACACCGGCGCACCGGGATTTTCTTTTGACGTTGCTGCTGCAAGGTGAAACCTCTTTTCGGATAAAGTGGGCGGGATGGGAATTACTCTTCGTCCTCGCCGTAATAGCCGGATTCCGGACGGATATCGATATTATAGCCGGTCAGGTGAGCGCACAGGCGCACATTCTGGCCCTTATTGCCGATGGCCAGACTGAGCTGGTGATCGGGCACGGTGACCCGGCAGCTCTTGTTCTCACCGGGGAGCAGTTCCACCTTGACCACCTTGGCCGGGGACAGGGCCGCCGAGATGAAGGCGGAGATATCCTCGCTCCAGCGGATGATGTCGATCTTTTCGCCGTTCAGCTCGGAGACGATCTTCTCCACACGGGCGCCGTGGGCACCGATGCAGGCGCCGACGGGATCCACGTTGGGGTCCTTGCTGTACACGGCCATCTTGGTGCGGGCACCGGCTTCGCGGGCGATGGCCTTGACTTCCACCACGCCCTCATAGATTTCGGGCACTTCCAGCTCGAACATCCGCTTGACCAGGCCCGGATGGGTGCGGCTGATGGTGACGCGGGGGCCGCGCTCGGTGGCAATGACATCCACCACATAGACCTGGACCACCTGGTTTTCGGTGAAGGTCTCACCGGGGACCTGCTCGTTGCGGGGCAGAACGGCGCTGCCGCCCTTGCCCAGGTCCACCACCACATTGCCGCGCTCGTGATCCACAGAAACCACGGTGGCGGCGATGATCTCATGGGCGCGGGACTGCATCTCGCTGCACTGCAGGCTGCGCTCGCCTTCCCGCAGGCCCTGCCGGATCACATGCTTGGCGGTCTGGGCGGCGATGCGGCCGAATTCCTTGGTCTTCAGCTGGGTGACGAACCGCTGGCCGATCTTGTAGGACTTGCGCACCCGCTGGGCGTCTTCCAGGCTGATCTGGGTGTGGGGGTTTTCCACCTCTTCCACAATGTCCCGCATCAGGCTGGCACGGAAGGTGCCCAGTTCGGGATCGATGTCCACGATGACGTTGTCGTCCTCCACCTCATAATCCTTCTTGACCGCAATGACGATGGCGGCCTTGATCTTGTCGATCAGGTAATCGGCGGGCAGGCCGCGCTCCTTTTCCAGTGCGGCGAGGGCTTCAAAGAATTCGTTGTTGGATGCAGTAGCCATTTTTCCGGTTTCCTCCCAAAGTGATATATATGTCAGCCATACTGGCGGATGTTGGTTTTCTCAGCCGAAGAGGTTTTCGTCGTCGCACAGCTTGACGAAGCCGGCGCTCTTGAGGGGGAAGGACGCCTCCCCCTGCTCGGTGTGCAGGGTGACGATGCCGTCCTCCAGGCCCACCAGGGTGCCTTCCAGTTCGCGGCGGCCTTCCTCATCGGGGCGGATGAGGCGGGCGGCACATTTCTGCCCCACCAGGGCCTCATAATGTTCGGGGCGGGTCAGACGGCGGCCCAGGCCGGGGCTGCCCACTTCCAGGTAGTAGCTCTGGTCGATGGGGTCAGCCTGATCCAGCAGCGGGTCGATGGCGCGGGACACGGCCTCGCAGGTATCGGTGTCCAGCGGTTCGTCCCGGTCGATGAGCACGCGCAGGAACCAGTCCGGACCTTCCTTTTCGAACCGGACATCCCACAGGCGCAGGCCCATGTTCTCCACCACAGGGCGGACGATGGTCTCCACCGCAGCGGCTGCGCCGCCGGGCTGCTGATGCTTGGCTTTTGCCATGGTTACCCCCTATCACAAAAAGAAAGCGGACCGAACGGCCCACTTTCAGTAAAAAATCATCATCGAACAGTAAGAATATACCACACCCGTTGGCAAAATGCAAGCCTTTTGCGCCCTTTTGCCGCCATTTTGTTATCTTTTGCGGTGCAGGAACGGCTCAGAACTGCCCAAGAAGCCCCAAAAGCTTGTCCAGATTGCGTTCGGTCACCGAAAAGATCAGGATATCGCATCCCGGTGCGGCGGCCAGATCGGGGGTCATGGTCTCGGGAGCCTGGTACCAGCAGCCGGCAAACCGCTGTTCCAGATACTGCACATAGTATCCGCTGAAGCTGTCCCCCACCACCCCCACGGTGCGGGGGTCGGCCGCGTACAAATCCATATAGTTCACGGCGGCCAGGTCGTGCTCTTCGGGCAGGACGGTGTACAGAGCCGCCACATTGGCCAGGTCCCCGGTCTGGATGCCGTTGTCCGAAAGTTGATATTCATCAAAGGGTACCGCCGCCAGACCTGCCGCGGACAGGGCGCCGTCCAGACCGAAGAGGGCCCCCGCATGATTCCAGTGGGTGTCTGTCTTGAAATACAGGGGGCTCTCCCCCGCTTCCATCCGGCGCAGCACCTCGGCGCGCAGTTCCTCATAAGGCCAGCTGACGGCCGCCGAGGTGTGCCCGGTCATATAAGCGGCGAAACGGTCGGTGCGGTTTTCCTCGTTGACGATGGGATAGGCGTCGGACATGTATTCCCGATAGACCCGGTCCTTGGAGGGCGCCAGGTCCAGCACCAGGGTGCAGCCGTTTTCGGCCAGGGTATCCGACAGGCGCTGCAAAGAGGCCGCCGCGGCGGCCAGGGTGTCCTCGCTGTCGAAAGTTTCGGGCAGGCCCTGGTAGTTGGCCACCGGGCGGGCAGCGTCGGGGCCATCCTTATAAAAGAGCCAGCCATCCTTACCGGGAAGGACCTGGTCGCTCTGGCTGGTGCCGAAGAAGGTGTAGTCGATGGCGGCATCCAGGGCGGTGAGCTGATACCGGAAGGGGGAGTTGTCCGCGATGAACTGGTCCAGCCGCCCGGGCAGGCCGGACAGGGAGCCCTGGAATACTTCAGGCAGGGTGGTCAGCAGGCGGTTTTCATGATTATCCCCCGAGAGCTGCCGGCTGAAGATGTTGAACACCAGAAAGCTGCCGCCCAGAACCAGGCAGAACAGCCCGATGACGAGTTTTTTGGCCATGGTCCTTTCCTCCTTGTCAGAACTGGGCGTAGATGAAGGCGGTGTAGTTGCCCGCCGTGGTGCGCATGATGGAGGCGAAGAGCAGCAGGGCCACCAGCGCCACATCGGCGGCACCGGGTCTGCCCTGCCCCCGCAGCCAGGATCTCAGTCCGGGGAAAGCCGCCTGTACCGGACCGCAGAGCAGCAGGCCTGCCGCCAGAAGCAGCAGGGTCTTGGGGTCGGCAAAGGCAGCCAGGGTCATGCCGGGGGCGCCCGCCTGCCAGGTGAGGATGCCGCCCAGGGCGGCCAGCGCCTGCCCCAGGCTGGGGGCGCCGAAGAAGGTAAAGCCCACGAATACCGCCACCGCCATATACAGGTGGGACACCCAGGCAGGGGCACGGTCCAGGGCTTTGCGCAGGCCCAGACGCTCGGCACAGCTGAGGAGCCCGTGCCACAACCCGAAAGCCAGATACTGCCAGGCGGCCCCGTGCCAGAAGCCGGTGCAGGCAAAGACAACGAGCAGATTCAGGCAGGTGCGGGCGGTGCCCCGGCGGCTGCCCCCCAAAGGAATGTACAGGTAATCCCGGAACCAGGCACCCAGGGTCATGTGCCAGCGGCGCCAGAACTCCCCCACCGTGCGGGAGAGGTAGGGGTAATCAAAGTTTTCGGGCAGGGACAGACCGAACATCTCCCCCAGGCCGATGGCCATATCGCTGTAGCCGGAGAAATCGTAATACAGTTCCACCGCAAAGGCAGCGTACCCCAACAGCAGCACCGGTCCGGGCAGTCGGGCGGCATCGGTTCCGCTCACCGCCGCATAGACAAGGGCCAGCTGGTCGGCCAGCAGGGTCTTTTTGCCCAGGCCCAGCACAAACCGGCGGATGCCTTTGTACATCCGGTCCGGCGTCACCCGGCGCTCGGAGGCCCGGGGGTCCAGGGCGGCAGACTGGAAACTGTACCGCACAATGGGCCCGGAGCTCACATGGGCGAAACAGGCAAAATAGAGGTACAGCCGCAGAGGATTGCGCTCCGGTTTCACGGTGCCCCGGAGAACGTCCACGCAGTAGCTGATGCCCTGGAAGGTGTAAAAGCTGATGCCCAGGGGCAGCGCCATGGTCAGCACCGGCAGGTGCACCCCGGACAGGGCGTTGGCAGTTTCGGCCAGGAAGCCCGCATACTTGAAAAAGCCCAACAGCAGCAGGTCTGCCGTGACCATGGCGCCCAGCAGACTGCGGCGGGGATGCCGCCCCAGCAGCAGGCCGAAGCCCCAGTGCACCAGGGCAAAGGCCGCCAGCAGCAGGCTGTACCGGATGCCCGCCCAGGCGCAGAACCCCAGGCTGAACACTCCCATGACCAGGTTCCGGGTCCGGGCCGGCAGTACAAAGTAGACCGCCAGCGCCAGAGGCAGAAACACAAACAAGAACTGAACCGAAGAGAAGCCCATCCGCACACCGCTTTCCGCTGATTATTATGGGAATTTGTGTTGATTATACCAGAAGTTTGGCACCCGGGCAAGGCAAAGGCGGGGCACGGCCACATGCCGCGCCCCGCCGGGTGCTTGCTTATAAAAAGGTTTCTCAGAAGGCCCACTCGCCGTTTTCAAAGATGACCACTTCGGTGCCGTCCTTGCACACGCCGGTGATGCGGGTGTCGGGGGCGCCGATCATGACATCCTCATGGATGGCGGAATCGTTCAGTCCCTTTTCCATGAGCTGGGCACGGGTCAGCTTGGCGCCGCCCTTGATGTTGGTGGGATAGCCGGCGCCGAAGGCAATGTGGCAGGCGGCGTTCTCATCAAACAGGGTGTTGTAGAAGAGCACGCCGCTCTGGTTGATGGGGCTGGACACCGGCACGAAGGCGATCTCGCCGATGCGGTTGGCGTTCTCGTCGGTGGTGAGCAGCTTGCCCAGCAGCTCGGCGTTCTTCTCGGCACCGTGCTCGATGACCTGGCCGTCCTTGAAGGTCACATGCCAGCCTTCGATGAGCTGACCGTTGTACACATAAGGCTTGGTGCCGTAGACAATGCCGTTCACCCGGTCACGGTGCGGCGCGCAGAAAACTTCCTCGGTGGGAACGTTGGCGATGAACTCCACCCCGTTTTCGGCCACGCTGGAAGCGCCCTCCCAGGTGCAGTCGTCGGCCAGACCGATGGTCAGGTCGGTGCCGTTGGCGCTCTGCAGCCGCACATGGTCCAGGTTCCAGGCGTTGAGCTGGTCCCGATGGACCTTGGTCCTGGCCACATGTTCCTTCCAGGCGGAGACGGGGTCGCCGGTGGTGACGCGGCAGACCTCAAAAATCACCTGCCACAGTTTTTCCATGGCTTCGTCCACCGGCAGTTCCGGGAAGACCTTGGCCGCCCAGGCGGGGGCGGGAATGGCCACCACGCACCACTGGACCCGGTCATTCATGGTGTATTCCTGCCAGGATTTCATGAAGGTGCGGCGGGCCAGATTGACCCGGTTCAGCTTGCCTGCATCCAGACCGGCGAAGGCCTCGGGGTCGGAGGCATGGATGGCCAGGGTGCAGCAGCCGTCCGGGTCCTCGGCATAGTCCAGGTAGCTGCGCAGCTCAAAAGGCTTGAGGTCGCACAGGTCGGCCTCGGCGCCGTATTCCATCTGGATGCGGGACAGGCGCTCGTCCTCCCAGCGGACCACCACGTTCTTGGCACCCGCCTCATAGCCGGCCTTGGCGCAGGCGTGGGCAAACTCCGGCATGGTCACCGGGCAGCGGATGATGAAGTTCTGGCGCGGGCGTACATTCACACCCACCTTGACGACGAAATCAGCGTAAAGCTGCAGATATTTCTTATCCATCTTGTTGTATCTCCTTTTCTCCGCGCCGCCGGATGGGGCACGGTGGTTGAACTCACTGTCTTTCAGTATACACGATGCCCCGCAAAAAGAAAAGACATCCCTGCCAAAAGCTGGCCGGCGGGACCTCCGTGCAGATGATTCTTACTTGCAGGTTTGCGGATTTTCCGCTATACTGTAAGAAAAAAGGGAGTTGATGCCGCCATGAAAACCGCCAACCGCAATCTGCTGCTCTTTGTGATCCCGGCCGCGTTGGGACTGATCCTGGGCATCGTGATGCTGACCCAGGGAGATTCCATTCTGGGGGCCGCCAAAGAGATGGTGCCGGAAGCCCCGCAGGGGGAAGTGGGCGACGTGGAAGGCTACGCCATGATCGGCGGCATGCTGGGCGCCGGACTGGGCGGTCTGGCCGGGTTTGCCGTACAGCTGTTCGGCATGATGGTCATCCTGTACACCGCAGCCCTGCTGATCCTGAGCGGGGTGACCCGGCTGGTGTACGGCCAGACGCCGGGACGCATCCTGGCCTACCGCATCCTCATGGGTGTGAGCGTGGTGGTACTGCTCTCCCCTGTTCCGGATATTCTGCGTACCTTTGTGACAGCACTGGCCGGCGGCTCCTTCCTGCCCCTCTGGCTGGTGTATATGGTTGTCGTCTTTATCATCGCGGTAAAGGCCTGCCGCAATACCTATTCACGCCAGATCTATCACTGAGACCGGCATGAAAAAAGGCTCCCGCCATGAGGCGGGAGCCTTTTTCATTGCAAAGAAGGTGCGGACCGGATCAGAACGCCACCTTGGCGGCGATGTAGTTCTTCAGTTCGCTGATGGGCATGCGGACCTGCTCCATGGTGTCGCGGTCACGGACGGTAACGCAGTTGTCGGCCTCGGTCTTGTCATCGCCCACGGTCTGGAAGTCCACGGTGATGCACAGCGGGGTACCGATCTCGTCCTGACGACGGTACCGCTTTCCGATGGAACCGGCGTCGTCGAAGTCCACCATGAAGTCCTTGGCCAGCTCGTTGCGGATCTCCATGGCCTTGTCGGACAGCTTCTTGGACAGGGGCAGCACGGCGCACTTGAAGGGTGCCAGGAAGGGATGCAGACGCAGCACGGTGCGCACATCTTCCTTGCCCTTGGAATCGGTCAGATGCTCCTCGTCGTAGGCTTCGCACAGGAAAGCCAGCGCCACACGGTCGCAGCCCAGGGAGGGCTCGATGACGTAGGGGATGTAGTGCTCGTTGGTCTCGGAATCGAAGTATTCCAGGCTCTTGCCGGAAGCTTCCTGGTGGCGGCGCAGGTCGTAGTCGGTACGGTCGGCGATGCCCCACAGTTCGCCCCAGTCGGTGAAGGGGAAGGCGTACTCGATATCGGTGGTGGCGCGGGAGTAGAAGGCCAGTTCGGCGGCTTCATGGTCACGCAGGCGCAGGTTTTCGTCCTTGATGCCCAGGCTCAGCAGCCAGTCATGGCAGAATTTCTTCCAGTAGGCGAACCATTCCAGGTCGGTGCCGGGTTTGCAGAAGAACTCGCACTCCATCTGCTCGAACTCACGGGTACGGAAGGTGAAGTTGCCGGGGGTGATCTCATTCCGGAAGGCCTTGCCCACCTGGCAGACGCCGAAAGGCAGCTTGCGGCGGGTGGTGCGCTGGATGTTGGCAAAGTTGACAAAGATGCCCTGGGCGGTTTCGGGACGCAGGTAGCAGGTGCTGCTGGAGTCCTCGGTGACGCCGATGGCGGTCTTGAACATCAGGTTGAACTTGCGGATGGGGGTGAAGTCATGCTTGCCGCATACCGGGCAGACCACCTCGTCGTGGGAGGCGATGAAGGCATCCATCTCGTCAAAGGTCATGGCATCCACGTCCACGCCCTTGCCCTGCTCGCAGTCGGCAATGAGCTTGTCGGCACGGTGACGGCTCTTGCAGGAACGGCAGTCCAGCAGAGGGTCGGAGAAGCTGGCCACATGGCCGGTGGTAACCCAGGTCTGGGGGTTCATGAGGATGGCGGCGTCCAGGCCCACGTTGTACTGGCTTTCCTGCACGAACTTCTTCATCCAGGCTTTCTTGACGTTGTTCTTGAACTCAACGCCCAGCGGGCCGTAGTCCCAGCTGTTGGCCAGGCCGCCGTAGATCTCGCTGCCCGGGTAGATGAAGCCGCGGTTCTTGCAAAGGTTGACGATCATGTCCAGAGTCTTTTCACTGTTTTTCACTGTTACTCTCCCTCCCGCGTGGCTGGCTGCCACACAAGCGATGTATTCCCATGCCTTTCCGGCACAATAGGGCTATTATAGCACATTGCCCCGCTGCGGGCAATAATATAAAACGGGCCTCCTACAGAAGCTGCGCCGCGATCTGCCGCGCCAGCCCTGTCAGGACGGCCGGATCGTCCAGGGCGGGATCCGCCTGCACCAGCCGGGACAGTTCCTGCATGACCCGCTCCACCTTGCGGGCCGGAATGCCGATGCGCCCCAGCTCCCTGGGGGTGATGGCCACGGGCACAAAATCCTTGCCCGCACTGCACAGGGCGTGGGGATTGAAGCCGTAGATCAGGCTGCTGCGTTTCATGGTGGACTCCTCTTTCGGTGATTCCGGCACCCGCGGCGATGGTTCATGGCGTTTTTTTCAGCCATATTCGCCCTTTTTTCAAAAAAAGTGTTTATTTTGCGGCCAAAAAATACTATAATCATTATATCATGCATAAAAGCAGAATCAACCTGTTCCCGCCGCGGGCGGGCAGGCATTTTTTTGAGGTGAGGACCGATGCCTTTTTTCAACACCTATGATCCCAAACTGCTGGACAATGTCAAGCACGTACATCTGATCGGCTGCGGCGGGTCGGGGATGTATCCCCTGATCCAGATCCTGCACACCCGCGGACTGACCCTGTCCGGCTCCGATGTGGAGGAGACCAAGATCACCGAATCCGAGCGCGCCATGGGCATGACCGTGACCCTGGGCCACAACGCGGAAAACGTGAAGGGTGCCGACCTGGTGGTGTACAGCGCTGCCATCCATGACGACAACCCTGAGCTGGCTGCCGCCCGCGCCCACGGCATTCCGGCGGTGGAGCGCAGCGTACTGCTGGGCTATGTGAGCCGGATGTACCCCATGACGGTGGGCGTGTCCGGCACCCACGGCAAGACCACCACCTCCGGCATGATCACCACCATGCTGGAACTGGCCGGACGGGATCCAGCCGCGGTCATCGGCGGCAAGCTGCCCCTGATCCAGGGGTACGGCAAGGCAGGCAACGGCCAGACCGCCGTCATTGAGTCCTGTGAGTACCACGAGACTTTCCTGCATCTGACCCCCTACATCGGCGTGATCCTGAACATCGACAACGACCACCTGGAATACTACCACACCATGGGCAAGCTGAAGCTGGCTTTCCAGAAGTTCGCTCTGCTGTCCCGCACGGTGGTCTTCAACATGGATGACCACAACACCGTGGACGTGGTCAATTCCATCGACCGGCCGGTGCTGTCCTTCGGCATTGAGGAGGAGGCCCGGTTCCGCGCCGTGAATATCCAGGAATACCGGCCCGGATTCTACGAGTTCGATGTCCATGAGCTGGACGATCATTTTGCCCACCTGCGTCTGGGCGTTCCGGGCTACCACAACATCTACAACGCTCTGGCCATGTGCTGCTGCGTGCGTCCCCTGGGCCTGACCCCCGCCGACGCCGAGCGCGCTGCCGAAATCTTCAAGGGCACCGGCCGCCGCTTCGAGGTCAAGGGCGAGACGCCTTCCGGCGCCGTGGTGGTGGATGATTACGCCCACCATCCCGCCGAGCTGGCCGCCACCCTGGCCACCGCCCACAAGATGGGCTATGACCGCATCATCGCGGTGCATCAGCCCTTCACCTACAGCCGCACCAAGGCCCTCATGGACGACTTTGCCAAGGTCCTGAACACCGCCGACGTCTGTGTGCTCCTGCCCATCATGGGCAGCCGCGAGGTGGATGACGGCAGCGTACACACCGAGGACCTGGCTGCCAAGATTCCCGGCAGCGTGGTGGTTGACGGGCTGGAAAGCGCCGCCGCCTGGGTGCGGGAAAACGCCAGAAAGGGCGACCTGGTGGTCTGCATGAGCTGCGGCGACCTGTACAAAGCAGCTGATCTGATGGTCCGCTGAGTTTTCCACCAAATTCCTGTAAACAGTGCAAAATCCCCCGTACCGGTTGATTTCCGGCGCGGGGGATTTTTGTTGGCTTTTTTGGTTTTCTGCCCTTTATTCTTCCGCCTGACTGAGCAGGACCCGGTCGTCGGACAGGGCGTGTCCGGCATTTTTGGCAAACCGCTGGAGCAGGTCGTCCACGGTCAGGCCTTTGCGTTCCGGTCCGGCAATATCCAGCACGATGCGGCCGCTGTCCATCATCAGGGTACGGTTGCCCAGGGTCAGGGCATCGTGCATGTTGTGGGTGATCATCAGGCAGGTGATGTGGTTTTCGGCCACGATACTCTTGGTCAGTTCCAGTACCTTGTCGGCGGTGGCAGGGTCCAGGGCGGCGGTGTGTTCATCCAGCAGCAGCAGCTTGGGGGTGACCAGGGTGGCCATGAGCAGGGTCAGGGCCTGACGCTGTCCGCCGGAAAGCAGGCCCACCGGCTGTTTCATCCGTTTTTCCAGCCCCAGACCCAGCTGGGACAGCCGCTGGGCAAAGAGCTCCCGGTCTGCCCGGGTGATGCGGGAGAAGGGGGAAGTCTGCCCCGAAGCCCGCAGATAAGCCAGGGCCAGATTTTCCTCAATGGTCATGTTGGGCGCGGTGCCCCGCAGAGGGTCCTGGAACATCCGGCCGATGGTCTTGGACCGGCGGTAGTCCGGCAGGAAGGTGATGTCCTCCCCATCCAGCAGGATGCTGCCGGTGTCCGGCACAAAAGAGCCGGCAATGGCGTTGAACAGGGTGGATTTGCCGGCACCGTTGGAGCCCACGATGGTGGCGAAGTCACCGGCGTCCAGGTGAAGATTGACACCGGTGAGGGCCTTTTTCTCATTGACGGTGCCCGGGTTGAAGGTCTTGCCCACATTTTTCAGATCAAGCACGGCTGCCACCTCCCTGCTTCCGGGCTGCCCGACGGCGCTGGGCAAAGGCCACGTTCTTGCGGATGGTGGGTGCGGCGATGGCCAGACCCACAATGACGGCGGAGAGCAGTTTCATGCACTCGGAGGGCACATTGATGCGCAGCGCCAGGGCAATGATGAAGCGGTAGATCACGCTGCCGCCGATGGCCGCTACCGCCTTGACCCACAGCCCGCCCCGGGCAAAGAGGGTCTCGCCGATGATGAGGGAGGCCAGACCGATGACCACCATGCCGGTACCCAGGTTGATATCGGCGGAGCGCTGGTACTGGGCCAGCACCGCCCCGGACAGGGAGGTCATGCAGTTGGCCACACACAGCCCCACCGTGACGGTAAACGCCGTGTTGATGGAGCTGGCCCGGACCATGTCCGGGTTGTCGCCGGTGGCCCGGATGGACAGACCCAGCCGGGTGCCCAGGAAGAGGATGAGCAGCACACAGACCACCACGGTGATGGCCGCGGCCACGATGAGCTTGTAGGGGGCGTTCTCCCCCATCAGGTCCTGGGCAAGGGTGAAGATGGTGGTGGTTTTGAGCATGGGCACGTTGGAAGAGAAGCCCATGATGGCCAGGTTCACGGTATACAGCCCGGTGTTGGTGACGATGCCGGCCAGGATGGAGGGCACGCCCAGGCGCGTCTGGAGCAAAGCGGTGACGAAGCCCGCGCAGGCACCGGCCAGAATGGCCAGCACCAGCCCCAGGAAGGGGTGTCCGGCCACGGCGGCGGTGGCGGAGACCGCGCAGCCCAGGGTGAATGCGCCGTCGGTGGTCATATCCGCGATGTTGAGCACACGGAAGCTGAGGAACAGGGCCATGGCCACAAGAGAATAGATGCAGCCCAGCTCCAGCGCGCTTTGGATGATGGCGATGGATAACATGGTCGGCAGGACCTTCCTTTCCGGGAAAAAGTTTCTGACAAAGGCAAAAGCAGCGCACCTGCGGGGCGCTGCCTGCCGTTGGTTATGGGGAATTATTCGGCCGCGGTGACGACTTCCTTCAGGGTGCCGCCCAGGTCGGCGAAGGCGGAGGGATCGATGCCCAGCGCAGCCGCGGTCTCGGTGTTGACGGTGATGATGCCGCCTTCCATCACATGGTACTCGGGCACGGTGCCGGTCTGCAGCACATCCAGGGCCATGTCGGCGGTGGTGGTGCCCAGGTCGGTGTAGTTGACGCCGCAGGTGGCCAGGGCGCCGGCGGTGACGAAGCTGTCTGCGCCGGTGTAGTAGGGCACGCCCGCCTTGGTCAGGGTCTCGCTGACCGCAGCGGCGGCGGCCATGACCACGTTATCGGTGGGGGTGAAGACGGCGTCGGCCTGATCGGCCAGGTTGGCCGCAGCGCTGAGCACCTCATCGTTGGTGTTGCCGGTGGCTTCCACGTAGGCGATGCCCTTCTCGTCCAGATATGCCTTGGCATCCGCGATGGGCTTTTCGGAGTTGGGCTCGGAGTTGGAGTAGAGCAGGCCCACGGTCTGGATGTCCGGGTCGGCGGCGAACATCATGTCCATGATGAACTTGGTGTCCAGGGCGTCGGAAGTGCCGGTGACGTAGTCAATGCCGGTGAGCTCGGCAGCTTCGGGGTCGGAGATGGCGGCGTAGATCACCGGGGTCCCGGTATCGGCAGCGGCGGTGGTCATGCACTGGGCTGCCAGAGAGGCGATGGGGATGATGGCGTCATACCCGTCGGAGACCACCTGGGTGCCGATCTGGTTCAGGGTGGTGGGGTCGTTCTGGCCGTTGAAATCCTTGTATTCAATGGTGATGCCCAGCTCGGCGGCCTTGGCATCCAGTTCCGCCTCGATGGCGGTGCGGATTTCGTCCAGGCTGGCGTGGTCCAGCTGCTGCACAATGGCGATGCGGTATCCGCCTGCGGAAGCGTTGTCCGCCGTGGCAGCGGAGGTGGAAGCAGAGGAACCGGAAGTGTCCCCGGTGCCGCCGCAGGCGGCCAGGGAAAGGGCGAGGGTGGCGGCGGTCAGCATAGCAATGGTCTTTTTCATGGTAAGCATCCTCTCTTGCAGTGAGCATACAGTGTTTTCGGGTGATGGGACGGACAAACGGATCAGCCCCGCCATCGCTCTGCCAATCGGATGTGTTTCATGGTTCATGGCCCCCTTGTGAATACGGTGATTCTGTCTGTACCGGGGATAAAAAAACTGCCCTTGCACAGACCTGTTGCCTGTGCAAGGGCAGGAACAAATTCCTGTGGTGCCACCTTGCTTGCCGTGCTTTGCACGGCCGCTCTGCGGGAAGCCAACACTTCCCTGCCCTGTAACGGGGGCTGCCGTCAGCGGATACTCAGGCTTCTGCCTTTTCCCCGTGCCCTCCGCGAACCATTGTTCTGCTCCGCTCTCCGCCCCGTTCCCAGCATCGGGGGCTCTCTGTGGGTGCGCCTGCAGTTTTACTTTCGCTTCATTGGTTTAGCTAATTAAAGCACAGTTCTCCGGTTTTGTCAACACTTCCGGGAAAATTATTGTGGATTTTACCGGCCGGCAGCTTCTGCGGCCCCGGTCTCCTCTTCCGCCGACGTGACCCCCTGTGCCGAAGGCATCAGCAGAATCTTCTGGAAATAGTCGGCGGCAGGCTGGTCGGCATTTCCCGTCAGGATGCCGTTTTCCTCGGCATAGGGGCTGTCTTTTCCGTCCAGGGCCAGGAAGTAGCAGTCTCCGTCATCCGCCGCTTCTTCCCCGGTTTCCTCCCCGCCGGCAGGCTGGAGGGTGGGCTGCGGGGTGGCGGTGGCTTCCGGTTTCTGACGGGCCAGCAGGGCGTCGGCATCGGCCAGGGTGCTGTACAGCGTTCCGGCATCAATGCCCTGGGGCTGGGTACCTTCCCCGTCCACATCCAGGCAGGCGCCCAGAATGGCGCAGACCTTGCCGGCGGCGGGGGTGGAACCGGTGTTGATGGCCATGGCCAGAGTGGTCTGGGGCGCCTGACCGTCCCCGTCCAGGTCGGCGGGGGTCAGCAGGACTTCCTCGGGGGCGAACATGCCGAAGAAGTTCTGGTCACTGTACTGCTGCCAGACCGTGGTGAAGTTGTCGGCCAGAGACCCCTTCTGCCCGCTGCCGGACAGAACGCTGTCCAGAATGGACAGAACACGGTCGGTATTTTCTCCGAACAGCAGGTTCAGGTCGTTCTGATCCGTCGTGCTGCCCTGGGCCAGACGCTGCAGCTGATACAGCAGCCGGTAGGAGGAATTGGTGCGCACCCCATTGCCCTGCCGCAGATTGGTCAGCAGATGGCGCGCTGCGGTACCGGACAGGTCTTCGCCGGTCACTTCCTCGTCCAGAAGGGTGCTCAGGCCGGTGAGGACCATGTCGGGGTCGCTGTCGCTGCCCAGGCCCACCACGGTGAATTTGCCGCTGTCCAGCTGGCTGTCGTTGTACTCATACAGCCAGGACCAGAAATCTTCCTCTTCCTGGCTGGAGAAGGTGCAGCCGCTGCCGGTATCAATATACCGCTGCAGGCTCAGGGCGGCTGCGGGACCGCAGTCCTCCAGCAGCACATTCACGCCCTGGCTTTCATGGAGGTATTGCACCAGGGCCTGCTTCATCTGCCAGTACACGTTGGTGCCCTGGGGTGCGCCGGCCAGGAAGACCCGGTAGTTGCCGTTGCCGAAATCCTCCCCGTTGATGCCCTCTTCCAGATCCACAGGACTGCTGTTTGCGGTAAGATAGGATTCCATGGGGGTCAGATCCCGCGCAGGCTCTTCTTCGGCAGTCTCCGCCGTGGCGCTCTCGTCTGCCACATGGGCGGCGATGGCCTCATCGGCCGTCATATCCCCGTAGAAGAAGTCCTGCAGGATATCGCTGTTGGTCTGCCAGTCGGGGTCATACATGGTGCGGTTGTCCATACCGGTGCGCACGCCGTAGGTGCCTTCCACCGGCAGGGACATCTGCTCCGTCTGCACCCCCAGGAAACCGGGCAGCTGCACCAGCAGCGCCGCGATCTCCGATTTGGTGAAGTTGGTCTGCACCAGAGGCAGAACTGTATTGAGCAGGTCATCCAGCTCGGTGACCGAGGCATGCTGGATCTGGTCCAGCACCGCCTGGATGACGGTGCGCTGCCGCACGATGCGCTGCCAGTCATTGTCGATGGCGCGCAGACGGGCATACTGCAGAGCGGTGTAGCCGTCCAGATGGTTGAGGCCGGCATGCACCTTGCCGATAATCAGCATGGAGTTGGAGGGCACTTCCCAGTTCAGGGCCGCAGCCTCCATCTCGGTCAGTTCAATATCGATGCCGCCCACGGCATCCACGATCTGCACAAAAGAGTTGAAGTTGAAACGCACATAGTGATCCACGTCCAGGTTCAGGCATTCCGCCACCGTGTCCACGGTCAGGCGCGCGCCGCCGTAACGGAAGGTGTGGGTGATCCAGTCATACTGGTCCTCGTACCCGTCCAGCATGATGGGCACACCGGTGGCACGCTCGATGGACACCAGCTTGATGGTGTCTTCCTGGATGTTCAGAGAGGCCAGGATCAGGCTGTCGGCCCGGGCGTCGGAGCTGAATTCGGTGGTGGCACGGGTGCCGTCCAGATCGTTCAGATGGGTAAAGGCATCGGCGTCATTGACGGCGTCGGTGCGTTCGTCGGTGCTGATGAGCAGCACATTGAGCACATTGTCATCCTGGAAAGGGCTGCCTTCCGGCATGATCATGTCGCCGGTGTTGTGTTCCAGGCCGCTGCTGTCCAGGTCCTGGTCTTCCCCGGCGTCAATGGAGCCCACACTGTCCACCGTACCATCGTCATAGCGGATCAGATCCAGCTTGCCGTTGATATACCCCACGGCCAGCCCCGCAAACACCAC
This sequence comes from Subdoligranulum sp. DSM 23681, assembly GCF_057005535.1. Lineage (NCBI taxonomy): Bacteria > Bacillati > Bacillota > Clostridia > Eubacteriales > Oscillospiraceae > Subdoligranulum > Subdoligranulum sp. DSM 23681. The sequence goes on along the minus strand of NZ_CM168050.1, from coordinate 2,551,451 downwards.
GACCACCGCCAGCACGCCCAGCAGGATGCGTGCCCACACCGGCAGACGGCGTTTTCGGGCGGCAGAAGATTTCCCGGATGTTTCCGCTGCCGGGGCGGGTGTTTCCTCCTTGTCAGGGACCGGGGTGTCTGCTTTTTCGGGGTTGGCGGAATCCCCGGCCGAAGCAGGTTCCGCCGGGGCTTCTGCCGCCGCAGCGCAGGCAGAGTCCTCCGCTGTTTTGTCCGGGGATGCCTGCTCCGATCCGGTACTTTCCTCCGCCTTTGATTCCGGCGACTCTTGGGCAGGCGGTGCCGCCCCGTCGGCCTCTGCTGCCGGTTCCGGGGCCGTCTGCGCTTCCGGCACATTTTCCGCCGGAGCCTGCCCGTCATCAGGCGCTGCCGGGGCTTCGGCGGCCTTGTCGGCCGGTGCCGGCTGTGCATCGTCCGCCGCCGGGGATTGTTCCTGTTCAGGCTCGGTATGTACGGCCTTTTTTTCTTCTTCCTTCATATGGTATGTTCCTCATCATTTGCGCCGCAGGCGGCGGATGCCCGCCCGCAGGCTGCAGGAATAGTACACGAACGCCAGCCCCGCAAACACCGTGGGTGCCAGGGCGCGCCAGGTAAACCAGCCGTGCTGGATGGAATGCGCCCGCAGGGCAGCCAGCCACACCGGCGCCATCAGGGCGGTAAGTCCCAGAGGCAGGGCGCGCAGCAGAGCCTGCCGCCCGCGCAGGCAGAGCAGGAAGGCCGCCACGCACAGCACCGCCAGCAGGACCAGCGGCCAGAAAAGGCCCTTGTCCTGCAGGGTCTGGTACACAAAGGCAAGGATATTGCCCCAGGTCAGCTCGATGCCGTGCCAGGTATCGGCAGCGGTGCGCACCCCCATCTGGTGGATGGCATCCCCGATAACATTTTGCCCGGTGACAAGCCCGGCCAGGACCCATTTCAGCGCCCAGCACACGGCATATCCCACGCCCCAGCAAAGAGACCCGGAGATGACGGCGGCACACTGCCGCGCGCCGGAACACAGCCGCTGGGGCACACACACCAGCCAGACCGCCATGGGCAGTGCCAGCGTCAGGATGGGGGTGACCAGCAGATCACAGAACGCTGTGGCTGTGCCCAGCACCACCAGCCCCCAGGCCAGCCGGAAGGGCGTGCGGGGTCCGAAGCGTTTGTCCAGCACCCAGGCACAGCCCGCATAGGCCAGAAAGAAGGTGGTGAAGAACTGCACCTGCCGGGGTACAAAAAACACGCTGACCGCCAGCTGGCTCAGGGCAAACCAGAGTGCCGGACGCCAGCCGGCCTGTTTCCACAGGCGGGCCAGCACCAGGGCCAGCAGCACGAACAGCACCCCATACTGCACCAGCCGTATCTGGCCGTAGGTCAGAAATGCCAGCAGCGGGCGCAGCCAGATCAGGTATCCATGCCAGTAGCGGGCATAGGAGAAGGGTTCCAGGTCATCGGGCAGGTCAGACCCGGTTTCCCGGGCATCCAGGTATCGGGCCAGATCGTCCTGCATGGAGGTGAAGTTATCCACGTTGTAGGTGGTGCCGCGCATCATGGCGGTCAAAGGATCGGTTTCGTCCATGGCGGCGGCTTCAAACAGCATGATGGTATCGGTATAATTGTCCATCTGGAAGAGCTTGAAACCGAAGTATTCGGGATACAGGCCCTCCTGCTGCAAAAGCGGCACCGACCGGGCAATGTTGCGCCGCACCGGGGCACCGGGCACACAGCAGGCCGCAAAAAGCAGTACAAAAAGCAGCACGAAGGTGGCCGCAAAGGCCGCTGCCGCCCGCCCCAGAAACGCCGGGGCCGAAAGTGATTTTTGCTGCACGGATGGGGGTCTCCTTTCCTGTGGCACACAAAGATACATTATGAATCAGTATACCACACCCACCCCCGCCAAACAAGTGAAAAGGATGTATACAAAGGAAAGGCTCAGCGTGCATCCGCCTGCCGGGAAACGGAAAGAACGATGCCCATCTCCCCCAGCAGCATGAGCAGGCTGGTGCCGCCGGAGGAGAAAAAGGGAAGGCTGATGCCGGTATTGGGAATGCTGTTGGTGACCACCGCAATGTTCAGCACCGCCTGCAGGATCACCTGGGTGACAAATCCCACCACCAGCAGGGCCCCGAATTTATCCCGTGCCCGTACCGCGATGCTCATGCCGCGCAGAAACAGCGCCAGAAACAGCACCACCACCAGGGCCGCCCCCACAAACCCCAGTTCCTCGCACAGGATGGAAAAGATGAAGTCGTTCTGCGGTTCAGGGACATAGAGGTATTTCTGCCGGCTGTTGCCCAGTCCCAGCCCCACAATGCCGCCGGAGGCGATGGCATACAGGCTCTGGATGGTCTGGTGTCCGGCTCCCAGCGGGTCGGCAAAGGGGTCCAGCCAGGAGGACAGACGGCTGGTGGCGTAGGGTACCAGGTCGGGCAGCAGCACCACCGCCGCCGCAATGGCCCCCACCCCCAAAGCCCCTGCCATGCCGAACCACTGCAGGCCGGTGCCGCCCACGAACATCAGCACCGCCCCGATGCCCAGGATCAGCACCGTGCCGGACAGATGGGGTTCCAGCAACATGAGCACCGCCACCACCCCCAGGACCAAGGCAAATGGCAGCACCCCGGTGGAAAAGCGCTTCATCCGGTCATGGTTCAGGGAGATGATGTGGGAAAAGACCAGCACCACCGAAAATTTGGCGATCTCGCTGGGCTGCAGAGTGCCCAGGCCGGGAATGACGATCCAGCGTTTGCAGCCGTTGTATTCCGGCATAAACAGGACCACCACCAGCAGCACCAGAGAGACACCCATCAGCCACCAGGCCAGTCTGTGCCAGACGTGATAGTCGATGAGGGACGCCGCATACATGGCAATGACCCCCAGCACCGCAAACAGCAGCTGGGGCCGGATATAGGTATAGGCATCGCCCCGGCGGTAGAGTGCCACCGCATACCCCGCCGAAAAAAGCATGAGCAGGCCATAGGCCAAAAGCAGCAGCAGAATGGCGGCGAATGGCAGGTCAAACCCGGGCAGCGCCGCCGTGCGCCGGACCAGTTTTTTGGCAACGGACATGGACATAAAAAAGCCCCCTTCCCCGCCTATTGTACGCGGAAAAGGGAGCTGTTAGTCAGGTATTCCGGATTTTTTCGGGCTCAGCCGATGGTGGTCAGGGTGGTGCCGGGATAATAATGCTGCAGGATCTGCTGGTAGTTCCAGCCGTTGTTGGCATACCCGATGGCGCCCCACTGGCTCATGCCGCAGCCATGCCCGTACCCGTACACATCAAAGATGAAGCAGTCCAGGCTGGCGTCATATGTAACGGTAAAGCACTGGCTTCGCAGGCTGCGTCCGTCCACGCTGCAGCCGGCGGTGAGCACTTCCCGGAACCAGCGGCCGGAACAGGTGTCGTTGCCGCTGGCGTTGGGGCCGATCTGCATCTGGGTGACCCAGCCGTACTCATTCTTGGACAGGATGGTGAACCAGCTGTTGGGATCCACCCCGGACAGGTCCACCCCCATCTTCTCCTTGATGCGATCCTGGAGGGTCTGGCGGGAGAAGCGGGCACAGCCGGTGTTATACCCGTTGGTGTTCCAGTTGGTCGCGGTGCTCTGGTCATAGGGGCTGTCCACCGCCACCAGCCAGGGGCGGGAGTTGCCCCACACATCGGCGGCGGAAGCCGTACCGGTGGAGGCGGAGGCAAAATACGGGGTAAAGCAGACCTGGCCGTTGTAGGTCACCAGCACGTTGGCCACCTCCTGGGCCGCAGCTGTGGCCGCGCTGCCCGGGGTGGTGCCTGCCACCGAAGGATATCCGCTCTGGCTGAGAATCCAGCTGTGGGTGGCCACGCACTGGGCCTTGTAGGCTTCCGCCGGGGCGTTGGGGCCCAGCTCATTCTGGGCCACCATGGCCAGACAGGTGACCAGATCCATGGTCTGGGCTGTGCCGTTCATGGTGACGTTGATGGTGGCGGAGACGCCGGAAGAACCGGAAGAATCCGTGGAAGAGGACGAGTCAGAGGAAGCAGAGGAATCGGACGAAGAATCCGAGGAGGCAGAGTCACTGCTGCTGTCCCCGGAGGAGGAAGCAGAACCGGAGGTGATGCTCTCGATGGTGACGGTCTGCTCCGGCAGCGTGCCTTCGGCACCCTGGTTGATGTCGGTCTCCGCCGCACCGGACTGTCCCGCTATGTCGGTCAGACCGGCCAGCAGATCATCCGCCGATGCGATCAGGTTCTGGGTCTGCTGGGTCAGGTTGGCCAGGGATTCATCCACCGCGGTGGCCTGGGAAGAGTCGGTCCCGCTGGTCTGGGTGCCGCTGCCGCCGGTTCCGGCCCGCAGGCCGGTCAGGGTGGTATAGCGGTCCATCTGGCTGCTCATCAGGGCGCTGCGGTCCGGGGCGGACTTGCCCTCATTTTCATACTGCACCCCGGTGAGCAGGGCGTTCTCGTTTTCCGAGATGGTCTCGGTCAGGGACGGGTCTTCATCCTCATGGACCAGGCGGCCGGTCACGCACAGACGCACGCCGTCGGTGCTGCTGCCGCCCACCAGGGTCAGATAGCTTTCCCCGTCCGCAGAAGCCGACGTGCTGTTGTACAGGCTCCGGGTGCCGATGTTGAGAGAGAAATTCAGGTAGTCATAGTAGTTGGAAAGGTCGGTGTAGGCGGCAGGGTCAAAGCCTCCCTGCTCATTGGGATCCTGATAGTAAACCGCCACCACCTTGCAGCGGTAGGCCGTCCCCGGCAGGTACAGGGTGAAGCCGCTGTTTTCCTGGATGGCGTCGATCTCTTCCAGTGCGGCCAGACTGCCGCCCCATTCAATGACCGTGTTGGAGGGCGTGGTGCTGCCCAGCCAGTCCTCGGTCAGGAAAATGGAAGATTCGCTTTCCGCCTGACTGCGGGCATCCTGCCGGTCCCGGGCGTACACGAACTGTCCGTTGATACCGGGCAATGCCAGATATCCGGTGACGCCGTCCAGCTGGCGCATGCCGTTGGCCAGGTATTTTTCGGCGGTATTGTCAAAGGTGGCGGTGCCGTACCCCTTGGGGGCCGGACGGGCTCCCAGGTCATTGCGGAAGAAGTACCACACACCGCCCGCTCCCAGCGCCAGTACCAGCACCACACACAGGAAAGCCAGCACCGCGCCGCGGCGACGGCGGCGCTGGGTCTTTTCGATCATGGCCAGACTGCGGTTCTTGATGGCCGCAGCGTCCGGCCGGTGCCGCTGTTTGGGGGCGGCAGGCTGGGATTCCGGCATCTCCACCTTGTCAAACAGCATGCTGGCCGCCTGCTGCAGTTCCTCGGTGGAATGGGGCGGTTCCTGCTCATCCGCTGCCATGGCATCCGCGATGGCCTTGGGGTCCAGACCGGCAGAAAAGTCCGGGATATCCTGGTCCAGGATCGAGGGGGCCGGCTGCTCCGCGGAGACCGGTTCTTCCGGCGCTGCGGCGGATGCGGACGGAGCGGGGCGGGAAGCTGCCTTCTGGCTGCGCAGGTGGCGGGAAGCCGCCGCGGCTTCCGGGCCGGCGGTGGTGAAATCCAGAGGGTCCTGTTCCGCCGGTTTGTCAAAGCCCAGTGTGCGGAGCACTTCATCCGGCACCGGGGTGTCCTGTGCGGTCTGGGCGGCGGTCGGCGCGGTGCCGGCGGTCACCGGTTTTTCAAAGGTGATGGTGCCGGTGGGGGCGGTCCCGGAGGACGCCGTTCCGGAAGCCGGTTTGGCGCGGCGCGGCGTGAACCGGCCGGTGATGGGCGCGGTGCGGGGCTGCCCTTCCGGAGAGACAATGAGCAGCGGGCGCTCATGGCCCGGACGGAAGGTAATGGCGGAAGGCAAAGGCTTCAGGCCCAGCGCACGGCGGCGCACCATATCCAGCAGGCTGTTGGCGATGGCGGCATCGCTGTGGTCCGGGCTGACGGCGGTGGCCACGGCTCCCCGCTTGTCGCACAGAAGTGCAAAGGGAGCCTGCCCCACGGTGGCCGGCATGTACACCACGGCATAATCGGCGCCGCCGAGTGCCAGCGCCAGCTGGGCGCGGCCGGCGGCTGCCTGGACCACGTCACCGGGGAATTTTTCCAGCAGAGACGCGGGGGTGACCAGCTTGCGGGCGATCTCCCGGTCAGCCCAGGTCTGGGTACCGAAATCATAGGCGGCCTCGCTGTGTTCCAGCGGCTGCAGGCGGGCACCGATCAGGCGGCCGGTGGTCTCATCCGCTGCCACCAGAAGGCGGCGCTTTTTCAGCAGCACATCCAGCGTGGCCTGGGCCAGCCCGGTCTCGCCGTCGGCATAGACTGTATCGCCGAGGCGGGCGCGCAGTTTCTGGACCCACTTTTCACAGTATTCGTCGGCCATGGCCTGGGTGGGCGCACTGACCTTGACGCAGACCGCAAATTCACCGTCGCGTTCCAGCAGGCGCAGACCGGAACAGCCTTCCGCCTCCACGGCGCGCAGGGCGGCGCGGACCTCGGCCGCCGGCAGGCCGAACACCCGCAGGATGCGCATTTGGGTCGATAGCATAGGGGGTTCCTCCTGTAGTGATCTGTAAGGTTGACGGGGTGCTTGCCCCGGTCAGAGTTCGGGTACGGGATCGCCGGGTTCCAGGGTCACCCCGCCGTCCGGCGGCAGGCCCAGGGCCATACGGCGCAGCAGGTCCAGGGCGTACAGGGCAGCCCGGGTGCGGATGATGGACCGTTCCTGGTAGCCGCCCAGTTCCAGCCGCATGAGGTAGGAACGGTTGCTGCGGGCGTCCGCACCGCCCAGGTACACCGTGCCCACCGGCTTGCCGGGAAGGGCGCCCCCGGGACCGGCCAGGCCGGTGACGCCCACGGCCAGATCGGCACCGGAGGCTTGGAGCGCCCCCCGGGCCATGGCCACGGCCACCGGGCCGGAAACCACGTTGTACCGCTGGATCATGGCCGGGTCCACCCCCAGCAGCCGGCTCTTGGCCTGTTCGGCGTAGGTGACGAAGCCGAAGCCGAAGACCTCGCTGGCGCCGGGGACGTTGGTGATCTTTTCAGCCACCAGACCGCCGGTACAGCTTTCGGCGGTGGCGGCGTGCAGACCGCGCTCCCGCAGAATGCGCACCACCGTGTATTCCAGTCCGGGCACGTCGGTGTCGTAGGCGTTGTCCCCCAGCACCGCCCGGAATTCCTCGATCCGGGCGCGGCAGGCCTTTTCGGCCTCTTCGGCAGTGGCGGCCCGGGCGGTGACCCGGATCTCGCTCTCCCCTGTCTTGCAGTAGATGGCGGCGGTGGGGTTTTCGCTCTCGAACAAGGCGGCCGCCTTGCTGGCAATGCGGCTTTCGCCTCCCAATACCCGCAGGGTGACCGAGTGGATGGTGCAGTTCTGTCTGGCCTGCAGGGCCGGACGGACCTGCTCGGTCCACATGGCCTTCATCTCCCGGGGGACCCCGGGCATGAGCACGGCGGCGCGGCCCTGGGCGTCCTCAAACCAGGCACCGGGGGCGGTGCCGTGGTCGTTGGGGATCTTGTGGCCGTTGGTGGGCACCATGGCCTGCTTGCGGTTGTTTTCACTGGGGGTGCGGCCGGTGCGGGCGAAAAATGCCAGGATCTTGTTCCATTCTTCCTCGTCAAAATGCAGGGTATCCCCGAAGGCTTCGGCCACCGTTTCCTTGGTCAGGTCGTCGGCGGTAGGGCCCAGCCCGCCGGAAAATACCAGCAGGTCGCTGCGCTGTCGGGCCTGGTTGACCAGTTCCCGCAGGCGGGCGGTGTTGTCCCCGATGACATGCTCATGCATCACCGAGATGCCCAGTTCCGCCAGTTCACGGCTCAGGAACTGGGCGTTGGTGTTGACGATATCGCCCAGAAGAAGTTCGGTTCCCACACAGATGATCTCTGCGGTCATGACAGATGCCTCCGTACCATATCAGTTTCAGAATTCGGGCTGGTCCCCGATGCGCACATAGATTTTTTCCACCGTGTCCGCCGCCACCTGTTCCAGTTCGGCCAGACCGGGCATCTGGGCCTCGGCGGCCTCGATCTCAGCCAGGGTGGGCTTGGTTTTGGGATGGGGCGGGGTGAAGATGGTGCAGCAGTCCTCATAGGGCTCGATGGACGTTTCAAAGGTGCCGATCTTGCGGGAAATGGCCACGATATCAGTCTTGTCCATGCCGATGAGGGGACGCAGCACCGGCAGGTCCTGGGCGGCATCGGTGCAGGCCAGGGCCGCCATGGTCTGGCTGGCCACCTGGGCCAGACTTTCGCCGGTGATCAGGGCTTCCATCCCCGTTTTGGAGGCCACCTTTTCTGCAATGCGCAGCATGCTGCGGCGCATGAGCACGGTGAACAGCGGGGCGGGCGCATGGTCCCGGATGTACTCCTGGGGCTTGGTGTAGGGCACCACAAAGAGCACGCAGTCGCCGATATATTCGGACAGTTCACAGGCCAGGGCCTGGACCTTCAGCTTGGCGCGCAGGCTGGTGTAGGGCGGGCTGGCGAAGTGGATGTGGTGCAGAGCCAGACCGCGGCGGGCCATGCAGTAGGCGGCCACCGGGCTGTCGATGCCGCCGGACAGCAGGTTCAGCGCCCGACCGCTGGTTCCCACCGGCAGACCACCGGCGGCTTCCTCCTTGGGACCGTGGATGTAGGCACCGTTATCCCGGATCTCCACCATGATCTCCAGCTGGGGGTTGTGCACATCCACCCGCAGGTAGTTGTGGTGGGACAGGATGTAAGCCCCCAGTTCCCGGCAGATCTCCGGGCTCTTCATGGGGTATTTCTTGTCGGCGCGCTTGGCCTCCACCTTGAAGGTGCGCAGCCCCCGCAGCCGGGGTCCCAGGTAGGCTTCGGCGGTGCGGCAGATGTCCTCAAAGTCCTTGGTGCAGCAGACGGCACGACTGATCTTGACGATGCCGAACACCTTGGAGATGCGGCGGAAGGCCTCGTCCACATCCAGGTCATCCTCCTGGGGTTCAATGAAGACGGTGCTCTGGGCGGAATGGACCTTGAAGGGGCCCAGGTCCTCCAGGCGGTGGCGGATGCTCTTGGTAAGGCCGGCTTCGAACTTGCCGCGGTTCAGGCCTTTCAGGGTCATTTCGCCCTGGTAGGCAAGGATGATCTCTTTCATGCGATTCCTCTCATACGGTTGTGATTCAGATATGCTGCAGTTCCTGCAGGCCGCTTTTCAGCCCTTCCAGCAGGGCGTCCACGTCCTCGGGGGTGTTGTCGGCACAGAAGCTGACCCGCAGCGCGGTATCAATGGTGTTGTGGTCACAGCCCATGGCGGTCAGGGTATGGCTGGGCTCGCCCTTTTCACAGGCGCTGCCGCTGGACACATACACATGACGGTCGGACAGATAGTTGAGCATGGTCTGGCTCTTGACGCAGTGCTGGCTGAAGTTGAGCACCTCCGGCACCGCGTTGTCCGGGGAGTTGATGGTCACCTCCGGGATTTCGGCCAGTCCGGCACGCAGGCGCTCATTCAGCGCCTGGATGGCGGCGGTGCGGGCGGCCATGGTCCGGGCGCCCTGCTCGGCCGCCACCCCCAGGCCCACGGCGTAGGGCAGGTTTTCGGTGCCGGGGCGCACCCCGTTCTCCTGTCCCCCGCCCAGGATGGGGGCGGTCCAGTGGTAGCCGCTGCGCAGATACAAGGCCCCGATGCCCTTGGGGGCGTGGACCTTGTGGCCGGACACCGCCAGACTGTCCACGTTTTTCAGGGGCACCCGCACCCGCAGCCAGGCCTGCACCGCGTCCACATGGACGGCGCAGCGGGAGTTGCGCTCCTTGACCCCGGCAGCAAACCGGGCGATGTCCTGGCGGGCGCCGATCTCATTGTTGACGGCCATGCAGCAGGCCAGCACGGTGTTTTTGTCCACGGCGTCGATCATGGCATCCATGTCCAGGGTGCCGTCGGCCCGGGGCATGATCTCCACCACCGTGAAGCCCTGCTCTTTCAGCGCCCGGATGGGCAGCTGCACGCTGGGATGCTCAAATCCCGAGACCACGATCTTGCTGCCCCAGGACCGGCGGGAGGCCACGGCGCCCAGGATGGCCAGGTTGTTGCTCTCGGTGCCGGTGGCGGTAAAATACAGTTCCTTGGGCTGGCATCCCAGCGTTTTGGCCACCTTGGCCCGGGCTGCGTTCAGCGCCCCGTGGGCCAGCACCGCCGGGTCGTACAGGCTGGAAGGGTTGGCCCAGTGGTGCAGCATGGCCGTATGGATGGCATCGGCCACGGCAGGGTCCACCATGGTGGTGGCGGCATTGTCAAGATAGTGCAGGTCAGCGTCAAAACGCATGGATGTTCAGAACCTCTTTTCCGGAATTTGCGGTCTGCACAAAGCGCAGAGGCGCTTAAAAATGCGCAAACCGATACAGAATAGATTATAGCATGGTCCCGGTGCGAAACACAAGCTTGCCTGCCAAAAAATCACGGTTTCCACGAAAAAACCGCCGGGAAAGGCAGAATCCTGTCTTTCCCGGCGGGAAGAACGCGCAAAATTATTCTCCGAAATGCTCCACGACCTTCTTGAGCATCTGGCGGATGGGCAGCTGGTAGGGGCAGCGGGTCTCGCAGGCGCCGCACTCCACACAGGCACTGGCCTTCACCGGCAGGGTAGCGTACCGCTGACGGGCCCAGTCTTCCAGGCCATAGCGGGCGATGTACCCGTCAAACAGGAAGGCGCTGGGGATCTGGATGCCCACGGTGCAGGGGGCGCAGTAGTTGCACCGGCGGCAGAACTGGGTGCCCAGGGCATCCCGGACCTTCTGGCAGGCAGCCTGCTCCTCCTCGGTGAGGGGTGCGGTGTTGGCAGCGCCTTCCAGGTTGGAAGTGAGCTCTGCCGGGTCGGCCATGCCGGGGATGGCCACGGTCACGTCGGGGTTGGACAGCACATACCGCATGGCCAGACGGCCATCCTCGATGGCCCCGCCGGCCAGAGGCTTCATGGCGATAAAGCCCTTGCCCTTGGCGGCACACCGGGCGATGAGGTCGGCGCCCTGCTGTTCCACAATATTATAAGGGAACATGATGGTCTCGATCTCGTCCACCTCCAGGGCGCGCTCAAACACGGCGGCCAGGTGGGCGGTCAGGCCGATATGCCCCACCTTGCCCTCCTTCCTGGCTTCCAGCAGCGCCTCCAGAGAACCGCCGGGGGCCAGAATGGTTTCCAGGTCCTTCAGGCTGGGGTTGTGGAACTGGTACAGCTCGATATGGTCGGTACGCAGGTTCTTCAGGCTTTCGGCCAGTTCGGCACGCATATCTGCAGCGGTAAGCGCCCGACACTTGGTGGCCAGAACGAAGGAATCCCGCAGGCCCAGCTCTTCCAGGGACTGACCGATCCAGCTTTCACTGACGGTGTAGGCACGAGCGGTGTCGATGTAATTGATGCCTGCTTCATGCACGGCCTTGAGCAGGGCGCGTGTGCCCTGCTGGTCGATGCGCTGGATGGGAATGCCGCCGAAGCCCAGGCGGGAGATGGTCAGGCCGGTTTGGCCAAGAGGTACATACTGCATAGGTCACTGCCTCCGAATCATCAGGAAAAATAGGGTACTTTCTTTGTTATTATACCAGTTTTGCCGATTGTTGTCAGCCTTTTTTGTTGACATCGGCTTTTGGGTGCGCTAGGATAAATCAAAAGACTTTTGTGTCAAAACGCCAGGGGGGTATCTGGGATGACCTATGGATTTATCGGATGCGGCAACATGGGCGGTGCCGTGGCGCGGGCCGTGTGCCGTGCCGCCGACCCGCAGAACGTGGTGCTGGCCAACCGCACACCAGCCAAGGCAGAAGCGCTGGCCCGGGAACTGGGCTGCCGCACGGCGGACAACGCCGGCGCCGCCGGGTGCGATTTTGTGTTCCTGGCCGTCAAGCCCCAGATGATGCCCAGTGTGCTGGGCGACCTGGTGCCGGTGCTGGACGCCCGCCGCCAGAAGGGTGACCGGTTCATTCTGGTGACCATGGCAGCCGGTCTGCCCATGCAGCGCATTCTGGAACTGGCCGGCGGGCAGGGGCCCATCATCCGGATGATGCCCAACACCCCGGTTTCTCTGGGCGCAGGCATGATCCAGTATTGCAGCGAACATGTGACCGAGGCGGAGTTGGCCGACTGGCTGAAGGTCATGGCCCCCGCAGGGCGGCTGGACGAAGTGCCGGAGTCCCTCATCGACGCCGCCAGCTGTGTGTCCGGCTGCGGTCCGGCCTGGGTGTACCAGTTCATTGAGGCGCTGGCCGACGGCGGCGTGGCCGCCGGACTGCCCCGGGCCAAGGCCCAGGAATATGCCGCCCAGATGGTACTGGGCAGCGCCCGCATGGTGCTGGAAAGCGGGATGCATCCCGGCGCCCTGAAGGATGCCGTGTGCAGCCCGGGCGGATCCACCATCCAGGGAGTCCGCCTGCTGGAAGAGCGGGCTTTCCGGGGGGCCGTGACCGATGCGGTGCTGGCCGCCTACGACAAGACAAAAGAAATGGCCAAGGGCTGACGGCCCGTGAAAGAGGACTGACATGCGTATCGTAATCAAGATCGGCACCAGCACCCTGGCGTATGCAGGCGGACGGCTGAACATCCGCCACACCGAGGAGCTGGTCAAGACCTTCAGCGACCTGAAAAACGCCGGACACGAGATCATCCTGGTGTCCTCCGGCGCCATCGGCATGGGAGCCGGCAAGCTGCAGATCGACCGCCCCACCGACATGGCCACCAAACAGGCAGCCGCCTCGGTGGGCCAGTGTGAGCTGATGTACACCTATGACCGGCTGTTCACCGAATACAACCATACGGTGGCCCAGATCCTGGTCACCCGGGAGGACTTCAACAGCCCCAACCGGCTGATGAACCTGGAAAACACCCTCTACCGCCTGCTGCAGCTGGGCGCCATCCCCATCATCAACGAAAACGACAGTGTGGCCACCGAGGAGATCTCGGTGGGCGACAACGACACCATGGGTGCCCTGGTGGCCAAGTACATGCGGGCGGACCTGCTGGTGCTGCTCAGCGACATTGACGGGCTGTACACCGCCGATCCCCACACCCACCCGGAGGCGGAGCTCATCAGCAACGTGCCGGAGATCACCCCCCAGGTAGAGGCCCTGGCCGGCGGGGCCGGCAGCAAGCTGGGCACCGGCGGCATGGCCACCAAGATCATGGCGGCCAAGCTGGCCACCTCCGCGGGGGTGGATATGGTGATTGCCAACGGCGCCAACGCCCTGGTTCTGTATGATATCGTAGCCGGTCGGCCGGTGGGGACCCGTTTTGCGGGGCGTGCCCGCCGCTGACCGTCCGAAAAGGAGGAATGACCCATGACCACCCATGAAATTCTGCTCAACGCCCAATCCGCCCGCCTGCCTCTGGCCATGGCGGACAGCGACACCAAAGACGCCGCCCTGGAAGCCATGGCGGTGGCTCTGGTGGCTGCTCAGGAGGAAATCCTGGAAGCCAACCGCCGGGATCTGGACGCCGCCCGGGGGCGGGTGAGCGACGTGATGCTGGACCGTCTGGCCCTGACCCCCACCCGTCTGGCCGATATGGCCAAAGGCATGCGGGAAGTGGCTGCGCTGCCCGACCCGGTGGGTGCGGTGCTGCGCAAGATCGTGCGGCCCAACGGCATCCTCATCGAGAAGACCGCGGTGCCCATGGGCGTCATTGCCATCATTTATGAGAGCCGCCCCAACGTCACCTCCGACGCTGCCGCCCTGGCCATCAAGGCGGGCAGCGCCTGCGTGCTACGCTGCGGCCGGGACGCCTGGGCCTCCTGCCATGCCATTGTGGAGGCGCTGCGGCAGGGGCTGGGCAAAGTCGGTCTGCCCGAGACGGCGGTGAGCCTTATTGAGGACACCACCCACGCTTCGGCCAACGAACTGATGACCGCTGACGGGCTGGTGGACCTGCTGATCCCCCGGGGCGGCGCCGGACTTATCCGGGCCTGTGTGGAGAATGCCACCGTCCCCTGCATCCAGACCGGCACCGGCATCTGCCACATCTATGTGGACAAGGCCGCCGACCAGGAGATGGCCCTGAACATCATCGAAAACGCCAAGACCAGCCGCCCCAGCGTGTGCAATGCGGCGGAGGTTTGCCTGGTGCACCAGGACATTGCCGCCGAGTTCCTGCCCAAGCTGAAACAGCGGCTGTGCGATGCCCGTGCTGCCGCCGGCCTGACCCCGGTGGAGCTGCATCTGGATCCCCGGGCCGCTGCCATAATCGAGGGCGTTCCCGCCGGACCGAAGGACTTTGACACCGAATATCTGGACTACAAGATGGCCGTGGGCGTCGTGGACAGCCTGCAGGCGGCCATCGACCACATCGGTGCGCACTCCACCCACCACAGCGACGCCATCGTCACCGCCGATGAGGAGGCCGCGGCCCGCTTCACCACCTGTGTGGACAGCGCCGCCGTGTATGTGAATGCTTCCACCCGCTTCACCGACGGCGGAGAGTTCGGCCTGGGCTGCGAGATGGGCATTTCCACCCAGAAGCTGCACGCCCGGGGCCCCATGGGGCTGGCGGAACTGTGCACCTACAAATACATCGTGCACGGAAACGGCCAGGTGCGGGGCGGGTCCTCCGCCAAGCTGGTGCAGGGGTGCTGAGTCTCTCCCCTTCTTTCCGCAGCCAAATGTTCCGAATGGGCATCCGGTATTTTGCCGGATGCCCCTTTTGTTTGTCGGTATTTCCGCAGAGTATGCTATACTTTTCTTACATGCCTGTAACCATTTCGTCCTCAACGGCGCTTATAGGGGTGAAGCCCCCTGCATCCCGAAAAGTAAACCCGAAAAATGAAAAGAAAGGAGAGGTTCTCCTTGGATGACACCGTCATTGTGGACCTGTATCTGTCCCGGGATGAAACCGCCATCCGTCAGACCAGCGACAAGTTCGGCCCCCGCCTGCGTGCCCTGGCCTTCCACATCGTGCGGGACTGCCAGACCGCCGAGGAGTGTGAGAACGACACCTACTGGGAAGCCTGGAACGCCATCCCGCCCCACCAGCCCCGAACCTACCTGTACAACTTTCTGGCCCGCATCACCCGGCATCTCTCCCTGGATGTCTGCCGTCGGCGGGACCGGCTCAAACGCAAGGCCTACCTCTGCGAACTCAGCGCCGAGATGGAACAGTGTCTGCCTGCCCCCGATGATGTGGAATGCCGCCTGGATGACATCACCCTGGGCCGAATCATCAACGCATTCCTGACCGACCTCGCCCCGGAAAAGAGGAACATCTTTGTGCGCCGGTACTGGTACCTGGACCCGGTGGCCGCCATTGCCCGACGGTATTCCCTGTCCGAAAGCAAGGTCAAAACCACCCTGTTCCGCTGCCGCAAGCAGCTGCGGGAACGTCTGGAAAAGGAGGGATTTGAACTGTGAGAGGCTTTGACCTGCTGGATAAGATGGGCCTGATCGCCCCCGCCTATGTGGAAGCGGCACAGGAACAACCCGGACGCCGGTCTCCCCACTGGCTGAAATGGGGCGCCGCAGCAGCCTGTCTGGCGTTGCTGGGTTCTCTGGGTGCCGGACTCTGGCTGCAAAACACCGCGGGAACTTTCCCGGCCGCCACACCCGGACCAACCCGGAACCCGGATCTGCCCCTGCTGACCCTGCCGGAAAGCCTGAGCGGGGGCATGGGGTTTGAGGGGCTGATGGCCTATGACATCTCCGAACTGGTAAACGGCAACCCCTGGACCGAGGAGATGAACCTGACCACCCTGCCTGTGTTCCGTAACCCCATCACCTACGAAACGCCCTTCCACATGCCTGTCGGCATCGACCAGAATGCCATGCGAACCATGCTGCTGGACGTGGCCGGACGGTTCGGGGTGAAGGAATCCGACCTGACCATCACCGACAATGCCTACGACGAACAGCACAAAGTCGCCATTCTGGAACAGATGGAACAGGCCGGGATCACCGACGTGCCGGAGGAATACTTTGCCCCCACCCGGCTCATGGCCGAAGGGGGCGGGGTGTCCATCGATGTGGACCTGAATCTGGTTGCCGCCATCTGGTTTGAACCCGCCCTGCCCCTGCCGGAGGAATATTCTCTCTCCCGCCAGACATCCTGTGAGGAGCTGACCCGGACCGCCCAATACCTGATAAGCGCCTATGCGGATGTTCTGGGCATGGAACAGCCGGAAATCGACATCGACGGAGGCGACCGCCATTTTGATGGGCAGTTCAGCGGCTATACCCTCTCATTCTTTGAGGGGTCGGGCAGTGATACCGACCGCATCCTGCAGTACAACTTCCGTAAGGTGAGCTTCTACGGCAACGACAGCGGGGAGCCGGATCTGATCCGGTTCCGCCAGCCGGACCTGAGCGGGAAGCTGGGTGATTACCCCATCATCACCGCCGACCGGGCCCGGGAGCTGCTGACCGAAGGACACTACCTGACCACCGTTCCCTGCGAAATGCCGGGAGAGAAGTTCATCCGCAAGGTGGAACTGGTTTACCGCACCGGCACCGAGGAAGAATGCTGGATGCCCTACTACCGTTTCTGGGTGGAGGTGGAGGATGTGCCGGAAGCGGCGGACCAGGACCCCGGCCTGAAAACCTACGGGGCCTACTATGTGCCCGCCGTTGCGGAGGAATACCTGACAGATCTGCCCCTCTGGGACGGAAGTTTCAACTGAGCAGTACCAAATTTGTGCAAAACAAAACCACCCGGACGAATCCGTCCGGGTGGTTTTTATAGTTTATGAGAGCCTTGCAGGCTATCAGCCCAGGTTCATATCCACGTTGGCGTTGATGCCCTTGACCTTGCCGGTGCTGGTGTACTGCCAGATGTTGTAGCTGTAGGCAAAGTCCAGCGTATCGCGGTACTGGGCGATCCAGATGCGGTACTTGCTGATGTTGGCAAAGTTCAGGGAGTTGTAGAACCAGCTGGCGTAGGAGTAGACACCCGCACTGTAACCGGCGTTGCGGATGGTCTCGCAGAAGGCCACGGCGCAGGCGGTGCGCTGGGCGGCGCTGATGCCGTCGGCACGGCCGGTATCGCCGGCCACCTTCTCGGTGTCATAGTAAACGCCGCAGGGCAGGCCGTATCCCTGGACCAGGCTCAGCACCATGCTGGCTTCCTCCACGGCTTCGGCCTCATTCACAGCCTGACTGTAGAAGTACACACCAACCTTGATGCCGGCTGCCGTGGCGCCCTGGATGTTGCGGCGGAAGGTGGAGTCCTCCACCAGGGCGCCGCTGCCGTAACCGCGGTAGCCCACACGGATGATGGCAAAGGTGATGCCGTCGGACTTGACCGCGTTCCAGTCGATGGTGCCCTGGAACTTGGAAACGTCGATGCCGCGCTCCTTCTGGCCCAACACACCGGAAGCACTGAAGGTGTACACGTTGCCGTTGATGACCTGCGTGCCGGTGACCGGCTGATGGGTGGCGGGATCGTAATAGTACTCCTTGCCGTCAATATTCTGCCAGCCGGTGTACTCGTAAATAGGTTCGGTCTTGGCTTCCACCGCGAAGCCGTACTCCTTCAGCTTGCCGGCTTCGATCTGGTCAGGCCAGTTGGCATCCACCGGAGCCTGGGAAGGCGTGGGGGTCGGCGCAGCCGTGGGAGTGGGAGTGGGCGTGGCCGTCGGGGCCGGAGTGGGCGTAGCCGTGGGAGTGGGGGTAGGCGTCGGGGTGGGAGTCGGCGTAGCCGTAGGCGTGGGAGTGGGCGTCGGGGTGACAACGGGCGTCGGGGTGGGTGTTTCGGTCACGTCCGGCTGCTGGGTCTCGTCGGGATTGGGGGTGGTGGTTTCCTCGTTCAGGAGAGCGGTCTCCCCCTGCTCCCCTTCGGCCAGAGGCAGGATCTCGGTGGTGCCGGTCACCCCCAGCGGCAGGATGGACACGCTGCCCGGAACCACCGATGCACTGCGGGTGCCGCTGTCGCGGATCGCACCGGTCAGTTCCTGGGTGCCGTCCGCATACACGGGCTTGTAACGGCTGACGGAACCATCGCTGAGCATCAGGTGTCCGTCACTGCTCAGGCTGGCGGTGTAGGTGGTCTTGGTGCCGATCTCCTTGGCCGAACTTTCGGCGTAAGCGACCGTATCGGTGATCTCCTCCGCAATGGGAGCACCGCCGCCGTCACCGTAGGCGGAGTCTTCCTGGCTTTCATTGACCTGGCTGGACTGCACGATCTTGTCCTTGACCGCCGCGATGTCCGCCTTGTAGACGACCTTCTCGTTGACGGTCACGGTCTGGGCCTCGGGCAGGATGTAGCCTTCGGTCTCCGGCAGGGATACGGTGTATTCGCCGGGGTCCACCTCCTCCGCCAGCGCGGTGCCGGTGGTGGTATCCAGTTCATATGTAGTCTCGTTGCCGTCCTTGTCCTTGATCAGCACGTTCATGGGAACGCCGGTCAGGGGGGTACGGTCGGTTTCTTCGTTCTTGTCGGTCCCGGCGGTCTGGTCGTCGGTGGTTTCCTCTTCCGGTGTATCGGTGTTCACCGCATACAGCTGCACACCGATATCCTGCTGGACCACCGTCACCTCCATCTCGATCTGGGTCTCGGGGGTGGGGGTCGCCGTGGGAGCCGCTTCCGGCGTGGCAGTTGGGGTCACCACCGGCGTGGGGGTGGGTTGTGCGGAGCTGGCAGACAGGTCAACACCGCTCAGCCCCGCCGCCATGGCACCGATCCCCAGGCTGGCACACAGCAGCACCGCCGTACCGCCGGCGATGAGCTTGTACAGGGGCAGCCGCGCCACTGTACTGCCGGAAAAATACTTCATAGGGTTCTTTTTTGCCATTTTGATTCCTCTTCGTCTTTGCTGTATTCATGCAGATGCCTGCACTTTATCATGATACAGTTCTAATCATACACGAAAACAGGGGCAAATTGCAAGTCCAACAGCCGGGAAAGATGTAAAAATTTCATCGTAATGGCGTCACTATTTTTGGGTTCCTTTCCATATTTTGGGGATTTTTGTCGTTTGTGCGGGCATTTTGGCCTACCGGTGGTATTCCCTGGGTTTGCCTTTGTGCGGGCAGCCGTGATACAATAAGTTACAACAGCAAAAACAGGAACGTTCAACGCCTGATCGGGGAGGGAGCACTGCCTATGCGGCCGGATGTGGCGGATTTTTACAGCGGCATCAGCTTTGACGCCTACCGGCTGCTGGGGGCCCAGCCGGCAGGAAGCGGCTGGCGGTTCACCGTCTGGGCGCCCCATGCCCGCCGGGTCCAGGTGGTGGGCGACTGGAACGGCTGGAACCTGTGGAACGCCGCCGAACTGGCTGTCTGCGAGGACGGGCTATGGCGGGGGACGGTTCCCCACGCCCGGGAAGGACAGCTGTACAAATACAATATACTGGGCCCCGATGGCAGCTGGCAGCTGAAACCGGACCCCTTTGCCTTCGGGTACGAGGCTCTGCCCGGTACCGCCGGACGGCTGCTGTGTCCGGCATACCACTTTACCGATGAGGAATGGATGTCCCGGCGGCATTGGCTGCCGCAGATGCCCATGAACATTTACGAGCTGCATGCTTCCAGCTGGAGGCGGCATTGGGACGGACGGTACTATTCCGGCGGCGAACTGGCTGAAGTGCTGATCCCCTATCTGCAGGAACGGAACTTTACCTGTGTGGAACTGATGCCCCTGGCGGAGTATCCTTTTGACGGAAGCTGGGGGTACCAGGGCTGCGGATACTTTGCCCCCACCGCCCGCCTGGGCGGGTTTGCGGGGGTGGCCGAACTCATCGACCGGCTGCACGGAGCCGGCATTGCGGTTCTGGCCGACTTTGTACCGGTACATTTTGCACCGGACCCTGAACGGATGGCCCGCTGGGACGGAGCCCCTTTGTTTGAGGCGGGCCCCAGTGACTGGGGAAGCCTTCGGTTTGATCTGTCCAGCGGACCGGTACGGAGTTTTCTGCTGAGTGCGGCCGCCTTCTGGATCTATGAGCTGCACTGCGATGGCCTGCGGGTGGACGCTGTGGGGCATGCCCTCTACCGTCCCCAGGATGCCGGGGAGGCCCTGGCGGCAGCGGAATTTTTCAAGACCCTGACCGGAGGGCTGCACGCCCGGTTCGGTCCGGTGTTCCTGGTCGCCGAGGATACCGCCGGTGCGCTCAATGCCGCCGTTCCCACCACACAGGGCGGCCTGGGGTTCGATGCGGTGTGGGACAGTGCCTGGGCGCGGGATGTCCTCACCTTTTTCTCCCTCCCGGCCGAGCGCGGCCGACGTTTTTCCGCCCTGCTGCAAAACCACGGCTCCCCCACCGCCGTCAACGCACTGAGTCACGATGACAATGCCTGGGACAGCGGATCGGTCTGGTGGCAGCTGCCCGGAAGCGGAGAGGAAAAGTTCCGGCAGATGCAGGTACTGTACCTGCTGCAGTTCACCCGGCCGGGACGCCCCCTGACCTTTATGGGCGGGGAGTTCGGGCAGCCACTGGCCTTTGACCCTTACAAGGAGATGGACTGGGCTTGCCTGGGGCATCCGCTGCACCGCAATCTGGACCGCTATACGGCGGCGCTGGGGGCGGTGTATAGCCGCCACCCCGCCCTGCACCGCGGCGGATATCGCCCGGTACTGCAAGACGAAGGCAAACTGGCATTCGGGTATCTACGGGAAACGGAGAGCGAAAAGCTGTTGTGCGTCTTCAATCTGGGCGACCATTTTCTGGACGCCCCCTGCGACCCGGGCCGCCCAAGGCGCTCCAGCCTGCTGTTTGCGGCCGGACCTTTGGACGGCAATGCACTGCAATGGTCCGGCGGCCGTTTTGTCCTGCATCTGTCTCCCATGAGCGGGGCGATTTTCGCCTTATCTTGACATTTTAACCAAAATGTGTATACTATTTTTGGACATAGAAACAGGGGCGCCGCAAGGCTGAGATCCGCAAGGAGTACCCTTTAACCTGATCCGGGTAATGCCGGCGTAGGGAGTGGACGGGATGATATCCCATCATACGGAAGCTCACGCGCCCGCACGCAGGTTTGCCTGTCGGGCGCGTTTCTTGTTTTTATGGACTATTATCGTTTTGAGGAGTGTTCCCCATGTCCAAAACCACCTCCAAAACCCGCATCCTGGTCGAGTGCGCCCTGATGATCGCCCTCGGCACGGTGCTGGCCAACATCAAGATCTTTGAGCTGGCCAATGGCGGTTCCATCACCCTGTTCAGCATGGTGCCGTTCATCCTGGTGTCCTTCCGTCACGGCGTGAAGTGGGGGCTGTTCACCGGCTTTGTGAACAGCCTGCTGCAGATGCTGCTGGGCTTTTACGCCCCGCCGGCCCCCGGCCTGCTGCCCCTGTTCGGCATGATCATGCTGGACTATGTGCTGGCTTTCAGCCTGCTGGGTCTGGCCTGCGTCTTTGCCAAGCCCTTCTCCAACCGGCTGGTTGGTGTGGGTGTGGGCACCGCGGTTGTCTGCATCATCCGTTTCCTGTGCAGCTTCTTCTCCGGCGTTCTGATCTGGGGCAACCTGTCCGACGGTCTGCCCGCCTGGACCTACAGCCTGGGCTACAACGCCAGCTACATGCTGCCGGAAACCATCCTGACCGTGGTGGCTGTGGTCCTGCTGTACAAGGCCGCCCCCAAGCTCTTTGTGATGGACTGACCTTCCTTATGTAAATATAAGGGCCTGCACGCCGATGCGCTTTACCGCGCACCGGCGTTTTGTTTTGGAGCAGGGCTTGCGGCCGTCCGCATCCGATGGTAGGATAAAGCAAAGGAAAGGAGCTGCCCTTTTATGCCCTACACCCAACAGGAGATCCTGGCCCGCCTGCAGGCCATGGCCGAACCGGAATATGCCCGTTTTTCCGCCACCCTGATCCCCGACCCGCCGCCGATTCTGGGGGTACGTCTGCCCAGGCTGCGGGCCCTTGCCAGAGAACTGGCCAAAGCACTGCCCGCATCCCCTGAACTGTGGCAGGCGCTGGAAGGGCCGTATCTGGAGCAGGCCATGCTCCACGGAATGCTCATCGGTGCTGCACGGATGTCCGATGCCCAGCGCCGGGACCGGCTGGAAGATTTTTTGCCCCGGGTGACCAACTGGAGTATCTGTGATTCCACCGCTGTTTCCTGTAAATGGATGGCCCGCACACCCGATTTCTGGCAGCCCTGGCTGCTGGCTTTGAGCCGCCGGGAAGAAGAATTTTCCGCCCGGTTCGCCATCGTCTGCCTGCTGGACCACTTTACCGCCACGCCGGAGGGACGCCGGCTGACACTGGAAGCCTGCACCGCCGCCTCCTGCCCCGCCCTGTACACCCGGCTGGGGATCGCCTGGGCGGTGAGCATTGTGGCGGTAAAAGAACCGGAACTGGGGCTTGCCTACCTGAAACAGGATCCTCTGGATGACTTCACCCACAACAAATCCATCCGGAAAATCTGCGAAAGCCTGCGCAGCACTCCGGCCTACCGGACGCAGGTAAAAGCCCTGCTGCGGCGGGACGCTGCACAGGACAGATCTCGTTAAAGTTCTAACGTTTGAAAAATCCCGGTTTGGCAAAATGCCCAAATCGGGATTTATTCTTGATTGCAGGCACCTTACACCGGGAAAAGAAAAGTTGATTTTCTTATGAAAAAGGTTGAAAAAAAGTTTCACTTTTTCCATTTTCAGAAATCTCATCGGATTTTGCTGGGAATTTTATTCCGGACAAAAATCGTTTTTTCGTCATTCCGCCAATTTCAGGGCAAACATCTTTCATTTTTGTGACTATTATGTTAATATATATTTAACAAGCTGTTCAGTGGTCAGGAACCAGTGTCCATTGAACGGGATTGGAACGCTTCCATATTTTAGGAGGAATGCTTTTATGATGAAGTTTTTGCAGAAGCTCGGCAAGGCATTGATGCTGCCTGTCGCCGCGCTGCCCATCTGCGGCATCCTGATGGGCCTGGGCTATGCGTTGGCTCCGGCTGCCATGGGTGCTGAAGGCGCCACCACCGGTGTGGCTTACACCGTTGGTTTTATTCTGATCAAGGCCGGCGGCGCCCTGATCGACAACATGGCCTGGCTGTTCGCTGTCGGCGCTGCCGTGGGCCTGTCCGATGACCATGACGGTACCGCTGCTCTGGCCGGTCTGGTCAGCTACCTGATGATGACCCAGCTGCTGAGCGTGGGTGTCGTCAGCGCCCTGCCTTTCATGAACCTGGTGGAAGGCACCTCTACCTACATCGCTTTCCAGAAGACCGCCGGCAACGCCTTCATCGGTATTCTGGCTGCGATCATCGGTGCTACCTGCTACAACAAGTTCAAGAGCACCCAGCTGCCTGACTGGCTGGCCTTCTTCAGCGGCAAACGCTGCGTGGCCATCGTCACCGGTCTGGTCTCCATTGTTGTCTCCGTCATCCTGCTGTTCCTGTGGCCGTTGATCTTCAACGCCCTGGTCTGGGTCGGCGACGCCATCGTCGGCATGGGCGGCATCGGTGCCGGCTTGTATGCCTTCTTCAACCGCCTGCTGATCCCCACCGGTCTGCATCACGCCCTGAACAACGTGTTCTGGTTTGACACCATCGGCCTGGGCGACCTGACCCATTACTGGGCCGGCGAAACCTCCGCTGACGTCACCTGGAGCCTGGGCATGTACATGTCCGGCTTCTTCCCCTGCATGATGTTCGGTATCCCCGGCGCCGCTCTGGCTATGGTCCACACCGCCAAGAACAAGAAGGCCGCCATCGGTCTGGTCACCTCCGCCGCTATCTGCGCTTTCGTCTGCGGCGTGACCGAGCCCTTCGAATTCGGCTTCATGTTCCTGTGCTTCCCGCTGTACGTCGTGTACGCCCTGCTGTACGGCATCTTCAGCGTCATCACCTACTACATCGGGTTCCGCGCCGGCTTCATGTTCTCTGCCGGTGCCACTGACCTGGTCTTCTCCGCTTCTCTGCCGGCTCATGCCAACACCTGGATGATCATTCCTCTGGGCATCGCCGCCTTCATCGTCTTCTACGTTGTGTTCCGTTTCGCCATCACCAAGTTCAACCTGGTCACCCCGGGCCGTGAGGATGAGGATGCCGAAGCTGCTGAATCCAACATCCAGCTGGCAAACAATGACTTCACCGCCATCGCTTCCGGCGTTCTGGCCGCTGTGGGCGGCAAGGGCAACGTGGCCAACGTTGACTACTGCGCCACTCGTCTGCGCTTCGAAGTGAAGGACAGCACTGCTGTCGATGAAAAGGCCGTCAAGGCCGCCGGCGCCGCCGGTGTCATCCGTCCCAGCAAGACTGCCTGCCAGGTCGTTATCGGACCGAAGGTGCAGTTCGTCTATGATGAGCTGAAGAAGATGCTGTAAGGTACCTTTCCAACAGTCGTTTTCCGGGGCGGAGCCGCTGGTTCTCTCCGCTGCATCTACCGCCACGGGCGGGCGTTGTGCCCGCCCGTGGCACTTTTTATGTTTTCCCCCTGCCGGCCGGCAGAGCCGCTTTTTGTCCGTTTTCTTCATGAATATCGCACAAAGAATCCGTTTCCTGCATTGCCTTTTTTGTTCCGGATTGCTATACTAAAAATAGCGATATTTTCTTCCTGATCCTGATTTTTCCGGAGGTTTGT
This sequence comes from Subdoligranulum sp. DSM 23681, assembly GCF_057005535.1. Lineage (NCBI taxonomy): Bacteria > Bacillati > Bacillota > Clostridia > Eubacteriales > Oscillospiraceae > Subdoligranulum > Subdoligranulum sp. DSM 23681. The sequence goes on along the minus strand of NZ_CM168050.1, from coordinate 2,527,051 downwards.
GACTATGAAAATTATTCGTGCAAAAGACTACAAAGACATGTCCCGCAAGGCTGCCAACATCATCTCGGCCCAGGTCATCATGAAGCCCAACTGCGTGCTGGGTCTGGCCACCGGCGGCACCCCTGTGGGTACTTACAAGCAGCTGATCGACTGGTACAACAAGGGCGATCTGGACTTTTCCGAAGTGACCACCGTCAACCTGGACGAATACCGCGGCCTGCCCCGGGAAAATCCCCAGAGCTACTGGTACTTCATGCATGACAACCTGTTCAACCATGTGAACATCGACCACAGCCGCATCAACCTGCCCGACGGCACCAACCTGGATGCTGCTGCCGAGTGCGCCCGCTATGATGAAGTCATCCGCAGCGTGGGCGGCATCGACCTGCAGCTGCTGGGCATCGGCCATGACGGCCACATCGGCTTCAATGAGCCGGGTTCCGCCTTTGAGCTGGGCACCCACTGCGTGGATCTGACCCAGGAGACCATCGAGGCCAACAAGCGCTTCTTCGAGAGCATCGACGATGTGCCCCGTCAGGCCTACACCATGGGCATCAAGACCATCATGCAGGCCCGCAAGGTCCTGCTGGTCGCCAGCGGCAAGGACAAGGCTTCCATCGTGAAGAAGGCTTTCTTCGGCCCCGTCACGCCGGAAGTGCCCGCCTCCATCCTGCAGATGCACCCCGACTTCATCCTGGTCGGCGATGAGGAAGCGCTGAGCGAGATCTGAAAGTAATACCACCACTCCCCTGCCCCGCCGGGGCGGGGGTTTTTAGCAAACAAGCGAGGAACAAACTATGATTATTCGCAACGCCAAAGTCTATACCCCGCAGCACACCTTTTCCGTGCAGGATCTGGTGATCCGCAACGGCCGGATCGTCCCCCACGCCATGGCGGAACCGGGCGAGCAGGTCATTGACGCTGACGGCCTGTACGCTCTGCCCGGACTGGTGGACATCCATTTCCATGGCGCCGTGGGCCACGACTTCTGTGATGCCGATCCCGAAGGCCTGCAGGCCATCGCAGATTTTGAAGCCAGCAAGGGCGTGCTGGCCATCTGCCCCGCTACCATGACCTTCAGCGAGGAGATCCTCAATGGTATCATGGACGTGGCTGCCGCCCACAAAAACGAGCGCGGCGCCGATCTGGTAGGCATCAACATGGAAGGCCCCTACATCAGCCCCAAAAAGGTGGGCGCCCAGAACCCCAAATACGTCATGGCCGCCGACGCGGGCATGTTCCGCCGCCTGAACGAGCGGTCCGGCGGGCTGATCAAGCTGGTGGATGTGGCCCCCGAAGAACCGGGCAACATGGATTTCATCAAGGAGTGCAGCAAAGAAGTGTGCATCTCCATTGCCCACACCTGCACCGACTATGATACCGCCAAGGCTGCCTTTGCCGCCGGCGCCAACCATATGACCCATCTGTACAACGCCATGCCCGGTATCAATCACCGGGACCCCGGCCCCATCATCGCAGCCCTGGAAGACGGCGCCATGGTGGAGCTGATCACCGACGGCGTGCATATTCATCCGGCGGTGGTCCGGTTCACCTTCAACACCTTCGGCGACGACCATGTGGTGCTGATTGCGGACAGCATGATGGCCTGCGGCCTGCCGGACGGTGCCTACAGCCTGGGCGGACAGGCCGTGACTGTGCGCGGTCCCCGCGCCACCCTGACCGAACACCCCGACACCATCGCCGGCAGCGCCACCTGCCTGTATGACTGCATGCGCCATGCGGTGCTGCAGATGGGCGTGCCCCTGGAAAGCGCCGTGCGCGCCGCCTCCGAAAATCCGGCCCGCTGCATCGGCATTGAGGCCGATTACGGCAGTCTGGCGGAAGGCCGTATCGGCAACGTGATCCTGGCAGATGCCGACCTGAACATCCGCACTGTCATACGTCACGGCGAGGTGCTGGAAGGCTGATTTGCCTGCTTTGGCAAAATTTTCCGACCAGAATGCGTCTTTTTTGTGGGTTTCGCCGCGGATGCCCCTTGCGAAACCGGAAAAAATCGTATATAATGGAAAACAGAATTCCTGAATAAGCGTTGATAAAGGGGGTTGTTGCCATGGCGATTTCGGAACCGACTGCTGTCTTTTCGATCCACGACGATAAAGACCAGGAGATCAAACAGGTCATGATGCTGGTATACAGCGCGCTGGAGGAAAAGGGCTATAACCCCGTCAACCAGCTTGTGGGGTACATTCTTTCGGAGGACCCCACCTACATCACCACCTACAAGAATGCCCGCGCCCTGATCCGCCGCATTGACCGCGACGATCTGCTGCAGGCTCTGGTGCGTGACTATGTAAAGCGCGGCTGATCTGTCCGCCATCAGACAAAAAGAACCGGACCGGGAAGTTCCCGGTCCGGTTTTCTTTTATGCCGATTCAGCGGCGGCGCCGCTTGTTCATTTTCTTGCCTTCCTCATTGAGGGCCATAAGCACCGCTGCCACCCACACAAAGGCGTATACGGCCACCGTGAGCATGGTGATGATGACCACCACCTTGAAGTAGGTGGAACTGAAGAACTCACCCACCCGGGCCATGGTGTACAGGACCTGGTTGCGGGAAACATTGCTGCCGGCGATCAGGTCCACGGTGCCCACCTCTTCCCCCTGAATGGAGACGGTGACACTGCCCACCACCTCGCCCTGGGTGATGGGGGCTGCCAGACTGTCCGGCAGGTGGAAGGTCTGCTGGGTCAGGGAGGCACCGCCGTCAGAAGGCAGCAGCGTCAGCATATTGTCCACCGGATAAAGCATGACAGTGTCCGCCTCGGTGGAATAGCGCACCGGCAGTTCCGAGATGGGCTGGGTGGTATCCAGCGCCGCACTGACCGAGAAGGTATCGAATGCCCAGTCCATGATCTGCCCGGTCTCGATCTGGGCCGGGTTGACCCCCACGTCGGTGGAAGAATGCAGCATGACGCTGATATAGCTGATGCTGTCCTGGGTATGCCAGCTGGCAAAGTTCTGCCAGCCGGAAGACAGGCTGCCGGTCTTTCCGCCCTGGGTATATTCCCGGTAGACACTGCTGCCCTTGGTGATCATCTTATCCGTACTGAACAGGCTGTAGGCTTCCCGGCCATTGCCGGCGGGCACCACCCAGCTGGAGGCCCCTGCCGCTTCCACAAAAGCGTCATACGAGATCAGGGCGCGCAGAATCAGGTAGGCATCCTTGGCGGTGGTCACATTGCCTTCATCCAGGCCGCAGGGGTCGGTGAAGGTGGTGCCGGTGCAGCCGATGGCCTTGGCCTCATCGTTCATCATGGCCACGAAGTTATCAATGCTGCCGCCGCCCATATAGTCCGCCACGATGTAGGCGCCTTCGTTGGCCGACTGTACTTCCATGCCGTAGAGCAAAGTACGCAGGGTATGGGTCTCGCCCCGGCGGAAGTCGGCGGTGGAGGCATTCTTGCCGTACAGATAATCATAAATGTACCCCGGTGCCGTCACCGTTATGGTGTCCAGCTGATCCTGGTAGTTTTTCAGCAGCAGGAGCATGGTCATCATCTTGGTCAGGCTAGCGGCGGTCACCTGGGTATCGCTGTTTTTCTCGTAGACCACCAGGTTGGTGTCCAGATTGACCACATAAGCCGCCTCGGCGGTGAGCTCAAAGTCCGGGTCATAGCCGGACATGGCCGATGCCGGCGCCGCCAGCAGGCAGGCCAGCAGCAGTACCGTCAGTCCGGCGGCCAGATATTGTTTCAGGCGATGCAAATCCATATGACGTTCCTTGGTTCACAGGTCATGCGGGCAGCGGGCCCGCGGATACAGATATAGTATACCAAAAAGTGCCCCGGGGCACAAATTTTTCTCCGGTTTCCCTCTCAATTCATGGCGCCGGCGGTGGCAAAAAGTCGTTCCACCTCGTCCGAAAGTTCCCGATGTTCCGGCAGGGCCAGATTGGGATCCCTGGTCAGCAGCTCCTTGGCCTCCTGCTGGGCCACCTTCAGGGTGCGGGTATCCTGCACCAGATCGGCCACATGCAGGGTGGGCAGGCCATGCTGTGCCTCCCCGAAGAAGTCGCCGGGGCCCCGGTGTTCCAGGTCGTACCGGGCCACCGCGAAGCCGTCGGCGGTGTGGCAGAGAAAATGCAGCCGCTCCTTCACCGATTCGTTCTCGTTGTCCGAAATGAGGATACAGCAGGAATCCGCCGCGCCCCGGCCCACGCGTCCACGAAGCTGGTGCAGGGCGGACAGCCCAAAGCGCTCCGCATTCTCGATGACCATGACGGTGGCATTGGGGACGTCCACCCCCACCTCGATGACGGTGGTACTCACCAGCACGTCCAGCTCCCCTTCCTTGAACTGCTGCATGATCTCCTCCTTCTCCTTGGGCTTGAGTTTGCCGTGGAGCAGGCCGATGCGCCGGTGAGGCAGCAGCGCACAGGCAGTGTCCTCATAATATTGTTTTACCGCCTTCATGCCCGCGTCCAGCTCGTTCTCCTCAATGGCCGGACAGACGATGTACACCTGGTGGCCGGCTTCGATCTGCTTGTCCAGGTACCCGTACATGTCCCGCCGCTTGCGCCCGGTGATGAACCAGGTCTTGATGGGTTTGCGGCCGGGAGGCAGTTCGTCCAGCACCGAGATATCCAGGTCCCCGTACAAAAGCAGCCCCAGGGTACGGGGAATGGGGGTAGCACTCATGACCAGCAGATGGGGGCTGCGGGCCTTGCCCACCAGCACGCCCCGCTGGCGTACACCGAAACGGTGCTGCTCGTCCACGATGGCCAGCCCCAGGTTCTTGAACACCACTTTGTCGGTGAGCACTGCATGGGTGCCCACCACCAGTCCCGCCCGACCGTCCTCGATGGCGGCCAGTGCGATCCGGCGCTCGGCGGCTTTCATGCCGCCCACCAGCAGGGTCACATTGACCCCGAAAGGTTCCAGACGGTCAGCCAGGGTGGCGGCATGCTGTCGGGCCAGGATCTCGGTGGGGGCCAACAGAGCGCTCTGCCAGCCGTTCTGGGCGGCATACCAGATGGCAGCGGCGGCCACCAGGGTCTTGCCGCTGCCCACATCCCCTTGCAGCAATCGGTTCATGGGGGTGTTGCGGCAGAGGTCGGCGGTGATCTCCTGGGTGGCCCGACGCTGCGCCCCGGTAGGCTCATACGGCAGACTGCGCCAGAAAGGCTCCAGGTCCAGCGGGTGCATGGGCGCCCCGGCGGCCCTGCGGCCGTGGCTGCGCAGCAGAAAGATGCCCAACTGCAGAATGTACAGTTCCTCAAAGATCAGGCGGCGGCGGGCGGCGGCAGCCTCCTCGGTGCTGTGAGGGGCGTGGATGGCCCGCACGGCTTCCGACTTAGGGGGCATACGATAGCGGGTCAGCAGTTCCGGCGGCAGCGGGTCCGGCAGATCCGCAGCGGCAGGCAGGGCGGACTCCACACACCGGGCGATGCGGCCGGAGGGCAGGCCCTCGGTGGCACCGTAGACCGGCAGCAGAGGGGACGCCGCCACCTGGGCCTGGGACCGTACCAGCGGGTGCAGAATTTCCCGCCTGGTCAGGGTACCGCCCACCCTGCCTTCGAAGTAATAGGTCTCCCCTATTTCCAGATTCTGGGCCGCATAGGGCGCATTGAACCAGGAAAGGTTCAGAGTCCCGCTGTCGTCGGCGGCCAGCACCCGGGTGAGCACTCGCCCGCCCCGGACACGCCGGTCCGGCTCTTTCTGCAGCACAGTGGCCCGCACGCAGCAGTCCACATCATACGGCGCGGACACCACGGTATAGGGCTTGGAGTAGTCGATATACCGGCGGGGATAGTGGAGCAGCAGATCCCGCACGGTGGTGATGCCCAGTTTTTCAAATTTTTTGGCGAAACTGGGGCCGACCCCCTTGAGATATTGAATGGATCCGTCCAGCGGCGGCATACCCGGGACCTCCTTTCCTTGCAAGTTCCCATGTTAAAAAAGGACGAACCTGGCTTTTGGCACAAATTCGTCCTTTTTTTGTGTTTGTAAAACCTTGTTTACTCCACCGAGATCATGTAGTAGTACACCGGCTGACCGCCATTGATATGGCTGACTTCGATGTTGCTGCCACACTTGGACTGTACCAGCTCGGTGGTGCGTTCGGCGTCGGCCTCGTCCACATCGCAGCCGGAGATCACCGTGATGAACTGGGTATCCTTCTTGCGCATGGAGCGGGCCAGACGGTAGGTCATCTTGGTGATGTCGGAACCGGTGGCCACGATCTTGCCGTTTTCCAGGGCCATGATCTCGCCCTTCTTGATGGGCTTGCCGTCGAACTCACTGTCACGGGCGGCATAGGTCACCAGGCCGGTGGCCACCTTGTCGGCAGCCGCCATCATGTTGACGGCATTTTCGTCCGGGGACGCTTCGGGGTCAAAGTTCAGCATGGCGGTCATGCCCTGGGGCACTGTGCGGGTGGGCAGGACCAGGACCTTGCGGTCGGCCAGCTTCTGGGCCTGTTCCGCTGCCATGATGATGTTCTTGTTGTTGGGCAGGACCAGAACCGTCTGGGCGGGCACGCTCTGGATGGCCGCCAGGATGTCCTCGGTGGCGGGGTTCATGGTCTGGCCGCCGGACACAACGGCATCCACGCCCAGGTCACTGAAGACAGCACGCAGGCCTTCGCCGGCGGCCACGGCCACAAAGCCGTAGGTGCGCTCCGGGTCAACGGCCGCGTAAACGAACTCTTCACCGGCGGCCTTGCCTTCCGCTTCCGCCTGCTTTTCCAGGCTCTTGCCCTGCTTCTGGCGGGCCAGGAACTGCTCGTGCATATTCTCGATCTTGAAGTTGGTCAGGTAGCCGTACTTGATGGCCTCACTGAGCATCATGCCGGGATCGGCGGTGTGCACATGGCAGTTGGCCACGTCGTCGTCCTCAATGACCACCACGGAATCACCGTTGGATTCCAGGAAGGCCCGCAGCTTGGCCACGCTGGCATCCTCGTTCTTGTGCAGCAGGAACTGGGTGCAGTAGCCGTTCTTGATGTCCTCCACCTTCATCAGGTCGTCCGCAAAAACGCCCTTGCCGGCAGCGTCGCTGCTCAGTTTGGGTTTGGGGGCCACTTCCTCACTGGCGACCATGCCGCGGCCCTCAAAGACCTGCTGCATGCCTTCAAACACCAGCATGATGCCCTGGCCGCCCGCATCCACCACGCCGGCCTTTTTCAGGACGGGCAGCTGGTTGGGGGTATCTTCCAGGGCAGCCTGACCGGCCGCCATGACCTCGGCCCACAGGGCGGGCACTTCGGTGGCAGTGGAGGCGGCAGCGGCTTCGGAAGCCAGACGGGTGACGGTGAGGATGGTGCCTTCAGTGGGCTTCATGACCGCCTTGTAGGCAGCCTCCACGCCCATCTGCAGCGCCTTGGCCAGGTCAGCGGCCTCGGCGTTGGTTTTGCCCTGCAGCGCCTTGGAGAAGCCGCGGAACAAAAGGCTGGTGATGACGCCGGAGTTGCCCCGGGCGCCGCGCAGCATGGCGGAAGCGGCAGCCTTGCTGGCTTCGGCCACGGTGCAGGTATCGGGCATGGCCTGCAGTTCCTGGGTGGCAGCACCGATGGTCATGCTCATGTTGGTACCGGTATCGCCGTCCGGCACGGGGAAAACGTTCAGCTCGTCCACGCGGACGCGCTGGTTGGCAATGTTGTTGGCGCCGGAAAGGATGGCGTCACGCAGAGTTTTACCGTTGATCATGTATTCTTGCACCTCATTGTCTTACACTCAGTTCTTCTGGCGGGGGTTCAGTCGGAGATGATGTCATCCACATACACGTCGATGCGGGCCACTTTCAGACCGGTGGCACGCTCCACTTCATCCTGCACACGGTGGGTAATGCTCTGGGTAATGGATGCAATGTTGAGACCATACCCCACCTTGATATGCAGCGCAATGACAAGCTTGCCGTCCTGCTGAGACACACTGACGCCCTTTTCCGGCAGGCTGCCGTTGCGCAGGGTCTGGCGCACGGTGTTGGCAGCCGGATTCTGCCCCATGGCGGCGATGCCGTAGCAATGACGGGCCGCCTGGGCCACCAGGCCGGAGAAGTACTCATTGGTAAGCGAAATATGCCCATAGGGATTGACTTTTGTGATCACAAGCCGAACCTCCTTTATTTACGAGATCAGCGGCAAAGCGCCCCGCGGGGAATGCCGCCGGTGTTTTGCGCCGTATAATTATAGTTTATTATACACTATTTGGCGCCGTTTGAACAGGGGCATTTTTGAGAAACAAGCCGGAAAAAACATGAAAAGATGCCCAAAAACATCCGCCATTTTTGTCAGCCGGATTTTACATTCCATTCACAAAATTTCCATGCCGCCCGCGTATACTGGTTTTAAGGGAAGCGGCGGCTTCCCTTCCGCACCGCAATCGGCCCCCAACATTCCTCATAAGGAGACCCCGTTATGAACCTGCTCTTTTTCCTCACACCCAAGCAGGATGTCCTGTTCGTGTACGAGGATTTCACCCTGCGCCAGACCCTTGAAAAATGGGCCAACCAGCGTTTTGCCACCATCCCGGTACTGCGCCGCAACGGCGAGTATGTGGGTACCATCACCGAAGGTGACATTCTGTGGGGCATCAAGAACCTGCACGGGCTGGACCTGGACGCCAGCGAGGACGTCCCCATCTCCAGTTTTCCCCGCCGGCGGGATTACAAGGCCGTGCCCGTCACCACCGACATGCGCGCGCTGCTGCACGCTGCCATCGACCAGAATTTTGTGCCGGTGGTGGATGACCGCAATGTCTTCATCGGCATGGTACGCCGCACCGTGATCCTGCGCCACTTCACCGAGCAGTATGAGCTCACCGCGGAAAACAGCGGCAAAATGCCCCCGCCCAAAACCCGTCGTGCGGCTGCACAGCGGGCCTGAAACCCGACCCGGATACGGGGCGTGCCCACATCGGCACGCCCTTTTTTGCGGATATTGAACAAACAACGGAGGATTACCATGGAAAACAAATATGCATCCCTTTTCGGGGCCAAAAAGCTGGGATTCGGCATGATGCGCCTGCCCATGCGCAAGCTGGAAGAGGACGTCGAGGTGGTGGACACCGATCAGGTCTGCCAGATGGTGGATGAGTTCCTGGACCGGGGATTCCGCTACTTTGACACCGCCCACGGGTATCTGGACGGCAAAAGTGAACTGGCTGTGCGCCACTGCCTGACCAGCCGGTATCCCCGGGACCGGTACATCCTGACGGACAAACTGACCTCCTCCTTCTTCAAGACCGAAGCTGATATCCGGCCTTTGTTTGAAAGCCAGCTCAAGGCCTGCGGGGTGGATTACTTTGACTTTTATCTGCTCCATTCCATCACCGCCGACAACTATGACCACTACCTCAACTGCCATGCCTTTGAGGCGGTACAGCAGCTGAAGGCCGAAGGTCTGGTGCGGCATATCGGTTTTTCCTTCCACGACAAACCGGAGCTGCTGCGGCGCATCCTGACCGAACATCCCGAGATCGAGGTGGTGCAGTTGCAGTTCAACTACGCCGACTACGAAGATCCCGGCGTGCAGAGCCGCGCCAACTACGAGGTCTGCCAGGAGTTCGGCAAGCCGGTCATCGTCATGGAGCCGGTGAAGGGCGGACGTCTGGCCAACCTGATCCCGGAGGCTGCCCAGGTCTTTGCTGATCTGCACGGCGGCAGCGCTGCCAGTTATGCGGTGCGGTTCGCGGCCAGCTACGAAGACACCGGCATGGTCCTCAGCGGCATGAGCACCCTGGAACAGATGCGGGACAACCTGAGCTACATGCAGGCCTTCCTTCCGCTGACCGGTGCCGAGCGGGCGGCGGTCTCCCGGGTGTGCACCCTGCTGCACCAGCAGGATACCATCGCCTGCACCAACTGCCGCTACTGTGTGGCAGGCTGCCCCAAAGAGATCTTGATCCCCGACCTGTTCGCCTGCCTGAACGCCAAAAAGCAGTACAAGGACTGGAACAGCGAGTTCTATTATGAGGTGAACACCAACGGGCACGGCAAGGCGTCCGACTGCATCAAGTGCGGCCAGTGCGAGCATGTGTGCCCCCAGCATCTGCCCATCCGGAAGCTGCTGGTCCAGGCTGCCGAGATCTTTGAGAAGGCGGAAAGCTGAGCGGTACCCGACGGCTTGCCCTCTCCCTTGCCCTTTTCCTGACAGAATACAAAACAAAGGCCGCTGCCCTTTGCGGGGCAGCGGCCTTCTTAACTGTATGAGGGAAAAAGCTTACTTCAGTTCGACCTTGGCGCCGACTTCTTCCAGCTTCTTCTGCATCTCTTCGGCCTCAGCCTTCGGAGCCTGCTCCTTCAGCTTGGCGTCAGCGGTCTCAACCAGCTTCTTGGCTTCCATCAGGGAAGCGCCGGTCAGTTCCTTGACGGCCTTGATGACCTGCATCTTGTTGGCGCCGACGTCCTTCAGGATGACGTCGAATTCGGTCTTCTCTTCCTCAGCGGGAGCAGCAGCAGCGCCGGCAGCGGGAGCAGCGGCAGCGGCAACGGCGGAAACGCCGAACTCTTCGCAGATGGTGTCAACGAGCTCTTTCAGCTCCAGAACAGTCATAGTCTTGACAGACTCGACAATGGCAGTGATCTTTTCAGAAGCCATGGTAGGATACCTCCATTTAATTTTGAATTGTTTTGTGCGGCAGGCTTATTTTTCGAGGGGCCCATTCATGCCGCGGCCCTCATGCAGCCCGAAGGATCAGGCAGCGGGTTCTTCCTGCTTGTCGACGATTCCCTGGATGGCAACAGCCAGACCACCAATGATGGAGTTGAGGGAGCCGGCAACCATGGAGAGCAGACCCTCGAGGTTGGGCATGGTGGACAGGCTCTTGACGCCGGCTGCATCCAGCAGCTGACCATCGCAGAAGCCGCCCTTGACGGTGAAGCGCTTGGACTTGTCGTTGTCGGCGTACTTGCACAGGATGCGAGCAGCGGCGGCCGGGTCCTCAGCAGACAGCGCGATGGCGGTGTCGCCCTTGAAGTACTCGGTCAGGCCCTCGTAAGCGGTGCCGGCGACAGCGCGGCGCAGCATGGTGTTCTTCACGACCATATACTCAACGCCGGCTTCACGCAGTTCCTTACGCAGCTTGGTGTCGTTCTCAACGCTGATGCCGTTGTAAGCCACCACAACGCCGGCCAGAGAGCCGGTGATCTTGGTGTTCAGTTCGGCAACAAACGCCTTCTTGGATTCCAGAATCTTTGCACTGGGCATTTCTTTTTCACCTCGTTCCGCTTGCAGATTTCAGTTGAACAGGCAAGCGGCTTTTTCGGGAAAATCCCATGAAAAAAGCCCCTTCCCCGTTGCCGGGAAAAGGGGCTTGAAAAAGCAATCAAGCGCACGTTTCTCGGCAGGCGGGCTTGCGCCCGTTAGGCTGACTTTTGCATCAGCACCTGCTGTCTTAAAAACAGCGTAACTATTATAGCACCGAAACGTGCATTTGTCAACACTTTTGTGTCAATCAGACACCGTACTTCAGGGTGTTGACGCGAACGCCAGGGCCCATGGTGGTGGCGATGGTGGCGCTCTTGAAGTACTGGCCCTTGGCAGCGGCCGGCTTGGCCTTGGCGATGGCTTCCAGGACGGTGTCCAGGTTGACCATCAGCTTTTCGGCTCCGAAAGAAGCCTTGCCCACAGGAACATGGATGATGTTCTGCTTGTCCAGGCGGTACTCGATCTTACCGGCCTTGGCTTCGGTGACAGCGCGGCCCACGTCGGGGGTCACGGTGCCGGCCTTGGGGTTGGGCATCAGGCCACGGGGGCCCAGGATCTTACCCAGACGGCCAACACGGCCCATCATGTCCGGGGTGGTGACCAGAACGTCGAAGTCCAGGTAACCGCCCTGGATCTTGGCGATCAGATCATCATCACCGACTTCCTGCGCACCGGCAGCCTCGGCAGCCTTGGCGGCGTCGCCCTTGCAGATGGCGATGACGCGAACGTTCTTGCCGGTGCCGTTGGGCAGCACGACGGCGCCGCGGACCTGCTGGTCAGCGTGACGGCTGTCAACGCCCAGGCGGACATGCAGCTCGACGGTCTCGTCGAACTTAGCGCGAGCAGTCTTGCAGCACAGCTCCAGGGCTTCCTGCGGATCGTATACTTTGGTACGGTCGATGAGCTTGGCGCTCTCGACGTAATGCTTACCGTGTTTCATTACTCATTCCTCCATAATGTGGTGTATCGGAATCTTCCTCCCACGTTTGCGGCGGCCTCAGCCCTCGACGGTGACGCCCATGCTGCGGCAGGTGCCCTTGATCATGCTGACAGCAGCTTCCAGAGAAGCAGCGTTCAGGTCAGGCATCTTGGTCTTGGCGATCTCCTCGGCCTGAGCCAGGGTGATGGAGCCGACCTTGTTCTTGTTGGGCACGCCGGAGGCAGTGTCGATGCCGGCGGCCTTCTTGATCAGGACCGGAGCCGGCGGGGTCTTGGTGATGAAGCTGAAGGAACGGTCAGCGTACACAGTGATGACGACGGGGATGATCATGCCCATCTGGTTCTTGGTACGCTCGTTGAATTCCTTGGTGAAGGACATGATGTTGACGCCCTTCTGGCCCAGAGCAGGACCAACGGGCGGTGCCGGAGTCGCCTTGCCGGCGGGGATTTGCAGCTTGATATAGCCAGTGATTTTCTGTGCCATGATATTTGCACCTCCATAATTTGTGGTGAGTTACGGCCCCTTGGGGGCCTCCCACGGGCGCAGGAACGCGCCCTATAAAAACCGACCTGCGGTTTTTACCGAAAATTGCGGGCTGCGGCACATCTGCCGCTTTTGCTTTACAGCAGCTTGACCTGATACAGTTCCAGCTCGGCCGGAATCTCGCGGCCAAACATGGTGATCTTGACCTTGACCTTGCGCGCGGATTTGTCGATCTCCTCCACGGTGGCGACGGAGCCTTCCATCGGACCGGCGGTGATCTCCACCGTATCGCCCACCGCATAATCGATGGACGGTTCGGCGACCATTTCCACACCCAGCTTGGCCACTTCCTCTTCGGACAGGGGTTCCGGCTTGGAAGCCGGACCCACGAAGCCGGTGCAGCCGCGGGTGTTGCGCACAATGTACCAGGTTCTGTCGGTCATGACCATTTTGACGAACACATAACCGGGGTAGACCTTGTGCTGGACTTCCTTTTCCCCGATCTTGTTGCCCTGCTTGTCGAACACGTCTTCAACGGCGGTCTCCGTGGGGACCTTCACGTCGCAGATCATGTCCTGCAGACGGCGGTTTTCCACCATCGTCATCAGGTCCTGCGCGACCTTGTTTTCATAGCCGGAATAGGTATGCACCACATACCAATACGCTTGTTCAGCCATGGGTTCGCCTCCGCTTTTATGCACCGATGAGCAGGTGGATCAGGCCGCCGAACGCCATATCCAGCAGCACCAGCACCACGGCCGCGATGAGCACGACCACGATGACGGTGATGGTATTGGTCCTGACGTCCTTACGGCTGGGCCACACGACCTTTTTCAGTTCGCTCTTGGTGTCCTTGAAGAACTTGGCGATGCCTGCGAAGAAGCCCTTGACCTTGTCCATGAAAGAGGACTTTTTCTTGCCGGTGGCGGCTTTCTTGTCCTTCTTCTGTTCCGAAGCCTTGGCAGCGGTGTCATTGACCGCGTTCTTATCAGCCATTGTTCAGAGCTCCTTCACTTACTTGGTTTCGCGATGGACCGTGTGCTTTTTGCAGAAGCGGCAGTACTTCTTCATCTCGAGACGATCGGGATTGTTCTTCTTGTTCTTCTGCTTGTTGTAGTTGCGCTGCTTGCATTCCGTGCAGGCGAGGGTGATTTTGACAGTCATTGTTCGGCACCTCCATTATAACGGTTTGTAGCGGACCGCGCGGTCGAATTTCGGCGGTCCAAGCCTCCCTCGGCTTGCGGGCGGCCCTGAAAATGGGCACAAAAAATAAAACCCGCAAAAGAGGTGCTATCATAATAGCACAATATACCCTTACAAGTCAAGGGGCACAGGCAAATAAAATTACACTCTGCCGTTCAACCGGCCGGTTTCTCCTCATTGCAGAGGCACATCGACCTCCTGCTGCAGGGAGAAGGAATAGATGGTCAGACGGTTCACCGGCACCCCCAGGCGCAGCGCAAAGGCCCAACGATACAGCCGCAGCTGTGCCCCGTATTCCTTTATATAGTAATCCGGGTCCCGGGAACGGTCGGTCTTGTAGTCCACGATCTCGGCGTGGTCATCAAAGACCAGCACCAGGTCGGCAATGCCCTGTACAAGAACGGCGGCCCGGGCCGGCGCATCGCCGATGACCTCCGAGGCGGGCAGAGAGGTGATGAAGGGTTCTTCCCGCAGGATGCGCTTTGCCTGCCGGATGCGCCGCCACAGCGGCCCCTGCAGGAAGGGGCGCACCGCTTCCAGGTCCAGTACCTTGGCCAGCGCCGGATCCAGCAGACGCAGGTCCAGCTGGCGCTGCACCTCGGCATCCAGGTCGGGTTCCGCCTCCTCAAAAGGCATGCTTTGCAGAAAAGCATGCAGTGCGGTGCCACGTTCCGCCCCGGTCATTCCGTCTTTCTGCAGGAAGGCCGGACGTTCCAGCGCCACGTCCCGGGCCGCGTGGGTCACGGCGGAGACGCTGACCTTGACCGGGATATCATGCAGCAGTTCCGCCGGGTCCTGCCATTGGAAGTTCTGCAGCAGCGCCTGCTGCAGGGCTGCATCCGGCTGCGCCTCCGGCTGGGGAACCGCCGCGGCAGCGGGCGGAGGCGGGGTTTCCACCTGCACCTGCAGCGGGGCCTGACTGGACACATAGGTGGGCAGGAATTCGGTGTATCCCCAAAGCTTCTGCCCCATGGGATGGCGCAGCGCGGCAGTAAGCAGCCAGCCGCCCCAGTTCTGGAATCCCTGCAGCGTTTCGGCCCCGGTGGCCCCTGCCGCCGCACACAGCGCCGGCACGGCCAGTTCCCGTTGCAGATCCTTGCAGGGCACCGTGATGATAAGGGCATCCTGCGCACGGGTCAGGGCCACGTACAGGATCCGCATTTCCTCGCTGAGGGTCTCGGCACGGATGCTCTGGGCCAGGGCTGCGTAGGGCAGGGTCTTGTACCGGCTGGCCCGGGTGCCGTCCCGCAGGGTGAGCCCCACCCCCAGGTTGCGGTGGCAAAGCACCGGACGGACCACATCACTCTGGTTGAATTTATGGGTGGTGCCCGCCACAAAGACCACCGGGAATTCCAGGCCCTTGGAGCGGTGCACCGTCATGATGGAAACACAGCCGGGACGGCTCTGTCCCCCGCCGCCGGGGGTGACACCGCCGTTTTGCTGGGCGGCATTCATGGCGCGGATCAGGGACGGAAGTCCCCGGGCGCCCGCCCCGGAGGCCCAGGACGCAAACGCAAGCAGATCTTCCCGGCAGCGGGCACCGTCGGGCATGGCCCCCGCCGCAGCCAGATAGCCGGTGCGGGCAAAGAGCTCTTCGATCAGCGCCGGAACCGGCAGCGTGCGGGCCAGATGGCGGAAGGTCTGTAGATCGTCCAGGAAGGGACCGAACCGGTCCCGGGGTCCCTGGCGCACAGCGGCATACAGGCTGCCTCCCGGCACTTTGGCCCGCAGACGGACCAGATCATCGGGACGGCAGTCATACAGCGGACTGAGCAGCACCGCCGACAGCTCCACATCCTGGGCAGGGTTATCGATGATGCGAAGCAGCGCGGCAAAGGGCCGCACATGGGGGGTGTCCAGCAGATCGGCGGCAGCATCCGCGAAGACGGGGATGCCCGCCGCGCGCAGGGCCGACTCGTATACCGGGAAATCGCCCCGGCTGCGCAGCAGGATGCAGAAGTCCTCGCTGCGGCAGGGACGGACCTGGTCCCCTTCCCGTACCTGGAACCCATCCTTCTCCATGTCCAGGATCCGGGCTGCGATGGCCCGGGCATCGTCGGCGGCAGGGTCGGTGCAGCCGTTCAGGACCAGCAGTTCGCACCGGCCGTCGTAGCTGCCGGGTTTGCCCACCACCAGTCGCTGTCCCGGACCGTAGGCGATGCCGCCCAGGTTGGCGGAAAATACCTGGTCAAACAGGAAGTTGACGCCCTCGATCACCGCAGGCGCACTGCGGAAGTTGGCATCCAGCGCGATGGTGGCCGGTCGGGTCATGGTCCCGCCCGCAGGCACCGCGTACGGCGCCCAGGCTTTCTGTTTTTCGGTGAACACCGTAGGGTCGGCCTGACGGAAACGGTAGATGCTCTGCTTGATGTCTCCCACGAAAAAGAGGTTGTCCCCTTCGGGGGAAGCCAGAGAAAAATAAATGGCATCCTGCAGTGCGTTGGTGTCCTGGTATTCGTCCACCAGCACCGCCGCATAGCGGGCACTGACCGTGCGGCACAGGGCCGTGCGCTCCCCCGCCGGGGTCTGAAGCAGATCCAGGGTCAGATGCTCATAGTCGGCATAATCCAGCACCTTTTCTTCCAGCTTTGCCGCAAAGTATGCCTGGGAAAATTGCCGGACCACACGCACCAGGGCTGCCACCAGCGGTTCGGCGCGGCGGCGGTCCTCCTCAAATTCGGAGGCCGTACACAGCAGAAAGTCCGTCTTGAGCTTTTCCACCTGCTTTTTGGCCCGGTCCCGCAGTTCGCTGGCCGCCTGGGCGGCTGGGTTCTGATCCTTGCCACCCTTGATCCGACCGGGGCGCTTCCACTGCCCGAAGGGTTCCAGCGCCTGCACCGCCTTGTCCCAGTCACCGCCGCGCAGGCGGTTTGCCAGCAGCTGCAGTTTGCTCTGGTCATCCAGCAGCACTGCCGTGTAGGCACGGTCGGCTTCCTCGCTCCGGGTGGCGGAAGCGATGGCCGCATCAATGAGGCGCAGCGCCCCGTCCGTCCGGGCGGCGGCGGCAGAGAGAAGCGCCTTCCCCCACGCGGTATTCTGCGGCGGCTCGGTGCCGGCCCACATGGCGGCAAAGTCATCCAGGACCTGGTCGGGATGCGGCAGGGTACGGGTGAAATCGTACAGTTCCAGCACCACCGAACCGGCGGTATCATCAGTGCGGCCCCGGTCATACAGGTCCGCAAAGGCGCGGAAATCCGGGTCCGTATAGGCAGATTCCAGCACGGCAGCCAGGGTCTCCTGGCGCAGACGCCCCAAAGTGGCATCGTCGGCGGTCTCAAAGTCCGGCGGGATATCCAGGGCCGCAAAATGCTGTTGCACAAAGTGCAGGCAGAAGGCATCCACCGTGCCGATGGATGCCCGCTGCAGACGCAGCTGCTGGCGGCGCAGGCGGCTGTCGCCAGGATGGAGGCGTACCTCCGCCTGCAGCCGCGCGGTGATATCGGCCCGCAGTTTGGCCGCAGCCGCGTTGGTGAACGTCATGATCAGAAGGCTGTCCGCCTCCACCGGATGCACCGGGTCGGTGATAAGGCCCACGGCCCGTTCCACCAGGACGCGGGTCTTGCCCGAGCCGGCGGCAGCGCTGACCAGCAGACTGTCGCCCCGGGCCTGGATGGCGGCGGATTGTGCCGGGGTAAAACGAATGGTTGGATTGGCCATGGCAAACACCTGCAATTCAGTTCAGAAGGTCACAATTCGAAAGGGTCGCTTTCCGTGTCGGGAATGCGTTCGTTCTCGCCGTTGGCGTGGCGGCAGACCGAGCGGTAGTCACAGTACTGGCATGGACTCCGGCCGCCGGATACAAAAGGTTCGGCGGCAATGCGGCCGCCATACAGGTCCTGGGCCATCCGGGTGAGAAGCTCGTCCAGATGATCCCGGATCCGGGTCATTTTTTCAGGAGAGGCCAGATGTTTGCGGGAAGCCGCGCTGACATCCCCGTTCTTGTTGAAGTTCAGCGGGACAAACTCTCCGGTCCCACGGGTGTCCATGGCACGGCAGATGCCGGAATCGTCCAGCAGCAGACCGTCCAGCGGGTAGGTGGGCGGCGCCGGCGTTCCGTTCTGTCCGGATTCCGGACGCGCACCGGTGACGGGGGACGGGTCCGCCAGAAGATATTCCACACCGGCCGCGGTCGCGCCGGGGAAAAGGGCTTCGCCGTTGCGCTCCAGGGTAAACAGATACAGCAGCATCTGGCAGTCCAGCCCGTGATATACCTCTTTCAGGTCGAACTTTTTGCTGCCGGTCTTATAGTCCACCACCCGCAGCCAGGTCCTGCCGTTCAGCGGCATGGCATCCACCCGGTCGATGGTCCCTACCACCCGCACTGTGTGTCCGGCGCCGTCGTCCAGTTCCACCGGCGTCACCCGCGGGGCGCCGGGATCGTCCGGGTCGGGACGGTCATCGATACGCAGCTCAAACGCCACCGGCTTGAATCCCGACTGGTTCATATCCCGCTGGATAAAGCCCAGCAGCCCCACCAGGTTGCGGGCAATGCGTTCCAGCAGATACTGCATCCGCACGCCGGCACCGGGCAGATTGGCGTCGGCGTATTCTTTGACCAGATCCTGTACCAGGCTCTCGATCTCCTCCGGCTTCAGGGTGCGGAAGCTTTCTCCCTGCCGGCGCAGCGCCTGTTCCAGCACCCAGTGGGTCAGCGTACCGCTGATGTTGGGGGCCAGTTCGGCCTTCTGGCGCGGTTTGGCCTTCAGCACATACTGCATGAAGTACCCGAAGGGACACACCGCATACCGCTCAAAGCGGGTGGGACTGATATGCAGGCGCTGTCCCAGCAGCTTTTCCAGCGCTGCCGTGTCGGTGACCCGGGCAGGATCACGGCGGGCAGCCCGCTGCACCGCAGCAAAGCCCGGAGCAGCAGAGGGACTGTCCTGCACCGCCCGCAGCGCCTCCAGAACGGCAGCCCGCTGGGGTGTATTCTGCTGCCAGACGCTGCCCAGCAGATCCAGGGCCGCCGCAGGGGTGGCGCCCAGGTCCGCCGGTTCCGGCTCCACGCGGGGGATGGGCATCAGGTCCAGTGCGGGTGCCAGGGCAGCCGTGACCGGCAGCCCTGCTGCGCCTCCCGGCCAGGACATCCACAGCCAGCGGGCCGGGGCGGTCAATGCCTTGTAAAAGCAGACCTGTTCCCGGATGGCCCGGTTTTCAAAACAGTCGGGCAGTTCCGCCCCCTGGGCGATCATGGAGTCACGGTCGGCATGGGTCAGCAATCCCTGGTCTCCGGGGGTCTGGGGGAACTCCCCTTCCGCCAGACCCAGCACGAAACAGGCGTCGGTTTCCGGCAGCCGCATGCGGCCGGCCGTGGTAAAAATAACGCTGTCCAGACTTTGGGGGATGTGCCCCATATCGGTGGTGCGCAGCAGCAGGGAGAACAGGTCGGCGTACTCCGCAGGGGTCAGCATTTCTTTTTCGCCCAACAGGCGGACCAGATCGTTGAGCAGGCCGATGACCACGTTCCATTCCCGCAAGGCCTCGTCCGCCGCCGGCAGCATCCCTTTGGCACGCAGTTCTTCCGCCAGCTGCTGCAGGGAGCTCTCCGCCCCCAGCGACTGCAGGAAGAGGTAAATCCGGCGGGTAAGCTCCCCCACCCATGCGCCCCGGGCCTTGTCCAGGAAGGTCTGGGCCCGTTCCACCAGAAAAAGGCGGGCAGCCTCGGCATTGGCCAGATCGGTGCGGTCCTGTTCCGACCAGGTATCCACGTACCCGGAGGGATTGCGGGTGAACGGCGCCCGCCAGTCATCGGCGTGGAGGGGCCATGTGTAGGCATAGTTTTCCAGGGCACAGGCCTGCTCTTCCGGTATATGTACCAGCCCGGTCTTGAGCAGGCGCAGCAGGGCCGTGCCGCCAAGTCCGCCGCGCAGCAGTTCCAGTGCCGCCTGTACCGCCCTGGCCGGGGCGGTGTTTTCGGGGGTGGTGGCCTCGTCACAGAACAACGGAATGTTCTGCAGGCGGAATTCGTACCGGACAGCCGGCAGATACAGCCCGGAATCCCGGCAGATCACCGCCATCCGCCCGTAGGGCACGCCGGTCCGCGCCAATGCCTTGACGGCCGCCGCGGCAGCTTTGGCCTCCGCCTGCCGGCTGTCCGCCTGACAGCAGCAGATGGCCGGCTGCTCCCCCGCTTTGACCGGAACTGGGCCGTCGGGCGTATACCCGGGGTCGGCCAGAAGAAGAGACAGTTCGGCCAGCGCAGGGGCGTTCTCGTGGCGGTAATCACCGGTGAGGGTCATGGTATGCACCGGGACACCCGCCTGCCGTGCCATCCGCTGCAGGGTGGCGGCTACCTGTCTGGCTCCGCTGAACAATCCCACTCCGCCGTCGGTCTCCTGCAGATGGTCGCAGCAAAGGCTGACAGACAGGTCCGCGGCAGGCAGGATGGCCGCCAGCAGCGCCCGCTTGGGGGCGTTGAATGTATCGAACTCATCAATATACACCGTCCGGCCGGCAAAGAAATCCCGGCCGCCGTCCGCTTCCTGCAGGCGCCGTGCCGCCAGTTCCTGGCGGTCGCCGGGGTCCATGGCGGTGCCGGCCAGAAGCCCTTCGTAGGTCTCGTAAATCAGCGCCAGTTCCGAAAGCTTGTCCCTGTCGGCGCCGGGGGCACGGGCATATTCGGCCAGCTTTCCGGGGCGGATGCCGGCGCTTTTCAGCTCATCGATGGTCTGGGCCACCTTCTCGCAGAAGGCTGCGCTGTGCCGCTGGCGGCTGTAATACACCACCTGATCCAGCAAGGAATTCAGGGCCCGCCGCACCAGTACCGCACGGCCCGCCTCGGTCAGGGTCTGCACCGCAGCTCCGCCATACCGGCGCAGCAGGGTTTCCGCCAGAGAGGTGAAGGAGTAGCTCTCCACATAACCGGACAGGGTATCCCCCAATGTGCGGTACAGGGCCGCCTCGGTGGAGGAGGTGAACTGTTCCGGCACGATCAGGATGCTGCGCTGCCCCGCCTCCGCCCGGGACTTGAGTTCGGCCCGCAGGCGGGTGGACTTGCCGCTGCCCGAAGGCCCAAGAAGTAAAGTGAGCATGATAAACCGCCTTTCTGACAGAGTGATGGATGAAGAATGGAAGGATTCAGGCTCCGGTCAGGCCGCGGACGGCATCCAGAAGCGCAAAACGGACTTCGTACTGCCCGAAGACCAGGGCATTTTCCTCGGCGCGGTCATAGCGGGCCTCGCTGCTGCCCACGCACAGGGCAGGATAGAGAACGCAGAACCAGTTGTGTCCCCTGGCACTGCCCAGCTCAATGCGCAGTGCCGTATATTCGCCAGCCGGAAGACGGAAGGTGCCGTAATCCTTGGCCTCGAATTCCCTTTGTTCCAGCCGGACTTCCACATTCTGGCGCCCCTGCACCACGTTCCGGGCAATGGCCTTCAGTTCAGGCAATGCGGTCCGTACCGCCTCCACTGCCTGCTGCTTGGTCTGCGCATCAACGGTCAGTTCGGCCACCGTGTCCAGCACGGCGTCCCGGACCTGCAGTTTCAGCAGCTGGTCTTCCGGCGAATCGCTGTCGGCCAGGATGTGCAGGCGCAGGGTATCCCCGCAGATTTCCCGGCAGACCGCCCGGTAGCGTACCGCCGCGGCCGTCAGAAGGACCGTCAGTACAAATGCCAGGGCAAATCCGATTTCCAGGACCCGCCGCGCCGAAACGCGCCGGGAGATGTACAGAGCATACGGAAAATATTTCATGAACAGAACACCCCTTTCGCCATGAGTATGGGCGAAAGGGGCGGATAGGATGCGGCTGTGTGCGGAGTTTCACACAATTCACACGCCGGCAGGCCGGGACCGGCGCCGGGGTTCGGGGCGCACGGCTGCGCCGCCGCGGGTGGGACGTGCCACGTATACCTGGCTGTACTGACCACGCAGGGCATCGGCAGCGGCACGGGCCCGTTCTTCCTCCTCAAAGATGCCGAAGACCGCCGCGCCGGACCCGGTCATCAGACTGGTCAGGGCGCCGTTTTCATTGAGCAGGGCACAGATGGACGGTGTCTCGGTGGCACCGGAGCAATGTTCCAGGGCGTTGCCGGCCGCGGCACACACGCCGCGCAGGTCTCCGGCCCGCACGGCGGCTTCCTGCTTTTCGCAGTCAGGGTGCACCGGGCTGCCCAGCTGGTCATACCGCTGGAAAGCCTCCGGTGTGGAAATGCCCACGCTGGGCATGACCACCACAAACCAGCATTCCGGGCAGGGCGGCAGCGGCTTGAGCAGGTCGCCCACACCCCGCACCCGGCAGGTGCCGCCCATAAGCGCAAAGGGCACGTCTGCCCCGATTCCCGCGCCGATGGCGCAGAGTTCGCTCATGGAAAGACGGGCACCGTACAGTTCGTTCAGCCCCACCAGCACACCGGCGGCATCGGCACTGCCGCCGGCCATGCCGGCCCGTACCGGCACCTGTTTGTGGATGGTGATGTCCACCCCGGCCAGCAGGCCGGTATAGTCAAAGAAGGCCAGTGCCGCTTTGACCGCCGTGTTTTTGTTGTTCACCGGAACAAAGCTGCCGGGCATCCGCAGGTTCAGATAAGGACTGCGGCGCAGTTCCAGGCGTTCATACAGATCAATGGTCTGCATGACCATATCCAGGTCGTGGTATCCGTTGGGCAGGGTCCCCACCACATCCAGAGACAGATTCAGCTTGGCGGGGGCCAGCACGGTAACAATTTTTTTGGTATGCACAGGGGGATTCCCCTTTCCTAGCCTTATTTATTCTCGTTCAGCCAATCATGCTCTTCCAGGAAACGGCGGATGCGGCGCATGGCGGTCTGCAGGTGATCCACACTGTAGGCATAGCTGATACGGGCAAATCCTTCTCCCGAGGCACCGAAAGCGTCGCCGGGGACAATGGCCACCTCCTGCTCCCGCAGAAGCCGTTCGCAGAATTCTTCGCTGGTCAGGCCGCTGACCCGGATGCTGGGAAATACGTAAAAGGCGCCTCTCGGCTCAAAGCAGGTCAGTCCCATGTCATTGAGCGCCTTGACCACATAGCGGCGGCGGCGGTTGTACTCATCCCGCATGATCTCGATCTCGTCATCGCAGGAGCGCAGAGCCACAATGGCTGCATACTGGCTGGTGGTGGGGGCGGACATGATGCAGCTCTGGTGAATCTTGGTCATGACCGAGATCACCGGCTGAGGACCCACCGCATATCCCAGGCGCCAGCCGGTCATGGCGTATGCCTTGCTGAAGCCGTTGACCACAATGGTGCGCTCCTTCATCTCCGGCAGACTGGCAATGCTGACATGGCGGTCCAGGCCGTAGGTCAATTCGGCGTAGATCTCGTCCGACAGAACCATGATGTCGGTGCCGCGCAGCACCTCCGCAATGCCTTCCAGGGTCTGGCGGTCCATGACGGCGCCGGTGGGGTTGTTGGGGAAAGGCAGGATCAGCAGCTTGGTGCGGGGCGTGATGGCCGCGCGCAGCGCTTCCGGTGTCAGGCGGAACTCATCCTCTGCCTTGGTGGCAATATGCACCGGCACGCCGCCGGTCAGCTGGGTAATGGGTTCATAGCAGACAAAGCAGGGCTCGGGGATGATGACCTCGTCCCCCGGTGCCACCAGGGCACGGATGGTCATGTCGATGGCTTCACTGCCGCCCACCGTGACAAGAACGTTCTCCGGCTTGTATTCCAGATCCATGCGGCGGGACAGGTACCGGCAGATCTCCGCCCGCAGTTCCTTGATGCCGGCGTTGGCGGTGTACTTGGTCTTGCCCTGTTCCAGGCTGCGGATTCCCGCGTCCCGGATGCTCCATGGCGTTTTGAAATCGGGTTCCCCTACGCCCAATGAGATGCAGTGCGGCATATCCGCCGCCAGATCAAAAAACTTGCGGATGCCGGACGGCCGCATCTCCTTGGCCGCCGGTGCAAGCAGTTGGTCGTAATTCATCACAGCACCGTACACTCCCTGTCGTCAGCTTCTTCGTTCTGGTACAGCCGGCCGCCGCGCTTGTAGGTGCGCAGCACAAAGCTGGTCGCCGTGGACAGAACATCGTCCAGCGGAGACAGGCGCTTGGCAACAAAGAGGGCGATCTCCTGGAAACTGTGCCCCTTTATGGTGACCTGCAGGTCGTAGCCGCCGCTCATGAGCAGGACGCTGTCCACCTCATCAAAGCTGGCAATGACCGAAGCGATCTCGTCAAAGCCGCGGCTCTTGCGGGGAGAGACATGCAGCTCGATGGAGGCTTCCACCAGATTGACCCCGGCACGCTCCCAATCGATCAGGGCCTCATAACCGCGGATGTATCCCTTTTCGGCGGCTTCATCCATCATGGCGGCCACTTCCACCGGGGTCTTATCCATCATGGCGGCGATATCCTCCACCGACAGGCGGGCGTTCTTTTCCAGAATATGCAGCAATTCTTCCATAGTGCAGCTCCCCTTTTGCAAGAATCTTATGCGGCCGCCTTCCGCCGGATTCCGTCCGGAAGCAGCCCACAAGCCGGATGCCGCTGATCCGTTGCACCGGACGCGGCAGCGATTTCTTCTTATTATATCATATTCCGATACGGGGCGAAAGTCCTTTTCCGCCAGCAGGGTGGTTTATGGGTCTGCAAAAGTTTCCGGCTGCATCTCACACATATCCCGCCAGTATCGTTTGGGGGCGTGGGTGCGCTGGCAAACGGGGTTGCGTCTCTCCTGGATGGTCAGGGCGCGGAAAAAGCGTTTCCACAACGCCTGCCAGTCTTCTTCTGCCGGGTCCGGGGCCGGAGTGTACTGCTTCATCTGCATATAGCATACCCGCCCGCCGCGGCGCAGCAGCGCCATCCCGTGGGTGGCATCAAAGATCATGAAATCTTCATCCGGCAGACGGCTGCAGAAATGCCCCCGCAGAAGAGGCAGGATATTGTGCCGAGGGTGAATGATGGAACCCAGCATGTTTCCGCGCTGTTCAAAGCGGAGAAATTCGATGTATTTGCAGCTTTCGTTGCTGACCGCCCGTTCCAGCTCAAAAGCGGCCGACACATCGGCGTCTCCCAGCATGCGGGCGGCGGAAGGCCCCCGCTCAAAGCACAGGCGGGCAAACCGAAGCAATATCAGTTCCTTGCCCGGTTCATCCGCCAGGAATCCGGTGGTGATCCGTTCCCGCACCACCGTTCCCAGCCGGTTCAGCCCCGCGGCCACCCGGCGTGCCAGTTCGGGACGGGTCTCGATCTCCCGCTGGGCAAACAGGGAGGTCTGCCCCTCGCTGGGCGGCAGCACCGCGGCGGGAATCTCCTTTTTGGAAAAGCTCTCGAAAATGCAGCACAGGAAGCCCTGGAAGCTGCCGTCATAACAATAGGAAACGTCACTTACAGCCGCTTGGTAAGACATGTCAGCGCCTCCTGTCTGGTCAATCTGGCGGCCTCCCGGGCATCCATACCCGCATCTGTCAGCTGGTGCACCAGAGGCGCGGCTCCCGGCAGCGCCGCAGGCACAAAATCATCCAAAGAAAGCTGCCGCATCCCCACCCCGAAGGCGTTGGGGTCCAGCAGTGCGGCCGCCACCTCGGCACGGGTACCGTGTACGGGCGCTTTTCCGTTGCAGGTGATGAAATACCGCGCCCGTTTGAGGACCACGCCGATGCGCTTGAGTTCCTCCAGGCCCAGATGCTGCTGGCGCCTTGCCGCCAGAATGCGCTGAACGCTTTTGGGGCCGATTCCCGGCACACGCAGCAGCTGCGCTTTGGTGGCCGTGTTCACCTCCACCGGGAAAAATTCCGGATGGCGCAGGGCCCAGTTGCATTTGGGGTCCAGGTAGGGGTCGAAGTTGGGTTCGTCCTCGTTGAGGATCTCCGCCGCCGAAAACTGATAATAGCGCAGCAGCCAGTCCGCCTGATACAGACGATGTTCCCGCAGAAGCGGAGGGCGGGTGGTAGTGGCGGGCAGGCGCGGGTCAGGCACCACCGGAAGATAAGCGGAGAAAAACACACGTTTCAGCGCGTATTTTTTGTACAACCCTTCGGTCAGGCGCAGGATGTGCAGATCGTTTTCCGGCGTGGCGCCGATGATCATCTGGGTACTTTGTCCCGCCGGTGCAAAGGCGGGGGTATGGCGGTAGACGGCCATCTCCCGCCGGTTCTGTGCCGTGCGCTGGGCAATCTGCCCCATGGGCCGCAGGATCCCCGCCTTGTGTTTATCCGGGGCCAGCAGGCCCAGGCTTGCTTCGCTGGGAAGTTCAATGTTCACCGAAAGCCGGTCCGCCAGAAGCCCCAGACGCTCGACCAGGAGCGGGTCGGCGCCGGGAATGGCCTTGGCGTGGATATATCCGTTGAAGTGATATTCCTGCCGCAGGATCCGCAGAGCTTCGATCATTTTTTCCATGGTCACATCCGGGCTGCCCAGGACCGCACTGGAAAGGAAAAGACCCTCGATATAATTGCGGCGGTAAAAGCCGATGGTCAGGTCTGCCAGTTCCCGGGGGGTGAACGTGGCCCGGGGAATATCATTGGTGCGGCGGTTGACGCAATAGCTGCAATCATAACTGCAGGCGTTGGAGTACAGCACCTTCAGAAGGGATACGCACCGGCCATCCGGCGTGAAGGCGTGGCAGATACCGGCTGCGCAGCAGCTGCCCAGGGCCCCGTGGCGCCCGGGCCGGTCCACGCCGCTGGAGGTGCAGGCCACATCATACTTGGCACTGTCCGCCAGAATTTCCAGCTTTTGTGCAAGATCCATGATAAGGGCCCTCCGATGCCAGAAAAGGTATAAAAAAGAAAGCCCGTCGTCCGGCCGTTTCTGGCGTTCCGGCGGGCTGCCGGAATATATATGTTATGGTCCCTGTTATCGGGCTGCGCCTGCACACTTATCAGACGCAAGTCCCGGTTAACGGACTTTTCTGCTGGTATACTGGTTGCTGTAAAAAGACCTTACCACTTGGCCTTGGTCTCCACAACTTTGCCGGCAATGTACAGATGGTCCAGGTCTTCCCCCTTGATGACCACCTCATCATACGCCGGATTAAAGGGATGCAATACTACCGAGTTCCCCCGCTGAATGTACTTTTTCAGGGTGCCTTCCCCGTCCACGCCAAACACGATGACCCCCAGGTCCCCGTTGTCCAATGTGGATTGGCGACGCACCAGCGCCAGGTCCCCGTCCGAAATGCGGGGTTCCATACTGTCGCCCTTGACCACCAGATAAAAGTAGTTCTGCGGGTCCTTGACGCTGGCATATTCTTTGCCATAGTCCTCCTCAAAGGCCAGTGCACCGTAACCGGCACGCACCGTGCCCACCACCGGGACAAGACATTGTTCATAGCGGGCCATGACGTCCTGGCTGATGGTCGCGGCCGCATTGTGCAGCCCCAGCAGAGCGTCGGCGGTGGTGTCCAGGATCTCAGCCAGACGGGCAACGGTCTGGGGATCCGGCGTGGAGCGGCCGGTTTCCCACTTTCCTACTGCCTGCTGGGTCACACCCAACAGACGGGACACTTCAGCCTGACTGTATTTTTTGGCCTTGCGGGCCATCTTCAAGCGTTCTGCAAACATCTGCAAGCTCCTTTCCGGCCGGGGGAAGCCGGGGATTCTTTGATGTGCTTATTATACAACCTTTGGTAGTTTCTGTAAAGAGCGAAAATTGGAAAATTTTCACTCAAAAGTTGTTTTTTGGGTTGACAACAACTCTTTGTTGTATTATCATGGAGTCATGAAACAACAATTGGTTGTGATTGATACAGTTTGCGGAGGTATGAATCATGAACTTTCAAATGATCAAACAACAGGTATGTCGGTTTCTGATGTCGGCCATGGGCTTTCTGCTGCTGGTAATCTTCTGCGCTGCCGCAGAGGGGACGGTATTCTGGCCCGTCGCCCTGCTTCTGGGGCTGGCTGACCTGGTGGGGATGAACTTTCTTTGCGGGCTGGCAGAGTCCAAGCCGGCGCCCAAAACACAGTCTGCACCCGTGCGGACCTCCTGTGCCGCCGGAACACGCCGTGCAGTCTCTCTGCGGGTCGTGCGGGGCGGTCGGGCAGCCTGAGTCATCCTTTCCTGTTTTTTTATAGAACCGCCCGCTGCTCCCGCCGGATCTTCCCTGCGGGGGCACTGTGCATTTTCGGGTCTCCGTGGTATACTATGTTCAAATTTACAGGGCCGGACACTGATCCGGAGAAAGGGACCCGATTATGAAACCTGTATTGGAAGTTTGTGTGGACAGTCTGGCATCCGCCCGTGCGGCGGTGGCCGGGGGCGCAGACCGGCTGGAACTGTGCAGTGCCCTGGGCGTGGGAGGTCTGACCCCCTATGCCGCGCTGCTGGCTCAGATCCGGGAAGAAAGCACCATCCCGGTGCGCTGCCTCATGCGGCCTCGTCCGGGAGATTTTCTGTACACGCCGGAAGAGATCGACCTGATGTGCCGCCAGATCCCGGTGCTGCGGGAAGCCGGCGCCGACGGGTTTGTGATCGGTGCGCTTACGGCGGAGGGGGAAGTGGACACCGACGCGGTCCGCCGCCTGATCCGGGCAGCCGGTCCCGGGGCCGGTCTGACACTGCACCGGGCTATCGATGTATCCCGCAATCCGGTGGAAACATATCTGGCCGCCGCGGCCCTGGGCATTGACACGGTACTGACCAGCGGCGCCGCCGCTTGCTGTCTGGATGGCCGGACTGTGCTGACTTCCCTGCTGGCCGAGCGGGACCGGACCGATGGTCCCGAGGTGCTCATCGGGGCCGGGGTGAACGCCCAGGTCATCCGGGAGCTGTGCCGGGTGCTGCCCCGGGCCAGAGCCTTCCACATGAGCGGCAAAACCCTGCGGGAAAGCGGCATGCGCTTCCGCCGGGAGGGCGTGCCCATGGGGCTGCCCGGGCTGGACGAATGGCACATCCAGCAGACCAGCGCTTCGGCGGTGCGGGAAGCCCGACAGGCGCTGGAAGAATCCGTCTGAATTTTTAACCAGAAAGGGCCTCTGCCGTGGAATTCCGGCAGAGGCCCTTTTCTTTATAGATCTTTTTGCAGGATATAACGGCGCTTCCCGCCGTAACACAGCACATCGGCGGCGGCAATGCGATACCACCGATGAAGAAAGCTGTACAGACTGGCGGCGTTATCCGGATGAACGGTGCCCAGACAGTGGCGATACGGACGGTCAGGCCAGTCCAGCAGGCGTTGTTCGGCCAGCTGCATCAGTCGGCCTTCCAGGCTGTGGCCCCGGTAGGGTGGTGCCACACAGCAGCTGTCCATCTGGGCACAGGCCCGCAGTTCCGCGCCCTGCATCCCCAGCTGCCGGCCCAGGGCGTCGGCAGCCTCCCCCGCCAGCTTGACGGTAAAATAGGCGGCCAGTTCGCCGGCCGGGGCCTGGGCCACATAGCAGAACCCTTCCCCGCTGTCGATGTGTGAGGCAAAATATGCCTCTGTATCCGGCACAAACCAGTCCTGACAAGCCAGTGCCCGCCGGGACACATGCATGACCCGCAGAATTTCCCCCAGGTCGTCGGGAACGGCAGGGCGAAGCAGAAAATCCATCTCCGGCTCCTTTCAGCTTTCGGCCGGCGCATCCTTGGCAGCCTGGGCTGCCATACACCGGCGCAGCCAGCCGCCCTGGAAATAGTAGACAGCAAACAGCAGACTGGCCAGGGCCCAGGTGATGGGGTAGCTGGCTTCCACCATGAGAATGGTGTGGAAGCGGGGCACCACCAGCAGCAGCCAGGCCACCCGCAGCCCACAGACACCGAACACGGTGATGAGGGTGGGCACCCGCACATCCCCGCAGCCGCGCAGCGCGCCGGAGAAGATCTCAATGCAGACATAGGTGATGTAGGTGGGGACCAGGAAGTGCATCATCTGAACACCCTGGGCCACCACCGCGTCGTCCTGGCTGAACAGCCGGAAAGCCAGCTCCGCCAGCGGGTACAGCGCCAGACTGATGGCCACCGTGGTGCCGGCTGCCATGCCCAGGCAGACCCGGGTGCCGCGGTGGACCCGGTCATAGAGTCGGGCCCCGAAGTTCTGCCCTGCAAAGGTGGTGATGGCGATACCGAAGGAGCTGACCGTCATCCAGAAGAGGAAGTCGATCTTGCCGTACACGCTCCAGGCCGCCACCGCCGTGGTGCCGAACCCGTTCACCGCCGCCTGAATGACGATGTTGCTGATGCTGTACAGGGCCGACTGGGCCGCACTGGGCAGACCGATGCGGCAGATATCGGAAAGCACCGCCGGGTCCGGCCGCATGCGGGCGGTTTCCAGGTGCCAGGGCATTCCGTTGGAGCCTGCCAGACAGCGCAGCGTGAGCACCGCGCTGGCCAGCTGGCTGATGATGGTGGCCAGCGCGGCACCGGCCACACCCCATTTGAACCCGGCCACAAAGACGATGTCCAGCACGATGTTCACCAGGGAGGCAATGAGCAGGAAATAGAGGGGACGCTTGCTGTCCCCCACCGCCCGCAGGATGTTGGTACCCATATTGTAGATGATCTGGGGAATCATGCCCAGGAAATAGATCTGCAGATACAGAGTGGCTGCGTCGATGATCTCGGCCGGGGTCTGCATGAGGAGCAGCACGCCGCGGCTGGTCACCAGCCCCAGCACCGTCAGCGCAGCACCGCCCAGAATGGCCATGGACAGAGCGGTGTGGACCTGACGGTCCACCGCTTCCACATTGCCGGCGCCGTAGCTCTGGGCAATGACCACCCCGGCGCCGCTGCACAGCCCGACGAACACCCCCACCAGCAGCTGAACAAAAGCACCGGTGGCGCCCACCGCCGCCAGGGCCTGGGTTCCCACAAAGTTGCCGACGATCAGGGTATCGGCGGTGTTGTACAGCTGCTGGAACAGGGTTCCGAACCAGATGGGCAGAAAGAACAAAAGCAGCTGACGGGGTATGGACCCCGTCAGGATTGCGTTTTGACCGTGCGATGTGCGCATAAAACCTTGTAACCTCCCCAAAATCTTTCTTCATTTCATACACCCAGGGATTGGTGTTTCCCGTCCCAACATTTTATGCTATAATAGCCCTGTTGTAAAGACCCGGACCCAAAACAGAAACGAGGTGGCAGTATGCAGCGTTCGGTCAGTATCCTTTGGGAGCCCTGCACAGGCGGGGCTCGACTGCTGCGCCTGTTCGGGGAGTCGCCCCGTGCCCTGGTGCCGGATACAGCGGGCGGCCTGCCGGTGACCGAGATCGGGCCGTACTGCTTTTCCGCCCGCCGGGAGCCAGAAGGCGGACAGCTGGAAACGCCGGCGGGCGCCTGTCCTTCCGACCACCCCGTCTGCGGAGAGTTTGCGCAGGAAGTGATTCTGCCCGACAGCGTGCGGGCCATCCATAACGGCGCTTTCTACAACTGCCGTACCCTGCGCCGTCTGACGGCGGGGCCCGGGATTGAAAGCCTGGGCAGCGACCTGTTCACCAACTGCCGCGCCCTGCGCACCTTTGCCCTGCGCGCCGCTCCCGACGAAGCCACCGGACTGAAAAAGATGCTGGCCGCCGTGGCTGCCGGCATCGGGGTGGAGTTTCTGAGCGGCACAGCACCGGCACGCCTGTACTACCCGGAATTTTCCGAGTATCTGCATGAAAACACCCCCGCCCACATCTTCAACCACAGCATTGAGGGGGTGGGGTACCGCTATCGCCAGTGTTTTGACCAGGGTGTGCTGGCCTTTGAAGAGTATGACGCCGCCTTCGCCATGGCTGACGCGGAGGAGTCCCCCGAAGGGCTCTGCCGGGTGGCCCTGGACCGGCTGTGCTGCCCCGTACAGCTGAACGAAGAAGCCCGTGCCCGGTACGGAGCCTACCTGGCGGGCCATGCCGCTGATGCCGTGGCCGTGATCCTGGCCGACCGGGACGCCGCCGCATTGCAGGCCCTGGCCGGGGTACTGGACGAAACGTCCCGCCGGGAAGCGGCCCTTGCCTGCGGGCAGGCCCAATGGAGCGAGGGCGCAGCCCTGCTGCTGGCGGGTACTTCCGGCGCCGGACGGAAGCAGAAGAAGACCTACGATTTTGATGATCTGTGACCGGCTTTTGCCGGAACGCTTTTATACAAAGGAGGACAGGACCATGCCGCAGCATGTACAGACACAAGCCGAGTGGGAAGTCACCACGGCACGCCGCGCCATGGAACTGACCCGCAGCGAGCTGTATATCCAGCTCCGCTACCTGAATGCCGCCCTGGGAGCCCTGAGCCTGACCCCTGACCCGGAACCGGAGCGCGGCCCCGCCACCAACGGGGCGGCCTTGGTCTACGGACCTGCCTGGGTGCTGCGCATTTACCGCAAAAACCGCAAGTATCTGGCCCGGGCGTATCTGCACAGTGTGCTGCACTGCATCTTCCGCCATCCCTGGCTGCGGGAAGGTCGGGACCCGGCCCTGTGGGGGCTGGCCTGCGACATTGCGGTAGAACACACTCTGGACACCCTGGGGGTGGAGGCCCTGACCAGACCGGTGAGCTGGCTGCGGCAAAAGACCTACGCCGAACTCAAGGAAAAGGCCAAATTTGTGGCCGCCGGCCCCATCTACCGGGTTCTGGCCCAGTGCAGCGCCGGGGAGCTGGACAAGCTGCAGCAGGAGTTTTACTGTGACAGTCACCGGCTGTGGCCCACCGACCCGGACGCCCCCGCCGCCCAGATGATGGGCCGCCAATGGGAGCAGCTGGGCCGGGAGACCCAGCTGAGCATGCAGCAGGCCGGACGTCAGGCGGGAGAAGCCGCCGGGGCCCAGAGTCTGGCCGCCCAGGTGGAAGCCGGACGCAGCCGCCGGCTGTACAAGGACTTCCTGCGCCGGTTCGCCGTATTGCGGGAGGAGCCCAGGCTGGACCTGGATGAGTTTGATCTGGGCTACTACACCTACGGGCTGACCACCTACGGAAATATGCCTCTGATTGAACCGCTGGAGACCCGGGAAAGCAAAAAGATCCGGGATCTGGTCATTGTCATTGACACCAGCGAGTCCACCGCCGGGGAGCTGGTGAAATCCTTCCTGCGGGAGACCTTCGGCCTGCTGAAAACCTCCGGCAGCTTTTTCAGCAAGTGCAACATCGTGGTGATGCAGTGTGATGACGCCGTGCGGGATATCACCTTCCTGAAGGACACCGAGACCCTGGAACGGTACGCCGCGGCCCTGACGCTGAATGGAGGCGGCGGCACGGATTTCCGCCCTGCCTTCGCCCGCATTGACGAGCTGCAGAAGGAAGGGCGGCTGCGGGATCTGCAGGGAGTTTTGTATTTCACCGACGGCAAGGGCACATTCCCGGCCCGACCGCCCGCCTATCAGACGGCCTTTCTCTTTCTGGAAGACGGGAGCCCGCCGCCGGAAGTGCCGCCCTGGGCCATCCGGCTGATCCTGGCTCCGGAAGAATTTATGCCCCAACAAAAAGAAACGGCTCCCACCCTGGATTGGCAGGAATGGGACCCCGACGAACTGCCCCAGCTGTAAGCATTCGGGAAGGAGTACGCAAGCATGGACATCAAACGCGCCAAGCAGGAAATTGAAAACACCGTCCGGGCCTATCTGGCCACCGACGACACCGGTACCCCGCTGATCCCCCCGGTCCGTCAGCGGCCTATTCTGCTCATGGGCCCTCCGGGCATCGGCAAGACCCAGATCATGGAGCAGATCGCCCGGGATTGCGGCATCGCCCTGGTGGCTTACACCATCACCCACCACACCCGCCAGAGCGCCGTGGGTCTGCCGTTCATCCGGCACCGGCACTACGCCGGCGTGGACCGCAGCGTGACCGAATACACCATGAGCGAGATCATTGCCAGCTGCTATGAGAAGATGGAGCAGACCGGGCTGAAAAACGGCATCCTCTTCATCGACGAGATCAACTGCGTGTCCGAGACCCTGGCCCCCACCATGCTGCAGTTTCTGCAGGGCAAGACCTTCGGCAACCAGCCGGTTCCCGCCGGGTGGGTCATCGTGGCCGCCGGCAACCCGCCGGAATACAACAAGAGCGTGCGGGACTTCGACCTGGTCACCCTGGACCGGGTGCGGCGCATCGACATTGAACCGGAGCTTTCGGTCTGGCAGGAATACGCCCGCGCCCACCGCCTGCACCCCGCCATTACCGCCTATCTGGAACTGCGGCCCCAGCACTTCTACAAGATCGAGAACGATGTGGATGGCCCCAAGTTCGTCACCGCCCGCGGCTGGGAGGATCTGTCCGCCTATCTGCAGGCGGCCGGGGCGCTGAGTCTGCCTGCGGACGAGGAGGTCATCGGGCAGTATCTGCGCCATCCGGAAGTGGCCCGGGATTTTGCCGCCTACTGGGCTTTGTATCAGAAATACCGCGCCGACTATGGGGTGGAGGATATCCTGCAGGGCAAGCCCTTTGATGCGGTGCTGGACCGCGCCCTCAACGCTGCCTTTGACGAGCGGATGAGCCTAGTCAGCCTGCTGCTGGCCGGACTGAACACCCGTTTTGCCAAAGCCCGTCAGACCGACGAGGCCACCGATGCCTGCTACCAGCAGCTGCGCGCCTTCAAGCGCAGCCTGAATGGGGACATCACCGACCCTGCCGCCGTGTTTGCGGCCCAGTGCGATGACTATGAAGCCCAGCTGGAAGCAGGCAAGACATCCGGTCGGCTGACCGCCGCCCAGATCGCCGCCCACACCCGGGCTGCCGCCCTGATGCGGGGCTGGGGCAAGAAGCTGGACCCCGCCATGGACAACGACGAAGCCTTTGATACGGTGCGGGCCGGTTTCAACGCCCAGGTGCGCCGCCGGGAAGAGGCCGTAGCGGCCGCCGGGGATGCTCTGGAAGCCGCCTTTGATTTTATGGAGCGGGCCTTTCCCGACACCCAGGAGATGGTGGTGTTTGTGAACGAGCTGGCACTGGGACCGGACTCCGCCGCCTTCCTGGCCGAGAACGAGTGCGAACGGTTCACCCAGTACAGCCAGAGCCTGCTGCTGAACCAGAAGCAGGACGAACTGCTGGCCGAGCTGGAGCGGGACGACCTGCGGCGCAGTGAGGGAAGTCTGGCGTTCTGAGCCTCCGCTTTTTCCACAAACAAAAACGCATCCGTGGAGAATTTCTCCCCACGGATGCGTTTTTTCATTTACAGGTCTGTCAATTGCCGCTTGGATTCTTCCGGCAGGATGGCGCGGGTGCTGCAGGCGGCGGAAAAGAAGAGGTTCATTCCCGTTTCAGATCCCGGCCCATGAGGGAGGCCACGGCGTTGCGGGCTTCCAGGTGACCGGACAGGATATCGGCCACCACCTCCACGATGGGCATTTCCACCTTGTACTTCTTGGCCAGCTTGCGGGCAGCGGGCAGGGCGTTGATGCCCTCCACCACCTGGCCCACTTCCTTTTTGGCGGTTTCGGCGTCCATGCCCCGGCCCATGAGCATGCCGGCATGCAGGTTGCGGCTGTGCATGCTGGTGCAGGTCACGATCAGGTCCCCCATGCCGGAAAGGCCGGCGAAAGTGTTGGCCTGACAGCCCATGGCCACCCCCAGACGGGACAGCTCCGCGTTGCCGCGGGTGATCAGGGCGGCCTTGGCATTGTCCCCGTACCCCAGGCCCAACGCCACGCCCACCGCCAGCGCGATGACATTCTTGATGGCACCGCCCAGTTCCACGCCACGGCGGTCGCTGTTGGTATAGACGCGGAAATTGGGGTTGGTGAAGGTCTTCTGCACCTGCTTGGCAGCCGTCTCGTCCTCACTGGCCGCCACGATCAGGGTGGGCAGGTCCCGGGCCACCTCCTCCGCATGGGTGGGGCCGGACAGGGCCACCACCTTGCAGGTTTCGTGTCCCGGCACCTTGGACAGCTCATCCTCGATGATCTCGGACATGGTCATCAGGGTCTTTTCCTCAATGCCTT
This sequence comes from Subdoligranulum sp. DSM 23681, assembly GCF_057005535.1. Taxonomy (NCBI): domain Bacteria; kingdom Bacillati; phylum Bacillota; class Clostridia; order Eubacteriales; family Oscillospiraceae; genus Subdoligranulum; species Subdoligranulum sp. DSM 23681. The sequence continues at coordinate 2,491,529 of NZ_CM168050.1, read as the reverse complement.
TGGCCACGTCCACGATGACCTGTCCATCCGGAATATACTTGGCAGCCTTTTTGGCCGTGGACCGGACAAAAACAGAGGGCACTGCAAATACCAGCAGGTCCCGTCCGGCACAGATCTCGGCCATATCGGCAGTATAGTGCATAGCAGCGGGCAATTCCATGCCGGGAAGGTTGGGATGGCGGTGGGTGGTGGCCATATTCTTGAGTTCTTCGGGGATCGCGCTCCACATGGTCACATCATGGCCGTTTACGGCCAGCAGACGCGCCAGAGCCGTACCCCAGGTACCTGCCCCCAAAACGCCGATCTTCTGTTTCATATCTTTGCCTCTTTCCGGCTGGGATGCCCCCGCCTGTTTCTCGTTATCGGTTTGCACCAAACCCGCGCCAGCGGGCCAGCAGCCCCTGGTGAACCGGTATGTCCGGCTTGTCCGGCAAATCGATGGTAAAACGCTCAAACGCATTGATGATGCGCGTCTGGCCGTATTGATGTTCCCGCTCGACGTTGGCTCCATACGTCAGATGTACATGACCATGAAGCATCACATCGGGCTTGTAGGTATCCAAAACTTCCCGAAAGACCGTGAACCCGCGATGGGCCAGATCATTCAGGTCTCCGTAACCATGCAGAGGGGCATGCGTCACCAGCACATCCACCCCGCCTGCCCGGGCAATCTTGCCCCGGACACGGCGGATGCGGCGGCGCATCTCCGCTTCGGTAAACTGCCAGGCGCCGGTACGGTACCGGCAGCTGCCGCCCAGCCCCAAAAACCGATATCCTTTATAGCAAAACACATCGTCGTCAATGCACACAGCCCCTGCGGGCGGGCGTTCGTCATAGCTTTCGTCATGATTGCCATGCACATACACCACCGGCACCGGCGCAACGGTTGCCAGGAAATCCAGATAATGGAAGTTCAGGTCCCCGCAGCCAATGATCAGGTCATAGCCGCGCAGTTTTTCCGGCTCATAATAGTCCCAGAGGTATTTGGATTCCTCATCCGCTACGGCCAGCAGCCTCATAGTTCAGCCTCCTTGTCCACCGGCAGCTTATCCCGGTGGATCCCTTGCATGCGATACATCGGCTTGGATGCCTCGGTCAGGGCGTCATATTCCGGGATCTCCCCGTCAACAGCATCACACAGCCAGTCCATATGCAGAATCTGCTCGGGGGCAAAGCCGGAATGGCCTTCGTTCATCAGGGTCCCGTCCTGCGCCACAATATGGCAGGCAAAGGGGTCGATGCCGCCCGCAATGATGCCCTGGCGCAGAATTCCCGCCAGATGCCGCACATCATGGGGAAGTTCCCGGCTGAACAGCACATCCATAACGCCGCTGTTCATGCCCCACCAGTAGTTGACCGCACGGGGCGTGCCGTCGGCGGCATCCTTGGCCCAGGCTCCGTTGAGCACGCTGCGGATCACGTTTTCATAGAACTGGCCCCAGTGCCAGAAGGGCGAGGCCAGATCTTCCAGACGTCCCCCGGGACGAATCATGAAGATGCCGAACTCCCGCTGAGGACGCCCCGGCGCCGGGTTGTCTCGGCCGGAAATGATCGTGATGCCCTTGGAGGTGAATTCCTGCATGGGGTCTCCGGGCAGGCAGGTCCATTGCAGGTCAATGCGGACCTTGGGGTTGACCATGCGCGCCCCCAGGGCAAAGGCATTGATATTGGCAGGTGTGCCGAAGCTGGGATAATCGGCCACATACCCGATACGGTCGCTGCGGCTCATGGCGCCGGCAATAGCGCCGCTGATGAATTTGGCTTCATACACCCGGGTGTAGTAGGTCCGGATGCTGGTGTACGGCATATCCACCGAGCAGTTCAGGATACGAACCTCCGGATGCTGGATGGCCGCACGCAAGGAGGCCCCCACCAGTTTGGGGCTGGTGGTAAAGACGATATCCGCACCTTCTGCAATGGCCTGTTCCACCAGTGCATCGGCGTTCTCCCCTGCCACCGCTCCGTGATAGGCAACGGTCTCCACCTGTCCGGCAAAGACCTGATCCAGCTGGCAGCGGCCGAATTCATGCTGACTGGTCCAGGCGCTGGTCTCGGGGGTACGTTCATTGACAAAGGCGACCTTCAGGTGGGTGGGCGTGGAATTGGTGCGGATCCCCGGCAGAATGCGGTTCAGCAGCTTGGGCTGAGCGGGTCCCGGCTCGGCGGGCTGGGTGCTCAGCTTGACGGGCTGCGGGTTCTGGATGGCCAGAACGTCAGGCCAGACCGCCTCGATGGCTTTGGCCAGTTCGGCAGGGGTGCGCTTTTTCAGATCATCCACCTTGTACAGGCGGATCAGCAGGAGCAGGACATCCCCCACTGTCGGGCGCATGGATTCACCGCCCTTGGCATAATAGGCCTTCTTGGTCCAGTTATACAGCGAAAGAATGTCGGCGCGTTCTTCGGCCGTCCACTTCTCTCCGGGAGCCTTTCCCATGGCTTTCTGCAGGCGGGCATAACTGCCTTCCTGGGTGAAAGTCAGGGTATACATACCGCAGATGGGATAATACTCCACAAATTCATAATACTGGCGGATCTGCGGGTTGTCGCTGTACTGCGGCATGATGCGGGTCACGCTGGCAGAGATGGAATCCGCGCCGAAATACTTCAGGACGCTGACCCGTTTGTTGCCTTCCTGCACATAAAAGCGGCCCAGGTATTCAAAGCAGCGGATGGGGTCACGGATGCCTTCCTCCACATGGGCCATGCACAGAGAAACCCACTTGGTGGCAAACTCGGTCTTGGGGCTGAGCAACGGCAGAAAATTGGAAGAAAACGCCGCCGTGCGGCCCGCCGTTTTGGTTCCCACCACCAGTTCCAGCGGAATTTCCACAATACCAATGGGCAGTTGATTTTCAATGTTGGCGTTCTGAAGAATGTCATCCAGTACCGGCAGATACGGATACTGACCCGCTGCCATCTTTTCACGGTAATCGCGCTGCGCACGCTTCCACGCGTGCTGATATTCTTCCAGCGCTTCCATTCGATTCATAATGACTGCCCCCTGTTCTTTCCCGATTTTTTCCCTTTTCTTTCCCATATTTCAGGCCGGATGACCCGACCATATACAAAGGTATTATAGCATATTCCCCCACGTCCGAAAAGGGATTCCGTTGCCTTTTTCCCGAAAATATGGTATGGTTATTCCATTAGCGAATTTACAGGAAAAGAGGTAGGCGGCATGGGCCTTTGGGCAGACGCAAAGAATATACGGGACAAGGACCCCGCAGCGCGCAATGTGCTGGAAGTGATTTTGCTGTATCCGGGATTTCATGTGCTGGTGACCCACCGGATCGCCCATTGGCTGTATCGGCACAAACTGTTGTTCCTGGCCCGTCTGGTCAGCCAGATTTCCCGTCACCTTACGGGTATCGAGATCCATCCGGGGGCCAAGATCGGTCAGCGGCTGTTCATTGACCACGGCATGGGGATCGTGTTCGGCGAAACCACCGAGATCGGCGATAACTGCACCATCTATCACGGCGTGACCCTGGGCGGTACCGGCAAGGACACCGGCAAGCGGCATCCTACCGTTGGCAACAACGTACTGATCGGTGCCGGAGCCAAGGTGTTGGGTCCTGTGTTCATCGGAGATAACGTCCGTGTGGGAGCAGGCAGCGTGGTGCTCCACAACCTGCCCGCCAACGCCACCGCCGTAGGCATTCCCGCGGAGGTCGTCCGGGTCAACAACATCCGCTGCTGCCCCGCCGATGATCTGGACCAGCAGGATCTGCCGGACATGCAGCTGCAGCGCATCCAGCAATTGGAGGCACGGCTCAGCCGCATCGAGGCTAAACTGCAGGGGGAATATCCGCCGGATAAGCCGGTAGGCCCCCGGACTTGAGTATTATAAAAAATGAATGCGCCCGCAGCGCTTCCCCGTGTTGGAAGAATGCTGCGGGCGTTTTTTATCTCAGCCGAATGTCTCGTCGCCGTCGTGGTGGTTGCTTTCCATCAGGTCCGGAGCCGTATGCCCATCCGGCATGGTGGAACCGAAGCTGGGCACAAACACAAATTTGCGGATCAGGAAGATCAAACCGATGGAAGCCACACTGATAAGGTTTGCAATTGCGGAAGCATGTCCCAGGATCATCTGGCGGGCGATGGCGTACAAAAGCACTTCCAGCGCACTTCCCGGACTATGCTTGGCAAGCATTTTGATGAACTCAATACCAATGACCAGGTTGAAGGCATGGCCCAAAAATGTCTGGAACGCATCGGTATTGTCCGAAAACCAGAGGGAAACCATCTCCTGAGCAATAGGGATCGTACTGACCAGAAGGCCTACCAGTACCATTACCGAGAGAAGCATTTCCAGCAGGCTGGCAGCAGCCGCCACCTGATCACGCATGATTTGGGTAACGCGGCGTTCCTTGCTGCGGATATGTAAACGATAGAAAAATGGGGTGCGGGGTGTACCGGGTTTCATTGAATCAGAACATCCTTTCTTGCTCCTACGATAGGCTCCACCATTCACTCTCATCTGCCTAAGTCCCCTTCAGACAAATAATTGGCGGTCATTTATTTTTCTGCAGTCGGCTTTTTTCTGAAAACAAATTCTCTTTGTATATAGAAGCTAATGATAAACAACAGTGTATCCACCACGATTTTGACCAGGACCTCAATCTGCGCGCCCAATAGCATTACCATGCTGGTTACAAGAACCGCGCTCAAAGTACCTTGGATAAAGGCCAGCACAATATATTTCACGGTAGATTTCCTGTGCTGTTCTTCGCTACCAAACACAATTTTATAATTGATGATGTAATTATAACTGGCAGAAATAATCCGTGCCAGTGCAGTAGCAACAAGAATATATCCTGCACGTTCCCTCAGTAAAGCGCAAAATACTGTAAACAGACTCAAATCAATCACACTGGCCGAAAGAGAAGAGATAATAAACTTCAGAAAAATTTTGCCAAGAATTCTATAGATTTGAATAGAGTCTTTAATCGGGTCAAAATGCGTTGCATGATTTTCCTTGGAATCATACACGGTGTTGATTTTGATTTCCTCGATCGGGTAATTATCCTTTGAGGCGATCAACATATTTGTTTCAAATTCAAATCGCTCCCCTGACACAACCAACAGTTCTTTCATAAATTGTGTCGGTATCCCACGGAGCCCCGTTTGTGTATCCGTCATTTTCAAGCCACACACATATCCAAAAACAACTCTCGTCACTTTATTTCCATACCGGCTCTTTGACGGAACTGCAGCATCATCAAAATCTCGGCACCCCAATACAAGGCAGTTTGTATGCTGGCTCAGAGCCTTTCCGCACCGAACGATATCCTCTGGAAGGTGCTGTCCATCAGAATCCGCGGTCACACAGCCGACAAGTTTCGGATCTCGCAGCAGGCAGTAGTTAAACGCGGTTTTCAGTGCCCTTCCCTTTCCTTGGTTCACTGCATGGTGCAGGACAGTCACACCACGGCTGGACAGATTTTGAAAAATACCGTCATACGCAGAGCCGCTACCATCGTTTACGACCACAATCTCCAGGTGTAACTTTTGCAGTTCTTCAATAAGCGCCAGCAGACGTTCATCCGGTTCATACGACGGAATAATAACCGGTATGTGTTCCAAAGTATTTTCCCTCCCTGGAAAACTCTATTTGTCAGATTTGATCATCCACATTTTCCAAATGAATGGTACCGTCATCCATGAGAAGGATTCGATACATAGACTGGTTCTGCACCATCTGCGTTTCAGACATTGACCATTTTCCGGAATCGGTGAAATCAAAATAAACATATCCAAAATGTTGTTGCTCCACCTGTTGTTTTACCAGTTCCATTAGTTCTCCAGGATTTTGTGCTTCCTGATTTACCTGACAGTAGCTATATGTCTTAGGCGCAAACATGTATAAGAAAACCCTGGTTTGTCCCATTTTTACCAATACATCTTCTTTGTCGCTGATCCAAAGAATTCTTGCCTGATCCTTTTCTCCGAAATGTTTTTCCACTTCGTCCACAAAATTCGAAACCGACTCCTGACTCATAACCTGATTCTGTGTGTCCGCCATTTGGGAATTCACTTCAGCATAATCAAACATATATGCCTTTGCAAGCCCCATATCAGAACACAACAGAATAATGCTTGCTACAGCTAACCACTTCTTTATCTGCAGCCTTTTCTTCTCTGCATCCCTCAGAATCAGCGTGACAAAATACACAAAGCCCCCCAAGAAAAGTGGTTCCGTATAACGTCCAACGGTGTATACCATTTTTTCAGGTTGAAGATATTGTCCTTCTCCAAAGACATACGCGTGCATAAAAAGCAGCATCATCATATAGACGACCAGAAAACCTACATAAAGCACAGAGAATCGTACAGCGCATTCCTTACTGAACACGCTGATTTTGACGCAGCACCAGCATAATGCCAGCACCAACAAAGCCGCCATAAGAGGAGTCAAATCCCATCCGCAGGTGGTTTCAACATGCAAAGGCTGTCCGATCCACGCTTTCAGCATACTGGACGCATATCCCGGCAAATCATTTGACAGCGTAAAAGTCTGTGTCTTAATGCTGTTAACCGTACCGTCAATGGCATACTCAAAATAATTATTACGCTCATATAATGCACAATATTCTCGCCATACCACAACAGGGATAAGCGCAATCAAAAAACCTCCCACGCCAAAGATTATTCTTGAAAGATTCCATTTTCCCTCCTTTCTGAGCCCGTTCATCAAAAAATAGAATAAAAGAACAAACGCCGCAAAAACAATACCAGATTCTTTTACCAACATCAAACATGCAAGGTTAATCGTAAAGCGCAAAAACCGGAACTGTCTATCGTGTTTTCTATTGTCAAAGCACGCCAACAGGCACCCTACAAATATCATGCTCATCGGCATCTCTGCAATCAGAAAATAGTTCATTTTTCCGTACATGCTCGGCAAGAGAATCAACAGTACACTTGCCGGCAAGGACAAAACTAACGCCCATTTCCGATTTACATTCACTTTTTCAAAAGCGGGTGCGACGCAGCAAAGAATGATAAACCATGCACCTACATAGAGCAAGCCTTCATTAAACTGGTTTGGCGAGAAATGGCAGGTCCACCATTCAATGAGCATTGCTCCGGGGTTGTATGCTGAATAACCAGAAAGCAAATTCATATATTTATCTGCAAATCCATCCAGCATATAAAGGCATTTAGGTTCCGGCCCCCACACCCCAAGTTCATCAAAATTAACCACCATCTTATCTTTCACCAAAAAAGATAAGATCACAACTGTAGCGACAAATAAAATTGCCGGACCATCTGCCAATTCCATTACAATATTTTTGATTTGCAAATGATTTTTCCATACATAAAAAAGCAATGCAAAAATCAAAGCCATACTAACCCAGTCAATCCAAGACAATTTTTGGAATAGAGCCAGGCAATACAGCAGCATCATCCAAATTCCCAGTGCAGTCTGGACCACAGTATTAATTTTCTCTTTATAGTGCAGAGATAGCCAACAGCTTACTGCCGCAAACCCCAGAACATTTACAATTAACACCTAGTAGTTCCTACTTTCTTCAATTCATTATCATTCTGTCCCAGCCAGATTATAAAACGAAACTCCAAGAGATAAGAAAATCAACCATCTGACAACTTTACAACAACGGTTCCATCAATCATCTGCACAGAATTTTTGTCCGGGAAAGCAGGCATCGCCTGTACCTCCGGACGGTCAACCCAGTCGCTTTCTGATTGTAAATTAGCCGGATAGCCGAGAATGCTAATCAGGTATTCGTTAAGTGTTGAATTGTAAGTAGCCGAATAATGGTAAAGCATACCCGCATAGGGGTAATAATCGCCAAATGCTTGTCGATCCTTACTGATTGGTGTCTCGTCCAATGTTCCAACAAAAACAACAGGGGTCTCTTGCGGAATATATCCTTCCACCTGTTCAACCCGATCAAGGATTCGCGTCATTGTAGACAAAGTGGCAGTATATTCCATGTCTTTTTTCAAATAGGCCCCGTTCGAGAAAATTATATTGCAAAAACTGATCAAGGCGAAAGAGGTCGCAATTGTGCCTTGGAGAATACGCTTTGTGCGTAGGTCCCCCCCCTCGAGGGTCTTCTGAACGGATTCAAACAGGACAACAACGATCAAGTAAGAGAAAACATAGGAAAAGCGCATTAAATCATGTGCCATACCTTTTGAAATAAAGTATACCGCATTGATTCCCAGGGGAAAGAAAAGCAAGACAAGGGTGAGCAATCCCTGGTTCGGGACAGTCAACTGCTTTTTGCCGATACTATATATCAGCAAAGCAATGACTACCAAAGCAAGAAGGATGTGCGCGGCAAATACCCAACTTCTGTGTGCAGTGTCTGGCCTACTGAAAAAATGGAACGGATAAAGAAATGTATCCAAGAGCAGTTTTGGAATAGAAATTCCGCTGTAGTCGCCTACGCTGGCAATCCCATTATACCCATCACTGGAAGAAATCCCTGTGACTGTCTGCACAATTTTGTTACTGACAGCATATGCCACCAAACCACACAAAACAACTGCCATATCCCGGACGGCAGACTTGATGACTGTGCCGGATTTTGTGCCGCCTAAAATATCCCGCATCAAAAGCAACAATGCAAGGGCAATTGCACTGCACATGTAAGCCTGATACAATGCCGTTCCCAGCATAATTCCGATCCATCCGACCAGAAAGCCATATTTGTATCGGTGCGTTGCCCATATTCCCATCACATTCAGGAGAAGGGCCAGCATGTAAATGTCCGACCAATTAATAAATGAGGCGTTGGAAAAAGTTAAGGCAGGCTGTGTAACAAAAAGAGCACAGACCACCATTACAAGCGGCATGTGTGCCACAGACAAAAGATCCTGCACAATGCATAGGGCACAACCAAGAAACAAAAGAGAGAGGACACCAATCACCATGGGGGAAGTCAATTGCCCCCGGAAATGTATATAGGGTACCTGCATAAACCGCCCCAAAGAAATTTGCCAAGCAAAGTCTCCTTGAGAAATATCCAGAGAATCGTGTGAGTACAAACTATTAAAATAGCGGTACCCATGTGCCCAGAATCCCACCAGAAATGTGGTCAGAAAAATCAGTATATAACTTGATTTTTTCTTGTCGATTGAAAACGTAATCATGATGGTGTTTGCAAAATCCTTTCCTTTACACTGATTTTTCCGGTCACTATCACTGTAGTTTTTAATTTATTTGTTTGGAGCGTATACCAATCTCGGTATACTTTCATTTCTGCTCAGCAATATAGTGGTCATAATCGCTGTCCTTCCAGGGCATACCGCGTTTGAAAGAATAACGCCAGGGATAGACCTGTTCACCTTTATCATTCTTGATCTTGGTGACATTTCCCACAGAACGGCCCGGATTGCCTACCATAATGGTCATGTCCGGAACATCCTTTGTGAGCGTGGTACCAGCACCGATCAGCGCATCCTGACCGATATGCAGTCCAGGCAGCACCACCGTACCGGTGCACACCACAGCAAATTTCTCCACCGTAACACCATCCAGAGTTTCGCTGGGGGGCGTCGGGTCATTGGTCAGAACCACATAAGGATAAATCCAGACAAAGTCTTTCAGAGTTGCCTTCATGCCAATATGAACGTTGCTGTGCATATGCACATAATTTCCGATCTGGCAGTCTCCCTGCACATCAGAGAGCGTCCCCAAAATCACATGCTCTCCCATATGGGTCTTTTCCCGAATCGTAACCCGATGACCGGCCTGGAAATAAGGACCGATTTCGGTGTCGCCATAAATAATAGCACCGCTACGGATCAATGCGTGCTCCCCGATCGTCAACGGATGTTTTTTGTTGACATTCCCATCGAAGAAGTCCTGGAGAAACTCGCCCAGAATGGAGTTCGCTCCAACAAAGCTATTTGCCCCCAGCGTAACGTTTTCTTTGATAATCGTGTTGTAATCAATATAACAATTATCCCCGACAACAACATGATCTTCAATAATAACGCCATCACGAAGCGTAACATTTTCCCCAATCCGTGCGGTTGCGGCAATTGTAACGTTTTTCCCGATATTGGACATACTGTGCCTCCTGTGGTTTGGATTATCGATTAACCCATGAAATTATTCAGATTTTCGATGACCCAATCGATCTGCTCTTCGGTCATACCATAGAACATGGGCAGGCTGAGTTCGGTGGCGCTGATCTCCTCGGCGATGGGCAGTGCACCTTTGGGAATATTCAGTTCCGCATAAGCCCCCTGCAGATGCATGGGAATGGGGTAATGCTTATTGTAACCGATATCAGCCTTTTTCAGATGCTCTTCCAGGGCATCACGCTGCTTGCAGCGGATGGCAAAAATATGCCACACATGCTCGCAGCCCTCTTCCACCTTGGGCAAGACGATCAGCGGGTTGCGGATTTCCGCCAGATAGCGCGCCGCAATCCGGCGGCGTTCCTGGTTCATGCGATCCAGGTGGGGCAACTTTGCGGCCAGGAAGGCTGCCTGCATCTCATCCAGACGGGAATTCTGGCCCTTATAGATGTGATGATACTTATAATCGCTGCCGTAATTGCCCAGGGCACGGACCTTGGCGGCCAGATCGGGATCATTGGTGGTCACGCCGCCGGCATCGCCCAGGGCCCCCAGGTTCTTGCCGGGATAAAAGCTGAATCCGGCAGCATCCCCCAGAGATCCGACACGCTTGCCCTTGTACAGAGCGCCATGCGCCTGGGCCGCATCCTCAATCACTTTCAGGCCATGCTTGTGGGCGATTTCCAGGATGGGGTCCATATCCGCCGGATGGCCGTACAGATGCACCGCCATGATGGCCTTGGTCTTATCGGTCACCTTTTCCTCGATCCGGCTGGGATCAATGTTGTAATAGTCCAGAGTGGGCTCCACAAAGACCGGCGTGGCTCCCACATAGGAAACCGCCAGCGCCGTGGCGATGAAGGTATTGGAAGGAACAATGACCTCGTCCCCTTCCCCAATATCGTACGCACGCAGGATCAGCATGAGGGAATCCAGGCCGTTTCCGCAGCCGACACAGTACTTGGTGCCGCAGTATTCCGCAAATGCCTTTTCAAAGGCCTCGTCCTCATGGCCTTCGATATACCAGCTGTTCTCGTAAACCCGCGTGAAAGCCCCTCTCAGATCGCTGTCCAGCTCTTTTTCCAGGGGGCGGAAGGATACAAACGGAACATTCATGTTATTATCTCCTTTTATACTGCAAAAATTACACTTCGTGTTTGGCCAGGTGCTTATCCGCCAGTTTGACAGCCACTTTCAGGAAGAAATTTGCTGTGCGCCCCGCATAATATAAAAATTCAAAGATAAAGACCTGAAGAAGCCAGAGGGAAATCAGTATTGCACCTGCCACAAATACAATATCTCCGCACATTTTGACCATTGATGAGCCAAGTCCCATAAAGGACATACCGGAAATGACCAAATAGCCAAAAAAGCAGAGCCCCCAAGCCGCCAGCAAGGTAAATTGCGGCGTTCCAGGTGTTGCCATATTACGGCAGGCATTTCTCATCTTTTCGCAGATTTTGGACAACTTCGGTTCCAAGCGATACTTTCGTTTATGCCACTTGGTTTTGGGGAACGTGATTTCGTAAGATCTTCTGATACATTCCCACTTTTCCAGCATCTTTTTCCGATCCTCCGGCAAAAGACGATCCTGATAGGGCAGGATTTCCCTCTCGTAAATAAGGACTTCATCGTAGCGGTACCGACGGTATGTTTCCGTGATTTTTTTCGGTTCGCTGTGGCTGACGCCGCCGTCACGGTGTCGGGCTCCGACCATATCGTCGATCCAGTGCACCCGGATTCCAGCGCGGGAAAAGCGAAGGAAGAAAGAGGCATCTTCAATGATATAGTAAGTCGTATCGTAAGGTCCCACCCGGTCATACAGCGACAGCCGGTAGCAGGTGCTGGTGGTGGGAATGGTGAAGGTGTGACTCATTCGGGAAAACAGCTCCGCTGGTGTTCCGTCCCGGATAACCTTTACCCCGCTTTCGTCCGGCGCATAATCCATGACATAGCCCAATTCCGAACCACACATGGCCGTGCGGCTGGACACCACCATGGCATCCTCTCCCAGCCGCTCAAATTCATCTGCATACCGCTGGAGAACCGTCTCGTCGTACAGGGCATCGTCTGCCGCCATGTACATAATATAGGTGCCGGTGGCCCGCTGCCGTACCGATTCAATATTTTTGACGGTTCCCAGATTGGTCTCGTTGTTGTGGATATCCACACGAACCAGGTTTTCCCGTTTGTGCGCATCAATATAGGCACGCAGCTCCTCCTGGTTGAAATCGGAGGAGCCGTCATTGGCAATCAGCAGTTCAATAGCCGGATAGGTCTGCTGCAACACCGAATCCACTGCCTCAAAAATGTAGCGGTAGTTATTGTAGGAAACGATGACAAAGGAGAAAACCGGTTTCTGTGTCCGTTCCTGCGTAGGGGACGGAACTTTCTGCCGCATCACTTCACTCCTCCTCTTCAGCCGTCGCCACGTAAGCCTTGAACGCATCATAGTCCCGGATATAATCGTCCGGATCATAATACTCACTGGCCGCCACGCACAGGACAGAATTTTCCTGGTTCCAGATCATATCCCGCCACATGTTGTGCTCGACGATCAGCCCCTTGTCGGGTTCATCCAACAGAACTTCTGCCGTCTCTTTCCCGTTGTCAAGCTTGATCGTAATGCTTCCGTAGGGACAGAAAAGAATCTGGCGCAGCTTTTTATGGGCATGCCCGCCCCGCTGGGTCCCTGCAGGAACACCGTGAATGTAATAAATGCGCTTGATAGCGAAATCCAGATCGTGCTTTGCCTCAAAAAAGGACAGGGTTCCCATTCCAGGCGTAGTCACACTTTTGATGGAGATGGTTTTGACTGTCATTTATTGTTCCTCCTCTTGCAGGTGATAAATTCTCTCCAGTTCTTCTATTCGGCCATTGACCGGAGGTTGGTATGCTTTCTGTTTCCGCTTGAACGGAAGCCACTGGGGTACAATGGTGTGTCCGATCAATCCGCGCAGGATTTTGGACCTGCGCTCATCGTTGAAGAAATACAGGTTGGCCAAACAGACCATCCGGTCCCGGGGGAACTTTTCCCGGAGCAGGCGCAGCATGGCTTTCCAGTCTTTCAGCATCCGTGCTTGAGAGGACGAAACACCCGTGTTGTCCTCGTACCAGCAAACGATCCGGTCATAGCAATGAATGTGGATTTTTTCCACCGAAAACATCCGAAGCGAAAAGTCCTCCGCATAGCGTACCCGGCCTTTCATCTCCTCCAAAGCCTGCCGCAGCAGACTGGTGCGGTAGAATGCACAGGCACCGCTGATGCCGTCATCATACAAAAGCATATTCCGCTTGATGGTTTGCGGCCGGTAATGCTCGGCAGCATAGCAGCTGCGGTCAAAAGGTGTCTGTCCGGGCAGCTGGCGCAGCTGCGGCTCCTGGGTGTAATAGGCGGCCTTGCCGAATGCGGCCCACACATCATCCCTGCGGCAGCACACCTTGATCCATCGCACCGTACCGGCGTCATACAGATAATCCCCCGGAGAAATGGCATAGACCCAGGTTCCTCCGGCATGGGATACACCATTCCACAGATTCCAGACGGTCCCCCGATTTTCCGGCAGGGTGAGCAATTGCGCCTCCCGTCCATATTTGTTCAACAGCGCCCTGGTGGAATCGAACCGCTTGTTTCGGGAACCGTCATCCGCAATGATCAATTCAAAATCCTGATCATCCTGTGTCAGAATTGAAAGCAATGTACGTTCCAAAGCGGCACGGTCCGGTTCATACTGTACAACAATGATTGAAAGCATCCTTTTTCTCCCAAAGACATATCTGTAACAGCGGCCGGATGCTGTCAATAACAGAAAGGGGTCTGTCTTCAACATCTCAAGTCGGCATACGTATACAGTTTAATGTTTTCATTATAGCATACCCTCCCCTTGATTTCCACAATATTTCCTTTGAAGGTCATATTTTACATGAAATTTATAAAATTTATTATCGAACAAGAAAACTCCTCATTTCAAGCACCTTGAAACAGAAACTTGCCGCCCGGTATTGACAACTGTATATATACCGTATATACTGTGTATATAGGATATGAACAGTTCATCTTCCTGCCCGAAGGAGGCACTCCATGGAGCTTTACATTTCCAACGCCGGCGGCGAGCCGATCTACGCGCAGATCACGCGGCAGATCAAGGACAAAATCCTGGCCGGCGAACTGAAAGAAGGCGACGCACTGCCCAGCATCCGTCTGCTGGCCAAGGAGCTGCGCATCAGCGTCATCACCACCAAACGCGCTTACGAAGACCTGGAAGCCGAAGGCTTTATCCGCACCATGCCGGGACGCGGCAGCTTTGTGGCGCCGCAGAACCCGGAACTGCACCGGGAGGAAAGTCTGAAACAGGTGGAAGGACATTTGCAGAATGCCATCGAGGCCGCCCGCCGGGGCGGGATTTCTCTGGCGGAAGTGACCGAAACATTACAGCTTTTGTGGGAGGGCTGAGCCATGCCTTACAACGCAGCCGAACTGCACGGTGTGCAGAAAGTGTACAAAGATTTCAAGCTGGGTCCGTTGGATCTGACAGTGCCTGCAGGGACCATCGTGGGGCTGGTGGGAGAAAACGGTGCCGGCAAGACCACCACCCTGAAAATTCTCACCGGGGTCAATCCCCCGGACGGTGGTCGGGCCGAACTGCTGGGCGGTCTGCCCAAAGACCCGGAAGTCCGGGCCCGACTGGGCGTGGTGTTCGAGGAAGCCTACTTTTATGAAGGGATGAACGCTGCCCACATCGGCCGCAGCATGGCGGGCATTTTCGGTGCCCGGTGGGACGCCGGCGCCTTTTCCGGATACCTGAAGCGATTCGGTCTGGAACCGGACAAAAAGATCAAAGAGTACAGCCGCGGCATGCGGATGAAGCTGAGTCTGGCCACAGCCCTCGCCCACGCGCCGGAGATGCTGGTGCTGGACGAGCCCACCGCCGGACTGGACCCGGTGGTGCGTGGGGAGATCCTGGACCTGTTTCTGGAATTCATCCAGGATGAACACCACACCATCCTCATGAGCAGTCACATCACCAGCGACCTGGAACAGATTGCCGATTCCATCGCCTATCTGCACCACGGGCAGCTGCTTTTCCACGAGGACAAAGATGCGCTGATGCAGGAATACGGTCTGCTGCGCTGCAGCGAAGCAGACCTGCACCGTCTGCCCGACGGCATGGCTGTCTTTACCCGGAGGAGCACTTTCGGGTGTGAGACTCTGGTCAAAGGCCGGGAAGCGGTTCTGCGCCTGTTGCCGGGAACCGTGTGCGACCACGCCGGCATCGATGATATCATGCGGTTTTACAGCGGGAGGGATGGGCAGTGAGAGGGCTTTTGTACAAGGACTGGAGCGTTCTTGCCGGTCAGTACAGGAAAAATATCCTGCTGCTTCTGGTGGTGTATCTGGGTATGGCTTATCTCTTCGATATGCCCTTCATGCTGTATGCCCTGGTGTTCATGCTGGGAATCTACACGCAAAGCGCCGTCAGTTTTGATGAAAAAAGCCACTGGGATATGTACGCCCACACCCTGCCGGTAAGTCCGGCGGCCATCATCGGCAGCAAGTACCTGTTGGGCCTGTTGGCCATTGCCGGTGGTTTTTTGATCGGACTTGCTGCCTTTCTGTTCTTTCCCGACATTGCCCGCGGCACCATGGGCATGGAGGAGGCATTGGTGGGAATGCTGGCGGCCACTGCCCTGGCCCTGCTGTATTTCTCGCTGAGTCTGCCCCTCTCCTATCAATTGGGCAGTGAACGGGCCCGGACTGCCGTGATGGTGTTGATCCTGCTGCTGGCGGTGCTGGCCACGGCGTCCACCGTGCTGCTTTCTTCGGAGCAGCTGCAGGACATCCAGCGTTTTTTCGGCTTCCGGGGCCCTGCCGAAATCTGGGATTCCGCTCAGGAGCAAACGCTGGTAATGGATGTAGAGTACGGATCCGTATATCAATGGGCCCGGAACCTGCATTTCTGGTGGCTCATCGTCGGTGGAACCGCGGGCAGCGCCCTGCTGTACGCCGGCAGCTGGTTGGTCAGCATTGCCATCTACAAGCACAAACAATTTTGATGGAACAACTGCCGGTCCGTTCAGGGCTGCGCTGGTTTTCGGGAGGAATTCGCCATGTTGGGTTTGTTATACAAAGACCAGGCAACCATCTGGTCCAGCTACCGCAAAAATTTTCTTCTGGTCGTTCTGCTGTATACGGTCATGGCATTTACCATGGATATGAAATTCATGCTGTTTGCCCTGCTTTTCATCGGCGGCCTCTACACCACCTCCGCCCTGGTCTTTGACGAGCAAAGTCACTGGGATACCTATGCACGCACCCTGCCGGTATCCGGCCGACAGATCGTCGGAGCCAAATATCTTCTGGCCTTGCTCTGGATGGCAGCCAGTTTTGTACTGGCATATATCCTTCTCACCCTTTGTGATCTGTTCAAAGGGCAGGTGGCAGAGAATCTGCTGTACAATCTGGCCGGATGCCTGGTCACGTTGGGATTGGTCATGGCCTATTACGCCCTGGGGTATGTCCTTTCTTATAAAATCGGTGCAGTCCGGGCACGGTCCGGCGTTATTCTGGCCATTGCCCTGATTATCGCCATCGCCCTTGTGGGCTCCAATGCCCTGGAAAACACTTCTTTTTTCTCCTTTCCCCTGTTGGATGAAACCACCCTGCTGGTTTTGATTGCGGGAGGGTCTCTCGCTGTAGGGCTGGTGCTGTTTATCCTCAGCTGGGTGGTGAGCACCGCCATTTACACAAAAAAGGAATTCTGATATTTTCGTTTTCGACTTGACAAACCGACCCCTGTGCAGGTATAATAACAAATACCGTGCAGGTGTCGTACAACGGCTAGTACATCAGCCTTCCAAGCTGAGGACGAGGGTTCGACTCCCTTCACCTGCTCCAAAAGAGAAAGTCCATGGCGTATCCCGCCATGGACTTTTTCTTTTGGATTTGCTGTGAAGAGGAGGCGAACAGGCCGGCGCACCGCAGTGCGCAACCAACAGTCCCGCGGACTGTTGGTTAGGCCGCGGGAGACTCCCTTCACTTGCTCCACGTCGGAATGGACTGCGCTCCATTCAAAAAGCCCGGGGGTATGCCCGGGCTTTTCTCATGCCGCTCCGTCATTCCTCCTTTTCCCCACAAAACTTTGCCCTGCAAAGTTTTCCGGGGGCCCGAAAAACATCTTGTCCATGGCGTATCCCGCCATGGACTTTTTCTTTTATTCAGGTATACGGACAAAACGCAAAGCCCGCTCCCCCATCCGGTATATGCCGGAAGGAGGGAGCGGGCTTGGATTGTCTCAGTGTCCGTTTTCCACCTGACTGGTTCCCTGTTCCATCAGGTAGGTGGCAATGAGGTCCGCCGTATGAAGTTTGACCGCCAGCGGATACCGGTTGTAAGCGTCGCTGATGGCATAGCTGCCGCCGCGCACCGCATCGTCAAAGCCGCCCATATGCCAGCGGATGGCCACCGCTTCGTCGGTCTTCAGACGCATGAAGTGTTCAATGAGGTACACGCTCTTTTCGCCATGGCCATAAGGAAGCTGGTCCGCCACCTGATAGAACGGCACCTTTTCCCACTGTCCGGTGGCGTCGTTCTTCACGTTGCGGGTGCTGACCTTATAAAAGTTGGCTTTGCACACATCGTGCAGCAAAGCGCACACCGCAAAGGTCTCGGGGTTATCCCCCTCCCCAAAGAAATGCTGCATCATGGCATGATAGACATTGATGCTGTGCATGACCAGACCGCACTCACACGCACCATGAAATTTGGTGGACGCCGGCGCACGGAAAAAGTCGGTGCCGTCCAGCCACTTCAGAAGGCGGTCGGCGCCGGGGCGGGTGATATTCTGATTGTACAGCTCGATAAACTGCTGGCGATAGTCTTCCATCACAGATCCATTTCTTCCAGGATGCCCTTGAGGGTGACCAGTTCTTCCCGGGTCATGCTGATGCCCTTGCCCATCTTGCTGCCGTCCGGTGCCCAGTCGCGCAGGTCATACTTGGGCTCTTTGCCGTTCCAGCTGACCATGTTCAGCTGACGTTCCCAGCCACTGGTGTTGGTGGACAGCACAGCGATGCGCTCGGTGATTTCATACTTGAATTCTGCCATTTTTGGTTGGCTCCTTTTGCGAAGTTATTTTTGACGTTATCATCATAGCGGATTCCCGCTCAAAAAGCAAGGGGTCTCAGTCCACCCGCACCGCCAGAACCGCAAAACGCTCGTCGGTATAAAAGCTGGATGTCCCGCAGGTGGAAAGGGTCAGCAGCTGGTCCCCGTATTCCGGAATCACGCCGGTATCGTACAGGGACAGGGCCATAATGGCATCCACCCGGCGCTGCCAGTCGGCACGGCTGTCCGCATCAAAGAAGGTATAGTAGGGCCATTCGTCGGCGCCCAGGGTGGTGCGGATGACCGCCGCCACCTGCCAGGTCCCGGGTGTGGTCAGGGTGTCAAAGGTGAAGGTGGGATGTTCGCCACAGAAGGCCGGGTCCGCATACCGGTCCAGCTCTCCCAGCATGGTATCATCACTCATGTTATGGCCGTAAATCAGCCAGTTGGCGGTGGGGTCCGGCCCCAGGCTGCAGCGCTCATCCAGAAAAAGGGTGCCGGAAACGGCATACAGCTTATCAAACCCGCGGCGCAGGTAATATTCATTATCTCCGGGGGTCTGCATGACGGGATAGTTGATATCGGTGCCGTCGATGCGCAGCCAGCCCACCATATCGCTGTTCTGTTCATACAGGTCCCGATACTGGGGCAGGATCTCCGCTTCCGGCAAGGGACTGGGTGTGGGCTGCGTTTCCGCCTTTTCGGCGGATTCGGCCGTTCCCTGTCCCGCCAGGGCATCCACCGTGGCAGGGCGCACGGCCACGGTGGGACGGGGAGCTGTTTCTGCGGTGGCTGTCTCCGCGGTGGCCACCGCCGGCGGCGGTGCGGGCTGGCCGCCCCGGAACACCGTCTGGCGCAGGACCAGGGCCGCCGCGCAGCACAGGGCCAGAATGCCGCCCCAACGCAGCAGGCGGGCATGGCGGCGCTGTTTCTGCCGCAGGACCTTGCGGGCACCGAAGGGATAATAAGCACTGTCGCCCTGCAGGCGGCGGTAACGTTGTTTGCGGAGCATACAGCAAAAGCCTCCTTGGGGCAATGTGTGAAAATGAAACAGGGCGCTCACCGCGTGCCTGCCGTCCGGTTCCTCAAGAAACCGGACCGGCAAACGCGCCGTGCGCGCCCCTGACGATCCAGGTTATGGTCAGATACGCCGCAGCATCAGCAAGCCGGCGGAACAAATCAAAATCAGCCCCAGCACCCCGGCAAAATATACCACCGGGAAATCTCCGGTCTCAGGCGTGTCCACCGCGGAAGGCTGGGTTTCGGCCGCGGAAGAATCCTGCGCCGGCTGGGAGTCGGTGACATTATCCGCATTGGCGTACGTCTCGGTCACCTTGACCGGCTCACTGCGGACGTTGCGGGACGAAGAAGCCGTAGGAGCAGCGGTCGCTTCGGGCTCAGCCGAAAGCAGATCTCCGCCGCACGCGGCACAAAATACCATCAGCGCGGCAATCAAAACCACGCAAAGAAAACGCTTCAACGGGAAGCTGACCTCCTTTTTTTCACGCAGGCGCAACAAAGCCAGACAGCCCACGGGATATGCAGGCTGCTGCGTTCAGAGCGATCAGACGGCAGAGCCGTCAAAACAAGTGGGATAACCCAATCAGCCAAAATATTCTGACTATAAATATACCATGCAGGCGTCTTTTCGTCAAGGGAATGGCAAAAATAAGTTACGAAACGGTATCAAGCCGAAGCATCGGCACCGCCAAGATCTGCCATATACGCATCGATGCGCTGGCTGAACAGTTCGGGCCAGCGGGCGTCATATTCCGCAAAGACCTGCTTGTAGTAATCGGCTTCGGCCGCATCGGGAGAGGTGAGCCGCTCATAGCAATAGAGCGCAATGCCATTCTGCAGCGGAAATTCGGTCACATAGCGGTAATGGCTGCTGCTGGGCGTAGAACTGCGCAGAGCAAGATTGACGGCGCCCACCAGACCGCCCTCCTCCAGCTTATCGGTCACCATCACATACTTGGAGGACCAGATGCCGGTGGGGAAACCATGGGTGGACGGCACGCTGTTTTCCCACAGGATCATGCTTTGCAGCTGGGGATGGGCCGGGTCGCTGTAGGCGAAGGTGGAACCGCTGTATCCGTCGGTGTCAATATTGATATAGACGGTCTCCTCTTCCGCACAGTTATTCAGCACAAAATCAGTGACCGCCTTCATGGCGTCCAGGTCCGTGCGCCGGGTCAGGTCCAGGCTTTCGCCGCTGAGCAGAACGGTGGAAACGCTGGCCCCCGTCAAACGCAGGGTGTTGCCTGCATTGACCGCCAGGAAAAACGCCAATGCAGCTGTACAGCTCCGCATGGCCCAGGCGGACCGGATGGCGCAGATACCGGCAGCAGCGCCGAACAAGCCCAGCAGATACAGCGGAGCCAGGATCAGGCTTTGGTGATCCCCCAGGGACTGGGTTCGGGTGAAGAGCACCATGGCCAGCAGCGAGGCTGCCGCTGTGACGGCCGCGGGTCCCCGGGCCCGCCTGTTTCCCAGCAGGGTCAGCAGCCCCAGCAGAGCCGCCAGCAGCCAGAGGATGCCCTGGGTTTTCAGCTGGCCCAGGCAGTTTGCCGCAAAGCCGCCGCCGTAATAGGCGCCGTAGATGTCGGCATAGTCGGTGGTGAGAATGGTCCGGAAGGTGGGCAGCAGCACCACAAGGATGATGACCGCAGAAGGCAGACCGAACCGCAGCAGGTTGACCAGCACCGTGCGGAATTTCTTCCGGCGGACCGCTCCCCCAAGGACGGCCAGGGTGTAGCAGAGGTAAAAGGCCACGATCCAGAACATATACCAGCGCCGGGTGAGGATCAGGGCAAAGGTAGCGGCAAAAAGCGCCGCCAGCCGGGGCCATTCCAGGATATCAAACCGATACTCCGCACACAGAAGCAGGATGATGGCCACGAATGTCAGGCCGAAGGCGTCCGGCATGCCATGGGTGGCAGGCCATAGGAACATGGGCCACAAGACCATGCTCCCCATGCACAGCAGGTAAAACGTCCCCTGCCGGACCGCAGAGAGTCCGGGCCTCACCACCGCCAGAAGCCGCTTGGCCAGCATGAGCAGGGCCGTCCACATGGGCACAAAGCAGGTCAGCGCATAACTGAGCATGAACATGTTGATGGTGCGGGGCAGAAGCAGGTAGGGCAGGCTGATGAACAGGTTCATGAACATCTTGTAATCGGCGGTCAGAAGGTTTTCGGCCAGGTTGCTGACGCCGTAAAAACCGCTGGTGGCAAAGCTGTTGAACAGCAGATTCTGCTTGGCATAATAGTTGATGGCGTCTTCCCCATAAACCGTGCGCCGGTAGAACACCAGACCCGCAATCACCGCAAGGCCCACCAAGACCCCTGCCAGCAGGCACCGGCGGAACACTTTGTCATGCCGCCAGTCCTCCCCGGGGAAAGAGAGCTTCCATGCGGTTGCCAGCAGCAGCCAGAGGGTCCCGGTACACAAGACCCACAGGAGCAGGACCAGGAACAGTCCGCCATAAGCCGTGATGGCACCGCCGGCAAGGATCCCGACGAGCAGGAGCACCCCGTACACGAGCCAGCGCACGGGGGCGCACAGAGAGGCCAGTATGCGGCCGAAGCGGTCCCCGGCACGGTGGATGGATTGCAGAATATGTGGCAGCGGCATGGTGATTTTCTCCCATAAAGAAAGGCCGCGGCCGTCAAGAGGCGGCCACGGCCTGTTGCATGTATTACTGTTTGGAATGCTTGTCCAGACGCTTCATGGCATCTTCCAGCTCCTCCGACACCGGACGCAGCGGGGCGGAACGGCGCAGCCGCCGGACAGGTTCCGATGCGGCAGGCGAAGCGGCGGGATGCACGCGGCGCGGTGCCACCTTGGGGCGGGCGGGTGCCGCCGAGGCGGATGGCTGGGGCTGGGCAGCCGGCTTTTCCACCGGACGCAGTTTCCCGAAAGACCGCATATCTGCTCCCAGTTCCTCCAGATCCTTGCTGGTATCGTCCAGCGCCTGATAAATGGCACCGGTGGCATTTTCCAGATCCATGGAAGCGGAAGCCAGCTTTTCATCCACACGGGTCAAGCGATCCCGCAGCAGCTGCACACCGGCAGCCAGGGCGCGGGCGTTGTCCGCCATGCGGGCCTTCTGGTCATCCTCCTGCTGGCGCAGGCGGCGCTCGGCGCTTTCGGCGTTCAGGCGGGCGTCGGCCAGAATCTTTTTGGCTTCGATGCGGGCCTGCTCGGTCACGGTGACCGGTGCCGGCTCCTCCTTGGGAGCCGGTTTGGGGGCGTCCTGGGCCGAAGCGGCAGGAGCGGGCGCCGGTGTGGCTGCCATGGTGGGCATGCCCCCTTTGGGGATCATGGCCTCCATCTCTGCCACCTGCTTTTCCAGGTCCCGCTTCTGGAACTGCAGACTCATGATGGTCTGCTGTCCATCCTTATACTTGTTCTGGAAATTGCTGGCACGCTCTTCCGCCTCCCGGAGCTGGGTGACGGCATCACTGCCAGCCTTTTCGGCTGTTTCGGCGCGCTGGGTGGCCTGGTTCAGTTCTGCCTGCAGCTTTTCCACGCAGCGACGCGCATTTGCCTGTTCCTTTTTCAGTTTGTCAAGCTGGGTGTTCAGATCGTCGATGGTCTGCTGGTATTCCAATTCACGCTGCTGGGTCTCATTGGCCAGCGCATTCATGTAAGCCAGCACATCATTTTTATCAAAGCCCAGCATGCTCGTGCGGAACCCCTTTTCCTGAATGGACGGGTTCTTGGACGGCATAGCGCTCCTCCTCATGTATAAAAGGCACCATACCCGCCACAATGCGGCGGGCTGCCCGGTATTTCAACATCCGCAAGACCGGGCTGTGCACGGTCGTATGATCAGGAACGCTTGTTCAGGATGCTGAGCAGATCGTTGAAGTAATCGCCGTCATCCTCTTCCTCCTGCTCGGCGGGCTTGCTGCTGCCGGTGGGAGTGACCTCGGTGTTGAAGATCACCGGGCTGGGAATGACCGGATCCACGGTCGGCGGCGGGGTGGGCATGGCAGGCTGCTGCGCGGCAGGCTCGGCCTGGGCGGCAGGAGCGGCGTTCTTGGCGGCCATCTGGGCATGCATGGCAGCCTGGATGGGCTCATCCACGCCCGGCGTGTTCTCAAAGCCGGTGGCCACGACGGTGATGTTCATCTCATCAGCCAGACGCTCGTCGAAAGCGGTACCCCAGATAATGTTGGCATCGGGGTGGGCAGACTGGGTAATCATGGAAGCGGCGGTCTCCACATCGTCCAGACCGATATCCGGGCTGGAAGTGATGTTGATGATGACACCGCGGGCGCCGGCGATGCTGGTTTCCAGCAGCGGACTGGAGATGGCAGCCTTGGCGGCGTTTTCGGCCTTGCCGGCGCCCTTGGCGACGCCGACACCCATGTGGGCGAAGCCGGCGTCCTTCATGATGGAGCGCACGTCGGCAAAGTCCAGGTTGATGAAAGCCGGAATGTTGATCAGGCTGGAGATGCTCTCCACGCCCTGACGCAGCACGTTATCCGCGGCCTCGAAAGCGTTCATCAGGGTGATCTTTTCCTGGCTGATGAGCTTCAGGCGCTCATTGGGGATGACGATCAGGCTGTCCACATGCATCATCAGGTTGGCGATGCCCTGTTCAGCCAGACTCATCTTGCGCTTGCCCTCAAAGCTGAAGGGCTTGGTGACGATGCCGACGGTCAGGATGCCCAGGTCATGGGCAGTCTCAGCCACCACGGGAGCCGCACCGGTGCCGGTGCCGCCGCCCATGCCGGCGGTGATAAAGACCATCTGAGCGCCTTTGAGGGCGTTGGCGATCTCGTCCTTGCTCTCCTCCGCTGCACGCTGGCCCACTTCCGGGTCAGCGCCGGCGCCGCGGCCCTTGGTCAGCTTGGCGCCAAGCTGGACCTTCTGGGTCGCCTTGGAGTTGATCAGGGCCTGCTGGTCGGTGTTCATCGCAACGAATTCCACGCCGCCAAGGCCTGCATCGACCATGCGGTTGACAGCGTTGCCGCCGCCGCCGCCGACGCCGATCACCTTGATGTTAGTTACATTCTGCATCTCTTCATCGAGAACGAACGCCATGAGTGTATCCCCCTAAACAGTTGTTAGTTTCGATGGGCCCGACAACCCGGGCCGCCGCAATGCGGTTATGACCCAGAGGCACACTGGCCCTGTATTTTTAACATATAACTGATTATTAGAATACCAAATTCCCAACACAATTTCAATAGCTGCGGCGCAAAAAATCAAAATTTGCGCCGCAGCCCGTTGAAATATCCAAAAGAGTTTACATGGCAGCGCGGATTTTATCGCATTTGCATAGCAGAGGCAGTTTTCATCGTGGCATCGCTCATTGTTTTGACATATGTGCAGCGCGCGCCCAGGGTCGCCAGCTCCGCGGGCAGGTCCTGATAGCCCCTGCGGATGTGACCGGAGTCCATAACGGTCCCCGTTCCCCCGGCTGCCAGCGCCGCCAGCACCAGCGCGGCCCCGCCCCGCAGGTCGGGGGCCGTCACGCAGGCGGCATGCAGCTGCGCGTCGCCGCCGATCCACAGGTCCCGGCCATCGGCCCGGACCCGGGCGCCCATGGCCGCGAACCCTTCGGCACAGGCGAAACGGTTCTGGAACAGGGCATCATGGATATGGCTTTCGCCCCGGGCGCACAGGAGCACCGCTGCCGCCAGCGGCGCCGTATCGGTGGCAAATCCCGGCCAGGCTCCCGTGCACAGGTCCGCCCCACCCCACAGCGGGATATCCGGCTCCCGGGCCGCCGTAAATCCGTCCGGTCCTGCGGTGATCTCGCAGCCGGCGGTGCGCAGGAACCGCAGGAAAGGCGCCAGGTGCCCGGGGCGGCAGTGTTCCACCGCAATGCGTCCCCCCGCCACCGCCACCGCGGCGGCATAGGTGGCGGCGGCAATGCGGTCGGGCAAAGGCAGGTGCACGCCGCCGCCCGGAAGCGGTCCCGCCGCCCCGCGCACCCTGATCACAGGGGTGCCGGCCCCTTCGATCTGCGCCCCCGCCATGCGCAGAAAAGCGGCGGTATCTGCAATTTCCGGCTCACAGGCGGCACCGCGCAGCACGGTCTCGCCCCGGGCACAGGCGGCGGCCATCAGCAGGGTCAGGGTGGCACCCACGCTGGGAAGGCGCAGGGTGAAATCGACCCCATGCAGAGACCCCTGCCGGCGCAGGGTCACCGCAGACTCACTCTCGGAGATCTCGGCCCCCATGGCGCCCAGCCCTGCCAGATGGATGTCAATGGGGCGGGGGCCCAGGCGGCAGCCTCCGGGCAGGGGCAGCTCCACCGTCCCCGCCCGCACCAGCAGCGGCGCCAGATAAAATACCGACCCCCGCATGGCCCCCGCCAGCTCCGGCGGGACATGGCCGCAGACTGCAGCAGACGGGAGAAGGATATCCGGGCCACGGCGCACCGGTCCGGCCCCCACCGCCCGCAGCAGCGCCAGACTGGCATCCACGTCCGACAGCCTGGGTACCCCCCGCAGCACGCAGGGTCTGCTGCACAAGAGACTGGCCGCCAAAAGGGGCAGCACGCTGTTTTTGGCCGCTGCGGGGCGAATCCGGCCCTCCAGTACCCGCCCGCCCGTGATCTTGATCCGTTCCATCGCCGCACCGCCTTTCGAAATATCCGTCACACCATACCAATATATGCGTCATTCCGCCGAAAGTTACAAAAGCAGCGGCTGAAGCTGCACACCCCGCAGGGCACTTTCCAGGGCGTCCGGCAGCAGGGTGAAGTCGCTCTTCAGGCTGTGGGGCTTTTTGAAACTGTCATCCTGGCCGAAGGGCACAAAATAGATGTTTTTGCGCTGCAACAGGGCGGCCAGACTGCCCGCACTGCCCGAAAGGCCGTCGTTGGTGGAGGGGGCCAGCAGAAGGGGCCGGCCGCCCCGCAGCATGCTTTTGGCCGCCAGGGTGACTGCCGTACTGCTGATCCCGTTGGCCAGAAGTCCCATGGTGGTACCGGTACAGGGGGCGATGACCATGGCCCGGGCCAGTTTCTGGGGGCCCAGGGGTTCCGCCTGCTGCAGGGTCGTCATGGGCGGGTGGCCGGTCATCTCTTCCAGAGTCCGGTACAGGGAAGCCGCCGTCCCGAACCGGGTATCCTGTGTGGCCGCGCTGGAACTGAGCAGCGGAAGCACATCCCATCCGTCCCGGCAAAGGCGCTGGATCTGGGGCAGCACAGCCCCGAAACTGCAAAAACTGCCGCACAGGGCAAACACCACCGCGCGGGGTGTATCCTGCCATGTCTGTGTCATACCGTCACCCTCCCCTGTTCCTGCAAGATGGTCAATATGGTCTGGGCGATGAGTTCCCCTGCCGTATCGGGTGCACATCGTCCCGGAAGCCCCGGGGCCAGCCGTGCCTGCAGGCCCATGGCCTGGGCGGCGTCAAAATCCACACCGCCCGGAGCGCTGGCCAGATCGATGATCACCGCCCCGCGGGGCAGGCATCCCAGCAGCTGGGCCGGGAGCACCAACGCCGGGATGGTATTGACCACCGCATCAAATCCGGGCAGAAGCCGGTCCAGGGCGGTCAGCGGTGCCGCGTGGCAGCCGCAGCACCGGGCCCCGGCCCGCTGGTCGGCGCTGCGGGCCGCCACCGTGACCCTTGCCCCCAGCGCCGCCAGACGTCGGGCCACCGCCTGCCCCACCCGGCCGAAGCCCAGCACCAGGACCGGGCTTTCCCACAAGGTGCGGGTGCGCATCTGCATGAGCAGGCACAGGCACCCTTCCGCCGTGGGGACCGCATTCAGGCTGGCCAGTTCGCTGCGGGTATAATAGTCCACCGGCACCCCGCCGGTACGCTGGATGGTGCTGCGTGCCTGCGGCGCCATGAGCCCGCCGAAGACCGGTGTGTCCGGCCGCATCCGGTGCAGAAGGTCCAGCTGTCCCGGCGTGATGGTGCGCAGAGGCATGGGCAGCAGAAGAAAATCGGCACGTTCCGGTGCCCCGCGGGTGCACCCGGCTTCCCGCAGAGCACGGCCGGCAGCCTGCTGACGGGCATCGCCGTCAGCCATACAAAATGTAAAGGACATATTTCCACCCCCGTGTTCTGAGCCATCTTATGCCCGAACGGCGGGCAGGGTGACGGAAAACCAGCTTTGCCGGCCTTTTGCACTGCGGAAGCGCCGGTTTTGACAAAAGAAAAAAGCCCCTGCCGAAGCAGAGGCTCTGAAAGCAAAAGATCAATAATGGTTGAGGGCGTCACATTCACCGCGCCAGACAGAGAGCGGTTCCACCGGGACGGTACCCACACGGACTTCTCCGATGGTGGTGCGGTCCGTCTGGGCGATCTCCTGCCCTTTCTTGACGGTGGCGCCCACCTTGACGGAAACGCTGCGCAGGCAATAGAAAACACTCTTGACGCCGGCGCCGTGGTCGATGACCACCGTATAACCGGCGGTACCGCCCAGGCCTTCGGCCAGGACGACCTTGCCGGCCGCCGGGGCCAGCAGGCTGCTGTTCCGGGTGGTGGACACGATCACATTGTTGCTGATCCGTCCGGTGCCGGTGCCTGCCACCCGCTCGGACCGGGTGCGGCCCACGTACTCGGTGGTGCCGTAGGCCAGCTCCACTTCCGCCTTTTCGGTGAAGGGCAGATTGAAGCCGTCCTCCGTCCAGGCGGGCTGCTCGTCCCCGGTCTTGAGCACCGCCAGTACCTTGGCCGGGGTATCACTTTCGGCAATATACGGGCTGGTCAGTTTGCTCTTGCTGGAATAATCCTTATACACATTGGCCCGGGCCTTGACGGTCAGGCTGAGTTCCTGTTCATAGCCCGCATAGCTGACGGTAATGGTGTAATCCCCCGGTTCCTGGTTGACCCCGATGGGCAGATAGCAGACCCAGTCGTTTTCGCCCCGGTGGAAGGCCGTGGCGGTCAGCTTGCTGCTGGCAGTGGGAGCCACCTGATCGGATACGCCCCCGCTGACCCGCACCGCCACCACACTGCCCTGGGTGGCAGACACGGTGTTCAGGCGGATGGAAGGCCGCAGACTGACCGTAAAGCTGAACAGATAGGTCTGCTTGCCGGAGACTTCCGCCGTGTGGCTGATCTTTTTCTCATTGCGGAAAATGACCAGCTCGGCGGTGTAGGTGTCGTTCTTGGTGAAGGTGTAGTTGCCGAATTCTTCGGCCGTGCCTTCAAACACCGACTCCCCGTCGCTGTCCTCCACCGTCAGCCTGGTGTCGCAGTCGGTGTGGCGCACGCTCAGGTCCACCTGTGCTGTCTCGATGGTCGCGGCGATCTGGGTGGGTTCCTTGGAGACGGTTTTGGCGTAGGTGCGCTTGAACACATTGGCCACCACCGGCACATGCCAGCTGTAGGAGGTAGGCTCCAGTTCCTCGCCGTTGAATTCGGCCGAGACCTTGGGGATGGAATCCGGCGTGGCTCCCTTGTACAGCCATGCGATGCCGGCACCGGCCACCACTGCCACAAACGCCACCACAAACGCGACCCACTTCAGCAGACTCCACATGCTGTCGCCGACGCGGCGGTGCAGCCGCCGCAGACGGGCGGGCAAAGACGGATCGGCGGAATCGGGGTCTCCCTCCTCCTCGCCGCTCCCGTCGGAGTCGGCGGTGTCCGGTTCGGGGATGGACTCTTCCTCCTCGATCTTTTCCACGATTTTTTCAATGGAAAGCTGGACCGTGCGGGTCATCTGTGCGGCGCGCTGCTGCTGTTCGGCCGATTCGGCCTCCCCGTCGGCCTCCTCCTCGGCTTCCTCAGACGCGTCCTCCGCCCCGGAGGACACCTTCTCCTCCGCATCGTCCCCTTGGGGAATGTCCGGCGTCCGGGCCGGTTCGGCCTCCTCTGCCGGGTCTGCGGATTCAGCCGGTTCCGGGCTTTCCGGTGCGCGGGGCGGTTCCTCCTCAGGCAATTTCGGAAGTTCCGGTGCCTGCGGCTCTTCCGGGGCTGCAGGCTCTTTGTCCGGCTGCTGTGCCGGCGTTTCGGCGGGTTCTTCCGCCGGGGCCGGGGTCTGGGCCGCCGGGGCCGGCACCTGACCGGCGGGCGTCTCTTCCGGCCGGTCCACCGGGGAAATTTCCGCCTTGTCCCCGGCAGGAGCCTCCCCTTTCAGCGTCTCCCGGTTCTGTCCGGACTGTGCGGAAGCAGCACGCTGGGCCCCGCTCTTTTTGCGCCGGCGCCGACGCCTGTTATGTCCGGCCGGAGAACTGTTCTGTCCCACGGCCGGTGCTTTTTCTTTTTCGAAAGTCTTTTCCTCCATAACTAACCCGTCCCATATCTATGCGCAACAACCAAACGGCGGCCGTGAAAAGGACACGCTCATTTGTTTTCCTGGTATTGTAAACCGCTGGAGCCCTTGATGGCCGCGGCGGGATCAACAGATTTATTGCCGATGCGCAGCTCATAAATCAGGTCATGCACATCGGTGGTGGTACCCACGGTGTCCCCGCGGGCAACGGTCTGGCCCTGCTGCACGCTGACGGTGCCCAGACCGAACAGATAGCTCTTGACGCCGCAGCCGTGGTCGATGACCACGGTGCCGCCGGTGAGGGCCAGTTCCCCTGCATAGGCGACGGTCCCGTTCTGCGGTGCGCTCACCGTGCTGCCCGGTTCCGCCGCAGCGTAGGTCAGCCCGGTGGAACGGCTGGTCACGGCGCCGTCGGTCATCAGACGGTCCCCGTACTGGGCGGTAGGCAGGCTGGTACAGGGGGCGGCAAAGGCACCCTGCCACAGTTTATCGCTGCTGCCCTGGGCATACAGCGGCCAGATGGCATTTTTGTACTGGTCGGAAGCACCGGGTACGGTGACCTCCGCCTCCGGTTCCACCTGCACGGTGGAGACCTTGTTTTCGGTGACCGAGAGGGCCAGCTGCTGGACCAGCTCCCCGCAGGTCAGTGTCAGCTGGTGTTCCCCGCCGGAGGTGTTGTAGGTGATGGGGATGTATCCCATAAATCCATCGGTGGTCTTGCGGAACCAGACGGTGCCCAGATCACTTTCCAGGGTGGGGGTACTGCCGTCCAGGATCCCGGTGACGGACACCGCCACCACCGTTCCCTGGGGTGCACTGGTGGTGCTGAGGGTGGCCTTGGGCTGGATGTTCACGGTATAGTTGACACGATAGGCATACCAGCCGGTGGAAACACCGTTCACATCCGGCTGGGCGTCCCGGTACAGGGTCAGGTCCAGCTGATACTGGCCGTTCTGTGTGTAGACATACTCCATGTAGGCGGAGGCGTCCCCCTGGGCGGCCACGGTACCGTCCGGACCGGTCAGGGTCATCTCCGAACGGTTGACCCAGTCGGGAAGGGTCAGCACGGGAGAGGTATCCCCCATATCTCCCAGCTTCTGGACCGTCAGGTTGGTCAGGCTGGAAAAATTGCGTTCCACCACATGTCCCAGCACCGGCACCGTCCAGTCATATCCGTTGGGTTCCAGCGCGGCCTCCCCGAGAGTGGGATGATTTTGCGGCAGCTTGTTTTCCCCCGTCATGGCATACAGGGCCGCGGCCGCCCCGCCCAGGAGCAGAGCGACCATCACAACCACCATCAGGAGCCAAAGCAGCAATTTTTTCATACCGATTCCTTCCTGTTGCGGCCGAACGCCGAAAGCAAAAGCCGGGTACGGTCCGGGGTGTCCGAAAGCACGCCCCGGCCGCACCTGGCCGTTTCTGCACAGGTCTTATGCGGCGATGGAATCAGTCGGCAGACGACTCGTCGCCGGCTTCACCGTCTTCGGGCTTGGCCGGCTCGGTCTCGATGGGCTCGTAGATGGTGTCCTCATCCTCGTCGTCGTCAAACTCATTGTCGCTGTACAGAAGGCGCTCGTACTCGTCCAGTTCCTTTTCGCGGCGGCGCAGATACAGCGCAACGGCGGTCAAAACACCGGCCGCAGCCGCGATGAAAGCCAGAGCAACGCCAAACGTGGATTTTTTCATCATAATACATTCCTCCGAACCGGCGGGCCGCCAGGGCGGACCGCATTGTGTGGGCATGCCAAGCCCTTTGAGCGGGCATACCGGGGTCAGCTGCTTTTATTATAACCGACCCCGGATTAGAATACAACAACGCAAACGTAAAATTTTACCAACCGCTACCGGGAAAACCTGTGAAAATTTATTGATTTCCGGCTCCCGGCACATAAGCTGCAAAAGCACTTGGCACGGTGAAATTTCCTGTTGCATCGTCCGCACGGCCCCAGTCCAGACCTTCCGGCAGGTCACAGGCGGACGCGGTGCCCCGCCAGCCGGACAGCTCCCAGATGCGGTGGGTGAACACATGGCGGGCCGGTGCCAGGGCTTGCTGCCAGGTGACGGCCACCCCCAGGGCTTCCAGCCGGCCGGCCAGTTCCTCCCGGGTCAGGCTTTCGCCCTCAAAGCACAGGGGCTGCCACAGATTGGCCAGCAGCCCCCGGGCCGGACGGCGCTGCAGCAGATACCCGGCCTCGCTTTCAATGAGGGCCACCGTGACCGGGACCTTTTTCTTTTCCTTCTTGGGCGGCTTCACCGGCAGGGAGGCCGCCCGTCCCGAAGCATAGCCGCTGCACAGTTCCTGCAGCGGGCAGACCTGGCACTGGGGCGCACCCGGAACGCAGACCAGGGCGCCCAGCTCCATGAGGGCCTCATTATAAGGGCCGGGAGTGGCTTTGGGCATTTCCTCCATCACCCGCCGGGTGAACAGCTGTTTGGTGGCAGGGCGGGTGATGTCGGCATCATCATCAAAAATACGGGCAAAGACCCGCAGCACGTTGCCGTCCAC
The DNA here is from genome assembly GCF_057005535.1 of Subdoligranulum sp. DSM 23681. Classification (NCBI taxonomy): domain Bacteria; kingdom Bacillati; phylum Bacillota; class Clostridia; order Eubacteriales; family Oscillospiraceae; genus Subdoligranulum; species Subdoligranulum sp. DSM 23681. The sequence continues at coordinate 2,459,654 of NZ_CM168050.1, read as the reverse complement.
CGCCGGGGCGGGAATGCCGAAGGCGATGCTGGCAATGGCGCCGGCGGTGTAATCCCCGATGCCGGGAAGGGCCCGCAGGGCCTCCCAGTCGGCGGGCAGTTCCCCGCCGTACAGGTCGCACACCTGTTGGGCGGCCTTCTGCATGTTGGCGGCCCGACTGTAGTAGCCCAGCCCCTGCCAGAGTTTGCGCAGGCGGTCAGGCGGGCAGGCCGCCAGGTCTGCCGGGGTGGGCAGCTCGGCCACAAAGCGCTCATAGTAGGGCAAAGCGGCGGCCACCCGGGTCTGCTGGAGCATGATCTCGCTGACCCAGATATGGTAAGCCGAAGGCTCCTGCCTGAACGGCAGAAGCCTTCGATTCTGTTCAAACCAGGGCAGCAGTTTTGCGGCGACGCCCCGCATCAGAAACCACCGCAGGTGCGCGGGAAGGGAATGACGTCACGGATGTTGGGGATGCCGGTGACGTACATCAGCAGGCGCTCGAAGCCCAGGCCGTAGCCCGCATGCTTGACGCTGCCGAACCGGCGCAGGTCCAGGTACCAGTCGTAGTCTTCCTGCTTCAGGCCCAGTTCCTGCATGCGCTGGGTCAGCACATCCAGGCGCTCCTCACGCTGGGAGCCGCCGATGAGCTCGCCGATGCCCGGTACCAGCATATCCGCGGCGGCCACAGTCTTGCCGTCGTCGTTCATGCGCATATAGAAGGCTTTGATCTCTTTGGGATAGTCAGTGACAAAGACCGGCTTCTGGAACACCTGCTCGGTGAGATAGCGCTCGTGCTCGGTCTGTAGGTCCATGCCCCAGTACACCTTGTACTGGAAGTTGGCATCGTTCTTTTTCAGCAGTTCGATGGCGTCGGTGTAGCTGACCCGGGCGAAATCGCTGTCCGCCACCAGCTGCAGCCGCTCCAGCAGGCCCTTGTCAAAGAACTGGTTGAAGAAGGCCAGCTCGTCGGCGCAGTGGTCCAGCAGGTAGCGGATGACATACTTGGTCATGGCCTCGGCGGTGTTCATATAGGTATCCAGGTCGGCGAAGGCCATCTCCGGCTCGATCATCCAGAACTCGGCGGCATGGCGGGTATCATAGCTCTTTTCGGCGCGGAAGGTGGGGCCGAAGGTGTAGACCTTGCCCAGAGCCATGGCCAGGGCTTCGGCTTCCAGCTGACCGGACACGGTCAGGTTCACCGGGCACTTGAAGAAGTCCTGGCTGAAATCCACCTTGCCCTCCTCGTTGCGGGGCACGTCGCACAGGTTCATGGTGGTGACCTGGAACATCTCACCGGCGCCCTCGCAGTCGGAGCTGGTGAAGATGGGGGTATGCACATAGGTAAAGCCGTTCTCGTTGAAGAAACGGTGCAGGGCGTACGCGGCCTGACCGCGCAGGCGGAAAGCCGCCAGGAAGGTGTTGGTGCGCGGACGCAGATGGGTCATGGTGCGTAGGTACTCGGTGCTCATCTTCTTCTTCTGCAGCGGGTACTCGGGGCCGCAGGTGCCCAGGATCTCGATGGCGTCGGCGTTGATCTCAAAGGGCTGGCGGGCGCCGGGGGTCAGCACCAGGCGGCCGGTGACCGCGAAGCTGGTGTACAGGCCGCACTTGGCCACCTGGGCATAGTTTTCCAGACGGGCGGCCTCAAACACGATCTGCACGGGCTTGAAGCAGCTGCCGTCGGTCAGCGAGATGAAGCCGATCTGCTTGGAATCACGCACCGTCTTGGCCCAGCCGCAGACGGTCACAACGGTGCCATCGGCGGGGGTGTCGGTGTAAAGCTTGGACAACTCGATCCGGTTTTTCAGGTAATCCATGGGGGTCCCCTCTCCTCTAAACAATATAGATATGGGTAATTATAGCGCATCGGAGCGGGAATGTACAGCCCAAAATTCTCACCCCTGTCCCCGGAACAGGGCTGCCAGAGCCCGGGCAGCGTACTCTCCCCCGCGCACCGCCTCGGTCAGGGTGTTGGCATGGCCGCCGATCTCGATGAGCAGGCTGCCGGTGGTCACATCCTGGTTGTAGAACCGGTACCCGCACAGCACCGGGCGGGTCAGACCGGGGTACAGGGTCTCCATCTCGGTCTCCCAGGCGGCGGCAAATTTCAGGTTCTGCTGCCAGTGGGGCAGATTGACGGTGCCGCCGTTGTCACATCCGGCGATGATCATGACCTGGGCGGTGTCCTGCCCGTCGATCTGGCACAGAGGTTTGACGCGGGTGCCGTCAGAGTTTTCGATGGCGTCCCGGTGCACATCCAGGATCACCTTGATGCTGGGGTATTTTTCCACCCAGGACCGGGCGGTCTGGGCACTGCGGGCATAACTTTCGGTATAGCTGGGAGAATCATGGAGGGTGGTGTCGTGGACGGTGCGGATGCCTGCCTGGTTCAGGATCTCGGTCATGCGGTCCCCCACCGCACACATATTCAGGGAGGCATCGGTGGTGCGGGCGGAAAAGTCCGGGTCATAGACAAGGTCGTCCCAGGTCTGGTAGGTCTCGGTGGCGTGGGTGTGCAGGATCAGCACCTGGGGCTCCTCACTGTCCAGTTCCACCTCAAAAGGCAGCGGGCCGTCCGCAGCCCGGGCCAGTTCGGCATCGGTGTGCTGGGTGGAGTTCTTGATGCTGCCGGCATCCAGCTGCACATACCCTTCCCCGCTGCCCTGGGAGTAGAACTGGGCGCGGATGGCCCCGGCGTTGGCCAGATCCGGCAGAGCGGTGACGGAGGGAGACGCCGTGGCGGCGGGTTCCGGTGTGGAAGCTGCCGCCGGGTCCGGTGTAGCGACCGGGGCGGGGGTCGGTTCCCCGGCCGGGACCGGCGTGGCGCTGGCCGCCGCCATGGTGCGGGTGGTATGGTCGACGGGCGCCAGTTCTTCCTGCCAGACATGCAGGGTGGCTGCCGGTGCCACCACAAAAGCCGCCGCCCGCAGCCCCCAGTTCCCCGGCGGCAGCCGCCCCGCTGCCCAGACGCAGCCCAGTCCCAGCACGGCCGCCAGCGTTCCGGCCCCCAGGCGGGCCAGCCCACGGCGCAGTTCCAACATGGCGATCCCTCCTCTCCCTGAATTTGAGTATATGCGGGGAGGGCCCCGGATTTGCCCACGGGACGGAAATGCCCCGCCAAACGCCGAAAACCGGAAGGGATACGCCAAAAAATTTCAAAAAAGGTCTTGCAACGCGCCCAAAAATATGCTAGTATAATTTGTACTGTTATGGGTCAACCAAGGAGGTGGAACGAATGCCTAACATTAAATCCCAGAAGGACCGCGTGGTGCAGGCCAAGAAAGAGGCTATGCACAACAAGGCCATCAAGACCAGCCTGAAAACAGTGATCAAGAAGGCAGACGCTGCCATCGACAGCAATGCTGCTGACAAGGACGCCGTCATCCGTGCGGCCGTCTCTGCCATTGACTCTGCGAAGAGCAAGGGTGTCATCCATAAGAACACTGCTTCCCGCAAGGTCAGCCGCATGGCCAAGCGCAACAACAAGGTCAACGCTGCGCAGTAAATTCCAGCAAGAACAATTCCCGCCTCAGGGTCTCGACCCCGGGGCGGGAATTTTCGTTTTTGCGGATGCTTTTCAATTTTGGTCCCGGCTGTGGCCCACCAATGCTGCCAGCAGGGCAAAAACCAGGCTGGCCGTCACACCGCCGGAAGCGGCGCACAGCCCCCCGGTAAAGGCTCCGGGCAGACCGGTCTGGTCCACGGCGCGGCAGACCCCCTGGGCCAGCAGATGGCCGAACCCCAGCAGGGGCACGCTGGCCCCCGCCCCGGCCAGATCGGCCAGCGGCTGGTACAGTCCCGCCGCGCTGAGCACCACCCCCGCCACCACATACCCGGTGAGGATGCGGGCCGGACTCAGGGCGGTGTAGTCCAGCAGCAGCTGGCCCACCACACAGATGGCACCGCCGATGACAAATGCCCACAGGTAACTCATGCCTTTTTCCCCTCCTTTGGTGCGCCCAGCTCCACCGCATGGGCGATGCCGGGGATGCTTTCCCCCTGCAGAAAGGTAGTCTGGCTCATGAGGGCACCGGTGGAAAGGAACAGCACCCGTTTCCACTCTCCCCGCTGCAGCCGGGGCAGCACCCGGGCACACAGCACCGCAGCGCTGCACCCCGGACCGCTGCCCCCTGCCTGTACGTTCTGGCGGGAGGTATCGTAGAGCAGGCAGCCGCAGTCCCAGTGGTTGGAAAGGTCGTAGCCTTCCCGGCGCATCTGGGTGTGCAGCAGCTCGCTGCCCACCTCCCCCAGATCCCCCGTCAGGATGGCGTCGAAGTCCTGGGGTGCGGCGTCAAAGGCATGAAAATAAGCCAGCAGGGTGGACGCCGCAGCTGGCATCATGGCGGCGCCCATATTGTTGATATCGTGCACCCCGTAGTCCTGCACCCGGCCGAAGGTCACCGACAGCACAGGGACCCCCTCCGCTCCCGCCGGACGCAGCAGGCAGGCCCCGGCGGCAGTGGCGGTCCACTGGGCGGTGGTGGTGCGCTTGCCTCCGTAGGTGAGCGGGGTGCGGAACTGGCGTTCGGCGGCGCAGAAGTGGCTGCTGGTCATGACCAGGGTACGCTCACTGTAGCCAGCTCCGGCAAAGGCCGCTCCCAGGCAGAGGGATTCCGCCATGGTGCTGCAGGCCCCGTACAGCCCCGCAAAGGGCACGCCCAGCGCCCGCATGGCGTAGGCGCTGGCGGTGCACTGGGCCTGCAGGTCCCCGGCAAAGGCCAGGGTGACCTCCCGGGCGGAGATGCCCGCCTTGCGCAGGCAGATCTTGGCACATTTGGACTGGAGCATGGTCTCGGCACTTTCCCAGCCGGAACAGCCTTCCGGCCCGAAGGAGGCGTCCTCCACCAGCAGATCAAAACCGGCGGCCAGCGGACCTTCCCCTTCCCGCTTGCCGCCCACGGCGGCCCAGGTGGAGATGACGGGAGGGTGCTCAAAAACAATGGTATCTTTGCGGCGGACCGACATCTTTCCTCACCCTCCTTTGCTCATGGCCCAGTAGATCACGCCCCAGGCCCAGCTGGCCAGGGTACCGAAGGCCAGAACCGGTCCGGCAATGCCGAAGATATGGGCACCGATGCCGGTGACCCAGCCTTCGGTCTTGAACTCAATGGCCGGACTGACCACCGAGTTGGCAAAGCCGGTGATGGGCACCAGGGTACCCGCCCCCGCGTGGACGGCCAGTTTCTGGTACCAGCCGAAGAGGGTGGCCACCGCCGAGGCAAAGATCAGGGTGATGCTGGTCAGGGTGCCGGCCATCTCTGCATCATACCAGGCAAGGTAGGTCTGCCGCAGCATCTCCCCCGCCAGACAGATCCCGCCGCCCACAAGGAACGCCCACAGGCAGTCCTTGAGAACGGGAGAATGGGGCATGGCATGCCGGACCATCCTGGCATAGGTTTTGGGGTCCAGTTTCACGGGAACACTTCCTTTATAAAAGGTGTTTGTTCCCAGTATGCCCTCAGCCGCCGTAAAATATTACGTTGCCCCGGTAGTAGGGTTCCGGCACTGTCATCCGGTAGATGCGCCGCAGGTCGGCGTTGACCGCCGCATCCGGCACGGCATCCCCGCAGGGCAGGGCCAGAACCAGATACCGCACCCCGAAGAGCCGGCTTTCGATGGCGGTGGTGCGGGCCCCCGCCCGCAGATAGAACCCGATGCGCCGTCGGGCTGTCTCCGGGTCGGGGGCTTCGGCGGGGTGTTCGCACTCGATGATGAGGGCCTCCATCCGGTCCCGGTAATGTCCGGCCAAGGCTTTCAGGGCCGCCGTGCCGGTGCCGTGGCCCCGCCGGTCCGGCAGGACCGCAAAATAATCCAGCAGAGCGCACCGGCAGTCGGGCATGACCGTCTGGAAGGCATAGGCCGCCATGGCGCCGGTGGTGCCGTCCAGCAGGGCCAGGGGTTCGTACCAGCCTTTTTCCATCATCTGGGCCATACTGGCGTAGGGTTTGAGCTCTTCCGGCGGGAAATCCGCCTTCATCCAGCGGTCATACACCGCTTTTGTCTGTGCCGCGTCCAGCGGCAAAAGCCTCAGGTTCATACAAAGCGCCCCTTTCCAAGCCGCGTGGGATGCGGTATAATACAACTATCTTGCAGCAGGAGGATTCCGAATTATGGAGTGGACCGACATTACCATCACCGTACCCCAGAAGTACGCCGACACCGCCGAAGCCATCGCCACCATGGTGGCCAACGGCGGCATTTATATTGAAGATTACAGCGATCTGGAACAGCAGGCCTGGGAGATTGCCCATGTGGACCTGATCGAGCAGGATCTGCTGGACCAGCCCCGGGATGTCGTGAAGGTGCACATGTATCTGGCCCCGGACGAGAACCTGGCCGAGGTGCTGCCCCTGTTCCGGGAGCGGCTGGATGCTTCGGGCATTGAGTACACCCTTTCCACCACCGGTGTCGAACAGGAGGATTGGCAGAACGCCTGGAAAAAATACTACCACGCCATGGACATCGGTCAGCGGCTGGCCATCGTTCCCGGCTGGGAGGAATACCAGACTGACCGCACCGTGATTACCATGGACCCGGGCATGGCTTTCGGCACCGGCACCCATGAAACCACCTCCCTGTGTCTGGAGGTGCTGGACGCCCGCATCAAGGGCGGCGAGCGGATGCTGGATATCGGCACCGGGTCGGGCATTCTGTCCATTGCGGCCCTGAAGCTGGGCGCCGCCGAGGCCGAGGGCGTGGACATTGATCCCATGTGCGTGCGCACCGCCGGGGAGAACGCCCAGCGCAACGGGGTGCAGGACCGGTTCAAAGTGCTGGTGGGAGACCTTTCGGACAAGGCCAGCGGTGTATACAACATCATCACCGCCAACATCGTGGCGTCGGCCATTCTGTCCCTGGCGCCCCATGTGCCCGCCCTGATGGCCCCCGGTGCGGTGTTCATCGCCTCCGGCATCATCGACACCCGCAAGGAGGAAGTGCTGGAAGGCCTGCGCGCCGCCGGACTGGATCCCTTTGAAGTGCACGAGAAGCGCGGCTGGGTGTGCATCGTCTGCCGCAAGGAGGACTGAGAGATGCCCCACCGCTATTTTACCCGGGACGTGGCCGACGGCCATGCGGTCCTGCAGGGTACCGACGCCCATCACCTGGTCCATGTGATGCGGGCGGGCATCGGGGATGAGGTGGTCCTGTGCGGTCCGGATGCCCTGGAATACACCGGCCGCATCGAGAGCATCCAGGGGGACCGGGTCCTGTTCACGGTGAGCGAGGGGTATCCCAGCACCGCCGAGCCCAGGACCCGGGTGACCCTGTACGCCGCCTACCCCAAACAGGGGAAGCTGGAAGAGGTCATCCGCCACGGCGTGGAACTGGGGGTGGCGCAGGTGGTGCCTTTCTTCAGCCGGTACTGTGTGGCCGCCCCCAAAAAGGAGGAGGCAAAGAATGAGCGGTACAACCGCATTGCCGCCGAGGCCGCCAAGCAGTGCGGCCGGGGGCTGGTGCCGGATGTGCGGATGCCCCTGCCGGATTTTGCCTCGGTCTGTGCCGAGTTCGGGCAGTATGACCTGGTGCTCTTCTTTTACGAGGGCGGCGGAAGGTCTTTGCGGCAGATTATAGCAAACACGCCGGATGCCGCCCGCATTGCCCTGGTCACCGGCAGCGAGGGCGGGTTTGCCCCCGAGGAAGCCCAGCAGGCCGCCGCTTCCGGCGGGGTGACGGTGGGCCTGGGGCCCCGCATCCTGCGGTGCGAGACAGCCCCCCTGGCGGCGCTGGCCGCCGTGATGACCCTGACGGGGGACCTGGAATAAACCAGACAGACAACAACGCGGGGGATGCCGGACGGCGTCCCCCGCGTTTTCCTGCCCCCGGCCCAGTATATGCGGCACGGGGGCTTTTTTCAACTGTTTTTCAGGCTTCCTGTCCCCGCTGACCGGACAGATCCAGCTGCAGCAGGCTGCCCTTGAGTTCGGTCAGGCAGGCGTTTTCCACGCAGAAGCTGCGGGCCCCCAGGAACATATACCCGGGCATGGCGTCCAGCTGATTCATCGGGATGCCGCACAGGGTCACATCGGTGTTGTGGGCCGAAGCGGCATCCAGCACATCCCGCACCAGCCGCTTGACCACCGGCGTGTCGGTCTTGCGCCGCTCCTCCCGTTCATTCTGGGGCTGCACATAGATGAAGTTGGCCAGATCGTCCAGGTCAATGTACAGGAAGCGGGCACCGTGTTCGATGATTTCGGACACTTCCAGCGCCGAGGCGGGCACTTCGATCATGCAGCCCACCGGCAGATCCTCATCAAAGGGGATGCCTTCCCGGCGCAGTTCCCGCTTGCATTCCTCAAAACTGTGCATGCACTCGTCCCAGCCCTGCACACCGCAGATCATGGGCACCACCACCCGCAGGACCCCGGACCCGCCGGCCCGCAGCAAGGCCCGCTTCTGGGTCTTGTACAGGGAATCCCGGGCGGCCAGGGTCTGCACCGTCTGTACCCAGGGCGCGCCGTCGTCGGCACCGGGGTCATACAGACGGACCACCACCGGCCAGCCTTCGGCGCTTTCCAGCAGCTTGCGGTATTCGGCCACCTGCCGTTCCTCATCGTAATTGTTCAGAATCATGGACTCGGTACGCACCAGACCGATGCCGCCGTTGGCGCCGTTGTCCAGGGCAGCCCGGATCTCACTGGGTTCGCTGGAATTGGCCGACCCCAGAATCACGAAGGCTGTGCCGTCCCGGGTGCGGTTGGGCTTGTTGATCCGCGGGTCCGGGCGGCGCCGGCGGTGCTGAAGCTGCTCCATGCGGTGATGGGCCGCCTCCACCTGTTCGGGGGTGGGGTCCACCACCAGGCTGCTGCGCTCGGCATCCAGCACCACCGTATGGCCTTCGGCGCTTTTGGAGACGCCTTCTCCCAACCGGCACAGAGCCGGGATGCCCATTCCCCGGGCCATGATGGCCGCGTGGCTGGTGACGCTGTCCCGGTCGGAGATGAGCCCCAGGATCATGCTGCGGTCCAGGGCGAACAGATCGCTGGGATAGAACAGGTCCGCCGCCAGGATGCTGGGCTGATCCAGCTGCAAAGGACGGCGGGACCGGCCGTCCAGAATGTCCACCACCCGGCGGCAGGCGTCGCACACGTCCACACTGCGTTCTTTTATATAGTCGTCGTCAATGTTGCTGATGCGGCCGGCAAAGATGCGTTCGGCCCGCTCCACAGCAGCGGCGCTGCCCGCTCCCGCGGCGATATAATCGCCGATCTCATTGGTGAAGGATTCGTCCTCCAGCAATGCCATCTGAAACAGAAGAATATCGGCATCCTTGGGGTCCTGGGCCCGCTTGCGCAGCATGGCCAGTTCATCCTTGGCCAGCACGATGGCGGCATCATACAGGGCCCGCTCCTGATAGGGGTCGCTGACGATACGGTGCAGCCCGATGAGGCCGCGGTCGATCCGCACCACGGGGCCGATGGTCAGCCCGCCGGAAGCGGTGGTTCCTGTAAATGTACGCATAGGCTGCACGCTCCTTTCCTGTATACGGCAATATGACGGCATTGCCGGACCGGGTGCCCCATCAGAAAAACCGCATTTCCTGCAAGGTGTGGGACACCAGCGCCGTGACAAAATCATCCGGTGCGGCGGCGGCCATGGCCGTCTCCCCGATGTGGTTGCCCTCTTCCCTGCCCAGCAGCACGCGGAAGCGGTCTGCGGGATCCCGGTCAAAGCTGCCCAAGAAGGTCAGTGCCAGCAGGCGCGGGGTGTAGGGTTCCTCCGGCGGTACGTTCATCTTCTCCGCTGCCAGTTCCAGCGGCGCGGAGGCCCCCCGGGTGGGGGCCAGCAGATTCTGAGAGAACGGGGCCGGATAGTCCCGGCGCTGTCGGGCCATGGTCTCGGCCAAAGCCAGGGTGGGAGCCCGGGAGACGGCTGCCGAAAGCTGCTGCTGATAAGCGGCGGCAAACTTGGGCAAAAAGCCGTCCGGGTCCGGCAGAAGGGCGTAAGCCGTGCCGCCCACCCGGCCGAAGACACGCAGGGTGTCCAGGTAGCCCAGGGCCATATTGCGCACGGCCCGCACCCCGTCAAAGTCAAACATGGGACCCAGGTCCCAATGGCTGCGGATGACCCGGGTGGGCAGGCCGGTGCGGTTGGGCTTGTTGTAGCCCACCCCTTCAATGTCCACCGCCACCAGTTCGGTGGCGCCCATGCTGGCGGCCAGGGTCAGCGGCATATTGTCCCGCCAGCCGCCGTCAATATACTTCACCCCGTCGATGGTGCGGGGCCGCAGGGCCGGAAAACAGGCGCTGGAGGCCATCATGTATTCCTTCAGGCGGCCCTGGGGGATCTGTTCCAGGGGGAGCTGCACACTCTTCAGGGTGTTCATCTCGGTCATGACCAGACCGTAGCGCACCGGCGCGGCGCGGATGGCATCCTCGTCCAGGTAGCGGTCGATCACATCCCCCAAAGGTTCCAGATCCAGCCCGCCGCTGCGCACCGTATCCAGCAGAAAGTTCTGCAGTTCTTCCGGCGTCTTGCCGTCCGGCATTTCCAGCACGCCATGGATGTCCAGGTTCTTCCACAGTTCTTCTGCCTCGGAGACCTTGTCCAGCACAAAAAGGGCCGCGTTCAGACAGCCCACGCTGGTGCCGGTGATGATGTCGGGCTGCCAGCCCAGCTCCTTCAGTGCCCGATATGCCCCGACCTGGTAACTGCCCTTGGCGCCGCCGCCGGCCAGCACCAGACCCCTGCAGGTTGTGCCCATCTTCATCCCCTCCGTATCCACAGCAGAATGGCCGCCTGTACGCGGCAAAAAAGATTCCTGGAATTTTCAGTTGGTACATTAGTTGGTATACATTATAGCACGTCTGTGTCAAAAATACTATCGGTTTTCGCCGCAATTTACCGGAATTTAACTGTTCCCTGCCATCACGTTCCGGTGCTTGCATCCCGGCGGGCAAACGTATACAATAAAAGCAACAGACATCCGTACAGATGGGGAGGATTTTTATGAACAGCAAACCGATCCTGGCCGTGATGGCGGCAGGTATGGGCAGCCGGTACGGCGGCCTGAAGCAGATCGACCCGGTGGGTCCCGCCGGGGAAGCCATCCTGGATTACAGCCTGTATGATGCCCGCCGTGCCGGGTTCGAGACGGTGGTCTTTATCATCAAGCCGGAGATTGACGAGGCGTTCCGCACCAGCGTGGGTGCCCGGGCCGAAAAAGCCGGCCTGGAAGTCCGCTATGCCTACCAGACCCTGGACAAACTGCCCGCCGGTTTTGCCGTGCCGGAGGGCCGCATCAAGCCCTGGGGCACCGCCCACGCCATCCTGTCGGCGGCGGATGTGATCGACGCGCCTTTTGCGGTCATCAATGCCGACGACTACTACGGGCCCCAGGGTTTCCGGCTGATCTATGAACATCTGGCCAATGCCCGGGCCATGGACGGCTCCCCCGCCCCCTGGTGCATGGTGGGCTTTCTGCTGGGCAACACGGTGAGCGCCAATGGGTCGGTGTCCCGGGGCGTGTGCACCCTGGACGGGAACAACCGTCTGGTGAGCGTGACCGAACGCACCCGCATTGAGACCTACGCGGGCGGCATCCACTTTACCGAGGACGACGGCACCCACTGGACCGACCTGCCCGCCGACGCGGTGGTGTCCATGAACCTGTGGGGCTTCACCCCGGATTTTCTCGACCGTGCCCGGGAGGGCTTTGCCGCCTTCCTGGACGCCAGCCTGCCGGTGAATCCGCTGAAGTGTGAATATTACCTGCCCAGCGTAGTCACCGCCGCCCTGGAAAAGGGTACCGCCCAGGTCACCGTGCTCACCAGCTCCGACCGCTGGCACGGCATCACCTACCGGGAGGACAAACCCGAACTGGTGGAAGCCTTGCGCCGCATGAGCGCGGAAGGGCTCTACCCCGCGGACCATCTGTTCTGAGAAAAACGCATATACAAAAAGCGCCGCCCCGGCACGGGATGTTCCCTGCCGGGGCGGCGTTGTTATTGGGTTTGTTCAGGCAAAAGCCATTACAGGACCTGGTGTTCGGGCACCGGAGCGTCCACCGAGGTGGGTTTGCCTTCCACCCAGTGGATGACCTTCTTCGGGCACTTGGTCACGCAGGTGCCGCAGCCGTTGCACTTGGTGTAGTCGATGACGGCCACGTTGTTCTTGAAGAAGATGGCCTGCTGCGGGCAGTTCTTGACGCACAGACCGCAGGCAATGCAGCCCACCTTGCAGGTCTTGTTGACGATGGCGCCGCGGTCGGTGTTGGAGCATTCCACCACAGGCTGCGGGGCAATGGGCTTCATGTCGATGACATGGCGCGGGCAGACGTTCATGCAGGCGGAGCAGCCGGTGCACTTGGTACGGTCCACCACGGCCACGCCGTTGACCACATGGATGGCGTCGAACATGCAGGCACGGGTGCAGTCACCCAGGCCCAGGCAGCCGAAGGCGCAGGCACTGGGGCCGCCGGCCACAGAAGCCGCAGCGGCACAGGTCTGGATGCCCTGGTAGCTGAACCGCTTGCCGCAGTTTTCGCCGCCGTTGCACAGGACCACCGCTTTCAGGCTGGGACGGTCACTGGTCTCGCTGCCCATGATGGTGTCGATGGCATCGGCAGCCTTGTCGCCGCCGGGTGCGCACTTGAAGGTGGGCGCGCCGTCCTCCACAATGGCCTTGGCGTAGTCGGCACAGCCGGCGTAGCCGCAGCCGCCGCAGTTGGCGCCCGCCAGACAGGCGGTGATTTCCGCAATGCGCGGGTCCTCATACACAGCCATGAACTTGGAAGCCAGCACCAGCACGATACTGCCCACCAGACCCAGCACCGCCAGGACGGCGACCGCAAGAATGATCGGATTCATACTTAGTCCCCCTCCTTATCTCAGACCAGTGCATTGATGATGTTTTCAACCAGGCCGCCGAAGCCCATGAAACTCATCGAGGTGATGGCCGCCGACACCAGGGTGATGGGCAGGCCCTTGAAGCTTTCCGGCGGGTTGGAGGACTCCACACGCTGGCGCACGCCGCAGAAGAGCAGCATGGCCACCAGGAAGCCCACGCCGGCGCCGGCAGCGCAGATCAGCGCTTCGGCATACGCCAGACCAAAGCCCTGCTCCGCCACGATATCGGAGTAATCCTGCACGGCCAGGATGGTGACGCCCAGCACGCAGCAGTTGGTGGTGATCAGGGGCAGATACACGCCCAGGGCGGTGTACAGGGCAGGCACATACTTTTTCAGGGTGATCTCGATGAGCTGGACCAGCACGGCGATGACCAGGATGAAGACGACGGTCTGCATGTAGCCCAGGTCATAGGCATCCAGCAGGAAGATCTGCAGCGGGAAGGTGACCGCCGTGGCAATGACCATGACGAAGATGACCGCCAGACCCATGCCGGTGGAAGAATCCACCTTTTTGGAAACGCCCAGGAAGGGGCAGATGCCCAGGAACTGGACCAGAACGTAGTTGTTGACCAGGATCAGGTTGAAGAAGATGGTTGCAAACACAGCAAAGTTGGTCATGCCTGGTCACCTCCTTCGGATTTGGCGGCGTCGATCTCGTCCAGCATGACTTCGCCGCAGGTTTTGCGCTCAATGGGATGGTTGGTCTTTTTCTCAATGAAAACGCACAGGGCCATCAGGCAGCCGAAGACGAAGAAGCCGCCGGGAGCCTGGTTCATCAGGCCCATGCGATCCACGCTTTCGGGGATGATGGTGATGCCCATCCAGGAACCGTTGCCGATGATCTCACGGACGCTGGACATGAGCAGCATGGTGATGATGTAGCCAAGACCCATGCCCACGCCGTCCACGGCGGATTCCACCACCGTGTGCTTGCAGGCGAACATCTCGGCACGGCCCAGGATGATGCAGTTGACCACGATCAGGGCCAGGAACACCCCCAGGGAGTCGTACAGATCCTGGGCGTAGGCTTCCAGCACCATCTGGACCACGGTGACGAAGGTGGCGATGATGACGATGTAGCAGGGCAGATGGACCTTGTCGGGAATCGCCTTGCGCAGGGCGGAAATGACGATGTTGGAGCACACCAGCACGAAGGTCATGGACAGGCCCATGCCCAGGGCGCCGGAAACGGTGGTGGTGACGGCCAGGGCCGAGCAGCAGCCCAGCACCAGACGCAGGACCGGGTTTTCACGGATAATACCGGCGGTGAAGATCTTCCACAGGCTTTGTTTTTCGCTCATGGTCAGGCCACCCCCTTGATCTCATTGTTGTAGCAGTCGATGGCGCTGTTATAGGCCGAAATGACAGCGTTGGAAGAAATGGTGGCACCCGCGATGGTATCCACGGGGTTGCCGGCGGACATATGCTGGGAGGCATCCCAACCCAGGAAACCGGACCAGAAGCTTTCGTTCATGGTCTTGGAACCGATGCCGGTGGTCTGGGAGGAAGCGTCCACGCTGGTGGCCAGAATCTTGCCGGAAGCGTCAAAGGAAACATAGACCACCACTTCCTTGCCGCTGTAACCGGCGGCGGAAGCCTTGATGGCCACCAGCCCGTCGGCGGTGGTCACGGCGCCCTGCACACCGGGGGTCTGGATGTTTTCCACCGTGGTCAGGGCGGAAGGATCGGTGACACCGGGCAGAACGCCCATGTACGCTTCCTGGGTGGCGGCTTCCTGGTTGGCCTGGATGATGGGTTTGGTGACGTCGTTCAGGGCCGCCAGAGCGGCGCTGCACACCACGCAGATGACAACCAGGATGATGACCGGGTAGATCATCGTCTTGAAAGCGGACTCCTGCGCGGGGGTCTTTGCGTTCTTCTCAGCCATCAGGCGTTGCCCCCTTCCTTGGCCGCGGCTTTGGCGGCCTTTTTCTGCTTTTTGGGTTTCTTGTAGCCCAGCGGGATCTGGTGGCTCCAGGCGTTGAACCAGGGCACCATCAGGTTGCCCAGCAGGATGGCGAAGCTCATTCCTTCGTTCATGCTGCCGAAATAGCGGATGGCGAAGGTCACCAGACCGATGAAGATGCCATAGATCAGCTTGCCCTTGGTAGTGAAGGGGCTGGTGACGTAGTCGGTGGCCATAAAGACGGCGCCGAACATCAGGCCGCCGGCCAGAATCTCGGCCACAGCGGCATGCAGGCTGCCGGTGGCGATCCAGGACAGCACAAAGACGGTGCCCACGATGCTGCCGGGAATGGCAAAGCCGATGGTGCCGGTGGCCAGCAGGTAAACAAGACCCAGCAGGATGGCCAGGATACAGGTCTCACCCATCATGCCTCCGTGCAGACCCAGGAACAGGTCCAGCAGGCTGACGGTGGTCTTGTCCACGCTGTCAGCCAGCGGGGTGGCGGAAGCCAGGGCATCCACCGCCATGTCGGGGTAGACATAAGCGGTCATGCGGGCGGTAAAGCTGAGGAACAGCACGATACGGCCCACCAGTGCCGGGTTGGCAAAGTTGAAGCCGATGCCGCCGAACAGCTGCTTGACCACCACGATGGCCACAAAGGCACCCACCACGCAGATCCACAGAGGCAGACCCACGGGGAAGTTCAGTGCCAGGATCACGCCGGTGACGCAGGCGGAAAGGTCGCCCACCGGGTTGGGTTTCTTCATGATCAGGCAGTACAGATACTCGAAAGCCACGCAGGCCAGCGTGGTGACGGCCACGCTGATGAGGGCTTCATAGCCGAAGATCAGCGCTGCCGCGACGATGCAGGGCACCAGCGCCTTGAGGACGTTGCCCATCAGGCCGCGGGTGCTGGAATCGTCCCGGATATGGGGCGAGGCAGTTACGAACAAAACCTGGTCCATCGTTACTTACCTCCCTTGCGCATTTCGCTGAGATACCAGGCCTTGGCCTGGGTCACAGCCTGGGAAACCGGGCGCTTGGCCGGGCAGACATAGGTGCAGCTGCCGCAGGCAACGCACAGGTCCACGCACAGGCTCTTCAGGGCCGCGGTATCCTTCTTGTTATGGTTTTCCACAATGACCACCGGTTCCAGACCCATGGGGCAGGCGCTGATGCACCGGCCGCAGCGGATGCAGGGCTGGGCGGCAGGCAGAACGGCCGCCTTGCGGCTGAACAGCAGCAGGCCGTTGTTCTGCTTGAGCACCGGGAAGTCCGCACTGGGCGAAGCACCGCCCATCATGGGACCGCCGAAGATGATCTTGCCCAGTTCCACGTCCGGCTTGATGCCGCCGCAGGCTTCGATGACATCCCGGTACAGGGTGCCGATGGGCACTTCGATGTTCTGGGGCTTGGCGATGGCATCGCCATCCACCGTGACACGCTTGCTGACCAGAGGAATACCGGTCTTGAGATACTTGCCCAGGGTGGACACGGAAGTGACGTTCATGACGATGCAGCCGCAGTCCGCCGGCAGGCCCGCCTTGCCGGAAGGTCCGATCTGGGGCACTTCCCGTCCGGTGCAGGTCTCCACCAGGGTCTTTTCAGCGCCCTGGGGGTACCGCATGGGCAGCGGCTTGACCGAAACGCCCTTCATGTCCCGGGTCAGGGAGCACATCAGGTCGATGCATGCCGGCTTGTTGCGCTCAATGCCGATGATGCAATGCGGGATCTCACAGTACTTCATGACAGCCTGGATGCCGGACAGGATGGTGTCGCTGCATTCCAGCATTTCACGGGCGTCGGTGGTCAGGTAGGGCTCGCACTCCGCCGCATTGATCAGCAGGGTGTCCACCTTGGCCATGAGCTTGACGTGGGTCGGGAAGCCCGCGCCGCCCACACCCACCAGGCCGCAGGCCTGGATGGCAGCCAGCAGGGATTCCTTGTCGGTGACCGTGGGCGGCACGCAGGCCGGGTCCACGGTCTGGTTGCCGTCGCACTGGATGGCCACAGCCTGACAGACCGGACCGTTGACCATGCGCATGGGCGCCACGTCAACCACCGTGCCGGACACGCTGGAGTGGATATTGGCACTGACAAAACCGCCGGCTTTGCCGATCAGGGTGCCAACGAACACCTGATCGCCTTTTTTGACGACGGGTTCCGCCGGAGCGCCGATGTGCATCGACATGGGAATGACGACGTTTTTGGGCACCGGCATACGCACGGTGGGCATGTCGGCCGTCGATTTCTCATGCGGGACACGGGCGCCCTTGGCGGAGCGCTTCAGGATTTTCAACATGGATCCTGTTCCCCCATTCCTTTGTTGCTCTTTTTGCCGGCTTCCACCGCCAAAAAGACAAAATTATACATGGTTTATTTTAATGCGCTTATCCTGCCAAGTCAAGGCCGCGGCAGTGGTCAAATTTTACACAATGTCCATAGTTTGGAAACATTTTCTTTGCCCTGCGCGGTCCCATACAGGGGTTTTGCATTGCCTTTTGCCCGCCTGTGTGGTATACTGTACGCAAGCGTAATATGATATCGCGGGCCCTTTGCGGGGCAGGGAGGTATGCCTGATGAAAACCGTTCTCAAGATGATCGCTGTGCTGGCTGTTCTGGCCGGTGTTCTGGCGCTGGCGGCTGCTGTTTTGTGCAAGCGCAAGCCCGACCCCACCGAATATATCACCCTGTACGGCGGCCCCGACGAAGCCGACGCCTGAGTGTCCGGCGGCGGACGGCCGTCCGCATTTAGGCAATATCCGCAAGAATCGCGGTGCAAGAAATGCAAAGTCAAGCGCGCCCTGTCATGGCCATCGTGCCATGCAGGGCGCGCTTTTTTGTGTCTGTGCTTAGGGTCATTCCAGCCGCAGCAGAACGGCGGAGAAGGGTGCCAGCGTCCCTTCCAGTTTCTGTCCGGCCACCGTGCAGGGGCACTCCCCTTCCGGCGTCATGCCGCCGTAGGGCTGCCAGTCGCTGTACAGCAGCACCCGGGCCGTCCCGGGCTGGACGGGCACCGCGAAAGTCTGGGGCTTGTCGCTGAAATTGAAGGCCGCAGCCACCCGACGGTGTCCGGCCCAACGCTCGAACACATAGACGCACTGGCTTTCCCGGTGGCAGTCCAGCCAGACAAAGCCTGCCGGGTCCTCATCCTGCTGCCACAGTGCCGGCTCCTCCAGATACAGCCGGTTGAGCGCCTGGATATAATGGTAGAATCCGTCATGGTTGGGGTAGCTGCGCAGACACCAGTCCTGTTCCCGGGCCGGGTCCCACTCCCGCAGCTGGCCGATCTCACTGCCCATAAAATTCAGCTTTTTGCCCGGGTGGGTCATCATATACAGGTACAGCGCCCGCCCCTGGGGGAACTTGCCGTCGTAGCCGCCATTCATCTTCTGCAAAATGGTGGCCTTGCCGTGGACCACCTCGTCGTGGGAGAAGGGCAGCAGATACCGTTCCTTGTAATAGTACATCATGGAGAAGGTCAGCTTGTGGTAGTTGTCCGGGCGGTATTCCGGGTCAGTCTGCAGGAAAGAGAGGGTGTCGTGCATCCAGCCCAGATCCCACTTGTAGTCAAAGCCCAGTCCTCCCTGCTCCGCCGGACGGGTGATGCCCTCGAAACAGGTGGAATCCTCCGCTGCCAGCAGACAGCCGGGGTGGCGCTGTTTGAGCCCCCGGTTCATGGTGCGCAGGAATTCCACCCCGTTGCCGTTGACGCCCCGGCGCTCGTCCCCCTGCCAGTAGAGGATTCGGCTGATGGCGTCGTACCGCAGGCCGTCAAAGTGGAACTTTTCCAGCCAGTAATGCCCCGCCGACTGCAGAAAGCTGCGCACCTCCCCCCGGGAGTGCATGAAGTTGCAGCTGCCCCACTCGCTGACCCCCACATCGTTGTGGGGATACTCGTACAGGGCGGTGCCGTCATACCGGGCCAGGGCGTAGGGGTCCAGGGCAAAGTGGGCGGGCACAAAGTCCATGATGACCCCGATGCCCCGGCGGTGGAGGGTATCCACCAGGGCCATGAGCTGGGCGGCGGTACCGTACCGGCTGGTGGGGGCAAAGAACCCGGTGATCTGATAGCCCCAGCTTTCGTCACAGGGATGTTCCGCCAGGGGCAGGAATTCCACATAGTTGTAGCCGCTCTCGCACAGGTAGTCGGCCAGGGGTCCGGCCAGTTCCTCATAATTGTATACCGTGCCGTCCGGCTTGCGCCGCCAGGACCCCAGATGCATCTCGTAGATGTTCAGGGGCTCATTGCGGCGGTCGGTGCGGGTGCGCATCCAGTGGGCATCGCGGAAGGTATACTCTCCCAGATCCCGCACGATGGACCGGTGGGCCGGACGCAGATCCATGCCGAATCCATAGGGGTCGCAGTGGTCGGTGAACTGCCCGTCCCGGGTGTGGATCCGGTACTCATAGAGGGTGCCGGGGGGTGCGTCGGGTACCGTCAGCTCATAGAAATTGCCGTCCCCCATCTTGTGCATGGGGCGGGGCTGGCCGTCCAGCAGCAGGTCGATCCCCGCCGCCCCGGGGGCAAAGGTGCGGAACACCGTTCCCTCCACCCCGGGATGGGCCCCGAGAAATTCATAGGCATCAAACAGCTGCCCGGTGTAAAAGCCGTAAAAATCCATAGGGGTTGCCTCCATATTTATTTGACTGTCGTCCAGTAATTTACTATAATCAATATAGCAGACACCACACAGCTGTACCATCTGCGGATTTGACAATGTGTACAATACTGGACGCTTTTGAAAAATCGACAAGGGAGGCGAAGCCATGGACATGAGAGAAAAAAAGACCCGGCAGAGCATCCGCAACGCCTTTTTGCAGCTGCGGGCCCACAAGCCCCTGGAACGCATCACGGTGAAGGAGCTGGCCGAACTGGCCCAGATCAGCAAAGCCACCTTTTACCTGCATTATCACGACATCTATGATCTGTCGGAACAGATGCAGAGCGAGGTCATCCGGATGATGCTGGACAGCCTGGAGCAGCCGGACAGCTTTCTCACCGACCGCAAGCGGTTCACCCGGGAGCTGTTTGCTTCCTTTGCCGCCCACGAAAATCTGACCAACATCCTGTTTTCCGGGTCCCAGGCTGCGGTACTGCCCATCAGCATCGAGCGGGGCATCAAGGAGCATATCTTCTCCATTGTGCCCGAAACCCGCAACGACGCCCGGTTCAACATCATGCTGACCTACCAGGTGCAGGGAGCCTACTACACCTATACGGAAAACCAGAAAAAGTTCGGTGCGGAGCAGGTGCTGGCCGCCCTGGACGAGATCACCGACCGCATTACCGCCAAACCGGATTTCTGAAAGCAAAAACCGCCGGTCCCATACGGGACCGGCGGTTTTTTCGGTTGCTTGCTGGGCTTGTCTCAGGCGTGCATGCGGCGAGTACCGGGCAGCAGGCGGGCTTTTTCCAGGGCAGGGCGCAGGGCCAGATAGAGCACCACGGCGCAGACGGTGGACAGCAGCGAGTTGACCAGCGTCACCCCGCTGGCCACCTTGGTCATGGTGGCGGCCAGATCCACATCCTGCCCGAAGATGTACCGGTTGCGGAAGTAGCCGATAAAGGGGTCGGTAAAGACGTTGACCAGCAGGCCGCTGAAGGCGCTGCCGGTGACCATTGACAGATACTTCAGGTCCGCGCCCACCTTGCGGGCGGGATGACGGTCCGCCAGATGGAACAGGCGGTGGCTGGCAGCACCGCACACCAGACCGATGATGAACTTGAGCAGGAAGGTGGTGATGGCATATCCCGGGTCGCCGGCCACGATATCCGCCAGAGAAAGACCGATGGCACCGGCCAGACCGCCGGAAACGCCGTCCAGCAGCATGGCGGTAAGGGCGGTGAAGGTGTTGCCCAGATGGAAGGAGGAACCGGTGCCCAGAATGTTGGGAATCCGGAAGAACTCATAAGCCACAAAGCTGAGTGCGGCCATCACACCGATGAGTGCGATCTTCTGGACCGTAAACCGGGTGCGGGACAAGGCGGCAAAGACCAGGACCAGCACCACCACGCAAAAGAACAAAAGCCAGATCAGAGCAGGCTGCATAGTTGAAATCTCCCCTCATGGCCGGCTGTGCGCGGCGCCTTGCGCCTGCCGGCGGTGATTTTCCCGGCGGCTTGACATTTGCCCGCCGTCGGGGTATGCTCTCATTATAATCGTTTCTGGCCTTGTGTGAATATCCAGTATTTGAATTTTTCATGGGGCCAGTTTGCAGAACAGGAAGGGAGGGCCTTCATGATCACACTGTCTGCCAAAAGCAGTACCCCCATGTATGAACAGCTGTATGCCCGACTGGCTGCGGATATCCGCAGCGGCGCCCTGGCCCCCGGCAGTCCCCTGCCCGGCCGCCGGACCATGGCCAGCCAGCTGGGGGTGAGCGTGAACACAGTGGATGCTGCCTACCAGATGCTGGCCGCCGAGGGGCTGGCGGAATCCCGGCCACGCAGCGGTTTTTATGTGCAGGACACCGGGGGAATGCTCTGCCCTGCCCCGGCCGCCCCGGAACCGGAGCCGGCGGTTTCCGCCGAACCTGTCCGGCCAGAGGCGGCGCCCCGGTATGACCTGTCCACCGGCAGCATCGACACCGAGCTCTTCCCCGCCCGCAGCTGGGGACGCATCCAGAAGGAACTGCTGTACCAGGCCCCGGAACTGCTGCAGCGCGGGCCCATGCAGGGAGACGAGGACCTGCGGGGGGAGATCGCCCGGTATCTGGCCGAGTACCGGGGGGTGGTGTGCACCCCGGAACAGGTAGTGGTGGGGGCGGGCATCGAGTACCTTCTGGGCTGTGTGGCCCATCTGTTTGCCGGGTCGGCCGCCGCAGTGGAGAACCCGGGGTACACCCGGTCCCGCACTATCCTGGAAAACAACGGCATTCCCTGCCGGCTGGTGGACATCGACCGTCACGGTCTGCCCGCCGACGGCCTGGAAGCCTGCGGGGCCAACCTGTGCTATGTAACCCCCAGCCATCACTTTCCCACCGGGGTGACCATGCCGGCCTGGCGTCGGGCCCAGCTGCTGGCCTGGGCCGCCGCCAGACCGGGACGGTACATTCTGGAGGATGATTATGACTCGGAGTTCCGGTTCAGCACCCGCCCCCTGCCCAGCCTGCAGGGCATGGCCGGGGCTGACGGACCGGTGGTGTATCTGACCACCTTCTCCAAAAGTCTGGCCCCGGGCATCCGGATCGCCTGCATGGTACTGCCGCCCCATCTGCTGGAACGCTATCGCCGGGATTTTGCGGTGTATTCCAACACGGTGAGCCGGTTTGAGCAGGAGACCTTGTGCCGGTTCATGGCCCAGGGGCATTTCACCCGGCACATTGCCCGGATGCGTCTGGCCTACAAACGGCGGATGGAGACCTTTGCCGCCGCACTGCGGGAGGCGTTGGGTCCGAAGATGGTACTGGACGGTACCCAATCCGGGCTGCATTTTCTGCTGACCCTGCCGGGAGCCGGCGGAGAACAGGCCATGGTGGCCGCCGCCCGGACCGAAGGGGTCCAGCTGCGGGGGCTGAGCGAATACTACATGGCCCGCCCGGAGAGCTGCCGCCCCGACACGGTGGTGGCCGGCTATGCCGCCCTGCGCACCGGGGACATTGCCGCCGTGGCCGCGGCTCTGGGGCGGGCGTGGTCGGCTCATTCCACGGCGGTCCCACCGGCCAGCAAAGCCTGAACCGTTTCCAGGTCCGTGTCGGTCAGGCGGCTGCCCCCTGCCGTCTGCTGCAGTTCCAGGGTCTGGTAATCCACATGGTAGCCGGTGGCTCCCGAAAGCCAGGTCAGGGTCTCTTCCAGTTCATACAGGTCCTGGGCCCGCAGGTCGGTGAGGGTCTGGCTACTCACATTGCGGGCACCGGCGGCCAGGTCCGCCAGATGATCCGGAAACTGCCGGAAAAAGGCCGCCCACAGTGCCCCCCGGGCGCGGGCCAGTGCAGCCGGGGTCTGGTCCGGCAGCGCCGCCGCCCGCGCCAGGAATTCCGATGCCTGGGCGACGGTGAGCTCCACCACCGACTCTTCCCCGCAGTCCAGTTCCCGGCGCTCTTCGGCGGTAAAGACGGCAGCGGTATCAAACCGGACGGCGTCCTCCAGTCCCCAGAGACTGGCATAGGTGTTGGCCGTGGCGGCCAGGTAGGCATCCGGCGCAACGCCCAGGGTCTGCCCCAGAAGTTCCTCCGCCCGGGCCGGACCTGCGGCCAGATAGCACTCGGACAGGGTGGTGGTGCCCGCAGGCGCCTGCAGGACCAGATCCCCCGGCAGCGCGCAGAAAAGCGCCGCCTGCTCGGGACCATCCAGCCGCAGCAGCAGGAATGCCGGCGCGTCGGACTGCACGGCCAGAAGCAGGCGGTGGGTCTGTCGGGCGCCTGCCGGCTCCGCCAGCTGGGCCTGGTCGGCCGCCGCCTGCCGGAGCATCTGCTGCTCGGTGCGCTGGGAAGCCAAAAAGACCACCGTACCCATCATGGGAACCACCAGGATCAGGGTCAGAACCAGGCTCTGAAAAAAAAGTCCGCGGCGTTTATGCATAAAAAACACCTCTTTGCTGCAAAATGTAGTCATAGCTTGGGCAATCTGCCCCGGCCTTATGCACAAAGGAGGCAAACGTTTATGTATCACGGACCTTACGGCCCCCGCGGCGCCGAGAGCGAACAGGAAGATTTCTGGACCGATATCATGGAGGGGAGCGACATGATCCCCGGGATGATTCCTTCCGACCCGGATGCAATGAAAGCCCGCCGGGAGGCACAGAACCGGACCGAAGACACCAAAACCACCCAGGAAACCGAAGATACCGAAACCACCGAGAACCGGGAATGGTTTGAGATGGAAGCACAGCCGGAGGACCCGGATCTCTGATTTTTCCGCAGCAGACAAAAAGGCGGTGTGCCCGCAACAGCACACCGCCTTTTTGTTTTGTCACATCAGAGGGCTGAACAGACGCAGCAGGCAGTCCACCCCGCGTACCGCCGCCGGACGTTCCTTGTACAAAGCCGTGACCTCCCGGCACTGGGGGAAGAGCCCTTCAAAATCCCGGCGCACATCCCCTACCGCCTCACAGCCGGAAAACCAGCAGGCGTTCTCAAAATGCAGGTACAGACTGCGGTAATCCAGGTTGATGGTGCCCACCACCGCGGCCTTATCGTCGGCTACCGCCTGCTTGGCATGGATGAAACCGGGGGTGTACTCAAACAGGCGCACACCGTCCGCGGCCAGACGGGCATAATGGCTGCGGGTAACCCGGAACACCATCTTCTTGTCCGGGATGCCGGGGGTAATGATCCGCACGTCCACCCCGCGCCGGGCAGCCAGGGTCAGGGCACGCTGCATCTCATCGCTGATGATCAGGTACGGGGTGGTCAGCCACACATACCGGTCGGCATGGGTGATCAGGTTCATGTACACGTTTTCCCCCACCGGTTCCTCATCCAGAGGGTCGTCCGCATAGGGGACCACCACTGCGTCCGAGCGCAGGGTCGGCTGCACCGGCGGCAGGAAGGGCGCGGGGTCCAGGGGTTCCTTCTGGGTGGCACCCCACATCTGCAGGAAGATCAGGGTCAGACCCCGGACAGCCTCCCCTTCCAGCCGCAGGCCGGTGTCCTTCCAGGTGCCGTAGGGATGGGTAAGGTTGAAATATTCATCCGCCAGATTGTACCCGCCGGTGAAGCCCACCCGGCCATCCACCACCGTGATCTTGCGGTGGTCCCGGTTGTTCATGATGATATTCATGGCCGGGATCAGGGGGTTGAACACCCGGCACTGAATGCCCTTGGCCCGCAGCCGCTGGGCAAAGGGCGGACTGATGAAGCCCATACTGCCCACATCATCGTAAAAGACCCGCACGTCCACTCCGGCCCGGGCCCGCTCGGTCAGGATATCTTCCAGACTCTGCCACGCGATGGAATCCTCAATGGCATGGTACTCCATAAAGATGAAGTGCTGTGCGCTGCGCAGGGCTTCCTGCTGGGCTTCCAGGGCTTCATTGGTGTCGCCGTAAAAGCGCACCCGGGTGTTGTGGTACACCGGATATCCCGCCCGGTCCTGCAGATAGGTCACCTGTCCGCCCAGGTCGGGGGCGGCGGCGCGCATGTCCCGGGTGACGGCGGTGCCGGCCTCCCGTTCCCGCTGTCTGGCGGGTTCCAGGGCGGCGTCGGCGGCACGCAGGCGGCGGCGCAGAGGCCACAGGGCCACCGGCCGGCCGAAAAGCAGATACAGGCAGGTTCCCAGCACCGGGAACAGCAGAATCAGGATGATCCAGCTGAGCCGGAAAGCCGAGTTCATGTTGCGGCCGTACACCGAAAAGACCAGCAGCAGGGCCAGCAGGCTGGATGCCAGCTGAATCACGGCATAATACCGGGTGAGGTAGAGGGCAAAGCCCAGGATCCACCCCACCTGCAGCAGGAAAGACAGGGCCACAAACACGGCCCGCCCGATGCTGTTGGGAATCTGACGGCGTTTTTCTTCGGTCTCCATGGTTACACATCCTTTCGGCCCGCTGTGCGGGGTCATGCCGCCATTGTAGCCCAAAAGATGCCCTTTGTAAATGGGCAAAACCCTCCGGCTGAACCAATTAAAAAAG
The DNA here is from genome assembly GCF_057005535.1 of Subdoligranulum sp. DSM 23681. Classification (NCBI taxonomy): domain Bacteria; kingdom Bacillati; phylum Bacillota; class Clostridia; order Eubacteriales; family Oscillospiraceae; genus Subdoligranulum; species Subdoligranulum sp. DSM 23681. The sequence continues at coordinate 2,434,348 of NZ_CM168050.1, read as the reverse complement.
GCCCCGGACGGGGCCTTGGATTCAGGATGCGGCGCGGCGATAAAGCAAAAAGCGGAAGCCGATCTCGGTGGTCAGTTCCGGGCACTGTGCCAGCCGCTGCGCACCTTCTGTCGGCGTGTTGTAATAGTAGGGCGTCATGGCAAAGAGGTTCAGAGCCATGGCATTGTCCAGGGTGACGGTCCCGGTGACGGTCTGCTCCCCCGCCGGCACAAAACCGGGGTATTGGGTACGGATGTCCGGGTTTTCATAGGGCTGGTCGTACAGCACTTCCTTGAGGCCGAAAAGATGGCGCGGTGTGGGCACGGCATAGATCAGCAGCCCGCCGGGGCGCAGCATGCGGGAGAATTCCGCTTCGGCAAAAGGAGAAAAGACGTTGAGCAGGATATCCGCCCAGCCATCGGCCACCGGAGCGCAGAAGCTTCCCCCCACCGCAAAGGCCGCCTGGGGCACCAGTTTGGCTGCCAGACGCACCGCCGACTTGGAGAGATCAAACCCGATGAGCTGGGCTTCCTGTCCGGCAGCGGCCAGGGTGTCCAGCACCGTCCGGTCATAACTGCCTTCCCCGCAGCCTGCGTCCACGATGTGGGGCGCGGCATACCCGGCCCGGGCACACAGCTCCCCCAGGGCCTTGCGGAAGGGGTCGTAGGCACCGCTCTGCAGAAAGGACCGGCGGGCCGCCACCATGGCTTTGCCGTCGCCCGGGTCGGCGGCGTGGCGCTTCTGGATGGGCAGCAGGTTCACATACCCTTCCTTGGCCATATCAAAGCTGTGATTTTTGGCGCAGCGCAAGGTCCTGCCCCAGATGCCCAGGGCCCCGCCGCACACCGGACAGCGCAGGCCGGCCGCCTGTGCGGCGTTCATTCGGCGTCGGCCGGGGCTTCGGGCGCAGGGTCGCCCTCCACCGGCACGGTCACACCGCCATGAGCGGCAATGTACTCTTCAAAGTTGGCAAACTTCTGTTTGGGCGGACGGCGAGTGATCAGCAGCAGACCCACGTCCTCCGGCTGGGATTCCCGGCGAGGACGGGCATTGCCGGCACGGCGGCCGGACTGGGATTCCGGCTGGCGGGCGGGACGCTGTTCTCCCCCGCGGCGCTGGTTCTTGGGCTGAGCAGGCTGCTGGGGCTGCTGACGGCGGCCGCCGTTCTGGGTGCCGCTCTGGCCGTTGTTCTGGGGGTTCCGGCCCTTGCGGGGCTGACCGTTCTTTTCGGCAGCCGGGGCATTCTTGCCCTGCTGGGGCTGCTGGGACGTTTTGGCCGCGGCCTGCCCCTGCGGGGCGGCTCCCGGCCCGCGGGAACGGCGGCGGCGACGGCGGTGCTGTTCCTGCTCGCCGGGAGCTTTCTCCTTATGCTGATTCTGTTGGGGTTGGGCGGGTTTCGTATTCGGCATGCGTATTCCTCTTCTTCCTGCGGGTAAATATGACAAACCGGAGCCCCCTTATACCAGGGCCCGACATTCGTTGTAGTAGCGTTTTTCCTCTGCATGGCCCATGCTGAAGGTCTTGCGGGGCAGCACCCCGCCCAGGACCACCCCCCGGAACAGATCCGCTTTCTCAAAGGGCGGCAGCAGGATGGCGGTGGCGTTCTCCCCCGCCAGACTGCAGGCGGCCACCTGACCATGGATGTAATCCACCCGGCAGACAGGGTTCCGGGCGCACAGGTCGGTGAGAAATGCTTCCACCGTGCCCACAGCCAGCGGGCAGGGTGCATCGTCGAGGGTATAACGGCGGGCCATGGTCGGTCCGAAGATGGTGAAGGTCTGCACCGGCATACGGCCGCGGGCCTTGTGCTGCTCGGTCCAGGCATCAAAGGCTTCACACACCGCCTGCACCCCCATACCGAAAACCACCCGATGGATGGGCTCGATCTCGATGGCCGGGGAATGCACATTGCACACCTCCGCCAGACAGTAGCGGGCGGGGTGAACAGCCTGTTCCTCGGGGGTCAGAGTGGGTTTCAGTTCCTCCCAGTATGCTTTTGCGGTGGCCAGAGAATGGTTGCCGTCCCCTACCGCCAGCACCATGGGCGGCTGACCGGCGGCTCCCGGCCAACGGGCGGCGAAAGCGCCGGCATCCCCCAAAGCGGTGAGTGCCCGGTCGATCTGGTCAATCAGGGCCGGGTCCTCCACGGCCCAGCCGGCCAGATGACCGCCGCCCAGCATCAGATCCCCGTCATACAGGCAGGTCAGCTCGGCTTTGCGGCTGCCGATAGGCTCGATCAGCGTGCATTTTTCGTCGTCGGCTAGCATCATTACATGGGGTGTTTCCAGCTCCGCACCGCGGCGGATGGCCAAACGGGGCGGGATACGCTCCACCACCGTGTTTTCGCTGGGACGGATGGGGGTCTTTGCCCCCGGCTCATAGCTGTAGGCTTCCAGGTCCACCATTCCCACCAGCCCCTGACGGACGCTGCCGTCCAGCTGGGTGCGTTCCACATACACATAGCCGTGGACCTGGCGGGTGAGCACGGTCCGGCGGTATTCCGCCATGGCGGCGCGGATCTGCTTCAGGCGTTCCCCTTCCCCGGGGGTGCCCAGGTAGGCTTCGGGCAGGACAATGTGCAGGGTGCTGGGTTTGCCGGCCGCGCAGGCTTCCGCGCGCTGCCAGTAGTCCGGCTGAGAGGTGAACTGGTCGACGGCAATGCTGGCCCAGGGGTCCAGAGGGACCGAGGCATCGGGCAGCAGGATATCGGCCGGCAAAAAGCAGTTGGACATTGGTATCAACTCCGATTCAGACTGGGCGCCCGCTTACCGCGCAACGCCATGTCCCACCAGACCATAGATGGCCAGGGACAGAATGCCGATGTAGATCAGGGAACTGGGCAGACCTCGGAAAATGGCGGGCACATCCTTACTGCCCAGACGGCGGCGGCCCTCATCCACCACCAGCACCGCAAACAGATAACCGAGCCCGCTGCCGAAACCGAAGGCGATGCACTGCAGCAGGTTGTAGTTCTGGTTGGAGCAAAGCAGCAGAGTACCCAGCACACTGCAGGTACAGGTGGCCAGAGGCAGCTGTTCCCGGCAGGCAGACCGGTGCACGGCGGGCAGAATGCCCAGCAGCACCCACACCACCCCCATGGCAATGACCGCACAGGTCAGGTAGAGGATGGGACGCAGAGAGGCGATGGGCAGCCAGTCCGGCAGATACAGGCGCAGCAGCGGCGCCAGATAGGTCATGCAGGCCCAGCCCAGAGGGGCACTGAACAGCTGCACCAGGATGACCGGGGTGCAGTACTGCCAGGTGCGCACTTCGGGGTCGCTCACCAGTTTGATCAGGCGGGAAACACCCATAGCCCGGGAGAATACGACGTTTTCGGCAAAGATGGCCAGGATCGCGTAGGAGACGAACTGCGCCACGCCCTGCACCACCGTGAGATCACTGCTTACGGTCAGCATACAGGTGACGCACCTCCTCCTGTTTATAATGCACATAGGCGCCGCCCACGGCCGTCCAGCCGGCGGCCAGCAGACCCAGCAGCAGGAACCCGCCCGCGGGCTGGGCAGCCAGGGGCAGCAGCCCCACCGACAGCAGCGGCTTTTCAAAGACGGTGCCGTAAGCCAGCAGCTCCCGCAGGGTTCCCACCAGCAGGATGGCGATGCACAGGCCGATGGTGTTGTTGATGCCCTTGCGGAAGGCTTCGCCGATGGTTTCCAGTTCGGTGGCTTCCATACGCTTGACAATGACCGGTTCCACCACCATCATGGGCAGATAGATTCCCATGACGGAAAGGTTGGTGCCGAAAATATTGTACATGATGATATACACCGGGATATACAGGATGGCGGCCGAGTAGGCATACACCACCGGGCGGAACCGGTTGCCGGTGATGTGGCAGACCGCCACCGCCAGCATACGGGTGGCGGTGAGCAGCAGGATGGACAGCACGCAGAGCATGAGGGCGCGGTCTCCGTCGCTGGCCATGGCCACAATCGGGGCCAGACCCAGGCCGCGGACCATGACCGGGTTGTTCAGCCACAGATGGTCATCGTGGATGCTCTGGGCCAGTTCGGCCTCGGCTTCCGCCCGAGTCTTGCGGGCTTTGGCCTGGGGTTTGGGCTGGGGTTTGGGTTCAACGGCCTGCTCCGCAGCGGACTGGGCCTGGGCCGCCTGCCGCGCGGCAGCGGCAGCCTCCTCGTCGATCTGCTGCGGGGTCTTGCCTTCCGCAGCGGCACGGCGGGCACGCTCCAGCACTTCGGGAGAAAGCTGGGGAATAATGACGGTCTGGGAATGTTCCGGCTGGTTCTTCCTGCGCCCGGTGCGGGCCGCCGGTTTAGAGGGCTTCCGGTTTTGCTCGTTTTGCAAGCCGTTTCGCCTCCTTCTTCATGAACTTCATGCGCTCCGCACGGCGGGACACACGGTCCAGCCATTCGGGCACGGCGCCGACGATGAGCAGTGCAAAGCAGACACCGGTCTCATAGACGGTATTGTAACGGAAGACGGTGGTTGCCAGACCCAGAAGCAGACCATAGATCAGCCGGCTGGTAAAACGGTTGGGCTGGGTGACCGGTTCACAGATCAGGAACACACCGCCGAAGGCCATGCCGCCGGTGAGCAGGATATACTTTTCCAGGTAAACGCGCTGGCGGATGAACTCCCAGGGCAGGCTCAGCGTAGGCAGGTCATTCAGGTTGGGCAGCAGCCAGGGCACCGCCACACACACGATAAGGTACGGCAGCAGGGTGGACAGCTGGAGATGGCCCCGGCAGAGCAGGAACAGGCCGCAGGCCACAATGACCAGGAAAGCACCGGTTCCCAGCGGGCCGCTGACATTGCCGGTGAGCAGGTTCATGGTGGTGGCGGAAGGCAGACCGCCGCTGGACAGGGTGGTGTTCATGCCGGCAGCAAGGGTGGTGTCGGAAGTGATTCCCCACAGCGGCAGCACCGTGCCCGGGGTGGGATACCGGGTCATCTGGTTGGGCCAGGAAAGGGCCGCCACTGCCACGCCCACCGCAGCCGGGTGGAAGGGATAGTGACCTTCACCGCCGAAGGTCTCCTTGATGAGCACCGCCACAATGACCGCGGCGACGACCATGAAATAGGAAACCGAAGCCGGCATCATGAGTACAATCAGCGCGGCAAAGCATTCACTGGAAGGTTCATGGGGCCGGTAACCCGCGCCATGCAGCGGAGTGACCAGACAGTCGCAGACATAGGCGGTGAACAGACCCACCAGCATGAGCAAAATCGGCCGCGGACCATAGAAAAACCAGGCCATGGCCATGAGCGGGACACAGCACCAGAGCACGTCTGCATAGTAGTTGTAGTTGGCGCTCCGCTCGATCTTGTTACGGTTTGGCATAAGCTCTCCTTTGCTGCCCGCCGTGCGGGCGGCGGTTGCTTACAGGGCGTGGATGCCCGCCGCCATGGCGGACATATCGGGTGCTTTATACAGGGCGCTGCCCACCACCAGGACATCGGCGCCCGCACGGGTGCACAGGGGGGCGGTGTCGGTGTTGACGCCGCCGTCCACCTGCAGCATGACGGACAGGCCGCGGCGGTCCAGTTCGGCCCGCACGGCGGCCAGACGTTCGGGGGTCTGGGGCAGGAAGGACTGACCGCCGAAACCGGGCTCCACGCTCATGATGAGCACCAGGTCCACCTCGTCCAGGTAATCGAACAGTTCTTCCACCGGTGTGCCGGGACGGATGCTCAGGCCGGTGCGGCAGCCCAGTTCCCGGATGGTGCGCAGCACAGCCCGGGGGTCCTTGCGCACCCCTTCGGCTTCCAGGTGAACGGTGATGAGGTCTGCCCCCGCCGCGGCGAAATCCTTGGCGTAGAAGGCCGGGTCCTCGATCATCAGGTGCACGTCGTAGAAGGCATCCGGCAGGGCCTTGTGCAGGCAGCTGAGTACCGGGGCACCATAGCTGATGTTGGGGACGAAGTGGCCGTCCATCACGTCGATGTGCAGCATATCCGCGCCGGCATCCAGGGCGGCACGGCTCTGCGCGGCCAGATTGGCCAGGTCGGCCGACAGGACCGACACGCTCAGTTTTGTTTGCATAGTTCCAAATTCCTTTATCCTTGATACACTTTCCCGCGCGGGCACCCCTGCGCACACTCATACATGTTTTATTGTACCGTAATACGGCACAAAAATCAAATATTTATCGCAGACCCCTGTCTGGAAAATCAGGCGGCAGCCCCATGCCGACGGGGCTGCCGCCTGATTTGTGAAAATTTTTGAAAAAAATCAGATGCCGTACTGATTGATCTTGTCCAGCTGCACGCGGACACAATCCAGGGCACTTTCGATGACCTTGTCCATATCGTAATAGCGATACTCGCCCAGACGGCCGCCGAAGACCACATGGGGTTCGGCGTCGGCCATGGCCTTGTAGCGGGCATACAGGGCATTGTTCTGCTCATCGTTGACCGGGTAATAGGGCTCATCCCCGGGCTTCCATTCGGCGGAGTACTCCCGGCTGATCACCGTCTTGGTACCTGGCTCGGTGGAACCGAACTCAAAGTGCTTGTGCTCGATGATGCGGGTGTAGGGGGTCTCGGCGTCGGTGTAGTTGATGACCGCGTTGCCCTGGTAGTTGGGGCAGTTGAGGACTTCGGTCTCAAAGCGCACGCTGCGGTACTGCAGTGCGCCCAGCTCATAGTCGAAGTAGGCATCAATGGGGCCGGTGTAGATCACCCGGCCGGCCAGGGCATCCAGCTCCGCCTTGTCTTTCAGATAGTTGACTCCCAGACGGACCTCGATGCCATGGAGCATCTTTTCCACCATGGCGGTGTAGCCGCCGTTGGGAATACCCTGGTACAGCGCGTTGAAATAGTTGTTGTCAAAGGTCAGGCGCACCGGCAGCCGCTTGATGATGAAGGCGGGCAGCTGGTCGCAGGGACGGCCCCACTGCTTTTCGGTATACCCCTTGATGAGCTTCTCATAGATATCGGTGCCCACCAGGTTGATGGCCTGCTCTTCCAGGTTCTTGGGCTCGGCGGTGAAGTGGGCGGCCCGCTGTTCGGCGATCTTGGCGGCGGCTTCGGCCGGCGTGATGACCCCCCACATCTTGTTGAAGGTGTTCATGTTGAAGGGCATGTTGTACAGTTCGCCCTTGTAGTTGGCCACCGGAGAATTGGTGTAGCGGTTGAACACCGCAAAGTTGTTCACATAATCCCAGACCTTCTTGTTGTTGGTATGGAAGATGTGGGCGCCGTACTTGTGAACGTTGATGCCCTCGATGGTTTCGGTGTAGATGTTGCCGGCAATGTGATCCCGCTTGTCGATCACAAGGCAGGTACGGCCGGCCTTGGTGGCCTCATGGGCAAACACCGCGCCGAACAGACCGGCACCAACGATCAGATAATCATACTGTTTTGCCATCAGAAACGACCTCCTTCTGACTGGAACCCTGCAGCGCATCGGCCTCCCGCTTCCAGCGTTCGGCCTGCTGCAGCTTGAACTCAAAATCACGGGCATCCTGGGCCAGCAGGCTGGACAGGATCACGCCCGAAATAAACAACAGAAGCGCCGCGACCATGCCGCAGGCACATACGATCAGGGTGGGAAAACGGGGCACCAGACCCGTGCGGAAATATTCCGCCACCACCGGCACCATGAACCCGGTGCTGACCAGGGCCAGCAGCAGAGCCAGAATGGTGAAAAAGGCGAAAGGCCGATAGTTTTTGTACAGCCGCGCAATGGTGCGCAGCACCTTGGCACCGTCGCTGTAGGTGTTCAGCTTGGACACGCTGCCCTGGGGACGGTCCCGGTACTCGATGACCACGTTTTCGATCTGCATGCGCCGCTCCACCGCGTGGATGGACATTTCGGTCTCGATCTCGAAACCGCGGGACAAAACCGGGTAGGTCTTGACAAACTGAAAGCTGAACGCCCGGTATCCGGTCATGATATCCTGGATCTGACTGCCGAACAGCCGGTTGATGGAAAACCGTACCAGGCTGTTGCCAAAGTTGTGGAAGGGGCGCTTGTTCTCGGTAAAATAGGTGCTGGAAAGGCGGTCCCCCACCACCATATCCGCTCCTCGCTCCAGAACGGGCCGCACCAGTTCCGGCGCGGCGGATGCGGGGTAAGTATCGTCTCCGTCCACCAGCAGATAGCAGTCGGCATCGATCTCCCGGAACATCCGGCGCAGCACGTTGCCCTTGCCCTGCTGGTATTCGTGGCGGACCACCGCCCCGGCCGCAGCGGCCAGTTCGGCAGTGCGGTCGGTGGAGTTGTTGTCATAGACATAAATGGCAGCTTCCGGCAGGACGGCACGATAGTCGGACACCACCTTGGCCACGGTCTTTTCCTCATTGTAACAGGGGATCAGCACTGCGATCCGGTCCATATCCTTCTCCCCTCTCTCACTGGGCCGCAAAACGGCGGATCTCATCCAGCCAGAACGCCGCCGTCACCGGCCAACTGTATTTCTGCAGGATCTTCTGGGGAGACTCCACCGGGCGGGACATGAGCTCGTCCAGGTCCACATCGTAATCCATGGGGTCAAAATAGCGCACCGTGTTGCCGTAGAGTTCCGGCAGGCAGGAGGCGTTGGACACCGCTACCTGGGCCCCCAGGCTGAGGGCTTCCAGCGGCGGGATGCCGAACCCTTCAAACAGCGCCGGATGCAGGAAAGCACGGCAGTTCTGCATCAGGGCCTTGTTCTCCCCGTCCGTGACATAGCCGGGATAATGCAGGTTGCCGGCGCTCACCGCCTGCTCGTCATCCCCGAAAGCGGCCAGGTCCTTGCCGCCGGCCACCACAAACACCTTGTCCGGATTGCGGGCGGCCACTTCCCGGATCCACTTATAGTTCTTGTGTCCGGCCAGACTGCCCAGGGCATAGAAGTATTCTCCCTTGTGCACACCGGGCAGCTTGTCGAACACCCCTTCGTCCGGCTCAACCGGCTGCAGGTGTTCCCAGCCATTGTAGGTCAGGCCGATGCGGGCGGTGGGAATGTGCAGCCGCCGGGAAATGAGCTGACGCTGGTCATCGCTCACCGTATACACCCGCTGGGCAAAGGCCCGGATGCTCAGGCAGTGCACCCAGAACTTGAACCGGAAAAAGGCCCGGTCGGTATTCATGACCAGGGGCCGGATATCGTGCAGCACCACGGCACTGGGACGGCCCATGAGCATATCACTGGCCAGACCCAGATAGAAAGCATCATGCTTGCGCACATACCGGGGCAGCACAAACAGATTGTAGCTGTATTTGATGGCCTTGAGCGGCACGACCTGAATGTTTTTCAGCGGCGGCAGATGCAAGGGACGGCCGTCATCCCGGTAGCACAGCCGCACGTCCAGGCCCGTGCCGGTGAGAAGCTCATCCAACCGGGTCACGACCTCATAGACATAGCGCGGAATGCCGGTGATGGGATCACACAGCACCGTGCCGTTGATCACGATGGGTCTCAAATTGTTTCCTCCTTCGGCAGATGGGCACAGTCATGCAGTTCACGGCGCCAATCCGCAACACGGCGCGCACAATAGTCGCGCAGCTGGGACTCAAAGCGTTCCTCACTGAACTGCAGACTGTGGGCGCGGATCTCCTCTTTGGTGCAGGCCACCCCTTCGGCCTCGAATTTTTCAATGCATTCGGCCAGACTGTCCACCGTCTGGGCATGGAAAAGCAGCCCGGTGCGGCCGTCTTCCACCGTCTCGCAGGCGCCGCCCCGGCCGTACGCCAGGACCGGCGTTCCGGCGCTCTGGGCTTCTACCGGCGTGATGCCGAAATCCTCTTCCCCGGGGAAAAGGAACGCCTTGGCACGCAGGTAATAGCCGCGGACTTCTTCATCCGAAAGTCCGCCGCCTTTGAACTCCACCGTGGGTCCGGCCATGGCTTTCAGCCGGGATTCTTCGTCGCCGGTGCCGATAACCACCAGGCGCCGGCCCAGTTTGGTGCAGGCCGCCACGGCCAGGTCCATCCGCTTGTACCAGGTAAAGCGACCCACCACCAGGTAAAAGTCTTCCTTTGCCACAAAGGGGCTCTGGTTGATGTGTACACAGGGATAAATCACATCACTGTCCCGGCGATAATACTTTTTGATGCGCTGGGCAATATACCGGGAATTGGCGATGAAATAATCCACCCGGTCGGCGGCACACTTGTCCCACTGCCGTAGTTTGTGCATCTGTCCGGGCATGACCGCCCGCACCAGCGGGTTGGCGTTGGCCCGGTAGGTATAATAAAAGTCCCACACATACCGGATGGGCGTGTGGCAGTAACAGATATGCACCGCGTCCGGCCGGGTGATGACCCCCTTGCTGCAGGAGGAAGAGGAGGACAGCACCAGGTCGTATTCCGAAAGGTCCAGTGCCTCAAAGGCACCGGGCATCAAAGGCAGCAGCTTTTTATACAGTCTGGTGGCAAAGGGGATCTTCTGCACCCAGGTGGTGCGGATGTCGTAATCCCGGAACCAGGCGGGCATCTTCTTCTCGTCATAGACAAGGGTGTAGATGGGGGCGTCGGGAAACACGTGGTGCATGCAGTCCACCACGCGGTCGGCGCCCGCATAGGATACCAGCCAGTCATGCACAATGGCGACCTTGAGCTTGTTGTTTTGCATTAGCTGCCTCCTTATGGGATGGGGCGAAACGGGCAGTTCAGACGAGTTTTTCATCATTGATCATCTTGCCGCCGAACGCAGTGCGGAAGATGATCTTGATATCCAGGGCCAGGGTCCAGTTTTCGATGTACCAGATATCGTACCGGATGCGCTCGGCGATGTCGGTGTCGCCCCGCAGGCCGTTGACCTGGGCCCAGCCGGTCACACCGGGGCGCACCTGCTGGCGCACCAGATAGCGGGGGATCTCCTCCTTGAAGTGCTCCACATGGAAGGGCACTTCCGGCCGGGGCCCCACCAGACTCATATCGCCTTTGAGGACGTTGAAGAACTGGGGAAGCTCATCCAGACTGAATTTGCGGATAAAACTGCCGAAACGGGTCTTGCGGGGGTCGGAATTGGTGCTCCAGCCGGTCTTTTCGTCCGTGTTCACACGCATGGACCGGAACTTGTACATCATGAATTCCTTTTTGTTCAGTCCCACCCGCTTCTGGCAGAAGATGACCGGACCGGGGCTGGACAGCTTGACCCCGATGGCCACCGCCAGCATGACCGGACTGGTGAGCACAATGAGGAACAGGCTGCCCAGAATATCAAACAGCCGTTTGGCAAAAGCATTGAGGATGTTGTCAAAAGGCGTCTGCCGCACATTGATGAGCTTGCAGCTGCCCAGCACGTCGATGGTGGGACGGGCGGGCATATAATCGTTATAGAAAGGAAGCATGGTGATGCGCAGCCCCTGCTTGTCGCAGGCAGCCAGCGCATGGGGGATCATCTGCATCTCGTCCGCATCCAGCGCAATGACCACCTCTTCGATGCCGGGGTCACTGAGCACTTCGTCCAGCTGGGTGTACGGGCCCCGGTACTCGGCCTTCAGGGCCTTGTTGGGGTTGTCGGCCAGATACCCGTCCACATAGTACCCGTAATACGGATTCTGTTCCAGCGCCTGCAGGTACTGGGCAGCCGCCTTGCCGCCGCCCACCAGCAGAACGTGATGGAAGTCCATGCCCCGGCGATGGCGCCAGCGGTCATACCAGCGGCGCAGCATCCGCTTGAAGATCAGCAGGCCGGTGCCGAACACATAGAACAGAATGACCACCAGACGGGAGAAGTTGACCACCCGGAACTGGTAAAGCAGGGCTTCAAAGCCCAGGATGCACACCGCGTTGACCAGCAGGATCAGCCGGCAGCGCCGCCAGAATCCCCGCAGGCGGGAAGCATCATACAACCCGCACAGCCAGAATACGGCCACCGCCACCACGGCATAGACCCCACCGGCAAAAACCGTTTCCTGGGCGATGTCCAGGGCAGGGCCGGCGCCGCCGGGCTGGAAAAAGCGCAGATAATTGAACCGCAGATGGTTGGCCAGAAGATACGCCACGAACAGGAGCACCGCGTCCAGTCCGCTGCTGAACCAGGCACGGATGCGTTTGTTCTTTTCCAGCATACCGCCGGCCTCCTTTCACAACAAATTCGGAACTGCGTAAGAAATGGGCATTTATATAGAATAGCATACTCCCGCCCAGGTTGCAAGGCGGCCCCGCAGGCAGCGGGGGTCATTCAAAGAAGTATTCCCAGTCAAAGTAAGTGGCTTCCACCGTGGCCGCGTTGACGGTGACATGGGCCGCATCCTGGGGCAGAGCCTCCAGGGTGATGGAGCCCACACCGTCGGAGATGGTCACCGGCACATTGTAGACGGAGCGGTCGGTGGGCAGGAAGAAGTTGCCCTGATCCGGGTCCCGCTCCGCGGCCACACAGAGCTCGTTTTCGGTGACGGCGGTGCAAAACAGGAAGCTGTGCAGCCCGCCCCGCAGCGTGTAGCCGCTGTCCACCGAGAAGGTGTAATCCAGGGCCACGTCCGCCACCCCGCAGAAGGTGGGGTCATCCGTCGTGACCGTGAGGGTCACCGTCTTGCCGTCCTGGGCCAGGTCCACCGTGCAGGGCTGGGCCAGATCATTGCAGACGCCGGTGCGTTCCCAGAACAGGTGCATGCCGCCGCTGTTATAGGTGTTGGCCACCGGGCTCCACCAGCGGTACAGTTCCCGGTAGAACCACCAGTTGGCGTTGCGGCTCCAGCGTTCGGACAGGGCCACCTTGGCACTGGGGGTGACCACCCGGTCAAAGGTGCCGGTCTGGAAGGCGGTCAGGTAGGCCAGCCGCTGCCGGTCCCCCATGGCGTGGATGATGTAATCCACCCCGGTGGGTTGCAGCTGGCCGGTCATTGCTTCCAGGGCGCTGGAATAGGTCCCGAAGAGGGTCTTTCCCTCGTTCATGGCCTTCTCGGTGGCCAGCTTGTCCGCCTGGTCCCCGAACCAGCCCCCCAGCTCCGGCACATAGGTCAGGTTCCCGTGGCCGCCCAGGCGGCTTTGCACCTGGCCGGTCATGCCCACGGCCAGCACGGCGCAGGCAAACACAGTGCACGCCGCGGCCGCGGCATATCCCAGAAGGCGGGCCGGCTTTGTATGCCCCTGCAGCAGGCGTCCGGCCAGTTCCAGCACGGCACGCAGCACAAACAGCGGCAGCAGGATGGCCAGCAGGGCCTGGGCGCCGCCGGTGGGGCCGCCTTCCCGGGAACCAGAAAGGATGCAGTAGAGAAGATTCCACAAAGGCATGCCCAGGCACAGGGCAAACCCGGCTGCCGCCAGCGCCGCCGAGCGATTGCGGCGGCAGCGGAAGATGCCCACCGCAAACAGCACCGCCAGCACCAGGCAGAGGGCACCCGCGGGCTGGGGGATGTAATCGGTGAGATAGCAGAGTTTTCCGTCAGCGGAAGTGCCGTAATACCAGCCCTGGAAGGCGCTGACCCCCCGGGTCTGCTGCAGCCATGCGATGGGATGGCCGAAGCTGATGAGCAGCACCGACACCCCCAGCCCCACACAGCTGATGAGGATATACTGTCCCACCCGCAGGAGAACCCGCTTCCAGGCTGTACCGTACTGACGCAGCAGGAACAGTCCGTAGCCCAGCGCCACAGAAATGTACATGGCAGCGCCCATATCATTGCTCCATGGCACCAGGAATCCCGCCACGGCAGGCACCAGAACCCAGGGAGCGACGGCTTTGCCCCGCTGGGCGGTGCGGTCCCGGCGTGCCCAGACACGCAGCCCCAGCAGGATGAGCAGGACTGCCAGCGGCAGGGCGGCGCCCCGCATCATGCGGGCACTGTTGCCATTTCTGGCTGCGTACTCGATCAGCGGGCGCAGCTGGGCCTGAAGCGGCACCGGCACATCATGGGCAATAAGCAAAAACCAGGCGCTGAGGGCCGGACAGGCAAACAGAGCCCGACGGCCCCGGCCCAGCACCGCCGCACAGGCGGCCAGGACCAGCAGCTCAAAGTAAAACCAGGTACAGAAGTTGGTGGCAAAGACGCTGCGGCCAAAGCTGTTGCCCAGCACCAGCAAAAGACCGCCCACGCTGTACAGCTCCCCTGCCCCCAGGTACACCGCAAAATCCTGATAAGGTGCCTGTCCGGCCAGCAGATGCCGCACCGGATTGTAGTTCTGGAAATCGCCGTTCATGATCTCGTAACTGGCGTCAAAGTTGGCATCCAGGCCGTGCACGGCCGCCAGCCCTGCCAGAACCGCCAGAAGCAGCACCCAGGGAAGAACGCGTTTGAGGGTTTGTTTCAAGATTCAGGCTCTCCCTTCCCGGTTCAGCGGTAGATGGTCTGCAGGGTATCCAGGGTCTTGCGCATCTCGGCACGCACCTCCGGCGGGGTCAGGATCTCCACCCCTTTGCCGAACCCGGCCACCCAGCCGAAAAACTGCGGACTGATCTGAACGTTCACCGTCAGGGTAAAATGCTCGCCGCCGGTGCAGGGCACCAGAGTGGGGCCGGTGCCGAAACGGTCGATCATCGCCCCGGCAAAACGGTTTTCGCATTTCAGGGTGACCTTTTTCAGGGGTCCGTTGAACATGCCGAACATCTGCTGGGTATAGCTGTTCACATCAAAATCGGCGTACTCCTCGGCGCCTTCCCGTGGAACTTCGGGCAGAGGCTCCACCTTCTGCATCTTGTCCACCCGGTAATGGCGCAGATGTCCTTCGGTGTAGGCGATGAGGTAATAGTTCCCGTTCTCCCATACCAGGGCCCAGGGACTAACCTTGTACAGCTGTCCGTTGTGGCGGGGGACCATCTGCTTCTGCAGATCCCAGTCACAGTATTTGAACTGTACCTGCACCCCGGTGGTGATGGCGGTGTGCAGCGCGTCCACGCTGTACAGGATCTTTTCGTCCTGGCTTTTCACCCGGCCGGAAACCAGCACGGTGCGGTCCAGTTCCGCCTGCCGGTAGCGGGAGGTGAACTTGCCCAGCTTGTCGATGAGGGTACGGCTCTTGCGGGCGGTGATGAACTTGCTGGCATACACCGCATCCACCAGCAGCTTGAGTTCGGCGAACTCGAAGGGGCTGTCGGTCATATAATAACCGCCGCCGCGGCCACGCTGCTGCACGATCTCAAAAGGAGCACCGGGCATGGAATTAATGGTCTGGATGTCGTCATACACACTCTTGCGCTCGGCATCCACCCCCCGTTCCCGCAGCAGTTCCACCAGATGCGGTACGCTCAGGGGATGCTGTTCGTCGGTCTCCCGAGAGAGGATCTCCAGCAGGGTCAGCAGTTTGAGTTTTTGTCCTTCTTTGCGGGGCATAGCGGTCTCCTCCTCGCTTTATTTTCGATCGAAGGCTTCACGGCGTTTGGTGGAAAGGCGGAACATCTCTTCCAGGCCTTCCCGGTCCCCGGCCGCCAGACGGTCACGCAGACGGTCCAGCGCCGCCGAGAACATGTCGATCTCACCGATCAGGTTATCCTTGTTCCACAAAAACAATTCCGCCCACATTTTATCGTTGATGCGCGCGATCCGGGTCAGATCCCGGAAGGAATCGCCGGTGTAGCAGGCCAGCTCGCTGTTGTCCGAGGCGCACATCAGGCAGACGGCGATGGCATGGCACAGCTGGCTCACATAACCGATCATCCGGTCGTGCTCGGCGGGGGTCAGAGTGGTGATGCGGGCAAAGCCCAGCACCCCGGCCAGCTCGGTACACCACTGGATGGCTTCCGGGGTGTTCTTGTCGGTGGGGGTGATGATGAAGTTGGCGGGGGCGAAATCCACTTCGGCGCTGTGGGTGATGCCGCTGGTCTCCCGTCCGGCCATGGGATGGCTGGCGATGAACTCCACCCCTTGGGGCATCATGGCCTGCACCGGGCCCACCACCCCGCGCTTGACGCCGGACACGTCGGTGACCAGGGTACCGGGGCGCAGAAGATGTCCGTACTGCCGCACCCAGTCCAGAAAGGCGGTGGGGTACAGCCCGAAGATGACCCGGTCTGCCCCGGTGACCAGGTCTTCAAAATCCTGGTCTGCCCCGGCGCAGATATATTCCTTTTCCAGGGCCCAGGCCACGGCGGCAGGGTCCTTGTCGATGCCGGTGACCCGGTATCCCTTGCCGGAGAGCACCTGGGCGTATTTGCCGCCCAACAGCCCCAGACCGACGATGAGATAGGTATGGCTGTGATCCATCAGAACATCACTCACTTTCCACCAGGTCGATGTTGGCGCCCAGAGAGCGCATCACCGTGAAGAAATCCGGCCAGCTCTTGCGCACGGCCTCGGCCCCCCGGATGGTGGCCGGTACCCCGGCGGCCAGGGCGGCCACCGTCAATGCCATGACGATGCGGTGGTCGTTGTGGCCGGACAGGGGTTCTGCGGGGGCGTGCAGCGCCCCGCCGGTCATGGTCAGGGTATCCCCGTCCACCTGCACCCGCCCGCCCATCTTGGCCAGCTCCTGCTGCATGGAAGCGATGCGGTCGGATTCCTTGATGCGCAGGCGTCCGGCATTGCGGATGGTGGTGGTGCCGCCGCACAGGCAGCCCAGAGAAATGAGCACCGGGCCCAGGTCGGGGCAGTCGGCCAGGTCGATGTCCCCCGCCTTCATCAGGCTGCGGGAAAACCGCAGGGCGCCGTTGACGTTGGCGATCTTGCCGCCGCAGCCCTTGAGGATATCCAGGATGACCCGGTCCCCCTGGCGGCTGGCGGGGTCCAGCCCGGACACCGAGATGCCGCCCAGCAGCACCCCCAGCACGGCCAGAAAGGCCGCCTGACTGTAGTCCCCTTCCACCGCCATATCACAGGGCAGGTAGCGCTGGGGCGCGGGGATGCGGTAGATGACACCGCCGTTTTTCTTGGCCCGCTGGGTCACCTTGACCCCGAACCGCTGCATGGCGGCGATGGTCAGGTCCACATAGCTGCGGCTCTCGTAGGGGGGCAGGACCTCGATGGTGGTCTCGGATTCCAGCAGCGGCGCCGCAAAGAGCAGCCCGCTGATGAACTGGCTGGATACATCCCCGGGCAGGGTGAGCCCGCCGGGACGCAGCCGCCCGAAGACGGTGATGCCCTCGCTGGACTGCTCAAACCGCAGGCCCTGCCGGTTGAAAAGCATCCGGTAGACTTCCTGGGGACGGTCCATGAGCCGCCCCGCCCCGGTGAAGCGGATCTTCTGGGCGGTGAGGCTGAACACCGGGATCAGGAACCGCAGAGTGCTGCCGCTCTCATTGCAGAAAACCGGGCGGGTGACGGTGGGAAATCCGTCCGAGCCCAGCCCCTTGATGACCACGGCATGCTTTTCCTGCTGAACCTGGGCGCCCAGCTGACACACCGCCCCCAGGGTGGCACGGATGTCGTCGGAATATTCAATGTTTTCGATGCGGCTGGTACCGCCGGCCAACGCCGCGCACAGCACCGCCCGGTGTGCCGCGCTCTTGCTGGGCGGAACACAGGCCGTGCCGCCCAGACGGCTGGCATGCAGGATTGCGTCCAAACTGACACCACCTTTTTGGAAGAAATTGGCCCTTACATGGCGCGGCCGATGGCAGCGGCCACCTTGCGGCACTTGGCCACCGTATCCGCGAACTTGTCCGGTTTCAGGCACTGGGCGCCGTCGCTCCAGGCGCACTGGGGATTGTCGTGCACCTCGATCTCCAGACCGTCAGCACCGGCGGCCACCGCCGCCAGGGCCATGCTTTCCACGTACTTGTAGTCGCCGGTGGCATGGCTGGGGTCCACGATGACCGGCAGATGGGTCTTTTCCTTGATGACCGGTACGGCGGACAGGTCCAGGGTGTTGCGGGTGTACTTTTCGAAGGAACGGATGCCCCGCTCACACATGATGACCTTCTCATTGCCGCCGGCCATGATGTACTCGGCGGACATGATCCATTCCTCGATGGTGTTGGCAAAGCCGCGCTTGAGCAGGATGGGCTTGCTCATCTTGCCCACCGCCTTGAGCAGCTGGAAGTTCTGCATGTTGCGGGCGCCGATCTGCACGATGTCCACGTATTCCTCGAACTCGTCGATGTGGGTCTCGTCCATCAGCTCGCTGACAATGGGCAGGCCGGTGACTTCCCGGGCCTTGACCATGTCCATGATGCCCTCGGTGCCCAGGCCCTGGAAGGAGTAGGGGCTGGTGCGGGGCTTGTAGGCGCCGCCGCGCAGGAAGTTGGCGCCGCCTTCCTTGACCAGCTTGGCCATCTTGATGATGTGGTCCTCCCCTTCCACGCTGCAGGGACCGGCCATGACCACCACCGGAGAGTTGCCGCCGATCTTGATGCCGTTCACATCAATGACGGTGTCATCGGGGTGGAACAGGCGGTTGGCCCGCTTGTAGGGGGCGGACACACGGGTGACGTTTTCCACCCAGGGGTTGGCCAGGACGTCCTTTTCGGCGATCTTGGTGGTATCGCCCACCAGACCGAACACGTTGTAGTCGGTGCCGCGGATCAGCGTGACCGAAAGGCCCTGTTTTTCGAAGCTGTCAATGATGCGGTCCAGTTCGACCTGCGGAGTGCCTTTTTTGGTAGAAATAATCATGGTTACATGTCCCTCTCTCTATGGTTTTGGTTTGTGACGGTACGGCGTCAGCGGGTATAATCAAAGGTCTTTTCAAAGGCGGCGCGGGCAGCGTTCACCGCGTTGGCCAGGGTGGAGGTGTTGTCCACCACCCCGTCGGCGGCGCTGCGGTAGGCGGGTTCCCGCTCCGCTTCCATCCGGCGCAGGGCTTCCCGGCCGGTGGAAAGGGGGCGTCCGCCCATGGCCAGGAACTCCACCGGACGGCGCACCCACAGCACGGGGCCATTCTGGCGCAGCAGGCGGGTGTTGCCGGGGGTTTTGACCACACCGCCGCCGCAGGCGATGACCTGACCGCTCTGCTTGGACACTTCGGACAGGGCATCCGCCTCATACCGGCGGAAGGCGGCCTCCCCTTCCCGGGCAAAGATGTCGGGGATGGGCATGCCGGCGTGCTGTTCGATCCATTCGTCCAGATCCACGTAGGTCTTGTTCAGGGCTTTGGCCAGCCCTTCGCCCACCGTGCTCTTGCCGCACCCGGGCATGCCGATGAGGGAAACGTTGCTCAGTTCCCGCTTCAGGTCCCGGCTGGTGGTGCGGATGAAGGTATCTTTATCCATGGTGGTGCCGGTGAACAGTTCGGAGGCGTAGGCCGCCTGGGCCACCAGCATCTCAAAGCCGCAGTAAGCCGGGATGCCCCGGTCCTCCGCCCGCAGCAGCAGCTCGGTGCGGAAGGGATTGTACACCACATCCAGCACCGCCTTCAGGTTGGGCAGCGCGCTCAGGTCCAGCAGGCATTCCCCCACATGGGGGAACATCCCCGCCGGACTGGTGTTGACCACGATCTCCGCTTCCTTGCACTGGGCTGCCTGATCGTAGGTCAGGACGTTCTTGCCGCCCCGCCGGCTGACCGGCAGCACCGCTTTGGCGCCGGCGTCCCGGCAGACGGCGCTGACGGTGGCGCAGGTGCCGCCGGTGCCCAGCACCAGCACGGTGCGCCCCGCAAAGTCCACGCCGTGGCGGCGGGCCAGCCATGCAAAGCCGGCGTAGTCGGTGTTGTAGCCGTAGAGACGGCCGTCCCGCTGCACCACGGTGTTTACCGCACCGATGGCCTTGGCCGCCGGGTCGATGACATCGCAGTATTCCATGACCAGCTTCTTGTACGGAATGGTCACGTTGATGGCCTTGAAGGCCCGGGCCTGCAGAAAGGCACGGGCGTCGGCCTCGGTGGGCAGGGCACGCAGCTCATAGGCGTAGCCGCCCGCCCGCTGGTGGATCTGCCGGGAATAGCTGTGTCCCAGCTTGGCACCGATCAAACCATATTCCATGTTCCGATTCTCCCCTTTCCCTTGCCGTTTATAACCGGGGCAGGCCGTGCTTTTGCGCCAGCGTGCCGTAACGGATGCTGATAAGGTCCAGAATACCGAAAGCCGTCAGGCTGTTCTGCACCACCGCCGCCCGGGGCACGATACAGGGATCATGCCGGCCTTTGATCTGGATCTCGGCGTCCTGTCTGGCGGGATAGTCCACCGTATCCTGGGGGCGGTAGATGCTGGGGGTGGGCTTGACCACCGTACGCAGCACGATGGGCATGCCGTTGGTGATGCCCCCGTTGATGCCGCCGTTATGGTTGGTGGCGGTCCAGATCTGCCCTTCCCGCATACGGAAGGCGTCGTTGGCCTGACTGCCCCGCAGTTCCGCAAAGCCGAACCCGGCGCCGAACTCAATGCCTTTGACGGCGGGTACCGCAAACATCAGGTGCGCCAGGGTGCTCTCCACACTGTCGAACCAGGGTTCTCCCACCCCGGCCGGCAGCCCGGTGACCACCGTTTCCAGAATACCGCCCACGCTGTCTCCCTCCGACCCGGCAGCCCGGATGGCCGCCTGCATGGGGGCTTCCTTGTCCGGGTCCAGCAGGGCGAAATGCCCCGGTTCCGGCTCGGGCATGACCAGTCCGGCGGCGCTGGACAGGGGCGCGTCCTGCACACCGCCGCAGGCGGCGATGTGGGTGTACACCCGGATGCCCAGACCTTGCAGGACCTGCTCACAGACGGCCCCGGCCGCCACGGCGGCGGCGGTGATCCGGCCGGAGAAATGTCCCCCGCCCCGGGCGTCCTGATACCCTTCATACTTGGCGAAGGCGGTGTAATCCGCGTGACCGGGGCGCAGCAGCGCCGCGGTTTTGGCATAGTCCTGGCTGCGGGTGTTGGTGTTGCGCACCATCAGGGTCAGGGGGGTGCCTGTGGTGTGCCCGTCCAGCACGCCGGAAAGGAATTCCACCTCATCCGGCTCGGTGCGGGCGGTGGAAAGCCCGTCGCCCCGGGCCCGACGGCGGTCCATGCGGATGTTGATGAAATCGGTATCCACCGGCAGTCCGGCGGCCAGACCGTCCAGCACGGCACCGATGGCCGGACCGTGGCTTTCGCCGAAGATGGTCAGGGACACCGCACTGCCAAAAGTATTTTTCATCGGTGGTCAGCCCCCTTATTCCTCTTCCAGGCCCAGCAGGGCGGGCAGCTGGGTCATGGGCAGGGTATCCGCCCGCCAGCAGCCCAGCCCCGGCACCCGGATGACCGTGATGCTCTTGCCGCCGCTCTTTTTGTCATGGCGCATATATTCCAGCACCTTGTGCTTGTCCACACCGGTGCGCACCGGCAGGCCCAGTTTGCGCAGCACCGCCCGGGTCCGCTTCTGCAGGGACCGGTCCTCGATCATGGGCAGCATGCCCAGAGCCACGCATTCCCCATGATACAGACCGTTGGTGCGGCGTCCCCGCACCCCCTTGACGGCCTCGATGCCGTGGCCGATGGTGTGGCCGAAATTCAGTGCCTTGCGGGCACTGGATTCCCGTTCATCCTGCTCCACGATCTTCTTTTTCACCAGCAGGCTGCGGTAGATGATGGTTTCGATGTCCTTGTCCACATCCCCGTGCTCAAACACATCAAAGAGTTCCGGGTCGGCAATGAGGCCGGCCTTGACCGCCTCGGCCAGACCGTTGATATACTGGCGGCGGGGCAGGGTGGTCAGGGTGTCGGGGTCCACCAGCACCACCTGAGGCTGCCAGAAGGCGCCCACGATGTTCTTGGCACTGCCCAGGTCAATGGCCGTCTTGCCGCCGATGGAGGAGTCGATCTGGGACAGGGTGGTGGTGGGACAGTTGACAAAGTCGATGCCCCGCATATAGCTGGCAGCGCAGAAACCGCCCAGGTCTCCCACCACGCCGCCGCCCACGGCCACCAGCAGGTCTTTGCGGTCCATGCCGAATTCCAGCATGGCGGTGAGTACCTGGCCGTAGACCTTCAGGCATTTGCTGCCTTCGCCCTGGGGGATGGTGTAGACGGTGCCGTTTTCGCACTGGTCCGCCACGGTCCGGGCATACTGGGCGGGCACACCGGAATCGGTGAGCACAAAGACCCGGCGGTGTGTCAGGTCGGTAAACTGATGGAGGTTCGAAAGGCAGCCGCGCTTGAGGATGATGTCATAGCTGCGGGTACCGAGATTCATCGTCATTTTCATAAGGGACCCTCCTGTTTTATATAGTGACCTTGGTTA
Organism: Subdoligranulum sp. DSM 23681; assembly: GCF_057005535.1. Taxonomy (NCBI): domain Bacteria; kingdom Bacillati; phylum Bacillota; class Clostridia; order Eubacteriales; family Oscillospiraceae; genus Subdoligranulum; species Subdoligranulum sp. DSM 23681. Next base: position 2,412,442 of record NZ_CM168050.1, on the reverse strand, counting down.
CTGCATTTCATCGGCCGGACCGGTGGCAAATACCCCCAGCACCCGCACGGTACGGCAGACCTTCTGCATGGCCTGCACCAGCGCCTCGCAGGTGGCGGGGGCGTCGGTGTCGGGGCAGACCAGCTGCACGTAAAAGTAATATTCAAAGGAGACATGGGGCAGCGGGCGGCTCTTGATGTTTTCCATGTTGAAGCCCTGTTCCCCGATGAGGCGGATCACATCCGCCAGTTTGCCCGGTTTGTGGTCCACGGTAAAGAGCATGGCCATACGGCGGCCGGGAGCCGGGGGCACCGGCGCGGCGGCGTCGGTGCGGGTGATGACGATGAACCGGGTGGTGTTGTCCCCGTCCTCGTTGACGCCCTCGGCCAGGATCTGCAGACCGTAGAGTTCCGCCGTCTGGGCCGACGCAATGGCCGCCAGGGACTTGTCCCCCGTTTCGGCCACATAGCGGGCCGCCTCGGCGGTGTTGCCCCACACCCGGGTGGCCAGACCGTGACTCTTGATATACACGCTGCTCTGGGCCAGGGCCTGCTGGTGACTGATGACGGTGCGGATGTCCGAAAGCTGTGCCCCGGGCAGCGCCAGCAGGTCCTGCCGGATGGGCAGGTCACACATGCGGGCCACGCTCAATTCCGGGTGGGCATACAGCAGATCCAGCACGGTGGAAACATCCCCCGCGTTGGAATTTTCAAAGGGCAGCACGCCGAAGCTGGCATCCCCTGCCGCCACGGCATCAAATACCTCGGCCCAGGTGTCAAAGGCTCTGGCCCGGGCAAAGGGGAACAGCCGGGTGAGGGCAATGTGGCTCCAAGCCCCCTGCACCCCCTGATAAGCGGCCACATCCCGCCCCAGCAGCTTGTGCTGGTAAGCCCGGGACACCGCCATCATCTCCTGCAGGACATGGCGGTAATACGGGCGCAGTTCCTCGTTGTGCAGACGGGCGGTGTTCTTGGCCAGGACCACGTCCTCCCGGGCCGCGTCAAACACCGGTTTGCCGGTGGCCGCCTTGTACTGCGCCACCTGACCCACGGCCTCCATCCGCCGTTCAAACAGCGCGGCCATCTGAGCGTCGATCTCGTCAATGGTCTCCCGCGCCTGCTGCAGCTGATCCATTCTGATACCCCCTGCCGTTATGATACGTATACAGATTCAATATACCATAAACCGGTCTGTATCTCAAGTAAAAACCGTGAAAAATGTCGGGAGATTTTGCGTGCTCTATACAATATGAACTTTTATTTTTGTGTGTACGAAATGTACATGTTCCATCTGCCGGAAACGCAGCTTCCGGGCCGCAGGGAAACACAAAAAGCGGCTGCCGGTCTGCGGCAGCCGCCTGACGGAACAGGGGGTCATGGTTTTTTGTCCGGTGCATCGTTTTTGGTACGGCGCACCAGTTCCTCAAAGGTTGGCATCTGTGTGTAAAAACGGCGGTAGGGATTTTCCGGCAGCGGTGCCGGGGGTGCCGGTACGGGAGCCTTTGGGGCGGCGGATTCCGGCCGGCCGCGGCACGGACGCCAGCGCATCAGCCCTGCCCCGCGGTAGACACCGCGCCCTGGGTCAGCTTCTGCCAGAGGACATCGTCATCGGCGTAGGATTCCGCCGATTTGTCGGTCCAGGTGCCCCGGCAGCCGATGTACAGCCGGCTCAGCACATCCTGGTTGCTGCCGGTGGTATCGTCCATGATGGTGTATCCTGTATAGGTGCCCAGGTCCAGACCGGTCAGCACCGGGCAGTCGGTCCAGCGGTAGACCATGTTCTGCCAGTCGGAAGCGGGCGAGTCCTGCCCCGGAATGGTCCCGTCCAGATACCGCAGCACCGCCGTGTTGTCCTGGAAGCTGGCAGGGTCTTCCAGCAGGAAAATATAGCTGCCGTCCGCACTGGAAATATCGGTGCTCAGTTGGGTCAGCACCGCCATGCGCACATAGGCGTCGGTGCTGTCTTCCAGGCCGGAGGTCTCGGACCCGGAGGAAGCCTCTGTGGTCTGGGCGGTCTCGGCGGTGCCGGCCTCGGTGGCCAGATCAATGGCATACTGGTTGAGCTGAACCACCACCTTGCCGTCACCGTTGCGGTCATCGCAGAAGGATTCCAGCGCAGCGGTCAGGGCATTGGCGGTATCGGTGGGCAGTTCCTGCTGGCCCACGTAGCCGACCTGATAGTCCGGCTTTGTGCGGAAAAAGGATTCCTTGATAATGCTGGCCAGAATGCCCAGCACCACAAGGACCGCCACCACCTGCCACTTATGGTAATGCCACCAGTTTCCGGCCTTTTCCGCCTTGGTGTATGTACGTTCCGGTTCGGTTTCTGTATAGGTTTCCTGACTGTTTTTTGTGACCCAGGCCATGGGCGGGTTCCCCTTTCCAAACTGTGATGTATTGATTGTAACACAAAACCATGTGTAATTTGTAAAAATATTCTGACCATTTTACGCCCGCGCCTTGCACCGGCCGACAAAAAAGGATATCATAAAAATGTATTATTATATCCATGGATGGGGGAAACACCATGACTGACACCGAAAAGACGCAGCCCACCGCCGTATCTGGTCCGGATACGGCACCGGCCTCTGCCGCCACGCCCCGCAAGGTGGGCGTTGCCCGCTTTTTTGAACTGATGGGGCGGGACCTGTGGCCCTTCTATAAAGCCAGCATCCTTTGCTGTGTGGGCTTCGTGCCCGGATTTCTGGCGGTTTTCTTCGGCATCCTGTCCGGGGCCGTCTGGATCAGCCTGCTGGGCGGCGCACTGGGCGGCATGATCGCCGCACCTTTCCTGTGCGGCATGTTCGATACCGTGCTGCGCGCCCTGCGGGACGAACCCGGTTACTGGTGGCACACCTACCGCAATGCCTGGAAGCAGAACTGGCGGGATGCCCTGGCTCCAGGTGCCCTGGCCGGTGCGGCCCTGGGACTGTGGAGCTGGGTGCTGACCGCCCTGCCCGATATGAACGATGTGCCCACTTCGGTGTGGGTGTGCATGATCGTGAGCGGCGCGGTGCTGGTAGGGTTCTTCACCTATGTATTTGCCCAGCTGGTGCTGGTCAGCCTGCCCCTGCCCAAACTGCTGAAGAACAGCGGGCTGTTTTTCCTGGGATTCTTCCCCCGCACTCTGGCCGCCACCCTGGTCCAGTGCGTGTACTGGGTGCCGGTTCTGATGTATATGCCCTATACCCTGCCCGTGCTGCTGGTGACCGGGTTCTGGCTGCCGGTGACCATCGGGCTGCAGGTGCTGTACCCGGGTCTGGACCGCGCCTTTGCGCTGGAATCCACCATCCGGCAGCGGCGGGACGAGGAGCTGCAGCAGATCATGGCGCAGCGGGACGATCAGGATGAAACGTAAGGCGGTGAGTCTTTGATGGACAGCAAAAACACCTTTTTATTGCAGGACACCGAAATGTTCATGCGGGGAGAACTGGACAATGTAACGGTGGCCGGCGGCCGGATCCTGCTGGACATTGTGCAGGGCGGGCATGTGCCCTACGGCTGCTACACCAGTCCGGCCATCTCTCTGCCTGCCTTTGATGCGGTGCGGGTGAGCTGGAATGCCGGCACCCCGCCGGACACCGCCGTGGAGGCCCAGGCCCGGGTGCTGGTGGACGGCAACTGGAGCGCCTGGTCCAGCTTCGGACGGTGGAGCCCTTATCTGGACCGGGAAGGCGCACGTCCTGTCACCCGCGGACCGCTGGTCCTTTCCTCCGACCACCTGACCCTGGATTCCAAGGTGGGCATGCAGGTACAGCTGCGGATCTACCTGTACACCAAAGATGAAAAAAAGACCCCCACCGTAAGTCTGCTGGGGGTCAGTGTCCATGCGGTGGATGTGATCCCCGCCGGCGGACGTCCCGTAAACGCCAAACTGAATCTGATGCCTTATACGGTGGCGCCCCGCTCCCCCGCCCTGCACGATGTGATGGACCTGGCCATCTGCCTGACCAGCCTGACCAACCGTTGGGGGGCCGACATCCTGCCCGAAGAGTTTGCCCTGGCCATGCGGGACTTCCAGCCGGGGCAGGACCCGCGGAACCTGAGTTTTGCGGCGGCTGCCGCCGGATGCTGGGGATTTCCCGCCTGGGCCTGCTGGGCAGATCTGGCCCTGCTGCGTGCCGAAGTCCGGGCCGGATACGGTGTGATCGTGGCGCTGAGCCGCCGTGCGGTAGAGATCGACGCCGGTATGCCCCCCATCCGGTATGCGGCGCTGCGGGGCTTTGCCAATATGGACGGGTCGCCCTGTGCCCTGCTCATTGATCCCTGGGCGGGTATCAGCAACTTTGACGCCGAGACCCAGATGCCCCTGGATGAATTTCTGGTGGCCTGGACCAATCTGGCCCTGTGCATGCGCCAGCGCTGCAAGGAACTGCCGGAAGGACGGCCGGAGCGTTCCTCCGTATGGCTGCGCCACGAAAAGGACGCCCCCGACGGGCTGTATCAGATGTATCTGGGCGGCGTTGCCCATCCCCTGCCCGACGACTTCTGCGGGGAAGCCCCCAACGAGGCCCCCGGAGCAGAGGTGCCGGCGCCCCACCCTGAGGAGACCGGGGAAGCCGCGGATGCACCGCAGGAGGCCCCCGCTTCCCCCGCACCGGAAGCCCCCGCACGTCCCGCTGCCGTGGGGGTGCTGGCCTGGTCCATCCCGGACGAGCGGCCCCACGCCACCACCGCGCACCGGACCCTGCATTTCACCCGCCCGGTCAGCGGCGGCATCCATCTGGGCACCCGCACCGCCCCCGATGAACCACCTACCAAATATACCGTATATGCCATTGATCCCGCCGGCCGCATGCTGGTGGGCGACGTGATGGTGTAAACATCTTCCGGACAAAAAAAGAGCAGGCGGAGCGTTCAGCACTCACCCCGCCTGAGAAGAAGGAGAAAAACAGAGCGTCCCGTTTGCACAGTCCCGTCTGGCAAAACCCACCCCTCTGAGTTCTACGGAACCCCGAGGCGCTCTGGTTTTCTTCTTATCCTGTTTCTGATATGCAAAAAAGCAAAGGTACTTCGAGCGGTACACTCCAAAGCACCTTTGCTTTTCTTGTATTATAGCGCATTGCATCCCGCCATGCAAGAGGGCACAGTGTACAACATCCTTGCACACAGACCCCCTCTGCTCAGGCGGTTTGCTCAAGTACGGACAGCTGGTAGTCGGCGGCTTGCTGATTCTGTGCCAGCGCGTCGGTCATGGACTGGGTGTAGGCGGCGGCGTCCTGATCCCAGCTTTCAAAGCCGGATTGGCCCCGATGATCCTCCAGGGCATAGTGCCCGGTGAGGTAGGTGCCCAGGGCGGCGGTGAGTTTCTGTGCGCCCAGCACATTCAGGTGGGAACCGCCGTCCGGGGTATCCGTCTTCCAGTTGATGCCGGGGTCCGTGTCGGCCATGTTGTAATCCAGATAGGTCAGGCCATTTTCGTCGGCAAAGCTCTGGATGCCGTTGTGCCGCGCCAGATTCCAGCTGGAAGAGGCCGGCACCGTGATGAGCAGCAGTTCACTGTCATGGTCCCGGCACAGCTTGACGATTCGGTCCAGGTACAGGCGCACCAGCAGCGGAATGGGCTCCCGGCTGCCGTCGTCGTACATGTAGTCTCCCCGCATGCTGGCCCCCACCGTGGTGATGGGGGTGAAGCCCTTGTTGGTGTCCCGCCAGCTGTAATCATGCTCTTCCAGCAGATTGTCCCAGGTCAGGTCCTTCCAGTTGTCGTGGAAGCGCACCAGTGGGATCAGTTCGTCGGTGATGTCCCCGATGGCCGCCTGCAGTTCGGTCTCATCCCCCATACGGCTGTACACCACATCAGTGCACAGGACCACCACCTTGGGCGACTGCTCCTCATAGATGGAACGCAGGCGATAATAAATATTGTACACCGACAGCCACCCGGACGCATAGGTATAGCCGGTCACGCCGCTGTCACAGTACCACTGCATGGGGGAAATTCCCTGGGCAGCGTTGGAATCCCCCATGACCAGCACGTCGATGGTGTCGAAGTCCTCCCCCAGGATGCCGCCTGCCGTGTAGCCGGACAGATACCGGTTGGAGTGGGGCATCAGGTAATGACCCGCCAGGAACACGGCCATGGCCAGTACCAGCAGGAAAGCCGTGACGTGGAGGATATGTTTGATGCAGGATTTCATAATACTCCCTTAGAATTGCGCGTAGATAAACGCTGCGGGGTCGTAATTGTCCCCGTAAGCGCCGAAAATCATGATAGCCAGCACCGCTGCAATGTACACGGTCCAGCGCAGGACCAGCGGGCGCACCGCCAGTTCCGCGCGGAGCTGATGGCCCCGGTGATGCAGCCAGTCCACAGCAAACAGAATCGCCGCTCCCGCCGCCAGCACCGCCATGTCACGGGCATCCAGCTTGATGAGCAGGCTGCCCGTATACGGCACTGTCAGGCTGCGGAGCATGTCAACGGCCGCCCACACCCCGTTGGCGCGGAAGAGCAGCATGCCGAAGTTGACCAGCACAAAGGTGCGCAGCACCTGCCACAGGCGATAAGAGCGTGCCTTGCGCCAGACGGGCAGGCGGGGCAGCACCCGGAGAAGGGCCGGTTCGGCCAGTTCCCCCAGCCACTGCAGGGCAAAGTAGTAAAGGCCATACAAAAGGTACAGCCACCCCGCCCCGTGCCACAGGCCGATCAGTGCCCAGGTGATGCCCAGGCCCGCCCACACCGGCCACTGACGGGCAGCGGCAGGACTGACCTTGTCCCGGCACAGGCGGGCGAACTTCTGCATGGGCTTGCTGAGGATCAGGGGCTGGAAGACATATTCCCGCAGCCAGGCCCCCAGTGTGATATGCCAGCGGCGCCAGAATTCGCCCACGCTGGCGGAAAAGAAAGGCTGGCGGAAGTTTTCCGCCGGATGTACCCCGAACAGCTCCGCCGAGCCGCAGACGATGTCCATGCAGCCGGAAAATTCCGCGTACAGCTGTAACGTATACAGAAGCACCCCCAGAGCGGTGGCGGCACCGCTGTACTGGGTCCAGTCGTCGAAGGTGGCCTTGACGTACATGTTGGCACGGTCGGCAATGACCATCTTTTTAAACAGGCCCCAGACGATGCGCTGGATGCCGAAGGTCAGGTTCCGGTAAGAGGGCGGCGGCGGGTCCAGCAGAGCCGGCGACAGCGAACCGTACCGGTCGAAGGGACCTTCCACCACATGGGGCCAGAAGCTCAGGAAGAGCAGCACCTGCCAGTAGCGCTCCGCCGCTTTACAGCTGCCACGGTACACGTCCACCATATAGCTGATGGCCATGAGGGTGAAGAAGCTCAGGCCCATGGGCTGCACCAGGGTGGGCACGGTGAACACCGGGGACCCGGGCAGGGATTCCATCAGCTGGGAGAGCACCCTGGCCCCGAAAGGCAGGTACTTCACAAAAAGCAGAATGCCCGCCATGGCTGCCACACCACCGGTGACCGCCATCTTTTTGAGGGCTCCCACCTCTTTTTTGAAGGGCTTGCGCCGGTCCGCCGGCAGGGCGGGGCGGGTATCCGCCTGTAAAGCATCCAACCTGCCCAGCAGCAGTCCCACGCCCCAGGCGATGGCCGCAGCCAGCAGAATATACACGATATACCGTTTGGTGCTGGCAAAATAAAAGACCAGACTGGCCCCCAGCAGCACGCCGGGACGCCATTTCTGGGGTGCAAAGGCCCACAAGAGCCAAGCCACAACCAGAAATCCGAACAGATAGATAAAAGAATTGTAAGACATGGCTGCCCCTTACTCTTCTTCCAGCCGCTGCACCATGGCCAGAATGGCCTGGGGTGTGCGGAAGTTCTCCTCCTTGAGGTCCAGCGGGGTGATCTCGATGTCAAATTCGCCGGTCAGCGCCATGACCAGGGACATGATGTCCACCGAGTCCAGCTTGCCGCTCTTGACCAGTTCTTCCTCCGGTGCGGGATGCAGGCCGGGTTTCACTTCCTCGATCATGGCAATGATTTCTTCGATGGTATGCATAAGTACTCTCCTTTTGGTTCAAAGCATGGCAGTCAGGGCCTTGCGGTCCACCTTGCCGTTGGCATTGTGGGGCATCTGGCGCAGGCGCCGGTACTCGGCAGGCTGCATGTAGGCGGGCAGACGTCCGGCCAGACGGGCACGCAGCGCTTCGGTCACGTCCCTCTTGGCCTGGAAAAACAGCACCAGCCTGTCCCGGGCGGCATCGTACACGCAGGCACAGTCGTCCAGCTTGTCCTGGCCGAAGGCCGCGGTCTCGATCTCCCCGGGCTCGATGCGGTACCCCATGTGTTTGATCTGGTTGTCCAGGCGCCCGCAGTAGACCAGTTCTCCCCTCTCGTTGGTCCGCACCAGGTCCCCGGTGCGGTAGATGATTTCCGGGTAGGCGGTCTGGACCGGATTGGGCACAAAGCGCTGGGCGGTCTTGTCCGGCTGGCGGTAATACCCCGCCGCCACAAAGCTGCCCCGTACGCACAGTTCCCCGGCCTCGTCCCGGGCGGCAGGACGGTCCCCGCACAGCACCAGCAGCCCGCAGTTTTCGCAGGCCCGACCGATGGGCAGGCTCTCGTCATCCCGGAAGTCCCGGTCCAATTCATAATACGCGCAGATATCCGTGGTCTCGGTGGGTCCGTACAGGTTGGCAAACCGGGCCTGGGGGTAATGGGCGCGCCAGTAGTTCAGCTTGGCGGTGGGCATGACCTCCCCCGCAAAGAGGATGGTGTGCAGGGGCGGGGCGGCGGTGTAGTCCAGGGCTTTCCAGTTGGCCACGATGCCCAGAGCCGACGGCACCCAGTACAGGGTATTCACTTGGCGGGCGCACAGATATTCCAGCAGCTGCACCGGAAAACTGAACAGCCGCCTGGGCAGCACCTGCAGGCAGGCGCCGCTGCGCAGGGCCCCGTACAGGTCGGTGACCGACATGGAAAAATAGAAAGGCGTCTGGTTGCCCAGCACCGTATCCGGTGAAAAGCCAAAGGTGGAAACCACCCATTCACTGTAGGCCAGCACGTTCCGGTGGGTCACAGCCACCCCCTTGGGCAGACCGGTGGACCCGGAGGTGAACAGCACATAGGCCAGGTCGGTGTCAAGGACGGCCTGCCGCAGCGCCGTCATGCGGGCGTCATCAGGCGGCACCGCGGCCGCTGTCTGGCAGTCCAGCACCGGAATCGGCCCTGCCAGTGCCCGGGCCGCGTCAGCGTGGGCGGCGTCGGTGAGTAGGGCGGCGGGTTCCAGCTGGTCCAGAATGGCCCGGACCCGTTCCGGCGGCTGGGCGGTATCCAGCACGGTGTAAAAACCGCCGGCAGCCAGCACCCCCAGCATGGCGGTCAGGGCTGCGGCTCCCCGCTCCATGTACACCCCCACCGGGCGATGCAGCACGCCTCCCGGCAGAGCATCCAGCGCCGTACCCACCCCGTACACCCAACGGGCGGCCTGCTGCCAGGTCAGGGCGGTGGTTTCGTCACAGAATCCGGCGCTCCGGGGCTGCGCCCCGGCAGTGCGGTCCAGCAATTCCAGAATATGATGCACGGGTATGCGCTCCTTTCCTGTCCCGGGTTCGGGTGTAGGCCTTATTATACCACGGGCCCTCCGCGAAACCGGCAAAGAAACGGCAAAGACCCGCCCCCCAGCCGGAACGCGCAAAAGCGCGTAGCCGTATTTATACACAGCTGCGCGCTTTTTTCAATTCGTTTTCAATTGTAAAAGTTTTGCGAAGGAGCCTTGCCTATCAGTTCTTGTGCTCCACCTTGACGGTCCAGCCCTTGGTGTCGGGCAGCTTGCCCCACTGGATACCGGTGAGGGTGTCGTACAGTTTCTGGGTCAGGGGTCCGATCTTGCCGTCGCCGATGTTGGCGACCTTGCCTTCCCAGTCCAGCTCCTTGACGGGGCTGACCACGGCGGCGGTGCCGGTGCCGAAGACTTCTTCCAGCTTGCCTTCGTCGGCAGCCTTCATCACATCGGCGATGGCCAGCTTGCCTTCGATGACCTCATAGCCCCAGTCCTTCAGCAGTTCGATGATGGAGCGGCGGGTAACACCGGGCAGGACGGTGCCGGTGCAGGCGGCGGTGTAGATCTTGCCGTCGATCTTGAACATGATGTTCATGGAACCGACTTCCTCGACGTACTTCTTTTCCACGCCGTCCAGCCACAGAACCTGGCTGAAGCCCTTTTCCTCGGCCAGTTCGCCGGCCTTGATGGAAGCGGCGTAGTTGCCGCCGCACTTGGTGAAGCCGGTCAGGCCCGGAGCGGCACGGATGTATTCATCTTCCACATAGATGCGGACGGGGTCCAGACCCTCGGCGTAGTAGGCGCCGGAGGGAGAACAGATGATGACAAACAGATAATGGCGGGAAGCATGCACGCCCAGGCCCACATCGGTGGCAAAGGCGAAGGGACGGATGTACAGCGATGCACCGTCGCTGTGGGGCACCCAGTCACGATCCACATCCACCAGGGTCTCCACGGCCTGGATGAAATCCTCCACCGGGATGGGAGGCATGCACAGACGGTCGGCGGAATCCTGGAAGCGCTTGGCGTTGCAGTCGGGGCGGAACAGCTGGATGGTGTTGTCCGCGGTGCGGTACGCCTTCATGCCCTCAAAGATCTCCTGGGCATAGTGGAAAACGGTGGTGGCAGGGTCCATGGGCAGGCTCCCGTAGGGCACAATACGGGCGTCATGCCAGCCTTCGCCGGCGGTATAGTCCATCAGGAACATATGGTCGGTAAAGATCTTGCCGAACCCGAGCTTGCTCTCGTCCTGAGGTTTTTCTTTGGGCGTTGTGGTACGCGTGATTTTGATGTCCAACATTTTTCCTTCTCTCCTTACTATCGCACAAATATTCGCACAAAACAGCATATGCGGCCGTCTGGCGCCATACCGCGGGGGAGCGGTCCGTATAGCTATGCCTTATTATAGCGCTCTAAAGTGGTGAATACAAGCCCCAGGAAGGAACTTTTGTTGCAAGCGGCAGATTTTTGCGGTACAATAAGGGCGCGATTCCAACCGCACAGGAGAAGGAGAAAGTAGTATGGTCAAGGGCGTTATTTTTGATATGGACGGTCTGATGTTCGACACCGAACGGCTGTGGGATACCTTCTGGGCTCCCTGCTGCCGCAAGCTGGGTCTGCCCCAGCCGGGGCCGGAATTCATGGCCAGCGGCCGGGGTCTGGCCGGGGAAAATCTGCTGCGGCATCTGGCGGAGTTCTATCCCCAGATCGACCCCAAGGTGATGCTAAAAGAAGTCTATGACATCGCGGCGGAGCGCTTCACCCATCCCGTTCCCTGCAAACCCGGTCTGCACGAACTGCTGGAATGGCTGAAAGCACACCAAATCCCCTGCATCGTGGCCAGCTCCAGCCCCCGTCACATGATCGAAAACAATCTGAAAAATGACCAGGTGGACGGGTATTTTCAGGGGATCGTCTGCGGGGACGATGTGGAACACTCCAAACCGGACCCGGATATCTTCCTGAAAGCGGCCGCCCAGCTGGGGCTGCCCGCCAAGGACTGTCTGGTGCTGGAGGACAGCTTCAATGGGGTACGGGCCGGCCACGCAGCGGGTGCCGTGACCGTGATGGTGCCCGACCTGGCCCAGCCCGACGAGGAAATCAAACAGCTTTACACCTGCTGCTGCCACGATCTGCTGGAAGTGCGGCAGCTGTTGGAGGAAGGCAAGCTGTAAAGTACCTGCCCTTGTTCTGCCGGAATCCGGCAGAACTTTTTTATTGTCGCCATTTTCAGCCGCTGCCTTTGACAGACAAAAAAACCGCCCCCGTGCCAAGCACGGGGGCGGTTCTTATTTGCTGTTCAAGCCGTTGTGCTGATCAGATCAGGCAGCGGTCTTGGTGGCATGGTGGAAGTACTTGAAGCCGAAGGAGTTGGTGTAGACGCCTTCCACATTGGACTTCTGCATGTAGGGGTCGTTGTAGTAGTACAGAGGCACAACAGCCCAGGTTTCCATGAGCATGTTCTCAGCCTGGTGCATCAGACCAACACGCTTGGTCAGATCGGTCTCAGCCTTGATGCTGGCGATCAGATCGTTGTAGGTATCCCAGTTCTGCGGAGCATAGGAAGGCACGGAGCCGGTCTCATCGGGACGGCCGAACTGAGCGTCGTTGTTGCCGGAATCGGTGGTCCACATCTCCAGCATGTTGATGGGGTCATCGAAGTCGGCCAGCCAGCCCTGACGGCAGACGTCGTAGTTGCCGGCCTTACGTTCGTTCAGGAAGACGTTCCAGGACTGGGTCTCCACGTCGACGGTGATGCCAACAGCGGCCATATCCTGCTGGATAGCAGCACCGATGGCCTCGTTGCCGGCGCCTTCGTTGGTCAGGTAGGTGAAGGACAGCGGGGTGGAGGAGCTCAGCATGCCGTTGTCGTCAAACTCGTAGCCAGCGCTCTCCAGCAGGGAGATAGCGGTCTGCAGGTTTTCTTCGTAGGCATCCTCGGCGGGATCGAAGTAGCCGACGGCCTCGGCATCGGGATAGGTGTAGCTGTCGGTGTTCTGACGGAATTCAGCGCCGTTGGAGTCGCTCATGCCGGCAGGAACGAAGGTGTTGGCCAGTTCCTGGCCAGTCTGACCGATGGTGTCAACGATGTACTGACGGTCGATCAGCAGGTTGATGGCTTCACGCATGGCGTTGGCCTGCTCGGGGGTCTTGCCCTCGAACAGCTTGGAGTTCACGTTGAAGCCAACATAGTAGGTGCCGATGTTGGTGGCAATGTAGAACTCAGGATCGGTACCGTTGTGCTTGGGGATCTGCTCGTTGGGGATGGTATCGATGAAGTCCAGGTTGCCGGCCATGTAGGCGTTGTAGATAGCGGTGTCATCGGCGCTCAGCATGAACTGCAGGGTCTCGATGGAAACGCTGTCGGCATCGTAGTAGTTGGGGTTCTTGGTGTAGGTCATGCTCTCGTCATGGTTCCAAGCGGTGCAGGTGTAGGGACCGTTGGAGACGAAGCCGGCTTCCAGAGCCCAGGCGCCGGGGTTGGTGCCGTCGGTGTTAGCAGCTTCCACAGAAGCCTGCGGGACCGGGAAGAAGGTCGGGAAAGCGCACAGGCTCAGGAAGTACGGGCAGGGGCTGACCAGGGTGACGGTCAGGGTGTAGTCGGCGGTAGCCTCAACACCCACCAGGATGTTGTTGGCTTCCTGCTCAGCCAGAGCAGCGTCGCTGTACACTTCAGCGGGAGTGCTGTACTCTTCGCCGGAAGCAGCGGCAGCCTCAGCGGCAGCAGCGTCATATTCGGGGTTGGCAACCATTTCCTCGGCAGCCTCGTTCTTGGCGATCAGGCCGTCGAACAGGTAGCTGTAGTCGGAAGCGGTCATCGGATTGGCGGCACGGTTCCAGCTGTAGACGAAGTCCTTAGCGGTCAGGTCGGTGCCGTCGCTCCACTTGCTCTGACGCAGGTGGAAGGTGTAGGTCATGCCGTCCTCGGAGACGTCGTAGCTTTCCGCCACGCCCGGGGCCAGCTGGCCGTTTTCATCGTAGGTCAGCAGACCAACGAAGCTGTTGACGGCCAGAACGGCGCCGTCAACGGCGGAGTTCAGAGCCGGGTCCAGACGGTCAGGCTCAGACGCCAGGTTGATGTACAACGTGCTGGTGTCAGTGTTGAGCACAGACTCAGTGGAAGCAGACTCCGAAGTCGCAGCCGCAGAACCGGTCTCGCCGGTGGTAGCGGTGCTGGAAGCGCCGCAGCCAGCCAGGCTGACGACCATGGCGGCAGCGAGTGCAGATGCCATGAGCTTTTTCATTGTTCTTTCCTCCTAGAGATTCTATCAGAAACCCGGACAAAAGCGGACGTTCCGCCCTTGTCTGGACTCCTCCTGATACAATGCCCATTATAATTTCTGGCTCCGGCATTTGCAATGCCAGTGGCCAAGCTGTTGCTTTTCAGTCACCATTTTTGGGCAGGGTGCCAAAATTCGCACACGGCAAGCGCCTTGTCTTTGGGTGTTCTGTTATGCAACTGCCTGCCCATGGGCAACGGACAGGCAGAATTTCCCTTTTATCGGGCCGGCTTGCTTACTTGTTCCAGCAGGCGACATAGTGGCCGTTGCCGCGGTCGGTGAACGGAGGCATGGCCTTGGCGCACTGCTCGGTGGCGTAACGGCAGCGGGTACGGAAGGGGCAGCCGCTGGGCATATGCAGCGGACTGGGCACGTCCCCTTCCAGCACGATACGCTTGGACGCACGGGCGGTACGCGGATCGGGCACCGGCACGGCGGACAGCAGGCTCTGGGTATAGGGATGGATGGGATTGTCGTTGAGTTCGTCGGCGTCGGCCATCTCCATCATCTTGCCCAGGTACATAACGGCGATGCGGTCGCTGATGTGGTGCACGACCAGCAGGTCGTGGGCAATGAAGAGGTAGGCAACGCCCAGCTTCTCCTGCAGGTCCTCAAACATGTTGACGACCTGGGCCTGGATGGAAACGTCCAGAGCGGAGACGGGCTCGTCGCAGACGATGAACTTGGGGTTGACCGCCAGGGCACGGGCAATGCCGATACGCTGACGCTGACCGCCGGAGAACTCATGGGGATACCGCATGGCGTGCTCGGCGTTCAGACCGACCAGTTCCATCAGTTCCATGACGCGCTCGTGGCGTTCCTTCTTGTTGCTGCACAGCTTGTGCACATCCAGAGGTTCCCCGATGATGTCCTCGACGGTCATACGGGGGTTCAGGGAAGAGTAGGGATCCTGGAAGACCATCTGCATTTCCTTGCGGTAAGGCAGCATGTCCACATGGACCTTCTTGCCCATGACCGGCTTGCCGTTGGCATCCACCTTCAGCTGGCCGTTTTCGTCGTATTGTTCACCGCTGTCATAGATGACCTTGCCGTCGAAAGTGATGCGGCCGGCGGTGGGTTTGTACAGCTGGAGCAGGGTGCGGCCGACCGTAGTCTTGCCGCAGCCGGATTCGCCCACCAGACCCAGGGTCTCACCCGGGCGGATGGCGAAGGAAACATCATCCACAGCCTTGAGGTGGATGGTCTTGGCCAGGCCGGCACGAACGGGGAAATATTCCTTCAAATGCTCGACCTGCAAAAGGTATTCGCTGTTTGCCATCTTACTTCCCCTCCTTTGCATTCTTTACGTTGAGCCAGCACGAAGCCATATGGTGTTCGCCCACCTGGAGTTCGGGGGGAACTTCCCGCAGGCAGATCTTCATGGCGGAATCGCACCGGGGGCAGAACGCGCAGCCCGCGGGCAGGTCCAGCATGTTGATGGGCGTGCCGCCGATGGGAATCAGCCGCTCTTTCATGTTGGAGCCGGAGGGGATGGAACGCAGCAGACCCTTGGTGTATTCATGAGCCGGGGCGTAGAAGATGTCGTCGGCAGTGCCGCGCTCACACACACGGCCGCCGTACATGACGATGATCTCATCGCACATGGAGGCGATGACGCCCAGGTCATGGGTGACGATGATGATGGCCATGCCCAGCTTCTTCTGCAGATCCTGCATCAGTTCCAGGATCTGGGCCTGGATGGTCACGTCCAGAGCGGTGGTGGGCTCGTCGGCGATCAGAATGTCGGGTTCACAGGCCAGGGCCATGGCGATCATGACACGCTGGCGCATGCCGCCGGACAGCTCATAGGGATACTGCTTGATCCGCTTTTCCGGTTCATTGATGCCCACCAGTTCCAGCATCTCAATGGCACGGGCCTTGGCCTGGGCCTTGTTGCGGTCGGTGTGCAGCATGATGGCTTCCATCAGCTGGTTGCCGATGGTGAACACGGGGTTCAGGCTGGTCATGGGGTCCTGGAAGATGATGGAGCAGCATTTGCCGCGGAAGGACTGCATCTGCTTTTCATCCCACTTGGTGATGTCCTGACCCTTGTACAGGATCTGACCGCCGGTGATGCCGCCGTTCTCGGACAGGATATCCATGATGGAATAGGCGGTGACGGACTTGCCAGAGCCGGATTCGCCCACGATACCCAGGATCTTGCCCGGTTCCAGGGCGAAGGAGACGCCGTTGACCGCATGCACTTCGCCGCCCTTGTCGGTGGAGAAGGTGGTATGCAGGTCCTTGACTTCCAGGAGGTATTTCCAGTCCTGGCTGGTTTTTACTTCACTCATACTTTGCCCCTCCTCAGCGCTTCAGTTTGGGGTCGAACGCGTCGCGCAGACCGTCGCCCAGCAGGTTGAAGGCCAGAACGATCAGGCAGATGATCAGCGACGGGAAGACCAGCTTCATGGGATAGCTGTTGATACCCGCACGGGCTTCGTTGGCCAGAGAACCCAGCGAAGGCATGGGCACCTTGACGCCGATGCCCAGGAAGGACAGGTAGCTTTCGGTGAAGATGGCAGAGGGGATCTGCAGCGCCACCGAGATGATGATGACGGACAGGCAGTTGGGCAGGATGTGCTTGCGCAGGATGCGGCCGCTGGGGGTGCCGATGGTGCGGGCCGCCAGAACGTACTCGTTCTGCTTGATGGTCAGGATCTGACCGCGGACCAGACGGGCCATGCCCACCCAGTACAGCAGGCCGAAGACCATGAACAGGGCGATCATGTTGGTGCCCAGGGACTGCAGCATGGGAACCTTTTCAATGACCGGCTTCAGGGTCTCGTTCAGAACAACGGAGAGCAGAATGATCATCAGGGTGTCCGGCAGACTGTAGATAATATCCACGATACGCATCATGATAATATCCACCGTGCCGCCGCACCAGCCCGAGATGGAGCCGTAGATCAAGCCGATGATCAGCACCATGATGGATGCCACCAGGCCGACGGCCAGGGAGACGCGGGTGCCGTAGATGACGCGGATGAAGTAGTCACGGCCCAGGCTGTCGGTGCCCATCACATGGGGGAACAGCTGTTCGCCGGTCTCTTCCATATACTGCAGTTCGCGGTCGGACCATTCGAAGGGAGCCAGGTTGGTGGCAGTCTTGTCACGGCGGCCGTCCACGGTGATGATGTCCTCATAGCTGTAGGGGACAAAGAACGGAATGATAATGATGCTGAGCAGCAGCAGGACCAGCACGACGATGCTGCCCACGGCCAGCTTGTTCTTCATCAGGCGGCGGCAGCCGTCCTTGAAGAAGGTCACGCTTTCGCCCATGACCTCCTGCTGTGCCTTTTCTTCGTCGGTGGCGGGTTCAAAGTCAGCGGAGCTGAACTTGGACAGATCGATCTGGACCGAAAGAGGGTTCTTTTCGGGCATACCGTTTTCTGCGTAGGTCATTTTCTTTCCTCCTTCTTACTCCAGTTCGATGCGCGGGTCGATCAGCTTGTACACCAGGTCGGTGATCAGGTTGGCCGACACCATCAGGATGCCCAGGAACAGGGTGGTGGCCATGATCAGGGGGTAGTCGCTGTTATTGATGCTGTTGACGAACTGGGTGCCCAGGCCGCCGATGGTGAAGATGCTCTCAACGACCATGGAGCCGGTGATGATGTAGGCGATCATGGGGCCCACATAGGTGACAACGGGGATCAGCGCATTGCGCAGGGCATGCTTGAAGATCACCTTGACCTGGGGCACGCCCTTGGCCCGGGCTGTACGCACATAATCCTGGCCCAGGGCGTCCAGCATGCTGGTCTTGGTCAGACGGGTGATGTACGCCATGGGGTACAAGGACAGGGAAACCACCGGCAGGAAGTAGTTGGGGTTTTCCGCGCTCCACACCGGGAAAATGTTCAGCTGCACGCAGAATACCAGCAGCAGCAGGGTGGCCAGAACGAAGCTGGGCACACCGGTGAACAGGGTGGTGAAGAAGATAATCAGCCGGTCCGGCAGCTTGTTGCGGTTCAGGGCCGCAATGCTGCCCAGAACCAGACCCAGAACCACCGCCACCGCGGCAGCCTGCAGACCCAGCTGAGAAGAAACGCCGAAGCGGGTGATCAGGGTGGAGGTAATATCACGGCCGGTCTTCAGGGACACGCCCCAGTCACCGTGCAGGATATTGTTCATATACAGGATGTACTGCTCCCCCACCGGTTTATCCAGGTTGTAACGTGCTTCCAGCACGGCCTGGACCTGGGGACTGGGAGCCTTTTCCTTGTTGAAGGGGCCGCCGGGGATCGCATTCATCGCGAAGAAGGTGATCAAGCTGATAATGATCACGGTCACGATCGCCAGCAACACACGTTTTACGACATATCGGGTCACGTTCGTTCACTCTCCTCATTAAATACGGGGCCCTGCAGGACCCGCGCTGGCTGCGTGTTTTGAACGGGCCGCCGCCCGTTTTCCCCGCCTGTTCCCCGTTTCGGGAGGGTGCCGGGTCCGGAACACGTTTGTGTGCCTTCGGCGGACACCCCATCACAAAAAAAAAGGAACGACAGCGTTTGATCAAACGCCATCGTTTGAGCAAAGGAATCTTCAATAAAATATCACAAGATTGTAACGTTGTCAACTTTTCCGCCGGACAGAAAAGACCCTTCAAATGTGAAAATTTGCCCGGTGCCTGCCGGCACCGGGCATAAAAATCCAACTTTATTCTTTGTGTAAAGCCTTTTTCAGGAAGTATTTTTATTCATTTTTTCCGGCCTGAGAGGGCATCTCCCAGCCAAAGTGATCGGTGTGCAGCCAGGTTTCAGCTGTCTCGCTGCCAGGAGCGCCCAGGGCTTCCCGGTACAGGGCCTGGATGGCGGGATTTTCGTGGGAGAAGCGCAGGGCACAACCCTTGTCGATGCTGTACAGTACCTGTCCGCGGCTCTGGGCCAGCTCCTCATCGTCGGGGCTGTGGGGCTGTCCCCCGCCGCCGGCACATCCGCCGGGACAGGCCATGACTTCCACGAAATCGTAGTGCACACGGCCGGCGCGCACCGCCTCGATGAGGCGGCGGGTGTTGGCCAGCCCGCTGACCACCGCCGTCTTGACGCAGGCACCGCCCAGGTCAAATTCCGCTTCGGTCCAGCCGGGGGTGCCGTCGGCGGTCCCCCGCACGGCCCGGAAGGCTTCCGGCGGCGGATTCTGGTTGTTGACCAGATAATAGGCGCTGCGCAAAGCCGCCTCCATGACGCCGCCGGTGGCGCCGAAGATCACCCCCGCCCCGCTGTAGGGTCCCAGAACGGAGTCAAAGGCTTCCTCTGCCATCATTTCCGGGTGCAGGTGCTCGGCGCGGATCATCCGCACCAGTTCCCGGGTGGTCAGCGCCAGGTCCACGTCCCGGCCCGCTTCGGTCTGCATGGTGGGCAGGTCGCACTCCGCCTTTTTGGCCACACAGGGCATGATGGAAACGCTGTAGATCTGGTCCGGGCGCACCCCGATCTTGCGGGAGAGATAATTCCGGGTTACGGCGCCGAACATCTGCTGGGGACTCTTGGCGGTGGACAGCCGTGCGGTCATGTCCGGGTAATGCCCCTTGAGATACCGCACCCAGCCGGGGCAGCAGCTGGTGAACATGGGCAGGAACTGGGTGTCCCCCGCCTTGAAGCGGTGCAGGAATTCGGTGCCCTCCTCCATAATGGTCAGATCGGCGGAGAAGGAGGTGTCGAACACATAGTCGAAGCCCAGTGCCCGCAGTACCGCGGCCATCCGGTTGACGGTGGCCTTTTCCGGGGGCAAGCCCAGGCTTTCGCCCCAGGCAGCGCGCACCGCCGGGGCGATCTGCACCACCGTGACCAGATTGGGATCGGCCAGGGCGGCAAAAGCCTTTTCGGTGTCGCTGCGCTCCCGCAGGGCCCCGGTGGGACAATGGGTGATGCACTGGCCGCAGAGGACGCAGTCGGACTCCTTGATGCGGCGGTTATGGCTCACATCCACCCGGGTGCGGCTGCCGGTGCCGGACAGGTCCCACACATTGACCCCCTGGACCTTGTCGCACACCTGGATGCAGCGCATGCACTTGATGCACTTGTTGGTGTCCCGGTAGAGGGGGAAATCCTTGGGCCACTGGGCCCGGGCACCGGTGACCAGGTCCCGGGGATAGGGATTTTCCAGAATGCCCAGATCATTGGCGATGTTCTGCAGATGGCAGTTGCCGCTGCGCAGGCAGGTGGCACAGTGGCAGTCGTGCTGGGAAAGGATGAGTTCCACATTGATCTTGCGGGTACGGCGCACCCGGGGGGTGTTGGTACGGATGACCATGCCCTCGAACACAGGGTTGTTGCAGCTGGGCACCAGGTTGCGCTCCCCTTCGATCTCCACACAGCAGACACGGCAGGCACCGATCTCGTTGAGGTGCCGGAGGTAGCACAGATGGGGGATCTCCACCCCGGCGGCTTTGGCGGCTTCCAGGATGGTGGTGCGCTCGGGCACGGCCACCGCCTTGCCGTTGACGGTCACGTTTACCATTGGGTCGTCCTCCCTCCTTTGAAGATGCCGTAGCCGAAGTGGTCACACCGCAGGCAGCGGCCGGCTTCCTGCATGGCTTCCTCCTCGGTCATGCCGCAGGTGGCCAGGGCAAAGTCGGTCCTGGATTCCAGCGGATTGCGGGCCTTGAGCTGGATGCGGCCGCAGGGCGGTGTGTTGGACAGTCGGGCCGGAGGGATCTGCACATCGCAGCGGATGGTATGGGCAAAGCCCAGGAAACTGTCAATATTGGCAGCGCCCACCTTGCCCGCCGCCACCGCCCGGATGACGGTGGCCGGACCGGTGACCGCGTCACCACCGGCAAAAACGTTGGGGGTCCCGGGCACATAGCCGGACAGGTCGGCCTTGAGAGCGCCCCGGCTGGTGCCGATGCCGCCCTTTTCAAAGTTGTCGGACTCAATGCGCTGGCCGATGGCGATGATGAGGTAATCGCAGGGGATGCGGAACTCCCGCTCGGCGGCATCCCGGGGACCGGGGCGACCGTCCCGGCCGTAGCCGCCGATGATCTGGGGCTTGGTCCACAGGGCCGCCACCCTGCCCTTCTCATCGGCTTCGATGCGGTGGGGCGCCTGCAGGGGCAGGATCTGGCAGCCTTCGGCCTGGGCGTCGGCAATCTCCTCCGGCAGGGCGGTCATATCATCCAGACGGCGGCGGTAAACGCAGATCACGCTTTCGGCCCCCAGGCGGATGGCGGTGCGGGTGGCATCCATGCTCACGTTGCCGCCGCCGATGACCACAACACGCTTGCCGGTGAAGTCCAGGGGTCGGCCTTCGCCGCAGTCCCGCAGGAACTCCACGGCAGAAAGGACATTTTCGCTGTCCTCTCCGGGAAGGCCCAGCTTCTTGTCGGCGTGGGCGCCGATGGCCACGTACAGCGCGTCGTAATCCCGGCGCAGCTGTTCCACCTGGATATCGGTGCCGATGCAGACGCCGGTTTTGACCTCCACCCCGGTCCTGAGAATGTAATCAATGTCTTTTTGCAGCACCTCCGGGGGCAGACGATAGTCGGGGATGCCGTAGCGCAGCATGCCGCCCAGGCGGTCCCGCTGTTCAAAGACGGTGACGCTGTGCCCCATGAGCTGGAGATAGTACGCGGCCGTCAGCCCGCTGGGGCCGCCGCCCACCACCGCAATGCGCTTGCCGGTGGCTTCGGCAGGTGCGGGCGGGGTCTCGTCCCCGCAGTGGTCCACCGCATACCGCTTGATGCCGCAGATGTTGATGGCGTCATCCACCAGCCGGCGGCGGCACTGCTTTTCACAGGGGTGCTCGCACACATAGGCGCAGGAATAGGGGAAGGGATTGTCCTTGCGGATAAGGTCCACCGCGTCCTGGAAGCGTCCTTCCCGCACCAGGGCGATATACCCGGGGATGTCCACATGAGCCGGACAGACGGTCACGCAGGGCACCGGCTGCTTGAGGGAACAGATACAGCGCCCTTCCCTGGCGTGGAGCTCGTAGTCCTCCCGGAAGCCCCGCACCCCTTCCAGCACCATGGCGGCGGCTTCATAACCGATGGCGCAGTCGGCGGAATCCGCAATGGCGGCCGCTGTGGATTCGATCAGGTCGATGGTGCCTTCGGGGGCGGTCTGGTCCAGCACGCTCTCGATGAGGGTTTCCAGCTGGGACAGGCCGATGCGGCAGGGCACACATTTGCCGCAGGTCTGGGCATGGCACAGACGCAGGAAGTTCAGGGCCAGGTCCACCGGGCAGAGCCCCGGCGGGTTGGCGGCCACACGGTGCCCCATATCCCGGCAGAGGTCCTGTACGACCTGCTGGGCCCGGTCCGGGGTCTCGATAGACAATCTTCGCATACAACAAAATCCTCCGTTCGGGCACCGGCGTTCTTGGTTCCCGGTGCCTGGATCAGAAAGGCGGCACAGCCATGGCCGCCGTCACACTGTTTCCAGTATAGGGGATTTTGTGAAAAAGTTCAATAAATTTTCAACATGTTCATAATTATTTTTCATTATGTTCAAAACCGATGTGACGCCAGCCCAGGGCCAACAAAAAGACAAGGCGGCCGCCCCACCGCGCTGTGCGCCGCAGGGTGCCGCCTTTCTTATTATAATAAGAATCTCTTTTGGTTACACTCCGGTTTCTGCCGTGGGCTCGTCCGCCTCTGCCAGCACTTCCTCCCGCCGGGCCTGCACGACCACATGGGCAAATTTGCTCATCAGCGGCACATAGGTGGTCAGGAACACCACCAGCGCCCCGAAGGCAAACTGCCGGCGCCGGCTGCGGGGTACCGCCAGCCCGATCAGCACCCCCATGGCACACAGGCAGAACTTGAGCAGGGCCATATCCTTCCAGCTGCTCTGTTTGAGATACCGGTCCGCATAGGTAAACAGTTTCATGGCATTGACCTCCCTGGGCGTCACACTGCGCCTGTCTCCCCTGCCCCGCTGGGGGCGAAGGGGTCTTCCGCCCTCAGTGTAGCACAGGCAAAGGCACTTCGCAATGCCATGTGCCGGGAAAAACAAAAAGCGAGGTTTGGCTGCCTTCCGGAGGATAACAACAAAAAAGGTTTCCCATTTCTGGGAAACCTTGGTGCGCCGGAAGGGACTCGAACCCCCGACCTTCTGATTCGTAGTCAGACACTCTATCCAGCTGAGCTACCGGCGCAAGTGCGAGTATTATAATACCAGACCAACCTGCCTATGTCAAGGATTTTTTCGCACATTTTTTGTCGCCTAATCCAAGAATCGCTCATTTCTTGTTCTTGCCACCCCGTCCGCGCTGGGTCAGGCGGGGTGTGGGGGTGTTTTCCAGGGTATGCAGGCGGTAGATCAGCAGGTACCCGTCATGTTCGGGACGGCGATAGAATTCCGCGCGCACCCGTTCCATGGGGCTGCTTCCGTCGCAGGCCAGCCCGCCCAGCAGCAGGACAAAGCGGGTGTCGCTGTACCGGGCCACCACATCGCTGCCCCGCAGGGTGCGGCAAAGCACATTTTCCAGCACACGCATGGCCGCTGCGGTCCTGGCCGCACCGGGTCTGGCCACCGGCGGAACAATGCTCACCGTGACCAGGAACAGGGAAAGGTCAAACCGGACCCGCATGCGCAGCTGTACCCGGCAGATGCTGCGGAAGGTCTCATACCCGCAGAGATAGGCCCCATCCGCGTCCGGCTCACAGACCTCCTTCAGGATGCGTTCCAGATCGGTCTCCATGGCCAGTTCGCTCTGCTGCATCCGCTTGTAGCTGCCGTTCAGGTTGCGTACCCGGCCATCGCCGTGCAGGCAGCCGCTTTCCGAGGCCTGCCGGGTCAGGATCTCCGCTTCCTCCATGCGTCCCATGCCTTCCAGCGCCAGGATCTGCTCCACATACAGCCGTTCGTCGAAGGGGTCGGCACGCAGCCCCTGACGGCACAGGTTCACCACCTGCTCCGGGTCTTCCTGCTCCTTGCAGTATTCGATCAGAGTGAACAGGGTGTCCTTGTACAGGTTGTGCAGCCAGACCCGCTGCCGCTCCACCCAGGGTTCCCCCGCCGAATCCGGCAAAAGGCGGCCGCTGTACTGCGCAATGGTCTGACGGCACAGGTCCGCGCGCCGGTCCGGGTCCTGTTCCCCGTCCAGCTGTTCGGCCAGACGGCGGATGGTGAAGATATCCACCTCACAGTCCAGGTCCATGTTCCACACATAGGCCCCCCGGCTGGTCAGGATGCAGTTTTCCAAAGCGGGACTTTCCTTGGCGGCCATGGTGCGGAACCGGTGCAGCACCGCCCGCAGGGACATGTCTGCATCTCCCGCATTGCCCCACAGCGCCGCGGTCAGTTCCCCGTGGCTGGCCGGACGGCCATACTGCAGCAGAAGGTACTGTACCAGAAGCTGGATCTTGCGCGACTGCGCCATGCCGGCCAGGACCGGGCGTCCGTCAATGGTGATTGCAAACTTGCCAAGCAGGGTGATCTGAATTTTGGGCTGTGTCATGGGCGGATTACTCTCCTATTTTTTCCTTCCGGGGCAACCTTGTTTGTTGCACGGTTGTTGTATTGTTACAAGTATAAAGAAAATAGCGAGCTTTTTCAAGCGATACAAAGGGAAAAGCCGCCTGCTTTTCCGAAAGAGCAGACGGCTTTTCTATGCGGGAAAGAGGCGGGAAAGAAAGGTCAGGATTTTTTCCTTTTTTACCGCACATACAGATATACCCGGGAGAACACCTTGACCAGCGCTCCGGCGTAGGGCTGCTGGGAATACACGGTACCTTCGGCGGCACCGGCGGGGCGCACCACAGCGGTGAGACCCCGCTCCTGCAGACGGCTGCGGGCATCGGCCAGGGTGAGCCCGGTCAGATCCGGCACCTGCCGGTTGGGGTCGGGAATGGGGCGGGCCACCACCGCCTTGACCATCTGTCCGGCGGCGATCTGCTCCCCGGCGGCGGGCTCGGTGCGCACCACCGTATAAGGGGTCAGGGTGTTGTCGTGCAGGAATTCCACCGCCACCCCAAAGCCCTGGTCCCGCAGGGTCTGCAGGGCTTCGTCCCGGTCTTTACCGGTGAGATCCGGCACGGTGAGCCACTGGGTCCCCAGGCTGACGCTGACGGTGAGGGTCTGCCCCTGTTTCACCGTGCGGCCGGCGTCGGGCCGCTGGGCACAAACCTGCCCCGGGTCCACCGCCGGGTTGTACACATCCTCCCACACCAGGTGCAGGCCGCTGTTTTGCAGTTCGGCTTCCGCTTCTTCCCGGGAGAGTCCCGTCAGGTCCGGCACGGTCACATCCGCCCGACGGGAAAACAACGGGTTGGTGCTTTGCCCCAGGATATGCCACACACACCCGGCCGATACCAGCACCGAAAGCAGTGCCAGAACAGCCAGCACCCGCAGCACCGTCAGGTGCGGCAGGCGGATTTTCAATTGGGTCACGGAACCTCTCCCCTTCCCCGGTCATGTATCAGGTGTTTTGGTTTTTCAGTGCCCGCAGGGCGGCCATGCAAGCCGCCGCCAGCAGTACGGCTCCCAGCGCCATGAGTCCGGCACCGGCGCTGCCCGCCACATCCCCGATCCAGCCGGTGAGGGGCGAGGCGGGGATCATGAGCAGGCTGTAGGCCATGCTGTCCACACTGATCAGGGTGGCCCGGCGCTCGCTGGGGAACCAGTCGTTCAGCCGTTTGCGGGCATGCAGGGACCAGATTGTGCCGAACATGGCAAACCCGGCGCCGCCGGCCACCACCCCGGCCAGCGGGGCGGCGCCCATGGCCAGGGTGCACAGGCCGCACCCGGCGGTGCACACCGCGTACAGCCACCCCAGGCGGCGGGGACGCAGCCGGCCGCCGATCCAGCAGCCCAGCGGGTAGCCCACCTCGCAGAGCATGAGCACCACGCCCAGAAAGGCCGTGGGCAGGCCGATGTCGGTCAGGCGCTGCTGCAGGTACATCAGGGTGAGAAAAGCGGGCAGGTCGATGAGCGCCCCCGCGAAGATATACTGCACCACCCGGGGACTGCGGCGCAGAAAGTCCACCGTCTCGGTCACATGGGTGCGCAGGCTGGCGGGCAGTTCCGCCAGCAGGGTGCGCAGGGGCGCCGCCCGCCGGACTTGCTGTTCCGGGGTGGCAGCGGGTTCCCGCAGGCCCATGGCCGCCGCGGTGCGCAGCAGGCTGATCCCCGCATCCACCAGGTAGAAGGCGGTGAAGCCCAGCACCCCGGTGAGAGCCCCGGCCAGTTTGCCCAGGGCGGCACCGGCGGTCTCCACCTGGGTGGTGATGGTTTCCACCGAGAGGAAGCGCTCGGATTGTCCGGCCTCCTTCAGGCTGTCGTAGACCAGGGCCTCCTGGGTTCCGGAGACCAGATTGTAGGCCAGGGCGGACAGGGCCATGGAGGCGCAGACCCACAGGAAGTTCTGCTCAAAGGCCATGAGCAGGGCGGCCACCGCTGCCGCCACGCCGGACAGGGCCAGTGCCCGACGGCGGCCCAGCAGGTCGGCGGCCATGCCGCTGGGTACTTCGGCCAGCAGGCTGACCACATGGAAGACGCCTTCAGAGGCGCCGATCTGCCACAGGCTGTACCCCCGGGCGGCCAGCAGGGCCACCCAGACGGCGCCGGTGATGTTGAGTGTGAGAACAAAGGAATAGGTATACGAGCACCGCAGCTGGCGGCGCAGAGATTGTGCATTCATGGTCGGAACACCTTTCGTTATCAAGTACAAAATGGACAGGTGTTCCCTTTTATGCCGGAACGGATACAAAAAACGCGCCTCGGCCAAACGCCGGAGCGCGGAAAGGTTCCGTCACAGCGTTTGCCGAAAGGAGCGCGGCAAAACCGCACCCGGGCTAAAAAAGGGTACACTTCGAGACGGAACTGCTTATTTGTTGCCTTTAACCTGGTACAAATTGCACAGTGCCCATCCCATGGGGTGTACTCCTTTCCGCCGAACGGCAAACTCAGATTGGAAACAGTATACCACGGACCGGCCGGTCCGTGCAAGGGGAAAATGCGGGACTCAGAAATGCTCCTGCTGGGCCTGCAGGGCGGCCATCAGCGGCGGGATCAGCTGCTTTTTGCGGCTGACCACCCCGGGCAGCACCGCCTTGCCGTCCTTGGGTTCCACCCCGAAGGCGTCCCGGACGATGTTCTCCGCCCCATGGCCGCAGAACATCAGGTCGGTGGCCTGGTTCTGCATATCGGTGAACATATAGAAGATCATGGGCAGGCCTTCCCGGCCGATGGCTTCGGGCAGGAAGGGTCCCACCAGCTCCTCGGCAGCAGCGCGGGAGCGGGCGGTCATGTAGCTGGACTGGCCCACACCGAACTTCACATCGCCCCGGCTGAACACCTTGAAGTCGGAGAGGAAAACTTCCTCCGCCGTGCGGCCGGTGAGGTCGGCGCCGGCCTCAAACATCTGTTCGGCGTAGGTGGGAATATCCACCTCCGCGATGGCGGCCAGGGCCTCGGCGGCGGATTTGTCCAGAGGGGTGGAGGTGGGAGAACGGAACATCAGGGTGTCGGACAAAATGGCCGACAGCAGCAGCCCCGCGATCTGCTTGGGCGGGGTGATGCCGTGTTCCCCGTACATCCGCCAGACGATGGTGGCAGTGCAGCCCACCGGCTCGTTGCGGAAATACACCGGGCTGCCGGTCTCCAGGCTGCCGATGCGGTGATGGTCGATGATCTCCAGGATCTCGGCCTGTTCCAGACCGTCCACGGCCTGGGTTCGCTCGTTGTGGTCCACCAGAATGACCTGCTTGCGGTGCAGGTTCAGCAGGTTCCGGCGGCTGACCACACCGCAGTAGCAGCCCTTTTCATCCAGGATGGGGAAATAGCGGTGGCGGACGCTGGCCATGATCTTGCGGGCGTCCTCGATGGGCGTATTGACGCTGAACTTGAGCAGGTCGTCCCGGCGCATGAAGTGGCGCACCGGGGCGGCGGTGGAGATGAGGCGGGCGGCAGCGTAGGAATCATAGGGGGTGGTGATGACAAAGCAGCCCTTCTCCTTGGCCCGGGCCAGGATGGTGCGGGGCACGGCGGCACCGCAGCAGACTACGATGCACCCGGCGCCGCAGTCGATGGCGCACATCTGGGTTTCGTACCGGTTGGTGACCAGCACCAGGTCGGCGGGGCCCACGTTGTCCTCCATGACTTCGGGGCTGGAACCGATGAATATCCGACCTGCGGTGATGCGGGCATCCGGATCCCCGGCCAGCATCTCCCCTTCCAGGGTTTCCAGCACGTTGCGGTAGCTGGTGTTGGCCGAAGCCAGCACCCCCGTATCAAACAGGTCCATGTTGGCGTTGGCGATGTCCTTGACGGTGATGAGGCCCAGCAGCTCCTTGGCGTCGTCCACGATGCACAGGGTATCGATCTCGGTATCCCGCATCATGTTCCAGGCGGCACGCACGCTCATCTCTTCCCCGATACCGGGCTGGCGGCGGATGTCGATATCCTTGATCTGGGGACTGATGTCGGTGCACAGACGGGGTGCCTCTACCCCGAAATACTTGAGCGCAAAAGCGGTTTCCCGGTTGGGCACACCGGCACGGCGGGCTTCATAGGTGGCCCCTCCCAGCTTGTTCTTCAGCCAAGCGTAGGAGATGGCCGAACAGATGGAGTCGGTGTCCGGGTTCTGGTGCCCGATGATATTGACCTTACGGCGGGTGTTTGACATAGTACAACCCCTTTCCCTTTCCCTTCGGGGGCACGAGGCCCCCGGATTTGTTATGATTATAACATGCCAAAATCTTTTTTGCGATTCTTGACAACAAACGCGTTCTGACGTACAATTAAAATGTGTGTGCATGGAGGTTGGCTTTTGCCGCCCCTTGCTGGATTTGTGAAAGACGAAAAAGAGGGATAACAAGTATATGATTCGGGAAAATCTTCGCAACATTGCTATTATCGCCCACGTTGACCACGGCAAGACCACCCTGGTCGACCAGATGCTGAAGCAGTCGGGCGCTTTCCGTGCCAACCAGCAGGTGGCGGAGCGCGTCATGGACTCCGGCGATATCGAGCGTGAGCGCGGCATCACCATCCTGGCCAAGAACTGCTCCTGTGAATATGAAGGCGTCAAGATCAACATCGTGGACACTCCGGGCCACGCCGACTTCGGCGGCGAGGTGGAACGCGTTCTGAAGATGGTCAACGGCGTTCTGCTGCTGGTGGATGCGGCGGAAGGCTGCATGCCCCAGACCCGCTTTGTTCTGCAGAAGGCCCTGCAGCAGAACCTGTCCCTGGTCATTGCCGTCAACAAGATCGACCGTCCCGACGCCCGCATTGCGGAAGTCATCGACGAGATCCTGGAACTGCTGATGGACCTGGGCGCCACCGACGAACAGCTGGACAGCCCCATGGTGTTCTGCTCCGGCCGCAACGGCACCGCCAGCTACGACTGGACCAAGCCGGAAGAGGGCAAGGACCTGAAGCCCCTGTTCGACACCATCCTGAAGTATGTGGCGCCGCCGGAAGGCGACCCCGACGCTCCCATGCAGATGCTGGTTTCCAGCGTGGACTACAACGAGTTTGTGGGCCGTATGGGCGTGGGCCGTGTGCAGAACGGCGTCATCAAGGTGGGCCAGAGCGTGCAGGTGTGCGACTGGCACAACCCCGACGTGCATATGACCGGCCGCATCACCAAGCTGTTCGACTTCAAGGCCAACGGCCGTGAGCCCATCGAGCAGGCCGAGGCCGGCGATATCGTGGCCTTTGCCGGTCTGCCGGACATCTCCATCGGCAACACCCTGTGCGATCCCAGCAAGGTGCAGCCCCTGCCCTTTGTGAAGATCAACGACCCCACCGTGGAAATGACCTTCAGCGTCAACGACTCTCCCTTTGCGGGCAAGGAAGGCAAGTACGTCACCTCCCGCCAGATCCGCGACCGTCTGAACCGCGAACTGCTGAAGGACGTGGCTCTGCGGGTGGAGGATTCCGCCACCACCGACTCCTTCCGGGTCATGGGTCGCGGCGAAATGCACCTGTCCATCCTCATCGAGACCATGCGCCGGGAAGGCTACGAACTGCAGGTTTCTCCCCCGCACGTTCTGACCCATGAGGAGGACGGCAAGACCATGGAGCCCATGGAGCGGGTCGTCATCGACGTGCCCGAAACCTACCAGGGCGCCGTCATGACCGCTCTGGGTGCCCGCAAGGCCATCCTGATGAACATGCAGATGATGAACAGCCGTTCCCGTCTGGAGTTCCGCATGCCCAGCCGCGGCCTGTTCGGTTACCGCAGCCAGTTCCTCACCGACACCCACGGTGAAGGCATCATGAACACCATCTTCGACGGCTATGAAGAATGGTGCGGCGACATCGCCACCCGGTCCTCCGGCTCCCTCATCAGCTTTGAGACCGGCGATGCCGTGACCTACGGGCTGTTCAACGCCCAGCAGCGCGGCACCCTGCTGGTCACCCCCGGCGAAAAGGTTTACGCCGGCGAGGTCGTGGGCTACACCCCCACCGGTGAAGACATCACCGTCAACGTCTGCAAGACCAAGCACCTGACCAACACCCGCGCCTCCGGCAGCGATGATGCCCTGCGCCTGGTGCCCGTTTCCAAGTTCAGCCTGGAAGCCTGCCTGGAATTCCTGGCTCCCGACGAACTGCTGGAAGTCACCCCCGAGAATCTGCGCATCCGCAAGCGCATCCTGGACCACGACCTGCGCATGAAGGCCGCCAGCAAGAAGAAGTAATCTCTTCGGATGCCTGCCCTGTGAGATAAAACAAACCCGCCGCCCGCAAGCAGCTGCTTACGGGCGGCGGGTTTTTCTTTGTTTTTTACAGCGCCGGACGGCAGTAGGCAAGCCGGGGACTGCCGTTGGCCAGCAGGATGCGGCCGCAGTGCACAAACCCGTTTTTGGCCAGCAGGTCCTGCATCACATGGTTGTCGGCGTGGGTGTCCGCCCGCAGGGGCAGGCCTTTGGCCGCACAGAAGGCAAAGCAGGCCCGGGCCACCCCCGCGGCCTTTCCGTTGGAGGCCAGACGGTGGATGGTGAGATAGGGATTGTCGTTGGGCCACGCGCCGTCATAGATCACCTGATAGGTGGGTTCCGCCCCGGGGATGGCGCAGAAGGTCCCCACCATCTCCCCCGCTTCTTCCACCACATAGCAGACGCCCCGGGCGATCTCTTCCTCCATCAGGGCCACCCCGGGGTAACCTTCCCGCCACTGGTGGGGGTTGCCGGTGCGCACCATAAAGGCCTTGGCGGCGGTGAAGATGTCCAGCAGGACCGGCAGGTCCCGGGGTGTGGCAGGGCGGATGGTCATGAATGAAACTCCTTACAGAAATTATTTGCCGGAATCGCCGTAGTTCTTCAGCACACGGGCGCTGGGGTCGTCCACATCGCATCCCGGCCATGCCTTGTTGGGCATCCAGAAATCCACGATCATGCCGGCCTGACCGGGATAGTACTTCTCAAACAGTTCCCGGTAGAGCAGGCTTTCCTTGGTGAAGGGACGGCAGTAGGTGTAGCGGCCGGCGCGCTCGGCAAATTCCCGGTCAGTGTACTTTTCCTCGGCGTACTCCTTCAGGATGTCCACCATGGAGTGACCCACCGCGTCGGAGAAGGCGGCCTTTTCCCGCCAGAGGATGTTCTCGGGCAGCCAGTCGCCCTCAAAAGCCTTGCGCAGCAGGTACTTGCCCTTGCCGTAGGTGTTCAGCTTGTGGGCCGGGTCGATGGACATGACGTACTTGACGAAATCCAGGTCTCCGAAGGGCACCCGGGCTTCCAGACTGTTCACGCTGATGGAGCGGTCCGCCCGGAGGACGTCGTACATATACAGCTCCCGCACCCGCTTCTGGCTTTCGGCCTGGAAGGCGGCGGCGCTGGGGGCGAAATCGGTATACTTGTAGCCGAAGAGCTCATCGCTGATCTCCCCGGTGAGCAGCACCCGGATGTCGGTGTGCTGGTGGATATACTTGCAGACCAGGTACATGCCCACCGAAGCCCGGATGGTGGTGATGTCCCAGGTGCCCAGCATGGCCACCACTTCCTCCAGGGAGTTGAGGACGGTATCCTTGTCGATGATGACGTCTGTGTGGTCGGCGCCAAGATACTCGGCGGTCTGGCGGGCATACTTCAGGTCGATGGCGTCGCCGCTCATGCCGATGGCAAAGGTGCGGATGGGTTTGCGCAGCTTTTTGGCCGCAATGGCGCAGACCAGGCTGGAATCCAGGCCGCCGGACAGCAGGAAGCCCACGGGGGTGTCGGCGTCCAGCCGCTTTTCCACACCGGCAATGAGCTTTTCCCGGATGTTCTTGAGGATGGTGGGCATATCGTCCCGGTTGTAGGCGGGGGTGTCGGCGATATCGCAGTACCGCACGAACCGGCCGTTGCAGTAGTAGCTGCCGATGGGGAAGGGATAGATCTTCTTGCACAGGCCCACCAGGTTCTTGGCCTCGGAGGCAAAGGCGATGGCGCCGCTGTCACTGTAGCCGTAGAACAAAGGCCGGATGCCGATGGGGTCCCGGGCCGCGATGATCCACTTTTTGCGGGCGTCGTACAGCACCATGGCAAACTCCGCATCCAGATGGCGGAACATGTCCAGGCCGTATTTTTCATACAGGGGCAGGATGATCTCGCAGTCGGAATCCGACTGGAAGGTATAGCCTTCGGCCTGCAGCTGGGCCCGCACCGGGCGGAAGCCGTACAGCTCGCCGTTGCACACCACCAGACTTCCGTCCCGCTCGAAGGGCTGCATGCCCTCGGGGGTGACGCCCATGATGGCCAGACGCCCGAAGCCTAAGAAGCCGAATTCGGTTTCCAGTACCCGGTGGTCGTCCGGTCCGCGGGAAGCGGTACGCAGCAGATACGCGGTAAACTGTTCGCGGGTCAGATCATGCCCCGCATAGCCCATGACACAACACATTTGGCAGCACTCCTTTTTGCCGTTTCTTTGAACGAATGGCAAAAAAATTGACAGCCCATTCGTCCCGACTTCTTTAGGACGAATCGCTGTCTTGATCCGCGGTGCCACCTAAATTACCGCATGCCGACCAAAGCATACGGTCCCTTTCCGTATACGTTCACCTTTGAAACGCTGCCGCTGTAACGCGCGGCCTGCGGCGCCCATACTGCCCCGTGACGGGGGTTCCGTTTGCAGCTCGCGGGTGTTCTTCCCTGCCCTGGCATCGTCCCGGCTCACAGCATCTGTCGGGCTCTCTGTGCGGTGCGTGTTGGGCGGTACTTTTCCCGTTCAACGCTTTTCTCAATTGCTATGGTAGCACCGGAATCCGCCTGTGTCAAGAACAAATCCCCTGCCCCTTTGTGGAGTTGCACAAAAATGGCCCGTATTTAATTCCTAGTATTTTGCAAGGAAATGACTTGTACTTTCCCCGCCGGCATGGTATAGTATTAGCCGTAACAAAACTTACCAACAATGGGAATAAACCTATTTTGATTCGGAGGAAACCCATGCTTGAACTGAAACACGTCGGCTACGAGACCGACGATAACAAAGAGATCCTGCATGATGTGAGCCTGACGGTGAACGACCGCTTTGTGGCCATCACCGGCCCCAACGGCGGCGGCAAGTCCACCCTGGCCAAGATCATTGCCGGTATTTATCAGCCCACTTCCGGCCAGATCCTGCTGGACGGGGTGGATATCACCCACATGAGCATCACCGAGCGCGCCAACCTGGGCGTGAGCTACGCTTTCCAGCAGCCGGTGCGGTTCAAGGGCCTGCGGGTCAAGGACCTGCTGAGTCTGGCCGCCGGCAAGGACACCAGCGTGAACGAGGCCTGCTCCTACCTGAGCGAGGTGGGCCTGTGCGCCCGGGATTACATCGACCGTGAAGTGAACGCCAGCCTGTCCGGTGGCGAGCTCAAGCGCATCGAGATCGCCATGGTGCTGGCCCGGGGCACCAAGCTGTCCATCTTTGACGAACCGGAAGCGGGCATCGACCTGTGGAGCTTCCAGAACCTGATCCGGGTGTTTGAGAAGATGTACGAGCAGACCAAGGGCAACATCCTGATCATCAGCCACCAGGAGCGCATTCTGAACATTGCCGATACCATTGTGGTCATCAAGGACGGCCAGGTGGCCCGCACCGGTTCCCGCGCCGAGCTGCTGCCCGCCCTGCTGGGCAGCGCTGACGCCGCCAACCCGGGCTGCGATGTCCTGACCAGCAAGATCGAGGGGGTGTAAACCATGATCGACGCCCCATGATCGACGCCATTGAAAAGAACCTGCTGCATGAGATTGCAGAGCTGGATGCCCTGCCGGTGGGCGCCTACAACATCCGCGCCAACGGCCAGCTGGAAAGCCGGAACACCACCGCCAACATTGACATTGTCACCAAGACCGACAAACCGGGCATCGACATCTTCATCAAGCCGGGTACCAAGAACGAGAGCGTACACATTCCGGTCATCATCAGCCAGACCGGCCTGACCGATCTGGTGTACAACGACTTCCACATCGGCGAAGGCGCCGATGTGACCATCATTGCCGGATGCGGCATCCACAACTGCGGCGGCGGCAACGCCCAACACGACGGCATTCACACCTTCTTCCTGGGCAAGAACGCCAAGCTGCGCTATGTGGAGAAGCATTACGGCGAGGGCGACGGCCGGGGCAAGCAGATTATGAACCCCACCACCATCGTCCACCTGGAGGAAGGCGCTTCCATGGAGATGGAGACCACCCAGATCGCCGGCATTGACGATACCATCCGCAAGACCTCCGGCGATCTGGCCGAAGGTGCTTCCCTGGTCATCCGGGAGAAGATCATGACGGTGGGCGACCAGCATGCCGTCACCGACTTTGTGGTGGACCTGAACGGCGAAGGCTGCTCTGCCAACGT
Organism: Subdoligranulum sp. DSM 23681; assembly: GCF_057005535.1. NCBI lineage: Bacteria > Bacillati > Bacillota > Clostridia > Eubacteriales > Oscillospiraceae > Subdoligranulum > Subdoligranulum sp. DSM 23681. The sequence goes on along the minus strand of NZ_CM168050.1, from coordinate 2,378,006 downwards.
GATCTCCCGCAGTGTGGCCAAGGATCACAGCGTGCAGGAGTTCAAGAGCTACATCAACGGCAACGCCGCCTGCGCCGGTCACAGCGAATGTGACGCCATCATCATGGACCACGCCCAGGTCATTGCCACCCCGGGCCTGATCGCCAACAACATCGACGCCAGCCTGATCCATGAGGCTGCCATCGGCAAGATCGCGGGCGAACAGCTGACCAAGCTGATGACCCTGGGCCTGACCGAGCAGGAAGCCGAAGAACAGATCGTCAACGGGTTCCTGAAATAAGATTTCCCTTCCCCGCTTTTCCACAAAAGCGGGGATTTTTGTTAAAAAGAAAGCGGCCGTTCCCGGCAACACGGGAACGGCCGTTTTGATTTTGTCATACGGTGGCGGTCTCTTTTTCTTCTTCCGCCCTTTCTTCCGGCGGCGTGCCGTCCAGGTCCCGGGCGGTCACGCCCCGGCGGTCCAGCACCCAGTAGATGAGCCCGCGCAGCAGACCGTACAGGGTGACAAAGGCCGGCACCCCCAGCACCATACCCACCGGGCCCAGCAGAGTGCCGCCCACGACCACCGCGAACAGCACCCAAAACGCCGACACCTCCACCGAGCGGCCCAGCACCCGGGGCGCAATGAGACGGCTGTCCAGCTGCTGCAGGATGATGAGCAGAACCAGCAGGACCAGCGCCTGCCAGGGATCCACAAAAAGCAGGATCAGCAATCCGGGAATGGCGCCGATATAGGCACCGAACATGGGGATCAGGGCACAGAAGCCCACCAGCACACTGATGAGGGGGGCAAAACTCAGTCCCAGCAGGCTCATGGCCGCAAACAGCAGCACACCGATAATGACCGCATCAAAGATCTTGCCGAAGAAGAACTCCGAGAAATTGCGGTTGGCATAACTGCAGATGGACAACAGGTCATCCGCCTGCTTTTTGGGCAGCACCGCCCGCACGATCATCCGCATCTGGCGCAGCAGATGGGTCTTGTCGGCCAGCATGTACACACTGCCAGCCACCACGATCACAAAATGCAGCGCGTAGGTGGCCACATTGCCCAGGTATCCGGCCAGCTGGGGCGTCATATCCTTGAGCAGGTCGTAGGCGTTGGCCATCATGCGCTCGTAATCATCCAGCAGATCAATCAGCGGTTTGAGGTCCACCGGGTACTGCTGCTGCACAAGGAGCAGGGCTTTCTGGGTATTTTCCACATACCCGGGGAAATTCTTGAACAGGGTGGTGATACTGGCCCCCACCTTGGGCAGGATCTGCCAGGCCAGCAGCATGACGGCCAGCGCCGCCAGCACATAAGCTGCCAGAATGGCCACCCAGCGCAGCCGGGGCCGGCCGCCCAGGAAAATGCTGTGGATGGGCCTTACCAGCGTATCCAGCACATAGGCCAGCACAATGGCCCCCGCAAAGGGAGAAAGCAGATGAAAAGCCGTTCCCAGACCTTTCAGCAGCGGCTGAAGGTGCAGGATCACGGCATAAAAAGCGCCGCACAACAAAGCCATTCCCAGCCAGTCCCGGATGGTCTGCGGTTTCTGATCCAGCCAATGTTTCGTATTCATGGGGTATGCGCTCCTGTCTGTACCAGTCAGGCGGCGGGGTTCCTCCCGCCGTAGGAAAAATGCAAGGAAAAATCAGTCCGGATCGTGATCCGGCAGCGGGGTCTCGCCGCCGGTCTCCGGGTCCAGGCCCCGGGCGGTCAGGCCCGCGCCCACCGCCTGCTTGAGCAGGGCGGCGAACACAGCCATGACCGGCACGCCGATGACCATGCCCGCAATGCCGAACATGCCGCCGCCCACGATGATGGCGACCAGCACCCACAGACCGGAAATGCCGGTGGCACCGCCCAGGATGCGGGGCGCGATGAAGTTGCCGTCGATCTGCTGGATGACCAGGATCAGGATGCAGAAGATGACCGCCTGCAGCGGCTCACCGCTGAGCAGAAGCAGCAGTGCACTGGGCACCGCGCCGATGTACGGGCCGGCAATGGGGATGATGTTGGTCACCGCCACCAGCACCGCGATCATGGGGGCATAGTTCAGGCGCAGGATGAGCATAGCCACAAAGGTCTCACATCCCACCAGCAGGGCGTCCAGCAGCTGGCCGCCGATGTAACTGCTGAAGGTGCGGTTGGCCAGCTGGAACACCGACAGCACACTGGCCGCCGCCCGGGGCGGGAACAGCGCCCGCAGCAGGGCCCGACAGGCCCGGAGCAGGGGCTCCTTTTCCGCCAGCAGATAGATGCTGGCCGCCAGAGCCACCACAAAGTTCAGCACCTGGCCCGCCGCCTGACCGGCGGCACCGGCCACAGCGGGCATGCTGTTCTTGATGAATTCCTGGATGGTGTCACCGGAGTTTTCCACAAATTCGGTGAGTTTCTGGGTGATGGAGGCATCCACATTCACGTCCGCCATCAGACCTTCCAGAGTCACGGTGGCGTTTTCCAGGTAGCCGGGAAGGGCGTTGGCAAAGGTGGCGATGCTCTGGAACAGCTGGGGCACCACCAGCCCCACCAACGCCGCCACCACTGCCAGGAAGGACAGGTAGGCCAGCACAATGGCCGGACCGCGCTTGCCCCGGCAGAGTTTTTCGGCATAAAAGCGGGTGGGGATATCCAGCACATAGGCCAGCACGATGCCCCCCGCAAAGGGAGAAAGCGCGCCCAAAAACGCCATGACGCCCCCGGCCGCGTTGGGCAGGGCGTTCACCACCAGCCAGATCAGCGCAGCGGCCGTGATCAGATGCAGCCAGTCCCGGGTGGTGGAAGGGACACGGTCAAGCCAGTTTTTCATCAGTTCCTCCTTAGGAAGGCGCATTGTTATGCACCGTATGCTTTGATTATTCCATCCATTTTATGCTATAATACCATACGTGTTTATCATACCACAGCCCGACCTGTACAGAAAGAGAGATTTTATGAACATTCTGGTCAGTGCCTGTCTTTTGGGCGCATGCTGCAAATATTCCGGCGGAAACAACCGCTGTTCTGCCCTGCTGGACGCCCTGCGCGCCGGCGGACACACCGCCGTGCCCGTCTGTCCGGAAATTTACGGCGGCCTGCCCACCCCCCGCCCCCCGGCCGAACGGCAGGGTGACCGGGTGGTGACCCAAGCCGGCACCGACGTGACCGCCCAGTACCGGAAAGGCGCCGAAGAGGCCCTGGCCATGGCCGAACTGAACGGATGCAGGGCGGCTATCCTCAAGGCCAACAGTCCCAGCTGCGGCTGTGGTACCATCTACGACGGCAGTTTTTCCCACCGGAAGGTACCCGGGGACGGCGTGGCCGCCCAGGTGCTGAAGGCGGCCGGGATTGCCGTGTACACCGAAGAAAATTTTCAAGAGCTTTTGCCCGGGGAGGCGCAGCAACAATGAAGGAAGTCAAATACGAACTCGGTCTTGTGCTGGAAGGGGGTGCGGTGCGGGGCATCTACACCGCCGGCGTGCTGGATGTGCTGATGGAAAACGGCCTCAAGGCCGATATGGTCATCGGCACCTCCGCCGGGTGCATCCACGGCTGCAACTATGTGTCCGGTCAGGCAGGGCGCAGCATCCGCTATTACCGCAAATACCGCAATGACCGGCATTTCATGGGGTTCTATTCCCTGCTGACCACCGGGGAGGTGGTGGGCCGCAAGTTCTGCTACGAGGACATCCCTTCCTGGCTGGATCCCTTTGACGAGGAAGCCTTTGAGGCCTCCCCCGTGGATTTCTACACCACCGTGACCAACCTGAACACCGGCAAGGCGGAGCACATCCTGTGCGACAATCTGCGCCTGGACGACAAGATGAACCTGCTGCGGGGCGGGGCCTCCATGCCTTTGTGCTCCCGGCCGGTGGCGTATCACGGCCAGCTGTATCTGGACGGCGGCGTGGCCGACAGCATCCCCTACCGGGCTGCCGGGGAACTGGGCTGCAAGCGCCGTCTGGTGGTGCTGACCCAGCCCGCCGGGTATCTCAAGCAGCCCGCCAACATGCTGCCCTTCCAGGTCATGTACCGCCGCTATCCCCGCTTTGTGCAGGCCATGGCCGACCGCGCCCGGGTGTACAACGCCCAGGTGTGCGAGGTGGAGCAGGCCGCCGGAACCGGCGAGGCCTTCCTCATCCGGCCCAGCAAAGCCCTGAAAGTGGGGCGGATGGAACGGGACATGGACCGCATCAACGCCCAGTATGAGCTGGGCCGCACCGACGCCCTGGCCGCCCTGCCCGCTTTGCACAAGTGGCTGGAAGACTGAGGCATCCGGTTACATAGACGAATCATTTTCCGCATTTTTGGCGCATCTGCCCGTTTTGGGGACAGATGCGCCTTTTTGTGCGGTTTTGCTGCCGGCCGACAGAAATTTGCAAGAATTGCGCAAGGAAGTTCCCATACTTCGGGCAGGGGTCCGGCATATCTTGCCATGGAAAGGGTGGTACAGTGGGAACAGGGCGGCAGCCGGCCGCCGATTCTGTTCCGGGAGGTTCCCTGTCATGACCCGCAAATCTTCCCTGCCATATTCCCGCCGCCGCGCCGCCCGTATCCGGGCAAGACGGCGAAGAGCCGGACGGATTCTGTTCTGCTGTCTGCTGGCCATTCTGGGCACCGTGTGGGCCGTGAGGGCGCCCGGACGGTTCCGGTCCGCCGGGCCGGTTGATGTAGCCATGGAACGTTCCCCTGCCCCTGCCGCCACCATGACCGGGGACGAGGAGACCCGCCGGCAGGCCATTCTGGCCGACACCGGCGGCACCTGGCCCCAGAGCCTGCGGGAACTGCTGGAACGTCACCCGGACGCCCTGGCTTTTGTGGAGGGCTACCCCGAACACAAGGACGACGCCCCCGCCGACAGCATCGGGACGGTGGAGGCGGGGAGCTTTCCCCTGCTGCTTCAGTGGGACGCCCGCTGGGGCTATACCCGGTACGGAGACGACCTGCTGGCCGTGACCGGCTGCGGGCCCACCTGTCTGTCCATGGCGGCGGCCGGACTGACCGGGGACGATACCATCACCCCTGCCGCCGTGGCCGCCCGGGCCCAGCGGGACGGATACTGGGTGGACGGGGTGACCAGCTGGGAGCTGATGCGCACCGGCTGCGAAGCCTGGGGCCTGGTGAGCGAGGAGCTGCCCCTGAGCGAAAGTTCCGTCACCGGAGCCCTGTCGGAAGGGCACCCCATCATCTGCAGCGTGCGGCCGGGGGATTTCACCACCACCGGGCATTTCATCCTGCTGGCCGGAACGGAGGAGGACGGCATCCGGGTCAACGACCCCAACAGTCCCCAGAACAGTGACCGCCTTTGGACCTACGATGAGCTGGAACCCCAGATCCGCAACCTGTGGGCATTTTCCGTCCGATAATCGCGCAGACACGATAAAAAGACCCCGGCGCAGTGCGCCGGGGCCTTTTTCTATGGGAATCAGTTGTGCTTGTAGTAGTTGATGAGGCAGCCGTCGGCCAGGATCTGGCGCTCGGCGTCGGTGAGGGCGCCCAGGCGCAGGGTGATGGCCTTGACCTCGCCGGAAGGCAGCACCGCGTAGCCGGGGATGGTGTCGTCCTTGTTCAGCAGGGCTGCCCGCACACCGGGCAGGAAGACGTAGCCGTCCAGGGGCAGGGCGTCCGGGTCGGTGGTCAGGAAGGGCAGCATGCCCCAGTTGATGCAATTGGAGCGGTACCGTTTGGTGGCGTATTCCAGGGCAAAGTTGGCTGCGCCGCCCAGCACCCGCTGGCAGCTGGCAGCCTGCTCCCGGGCGGAGCCGTCACCGGGCTTGTTGGCAAAGATGGCGGAACCGATGTTGGTGTTGGCCGCATCCACCGTGCAGCCGGCGGCCTTCAGGGCGTCGTACACGGCAGCAATCTCTGCGGGCAGGCTGCCGGCGCGGCGGGCGTCGTCGTCCGCCTTCACCGCTTTGGCACGGCCCACGTAGGCCGGGTCCTTGCGGGAGAGGGTGAACTCCGCCAGACGCAGGGGGTTGGAGCGGAAGGAGGAAGTCTCGCCGGAGGGAATCAGCTCATCGGTAGTGGTGACCGGGTCGGTGATGTGGCTGACGATGCGCAGCAGCAGGTCGTCGGACAGGGCAGGCTGTTCCGGCCAGTCCTTGATGTTGGGGCCGAAGCGCAGCTCGTGGTCCGGCTCGGCATGGTTCCAGCCGTTGTAGACACGCTTGTCGTACACGCCCTTGTCGAAGTGATAGGGCGGGGCCACGAAGTCATCGTGGACCACCTCACTGGCGGCGGTCAGCACGCCGCCGGCGGCAGCGGTGGCCGCAATGCTGCGGGCATCCATGAGGGCCACCCCGGAGATCTGGCCTTCGCCGGGCTTGGAGCCTTCCCGGTTGGGGAAGTTGCGGGTGGTGTGGCGGATGGAGAACTCCCCGTTGGCAGGGGTATCGCCGGCGCCGAAGCAGGGGCCGCAGAAGCTTTCCCGGAAGATGCCGCCCGCCGAGACGATATCGGCCACGGCGCCGTTCTTGACCAGCTCCAGGTAGGTGGGCATACTGTCCGGGTAGGCGCTGAACTTGAACTGGCCGTTGCCGCAGCTCTTGCCCCGCAGGATGTCGGCCACGGCGCACAGGCTTTCGTAGGTGCCGCCGCTGCAGCCCGCCACGATGCCCTGATCCACATGGATCTGGCCGTCCTTGCCGATCTTGCCCACCAGGTCCATATGGACCTTGCCGGACAGCTGCTCGTTGGCACGGTCCTCGGCCTGTTTCAGGATGGTGTAGGGGTCCTCTTTCAGGGCGCGGATGGGATAGGCGTAGCTGGGATGCATGGGCAGGGCGATCATGCACTCGATGGTGGACAGGTCCAGCTCGATGCAGCCGTCGTAATAGGCCACATCCGCCGGGGACAGCTGACGGTAATCGTCGGCGCGGCCCCGGATGGTCAGGTATTCCTCGGTGACCGAGTCGGTCTGCCAGATGCTGGACCAGCAGGTGGTCTCGGTGGTCATGCAGTCGATGGCGTTGCGGCAGTCGGCGGAGAGAGCCGCCACGCCGGGGCCCACAAATTCCATGACCTTGTTCTTCACATACCCGTTGGCATAGGTGGCGCCCACCAGGGCCAGGGCCACGTCGTGGGGGCCCACGCCGGGGTTCAGCTTGCCGGTGAGGTAAACGGCCACCACGCCGGGGCGGGCCATATCATAGGTGCGGCCCACCAGCTGCTTGGCCAGCTCACCGCCGCCTTCCCCCACCGCCATGGTGCCCAGGGCGCCGTAGCGGGTGTGGGAGTCGGAGCCCAGGATCATCTTGCCGCAGCCGGCCATCATCTCCCGGTTATAGCTGTGGATGACCGCCATGCAGGGAGGCACATAGATGCCGCCGTACTTGTGGGCGGCGGACAGGGCGAACTGGTGGTCGTCCTCATTGATGGTGCCGCCCACGGCGCACAGGCTGTTGTGGCAGTTGGTCAGCACATAAGGCAGGGGGAACTTCTCCATGCCGGACGCCCGGGCCGTCTGGATGATGCCCACATAGGTGATGTCGTGGCTGGTCATGGAGTCGAACTTCAGGCGCAGGTCATTCATGTCCGGCGCGGTGTTGTGGGCTTTCAGGATGCCGTAGGCGATGGTGCCTTCGGCGGCCTTCTCCTTGGTGATGCCGGCGGGAGCGGTATCGGTCAGTTTGCCGTTGACCAGATACACGCCGTTCTGATGCAGTTTCATGCGTACCTCCGTTTCATAGTTCCGCGGCGGGGCGCGAGGGAGCGCCGGGGCCGCAGTTTTGTGTATTTTCAGGTGGGAACCGGCGGCAAATGGCGCCGCAGGGTCATTTATTTTATAAGCCTGTTCTTTGAGTATACCCATTTTGCCGGCCCTTGTCAACGAATCTTTTTAATGTTTGGCCGGCTAAAGCGGGATGTCAACTTAATAAAATAAAGTCCGCTTTCGGCGTTCGATTTCTTAATTTAAGAAAAAGACTTGACGGCAGGCCGGTTATCCTATAAAATTATATTTATCGGCGCTTTTGAGAGGTAAAGCGCTCCACCCGGCATGCCCCGTGCATGCCCGCATAGAGGAGGCGTGAGACGATGTACTATCCCGACGTACCGGCCCTGGAGCCGGAGGACATCCAGCTGTTGTGCGGCGAATATCTGGCCCACAACGCCCACCTTGACCCCCGCGAGGCGGACCGCCTTGGCGTCAAGCGCGGATTGCGCAACCCGGACGGCACCGGCGTACTGGCCGGCATCACCAACGTGTCCAACGTTGTGGGCTACGACAAGCAGCCCGACGGCACGGTCAAACCCATTCCCGGGCGGCTGATCTACCGCGGCATCGACATCGATACCCTGGTGGCCGAGGCCGACGCCCACGACCGGTTCATGTTTGAGGAAGCGGTGTGGCTGCTGCTGTTCGGCAGTCTGCCCACCCCCGAGCAGTTTGCCCGGTTCCGCAAACTGCTGGAGACCCACCGGGAACTGCCCCGGGGCTTTGCGGACGACATGATCCTCAACTCCCCCTCCCCCAACATCATGAACAAGATCGCCCGCAGCGTGCTGGCCATGTACAGCTATGACGAACACGCCGAGGACACCTCTTTGCCCAACATCCTGCGCCAGAGCATCAACCTGATCGCCGAGATGCCCACCATGATGGTCAACGCCTACCAGATCAAGCGCCGGGTGTATGACCGCAGCAGCATGTATTTCCACCTGCCCACCCCGGGCCAGAGCACGGCGGAACATATCCTGTCCACCTACCGGGCGGACCAGAAGTTCACCCACGAGGAAGCCCGCCTGCTGGACCTGTGCCTGCTGGTCCACGCCGACCACGGCGGCGGCAACTGCTCCACCTTCACCTGCCGCGTGCTGTCCAGCTCCGGCACCGACACCTACGCGGCCATCTCGGCGGCCATCGGCGCCCTGAAGGGCCCCAAGCACGGCGGCGCCAACCTGAAGGTCATGCAGCAGCTGGACTACATTCTGGAAAACGTGGAGAACCCCAAGGACGACGGCGAAGTGCGGGAATTCCTGCGCAAGATCATGCGCAAGGAAGCCGGGGACGGCAGCGGCCTGATCTACGGCATGGGCCACGCGGTGTACACCCTCAGCGATCCCCGCGCTCAGATCCTCAAGACCCACGCCCGCCGTCTGGCCTACGCCAAGGGCTTTGATGAGGAGTACGAGATGCTGTGCAGCATTGAACGGCTGGCCCCCGAGATCTTTGCGGAGGAACACCCCAGCGGCAAGCGGGTGTGTGCCAACGTGGACCTGTTCAGCGGGCTGATCTACCGCATGCTGGGCATCAGCAACGACCTGTTCACCCCCCTGTTCGCCATTGCCCGTGTCCCGGGCTGGTGTGCCCACCGGGTGGAGGAAGTGGAGTTTGCCAACCGCATCATCCGCCCCGCCTACAAGTATGTGGGCCATGCCCAGGAGTACGTCCCCCTGGACGAACGGTAACCTTTGTACACAAAAAAGCCGCCCCGGCCGGGGCGGCTTTTTTCTTTTTTAATTCAAGAAAGGGTCAGGCGATATACCCGCCGCTGCGCAGAAGGAAGATCCACAAGGTGAGGGTCAGGGCGGACAGCAGGGTGGTGACCACCGTGACGCTGGCGCTGAGCACCCCTTCGTGGCCCATGTTTTTGGCCATGATGTAGCTGGTGGGGGTGGTGGGGCTGCCCAGCATGATGAGCAGGGCGATGAGCTGTTCGTCCCGGAAGCCCAGCCGCACCGCCAAAGGCAGGAAGACAGCGCACAGGATGCCCACCTTGCACACCGAGGCAAGGAGGGTGGGAACGATCTTGCGCACCGCCCGGGCTCCTTCAAAAGAAGCACCGATGGACAAAAGGGCCAGGGGGCTGGTGAGGGAGGCCAGACTGTCAAAGGTCTTGCTGACCAGGGTGGGCAGTTCAAAGGGCAGCAGGCTGAGCACCGCCCCCGCCGCAATGCCGATGAGGATGGGGTTGGTCACCACCCCTTTGAGTACCGCTCCCGGGTTCAGGGTCCCCTGGCGGGTGGGATTTTCCACCGTGAGGATGGTCACCGCAAAGATGTTGAACAGGGGTACGCTGCCCAGGATCATCAGCGGGGCGGAACCGGCATTGCCGTAGATGTTCTGGATGAAGGCCACCCCCAGGATGGCCGCGCTGCTGCGGTAGCAGGCCTGGACGAACTCCCCCACCAGGGATTTGTCCCGCAGAAAGCGGTGGGCCAGAGCCCAGATGACCAGGATGGACAGGATGGTGACGCCGAAGCAGAAGGCCACATATTTGCCGTCGAAATCATGGACCAGGTCCACTGAAGCCATATCGCAGAGGAGCATGACGGGCAGGGTGACCTTGAACACCAGTTTGTCGGCGGCGGTACAGAAGGCCGGGGGCAGAAACCCCAGGCGGCGCAGCCCCCAGCCGATGGCCATGACCAGGAACACCGGCAGGGTGGCGTTGATGCTGAAGACAAAATTTTCCATAATAAAGCCCTTCTTTGGTTGGCATGATCCTGCTTTATCCTAGCACAACCGGGGCGCGGGGGCAAGGGCAGACTTGCAAGGGCAGGCGGTTTCTGCTATGATGAAGCGGAGAATACCCGCAGCCGTTGCGGGGCCATGTGTAAATTGAGGAGGATGTTTGTTCCATGAGTGAAGAAAAGAAACAGACGCCGCAGAAGCCCGATTATTCCCAGGGCATCTACGACGCCATGACCCTGGGCAAGCCCCGGGTTCTGGTGCTGGGTATCCAGCATATGTTTGCCATGTTCGGCGCAACGGTCCTGGTGCCCCTGATCACCGGCCTGAGCGTTTCCACCACCCTGCTGTGTGCCGGTCTGGGCACGCTGCTGTTCCACCTGATCACCGGCGGCAAGGTCCCCGCCTTCCTGGGGTCCTCCTTCGCCTATCTGGGCGGCTTTGCCATCGTGGCCCCCATGCTGCTGGATGAAAACGGCCAGCAGACCATTCCCAACACCGAAATGCTGCCCTATGCCTGCGCCGGTGTGGCCCTGAGCGGTCTGGTATATGTGCTGTTCAGCCTGCTGATCTCGGTGTTCGGCATCCGCCGCATCATGAAGCTCTTCCCGCCCGTGGTCACCGGCCCCATCATCATTGCCATCGGCCTGATCCTGGCGCCTTCCGCCATCACCAACTGCGAGACCAACTGGCTGCTGGCCTTTGTGGCCCTGGGCACCGTCATCGTCTGCAACATCTGGGGCAAGGGCATGGTCAAGATCCTGCCCATCCTGCTGGGTGTTATCGTGTCCTATGTGGTGGCTCTGGTCACCGGCGCGGTGGACTTTTCCAGCGTGGCTGACGCCGCCTGGTTCGGCATTCCGGTGCATCCCCAGTCCATGGGTCTGTTCGCCATTGACGGCAGCCCCGAATTCATCAGCGCCATGCTGACCATCGTGCCCATCGCCCTGGCCACCATGATGGAGCACATCGGCGACATCGCTTCCATCAGCGCCACCGCCGGCAAGAACTTCATCCGTGACCCCGGCCTGAACCGCACCCTGCTGGGTGACGGTCTGGCCACCAGCATGGCCGGCCTGCTGGGCGGCCCCGCCAACACCACCTACGGTGAAAACACCGGCGTGCTGGCCCTGACCAAGATCTACGATCCCCTGGTCATCCGCATTGCCGCCGTGTTTGCCATCGTGCTGAGCTTCAGCCCCAAGTTTGACGCCATCATCAACTCCATCCCCGCCGGCATCATCGGCGGCATCAGCTTCGTGCTGTACGGCATGATCTCCGCCATCGGCGTGCGCAACGTGGTGGAAAACCAGGTGGACTTCACCAACTCCCGCAACCTGATCATCGCCGCTGTCATCCTGGTCTGCGCCCTGGGCTTCAACTCGGTGGGCGGTCTGACCTTCATGGTGGCCGGTGTGTCCATCAACCTGTCCGGTCTGGCCATCGCCGCCATCGCCGGCATCCTGCTCAACGCCCTGCTGCCCGGAAACACCTACGAGTTCGACGACGGCACCGGCACCGGCGAGGGTGCCAGCCTGCGCGTCTGATCCTATCTTTTTTCCAAAGGAGGCGGGTTCCATGCCCAGTCAGCTTTCCGCAGCCGACTTTCTTTCCCTGCGCATGCAGTACAAAAACACCCAGACGGAGGAGGAATGGCCCGCCGCCATCGAGCATGACTTTGCAGACGGGCGGATGGTGGATCACTACTTTGTGGTGCCCGCCCCCTCCCTGCTGGAAGATCCGGCGGTGAAAGACCTGGGGGAAGTGGTGGGACTGCTGTTCCTGCAGCAGCCCGACGGCGCCCCCTGGCAGGTACTCCTCCATGAGACTTCCATGGTCCGGGATGTGACCTTTGAGATGCCGGAGGAGGAATTCCGCCGTCTGCTGGAAAACAACCATCTGATCCTGCCCGGGGAACCGGGCTTCCAGATGCCGTGACAAACCCAAAACAGGCCCTGCCGAAAAGGCAGGGCCTGTTTTTTTGCGGGTGCAGCGGTCAATAGATGGCTTCCTCCCGCCATTTCATCAGCCGACGCACGGTGTCGTCGTCCTCCACCCAGCCGTCCTCCCCGGGACGGGCGCCGGGGGCATAGCTCTGCATCACCCCGGGGCTGCTGCCGTCCAGGAAGGCTTTGGCCGCCTTCTGGCGGCAGGGCAGGGTCCGGCGCAGGTACTCGTCATACCGCGGGGTGTGGGGCGGGGCGGGGGCATGGGGGTCCGGCTGTGCCCCCCGCAGGTCGGTGGCATGGCAGACGGTCACAGGGCCGCAGAAAGAAAAAATCATGGGGCGGTCACATCCTTTCACCCTTCAGTATCTCCCCCGCCGGGAATCTTATCCTCTGTCCAAGGGCGCCAAAATGTGGTATACTGGGGCAAGACATCAAACGAAAGGAACCCTTTGCATGGACATCAAACTGAACCAGGTCATCTTCCATCTGCTGGACTCGGGAGCATCCGAACCGGTGCTGTCCGACCGCCCCATGGACATGGACGCCAACCTGTACGAATACTTCACCCTCTGCCTGGAAAAGGCCTTTGCCAGCGACGACGGCAAAAACTGCCGGTTCCTGCCCGATTCCGCCTTTTTGCAGGAGATGCAGCAGAACCAGGATTTTATCGATCTGTCCCGCCGCATTGCGGGGGTGGTTTTTGACCAGATGCTCCAGTACCCGGACATTCCTTCCGGCGATCTGGCCATTGTGGATTTCAGCGTGCAGGGGGTGCCCTATTACGGGGTGCTCAAGCTGAACTACCGCCCCGGCTACACCCATGTGACCAACGTCATGGGCAACGGCCAGTGCAGCACCATCGCCCCCCAGCGGACCATTCTGCCGGGTAACCCCAAGGCCGACGAGGCCGCCCTCATTGACCGGGCCAACCTGACCATCCGGCTGATCGAAAAGCGGTACACCATGGACGACAAGAAGGACTTTTACCTGTCCACCCGGGTGTTCAGCTGCACCCAGGCTTTGCCGGAAAAAGAAAAGCTGAAGGCCGTGTGCGAGACCGCTGTGGCCGCCGTGCAGGCCGCCTACCCCGAAGCCGCCGAGCTGGAGGACGTGCCTCCCTTTGACGGCGGCACCGAGACGGCGGTGGAGCTGATGGTGCGCAACCAGGCGGTGGAGAATACCATTGCGGTGGAGGACGTGCGTGCCCGCATTGAGGAGCAGTATCCCCTGGCCGCCCCCGCCTTTGACGAGGCCCTGGCCGAGACCGGGGTGACCCCAACCGACCGGGTGACCGTCTCCCCTGCCCGGATGAAGCGGCTGGAAAGCCGCAGCTTCAAGACCGAGCGGGGCATCGAGATCAAGATCCCTGCCGAGCTGTGCAACAGCGACGAGGCGGTGGAGTTCATCCACAGCGCCGGGGGCGGGCTGTCCATCCTGATCAAGGACGTTCTTGTGTAAAGCGCATTGCACCATCCGGGGTTTTGTGTTAAAATAAATTCATTTCTTAGTTCCATTTTTCAGGGGGGAAATCATATGAAAGTCAACAAGCATTACGCAGAGCTGGAAGAGAGCTACCTGTTCAGCACCATCGCCCACAAGGTGGCGGACTACCAGGCCGCTCATCCCGACAAGGACATCATCCGGCTGGGCATCGGCGACGTGACCCTGCCTCTGGCCAAGAGCGTGGTCAAGGCCCTGCACGAGGCCAGCGAGGAACAGGGACACAAGGAGACCTTCCACGGCTACATTCCCAGCGAGCAGGGGTATCCCTTCCTGCGGGAAGCCATCCAGAAATACTACGCCGGCCGCGGCGTGGCGCTGGACACCGCCGAGATCTTCATCTCCGACGGCGCCAAGAGCGACCTGGGCAACCTGCTGGACCTGTTTGACGTGGACAACACCGTGCTGGTGCCCGACCCCGTCTACCCCGTCTATGTGGACGACAACGTCATGGCCGGCCGCCGCATCGCCTACATGCCCGCCAACGCGGACAACGGCTTCCTGCCCATGCCCAGCGATTCCCTGAAGGGGGACATCGTCTACCTGTGCAGCCCCAACAACCCCACCGGCGCCACCTACACCGTGGACCAGCTGAAGGTCTGGGTGGACTGGGCCAAGGCCAACAACGCCGTCATCCTGTTTGACGCCGCCTACGAGTGCTTTGTCAGCGAGCCCGGTCTGGCCCGCAGCATCTTTGAGGTGGAGGGCGCCAAGGAGTGCGCCATCGAGGTGTGCAGCTTCTCCAAGATCGCCGGCTTCACCGGCACCCGCTGCGGCTACACCGTGGTGCCCCAGGCCCTGGAACGGGAAGGCATGAGCCTGAACAAGATGTGGCTGCGCCGCCAGACCACCAAGTTCAACGGCGTTGCCTACATCGTGCAGCGGGCGGCGGCCGCCGTCTTCACCGAGGAAGGCATGAAGGAGATCCAGGAGAACCTGGACTACTACCGCCGCAACGCCGCCGTCATCGGCGCAGCGCTGGACAAGGCCGGTGTGTGGTACTGCGGCGGCAAGAACAGCCCCTACATCTGGCTGAAGTGCCCCGGCAACATGGGCAGCTGGCAGTTCTTTGACTGGCTGCTGGAGACCGCCGGTGTGGTGGGTACCCCCGGCGAGGGCTTCGGCGCCTGCGGCGAAGGATATTTCCGCCTGACCGCTTTCGGCGACGCCGACCGCACCAAGGAAGCCGCCGACCGGATTCTGGCGGCCATCAAGACGCTTCCGTCCGGCTGCTGAACCACCGCTTTGCGGCCTTTCGGCAACACCGGTTCAACCTTTTTCATCACATATAAACGGGGAGGGACCGTTATGCAGCCCAGCGAAGAGATCATGAAATTCCTGAAAGACAACCCTACTTTCTATCTGGCCACGGTGGACGGATATCTGCCGCGGGTGCGGCCCATGGGCTTTGCCATGTGGTACAAGGACCACCTGTGTCTGGCCATCGGCAAGCACAAGGCTACCTACAAACAGTTGCTGGACAACACCAATCTGGAAATCTGCGCCGCCAACGACCGCGGCGAGTGGATGCGGATCCAGGGCACCGCCAACTTTGACAACAGCCCCGAAGCCCAGGAGGCGGCCTTCAAGACCGCCCCGCAGCTGGAGGACATCTACAACGACGAGAGCGGCCTGAAGCTGGGTATCGTCTATCTGGACCATATCTCGGCCAAGCTGTTCTCCATGTCCGGCACCGTCAAGGACATTCTCAGCTACTGAGTTTTTCGTTGATTTCCCCGTCCTTTGCAAAAAGGGCGGGGATTTTTTTGATTTACGCGTGACTTTTCGCCCCGGTTGGGCGTCTGGATGGATGAAGGGCCCAACAAAGGAGGAAACCAACTTGCACACTGTCAATGACCAAGAGCTGCTGGCGCTGCTCTGCCGTGACCCTCAGACCGGGCTGGCCGCCGTGCTGGACAACTACGGCGCCATGATCCACGGCATCGTGCGGCGGGTGCTGCCGGACGCCGCCCAGGATGCGGAGGAATGTGTGGCCGACGTGCTGGTGGCGGTCTGGCGCCATGCGCCGGACCTGCAAAGGGAAGCCGGTAGCCTGAAAGGCTGGCTGTGCGTCACCGCCCGCAACACCGCCATCACCCGCTGGCGTGCCTTGCGCCGCAAGGGCACGGTCCCCCTGGACGAAGCCATCGCCGGGGACTGGCTGCTGACACCCCAGCCCACCGAGGCTGAGGAGCGCATCCAGGCTCTGGTGCTGGAACTGGAGGAACCGGACCGCACCATCTTTCTGCGGCGGTACTACCTGCTGGAACCGGCCCGGGAGATCGCCCTGGTGCTGCATATGACCGAACACAACGTCAACGTGCGCTTATCCCGCGGGCGCGCCAAGCTGCGCCGGAGATTCACCGAAAGCGAAACGGAGGAAACCCGCCATGCGTAAATCTGAACATCCCGATTCCGTGGCCGCCCGCCTGAGCGAGATGCCGGTGGGGCAGGCACCCCTGCGCGCCGACCAGCGCGACCGCATCCTGGCCATGGCCTGCGAGAAGGCCGGCTTGGAACCCCCGCAGACCGAGGAGGAACCCGATGCCGCCCCGGCGGTGTACAAGGCTCCCCGCCGTCCCCTGCGCAAAGCAGGCGTCCTGGCGGCGGCCGTGGCCGCTGTGTGCGCCCTGTCCCTGGGGGTGGCAGCGGTGGGCCCCGCCCTGCTGCAGCTGGGCCGCGGCGAAATCGACTTTTTTAATAATGCCCCCGACCCCGCCACCGCGGAAAATGCCCTGGATGCCCCCCACGGCAGCTTTTCCACTGCCGCCGAGGCCATGGCCGACCACACCGTGGCCATCGGCCAGACCTGCGAGAGCAATGGCCTTTCCATGACGCTGGAGAGCGTTTCCATGGACACCGCCGCCATGAACCTGTTCCTGACCATCCGCAAGGACAACCTGATCCCCGACCTGCTGGACCGTCCGGGGGGCAGCGACTATTTCGGCCAGAGCGACCTGAGCGCCCTGCTGGGCTGGATGCCCACCTTTGGCGGCGATGCAGGCCAGGGGCCCCTCATCAACGGTCAGGCGGTCTGTTCGGCCAGCTACCAGGTGCAGGACTTCTACCGGGTGGACGACAACACCCTGCAGGTCTGGGTGCACTACAGCCTCACCGGCCTGCCGGAAGGCGACACCCTGACCGTTGATCTGGACGAATGCTACAACGCCCTGGGCGTGGACGGAAGCTGGTCCTTCACCTTCACCCTGGACGCCGCCCAGGTGCGGGCCCAGAGCCTGAGTGCCCAACCCGGCATCTACGATATGGGGCAGACCTACACCGCAGACCTGGAAGGCAAGGTGGTTCTGGACGCGCCCCTGCGCCTGCGGCGTCTGGCCTTCGGCCCGGTGGGCGGCGTGATGGTGGTGGACTGCGGGGATGACCCGGCCATGCTGGAACCGGACAACGTCACCGTGACCGGCAGCACTGCGGGATTGTTCCCCGGTTTGCTCCTGATCAGCGACAACACCGGCAAGGAACTATACACCATCCATACGCAGGGGTATTATACCTCCAGCGAACCTGCCGTCTACGACGTTACCCCGCCGGCAGACGGCGCCACCGAACTGACCCTGACCCCCGTGGTGCACAAGGGGGAATATGATCCCCAGGAACGCACCCTGACCACCGAGGAGATGAAGCAGGGCGTGACCGTGGCCACCACCGACGTGAGCGGCTTCACCGTGCGCAACTACAAAGTGGAGAACGGCTCCATCAGCTACGAGCTGGTCCCCTACGGGCTGTCCAGCCCCACCGAGATCATTCCCGACGATGATGATCTGGTGACCATGATCAACGGCCACAGTGCCATGTCCAGCGCCACCGCCGACCCCAGGACCGGCGTGTGGAGCTGCCGCCTGGACTATTACGCCGCCACCGACGAGGAACTGGAATCCATTGCCACCTGGCGCTATTACTTTGAACCAGGCTACGAGGCAGATACCGCCCACAGCCTGACCCTGCCCCTGAGCGCCCAAAACTGAGAAGAGAATTTTCTGTCCGGGATTCCGGGCATACGAAAAGCCGCCGCCCTGCATCACGCGGGACGGCGGCTTTTTGCATAAAAAACCAACAGTCTGGTTTTATTTCCAAATATTGACAAATCTTCCAAAATATCGTATACTATCCACAAGAAGTTGCGGCCGGCGTCAGAATACGACAGCAAATATAGTTTTTCGGCCCATCAAGAAAGCCCGGTACCGCCTTTTGGCGCGGCGGGCATGGAGCGGGAGGGAACCCAGTATGAAATCGACAGGCATCATCCGCAATGTGGACGGTCTGGGGCGCATCGTGCTGCCCAAGGATCTGCGCAAACAGTTCGGCGTCACGCCGGATACACCTTTGGAAATCATGACCGACGGAGACTGCATCGTCCTGCGCAAATATCGGCCGGCAGGCTGCTGCGAATTCTGCGGAGATGTCTCCGATGACGTGGTGGTATTCCACGGCAAGCCCATCTGCGGGGCCTGCCGTCGGGCCTTGGCTTCGATGTAAGCAGGGATCAGCGCTGCAGGCCGCGCACGGCTTCCTCGCTGTTTTTGACCAGATTCATCAGGCTGGTGGCATGGCGGGGATATTCCCGGGCCAGACTTTCGGTGGTCATGCTGAACACCGCCGGGTCGGGGGCGGGACCGCCCTCATCTTCCCCGGCCAGCACCGCGGCCAGTTCCCCCTGCTGGGCTGCCATGGCCGCATCCGCGGCATGCTGCCACCGGGCCGGACTGACCCGGAACAGGCTGGCCACATTCTTGGGGGCAGACTGGTACAGCTGGCGGAACATACCATAGACTGCCAGCATGAGATAGTTGCTCACCGCCGTGACCACCCGTTTGTCCCGACACTGGTCCAGCTTGTCAAACAGGATATCCAACGAATTTTCGATCAGTTTTTTGTACATGGTAGGCAGTACGCTGCCGCGGTAGACACTGCCGGAGGTGGAACTGCCTTCGGGCAGGTCCTCCACCGTGATGGTCTGACCGCTGCGTTCCGCGCTGCGCCCCAGCAGATAATCACAGGAGACCCCGTAATAATCGGCCACCTGCACCACGAATTCCAGGCCGCATTCCCGGATGCCTTTTTCGTAGTGGGAAAGCTGCGCCTGACTGATGCCCAGGTCACTGGCCGCCTGTTTCTGGGTGATGCCACGTTCTTTTCGCAGCAGGGTAATGATTCGGTTGAATTCCATTGCCATCTCGTTGCCGTCCTTCACACTCTTTACATAGTGTTGATTATATCTGCGAAAAAACGCTTTGTAAAGACCGGTTTCGCCAAGTTTTTCGGCTTTTTTTCGGCAGTTTGTGCAAAAAGTTGCTGAACAAACTAGATATTGGCCTTTTGCACAAACCAAGGGTACAAATATTGTGTCCCCAAATTTTACCAACCCCAAGGAAGTTTCAAAATTGTAATAATTTTGTAACCTTTTATTTTTTCCCATTTCGACATTTTTCCCACAGGAGGGACGTATTTTGAAATATTTCAAGCTTCATCTGATCCGCCACGGCCTGACCGCCGCCAACCTGGAAGGCCGTTATATCGGCAGCGGCACCGATCTTTCCCTGTGTGAGGAGGGCCGGACCGGACTGCTGGAACTGAAACGGGAATTCGAGTACCCTCAGGTGGGACTGGTGTTCACCTCTCCCCTGCTGCGGGCCAAGGAGACGGCGGAGATCCTGTATCCGGGGGTGCGCACCATTGCGCTGCAGGATCTGCGGGAGATGGGCTTCGGCGTGTTCGAGAATCGTCTGCTCACCGAGCTGGCCCAGGACCCGGACTTTGCCGCCTGGATGGACCCCACCAGCGAGAAGGTCCCCGAAGGGGCCGAAAGCCGGCAGTCCTTTGCCGACCGGTCCGGCGGCATGCTCATGAAACTGTTTGAGTTCATGATCAAGACCCATACCGAGGAGGCCGCCTGTGTGACCCACGGCGGGGTCATCATGAACATGCTGGCCCGCCACGCCCTGCCCCAGCGCCGCCCCGAGGAGTGGATGACCGATCCGGGCTGCGGGTACAGTCTGCGGCTGGACACCGCCATGTGGATGCGGGATCATCTGGCCGAGGCCTACGATGTGGTGCCCCGGGGATACCTGGACTGACAGGATCCCTGCAAAACGCATAAAAATTTCCCGGCAGGAAAAATACCTGCCGGGAATTTCTTTTGTTCCTATATAAGGTAAGGCCTCATTCGGCGGGGGTCTCCCCTTCCGGCGCGGGCGTGGGTTCCGGGGCCGGTGTGGGCGTACCGAAAACCGCATCATAGTTTGCCTGAGCCGTGGCCAGAGCATCGTTGGCGGCGGTCAGCCGCTGGGCGGCCGCTTCATCGTCGGCGGTGTCCTCGGTGGCAGCGGCATCGGTCACCGCCTGCTGGGCAGCAGCCAGCTCCGCCTGGGCGGCCAGCAGGGCATTCTGGATGTCCTGGTTGTGCTGGGCAGCCGCAGCCACATCATCCGGAACGCCGCTTTCCAGCAGGACCGGCTTCACCGGCAGGGACTGCTCGGTGCCGTCAGCGGCAAACAGCTGCAGGGACTGGCCGTAATAGCCGCCCCATACGGCCAGATAGGTCTTGCCGGGATTGACGGCCAGCGTGGCGCCGGAGGCATCGGTCAGGGACAGGGGCGCCGTGGCATCCCCCTTGGTCCAGTTGATCTGCTCCCAGGCACCATCGGTCAGGTACAGCCCGGTGCCGCCGGACAGATCATACTGGCGGGTATAGCCGTCATCCTTGATGCCGCTGGAAGCGTACAGCACCAGCACATTTTTGAAAGAAGCCTGCTGGCCGCTGTCGGTGTCCATGGTGGGGGTGCCGTCCACGTTGTGGCGCAGATACACCCCGTTGGCGGCGTCGTACTTCAGTTCGGTCCCGGCCGTCTGGGAGAAGGTGATATACAGATCGGTACCGTTCTGGGCGGCGGGAGCCTGCTTCTCCTCGAAGTGGAACAAAGGCATGTTGGCCCCGGTGGTATCCATGCTGTAGTTGGCCAGACCGCCGCTGATCAGGTCCGCGGTGGTGTACCAGCAGTTTTCCTCCCGGTAGCCGTTGGCGTAGCGGTCCGCGTCAAAGGCAAAGCCGGAGGTGCCCACATTCAGGCCGTCCATGTCCTGGTAGGTCAGCACATTGAGCAGGTTGGAGGCATAGGTGGTCTTGCCGATATGCACCGGCACCGCATTGAGGGGCAGAGAGAACTGCAGGCTCAGGTCGGTGACCTTGCCCACAGGCCCCACCTTGCTGATATCGGCACGGGTGGCAAATACGGCGGTCAGGCTGGTATCGTACCCCTCGCTGACGCCCTCCACCAGCAGATCGGCCTTGCCCACGCCCCACTGGGGGGTGGAGCCGTCCCCGCTGCGCAGGGTCACCGCCACCGGGCGCTGGTTGTTGTAATCGGTCTCGGTGGTCTGGCCGGTGAGCGGGTTAGTGTTGTTGGCCGGTGCCGGCGTGGGGGTCGGCGCCGCTGTGGGAGAGGCCGTGGCACTGCCGGCCGCCTCCTCGGTTTCATCAGGCAAACCGGGCAGCGTACAGCCGGCCAGCATCATGACAGACAGCGCTGCGGCCGCCAAACGGATGGTTTTTCTCATACGGTTCCCTCTATACAGTGCAGGGCACACGCCCCGGATGATAGCCGCAAAGGCGCACGGCCTGCCCGGATGCCGGACAGCGGCTGTGCGCCTTTCGGTGTTGCGGTTGTGTTTCAGGATCAGCCGTTGATCTCGTCGAGAGTCTGGCCCAGCTCTTCGCCTTCGCCGGCCTCCACGTCCTCTTCATTCACAACGGCTTCGCTGGTGGCCGCATCGCTGGCCGCCAGGTCATAGTCGGCCAGGGTGCCGGTCTCCAGCTTTTCGGCTTCCTCAATGTCCACCACGGTGACATAGCTCTTGCCGATGTTCACGTCCAGCTGCTGATCGCTGCACTGGCCGTCCGGCGTCAGATAGTACAGGCGCAGGGCTTCCAGCGGGGTGCCCTTCTGCCAGTAGATCTTTTCGATCTTGCCGCCGTAGCAGTAGTAGCCGATGCCGCCGTTGCCGTAATCCACGTTCTGGATGTCATGGCTGTCGCCGGGGTAAGCGGCCATATCGGTGTAGAGGATCACCAGGTTGGTGAAAGCCAGCTGCTGGTCGTATTCCTCGTCGATGGTATCCCGCCAGGAACCGTCGTTGGAGTAGTACTGCTGCATCTTGTAGGTGGTGGAAGCGGCGTCATACAGGAAGCGGGTCTTGTAGCTCTGGGAATGGGTGATGGCCACATACTCGCCGTTCTGGACCACGGGGCCGTACTTGTCGCTGTAGGCGCTGTCCAGGCTGTTGGACAGGTCGCGCACCTCGTTGGTGCGGTAGTCCACGAAGTTGAAGAAGGTGGAATTGTACTCGCGGTTCATATCCACATCATTGTCTTCGATATACTTCTTGATGTTTTCGCCGCTGGTGTACATGGTGTGCTCCAGAGCCAGACCGTTGCCGTAGCTCAGGCCCTGCCAGTTCACACGGTTGTAATCACGGTAGCCGTTGGCACCGTCGCAGTTGTTCAGGTTGCCGTACTCATATTCCTTGGCATACTGGCGCATGAAGATACTTTCGCCCTCATGGATATACAGGGCCTGCCAGGGCAGGATCAGCTGGAAGAACTGGTCACGGCCGGAGCGGACGGGTCCGATCTCCTCAATGTCATTGTAGTCATTGAACACCGGCATAAACCGGGTGATGCCGCCTTCCACCTTGATCTCAAACAGCATCTGGGCACGGGACAGGCCGCGCTGGGGACGGGCCACGGTGATGTTGTTGACCATAACCGCGGTGATGCGCTGCCCTGCCGGGTAATTTTCGTCCTGGGCCTCGCCGGTCAGCACATTGGCCTCATAGGGAGGCAGGGTGGGTTCCGGCGTGGCCTGGACCTCCTGAGAGGACGAGGGTGCATCCGAGGTGACGGTCTCGGTCCCAGACTTCTTGCAGGCCACCAGCATGGCACACGCCGCCAGAACAGCCAGCACACAAAGGAGGGTACGTTTCATAGGCTAGATCCTCTTTTCCTTGATTCTTTTCTTCGCGGCGCTAGGGTACGCCCACGGCCCGGTGTTTTGTAACCGGAATGTCATAGTTCTTATTGTACTTTTTTTTGCCCGTTTTGTAAAGCCGCCCAGGGGAATTTTACAATCCCGCAATGCAACCTGACAAGAAATGGTTGTACAAAATGGCCGGTTCTGTTACAATAGAGCAAGATTCATCCGCAAAGGAGTCAGATACAGTATGTCCATTTTTTCTTCGTTTTTCGGGGGGTATAACCGTCCGGGTCCCGGCGTGCGCCCGGACGAGCCCCGCAAAAAAGGATTCATGCGCCTGCTGGAAATTCTGGGCCGGGATTTCTGGTCCTTCTTCAAGGCCGGACTTCTGGCATACGTCAGTATGCTGCCCTTCCTGTTCGGCATGATTCTGGCCGTCACCACCCACGCCGTGATTTTTGTGCTGGCCGCTGGGCTCATCGGCGGCATGATTGCGGCGCCCCAGCTGTGCGGTATGGCCGATACCATTCTGCGCAGCCTGCGGGATGAGCCCGGATACTGGTGGCCCACCTACCGCCGCGCCTGGAAGCGCAACACCCGGGCCTGTCTGCTGCCCGGTGCCGTGTTCGGCCTGATCCTGGGCATGCAGGTGTTCACCCTGTTCCATATGGATAGCCTGGGAACTTCGGTGATCAGCTGGGCCATCCTCATTGCCGGACTGGTGCTGGTGCTGGGCCTGATCACCTACATCATCCCGCAGCTGGCCCTGCTGGAAATGCCCCTGGCCGGCATCCTGAAAAACGCCATCCTGCTGTTCCTGGGCTATCTGCCCCGCAGCGTGGGCGCCATTGCGGTCCAGGTGGTCTATTGGGGTCTGTTCCTGCTCTACTTTCCCCTGTCCATGTACATTCTGCCCATCACCAACCTGTGGCTGCCCATGGTGCTGAGCCTGCTGATCGTCTACGCTCCCATGGAAAAGAGCTTCAATCTGGAAGCCACCATCAAACAGATGCGGGACGCCGAACTGGAAAACAGCCGCACCGATTCCCACAACTGAATCCTGCCCTGCAAGCCGGGACGCCGCATCAGGCCGTCCCGGCTTTTGTTCTGCCTGCGGCCAAAAACAGCCGGTCCATCAGCCGGCCTTGTCCGGACAAACCCTTTCCGCAGCAAAAAGCAGCTCCGGCCGGATGGCCGGGGCTGCTGATTTTTGGCATATTTTACTTGGCGTATTCGGTGGCACGGCTTTCGCGGATGACGCTGACCTTGATCTGGCCGGGGTAATCCAGCTCGTCCTCGATCTTCTTGGCAATGCTGCGGGCCAGCAGAATGACCTGATCGTCGCTGATCTTGTCCGGCTGGACCAGGATGCGGACCTCGCGGCCGGCCTGGACAGCGTAGGAGCTTTCCACCCCTTCAAAGCTGTTGCACAGGCTTTCCAGGGTTTCCAGGCGCTTGATATAGCTTTCCATGTTCTCACGCCGTGCGCCGGGACGGGCCGCGCTGATGGCATCGGCCGCCATGATGACGAAAGCCAGCGGCGTCTTGGGCTCCACGTCGCCGTGGTGGGCCTCGATGGCATGGATGACAGCGGGATTTTCCCGGTATTTCTTGCAGATGTCCACGCCGATCTGGACATGGCTGCCCTCGATCTCGTGGTCCAGAGCCTTGCCGATGTCATGCAGCAGACCGGCACGGCGGGCCTGCTGGACGTTGAGCCCCAGCTCGCCCGCCATCAGGCCGGCCAGCCAGGCCACTTCCAGGCTGTGGCTCAGCACGTTCTGGCCATAGCTGGTGCGGTACTTCAGACGGCCGATGAGCTTGACCAGATCGGGATGCAGGCTGTGGATGCCCAGATCCATGACCGCCTTCTCGCCTTCCCGCTTCATCTGCAGTTCCAGTTCCCGGCGGCACTTGTCCACCGTCTCCTCGATGCGGGCCGGATGGATACGGCCGTCGGCGATGAGGCGTTCCAGCGCCAGACGGGCGATCTCCCGGCGGGTCTGGTCGAAGCTGGACAGGGTGATGGCTTCGGGGGTGTCGTCAATGATCAGGTCGCAGCCGGTGGCGGTTTCCAGGGCGCGGATGTTGCGGCCCTCGCGGCCGATGATCCGGCCCTTCATCTCGTCACTGGGCAGAGGCACCACCGAGACGGTGGCCTCACTGGTGGCGTCGGCGGCGCAGCGGGCGATGGCCTGCCCGATCATATCCCGGGCCAGATTGTCGCATTCATCCTTCATGTTGGCCTGGAAGGCGGCAACCCGCATGGCCTTTTCGTGGGTGAGTTCATCGTCGATCTGCTTGAGCAGGACGGCCCGGGCATCTTCCTGGGTCATGGCGGCGATGGTTTCCAGTTTTTCGGTCTGGCGCAGCTTGAGCTGTTCCAGTTCGTCCAGGCGGGCTTCCACCAGCTCGGCGCGCTTCTTCAGGTCCTCTTCCTTGCGCTCCACAGCGGTGGTGCGCTTGTCCAGGGCCTCTTCTTTCTGATCCATGCGGCGTTCCTGGCGGCTGACCTCGGCGCGGCGGTCCTTGATCTCCTTGTCCGCTTCGCTCTTCAGCTTGAAGGCTTCGTCCTTGGCTTCAATGATTGTCTCTTTCCGTTTCTGCTCGGCAGCCTTGATGGCGTCGTTGACGATGCGCTTGGCCTCTTCCTCCGCTGAGCCCAGCTTGGCCTCGGCGGTGCGCTTGCGGTAGGTCATGCCCGCATAAAAGCAGACGACCCCGCATACGGCGGCGACAACAACGACCACCAGCACCGGTACAATGATGGCGGTGATGGACATTTGTTTCAACTCCTCAAATTTATTCAGAAAATGCGCGTAAACCTGAGGGTCGCAGCCATGGCGGGGCCTTACTTTTATTCGATTCAGTTGTTTGCTCAGACGCGGCCAAAGCCGGCCGCGGGCCGATGGTACACCGAAACACACCTGCCGCAAGACGGCGGGACGCGTGGGTTCCCGGTGGGAAAAGTCTTATAAAAACAACGAAAGCATGTTTATTTCAATGCAAACCTGCGTGCATGCCATACCAAATAAAATACAGTGCCCGCCCCGACGGCGGCCCTTCGGCGATGCGGTGCCGCCCGAACCGTGCGGTCAAACTGCATACACCGTTGTATACTGATTATAGTTTATATTCATTTCAGATGGTTGTCAAGAAATTGTTACAGAATCATAAAGGTCCTGTACCGGACTTGACTTTTGAAAACCGCCGCGCTACAATAGCGGTAACTTCATCCTGATGAATGCGATGATGCGGACAAACGGAAAGGCTGACCGGCGTTTCAGAGAGAGCCGCCGCCGTGCAGAACGGCGTGCTGCAAGCGGCTTGGCGGACGGCGCGTTTCTTACCACCGCAGAGCGCGGGGGCGAACCCCCGCCGGGACGGCCCGTTACAGCCGATACGAGAGGCGGGCTGTTGCCCGCAATTCGGGTGGAACCGTGGAGCTTACCGCTTCACCCCGTGTTTGAATGGGGTGAAGCGTTTTTTATTTTATTCTGGCGGCCGCGGGCCGCCGCAGCTAGGGAGGTTGCAAGTATGAAAGTCATCTACAATGACGGCACCGTCAAGGAATGCCCGCAGGAAGAGGAACTGCACGTCATCCGTCACACCGCCGCCCACATCATGGCCCAGGCCATCAAGCGCCTGTGGCCCGAAGCCGATTTCGCCTTTGGCCCCGCCACCGAGAACGGTTTCTACTATGACGTGGACCTGGGCGATACCAAGCTCACCGACGAAGATCTGGAAAAGATCGAAAAAGAGATGAAGAAGATCTGCAAGGAGAACCTGCCGATCAAGGCCTTCACTCTGCCCCGGGAAGAGGCCGTCAAGCTCATGCAGGAGCGCGGTGAGAAGTACAAGGTGGAGCACATCGGGGATCTGCCCGAGGACGCCACCATCAGCTTCTACCAGCAGGGCGAGTACATCGACATGTGCGTCGGTCCTCACCTGACCTACACCAAGGCCCTGAAAGCCTTCAAGATCACCCAGCAGTCCGGCGCTTACTGGCGCGGCGACAAGAACAACAAGATGCTGACCCGCATCAACGGCATCGCCTTCCACAACCAGGAAGAGCTGGAAGCCCACCTGAAGCTGCTGGAAGAGGCCGCCCGCCGGGATCACCGCAAGATCGGCAAGGAAATGAATCTGTTCATGTTCTGCGACGAGGGCCCCGGCTTCCCCTTCTTCCTGCCCAACGGCATGGTGCTGAAGAACACCCTGATCGACTACTGGCGTGAGATCCACCGCAAGGCGGGCTATGTGGAGGTTTCCACTCCCCTGATCATGAACCGCCATCTGTGGGAGACCAGCGGCCACTGGGACCATTACAAGGACAACATGTACTCCACCGTCATTGACGGCGAGGACTACTGCATCAAGCCCATGAACTGCCCCGGCGGCGTTCTGGTCTACCGCAGCCAGCCCCACAGCTACCGCGAACTGCCCCTGCGCGTGGGCGAACTGGGCCTGGTGCACCGCCACGAGCTGCGCGGCGCCCTGCACGGCCTGTTCCGCGTGCGCTGCTTCACCCAGGACGATGCCCACATCTTCATGCGCCGCGACCAGATCTCCGACGAGATCGCCAACGTGGTGCACCTGATCAACTCGGTGTACGACAAGTTCGGCTTCAAATACTTTGTGGAGCTGAGCACCCGTCCTGAGGACTCCATGGGCTCCGACGAGGACTGGGAGGACGCCACCAACGGCCTGAAGAACGCCCTGGAAAAGCTGAACATGCCCTACATCATCAATGAGGGCGACGGCGCGTTCTACGGCCCGAAGATCGACTTCCACCTGGAGGACAGCCTGGGCCGTACCTGGCAGTGCGGCACCATCCAGCTGGACTTCCAGATGCCGCTGAACTTCCATCTGGAATACGTCAACGAGGCCGGCGAGAAGGAACGCCCCATCATGATCCACCGCGTCTGCTTCGGTTCCATCGAGCGCTTCATCGGCATCCTGACCGAGCATTACGCCGGCAAGTTCCCCACCTGGCTGGCTCCCGTCCAGGTCAAGGTGCTGCCCGTCAGCGAAAAGACCCTGGACTACGCCCGCGGCGTGGCCGAAAAGCTGGAGAACGCCGGTGTGCGCGTTGTTCTGGATGAGAGCAACGAGAAGATCGGCTACAAGATCCGTCAGGCCCAGCAGGTGGACCGCGTGCCCTATATGCTGGTTCTGGGCGCCAAGGAAGCCGAAGCCGGCACCGTCAGCGTCCGTGACCGCAAGGGCGAGACCACGACCATGTCCGCTGATGAGTTCCTGAACAGCGTCAAGGAAGAGATCGCCGAGCGCCGCTGATTTTTTCAGGACATTTTCCTCTATTTGAACACGTTGCAAGCCGCTGCCTGCCCGCCGCAGGCGGCGGCTTTTTGTTTTTGTACAGCTTTCGCCTCAGCGTCAAAAAATCTTCTTGCCTGTGCCGGGTGCAGCCGCTATAATAGAAAAGCGGTGTTTGAAATCAGAAGGAGGAATTTTTTTGGAGAACCGTGAATCTTTTGCCTCGCGCCTCGGGTTTATCCTGATCAGCGCGGGCTGCGCCATCGGCATCGGCAATGTCTGGCGCTTCCCCACCGTCACCGGCGAAAACGGCGGCGGCGTGTTTGTTCTGTTTTACCTGCTGTTCCTGGTCTGCATGGGGGTGCCCGTGCTGACCATGGAACTGGCCGTGGGCCGTGCGGGCCGCGGCAGTGCCGGCAAGGCGTACCAGGCCCTGGAACCCAAAGGCAGTGTGTGGCACCTGCACGGCTGGGCCTGCCTGCTGGGCTGTGTGGTGCTGATGATGTACTACACCACCGTCAACGGCTGGATGATCAGCTACTTCTTCAAGTTCCTGACCGGTACCTTTGAGGGCGCCACTGCCGACACTTCGGCCGCCACCTTCAGCGCCATGCTGGCCAACCCCGGAGAGATGGGCCTGTTCATGGCCGTGACCGTGGTGCTGGGCTTCATCGTGTGCAGCTTCGGGCTGCGCAACGGCGTGGAGCGCATCGGCAAATGGATGATGGGCGCACTGCTGGTGCTCATCCTCATCCTGGTGGTGCACAGCCTGACCCTGTCCGGCGCCGGGGACGGCCTGAAGTTCTACCTGCTGCCCGACTGGGAGCGTGCCAGCGAGGCCGGCATCATCAACGTGGCCGTGGCCGCCATGAACCAGTCCTTCTTTACCCTGAGCCTGGGCATCGGCGCCATGGAGATCTTCGGCAGCTACATGAACCGCAACTTTGCCCTGACCGGCGAGGCGGTGCGCATCT
Organism: Subdoligranulum sp. DSM 23681; assembly: GCF_057005535.1. Lineage (NCBI taxonomy): Bacteria > Bacillati > Bacillota > Clostridia > Eubacteriales > Oscillospiraceae > Subdoligranulum > Subdoligranulum sp. DSM 23681. Next base: position 2,348,940 of record NZ_CM168050.1, on the reverse strand, counting down.
GCGCCCTGGACACCTTTGTGGCCATCTGCGCCGGGTTGATCATCTTCCCTGCCTGCTTCACCTACGGCGTCAGCCCGGACAGCGGTCCCCAGCTGGTCTTCGTGACCCTGCCCAACGTCTTTGCCAGTCTGGCCGGCGGCCGCATCTGGGGGTCCCTGTTCTTCCTGTTCATGACCTTTGCCAGCTTCACCACCGTCATTGCGGTGTTTGAGAACATCATTGCCTGCCTGATGGACCAGTTCGGTCTGGACCGCCGCAAGACGGTGCTCATCGGCGGCGTGGTGATCCTGATCGCCAGCATTCCCTGTGTGCTGGGCTACAACCTGTGGAGCTTCCTGCAGCCCCTGGGCCCGGGCAGCACCGTGCTGGACGGCGAGGACTTCCTGGTGAGCAACATCCTGCTCCCGGTGGGCAGCCTGATCTATCTGCTGTTCTGCGTCACCCGCTGGGGCTGGGGCTTCGACAAGTATCTGGAAGAAGCCAACACCGGCAGCGGCATCAAGATGCCCCGCTGGCTCAAGCCCTACTTCCAGTTCGTGGTGCCCATCCTGATCGTGGTCATCCTGCTGGGCGGCCTGCTGTGATTCCCTGCTGACATCGCAACAGCCGGTACCCTTCCCGTTTGGGGAATGGTACCGGCTGTTTTTTATTCGGTGGGAAAAGCGCTCTCCTCCACCACCCCTGCGCTGGTCTGGGCGGTGTCGTCGGTCAGGGTGTCCGCCGGGACATCGGCGGAGGCGGCGGTCTCGGCGTCGGCGGCATTCTGCTGGGCGGCAGAGACCAGCCCGGTCACCTCCCCCGACGGCTTTGCCAGCAGGTAGGCGCCCACCGGCTTGGTCTTATACACCAGCAGCACGCAGTAGGTGTCGTTTTCCCCGTCGGACAGGGTGGGACACAGGGCGGTCCACTTTTCCACCGTCTTGCCCTTGTGGCCTTCCAGGGTCAGGCCGCTCTCCTCCACCACCTGGTTGAAGGCGGCAAAGCTGTCGTCCCACTGTTTGGGGATCTTCACCTTATCTACCGCCGCGGTGGCCAGGTCCACCTCAAAGCCGTAGCCAGTGAAGTAGGTGGCGATGTCCTGGGTGGTCTCAATGGTGGTCTGTTCGGATACCCCGGCAGATGCGGTCACGCTGTCGTTGGCAAAATGCACGGCGGCGGTGATGGTGCCCGCCAGACAGACAGCACACAGGGCCAGCGCCCCGGCCTGCCGCAGCCTGGGTTTGGTTACAGTAAACAAAAACATAAGCAGCCCCCTCGCTTGCCTTACAGAACTTTCAATGCAAGGTATGCGGGAGGGCTGCTGTTTATGCCGCTCAATACCGGGGCGCAGGGCTGTACCACTGGAAGATCAGGGCGTCGTACCGCCGCTGACAGGCTTTGTGGTCGTGTTGGGGCAGAATGGTCCACTGCACCATCATGGCGCCCATGGCCCGACAGAGGGCCACGGCCCCGTTTTCCCGTTCGGGGCACCAGGCGATGAAGTCCGGCCGTCCCAGGAAGTTGCCGAAGCAGTGACTGATGAGGAAGGCGTGCACCGGGTGCACCCCCAGCCTGCGGTTGGCCCGGTAGCTGTCTGCCAGCTGGCCCCGCAGCACGCCGGGAGCCATGCGGCGGATGCGCCGGACCACCCGGGGATCAAAGCTCTCAATGCAATAGGGTCCGGCGTAGGTTTGCAGCACCTGCAGGGTGGCGGTGCACAGGGCATCCAGGTAGGCCCCGCCGTACTCCTGCCGGCTCTTGATCTCCACGATGAGGGGCACCCTGCCGCCGATCTCCTCCAGGGCCCGGGCAAACAGAGGCGGCGTGCAGGCCGTGCCCGCCAGGGAAAGGCCCTGTATCTGCTGCCAGGTATGGTCCCGCACCCAGCCTGTGGCCCCGGTCATCCGGTCCAGGGTGTCATCGTGAAAGACCACCAGCTGCCGGTCGGCGGTGAACTGCACGTCCAGTTCGATGCCGCAGCCGCAGGCCACCGCCGCCGCAAAGGCCGGCAGGCTGTTTTCGGGGATCGACTGGTCCTGTGTGAACAGGCCCCGGTGGGCAAAGTTATAATGCAAAAAAGGGGTCCGCAGCGGCCGGCGGGGCCGCCCCGGTGCCACCAGAAAGACGGTCAGCGCCGCCAGGATCAGAACAACTGCTGCAAAGCACAACGCCATAGGGATCGATTCAGCCTTTCCGCGGCAGACTGGATGTCCCGCCGCCACACTATTGTAGCGCGTCCCGGCGGCCCAGGCAAGACAGGATTCTGTAAAATTCATGAAATACATTTTAAGAAAACTTTCACAAATCCCCCACCTATGCGGGTTATTATGGTACTATATGAAGAAGAGCGACCTATGACGCAAGAGGTACGGACGGAAGACGCTGCGCCGGACTTGCGCTGTTGTTTGGAGGGTTTTACTATGGCAAAAATTCTGGTCGTTGACGATGAACCGCGTATCCGGGACCTGATCCGGGAACATCTGCAGCACAGCGGCTACACCTGTGCCGAGGCCGGGGACGGCACCCAGGCGCTTTCCATCCTGTCCCAGGGAGGCATTGATCTGGTGATCCTGGACATCATGATGCCGTTCATGGACGGCATGACCTGCCTGCGGGAGATGCGTTCCCGCAAGATCAACACCCCGGTGATCATGCTCACCGCCCGCAGCGAGGAATATGACAAGCTGGCCGGGTTGGAAGGCGGTGCCGACGACTATGTGGTGAAGCCGTTCTCTCCCCGGGAACTGGTGGCCCGGGTCAAGGCGGTGCTGGCCCGCACCATGCCCGCCCCCGCCGAGACCGGCGGGGTGTACACCTTCGGGGATCTGGTCATCGACACCGCCAGCCACAGCGTGAAGGTGGCCGGACAGGAGGCCCCTTTGACCCCCAAGGAATTTGACCTGCTGGTGTTCCTGGTCAGCAACCGGGGCATTGCCCTGTCCCGGGAGAAGATCCTGCAGAAGGTGTGGAACTACGACTACTACGGCGAGGACCGCACCGTGGACACCCACATCAAGATGCTGCGGGGCCATCTGGGACCCTGCCGCGGGTACATTGTGACGGTCTGGGGCATCGGCTACAAGTTCGACCCGGACGTACTGTGAAAGACGGGGATTCCGTATGTGGAAAAAGGTGAAGTCTGCCCGCCGGACCTCCGAAAAAGCCGCTCCGCGGATGGGGGTCCGGGGCCAGCTGATGCTGTTTCTGTGCGCCGTGACCCTGCTCACCCTGGGGCTGGTCTGGACGCTGATCACCTATGCCCTGGAGCCTATGTACAACCGCAAGATCCGCACCAGCCTGGAAACCAAGGCTGACGCGGTGGTGGCTTTAATTGATGCCAACGACGGACCGGTATCCAGCCGTGTCCTGGGCAAACTTGTACTGGACGAGGATTTCTGGCTTTCCTTTCTGGAGAAAGCCGTCAACGGGTCCCTGGACCTGGAAAACTGCTGCGTGGACATCAGTGACTCCACCTTGAGCAACGTCCAGTGTCTGGAGAGCCTGTACCCCTGCGTGCTGCACCAGAGCGAGTATTCCTTCGGGGGCAAGATCAGCCTGAAGCAGGACACCCCCGAGGTGGTGCGCCTGCGGGGCCTGGTGTTCACCAAAAAGAGCGTGTACGAAACGGTTTCTTCCGGCGGCAACCTGCAGATGGTGGTGGGCAAGCTCACTGCCGACGGGCAGTATGCGGTGCTGGTGTCCACCAGTCTGGCCCAGATCACCACCGCCGCCGATGTGCTGCGCAGTGTGCTGCCGCCGGTGGCCCTGCTGCTCTTCGGGCTGAACGTACTGGCGGCCATCCTGTTCAGCCGCTGGTTCACCCATCCGGTGTACCAGCTGGCCGACGGAGCCCGCCGCATGGCCGCCGGCAACTACGATGTGCAGGTGGAGGTCAAGCGCCGGGACGAACTGGGGCTGCTGGCCCAGGAGTTCAACCACATGACCCGGGCGGTGCAGCGCTCCGCCGCGCTGGAAAAGGAACTGCTGGCCAACGTGAGCCACGACCTGCGCACCCCCCTGACCCTCATCAAGGGATACGCCGAGACGGTGCGGGACCTGTCCGGCATGGACGAAGAAAAACGCACCGAACAGTGCAACATCATTGTGGATGAGACCGACCGGCTTTCGGCCCTGGTCAACAGCGTGATGGAGCTGAGCAAGGTGCAGAGCGGCGTGGAAAAGCCCAATCTGGTGGACTTTGACATGAGCGGCCTCTGCTTTGAGGTGGCAGGTCTCTACGACGCCGTATGCGAGCAGAACCACTGGACCCTGCATCTGGAGGCGGACAAGGAGTGCATGGTCCGGGCGGACCCGGCCATGATGGAGCGGGTGCTGCACAATCTGTTGGGCAATGCCACCCATCATATCGGAGAGGACGGCTTCTTTGCCCTGCGGGCCATTCCCCTGCCCGCCGGCGGCTGCCGCATCGAGGTGGAGGACCACGGCCCCGGCATCCCGCCGGAGGACCTGCCGTATATTTTTGACCGGTACTATCGTGCCCGCAAGAACGCGGGCAAACCCGGCACCGGGCTGGGACTTTCCATCACCAAGGCCATCCTGCAGCAGCACGGATTCCCCTTCGGGGTGCAGAGCGAGGTGGGCCGCGGTTCCCTGTTCTGGTTTGAGATGACCGCCCCCGCTCCCCAATCCCCGCCCAAAGAATAAGTGTTCCGTTCCCTGTTACCGTGACCCGAAAAGGAGGATACTGCCATGGAGGAGCCCCGTCATCTGCCCGTTCCCCTGCCCGAGGAGAAAGCCGCCGCCCCCGACTGGAAAGCCCAGCTGGACCGGCTGGAAGCCAAAACCGACCGCAACAACCGTCTGCTGAAAATCTGCATCGGCCTGCTCATCGGGCTGATCGCGGTGCTCTGTGTAGGGTTCGGGGTTCTGTTCTACCACGGCAGTGTGGCTTACCGCAGCCTGCTGCAGGCCACCGAGCAGGTGGATACCCTTGCCGGCACTTTGCAGGACAGTCTGGACAGCATGGAGCCCGGAGAGCTGGACCGGCTGCTGCAGTCCCTGCCCGATATTGCCGAGAAGCTTTCTCAGCTGGATGTGGACGCCCTGAACCAGGTCATCAGCGAAATGCCCGACCTGATGCAGGCAGTGGAGGACCTGGAAAGCCAGACCAGCCAGATCACCGGCTGGTTCAGCGGCCTGGGCGGTCTGTTCCGCTGACCGCCATTTCCCATAAATCAGAAAAAGCCCGCTCCCCTGTCGGCCATTGCCGGGGGGAGCGGGCTTGTTTGTTTCTGGATGGGGGCGGGATCAGTCCTCGTCGATGATGCGTACGGTCTGCATGCGGACAGGCTTCAGGGGCTTGTCGTTCCAGTCGGTGGGAACGGAAGCGATCTCATCCACCACGTCCATGCCGGAGACCACATGGCCGAAGGCCGCATACTGGCCATCCAGATGGGGCGCATCGGCGTGCATGATAAAGAACTGGCTGCCGGCGCTGTTGGGGTTCTGGGCACGGGCCATGCTGATGACGCCGCGGGTGTGCTTGATGGGGTTGGGCACAAAGTTGGCGGAGAACTCGCCCTTGATCTGCCAGCCCGGGCCACCGGTGCCGTTGCCCAGGGGGCAGCCGCCCTGGATCATGAAACCGGGGATGATGCGGTGGAAGGTCAGGCCATCGTAAAAGCCCTGACGGACCAGCTTTTCAAAGTTTTCGCAGGTGATGGGCGCGGCGCTGGGGTCCAGCTCGATGTCGATGGTCTTGCCGTTTTCCATGGTGATGCGGATCATGTTGTAGTCTCCTTTTCTTGGGCCGGAGCCGCCACCGCCGGCTTGGTGCTCAGCTCGGTGGGGGTCCCGGTGGTATAGTCCATGCTGCCCAGCAGGCGGCACAGTTCGGATTCGGTCAGGTGGCCCATCCAGAATTCCAGGGCCGCGGTCATATACACGGCGCTGCGGCGCTCGGCTTCCCGCAGCAGGGCGAAAGCACCCCCATGGCGGGCCTCGCCGGTGGCCGGGTCGGTCCATTCATCGGGCAGGTCCAGGCGCAGAGCCCGGGGGGACACATGCCCGGTGAGGAACCCACGGCCTTTCCAGAAGGTTTCCACCACATAGAACAAGGCCTTGCGGATGCCGTGGCGGCTGGGAAACAGGCGCCGCACCCGGTTGAGGTAGTAGAAGGCATCGGCCAGACATTCCTGGGTCACATCGGCGCCGTACACTTCCAGCAGCACGGTGTGCAGCAGGGTGGCAATATCCGCCAGGTCGGTGCCCTGGGGCACCGGAGAAGCGTCGTCCGCCGGCACCTGGGAGACGCCGGTGTCCTCCGCATGGAGGGTGGAGTCCAGGGCGATCTCGAAATACCCGTGGCCGCCCTTGCCTGCGTAGGGCTGACCGGACTGGCACATGGCCACCACATAGGGGTGGAGCACCGTGTCGGCGGCGTAATGGCTGAGAAATCCCAGCGCGTATTCGATCTGGGCACCGGTCTTCACATGGCGGACCAGACTGCACAAAAAGGCGCCGGTGGCCTCCTCGTGCATGCGGTCGCCCAGCGCCGGCAGATCGTACCGCCGCTTGGCTTTGCTCTTCCACACTTCAAAGCTGAAAAAGCTGTCCGGACCGTTGGCGCCCGCCGCAAAGGCCGCCGGACAATGGAGCTTGTAATGGATGGATTCGGCTGCCCGTCGGGCGGTGCGGACATGGGTATAGCCTTCCGGCATAGAGAAATGCCCTCCTGTTCGGATAACATAAACGGGGTATGTGGGTCCACAGACCCGCATACCCCATTATTGTACTGCCCGCCGGATGGATTGTCAATGCGGGCAAATTTTCCTTAAATCGACAGGTCCTTGCCCTTCAGGGTACGCGGCAGCACCCCGAAGAAGAGCACCGCGCCGATGCCGATGATGAGCAGGATGGACACGATGCCGAAGGGGCTGGACGCCGCGTTGATGGCATCGATCTGTTCGGCGGTGGCGGTCTGGGCGGTCAGGCCCTGGGACTGCAGCATGCCGTTGGCCACGGCCGCGCTGACCACACCCACCAGGGCCGGACCCATGATGGAGCTGAACTTGCCGAAGATGTCAAAGAAGCCGAAGAACTCGCCGCTGCGGTCCTTGTCCGGGATCAGCTTGCCGAACATGGAGCGGGACAGGGCCTGGATGCCGCCCTGGCTGGTGGCACACAGAACGGCCAGCACCCAGAACTGCCACAGATCCCGCATGAAGAAGGCAAAGACGCAGATGAACATGTACACGCAGATGCCCACGCCCACCATGAACCGGGCACCGAACTTGGCGCTGAGGCGGATGTACAGCAGGCAGAAGGGCAGGCCCAACACCTGCACCAGCAGCAGCGCCAGCATCATGCCGGTGGAGTCCAGACCCAGATTGGTACCGTAGGTGGTGGCCATGCTGATGACAGTGTGCACGCCGTCGATGTAGAAGAAATAGGCCAGGATGTACACCAGCATGGGCTTGTTGGCGATGATCTCCTTGATGGTGGAACCCACGCCCCGGATGCTGCGGCCCACATCGCCCTGTTCATAGGGCTTGCCGGAGGTCTGCTGGCAGTTTTTCAGCAGCGGCAGGCTGAAGCCCAGCCACCACACAGCGGTGATGGCAAAAATCACGGCCAGACAGGTGAGCATGGGCACCCCCGCCAGGTTCATGACCAGGAAAATGACCAGCGGGATGGTGGAGCCGCCGATGTACCCCAGGCCGTAGCCCATGGTGGAGACCCGGTCCATCCGCTCGGGGGTGGTGATATCGGTGAGGAAGGCGTCGTAGTAGATGGCGGAAGCGTCAAAGCCGATGACGCTGAGGATGTACAGCACCAGGATCAGGCCTGCCACCCGGCCGGCGGCCGAGGTGGAGGAGGTGAAGTCCATCAGCGGGGTGAAGGACATGAGGGCCACCGCCACCACGCCCAGGACCATGAAGCCGGTGAACAGCCGCTTGCGCATGCCCCGGATATCCCCGAAGACCCCCAGAAACGGCGCTGCCAGTGCCACGATGGCCATGGCGATGCTGGTGGCATAGCCCCAGGTGGACATGCTGGAAACGCTGTCCGCCGTATAACTTGCCACAGTGTCAAAGAAGATGGGCAGCAGGGTGACCACAATGACCGAGTGGGCGCTGTTGGCCCAGTCGTACATCATCCAGCTGATCTCCTGTTTGGTATACCCTTTCAGAAGCCCCATAGGGAATCAAGCCTCCCGTTTATACAAATTTGCAAACCTTGTATAAGTGTAACATTTTGTCACCAAAAAAACAAGCCGCCCAACGGCACAAAAGGCCATCGGACGGTGAAATTCCTGTCAAGAATCGGCAAAATCAAAACAAGAGAGCAATCATTTTTCAGGCGGCGGATTCGGCAGTGGCCATGCCCAGGGCGGACATCTGTTCCTCCAGCCATTCCTCGGTGGGAGATTCCCCGAATTTTTCCTGGTAGTCCTCAATCAGATCCTGGCGGATCATCTCCTGCTGGTAGTTGGCCATATTCTCATAGCCGGAGAAGGCGTTTCCGTCATACCAGTAGGACTGGTAAACATTCTCGGCCAGGGCGTCGGCTCCGGCGGTGATCTGCCAGGCGGTCTCCATATCCAGAGAGTAGGTCACGGTGCCGTCGGGCACTTCGCAGGTGTAGGTGTCGAAGCGGTATTCATTGAAGGGCAGGCCGTCCGCCTGACAGGCGTCCACCACCTGGCGGGCCATGGCGGCAAACTCCAGCGCGGAATCGTACCGGCCCTGGTAGACGGTGACGTACAGCTGGGCCCGGTCCCCGGGCTGGACGGTCTCGGTGGCAGGGTTGGTGACCCCGTGGTTGAAGTCCAGCACCACACTCACATCATAGATGTTGTCCCCCAGGCCGGGGGCCGCCCGCAGAGCGGCGGTGGCGTCCGACTGCAGCTCGTCGCCCAGGCGCATTTCGGCCACACGGGCGGAAGGGCCATACTCATTCCACAGCTGCAGCATCACCGAGGAACCCCCTACCCCGAAAAGAATCAGGATGCAGACAAAGATGCTCACCCCGTCATACCGGAGCTGCACGTCGGGGCGGGCGGCATAGATCAGGACCTCGATGCCCAGGGCAATGAGGGCCACGGGCATCAGGCTGACCACAAACCGCAGGTCCAGGGTGGGCATGACTGCCCGCAGGATCAGCAGCACACCGGCGGCCACCAGCAGCAGCCCGAAGGTGAAGGTGCCCACCCGACGGACCTTTTTGGGAGGCTGGGGCACCGGATTGGGCGTGGGAGGGACGGTCTGGTGGGTTTCCCCACTGTATTTTTCATCGATCATGATACACCTCGTATTGTAATAGGGACGGAATCTGCCGGTCCGGGCTCACAGCGGCTGGTCCGGATCGTCGTGGTTTCCACCGGGATAGGGCGGCATGGCGGCGGTATCGCTTTGGGAGGGCGCCGTGCGGTTCAGCAGCCGGATGCCGAAGTAGATCAGCAGACCGGCCACAATGATGGTGGGGAGCTGACCGATGATGTTGTAGTACAGATAGGCCATTCCCACGCTGTCCAGCAGGTCGTAGAGCATGGGGGCGATCCAGCTGTCAAAGAGCACCCACACGCCGCAGGCCACCAGCACCCAGCCGATGATCCGGTTGCCCCGGGGGGTGAAGGCCTTGAACCGGCCCAGGTCGATGCGGTCACCCCAGATGAAATCATCCGGTTTGGGGCTGCCGGACACCAGATACCGGATCAGGTCGTAGGTGTCAAAGAAGGCATACATCCAGATGATGGGGGCAGCCAGCAGTACCGGCGGGATGATGGCTCCAATGCCGGAAGCCACGCAGAACAGGGTGATGAGGGAAAGACCGCGGCGCATATAGCCGTAGTACATCTGCCCTGCACCCGGGATACAGGCAAAGATAAAGGTCAGAAATGCGTTCTTTTTCATGTTCTTCACTCTCCAGTGGCGGCCTCTTGGCCGTGATTTTGCCGGTTATTATCGGAAAGCTGTGCCCAGCCGCTGAGGGCGGTGTCCTGGATGCTGCCCAGCACATTCTGCAGCCCTTCGCTGGCGCCGTCCAGGGCGCTGCCTAGCATCTGACTGATGCTGGTGTTCGGCCGGGATTCCTGTACCTCTTTGGGGGCTGCGGCAGGAGCGGCACCGAACAGGCCGAACCGCCACAAAGCCAGGGCCAGGGCGATGGCGGCCGCCACCGACACATAGCGGTTGGTCATGACCCGGAAGGCACGCAGCCGCATGAGGGCCTGCACCTGGGGGATCAGGTCCCGCATGGGGGCCGACAGCTGGATGCTTTCCAGCAAAGCGGTGTACCGGGCCAGACACCGGTCACAGAAGGTCAGGTGTTCGGCGGCTTCCAGCCGGCCCAGGTCATCCAGGCGGTCATCCCGCAGGGCTTCCAGACCACTCTGGGTCAGGCAGCCGACGGTGTCAAACAGGTTGTTGTTGTCAAAATAAGGGGCCATGCTCTCGGTCATGTTACTCCTGCCTCCTTTCGGTGATCTGCTTGCGCAGGATGGCTTTTGCCCGGAACAGCTGATTCTGTACCGTGGCGGGGGGCCGCCCCAACAGCCGTGCGATATCCGCCACCGGCCGCTCTTCCAGAAAATACATCGTGGCTACCCTGCCGTAGGGTTCCCGCAGGGTGCGGACCATCTCATCCAGCTCCTCGGCGCTGCTCTTCTGCAAAAACAGGTCCTGGGGATCCGGGTCGGCAGCGGCCAGCGCACTGCCCGCCGGGGGTGTGCCCCTGGGTTCGGGCAGGCTTTCGTGGTCCTGGGCCTCCACCTTGCGCGCCCAGGCGCTTTTCAGGTGGTCCTTGCACTTGTTGGCCGCCACACGCACCAGCCATTGTTTGTAGTAGGCCGCATCACATCGGTCGATGCTGGTGTAGGCGGAGAGGAAGGTGTCCTGGGTGAGGTCTTCGGCGGTGTGAGGGTCGCGGACAAACTGCAGGCAGACGGTGTAGACCAGTTTCTGATACTGCCGCATCAGCTCGGAAAAATCCTGGTTGTTCATGATGCCGTGCCCCTCACCTCCTTGCTCGAAACGTTTCTATTCTATACTACGAAAAAGGCCCGCGGCATTTTGCAGCGGGTCCTAAAAAATATGTCTTTTTTACAGATCGATTTCCAGGCGGACCGGACAGTGGTCGCTGCCCATCACGTCGGGCAGGATGTCGGCCACCCGGATCTTGTCCGCAATGCGGTTGGAGACCAGGAAATAGTCAATACGCCATCCCGCGTTCCGTTCCCGGGCGCGGAAGCGCATGCTCCACCAGCTGTAGGCCCCGGTCACGTCCGGGTGCAGGTAGCGGAAACTGTCGGTAAAGCCGGCGGCCAGCAGCTCGGTCATCTTGCCCCGCTCCTGGTCGGAGAAGCCCGCCGCGCCCCGGTTGGGGCCGGGGTTCTTCAGGTCGATCTCCTGGTGGGCCACATTCAGGTCCCCGCAGACGATGACCGGTTTTTTGGCGTCCAGGTCCAGCAGGTAGGCGCGCAGGTCATCCTCCCACTCCATGCGGTAGTCGATGCGGGCCAGCTCGTTCTGGGCGTTGGGCACATACAGGTTGACCAGATAGAAGTTGTCAAATTCCAGGGTGATGGCCCGCCCTTCATGGCTGTGGGCCTCCACCCCGATGCCGTTCCAGGCGTTGAGGGGCTGCAGCCGGGTGTAGATCAGGGTTCCGGAATAGCCCTTCTTCTCGGCGCTGTTGATGTATTCGGTGTAGCCCTCGGGGTCGAAGTCCGCCTGACCGGGCTGCATCTTGGTCTCCTGCAGGCAGACGGCATCGGCGTCAAAGGCGGCAAAGGCGTCGGCAAAGCCCTTTTTCAGGCAGGCCCGCAGGCCGTTGACATTCCAGCTGATGAATCTCTTCATAGTTGTGTCCTTTCAAAATGGTTGTAAATCGTTCAGGCAGTCCTGACCGGCGTGCAGCGCTTTTTCCAGGCGCCGGAGACAAACCGGGCCACAAAGCAGGTCACACGGCAGACCCAGTCCACCACCATGGCGATCCAGACGCCCACGGCGCCCATGCCCATCTGCACGCACAGCACATAGGAGAAGCCCAGGCGCCAGATCATCATAGACAGGATGGAGGTCATCATGGTGAACTTCACATCGTTGGCGGCGCGCAGGGCGTTGGGCAGCACGAAGCCGGAGGGCCACAGCAGGATACCGCAGCCGGCATGGATCATGACCAGCAGCCAGGCCAGCTGGCGGGTCTCGTCGGACAGGGTGTACAGGCTGAGCAGCTGGGGCAGGAAGATCAGCACCAGGGCATTGGTGGCACCCTGGGCGATATAATCCCACAGCATGAGTTTTTTGGTAAAGTAGCTGGCCTGCTGCAGGTCCCCTGCCCCCACGCACCGGCCCACCACCGTGATCATGGCCAGACCCATGGCCTGCCCCACGATGCAGCCCACATTGTCCAGGTTGTTGGCCACGGCGTTGGCCGAGATGTGCACCGTGCCGAAGATGCTGATCATGCTGACCACCACCACACGGCCCAGCTGGAAAAGGCTGTTTTCCATGGCCGAGGGGATGCCGATGTACAGGATGTTGCGGGCCATGGTGGGCTGCAGATGCCGTACGCCGTCCCAGGTGACCCGGGCCGGGTTGTCATGATGGGCAGCGGCCAGATACAGGATGATCACCGCACCCAGGGCGCGGGAGACCAGGGTGGGCACCGCCACGCCCGCCGTGCCCATCCTGAGCACATGGACGCACAGGGCGTTGCCCCCAATGTTGATCAGGTTCATGAAGACGCTGACCTTCATGGAAACAGCGCTGTTGCCGGTGGAGCGGAAGATGGCCGCGCCGGCGTTGTACAGGGCCAGGAAGGGATAGGAAAGCCCGGTGATGGTGAAGTAGATCAGGGCCTCGTGCATGACACTGTCGTCAATGCTGCCGAAGAACAGCCGCAGCATGGGGGCACGGAGCAGCAGGCAGAAAGCCGCCACCGCCACGCCCAGCAGCGCGCTGAGGGTGACCAGCTGTCCGGCGCTGCGGGAGGCTTCCTCCGGTTTGCGGGCGCCCAGGAACTGGCTGGTGACCACGGCGCCGCCGGTGGCCAGTGCTGCAAAGATATTGATGATCAGATTGTTGATCATATCCACCAGAGAGACGCCGGAGATGGCGGCCTCCCCCACGCTGGAGACCATGACCGTATCGGACATGCCCACCAGGATGGCCAATGCCTGTTCAATGACCAGCGGCCAAAGAAGACGGATCAGCTGGCGGTTGGTAAACAATCGTTCTTTTTCCATGAAAACTCCTCTTTTCCTCTATACCGCCCCTCAGTATACCACAAACCGGGACAAAACAAAAGAGACCCGCCGCGGGCCGGCGGCGGGCTGACAAAGATTCTTTATTCGTAGCGCAGGGCTTCGATGGGGTCCAGTTTGGCGGCCTTGTTGGCGGGATAATACCCGAAAAAGACGCCGATGGCCATGCTGAAGCCCACCGCAATGAGGATGGCGGACAGACTGGGTTTGGCCGCAAATCCGATGAGGCTGCTGAGCCACATGCCCAAAGAAACGCCCAGGGCCACCCCGATGGCGCCGCCGATGACGCAGAGCACGATGGATTCGGTGATGAACTGCAGCCGGATGGCCGAGCTGGGGGCGCCCAGGGCTTTGCGGGTACCGATCTCCCGGGTGCGCTCGGTCACCGAGACGGTCATGATGTTCATGACGCCGATGCCGCCCACCAGCAGCGAAATGGCCGCGATGGCGGAGATGCCCAGGGAGATGGTATCCAGCATTTCGGTCATGGATTCCACCAGGCTGGAAATGCTGGTGGCCTGGACGGTCCAGGTATCATTGCGGGTGTAGTAGCTGGCAAAATAGTCCCCCACCACATCCACAAAGTCGGTCACATCCACCCCGCTGGCCGCCACCACCGTCAGGCTCTGGTAGCCTTCGTCCGCCCCGGTGAGGGCGCGGGCGGTCTCCAGAGGGATATAGATGGTGGTCTGGATGGAATCGTCATCCTGGGCGCCCATCAGGCTGGCATACTCGTTTTCCACATACTCGTACACCCCCGCCACATAGAAGGCACAGGGGGACCCGTTCACCGTGAGCACCACCCGGGTGCCCAGGGCGCCGGCGTTGGTGGTGCCGATGGCCTGCTCCACGAATTTTTCCGACACCACGCAGAGATACTTGCCGTCGTCCGCATCGGTGAGCCACCGTCCGGCCAGGATGGGGGTATCCGATTCCAGGGCGTTGAGGGTGGCGGGAGACGCGCCGGTCAGGGTGGCGGAGATGGTGGTGTCCGGGTCGCCGACCTTGTCGATGGTGGCGGTACCCGCTTCCCGGGTCAGTTCCACCCGTTCCACCTTGTCCGGGAAAGTGGCCTCAAACTCCCGGATCATGGCGTCGGTGATCAGGTCATCCCCGCCGGGGGTGCTGTCCATGAACCGGCGCAGGGTCACCCCCGCCGAGGTGCCGCTGGTGTCATCACTGTCCTTCTGGGTCAGGCTCACCGTGATGTTGGCCACCCCCATGCCGGACATGCTGTCGGTGACGGTGCCGGTCAGGCTGCCGCCCACCGTCTCGATGGCAATGACCGCCGCGATGCCGATGATGATGCCCAGCATGGTGAGCAGGCTGCGCATCTTGTTGCTTTTCAGGCTGGTGAGGGCCATGCTGATGTTTTCGGCAATGTTAGAAAGTCCCATGGGCGCCCTCCCCTCTCTGCTCGGCCACGATGCGCCCGTCCTTCAGGGTCAGCACCCGCTCACATTCCCTGGCCAGGGTGGGGTTGTGGGTGATGAGCACAATGGTCTTATGGTAGCGCCGGTGCATCTCATGGAACAGATCCATGACCACCCGGCTGGTCTCACTGTCCAGGGCGCCGGTGGGCTCATCCGCCAGGATCAGGGCCGGATTGTTGACCATGGCCCGGGCAATGGCCACCCGCTGCTTCTGCCCGCCGGAAAGCTCGTTGGGCTGGTGGCGCATGCGGTCCCCCATGCCCACCCGGGTCAGCCAGTCCTTGGCCCGTCGGGCCCGCTCGCCACCGGGGACCCCGGCATAGAGCATGGGCAGCTCCACGTTTTTCAGGGCGCTCTGCCGGCCGATGAGGTTGTAGGTCTGGAACACAAAGCCGATCTTCCGGTTGCGGATGGCCGCCAGCTGGTTGTCCTTGGCGTCGTGGATGTTCACCCCGTCCAGGACGTAGCTGCCCCGGGTGGGTTTGTCCAGCACCCCGATGATGTTCATGAGGGTGGATTTGCCGGAGCCGGATTCCCCCACGATGGCCACGAACTCTCCGGGATATACCTGCAGGTCGATGCCGTGCAGGATCTCCAGCTCGTTGGGCTGGCCGATGTAATAGCTTTTTCGGATGCCGTGCATCTCGATGAGAGGCCGGCGGGCCGGGGCGGGGGCATGGATGCGGCGGGCAACGGCTGCGGCAAATTCTCTGCTTTCGGCCATGGTCACATTCCTCCCGCCGCGCCGCCGGGAGCGCCGCCACCGCCGGAGGGGGCCTGTGCGCCGCCCATATCGGTGGGCCGGTCCCCGGCAGGAGCCTGCCCGCCGCCGGGAGTACCGCTGCCGCCCATGGCCTGCATCATCTGCTCCATGGGATCGGTGGTGGTGACGATGCCCTGGGTCAGGTCGGCACTGGAACGGATCACGTCCCCTTCCTGCAGGTCGGCGCCGGAGATGGTGACGTAATAATCATTGGAATCGCCGGTGGTGACGGTGACCTGTTCAAAGGTCATGTCCACACCCTCGCCGCCGGTCTTGCGCAGCACATACTGGCTGCCGTCCTCAGCAGTGGCCACCGCGTCGATGGGCACCACATACACGTCGGTGACCTGGCTCTTGATGATCTCCACCTGGGCCTGGATGCCGATGAGCAGGTCCCCCGCTTCCCCGGTGACCCGCACCTTGGCGCCGAAAGACCCCTGGTCGTTGGCCACAGGGTCGATCTGGGTCAGGGTGCCGGCGATCTCGGTGTCGCCGGTGGCATCGGAGGTGATGAGGCAGGACATGCCGGTTTCCAGACCGGGCACATCATCCGCCGGGATGGTGACCTCCACCACCAGGGCGTCGGTGTCCTGGATGGTGGCCACCGTCCCCGCACACACCGAACCCACGGTGGCATCCAGGGCGGTGATGGTGCCGGACATGGTGGCGGTCAGGGTGCAGTCCGCCAGGGTGTCCTGCAGCGTTTCCAGATTGTCCGGGGTGCGCTTGGCCTGTTCCAGCTTGGTCTGGGCGTCCTCCACCGCCTGGGCCTTGGACTTGATGGTGGAGTAGTTCTTCTCGTTGTCGTAGGCGTCATGGGCGCTCTTGACCTGCTGCTCCGCCGTCTCCACCTGGGTCTCGGCGGTCTTGACGGTGCTCTCAGCCTGGTTGTAGGCGGTCTCGGCGGAGGTCTTGGCCTGTTCCGCCGCATTCACCGCCTGCTCAATGGCCGTGTAACCGTACAGCCCCCGGGAGGTGATGGAACAGTTGTTCTGGGCGGTGAGCAGGTCCTGCTCCGCCTTCTGGGCAGCGCTCTGGGCGCTGACATAGGCTTCATATTCCGGGGAAGCGGTACTGCTGTCCTGGGTGTCCGCCGTTCCTTCGGTGCCCTCCGCAGGCGCCGTGGTGGGGTCCGGCTCCTGCTTTACCGCGTTCCAGGCGGCCAGGGCTGCGTTCAGCGCATCGCTGGCGTTGTTGTAGGCGGTGGTATAGCTGTCGATCTGGGCCTTGATGGTGCTGAAATCTGCCGAAATGGAGTTGTACTCGCTCACCGCCGTATCGTAGGCGCTCTTGGCGGCATCCCGCTTGGATTTTGCGTCGGAGAGGGATTGCTCCGCGTCCGCCAGGGACTGGTCCGCCTGGTCGATCTTGGCCTGCAGGTCGATGAGGTTGTTGTCGTGCTGCACCAGGGAGGTATTGTAGTCATCCACTGCCCGGTCATAGCTGGTCTGGGCGGACTGCAGGGTATCGTTGTAGCTCTGCTGGGCGTCCTCGATCTGCTTTTCCAGGTCGGTGGTGTCCAGGGTGGCAATAATATCCCCCTCCTGCACCGTATCCCCCACCTGGGCTTCCACCGTGGCCACTTTGTAGGTCTTGACGCTGTCGGACACGGTCACGTCCGCCTCATCGCCGGAGACCACCGTGCCGCTGACCGTCACCGAGTCATTCAGGCTGCCTTTGGTCAGGGTGGTGGTGCGGATGTACTGGTACTCGGCATCCGCCGCGGCGGGTACCGCCCGCATCCGCCAGGAGATGATGCCGGCTGCGGCCACGATCACCACGGCGGCAATGACCAGCTTTTTGTGCCGGCCCAGCCAGCCGGCCAGACGTGCGGGAAGAGGATGTCCGGCAGGCGGTGCCGGGAGGTTTTCTTCCGCCTCATAGTCCGTATCGCCGGCCGCTTGCGCCCCCTGTCCGGAGACGGTATCCGGCTGTTCGGGGTCCTGCACCTCCACAGCCTGGTGCTTTTTGAACGGTTTGAACATGAAGTTTTCCTGCCTCTCTGCAATTCTTATAAGAATGAGATTTCCGTTGATAGCCGTTTTCAGTGTACGGGAAAAATGTGTTGAAAGGGTGCAACGAATGTGAAAAACCTTTCAGATATCCCCTTTTTATACAGCGATATTGGTTCAATTGTATACTTTTGCAGAAAAAACAGCAAGAAACAATCTGTGAATTCGGGGACAAAACCGGCAAAATTCCGCAAAAGAAAATACCCGCCGGACAATGCGGCAGGCATTTTTATGCATTGGAGTTTCAGAAAGGTCAGCGTTCCTCACGGAAATAGGCCAGACCCAGGTGAGCAGGGGGCTGGTCCTCCTTCTTGCGGCGCAGAGAGACGGCAATCAGCACCAGAATGGTGACCACATAGGGCACCATCTGCACCAGGTCGGTCATGGCGCTGGACACGGTGATGCCCAGCATGCTGGGCAGGAACTGGTACAGCCAGTACAGGATGCCGAAGAGGTAGGCGCCCCAGATGGCATTGAGGGGTTTCCAGGTGGTGAAGATGACCAGGGCCAGGGCCAGCCAGCCCAGGGCTTCGATCTGGCCGGTGGTGGCCCAGATGCCCTGGTTGTAGTCCAGCACATAGTACAGGCCGCCCACGCCGCAGATGGCAGCGCCGATGCAGGTGGCCAGGTACTTGTACCGGGTGACGTTGATGCCGGCGGCGTCGGCGGTGGCGGGGTTTTCACCCACAGCCCGCAGGTTCAGCCCCACGCGGGTGCGGTTGAAGAACCAGTGCAGCGCGATGGCCAGCACGATGGCCGCGTAGGCCAGGAAACCGTAGGAGAACACCGTCTGGCCCAGCACGCCCATCTGGGAGAGCACCGGGATCTTGGCGGCGAAGGCCTTGTTGGCGATGGGAGCGGCGCTGTAGGTGGCACCGTCCAGGATGAAGACGCCGAAGAAGTTGGCCACACCCATACCGAAGGTGGTCAGGGCCAGACCGGTCACGTTCTGGTTGGCCCGCAGGCTGATGGTCAGGAAGGCGTAGATCAGACCGCCCAGAGCCGAGGCCACCAGGGCGCAGACCAGGGCGATGAGAACGCTGAGGGCGGGAATGGGGTTGGCCACGCTGTTTTCATAATAATATGCGCTGGCAAAGCCGGCAAAGCCGCCCAGGTACATGATACCGGGCACACCCAGGTTCAGGTTGCCGGACTTTTCGGTGACGGTTTCGCCCATGGCACCGTACATGATGATGGTGCCGAAGGGGATCGCGCGCATGATCCATGCAATCAGACTGCTCATTCGCCCTTCACCTCCTTGTGATGGCCACGCCAGATCAGGCGGTAGTTGATAAAGAACTCGCTGCCTAGAATGAAGAAGAGGATGATGCCGGTGATGATATCGGCGGCATATTCATTCAGGCTGTAGGCCGAGGCGATCTCGGAAGCACCGCGCTCCAGAAAGACCAGCAGGAAGGAGATCAGTGCCATGTAGAAGGTGTTGAACTTGGCCAGCCAGGCCACGATGATGGCGGTGAAGCCGTTGCCCCCCGCCGAGTTGGTGGAGATGGTCTGGTCCTTGCCGGCCACGATGAGGAAGCCGGTCAGGCCGCAGATGGCGCCGCTGATGATCATGGTGCGCACCATGACCCGGCGGACGTTGATGCCGGCATAGCGGGCGGTGTTCTCGCTCTCGCCCACCACGGCGATCTCATAGCCATGCTTGGAGTATTTCAGGTACGCATACATGGCGAAGGTCAGAACCAGCACCACGATGATGTTGATGGTGTACCGCTGCCCGAAGAGGATGGGCAGCCAGCCGGCCTTGGTGGCCTTGTTCAGGGTGCCCAGGCTGGAGGCCTGACCGCGCATGATGTTGGTCATGCAGGCCACGATGCTGGTGGCCACATAGTTCATCATCAGGGTGAACAGGGTCTCGTTGGTGTTCCAGCGGGCCTTGAACCAGGCGGGCACAAAGCCCCACAGGGCACCGGCAGCCAGACTGCCCAGCACCATGGCCGCAAACAGGGCGGGGGCCGGCAGGCTGTTGCCGAAGTAGACCATGATCAGGGCGGTGGCAAGGCCGCCCACCAGGACCTGGCCTTCAGCGCCGATGTTCCAGAAGCGCATCTTGAAAGCGGGTGCCAGCGCGATGCCGATGCACAGCAGGGTGGACAGATCCCGCATGGCCCAGGAGAAACGGACGGTGGTGGAGAAGGTACCGCCCCACATGACCACATAGACGTTGATGGGGTTCAGGCCGGTGACCAAGAAGATGAACAGAGCATCCACCACCAAAGCCAGCAGGACGGCGGCGGCACGCACCGCGATCTTACGGCTGAGGGGGGCGGCTTCCCGTCGGGCAATGCGCACCAGCGGTTCGGCCGTATGAGTAGTTTGGGCTGCCATCAGGCGCGCACCTCCTTTTTATTCTGCAGGTCGGTCATACGCAGGCCGACTTCCTCCTTGGTGGTGGTACGGGCGTCCAGAATGCCGTTGGCCTTGCCGCCGCACAGAACCAGGATGCGGTCACACAGTTCCAGCAGCACGTCCAGGTCCTCGCCCACATAAATGACGGCCACACCCTTTTTCTTCTGCTCGTTGAGCAGGTGGTAGATGGTGTAGGAGGTGTTGATATCCAGCCCGCGCACGGCGTAGGCGGTCATGAGCACGATGGGAGAGGCGGCCAGTTCCCGGCCCACCAGGACCTTCTGCACGTTGCCGCCGGACAGCTGGGAGACGGGGGTGTTCAGGCCGGGGGTAACCACGCCCAGCTCTTCCCGCACTTCCTCGGCCAGTTCCCGGGGGGTCTTGCGGTCCACGATGGGAGAATGGCCCTTGCCGTAGCTCTTGAGCATCATGTTGTCGGTCATGCCCATGGAGCCCACCAGGCCCATGCCCAGACGGTCCTCCGGCACGAAGGAGAGGTGGATGCCGGCGTCCCGGATATCCTTGGGCGTCTTGCCGATGAGGGAGGTGGGCTTGTCCTCCGCCCCGGGGGCGAAGAACTGGATCTGGGCGCCGCCGTCCGCCCGCTGCAGGCCGGCGATGGCTTCCAGCAGTTCCTTCTGGCCGTTGCCGGAAATGCCCGCAATGCCCAGGATCTCACCGCCGTAGGCGTCAAAGCTCACATCGTCCAGCACCCGGCCTCCTTCGGGACCGGTGACGCTCAGGTGATGCACCGACAGCCGCCGCACCGGGTTGACCGGCAGGGGGCGCTCGATGTCCAGCTCCACCTTCTTGCCCACCATCATCTCGGTGAGCATGGCCTCGTTGGCGTCTTTGGTGGCCACGTCGCCCACATATTCGCCCCGGCGCAAAATGGCCACCCGGTCGCTGATGCTCAGCACCTCGTGAAGCTTGTGGGTGATGATGACCACGGCCTTGCCGTCCGCCTTCATGTTGCGCATGACCGCAAAGAGCTTTTCGGTCTCCTGAGGGGTCAGCACGGCGGTGGGTTCGTCCAGGATCAGGATGTCGGCGCCGCGGAACAGCACCTTGACGATCTCCAGGGTCTGCTTCTGGCTGACGCTCATCTCATAGACTTTCTGGTCCAGGTCCAGGGCAAAGCCGTATTTTTCGCAGATGGCCCGGGCCTTGCTGCGGACCTTTTTCAGGTCGAACTTTTCCCCGGGTTCCATGCACAGGGCGATGTTTTCCAGCGCGGTGAAGACATCCACCAGCTTGAAGTGCTGGTGAATCATGCCGATGCCCAGGCGCAGAGCATCCCGGGGGGAGCGGATATCCACCGCTTCATCCCCCACATAGATCTCGCCCTCATCGGGGTAATAGATGCCGGCGATCATGTTCATCAGGGTGGTCTTGCCCGACCCGTTCTCTCCCAGAAGGGAAAGGATCTCGCCGCGGCGGACTTCAAGGGTCACGTCATGGTTGGCCGTCACTTCACCGAAGGTCTTGGTGATGTGTTCCAGCCGGATGGCATACTGGGTGTTCGGCATGCGCTGCCTTCTCCTTTCACAACGGGAAGGGAAGCCCGCAAAAGCGTGAGCTTCCCTCCCGAAAATTCATGTTCAGACTGGTTCAGGCCACCGGATCGCTGTCCTCGACGATGCCGTCGATGTGCAGAGCGAAGTACGGAGCGCTGCGCAGGGTGCTTTCGTCAAAGTAGCCGTCATGGATGGCTTCCTTGGTCTCGCCCTGGTACACGGCGACAGCCTCGCCGCTGGAGTAATCATAGTAGCTCAGGTCGATGGGGGCGCTGGTCACGGTCTGGCCGTCCACGGTGAAGGTGGAGGTGTCGAACACATGCAGGCTGCCGTCCTTCAGAGCGGCTTCCACTTCGGCGACCTTGTCGGCAGTGCCTTCGGCGCATTCGGGTCCCAGCTCGGTGATGGCCACAGCGCCGTCCTCATAGCCCTTGGCCCAGTCGGTGGGGATTTCCTCGCCGTTCATGGCCGCGGTGAACAGTTCCTTGTAGTAGACCTTCCAGACGTTGGTGGAAGAGGTCAGAGCCGCGGTGGGAGCGGTCTCCAGCATGTCGATGTTGTAGCCGACGGAGTAGCAGATGGTGCCGGCATCCTTCAGACGCTGGGTGGCAGCGGGAGCGCCGGTGGAGTCGGCATGCTGGCCGACGATGACAGAACCGTTGGCGATCAGAGCCTCAGCGGCAGCGCCTTCCTTGTCGATATCGAACCAGGAGTTGGTGTACATGACTTCCATGGTGACGGTGGGGAACACGCTCTTGACGCCCAGATAGAAGGCGGTGTAGCCGGAGATGACTTCCGCATAGGGGAAGGCGCCCACATAGCCGATCTTGACGTTGCCGTCAGCGTCGAAGGAGTTGGGCTGGGTCTCCGGGGTCAGGGTGCCGTTGTCCACCAGTTCCTTCAGCTTCATGCCGGCCACCACGCCGGAGACGTAACGGGACTGATACACAGCGGTGAAAGCGTTCTTGAAGTTGTCCAGACCGCTGATGGCGGCAAAGTCGCCGGTCATGGAAACGAAGGTGGTGTCGGGATACTTCTCGGCGGTTTCCACCAGGTAGGTCTGATGGCCGTAGGAGTTGGCGATGACCAGGTCACAGCCCTGGCCGACCAGGTCCTCCGCAGCGTCGGAGCATTCGGCGCTTTCGGGAACCTTGTATTTCCAGATGATCTGATCCTCGGGCAGGCCGACTTCAGCGGCGGCTTCCTTGATGCCGTTGATGTGGGCGGCGCTGTAGCCTTCGGTTTCGTCACCCACCAGGATGACGCCGACCTTCAGGTCGGTGGAAGCGGAGGCGGCAGAGGCGTCCGCGGTGTCACCGGTGGCGGCAGTGGAGGTGCTGCCGGTGGAGCCGCAGGCTGCCAGGGACAGCATCATGGCGCCGGCCATCAGAATGCCGAGCAATTTCTTCATAAGTTGGTTCTCCTTCTTTTTCATTTTTGCAAGCAAAACAAAATGAAACATGCGGCGCGCCGAATCCGGCATGCCGCCCTTACTGCTTAATTGTAGACACCTTGCCGGCAATTTTCAATGCTTTTCGGGTCAATTGTAAAAAAACTGTGAATTTGTAATTTTCATCGTCATTTTTTTGGCGTGTCTCTGGAAAAAACGCACAAGGAATTTTTGAAAAAGTACGACTTTTTCGCCGTTCCTGCGAGGGCATTTGTTTTTTACGGAAGGACAGCCATAGGGCGGCCGCCAGGGTTCCGGGTCTGTGCGGGCAAGCAAAAGGCCGGTGCCCGAAGGCACCGGCCCAAAGTCTCATTTCACAAAGGAATCCCGGCTCATCGCTGTCGGGCCCGGTAACTTTCGCAGGTCTTGAGTACCAGCAGGAGCAGGGCCACGTCGATGGGGAATTTGATGATGTTCTTCACAAACCGCAGGCTGCTGAGCACCACAAAGGCCTGCCCGTACAGGAAATGCAGCCACAGCGGGGTGAGCAGGAAGTTGAAGAGCACCACCGCCATGGCCTTACAGGCCGCCACCCGCCACAGTTTGACCGGACGGCGGTAGTACCATACCCCGTACAGGATCCCCGCCAGGATGGCGCTGAGGGTCCAGCCGGGGAAGTAGGGGCCGTTGGGGCGCAGGACATAGCCGAAGATATCGGTGACGATGCCGGAGAGTCCGGCCACCCAGGGGCCGCACAGATAGCCCATGGCAGCGGTGGCCAGGAAATCGAACCCCACCTCCAGAAGGCCGGACACCGGGATGGTGAACTGATTCAGGATGAGGTGCAGCGCCGACAACACCGCGGCGGTGGCCAGGGTCCGGGGACGGTGCAGTTCCTGCACGGCCTGGACGAACAGCCGGTCATACAGGGTGCTGCGGGTGGAAAGGGTGTGCTGGGTCATGTTTTTTTGCCCTCCTTGTACAGGCTGGGCCGCACCCGGACCGCGCACTCCCCTGCCCCGCTGCGGGGCAAAAAAACAAGAGCACCCAACGCAAAAGGTGATGCGGGTACCCTTCTGCGGCAGCGCTCTTTCCGTGTGCAGCAGTGGGATGCGGAACCCGCACCGCGCACAAGGCTTCGTCCTGCCACAACTCCCCGTTGGTCAGGCACTTAACGCGCGGGCCCCTACTCTGCCTGTTCGGGGCGGCGGCTGACCCGCAGCCCCAAACATACGCCTTTTATTATACACCCGGAGAAGGTTTTTGCAAGATGGAGGGCAAAATGTTTCTGTGCCCGCTGCTTGCCGGGGTTGACAAGAGGTGGAGAACCCTGTATAGTGAACATTGTTCAGATTGAGGTGATGCCATTGAAACCAGCGGTCACATCCCGGCAGGAGATCCTGCAGGCCAGCCGCGCCCTGATCCGGGCCCACGGCTGGGAATCCGTGGGCATCCGCACGGTAGCCAACGCCTGCGGTGTGTCCATCGGATCCATCTACAATTATTTTGCCAACAAGAGCGAACTGGTGGCGGCCACCGTGGAAAGCGTGTGGGCGGAGATCTTTCAGCCCCCCGCAGACCCGGCGCTGTTCACCGACACCCTGGCCTGCATTGTCTGGCTGTACGGGCGGATGGCCTACGGGGCCGAGCACTACCCCGGCTTTTTCAGCCTGCATTCGGTGAGCTTTTCCGGCGTGGGCAAGGAGGAAGGCAAACAGCTGATGCAGCAGACCTGGCGGCACATCCCCCAGGAGCTGTGCCGGGTGATGCGTGCCGACCCCAAGGTGTGTCCCGGTGCCCTGGACGGTGCGCTGAGTGCCGAACAGTACGCCGAGGTGCTCTTTTCCATGATGTTCTGCGCCATGATGCGGGAGGACTACGACCCCGCCGCGGCCCTGGAACTAACCCGCCGGACGCTGTACCAATAAAACCGGACCCGCAGGAAGCGGGTTCTTTTTCGCCGATAAATGAACAATGTTCAAAAACTTTTTTTGTCACAGAAAGGAGTCTTTCCTTGGTTAAAAAACATACGCTTCTGCTGCTGGCCTGTCTGGTATGGGCCGCCGCCGGGTTCAACATCCTGCGCATCGGCCTTTCCTGCTATCCCGGGCGGGTCACCCTCTGGAACCTGCTGCTGTCCGCCGTGGTGTTCGAGGTGTTCCGCCGGTTCGTCTTCGGGCGGCTGGTCCACAAGCACACCGCCCGCATCCTGGGGTATGAACAGGAACGGCAGTATTTCTGGAATTTCTTAGACGCCCCTTCCTTCGCCATTATGGCGGTGATGATGACGGGCGGCATCGGCCTGCGGGCGTCGGGACTGGCGCCCCAGGGGTTCATCGCGGTCTTTTATTCCGGCATGGGGGCTGCTCTGCTGCTGGCCGGACTGCTGTTCGGCCTCCGCTTTGTGCGGGCGGTCCGGACTTAAACAAAGGAGGTCTTTGCCATGCAGGCAATTATGGAAACCGGTTTTGACATTCTCTATCTGGCCACGGTGCTGACCCTGGGCATCAAAATGCTGCGTCAGTGCGGCGGTCGGGCCCAGTTCCGGCTGTTCGGCGCCATGGCGGTGGTGCTGGGGGCGGGCGACGCTTTCCACCTGGTACCCCGGGCGGTGGCGCTGTGCACCACCGGGCTGGAAAACTACACCGTGGCCCTGGGCGCCGGCAAGTGGATCACCTCCATCACCATGACGGTTTTCTACGTGCTGCTGTACTATGTTTGGCGGCTGCGGTATGAGGTCAGCGGGCGCCGGGGTCTGACCGGGCTGGTGTGGGTGCTGGCAGCCCTGCGCATCGGGCTGTGCATGATGCCCCAGAACCGCTGGCTCAGCGCCGATGCCCCCTTGAGCTGGGGTATCTGGCGCAATCTGCCCTTTGCGGCGCTGGGCCTTGTCATCATTGTCCTGTTTTACCGCAGCGCCCGGGATCACGGGGACAAGGCCTTCCGCTGGATGTGGCTGACCATTGTGCTGAGCTTTGCCTTCTACATTCCGGTGGTGCTGTGGGCGGACGCCGTGCCCATGATCGGCATGCTGATGATCCCCAAGACCTGCGCCTATGTGTGGACGGTGGTCATCGGCTGGCGGGCCATGAAGGCCGAAGCCTGAACCCTATCCCCCGTTTTTGACAAAATGCCGCCCGAGCGGGAAGTCATTCCTGCCCGGGCGGCATTTTTACTTTACAGGGGTTTGCACGCAAAAGGCCCCCGTCCGTTGGGACGGGGGCCTGTAAGGTCTGCTTACTTCGCAACCTTTTCCTTCAGACGGCCGCTGGCCTTGAAGCCCGGAATGGCGGTGGGCTTGAGCTGGCTGGTGACCTTGGTCTTGGGGTTGGTGAAGTTCTTGGTCTGGCGCTCACGCATCTCAAAGCGGCCAAAGCCGGCGATGGTGACCTTTTCCCCATCCCGGAGGACATCCCCGATGGTACCGAAAATACCATCCATGACCTTTTCGACCTGGGCGGCGCTCAGACCGGAATCGTTGGCGACTTTGGTAATCAACTGCGATCTTGTCATTTGCTTTTATCTCCTGTTTCATCGGGCCGCCTGCGGGCTTTCCCTGTCCCGCAGCGGGCATCCGTTTAGATTGTCGCTACCAATTATATGAAAAATATGGCGCAGAATCAAGGGATTTTGCAAAAATCGGCAACCCGGAAACAAAAATTGTCAATTGTGATAAAAAGCACGGACAAGGGCGCGTCAAAGTTTGGCGGATTGAGAAAAATGTGTTTTATTTCACCGTCGGGTCGCGGTGCAAAGTGGCGATATCCACCAGCTCCATCTTGCTGATGTCGTGGTCGCCACGCAGGGCGTCCACCAGCACACGGGCGGTGTCCAGGGCGGTGATGCAGGGGATGGAAAGCTCGGTGGCCTTACGGCGGAACTTGACCGAATCCCGGTGGGGGTCACGGCCGTGGGGGCTGGTGGAGATGATGTAATCCACCAGTCCGCTTTCCAGCAGGTCGATGGCGTTGGGGCGTTCCCCGCTGACCTGGCGCACCACGCTGCAGGGGATCATCTGGCTGTTCAGGTACCGGGCAGTGCCGGCGGTGCCGTAGATCTTGTAGCCGTAGTCATGCAGCTTCCAGGCCAGTTCGGCGGCCTCCTTCTTGTCCGCGTCCTTCACCGAGATGATGACGCAGGAGCCGGGGCCGGGGGTCTTGAACTGGTAACCGGCACCCACCAGGCCTTTCATCATGGCCTCGTGGAAGGTGGGGGCAATGCCCAGCACTTCGCCGGTGGATTTCATCTCGGGGCCCAGCATGGTGTCCACACCGTGCAGCTTCAGGAAGCTGTACACCGGCACCTTGACAGCGTAGTAGGGGCTCTTGCCGCCCCGCCACAGACCGGTGCCGTAGCCCATATCCTTGAGCTTTTCGCCCAGGGTGCAGCGCACGGCCAGGTCCACCATGGGCACACCGGTGACCTTGCTGATGTAGGGCACAGTACGGGAGGAACGGGGGTTGACCTCAATGACGTAGACCTTGCCGTTCTGCACCGCATACTGCACGTTGACCAGGCCCACCACCTTCAGTTCCCGGGCGAAACGGCCGGTGTAATCCACCAGGGTGTCGATGACGCTCTGGGGGAAGTCGTAGGGCGGGTAGACGCAGATGG
The DNA here is from genome assembly GCF_057005535.1 of Subdoligranulum sp. DSM 23681. Lineage (NCBI taxonomy): Bacteria > Bacillati > Bacillota > Clostridia > Eubacteriales > Oscillospiraceae > Subdoligranulum > Subdoligranulum sp. DSM 23681. Next base: position 2,321,634 of record NZ_CM168050.1, on the reverse strand, counting down.
AGTCGCCGGAGTGCACACCGGTGCGCTCGATCTGCTCCATGATGCCGGGGACCAGATAGTCCTCGCCGTCGCAGATGGCATCCACCTCGCATTCGGTGCCGTAGATGTACTTGTCCATCAGCACGGGGTGGGACATGTCCACATGGGCGGTGATGACGCCCATGTACTCCACCACGTCGGCGGAGTTGTAGGCCACGATCATGTTCTGGCCGCCCAGCACGTAGGACGGACGCATCAGAACGGGATAGCCCACTTCCTCGGCGGCCTTGAGGGCTTCATCCAGGGTGAAGACGGTGCGGCCCTCGGGACGGGGGATGCCGCAGCGCTCCAGCAGCTCGTCGAAGCGTTCCCGGTCCTCGGCCTCGTCGATGGCGTCGGCGGGGGTGCCCAGGATGGGCAGGCCCACTTCATCCATATGCTTGGCCAGCTTGATGGCGGTCTGGCCGCCGAACTGCACCAGGCAGGCGTCGGGCTTTTCGGTGGCGATGACATTGTCCACGCTCTCGGGGTTCAGGGGATCGAAGTACAGGCGGTCACCTGTGTCGAAGTCGGTGGAGACGGTCTCGGGGTTGTTGTTGACCAGAACGGCCTCACAGCCGTGCTTCTTCAGCGTCCAGACGGCGTGGACCGAGCAGTAGTCGAACTCGATGCCCTGGCCGATGCGGATGGGGCCGGAACCGAAAACCAGCACCTTCTTGCGGCACTTGTCGCTGTGGTCGGCGATGAAGCCGGCGGCTTCGTTGTCCTCGTCGTAGGTGGAGTAGAAATAGGGGGTGCGGGCGGCAAATTCCGCGGCGCAGGTGTCCACCATCTTGAACCCGGCATGCAGGTCCTTCACCGGCAGCTCGGAGGCGCCGGACAGGCGCAGGATGGTCTTGTCCAAGAAGCCGTACTTCTTGGCTTCCAGATACTTTTCACGGGTGAGCTCGCCCTGCTTCAGGCCCAGTTCCAGGTTGGCCAGATGCTGCATCTTGTCCAGGAACCACCAGTCGATCTTGGTGATGTCATAGATGGTCTTGTGGTCCACGCCCCGCTTGAGGGCTTCATAGACACAGAAGGCGCGCTCGGAGTCCTGCACATGCAGGTGCTCGATGATCTCCTCGGTGGAGAGTTTCTCGAAATCGGGCAGGGTCAGGGTATCCATGCCCAGCTCGATGGAGGAGACCGCCTTCATCATGGCGTGCTCGAAGTTGTTGCCGATGGCCATGACTTCGCCGGTGGCCATCATCTGGGTGCCCAGGGACTTGTCCGCATAGACGAACTTGTCGAAGGGCCACTTGGGATACTTGACCACCACGTAGTCCAGGGCGGGCTCAAAGCAGGCGCAGGTCTCGCCGGTGACGTCGTTGGTGATCTCGTCCAGGGTGTAGCCCAGGGCGATCTTGGTGGCCACCTTGGCGATGGGGTAGCCGGTGGCCTTGGAGGCCAGAGCGGAGGAGCGGGACACACGGGGGTTGACCTCGATGACCGCGTACTCGAAGCTGTCCGGCTTGAGGGCAAACTGGCAGTTGCAGCCGCCTTCGATGCCCAGCTCGGTGATGATGTCCAGAGCGGCGGTGCGCAGCATCTGGTATTCCTTGTCGGACAGGGTCTGGCTGGGCGCCACGACGATGGAGTCGCCGGTGTGCACGCCCACGGGGTCCAGGTTCTCCATGTTGCAGACGGTGATCACGTTGCCCTTGGAGTCACGCATGACCTCGTATTCGATTTCCTTCCAGCCGGCGATGCACTTTTCCACCAGGATCTGGGTGATGGGAGACAGACGCAGGCCGTTGGTGGCGATCTCCCGCAGCTTCTCCTCGTCCTCGCAGATGCCGCCGCCGGTGCCGCCCATGGTGAAGGCGGGACGGACGATGACCGGGTAACCGATGGTGGCGGCGTATTCCACCGCATCCTCCAGCTCTTCCACCACCTTGGAAGGCACGATGGGCTGGTGCAGCTTCTCCATGGTATCCTTGAAGAGCTGACGGTCCTCGGCGCGGTCGATGGTGTCCGGACGGCAGGCCAGCAGCCGCACGCCGGAACGGTCCAGGAAGCCGTTGCGGGCCAGTTCCATGGACAGGTTCAGGCCCATCTGGCCGCCCAGGTTGGGCAGGATGGCGTCCGGCTTTTCCTTTTCAATGATGCGCTCCACCACCTCGGCGGTGAGGGGCTCGATATACACATGGTCGGCAATGTCGGGGTCGGTCATGATGGTGGCCGGGTTGGAGTTGACCAGCACCGTCTCGATGCCCTCGCTCTTCAGAGCGCGGCAGGCCTGGGTGCCGGAATAGTCGAACTCGGCAGCCTGACCGATGATGATGGGGCCGGAGCCGATGACCATTACCTTCTTAATTTTCGGGTCTTTCGGCATTCTTACAGCCCTCCTTTAACACGATTGATGCGGCGGATGTTCTGGATGAACCGGTCAAACAGGAACTCGGTGTCCCGGGGGCCGCCGCTGGCCTCGGGGTGGAACTGCACGGTAAAGCAGTTCCACTGCATATACTCCACGCCCTCGCAGGTCTTGTCGTTGGCGTTCACATGGCTCACCCGGCCCACACCGGCGGGCAGGGTGCCGCCCAGCACGGCATAGCCGTGGTTCTGGCTGGTGATGAAGGTGCGGCCGGTGGCAAAGTCGGTGACCGGCTGGTTGGCGCCGCGGTGACCGTACTTCATCTTGCTGGTCTTGGCACCGGCGGCCAGAGCGGTGAGCTGATGGCCCAGGCAGATGCCGAAAGCCGGGATGCCGGTGTCCAGCATCTTGCGGATGTTCGAGATGATCTGGGTGTTTTCCGCCGGGTCGCCGGGGCCGTTGGACAGCATGAGGCCGTCCGGCTTGAGGGCCGCCAGCTCCTCGGGGGTGGTGGTACCGGGCAGAACGGTGACGCGGCAGCCACGCTTCTGCAGGCAGCGCACGATGTTGTTCTTGCAGCCCAGGTCCAGCAGGGCCACATGCAGCACCGGACCGCCGTCCTTGGGTTCGGCGGTGGGCTCAAAGGTCTTGGGCGCGGCACAGGTGGTGGATTTCACCGCCTCGGTCACCGCATAGCCCTGGATGGCGGGCATGAGTTCCGCCATCTTGTCCGGCTCGGCGATGGGGTCGAACTCGGTGGTGATGGCGCCGTTCATGACGCCGCTCTCCCGCAGGGTGCGGGTCAGGCTGCGGGTGTCGATGCCCTCGATGCCGATGATGTTATGCTTTTTCAGGAAAGTGTCCAGGGTCATCTCGCAGCGGAAGTTGCTGGGGGTCGTGCAGGCTTCGCGCACGATGTACCCCCGCGCCCATATGCGGGAACTTTCCATATCTTCGCTGTTCATGCCGTAGTTGCCGATCAGCGGGTAGGTCTGGGTGATGATCTGGCCGTAGTAGCTGGGGTCGGTCAGGGTCTCCTGAAAGCCGACCATGCCGGTGGCGAACACGACCTCGCCCACGGTGGTGCCTTCGGCACCGATGCTGCTGCCGGTGAGCACCGTCCCGTTTGCCAAAATCAGATATGCCTGCATAGTTTGCCTCGCTTCAAAAAATTACAGCTTCTGCTTCGCCTTTTCCTGCATCTTGCGGCTGCCCAGATGGACCAGGGGCAGCTTGCCTTCCTTGCAGATGGGGCATTCGTCGGGGGCGTAGTTGGGCAGCTCCAGCTTCAGGGCGCTGGTCAGGATGGGAATGGGAGAGGGCGCAGAGGCGGTGGTGCGGTCCACCACGCAGACAATGCCCAGGCAGATGCCGCCGGCTTCCTCAATGACCCGCTTGGTCTCCAGGCTGGACACACCGGTGGTGACCACGTCCTCGGCGATGATGCAGCGGGTACCGGGCTTGATCTGGAAGCGCTTGAGGGTCATGACGTTGTCCACCCGCTCGGTGAAGATGGCGGGCTTGCCGCACTGGCGGCCCAGCTCATAGGCATAGACGATGCCGCCCATGGCGGGCCCCACGAACAGGTCCACGTCCATCTCCTTCAGCTTCTCGGCCACCGGCGCCATGACTTCGGCGCACTTGTCCGGGTACTGCTGCAGATAGGCCATCTGGCAGTAGGCCCCGGAGTGGCGGCCGCTGGAAAGAAGGAAGTGACCTTCCAGAAAAGCGCCGCATTCCTTCAGAATTTCTTTTGCATCTCTTGCCATCGTAAAACCCTCCATACTATGTTTCCGTATACCGGTTATCCTGTGCGGACACGGCCTAGGGGCACACTTGTCCGCTCTTTCCACTCTTTGCCTTATGATAGCATTGTTTGTATAATTTTGCAATGTTATTGCATAAATTATCAGTCATTCCGGGCACAGCCGCGGATCTCATCCAGGCTGTGCACCCCGTGGGCCTGCATCCAGTCCGCCATCTCGTTCACGATGCGGGTGCAGGCGCGGGGGTCCAGGAAGTTGGCGGTGCCCACCTGCACGGCGGCGGCACCGGCCATGATGAATTCCAGGGCGTCCTTGCCGGTGCTGATGCCGCCCAGCCCGATGACCGGGATGTTCACGGCACCCACCGCCTGCCAGACCATGCGCAGGGCAATGGGCCGCACCGCCGGACCGGACAGGCCCGCGAAGGTGTTGGCGAACACCGGCTTGCGGCGTTCCAGGTCAATGGCACAGGCCTGGAAGGTGTTGCACAGGCTGATGCCGTCGGCGCCGGCGGCTTCCACCGCCTTGCACATCTCGGTCAGGTTCTCGGCCTGGGGGCTGAGCTTGACCACCAGGGGCACGGTGCAGACCTTGCGCACCGCAGCGACCACCTCGGAAGCGTCGGCGGCCCGGATGCCAAAGGCGAGCCCGCCCTGCTTGACGTTGGGGCAGCTGATGTTCAGTTCCAGGAAGTCGATGCCCGCTTCGCAGAGCATCCGGACGCCCTCCACATTTTCCTCAATGGTGTGGCCGCCCAGGTTGGCCCAGACGGTGGTGCCCAGGGTCTTCATGGCGGGCAGTTCATGCTCGATGAAGTGGGCCACGCCGGGGTTCTGCAGGCCGATGGAGTTCATCAGGCCGGAAGGGGTCTCGTACAGCCGCTCCCCGGGGTTACCGGGCTGGCCGTTCAGGGTCAGGCCCTTGCCGGAGATGCCGCCCAGAACCCGCAGGTCCTGGATATCGGCGTACTCGGGGCCGAAGCCGAAAGTGCCGGAAGCCGCGATGACCGGGCTGGCCAGACGCTTGCCTAGCAGGTCCACATGCAGATCCACATTAGTCAAGGTCGAACACCTCCTCAGCAGCAAAGACCGGGCCGTCCTTGCAGACGGTGCGGGGCCCCACCTTGGTCATGCAGGTGCAGCCCAGGCAGGCGCCCAGGCCGCAGGCCATCTTCCGCTCCAGGCTGACGATGCAGGGGGTGTTGTGCTCGGCGCAGAGCTTGTACACGCCCTTCATCATCACGTTGGGGCCGCAGGCCAGGACCAGGTCGAAGTTTTCGGGATGCAGAATGCCGGTGACCAGGCCGTGGTAGCCCACAGCACCGGAATCGGTGGCCACGCTGACAGCGGCGCAGTAGGGCAGGAATTCTTCCAGCCCGTAGGGCTCATCCCGGAAGCCCACATACAGTTCCGGCTTGGCGCCGGCGGCGGCCAGCTCCTTGCAGAGGAGCAGCAGGGGCGCGGTGCCGATGCCGCCGCCCACCACGGCCACCCGGCCGGTGCCGCTCTTGGCGGCTGCGGCCACATCAAAGCCGTTGCCGCAGGGGCCGGTGAGGGACAGGGTGTCCCCTGCCTTCAGGGCTGCCAGCTTCTCGGTGCCCTGGCCCTTGACCTGATACAGGAAGGTCAGGGTGCTGGAAGCGGCATCAAAATCATGGACGCTGATGGGGCGGGAGAGCACCGGGGCTTCGTCAGCAGCCCAGCAGCGCAGCATATAGAACTGGCCGGCGTGGGGCTGGAACTCCGGCCGGGGGTCGGCCCATTCCACCGTCAGGCGGCGGATGTCGGCGGCCACGGCCTGCTGGCCGAGGACCTTTGCCTTACAGTTTATCGCACTCACTCTGGATATCCTCCCTCATGCGGACACATTCATTATAGGCGGCCTCGGCGTAATCCACACCGGGCTGCTTCTTCCAGGCCAGCAGGATGCCGCGGCTGGAATTGACCACACCGCCGTTGCCCTTGTTCAGGTAGCGGGCGATGTCGGCGGCCTTGCCGCCCTGGGCGCCATAGCCGGGGATCAGGAAGAAGGTGTTCTGGTAGGCGGCGCGGATGGCGGAAGCCTCCTCGGTGTGGGTGCCGCCGATGACCAGGCCCAGGCTGGTGTAGCCGGTCTCGCCGATGTAGTCCTGGCCCAGGGCGGAGATGCTGTCCCCCACCAGGTCGTAGACGTGGCGGCCGTCGGCCAGTTTCTGGTACTCAAAGTCCTTGGCGCCGGGGTTGGAGGTGCGGCAGAGGACGAACACACCCTTGCCCTGGTCCTTGCAGTAGGGCAGGTAGGGGCTGATGGAATCCAGGCCCATGTAGGGGGCCAGGGTGATGAGGTCGGCTTCGAAGTCGCCGGTGAAGTGGGCCTTGGCGTACATCTCGGCGGTCTTGGCGATGTCGCCGCGCTTGATGTCGGCAATGACCGGCAGGCCGGTCTCCCGCACCATGCGCAGGGTCTCGGCATAGGCGCGCATGCCGTCCAGACCCAGGGATTCATAGTAGGCAATCTGCACCTTGTAGCAGCCTGCGGCGGACTTGGTGGCGTCGATCAGGGCGCGGTTGTAGGCCACCACGTTCTCCCCCGCCGTCTTGGTGGAATCCACGGCGGATTCGGGCAGGTAGCTCAGTTCGGTGTCCAGGCCCACGCAGACGGGACCGTTGGCGGCCACGCTGGCATACAGTTTGTCCATATTGGTCATGGGAAGTTGCCTCCTTACTCTTCGCTCCGATAGGTGATCTTGCCGCCCTTGATGGTCATCTTGATGCGGCCGTACAGGTTTTCGCCGTCAAAGGGCGTATTCTTGCTCTTGCTGTGCAGCTGGTCGGCATGCACGGTATACATGTGGTCGATGTCCACCAGCACCAGGTCGGCGTCGTAGCCGGGGCAGAGCAGCCCCTTGCGGTCGGCCAGACCCATGACGGCGGCAGGACCGGCGCTCATGAGGAAGCTCAGGTGCTCCAGGGGCAGGCCCTCCATCCGGCAGAGCTTGGTGTAGCAGGCGGCGAAGGCGGTCTCCAGCCCCACCATGCCCGCGGCGCCCTTTTCCTTTTCCTCCGCAGTGTGGGGAGCGTGATCGGTGCCGATGCAGGTGACGGTGCCGTCCTTGATGGCCTCCACCAGGGCTTTCACGTCCTTGTCGGTGCGGATGGGCGGATTCACCTTGTACTGCAGGCGCTTGTCGTCGAACCACAGGTGGTGGGGGGTCACCTCGCAGGAGACCCGGGCGCCCCGGCGGCGGCTCTGGCGCACCGCGTCCACCGCCTCGGCGGTGGAGACGTGGCACATATGCAGCCGGGTGCCGTAATATTCAGCCAGGTGGCAGTTGCGCACCGTCTCGATGTTTTCGGCCAGACGGTAGTCCCAGGGGCTGATCTCCCGGTCCTCGGCGTGGGACATGACGGTGAGGCCCCGCTCGGTGGCGATGGCAAAGACCCGGGCCATGACCGCGTTGTTCATCACGCCGTTGCCGTCCTCGGTGATGAAGCGGATATCCTCCGGCAGGGTGAGCAGATGGTCGATGGTCTTGCCGTCAAAGTCCTTGGTGATGGACACGGTCTGGTTGGCGTCGCACAGGCCGATCTCCCTGGCCTTGTCCTGCACCGCGTAGACGATCTCGGGGGTGGAGCACACCGGTTTGGTGTTGGGCATCAGGTTGACGAAGGTGTACCCGCCCGCGGCAGCCGCGGCGGACCCGGTGGCGATGTCTTCCTTGTATTCCAGGCCGGGGGTGCGCCAGTGGCAGTGGGTATCGATGAAAGCGGGCAGAAGGGTGAGTCCGGCGGCGTCGATGACCTCGGCGTCCAGATCGGCGGGCAGACCGACGCCCAACGCCGCGATCTTCCCCTCTTTGACCCAGACATCGCAGACGCTGCCGTTGGCGTCCTTGGCATTGCGGATCAGCATGATACAGCCTCCCTTTGTGGTGGTTCTAAGCCCGTTTGGGCAAAAAAAAACTTTTCCCCGATGAGGAAAAGTCAAAAAAACCGCACGCACGCGGCGTCAGGAAAAAACACGGCACCGTCAAAATTCAGAACGCTGGACATTCGGGCCGAGCGGAACTGCATGACTGTGCCTCCTCTTTTCTGACAGCTTCTACGGGGATTTTGCATGATTTTTATTATTCTACCACGCCCCTGTCCCCCTGTCAAGGCAAGGCAGCCCGCCCCGACCGCCGTCTTTCGGGGTCTTTGTGGAAAGGTTTTTGGGCAATCTGACAAAGGCGGAAGGTTGACGGCTCCGGCGGCCGGTGGTAGGATGAAGAAAACCCGGGCCGGCGCTGCTGCCGGCCGAAAAAAGGAGCTGTTTTTCCATGTCCGACACCCGCAAACTGGCCGTGGTCTTTCCCGGCCGAGGGTATACCTGTTCCACCGGCCTGCTGGCCGACGGCATCCTGCGGTGGAAGGAGCTGGGATACCGGGTCCTGCCCCTGGATTTTTCCGCCATCCCCTTCGCGCAGATCGGAACCTTTGCCGAGGCCTTCGACCGGGTGGAGGCCGCCGCCCTGGAACAGCTGGCGGGGGTGGACCTGGAACACTGTGACGACCTGGTCTTTTTCTCCAAGAGCATGGGCACGGTGGCGGCAGCCCGCTGCGCCGCCCGCCTGGGCCTGCATCCCCGGATGCTGCCCCTGACGCCCCTGCCCGAAACGTTGGACCTGACCAGGCCCGGAGATACCGTGCTGGGCATGGCTGTGGGCACCCGGGACCGGTACATCGACTGGCACCGGGTGCAGGCTTTCTGCAAAGAGCGGGGCATCCCCTGCCTGATCTGCCCGGGGGTGGGACACTCCCTGGCCGACAAGAATGACCCGGCAGGCACCGAGGCCATCCGGCAGCAGGTACTTGCCCTGTGCCGCCCCCTGTAACGCAGCTTACGGTCTGACATGCAAAAACCCCGCCATCCTTTGTTTCGGACGGCGGGGTTTATTTGGCATTCAGGTCAGATGAATCAGTTTTCCTTCATCTTGGCGAAGCACTCGCTGCAGTAGACCGGACGGTCTTCGCGGGGCTGGAAGGGAACCTTGCAGGCCTTGCCGCAGCTGGCGCAGACAGCGTCAAACATCTGGCGCTCACCGCGGACAGCGTTCTTGCGGGCGTCGCGGCAGGGCTTGCAGCGCTGGGGCTGGTTCTCGAAACCGCGGCTGGCGTAGAATTCCTGCTCGCCGGCGGTCCAGACGAACTCTTTGCCGCAATCCTTGCATACCAAAGTCTTGTCTTCGAACATAATGGGTATCTCCTCTTAAAAATATTTGCCCGCGGAAGATTTCAACCAACGCCTGCTTGGTAAGGACCAAAGGAAGAACTGATTGCTAAGCTACTTGGGGCAGGTTACTATATGACCAAGGCGGCGGGAACCGTCCAAGTCCAAAAGGTGGTCAGCGCGCGGCGCGCAGTTTGCGGCGGGCACGGGCCAGAGCGTTTTCCACCGCACGGGGCGGGCGGTCCAGCACCTTGGCGGTCTCGGCGGGAGAAAGCCCGTCCAGACTGGCCAGCAGCGCGGCGCGCTCCAGCGGGGAAAGCAGGGTGTCGATCTGCGCCAGCACATCGGTGCGGTTCTCACTGGCAATGGCCAGTTCCTCCGGACCGGGCGCAGCTTCGTCCTCCGGCAGCGGCACGCTGTCGTTCAGCGGCGCGTGCTTTTTGCGGGTGGCGGCGCGGTGGGCGTCGCGCTGGGCATTGACAATGCAGTTGGCCGCATAGGACGCAAACGGCACCCCGCGTGAAGGATCATACCCTCGTACCGCACCGAACAGACCGATGAGCCCTTCCTGCACGGCATCGTCAAATTCCAGGCCGGGAGCCTGGGCAGACCAGGCGCCTTTGCGGATGACAGGCATCATGCGGGCGATCAGCGCCGCCAGAGCGGCTTCGTCCCCGTTGGCGGCGCGCTGCAACATTTCCTCACTGATCGGCTGCATAGACGGCTCCTTTGGGACGGTGCGGTTACGGTAGTTCCCATTGTAGCGGCTGTGCCCGCGTTTGTCAATCATTTTCTGCCGGATAATGCCGCAGGCAAGGGCTTTTTCGGCTCAGTTATTCCGCCCGGTGAAGTAGTTCAGCAGCTCCACAGCCAGGATGATGACCACCGTCACCACAAAAACGCCGCCCCAGCCCATGCCGGCCTTGGGCAGGACTTCCAGCAGATTTTGAATATTCAGCATGGCGTACACTCCTTATTATATAAAGAATCAGGCGAACAGGGTCAGGATCATGCCGCCGGCAATGACCGAGGCGATCTGGCCGGAAACATTGACGCCCACCGCATGCATGAGCAGGAAGTTCTGGTTGTCCTCCTGCAGGCCCATCTTGTTGATGACACGGGCCGACATGGGGAAGGCGGAGATGCCCGCCGCGCCGATCATGGGGTTGATCTTGGTCTTGGCAAAGAGGTTGTAGATCTTGGCCACCACAACGCCGCCCACCGTGTCAAAGACGAAGGCCACCAGGCCCAGGCCCAGGATCATGAGGGTCTGCACAGTAAGGAAGCTGGCCGCCTGCATCTTGGTGGAGACAGTCAGGCCCAACAGCAGGGTGATGAGGTTGGCCAGGTCCTTCTGGGCGGTCTCGGACAGGCCTTCCAGAACGCCGCATTCCCGCACCAGGTTGCCGAACATCAGAAAGCCGATGAGGGCCACGCTGCGGGGCGCCACCAGACCGGCAATGATGGTGATGATGATGGGGAACAGGATCTTGGTGGTCTTGCTCACCGGGCGGTCGGCATACCCCATACGGATGCGCCGCTCCGCCTTGGTGGTGACGGCACGGATGACGGTGGGCTGGATGATGGGCACCAGGGCCATGTAGGAGTAGGCCACCACCACGATGGCGCCCAGATAGTTGGACTGGAAGAAGTTGGCCACAAAGATGGAGGTGGGGCCGTCGGCAGCGCCGATGATGGCGATGGAGGCGGCGTCCTTGATGTCAAAGCCCAGCAGGGTGGCCACACACAGGGTGAAGAAGATGCCGAACTGCGCCGCCGCACCGAAGATCATCAGCTTTGGGTTGGAGAGCAGCGGGGTAAAGTCGATCATGGCGCCGATGCCCACAAAGAGCAAAAGCGGGAACAGCTCGTTGGCGATGCCGGAGTCGAACAGCACGTCGATGGGGCCCAGCTCGGTGACGCCGTCGATGATCTGGGTGACCGCGCCGGACTGGGGCAGGTTGACCAGGATGGCGCCGAAGCCCATGGGCAGCAGCAGCGAGGGTTCCATCTGTTTTTTGATTGCCAGCCAGATCAGCAGCGCACCGATGATCCACATGACCACCTGCTGCCACTGCAGGTTCAATACATTGCCGAAAAGTGCCTCCATAGCGAGACGAACCTCCTTTTTGACATTGATTCACTTTATGTCCATTATGGCCGACGCCATTGGCTGTGTCAAGGGCATCACGGCCTTTTTATCCGCTTTTTTGCCATGGCGGCCCCGGTTGTAAAAGCCGCGGTTCACCGCTTTAACGCCTTGACTTGCTATGGTGAAATTGCTACAATGGTAGCGGCAGGCCCTTTGAATTTTGGGCACGCTTACCAAGTTTGACACGCTTCCGGCTTGTGTGCCGCAGGGGTGTCTTTATCAGTAAAGGAGAGCGCCCATGCGCGTAGCAAACCCCAACAGCTCCCCGGACGAACGCAGCACCGCCCTGTATGAAGCGATCCTGCGGCTGGATACTCTGGAGGAGTGCATCCGCTTTTTTGACGACCTGTGTGCCGTGACCGAACTGCGCACCCTGGAACAGCGTTATGACGTGGCCAGCTGCCTTTTGCAAGGCAAGGTGTACAGCGAGATCCGGCGGGAGACCGGCGCTTCCAGCGCCACCGTTTCCCGCGTGAACCGCATGCTGAATTACGGCACCGGCAGCGTGGCCGCCAGCGTGCGTTATGACCTGGAACACGCGGTCCCCTCCCCTGACGGGCCGGACACCGCGCAGCCCGAAACATAAAAGGAGGTCCCTGACCATGAGCGTACGTATCCAAGATTTCGGCCGGACCAGCAACGGCACCCCCGTAAAGCTGGCCGTGCTGGACAACGGCATTATCCAGGCGCATATCATCAGCTATGCCGCCGCCATCCAGAAACTGATCGTGCAGGACCGCAAAGGCAGCCCGGTGGACGTGGTGCTGGGCTTTGACGATGTGGCCGGCTACGAGACCAACGGCGGATTCCTGGGCTCGGTGGTGGGCCGGTACGCCAACCGCATTGCGGGCGGCAAATTCTTCCTGAACGCCGAGGAATACCATGTGACCGTCAACAACAACGGCAACTGCCTGCACAGCGGTGTGCACGGTTTTCACCGGGCGGTGTTTGAGATGGAGCTTTCCCGCAGCGGTGACGACGGCGTACTGCTGCGCGCCGTGAGCCCCGACGGCACCGACGGGTTTCCGGGCAAGGTCACCCTGGAGGTGGAGTACAGCCTGGTGGGCAGCGGTCTGCTGATCCAGTACTCCGCCACCACCGATGCCCCCACCGTCATCAACATCACCAACCACAGCTACTTCAACCTGAACGGACATGCCTCGGGCACCGCCATGGGACACCGCCTGCAGATGAACGCCCCCTCCTACCTGGAGACCGACGAAAACCTGATCCCCACAGGCAAGCTGATCCCGGTGGCCGGCACCCCCATGGATTTCACCGAGGAAAAGACCCTGGGCCGGGACATCGAGGCCGATTACCCCGCCCTGAAGATGGGCGGCGGCTATGACCATTGCTTCGTCATTGCGGACAGCGGCCTGCGCCACGCCGCATGGCTCACCGGCCCCCAGACCGGTATCCGGATGGAGACCCTGACCACCCAGCCCGGTGTACAGGTGTACACGGCCAACAGCCTGGACCTGAACTGTCCCGGCAAGGACGGCACCGAGTACCACGGCCGGGATGCTGTCTGCCTGGAGACCCAGGATTTCCCTGACGCCCCCAACCATATGGAGTTCCCGGACACCACCGTGACCCCCAAGGCGGCCTACAGCGCCACCACCCTGTACCGGTTTGATACCGCACCCCTGTAAAACAAAAAAGCACCGCCGTCCGGTCTTTGTCAGACCGGACGGCGGTTTTGTTTTTATGCAGTGAGGGCTGTCACAGATGCAGGATCAGCCGTGCAAAGTTGAAGTAGATGAGCAGGGTGGTGGTATCCACGATGGTGGTGATGAGGGGCGAAGCCATGACCGCCGGGTCGATGCCGATCTTGCGGGCAGCCAGGGGCAGCGCACCGCCGATGAGCTGGGAGAGCAGAACGGTGCACAGCAAGGTCAGGCTGACCACCAGGGCCACGCCCAACCCCACCCGGTCAAACAGGGACAGTTTGATAATGTTGCAGACGGCCAAGGTACCGCCGCACATGAGGGCGACCCGCATTTCCCGCCAGAGGATGCGGGGCAGGTCCCGGGGGCGGATATCCCCCACCGCCACCCCGCGGATGATGGTGGAGGTACTCTGGCTGCCCGCGTTGCCGCCGGCGTCGGTGAGCATGGGGATGTAGGCGGTGAGCACGGTCACGGCGGCCAGGGCATTCTCATACCCGCGGATGACCAGACTGGAGAAGGTGGCGCTGAGCATGAGGAAAAGCAGCCAGGGGGTACGGCTCTTGTACAGCTCCCACATGCTCATGCGGAAGTAGGGCTTGTCCACCGGCGACATGGCGTTCATCTTGGCGAAGTCCTCGCTGGCTTCGTCCTGCAGGATGCTGATGGCGTCGTCCACCGTGACGATGCCCACCAGACGCTTTTCGTTATCCACCACCGGAATGGCCAGAAAGCCGTATTTTTCAAACAGCTGGGAGGTCTCCTCCCGGTCGGTGGAGGTGTGCACGCTGATGACGCCCGGTTCCATCAGTTCCCGGACGGTGCGGGTTTCATCCTTTTCCAGCACCAGGGCCCGCAGGGAGACCACCCCTTCCAGGGTGCGGTCGGGACCGGTGACATAGCAGTTGTTGATGGTCTCCTTGTCAAAACCGTTCTGCCGGATGGCATCCATGGCCTGCCGGACCGTCCAGTCGGGAGAAAGTTCCATGAATTCCGGCGTCATAACGCCGCCGGCGGAATCTTCCGGATACTTGAGCAGTTCGTTGATCATCTGGCGGGTCTCGGGGCCGGCCTGGGCCAGAATGCGCTTGACCACCCCGGCGGGCATCTCCTCCACCAGGTCGGCGGCATCGTCGGCGCAGAGCTCCTCCACCACCACTTTCAGTTCCTTATCGGACAGACCCTCAATGAGGCTCTGCTGGGTCTCGGGGGTCAGTTCGGCAAAAATCTCCGCCGCCAGGTCCTTGGGGCACAGGCGATAGAGGACCGGGAGTTTTTCCGGGGGCAGATCCTCGAATACGGCGGCCACGTCGGGCGCCGGCAGGGTCTGCAGTACATCACGCAGGCTCTGGTATTTCTTGGCATCATCCAGATGAGCCAGCATGGTCTTGATGGTCTGGATCGTGGTATCAGACATAAAAAAGCTGCCTCCTTTCGGCGGCAGCCTGCTGTTCGGGGAATAAGATTCAGCCAACGCAATGCGTGGCCAAGCCCGGTGGGGCAAAGGTGCGCTTGCTCACAACCGCACACTTGCCCCGCCGAACTTATCCGAAACGGCGGCTGCCGACTGGTATTCACATCGGTTCACAGGACTACCGGGAAGTTCCATTCGTCAACCACCGTCCTTTCCTTGCAAAATTCGAGGCAAAGCCCCAGGCATCATAACTCTACCATGGGAAACCGGCCAAGTCAACCCCGGCCGAAAAGAAAATTTTTACGCCCGGGCAAACAAAATCGGGCAGCCCGAAGGCTGCCCGATCCGTTCCCGTTTCTGGGATTGTATGCTGGTTGCCGCAGATTACGCCATCAGTTCCTTGACGCAGGCGGCGATCTTCTCGTCCTTGCAGGCGGGGAAGAAGTACTCGGCGAAGTGCTCGCCTGCGAAGGCGCCCTTGACCAGGTCACGGTCCAGGTCCTTCAGGATGTCGCACAGGTCACGGTAAGCCACCGCGCGCACGCCGTCCAGGATCTTCTTGTTGCGCTGCTCGGGGACCACCCGCTCTTTGGGGTAGCCCTGGCCATGACCGAAGCCAAACAGCTTCTCAAAGGTGTATTCCAGGTTGAGCTCGCCGCCCCAGCCGAAGCCCTTGGCAAAGGGCATGGCCACGGCATTGCCGTCGTTCACATGGGCAAAGGTGTAGCCATCCACGGGATCTTCCACATGGCCGCAGATGACGCCGGGGAAGCTGTTCAGAGCCAGCATGGCGCCTTCGCCGGTACCGCAGCCGGTGATGACATAGTCGGCAGCGCCGGAGTTCAGCAGCACAGCGGCCAGGATGCCGTTCTGCACATAGGTCAGCTGGGCGGCATCGTCGGCGGTGTACATACCGTAGTTGACCACCTCATGGCCCATGGGCTCCACCACCTTGCGCAGGGTGGCTTCGATGAGGGCGTTCTTGGCGGCCTGACTGTTTTCGTTGATGAGTGCGATCTTCATGTTGATTTCTCCTTTTTTGATGTGGGTTGATATTCGATACGGAAACAAAGGTATAACAGCAAATTTATTCCATCTCAAACGAGAGGACTTCCCGCAGATAATGCAGATCGTCGCCTTGCAGGGGCTGGCCGTTGACCACGGCCTCCCCCACCTGGTTGTCATAAGGGTCGTTGCGCCAGAACTCATCCGGCGGGGTCAGCTGGGCATAAAATTCCCGGTTGGCCACCATGCGCAGGGGATCCAGATTGCCGAAATAGTGACGGCGGCGCTCCTCGTCCCCCCGGCGGTGGGCGCCGGAGCCGAAGGAACAGTCCGCCCACAGCCAGCCGTATGGGGCAATGTAGAACTGGGCCCAGTCGTGGCTGGACGCCCCCTGGGGGGTGACATACAGGCCGCTCTGCCACCGGGCCGGAATGCCGGCGATGCGGCAGAGGGTGATGAACAGCAGCGCCATGACCCCGCAGTCCCCCCAGCCGGACTTGGCACAGTTGTCGGCGATGGATTCCAGGCAGGCATACGCGGGCTGGTAGCGGTAGTTGGTGTGGGTGGTCACATAGTCGTAAATCGCCCGGGCCTTTTCCACCGGACCGTCGCAGCCTTCGGTGAGCTCGGCGCACAGGCTCCGCAGCCAGGGGGTGAAGAGGATGTGGGGCGCCTGTTCTTCGGTGCAGAAGGTGGGCTGCACCGCATCCGGGGTCAGATGGTCCATGTCCAGATACTCCGCCCGGATATGGTAGCGGTAGGTCACCGAGAAGGGACCATCCCCCGCCTTGCCGTGCCAGAACACGGTGCGCTGTTCGGCGTCGCTGTGGGCGAATTCCGCCCCCGGGGTGGCATCCAGGATCTCGATACCGCTCTGCTGTTCACAGGCCGCCGGGATGGGCAGCCAGACCAGCATCTCGGCTTCCGGGTCGGCGGGGTGTTCCGGGCCGATGGTGGCCCGCAGGGTGATGGTGGCATCCAGATGCCCCTGTTCCTTCATGGCGGCAATGACCTTGCCCCGGACCCCGGAAGCCGGATCAGGGGTGAGCCCCCGGGCGATCATGTCCGGGTAGAGGCGCAGGGCCTCCAGGAAGCGGTCCAGATAGTAGGGTTTGCCTTCAATATAGCGCCAGTCCACCCGGTCGGCTTCCACCAGGGCATCAAATTCCTCCGGGGCAAAGTCGGGGATCTCCTGGCGCACCAGAGCGATGGCAGCGTCCCGGTCCAGGGTATAGTTGTACGGGATGCGGTGCATGATCTGGCGCAGCGCCAGCAGGGCGCCCCGCCCGGTCCGGGGCAGGCGGTCCCCGGCCAGCAGTTGATCAATACGGGCATTGGCGGCAAAAAAATATCCCGCTGTGTACAGCCGCTGCACATCGGCAGGCACGCCGGCCGCCAGGTCGGCAAAGACCGCGTTCCGGTCCATGCAAATTCCCCCTCACATCACGATCTCGCGGTAATACGTCGTGTTGACGGTCTTGTCCACTTCGGCGATGGCGGCGATGCAGCCGTCCAGCGTCTTGGCCACATCGTCCAGGCTCTTCCACTGGGCGGCGGCGGGCTTGACCTTTTCTTCCAGATACGGTCCGATATCGGTGTGGGAACAGGCACCCTCGATCAGGTAGGCGCCCTCTCTGGCGGGCTGGGTCTGAGGTTCAAACCCGTTGTCGCTGCCCATGCTGGTGAGCAGAAAACCGCCCTTGCGGCCCCGGCCTCCCACCAGGATGCGCACCCCCACCGGCCGGATATCCGCAACGGTACGGGCTTTTTCGGCCATGACCCGCACCGCCTTTTCCAGGGTGAGGTAACGGGTATCATACTCATCCAGGGCGTTGACGATCTGCACGGCGGCCATGGTGTCCCCCGCAAAGCCCACCAGGATATTCTTGTTGACCTTGCGCAGCTTGGGCAGATCGTTGGTGATGACCTTGGGCTTGCCGTCCAGGACCGGTTCCTCCACCATGCGGCCATCACTGACCATGGCACAGAAAGCCTCCCCGCATACTGCCAGGATCGCACTCATACTTTCAACCATCCTTTATCATTCTGTTTCGGGACCATTGTAGCATACCGCCCCGCAAATGAAAAGGGGGGCGCATCTGCGCCCCCACCCTTCCCTGCCGGGAAAGGTTGTGTACGAATTGTCAGCCCTTGGTGATCTTGAGCATATCGGCACCCGGCTCCACATCGCCGGAAGCCACCAGATCCACGCTGGCGAAATCGTCGGTGTTGGTGATGACGGTGATGACCACGGCGGGATGACCGGCGGCCTTGATCTTGTCCAGATCCATCTTCAGCAGCAACTGGCCTTTCTTGATCTTGTCGCCCAGCTTGACCTTGGCAACAAAACCGTCCCCCTTCATCTCCACGGTGTCCACGCCCACGTGGATCAGCACTTCCACGCCGCCGGCGCCCTGGATGCCCAGTGCGTGCAGGGTGTCGGGAGCCTGGGTGATCTCGCCGTCAATGGGCGCATACACCTCACCCACAGAAGGATCGATGCCGCAGCACTGACCCAGAATACCCTGGGCAAACACCTCGTCGGGGATGTCTTCCATCTTGACAACGGCGCCCTTGGCATCCGCCGCGACCATGATCGGCCCAGCCGGAGCGGGCTCTGCTTTCTTCTTGAACATGTCAAAAAATCCCATGATGGTCTCTCCTTCTTTGCTGGCCCGCGCGGCGGGCAAGTTGATACCCTTATTGTACATGAAAATCCGTGTAAAATCAATGAGAAATCCGTTATTCCTCTGCGGCAATCTGCCGCTGTACGGCCCGGATCCCCTGCCAGGTGATCTCGGCCATCTGCTCCACCGATTCCGGCTTTTGTTTCTGCAGCCACAGCCCGATGGCCCCGAAGCAGCCCTGCACCGCAAAGGAGGTCAGGTAATGCTGGCGGGCCGTGCCGCCGTCCGGTGCCATGTAGCCCAGGCACCGCTCCGAGATCACCGTCTGCAGCCGCTGCACGAAGGCCGGGTCCCCGTTGGGGCCCAGCAGGGCGGCACAGATGGCGTCATTCTGATCCAGATATTCAAACAGGGCCAGCAGGGCTTTGGGCGTGGTGTCGCTGTCCAGACGGGGCAGCAGGGCATCCATGAACAGATTGAGCTGGTCCACCTGTTCCTGTTCCAGACGGTCAAGCAGCTCATAAATATCCCGGTAATGGAAATAGAAAGTGCCCCGGCTGACGCGGGCCAGGCGGGTGAGTTCACGCACCGTGATGTCCCGCACAGGTTTCTGCACCAGCAAAGACACCAGCGCGTCGCACAAACGCCGGCGGGTGGCGCGAACGCTGCGGTTGGCTTCGCCTTTGCTGTTCATTGTATGTTCCGTCCTTTCCCGCGTTTTCAGCGCGGTTTCTTACTTCCATAGTAGTGGTGCGGGCGGCATTTGTCAAGGAAAAACGGGCACTTTGTTCAAAAAAAGATGTGAAGTATTCCCGTTTTTGTGCATTGCAGACGGGTTTTCATTCCTGTATGACAGTGTTATAATGCAAAAAAGTCCCTTATTCTGGAAAGGAAGTACCTTCATGATCCTGGACCGTGACCGCGCCCGCCGCGCTTTTGCTGATTATACCCGGGCTTACGACCCCACCGACCCCAAGGTGCGCCTGAAGATCGAACACACCTACCGGGTGGCCGGACTGTGCGAGCAGATTGCCCGCAGCCTTTCCCTGTCCGAATCAGACACCGACCTGGCCTGGCTGGCCGGCCTGCTGCACGATGTGGGCCGGTTCGAGCAGCTGCGCCGGTACGGCACCTTTGAAGATGCCAGGTCCATTGACCATGCCGCCTGCAGCGAGGAAGTGCTCTTCCGGCAAGGGCATATCCGGGACTACCTGGACGACGCCTCTGCCGACGAGCCCCTGCGCACCGCCGTGCGCTGGCACAGCGCCTACCGCCTGCCCGAAGGCCTGGACGACGCCACCCTGCGGCTGTGCAACATCCTGCGGGACGCGGACAAGATCGACATCCTGCGGGTGAACGTGGAGACCCCGCTGGAGGAGATCTACAACGTGACCACCGAAGCCCTGCGCACCGCCCCCGTGACCCCTGCCGTGCTGGAAGCCTTTTATGCCCACCACACGGTGCTGCGGGCCCTGAAGCGCACCCCCGCCGACAATGTGGTGGGGCACGCCTCCCTGGTGTACGAGCTGGTCTATCCCGAAAGCCTGCGGGAGGTGAGCCGGCAGGGGTATCTGTGGCAGCTGCTGGATTTCAAGACCGAAAACCCGGACACCGCCCGGGATTTTGCCGCTTTGCGGGACCATATGCACACCTGGCTGGCAAAGGCCGTGTGCTGACTGCAGAAGATAAAAACACCCCCGATGCGGTCTGCATCGGGGGTGTTCGGCTTGTTAAGGGTGCATCAGAAATTCTTGGACTTCAGCTCAAAGTAAGCCTGGGGATGGGCGCACACCGGGCACTTGACGGGAGCATGGGTGCCGATGTAGATGAAGCCGCAGTTGCGGCACTGCCAGACCTGCTCGGTCTCACGGGCAAAGACCTTACCGGCCTCGATGTTGGCGGCCAGGGCCTTGTAGCGCTCCTCGTGCTCCTTCTCGATGCCCGCCACCATGGAGAACAGGGCGGAGATCTCATCAAAGCCCTCCTCCTTGGCCTCGGCGGCCATGCGGGGATACATGGAGGTGTGCTCCTCGTTTTCGCCCTGGGCGGCCATCTTCAGGCAGGTCAGGGTGTCGGGGATCTCGCCGTTTTCCATCAGGAGCTTGAACCAGATCTTGGCATGCTCCTTCTCATTGTTGGCGGTCTCGTTGAAAATGGCCGAGATCTGCTCGTAGCCTTCCTTCTTGGCCTTGGAGGCGAAGTAGGTGTATTTGTTGCGGGCCTGACTTTCACCGGCGAAAGCTTCCCACAGGTTCTTTTCGGTCTTGCTGCCTTTGAGTTCCATATTACAATCTCTCCTTTTTGTTGGTTTGTGGTGTATCATACTGTAAGTTTAAGACTTTGTCTTAACCTTAGTATACAGGAATCCCGGTGGGATGTCAAGCCTGTTTCCGCCGTTTTTTCCCGCATAAATTTGTGAAACATGCTCAAACAAAGAGCATTTGCATTGACAAGCCGCCCCGGATAGAGTAGAGTATTTATAGGATACAATCTTATTGTATCCAGACCCATAAGAAAGGACGGGACTTCCATGACACGTCAAAGACGCCTGATTTTGGACCTGATGCGCCAAAGTCCCCGCCACATGACGGCCGACGAGATCTTCGCCCAGGCACGCCAGCAGATGCCCAGCATTGCCCGCGGTACCGTGTACCGCAACCTGAAGCTGATGGAACAGGCCCGGGAGATCGCACGGCTGGAAATGCCGCAGGGACCCGACCGGTATGACAAGACTTCGGCCCCCCACGGCCATCTGTACTGCGACGGCTGCGGAGATCTGCAGGACATTCCGGTGGTGGGACTGGTCAAGGAAATTGAGAACGCCATCGGCACCGAGGTGCGCAGCTACCAGCTGACCATCCATTACCTGTGCCCCGCCTGTCGGGCCAAGAACGCACAGTAACAGTATGGGCCATGTGCCCGCCGCCCAGTCCCCCGCCGGGGACCGGGCGTTTTCTTTTTTGTTGGATTCCTTATTATAAATGGGCAGAGGAAAAGGGCGCACAGGCGCGGAGGTGATTCCGGTCTGTGCGCCCTTGTGCTGTCAGTCTATGCCTCGGGTCTCTGCGGTGTGCCCGGGCGCCGGTGCGGCCAGGGTCTGTTCCAGCAGGTCCAGGAATCGTTTGAGGGCCGGATTGCGGTTGTCCGGCAGGTACAGCGCTCCGAAGGTCAGCAGATCAAATTCCGGCAGCGGGATGTAGCGCAATCCCTCCCGTCGGGCAGCCGGAAAATCCGCCATGACCGCGAAGGCGTAGCCTGTCTCCACCAGGGTACCCACCACGTCCTGGTTGTCGCAGAAAAGGATCTGCTCCGGACCGCGGGTGCCCACCGTCCGGTTCTGGATGGCAAACAGGGCCGGCGGACAGATGGGCGGACGGCAGACCGCAATCCGCCCGCAGCCGGACATCTCCTGCACGGTCAGGCTCTCGCGGCCGGCCAGGGGATGCCCCTCACTGCAGACGCACACCGCCCGACAATGGGTCAGGGTGCGGAACTTCTGTTTGGCCTCCTCCCCGCTGCTGCGTCCCGGCGCCCGGAAGGAAAAGATCATGTCGATGTCCCCGTCCGCCAGCAGGTTTCGCACCGCATCAAAGGGGATCAGGCGCAGTACCGGCATCAGCCCCGGCTCCTCCACCCGCAGCCGCTCCAGCGCGGGGCGCAGCACCCGCAGTTCGGTGGTGTTGCGGCAGCCGATGACCACCCGGGAAAGTTCCTCGGTGCGGAATTTCTTCATCCGGGCCTTGGACAGTTCGGACAGCTTGAGGATCTCCCCCGCATACTGGGTGAACTGGAACCCCTCCTGGGTCAGACGCACGCTCTTGCTGGTGCGCCGAAACAGTCTGACCCCCAGTTCGTCCTCCAGCGTGGAGATCTGGTGGCTCACCGCCGGCTGGGTCAGGCGCAGCTGCTCCGCCGCCCGGGAAAAGTTCAGATAGTTGGCCACGGCCATAAAGCATTCCAGCTGGGTTGTGTTCATATCAGGAAAGCCTCCCAAAACTGCGGGCACAGGTTCAGCCTGGGCCTGCAATAACTTTTATCTATAAATTTCTTTTATAGAATATAACAGATTTGAATTTCACATGCAAGGGAAATTGTGCTATAAAACAGTACGGAGCTAAATTGTTCAGCTTCAAACAATCCGCAAAGAGGTGAGACCATGGCAGCCGTGAACCGGGAAGAACTGATCCGGGACAACCGGCGCATCAGCATCCAGATCGAGCAGATGGCCAACAGTTCCATGGCCGAACAGGACCTGACCGCCATGCAGGCCAACATGCTGCGCTACATCCTGCGCCATTCCGAAGAGGGCACTTCCCTGACGGCCATTCATCGGGAATTCGGGTATTCCATGGCGGCGCTGTCCGGCATGCTCAAACGGCTGCGAAAGAAAGGCTATGTGCGGGTGGAACCCTGCGACGGGGACGACCGCCGCAAGCTGCTGTTCGGCACCCTGCAGGGAGAGGAAATGCGGGCCTATCTGGACCGGGCCATCGACAACGCCCAGGACAGGCTGTGCGACTGCTTTTCCCCCGAAGAGCTGGAGAGCCTGGATCGCCTGCAAAAGAAAATGCTGCAGAATCTGGCAGCATTATCGGAACAGAAACACAACAAGGAGGCATCTGAATCGTGAAAACAGTATTGCGTCAGCTGGGCCGCTACCGGCGGGATACCTGGCTCTGCATTGCCATGACCACCCTGGAAGTGATCATGGAGATCCTGCTGCCCTTCATCACCGCCCTCATCATTGACGAGGGCCTGGAGGCAGCCAGCCTGCCTACCGTCTACCGGTACGGCGCTCTGATGGTGGTCATGTCCTTCTGCAGTCTGGCCTTCGGTGCGCTGGGCGGCAAGTTTGCGGCCAGCGCATCTTCCGGCCTGACAGCCAACCTGCGGGAGGCCGTGTACAACAACATCCAGACATTTTCTTTTTCCAACATCGACAAGTTCAGCGTTCCCGGCCTGGTCACCCGCATGACCACCGATATCACCAACGTACAGAACGCCTACATGATGCTCATCCGGGTGGCGGTGCGCTCCCCCCTGATGCTGGTGTTCAGCTACATCATGTGCCTGATCATCAGCCCCAAGCTGAGCCTGACCTTCCTGCTGGCGGTGCTGTTCCTGGCCGTGGTGCTGGGCGTCATCATGGTGGTGACCATGCGCATCTTCACCGAGGTGTTCAGCAAGTACGATGACCTGAACGCCAGCGTGCAGGAGAACGTGTCCGCCATCCGGGTGGTCAAGGCCTTTGTGCGGGAGGATTACGAGGACAAGAAGTTTGCCAAGGCGTCCCAGAACCTGTACCGCCTGTTTGTCAAGGCCGAGGGCCTGCTGGCCTTCAACAACCCGGCCATGATGCTGGCCGTCTATTTCTGCATCATCATGGTGTCCTGGCTGGGCGCCCACTTCATCGTGAGCGGCAGCATGAGCGCCGGCGAGCTGACCAGCCTGTTCAGCTACGTCATGAGCCTGATGATGAGCCTGATGATGCTTTCCATGGTGGTGGTCATGATCACCATGTCCATGGCCAGCATCCGCCGTATCAGCGAGGTGCTCAACGAGACCCCCGACCTGGCCGAGCCCGAAAGCCCTGTGTACAAGGTGGCCGACGGCAGCATCGACTTCGACCATGTGGACTTTTCCTACAAGCACGGCAGCGGCAAGAACGCCCTGTCCGACATTGACCTGCACATCCGTTCCGGCGAGACCATCGGCGTTATCGGCGGCACCGGTTCGGGCAAGAGCAGCCTGGTCAACCTGATCTGCCGGCTGTACGATACCGACAAGGGCACCGTCAAGGTAGGCGGCGTGGACGTGCGCAAGTATGATATGGAGACCCTGCGAAACGAGGTCTCGGTGGTACTGCAGAAGAACACCCTGTTCTCCGGCACCATCCTGGACAACCTGCGCTGGGGCAACCCCGATGCCACCGAGGAAGAGTGCAAGGCAGCCTGCCATGCCGCCTGCGCCGATGAGTTCATCGACCGCTTCCCTGATGGGTACCACACCCGCATCGAGCGGGGCGGCGCCAACGTGTCCGGCGGCCAGAAGCAGCGGCTGTGCATTGCCCGCGCCCTGCTGAAGAAACCCAAGGTGCTGATTCTGGACGACTCCACCAGCGCCGTGGACACCGCCACCGACGCCAAGATCCGGGCCGCCTTTGCCAAGGAGATCCCCGGCACCACCAAGATCATCATTGCCCAGCGTATTTCCAGCGTGGAGAACGCCGACCGCATCCTGGTGCTGGACAACGGCCGCATCAACGGCTTCGACACCCACGAAAACCTGCTCAAGACCAACGCCATCTACCGGGAGATCTACGAATCCCAGGTCAAGGGCGGCGGCGACTTTGACCAGCCGGCCTGAAAGGAGAGTTGAAACCATGAATCAAAAAGCATCCCGCGGCGCCTCTCTGGGCGTGCTCAAGCGTGTGCTGGGGTACATGATGCACACCTACAAATGGCCGTTCCTGGCCGTGGTGGCCTGCATCCTGATTTCCTCCACCGCCACCGTGGCCGGGGCCACCTTTCCCCAGACCCTGGTGGATGATTACATCACCCCCATGCTGGCCGGCGGCAGCCAGGATTTCAGCCAGCTGGCCCACGCCCTGCTGGGCCTGATCGCCTTGCTGTCCATCGGCGTGGTGGGTTCCTTTGCCTACAACCGCATCATGGTCACCATCTGCCAGGGCACCCTGCGCCGTCTGCGTGACGACCTGTTCGGCAAGATGGAATCCCTGCCCATCAAATACTTCGATACCCACGCCCACGGCGACATCATGTCGGTGTACACCAACGATATTGACACCCTGCGCCAGCTCATGAGCCAGAGCATCCCCCAGGTCATCAACTCCGGCCTGACCATGGTGGTCACTCTGGTGACCATGCTCATGCTCAACCCTGCGCTGAGCGTCATTTCCATCCTCACCGCCATCATCATGGCCGCGGTGGCCAAGAACTTCTCCCGCCTGTCCGGCCGGTACTATGTGGAACAGCAGAAGAACCTGGGCATTGTGGACGGCTTCATTGAGGAGATGCTGGACGGCCAGAAGGTGGTCAAGGTCTTCTGCCACGAGGAAGCTGCCAAGGCGGACTTCCACCGGGTGAACGAAGCCCTGCGGGACAGCGCCGACAAGGCCAACCGCTACGCCAACCTGCTCATGCCCGTCAACGGCAACATCGGCTGGCTGAGCTACGCCGTGGTGGCCGTGGTGGGCGCCATCCTGGGCATCAACGGCATGGCCGGAGTCACCCTGGGCACCGTCATCACCTTTGTGGGGCTGAACAAGAGCTTTACCCAGCCCATCACTCAGATCAGCACCCAGCTGAACTTTGTGGTCAACGCGGCGGCCGGCGCCCAGCGTGTCTTTGACCTGATGGACGAGACCCCCGAAAAGGACGAAGGCTATGTGGAACTGGTCAACGCCCGGGAGGAAGCCGACGGCAGCCTGACCGAGCAAAAGGAACGGACCAACACCTGGGCCTGGAAGCATCCCCACAAGGCCGACGGCACCGTGACCTACACCAAGCTGGAAGGCGCTGTGGTCCTGGACGACGTGGACTTCGGCTACGATGAGAACAAGCTGGTGCTGCACAACATCAGCCTGTGGGCCAAACCGGGCCAGAAGATCGCCTTTGTGGGCGCCACCGGTGCCGGCAAGACCACCATCACCAACCTGATCAACCGCTTCTACGACATTGCCGACGGCAAGATCCGCTACGACGGCATCAACATCAACAAGATCAAGAAGCCCGATCTGCGGCGCAGCCTGGGCATCGTGCTGCAGGACACCCACCTGTTCACCGGCACTGTCATGGACAACATCCGGTACGGCCGCCTGGACGCCAGCGACGAGGAGTGCATCGCCGCTGCACGGCTGGCCAACGCCGACGGCTTTATCCGCCGCC
Source organism: Subdoligranulum sp. DSM 23681 (assembly GCF_057005535.1). NCBI lineage: Bacteria > Bacillati > Bacillota > Clostridia > Eubacteriales > Oscillospiraceae > Subdoligranulum > Subdoligranulum sp. DSM 23681. The sequence continues at coordinate 2,295,574 of NZ_CM168050.1, read as the reverse complement.
TGCCCGACGGCTACAACACCATGCTCACCGGCGACGGCGCCAACCTGAGCCAGGGCCAGCGGCAGCTGCTGGCCATTGCCCGGGCGGCCGTGGCCGACCCGCCGGTGCTGATCCTGGATGAGGCCACCTCCTCCATCGACACCCGCACCGAAAAGCTGGTGCAGGACGGTATGGACGCCCTGATGTACGGGCGCACCACCTTTGTCATCGCCCACCGTCTGTCCACCGTGCGCAGCGCCGACTGCATCATGGTCATGGACCAGGGACGCATCATCGAGCGCGGCACCCACGACGAACTTATTGCCAAGAAGGGCATGTATTACCGCCTGTACACCGGCAACTTTGCCGACGAACCGGCCTGATTCCCTATCCCCATACAGAAAAGCCGCGGAGGCTCCCAAATTTTCGGAGCCTCCGCGGCTTTTTCTTGTTCATAAGGATTGCAGGGCTCAGAAGGGCGAGACCACCTTGCCGAAACTGACCACCCAGGTATCCTCGTCCGCCCTGGTCAGCCAGACGGTCACATCCCAGTTGTTCTCAAACCAGGCATCCATGGCCTCCTGCCCGTACCATTGGGTGGTCTCCTCCCCGTTCAGGGTGATGGTGTCCGCCGGCTGGTCCACAAAGGCCACCCCGTTTTCCGCCTGTCGGGCCACATAGCCTTCCTGGAAGCGGGTGCGCTGTTCCTCGTCCCAGGTCTGGGACAAGGGCTGGGCAGAATGCCAGCAGATCAGATCTTCCGAAACATAATCACTGGCCAGATGTACCGACAATGCCTCCGAAATGGTGTCAAAGGTGGCGGGACGGCAGCTGTCCACCGGGTCGCCCAGGTAGGCGGTGAGCTTTTTCTCCATGGCCTCCTTGTCACCGGCGTCCAGGTTCCACAGCACCCCCTGCAGCTCGCCGGTGGGGGTGTTGTAGTCGAAGGTCAGGTTGTACACCGGCAGATCAAAGAATTCCGCCTGCTCCACCTTGATCTTGTTTTCCTCCTCGGTATAGGGCAGCCCCTGTTCGGTGAGGGAAGCGGTCAGCTCTTCCCGGGTGGTGGTCCAGGGATAGCCGGGGGCTTCCATGGTCTCGGCGCCGGGGTGTCCGCCGCAGGCGCCCAGGGTCAGGGCCACCGCCAGAACCGCGCCGGCTGCCACCATCTTACTTTTCATGTCGCCACCTCCGCTGCCGGGTGCAGCCCCGGCATTACACACAACATTCCTGCTTTCAATATACACCCTGCACCCAGGCTTTTCCAGATGGCAGTATTCCCAAAATCTTACAGCGAAAAACCGGCAGTATTACGGCTCCAAGTCGATATTTTTTCTTATTTTTCTGTTGAGCTTGCCAGTTTTTTTTGGTATACTGTTGACAGGATTTGTTTGCATCAGAGCGGCATACCGCGGAAAGGAGCGCCGACCGGATTTGAAAGATTTGGCGCAACTGCTGAACGGGCTGGTGTGGTTCACCCAGCTTGGGATTTCGCTGGTCGTGCCGCTGCTTTTGTTTGTGGGCGGCGGCGCATGGCTGGTCAATGCTCTGGGCGCGCCCATGTGGGTGATGTTTCCGGCTTTTGTGCTGGGGCTGGGCACCGCCGGGGCCACCGCCCGCCGGTTTTACCTGACCGAACGCCGCAAGGCCGAAAAGCGCCAGCCGGACAAGCCGGTTGGATTCAACGATCATCTCTGATGCCGTCCGGAAAGGAGTGTAATGCGATGCAACTGCAGCCGGATGTAAAAAAGGAACTGGTCCACATCGGAACAGGCTGCGCGGTGGGTACCGTGGTGCTGGTCGCCGGCTGGGCGCTGGCTTGGGCCCTGGGTGCTCCCTTCGGGTTCAGCTGGAAAGTGCCGCTGAGCGCGGTGCTGGGAGCCTGTGCCGCGTGGCTGAACTTTTTCGGTCTGGCACTGACCCTGCAGAAGATGGCGGCCGGTGCCGATGAGGCCCGCGGGCGCAGCCTCATGCGCACCTCGGAGCTGTACCGCAAGCTGGGCCTTGGCCTTTTTCTGATTGCCATGTTCCTGATCCCGGCATTCAACTGGGTGGCGGCAGCCATTCCGCTGCTGTTCCCCCAGGTGACCATCTTTGTCATGTATGCGCTGCGGCGCAAACCATCCCAGAACAAGGGAGGTGAAACTTAATCACATGGATGTGACCATCAACGGCGCACCGATCTACACCATCCCCATCGGCCCCGGTATTCCCATCTCGGCCACCATCGTCAGCAGCTGGATCGTCATGCTCCTCATCACCGGGCTGTGCATCTGGCTGACCCACGACCTGAAGGTGACCAACATCTCCAAACGGCAGGCCGCGGCAGAGTACCTGGTCAACCTGGCCACCAACTTTGTCCGCGGCAACATGGGCGTTCGCTTTGATTCCTTCATCCCCTTCGTGGCGGCCCTGTTCTCCACCAGTCTGGTCAGCAACCTGCTCAGCCTGGTGGGTCTGTGGAGCCCCACGGCGGACCTTTCGGTGGAAGCGGCCTGGGCGGTGATGGTGTTTATCCTGATCACCCGCGCCAAGATCCGTTCCGGCGGTCTGGGCGGATACCTGAAAGGCTTTACCGAGCCCATCTTTGTGCTCACCCCTTTCAATATCCTGTCCGAGATTGCCACCCCCATCAGCATGGCCTGCCGTCACTTCGGCAACATCTTGTCCGGCACGGTCATCAGCGCGCTGCTGTACGCAGCCCTCTCTCTGGCCAGCCACGCCCTCTTCGGCCTGATTCCCGGCGCCGTGGGCGACCTGCTCAGCCAGATCCCCTTCCTGTCGGTGGGCATCCCGGCCTTCACCGGGCTGTACTTCGACTGGTTCTCCGGCTTTATGCAGGCCTTCATCTTCTGTATGCTGACCACCCTGTATATCGCCAACGCGGCGGGCGAGGAATGAGCCTGCCCCCATCTCTGACATCAAACATTATTTTTGGAGGTACTTGTTATGGATTTCGAAATTTTGGCTAAAGGCATCACCCTCGCCGGCTGCGCCATCGGTGCCGGCTGCGCCCTGATCGCCGGTATCGGCCCCGGTATCGGCGAAGGCAACGCCGTTGCCGCCGCCTGCCAGGCCATCGGCCGCCAGCCCGAATGCAAGGGCGACGTGACCAGCACCATGCTGCTGGGCTGCGCCATTGCCGAAACCACCGGTATTTACGGCTTCGTCACCGGCCTGCTGCTGATCTTCGTGGCCCCCGGCATGTTCATGAACCTGCTGGGCTGATGCGCCATGACCAACAAACAGAGCAAGGAGGCTTGACGAACAGATGTTTCAGCAACTGGTAACCATCGTACCCTGGAACTTTGTCGCGGCCATCTGCAACCTGCTGATCCAGATGTGGCTGATCAAGAAGTTTTTGTTCAAGCCGGTGCAAAAGGTGCTGGCCCAGCGCCAGCAGATGGCCGACGCCCAGATTGCGGATGCCGAGAAGGCCCGCACCGAGGCCGAAGCCATGCGCACCGATTATGAGCAGCGTCTGGCCGAGGCCAAGGAGGAGGCTGCCCAGCTGGTGCAGTCTGCCACCCGCACCGCCCAGCTGCGCGGCGAGGAGATCGTGCGTCAGGCACAGGCCGACGCCGCCAGCATCAAGACCAAGGCGGACGCCGACATTGCCCAGCAGCGCAAGAAGGCCATCAACGAGGTCAAGGACGAGATCGGCGGCATTGCCATGGACATTGCGTCCAAGGTGGTGGAGCGCGAGATCGACCCCAAGGTCCATCAGGACCTGATCGACGAGTTCATCAGGAATGTGGGTGACGCATCATGACCGACGTGGGCAAGATGTACGGCGGCGCGCTGTATGAACTGACCGCCGAAGACGGGTGCGAGGAAGCAGCGCGCGGCCAACTGCGGGAAGTGGTGACACTTCTGCGGGAAAATCCCGACTATGAAAAGCTGCTGTGCACCCCCAGTATCCCCAAGACCGAGCGCTGCGCCCTGTTGGATGAGGCGCTGCGCGGCCGGGTCGAACCGTATGTGCTGAATTTTTTGAAGATCCTGTGCGAAAACGGGACTTTGCGCCAACTGAGCAGCTGCGAAAAGGAATTCACCGCCCGCTTCAATGAAGCCCGGGGCATTCTGCCCGCACGGGCCGTGAGCGCGGTGCCCCTTTCGGACAAGGATACCGTCCGCCTGAAGGAAAAACTGGAAAGCCTGACCGGCAAGAAGGTGGACCTTACCACGGCGGTGGACCCCGCCTGCCTGGGCGGCATCCGCCTGGAGATGGACGGCGTGCGCTTTGACGGCACCGTGGAGGGCCGCCTGGAACGGCTGCGGCACGATCTGGAGACCATCGTATTGTAAGGGAGTGAGAGCATGCAACTGAAACCCGAAGAAATCACCAAAATCATCAAATCGCAGATCAAGCACTACGAGGCCCAGATCGAGCAGAGCGAAACCGGTACCGTCATCCTGGTGGGCGACGGCATCGCCCGGGCCAGCGGGCTGGAAAAGTGCATGAGCGGCGAGCTGGTGGAATTTGAAAACGGCACCTACGGCATGGCGCAGAACCTGGAAGAGAACACCGTTTCCATCGTCATGCTGGGCAGCGACGACGGGGTGCGCGAAGGCAGCACCGTCAAGCGCACCGGCCGCGTGGTCAGTGTGCCGGTGGGCGAAGCCATGATCGGCCGCGTCGTCAACGCCCTGGGCCAGCCCCTGGACGGCAAGGGCCCCATCGACGCCGCCGAATACCGTCCCATCGAAAGTCCGGCCCCGGGCATCATCGACCGCCAGCCGGTCAATGTGCCCCTGCAGACCGGCATCAAGGCCATCGACAGCATGATCCCCATCGGCCGCGGCCAGCGTGAGCTGATCATCGGCGACCGCCAGACCGGCAAGACTGTCATTGCCACCGATACCATCCTGAACCAGAAAGGCACCGGCGTCATCTGCATCTATGTGGCCATCGGCCAGAAGCAGAGCACCGTGGCCCAGCTGGTGAACACCCTGGAGCGGGGCGGCGCCATGGACTACACCATCGTGGTCAGCGCCACCGCCAGCGAGCTGTCCCCCGTACAGTACATCGCACCGTACGCGGGCTGCGCCATGGGCGAATACTTCATGCAGAAGGGCAAGGACGTGCTGGTCATCTACGACGACCTGTCCAAGCACGCCGTGGCTTACCGTGCCCTGAGCCTGCTGATCCGCCGTCCGCCGGGACGCGAAGCCTACCCCGGCGACGTCTTCTACCTGCACAGCCGTCTTTTGGAACGCGCTGCCCGCATGAGCGAGGAAAAGGGCGGCGGCAGTCTGACCGCCCTGCCCATCATCGAGACCCAGGCCGGTGACGTTTCGGCGTATATTCCCACCAACGTCATCTCCATCACCGACGGCCAGATCTTCCTGGAAAGCGAACTCTTCCATTCCGGCGTCATGCCCGCGGTCAACCCCGGTATCTCGGTGTCCCGTGTAGGCGGCAACGCCCAGATCAAGGCCATGAAAAAGGTCTCCGGTACCCTGAAGCTGATCTACAGCCAGTACCTGGAACTGCAGAGCTTCGCCCAGTTCGGCAGCGACCTGGACGACGACACCAAGTTCCGTCTGGCCCAGGGCCAGCGCATTGTGGAGATCCTCAAGCAGGACCGCAATGCCCCCGTGCCGGTGGAAAAGCAGGTGTGCATCATCTACGCCGTCACCCACAAGTACCTGCAGGAGATCGAAGTCGAGCAGGTCAAGGAGTACGAGCAGGGGCTGTATGAGTATCTGGATACCAACAACGACGCCCTGCTGCGCTCCATCCGGGAGACCGGCAAGCTGGAATCCGCCGACGAGGAGACCCTGAACAGCGCCCTGAAGGCGTACACCGACCAGTTCGTGCGGTCCCATTGAGTGTAAAGGAGGGACAAACGCATGGCTGGTTCCATGAAAGACATCAAACTGCGCATCAAAAGCGTAGAGAGCACCATGCAGATCACCAAGGCCATGGAGCTGGTGGCTTCCTCCAAGCTGCGGCACGCCAAACTGCGGGTGGAAAAAAGCCGCCCCTGCTTTGAGGTGCTGCACCAGACACTGGCTGACATCGCTGCCAGCAACACGGATTTTTCCTCGGTCTACACGGTGGTCCGGCCGGTGAAACGCACCTGCTATGTGGTCATTGCCGGTGACCGCGGTCTGGCCGGCGGCTACAACGCCAACGTATTCAAGGCGGCCGCCGCCCACATGCAGGGGCGGGACTGCTGCGTGCTGCCGGTGGGCAAAAAGGCCCTGGAACACTACCAGCGCCAGAATGTGGAGATCCTGAGCAAGGAGTTCCACGAGGCGGAGGATGTTTCGGTGGGGCACTGCTTCACCATGGCGCGGATGCTGGCCAAGGGATTTTTGGACGGCGAATACGACGAAGTCTATGTGGTGTACACCAATTTTGTTTCCATGCTGACCCAGACCCCGGCTGTGCTGCGGCTGCTGCCGCTGAACGCCCCCAAGCGCCCCGAACCCGGTCCGCACCAGCTCATCCTGTATGAGCCGGACTGCGAATCGGTATACAATGCCATTGTGCCGGAATATCTGGCAGGGCTGGTGTACGGTGCCTTGTGCGAGAGCGTGGCCAGCGAGATGGGTGCACGGCGTACCGCCATGGACGCCGCCAGCAAGAACGCGGGCGAGATGATCGAGACCCTCAGCCTGCATTACAACCGGGCCCGTCAGGCCGCGATCACGCAGGAGATCACCGAGATCGTGGCGGGCGGCGAAGCGTAACGCTTTGTGCCGGGATACTAAATGAAGGAGAGACTACCATGTCCAATAAAAATGTGGGAACCGTGGTCCAGGTGATCGGGCCGGTACTGGACATTCGCTTTGCGGACGGGCAGCTGCCCAACCTTCGCAACGCCATTGAGCTGGACAACAACGGCCAGCGTCTGGTGGTGGAGGTGGCACAGCACATTGGCGACAATGTGGCCCGCTGCATTGCCATGAGCAGTACCGACGGCCTGGTGCGCGGCGCCGAAGCCGTGGACACCGGCGGCCCCATCACCGTACCGGTGGGCGATGCCTGCCTGGGCCGTGTGTTCAACCTGCTGGGCGACGCCATCGACAACAAGCCCGCCCCCGAAGGGATGGAGCGCTGGCCCATTCACCGCGACCCGCCCAGCTATGACGAGCAGGAGACCACCACCGAGATCCTGGAAACCGGCATCAAGGTCGTGGACCTGATCTGCCCCTACGCCAAGGGCGGCAAGATCGGCCTGTTCGGCGGCGCCGGCGTGGGCAAGACGGTTCTGATCCAGGAACTGATCAACAACGTGGCCACCCAGCACGGCGGCTACTCGGTCTTTACCGGCGTGGGCGAACGTACCCGTGAGGGCAACGACCTGTACGGCGAAATGAGCGAGAGCGGCGTTATCAACAAGACCGCCCTGGTCTACGGCCAGATGAACGAGCCCCCGGGAGCCCGTATGCGGGTGGCCCTGAGCGGCCTGACCATGGCGGAGTATTTCCGCGATGTACAGAACCAGGACGTGCTGCTGTTCATCGACAACATCTTCCGCTTTACCCAGGCCGGCAGTGAGGTTTCGGCTCTGCTGGGCCGTATGCCTTCCGCCGTGGGCTACCAGCCCACCCTGGCCACCGAGATGGGCGCCCTGCAGGAGCGCATCACCTCCACCAAGCGGGGCTCCATCACCAGTGTGCAGGCCGTCTATGTGCCCGCCGACGACCTGACCGACCCTGCCCCGGCCACCACCTTCGCCCATCTGGACGCCACCACGGTTCTGAGCCGTGCCATCTCGTCCCAGGGCATCTACCCCGCCGTGGACCCGCTGGAATCTTCCAGCCGCATCCTGTCCCCCGACGTGGTGGGCACCGAGCACTACGAAGTGGCCCGCAGCGTCCAGAAGGTGCTGCAGCGCTACAAGGAACTGCAGGATATCATCGCCATCATGGGTATGGACGAACTGAGCGAGGAGGACAAGCTCACCGTCAACCGCGCCCGCAAGGTCCAGCGCTTCCTGAGCCAGAGCTTCACGGTGGCCGAACAGTTCACCGGCATGCCCGGCCAGTATGTGCCGCTGAAGGAGACCATCCGCGGCTTCAAGGAGATTCTGGAAGGCAAGCACGACGACGTGCCCGAAAGCGCCTTCCTCTTTGCCGGCACCATCGACGATGTGGTGGCCCGCGCCAAGAAGGGTGATGAATGATGACCTTTCCCATTCAGATCGTGACGCCCGACGGCCTGATCTTTGACGGCCAGGCCGAACGGCTGTTCTGCCGCACCATCGCCGGGGACGTGTGCATCCTGGCCCGCCACTGCGATTATATGACCGCACTGGGCATGGGCGAAGCCCGTCTGACCCTGGAGGACGGCACGGTGCGTCGGGCCGCCTGCATCGGCGGTCTGCTGGCTGTGACCAAGGGTGCCGCCCGTCTGGTGGCCACCACTTGGGAGTGGGCTGAGGAGATCGACAAGGCCCGGGCCGAGGCCAGCCGCCAGCGTGCCGAGGAGATCCTGGCCCGCAAGGAGCTGGATGCCCGGGAACTGGAAATGGCCCAGGCCCGCCTGAAACGCGCCCTGGTGCGCACCAGCGTGGCCCGCTGAACGGCAATCTCATAAAAGCGAAAACCCGCCCCCGCAAGGCAGCTGCTTTGCGGGGGCGGGTTGTTTTTGTGTTCAGTCCGGATTTTTCAGACGGCGCAGGTCGCCGCTTTCCCGGAAGTCCTCATAATCCAGGGACAGGCAGGGGTTATAGTAGGGGTCGCGGAGGATGTTGTCCCGCCCGTGGACCTCATACAGGCGGGCCTGCTCCTTGGCGAAACGGGCCTTCTTGGCCGGGTCCTCCTCATCGGAGCCCCGGGATTTGCTCTCGTGGTGGTAGAGTTCGGCGTAGGGCGTCCAGACGATGCGCCAGCCGGCATCCCGCACCCGCAGGCAGAAGTCCACGTCGTTGAAAGCCACGGTGAAGGCCTCATCCATGCCGCCCACCGCATCAAACACCGCGGTGCGCACCAGCAGGCAGGCCGCCGTGACGGCGGAAAAGTCCTGCACGGTGGCCAGACGGAACATATAGCCGCTGCCGCCCCGCTTGTGGTATTTGTGGCTGTGTCCGGCGTAGCCGCCCAGGCCGGTGATGATGCCGGCGTGCTGGATGGTATCGTCGGGATAATAGAGCATGGCACCACAGGCACCCACCCCGGGCTGGGAGGCTTCGGCCACCATCTGGGTGAGCCAGTCCCCCCGGATGACCTCAATGTCATTGTTGAGCATGAGCAGGAACTTGCCCTGGGCGAACTTGCGGCCGAAATTGTTGATGCGGCTGAAGTTGAAGCTGCCGTTGAAGCCCACCACCCGGCAGCGGTCGTACCGCTGGGGCAGGGTCTTGTAATAGGCGGTGGTGGCGGGGTCGGTGGAGTTGTTCTCGATGATGATGACCTCGAAATTCTCGTAGAAGGTCTTGGCATACAGGCTGTGCAGGCACTTTTCCAGGTCGTCGGTGTGGTCCTTGTTGGGGATAAGGATGGACACCAGAGGCGCCGGGTCGGGCAGGTCCCAGACCACATGGCAGGTACCGGGGAAGAGACCGTCCTCCACCCTGCCCTGCCGCCCGGTGGCGGCCAGATGGTCGGCCACCGCCTTGCGGGCCGCTGCCAGCACATAGGGCTTGGCCCCGGTGCCGCCGCTGGTGGACGCCGCATGCACCCGCCAGTAATAGAGCACCTGGGCCAGATGCAGGGGCTTGGCCTTGGGGTCGGTGCGCTGCATCTCGTCGATGAGGCGCAGGAACAGATCGTGGTCCTGGGCGCCGTCACATTCGGGGCGCTCCCCGCCCACTGCCTCGAACAGGCTGCGGCGGAACACCGCCAGATGGCAGATGTAATTCACCGACATGAGGTATTCGGGGGCGTAATCCGGCTTGAAATGGGCCACATGGGCCCCCGCCGGGGTCTTGCGGAAGAGGGCTTCGTCACTGTATGCAAAGTCCGCCTCGGTATGGGCCAGGGCTTTGCCCATGCAGTAGATGGCGTGGGGCGCCAGCATGTCATCATGGTCAGCCAGGGCCAGATACTCCCCGGTGGCCAGTCTGGCGGCGGCGTTGGTGTTGGCCGCAATGCCCCCGTTCTCGATTTTCTGATACACAATGCGGGGGTCCTTGGCCGCCCGGGCCTGCACCAGCTGGCCTACCTCCGGGTGGGCTTCATCCGAGGCATCCACCAGGCAGAGCTGCCAGCGGGGGCTGGTCTGGTTCTGTACGCTGTCCAGAAACTGTTCCAGAAAAGGTTTGGGGGTGTTGTACAGGGGGGTCAGGATGCTGATGACCGGAAAGCCGGAGGTATCCGCCGCCCGCTGGGCGGCCAAGGCCTTGGAGGAAGGCAGATACCGGGCCCGCTTGCCCAGAAACCGCCGCTTGAAAAAGCCCGCGGCCCGACCCGCCATGACGACGGGCCCCTGCTCTTTGGTCAGAGTGGCGGCGTAGCCGAAGAGTTCCTTCATGCGCTTGGCTTGCAGATTCATGGCGGTGCTCCTCACTTCAGGCCGAAGTTTTCAAACAGATTGTTGAAATGCGGATTATAATACGGATCGTAATTATCAATATAGGCCTTGTACTTGGCGTAAAAGGCCGCTTTCTCCCGCTCATACCGGCGGGCGTTCTCCGAAAGGGTATCCAGCCCCCGGCTCTTGCTCTCGTAGTGGTAGGCCTCCGCCCGGGGGGTAAAGACGTTGAGCAGGCCCTGCTGCCACAGTTTCAGGCAGTAGTCCACATCGTTGTAGGCCACGGCAAAGTTCTCTTCGTCCAGGCCGCCCGCCGCCCGGTAGAGGCTGGCCTTGGTCATGAGGCAGGCGCCGGTGACGGCCATATAGTCCTGGGTGGTGACCAGACGGTACAGGTCCCCCACCGCCTTGCGGGGGTAGCTCTTGTGGCTGTGCCCCGCCGAGCCGTTGATGCCCATGATGACCCCGGCGTGCTGGATGGTGTCGTCGGGGTAATAGAGCTTGGCGCCCACCGCCCCCACGTCCGCCCGCTGGCTGTAGCTGAGCAGCTCCCGCAGGAAATCGAGAGAGAGAACCTCAATATCGTTGTTGAGCAGCAGCAGGTGCTCGCCCCTGGCCTGTTCCGCGCCGAAATTGTTGATGGCGGAGAAGTTGAAGGGCCCCTGGTACCGCACCACCCGGCAGTTTTGGTACCGGTCGGGCAGGGTCTTGTAGTATTCCTCGGTGGCGGGGTCGGTGGAGTTGTTCTCGATGACCAGCACCTCGAAGTTGTCATACCCGGCGTTCCGGTACAGGCTGGACAGGCAGCGTTCCAGGTCGTCGGTGTGGTCCTTGTTGGGGATGAGCACCGAGACCAGCGGGTGGCCGGTGAGCTCATACCGCACCTGGAAAGCCCCGGGCGCACCGGGCACCAGTTCCGCCTTACCGGGCAGGTTCAGCCGCTGGAGCTGGGCGTCGATGGCCCGCACCCCCGCCTCCAGGGCATAGGGTTTGGCCTCCATGCCCGCAGCGGTGGACCCGGCGTGGCCCCGCCAGATATACAGCACCTTCTTGATATGCTCGATGCGGGCGGCCTTCTCGGTCAGGCGCAGCAGCAGATCATGGTCCTGGGCACCGTCGAATTCCTTGTACTCGGCAGCCCCGGCCGCATCCAGCAGCGGGCGGGAAAACACCGCCAGATGGGTGATGAAGTTGCACCCCCGCAGGTAGTCGGGGGCAAAGTCCGGCTTGAAGTGGTAGCCGCCCAGCTGTTTCAGGTCGGCAGAAAGAACGATCTCGTCACTGTACACAAGGTCCGCCCCGGTGGTTTGGATGCTCTGCACACATTCAAAGAGGGCGTTGGGGTACAGCAGGTCGTCGTGGTCCAGCAGGGCCAGATAATCCCCGGCGGCCAGGGCAAAGCCGGCGGTGGTGTTGGCGGCAATGCCCCTGTTTTCCACCTTGCGGTAGACCACCCGGCTGTCCTTTTCGGCCAGCTTTTGGGCCAGACGGCCGGGAACGGGGTGGGCATCATCCGAAGCATCCACCAGCACCAGCTGCCAGTTGGAATAGGTCTGGCGCTGCACGCTTTTGACCATCTGGCGGAAGAAAGTTTCCGGGGTGTTGTACACCGGCACCACCACGCTGACCAACGGCCCCTGCAGGCGGGCGGCCCGCTGGGCTTTCAGTTCCCGGCGCAGAGGGATATCCGCCCGGTGACGCCAGGAATCGTGATGGAAGGCCAGCCCCACCCGGAAGATCACGTCCCGCCAGAGCTGCTCCGCCCCCTGCTCCCGGAGGGTGGCGGCGCTGCGCCGAGCCAGGTCCCGAAGATGGGCGGGATTCAGCAGACGCTTGGCCATGCCCCCCACACTGTCCTGGGCGGCCACATCGGCGGGGCGGTTTTCAGTTTCTTTGGCCATAGGGACCCTCCCGGGCAGGCATCAGGCGTGGTCCGCCTTCATGCTGTCCTTCTTCTCAAAATGTTTGTACTCGGCGGTGACTTCGGCGGTGGGGCCGTTGCGGCGCAGATGGCCGTGGTCCAGCCAGGCCACCTTGTTGCACATCCGCTCGATCTGCTCGATGGAATGGCTGACCAGAATGACGGTGGTGCCGCCGCTCATGAGTTCGGCCATCCGCTTTTCGCACTTCTGCTGGAACAGGAAGTCACCCACCGACAAAATCTCATCGGCGATGAGGATGTCCGGCTTGGTCATGGTGGCCACCGCAAAGGCAAGGCGGGCCACCATACCGGAGGAATAGTTCTTCAAGGGCACGTCCAGGAATTCCCGCAGTTCGCTGAATTCCACAATGTCCTCGAACTTGCTGTCGATGTACTTGGGGGTGTAGCCCAGGACGGTGCCGTTGAGGTAGATGTTCTCCCGGGCGGTAAGGTCCATATCGAACCCGGCGCCCAGCTCGATGAGGGGGGCGATGGTGCCCCGCACCGTGACCTTGCCGGCACTGGGTTTGTACACGCCGGAGATGATCTTGAGCAGGGTGGACTTGCCGCTGCCGTTCAGGCCGATGAGGCCGTAGAAGTCCCCGGGCATGATGTCCAGGCTCACGTCGGACAGGGCAAAGAATTCGTCAAACCGGACGCCGCCGTGCATCAGGGCCACGAAGTATTCCTTCAGGCTTTCGTGCTTTTCCTTGGCCAGGTTGAAACGCATGGAAACATGGTCCACCGAAATGATGGGCTGTTGCTGGTTCATCTTCCCGGCCCCCTTTACATGTACAGGACAAACTTGTCCTGGTTTTTCTTGAACACAATGACCCCCACGGTCATGCTGACCGCGGCACACAGAAAGCAGACCACCACCATGCTCAGGGTCAGGCCCTCGCCCCACAGCACACAGCTGCGGAAGGCGGTGATGAACCAGTACATGGGGTTGATGTGGATGAGCTTCTGCATGATGCCGGACAGGGTCTCGGGGTCATAGAAGATGGCGCTGGCATACACAAGCAGGGTGCAGAACACTTCCCAGATGTGCATGATGTCCCGCACAAAGACATACAAAGCCGACAGCAGCAGCCCAATGCCCAGGCTGAAGAAAAAGAGCATGATCAGCGGGTAGAGAGCCATCCAGGCGGTGGCGAAGGTCACCGGCGTCCAGGTGATGACAAAGACGATGACCAGGGCGATGAAGCTGAAGGCGCAGTTCACCATGGCGAAACACACCTTCTCCATGGGGAAGATGTATTTGGGGATATAGACCTTGCGCAGCAGGGGGGCGTTTTTCAGCACGCTTTCCATGGCCATGCTGGTGGATTCCCGGAAAAAGTTGAACAGCAGCTGGCCGATGATCAGGAAACCCGCGAAGTTGGGGATGCCCTCCCCCCGCAGGCCGCGCATGATGGAATCAAAGACCAGGAACATGACCAGACAGGTCAGCAGCGGGTTGAGGATGCTCCAGGCAACGCCCAGCACGCTGCGGCGGTATTTCAGCTTGAAATCCCGGGTGATCAGGTTCTGCAGAAGATAGCGGTACTTCCAGAAGCCTGCCAGTGAATTTTTGATGCTTTGCACGTTGGCGCCCTACCTTATATCTCAGTATTTCTCAAAGTACTCGAACTTCTGCTGGGCAAAGGGGGTGTGCTCCTTGTCCTTGGCGCTGGTCTTGTGCTCACAGCCGCAGTCCGGCCACTGCACGTTGACGGTGGGGTCATCGTAGGGGATGCCGCCCTCGCTGGTGGGGTCGTAGACGTCGGTGCACTTGTAGCAGAATTCTGCCACGTCGGACAGCACCAGGAAGCCGTGGGCAAAGCCTTCGGGGATGTAGAACATCTTCTTGTTCTCAGCGGACAGGGTCACGCCCACCCACTTGCCGAAGGTGGCGGAGTTGGGGCGGCAGTCCACGGCCACGTCGTACACTTCGCCCATGGTCACCCGGACCAGCTTGCCCTGGGTGTGGTTCTTCTGGAAGTGCAGGCCCCGCAGCACACCCTTGGTGGAGCGGCTCTGGTTGTCCTGGACGAAGGGCTTGTCGATGCCGGCGGCGACGAAATCGTCGATCTGGTAGGTCTCCATGAAGTAGCCCCGGTCATCCCCGAAGACGGTGGGTTCGATGACGACAACGCCGGGGATCTCGGTCTGGATAAAATTGAATTTGCCCATGGTATATATGACTCCTTCCGATACCGATTCTCCATAAATCGGCACACTGATTCGATTTTACGTTCCTATTGTACTCTTTTTTACCCCCACACGCAAGACAAAGCGGGCAAGGTGTAACATTTTCACAGGAATTCCGTCTTGATGGATACGGGCGGGCATGGTATGATGATGGGCGTACCCAACCCGAAAACAGGAGGCAGCATTCATGACCAAAACCGAAGCCCGGGCTGCCGCCCGACGCATCTGGCGGGCACAGACCAAAGAAGAACTGCGCCGCATGGGGCAGCGGATGTGCGACCGGCTGTTTGTGCGGGCGGAATGGCAGCAGGCCGGGACCATCCTGTGCTTTGTGCCCCTGCCCACCGAGCCGGACATCTCCCCTGCCCTGGACCGGGCTCTGGCCGAAGGCAAGGTGCTGGCCGTGCCCCGGGTGCTGGGCGAAGGCCGGATGGAGTGGGTGGCACTGGACAGCCTGGACGACCTGCGGCCGGCGGCCTACGGCATCCGGGAACCGGTTTCCGGCCCGGTGCTGGACCCGGCTGCCCTGCCTCCGGACACGCTGGCCCTGGTCCCCTGTCTGGCAGCGGACCGGCAGGGGGTGCGCCTGGGACGGGGCGGCGGGTATTATGACCGTTTTTTGGCACAGTATAAAGGCAGGCGGCTGCTGGTCTGTCCCGCCGCCCTGCTGGCCGAGGAGCTGCCCCGGGACCCCTGGGACGCGGTTTTTGCCCCGGAAGAACTGCTCACCGACCGGTAACCCTGCCCGAATTATTTTTTTAACAGGAAAGGAACAAACACATGAAACGCAATCTGATGACCAAGACCTCTCTGCTGGCGCTGGCCATGGCTGCCGCCCTCTCTCTGGCCGCCTGCGGCGCTTCCTCCCAGTCCACCACGGCCACCCCGGCTCCCACGGCTACCCCGGAGACCTCCACCGCCGAGGACGGTGTTTCCGACGATATGGGCGTGGCCGAAGTGGCGGAACCGGACAGCGAGCTGTCCGCCATGGTGGACAGCATCTACGAAGCCTATCCGGTGGAACTGATGATGATGCAGACCACCGCCATTGACCTGAAGGATGAAACCTGGCTGACCTACAACACCGGCCTGAGCGCCGAGGAGGCCGCCCTGGTGGACGCCGGGGTGAAGAGCGAGTCCATGACCGGCAGTCAGGCCTATACCCTGGTGCTGCTGCGGGTGAAGGATGCCGCCGACGCCCAGACCGTTGCCGACGCCATGCTGGACAAGATGGACCCGGCCCGGTGGGTCTGCGTCATGGCGGACAAGATGCGGGTGGCCACCTTTGACGACAAGGTGCTCTTTGTGATGACCGATTCCGAGCTCACCGACATCGATGCCCTGTTTGCCGCTGTGCCCGATGCCCTGGGCGTGGAGTTCACCTACGACAAGTCCGCAGACGTGGCCGCCGATGACGCCATGGTCCCCTCCCAGGAGGAGATGAACAACCCGGTGGCGGGCTGATGGGATTGCCTCTCCCCCATTTTTAAATCTGCAAGCAAAAACCGCCCTGCCGGCGTACCCGGCAGGGCGGTTTTGTGTTGCGGAGGCTGGTTCAGGCCGACGGGCCCGAAGCCGGATTATTCAGCGCTCTTGGCGGCGCGGATCTCCTTGATCAGTTCGGGAACAACCTTGAACAGGTCGCCCACGATGCCGTAGGAAGCCACTTCGAAGATGGGAGCGCTCTCGTTCTTGTTGACGGCGATGATGGTGTCGGAGTCCTGCATACCGGCCACATGCTGGATGGCGCCGGAGATGCCCAGAGCCACATAGATGCGGGGATGGACGGTCTTGCCGGTCTGACCGACCTGGTGGTCGGCAGACAGCCAGCCGGCATCGGTGACGGCACGGGAAGCGCCCACGACGCCGCCCAGAACACCGGCCAGTTCCTCGGCCAGGGCGATGCCCTTGTCCACGTCGGAGCTGATGCCGCGGCCCACGGAGACGACCACGTCGGCACCGATCAGGTCAACCAGCTTCTTGGCGCTCTTCTTGATGTCCAGGATCTCCACATGGATATCCTCGGCGGTCAGGTTGGGAGTGAACTTCTCCACCACAACCTTGGCAGCACCGGCCTCATCGTAGGGCTGGGTCTGCATGACGCCGGGACGCACGGTGGACATCTGCGGGCGGAAACGCGGGCAGATGATGGTGGCCATCAGGTGGCCGCCGAAGGCGGGACGGGTCATCTTCAGGTTGGTGTTCTCTTCGAACTTGGTGTTGTCCACATCGATGTTGGAGGTGGTGCGCAGGAATTCCTTGTACTTCTCCACATCCACATCCAGATGGGTGCAGTCGGCGGTCAGGCCGGTGTGCAGGCGGGCGGCGCAGCGGGGGCCCAGGTCACGGCCCAGGTTAGTGGCGCCGATGAGCACGATTTCCGGCTTCTTCTCCATGACCAGGTCGCACAGGACCTTGGCATAGCCGTCGGTGGTGTAGTCCTTCAGCAGAGGGCTGTCGGCGTAGTAGACGCGGTCGGCGCCGTAGCCGCCCAGAGCCTTGATGTAATCTTCGTTGAGCTCGCTGCCCATCACAACACCGCACAGCTCCACGCCCAGGTCATTGGCCAGCTTGCGGCCTTCGCTGAGCAGCTGATAGCTGATGGTCTGCATCTGGCCTTCGCGCTGTTCGCAGAAGACCCAAACGCCCTTGAAGGCGGCGGTGTCCATAGCATTGAATTCTGCCATTGTAGTACTCTCCTTCCTCAAATCAGGTGCTTGTCGTTCAGCAGACCAACCAGCTGGCTGGCGCTTTCGACCATCATGCCGGCGCCCTTGACCGGGGGAGCAAAGGACTTGTAGACGTTCGTGGGAGAGCCCTTCAGGCCGATGGTGTCGGTCTCGATGAGGGGATCGTCCTTCAGAGCGTTGTAGTCATACACCTCGATGGGCTTGTCGAAGCACTCGAAGATGCCGGACACGCTCATGTAGCGGGGAGTGTTCAGTTCCTTGATGCAGGTCAACAGGCAGGGAGTCTGAACCTTCAGTTCCATGTAGCCGTCTTCCAGCTGACGCTTGACGGTCAGGCTGTTGCCGTCCTTCTTGATCTCGGTGACATAGGTGACCTGGGGCAGATGCAGCTTTTCGGCGATCTGGGGGCCGACCTGGGCGGTATCGCCGTCGATGGCCTGACGGCCGCAGAAGACGATGTCGTCGGGGCCGACGCCGATCTTGTTGACGGCAGCGGCCAGGATCTGGGAGGTAGCGAAGGTGTCGGAACCGCCGAATTCACGGCCGGACACCAGCACGCCGCGGTCGGCGCCGCGGGCGATCAGCTCACGCAGCATGCCTTCGGCCGGCGGCGGGCCCATGGTGACGACGACGACTTCGCAGCCGGTCTGTTCCTTCAGCTGCAGAGCAGCCTCCACGGCGTTCAGGTCGTCGGGGTTGGTGATGGTGGCCATGGCCGCACGGTCCATGGTGCCGTCCGCCTTGACGGCGACTTTGCCCTGCGTATCAGGGACCTGTTTTACACAAACGATAGCTTTCATTGTACTGCGCCCTCCTTACTTCAGCATCGCGCCGGAGATGACCATCATCTGGACTTCGCTGGTGCCTTCGTAAATTTCGGTGATCTTGGCGTCGCGCATCATCCGCTCGATGGGGTAGTCACGGGTGTAGCCGTAACCGCCGAACAGCTGCAGGCAGCGGCGGGTCACGTCGCTGGCGGTGCGGGCGGCGATCAGCTTGGCCTCGGCGGCCTCCACGCTGTAGCGGCCCTTGGCGCCGTTCATGATGGCCTGCTTCTTCAGAGCAGCGGCGTACACCAGGTACTTGGCGGCTTCCACGCGGGCCTTCATCTCGGCCAGCTCGAACTGGGTGTTCTGGAAGGCGGAGATGGAGCGGCCGAACTGCTTGCGTTCCTTGACGTAAGCAACGGTCTCGTCAATGGCGCCCTCGGCGATGCCCAGAGCCTGGGCAGCGATGCCGATACGGCCGCCGTCCAGGGTGGCCATGGCCAGCTGGAAGCCCTTGCCCTTGACGCCCAGCAGACGATCCTTGGGGATGATGCAGTCTTCCATGATCAGTTCGCAGGTGGAAGAACCGCGGATGCCCATCTTGTCTTCGGGCTTGCCGACCTTGAAGCCGGGGTCGGTGCGCTCGACGATGAAGGCGGAAATTTCCTTCTGCTTGCGGCCGCGCTTGTCGGTGACAAAGCCGGTGACGGCGATGATGATGAAGACGTTGGCGTAGCCGGCGTTGGTGATGAAGATCTTGGAGCCGTTGAGCTTCCAGTGATCGCCTTCATCCACAGCGAAGGTCTGCTGGCCCTGGGCGTCGGTGCCGGCGCCGGGTTCGGTCAGGCCGAAAGCGCCGATCCATTCGCCGCTGCACAGCTTGGGCAGGTACTTGGCCTTCTGCTCGGGGGTGCCGTTCTCGTAGATGGGAGCAGCGCACAGAGAAGTGTGAGCGGAGATGATGACACCGGTGGTGCCGCAGACCTTGCTCATTTCCTCAACAGCCATGACGTAGGACAGCACGTCGCCGCCGGCGCCGCCGTATTCTTTGGGGAAATAAATGCCCATCATGCCGAGCTTGGCCATCTTCTGGACAGTCTCGATGGGGAAATACTCTTCAGCATCGACCTTCTTGGCCAGGGGTTTGACCTCGTTTTCGGCAAACTCCTTGTACATTTTCTGTACCATCTGCTGCTGTTTGGACAGGGTGAAATCCATAGCGATAATCCTCCTTATGCAAACGAAATTCCCCCGCCGCCGTCTGGGGGGCGGGAGAAACTCGTCTTACTGTTTACAGGGCGTCGACCGGGGTCTTGGTGCGGTCAGCGTTGTAGACATAGAAGCCCTTGCCGGTCTTGCAGCCCAGGTTGCCGCCGCGGACCATCTTGCGGATCAGCGGGCAGGCACGGTACTTGCTGTCGCCGGTCTCCTTGTACAGGACGTCCATGATGGCCAGGCAGATATCCAGACCGACGAAGTCGCCCAGTTCCAGGGGGCCCATGGGATGGTTGGCGCCCAGCTTCATGGCGGTGTCGATGCCGGCGATGTCGGAAACACCTTCCATCTTGATAAAGGCAGCCTCATTGATCATGGGGATCAGGATGCGGTTGACCACGAAGCCAGCAGCCTCGTTGACCTGAACGGGGGTCTTGCCGATCTCCACGCTGATCTTCTTGATGGTCTCCACGGTCTCGGCGGGGGTGTTCACACCGGCGATGACCTCGATGAGCTTCATGCGGTCAGCGGGGTTGAAGAAGTGCATACCCACCAGAGGACGGGACAGGCCCTTGCCGATCTCGGTGATGGACAGGGAGGATGTGTTGGAAGCGAAGACGCATTCCGGCTTGCAGATCTTGTCCAGCTCGCCGAAGGTGGTCTGCTTGACCTTCATATCTTCGAAAGCGGCTTCCACGATCAGGTCGCAGTCCGCGCACAGGTCTTCCTTCAGGCCAGCGGTGATGGCAGCCAGACGGCGGTCCACTTCAGCCTGGTCCAGCTTGCCCTTGGCAACCAGCTTGGCATAGCCCTTGGCGATCTTGTCCTTGCCGCCCTCGGCCCATTCCTGCTTGATGTCGCACAGCGCGACGGTGTAGCCTTCGCACTGAGCGAAAGCCTTTGCGATGCCCTGGCCCATGGTGCCAGCGCCGATAACGCCTACCTTCATAGTAGTAACCCTCCTGAATAATGTTTTATAAGTAAATCAGTTGTTGGTGAAAACCGGTTTGGGTTTCGGCTTTTCCTTGCTCAGGAAGCAGCCCATGCCCTCCACCTGGTCGTGGGTCTCGAAGCAGTCGCCGAAGAGCTTCTCTTCCACTTCCACGGCCTTGTCGATGGGCAGGGAGATGCCGTCATTGATGGCCTTCTTGCAGTTGCGCACCGCGATGGGAGCGTTCTTGGCGATCTTGGTGGCCAGCTTCATGACGTTCTCCATCAGTTCGGACTGCGGGTACACCGCATTGACCAGACCAATGCGCAGGGCTTCGTCCGCCTTGATGTTCAGAGCGGAGTAGACCATCTGCTTGGCCATGCCCATGCCCACCAGGCGGGCCAGACGCTGGGTGCCGCCGAAGCCGGGGGTGATGCCCAGGCCCACTTCGGGCTGGCCGAAGACGGCGTTGTCGGAGCAGATGCGGATGTCGCAGCTCATGGCCAGCTCATTGCCGCCGCCCAGAGCGAAACCGTTGACCGCCGCGATGACGGGCAGCGGGAAGTGCTCGATCATCAGGAAGATGTCGTTGCCCAGCTTGCCGAAGGCCTCGCCTTCCGCCTTGGTCATGGTGGACATGGAACCGATGTCCGCGCCCGCCACGAAGCTCTTGTCGCCGGCGCCGGTCAGCACGACGCAGCGCACGGTGTTCTGATCGATGCCCTCAAAGGCGGCCTTCAGGTCGGCCAGGACTTCGGGGTTCAGGGCGTTCAGGGCTTTGGGACGGTCGATGGTGACCACGGCCACAGCGCCCTGGACTTCCGTATTCACAAAAGACATAGTGGATGTTCCTCCGTTCGCGAATTACATCTCGACGATGGTGGCGCAGCCCATGCCGCCGCCGATGCACAGGGTAGCCAGACCCTTGTGAGCGCCGCGATGCTTCATGGCGTACAGCAGGGTGACCAGGATACGGGCACCGGAAGCGCCGACGGGATGGCCCAGAGCGATGGCGCCGCCGTTGACGTTGACCTTGTCCATGTCGAATTCCAGGTCATGAGCAACGGCCAGACTCTGCGCAGCGAAAGCCTCGTTGGCTTCGATGAGGTCCATATCGGAAACGGTCAGGCCGGTCTTGGCCATGACCTTGCGGGTGGCGGCGATGGGGCCGACGCCCATGATGGAGGGATCAACGCCGCCCAGAGCGCCGCCGACCCAGGTAGCCATGGGGGTGATGCCCAGTTCCTTGGCCTTGTCTTCGCTCATGATGACCAGAGCGGCAGCGCCGTCGTTGATGGCGGAGGAGTTGCCGGCGGTGACGATGCCGTCCTTCTTGAAGGCGGGCTTCAGCTTGCCCAGCACTTCCATCGGGCTCAGGCGGGGGCCTTCATCGGTGTCGAAGACGATCTCGGACTTCTTGGTCTTGATGGTGACGGGGACGATCTCATCCTTGAAGGCGCCGGACTTGATGGCGGCGTCGGCCTTGACCTGGCTGTTGTAAGCGAACTCATCCAGCTGCTCACGGGTCAGGCCCCACTGCTCGGCCACGTTCTCGGCGGTGATGCCCATGTGGTAGTTGTTGAACGCATCCCACAGAGCGTCGTTGACCATGGTGTCAACCAGTTCGCTCTTGCCCATGGGATAGCCCATGCGGTAGCCGTAACGGCCCTTCATCATGGCGAAGGGAGCCATATCCATGTTCTCGGTGCCGCCCGCGACGACGATGTCCGCGTCGCCGGCCTCGATCATCTGGGCCGCCATGTTGACGCAGTTCAGACCGGAGCCGCAGACCACGTTGACGGTGACGGCCGGGGTGGTGACGGGCAGGCCGGCTTTCAGAGAGGCCTGACGGGCGACGTTCTGGCCCAGACCGGCCTGGATGACGCAGCCCATGTACACATGATCGACCTGCTCAGCGGTGATGCCGGCGCGGGCGATGGCTTCCTTGATGACGATGGAGCCCAGCTCAGCGGCGGGAACGTTGGACAGGGTGCCGCCGAACTTGCCGATGGCAGTACGGCAGGCGGATGCGATAACGATCTTTTTCATAAGTAAGCAGCCTCCTGAAATTAGATTGAAATTCGATGGATAGCCTGTTTCGGGGTTCTATTCCAACCGCCCCGGAGGGCGGAAACGGACGTTGGAAAAATGGAACTACACGTCGCCGCAGCGCTGTTTGGCCTGCAGGGCGGCTTCCACATTGGGGGTGACGAACTGGGACACATCCTGCCGGTAGTGGGCAGCCTCCTTCACGATGGTGCTGGACAGGTAGCTCCACTTGATGGAGGTGGCCAGAAACACCGTTTCGATCCCGGGCTGCAGGGCGTGGTTGGTGTGGGCCAGCTGCATCTCGTTTTCAAAGTCGGTGACGGCGCGCAGGCCCCGCACCATGACGGTGGCTCCCTGGGCCTTGGCAAAGTTGACGGTCAGGCCGTCAAAGCTGGCGATCTCCACATTGGGGATGTCCTTGCAGCATTCCCGGAGCATTTCCACCCGCTGTTCCACCGTGAAAAGCGGCGTCTTGGCGCTGTTGTTCAGCACCGCCACGATGAGCTTGTCAAACATGCGGGACGCGCGCTTGATGATGTCCAGATGACCGCGGGTGACCGGGTCGAAGCTGCCGGGATACATGGCTGTTGTCATTGATTCGGGCCTTCTTCTCCTGTTGGTTTGCCGCCGCCACTGTTAAAATTCTAACAGCTTGGGGCGCAAATATAGCACCCGTCCCGTTACGGTCTGTCATACGGTGCATGATCGGCGTTTTCAAGGGGCGCCGGGCCGGGTCGCGGTGGCTGGGTGCATACAGTCAGGCGGGCTTTTCTGGTCTCCGCGCTGATACCTTTATTTTTGCATGTTGTTAAGGTTTTGTCAATACCCGAACTTGTTCAAATTCAACTTCTTTTTCCGGTTCTTTTTGTCTTTTTGCCCAAATTCGCCTTTTTCCATACCTATAAAATAGCAAGGCGGTACAATCCCCCTTTGTAAAATGTTTCACTTTTCCCTTTGCAGTGACTTTCTTCACAATCCGGCGACAAATTCCTGCAGGGGGCTTGACCGTCCGGCCGGCAGGTGTTATTCTTTTAACAGATACTGCCTGTGCCGCGGTATTCCCGCCGCGGCCACTCAGCTTTGTGATGACAAAACGAGGTGTTTTTTTATGGTCAAGAGTTTTGACGAACTGATCTCCAAGGTCAAGGAATGCGGCAAGAAGACCATTGCGGTGGCCGCCGCCGAGGACGACGCCGTTCTGGAAGCCGTTGCCGAAGCCCACAAGCAGGGCATCGCCGACGCCATCCTGGTGGGTGACGAGGCCAAGATCCGCGCCATCGCCGCCGAGATGAACATCGACCTGTCCGACTACCGCATCATCAACGAGCCGGACAAGACCGCCGCCTCCCTGAAGGCCGTGAAGCTGGCCCACGACGGTGAAGCCGACATGTACATGAAGGGCCTGCTGGACACCAAGACCTTCCTGAAGAGCATCCTGGACAAGGAAGTGGGCCTGCGCACCGGCAAGACCCTGAGCCATGTGGCCGTGTTCCAGATCGAGGGCGTGGAGCAGCTGCTGTTCCTGTCCGACGTGGCTTTCATCACCTACCCCACCCTGGAGGACAAGGTCCATATCATCGAGAACACGGTGGAAGTGGCCCATGCCTGCGGCGTGGAATGCCCCAAGGTGGCGCCCCTGGCCGCCGTTGAGGTTGTCAACCCCAAGATGCCCTGCACCGTGGACGCCGACGAGCTGCGCAAGATGTGTGAAGAAGGCAAGATCACCGGCTGCGTGGTGGATGGCCCCCTGTCCATGGACATTGCCATTGACCCCGAAGCCGCTGCCCACAAGGGCGCCCAGGACCGCCCCGCCGCCGGCAAGGCCGACGTGCTGCTGTTCCCCGACATCCAGGCCGGCAACCTGGTCTACAAGACCCTGGTGCACACCGCCAAGTGCGAGAACGGCTGCATCCTGACCGGCACCAAGGTGCCCGCCATCCTGACCAGCCGCTCCGACTCCTTCCAGACCAAGGTCAACTCCATCGCCCTGGCCGCTGTGGTGGCAGCTGCCCTGAATAAGTGAGCGCTGATTCCGCGAGAACGGTAAGAGAAGAATAACATTTGAAGAAGGAAGCGAGCTACCATGTCTATCAAGAGCCTTATCATCAACCCCGGTTCCACCTCCACCAAGATCGGCGTTTTTGAGGACGAGACCCTGCTGTTCGACAAGACCCTGCGTCATCCCACCGAGGAGATCGCCAAGTATGCCTCCATCATCGACCAGAAGGATTTCCGCAAGCAGATCATCCTGGACGCCCTGAAGGAAGATAACTGCGACATCCATTCCTTTGATGTCATCGTGGGCCGCGGCGGCCTGCTCAAGCCCATTCCGGGCGGCACCTACCCCGTCAGCGACGCCCTGCTGGCCGACCTGATCGCCGGTGTGCAGGGGCAGCATGCCTCCAACCTGGGCGGCATCCTGGCCCGGGAGATCGGCGACGCCATCGGCAAGCCCTCCTACATTGTAGACCCCGTGGTGGTGGATGAACTGTCCGACCAGGCCCGTCTGTCCGGCATGCCCGAACTGCCCCGCCGCAGCATCTTCCACGCCCTGAACCAGAAGGCCGTGGCCCGCCGGTATGCCAAGGAGCACGGCACCACCTATGATGCCCTGAACCTCATCGTCATCCACATGGGCGGCGGCGTGTCCGTGGGCGCCCACTGCAAGGGCAAGGTCATCGACGTGAACAACATCCTGGACGGCGAGGGCTGCTTCAGCCCCGAGCGCGCCGGCACCGTGCCCGCCGGTGATCTGGTGAAGATGTGCTTCTCCGGCAAGTACACCCAGAAGGAGATCTACAAGAAGATCTGCGGCAACGGCGGCTTCAACGGCTATCTGCACACCAACGATGCCCGTGTGGTGGACAAGATGGCCCACGAGGGCGACAAGTTCGCCAAGCTGGTGCAGGATGCCTTCTACTATCAGATCGCCAAGGACGCCGGCGCCATGGCCACCGTGCTGGAAGGCAAGGTGGATGCCATCATCCTGACCGGCGGCATCGCCTACAGCGACTACACCCGGGAGATCCTGCAGCAGAAGATCGGCTGGATCGCCCCCATCACCGTCTATCCCGGTGAGGACGAACTGCTGGCTCTGGCCCAGGGTGCCCTGCGCGTCATGACTGGCGAAGAACAGCCCCAGACCTATTGATTCAAATGGACGGAACCCCGGCCCCGCGCTTGACGGGCGCCGCCTCAGCGGTTATAATGAGTAATACCGCCGAGGTGTTGCGCAGCTGGTAGCGCGCCTGGTTTGGGACCAGGAGGCCGCAGGTTCGAGTCCTGTCACCTCGACCAAAAGCAGGCAGAAACGAAAGTTTCTGCCTGCTTTTTTTGTTTGTGTGCCGGCGGGATCAGTCCGTCTGCCTTGCTCATTTTCTTTCTTTCTTTTGACAGATGTTCAAAATTGTATATGGTTTTTGCAGGGTTCCCGTATTAAGATAGAATGACAGCCTTGGAAAAGGCTGCTTTTTTACCTTGCAACGGGAGGATTTTTCTGCCATGGAAGAAAAGAAGCCGAAAACCGGCGGGATGGAAAAGATTGCCACCTTTATTGTGGACAAGCGCAATCTTTTCTTCCTGCTGTACGCTCTGGCGCTGATTTTCAGTGTTGTGGCGTCGGGCTGGGTGAAGGTGGAGAACGACATCACCACCTACCTGCCCGCCGACACCGAGACCCGCCAGGGTCTGACCGTAATGAACGACAATTTCACCACCTTCGGCACGGCCCGGGTGATGGTCTCCAACGTGACCTACGACACGGCCCGGGACCTGGCCGGGACCCTGGAAGGGGTGGACGGGGTGTACAGTGTGGAGTTCGACGACACCGCCGACCACTATAAGCAGGCTTCGGCCCTGTATACCGTGACCTTTGACGGGACAGCCACCGATGAGATCAGCCTGCAGGCCCTGGACGGCATCGACCAGGCGCTGGCCGGGTATGACGTCTATGTGGATACCGAGGTTGGGCAGGACATGTCCGCCGACCTGGCCAACGAGATGGGGGTCATTCTGGTCATTGCCGCGGTGATCATCGTGATGGTGCTCACCCTGACCTCCCGCTCCTACGCTGAAGTGCCGGTGCTGATCCTGACCTTCGGGGCCGCCGCTTTGCTGAACATGGGCACCAACTTCTTGTGCGGCACCATCTCTTTCATCTCCAACTCGGTGACGGTGATCCTGCAGCTGGCCCTGGCCATCGACTACGCCATCATCCTGTGCCACCGCTTTTCCGATGAGCACGAGACCAAGGACACCCGGGAGGCCTGCATCGCCGCCCTGTCCAAGGCCATTCCGGAGATCAGTTCCTCCTCACTGACCACCATCTCCGGTCTGGCGGCCCTGGCCTTCATGCACTTCGGCATCGGGCGGGACATGGCCACCGTGCTCATCAAGGCCATCCTGTTCAGCCTGCTGTCGGTGTTCACCCTCATGCCCGGGCTGCTCATGGTCTTCAGCCGCAAGATCGACGCCACCCGCCACCGCAAGCTCATTCCCCAGATCACCTTCCTGGGCAAGTTTGACGTGGCCACCCGGTTCATCATCCCGCCCATCTTTGTGGTGGTGGTGGTCATTGCCGCCGTGCTGGCCAACCAGTGCCCCTACTGCTACAGCTTCACCGACCTGGTGACACCCAAACAGAGCGTGAGCCAGATCGCCCACCAGAAGATCAAGAACACCTTCGGCAACAACAACATGGTGGCGGTGATCGTGCCCAAGGGCAACTACGAGGCCGAGCGGCAGATCCTGGACCAGCTGGAAGCCTGCCCGGAGGTGGATTCCGCCCAGGGGCTGGCCAACACCGAGGCCCTGGACGGCTACATGCTGGCCGACGCCGTGACCCCGCGGCAGCTTTCGGAGATCGCGGGCATCGACTACGAGGCAGCGGAAGCCCTGTACGCGGTGTACGCCGTGGACCAGAACCAGTACGGCAGCGTGCTCAGCGGCATCGGGGATTACAAGGTGCCCCTGTTCGACATGTTCATGTTCCTGCAGCGGGAGATGAAGGACGGCAACATCACCCTGGAGGGGGAGATGCAGGACACCCTGGACGAGCTGTTCGACCAGCTGAACTGGGCCCAGGTCCAGCTGCAGAGCGACAGATACAGCCGGATGGTGGTCTACCTGAACCTGCCGGAAGAAAGTGACGAGACCATGGACTTCCTGACCACCATGCACAACATCATCGGGCAGTATTACAGCGGAGACTACTATGTGGTAGGCAACTCCACCAACGTGAAGGACCTGTCCAGCTCCTTCGTGCAGGACAACGTGCTCATCAGCGTGCTGTCGGCCCTGTTCGTGGTGCTGATCCTGCTGTTCACCTTCCAGTCGGTGGGTCTGTCCATCCTGCTGATCCTGGTCATCCAGGGCAGTATCTGGATCAACTTTTCGGTGCCCACCCTGCAGAATGAACCCCTGTATTTCCTGGGCTACCTCATCGTCAACGCCATCCAGATGGGCGCCAACATCGACTACGCCATCGTCATTTCCAGCCATTACACCGACCTGAAGAAGGAAATGCCCATCCAGAAGGCCATGATCACGGCGCTGAACCAGGCCTTCCCCACCATCTTCACCTCCGGCACCATCCTGGCGGTGGCTGGCGCCCTGATCGGCGTCATGACCACCAACCCGGTCATTGCGGCCATCGGCACCTGCCTGGGCCGGGGCACGGTGGTCTCCATCCTGCTGGTGCTGGCGGTGCTGCCCCAGATCCTGCTCATCGGCGATGTGATCGTGGAGCGCACCAGCTTTGCCATGAAAGCCCCCATCGATCTGACCCGCATCAACCGCACCGCCAGCGGCA
Organism: Subdoligranulum sp. DSM 23681; assembly: GCF_057005535.1. Taxonomy (NCBI): domain Bacteria; kingdom Bacillati; phylum Bacillota; class Clostridia; order Eubacteriales; family Oscillospiraceae; genus Subdoligranulum; species Subdoligranulum sp. DSM 23681. Next base: position 2,267,591 of record NZ_CM168050.1, on the reverse strand, counting down.
GCATGCGCGTAAGCGGCCGGGTGCGCGGGTATGTGAACGGTGTCATCGACGCCGAGATCAAAGGTACCCTGAACGGCACCCTGCATGCGGCGGTGACCTCCGGCACCACCATCGAACCCACCCAGCCCGACTACTGCCTGCCGCAGGAGGTTTCCGACGCGGAGGTCTGGGCCCAGAACTACACCGAAGGGGAGGAAGTATGATGACCAAGACAGTGAAACGGGGCCTTTGTGCCCTGCTGAGCGCGGCCCTGCTGGTCTGCTGTCTGCCGTTGGGCGCCCTGGCCGAGGAAGAGGCAGGCGTGATCCATCTGAACGACGCCGAAGACCTGGTCCAACTGGCGGAGAACTGCCGTCTGGACAGCTGGAGCCAGGACAAAATCATCTACCTGGATGAAGACATCGACCTGAGCGGGACCGGCTTCGGGGGCATTCCCAGCTTCGGCGGCCGGTGGGAAGGCCAGGGCCACACGATCAGCGGCCTGAACCTGACCGCCGACGGCAGCGTGCAGGGACTGTTCCGGTACATTCAGACCTCGGGGTCTGTGTACAACACCACCGCTTCCGGCACCGTACAGCCCGGGGGCACCCGGGCCCAGGTGGGCGGATTTGCGGGGCAGAACGCCGGCACCATCGAAAACTGCCGCTTTGACGGCACCGTCACCGGCACCAGCCAGGTGGGCGGCATGGCCGGGGTGAACACCGCCGACGGGGTCATTTCCGGCTGCACGGTCACCGGCAGCGTCTACGGCGACCACTTCATCGGCGGCATTGTGGGCAGCAACGACGGTGTGGTGACCGGGTGCAGCAACCTGTCTGCGGTCAACACCACCGTGAGCCAAAACGAGGTGGAACTGGAAGACCTGACGGCGGAGGACCTGCTCAAGACCGAGCGCGCTGCCGACATCACCGACATCGGCGGCGTGGCGGGCAGCTCTGCCGGGGTCATCCGGGCCTGCGTCAACCGGGGCGATGTGGGGTATGACCACATCGGCTACAACGTGGGCGGCATTGCGGGCAGCCAGACCGGCTACATCGAAGGCTGCGTCAACTACGGCACCATCCACGCCCGCAAGGAGGGCGGCGGCATCGTGGGCCAGATGGAGCCTTCCAGCATGCTGCAGTACAGCGCCGACACCCTGCAGCAGCTGCAGGGGGAGCTGAGCACCCTGCAGGGGCTGATGAACAAGGCCAACCAGGATGCGGCAGCCTCCTCCAGCGAACTGACCGGACGGCTGACCAACCTGCAGAACCAGGTGGACTCCGCCCGCACGGCGGTAGATTCCCTGCTGGACAAACTGGCCAACAGCATCAGCATCGGCACCCAGGAAGTCACTCTTACCGACCTGACCAAGCTCACCGGCAGCAGCGACACCAACGCCGATACCGACCTGGGCATCGGCGATTCCTCCCCCACCCCCACCGTGGCGCCTGAGGTCACGCCGGTACCTTCCCAGGAACCGTCTTCCCCGCCGGAATCGGAAGCCACCCCGACGCCCCAGCCCGCAGAAACACCGGTGCCCGCAGAGACACCGGTGCCGGAGGTCCCCGAAGAACCGGCAGAAGAACCGGCGGACCGCAGCGAAGTCACCCACGGGGCCCCCAGTCTGGATATCGACAACGAATTGCAGCACGAAGGGTCCCTGACATTGGACGGGCAGCTGACCCTGACCGTGCCCAGCGTGGAGGTGACCGGCCGGGACGAGATCACCGCCGCCCGCAACAGTCTGAACGGCAGCCTGACCTCCATCATGGACGGGGTGGGCAGCCTGACCACCAACACCGGGGACCACACACAAGCCCTGATCCAGGACATCCAGGCCATCACCGACCAGCTGAATGTCATCGGCAACACTCTGCTGGGTGCCGCCGAACCCCAGGACAATTCCGACCTGTTTGAGGATGTGTCGGACAGTGACACCGAGAGCGATACCGAGGGCAAGGTTTTCAACTGCCGCAACGAGGGCAGCGTGAACGCCGACCTGAATGCCGGCGGCATTGCCGGGGCCATGGCCCGGGAGAATGATCTGGACCCGGAAGACGACACCAAGATCAGCGGAAACAGTTCTCTGAACGTGACCTACAAGACCCGGGTGGTCCTGCGGGACTGCGAAAACACCGGCACCGTGCAGGTGAAGAAGGAGGCTGCCGGCGGCATTGTGGGCAGCATGGACATGGGCACGGTGATGGGCTGCCGCAACTACGCCGACCTGAGCGAGGAAGATGTGAACTATGTGGGCGGCATTGCGGGGCGCAGCCGCAGCGCCATCCGGGACTGCGCCGCCAAATGCCGTCTGGACGGAGCCGCCCATGTGGGCGGCATTGCGGGCAGCGGTACCACCATCACCGGCTGTCGGGCCCTGGTGCTGGCCGAAGGCACCGAACAGGTGGGCGCCGTGGCCGGTGGCCTGGAATCCGGAACCCTGACCGACCTGCTGCAAAGTGAAGACGCGGAACAGAGCGGCAACTATTTTGTCAGCGACACCCTGGGCGGCATTGACGGGGTGAGCTATGCCGGACAGGCCGAACCCCTGTCTTTTGCGGAGTTTGCCGCCCTGACCGAGCAGGAAGGGCTTCCCGAAGCGTTCCGGACCATTGTGCTGACCTTCCGGGCGGACGGCGCCGTGGTGGGCAGCGTGACAGTGGACTACGGCGGCAGCTTTGACGCCGGTGCGGCCCCGGCCATTCCGGCCAAGGACGGCTGCACCGCCTCCTGGCCCGCCTTCGTCACCGAGAACATCCGCTTTGACCAGGTCATTGACGCGGTATACACGCCCCTTTCCACTGTGGTGTCCGGCACCGAGCAGCGGGCAGACGGCCGCCCCATCCTGCTGGCGGAGGGCAGCTTCGGCACCGGGGACCTGACCATGACAGCCAGCGACGAAGCCCCCCTGGTGCCCGGACAGCACACCGAGAACTGGCAGTTCACCCTGCCCGAAACGGCCGGTTCCTCCTGGCAGTTGCACTACCTGCCCCAGCAGAAAAACACCGCCGTTTACCTGAAAAATGCGGACGGCAGCTGGCGGCGGGCCGACACCACCGCCGATGGCAGCTACCTGGTGTTCACCGTCCAGCCGGGGGAGGATACCCTGGCCGCGGTGGTGCAGCCCCGGATCCCCCTGCCCCTGGCCATCGGCGGCATCGGTGCCGCGGTGGTCCTGCTGGCAGCGGCGGCGCTGCTCCGGCGGCGGCGCAAAGCCCACACAAAGGCATGAAAAAACGGGAGAGCGAAAATTCGCTCTCCCGTTTTTCTTTTATTGGAAATCGGCGTACAGGTCCAGGGCGGCGGTGGGGCCCACCACAATGACGGCGGGGGCCTGGACCCCGGCCTGTCGGGCAGCCGCCGCGATCCCGGACAAGGAGGCCCGCACGGCAGCCCGGTGGGCGGCGTTGCCGCCGCTGATGACGGCGGCGGGGGTATCCCCCGCCATGCCCCCTGCCTGCAGGTCGGCGGCGATCTTCTCCAGCCGCTGCAGGCCCATGAGAAAGACCAGGGTGCCTTCCAGCGCCGCATACCGGCGGTAGTCGGGGGTTTTCTCGGCCCGGGTGTGGGCGGTGATGATGTGCACCTCCCGGCTCAGGGCGCGGTGGGTGACCGGGATGCCCGCCTCCCCGGGAATGGCGATGGCCGAGGAGATTCCGGGCACCACCTCAAAGTCGATGCCTGCCTGACGCAAAGCCAGGGCTTCCTCCCCGCCCCGGCCGAAAACGAAGGGATCCCCGCCTTTCAGGCGCACCACCCGGTGTCCGGCCCGGGCCAACTCGATGAGTTTGGCATTGATCTCTCCCTGAGGGGCCGCATGGTGGCCGCTGCGCTTGCCCATGTAAAAGGTCTGGGCGTCGGCAGGCAGCTCATCCAGCAGACTGTCGTCGATGAGGTCATCGTACACCAGGGCGGTGCACTGCCGCAGCAGCCGCAGCCCCCGCACGGTGATCAGGTCCGCTTTGCCGCACCCTGCTCCCACCAGGGCCACATGGCCGGCCGGTGTCCGGGCAGCAGGTTCGGCAGGCACCGCCAGCTCCCGCTCAAAAGCGTCGCGGAAACGTTCAGCCCGGGCATGCTCGTCAGGGACCCGGGCCTTGAGGGTCGGGCGCAGGGCTTCCAGCCGGTCCAGAGCCGCCGCGAAGTGGGGCGGCAGAAGGGCTTCGATGCGCTCCTTCAGCCACACCGCCGCCGTGGGGCTGGCCCCGCCGGTGGAGATGCCCACCGACAGCCGCCCCCGCTGCACCAGGGCCGGGAAGACAAAGCCGCAGGCTGCCAGGTCATCCACCACGTTCACCGGGATGCGCTGTGCCCTGCACAGGGCGGAAATTCTGTGGTTGAGGGAAGCGTCATCGGTGGCGGCAATGACCAGGGCGGGCGGGCCCTGCAGGTCGCTTTCTGCAAAAGCACGGCGACAGAGGGTCAGGCCGGGAAGCGCCGCCAGTTCGGGAGCGATGGCCGGGGACACCACCGTGATGTGCGGCCCGTAAGGCAGCAGCTTTTCCGCCTTGCGCAGGGCCACCGTGCCGCCCCCCACCAGGAGGACCGGGGCATTTTGCAGATTCACAAACATGGGGAACAGGGGCATTTATCCTTCCTCCTTATGCGGCAGCTCGCAGTAATACCGCCAGCCGTCGGCGGTCTGGGTGCGGCCCTGCCGGATGTTGAATACCGGTTCCAGCACGCCGCTTTCGTAGATTTCTTCGGGGGTGCCGCTCTGCACCAGCAGCCCGTCCTGCAGGACGGCCAACCGGTGGGCGCCGCCCATGGCCAGGGGCAGGTCATGGAGCACCAGCACCACCGCCCGTCCCCCGGCCGCCAGACGGCGGGCCATCTGCATGACTCCCAGCTGGTGGGCGATGTCCAGGAAAGTGGTAGGTTCATCCATGAGCACGGTGGGGGTCTGCTGGGCGATGGCCATGGCCAGATAGACCTTCTGCCGCTGGCCGCCGCTGAGCTCGTTCATGGGGCGGTCGGCCAGGTCGGCGGCGTCGGCCTCTTCCAGCGCCTGCCGCACAATGACCTTGTCCTCCGGCCGGTAATGCCGGGGATAGGAAAGGTGCGGGAACCGCCCGTGGAGCACCATCCGCTGGGCGGTGATGTTGGGGGTGGTCCGGTTCTGGGACAGAAAGGCGGCCTGTCGGGCCACCTGCCGGGGGGAAAGTTGGGTGAGGGGCACACCGTCGTACAGTACCTGCCCACCGGTGCAGGGCAGCAGCCCCAAGGCGGTGCGCAGCAGGGTACTTTTGCCGCTGCCGTTGGGCCCGATGAGGGCCAGCACCTCCCCGGGGCGGAAAGCCAGGTCCACCCCCCGCAGCACCGGGCGGTTATGATACCCGGCCTGCACCTGCTGCAGTTCAATCATGGGTGCGGCCTCCTCTCTGGCGGACCAGCAGCCACAGGAAAAAGGGCCCGCCCAGAATGCTCAGGATGGTGCCCACCGGCAGCTCAAAGGGAGCCGCCACCGTGCGGGCCACCAGGTCACACAAGGTCATGAGGGCCGCGCCGCCCAAAGCGGAGCAGAGGAGGAGAGGGCGGCTCTCCTCCCCCACGATGGAGCGCACCCCATGGGGCACCAGCAGGCCCACAAAGCCCACCAGCCCGCAGAAGCTCACCGCTGACCCGGCCAGAGCCGCCGCCAGGGTGAGGAAGAGCAGCCGGGTGGGCCGCACCGAAAGGCCCAGGCTCTGGGCGGTCTCGGGGCCCAGGGCCAGCACATCCAGCAGGCCGGACAGGGAGAAGGCCAGCACCAGGCTGATGCCGATGAGCACCGCCGCCGGGGCCAGCTTGGCCATGGTGACCCCGGCCAGACCGCCCATGCGGAAGTCGGTGTAGCCGATGAGGGCGTCCGGGTAGAGGGTGGTCACCGCGTCGATGAGGGCGCTGAAGATGCTGGAAATGGCCACGCCCGCCAGCACCAGGGTGATGCGGGAGGCGCCGGTGCTCTCGGCAAATAAAAGTACCAGCAGCACCCCGGCCATGGCCCCCGCAAAGGCAGCCAGGGGGCGCACGGCGGCCATGGGGGCAATGGCACAGCTGATGGTGACGGCCAGCCCCGCCCCGGCGTTGACCCCGATGATATGGGGCGCTGCCAGGGGGTTGGCCAGCACCGTCTGGATGAGCACCCCGGCCACGGCCAGGGCGGCCCCGGCCAGCAGGCTGCCGCAGGTGCGGGGCAGGCGGGAGTACAGCACCACCCGGGCGGAGACCTCCGACGGGTCATTGGTGAACAGGGCCTGCAGGACCTGGGCAGGGGTGACTTCCACCGCCCCCATACACAGGCTGAGCACCGCCAGGGCCAGGGTCAGCACCGCCAGCGCCACTGCCACCGCCGCCGGGTGCTCACGCAGCCGGGTACAGGATATCCGCCAGCTGTTCATAGGCTTGCCCCCAACGTGCGTTCGGTTTCAGGTTGTACAAGGTCTGGTCCATCACATAGCAGCGGCCCTCCTGCACGGCCCGCAGGCTGTTCCAGGCCGGGTTGCTGCGCAGGGTCTCGTCGGCCACCGCCTCGGCCACGGAGGGGTCGGCAGTCTGGTAGACCAGGAAGATGTAATCCGGATCCTCCTGCAGGATGACTTCCATGCTCAGGTCCTCCAGCAGGGAGTTTTCCCGGTCGGCAATGTTGACGCAGTCCAGAGCGGCCAGCATCTCGCCCAGAACGTTGTCCTGGCTGTTCTTGACCTTGCAGCCGGAGCTGGACACCCGGATGTAGAGAACCGAAGGCTGGCTGCCGTCCGCCCGGGCGATGGCTTCGTCCACCTGGGCCTGCACGTCTGCGCCGTTGGTCTGGTAGGCGGCGGTGTCCCCGGTGATCTGGGTGCAGCGGTCCAGCATGCTCAGGTAGCTTTCAAAGGTGCTGACCTCAAAGTAGGCGGCGGGAATGCCCATCTCCTCGAAAGTGGGCATGAAATCCAGGTCCAGCTGGGTGTTGCAGCTGGCCACGATGAAGTCCGGCTCGGTGGCAATGAGGGTTTCCAGGCTGATCTCCTTGCTGGCGCCCAGGTCGGTCACGTTGTCCAGGGGCAGGTAATCGAAGTAGGTCCAGGCATCGTGGGCAGTGGCCACCAGGCTGTCCGACCCGCCCGCCAGACACCACACATCCGCAAAGCTGCCGATGAGCACCGCCACCCGCTGGGGATGGTCCACGGTGACGCTGCGGCCCAGGTCGTCCACGATGGTCACGGGGCCGTCGGCGGATTCCGGGGTGGCGGTGGTCACCGCGGCGGTCTCGGCGGTGTCGGCCTCTTCGGCGGTGGTGGCGGAGGGTGCCGCCGAACAGCCGGCCAGCAGGCCCAGGGCCAGAAGGGTTGCAAGCAGTTTTTTCATGTGTTGTTCCTTTCCCGATTGTCAAAGATAGATTTTCCCCTCTTGACCGAAAAAAGCCGGACCGCCCAGCGTTGAGGGTACACCACGCCCCTGCTGCTTTGTGTTTCAGACAAGCAGAGGATCGTTTTAATGCCCTTTTCCGTCTTGCGGTCCGGCAGATCCGTATTTGCTTTTTTCGGGTAATCGGTGATTGTCTGCGGCCTTGTCTGCGCTTAGCAGGTGGCGCCGCCCACCACGGTCTTCTTCAGGGCCGCTTCCTTGTCCATGGGCTCGGTGAGCAGCTTGTTCTGCACATAGTCGAAGCCCAGGCGGTCGATGGTATCGGCGAAGCGCTCCCCGGTGATGCCTTCATTGCGGAAGAAGAGGATGGCGCGTTCCACCACGTCCAGCACTTCCTCCTCGGAGGTGAAGATCTTGTCCAGGGGATGGCCATGGGCCACCTTCTTGCCCCAGCGGCCGCCGATGTAGATCTTGTAGCCGTCCATGAACTCCTCGGTCACGCCGAAGGGGCACTTGCCCTTGCAGCGGCCGCAGTGGTTGCAGGCATCGGGATCGATGTGCAGCACGCCGTTTTCCAGCTTGGCCACATGGATGGGGCAGTTCTTCTCCACCTGGCAGATCTTGCAGTTGCGGCACTTGGCGGGGTCGATCATGGGAACCCGCTGGCCCACAATGCCCAGGTCATTCAGATCGGGCTTGACGCAGTTGTTGGGGCAGCCGCCCACGGCGATCTTGAACTTGTGGGGCAGGGTGACGTTGTGGTAGCCGATGTAGAAGCGCTCATGCAGCTTCTCGCTCAGGCCGAAGGAATCCAGCAGGCCGTACTGGCAGGTGGTGCCCTTGCAGGAAACTACCGGGCGCACCAGAGAACCGGTGCCGCCGGTGCGCAGGCCCGCCTGCTGCAGGTATTCCATCAGGTCTTCCAGGTTGGCGTAAGGCACGGCCTGGATCTCCAGGGTCAGCCGGGTGGTCATGGTGACCTCGCCGGAGCCGAACTTTTCGGCAGCTTCGGTGATGGCCCGCTGTTCCGCCGCGGTGATCTTGCCGTTGCGGGTGATGACGCGGACGTTGAACACATCCGGGTACCGCTTGTCCTGCAGGCAGCCCAGGCCCTTGACCCGCTTGATCTCCTCGGGGGTCAGGGTGCCCTTGGTGACCGGGACCTTCACCTTGTTGAAATAGGCGCCGCCTTCCAGCACCCGGGTGTTGGTGTAGCCGAAGGACTTCAGGCGGTTCTGCAGGAAGTAGCCACGCTTGCCTTTGGCGCAGACCAGCAGCAGCTTGGCGTCCTTGTCCAGGCCCTCGATGGGTCCGGTGACCTGGGACAGGTTGACCCAGCGGGCGCCGGGGATCTTGGCTTCGGGCTGCACGTCGATGACCTGATAGTCCGCGGCGGCGCCGGCGGCGTACTCGGCGGGGGTGAAGGTCTCAAACGCGCCGGAGAGCTTGTTCTCCAGAATGTAGCAGGCCTGCACAAAGGGATGGATGGCGGTGGAGAAGGGCGGCGCGTAGGCAAAGTCCAGGGTGTTGAATCTTTCCAGGGTGGCGCCCAGGGAGATGCCGGTGACGGCGATGTCCACCATCTTGTCCACAGCGCCCGCACCCAGCACCTGGATGCCCAGCAGCTTGTGGGTGGCCTTGTCGGCGATGAGTTTGGTGACGAAGCTGTCGGCACCCGGATAATAATGGGCCTTGTCGTCGGTGACGCAGATCACGGTGACGGGGTCAAAGCCCGCGTCCTTGGCCTGGGCTTCGGTCAGGCCGGTGCGGCCGGCGTTCAGGGTTTCCAGCAGGCGGACCACGCCGGTGCCCAGGCAGCCGCCGTACAGGCTTTCATGGCCGGCCAGGTTGCGGGCCAGACAGCGGCCGGTGATGTTGGCGGTGGAGCCCATAGCGGACCACTGGGGTGCCCCGGTCAGGGCGTTGTGGACCATGGCGCAGTCACCCACGGCGTAGACGTCGGGCAGGTTGGTCTGCTGTTTGTCGTCCACCTTGATGGTGCCCTTGAACATGTCCAGGCCGGAGTTGGCCAGGAAGGCGGTGGCCGGACGGATGCCGATGGCCAGCACCACCATGTCGGCGGGGATGGGACCGGCGTCGGTGGTGATGCCGGTGGCCTTGTCGGTGCCGGTGATGCCCTGCAGGGCGGTGCCGGTCATGATGCGCATGCCCGCTTCCTGCAGCTTGCGCTTGACGTAGCCGGCCATTTCGGGGTCAAAGATGTTGGGCATGAGCTGGTTGGCTATGTCCACCACCGTGACCGAAACACCCTTGGCCATGAGGTTTTCGGCCACTTCCAGGCCGATGAAGCCGCCGCCCACCACCACAGCGCGACGGCAGGCGTTCTTGTCCACATAATCCCGGGCGGCGATGGCATCGTCGGGGGTGCGCATCTTGAAGACACCGGGCAGGTCGGTTCCGGGCACACCGGGCACGAAGGGCTCGGCGCCCACGGCCAGGATCAGCTTGTCGTAGTTTTCGGTGTGGTCAGCGCCGGTATCCACAGCGCGCAGGGTCACGGTCTTGGCAGCAGCGTCCAGGGCGACGGCCTCCTGGCCGGTGTGGACCTGCACCCGGGTGAGTCCGGCGTACTTCTGGGGGGTGTTGACGATCAGGTCCTCCCGGGTGGGAATGTCGCCGCCCAGGTAGTAGGGCAGGCCGCAGCCCGCGTAGGAGATGTCCTGCCCCTTGGTGTAGATGACAACCTCGGCATCCGGCTGTTCCCGCTTGAGCTTGGCAGCCGCCTTGGTACCGGCGGCTACGCCGCCGATGACAACAACTTTCATACAAACCTCCTGCCGGGGGTGGCGCAACGCCCCCACTGTTTCCGAATCGGAGTTTCTGCCGGACAGTTTCCCGGCGTTTTACATCGTATTTATCATACCGCAAACTGGAAAAAAACACAAATAAATTCCGGTTATATACAGATAAATCTGGATTATAAAAAAGAATTTTTTCTTTTTTGCTCCGGCGATACATTCCCGATACATGGCCCCGGTATGCTGGGTAGCATCAAAAACATCCGGGCGCCCCGCCGGCGCGGAAAGGACGGGATTTTCAATGATGGAAAGCAGAACTTTCAGGCGGCATCTGGCCAGTCTTTTATTTCTTGTGTGTTCGGTGCTTCTGCTGGTGGCCCTGCTGGGTACACGGCCGGTGCGCCGGGTCCGGATTCTGGACCCGACCCGGACCGCCGCAGCCGCCGGCTGGTATGAGGAGACCCAGGCCGGAAGCGGGCAGTGGGTCTACCACAGCGCATAAGGCATAAAAAGAAAAAAGGAGAGGGCGCACCGCGCAGGTGCGCCCTCTCCCCTGTTGTACCGGGAAAGGAGCTCCGTCTGCTGCTTACAGCAGTCCGGCCATCTGGGGCAGGCCCAGGCTGATGAAGGGTACATAGGTCACCAGCAGCAGGCCCACCAGGATGGCCGCATAATAGGCCAGCATGTAGGGCATGACCTTGGACAGGCTGGTGCGCCCGACCTTGATGGCCACGAACAGGGTGTTGCCCACGGGCGGGGTGATGTTGCCGATGCACAGGTTGTACACCAGGATCAGACCGAACTGCACCGGGTCCATGCCGAAGGTCTTGACGATGGGCAGGAACAGCGGGGTAAAGATAAGGATGGCGGGGGTGACATCCATGAAGGTACCGGCCACCAGCAGGATCACGTTCATGATGAGCAGGATCAGGATGGGGTTGGTGGTCACGCCCAGCAGGGCTTCGGAGATAGCCTGGGGGATCTGGGTAAAGGCCATGACCCAGCCCAGAATGTTGGACACGCCGATGAGGAAGACGACCATGCCGCTCATTTTGGCGCTTTCCACCACGATGTTCCAGAAGGATTTGAGGGTGATGTTGCGGTAGCAGATGCCCAGGATCAGGGCGTACACCACGGCGATGGCGGAGCCTTCGGTGGCGGTGAAGATACCGCCCACGATGCCGCCGATGACCACCACGATCAGGGACAGGCTGGGCAGGGCGGCCAGGGTGGCGCGGCCCAGGTTTTTCCAGTCAAACTTGCCGGGGGTGCCTTTGTAGCCCTTCTTTTTGGCGATGATGATCGCCACCACCATGCAGGCGATGGCCCAGATGATGCCGGGTACATAGCCGGCCAGGAACAAGGCTGCCACCGAAGTGCCGCCCGCGGCCAGGGAGTAGGTGATCAGGGCGTTGGAGGGCGGGATCAGCAGGCCGGAGGGGGCGGAGGCGCCGTTGGTGGCAGCGCACAGGGCCTTGTCGTAGCCCTGCTCCTCCTCCCCTTCCTCCACCATGCTGCCCACGGCAGCGGCAGCGGCGGAAGCGGAGCCGGAGATGGCGCCGAACAGAGCGTTGGCGCCCACGTTGGTGACCAGCAGGGCCCCGGGCAGCTTGCCCAGCAGGGCCATGACGAAGTCCACCAATCGTTTGGCGATGCCGCCCTGGTTCATCAGGTTACCGGCCAGGATAAAGAACGGAATGGCCGTGAGGCTGAATTTGCTCATGCCCACGAAGATACGCTGGGCACCGGTGACCACCGAGATGTCCAGGGGAACGGTCTGCAGAATGGCGATCAGCGAGGAGATGCCGATGGCGTAGGAGATGGGCACGCCCACAACCAGCAGCACCGCCAGCGCAACGACGATGATGATCAGAGATTGAATGGCCATGTCTTACGCCTCCTTTGTTTCTTGGGTTTCGCCCTTACAGATATCCACGATATTCAGGACGGTGTAAATCATGTTGAGTACGCCGCACAGGGGCATGACCACATAGAACACGCCCACGGCCACACCCAGGGAGGAGGTCATCTGGCCCATGGCCAGCTGAGAGATCTCGATGCCGCCGTAGACCAGGATGATGCCCGAGAAGGCAAAGGCGATGAGTTCGCCGAAGATGTTCAGGGCTTTCTGCACCGGCGGGCTCATGCGGTCCACCAGGATGGGGATGTTCATGTGGCCCCGCTCCCCGGTGATCAGGGAAGCGCCCAACAGGCTGGCCCAGGCAAACAGGTAGGAGACCAGTTCCTCCGACCAGGAGGAGGGGTTTGCCAGTACGTACCGGGTAAAGACCTGCCAGCAGGTCAGCAGGACCATGGCGATAAAGCTGACACCGGCCAGCACGTTCAGCGCTTTGGTCAGTACATTTCTCAAGGCTTTCATCCGTTTTCACCTCCCTCGGTATCGGTGGGATACTGCTCGTTGTAGGCCTGAATGGCATCATAGATGGGTTTCAGGTCGGGGTACTTTTCCAGCATTTCCTGATGCATGGGTTCGCAGGCTTCCTGGAAGGGCTTGGTGTCCGGATACAGGAACTGCACGCCCTGCTCATTCTGGGCGCGGTCCTTGGCCGCCTCCACGGCGGTGCCCCACTCTTCCCGCTGGACCTGGTTGACCAGCTCGAAGCCTTCGTCAAAGATGGCCCGTTCCTCCTCGCTCAGGCCGTCCAGGAAGTCCACGTTGCCGATGAGGATGTCGGGGATCATCTGGTGCATGTCGTAGGAATAGTACTTGCACACATCGCCGTGGCCGTTGTCGGTCAGGGCCAATTCGTTATTCTCGGCGCCGTCAATGATCTTGGACTGCAGGGCGGTGTACACATCGCCGAAGCCCATGGGGGTGGCGGACCCGCCCAGCAGGTTCATCATCTCCACGTTGGTGGGAGACTGCTGCACCCGGATCTTCAGGCCCTTCAGGTCGGCAGGGCTCTCGATGGGGGTGTTGACGGTGTAGAAGTTGCGGGTGCCCGCATCCAGCCAGGTCACGGCCTCAAAGCCCGCCTGCTTGGTGGACTCAAAGATGGGGCCGGTGATGCTCTCGTCATCCATGGCGGCGTGGTAGGCCGTGCTGGACGCAAAGAGATACGGCAGGTTGAACAGGGTGTAGTTATCGCTGAAAGTCTCCAGCAGGGAGTTGGAGGCCACGCAGAAATTGATGGCACCGGTCTGGGTCAGCTGGACCATCTCGTTCTGGGAGCCCAGCAGCTCACTGGGGAAGACTTCCACATCGTATTTGTCCCCCAGCTTGCTCTCGATGAATTCCTCAAATTTCACCAGCGCAATGTGGGTGGGGTGGTTGGTGGACTGGTTGTGGCCGATGCGGATGATCATCTTGCCGTCCGAACCGGAACCGCCGCACCCGGCCAGCAAGCCCGCCGCCATCACCGTGGCCAGCAGCAGGGATGCCGCACGAAATTTCTTTTTCATTAGCTCTGCCCTTCTTTCCATAACAGGTTTTGAACAAAGGACCCTGTGCCGCAGATACCCTTGCTTTCCGGTCATGCACCTCCTTTTATACCGGAATCTGCCTGTATCCCGATGCAGCAAACGGCGGCGGTCCCCCGGACGGTACCGCCGCCGTTTTTGTACAAGATCCGAACCCCGGCCCTGTAAGACCGGCGCACTTCATACTTAGACCTTACCATAGATTTTCTTTGTAGTCCAGACGAAAACCAGCTAAAAATGCGACTTATTTTTTGGAAGTTCACCCAAGATTTACCCCCGACCCTGTCCAATGGGAAGGTTTTTTCTTGTCCGGGCGGGGTTTGTGCGGTATACTGAAAACACAGTAAAAATACCGGGCGGGAGGGTCCTGTATGCGCATCGTCACCCTGATCGAAAACACCCCGGGCGCCGAAGGCTGCGCCCACGAACACGGCCTGAGCCTGTATGTGCAGACGCCCCGGCACCGTCTGGTGCTGGATACCGGGGCCACCGGCGCCTTTGCGGACAACGCCGCCGCGGTGGGCATCGACCTGAGGGCCGTGGACACGGTGGTGCTCAGCCACGGGCACTACGACCATGCCGGCGGGCTGCTGCGCATGGCCGAGCTGGCCCCGGAGGCCCCCATCTGGATGCAGCGGGGTGCCGGACGGGACTTTTACCACGGGGAGAAGTACATCGGCATCAACAAGGCCATTCTCGCCCTGCCCCAGGTCCGTTTTGCGGACGGGGATCTGCGGCTGGATGAGGAGCTGGTTCTGTTCAGCGGCATCACCGGGCGGCGGTACTGGCCCCAGAGCAACCTGGCCCTGCGGGTGCTGGAAAACGGCCTGCCCGTGCAGGACGACTTTGCCCACGAGCAATGCCTGATGGTGGAGGCCGAGGGCAAGCGGGTGCTGCTTTCCGGCTGTGCCCACAACGGGATTCTCAACATTCTGGACCGGTACGCCGAGCTCTTCGGCGGGGACCCGGATGTGGTCATCAGCGGCTTCCACATGAAAAAGGGCACCGACTACACCCCCGAGGAGTGGCAGGTCATTGAGGACACCGCCCACGCCCTGCTGGATCACAAATGCCTGTTCTACACCGGGCACTGCACCGGCCGCCCCGCCCAGGAACGGATGCAGCAGATCATGGGCGACCGGCTGCGGGCGCTGCACAGCGGCGAGGAACTGGTACTGTAACCTTTTTTACCATGCAAAAGGCCCCGTCTTCCGGCAGATGGCCGGAGGGCGGGGTCTTTTCTGTTGGGGATATTCAGCAGCGGGAAGGCATCACAGGATGTCGATGTGTTCGCCGTTGAGAGCCTTGTTCATGCTGCGCACGGCGCAGAACTTGCCGCACATGGAGCAGGTATCCTCGTGCTCGGGGGAACGGTCGGCCCGGATGGCCTTGGCGGTCTCGGGGTCCAGGGCACAGGCCCACTGGGCTTCCCAGTCCAGGGCGCGGCGGGCGTCGCCCATCTTGTCGTCCATCTCCCGGGCGCCGCGCACCCCCTTGGCGATGTCGGCGGCGTGGGCGGCGATCTTGCTGGCAATGATGCCCTGCTTCACGTCCTCCACATTGGGCAGGGCCAGATGCTCGGCGGGGGTGACATAGCACAGGAAAGCCGCACCGTTCATGGCCGCAATGGCCCCGCCGATGGCGGCGGTGATGTGGTCGTAGCCGGGGGCGATGTCGGTGACCAGGGGTCCCAGCACATAGAAGGGCGCGCCCATGCAGATGGACTGCTGCACCTTCATGTTGGCGGCGATCTGGTCCATGGGCACATGGCCGGGACCTTCCACCATGACCTGCACGTCCTTTTCCCAGGCGCGCTTGGTCAGCTCGCCCAGCCGGACCAGCTCCTCGATCTGGCAGACGTCGGTGGCGTCGGCCAGACAGCCGGGACGGCAGGCGTCGCCCAGGGAGATGGTCACATCATATTCCCGGCAGATGTCCAGGATCTCGTCGTAATACTCATAGAAGGGGTTTTCCTGGCCGGTCATGCACATCCAGGCAAAGACCAGGGACCCGCCCCGGGAGACAATGTTCATCTTGCGCTTGTGCTTGCGGATCTGGTCGATGGTCTTGCGGGTGATGCCGCAGTGCAGGGTGACGAAGTCCACCCCATCCTGGGCGTGCAGCCGCACCACGTCGATGAAGTCCTGGGCGCTCAGGGTGTCCAGGTCCCGCTGGTAGTGGATGACGCTGTCATACACCGGCACGGTGCCGATCATGGCCGGACATTCGTGGGTGAGCTTCTGGCGGAAAGGCTGGGTGTTGCCGTGGCTGGACAGGTCCATGATGGCCTCCCCGCCCAGGTTGACCGCCTCCATCACCTTCTGCATCTCCACGTTGTAGTCCTTGCAGTCACGGGAGACACCCAGGTTCACGTTGATCTTGGTGCGCAGCATGGAGCCCACGCCCTCGGGGTCCAGACAGGTGTGGTTCTTGTTGGCCGGAATGACCACCTTGCCCGATGCCACCAGCGGCATCAGCTCCTCCACCGTCATCCGTTCCTTCTTGGCAACGATCTCCATCTGGGGGGTCACGATGCCCTTGCGCGCCGCCTCCATCTGGGTGGCATAGTTCCGTTCGCTCATGATTTGACACTCCTTTTTGTATTCAGTCCGATTCCTCGGCAAAGGTCCCCTGCAGGGTCCAGGCATGGTTCATGGGCCCGCTCCCCTGCCCCAGGTCCAGCATGGCAGCCAGGGCGCCGGAAATGTACGCCTTGGCCCGACGCACCGATTCCGGCAGAGAGAACCCTTTGGCCAGGTTGGCCGCAATGGCGCTGGACAGGGTGCAGCCGGTGCCGTGGGTGTTGGGGTTCTGGATGCGCGCCCCCTCAAACCACTGCAGGGTCCCGCCGGCATACAGCAGGTCGTTGGCATCCTGTACGCTGTGCCCGCCCTTGAGCAGGACGGCGCAGCCGTAGACGTCCCCGATGGCCTTGGCCGCCGCTTCCATCTCCGCCCGGTCACGGATGGTGCGCCCGCTCAGCAGTTCCGCTTCCGGAATGTTGGGGGTGACCACCAGGGCCAGAGGCAACAGTTCTTTGGTCAGGGTGTCCACCGCCTCGGGCCGGATGAGCCGGGACCCGCTGGTGGCCACCATGACCGGGTCCACCACGATGTTCTGCGCATGGTAGAACCGCAGCCGTTCGGCAATGGTGCGGATGAGTTCGGGGGAGGAGACCATCCCGATCTTCACCGCGTCGGGGCGGATGTCGGTAAACACCGCGTCCAGCTGCTGGGCGAGGAATGTGGGGGTGGTTTCCTGGATGGCCTGTACGCCGGTGGTGTTCTGGGCGGTCAGGGCGGTGATGGCGGTCATGGCAAAAACGCCATTCATGGTCATCGTCTTGAGATCGGCCTGAATACCGGCGCCTCCGCTGGAATCGCTTCCGGCGATGGATAATGCTGTTCTCATGGGAAAAAACTCCTTCTGCATTATTTTTTCTTAGGCGACAGAGAGTGGTGCCCCCGGTCTGCCGCCGCAGCGGGCCGCCCTTTCGGGGCGGCCCGCTGTCTTTTTCTGTTTATTTCCGGGTCATTTCCTCGGACAGGGCCCGCAGGCTGCGGGCGGCGGCCTCGATGTCCTGGGCCCCGAAGAGGGCCGAGACCACGGCCACGCCATCCACCCCGGTGCCCTGCAGTTCCATCAGGTTTTGGGCATTGATGCCGCCGATGGCCACCACCGGGATGTCCACGGCGTCACAGATGGCTTTGAGTCCCGCATGGGAGAGGGCGGTCACGTCCTGCTTGGTGGAGGTGGTGAACACCGCCCCCGCCCCCAGGTAGTCGGCCCCGTCGGCAGCGGCCTTGCAGGCCTCGGCCACGTTGTGGGCCGAGACCCCCACGATCAGGTCCCTGCCGGCCCGACGGCGCACCTCGGCGGCAGGCATATCGTCCTGCCCCACATGCACCCCGTCCGCCCCGCAGGCCAGGGCGATGTCCAGATCATCATTGATGATGAAGGGCACGCCATGGGCTTTGCAGAGGGAGGCGATCTGACGGGCTTCCGCCAGAAAAGCCTCCTTGTCCAGCTGTTTTTCCCGCAGCTGGACGCAGGTGGCCCCGCCCCGCAGGGCATCTTCCACCTGTTCATACAGGGTCTGCCGCCCCACCCAGGCGCGGTCGGTGACGGCATACAGCCGCATAGCGGTGTTATCGAGTTTCAAAGCGTTCTCCCTCCTCCAGCTGTGGGGGCGTCAGGTTGTACATGGTGTCAATGATGCGGCTGCGCAAAGCGGCGTTGCCCTCCCCGGTCGTGAGACGGCTCCGGGCGATCTGCCCGCACAGCCCCATGGCGGCGACAGCGGCGGCCGCCGCTTCCAGAGGCTTGTCCGGGCTGGCCGCCACGAAGGCCGCCGTCAGGGCCGAGAGCTGGCAGCCGGTGCCGGTGACCCGGCGCATCATGGCACAGCCGTTGCGGATGCAATAGGCGGTTTTCCCGTCTGCCACCAGGTCGATGGCGCCGCTGACCGACACCACCACCCCGGTGCGCTGTGCCAGGTCCTGTACCAGGGGGATCACCCGGTCCAGAGACTGCTCGGTGAGGGCATCGGCGGCGTCGGCGTCCACCCCGTGGACGGTGCCGCTGCCCCGGGCCAGGACCTTGATCTCGGACAGGTTGCCCCGGATGACAGCGATGCGCAGTTCCGCCAGCAGCTGTCGGACGGTGGTGCCCCGCAGCGCCGAGATGCCCACCCCCACCGGGTCCAGCACGATGGGATGGTCCAGGGCGTTGGCGGTGCACCCGGCCGACAGCAGGGCGGGCACGGTGCCGGTGTGCAGGGTGCCCAAATTCAGGTGCAGTCCGGCGCAGGCCGCCTGCACCTCGGACACTTCGGCCGGGTCGTCGGCCATGATGGGGGACGCCCCGCAGGCCAGCAGCAGGTTGGCGCAGTCGTTGGCGGTGACATAATTGGTGATGTTGTGGATGAGCGGGGCCTGCCGGCGCACCGCTTCCAGGTAAGGTCCGAACATGAAATCTTCCTTATCTTGCCAGTGTTTTCTGCATGGTGGAAAGGGCCCCGGTGCCCTTGAGGCCGTAGACCAGCGCCCCGGCGATGATGCTGCCCCCCGCGGTGGAGACCAGGAAGGGCACGATGTAGGCGTAGAAGGCCACATCCGCCACGCTCTGGCCCATGAGCAGGATGGCCACCGGATAGGCGCACAGCCCACCCAGGATGGAGGTGCCGAAGACTTCCGCCACCAGGGTCAGCGGGATGTTCTTGCTGAGCCAGTAGGCCACACCGCACAGCAGCGCCCCGAACATGCTGCCGGGGAAGGCCATCAGGCTGCCCAGACCGGTCAGATTGCGGATGAGGCTGGCCACAAAGGCCACCCCCACCCCGTACCAGGGCCCCAGGAGCACGGCGCACAGGATGTTGACCATGTGCTGCACCGGGGCGCACTTGCTGCCGAACACCGGGAAAGAGAACATGCTGCCCACCACGGCCACGGCGCAGAACACGCCGGCCAGGGCCAGTTTACGGGTCTTGTTGCTTTTCATATACAAACGCTCCTTTTGGTTTGGTTGCGGAAAACGGCCGGCACAGCGACACTTTCCCGCAAGAGTTGCCCGCAGGTTTTCCTGCGGCTCCCATGGAAAATTGCGGTCGAGGCTTGCTGGCCTCCTCTCACGCCGGAACACGGCTTCCCATCGCTGGCTGTACCGGGCACAGGGCGCTCCCCCTCTGCCCGCCGCGGACGGCCGCGGACCTTCCGTTTTCCACTTCCTTTCCCAAAAAGACAAACAAAAACGGGAGACACCCGAAAGGGTGCCTCCCGAAAAAGTGCTTCGTCCACAACTTCCTACGGCGGCATTATCCGCATCAGGTGTAAGGGTCGAAGGTGATTCCTTCCTCTCAGCCCGTCAGCACGAGCTCCCCCGGTTTTTCTGTTTGGGCCTATTATAGTCCCGCCGGACGGCGGCGTCAATGGTTTTTTCAAAATCCCGGCGTCACCCCTGCCGCCGGCGCTGACGGAAGGCTTCCGACAGCATCAGTCCGGCACCAGAGATACCCAGCACCACCACCCACAACCAGGGACGGGCCGGGTCTCCGGTGGCGGGGGCATCCGCATCGGCGGGGCAGGGCGTGGTACGGGGCGGCTCTTCCTGTGCCGGGGCAGGCTCCGGTGTCCGGGTGGGTGACGGAGTGGCCGTCAGGGTGGGCGCCGGGGTGGGGGTGGGCTGCAGGGTGCTGGCATTGGTGAAGGTGATGGTGGTGCCCCCTGCGGGCAGGGTCACGGTGAGTTCGTTTGTTTCTTGCGGGGTCCCGCCGTTGAGCTGCACGGTGGTGCGATAGTTTTCGGTTTCGGCCTCGGTGACGGTGAAAACGGTGCCCGGTTCCAGCTCCTCAAACACCAGGCGTTCCTTGTCCCGCAGGGTGGTCTGTGCCCTGCCCTCGGCGTCAAAAGTCAGGCCGCCATACTCGCCGGTCAGGGGGGTACCGTCGGGGGCTGTCAGGGTCAGGGTGAAGGCAAAGTCCCGTTCCGTCTCCCCCCGGAAGCCGGTCACCGTCTTGGTCACGGTGAGCCGGGTAGGGTCGTTGCGGTAGCGCACAATGGTACTGCGGGAGAACAGGTTGCTGATATCCTGGTCTCCCAGGTCGATTTTCAGGTCCTGGTCGGTGCCGGCGGCGTAGTTCTGGGTGATCTTCAGCCGGGACCACCCCGCGTTGACGAGGAAATACACCGGGTCCCCGGGGGTGGTGGGGCCGTATTCCAGGATCTGGTTGCTGCTGTAATAGGAAAGATCCAGAGGCGCCGCGGAGGAGGGCGTCCACACCGCCCAGTCGTCGCCGGTGCCCGGGGTGTAGGTATTGGCGGTGTACAGGGCCGCCTTGATGTCGGTGAGGGTGGCGTTGATGTCGTCGGGCACCGCAAACTGCAGCATGCTGCGCACCACCTTGCCCACACCCCGCAGCACCGTCACATCGTCGGTGGGGGTGCCTGCGTCGGCATAGATGCCGGTGTTGTCCACCACCACCGGGGTGAGCTGGCCGGAAGGCGCGTAGCCGTCCGGAGCGCTGAGTTCCTTCAGGTAGTAGGTGCCGGCGGGCAGGACCGTCCTGGTGTTGGGGAAGGTCCCCGCCCCGGGCAGGGTGATGATGTCTCCCCTGTCCTGGCTCAGGTCTTCGGTGGTGACGGTGTCATAGGGCTGGGCACCCGGGTTCACCTGGCCGTCGGTGACATCAGAGGCCAGATACAGCCCGAACACCGCCCCGTCCAGGGGCGCGGCGTTGTCCTCGCCCACCTTCTGCACAAAGAAGTAGTTCTTGATGTCCGGCACGAACAGCCGCACCGAAAATTCCCGCTGGAAGCTGCCGTACTGGTCGGTGAGGTCATCGTTGAGGCGGACGGTGTTCTGGGGGGTGGCCCCGGCCAGGTTGGGGGCGCTGGTGCGGTAGAAGCCCACCGTGTACTGGGCATTGTCCCCGCTGAGCTTGCCGTTGGTGGCCAGCACATAGTAGTAGGTCAGGATATCCCCGGGCAGGTTGTCGATGGTGGTCTTGTAGGCGCCGCTGCTGTCCAGGGTGAACAGATAGGGGTTGGCCCGGGCGGCGTTGAGCACATCCTGCAAAGAGGTGCCGGCCTGCACCGTCCAGCCGGTGATGGGGTCACCGGAAACGGGATACCACTGGCTTTCGGTGCTGCTGCCGCTGCCCGCAGCATCCTGCCGCTTGAGCACCACCGCAAAATAGGTGCCGTCGTCGGCGGAGTAGGTGGTGCCGTCCAGACCTTCCGGGGAATCGGGCAGGGTGGAGGTGACCACCGGGCTGGCGTAGGCCCCGGTGTCCCAGGGCTTGGCCGAAAGCAGGGTAGCCAGCTCATCATACCCCTGGGGGAAATACAGGTCGATCTGGGGCGGGGAACGGTAGCCTTCCGGGGTGACGCTTTCCACCAGAGCAAACTTGCCGGTCTGGCCGGGGCCGCCGTACTCGTTTTTCAGATTGTTCAGGCTCAGCAGGGTGCCGTCCGGGTTCTGGAAGACAAAATACCCGTTGGCCCCGGTGGTGCCGGTGGCAATGAGGTTCTGGGGGTCGTAGGAATAATCGTCGTTGGCATAGTACAGCCGGAACTCCGCCCCGGGCACCGGGTCCCCGATCTGGTCCACCTTGATGAGGTCGCTCTGGGGGATGGAGACCAGGTTGAATTTCAGCTTCATGTTGGAGTCGTAGTTGCCCCGCTCCAGGTAGAAGAATTTCAGGGTGTGGTAGGTATCGTCCGCAAAGGTATCCGACCCGGTGTTGGTCCAGGGGACCCCGGCGGCCAGGAACTTGTCCCGAATGGTGCCGTCGGGATTTCCGTTGATGAACACCTGCCCGTTCTGGAAGTCGATTTTCAGGGAGGCGGCGTTATGGATGCCCCCCAGGTCCCCCACCAGGACGTTATCAATGAACACCCACACGTCATCGTCACCGGTGAACTCGTAGGTCACGGGGGTACCCCCGGCGGTGCCGTCCACCGTGCCGTTGGGCTGCTGCACAAAGCGGGTGGTCATGGTGACCCCGAAATAGTGGTTCAGCGCCGCATTGTTGGAGCGCAGGTTCTTGACCTGGCTGTACACGTTGAAGGGAAAGAACTGCCCCGCCTGCCCGGAGGACCCGCCCGAGAGAACCCCGGGGGAATCGTACAGGATGAAGGCGTTGGTGCCCTGGTCATACTGGGCGAAGTTGAGGGCGCTGTCGTAGTAATAGTAGCCCTGGTCGTCGATCTGCAGCAGGTCCCGCACGTTGGGGTAGGAGGCCTTGCCCGGGTTGGCCTGGTTGGGGTTGAAGAGGTAATTCAGGGACTGGTTCCCCTGGCTGAGGATGGGGTAATTGTTCTGCAGCAGGTCCTGCACAATGCCGGTGCGGGGCTTGGCGCTGCCGGTGTAATCGTTGATGCCGCCGTTGGGGTTGCGGGGCGCCGCCGCCGTGAACTGCAGCAGCTTGCCCTGGTTGATGCCCCGGTCCATATCGGGCGGGTTGGTGGTATCGGGGGCGTTTTGGGTGGTGATCCAGTAATCAAACAGGTTGATGGTGGTCCCCACCGGGGAGACGGCGTCGGTGAGCACCCCGTCCGAAGCCAGAGGCGCCGCCGTGTCCGCCTTCCGGGACGCGGCAGAAGGACGTGTTCCGCTTTCCCCCGTGGCCGGCAAGACCGCTGCCGTTTCCCCGGTGGCAGTCTCCCCCGTGGCCGGCTGTGCTCCGATGGACACCGGCAGCAGAACGCCCAGCAAAACCGACAGGGCCAGGGCCCACAGCCGCCGGCCGTTTGTATGTAGATTTTTCCTCGTGTTGCTCTCCACCTTCCGCTTGGTCTTGGCGGAGACACCCCCGCCATGCCTGCTATTATAGCGGCGGCGGGGTGCGGATCGTGGCGTCATCTGTCGCGCCGGTCCCGGTTTTGGAAAAAATGCGGCGGAAAAGCAGAAAAGCCGCAGCATACGCTGCGGCCTTTCCGGAAAGAGAAGCGCGTTTCATTTACATGCCAATGAGGTCGAAATCTTCAAAGGACACGGTCAGGTCCAGGTTCCTGCGGGGGTTGGGATACTTGATGAGCACGGCCCTTTTGGTCTGGCTGTAATACCAGCCAGAAGCGGCGGCTTCAAATTTGCGTCGGTTGAGGAAGTGTTCCAGCGGGGTATCCCCCAGCTCCACCCAAAAGGGGCTGCGGTCCTTGCGGATCATCTCCACGGTGACACGCTCCACAACATCGGCATAGCTCCCCTCGGAGATCATGCGCACCCCCACCAGTCTGGTGCCTTCCATGGCAATGATGGTCTCGCGGAACACACCCTTCCGGTAATCGTTGGTCACGCCGTCATCATCGTACATGGTGTAGATTCTCTCCCTGCCGGGGGCCAGCAGCAGATGCAGGTCGGTCACCGGATCCCTGGCCATGTTCATGATCCGGTTGTCCGCCATGGGGATGACGGCCCCTTCCCGGATGAACATGGGAATGGTGGTGATGTCCACCGGCACCTCAATGGTCTGGCCGCCCTCGTAGCAGGCATAGTTGTTGTTCCAGTCGTACCACCTGCAGCCGGCAGGCAGGTAGACCTTCCAGGTCCTGACGCCCGGTTCCAGGACATTGGCCACCAGGATGTCCCGGCCGAACAGGAATTCAAAGCTCTCGTCGTACACCCGGGGGTCGTTCTGGAATTCGTAGACCAGGGGGCGCATGATGGGCGCACCGGTGCGGCTGGCCTCATATTCGGCGGAGTAGAGGTAGGGCGTCAGCCGGTAGCGCAGCAGGATGGCATCCCGGATGAGGGGGGCGGAACCACGGTACATCCAGGGCTCGGTGACGGTGTTGTCGGTGCTGGCCGAGTGGATGGAAAACCGGGGCTGGAAGATGCCGTTCTGCACCCAGCGCACAAAGAGTTCCTCCTCCGGGGCGGGGCCGTGGAAACCGCCGATGTCGGCGCCTTCATTGGGCTGGCCGGACAGGCCCATGCCGGTGATGGTGGGGATGTTGTAGCGCAGGGTCTTCCAGCTGGTGAAGTTGTCGCCGCACCAGGTCTGGGCATACTTCTGGATGCCGGCGGAGCCGCTGCGGCAGACGATGTAGGGACGGGCGTCGGGGTTGTGCTCCACCACCGCCTCGGCCCCGATCTTGCACATGAGGGTGCTCATGACCGGCTTGAGCTGGGCAATGGTGCCGCCCTTGCCGTCAAAGTCGCAGCGGCAGTCCTTGTCCAGCAGGCTGTCGTATTCGCAGTTGTCGTTCCAGATGGAATCGGTGCCTACGTCGATGATGTGTTTGGTGAGGTATTCCTTCCACACCCGGCGGCCCGCCGGACTGGTGTAGTCCCAGAAAGCGCCGTCGCCGCCCCACCATCTGCCCACGGCGTAGGTGTCCTGGGTGGAATCCTTGACGAAAACGCCCTTGGCGCTGAACTCGTCGAACCAGGGATGGCACAGCAGCACCCCGGGCTTGACGTTGGGCACATTCTGGGCGCCCTTCTCGTTCATGGCCTGGAAGTAGGCCCGGGGATCCTTGAAGCGGTCGGTGTTCCAGGTAAACACGCAGCGCTTGTTGTTGCAGCTGGTGTAGCCGGAGGAAAGATGGAAGCCGTCAATGGGAAATCCTTCCTCCTTGACGGTGTCGATGAAGTCCAGCACCGCCTCATCGCTGTCCTTTTCCAGCTCGGGATAGTACATGCTGGACCCCTGATACCCCAGGGCCCGCTTGGGCAGCAGGGCCGGACGGCCGGTCAGGCGGGTGTAATTGTCCAGCACCCGGCGCAGGGTATCTCCGGCCAGCAGGAACAGGTCGATGTCGCCGCCGTCCGCCTGCCAGTAGGTATAGCGGGACCAGTAGTTGCTCTTCTCGCAGCCCATGTTGAAGACGGACTCGTAGAAATTGTTGTAGTACACCCCCACCGCTTTGGCCGTGGCCCGGTTCAGCCGGATGTAGAAGGGGATGTGCTTGTACAGGGTGTCCATGGCGGCGGCATCATAGCCCATGGCGTCGGTGGCGCGCTGGCGTATAAAATGCTTGTTCTTGTTCAGCACGCCGGTCTTTTCGCCGAAACCGTAGAAGCAGTCATCCTCATTCATGGCGCTGTAATGGGTGATGCGGCGGTTGGAATCCAGGGTGTAGGGGGTGCCGGCCAGGTCACTGTACAAAAGGTCCCATTCGCGGTTGTACAGCTTGAAGCCCAGCGGGTCCTTGCAGAATTGCAGCAGCACGGCCGGGGTGACAAAGACATACCCCTCCTTCGTTTCGTGCAGCCGGGGTTCCACCGGCTGCAGGCGGGTGCGCTCGCCGGCAAACAGACCGTCCAGGCGGTCGGCCCAGGCTGTAGTAGCCAGCACATAGGATTCCTCGGCCATCTCTCGGTCGAAGGAGACCCGAATGCGGACGATCTCATCGGTGACAAAGCAGACCTTGATGTCTGCACAGTTGGTATGAATCAGGAAGCCGCCGTCCAGCGGCTCCATCTCCCGGAATTCTTTGCAGAGATACATGATACAGGTCCCCTTCCGCCCTGTGTCGGGCTTGTGGTGTTTTTTCCCATTATACCATATTTCCCCGCCCTTTTTGCCCTGCACGGGATTTTCCGGCCACACTTTTCTTCCGCATACCGGGGCCTGCAGTCATCCCCCCGGCAAAACCGTTTTTTCACAGATGACTGAACCCCTGGAATACCAGCGCGCGCTTCATGTGGCGTTGGTAGGGTCTGCCAGTTGCGAAAGTGGGGATGTGCTTCATTTTGGGAGCTGCTTTCTTATCCTCGCATTGAACCCTTCTTATTTTCAGGGGGTAACGTTTGGCATCATCGGCAAAAGTCTTATCCTGAACCACTGGTCTGACGAGTGGTTTTCAATATGCAAAAAGCCCTGCCGGCGTGCGGCAAGGCTTTTGGGGGAAACAGGCATTCACACGGCGGCGTCCGGGCCGTTGCGGACCAGGTCTGCCAGGGTGATGCCGTCAAAATATTCGTTTGTCATGCGGTAGAACTCCCGCCACATGGGCAGGGTCTTGCACTGGGCCTGCCGGCTGCAGGGGGCGGCCCCGCAGGACAGACAGGCCACCGGGGCCAGATCGCCTTCGGTCAGGCGCAGGATCTCCCCGGCGGTGCAGTGTTCCGGTTCCCGGCACAGGCGGTATCCCCCGCCTTTGCCCTGCTGGCCTTCCACCAGGCCGCCCCGGGTCAGGGCAGGCAGGATCCGTTCCAGATATTTCAGGGAGATGCCCTGTCGGGCGGCGGCTTCCTTCATGGGGACATAGCCTTCCCCCCGGTGTTCCGCCAGATCTACCATGATGCGCAGGGCATACCGCCCTCTTGTGGAAATCATTCCTTGCAACACCTCTGTTCGTTCTCCTTCCTGATTATACATCATTTTGCGAACAGGCTGCAAGGGCGGGCCGGATCAGACGCCGGTGGGCGGGGTGGCGCCGCTGCGGGCGTAGTAGTCCTGCAGGGCTTTCTGGATGGCTTCCTCCGCCAGCACCGAACAGTGCATCTTGTGGGGCGGCAGACCGTCCAGGGCTTCGGCCACTGCCTTGTTGGTCAGGGTCATGGCCTCGGACACCGGCTTGCCCTTGATGAGTTCGGTGGCCATGGAGCTGGAGGCAATGGCGCTGCCGCAGCCGAAGGTCTCGAACTTCACGTCCTGAATGGTATCGTTTTCGATCTTGAGATAGATCTTCATGATGTCGCCGCACTTGGCGTTGCCCACCTCACCCACGCCGTCGGCGTTCTCGATGACGCCCACGTTGCGGGGATGGCGGAAGTGATCCATGACTTTTTCACTGTACAGAGCCATTATCGTTACCTCACTGAATTACAAAAGGTGTTTTGCCCGCTTCCAGGTCCCGCCACACCGGGGACATTCCCCGCAGGTAGGTGACCACCCGGGTCACTTCTTCCACCGTGCGGTCGATCTCGGCCTGGGTGGTATCGGGGGACAGGGTCAGGCGCAGGGAGCCATGGGCGATCTCATGGGGACGGCCGATGGCCAGCAGCACATGGCTGGGGTCCAGGGACCCGGAGGTGCAGGCCGAGCCGGAGGAGGCGCAGATGCCCGCGTCGTCCAGCAGGAGCAGCAGGGATTCGCCCTCGATGCCCTCAAAACAGAAGTGCACGTTTCCGGGCAGACGGTGCTCCCGGTCCCCGTTGAGCACCGAATGGGGAATGGCGGAAAGTCCTTCGATGAGCCGATCCCGCAGGGCGGCCATCCGGGCGGCGTTTTCGGCCCGGTGGGCGCAGGCTTGTTCCAGCGCCGCAGCCATGCCCATAATGGCGGGCAGGTTTTCGGTGCCGGCACGGCGGCCCCGCTCCTGGGCACCGCCCTCGATGAGGGGGGTCAGGGCCACCCCTTTGCGGGCGTAGAGCACCCCGGCCCCCTTGGGACCGTGGAACTTGTGGGCGGAGAGGGAGAGCAGGTCGATGTGCAGGGCCTGAACGTCAATGTCCAGGTGGCCTGCCGCCTGCACCGCATCAGTGTGGAAGAGGATGCCCTTTTCCCGGCACAGGGCGCCGATCTCCCCTACCGGCTGGATGGTGCCGATCTCGTTGTTGGCAAACATCACACTGACCAGGCAGGTATCCGGCCGGAGGGCCGCGGCGATGTCCGCCGGACGGACGATGCCGTTTTCCGGCACCGGCACCAGGGTCACCGCAAAGCCTTCCTTTTCCAGGGCGGCCAGGGTGTGGAGCACGGCGTGGTGCTCGATGGTGGTGGAGACCAGATGCTTTTTGCCCTTGCGGGCGCCCAGATAGGCCGCCGAGCGCAGGGCCTGGTTATCCGACTCGCTGCCGCCGGAGGTGAAGGTGATCTCCCGGGGGTCAGCAGCGTTGAGCAGTCGGGCCACGGTGGTGCGGGCAGCGGTCAGGGCCTCCTGGGCCTGCTGCCCGAAGGCATACAGGCTGGAGGGGTTGCCGTACTGCTCCTGGAAATAGGGCAGCATGGCCTGCAGAGCGGCGTCACTCAGGCGGGTGGTAGCCGCATTGTCAAGATAGATCATGGGAATTCTCCTTTATGAGATGCGCCGCGGTACAGGATTCAGTCCGCGAACAGCGGGGTGGACAGGTAGCGGTCGCCGGTGTCCGGCAGCAGCACCACGATGGTCTTGTCCTGGTTTTCCGGGCGGCGGGCCAGCTGGATGGCGGCCCAGAGCGCCGCGCCGGAGGAGATGCCCGCCAGCACCCCTTCCCGGCGGCCCAGCAGGCGGCCGGTCTCGAAGGCGTCGGCCTCCTCCACCGTCAGGATCTCATCGTAGATGGCGGGGTCCAGGGTGTCGGGCACGAATCCGGCACCGATGCCCTGGATCTTGTGGGGACCCACCCGGCCGGCAGAGAGCACCGGGGACCCGGCAGGCTCCACCGCCACCACCCGGGTGCCGGGGTTGCGGGCCTTCAGGTAGGTGCCCACGCCGGTGATGGTGCCGCCGGTGCCCACACCGGCCACAAAGAGATCCACCTGGCCGTCGGTGTCCTCATAGATCTCGGGGCCGGTGGTCTCCCGGTGGATGCGGGGGTTGGAGGGGTTCTGGAACTGGCGGGGCAGGAAACTGCCGGGAGTGGCGGCGGCCAGTTCCTCCGCCTTCTCGATGGCCCCCCGCATGCCCTTGGCGCCCTCGGTGAGCACCAGCTCGGCGCCGTAGGCCTTCATCATGGCCCGACGCTCCACCGACATGGTCTCCGGCATGACCAGGATGACCCGGTAGCCCCGGGCCGCCCCCACCGCTGCCAGACCGATACCGGTGTTGCCGGAGGTGGGTTCGATGATGGTGGCCCCGGGCTTGAGCCGGCCGGAAGCCTCGGCATCGTCCAGCATGGCCTTGGCGATGCGGTCCTTCACCGAGCCGGAAGGGTTAAAGGCTTCCAGCTTGGCCAGGATGCGGGCGTGCAGGCCCAGCTCCTTCTGGATGCGGGTGAGTTCCAGCAGCGGGGTGCGGCCGATCAGCTGGTCGGCGGATGTATAAATGCGGCTCATAAGCGGTCCTCCATATTCCTACTGTTTAAGTTGGTATTATTCTAGCGCACATAACCTACTATGTCAATAGGTTTTGTAGGAAAATTATTTCCGCGCGTCCCTCTCCCCTTCCGGGCATAGCAAAAGCCCTGCCTTCCGGCAGGGCTTTTGCGCGTTGCTGCACTTGTTTTTCGGCAATCAGGCGTTTTCGCCGAAGAAGAGGCGCATGTCCTCCTCCACGGTGCCGATGCCCGCAATGCCGAAGTTGTCCACCAGGACCTTGGCCACGTTGGGGCTGAGGAAGGCGGGCAGAGTGGGGCCCAGATGGATGTTCTTCACCCCCAGGTAGAGCAGGGCCAGCAGCACGATGACCGCCTTCTGCTCATACCAGGCGATGTTGTAGATGATGGGCAGGTCGTTGATGTCCTCCAGGCCGAAGACCTCCTTCAGCTTGAGAGCGATGACCGCCAGGGAGTAGGAGTCGTTGCACTGACCGGCGTCCAGCACACGGGGAATGCCGCCGATGTCGCCCAGGTCCAGCTTGTTGTACTTGTACTTGGCGCAGCCCGCGGTGAGGATGACAGTATCCCGGGGCAGGGCCTTGGCGAAGTCGGTGTAGTATTCCCGGCTCCTGGCGCGGCCGTCGCAGCCGGCCATGACCACGAACTTCCTGATGGCGCCGGACTTGACCGCTTCCACGATCTTGTCCGCCAGGGCCAGCACCTGGGCGTGGGCGAAGCCGCCCACGATCTCCCCGGTCTCGATCTCACGGGGCGGCGGACAGGTCTTGGCCTGAGCAATGAGGGTGGAGAAGTCCTTGGCTTCCCCGATGCCGCCGGGGATGTGCTTGCAGCCGGGATAGCCCGCGGCGCCGGTGGTGTACAGCCGGTCCTTGTAGCTGTCCTTGGGGGGCACGATGCAGTTGGTGGTCATGAGGATGGGGCCGTTGAAGGACTCGAACTCTTCCTTCTGCTTCCACCAGGCGTTGCCGTAGTTGCCCGCAAAGTGGGGGTACTTCTTGAAGGCCGGGTAGTAATGGGCGGGCAGCATCTCGGAGTGGGTGTACACATCCACCCCGGTGCCCTGGGTCTGCTCCAGCAGCATCTCCAGGTCCCGCAGGTCGTGGCCGGAGACCAGGATGCCGGGGTTCTGGCCCACCCCGATGTTCACCCGGGTGATCTCCGGGTTGCCGTAGGCGGTGGTGTTGGCCTTGTCCAGCAGGGCCATGCCCTGCACACCGTACTTGCCGGTCTCCATGGTCAGGGCCACCAGCTCGTCGGCGGTGAGGGAGTCGTCCAGGGTAGCGGCCAGGGCGCGCTGCAGGAAGGCGTCCACCTCGCCGTCGTCCTGCAGCAGGGCGTTGGCGTGCTTGGAGTAGGCGGAAAGCCCCTTGAGGCCGTAGGTGATGAGCTCCCGCAGAGAGCGGATATCCTCATTTTCGGTGGAAAGGACGCCCACCTGCTTCGCCTTTGCCTCCCAGTCCCCTTCCCCGTTCCAGCGGGTGGCTTCGGGCAGGGCGGCGGGGTCCTGCACCCGGGCCAGCAGTTCCTGCTTGGCGTTCAGGGTGGCACGGATGCGGGCCTCAATGGCCTGCTTGTCAAAGTTGGCGTTGGTGATGGTGGTGAACAGGTTCAGGGTGATGAGATGGTTGATCTCGGTGGGGATCTCCTCCCCGCTGTTGCGCAGGGCGGTGGTCACGGCGGAAATGCCCTTGCTCACATACACCAGCAGGTCCTGCATGGCGGCCACGTCGGGTTGTTTGCCGCAGACGCCCACCAGGGTGCAGCCCTTGCAGCCGGCGGTTTCCTGACACTGATAACAAAACATCTTGGTTTCCATAGGGGTTGGGTTCTCCTTACAGGGTTTCTGTTTTTTGGGGGATTACTGCCAGCTGATGGCCGAGACCGGGCAGTTGTCGATGGCGGTCTGCACATCGGCCTGGTTTTCCTCGGTGACGGCGCCGTAGGCTTTGGACTTGCCTTCGTCGTTCAGCCGGAAGACGGCGTCACAGGTGGCAGCGCACAGGCCGCAGCCGATGCAGGTTTCCTGATCCACAAATGCTTTCATAGTAGATTCTCCTTTGTCTATAAGATGTTCAGAATACCACGACCAGCAGCATCTTGAAGGCTTCCTGGCCGTAGACGGCGTGGGGGTGACCGGCGGGCATGACGATGGACTCGCCCTCCTTGAGCAGATAGTCCTGCCCGTCGATGGTGATTTTGCCTACCCCGTCCAGGCAGGTGACAAAAGCGTCCCCGCCGGAGGCATGGGTGCTGATTTCCTCCCCTTTGGCGAAGGAAAACAGGGTGATGCTCAGGGCTTGGTTCTGGGCCAGGGTCTTGCTGACCACCTGGCCTTCCTGGTAGGCGATCTGGTCTTTGAGCACCAGGACTTCGGCCTGGCTGATATTTTTCATCTTCATGGATGGGACCTCCCGATGTTGCCGCTTGTCTTAGGGTTTTCGGTTTGTTCCGCTTTATGCGCGGAACCGGAGGCGAAGATTTTCCACCGGAGTGTTGAAAGGCTCCCGCCGGGGCATCCTTGCCTTACGGATCCCAGTATACTATAATGACAGAAAAAGTATGTGGTTATAACCACGGAAAAAGGAGGGAGTTCCGGTGACCGAAAAACAGCCGCCGATCTTTCGCAATATCGATGAGGCGGAATACCGGGACCTGGTATCCGGCAGATGCGTGCGTCAGGCGGAGTACAAAAAAGGGGCGGTGCTCTTTCAAACCGGGGACCGGACCCGGGAGTTCGGCATTCTGCTGGACGGGGAGATCCACATTGAGAACATGGACGTGTGGGGCACCCGGCTGATCCTGCACAGCATCGGGGTGGGGCAGTCCTTTGCGGAGACCTATGCCTTCTGCAACGAGCCCCTGATGGTGGATGTGACCGCCGCCCGGGACAGCCGGGTGCTGTTCGTGGACCTGGGGGTACTGCTGACCCCCGGCAACTACGGCAAATCCTGGTACCCCAAACTGCTGCAGAACCTGCTGGTGCTGTCCACTCAGAAAAACCTGGCCTGGTCCACCCGGATGGTCTGCATTACCTCCAAGAGCATCCGTACCCGGGTGATGACCTATCTTTCCGCCGAGGCGGTGCGCCGGGGAAGCATGGAGTTCACCATTCCCTTCAACCGCCAGCAGATGGCCGATTATCTGAACGTGGAGCGCAGCGCCCTTTCCAAGGAACTGGGCCACATGCAGAAGGAAGGAATTCTGACCTTCCACAAGAACCGCTTTCATCTGCTGCGCACCGGGGAGGACACCCTGTAACCAAAAACGCCTGCCGCAAACCATGCGGCAGGCGTTTTTTCAGATCGCGGGATGCAGGCGGGTTTTGACCACCCGGGTGGCGGCCGCCATGACCAGATAGAACAGGAGCAGGTAAGCGGGGAACAGGCCGGTGCCAAGCTGCTGGCCCAGCAGGCCGAACACCGCCGGCACCACCATAATGCCCACATAGGAGGCTGCCATCTGGGTGCCCATGACGCTCTGGGAGACATCCCGCCCGAAGTTGAGGGGGGTCAGGTAGTTGAAGTTGGGGAACATGGGGCCGTTGCCCAGCCCCACCAGGAACAGTCCCAGCCCTGCCACGGCAGCCGGAGCGGGAAGCAGCAGAAGCACCACCGCCACCCCCAGGGTCCCCTGCCCCAGGGCAATGATCTTCCAGCTGCCCAGGCGCACCGACAGCAGCCCGGAAAGGAACCGGCCCACCGCAATGCCGATGTAATAGAAAACGATCATCCGGGCAGCCTGGTCCACCGACATCTGCCGGGTCTCCACCAGGAAGGTGCTGCCCCAGTTGCCGCAGGTATACTCAATGCCGCAGGAGGTGAGGAAGAGCAGGCACATGCCTCCCACACCGGGAATGCGGAGAGTCTGCCGGAAGGAGAGGACCCGCTGCGGGGATTCCTCCTCCGCTGCCCCGGCCGGACCGTGGGCCCGGTTCCACAAAGGCAGGGTGACCACCAGCAGAAGGGCAATGGCCAGCTGCATGACACACGCGGTGCGGTAACCGCCCCGCCAGCTGCCGCTGGACTGGATCACCACCGCCAGCACATACGGGCTGATGGACACCCCCACCCCGTAAAAGCAGTGCAGGAAGTTCATATGGGCCGCCGAGTAGTGCAGCGCCACATAGTTGTTCAGGGCGATATCAATGGCCCCGGCCCCCAGCCCCAGAGGCAGGGCAAAGAGGCACAGGAACCCCAGGTTGTGGGAAAAGGAATAGCCCAGCAGCGCCAGGGCGGTCAGGGCGGTGCTGAACGCCGCCACCCAGCCGGTGTCGAACCGGGCAATGACCCGGGCACTGAGCAGGCTGGACAGGATGGTGCCGCAGCAGACGGTGACACTGATGACCGTGCCGCTGGCCAGGGGCAGACCCAGCTCCGCATAAATAGCCGGCCATGCCGCCCCGAAGAGGGAATCAGGGATTCCCAGGCCGATAAACGCAATATAGATGACCAGCAACAAGACCGTTGCCATACCGAAAACCGCCTTTCGTTGTGTGTTGCCGGTGCTTTGTCCGGCGATGCCGGATACAATCTTATCACAGTCTTTTGGGGCCATCTATGGCATATCTCCGCCATTTATGGTAGAATTTACCCAAAACAGTCAGGAGGTGTACTGCGGGAATGCTCAGCCTGCTTTTGGATCATCAGCTGCAGGAATCCGTTTCCTTCGCGGATGCCTTTTTCCCCATCCAGTATTATGTGGACGACCTGAACCAGTGGCCGGACGGCCAGGTGCCCCTGCACTGGCATTTCGGGTACGAGGTTTTCTCCGCCACGGGACAGGATGTGTGGCTCCAGATCGGGGATGAGCAGCGGCTGCTGCGGGCGGGGGAATCCGTGGTGGTGGGCGGCGGGCAGCTGCACAGCTACCGCCTGAGCGCCCCCGGCCGTCCCTGTCTGTGCCCCAACATCGTCTTTTCGGAGGAGGTACTGGCCCCGCTGACCGGCACAGTGTTCCAGAAATACCTGCGTCCGCTGCTGAGCGGGCCGGCGATTTCCCATGTGATCCTCTCCCCGCTGGTTCCCTGGCAGGCCGAGGCATCCCGGGCCCTGTTCGAGGTCTACGGCCTGCTGTGCGGCCAGCCCAGCATCCTGCCGCCCTGCCCTGCCTGCCCCGCCGTCCGACCGGAAAGTTCCCCCTGCCCGGAGCTGGTCGTCCAGCAGCGGCTGCTGCAGCTGTTCACCCTGCTGTACCTGCGCCGGGAAGAACTGGGCCGCACCCCCGCCCGCCGTTCCGGTCACCGCACCCAGATCCGGATGCAGCAGATGGTGCGCTTTATCCGCTGCCATTACGCCGAGCCTCTCACCCTGGAGCAGGTGGCGGCCGCCGCCGGCATCAGCCGCAGCGAGGCCGGGCGCTGCTTCCAGAAATACTACCGGCAATCCCCCATGCACTACCTGCTGCAGTGCCGCCTGAACGCCGCACAAAAGCTGTTGCAGGACGACGCCGTCCCTGTTCAGGAGGTGGCCGCCCGCTGCGGCTTCAGCGACAGCAGCTATTTCATCAAGGTCTTTCAGAAGCACCTGAACCTCACCCCCGCCGCCTACCGCAGGCGACAGGCCGAAAAAAGAAAACCGTAAAAAACCGGACGACCAGGGAACGCTCCCGTGGCCGTCCGGTTTTTCAGGATAGTGAGCCGGGTCAGTCGCCGCCGTGGTGGCCTTCCCCGTGATGCCCTTTTTCCGTTTCCTGGTTCTGCGCCGCCTCACAGTCGGCGGAACCCCATGCGCCTCCGGAGGCAGCCGGCGCGGCGGTCTCCGGGGATGCCGTGCCCGAAAGTGCCGCGATCCGGTCCCGGATCTGCCGCATGGTCATCTGCTGCACCTCTTCCGGGGTGACGGTGGGGTCCAGCGCCGCCAGTTCCCGGTAGGCGCTGTACTTGCCGTAGGACAGCCCGCAATCGTGGGCCTTCTCCACCTCATGGGTGTCGGCCTGGTAGCAGTGGGTGTTGGTCTCGTCGGTACAGGCCTCCACATCCGCCAGCATCCGGGCACAGTGGGTCTCATCCTCCCCGATGACCCCGATCTCTACCACCGCGTCGTCGGCCAGCAGGGTCTGCACCGTGTCGGTGGAGAGGATGGTCTGCACAGCCTCGGTGTAGGGCAGATTTTCCACCGACACCTCCCCGGCCAGGGCGGTGCCGTCCTCGTTCCAGCCCTGCACCGACACCACCCGGTCAAACCGGTTGACCCCCAGTTCCAGCGAGGGGTTGATGTCGATGCTGATATGGGCGGTGGGGGTAAAGTAGAGCCACTGTCCCCCCAGCACCGCCACGGCACAGGCCGCCGCAGCCAGGGCCAGACGCAGCGGCCGCAGCCGGGGCGCCCTGCGTCCCGCCCGCCGTGCCACCGCCGCCCGGGCAGCCGCCTTCAGTTCCGGCTCGGCACGGATGCCGTCCAGGGCTTCCCGCAGCTGTTCACGCATCATCCTCACCTCCCAGGGCCTGCCGCAGCAGCCCGCGGGCGCGGGTCAGCCGGGTATAGACCGTGTTGACGTTTTTGCCCAGGATGCCGGCAATTTCGGGGGCGGTATAGCCCTCGTAATAGTGCAGGTAGATCACATCCCGGTAAGGCACCGGCAGGGCAAGGACGGCCTGCAGAACCTCCCGCTGCTCCGTCTCTGCGGGCATGGCCCGGTCCGTCAGTTCTTCCAGCGGTACCGTCCGGCTGCGGAAGAAGCTCTTGAGCAGGTCCTTGCAGGCATTGAGGGTCACCCGGATGATCCAGGCCCGCTCGTGTTCTTCCGACGCAAAGGGTTCGCCGTGGAGCAGATACTTCACAAAGACCGTCTGGAAGATATCCTCCGTATCGGCCCGGTTTTTGAGGTGCACGAAACAGATGCGCCGCACTGTGTCGGCGTATCGTTCAATGACTCTGTTCACCTCTTGTTCGCTCCGCATGCCAATCCCCTGCCCGCTGCCTGCCTTTTATCCGCCGCAATGGCCATGACCCCGGCCGTGGTGCCCGCCGGCCATGCTGCCGCAGGCCGCTCCGCACACATCACACACCCCGTCACCGTCTGCATCGTTCCAGCAGGTCACCGCCTCCGCGCAGATATCGCACAGGCCGTCCCCGTCCGTATCCCGGCGGCAGGTATGATCGCCGCATACGGTGTTTCCGTCCGCATCCGTCCGGCAGACGCTCTGCACCGCCGTGATGCCGCTGATGCCATAGCCGCCGTGATGGCCGGCTGCCAGTGCGCCCGTTGCGCAGACGCCGAAAACCAGCGCCGCCAGACCCGTTACCATTGCTTTTTTCATCTGGATCCCCTCCCGTGATTCTGTGGGCATACCGCCCGTTGCGGCCCTGAGGCCTCTTTCACCTGGAATACGACCGAGAGGGGCCGATCCATTCATCTGCTCTCCACTTTTTTCTTTGTTCACCTTACCCCGCCCCTTCCGGCGGTGTCAACCGGCAGGGCTGCGTGCGGGGGCCGGCCTTTCAGGCAAACTGCACCCGTGTTTCCAGCACCGTGGTCCCGGGGCGGATGTCATACCGCACCAGGGGGATCTGGCATTTGGGAAATACCAGGCTGGTGTTGGGGACGGGCTCCAGCACCGCCGGCGTACCGCCGGACAGCGAGGACACCGCACAGAATCCGCCGGGGTATGCCGCGCGGGCGGCGGGGCCGTCCGTTTCCGCCAGGGCACCGGGCACATCGGCGGGCAGCGCAAATCCCGCATCAAAGGCCTCACAGGGAAAGGCGGCGGTGACGGTGTGCCGGCGCAGATGGCCGTCGGCCAGCAGGGTGATCTCGGTCACCACCTCCACCCCGGGCAGCGCAGACCACTGCCAGCGGATCCCGTTCCCGGTCAGGGTCCAGTCACCGCCGTTGCCCCGGACAAAGATCTGGCCGAGATACCGGAAACAAAGGGTGGAATCGGGGGCCGCCTCCTCCAGTGTGCGCTGGGACCGGGCAATGCAGAAGGAATACCGGGAACTGTAGCAGAACTTGGCATACTTTTCCTCCATCTGGGGAAAGGCATGTCCGATCCGCAGTCCGGCCGGATAGATCACCGCTGCGCCCTGCACGCGCTGGGCCAGGACATCCGCCTGGGGCAGCGGTTTTGCGGATTCCAGCGCCGGCATGGGCGCCGGTGTGACGGTCCAGAAGGGATGGTCCTTTGGCAGCATCAGAAAAGCGAAAGCCTTCATGCACCAGTAGGGGGACCCGGGGGCGTTGTAGTTTTCCGACATCATCAGGTTGGGATACCCGTAGCCGATGCTCAGCACGCCCCCGTTGTCCCGGATGGGCCTCTGGCCCCACCAGTCCAGGTGGCGGACCACCAGGCCCTTGAGCACGGCAAGGGGCAGAACGGGGATTTCCAGGCCGATGCACAGGGAGAAAAAGGCACACTGGGCAAAGCGGTAGGTCTGGGACCGGCCGTAGGCCACGGCAGGGCCGTCTTCCCCGAACCAGTACACAAAACTCCGGGCAAATTCTTCGGCCCGCTGCCGGAAGCGGCTGCACCGCACGGGGTCCTCCTCCTGCATGACGGCGGTGTACAGCAGGGAATAAAACAGGATGGCAAAGCCGTTGTAGTAATCCTTCTGCCCATTTTTGCCGTCCCGGTACCAGCCGCCCTCCGCATAATAGCTGTCGATGCGCTGCAGCCCCAGTTCCAGGCGCTCGGCACTGTAGGGACGGCCCCGTTTTTTCAGGGCGCAGTTCACCAGGATGCAGAAAAACTGCCAGTTGCTCTGGCTGCATTCATACCGGTTGATCTGGTTCAGCCACGCGGCCAGACGGTCTTTTTCTTCCTCCGCCAGCGGGTCCCACAGGACCCCGGGGGTCAGCAGCAGGCCGTAGGCGATGGCGGCCATCTCCACAAATTTCTGGTCCAGATCCCGGCAGGGGCCCCAATAGCCGGGGTTTTGCGGGTCGGTCCCGGCTGCCAGACCCCGGCGGCAGAGCGCCTCCCATTCGGGAGCACGGCCTCCCCCCGCCCAGAAGGGTACCAGCCCCCACAGGGGACGGCTGAACGCCTCCATCGGTATGGTGGCGGTCTCATAGTGGGCGGCGGTGGCCCCCAGATCAAAGCCGGAACCGGCGGGTGTCAGCCGGGATCTCAGGGGTTCCAGAAGGGCCAGCATGCGGCCGGCCCAGACGTCCCGTTCATTCATTTTCATGCGCCTCCCCTTTGCCGGCCAGGAACTCCTTGCGGTATGCCGCGGGCGTCTTGCCGTAATACCGGCTGAACACCTCGTTGAAATAGCGGTAATCCCGGAATCCCACCTCGTCGGCGATCTCGTAGCTGCGTTTGTCCGTACTGAGCAGCAGTTCCATGGCGTGTTCCATCCGCACGCGGTTCAGATAATCCTTGAAGTTCTGCCCCACCTGCTTTTTGAAGTAGCTGCTGAAGTAAAAGGAATTCATATGAATGTGCTTGGCCAGGACATCCAGGGTCAGGTTTTCCCGGTAGTGTTCGGAGATGTAGTCCATGACCCGGCGGATGTCCTTGTGTTCGTTCTTCCGCACCTGACCGGCCATCTTTTCGTACAGTTCGTCCAGAGCCTGCCGGAACAGCCGGGTCACGGCGCGGTAGTCGGGGGCTTCCCGGGCCGCATCCATCAGTTCATTGCTGCCCCCCGCACAGCGTACGCCGGTTTTTTCCAGCCGGTCCTGGATCATGCGGCGGCAGACCAGAAGATGGTACATGGCGGTATCGGCACGGCCGTCCGCGGCGCAGGCCACCGCATCCAGGTACCGGTCCACCGCCGCGCTGCAGGCGTCCCGGTCCTGCTCCATGAAGGTGGAGGCGATCTCCTCCTGCAGGGCATGGAGCTGGGCGGGCGTGGCCTGCCGCCCCGCAAAGGGCGACCGGTCCATGGCCAGCACCGTATCCGGCAGCCAGCCTTCAAAGTAGAAATAGCGCTGGCACACATCCCGGCAGGGACGGGTATAGGTGGGGACCAGATTCATCTCCGTTGTGGCGGGACTGTACACAAACCCCACCGAACACCCGCTGCGCTGGGACAGCTTTTTCTGCACCTCATGGAGCCAGTCGTCCGCCTGCTGTTCGGTCATATCGGTCAGGAGCAGGAAATAGTTCTGCCCTTTCTGGAAGGCAAATCCCCGTTTTTCCTGCTGGCACAGGGTGTCCAGCTGGCCGAAGAAGGAGAACTTGATCAGCTGCATCTCCATCTGGTTGCGCCCGGTCAGCCCCAGGGGCTGCACCACCACCAGCAGATACCGGGACGGCGAGAGGGCCGCCGCCCGACTGAAGGCTTCCTGCAGTCCGTTGCCGGTGGAGGGGCCGTCCGGCTCCTCATAGTCCACCGAGACCGGCAGGCATTTCTGCACGGCGCGGAGCAGTTCGTCCTTCTTGACGGGTTTGAGCAGATATTCCACGGCCCCGTAGCTCAGGGCGTCGTGGGCATAGGAAAAGTCCTGGAACCCGCTGATGAAGATGACCTTTGTCTTTGACTGCACCGCATACAGCGCTTTCAGGATCTCGATGCCGATCATTCCGGGCATGGAGATATCCAGCAGGGCCAGGTCCGGTTTCCGGGCCAGGATCTCACTCAAAGCATTGCTGCCGTTTTCACAGGTGCAGCAGATCTCGATGCCCAGCTGGGACCAGTCGATCAGCATTTTCAGGCCGTTGATGATGACCGGTTCGTCATCCGCGATCAGCATGGTCAGCATGCGTATTTTCCTCCTTGTCTTCCCGGCTCTTCAGGTTGCCCGGGATGGTCACATGGATGACCGTGCCTACCCCGGGGGTGCTGAACAGGGAGATGCCGTATTCAGTCCCGTACAGGTAGCGCAGCCGGTCATGGACATTTTTCAGCCCGATGCTGCCCCACTCATAATCCTTCTTCTCCCCCGGCTGGTCGCTGTCCAGCAGGGCATAGATGCGGTTCACCGCCTCCTCGGTCATGCCCACCCCGTTGTCCATGACGGTGAGCACGATCTTGTCCTCCACCCGTTCCGCCGCCAGCTGGATATGCCCCTGGCCTTCCATGGGCTTGATGCCGTGGATGAAGGCGTTTTCCACAATGGGCTGCAGGATCAGTTTGGGGATCAGGCAGTCCACCAGATGGCCGCAGCTGCAGGAAAAGACCACCTTGTTGTTGAAGCGGCAGTTGAGCAGATACACATACTTGGTCAGGATGTCGATCTCCCTGCGCAGGGGCACCAGGTCATTGACGGTGCCGATCACATACCGTATCTGATCGGACAGGGCCTCCACCATCTCCGCCACCATGTTGTCCTGCCGGCTGACGGCGGTCATGCGGATGACTTCCAGGGTGTTGTACAGGAAATGGGGGTAGATCTGGCTTTTCAGGGCGTTGAGCTCGGCTTCGGTCTGTTTGATCTTGGCCACATAGACCTGCTTGGTATAGGTGTCCAGCTCGGCGCTCATCCGGTTGAACCGCTGGGTCAGATAGCCCAGTTCATCGTTGGAGGTCACCGGGATGCGGCCGGAGAAGTTGCCGCTTTCCACCTCGCCCATATGCTGGATAATGTTGCGCAGCGGCTGGGTCAGACGACGGGAGAAGAACATGGCCCCCAGCAGCAGGCAGGCCAGGGACAGGGCGGCCACCACGGTGATGATCTGCTGCATGGCCCGGATCTGGGCTTCGATGGGCAGGCGGCTCTGGGTGCACCAGACCGTCAGGCCGTATTCCGGGATCTCCTGCTGCAGGCACATCTGCCCGTGGGAAGGCTCTACTGAAGTGTCCAGGGTCTGCCCCACCAGTGTTTCGTCGGAGGAAAAGTAGCAGTGTCCGGCGGCGTCGGTCACATAGACGGTGCCGCCGTCGGTCAGGTTCAGGGTATCAAACAGCTGGTCGAAGGCGTCGGTGCTCAGATCGATGAACAGGGTGCCCAGGTATTTTTCGTTGCCCACGGTGCCGGTGATGTCGTAATAGTTGCGTCCCACCGTGAGCACATACTGGGTGCGGGACCCGCGGAACCCCACATAGTCCAGCTCGTGGGTGGGGATCAGCAGCATTTTGCGGCTGGTGGTGTCCAGACGGCTGTAGCCGATCATCTCCAGGAAAAGGGCGTCATCAAAGTTGGAGTTGTTGTAGTTGCCCTTGTGGTAGCACACGGGGGTCTGCCCTGCGGGGGCGTAGACGAAATGGGTGGCCTCGATGCTGGGATCGGTCTTGTTCAGATAATTCAGGAACAGCCCCATCTCCCACCGGATGGACGCGGCCACATCCGCACTGTCCGTGAAATACTCTCCCGTCAGGATCTTGTGCAGGTTGTCGTAGTTGTTGTAATCATAGGAAAAGTCCCCCTGGGAGGAATAGTTGTAGTAGTAGCAGAACTTGGACAGGTCGGTGTAGCTGTCCAGCCGGGCCCGGATGGAATAGGCCGAATAGGCGATGGCGTCCTCATAGACCGTTTCCAGGCTGTCCCGGTACTCGGTGAGCATCTGGCGCTGCATCACGGTGGTCAGCAGTACGATGGGCAGGATGCCCAGCAGGATGGTGACGATGGTGAATTTTGCAAACAGACTGACCCGGAGCGGGCGGCGTGCTTTTTCCATGATGCGTTCACTCCAAAAATCCAAAATTGGGTGCGGGCATCTGCCCGCACCCAATCATACCATAACAGAGCCTTTTTTTCACCCTTTGGCCGCGCCGGACATGATGCCTTTGACAAAGTATTTCTGCAGGCAGACATAGATGATCAGCGCAGGTACCAGCGAGATCAGCGTACCGGCAAACACGATGTCCCAGCGGGCGGTGTACTGACCCACGAAGGAGTAGACCGCCACCGTGATGGTCTTGGCCTGATCGGAGGGCAGTGCCAGGTAAGGCATGAGGAAGTCGTTCCAGATTCCCAGACCGTTGAGCACGATCAGGGAGGCGGTGCAGGGGCCCAGCAGCGGGAACACCACACGCCAGAAGGCCATGAACTCGGTGCAGCCGTCGATCTTGGCGGCTTCCTCGATTTCCAGGGGCACGCCTTTCAGGAAGCTGGTGTACAGCAGGGTGCCGAAGGCCACCGACCCGGAGATGTAGCAGATGATGGGGCCCCACAGGGTACCGTAGATGTGGAAGACCTTCATCTCCTTGAACAGGGGGAACATGTACAGATGGAAGGGCACCATCATGCCGGCGGTGAAGTAGAGGTAGATGAACTTGGTGCTGCGGCTTCTGTGACGCTCGATGGCGTAGGCGGCCAGCGGCACGATGAGGACGATGAGGATCTCACTGACCACGGTCAGGAACACCGTGTGCCAGATGGCGGTGAAGAAATCCGTCTTGGCGAACAGATCCTGGAAGTTTTTCAGGTACAGCTCGGTGGGAAAAGACAGGGGCGATTTCAGGATATCGCCGTTGCTTTTGAAGGCGGAGATCACCGCAAAGTAGATGGGATAGACAAAGAGGAAGGCCAGAACTGCCGTGACAACGAAGGTGACAACGGTGGATGCCTTGAATTTCTGCTTGTTCAGGGGCGTGGTCTCGGTGACCTGTGCGGTTTTGGTTGCCATTACAGCTGCACCTCCCGTTTGCGAAGAATGGTGGACTGGATGCTGTTGAGCACCAGGATGATGAAGAGCAGCACCACGCCCACGGCCGTGCCGTATCCCTGGCGGCCTTCGCCGAAGCCGGACTTGTACAGCAGATAGACAATGGTCTCGGTGGCGAATCCGGGGCCGCCATCGGTCATGACGGCGATCTGGTCAAAGACCTTCAGGCCGTTGATCAGGGACAGGGTGAAGCAGATGGTGAAGGAGCCGGAGATCAGGGGCAGGGTGATGTAGCGGAACCGCTGCACCGCGGAAGCACCGTCGATGGTGGCGGCCTCCTGCACATCCTGGGGAACCCCCTGCAGCGCGGCCAGGTAGATGATCATGTAGTAGCCGGCGCCCTTCCAGATCATGACCACAGCCACGGCCCAGATGGCGATGTCCGCATTGCCCAGCCAGTCCTGCTTGAGGGCTTCCAGGCCCAGCACGTCCAGGACCTTGTTGATGGGTCCGAAGTTGTAGCTGTACATGATCTTCCAGATAAAGCCGGAGACGATGCCAGACAGGATGACCGGCAGATAGAAGATGGCCCGGAAAAGATTTTTGGCACGGCAGACGTTGTCCACCAGCAGGGCCAGGGCCAGCGCCACCACGTTTTCACAGATGGAGATCACCACAGTCAGCAGGGCGGTATTCTTCAGAGCATTGCCGAAACGGGCACTGGTGAAAATCTCTTTGTAGTTGGCCAACCCGATGAAGGTAATGTTCGGGTTGATGCCGTCCCAGGAAGTAAAGCTGTAATAAAAGCTGGAAATGGTCGGCACGGTGATAAACAGCGTGAACAGCACGAAGGCGGGCGCAATGAACAGGAACGCCGTTTTATCAAATTTCTTCTTTTTTGACAGCATGGTCGGGAAACCTCCGTTTTCGTGTGGCGATCTTGTCAAAAGAAAGGGGGCGCGCATCCCGGCGGGGAAACGCGCCCCTTTTGTCTGACGCTTTTACGCTACGCCCAGACCGGTGGTGGGGTTAAAGCTCTGCAGGGCAACGTCCCAGGTCTTCTGCAGCTCTTCCGAGGCAGAGTTGACATCGCGGGTGCCCTGGGCGATCTCGATGCAGGTCTTGTAGGCGAAGTTGCGGAAGTCGGGAGGCAGCTCCTTGTTGCCGATCTCCTGGTTCCACATCAGGTGCAGGTAGTCAGCGCTTTCCAGGGCGTCCAGAACATCCTGGAACTGCTCGCTCACGTCCATGGTGGGCATGGTGGCGGTGGTGGGGATGGCAGCCATGACCTCGCAGTACTCGCCGTACACTTCATCGCTGAAGAAGTACTGGCAGAAGGCATCAAAGGCAGCCTGCTTGTTGGGATCCTTGGCCGCTTCGGCGCTCAGGGCCCAGCCGCCGGCGGTGCCGCCGCCCAGCAGGGAAACCTTGCCCTCACGGTCGGGAACCGCGAACCAGCCAAACTCGAACTCAGGGTCGGCGTCGGTGATCTGGCTGAACATATGGGTTCCGGAGAACATCATGGCAGCCATGTCATTGACGAAGAAGGTGGTGATCTGGGCGTCGGGGGTGGAGGCCCAGCCTTCCTGCGCAAAGCCCAGCAGCTGGCTCAGATCGGTCAGCGCCTGCTGGTAGTTGGGGTCGGAGAAGTTCTTTTCGCCGGTGTAGCACTCTTCGATGAAGTCGGGGTCGGTCTCCAGCACGTCGTTGGCGTAGCACAGGTCATACAGGAAGCCGATATGCCACACATCGCTGCCGCCCACGACCAGCGGGGCCATGTCGCCCTTGTCCTGGATGGTCTGGCACAGGGTGATGAACTCGTCCCAGGTGGTGGGGATCTCCAGGCCGTTGTCGGCGAAATACTGCTTGTTGTACATCATGCCCATGGTGTTGGCACCGGAGAAGGGCGCGGTGTAGGTCACGCCGTCAAAGTCCACATTGGAGCTGAACAGGGACGCCACTTCGTCGCTCAGGGGGGCCAGCTTGCCGGCGCGGACATACATGGCGGTGTCGCGCATTTCCATCATGTCGGGGAACTCGCCCACGCTGTCCTTGGTCTTCAGGAACTCGCTGTAGGAGCCGCCGTCACCGGGCTGGATGGTGATGGTGATGTCGGGATACTTCTCATTGAAGCCATCCACGATCTTGTTCATCTGGGTCTTGAAGGCGTCGTCGCCGTCCGCAAAGACGAAGGTCATCTCGGTGGGTTCGGTGACAATGCTCTCGGCAGCGGCCGCTTCCGCGGTGCTGCTCTCGGTGCTTGCGGTGCTCTCGGAGGAAGGCGCCGTGCCGCCGCATCCGGCCAGCATGGCAGCTGTCATTCCGGCCGCCATCAAAACGGACAAT
Source organism: Subdoligranulum sp. DSM 23681 (assembly GCF_057005535.1). Taxonomy (NCBI): domain Bacteria; kingdom Bacillati; phylum Bacillota; class Clostridia; order Eubacteriales; family Oscillospiraceae; genus Subdoligranulum; species Subdoligranulum sp. DSM 23681. The sequence goes on along the minus strand of NZ_CM168050.1, from coordinate 2,222,876 downwards.
GCTTTTTTCATGGTGTTCTCCTTTTCGTTGGATTTGTGCGTTCTCTTCGGGGCCGTGCCCCTTTCGTTGTGATTATTGTACCGGATTGTCGGCCAAAGAAACAGGCGCTTTTTTTAGACCAACGTGGGTGAATTTAACTTGTTTCACTAAAAAAAGCCCACATTTTGTCTGACAGCCGTCAACATGCACAAAAGATTTTCTCCTGTCTTCACCATCTTGCCGGACCAGCAGGCCAAAAGGATTTTTTCCGCCGCCAAAGCCTGCAAAAATCCCACTTTGCCCTTAAATTTCCGCCTTTTTTTCCGCCGTGGCCAAATGATAAGATAGAGACAACAAAAGTACCGGACACTCCCTTATTTTACAGAAAAGGAGATTCTTCCTATGCTGCTTTCCCACAAGACCGAAGCCGCCTGGGCGCAGGACGCCGCCCGCCGGTTTGAACACAAGCTGCGCGCCGTGCGGGTGCGCAGCGCCGAAAAAATCCCCAGCCGTGCCGTGGACGGCGTACACAACAACAAGGCGGACGGCGGTACCTACACCCCGGACGACGGCCTGTGCTGGTGGACCAACGGCTTCTGGGCCGGCATGCTCTGGCAGGCCTACCGGATGACCGGGGACGAAGCCTATAAGGAAGTGGCGCGCTATACCGAACGGCGGCTGGACGACTGCTTTCGGAGTTACTGCGGGCTGCACCACGACGTGGGGTTCATGTGGCTGCCCAGCGCGGTGGCCGATTACCGCCTGACCGCAGACGGAGATGCCCGCCGCCGGGGCCTGCATGCCGCCAGCCTGCTGGCCGGACGGTTCAATCCCGCCGGGTTTATCCGGGCCTGGAACGACATTCCCGGCTCGGAAGCGGATACCCGGGGCTGGGCCATCATCGACTGCATGTTCAACATTCCCCTGCTGTACTGGGCCAGTGAGGAGACCGGCGACCCCCGCTTCCGGAAGATCGCCATGACCCACGCCGACACGGTGGCCGCCAACTTTGTGCGGGCCGACGGCAGCGTGCGGCACATTGTGGAATTTGATCCCGAGACCGGCTCCTTTGTGCGGGATTACGGCGGGCAGGGCTATGCCCAGGGTTCCAGCTGGACCCGGGGGCAGGCCTGGGGGCTGTACGGATTTGTGATGAGCTACAAACACACCGGTGCGGTGCGGTATCTGGCCATGGCGGAAAAGATCGCCGCCTATTTCATCGCCCACATCCCCGCCGACGGGGCCATTCCGGTGGATTTCTGCCAGCCGGAAGAGCCCCGCTGGTACGACGACATTGCCGCCGCCGTGGCTGCCTGCGGGCTGCTGGAACTGGCGGACCTGGTGCCGGAAAAGCAGGAAGTCTACCTGTCCCCCGCCCTGAGGATGCTGCACCGGCTGGACGACACCGCCGACTGGGACGAAGGCCGGGACGGATTTCTGTGCAACTGCTCCGCCGACTACCACGGTCGGGAACACAACGTCAACTTCACCTACGGTGATTACTATTTCCTGGAAGCGCTGCTGAAACTGACCGGACAGGGCATTTTTCTTTGGTAAGGAGGCGGGATCCATACCTGTGAAAGTGATTGCCATGCAAGGGGACCTGGGTGCCGCCGGACAGCCCTTTGCCCACCATTATTCTGTCTGTGTGGGCGCGGGCAGAGCCTGCGAAGGTCTGCGTGCGGACTGGCAGGCCCAGCTGTGCCGTGCCCACAGGGAATGCGGATTTGAGTATGTCCGGTTTCACGGGCTGCTCACCGATGATATGCATGTCTGCTACCGGGACGAGAGCGGTGCCCTGCGCTACAGCTGGCAGTATGTGGACAGTCTGTTCGACGCCCTGCTTGCCATGGGCGTCCGTCCCTTTGTGGAATTCGGGTTCTGCCCCGCCGTGCTGGCCGGCGGCACCCGCACCCAGTTCTGGTGGCAGGGCCGGGTGGACCCGCCCGCCGACCTGGACGCCTGGGCGGATCTGGTGGGCGCGGCCTGCCGCCACTGGGTGGCGCGCTACGGCGCCGAGGAGGTCCGCCGCTGGTATTTTGAGATCTGGAACGAACCGGACCTGAATGCTTTCTGGAACGGTACCCGCAGCCAGTATTTCGCTCTGTATGCCGTCAGCGCCCGGGCCGTCAAGGCCGCGGACCCCGCCCTGCGGGTGGGCGGTCCCGCCACCAGCAACTTTGTGCCGGATGACCGCTTTGACGGCGAGGTGGAGGACACTTCCCGGCAGCTGACCGCCTTTGCGGAGGATCTGGACGCCCTGGACTGGCACGGGGTCTGGATCGAGGAGTTCCTGGCCTACTGTGCCGCCCATCATCTGCCGGTGGATTTTGTTTCCGCCCATCCCTACCCCACCGACTGGGCCCTGGACGGGCACGGCAACACCTGCAAGCGCACCCGCAAGCGCCGCAGCCTGGAGGAGGACGTGGAGTGGCTGCGGCAGGCGGTGGCCCGCAGCGCTTACCCCCGGGCCGAGCTCTGTCTGACCGAGTGGAGCTCCTCCCCTTCCAGCCGGGACTGCTCCCACGATGAACTGCCCGCTGCCTGCTATATAGCCGATGCGGCCCTTTCGGTGAACGAAAATATCCGCTGTCTCTCCTACTGGACCTTCACCGATATCTTTGAGGAGCTGGGCGGCGGGCATCTGCCCTTCCACGGCGGGTTCGGGCTGTTCAACTTCAACGGCATCCCCAAGCCGGCCTACCATGTCTACCGGATGATGCACCGCCTGGGAGATACCCTGCTGCACCGGACCGGAGACTGCATCATCACCCGCAAGGACGAGCAGCTGCGGGCCATGGCCTGGAATTATTCCGACGCCCAGCCCAAAGCCGTGCCCATGTGTGCCTTTCCCGATCATGAGGCCGCCGCCCGCGTGCTGGCCGACGGCACCCCCGCCCTGCTGACACTGGACCTGCGGGGCCTGCGTCCCTGCCAGACCGTGCTGGTGGAACAGCTGGATGAAGCCCACGGCGATGCCGCTGCCCTCTGGCGGCAGATGGGGGCCCCGGAAAACCTGACCCCCGACCAGACCCGTGCCCTGCGTCAGGCCGCCGGGGCCACCGGCCGCACAGTGCTCCGCGCGGACGACCGGGGCGTCCTGCAGGCTGAGCTGTCCCTGCCTCCCTGGGCGGTGGTGCTGCTGCAGTCTCTTTGACCGGAGGGGAGGACGGATCCATGTCTTTTGTGTTTGATCCCCGGGATTTCGGCGCCGTCGCCGACGGCGTGACCCGGGATACCGCCGCGGTGCAGGCGGCCATCGACGCGGCCGCCGCCCAAGGCGGGACCGTCCTGCTGGCCGGCGGGCGGTTCTGCTGCGGCACCCTTTATCTGAAAAGCAACCTGACCCTGGAGATCGCGGCCGGGGCGGTGCTGCTTGCCAGCCCGGACATTGCCGATTACGGCCGTGACACCCATCACAACCGCTACCGCAACGAGCCGGAACTGGACCGCTGTTTTCTGTTTGCGGCGGACGCGGAACACATCCGGCTGTGCGGCGACGGCACCATTGACGGAAACGCCGCCCGGTTTCCCAACCCGGGGGATATCTGCCGGCCCATGATGCTGCGGATGCTGCGGTGCCGGCATGTCCGGCTCACCGGGCTGCATCTGGTCAATGCCGCCGCCTGGACCACCGCCTTCCTGGACAGCGAGTTCCTGCACGCGGCGGACCTGTACATCGAAAACCATACCAACTATAATGGAGACGGGCTGGACTTTGACGGCTGCCGCCACGTCTATGTGCGCGGATGCCATATCCAGGGCACCGACGACAACCTCTGCCTGCAATCCAGCGGACTGCCGATGGAGGACGTCCATATTTCGGACTGTTCCTTCACCTCCGTCTGCGCCGGCATCCGCATCGGGCTGAAATCCATCGGGCCCATCTCCAACGTGGTCATCTGCAATTGTACCATGCGCAGCATCTGGCGGGAAGGCATCAAGATCGAGTGCAGCGAGGGCGGCTCCATCACCGACGTGATGGTACACAACATTGCCATGCACAATGTGCGGCGGCCCCTTTTCGTCATACTGAACAACCGGTTCCGCCCGGATGATCTGGGCAGCAGCCTGGAACTGGATCACATGCCGCCCATCGGCCGGATCGCCCGCCTGTACTTTGCGGGCATTACGGCGGTGGATGACGAGACCATGGCCCTGACCCAGCGCCGTTTTGACCGGGATGTGATGGGCAGTCCCGCCTTCGGAGGCTGCCGCTTTGACGCCAACGTCCGGCATCCCATAGAGGATGTGACCATCCGGGACTTTTGCTACACCGCCATCGGCGGGGTGGACCCCCGGACCCTGCCGGAAGAATACCCCGAAGTGCCGGACCGGCTGTGCACCCCCGACGGGCCGGGAAGCGAGAACTACTGGCCCGACTGGAGCCGGACCACCCACCTGGATCTGCGGAATGTGCGGGGACTGGTCACACAGGGGCTGCACTTTTCCCTGCTTCATTCGGACGGACGGCCCGCTGTTCTGCGGCAGGGCTGTGAAGACCGGCCCCGGGAGGTGGGGTCCACCTGACCGGCAACCAACAAATGAGGTGATTGCATGAACCGTGAAATCCTGTCCGTGACCGCCCTGGGCGGCCTGTGCGCCGTGTACCGCCGGGAGCGGGAGACCGGCACGGCGGAACTACTGCTGGTGCCTGCCGGCACGGAAAGCAGCATCTGCCGCACCGACTGCGCCGCCGAGCCCCTGGTGCAGGCCAAGCTGCGCCAGGACGATGCCCCCACCTTTTTCAGCGGCGGGCAGACCATGCGCAGCAGCCCCACCACCCTGGCCATGGAATACGCGGGACAGACGGTGCGGCCCCTGGCGGACCGGACCGTCATCACCACCCGGCTGCAGGATCCCCGGGGGATGGGGTACACCCATACCCTGACCCTCTTTGCGGACAACCCCGCCGCCGAGGTGACCGTATCGGCTGAAAACACCGGCACAGTCCCCCTGACCCTGGAAATGCTGTCCTCCTTCACCCTGGGCAGTCTTTCCCCCTTCGGGCAGGGGCTGGACCCCGAAACCCTGGTGATCCACCGCATGCGCTCCCACTGGAGCGCCGAAGGCCGGCTGGTCAGCGAACCGGCCGAGGACCTGCAGCTGGAACCGAGCTGGAAACCCAGTTCGGCCAACAGTCTGCGGTTCGGCTGCGTGGGCAGCCTGCCGGTGCGGGGGTATGTCCCCTTCTGCGGGGTGGAGGACACCGTCCGGCAGATCACCTGGGCGGCCGCCACCACCCAGGGCAGCAGCTGGCAGATGGAACTGTACCGCAGAGACAACGGTCTGTCCCTGTCCGGCGGGCTGGCGGATGCCGAATTCGGTGCCTGGTCCAAGACCCTGGCGCCAGGAGAGAGCTTCACCGCCCCCAAGGCCGTTCTCACCGCCGTGCGGGGCGGCGTGGACCAGGCGTCCCGGGCGCTGGCCGAAAACACCCGCCGTGCCATCGAGGCCATCCTGCCCGACTGTGAGCGGGAACTGCCGGTGATCTTCAACGAATTCTGCTCCACCTGGGGCTGCCCCACCGAGGAAAGCGTCCTGCGGCAGGTCCGGTCCCTGGCCGGCCGGGGCATCGGGTATTATGTCATTGACGCGGGCTGGTACGATGACCGCCCCTTTGATTATGGCTGCCGCCTGGGCAGCTGGCAGGTCAGCAAAAAAAGTTTTCCCCGCGGCCTGGGACCGGTGGTGGATGCCATCCACCAGGCCGGCATGAAGGCGGGCATCTGGTTCGAGTTCGAGATAGCCGGCCGGGATGAGCCGGACTGCTTCCAGCGCACCGACTGGCTGCTCCACCGCCACGGCATCCCCATCACGGTGGGTGACCGGCGGTTCTGGGACCTGCGCAAGCCGGAAGTACAGGACTATCTGGCCCGCCATGTGATCGATTTTCTGCGGGACAACCGCCTGAACTACCTGAAGGTGGACTACAACGAGACCATCGGTCTGGGCTGCGACGGCGCCGAAAGTCTGGGGGAAGGCCTGCGCGGGCAGATCGAAGCCAGCACCGCCTTTTTTGCCCGCATCCGCCGGGAACTGCCCGATCTGGTGCTGGAGATCTGTGCCTCCGGCGGGCACCGGCTCTGCCACGCCTTTCTGGAGCTGGGCTGCATGGCCAGCTTTTCCGACGCCCACGAATGTGATGAGATCCCTGTCATTGCGGCCAACATGCACCGGATGATCCTGCCCCGCCAGAGCCAGATCTGGGCGGTGGTCAAGGCCGGCCAGCCGCTGCAGAAGCTGTATTACCAGCTGTGCAGCGGCCTGCTGGGCCGGCTGTGCCTTTCGGGGGAGCCGGATGCGCTGAGCGCCGAACAGTGGACGGTGATCGAACAGGGCATCCGCTTTTACCGGAAAGCCGCCCCCGTCATTGACCGGGGCGAGACCCGGCGCTATGGCCGGGATGTGCCCAGCTACCGTGCCCCCCGGGGCTGGCAGGGCCTGGTCCGCCGGGGGGCCGGCACCACCCTGGCGGTGGTCCACACCTTCGCCCAGGCGCCGGGAACGCTGGAACTGCCGGTGCGGGGCACCGTGATGGCAGTCCTGGCCCGACCGGGCATTCTGGTCCAGAGCGGACCGGCCCTGTACCTGACCGGTCTGCAAGACTTTGACGGCGTGGCCGTCCTGCTGAAAAACGAGGAATGATGCACCATGGCCAATCGGATACACAATCCCATCCTGCCGGGGTTTGCCCCGGACGCCAGCGCCCTGCGGGTGGGGCAGGATTATTACATTGCCACCTCCACCTTTGACTGGTGGCCCGGTATCGAGATCTACCATTCCCGGGACCTGGTGAACTGGTCCTGGGCCGCCGCCCCCATCGCCCGCCGGGAGATGGTCCCCAGCGAGATGCTGGGCAACTACAATTCCGGCGGATTGTGGGCCCCGCACCTCTCCTACGCGGACGGGCTGTTCTGGCTGGTCTATACCGACGTGAAAAGCGCCACCGCCTTCAAGGACACCCTGAATTATGTCACCACAGCGCCGGACATCACCGGGCCGTGGAGTGATCCCACCCTGGTCACCGCCAGCGGTTTTGACCCGTCCCTGTTCCACGATGACGACGGCCGGCATTATTTTTTGAACATGCTGTTCGACTGGCGGCTGGAAAATCCCGGCTTTGCCGGCACGGTCATCCAGGAATTTGATCCCGTGACCCGCCGGCTGGTGGGCAAGCGGTCCCATTTTTACCGGGGCACCTCCCTGGGCGTCTGTGAAGGGCCCCAGATCCTGAAAAAGGACGGCTGGTATTATCTGCTCTGCGCGGCGGGCGGCACCGGCTACATGCACGCGGCCACCGTGGCCCGGGCCCGCACGCTGGAAGGTCCCTTTGAGGAATCCCCCTTCTTTCCGCTGCTCACCGCCCGGGACGATCCCGACAATCCCCTGCAGAAAAGCGGGCACGCCTGCTTTATCCAGATCGGCGAGGAATGGTACATCACCCACATCTGCGCCCGCCCGCTGATCCGCCGGGGATGCTGCCCCCTGGGACGGGAAACCGCCCTGCAGAAAATCGAATGGGTGGACGGCTGGCCCCGGCTCATCAACGGCAGCTGCCACCCCGACCTGGAAGTGCCCATGCCCCGGGCGGCGGCACAGGCGGTACAGCTGCGGGACCACAGCGAAGCCGTACACTTTTCCCCGGCGTCTCCCCTGCCGCCCAGCTTCAAGACCCTGCGCACCCCCCTGGTCCCGGAAAAGGACTACAGCCTGACGGTCCGGCCCGGTTGGCTGCGCCTGTACGGCGGGCAGAGCCTTTCCAGCCATCACAGGCAGACCCTGTTTGCCCGACGCTGGCAGAGTTTCCGGTTCACCGCCGAAACCAGACTGGACTTTTCCCCCGAAAGTTTCCAGCAGATGGCGGGGCTGGTGCTGTTCTACGATACCTGCAACTGGATCTACGCCTATGTGACCTGGGATGAAGTGCGCCGGTCCAGGATCCTCCGGGTCCTGCGCTGCGATTACAAGGATTTTTCCTACGGCAGCGAGGCTGTCCCGCTGACCGGGGCGGTGGTGAAACTGAAAGTGGAGGTGGACCACGCCCAGGCCCGTTTCTTCCATGATGCGGGCGAAGGCTGGCAGCCCCTGGGCGACGTCCAGCCCGCCGACCACCTGAGCGATGACTATGTGGAGACCCGCCGGGGCCGCTGTGCTTTCACCGGCGCCATGGTGGGACTTTGCGCCCAGGACATGGACGCCCGACACAGCTATGCGGATTTTGCGTATTTTTTGTATCAGGAGCGGTGAGGGACCGGAACCGATGTCCCCTGCAGCCCCCTTCCCAAAAGAAAAGAGGAAACAGAAATGGCCATGATCAAGCTGAAAGTTCTCAACGCCCGGGGAGAGACCCTGGCCGTCAGTCCGGCCGGATCCCGGGTCTCCCTGGTGCACACCGCCCCCTACCAGGCGGGAGACTGGATCGCCCTGGAATGCGGTGCTTCCGGCGTGTACTGCGTCATCCAGCTGGAGGACTCCATGCCGCCCGCCCTTGTGTATATAAGGGGGTCCGCCATGGATTTCCCCATCCCCCCCCCCGCAGACAACCGGGTCAACTATTCCCCCAAAAGTTTTACCGGTTCCTCTCATCTGATCCGCGCCCGCACCGCCACGGTGGACGAGATCACCGCCTGCCGGAATCTGGCCCTGAATCCCTACGACTGCCACGGGGAACACGGCTTTTTCCCCCACGCCACAGCCAATGTGGAGACCCGGGGCGAGGCGGTCTTTGCGGCACGGAATGCCATTGACGGGATCTACGAGAACAGCGCCCACGGTGCCTGGCCGTACCAGAGCTGGGGCATCAACCGGGATCCCCGAGCCCGTTTCCGGCTGGATTTCGGCCGGCCGGTGGAGGTTCGTCAGCTGAGTCTGACCCTGCGGGCGGACTTTCCCCATGACAGCTGGTGGACCCGTGCGGCGGTGGTCTTCAGCGACGAAAGCCGGGAGACCCTGACCCTGAGCCAGACGGCAGAACCCCAGCGGTTTTCCGTTTCGCCCCGCACGGTGGAATGGCTGGAACTGTGCGATCTGGAAAAGGCCGATGACCCCAGCCCCTTCCCGGCGCTGACCCAGCTGGAAGTCTGGGGCACGGAAGCCCCGGAAGGCCGTGCCTGATTTCCGGCCCGAAACGGAACAAAGGCAAGTGTTCGGATTTCTGGTCTCCTGTTCCGCTCTGTTTGGCCGGTCTCGTCCCGTGGAGGTCGTTTCCGGCCCGCGTACCCGGTTCGTGCGGCCATGCCGCAAGGGCGGACTCCCTTATCGCACAGCAGCCTTTTTCCCTGTAACAAAACGACACCCTCAAAGACCGGCGCAGGACCAGATGAGCACGGCGGCGTGGTTCTTGTCCCGCTCAAACATGCTGCGGGCCCGGTCCACCACGCAGTCCTTCCACTCCGGCAGGCTGCCGGGAACATTCCAGCTGGGTTCCACGGCGCCCAGCTTCTGCCAGCTGCCGTGGCTTTCCAGGTTGGTTTCGTCGATCATGTAGATGCCGTTTTCATCGCACAGGTCGTACCACAGGCTCTGGTCGGGGTAATGGCAGGTGCGCACGGCGTTGATGTTGTTGCGGCGGAACACCTCCATGGCGGCGTACATATCCGCCGGGTCGATGGCGCGGCCTTTCTCGGCGTTCCATTCGTGCCGGTTCACCCCGTTGAAGACGATGCGCTCCCCGTTCAGGCACATGATGCCGTTCACCATCTCGAACCGGCGGAATCCGATGCGGTAAGGCACCACCTCCTGCACGGTGCCATCGGCATCGTACAGGGTCAGTTCCGCCCGGTACAGGGTGGGGGTGGCATGGCTCCAGGGCTGGATCCCCGGCAGTTCCAGGGTGTCCCCGGTGACGGGACCGTCATACAGGGCACAGCCCTCGCTGTCTGTCAGGCGCAGGGTCACGCGGGCGCCCGCGGTCTCCCCTTCCAGTTTCAGCCGGGGCGTCAGGGTGCCGGTGGTGTTGTCCGGTTCCAGGCCCGCCTCCAGCCACAGGTCGGTCAGGTGTACCTTGGGTTTGGCATAGAGGAACACCGGACGGAAAATGCCCGAGAACCGGAAGAAGTCCTGGTCCTCGATCCAGGAGGCGCTGCACCGCTTGTGCACTTCCACGCACAGGCGGTTGACGCCGTCCCGGAGGCAATCCGTCAGCTCAAAGTCCGAGGGGGTGAAGCTGTCCTCGGCATAGCCCACAAACTGCCCGTTGCACCACAGGTACAAGGCCTGCTCCACCCCCTGGAAGCTGATGCAGACCCGCTGGCCCCACAGGCCTTCGTCCAAGGTGAAGTCCCGGGCGTAGCTGCCCACAGGAGCGTTGTCCCAGTCGATCTGCGGCGGGCGCAGGGCGCGCAGGCCGTCCCAGGGGTACATGGTATTGATGTACTGCAGCTGACCGTAGCCCTGGAGCTCGATATGTCCGGGGACCCGGATGGTATCGAAGCCGGAAAGGTCCGCGTCCTCCCGCCAGAAATCGGCAGGGCGGGCGGCCGGGTTGGGGCTGTAGGCGAACCGCCATTCGCCGTCCAGAGATTGGCGCAGGCTGCTGCGTCCGGCGGCGGCTTCCTCCGCTGTGCGGCAGCAGAGGTGGTCGGAATGGGCATCCAGACGGTTCACCGCGAACACGGTGGGGTCGGTGAGCCAGCGAAGGTCAGGGGATGTGACAAGCATGAAAATCTCCTCCGAAACAGGTCATTCTTTGACGGCACCCGCCGCAACACCGGCCAGGATGTGCCGCTGGAAGATCACATAGATGAGGATGGTGGGCAGCATGATGACGGCCTCCGCAGCCGATACCAGGTCACCGGCAGGGAGAACGTGCGGCAAAAGACATTTTCAGCGGATATTGGCCGGTTCCCGGTTTCACGCCACCTCAGTCCCTTCCTTATGCTTTGAATACAGTATAACAGGCCCGCTGTGCGAAGAAAAGCATCCGGCCGGACAGTTCGGGTTCTGAGATTCTCTTGGTCAGATCCTCAATCTGCCCCATGAGGGTTGTGGAAGATGGCCCGCCCCACGCCGATCAGATCGGCGCCGCTTTGTTCCGGAATCCGGCAGGCTGCCACGCAGTCCTCTAGGGTAACTGCCGCCCTCCTGGTAGCCACAGCCGCCCAGCCGGACCGCCACCGGGCAGGCCTCTTCCCGCCTCCCGGCGCATTGCCTGCAGTACCTACCGGTGAAACCAGGTCCGGTCACCACAGAGACGGCTGCCGTACTGTCTCGGCTGAGCTGGGCAAAAATTCTGATGTCTTTCCTGTGTACGGCCTCTGCCAGCGAGGTCTGCCCGGGATGCATCCTGCCCCAGGCAAAGGCTGATTTTCGCCGCTCATCAGCCCCGGTGCCAGGGCGATGACGGCAATGGGCAGGATGGCATTAACATCACCGTACACCACCATAACCGTTCCTATAATGAGAAAGTCAAGCGGAAAATCCCAACAAAAAGCCCCCCGGCACAAGCCAGAGGGCAATGTTCAGGTTATCGGCTGCTGCAGTTCCAGAACGATGTCTTTGGGGGAAAAACAGGCTGAACTCAGGTTGGTGATGACCAGTTCTTCCGCCTCGGGATGCTGTGCAAAATAACTTTCGATCAGCTGACCGGGGTCATCCAGTGCCTGTCCGGGCTGCTGCCGACAGAGGAGCTCCCCGTTCGTATACAAAACAACCGGCACCTGCTCCCAAGAAATTCACCTGGACGTGCAGGACGGGGTCATCCGTTCGGTGGAATTTGTGCGGGGCTGTCCCGGATTTACCCAGGCATTGAGCCGGGTGCTGACCGGCATGTCCGTGGAAGAGGCCATCGCGCGGCTGGATGGCATCCAGTGTCTGGACAAAGGGACTTCCTGCCCGGATCAGCTGGCAAAGGCGCTGCAGTGCCGGCGCGCCCAGGCCCAGGACTGCATTTCCCGGTGAGGGCGAGCCCTCCGCAGGAACCCGGGCGCCGCCTCTGTGCCCAACCTATATACCATCAGCCCCCCGGTCAAACCGGGGGGCTGTCTTCTATCTCATCTGCCGAATTCCTGCTTCATCCGGTGCAGCTCCTTCAGGCGGGCGGCACCGTCGGCACCCAGCCGCTGGGAGGCGGCCACCACCAGCGTATCCACCAAAGCCGCGGCCGCCGTCATGGAGTGATATTCCTTCTCGGTACCACGGTAGACATAGAGGTTCAGATCGGCCCGGTCCTCAGCGGGAGGATGCAGCCGCCCGGTAAAGCAGAGGGTGCGGTAGCCCGCTTCCTTCTGCCGGCGCAGGATCATCCGCCCTTCTGCCGAAACCTTGGAGAAACCGAAAAACACCACCAGATCCCCTTTTCCCGCCTGGACCAGCCCTTCCAGCAGCTCCGAACCGCTGCCGGGAAGCAGTTCCACCGGCAGGCCCAGCCGCCGCAGCCGGAAGAACAGCAGCTGCCCCATGGAGACCGAGGCGCTTTTGGCCTGGATGAAGATCCGGCGGGCACTAAGCAGCGCCTCCAGCGCCGCCCCAAAAGCGGCAATATCCAAGGCTTCCATGGTCTTTTGCAGGCAGGTCTGCTGCTGCTGCAGATAGTGGCGGGGGTCAAACTCGCCGTCAGCCAGCACCGTGCGGGCCAGCTTGCCCGCCGGCCCTTCCAGGTGGTTCTGGGCCAGCACCCAGTTTTTCAGCTGTTTGAAATCCTGGCAGCCCAGATGGCGGGCGAACCGGGAGATGGTGGCTTCCGAAACGCCCAGATCCGCCGACAGCTGCCCGATGGTCATGAAGAGAAACTCTTCCCGGTGGCTTTCGATAAATTCCAGCAGGCGACGCTCGGCGGGGGTCAGTTTTTCGGGACTTTGGGGAAATTGCAGCGGCATAGAGACACTCCCAAGGATGATATTTGCCTGTATTATACCACAGCCGGCGCGTATTGGGCAGTCCAGGCCGGCTCTTTGCCCAGCAGCACCGAGACATAATCCCCGCCCAGGGCGTGGATCTCCTTGAGAGACCGCTTGAGCAGAGCCGCCGTGGCCACCTGGCGGGCGGCGTTGTCCGAAATGCTGATTTCATAGTTTCCGCCGTTTACCGCCCGTTTCAGAGCCTCCACCGTGGTCAACGTTTCGGCAAAACGGGTGCGCACGCAGCCGTACTGCACGGCCTGGTGGGTGTCGCTGCCGCTGACCACCGGCAGTCCCAGGGTCTTGCCCAGTCCGGTGGTCAGGCGCTGGGTGCGGGCACGGTCCTCGGCCAGATCCTTGCCGTTCATGTCCAGAAAATCCAGCCGGGTGAGCTGGTCGGTGGGCAGTTCGGGGATGTGGCCCCCCGCCCGGAAGGGATGGGCCCCGCCCACAAAGACGGGGTATTCTTCAAACAGATCCATCAGCTGCGCAAAAGGCAGAAAATTGCCTTTTACCTTGTGGGGTTCCAGACGGCGGTTCAGTTCGAGGATGGCTTCCATAGGCCCCACCGACAGGATGTGCCCGCCCTCGGCAATATCGGTCTCCATGCCGGGAAAGATGCGCAGCCCGTCAAAGACCAGGGTGTCCCCTTCCCGCTCAGACTGGGAGACGATATACCGGTACAGTTCGGCAAAACCCCAGGTGTTGAAATGCTCGGTCAGGCAGATGGCATCCAGCCCCGCCGCCCGGGCTTCCCCAAAAAGCCAGTGGGTGTATTCTTCGGAAAAAGGCAGCTTTTTGGCCAACTTGCCATGGGTATGAAAATCGAGATACATAGTTTCCTCCTGTTATACAAGACCGGCCAGCAGGACGGTGACCGCCACCCACAGCACCGACACAGCGGCAAAGATGCCGTCGTCCCAGGTGAGATGCAGCCCGGCCAGCTTGATGCGCCGCACCGTCTTGTTCTGGGCGGCATAGCGGTAGCCCCGCAGTTCCAGTGCTTCCACCGTGGTGCGGCTGCGCTTGGCGGTGTTGAGCATCAGCGGATAAAAGGCGGCCATGATGATTTTGACCTGGTAGGCCAGATACCGGATCTTGCCTGTCAGGGTATCATGGGCGGGCGGATTGCCCCGCAGCCGGTAGCTGAGCAGCACGTTCTGGAATTCCTCCATGAGCATGGGAAGGATGCGGTAGGCGTAGGAGATGGAAAAAGAGAGCTGTTCGGGACAGCCGAACCACATCAGGCCGTTGGCCAGCCGGTCAGGGTCCAGCCCGGAAAAGACCGTCACCGACGCCAGAGAGATGGTGGCCACCTTGAGGGTGAGCACCAGCAGGGGTGCGATGGCGGAGGCGTCCCCGCCGAACAGCCAGGTGACCACCAGCAGGTAGCCGGTCTGGGAGAACACCCCCACCCCGAAGAGCAGCAGGACCAGCCCCGCCACCCGGGCCAGCAGGGTGGTGACCATCACCAGCACAAAGCAGCCCAGGAGAAAGGCGGTGTCCTGCACGAACCAGGGCACCAGCCCAAAGAAAAGATACCACACCAGCAGCACCCGGGGGTCCCGGGCGGCAATGACGGTATCGTTGTTGCCGTAGGCGTTTTTCAGCACCTGGTTGCGCAGGAAATCCATGGAAAATTTGTCCAGGATGTTTTCAGACAGTTTCTGCATCATACCCCATTCTCTCCTTCAAACTGCCGCAGAAATTCCGGCACCGTGTAGCACAAAGCCCCTTGGTCCAGGGCGCGGCCCATGGCGAAAATTTCCGGCGGGCGGATGCCCACCCGGGCCGCCAGGGCGGCATCCCCGAAGATCTGGTCCCGGGTGCCGTCCGCCACCACCTTGCCGCCGCAGAGCACCACGATGCGCTGGGCCCACTCGCAGACCAGCTGCATATCGTGGGTGGCAATGACCACCGTGTCGGTGATTTCTTTCATATCGCGGAGGGTGCGCAGGATCTCCCGCCGGGTGGCGATATCCAGGTTGGCGGTGGGCTCGTCCAGCAGCAGGATGCCCGGGTTCAGCGCCACGCCGATGGCCAGACTGGCCCGACGCATCTGTCCGCCGGAAAGCAGCCGTCCGTCCCGGTCCGCCAGCTCGGTCAGGCGGAACCGTTCCAGCAGGGCGTTGGTTTTTTCCTGCCAGCGGTCCACGCCCCGCACCTGCATGGCGTAGGCGATATCGGCCTGGATACTGTCCTTGATGAACATCTCCTCGGGGTTCTGGTACACCAGCGAGATACGGCGGGAGAGCGCCTCCGGCTTGGTATCCCGCAGCGGCGTGCCGTCCAGGGACACCATGCCCTGGTTGGGTTTGAGCAGCCCCACCAGCAGCTTCATCAGGGTGGATTTGCCCGCCCCGTTGGAACCGATGAGGGCGATCTTTTCCCCCTTGCGGAAGGTCAGGTCCAGCCCTTCAAAAACCACCCGGGGAGCTCCCTTGACGCTGCGGTAGGCCACCGTCACCCCATGGAGGGCAGCGGCTTCGGGGCCCGGTTCCGGGCGGGAAGGGGTTTCCGGGGGCAGCCTTCTGCGGGGCAGCGGCGCAAAGGCCGCAACGCCTTCCTCCACGGTGGAGGGCAGTTCCTGTGCCGGGTCCAGCAGGCCCTGCTGCTGCAGGGCATAGCCGGCCTGGGTCACCTGAGGCGGAAAGATGTTGCTTTGCCGCAGTTCCTCCACCCGCCCCAGCGCTTGACGGGTGGGCAGCAGCCACTGCACCCGGCCCTCTTTCAGAAGAAGCACATGCTTGCAGTAGTCGGCAATGTACTCGGTATGGTGCTCGATGACCAGGATGGTCTTGCCCCATTTTTCGTTGAGTTCCCGCAGCACGCCGTAGATGCGGTCGGCATGGCCGGGGTCCAGCTGGGCGATGGGCTCGTCCAGAATCAGGATCTCCGGTCCCAGAGCCACCGCTCCCGCCAATGCCAGCAGATGGGTCTGCCCGCCGGAGAGCTGCCAGACGTACTCTTCTTCCCGCCCCTGCAGGCCGCACCGGGCCAGTGCCTGCCGGCCCAGAGCCCGATAATCCTCCATGCCATAGTTCAGGCAGGCATAAGAAGCGTCGTCCAGCACGGTGGGGCGGACGATCTGGTTTTCAAAATCCTGGTAGACATACCCCACCCTGCGGGCCAGACTGCCCACATCACTTTGCAGGGTCTCTTGTCCGGCCACTTTGACCGAGCCGGAAAAGGTCCCCGTGATGAAGTGGGGGATCAGCCCGTTGAGCACCTTGCACAGGGTGGATTTTCCGCAGCCGTTGTTGCCCACGATGGCCAGGAAATCCCCCGGTTCCACCGTCAGATCCAGATGCCGCAGGGTGGGCTGCGCCGCGCCGGGGTAGGTATAACAAAGGTCTTTGATCTCGATGATGGACATACCGCTTTACTTCGCCTCAGCCTTTTTCTTCATGACGACCAGCACCGCCAGAACCATGACGGCAGCCACGATCATGCCCACCGCAAAGGCGGTGCCGCTTTCCGCCCAGGAAGCCTCCCAGTCGATGAGTTCCAGGCCGCTGGTGGCCAGCATTTCGGCCGCAACGGCGCACACAAAGGCCACGGCACAGCCCGCCAGTGTCTTGCCGCTGAGGGCGGGGGCGGCGTTTTCCGGTGTGCGGGGGCTCATGCCCAGCAGCGGCTCGATCTTGCCGTAGAGCTTGGGCACCAGGTAGAGGGTGGGCAGCAGGCAGAAAAAGATGCCCGAGAACAGCAGATCGTTGAGGAAGGCAAAGCCTTCGGTGGCAAAGACGCTTTCGGGCAGGCCGGCCACGGCCTCAAAGTCCTCCACGGCAAACTGCACCTTGCAGATATCCACGATGGTGCCCATGAGCAGCTGGGCGCCGGTGCCCAGGAAAGCCGCCAGACCCACCATGCGGGTGTTGCGGGGATCCCGCACCAGCCGTCCTGCCAGATAGACGCCGATGGTGACGGTGATGAATTTTTCCAGCTCGCCCAGCCCGCCGAACTGGCCCAGCATGATCTCGCTGAAAACCAGCTCACCGGTGGCTGCGCCCAGCGCCGCCGACAGGGGGTCAAACAGCATGGCCAGCACCAGCGGGATGAACAGGAAATATTCTACGGAAAATTCCACCAGGCCTACCTGGAATTTCGGGATCAGTTCGGTGAACAATGTAGCCAGTCCGTACAGCGACATGGTCAGCACAAAGACCATCAGTTTCTGGGACTGATTCATCGTCTTGGTTTGCATTGCATTCATAGCGGATTGCCTCCCCAATGTTTTCGTTCGCTCTGTTTTGTTCCCCTTTGCGGGGTACGGTTTCATTGTAGGCCGCTTATGAAATTTTCTCCACCATAAAGCAGTAAAATGAAAGTTAATTTTCAGTAAAGTAGGGTCCGGCTAGCGTACATCTGTATTCCGTCGGTCATTCCAGCCTCATCGTAGATGAAATAGAGTGAGCCTTGCAGGGACCCCTGCAAGGCTCACTCTATTTCATAATCTGAAAATAAAAAGCAAATCCGAACGCACCTTCAAAAAGAAGTACGTTCGGATTTGCTTGGTATGGTGCGCCAGGATGACTCTTTTTCTTTCGACCGTAGCAAGATCAAATTCATTGGCCCAACCAAGGAACTCATCGTAGTAGCTACGAATCTGTTGCACTGTAGTTCGGTCATCATTGTTCTGCAGCAAGGCCGCGTATTCATCTTTTGCCTGTCTGACTTCTGCCTCTGCCTGCGTAATCAGCCGGGCCAGCATCTCCTGCGAGAAGGCGCTCTCCCCTTCCAGACATTTCAACACTTCATCCTCATAGCGTTGTTGCTTGTACTGGGCTGCCTTGATTTTCTTCTCGGCAGCCTGCTTTTTTCTATTATGGTTTGCTTCTTGCTGACGAATCTTCTGCTCGATGCTCTTATCATAAGGCTCGCTCTTAATCTTGCGGAACAGTTCATCGGCGTAAGTAAGCACAATTCTGTCTACACGCTCTGCCAGATAAAGTGACTGACAATCACATTGCCGCAGGTGCTGACCGCGCTGGTAGCAGTTGTATTTGGCCTGCACCTTCTCCCGGATACTCCCATCGGCCAGCTTATATCGGTCCGTATGCAAAAAGGCCGACATCTTCGCCCCGCAATGTGCGCAGACTATGATGCCGGCCAATAATGTTGGATTGCTGCTCTTTTGGGCAGCGTTTTTATCTTTCATAGCCTTTTTGCTTCTCTTGCTGATCATCTCGTTGGCCTTGGCGAACAAAGCCTCATCAATGATCTGCAGCTGCGGCATAAACTCCGATCTTGCCGCCTTAGTAATGATATATCCAGTATAGCCTTCATGCTGAATCATTCTCTTGATGTTGGAAGACTGGAACTCCGCCCCCTGGCGGGTACGCAGTCCTCGTTGGTTCAGCATCTGTGCCATGGCATATCCACTGGCACCTTCTTCCGCCACTTTCATAAACACTTCCCGGACCCATTCCGCTTCATCTGGATTGATTTCCAGATCCTTTACGTGCTGGTCTCTCTTGTTGACTCTACCTTTATTAATAGCTCGATATCCGTAAGGGACAAAACCTCCGGCAAAATGTCCACTGGAAACGATCTGACGGATGCGGTCCCTGGTTCGCATGGAAGTCTTTTCGCTTTCCCCTGCCGCCTGCCAGAACCGGATATAGTTCATGAGCTTGTCGCCGTGACTTTCGATACGCTGCTGGCCTTCGTGTGTGCTCCACATCTGGATGCCGTGCTGGACGAACCATTCCAGTACAAACGGCGTTTCACTCTCGATGCGTCCCAGCCGGTCAAACATATACACAAGAAGGATATCGAAGTTTCCCTTGCCCGCTTCGCTGCGCAGTTCCTGAATCACATCCCGCTTACTGGCGGAAACTTTGGAACCCGAGATTCCCTTCTCGGCTTTTTCCAGTACCACACGCCAGCCATGCTCCTGGGCGAACTTCCGACAGGCGATCTTCTGCATAGGTCTTGCCCAGACCCACACCGGCGTCACACAGGGCCACATCCCTGCCAAACAAGGTATCCAGCATCGCATGGCACAATCGTATCTGGCCTTCGCGTACGTTCATCCCTCTGGCCGAAAACACTTCCCGGAATATCTGCTCTGCTTGTCGGTGGGCTTTCTCGTATCCGGTTTCTGGATTAGTCAATAAGATCATCTCCTTGGTTGATGGCAAAATAGTGCGGCGCAGCGGTCTGCACTGCGCCGCACGGGTTCGACATCAACACATGGGGTTGTTGATGTTCGGCAAAAAAGAGTAATATACAGAAATGCCATATTTGCCGCTCGCCCCCCTGGCAGTTGGGAACACGGTTCACTTTCGTTAGGCAGCCGCTTGCGCAGCCTTCACTGGCGTTCCAGAGGTCTAAGGATTGCAACCCAAGGTCGTCCACCCCGTCTGACGTGCGGGGCAAACAGGGTATCATTATCTCCCATGCAGATCATGGCGAAGCAGCTCTCGCTGCTTTTTCAGTAGAATGGATCGCTCGGTACAATCTCGCCACCTTGCCGGGTATGAGCTTGTACGTCATGGCGCTTCTCCGATCACGCTTCCTGCACCGGGAACGTGCCTCCGTGCTGGGTATTCAGTTGTCAAGGTTCAGGCAGTACTACTGCATAAAGGCAAAATCGTGGAGGATGCTCTGCACTATTTCCTGATCAGACTTCGATAGTTGTTTCATAATTCGATATAGAAAATCTCGCTGCACCAAAGTCAGTCGGGGACTTTTCGGACTATATCCTTCTATAAAGCTGATTCCTCCGTTATATCGCCCCCGTGTCGTTTCAATCGGATATGTAGTCGAGAGTACATCTATTTACTGTTCCGTTACTTAGGCATCAATGTCAACGATGTTTTCTTCCCTGGGCATGGAGACACCTCTAATCTGCAGAAACAATTTCATCATTTAATCGACACTTGTACACAAGATGAACTTGAGATGCTGCTTTCCATTAACCGTGAAATCTTAATTCACACCAGAAAAAAAGACTCGGTTGGTGAGGTTCAGACCGTATAAAGAAAGACCCGTTTTTCACACATTCGAAAAGCGGGTCTTACCTTTTGCTTCTTTTACTGAGAACAGAAATAAATTATTCCTTGGATGACATCTACCTTCATTTCCTTTTTGCATCGGGGGCAGTAGAGCGGAAAACGAAGAAGAATAGAATCATCAAGTATTTTAGTATTAGTTTTCGCCTGACAAAATGGACATAGTACCCATGCTGATCTGATCTCATCTTTATCCGTCAATTTCTTGTTTATCAGATTTTTCACGTTGCCATCCTTGAAAATGTTTTTCGCTTCAAATTATTTTCCATACTTGAGCGATTTAAAAATCTTGTCCGTTCGCCCCCCTGGGCAGTTATTTATACTTACAGTGATCCAAATCACGAAACATAAAACCGCGCCGGTTTTATCTTACCCGGCGCGGTTATTGGTTCAGGATGTTATATTGTAAATTTCAGCTGTCGGCGTTCTCAAGGGAGGCCGCTTGGCTCAGGACTCCCACTTCCAGTCCAGGATCTCGGGCAGGTCCTGGCCCACTTCGTGGATGTAGTTCTTGTGTTCCACCAGCTTGTCGTTCATCTGCTGGATGAGGTACGCACCACGGTTGCCCAGCTGGGGCAGATGCTGGATGGCATCCTTGACCAGGTGGAAGCGGTCGATCTCATTCTGTACCCGCATATCGAAGGGGGTGGTGATGGTGCCTTCCTCCTGGTAGCCGTGCACGCTCAGGTTACGGTTGGCACGGTCGTAGGTCAGCTCATGAATGAGGGTGGGATAGCCGTGGAACGCAAAGATGATGGGCTTGTCCTTTGTGAACAGGGCGTCGTAGTCGGCGTCGGTGAGACCGTGGGGATGTTTGGTGGCAGGCTCCAGCTTCATCAGGTCCACCACGTTGACCACCCGGATCTTCAGTTCCGGCAGGGCCTTGCGCAGGATGCTGACAGCGGCCAGGGTTTCCAGGGTGGGGGTGTCGCCGCAGCAGGCCATGACCACGTCGGGTTCCTGGCCGGCATCGTTGGAAGCCCACTCCCAGATGCCGACGCCCTGGGTGCAGTGCTTGACCGCCTGCTCCATGGTCAGCCACTGGGGCCGGGGATGCTTGGAGGTGACCAGCACGTTGACATAATCACGGCTGCGGATGCAGTGGTCAAAGCAGGAGAGCAGGCAGTTGGCATCCGGCGGCAGGTAGAGGCGGACCACGTCGGCCTTCTTATTGGCGATGTGGTCCAGGAAGCCGGGATCCTGATGGGTGTAACCGTTGTGGTCCTGCTGCCAAACGTTGGAGGAGAGGATCAGGTTCAGCGACGCGATACTCTGGCGCCAGGGCAACTGGTTGCAGACCTTGAGCCACTTGGCATGCTGGGCCACCATGGAGTCCACCACCCGGATGAAGCTCTCGTAGGAGGCAAAGAAGCCGTGACGGCCGGTGAGCAGGTAGCCTTCCAGCCAGCCCTCGCACAGATGCTCGGAGAGCATCGAGTCCATGATGCGGCCGTCATGGGCCAGGAATTCATCGCCGGGCACCGTGGTGGAGTTCCAGTCACGGTTGGTGGCCTCGAAGCACTTGTATAGACGGTTGGACATCGTCTCGTCCGGTCCGAAGATGCGGAAGTTTTTGGCATCGGCGTTGAGCTTGAACAGATCGCGGATGTAGCCGCCCAGTTCGATCATATCCTGCTTCTCGACGCTGCCGGGGGCGGGCAGATCGACGGCATAATCCTTGAAGTCCGGCGTGCGCAGGTCCCGCAGCAGCTTGCCGCCGTTGGCATGGGGGTTGGCCGCAATGCGACGGTCGCCCTTGGGGGCCAGTTCCTGCAGTTCGGGGATCAGGGTGCCGTTCTCATCAAACAGTTCCTCGGGATGGTAGCTGCGCAGCCATTCCTCGATCTGCTTGAGGTGTTCTTCCTGGTTGGGGGTACCCACCGTGATGTCGATGGGGACCTGATGGGCGCGGAAGGTGCCCTCGATGGTCTTGCCGTCCACCACTTTGGGGCCGGTCCAGCCCTTGGGGGTGCGCAGCACGATCATGGGCCACAGGATATGGCCCATCTCTTCCCCTGCGCGGGCGCGGCGCTGGATGTCGTGAATTTCCTCGATGACGGTGTCCAGGGTGTCGGCCATCTTCGCGTGCATCGTCATGGGATCGTCACCCTCCACGAAGTAGGGCTTCCAGGAGCAGCCCAGGAAGAAGTGCTCGATTTCCTCACGGGTCATGCGGCCGAACACGGTGGGATTGGAGATCTTGTACCCGTTCAGGTGCAGAATGGGCAGCACCGCGCCGTCGCCCTTGGGGTTCAGGAACTTGTTGGACTGCCAGCTGGTGGCCAGGGGGCCGGTCTCGGCTTCGCCATCGCCCACCGTCACGGCGCAGATGAGTTCGGGGTTATCGAAAACAGCGCCAAAAGCATGGGCGATGGAGTAGCCCAGCTCGCCGCCTTCGTTGATGGAACCGGGGGTTTCGGGCGCCACGTGGCTGGAGATACCGCCGGGGAAGCTGAACTGCTTGAACAGCCGTTTCATACCCTCTTCATCACGGCTGATGTTGGGATATACTTCGCTGTAAGTGCCGTCCAGGTAGGCGTTGGCCACAAAGAAGTTGCCGCCGTGGCCCGGGCCGGAGATAAGGATCAGGTCCTGGTCGTATTTTTTGATGATGCGGTTCAGGTGCACATACACAAAGTTCTGGCCGGGTACGGTGCCCCAGTGACCGACGATCTTCTTTTTCACGTCGTCCCGGGTCAGGGGACGGCGGAGCAGCGGGTTATCCAGCAGGTAAAGCTGA
This sequence comes from Subdoligranulum sp. DSM 23681, assembly GCF_057005535.1. Taxonomy (NCBI): domain Bacteria; kingdom Bacillati; phylum Bacillota; class Clostridia; order Eubacteriales; family Oscillospiraceae; genus Subdoligranulum; species Subdoligranulum sp. DSM 23681. The sequence continues at coordinate 2,200,299 of NZ_CM168050.1, read as the reverse complement.
CCCGCCGCCAGGTAGTTGGACGCCCGCCAGTAGGCGTTTATGCGCTGTAGTTTCTCTTGGGAAAGACTCATGGACAATTCCTCCTTATGGTTTCCAATCCTCGCAAACGAAAGGAATCACAGAAATTATGGATGCAAGACGCCTTGCGTTACTTTTGCCCGTAGTATGCGTTGGGGCCGTGTTTGCGCATGTAATGTTTGTCCTGCAGGTACTGGGGCGCCGGGGCGGCGTCGGAGTCCACCTGACGGGTCAGCAGGGCCATTTTCGCCACCTCTTCCAGCACCACGGCGTGGTAGACGGCCTGGGCCGCATCTTTGCCCCAGGTGAAGGGACCGTGGCTGTGGCAGATGACCCCCGGCACCGCTACCGGGTCGATGCCCCGGTCGGTGAAGGTATCGATGATGATCTTGCCGGTGTTCTTCTCGTAGTCCTCGTCCAGCTCCTCCTTGGTCAGGTGGCGGGCACAGGGCACGGCACCGTAGAAGTAGTCGGCGTGGGTGGTGCCGTAGCAGGGAATGTCCCGTCCGGCCTGGGCCCAGGCCACCGCGTAGGGGCTGTGGGTGTGGACGATGCCGCCCAGGGTGGGGAAGGCCTTGTACAGCTCCAGGTGGGTCTTGGTATCGCTGGAGGGGTTCAGCTCCCCCTCCACCCGGTTGCCGTCCAGATCCAGTACCACGAGGTTTTCTGGCGTCAGTTCGTCGTATTCCACGCCGGAGGGCTTGATGACCACCAGTCCCTTCTCCCGGTCGATGCCCGATACATTGCCCCAGGTATAGGTCACGAGGTTGCGGCGGGGCAGTTCCATATTGGCCTCATAGACCTGTTTGCGCAGTTCTTCCAGCATAGTGTGCCTCACTTCAGTTTCCAGGCAAGGTCGGCCAGGAACAGGTCGTGCTCCAGTCCCTCGGGGGTGGTGTCCTTGCCAATGTGAACGAACTCAATGCCCATGATGTTGGCCCAGTCGTGCATCTGCTCGGCGGTGACGTCGTAGCTCAGCACCGTGTGGTGGGCGCCGCCCGCCGTGATCCAGCACTCCACGCCGGTGGTCAGGCTGGGCAGGGCTTTCCACATGACCCGGGCTACCGGCAGGTTGGGCATGGGCAGAATGGGCTTCACGCACTCGATGTCCTGGCAGATCAGCCGCAGACGGCCGCCCATGTCGATAAGGCTCACCACGATAGCCTTGCCGGGCTTGCCCTCAAAGACCAGACGGGCAGGGTCCTTCTCGTTCATGCCGATGCCCAGGGGATGGGTCTCGATGCGGGGCTTTTCCGCCGCGCAGCAGGGGCAGACCTCCAGCATGTGGGCGCCCAGGCTGTACTCGGCGCCGGACACCAGATTGTAGGTGTAGTCCTCCATGAAGAGGGAGCAGCCGTTGCCGCCCTCGCCCATGGCTTTCAGGATGGCGGTCATAGCGGCCACCTTCCAGTCGCCCTCACCGCCGTAGCCGTAGCCCTGGGCCATCAGGTGCTGGCTGGCCAGACCCGGCAGCTGTTCCATGCCGTACAGGTCCTGGAAGGTGTTGGAGAAAGCCTTGCAGCCCTCGGCGTCCAGCATCTTCTTGATGGCGATCTCCTCCCGGGCCTGGTAGCGGATGGCCTCGATGTCGTTGGTGGCGATCTCGTAGCTGGCGCGGTAGACTTCCATCAGGGCGTCGATCTCGGCGTTGGTGACTTCGTTCATCACCTTTACCAGATCGCCCACGGCCCAGGTGTTCACCTGCCAGCCCAGCTTAGCCTGCACTTCCACCTTGTCGCCCTCGGTGACGGCCACCTCCCGCATGTTGTCGCCGAAGCGCATGACCTTGAGGTCACGGGAGACGGCCACGCCCACGGCCACCCGCATCCAGCGGCCCAGGCGCTTCTGGACTTCCTCGTCCTGCCAGTAGCCGGCGATGATCTTGCGGGGCATCCGCAGTCGGGCGGCGATGAACCCGTGCTCCCGGTCGCCGTGGGCGGCCTGGTTCAGGTTCATGAAGTCCATGTCGATCTCCTCGTTGGGGATCTCCCGGTTATACTGGGTGGCAAAGTGGCAGTAGGGCTTCTGCAGGTCCACAAAGCCGTTGATCCACATCTTGCTGGGGCTGAAGGTGTGGCACCAGGTGATGATGCCCGCGCAGCGGGGGTCATAGTTGGCCTCCCGCACCACGTCGGCAATCTCCTTGTTGGTCTTGGCGGTGACCTTGTAGACGATCTTGCAGGGCAGATTGCCGGAAGCGTTGAGCACCTCAGTCATCTCGGCGGCACGGTTGGCCACCGTTTCCAGTACCTCGGAGCCGTACAGGAACTGACTGCCCACCACAAACCAGAATTCATACTCTTGCATATGCATGGGTAAATACCTCCTTACGATACTTGCCGGCAAACCGTTTTTCCGGTTGGCGGCAACCTCTCTTGGAAAATGAAACCAAGCTGTACTCCTGATGTTATCATACTCCCTGCCCCCTCGGTGCGAATAGTCATTGATGTTCGATTTACTGGACTTTTGTTCGAATTTCTTGCAAAAATCCCGGGGCAATCAGGAAGAGCATAACTTTCCCAAAGCGCCGTTCGTTTTGGTGGCAAAACAAAAACCATCCTGCGGTTTTGGCAGGATGGCCTTTTCTTCTCGAGATCGGATATGGGAGAACTCCGATTCTCTTCAATATCAGAACGCACAGCTCCTCCGCAGGTAAGCCACTCCGGACTGGACGGTCCCGCCAAAAACGGCACTGCCTGCCACAACGCTACGCGCACCTGCCGCATACGCTTCCGGCAGGTTTTGAGGGGTAACGCCCCCGTCAATCTGAATCACAGCCCGACTGCCGACACGGTCCAGAAGAGGCCCGCAATCTTCTGATTGCTGCCCTCCAGATACGTCTGGCCGCCCCGGCCCGGGCATACCGTCATCAGCAGGATCCGATCCAACCCGTGCAGATACGGTTTCGCCGCCCCGTTCGGGGTTTCCGGGTTCAGAACCAGTCCAGCCTGCATACCTGCTTCCCGGATGGCCCGCAGGGCTTTTTCCGGGCCGCCGGGGATTTTGTAATGGACGGAGACCCGTTCCACCTTTTCTTCGGCCAGTTCCGGTATAAAAGGCAGCGGATTTTCCACCATCAAGTGCACATCTAGCGGCTTTTGGGTCAGTCGGCCCATGGTGCGGACGATTCCAGTGCCAAAGGAGATAGCCGACACAAAGTGGCCATCCATAATGTCGATGTGGGAAACGTCTCCCCCCGCCGATTCAGCGGCACGGACTTCCCGTTTCAGGCAGGCGAAGTTTGCCGCCAGAATCGAGGCGCATAGTTCAAACATCAGGCTTCCTCCAGTTGTGCAATGCGGCGGCGATGCCGCTCCTCCTCCGAGAACGGTGTATCCAGGAAGATGTCCACGATCTCCAGCGCCAGACCGGAACCGGTGACCAGCGACCCCAACGCCAACACATTGACGTCGTTGTGCTGCCGGGTGGCCCGGGCGGAGAAGCAGTCCCCGCACAGGGCGCAGCGGATGCCGGGTACCTTGTTGGCGGCAATGGAGATGCCGATACCGGTGCTGCAGATGACAATGCCTTTTTCACAGCTGCCGTCTGCAACGGCGTGGGCCACCGCCTTGCCGTAGACGGGGTAATCCACCGAGGCGGTGGAATCACACCCGAAGTCCTTGTATTACAGCCCGCGCTCTTTCAGGTGAGCCAGAATCTTCTGTTTGAGTTCGTATCCGCCGTGGTCACAGCCGATGGCGATCATCTTACACCAGCTCCTTTACAGCGGCGATGATGGCGTCGGAACGCAGGCCGAACTGCTCCAGCAGGTCCCAGGCGGGGCCGGAGTGGCCGAAGACGTCCTTCACGCCTACCCGGCGCATCTTCGTGGGGCACTGCTCGCCCAGCACGGCGGCCACCGCTTCGCCCAGACCACCCAGAATGCTGTGCTCCTCGCAGGTCACCACGGCGCCGCACTCCCGGGCGGCTTTCAGAACGATCTCCTCATCCAGAGGCTTGATGGTGCACAGGTTGATCACCCGGGCCTGGATGCCCTCGTTCTTCAGCTGCTCGGCGGCAATGAGGGCCTCGTTCACTTCCAGGCCGGTGGCGATGATGGCCACATCGCTGCCCTCGGTGAGCTGCTCGCCCTTGCCGATCTCGAACTTGAAAGTTGCTTCGTCATGGAACACCGGCACGGCCAGGCGGCCGAACCGCAGGTAGACGGGGCCCGTATGCTCGTAGGCGGCCTTGACGGCGGCCCGGGCTTCCACGTCGTCGGCGGGGCAGAGCACCGTCATGCCGGGGATGGAGCGCATCAGCGCAAAGTCCTCGCAGCACTGATGGGAGGCGCCGTCCTCGCCCACCGAGATGCCGCCGTGGGTGGCACCGATCTTGACGTTCAGGTGGGGGTAGCCGATGGAGTTGCGGACCTGCTCAAAGGCGCGGCCTGCGGCGAACATGGCAAAGCTGGAGGCAAAGGGCACCAGCCCCATAGCCGCCATACCGGCGGCGGTGGCCATCATGTTGCTCTCGGCAATGCCGCAGTCAAAATGGCGGTCGGGATAGGCTTTTTTGAAGACGCCGGTCTTGGTGGCGGCGGCCAAATCGGCGTCCAGCACCACCACGTCGGGGTGGTCCTTCGCCAGTTCCACCAGGGCGGCGCCGTAGCTGTCGCGGGTGGCGATCTTCTTCACTTCACTCATGCCTGCGCCTCCAGTTCCGCCATCTGGGCGTTGAGTTCGTCCATGGCAATCTTGTATTCCTCATCGTTGGGGGCCTTGCCGTGCCAGCCCACCTGGTTTTCCATGTAGCTGACGCCCTTGCCCTTGGTGGTGTGCATCAGGATGGCGGTGGGGGCGCCGTTCTGGGCATGGAAATATTGGAAGGCGTCCTCGATCTGGGCAAAGTCGTGGCCGTCGATGGACACGGTGCGGAAACCGAAGTCCCGCATCTTGGCATCCACCGGGTCGGTGGGCATCACTTCGCTGGTGGGGCCGTCGATCTGCAGCCCGTTCAGGTCGATGATGACGCAGAAGTTGTCCAGCTTGTACTTGGCCGCAAAGAGGAAGGCTTCCCACACTTCCCCCTCCTCGATCTCGCCGTCACCCAGCAGGGTGTACACCCGGACGTCGTCCTTGTGCAGGTACTTGGCAGCTTTGGCCATACCGGCGGCCGCGCTGACGCCCTGGCCCAGGCTGCCGGTGGACATGTCCACGCCGGGCACAGTGTTCATGTTGGGGTGGCCCTGCAGGTAGCTGTCGATGTGGCGCAGGGTGGGCAGGTCCTCCACCGGAAAGAATCCCCGGTAGGCCAGTGCGCTGTACAGGCCCGGCGCCGTGTGGCCCTTGGAGAGCACGAACCGGTCCCGGTCCTCCCATTTCGGGTTGGTTGGGTCGACGCGCATTTCCTTATTATAAAGGTAAGTAAACATATCGGCGGCGGACAGGCTGCCGCCGGGGTGCCCGGCTTTGGCGCCGTGGGTGGATTCAATCACGCCCATACGCACCTTGCAGGCTGCGATCTGCAGCTTCAGACGTTCTTCCTTTGTCATATCACTCACCAAACACCTTGCAGTAGTCTTCCTTGAACTTCTCGATGCCGGAATCGGTCAGCGGATGATGCAGCATCTGCTCAATGACCTTGTAGGGCACGGTGGCGATGTCGGCACCGGCCAGGGCACAGTCGGTCACGTGGATGGGGTTGCGCACGCTGGCCGCGATGATCTGGGTCTCGATGTCGGGGTAGTTGAGGAACATGTCGTGGATGGTCTCGATGAGCTCGATGCCCCGCTGGGAGATATCGTCCAGGCGCCCCAGGAAGGGGCTGACGTAGGTGGCACCGGCGCGGGCGGCCAGCAGCGCCTGGTTGGCGCTGAAAATCAGGGTGCAGTTGGTGGGGATGCCCTTGGCGGACAAGGCTTTGATGGCCTTGAGGCCCTCGGCGGTCATGGGGATTTTTACGACCATGTGCTTGGGGTCCAGGGCGTAGATGGCCTCGCCCTCCTTGACCATCGTCTCGGCATCGGTGGTGGTGGCTTTCACCTCACCGCTGATGGGGCCGTCCACGATGGTGGCAATTTCAGCCAGCGTCTCGGCGTAGTCCCGGCCCTCCTTGGCAATGAGGCTGGGGTTGGTGGTGACGCCTGCGATGACGCCCATGTCGTTGGCGGCGCGGATCTCGTTGACGTTCGCGGTATCAATAAAGAATTTCATACAGTTACACTCCTTGTTTTCTTTGTGATTAGAAATGCTCCACGGCGGCGCGTTCCGCCTGCAAAGCAGCCTTGTATCGTTCCAGGAACGCGGTAAATCCGCGCACATCCTCTTCCCGGGGTTCCAGGGTGGTGCCCATGGAGCCGGCAAAGATCTTCTGTTTCAGGTAATCCGCCAGGTTCAGCGGGCAGCCTTGCAGCACCGCCAGCCGATAGCCGGCCAGCAGGGCCATGCCGTAGGGGCCGCCTTCCCCGGCCGTTTCCATGACGGTGACGGGCGCCTGGGCAGCCGCCGCCAGATACCGCTGGGCAACACCGGGAGTCTTGAAGAGTCCGCCGTGGCCCAGCAGACGGTCCACCGCCACATTCTCCCCCTGGAGAATGTCCAGCCCGATCTTCAGGGTGGCCATGGCCGAATAGATGTGCGCCCGCATGAGGTTGGGCAGAGAGAAGTCGCTGCCCGCCGTGCGCAGCAGCAGCGGATGGCCCGCGTCAAAGTGGGTCACTCCCTCGCCGGAATAGTAGTTCACCGGCACCACATCGCCGCAGTCCGGTGCGCCCTCCAGCGAGGCATTGAAAAGCAGCGGGAACAACTGGGATGCCGGCACTTGTGTGCCGCACAGAGCCGCCACCTGGCCAAACAGGTTCACCCAGGCGTTCAGGTCGCTGGTGCAGTTGTTGCAGTGGACCATGGCCACCGGAGCTCCGTCCGGTGTGGTGACCAGATCGATCTCGGGGTAGACGTTTTTCAGCATCTTTTCCAGCACCACCATGGCAAAAATGGAGGTACCTGCACTCACATTGCCGGTACGCACCGCCACCGTATTGGTGGCAGCCATACCGGTCCCGGCATCTCCCTCGGGCGGACAGACCGGCACGCCGGGGGACAACGTACCGGTGGGGTCCAACAGATGTGCCCCCGTCTCCGTGAGGGATCCGGCATCCTGCCCGGCGCAGAGCACCCGGGGCAGCAGGTCCTGCAGGCGATAGGGCATTCCGGCCCCTGCCAGCAGTTCATCGAAACTGGCCATCATGGCGGCGTCGTAGTCGCAGGCGGCACTGTCGATAGGGAATATGCCCGAGGCATCCCCGATGCCCAGCACCTTTTCCCCTGTGAGCTGCCAGTGCACATACCCCGCCAGCGTGGTCAGGAAGTCAATGTTCCTGACGTGGCTTTCCCCGTTGAGGATGGCCTGGTAGAGATGGGCCACGCTCCACCGCTGGGGAATGTTGAAGTGGAACCGCTGGGTCAGCGCCTCGGCGGCAGTCTGGGTGGTGGTGTTGCGCCAGGTGCGGAAAGCGGCCAACTGGTGGCCGTCCCGGTCGAAGGGCAGATAGCCGTGCATCATGGCGGAAACACCCAGGGCCCCCACCGTGGTCAGCGGTTCGCCGTAAGTTTTCTGATACTCTTCGGCCAGATGGCGGTAGGCATCCTGGATGCCCTCCCAGACTTCCGTCAGGGGGTAGGTCCAGTACCCGCCCTCAAAATGGTTTTCCCAGTCGTGGGCGCCGCTGACCAGCACCGAACCGTCGGGGCCCGCCAGCACTGCCTTGATGCGGGTAGAGCCCAGCTCAATGCCCAGCGCAGTGGATTTTTGTTCAATTTTTTTCATAAGATCACCGCCTGTGAGATAGAGAATGGAGAGAAGATTGACAGCGCCGCCGGCGCCATTTACAATACAGATAAAGGGACAAACAAGGAGGCGAGGGACATGGGTGCGGTCTTCGACAAGAAAGAACTGCTGGTTCTTCTTCAGGATTTTTACGAATTGACCGGTTTGCGCACCGTCGTGTTTGACGAGTGGGGCGTGGATGTTTTGTCCTATCCTTCGGATCTGCCGGCCTTTTGCCAACTGGTGCGAGCCACCCCGGAAGGGGCGCTGGGTTGCCGGCTATGTGACCAGAAAGCCTGCCGCCAGGCCCGGCAGGAGCGCAAAACGCTGATCTATCCCTGCCATGCCGGCCTGATCGAGGCCATCACCCCCATCCAGGTGGACGGAGTAGTGGTGGGCTATCTGCTGCTGAGCCACATTGTGCAGGGGGCAGACGAGGACGCGGAATGGTGCCGGGCCCGGGAACTGTGCCGGAAGTACGGCATTGCGGAGGAGGACCTGTCCAAAGCCTACCGGCAGCTGCCCCGCACCCCCTACCGCATTTTGCGCGCGGCCGGGGATCTGCTTTCCTTTTCGGCCCAGGCGCTGTGCCAGGCCCAGATGGCCCGACTGGTGCCCGGTAGCCTGAAAGAACGGCTCAACCACTTTGTATTGGAACATCTGGCCGAAGATCTTTCCAGCGAGCGGATCTGCACCGCGTTGGGCGTGGGGCGCACAGCGCTGTATGAGCTTTCCAAACAGACCTACGGCTGCGGCATCCATGAGTATGTGCGGCAGCTGCGCATCCGGCACGCCATGCAGCTGCTCACCACCACCAAGCTGACCAACAGCGAAATCTGCCAGAAAATCGGCATTGCCGACTACAACTATTTTTTCCGGGTATTTCGCAAGCAGACCGGTTTTACGCCCCAGGCTTATCGCAAACAGTTCGGGGAAACGGACTGAGCGCCGATTCTGTGTTTATCATACATCCTGCGTCTGGCAACGGATAGTCATGGATGTTCATTTTACTGGATTTTTGTTCGATTTTTTCGGATTGATTCTTGCAGACGCAAAGGCAGCCTTCTTCCAACGGATCCCAAGGGACCGCCGGGAAAGAGGGCTGCTTTTGCGTTTGATTCAGGTTGTCTTTTCAGACGCTGCCTATGGCTTTTTGTGGAGAAAGAATGGTTATGCCTTTTTCTGGCTGAGGAAAATCAGTTTCATAATGGGGAAGAACACCCAGAAGGCGATGCAGCACTGGAGGAACGCCGCGATCAGACCGCCGATGGCCTCCCCCAGGGTGCTGTACAGCCAAGGCTGATAGATTCCGTACAGGGCGTTGGCCCCCACCGTAATGACCAGGAAGGCCGCGAAATACCACATGGCCTGTCAGGCGATATTGCCGCTGGACTTGAAGGTCACTTTGCGCTGCAGGAAGAAGCTGACGACCTGGGAGAGGATCAGCGGGATGAACGTTGCCAGAAAGTATGCAACCCCGCCGTGGGTCAGGTAACTGCCGGTGATGCCGTTAAGGGTCCTTGTCACCAGGGTGTTGACCGGTCCGCCGGTAAAGTTGAAAACATAGTAGGGGTTCAGCCCGCTGACGGTCTGCCCTACGGCGGTCACCGTGGTCATGGTCTGGGGATCACCGATTGGGCCGAACAGATACAGGTCCACATTCACCAGGCTGATGCTGCCCAGAATGGGCTGCAAAACGGGAATGAGCACCAGCTGCACCACCGTGGCCAAGTTGCCCACCATAAAATAGGTGATGAACTGGGCAATCCGGGGGTGTGCTTTCCAGCAGCGGACCACCGCTTGCCAGGGCCCCTGCTTACCGGTACGACTCATGGTCATTGCCTTCCTCTCTCCATGGGATTTCTGTCTGTGCCGACCCCAGCGGGCTTTCCGCCGCGACCTGCACAGGACCGGAGCCGTCCGGCCGCACAATGGCCAGCGCTTCTCCGTAGTAGGTGTCGGTGCTGGAGGTGAGATACCCCGTATCGTTATAGGGGCATCCGTTGCCCAGCCCCAGAAGGGTGCCGCCTTTGACCGAAACATGAATCAGGCCGCGGGTCAGCGGCTTGAGGGCTCCCTGCCCGTCGGTATACCGAAGGCGGACATAGGGTAATCCATGCTGTTGCAGGGCGTTCAATGTCTGCACTGTGGGGTGCCCATACGGGTTGTCCTCCCCCCACGCTATCATTATCTCCCATGCAGATCATGGCGAAGCAGCTCTCACTGCTTTTTCAGTAGAATGGATCGCTCGGCACAATCTCACCACCTTGCCGGGGAGAGATTGTACGTCATGGCGCTTCTCTGATCACGCTTCTTACACCGGGAACGTACCTCCGTGCTGGGTATTCGGTTGTCAAGGTACGGGCAGTACTACTGCGTCAGGGCAAAGTCGTGAAGAATGCTCTGTACGATCTCCTGGTCAGACTTGGAAACTTTTCGCATGATCCGATAGAGGAAGTCACGCTGTGTCGGGGTGAGGCGCGCATTCTTTGGCCGGTATCCATCTATGAAACCGATACCGCCATTGTATCGTCCCCTTGTGGTCTGAATGGGGTATGTAAGTGAGAATACATCCACGTCGGTGCGGATGGTGCGGATGGATACATTGAACCGGGAAGCCAGATCTCGCATTTTAATGCGCATTTTTGCATCGCAAAGGATTTCGATAATCTGACATCGACGCTCCATTGCATCCATCGCACCACCTCCCTTCCGTTGCCCTGTCTCTATCGTAATGGTTAAATAGGAAATAAACCTTACTATTTAAAAAATAAAATTCCACGCATTGAATAACCTTTCTTTGGACATAGAAAAGTTTTATGCATGGTGGAGATCGGCACCCTACCGCAGAACATAAAACAAAAAGAGCAGAAGAGCTAGTGCCACAGGGCACCTGCTCTCTGCTCTTTACGGCAGGATAGATATATTTTTCCTGGATGCTGCGTGTGTGCGCTATACGATCAGTTGAAAATAATGTTTTGTATTATTTTCTGGCAACGCTTTATTACAGCCAACCAAGTTTCCCCTTCCCAATTTAGAATTTTATTTCTTTTCAATATGGAATTTACATTCGTTCAACTTGCCAACAGACAACAATACAATGTATTTAGCACGAAATTGTCGAAATTTGTTTCTTGGGGTGAACGGGATGTATGATGTTTCTGAAAAGCTCGCTGCCGTAGTGCAGGCTGCGCGAATCGCTCATGGCTTGACGCAGAAAGAGCTTGCCGAAACGATTGGTGTGACAGGGAAATCAATTTCCAATATTGAACGCGGCGTTGCCAACCCGGAATTTGAATCCATCTATCTGTTGTTCCGTTTTCTGGGCATCGATGCCAATGCAATCTTTTACCCGGAGCGTAGCGATGTTGACACTATGCTGAATCAATTTCAGCGCATGCTTGCTGGCTGCACCGGTGACGAACTGGAGATGCTGTTATCTATCAATCGCGAGATCCTGATCCACACACGGCGAATGGATGAAGTTGGCGAAGTAGAAACCGTTTAAGAAAATGGCCCGCTTTTCAGTTGCATGAAAAGCGGGCCTTGCTGCTATTTATAGACCTTTGTGCAGGGATAGATTTTTCTTCGGATGATATCTACCCGCATTTCCTTTTTGCATTTCGGGCAATACATCGGGAAACGAAGCGCCAATGTATCTTGATAAATCTTTGTTTTCGTCTTATTGTGGCAAACCGGGCAATTAACCCATACAGATTTTGCGGTACATTCATTTGCCAAACAGTCTGCTCTTTTTTTGGCGCCGCCTTTTACTACAAACATCTACGGTTTTGCCTTCTCCGAACGCAATGCACACACATTTTGATATATGTTTCCATAGAAAACCGCACTACCCGCCACAATGCTCCGTGCCCCGGCCGCATAGGCGCCGGGCAGGGTACCAGGGGTGATGCCGCCATCCACCTGGATGACGGTATTGCTCCCCTGCCCTTGCAGCAGACTTTTGGCAGCAGCAATCTTCTCGTTGCTGCCGGGCAGATAGACCTGCCCACCGCGACCGGGGTGTACCGTCATCAGCAGCAGCTGCGAAATTTGGGCCAGGTACGGCAGGGCCGATTCCACCGGCGTTTCGGGGTTGAGTACCAGCCCGGCTTGCATCCCGGCGGCGCAGATGGCCCGCAGGGCCGCTTCCGGCCCGCCCGGGATCTCGTAATGGACCGAGACCCGCTTTACCCCCAGTTCCTCCAGTTCCGGCAGAAAATCCAGCGGCTTTTCCACCATCAGGTGAACGTCTAGGGGTTTGGTGGTCAGGCGTTCCATCGTACGCACCATGCCCGTACCAAAGGAGATGGCCGGCACAAAGTGCCCGTCCATCACGTCGATGTGAAAGGCATCCACACCGGCGGCATTGGCCGCCCGCATGTCCCGCTCCAGATTGGCAAAGTCGGCGGCCAGAATGGATGCACACAGTTCAAACATTATTCTTCCTCCAGCTGGGATACCCGACGGCTGTGACGCTCCTCCTCCGAGAAAGGCGTGTCCAGAAAGATGTCCACGATCTCCAGCGCCAGGCCGGGTCCGGTGACCAGCGCGCCCAGAGCAAGCACGTTGGCGTTGTTGTGCAGGCGGGTGGCTTTGGCAGAGAAGCAATCCCCGCACAGCGCGCAGCGGATGCCGGGCACCTTGTTGGCGGCGATGGAGATGCCGATGCCGGTGCTACAGATGACGATGCCTTTTTCGCACTCGCCCGATGCCACGGCATGGGCCACCGCCTTGCCATAGACGGGGTAATCCACCGAAGCGGTAGAATCACAGCCGAAGTCCCGGTATTCCAGTCCGCGCTGCCGCAGGTGAGCCAAAATCTTCTGCTTGAGTTCGTATCCGCCGTGGTCGCAGCCGATGGCGATCATCTTACACCAGCTCCTTTACAGCGGCGATGATGGCGTCGGAACGCAGGCCGAACTGCTCCAGCAGATCCCAGGCGGGGCCGGAGTGACCGAAAACGTCCTTCACGCCTACCCGGCGCATCTTCGTCGGGCACTGCTCGCCCAGTACGGCGGCCACGGCTTCGCCCAGACCGCCCAGGATGCTGTGCTCCTCGCAGGTGACGACGGCACCGCACTCTTTGGCCGCTTTGACGACCAGTTCCTCGTCCAGCGGCTTGATGGTGCACAGGTTGATGACCCGGGCCTGGATGCCCTCGTTCTTCAGCTGCTCGGCGGCAATGAGGGCCTCGTTCACTTCCAGGCCGGTGGCGATGATGGCCACATCGCTGCCCTCGGTGAGCTGCTCGCCTTTGCCGATCTCGAACTTAAAGGTAGCTTCATCATGGAACACTGGCAGGGCCAGGCGGCCGAAGCGCAGGTAGACGGGGCCTTCGTGCTCATAGGCAGCCTTGACGGCAGCCTTGGCCTCCACGTCGTCGGCAGGGCAAAGCACCGTCATGCCGGGGATGGAGCGCATAAGGGCGAAATCCTCGCAGCACTGATGAGAGGCGCCGTCCTCGCCCACCGAGATGCCGCCGTGGGTGGCACCGATCTTGACGTTCAGGTGGGGGTAGCCGATGGAGTTGCGGACCTGCTCAAAGGCGCGGCCTGCGGCGAACATGGCAAAGCTGGAGGCAAAGGGCACCAGCCCCATAGCCGCCATACCGGCGGCGGTGGCCATCATGTTGCTCTCGGCAATGCCGCAGTCAAAATGGCGGTCGGGATAGGCTTTTTTGAAGACGCCGGTCTTGGTGGCGGCGGCCAGATCGGCGTCCAGCACCACCACGTCGGGATGGTCCTTCGCCAGTTCCACCAGGGCGGCGCCGTAGCTGTCGCGGGTGGCGATCTTCTTCACTTCACTCATGCCTGCGCCTCCAGTTCTGCCAGTTGAGCGTTCAGCTCGTCCATGGCAATCTTGTATTCCTCGTCGTTGGGGGCCTTGCCGTGCCAGCCTACCTGGTTCTCCATGTAGCTGACGCCCTTGCCCTTGGTGGTGTGCATCAGGATGGCGGTGGGGGCGCCGTTCTGGGTGTGGAAATACTGGAACGCATCTTCGATTTGGGCGAAGTCGTGACCGTCAATGGTGACGGTGCGGAAACCGAAGTCCCGCATCTTGGCATCCACCGGGTCGGTGGGCATCACTTCGCTGGTGGGGCCGTCGATCTGCAGCCCGTTCAGGTCGATGATGACGCAGAAGTTGTCCAGCTTGTACTTGGCCGCAAAGAGGAACGCTTCCCACACTTCCCCCTCCTCGATCTCGCCATCGCCCAGGAGAGCATACACACGCACATCATCCTTGTGCAGGTACTTGGCGGCTTTGGCCATACCGGCGGCCGCGCTGACGCCCTGGCCCAGGCTGCCGGTGGACATGTCCACGCCGGGCACAGTGTTCATGTTGGGGTGGCCCTGCAGGTAGCTGTCGATGTGGCGCAGGGTGGGCAGGTCCTCCACCGGGAAGAATCCCCGGTAGGCCAGTGCGCTGTACAGGCCCGGCGCCGTGTGGCCCTTGGAGAGCACGAACCGGTCCCGGTCCTCCCATTTCGGGTTGGTTGGGTCGACGCGCATTTCCTTATTATAAAGGTAAGTAAACATATCGGCGGCGGACAGGCTGCCGCCGGGGTGCCCGGCTTTGGCACCGTGGGTGGATTCAATCACGCCCATACGCACCTTGCAGGCTGCGATCTGCAGCTTCAGACGTTCTTCCTTTGTCATATCACTCACCAAACACCTTGCAGTAGTCTTCCTTGAACTTCTCGATGCCGGAATCGGTCAGCGGATGATGCAGCATCTGCTCAATGACCTTGTAGGGCACGGTGGCGATGTCGGCACCGGCCAGGGCACAGTCGGTCACATGGATGGGGTTGCGCACGCTGGCCGCGATGATCTGGGTCTCGATGTCGGGGTAGTTGAGGAACATGTCGTGGATGGTCTCGATGAGCTCGATGCCCCGCTGGGAGATATCGTCCAGGCGCCCCAGGAAGGGGCTGACGTAGGTGGCACCGGCGCGGGCGGCCAGCAGCGCCTGGTTGGCGCTGAAGATCAGGGTGCAGTTGGTGGGGATGCCCTTGGCGGACAAGGCTTTGATGGCCTTGAGGCCCTCGGCGGTCATGGGGATTTTTACGACCATGTGCTTGGGGTCCAGGGCGTAGATGGCCTCGCCCTCCTTGACCATCGTCTCGGCATCGCTGGTGGTGGCTTTCACCTCACCGCTGATGGGGCCGTCCACGATGGTGGCAATTTCAGCCAGCGTCTCGGCGTAGTCCCGGCCCTCCTTGGCAATCAGGCTGGGGTTGGTGGTGACGCCTGCGATGACGCCCATGTCGTTGGCGGCGCGGATCTCGTTGACGTTCGCGGTATCAATAAAGAATTTCATAACAAAAGACTTCCTTTCTGATCAATCAACCCCAGGGATTCTCGGTGGGATAGGGCAGGCTGTCGGGCTGGTTGTAGGCGATGTCGCCGATGCCCAGGTACTTGAAGACCTCGAACAGGGCCTTGCCGCAGTGGCTGAAGGCCACCGCACCGTGGTGCGGATAGCGCTTCTGGATCAGCACATGGCGGTAGAAGCGGCCC
Source organism: Subdoligranulum sp. DSM 23681 (assembly GCF_057005535.1). Classification (NCBI taxonomy): domain Bacteria; kingdom Bacillati; phylum Bacillota; class Clostridia; order Eubacteriales; family Oscillospiraceae; genus Subdoligranulum; species Subdoligranulum sp. DSM 23681. The sequence continues at coordinate 2,184,994 of NZ_CM168050.1, read as the reverse complement.
ATCTCGGGGATGGCGAAGATGCCGATGCCGCCGAAGGAACGGGTGGCCACCGGCAGCACCTCGCCCTGGGCAATGTAGGCCCGGAGGTTGCCCTCGCTGTCACACTGCAGGCGGTAGAAGGTGATGTCCGATGCCGCGATGTCGCCCTCCAGGGTGCCGCGGGTGAAGTCGGGATCGCTGCCCGCCGGCTCCAGCAGACGGTGCTGGATCAGCTGGTACTTCACGGCACGGTCGGCGCACATCTTGCAGGACGGCGTGTTGCCGCAGTGGAAGCCCATGAAGGTATCGGTCAGCTTGTAATCGAACTTGCCGGCGATCTCCTCGTCGTAGATGTACTTGGGTACGCTGTTGTTGATGTCCAGCAGGGTGACGGTGTCACCGGAAACGCACATACCGATATATTCGCTCAGGGCACCGTAGATATCCACCTCGCAGGAGACAGGGATGCCGCGGCTGACCAGGCGGCTGTTCACATAGCAGGGCTCAAAGCCGAACTGGGACGGGAAAGCCGGCCAGCACTTGTCCGCAAAGGCCACATACTTCTTGCTGCCCTTGTGGGCTTCGGCCCAATCCAGCAGGGTCAGTTCGAACTGGGCCATGCGGGCCAACAGGTCGGGGTAATACTTGCCCTCGCCCATCTCGGCGGCCATGTCGGCGCAGACCTCGGGGATGCGGGGGTCGTCGGCGTGCTCTTTATAAGCCACCAGCAGGTCCAGCTCGGAATTTTCTTCCACTTCCACGCCCAGCTCATACAGGCCCTTGATGGGAGCATTGCAGGCGAAGAAGTCCTGGGGACGGGGGCCGAAGGAGATGATCTTCAGGTCCTTCACGCCCAGCACGGCCCGGGCAATGGGCAGGAACTCCGCCATCTTGTCCGCCAGTTCCTCGGCGGTGCCCACGGGGTACTCGGGGATGTAGGCTTTCAGGTGGCGCATACCCAGGTTATAAGAACAGTTCAGCATGCCGCAGTAGGCGTCGCCGCGGCCGTTGATCATGTCGCCGTCACCCTCGGCAGCCGCCACGTACATGACGGGGCCGTCGAAGTATTTGGCGATGAGGGTCTCCGGCGTCTCGGGACCGAAGTTGCCCAGGAACACCGTCAGGGCGTTGCAGCCCGCGGCCTTGACCTCCTCGACAGCCTTGAGCATATCGGTCTCGTTTTCCACCGTGACGCTGCACTCATAAGGCTCAAAGCCTTTGGTCTTGCAGGCGGTCACGATGTTCTGGCGCCGCTGAGTGGACAGGGCAATGGGGAAACAGTCGCGGCTGACAGCCACAATGCCCAGGCGGACTTCGGGAATGTTGGTAGACTTCATGTCAAATTCCTCCGTTTTCTATGTGGATGATTCTAGTTATAGATCTTTTTCGATATCAATGTTCTCGCCGGTCAGGGCCGCCACAGCGCCCTGGGCGGCCTCGGCGGAATCGGGATGAGCCAGCAGCCACTTGTTGCAGGCCCAGAGGTATGCATCGTCCCCGCCCTTGATGGGCATATTCGGCTTGTCGGTGTTGGTTCCCTTGGGAAGAGCCACCAGCACCTTGAATCCGTTGGCGGGGTCGGTGTGGCAGGGGGCGTAGTGCAGGGTGGTGGCGTAGACTTCCACCAGGGTACCCGCGGGCACACGGAAAGCCTTCACCTTGCTGGTGTCCAGCGTGCCGTCCACGATCTCGTCCTGCTTGGCCAGCAGGAGGATGAAGTCCCGGGTGCCCAGATTGAACTCGCTGTCCCGGTGGTATTCCAGGCAGTTCAGCTTGGTGTTGTGGCCGTTGCACCAGCCCATCTGGAAGGGCATACCGCCAAAGAGCGAAGCCCCCAGCGCGGCGGATTCCGGCAGGTTTTGCAGGGCCGGATCTTCAGCCAGATAGTCGGTGCCCTCCGGCAGCGGGGTGGAAGCGCTCAGGGCTGCAACCACGGCCTCGCATTCGGTTTCATATCCGGTGATGACACGGCCGTAAGGGGCAAACTCGGGGGCAGTAACAGGATAGATGGTCATTTGTTTTTCCTCCCTTTTTCTTAACTTGTTACTTGGCAAGTTCTTTGAACAGCGGCTTACAGGTGGGGTAGATTTGCTTGAATTTCTGATACCGTTCTTCATACAGGGCGGTGAGTTCCGCGTCCGGCTCAATGGTACGGCTGACATGGACCAGGGCATTGGTGGCCTCCTGCACGGTCGCATATTTACCGCAGCAGACCATGGCCAGCAGCGCACCGCCGTAACCGGGTCCCTGTTCGGTAACCAGGATATCCAAGGGAATGCCCAACACGTTGGCCATGATGGTACACCACAGCGGGCTCTTGGCACCGCCGCCGCAGATGTTGGACCGGGGGATCTCCACGCCGATGGAGCGGGCGGTTTCCACCGAATCCCGGATGGCAAATGCCACGCCTTCCAGTACTGCCTGTGTGATATCTGCACGCGTCGTGTCCATGCTCAGCCCGATGAGGGTACCTCGGGCATCGGTGTCGTTGATAGGGCTGCGCTCGCCCATCAGGTAGGGCAGAAAAAACACCTTATTGCGGCCCAGCTTGTCCCGGGTAATGGGGGCCTGCTCGGCGGGATAGTCTTTATCAGTGACCTTGAGAATGTCATCCATCCACCATTTGTTGCAGGAGGCAGCGGAGAGCATGCAACCCATCAGATGCCAGCCGCCGTCTGCGTGAGCGAAGGCATGCAGACCATTGGTGGCATCCACGCCGAACTTTTCACTGCTGATAAACACAGTGCCGGAAGTACCCAAACTGATGTTGCAGTGCCCTTTCCCTACCGTGCCGGTGCCCACAGCTGCGGCTGCGTTATCTCCCGCACCCGCACAGACCTTTACACTTTCGGGCAGACCCAGGGCGGCGGCTGCGTCCGGTTTCAAGGTACCAACAAACTGCCAACTTTCATAGAGATGGGCCAGCCATTCTTCCTTGACACCGCAGATTTCGCACATTTCCTTGCTCCAGCATTTGTGTTCTACATCCAGGAGCAGCATGCCGGAAGCATCGGAATAATCGGTGGCGTGCACGCCGGTCATGCGGTACACCAGGTAATCCTTGGGCAGCATGATCTTGGCAATAGCCGCATAAAGTTCAGGCTCGTTCTCCTTCATCCACAGGATCTTGGGGGCGGTGAATCCTGCGAAAGCGATGTTGCCGGTGTATTTGCTCAGGGTCTCGCGGCCGATTTCCTTGTTCAGATAGTCGGTCTGTCTGGCGGTGCGGCCGTCGTTCCACAGGATGGCGGGGCGCAGCACCTTGTCGGCGGCGTCCAGGGCCACCAGACCGTGCATCTGGCCGCCCATGCCGATGCCCTGCACCTGGGCGGGGTCGAAGCCTTCCAGCAGAGCCGGGATGCCATCCAGGCATGCCTGCCACCAGGAGGAAGGATCCTGTTCGCTCCATCCCGTATGAGGCATACTTAGGGGATATTCCCGGGAGACCTGGTTGCACACCTTGCCGGTTTCGTCCACCAGAAGAAATTTGCACGCCGAGGTACCCAGATCCACGCCGATATACAACATAAGAATACCGCCTTTCCAGCCATTCTTTCGTAAAGAACATTTATATAAGTTCTTTACATATGATACTGCAAGTATACATCACTGTCAATCATCAAAACCAACAAAAGCAGTCGAAAAATATCGCCATATATCCACAAAAATTTCTGATTCGGTTGACTTTTTTGTTGTGGTTGGGTAAGATGAAAGTGTTTTACATTGATTTCACTTTTGAAAAGTTAAAGGAATTATATATGAAAAAGCTTTCTCTTCCGCCTACCGAACGGCGTCGCTTGACCCGGAACCAGATTTATCAATATATTTACAAGGCACCCGGATGTTCTAAGCAGGAGATTGCTGACAGCCTCAATTTCAGTATGCCAACTGTACATCAAAATCTGAACGAACTGACACAAGCGGGGTTGGTGCGCATCGATGGCGTTGGAGAATCTACGGGTGGGCGCCGGCCTCTTCAATTGACCATTAATGAAAATGCGCATTTTTCTGTAGGAATTTCTGTCACCGACGATCATTTTCGGATCATTGCTGCGAACCTCCGGCTGGATGAAATCGCATATCAAAAGTATCCTCATCCCCATTGCAACAACATGAAGGAGATGGGGAACTTCCTTGCAGCCGATTTGGAAAATTTTCTAAACAGATTTGGTCTGAACCGCGAAAAACTGCTGGGGGTCGGGATCGCGCTACCAGCCATTTTTAATGCCGATAGGACTTGTGTGATCACTGCACCAACACTTAATTTGCGAGATCAAGATATCCATCCACTGATTTGTAGTATCCCTTACCCTGTTTCCGTTTGCAATGATGCGACCAGCGGCGGGTATGCTGAATGGTACGTTCAGCAAGATTCCGATTGCATGGCATATATTTCCTTAGAAGGTGGCGTAGGTGGCGCTATCCTTATGAACGGTGTTCCTTATACCGGTCTGAATGGCCGCAGCGGCGAGTTTGGACACATTTGTGTGCAGCCGGAAGGGCTTTCCTGTAAGTGTGGTTTGCGTGGTTGTCTGGAAGCTTACTGCTCTTCTGATCGAATTTCTACCGATTTAGGTATCTCCGTGGAGCAGTTTTTTGCTGGCTTGGAATCCGGGAACTTAGCGTACCAAACGTTATGGAAAGATTATCTTCGCCATTTGGCATCAGCGCTTGCCACGATCCGTATGGTTTTTGACTGTCGCATTGTGCTGGGCGGGTATGTCGCTCAATATCTCGCTCCTTTTTTAAAGGAGCTCCGGGGGCTGACGGCCAGCCGCGATCCGTTTGATGATGAAGCTGAATATATTTCCCTTTGTCATTACCCCAAGCACGCTGTTCCACTTGGTGCAGCATTGCATTTTATCAATCTTTTTGTTGAAGAGTTATGATTGCGGCTACCGTCATGATTAAGAGGAATTTTCTATGATTGAAAAATTGAACGGTACCACCGAAACTGTAGACTTTACACTCGCTTCCAATATCCGGTTATATCACAACAATTCAGCGGAAGACTTCCCGTTACACTGGCATGTCCCCGGGGAGATTATCTGCCCGATCCAAAACACCTATAATGTGACCGTTGCAGACGAAATTCTTTATTTGAAACCCCATGACATACTGTTCATCGGCTCAGGGGAATTGCACAGCATTACAGCTCCAAAGGAGGGCGAGCGGTACATTTTGAATTTTAGTACCGCAATGTTTGAGCAGTTCCACGAGCTTGCGCTTTTTTTTGCCACCCTGCATCCCTTCAAGCTGTTACGCTATCAGGATCAACCGCAGTTCAACGACCAGCTTCTGGCCCTGATGACCCGGATGGAAAAAGAATACTTTGGTGCGGCGTTCTTTCGGGATTGCGAGTTGTCTTCGCTGATGTTGCACTTTTTCGCAATCATAGGCCGCAAGCTCCATCAGAATGCACCGCATGAAAACATCTCTTCCCTGCGGCAAAAAGAACAGCAAGAGCGTTTTTCCATGTTATGCAATTACATTAATGCTCACTGCACAGAAGATCTGTCTTTGGACGAATTGGCCAATGAAGCAGGATTCAGTAAGTACCACTTCGCAAGGCTTTTTAAAGAAATAACAGGGACCACCTGCCACAACTATCTGTTAGGGCGACGGCTTCTCTTTGCCAAAACCCTGTTAGCAGACTTTTCGCTCCCCATCACAGAAGTTGCCATGCGTTCAGGATTCAATTCGTTGGCCACGTTCAATCGCATTTTTAAATTTCAAATTGGCTGCACACCCAGCGAATTCAGAAAATTGGGGCTTGGTTTTTCTGCGCCGCAAGAATAATGGGCACCGAACAGGCAACTTCCCTGTTCGTCCGCCCCCCTTAGAAGGGTTCGCACAAAAGTTTCTGTGAACGCAATCATAGCAGGCGTTTGGGCATAGATTGAAGAATCTTCACCAACCTTTGTGCAGCCTCGATTCCGTCACCGGAATGATTGGTCCGGCCAAAACTAAACCGAAGTGTACACAATGCATTACGAGCCGCAGTTCCCCCCAGGGCCAGCAATACATGGGAGGCATTGCGGCTCCTTGTGTTATCGCACGCAGCACCCGGTGAAACACACACGCCGGCCACATCTAGTCGGTAGGTAAGATTCTGACCCTCGTAGCCTGGCAGCCCCACGCTAACCAAACCAGGCAAGCCTGCTTTGGTACTATTGAAATATACTTCCGCCCAAGATTGACGAAGTGTTTGGCAAAATTCTTCTGCTAACATTCGTTTGAATGCGGCATGCTGCTCCATCTGTTTGCAGGCTAGTTTGAGCGCGCATGCCAGCCCTACAATCTGAGCTACCGGTTCCGTTCCGGGGCGTAATCCGCTCTGTTGTTCGCCACCAAAAATTAAAGGCTTCAACAAAGCAGGATTTCGTGCATACAGGAAGCCTATGCCTTTGGGGCCGCCAAATTTATGCGCGGAAGCACTGAGAAAATCGATGCCGTCTAATACTACGGGGATATGCCCGATTGCCTGTACAGCATCCACATGGAGCAATACACCTTTTTTTTGACAAAGGGTGGAAATGGTAGGGATATCCTGAATCGTGCCTACCTCGTTGTTGGCGTATTGAATGGTCACCAATCTGGGCTGCCGTTCCAGAGCCCGCAGCAAAGCAGGCAAATCTATTTTCCCTTCTTCGCTGACCGGCAACGTATATACAGCTATTCCGCTATTTTTTAGCGATGCGCAGGCTCTACCGACTGAGTGATGTTCAATAGGCGTAGTGATGACTTCTCTGCTACCGATGCCTGCTCTGCTGGCACCGCTCAGGATTGCCCACGTATTGCTTTCGCTGCCGCCGGATGTGAAAAAGATTTGTGATGCGCTGCATCTCAGGCATTCTGCCACACTTTGGCGCGCTCGCTCTACTGCTTGATGCGCAGCAATTCCGCTTCGATACAAGGCTGCCGGATTGGAAAAATCCTTAGTAAGCCAATAACACATCGCTTCCCAGGCTTCCGGTTCAAGCGGGGTCGTAGCAGCGTGATCTGCGTAAATCGTATCACTCATCAAATCATCTCCAACAAACGGAAAGATGGGGTTCAGGAGGGGACATCAGTCGGAGATAACAACTTTCTCCTTTTGATGCAGCAGGATGTTGAGTGGTTTCTGTCCCGTCAGCAGGATGCTGCGTGCATCGGGCTGGCTTCCTCCCAACCAAACGGTGTATTCACCCGGTAGCACTTCCGAAATGCCCTCCTCGTTGCAAAGAGCAAAAGCACACTGCGGCAGATGCAGCGTAATGCACTTTTCTTCCCCGGGCATAAGGTCCACTTTGCCCAGCGCTTTCAGCTGCGCATTCGGTGTGCCGGGGCGTTCTGCCTTGACATAAACTTCAACGGTTTCACGGCCGCGGTACTGCCCGTCGTTGACTACCGTTACCCTTACATCCACACCGTCCGGCCCAATCTGTGCAGCATCGGCTTTGGCATCACGGAAGGTAAAATGACTGTAAGAAAGGCCATAACCGAAGGGGTAAAGCGGCTCTTTTTCCATATAGCGATAGGTGCGTCCCTTCATTGCATAATCCGTGAATGCAGGCAAATCCTCATCCGAATGATAAAAAGTGACCGGCAGCTTACCCTGCGGATTGCATTCCCCGAACAAAGCACGCGCTACGGCCCGACCGCCCTGGGCACCGGGGTACCATGCCTGCAGAACAGCGGCTGCCCCTTCCTGCGCAGTGCCCAAGGCTAACGCACTGCCGCTCAGCACCACCACCACCACAGGTTTTCCGCTCTCGATGCAGGCTTTTAGTACAGACTCCTGGTTTCCCGGCAGAGAAAGAGACTGCTTGTCGCCGCTGGCAAACTGGTTTCCCTGGTCGCCTTCTTCGCCTTCCAGGCCCGCATCCAAGCCCAGGCAGCAAATCACCACATCACATTCCGCACATACGCCGCGTACTTCGCTGATAAGCTCATTGGATTTTGCCAGTCCCTGGATTTTATCTGCATACAGATGGCACCCCTCAGAGTAGCGAACCTGCACATCTTCTCCCAGATACTCCTGGATTCCATCCAGAACCGTCACATACCGGGATGCGGTTCCCTCATAATTGCCGACCAAAGCCTTGCGGTTGTCCGCATTCGGGCCGACCACTGCAACCCGATGCAGCTTGCTTTTGTCCAGCGGCAAGGTATGGTTTTCGTTTTTCAGCAGAACCAGAACCTTCTCGGCCACTTCCAGGTTCAGGGCCTGCATTTCCCGGCTATCTACCGCATCATACCCGATTTTGTTGTAGGGTACCTTCTCTTCCGCATCAAACATGCCCAATTTCATGCGGGTCGTAAACAGCCGGACCAGGCTTCGGTCAATCGTTTCCTCTTTTACCTTGCCTTCTGCCACAGCTTCTTCCAGATACGCGTACAGATCGCCGCAGTTGAGATCACACCCGTTGTTTACGGCCAGGGCCACGGAATCCACCGGGCCGGACGTGACCATATGCCCTTCATGGAAATCCTTGATTGCCCAGCAGTCGGACGTAACATGCCCCTGGAAATTCCACTTTCCGCGCAGAATGTCCACAAGAAGGGTTTTGCTGCCGCAGCACGGTTCACCGTTTGTGCGGTTATAGGCACCCATGACTGCTTCCACCCCGGCTTCCTTTACAAGTGCACGAAAGGCCGGAAGGTACGTTTCCCACAAATCTTGTTGGGAAACTTTGGCATCAAAATAATGTCTCTGGTCTTCCGGACCCGAATGGACTGCAAAGTGTTTGGCACAGGCAGCGGCGCGCAGATAGTCCGGGTCATCGCCCTGCATACCTTCCACAAAGCGTACGCCCAGGCGAGAGGTCAGGTACGGATCTTCGCCATAGGTTTCGTGGCCTCTGCCCCAGCGTGGGTCACGGAAGATATTTACGTTAGGGGCCCAGATCGTCAGGCCCTTGTAGATATCCCGATCCTGATAGCTGCGATACATGTTGTATTTACCACGCGCTTCCACGCCGACGGCTTCCCCGACCTGGCCCAGCAAATCCTCATCAAAAGACGCAGCCAGACCAATTGCCTGCGGAAATACGGTTGCCGTTCCGGCGCGTCCCACGCCATGAATGCCCTCGTTCCACCAGTTGTATGCAGGGATGCCCAGACGCGGAATGGCCGGAGCCCAGCTGAGCATCTGGCTGATTTTTTCTTTCAGCGTCATTTGTGCAACGAGCGCGCGTGCCCGCTCCCGGTATTGTTCCAGTTTTTGGTTACGATCTTTCATTTTGTACGTACCCCTTTCTTCTTATTTTGTATCATTAGCGCACAACGCCAAAGCCAAGGATTGTGAAGGTCTTACCTTCATCCTCCGGCGCCATGCAGATTTCTATGTGGTGCTTGCCGGCGGTTTCTTCTGCGAACAGAATTGTTGCGTGGCAATGGGTCCATCCCACTTCCCTCGGGTCATAATAGGTGACGTGCTGCCCGTCTACTGTAACGCGGATTCTTCCAAAATCCAAGGATGCGCTATCTTTAAAAACCAATTGGAGCGATTTGCACACCAACTCCATTTCAAAAGGCTTTTCCCCGTGTTCTTTTTTCCAGTTGTAAGGGAACTGCGCTGTAGTGCAAGCGTCATCGTCCAAGGCAACCGCCTGCAACTCTTCATCGGTACCGGTAAAGCTTCCCGGGTCCACAGAGATGTCAAACGGCAAGTTGCCGCGGTCATACGCCTGCATCGCAGAGAAGTAGAAACTGTAATAGGGCGGCGCTTCTTTTGCAGGTGCCATACTCTGTTGGGCATCCAGACGCTGTAACAGATACATCAAGCAATCCTTCATGATGCGATGTCCGGCGTTCGAAGGATGATAGGTATCATAGAAATATTGCCGCTTGGTAATCACACTCCGCTGCGCAGTCGTTGCTCCAAACTGGGGGCTGACCGCTTCCAGCACGTCCACCATGGGCAATTCATGCCGCCATCCCACGGGGGCCAACCGCTCTTTCAGATTCCAGTCATTTGCAAATACAGAAAACAAGAGAATAACAGCCGGTTCGCCGGGATCATTCCAAATGCGATGCACCAGACTTTCGTAGCAGCATCCATTGGTTTCATCCCCCAAATCATTTACAGCGAATTCTACCACGACCAGATCCGGGGATACCGTACCATTGCGTGTGACATCCCGATCATAGCGATTCAAAGCCAGCTGTGAGGGGGTTCCGCCTACCCCGGCTTTGATATAATTCACTTGATCGGGTGCAGAGGAATATTGATCCCGGATTGCTTCAAAGGTCAGACGGGCATAACACTTTTCCTGTTCGGGAACAGCTCCGGCCCCCTGTGTGATAGAACCGCCAAGAAAAGCCAGAGTCACCGGCTTACCAGCACGCAGGTCCTCCAGAACTCGCTTGATCCGTGCATTGTTCCCTGTACTCAAGCAAGATCGTGCGATCATTGCGTTATACTGCGGCGTATCAAATTCAACCGGCGGATCTGGATCAAATCGCGGCGCATGGTATCCGTCATGAAGGTAAAATTTGACCGTCACAAGGGCCGTGTCTTCTTCACAGGGGAGTTCTATCAAGAACTTGCCAGGAACAGCATCCGTATCTTGTTCCTCTACGCAAGCCATTTCCAGGATTGTTTCGACGCCGTTGGTACACAGAGAAATCTTGCCGCTGCCTCCTTCTGTGCCATGTTCTCCCGAAAAACACATGCTAAAGACGGTCGCTTTATCAGGCGCATCACTGACAACGCTCACACCAATGCTGTGAACCAACCGGCGGAAGCCTTTAGCTGTCTGCAGCATTTGCAGAATGTTCTCGTCCTGAACGCCACCCACGATTTTTGCGAATGTTACCAAACGCTCATCGTTCAAGAAAACAGGAAATCGGTTGGCTTGTGCATCGGAGCCCCCGCCGCCGACGGGCTTATCAACCAGAATATACAGAGCCTCTCGCTGAGGGATGGGATCCCGTGGAGCAATTCGTTGATCTCGCATATTCCCTTCACCTTTTCATGATAAAATTTTTGCTTTCTGGCAATTTTTCTCTATCATAAATCCTTATGTATGAGTGCGCTTCTCATTTTTTGCTATACGAATTCTTGTATTTTGCTTTTTTGTTTTCCGTAGCGGATTAACCGCTCTGATTGAAAAGTCAGCAATTTTCGATCAATTTGCTTATACCGCCAAGAAGACGCCACAACCCTGCCGCCATTCATAGTTGATTCTGATTTTGTAAAGTTGTTTCCCGTTTGCCCTTACTCCGCTACTGTTGCTACCATTTATTTAATTTAGAGAACCATGATGAAAAATAAGGATAGGCGAATGTTGCGGTTTCTTTTTGTTCCTCTGATTCTTGAAAAAGATGTAGGATGAAACAGTCTTTCTCATTTATTGCTGTATTCCAGAGAGTTTTCAAATGGCTGACAGCTTTTCGCCATACCCATGCATTTGTGCGCTTGCCATGCAATCGAAAAGCTGCTATAGTGAGTCACAAGAACAGCAGACCGAGTAAATCGGTTGCGCCTTACACGATTCAAAAGGAGCTGAAATTATTATGGAAGGCGCCTACTATAACGGGCAATATTTGAACAGACTGGAACGGCTTGGATATTCGCAGGCCGAAATTGACAACAAGCTGGAAAGCACATTTGAGGAGATGTTCTATGGTCCGGAGGGGGTTCGCCTTTGCCATTTTGCCGGACCTGACATGATGTACATAGAGGATACGGGGAACCACGACGTCCGTACCGAGGGCATGTCCTACGCAATGATGTTCTGCGTACAAATGAATCGCCAGAAGGAATTCGACTGCCTGTGGCGATGGGTCGTGACCCACATGTACCTCACCGAAGGGGAAAACGCCGGCTATTTTGCCTGGTCCTGTCATACTGACGGCAGCAAAAATTCCGATGGACCCGCCCCTGACGGCGAAGAATTTTTTGCCATGTCCCTGTTTTTTGCAGCCAACCGCTGGGGTTCCGGCGAAGGGGTACTGGATTACGCTTCCTGGGCACGGCGCATCTTGCACACATGTGTACACAAAGGCGAAGAAGCCGGTTCCGGATTTCCCATGTGGAACCCCGAAAACCATCTCATCAAATTCGTTCCCAACTGTGAATTTACCGATCCCTCTTATCATTTGCCGCATTTCTATGAACTTTTTGCTCTGTGGAGCGACGAATGCGACCGTCCTTTCTGGCATGCAGCCGCAGCGGCCAGCCGCCAGTACCTGCGCAAAGCCTGCCACGCCCGTACCGGATTGAGTGCCGAATATGCCGAGTATGACGGCCGCCCGCATCGGGGTGATCAGCCGGACCGTCACGACTGGTTCTTCAGCGATGCATACCGCACGTTGGGCAACATTGCTTTGGATGCCCAATGGTTCGGGGACAAAGACGGTTGGGCCCAAGAAACAGCTGCACATATTCAGCAATTTTTTGAAGAAAAGGAACACGGGCAAACAAACGGCATCTATCTGATCGACGGCACACCCGTTGAAGGAAATGCTCTGCATCCTGTAGGGCTTCTGGCTACCATTGCGCAGGGTTCCCTGATTCTGGATGACGCCTGCGCGGATGAATGGCTCCGCCGGTTCTTTAGCACTCCGCTCCGTTCCGGACCGCGGCGTTATTATGACAATTGCCTGTATCTTTTTGCGCTGCTTGCTTTAAGCGGGCATTACCGCATCTGGTTCCCGCAAGAAGCAACGGTATAATGTACCCTACCAAAAAAACGATTTTTTCCTTCCCCTTCGGTTTGCTTTTTTCCATGAACCGCAGTTTACTGGACCACACATTCAGGAGGCTATGTCAATGTTGATTTTCATTAACGGCAACCGCTCTGTCGGCACCATCAATAAAAACATCTACGGGCATTTTGCCGAACATCTGGGGCGCTGCATTTACGGCGGCCTGTATGTAGGCGAAGATTCCGAGATTCCCAACCAGAATGGAATGCGCACCGATGTTGTCAATGCTCTCAAAGAGCTGGATATTCCCGTCCTTCGGTGGCCGGGTGGTTGTTTTGCAGACACCTATCACTGGCAGGACGGCATCGGTCCCAAGTCTTCCCGTAAGACGCTGATCAATACCACATGGGGTGGTGTACGGGAGGATAATTCCTTTGGCACCCATGAATTTATGGAGCTGTGCCGTCAGTTGGGATGCGAAGCATACATCAACGGAAACGTAGGCACCGGCACTGTACAGGAAATGTGCGACTGGGTCGAATATTGCAACATGCCCGGCGTTTCCCCCATGGCGGACTTGCGGCGGCAAAACGGTCAGGATGCACCCTGGAACGTAAAGTACTGGGGAATCGGCAACGAAATGTGGGGCGGCGGCGGCAATATGCGCGCAGACTACTACTCCGATCTGTGCCGTCAGTATGCCAGTTTCCTACGGGACTACGATCCTTCCCACAAGATTTACAAAATTGCAAGCGGTGCCTGTGATTTCAACTACGATTGGACGCAACGGGTTGCTGAACTGACCGGGGCGCTGGTAGACGCTTTAAGCCTGCATTACTACACCATTCCCGGCAGCGAATGGGAGCACAAAGGCTCTGCCACCAAGTTCAGCCGCGAAGAGTATTATATTACCATGTATAAAGCCCTTCAGATGAAGGGGTTGATTGAAAACCACACCGCACGGATGCGGCAGGCCTGCCCCAACAAAAATCTGGGGCTTGTAATTGATGAATGGGGTACATGGCTTGATGTGGAGGAAGGAACCAACCCCCATTTCCTGTACCAGCAAAACGCTATGCGGGATGCCCTGGTCGCTGCAGTCAACCTGAACATCTTTGGCGATCATTGTGATTCCGTCGTCATGGCCAACATTGCACAAACGGTCAATGTGTTGCAGGCTATGATTCTTACCGACGGGCCGCGCATGCTTTGCACGCCCACGTATCACGTGTTCCATATGTTCAAAGGCCACCAGGGGGCTCGCCAGCTGGAAACTTACGCAGAAACAGCGCTCATCGGTGCAGACGGGGCAGACTGCAAGGTTCCCAATTTGCACGTTTCCGCCAGTGAAGACCATAACGGCAATGTGCTGGTTACCGTCGTCAACCTCAGCGATCATTCCTCTGTGCCTGTTGAAATTCACTGGGATGGCCTGAGCAAGTTTACTTCCATCACCGGTCAGGTTCTTAGCGGTGATGGTGCCGGCGCGGCTGCCTACAATACGTTCGATAATCCCCATCAAGTCGAGCCGAAGCCGTTGACAAACATAACTGTTGGTACCAACAGCTTTACTTCCCTCTTGCCCGCATGCAGCGTTGCTGCCTTTACTCTGAAAGCCTGATTTCCAGACCAAAGCAAAAGAGCGCCGGAGATGACTCCCGCGCTCTTCTGCTTTATTCTATGCCGTCAAACGGTTACTTTTTGCCGTCTGAATTCTCCGTAGTATCCTGAGACTGCTCCTGATTTATCTGAGAAGAGTACTGCCCCGAGCACTTCATGAAAACGCCATTTAAAACAAATGCATTTGCATAAGCGATCGAAGAGAACCCCAGCGCAAACCACAAAAACAGTCCATAGCGCAATGTGGTCTGTGTATACAGGGTAAATGCTACACATGCGCCTATCAACAACAACATGGAAAAGGTTTTGGGCAAAGAGGTCACAGACATGATAAACGCATTCCGTATGGTACCTAAAACCGTATTGTTGAATCTTGCAAGCAGCGGGAAAGCATATACGAAGGTCATCATATAAGCGATTGCTGCCACGGGAATCAAAATCTTAAAGATGCTGTTTTGGAAATTCCCGGAATGCCATAGAAGATAGATATCATAGCCCAGAAATCCCCCTGCGGCCCCAAAAAGAATTCCCATCAGTACGCCCTGGCGGAAATTTGCCCGGAATGACTTGAAAAAATTGCCGACCACCGGAGTGCCGTCTTTTTCACCCGCCATTTTTGTGGTGACATAATGTAAAGCCGTGATGGCAGGGCCAATGGTGACCACCGGAATGCAGCAAACCAGGAACAGCAGATTCAGGACAATAAGATCCCACACAACGCCCAGGGCGCGCATCAGGGGGCTGTCCGGATTAAAAACGCCTCTCAATGAGTTCTCCTCCTTTTTTTCAGGATGTAAATATTCACCAAAAACAGCGATTCAGATTGTACACTATTCAATCTGTTATTTGATTGACAATGGTTCTGCGGCTGAATTATACTGGCATTATACTTTGCACCGCTAAAAATAGCAAGGTCCTTTTGCAACATTCGCCGGTAAGGAGCTTTGTATGAACCGGTTTCATCATGTCAGAATCAAGCTGGAGAGTTTTCTCAATAACTTAAGCCTGAAGAAAAAACTTCGATATCTTTATTTTTTATGTATTCTGGTCCCCATATTTTTGACCGATATTGTAATTTTACATGCATTAACCAAGAACGAGCATGCCGAGCAGCTGCACCAGATGGAAAAAATAGCCAAATCAGTGCAGTCGATGCTTTCCGCCGCCACAGAAGATTCCGCGCTGATTTCTACCAGCCTGTATATGGATAACTCCCTCCAGGATTTTGTGAGCCGGCAATATGCCAGTCCCCAGGACTATTTTTCAAGTTACCGAGAATACATCCACAATTCTTTGCTGCAGGGTGTTTCCCGGATCACAAATTCCGTCATACGGGTGTATGCAGACAATGAAACCTTGATAAACGGCAGTGAATTTGCACGGTTATCCACCGTTTCGCAGGAGCCCTGGTATCAGCAGTATACTGCGGATGGCTACAGCCTTCGGCTTCTTTTTTCTTATGATGAAACAGATGGGCGCCAGGTGTTGTTTTTACGTGGGATGAATGGCCTTTACAGCGATAAGGCGGAGCGCCTTTTGTGTATTGAAATCAATTACAGCACGCTGGACCGCGATTTCCAGAACATGGGGTATAACTATTCAGTTTATGTATGCAGCGGTAACCGGATTTTGCTTACGAACGCAATGCCCAATTATCGTTGGCAGCCTTATGACACATTCTCCCCGTCTGATTCGGTAGGCTTGTCCCAGCATTTTACCCTTTACGGGGAAGATCTGGACATCTATGTGATGGAACCAATCGGCAACGTTTTAGCCCTGATTCGCCAAAACATCCATATCCTGATCCTGCTGCTGCTCCTGAACATTATTCCCCCGCAGCTTTTGATGAATCTGCTGGAGAATTCCATTACTTCTCGTCTTTTCCGTCTGGAAAAAGTCTTCAACCAGATAGACAGCGACGTGTTGATCAAGATTTCCGGGCCAAGCGGTCAAGATGAGATCGGCAGTCTGATGGACGACTACAACCGCATGGCTGACCGGATGAACAGCCTGATTGACACCGTCTACCGATGCCGACTGAAAGAGCAGGAGATGGATATTGCCCGGCAGAACGCAGAGCTGATGGCTTTATACAGCCAAATCAATCCCCATTTTCTGTTCAACGCACTGGAAAGCATCCGTATGCACAGCATCCTGAAAAAAGAAGAAGAAACCGCCGATATGGTACAGAAATTGGCCATAATGGCGCGCCAAAACGTGGATTGGTCCTCGGATTCCAATACCATTAAGCGTGAGCTGGCGTTTGTTGAAACGTATCTGGCCTTGCAAAAATATCGCTTCGGGGAGCGCCTTTCGTATCAAATCAATGCGCAGGAAGATTGCCAGAACATCCTGGTTCCGAAATTGACCATTACCACCTTTGTGGAAAATGCCTGCGTGCACGGTATTGAAGCAAAATCTTCTCCCGGTTGGATTTTTGTACGCGTGTATACAGAAAACGATGCGCTTTGCATGGAAATTGAAGATACCGGTGGCGGTATGGACAAGGCCGAGGCAGAACGTATTCAAGACCGGATGCGCAACGCCAGCCTGAAAATGTTAAAAGAAAAAGGACGCGTAGGCATGGTGAACACCTGCCTGCGCATCCGCATGATGACGGAGGATACTGCACAGTTCTCGGTGGAAAGCGAGCCGGGCATTGGAACACTTGTTTCGATTCGGTTCCCTCTAAACAAAGCAATAAGGGCGGAGTGACATGTTAAAAGTTATTATCGTAGATGATGAGCAGTTTATTGCGCAAGGTTTGCAGGCGTTGATTGACTGGAACGCCGCAGGCTATGAAGTGGCTGCCGTTCTGTCCGACGGACAGGAGGCTTTGGAGTACATAAAAAAGTTACCCGTTGACCTTGTCATCACCGACGTTATGATGCCAAAAATGACCGGACTTGAATTACTGGAAACTGTTCGCCGGGAGAATCTTTCCAACGCCGGTTTCGTGATTCTGAGCGGATACAGTGAGTTTTCCTATGCTCAAAAAGCGCTGCGCTACGGGTGTATCGACTATCTTCTCAAACCGGTGGAAAAGCAAGATCTGTTATCCATTCTCAGCAAATACAATAACATCTCGCAAAACAGCAAAATGGAGGAGCAGTACGAACTGGCCTATCAAGCCCGGTGTTTGATCTCGTTGCTGTTCGGCAAATATGATCCCAACGGCCTGGATTATCTGCATAAGCATCTGGATTTTTCGGACGGCGTTCGTTACATTGAAATTTCCGCTTGCCATTCTTCGGACAGCGAAGATGACGATGATGAGAACCACTTCCGTATGGTGCAGCGTGACCTGTACCAAAGCTGTGTGCAAATTTTAGGCGAGGACCGGAGCCGGTGTTTCTATGACGCTTCGCTGGATCGCGTTGGGTATGGGATTGCTTTTGTTTACAGCGGTGCGCTTGCCCGAAATGCCGGCTGTTCCGAAACACAGTATATCCAGGATTTTTATAAGAAATTGGGTGTTTCGATACAACACGAATTGCGATTTCTGGTTGGCAAAAAAGTGGACGATATCACCACTGTTTCTGAATCGTATGATACCGTCTGCGGGCTGAAAAACCTTTGCGCCTTCCGCCAGCAAAAATCGATCTATTATTACGAGGAAGAGTTATCGATTCCGCAAGAAAGAGCCGTTTTGTGCAAAGATACCCTGGATCAGTTGATTACCGCCATTGAACTAAATGAGCAGGAACGCATCGGCTCCGAAATAGACCATTTGTTTGCCGAAATGCAGCAGCGTGGCGTACATGACAAAGATATCAACCTGAACTTAAATTATCTTTTGTTCCGGCTTATGCATCTTGCATCCAATTTGGACAACGAAGCCAACCAGAAGGAAATGCTGCAATTTATCAGCGCGCAGTCTTTCCGGGAAGGAATTTCCCGCGGGAGCCGACAGCATCTGTTCCGCTTTGCACGCGAGTATGCAGACTACCTTTCCCTTCTGCGAAAAAGTATCTCCACCGATATTTTGGATTCTATCGACAAAGAAATTCAGGAACACTACTCGGAAAACCTGACGTTGCAGGGCTTGGGCAAAAAATACTATATCAACAGTGCATACTTAGGGCAAATCTTCCGCAAAAAATACGGACAGTCCTTTAAAAACTATTTGTGTTCTTACCGTATTAACGAAGCGTGCCACCAGCTATTGTACACAAACAAGCGGATCGGCCGCATTGCCGAAGATGTGGGCTATAAAGATGTGGATTATTTCCTTGGCAAATTTATCGAGCTGAAAGGCTGTACGCCTTCCCATTTTCGGAAGAGCAAAACCGAGAAACCACATTCTGAATTTCCCGGGAAATAATTCACACCAGAATAATCATACACTTGCTTTTCGTTTTTTGCATTCTTAAAAAACAACGATAAACCAAGCAAAAGTGCAGGCATGTTGCCTTCCAAAATACTTCAAGGACGGGGGACTGCCTGTCTTTTTTGTATCATTGTTTCGCTGTTTAGCGCGATTTCCTCTTACGTTGAATTTGCAAAGCTATAATTTTCAGGGGTTTTTACTAGAATTTGTCGGTTGTGTAAAACATTTTTGGTATATATACTTAAATCAGGTAAGCTCGCAAGGGGCGAAAAATCTATCTACAGGAGGCCAATTATGAAAGTAAAATTGTGGCGGCGCGTATTTGCGGCAAGTATGTCCGCGGCCATGCTGCTGGGCTTAACGGCATGTGGCGGCTCTGATTCCACCGCATCGTCCGAATCGGCCGATGGGATCAAAACATTTACGATGTTTATCGCAATGCCCGGTTCCGAAATCAATGATGACAACGAAATTATGAACATCATTGCCGAAAAGACCGGTGCCAAACTGAAAGAGACCTGGCTGACCGGCCAGACCGACGCAGAAGCCATCGGCACAATCATCGCCGGCGGCGAGTATCCGGACTTCATCAATGGCGGCGATGCCATGATGTCTCTTTATGACGCAGGCGTCCTGGTGCCCTGGGATGATTACCTGGAAAAGTATCCCAACCTGAAAGAGATGTACACCGACGAAGAGTGGGACAAGTTCCGCCAGGAGGACGGCAAAATCTATTGGGCCAACGTATTCCAGAACACCTATGGCGAAGATCGTGCCACCACCCATAACGATGAAGCCTTCTGGATTCAGGCGCGTGTTCTGGAATGGGCCGGTTACCCCGAAATCCATACCCTGGACCAGTATTTCGATCTGCTGGAAAGCTATGCCGATGCCAACCCCACCATGGCAAACGGTACCAAGAACATTCCCTACACGGCACTTTGCGAAGACTGGCGCTATTTCTGCATCGAGAATGCACCCCAGTTCCTTGATGGGTATCCCAACGACGGCTCTGTCATTGTAGACACGGATACGATGCAGGTGGTTGACTACAATACCACGCCCACTGCCAAGAAGTATTTCCAGAAATTGAACGAAGAATACCAGAAAGGCTACGTGGACGTAGAATTCGCCACCCAGACCTACGATGAATACATCGCCAAGCTTTCCACCGGCGCTGTGCTGGGCATGTGCGACCAGTGGTGGAACTTCGCGTACAATGTCAATGATGTTTTCAAACAGCAGGGTCTGGACGAGCAGGGCTGCAACTATGTTCCGCTGGGCCTGACCATTGAAGAAGGAATGGAAAACCGCTGGCACAACTACGCCGACACGTTGAACAACTCCAGCGGTGTGGCGGTTACTACCAGTTGCTCCGACATTGATGCAGCCTTTAAGTTCATGAATGACCTCCTGGACCAGGAGATTCACGATCTTCGCTACTGGGGCGTTGAAGGAGTAGACTATCTGGTGGATGAAAACGGCATGTATTACCGCACCGAAGAAATGCGGATGCAGTGTTCGGATCCCGCCTATCAGGCCTCTCACATGTGCAACTATTCCTACATGCCGCAGTGGCTGGGCACCAGCCGGGACGGCAAGAACGCCATGCAGCCCGACCAGCAGGCAAGCGAATTCCTGGACAGCCTGTCCACCCCCCTGCAGAAACTGTTTGAAGCCTACGGCGTAGACAGCTACGTTGATCTGATCGGTTCTGTGAAAGAAGAACCGGGCCCCTGGTTCCCGATGTATTCTTACTCCGGTTCAATGACTACCGAAACCCCCGGTGGTGTTGCCTGGGTCAAGATGGGCGAAGTCAAACACGAATGGCTGCCCAAAGTTGTTATGGAGCCTGATTTTGAAACCACCTGGAATGAATACATGACTGCGTACAACGCAGCCAATCCGCAGGATTTCTTGGCAGAAATGCAAACTGAGCTTGAGCGCCGTGCCGGTCTTTGATGCCCGTTATTGCAGGCGACACAGACGTTGACACATACAAGTGGCCACGGCTGCACGGTGTAGCCGTGGCCACTTTTTTATGAATGCATTCAACCCGCAAGCTCCTTAAACGTTAGTTTGCAACACATGATTCGCCATACACGTTCCTTAGGAGGACTCGCCAATGAAAAATCCATCAAAGCGTACTATATGGGAAGAGATTTCACGCCAGAAATTTCTGATGGTCTGTGCGGCTATCTTTTTTGTATACGGCATCGTATTTTATTACGTTCCACTGGCAGGCTGGGTAATGGCCTTTCAGAACTACAAACCCAAAGACGGCTTCTTCTCTCAATTCGTAGGACTGGAAAAGTTTAAATTCCTGTTCTCTGACGAAGTCTTTTTGCGTGATATCCGCAACACTCTGGCCATGGGCGTTCTCAATCTGGTGACCACCTTTTTAATGGCCATTATCTTCGCCATCCTGCTGAACGAAGTACGCAACATGTTCGGCAAAAAGCTTGTTCAAACGATTTCCTATCTGCCCCACTTCCTCTCCTGGATCATTGTCACCGGTATTCTGCACGATGCGCTGTCTTCCTCCGGTATCGTCAATGAGCTGCTGGTGAACCTGGGCATTCTGGATTCGCCCGTCAACTTCTTCGCCAATCCGAGTTATTTTTGGCCAATCGTTGCATTTGCCAATGTTTGGAAGGAAACCGGCTGGAATGCCATTGTCTACCTGGCCGCCATTACCTCCATCGATCCCAGCCTGTATGAGGCAGCCACTCTGGATGGTGCCGGCCGGTGGGGCAAAATCTGGCACGTCACGCTTCCTGGCATCAAGTCCACCATTATGATTCTGCTGATCATGAATGTTGGCAACGTATTGAATGCAGGCTTTGAAGTCCAGTATCTGCTTGGCAACGGCCTGGTCAAGAGTGTTTCGGAAACCATTGATATCTACACCTTGACCTGGGGCATCAGCCAGAACGATTATTCTTTGGGTACTGCAGCCGGTATCTTCAAGAGCGTCGTTGCAATTATTCTGATTCTCGGCGCAAACTGGATTGCCAAACGTGCCGGTGAAGACAGATTGTTCTAAGGGGAGGGTACACATGAAAATCAAATCATCCACCATGGACAAAGTCTTTGTTACCTGCAATACCATTTTCCTGGTTTTGTTCGTCACCATTACGCTGTATCCTGTTCTGAACACGGTGGCGATTTCTTTCAACGACGGTATCGACGCCGTACGCGGTGGCATCCATCTGTGGCCGCGCATCTTTACGCTCTCGAACTATAAAACGGTTCTGAATCAGCAGAACATCATCACCGGTGCAGTGGTTTCGGTGGCCAGAACTGTGTTGGGAACCATCTTCGCCCTGGTAACGAACGCACTTTTGGCCTACGTCGTCAGCCGCAAACGCTTTTTGTTCCGTTCCCAGCTGTCTTTGTTCTGGGTCATCACCATGTATGTGAACGGCGGTATGATCCCCACCTTGGTTTTGTACCGCAACCTGAACCTGACCAACACTTTCTGGGTATACGTCATTCCGGGCATGATCAGCGCATTCAACGTTCTGGTTCTGCGCACTTACATGGAAGGTCTGCCCAGCGCGCTGGAAGAATCCGCCATGATTGACGGTGCCAACGATTTCACCATCTTTACCCGTATCATCTCGCCCCTGTGCAAGCCGGTGTATGCCACCGTCGCCCTGTTCGTAGCTGTCGGACACTGGAACTCCTGGTTCGATGCTATGTTGTACAACCGGATGAACGCCCAGTATACGACCCTGCAATATGAGTTGATGAAGCTTCTTTCCTCTGTCATGCAGCAAAGCGGCAGTGCCACCACCGGCGGCAACACAGCTGCCGCAGCCGTCACGCCGGTTACCGTGCGTGCCGCCGCTACTGTGGTGACGATGCTTCCCATCATTCTGCTTTATCCCTTCCTGCAAAGATACTTTGTATCCGGCATGACCATTGGCAGTGTAAAAGAGTAAAATCCTTTTCCTGCCATCCGCCCCTGTTTTCCAGTGCCTGTAACACGAAAAGTCAGTTCGGCGGCACCCTTCAATAGCTATGGCCGCTGCATCTGTTTTTCCTCTTGGATGCAGCGGCCATAGCTCTATATTTTTGCATGCAGAACATCACCCCTTTATACCTGGAGGTTTTCTATGCTTTCCGTTAAAAATCCTATCATGACAGGCTTCTTTCCCGACCCTTCGATTTGCCGGGTAGGGAACAAATTCTATACGGTTCATTCGACATTTGCGTATTTTCCCGGCGTGCCGGTTTTTGAGAGCGAAGATCTTGTCCACTGGAATTTGATCAGCAATGTGCTCGATCGTGATTCTCAGGTTCCTTTGTCCGGCTGTCAGCATTCCGAGGGGATTTTTGCCCCTACCATTCGTTACCATAAGGGCACCTGGTATATGATTACCACCAACGTGTCCGACCAAGGAAATTTTATCGTCACTGCAAAAGATCCGCGCGGCCCCTGGTCCGAGCCTTACTATTTGGGTGAGTCTACCGGCGGCATTGATCCCAGTCTCTTTTTTGACGATGACGGTACCTGCTATTATATCGGCCAACGGCCGCGTTCTGCCGGGTACCGCTACAATGGCGACTGCGAAATTTGGATTCAAACTCTGAATCTGGACACGATGCAGTTAAAGCCCGATGCCACCATTGTACTTACCGGATTCCAGCGCAAAGCCATTTGGCCGGAGGGACCTCACCTGTACAAAAAGGACGGTTACTATTACATTTTGCATGCGGAAAGCGGTACTTCCATCCACCACAGCGTCATGATCGCGCGCAGCAAAAATGTGTTTGGTCCCTACGAGTACTGCCCCTGCAACCCCATCCTGACGCATCGCCATTTGGGAGCCCAATATCCTGTTACCTGCGTCGGTCATGCCGACTTAGTGGATGACGGAAACGGCAACTGGTATATGGTTGTATTGGCTTGCCGGCCGAACCAAGGGTACACGTTGTTGGGGCGTGAAACCTTTTTGGCAAAGGTCACCTGGGAAGATGGTTGGCCGGTTGTAAATGCGGGGGTCGGTCATCTTGAAGAAGTAGTCACGCTGCCTTACGAGGGGCAGCCTTCTGAAGACGTACCCCAATGTAAAACCTATACGTTTGATACACCTTCTCTGCCGCTGGAATTGCTGACTTTGCGCAATCACCGCGATCACGAACTGGAACTGCACGCAGAAGAGCATATTGTTCGTCTTTTCCATCGTTGCGACAGCTTGAAGGATTGCGGTGAGCCTGCATACCTCGCGCTGCGTCAGCAACACTGGAATTGCGAATTTGAAACCAGCTTTATCCCGCATTTCTGCAAAGAGAGTGATTGCGCCGGTATTGCCATGGTTCAAAGCAACGAAAACCATCTACGGGCAGAGTGCTATCCCCAGGATTCGGGGATCAAACTTGTTGTTTCTCTTTGCAAAGATGGTGAAGACAGCTGTTTGGCGCGAATGGATATGTCGGCTGCAACCCCCATCAAACTGAAGTTGCGCGTAGAAGGGCTTGTGGCCAGTGTTCTTTACCAAAGCAATAGTGAATGGAAACCGGTTGCCTACGACATTGATCTGCGCTCTTTAAGCACGGAACATGCCGGCGGTTTTGTCGGCTGTACACTGGGGTTATATGCTTCCGGCAATGGAGAGGACGCTGGTGGTTATTCTGATTTTGAAAGAATGACCTATCGCGAACTTCCCACCAAGTAATCCTTCACGAATCATTCGGTAGCGGCTGCCAAATGGGGAGAGAATGTCCAACCGGCGAGGAGCCCGCCCACAAATAAAAAGCCATCGAATCCGCGAAAAGCCCAGCGGATGTGGGTGTTTGGAAACCGAATCTCCCGGATCGATACCTGCGTAACCCGTCCATACTCTTCCCTATCGCAAATACAAAAAGCAGACCCTTGGACTCACGGGTCTGCTTTTTGTATGCACGATTCATTTACAAAACGAAACGCCTGATTGCTCCGCAACACAATAGGCTTATGCAGTAGCGCAGGACATCAAGATTCGTAGTTCCGGTGTATGTGATGTACTGCAAAAAGGACTGCGGATGTCTTTTTCAGTGGAAGAAGTTCTAGGCAGAACGATTTTTGAACTGAATCAATTTGTGACTCAATACTGCGAACGAAAAGATAGCGTGTGAGATAAAGGGGATTCTATGTAAGCAGGAGGTGATAGCGTTTTGGAATTGAATGAATTTCTTTTGCTTCTTTCCCTCTTTGGTGGCACGATATACGCTTCCGTTTCTCTGACCATTCAAGTGTTGGAATACTGGAAAAAGAAAAAGGACTGACGCCGGTTACGTCAGTCCATCTTTGCTGTTGTGCACAGTGACCACTTTTCTGACCATTCAAGTGCTGGAATACAGGAAAAAGAAAAAGGGCTGACATAATGGCATCAATCCATCTTCCCTGTTATACACAGTGACAACAAAAAGAAAAGAGTCAGCAACTTACGTTGCTGGCTCTTTCTGGTGCACCATTCCCATCCAAAAACGAACTGAGTACTTCTTCCAGAGATACCGGGCGGCCGCCCTGCTGGTAGTTGAAATTCACCGCGATGCGGTCATCGAACAGATAGATGGAATTGATAAAGCAGTCGATAACCTTTTCCTGAAAGGCAATATCCGCCGGGTCACCGTGGCGGAACTGATCGAACCAGAACAAAATCTGTTCCCGTGTGATGGGCGGCTTCTCGATCTGCTCCTGCAGGATGCTGGTTTCCAGCGCTTCACGCTGCTGTTCCAGTTCCTCCATCCGCGCCTTGGTGGAGGGCGTCAGGATTCCCTGCTCGATGGCTGCCACCAGATTGTCGATGCGGCGCTTGACCTCTTTCAGTTCTACCTGCAAAACCGGAAGACGGGTGTTTTCTTTGCTCTGGTATTCCAGCAGCTTGTCCGCCAGCAGGTCGATGACCCGGTCATTCAGCACCTTTTCCAGTGCCGTCTGCACCACAAACTGCTCCAGCGGTTCCTTGCGCACCGGCTTCAGGCTGCAAGCCTCCCTGCCGCTGCGTTTGCGGGTGCCGCATTTATAGTAATAGTGAATCGTGCCCGTGTGGCTTCTGCCGCTCTCCCCTGCCATCATGGTGCCGCACTTGCCACAGAACAGCTTGGTGGTCAGCAGGTAATGGACATCCGCCTTGTTGTGGGCCGGTGCCTGACGGTGAATCTCGCACCGGCGCTGGACCGCATCGAAACAATCCGGGTCGATAATGGCCGGGATGGCATCCGGGATGACGGTATCTTTATAGCGGTATTCCCCCAGATACCGGCGATTCTTGAGCAGCGTCTGGAAACTGTTCTTGGTAAACGGGTTGCCCCTGCTGTTGCGGATGCCGCGGGCGTTCATCGATTCGATGATACTGCGGATGCTCTCCCCCGCCGCGTACCGTTGGAACGCTTCCTGCACCACCGGTGCGGTGGCCGGATCAATCTGGTAGTGATGCTCGCTGTCGATGCGATAGCCCAGCGGCACCGGGCCGCCGTTGAACTTGGCCTTGAGGGCATTCTCCTTGTGACCACGGCTGACCTTCTCGGCCAGCTCCGCCGAATAGTACTCGGCCATACCTTCCAGCAGGCTTTCCAGCATGATGCCCTCCGGCGTGTTGGAGATGGGTTCTGTCACCGACACCACATGGACCCGGTTGTTTTTGAGGATGCGCTTATAATGGGCCGAGTCGTACCGGTTGCGGGAAAAGCGGTCCAGCTTCCACACAAGCACCGCTTCAAAGGTGTGGGTGGCGCTGTCGTGGATCATCTGCTGGAACTGCGGGCGGCTGTCGGTCTTGGCGGACAGTGCCCTATCGATGTAGGTCCGCACCACAGTGATGCCGTTTTGGTCGGCATACTCCTTGCATTCCCGCAGCTGACCTTCAATGGATTCCTCCCGCTGGTTGTCGCTGCTGTAACGGGCATAGATCACGGCATTCATGGCGTGCACCTCCTCACTTGTGCTTTTCCTCTTCTCCCATGTTGAGGATCATCTGTTTCAGCCGCCGGTTCAGCTCACTGTCAGGCGTGAAGCAGGCTTCCACAAACTCGCTCCAGTCCGGTTTGCGCTGTACCACCTCCTGTGCCCCCTCCGGCGTGACACAGACATACCGTCCGCGGGGGTCCTCGCACAGACCGAAGATATAGTCCAGCGATACATTAAAATAGGTGGCGTACCAGACCAGAATGCGGTAAGGTGCCGCCGCCCGGTCGGTTTCGTACCGGTTGATGGCAGCCTGGTTGGTTCCGGCCAGCGCCGCCAGCTGGGATTGAGTCAGCCCCGCGTCCTTGCGCAGGACGCGCAGACGGGTGCCTACGGATACATCCATTCCGTTTTCTCCTTCCTTGTATATTCTAAATTCAAGTATAAACTATTCAAGAATATTTTCAAGTAGTGCGTGGAAATTTTGTTTGCTCCCCCTGGCAAAACCCGCTATACTGGAACCAAAATCCATCCCAGGAGGGGTACCCGTGAAGATTCTGCTTGTGGAAGATGACACCTACATTGCCGGGGCGCTGGAAGCCTTTCTGACCGAAAAAGACTGCCGGGTCACCGTCTGCCCTACACTTTCGGAGGCGCGGGACCGGCTGGCGACTGCCCTGCCCGATGTGGTCGTGCTGGACTGGAACCTGCCCGACGGGCAAGGGGCGGACCTTTGCCGGGAACTGCGGCAACGCTGGCCCCGGCTGCCCCTTCTGATGCTGACGGTGCGGGACGACACCCGGGATATTCTGGCGGGGTTTGCCTGCGGTGCCGACGATTATGTGATCAAACCCTTTGACCGGGAAGTGCTCTACGCCCGGCTGCTGGCTCTGGGACGGCGCAGCTGTCCCGGCGAGGAAGCGTGGCTTTGCTGCGGCGGCATCCGGCTGGACCCGGTCCGGCAGACCGTCACCTGCCAGGGGGAACCGATGGCGCTGGCACCGCTGGAATACCAGCTTCTCCATCTGCTGATGCAAAACAAGGGCCGTACCGTCACCCGGCAGCAGCTGCTGGATGCCCTGTGGGACAAAAACGGTCACTTTGTCAATGACAACACCCTCACCGTGACAATGAAGCGGCTGCGGGAAAAACTGGGCCGTCCCGCCTGCCTGAAAACGGTGCGCAGCTTCGGCTACCGATTGGAGGAACCCCAACCATGAAACCTTCTTTTGTGCGCCGGATGGCCTTTCCGGCGGTCTGTCTGCTGGCGGTGGCGGTGGTGACGGGTCTGCTGGCCTTCTGGTCCGCTGCCCGCCAGCTGGCTTTGCTGGACAGCTTCTGCACCGCCCTGGTCGCCCGCGCCCCCGAAACCGCCGATGCCGTCTACGCCCTGGTAAAGGACGGAACCTTTGCCGGACAGCCGGCCCCGGGCATACTGGCGGCGCTGGGGTACCGCCCCGGGGATTTTGCCGCCGGTACCGGGTGGCTGTTCGCCGTGGCCGGGGCGGCGCTGGCCTTGGGGCTCGCCCTGCTGGGCGGGACCTTTTTCCTTTCCCGCCGGGCCGCCCACCGGCAGCGGCAGCAGCTGATCCGCCTGCTGGAGGCCGCCCGCACCGGCCAGCCTCTGCCGCTGCTCACCGGGGACGGGATGGCCGAGGGCAGCTACGCCCGTCTGGCCGATGAGATTCAGAAAACCGTCACCGAGCTGGCCCTCACCCGGCAGGAGGCGGTGAGGGCCCGGGACCGGTTTGCCCAGAACCTTGCCAACATCGCCCACCAGCTGAAAACACCCCTTACCGCCCTGTCCCTGGCGGCCCAGAGTGCCGGAGTGGATTCCATGGCCGCCCCACTGGCCCGGCTCACCGGGCTGGAGGAATCCCTGCTGTTGCTGGCCCGGCTGGACACCGGGGCTCTGCCCTTGCACCCTGAACCCTGCGATCTCTACACCCTGCTGATGATGGCGGCGGACAACCTGGAATCCCTGGCCGAATCCGCCGGGGTGACGCTGGACATCCCGGAGCTGGAGCTCATCCCGGTCACCTGTGACCCCGACTGGACGATGGAAGCCCTTCTGAATCTGATGAAAAACTGCGTGGAGCACGCCCCTGCGGGCAGCGCGGTCCGCTGTTCCTGCCGCCGCAACGCCCTTTACACCGAGGTGGTGCTGCAGGATGCAGGGGCTGGTTTCTCCCCGGCTGATCTGGACCATCTGTTTGAGCGGTTTTACCGTGGAGAGCATCCCAGTCCCCACAGCACCGGGCTGGGGCTGGCTATCGCCAAAGAATTGCTGGAACGGCAGAACGCCCTGGTCCATGCTGAAAACGCCCCCGACGGCGGCGGCCGGTTTGTGGTGCGGTTTTACGGGTGACTGTCACCGGAATGTCACCTTGCGGTGGTAGAATGGACGCCAAAGGAGGAACATCCATGGAACTGCTGCGTTGTACCGATCTGAAAAAAGTGTACGGCAAGGGGGATACCGCCGTCTGCGCCCTGGACGGCATCGACCTGATGGTGGAGCGGGGGACCTTTGTGGCCGTGGTAGGGGCTTCCGGCTCGGGAAAATCCACCCTGCTGCATCTGCTGGCCGGGGTGGACAGACCCACCGCCGGACAGGTCCTCATCGACGGGGTGGAGGTGGGTTCGCTGGACCCCACCAAAGCCGCTCTCTTCCGCCGCCGCAAGGTAGGGCTGATCTACCAGTTTTTCAACCTCATTCCCACCCTGTCGGTGGAGAAAAACATTGCCTTGCCCCTGCTGCTGGATAAGCGGAAGCCCGACCCGGTTTTTCTGGATTCGCTGCTCCGGACGCTGGGGCTGGAGGAGAAGCGCCGCGCCCTGCCGGGGCAGCTTTCCGGCGGGCAGCAGCAGCGGGTGGCCATTGCCCGGGCGCTCTGCTACCGACCAGCCCTGCTGCTGGCCGACGAGCCCACCGGCAATCTGGACCGGAAAAACAGCACCGAGATCCTGGACCTGCTCCGGCTCTTTCACAAGAATCTCGGCCAGACTATCCTGCTGGTGACCCACGACGAAGCCCTGGCAGCCCAGGCGGACCGGGTCATCACCCTCAGCGACGGGCGGATCGTCAGCGACCGCTCACGGGGGTGAGGGCTATGTGGAAGAGCTTTTCCCGGGACGATCTGGCCCATACCCCTGCTGCCGTCCGGACGATGGCCTTGTCGGCGCTGGCAGCCTCCTTTTTTCTGGCGCTGCTCTGCGGCCTGTTTTACAACGCCTGGACCTACGAGGTGGACCGGGTTCTCCAGGAGGAGGGCGGCTGGCAGGCACGGCTGACCCTGACCGACAGGGCGCAGGCGGAAGCGCTGGAACAGTTTGCCCAGGTGGATACCGTCACCCCCGATGAGGGGCTGTCCGGGCCGGATGCCCTGGTGGTGGAGCTGACCTTCCGGGACAGAACCGCTGTGTATGACACGCTGGACCTCATCCGGGATCGGCTGGGGCTGGACGCGGACCAGGTCCAGAGCCACGACACCCTTTTGTCTCTCTATGGAGTCACCGATCCCGACCACCCGGCCCTGTTGCTTCCCTTCCTGGCCGGGGTGCTGGCGCTGCTGGTGGCGGCGCTGGTGCTTTTGCTGCGCAACGCCTTTGAGATCACCATGCAGGCCCGGCTCCACCGGCTGGGCATTCTGGCCAGCGTGGGGGCCACGCCCCGTCAGCTGCGCCTTTGCCTGTTGCAGGAGGCCGCTGCCGTCTCGCTGCTGCCGCTGGCGGTAGGCACTTTGCTGGGCTTTGCCGCCTGCCGGGGAGTATTGGCGGCGGTCAATCAGGTGGCCGCCGGTCTGCCCGACCGGCAACCGGCGGAATTTACCCTGCATCCGGCGGTGGCGGCTGCGGCGCTGCTGGCAGCGCTGGTCACCGTCCTGCTGTCTGCATGGCTGCCCGCCCGTCGGCTCTGCCGGATCCCGCCGCTGGAAGCGATGCGGGGCACCCTTTCACCGGAGGCGAGAGGAAAGGGCAAACGCTCCCTCACCACCCGCCTGCTGGCGCGGTGCTTCGGCATCCGGGGGGAACTGGCAGGCAGCGCCCTGCAAGCCCAGAAAAAATCCCTGCGCATCGCCAACCTGTCCCTGCTGCTCTCGTTTCTCGGCTTCACCGCCATCCTCTGCTTTTTCACCCTGTCGGGCATCAGCACCGACATGACCTATTTTGCGCGGTACCAGGACGCCTGGGACGTGATGGCCACCCTGCCGGATACCCGGCTTTCTGACTTTTCCCTCACCGGGGAGCTGGCCGACATTTCCGGAGTGGAGGACTGCCTGGTCTACGAAAAGCAGCAGGCCGCCGTCCTGCTGCCCGCCGAAGCCCAGAGTGATGCCTTGCAGGCGCTGGGCGGGCTGGGCGCACTGGCCGGGGAGGAGGCCACCGTCATCCAGGACGGCTGGCTGGTGGAGGCGCCCCTGGTGATTCTGGACGATACCAGTTTTCTCCGCTTCTGCGAGGAAGTGGGCCTTGCCCCTTCGCTGGACGGTGCGGTGCTGCTCAATCGGGTGTGGGACAGCCAGCACAGCAATTTCCGCAACCGACAGTACCTGCCCTTTGTGCAGCCCGGTACCGCCGCGCTCACCCTGGCGGAGGGGGACGGCATCGCGGTGGGGGCGTTGCCTCTGCTGGGCCTGACCGATACCCCGCCCAACCTGCGGGAAGAATATGACCAGTATACCCTGGTCCTGTTCTGGCCCCAGAGCCTGTGGGAGCGCTGGACGCAGGAACATTCCCTGCCCGCTCCGGCCCGGGAACCGGAGGTGCTGGTACGCCTGCTGGGGCAGGAGGGCATCTCCCAGGGGGAATGCGAAACACTGCAAAAGGAAGTTGCCGCCCTGCTGGAGGGGGCCGGCTATGCCTGCACTGTGGAAAACCGGCTGACCGAACGCGCCGACAACGACCGGATGATCCAGGGGGCCGAGGCCATCCTGGGGGCCTTCTGCCTGCTGGTGGCGGCCATCGGGCTGGCCAACGTCTTTCTCAACACCTTGGGCTTTGTGGAACAGCGCCGCCGGGCCTTTGCCCGGTATCTCTCCTTGGGGATGACACCCCGGGAGCTGCGCAGTCTCTTCTGGATGGAAGGGGCGGTGCTGGCCTTGCGCCCGCTGGTCATCGCCCTGCCCCTCACAGCCGGCATGGTGGCCCTGATGCTCCGGGCCAGCTACCTGGACCCGGCCCTGTTTCTGGCCGAAGCGCCGGTGTTGCCCGTTGCCCTTTTCGCGCTGGGCATCCTTTTCTTTGTGGCGCTGGCCTATGCCCTGGGTGCCCACCGGGTCCTTTCCGCCGACCTGACCGGGCTGCTCAAGGATGACAGCCTTCTATAAATACATCAACAGGCCCGCTGATCAATGGGAGATTCACGCGGACTGGAGCTGTTTGTCCGCAACTAGCGTACCTCACTCCTCTCAACCGTTGGATGGCCCGGCTGAAATTACTGTGCCGGTTATTGTTTTTTCTTTCTTTCCTCCACCATCTTAACAAACCATTCAACCATAGCGGGGTCACTGTGAGAGAAGAAAGAACTTTGCTTTTTATCCAGAGCAGAGATCCGATTCATATCTTCCGGTTCCAATACGAAGTCAAAAACCTGCAGATTTTCCTCCATCCGAGCCTTATGAGTGGATTTGGGGATGACCACAACACCTCGCTGAATATGCCAGCGTAAAATGATCTGTGCGGTCGTTTTGTTGTACTTCTCGGCAAGTTGAGCCAGTACAGGATTTTCAAATAAGCCTCCGCGCCCTTCTCCGAAAGGGGCCCAGGCCTCCATCTGAATCCCGTACTTGTCCATCCACTTTTTTGCTTCTGTTTGTTGATGAAATGGATGGGTCTCCACCTGATTGACCATAGGTTTGATACGACTGAAAGAGGCGATATCTACCAGCCGGTCCGGATAAAAATTGGAAACACCGATGGCACGCAATTTTCCTTCGCCATAGAGATCTTCCAACGCCCGGTATGCCCCGTAATAATCCGAAAACGGTTGATGAAGCAGAACTAGATCTAGATATTCGGTTTGCAATTTCCGCATGGATTCCAGAACCGCTTTTTTTGCTTCCTCATACCCATAATGTTCAATCCAGACCTTTGTTGTCAGGAAAATATCTTTTCTGGGCACACCGGATTTGACAATGGCATTACCGACCTGTTCCTCGTTGAAATAGCTTTGTGCTGTGTCGATGGATCGATACCCCACAGCCAGGGCATCCAGTACGCAACGTTCACATTCTTCTTTGGATACCTGATAGACGCCATATCCTACAATCGGCATTTTCACGCCATTATAGAAAGTAACCTGTTCCATTTTTACTGCCTCCGTTCTCTCTGAGGAAAGAATTGTTGTTATGGATGTTTTGTGGTACCATACCAAGTGTAGCACCCGGTTGTAGCTACCGGTCAATAGCTTTTTTGAAAAATTTCGAAAGGTTGAGGTTCTTTCTATGCAGTACAGCATGAAACAGACTTGTCAGAAAGTAGGGATGACCTATGAGGCATTGAAATTTTATTGCAATCAGGGATTGGTTCCCCATGTAAAACGTGACAAAAACAATTACAGGATTTTTGACGAACGCGATATTGAATGGATTAAAGGCTTGATCTGCTTAAAACGTTGCGGAATGAGCCTGGAGGGCATGAAGCGTTATCTAGCGCTTTGCCTACAAGGCAAATCCAGTATTCCCGAACGAAAAGAAATCCTGCAAAAGCAGCGGGAAGTTCTCCTGAAGAAAATGGCGGACTTGCAAGAGGATATCGCCTACATCGATAGGAAGCAGCACTATTATGACGATGTTCTAACAGGAAAGACCAGATACATCAGCAATTTGATTGATATTGATGAAAAATAAAGAGTTGGATTTTCTCTTGCTATCTGGAACAGTTAGTAGTGGTGCGTCTTTAATGAAATAGTCCCAAAGCCCCAGAACTTTATCACCTGAACAAGAACCCGATTTTGGAATTTGGCAAATAGCCCTGAAAATAATATTGTTATAGGACAAACGCCTTGCAGCAAGGATGCTCCCCGCCGCAAGGCTATTTCTATTTCATAAACTGCAGATAAAAAACAAATCCGAACGCACCTTCAAAAAGAAGTACGTTCGAATTTGCTTTTAATGGTGCACCAGCTCAACATCCCGGATTATTGCAATAAAAAAAGCCCTACATTTCTGTAAGGCTTCTTTTTGGTGCACCATCGGGGACTCGAACCCAGGACCCACTGATTAAGAGTCAGTTGCTCTACCAACTGAGCTAATGGTGCATATGAGGATTTTCGGCGATTCAGTGTCAAATCCTGTTTTGAGAAGTTCAGCGGCTTCCAGCCTTAGTATTGGCTACTAACGCTACCAACTGAGCTAATGGCGCATATAAAAGCAATCTCCGGACCGGGCCTATGGCTCGGCCCGGAGGCTGCTGTTTTCAAGAGAAGCCGGCATCTACCTATTTTCACAGGCCGTCTCCAGCCAACTATCTTCGGCACAAGTGAGCTTAACTTCTGTGTTCGGAATGGGAACAGGTGGATCCTCACCGTCATCGACACCGGCCATTTGCATGACCTTTATCGGCTATGCTTCTCTTTTCTGAGGTATATACCCTCAAAACTGAATATCGAACTGCTGGCAAATGAAGTACTCTAAGAAAATGGGGTCAAGCCCTCGACCTATTAGTACACGCTAGCTGAACGGATCACTCCGCTTACACTGTGTGCCTATCAACCTTGTAGTCTTCAAGGGGTCTTACCTGATTGACTCAGTGGGATATCTTATCTTAAGGTCGGCTTCACGCTTAGATGCTTTCAGCGTTTATCCGATCCGAACATAGCTGCCCAGCTGTGCCACTGGCGTGACAACTGGTGCACCAGAGGTTCGTCCATCCCGGTCCTCTCGTACTAGGGACAGCGCCTTTCAAATATCCTGCGCCCACGACAGATAGGGACCGAACTGTCTCACGACGTTCTGAACCCAGCTCGCGTACCGCTTTAATTGGCGAACAGCCAAACCCTTGGGACCGAATACAGCCCCAGGATGCGATGAGCCGACATCGAGGTGCCAAACCTCCCCGTCGATGTGGACTCTTGGGGGAGATCAGCCTGTTATCCCCAGGGTAACTTTTATCCGTTGAGCGATGGCATTTCCACTCACATACCACCGGATCACTAACTCCGACTTTCGTCTCTGCTCGACCCGTCAGTCTCGCAGTCAGGCTGGCTTTTGCGTTTGCACTCTCTGGCATGGTTTCCGTCCATGCTGAGCCAACCTTTGAACGCCTCCGCTACTCTTTAGGAGGCGACCGCCCCAGTCAAACTGCCCACCTAACAATGTCCCCCGCCCTGATTCAAGGGCGCAGGTTAGAATTCCAATGTCGCAAGGATGGTATCCCAACGGCCACTCCACTAAGGCCAAAGCCCTAGCTTCCCAGTGTCCCATCTATCCTGTGCATGCAACACCGAAACCCAATATTAGGCTACAGTAAAGCTCCATGGGGTCTTTCCGTCTTGTCGCGGGTAACCGGCATCTTCACCGGTACTACAATTTCGCCGGGCGGGCTGTTGAGACAGTGCCCAGATCATTACGCCTTTCATGCGGGTCAGAACTTACCTGACAAGGAATTTCGCTACCTTAGGACCGTTATAGTTACGGCCGCCGTTCACTGGGGCTTCAATTCAATGCTTGCACATCTCCTTTTAACCTTCCAGCACCGGGCAGGCGTCAGCTCGTATACGTCATCTTTCGATTTAGCACAAACCTGTGTTTTTGGTAAACAGTTGCCTGGGCCTATTCTCTGCGGCTCACTCTCGTGAGCACCCCTTATTCCGAAGTTACGGGGTCAACTTGCCGAGTTCCTTAACAACCCTTCTCCCGTTGGCCTTAGAATCTTCTTCCTACCTACCTGTGTCGGTTTGCGGTACGGGCACCTTAGATATACACGCAGCTTTTCTCGCCTCTCTTCCAGCCAGACTTCGGTACTAATTTTCCCTCGATCACTACCGGAACCAACACCCGGCTCTGACCTTCAAAAAGTGTCCCTGCGCTTAAATCTTTCGGTGGGGACGGAATCTCTACCGTCTGTGCATCGGCTACGCCTTTCGGCCTCACCTTAGCTCCCGCCTAACTTGGAGCGGACGAACCTTCCTCCAAAAACCTGAGGCTTTCGGCCATGCAGATTCTCACTGCATTCGCGCTACTCATTCCGGCATTCTCACTTCTGTACACTCCACGACCGCTTACGCTATCGTTTCTCCGCGTACACAACGCTCCCCTACCCCGCGTCTTACGACGCAGCCTAAGCTTCGGTTTGTATCTTAGCCCCGTTAAATTTTCGGCGCAGAGACGCTCGACCAGTGAGCTATTACGCACTCTTTGAATGAGTGGCTGCTTCTGAGCCAACATCCTGGTTGTCTGCGTATCTCCACATCCTTTTCCACTTAGATACAATTTGGGACCTTAGCTGTAGATCTGGGCTGTTTCCCTCTTGACAATGAGATTTATCTCACACTGTCTGACTCCCATGCATCAATATTCCGGCATTCTTAGTTTGATAGGCTTCGCTACCCTCTCGGGCGCTAGGCCATTCAGTGCTTTACCTCCGGATATCTAACATGAGGCTAGCCCTAAAGCTATTTCGGGGAGAACCAGCTATCTCCGAGTTCGATTGGAATTTCTCCGCTACCCACAATTCATCCGCCGCCTTTTCAACGGAGGTCGGTTCGGCCCTCCATGAAATTTTACTTTCACTTCAGCCTGATCATGGGTAGGTCACCCGGTTTCGGGCCCATTGCACGCTACTGAACGCCCTATTCAGACTCGCTCTCGCTACGCCTCCGGTCCTGAAGACCTTAAGCTCGCAACGTACAATCGCTCGCCGGACCGTTCTACAAAAAGTACCATATCACCCGTTGACGGGCTCTATGTGCTTGTAGGCACAAGGTTTCAGGTTCTATTTCACTCCCCTCCCGGGGTCCTTTTCACCTTTCCTTCACAGTACTATACGCTATCGGTCACTGGGTAGTATTTAGGGTTGGAGGGTGGTCCCCCCATATTCCGACCAGGTTTCACGTGTCTGGCCGTACTCTGGATCCTGCGCAGCTGTTCAAGTTTTCATCTACGTGACTCTCACACTCTTCGGTGGGCCTTCCCATGCCCTTCGATTAACCATTCCAGTCCTAAAAGCAGTCCATACCCCGGAAGGATTTCTCCCTCCGGTTTGCCCTCTTCCGCGTTCGCTCGCCACTACTGACGGAATCTCATGTTGATGTCTCTTCCTCGCCCTACTTAGATGTTTCAGTTCAGGCGGTTCCCTCCGTACACCTATGAATTCAGTGCACGGTGACGATGTATGAGCATCGCCGGGTTGCCCCATTCAGAAATCCCTGGATCAAAGGATGTTTGCTCCTCCCCAAGGCTTATCGCAGCTTACCACGTCTTTCATCGGCTCCCAGTGCCAAGGCATTCTCCTTGCGCCCTTTCTAGCTTGACCGTTTTCCTTAGATTGATTCTCCATTTGCCAACAAGATTTTACCGCTTGGTGAAATTATAGTTTACATAATTTTACTTGGGTAATAACATTTCTGTTATCTTGTTTCGCAGTTCTATATTCAGTTTTCAAGGTACATACCGGATAGCGAACTACCCACATAAGGACTCTTGGGACGCCCCGTCACCGGAGCATCCGGTGGTGGGCTGAAATGGACTCGAACCATCGACCTCTCGGTTATCAGCCGAGTGCTCTAACCAGCTGAGCTATCAGCCCGGATGGTGGAGATAAAGGGATTCGAACCCTTGACCCCCTGCTTGCAAAGCAGGTGCTCTCCCAACTGAGCTATACCCCCGCGCTTTCCAGCGTTTCGGGTTTCGCTGCCCTTATGCTGAAGATCTTTCAGAAACCTCTCAAGAGGCTTCCGCAAGGCCTTCAAAATTGAACAATCCTGAAATTTGCTTACCTGTCCGTAAGAGTTAAGACCAGCTTATCTCTTACGTCTGACTCCCTAGAAAGGAGGTGATCCAGCCGCACCTTCCGATACGGCTACCTTGTTACGACTTCACCCCAATCACCAGTTTTACCTTCGGCCGCGTCCTCCTTGCGGTTAGACTACGGACTTCGGGTCCCCCCGGCTCTCATGGTGTGACGGGCGGTGTGTACAAGGCCCGGGAACGTATTCACCGCGGCATGCTGATCCGCGATTACTAGCAATTCCGACTTCATGCAGGCGAGTTGCAGCCTGCAATCTGAACTGAGACGTTGTTTTTGAGTTTTGCTCCACCTCGCGGTATCGCTTCTCTTTGTTAAACGCCATTGTAGTACGTGTGTAGCCCAGGTCATAAAGGGCATGATGATTTGACGTCATCCCCACCTTCCTCCGTTTTGTCAACGGCAGTCTCGCCAGAGTCCTCTTGCGTAGTAACTGGCAATAAGGGTTGCGCTCGTTGCGGGACTTAACCCAACATCTCACGACACGAGCTGACGACAACCATGCACCACCTGTCTCGATGTCCCGAAGGACTTCATGCATCTCTGCACTATGCATCGGATGTCAAGACCTGGTAAGGTTCTTCGCGTTGCTTCGAATTAAACCACATACTCCACTGCTTGTGCGGGCCCCCGTCAATTCCTTTGAGTTTCAACCTTGCGGTCGTACTCCCCAGGTGGATTACTTATTGTGTTAACTGCGGCACTGAAGGGGTCAATCCTCCAACACCTAGTAATCATCGTTTACGGCATGGACTACCAGGGTATCTAATCCTGTTTGCTACCCATGCTTTCGAGCCTCAGCGTCAGTTGGTGCCCAGTAGGCCGCCTTCGCCACTGGTGTTCCTCCCGATATCTACGCATTCCACCGCTACACCGGGAATTCCGCCTACCTCTGCACTACTCAAGGCCAGCAGTTTTGAAAGCAATTTATGGGTTGAGCCCATAGATTTCACTTCCAACTTGCCGGTCCGCCTGCGCTCCCTTTACACCCAGTAATTCCGGACAACGCTTGCCACCTACGTTTTACCGCGGCTGCTGGCACGTAGTTAGCCGTGGCTTTCTTGTACGGTACCGTCATGATTCGTCCCGTACGACAGGAGTTTACAATCCGAAAACCTTCTTCCTCCACGCGGCGTCGCTGCATCAGGGTTTCCCCCATTGTGCAATATCCCCCACTGCTGCCTCCCGTAGGAGTCTGGGCCGTGTCTCAGTCCCAATGTGGCCGTTCAACCTCTCAGTCCGGCTACCAATCGTCGCCTTGGTGGGCCGTTACCTCACCAACTAGCTAATTGGACGCGAGTCCATCCTGAAGCGAATAAATCCTTTTCCCGCCGTGCCATGCGGCACTGTGGGCTTATGCGGTATTAGCAGTCGTTTCCAACTGTTGTCCCCCACTCCAGGGCAGGTTACTCACGCGTTACTCACCCGTTCGCCACTAAACTTGAAAAAGCAAGCTCTCTCAAGTTCCGTTCGACTTGCATGTGTTAGGCGCGCCGCCAGCGTTCGTCCTGAGCCAGGATCAAACTCTTTATAAATGGTATTTAATCACTTACAAAGTGTTAAATCACTGTAATTTCTCAGACACAATCGCTTGCGTCCTGTTGAATTACTTGTTCTTTTGGAATTGATTAAAGTGTTTTTCCAAACACTGTAAGGTTCCACAAGTTTCAGGTTTGTTCAATTTTCAAGGTCCTGCTTGGCGCCGCCCTCATCGGGACAGCTTATTTATTATATCTCGCAAAGTTCTTTTTGTCAAGCACTTTTTTGAGATTTTTTTTGAGCTGCGAAGCTCTTTCGAGCTTCTTTTCTCAGCGCCTGCCGTCCCTCGCGAGACAGCTTAAGTATAATACCATTCATGCGGGGGTTTGTCAACACTTTTTTCGACATTTTTTTACAGGAATTTTGAAAAGCCATATCTTGTACTTTACAGTGCAACAAAACACAAATTCAGGCTTTTTCTTTTTTCTTGCGCTTTTGGTGCTGACGCCTTATACTAATATAGTATGATCAAATAACGGTGGTGGCAAACGTATGATGAAGATCTATCAGACCGTGGACAAGCGCCTGGAGCGCACCGGAGAAATCGCAGAAGGCACCTGGGTCAGCCTGACCGCTCCTTCGCCGGAGGAAGTCCGCCAGGTGGCCGCCACCCTGGATATCGAACCTGCCGACCTGCAGGCCGCCCTGGACCCGGAAGAATCCGCCCGTGTTTCGCTGGAAGACGGGTATACCGTTATTATCGTGGACGTACCTGTGCAGGTGCCGGACAAAGGGGTGGGTGTGTACACCACCATTCCCTTGGGCATTCTGCTCACCCAGCAGACCATCACCACCGTGTGTGCGGTGGACTCGCAGGTATTGCAGGACTTTGCCGCTTTGCGGGTGCGGGAGTTCAGCACCCGCAAGAAGATGCGGTTTGTGTACCAGATCATGAACCGGGCCGCCATGATGTACCAGCAGGAGCTGCGTCTCATTGACCGCCGCCGGCAGGAGATCGAAAAGAATCTGTCCGGGGCCATGCGGGACAGCGACCTGATTGAACTGCATGCCCTGGAATCCACTCTGGTCTACTTTGCTACCAGTCTGCGGGCCAACAGCACGGTACTGGACCGTCTGACCCGATACAAGCGGCTGGAACAGTATCCCGATGACATGGAGCTGTTGGATGACGTGATCGTGGAGATGCGGCAGGCCATTGAGATGACCACCATCTACCGCGACGATATCAAAGGTACGCGGGAGCTGTTCAGCGCCGTGCTGGACAACCGCCTGAACAACGCCATGAAATACCTGACTTCGGTCACCCTGATCATGGCCGTTCCCACGGTGGTCTCCGGTTTGTACGGCATGAACGTGAATCTGGCCGGCATGCCCTTTGCCGCCTCCCCCTGGGGATTTGCGGTTGTGTGCGCCATTATTTTGGGTATCTGTGTGGGAGCAGCCTGGTTCCTGCACAAAAAACATATGCTGTGAGCTGTACGGACAGCGGCGCCTTTGCGCCGCTTTTTTATTGTCTTGCACAGGGCGCCCGGTTCGGCTATTCTTTATATAAAAGGGTGTAACAAAGGTCTCCCATTTCCGTTTTATATAGGTAGGAAAAGAAAAGGAGGTGACGGCATGGAGGATTCCGCCATTGTGGCCTTATACTGGGCGCGGGACGAGCAGGCCCTGACCGAGAGCTCCGCCAAGTTCGGGGCCTACTGCCGGAAGATCGCCCTGAACCTGCTGGGCGACCTCTCCGACGCCGAGGAAGTGGAAAACGATACCTGGATGGCCGCCTGGAACAGCATGCCGGAAAACCGTCCCGCCCGACTGGCCCCCTACTTAGGACGAATCACCCGCAACCTGGCACTGGACCACCGGGACAAGGCCATGGCCCAAAAGCGAGGCGGCGGTCAGGCCGAGCTCCTATTGGAAGAGCTGGAAGGGTGTCTGGCCGGACCGGAGCGGGTCGAGCACGCAGTGGAAGCCGCCGAAACCGCCCGGATGATCAGCGCGTTCCTGCGCAGACAGCCGGAGCCCGCCCGGGGCATTTTTATCCGCCGGTACTGGTACTGCGATTCCATGGCGGACATCGGGGCGCGGTATGCCATGCCCGAAGGCCGGGTGCGGGTGATTTTGCACCGGACCCGCAGCAAGCTGAAAAAAGAACTGACCGCACAGGGGGTGAATGTATGACCAACCGGGATTTGTTTGAGGCCATCGGCGCCATTGACGAGGACCTGGTGCTGGCGGCGGACGAACCGCCCGTCCGGCCCAGGCGCAGCTGGCGGCCGGTGCTGCTGCGGGCGGTCCCCGCGGCGGCCTGTCTGTGCCTGTTCGTCGGTACGGTGCTGTGGCAGCTGCAGGGCGGGTTGTCCGGCAAGGGAGCCGCCCCCGATACCGCCGCAGCCGCGGCGCCGGAGGAGGCAGCCAGGGAAGCCATCCCCAGTCAGGCAGCTGGCGGGGACGGCGGTGCCCAAGCCAAGACATATAACAACGCCCCCGCCATATATAATGAATCGGGAGCCCCCTTGTCCGCCTTCCCTGCCGAGCTGGCGGACCTGCTGGATACCGGCAGCGATGTCTATACAATGAGTGTCAGTCCGGCTGTTCCGGACCGCACCAAGGACAGTGACTGGACCCTGCCGGAAACGGTCCCGGTGTATGCCAGCATGGCGTCCGCCCGTTCCATTGACACCGGGGGAATGCGCAGCCGGCTGGAAACCATGCTGCAGGCCCTGGGGCTGGACCCCGCTCTGGCGGAGGACGCAGTATACACCGGCCTGACCCAGGAGGAGGCCGAGGCGCAGGCCGACACGCTGCGGGAACAAGGCGGAAGCAAAGGCGCCGAACTGCGTCTTTGGGCCGACGCAGGCCTGCTGACGCTGGACGTTGCCCCCTGCGGGAAGTGGCCGCAGGGACTTCACATAACGGTAGATTGCGAAGGTACCGTCTGCACCGAAGTGCCGGACAGGGAGGCGATGGTTCTCATTCTGCCCCTGCACGCCTATGAAAATATCGACATTGTGCGTTCCAATATGCCCGAGATTGCTGCCCTGGCCGGAAAGGACCCCATCGGTCAGGAATATTTCGGAACAGATTACAACTGGCACATTCGGTTCTATGACGCCGATGACGCCTCCACCCGGGGGATCGAGGCCGGGGACCTGCGCAGTGTGGAAATCGAACTGGACGAGGACGGCAACCTGTGCAAGGTTATCTGGCGTGCTCCCGATCTGCTTGAGCCTGTAGGTGAATACGCCACCATTACCCGGGAGGAAGCCGATGAGCTGATGGCGCAGAACATCTTCCTCACCGATGTGGGCACCCTGGACGGCAGCTCTGTGCTGGAATATTTGGACAGTGTGCGTCTGGTATACACCAACCACCGCGTCGGCGCCTGGTATCTGCCCTACTGGAGCTATATTGCCGACGAAGGCACCGATGAAGCCGACCCCTTTCTGCATGTCTACCGGGAGTACCTGGTTCCCGCCGTGCGTCTGCAGGACCTGGAGGCCCTGGCCGACGCGCAGTAACGCACCGTTTTTCCCCGCGGCACCGATGTTGCCGCGGGCTTTTTTGTTTACAACTTTTTCACCTTTTGTCTGCCAAAAGTTTCCGGGACGGGTCGTAGTTATAGATAAGCGCGCCGAAACGCCGCGGCCCTGTGTTTTCCTTACGGGTACAAATTGTAAAAAAGTGCGTTATTGCACCGGTTTTATGTTCAAACCCTCCAAAAGTCTACAATCGCCGTCCCCAAAAGTTGTCTGGT
This sequence comes from Subdoligranulum sp. DSM 23681, assembly GCF_057005535.1. Lineage (NCBI taxonomy): Bacteria > Bacillati > Bacillota > Clostridia > Eubacteriales > Oscillospiraceae > Subdoligranulum > Subdoligranulum sp. DSM 23681. The sequence continues at coordinate 2,142,316 of NZ_CM168050.1, read as the reverse complement.
TTCGCGCTTGTTTTCCCCCGTAGAGCGAAGTATAATGTGGTCTATCATCGGGATGGTCCCGATGTGTACAGAAGGAGCTTGCTTATGCGCAGCTGGTGCAGAAATCATCCGGTCTATTTCATGGCCGGATATCTGGTATTTTATCTTGCGTTCTTCTTTTTGCTGGAAAAGTCGGTCCAGGTGCCGGACCTTGTGCTGCATTGCACCCTGGATGACCTGATCCCGTTCTGCAAATATGCCATTATCCCCTATTATGCCTGGTTTGCCTGGATCCCCGCCACCCTGTTCTTTCTTTTGCGGCGGGGCCCGCGGTGGGACTTCTGGCGGCTGTGCCTGCCCCTGTTCACCGGCATGACCCTGGCACTGCTCTTCTGTGCCGTGGTGCCCAACGGGGTGTATCTGCGTCCGGCCCATATCCCCGGCACTGACGTGTTTGCCCGGGCGGTGCGGGAGCTGTACCATACCGACACCCCCACCAACGTCTTCCCTTCCATCCATGTGCTCAACGCCGTGACCCTGGACCTGGCCTGGCAGCGCCGTCTGCGCCGGGACCGCATCGCTGTGCGGCTGTGGGGCGGGGCCGCCTCCCATCTGCTGGCAGCGGCCATTGTGGCTTCCACCATGCTGCTGAAACAGCACTCGGCCATGGACGTGATGGGCGGCATCCTGCTGGCACTGTTACTGGACCGCATGGCCGACGGCCTGACCGCCTGGTGGTATGCCCCCCACAGCGACCGCCTGCGCAAGATGTTGGAACGTGTCTGATTTTTCCCCGCCGGACTGGTTGTCCGGCCTTTTTTGTTGCCGCAGCCACTATTTTTTCCAGGCTGTTTTTGCTATACTGAGGGGTAGAGCCCAAACCTTGTCAATCAGCTGAAGTCCAAACAGTTCAGGGAGGTATAGATCATGTACAACATTCAGACCATTGCCCCGGATATCGTTTACGTGGGCGCCAGCGACCGTCGTCTGGCCAAGTTCGAGAACCTGTTCCCCATTCCCCGCGGCGTTTCCTACAACTCCTACGTCATTCTGGACGAGAAGACCGCTCTGATGGATACCGCCGATGTGTCGGTGGGTGCCCAGTTCCTGGAGGACGTGGCCGCTGCGCTGAACGGCCGCGGTCTGGACTACCTGGTCATCGATCACATGGAGCCTGACCATGCCGCCATGATCGAGGCGGTGCTGCTGCGCTGGCCCGGTGTGCAGATCGTCTGCAACGCCAAGACCGTGCCCATGCTGAAGGCTTTCTTCCCCGGTGATGCCGCCGCCATCGAGGGCGCCCTGCTGGTGAAGGAGGGCGACACCCTGGAGCTGGGCAAGCACAGCCTGAGCTTTGTCATGGCCCCCATGGTCCACTGGCCGGAAGTCATGATGGCCTTTGATACCGCCACCGGTACCCTGTTCAGCGCCGACGCTTTCGGCACCTTCGGCGCCCTGGGCGGCAGCCTGTTTGCCGACGAAGTGAACTTTGAGCGCGACTGGCTGGACGACGCCCGCCGCTACTACGCCAACATTGTGGGCAAGTACGGTGTACAGGTGCAGAACGTGCTGAAGAAGGCCGGTGCCCTGCCCATCCAGACCATTGCCCCGCTGCATGGTCCCATCTGGCGCAAGGATCTGGCCTGGTTCCTGGGCAAGTATGACCTGTGGAGCCGCTGGGAAGCCGAGGACAAGGGCGTTGTGGTGCTGTACGGCAGCCTGTACGGCAACACCGCTTCCGCCGCCGAGGCCGTGGCCGCTCAGATTGGCGCCCGCGGCGTGGCCAACGTGAAGGTGATGGACCTGTCCGTGGCCGATGTGAGCGAGGCCGTGAGCGAATGCTGGCGCGCTTCCACCATTGTGCTGGCCAGCCCCACCTACAACGGCGGCCTGTATCCCCCGGTGGCCGCCCTGCTGGACGACCTGCAGTCCCTGGGCCTGCAGAACCGCACCTTTGCTCTCATTGAGAACGGCAGCTGGGCTCCCATGTCCGCCCGTCTGATGACCGCCAAGCTGGAAGCCCTGAAGAACTGCACCGTGCTGGAAGCCAAGCTCACCGTGCGCGGCGCCCTGAACGCCGCCCAGGAGGCCGATGTGGCCGCCCTGGCCGACGCTGTGGCCCAGGCCGTCAACGGCTGATGGCCGCCGGCTGAATCCCTGAAATACCACAAAAGCCCCGTCCCGGCATTGTCTGAAATGACCCCCAAAAGTTAGACAATATTTTCAAATAAAAACTGTTCAAGCAACCGAAAGGGCTTGTTGTCTGTGAATTGCAGGCGGCAGGCCCTTTAGCTTTGTCTTAATACGTCGGTTATTGTAGTAATCCAGATAGTCAATGAGTTCTTGTTTGAAGTGCCGCATGGACTGGAACTTTTGTAGATAGAGCAATTCGCTCTTGAGCAGACCGAAGAAGTTTTCCGCCACTGCATTGTCCAAACAGTTTCCCTTGCGGCTCATGCTTTGCCGGATGCCCTTTGCTTTAAGCATCCTCCGGTACTGCTTGTGCTGGTATTGCCAGCCCTGGTCGGAGTGAAGAATCAGTCTGGTTCCATCCGGTATGGTTTCAAAGGCTTTGGCAAGCATCTTCGTTACCATGCTTAAAACCGGACGGTCAGAGATAGCGTAGCTTACCAAATACCCATTGTGCAGGTCCAAGATTGGAGAAAGATAGAGCTTCTGGCCGAACAGGCTGAACTCTGTCACGTCAGTAACCCACTTCTGGTTTGGCATTTCCGCATGGAAGTCTCTGTTCAGCAGATTAGGGGCGATCTTGCCCACTTCTCCTTTGTAAGAGCGATACTTCTTGGGTCTGACACGGCAAACCAATCCCAGATCTTTCATGAGTCGCTGCACCGTCTTGTGGTTCAAATGTATACCGTTCTTGTGTAGTGCTGCGGTAATGCGCCGGTATCCATACCGCCCTTTGTTTTCGTGGTAAATGGAGGAAATCTCCGCTTTTGCTTCTTCGTATTTATCTTCCTTTTGCATCCGCTTCAGATGGTAGTAGAAAGTGGCACGAGGCAGTTGAGCGATTTCGAGCAGCTGGGACAAAGGATATTTCGGCCTTAGTGTTTGGACTACCTGCATTTTCTGTGCCGGCGTCGCTCTTCCTCCAAAACCAAGGCTTGCAAATTTTTTAGGTATTCGTTCTCCGCGCGCAGTCGCTGGTTCTCGGCAATAAGGTCTTCTTCAACTGTTTTAGACAGCTTCGCAAGCCGGCTTCTTCTTTTGCGCCCTCGACGTTCTATCGCCAATCCTTCCGGCCCTTCTTCAAGATAGATTCGTTCCCAGCGTTCAATAATGCCATGATCATTGATTTTAAACCTTCGCATTACTTCCCGAACACTTAAATGTTCTTCTCGCATTGTCTCCACTACCAGTTGCTTAAATTCCGGTGTGTAGCGTTTGTTTGGTATTCCTTTCGGCATAATAAAGCACCCCACTTGTTATCCAGTATACCATACTGTCTAACAAATGGGGTGCAGTTCATGTCCGGGGCGGGGCTTTTCTTGGTTCTTATTCGGATTCAGGCAGGGCTCACAGCTGGATCTTGGGACTTTCGGGCGTTTTGGGCGTCCTGAGGTCAAAGGGGTCATTGTCCCCCGCCAGACCGTCGGCCTGCAGCATCTTTTCCATCACATCAATGTCCGCCGAGAGATCCAGCGCATCGGACTGGAACAGCTTGTCCAGCTGGTTTTCAAAAGCAGTGACCAGGGTGCCCATGGTCTGCTCGATCCGGCGCTTGGATTCGGTGATGTTCTCCCCTTCGATCCCCTGGGCATCCATCTCGGCATAGGCTTCCAGGAGTTTGAGGGAGGTGGGCAGGTAATAGTCCAGGAATTTGCGCATCTGGGGCAGCTTGTCCGGGTCGGACTCCGCCTGGGCAAAGATCTTGGCGGTGACGGCTTCCAACCGGGCGATCCGCTCGCTCATCTCCTCATCGGGGATGGCGTCATTCAGTTCCCGCAGGCGGGCCAGGGTCTTGTCATATTCGCTCTGGGGCGCCGCCGGTGCCTGGGGGGCTGCCGGTTTGGGGGCAGGCTCGGGTTTGGGCGCATCGCCCCGCACAATGAGGCAGCGGGTGCGCATGTCCAGGTAGGCATCATCCCCGAACACACCCTTGTCGATGCAGTCTTCCAGATACCGGCGGCATTTGTCATAACTGCAGGGCAGGGCGTCGGCGATTTCCTTGATGTACATGTGGTCCGCATCGCCCACGATCTTGTCGATCTTGCGGCGGATGCGGCGTCCGGTGCGCATGATGTTGGCACCGATGCACATGCCAATACCCGCAAACAGAGGCAGGGACCCGGCCACCACATCCTCAATATACAGATCCCAGTACTCCCAGCCGCCGTAGAAGATCATGTCATGCAGGCCGCTGACCGTGGCCAGCAGGCCGATGGCCGCCACCACGATGCCCACAATGGCCAGCACGTTGGCGCCGCCATCCCCCTGCTTGGGCGGGGCGGCCTTGGCGGCGGGGGCCGGTTTTGCCGGCGCCTTTGCCGGTTGGGCATAGATGCTGTTGGTGGGTGCATACCGCTGCCGGGAGCGGAAGGCATCCGAGCTGATCTGGCCGGTGCGCAGCAGGTAGTTGAGGATCAGCAGCACGACGGACACCGGCCACATCCCGAAGCAGAAGGTGAGGATCACCACCCAGATGGGGATCTGGAACGGGGCGTCGCCCCGGCGGTACTGCTGGCGCTGGGGCGGACGGTGCCGGGAATACACCGGCGGGCTCACGGGCCGGCGTTTGTCCTGATCGTCATGATAGGGAGAGGGCATGGTAGGATTCCTTCTTTCCGCAAATTGGTCCGCTGTCAGGGCAGATCGGTGAGCAGCTGCCTGATGGAATCATCCAGGTAATATGTGCTGCCCGCCTGGTAGGGATTGTCCTTGTCATAGGGCACATGGGTGCACAGATAGGAGACCCAGTTCGTATAGCCGGACACGGTCAGGTGGATGCCGTCCGGCTGGGCATATTCCTCCATCAGGGCGCCCTCCGAGTCGGTGAAGGCGGAGGCCAGATCCAGGTAATAGCAGCCCTTTTCGGCGCACATATCCCGGATGGCAGCGTTGATGGTGTTCAGGTGGTCGGTGGCCATGCCCGGAGAGGTCTCCAGCACCTCGGGACGGACCGGAAGCACCGACTGCACAAAGATTTTGGTGTTCGGCAGGAGGCTCTTCAGGTCATCCAGCATCCGACCGTAGTAGTTCAGGAAGGAATCGTCCGCCGTGCCGCTGGCCAGGGCATTGGTGCCCACCAGCACATAGAGCTTGGCGGGCGGGTCAGCCGCCAGCAGGTCATAGGGGATCTCTTCCTCATCGTTGGCGTTCTTCATGGTGGTGCGGTTGACGAAGTTGTTGGGGGAGGCACCCTCATAAGCCAGGATGCGGGCCCCGTCCAGGTCAATGTCGTAATCCACATAGCCCACGGTCAGAGAATCGCCCAGGAATGCCGCGTCGGAGAACCATTCGGTGGTCACACGGCCGAATTCCGGCACCGAATCCGGTGCGGCGGGCAGGGCGGTGTAGGTATAGGAATCGGTCTGCTTCACCGGTCCCACGCTGCCCCAGTTCACGGCCTGGGCCGTGGTGGTGCTGCTGCCGTCCCCGCCGCCGTAGGGCAGGGGCGCCACCAGCCGGTCGGCCAGGGCGGTCTCCGGGCTGGAGACCTGGGAAGGGGGCGTGGTCACGCTTTCCGGCAGGACCAGGGTCACCACACCGGATACCACCAGAATGCCCACCACCGTTACCAGGAACAGCAGACGCCGCTGCTGGCGGCGGCGCTGACGGGCCGCCTGCTGGCGGGCCGCATCGCTCCGGCGGCGGGGAGGCTGGGGGCCATCCGGTTCCGGTGCCCGCGGCGGGGTGTAGTCTTCCGCGCGGACCCAATCTTCTTCCAGGCCATCGGGGTCATACCGGGCCGGACGCACATCATTGCCGCCCTCCCGGGGGGTATAGGGCGGATGGTAGAGATCCTGCCGGTTGTCCCGCCCCATGCGGCGCACCCCGCCCGTTCCGGGAGAATGGACCTTGCGGCCGGTCTGGCTGCGCGGGTCCTGCCTGTAGCCGCCGTAACCGCCTTCCCTGTTGGGCATATGCGCCCTCCTTTCCTGTTTTGGCCTGTCCGTTTTTTTGGTACCAGATTGATTATACCACACTCGCCCCTGCAAAAACAGACCTGCTCAAAAGTTTTACCCGCCGCTCTTGCACACGATACCGGGGCGTTGTATAATAAGGTTCGTTATAATAAGTATACTTAGTATATGAGGTACACGATGGAACCGCTTCACTATCTGCTTATGAAAGCACACACCCAGCTCAACCGCCGGATCATGGCCGACGCCGCCGCGCTCGGGCTGTCTCCCGGGCAGCCCAAGGTCCTGGAATGTCTGGCTGAATGCGGCGAGTGCAACCAGAAAGCCATTGCCCGGTACTGTGAGATCGAACAGGCCACCGTGGGCAGCATCCTGCTGCGCATGGAGCGGGACGGACTGGTGCGTCGGGTCCAGAAGGACGGCAACCGTCGGGCACTGTATGTTTCGCTGACGCCCCGGGGCCTGCAGATGGCCGCCCAGGTCCAGCGGATCTTTCAGCAGGCAGACGCCCGCGCCGCCGCAGAGCTTTCTGCGGAAGAATGCCTGGAACTGCAGCGGCTGCTGCAGCGGGTATACGATGCCGTCGCCGAACCGGAAAGGAAGTCTTTTTGATGCAAACCAAACAAAAACATCTGCTGCGCCGCTGGGCCCTGCTGGTGGTGGGCCTGGTGATCATGGCCTTCGGCGTGGCCTTTTCCATCAAGGCGGGACTGGGCACCTCCCCCATCTCCAGCCTGCCCTATGTGCTCAGCCTGCTTCCCCTGCCCGTGACCCTGACGGTGGGCACCGCCACCATCGCCATGCATGTGACCCTGATCCTGCTTCAGATCCTGCTGCTGCGCCGCCGGTACGATCCCTTCCAGCTGGCCCAGCTGCCGGTGGCCCTGATCTTCGGCAGCCTGACCGACTTCAGCGTCTGGGCCCTGCAGGGCATCACCGTCAGCACCTACCCCGCCCGGTGGGTGCTGTGCATCATCGGCATTCTGCTGGTGGGCGTGGGGGTGAGCTTTGAAGTCACCGCCAACGTGGTCACCCTGGCCGGCGAAGGCATGGTCCTGGCCGTGTGCAAGGTGTTCCCGGTGCCCTTCGGCAACGCCAAGATCGGCTTTGACGTGACCCTGGTGGTCATTGCCAGCGTGCTGTCCCTGGTGTTCCTGGGCGGGCTGTACGGCGTACGGGAAGGCACCGTGGCGGCGGCCTTCTGTGTGGGTCTGGTGGCCCGCCAGGTCAACCGCCCCATGCGCCGGTTTGCCGCCCGGGTGCTGGATTGAATTGCTCTTTTGCAAGACCGCAGTCCTTTTTTGGGAAAGGTCTGCGGTCTTTTTGTATCTGTGCGCAGGCAATTGTGAATCTTTTGAAAACTTCCCGGTTTTTACTTGACTTCATCAAGTATCGGGACTATACTTGACCAAGTCAAGAAAGAGAGGTCCTTAATGATGACGGAAACCCTGTCCTACTATTCCACCATTTTGTACCGGGATTTTGCGGCCTACACCTCCCGCCGGCTGCAGGAGCTGGGGCTCAGCCACGGGCTGATGTTCCTTTTGCTGTATGTGGGGCGGCACCCGGGGTGCACCCAGTCGGAACTGACCCAGGCCCTGGGCCTGGACTGGGGGTACGGCCAGCGCAGCACCCTGAAACTGGCGGAGGACGGCTTCCTGACCCGGGAGAAGGAAGGTCGGGCCTACCGGCTGCGGCTGAGCATGAAGGGCGAAAACGCCTTTTCGGTCTGCCACGAGGTCTTTTTTGACTGGGACAAGCAGGCGCTGGAGGAACTGTCCCCCGCGGAACAGACCCAGCTGCTGCTGCTCTTGAAAAAAGTCAAGGAAAAGAAGGCGAATTCCAAACTATGTACCAGACGATAACCTCCCCCGTGAATTACGGAGGCATCCGGCTGAAAAACCGCATCATCTTCGCCCCCACCTCCATGGGGGTTCCCACCGAGGAGTGGCTGGCCCGACTGCAGCGCATCGCCAAAGGCGGCTGCGCCATGATCATCCTGGGGGACGTGCCGGTGCTGCCCCACGGGTTCGGGCCCTCCCTGTACAGCAAGAAAGGCTTTGCCCTGTACCAGCAGGCTGCGGAGCTGGTCCACGGCGAGGGCTGTCTGCTCTGCGCCCAGCTGCACCAGTCGGACTCCGACTTTAAGGCGCTGGTGAAATACCTGCCCGGGTTCCTCTGCAAAAAGATCACGGCGGACGAACTGCGGGCCAAGCTCAACGACGGCGCCGGACCGCTGGTGACCAATCTGTCCCGGAAGAAGATCCGCAAGATCACCGAGGCCTTCGGGGAGGCGGCGGTGCTGGCCCAGAAGGCCGGCTTCGACATGATTCAGGTCCACGGGGACCGGATGTGCGGCAGTTTCAGTTCCGCCCTCTTCAACCACCGCACCGACGAGTACGGCGGCAGCGCCGAAAACCGGGCCCGGTTCGCGGTGGAAGCGGTGCGGGCGGTGCGCAGCCGTCTGCCGGAAATGCCCATCGACTACAAGCTGGCCGTGCGCCAGACCCATCCGGCGTACGGTCGGGCCGGCGTGGCGGAGGAGGAACTGCCCGTCTTTGTGCCTTTGCTGGAACAGGCGGGAGTGACCAGCTTCCATGTGACCCTGGCCGACCACTGCAATCTCAGCGACACCATCCCCCCGGCCAGCCATCCGGCATTCCATGAGGAAGGCTGCTTCCTGAAATTCTGCGACCAGGTCCGGGCCCTGACCCGATGCCCGGTGTGCGGGGTGGGCGGCCTCACCGACCCGGATTTTGTGGAAGCCCAACTGGCCGCCGGACGCATCGACTGCGCCGCCATGAGCCGCCAGCTCATCGCCGACCCCGACTGGCCCAACAAGGTGGCCGCCGGACAGGCCGGGACCATCCGCCGCTGCGTGCGCTGCAACCGGGAATGCCTGGGCGGCATGATGGCCCACCGCGGCGTCCACTGCATCTACGAACACAAGGAAGAAAGGAAGTCCTGATGATGAAATACGCCATCGTTTACAGCAGCCGCACCGGCAACACCCGCCAGCTGGCCGACGCCCTGCACAGCGCCCTGCCCGCCGGAGACTGCCTCTATTTCGGCGCCCCCGCCCCCGAAGCCCTGGCCGCCGACCGGGTGTATGTGGGCTTCTGGACCGACAAGGGCACCTGCGACGAGGCCGTGGCCGCCTTTTTGCAGAGCGTGCCCGCCGGCAAGGAGGTCTACCTCTTCGGCACCGCCGGGTTCGGCGGCTCCCCTGTCTATTTTGACAAGATCCTGAACGCCGCGGCGGCCAATCTGCCCGCCGGGGTGCAGGTGGCCGGACGGTACATGTGCCAGGGCAGAATGCCCGAGGCTGTCCGCCGCCGGTACGAAGCCATGCCCGAAAGCCCCCGCCGGCAGGCCATGCTGGACAACTTTGACCAGGCCCTGGCCCATCCCGACGCCGACGACCTGACCCGGCTGTGTGCCGATGTGCAGGGGACCCTGTGACCGCATAAATCCCCGCCCGGAGCCTGTGCCCCGGGCATTTTTTGTTTTGGCCACGGATTTGTCATATTTATGCGGTATACTGCGGTATCCGATTATCTTCAGGAGCAGGAGGGATTCCCATGGCAAACACCACCAAACAGGCGCTGGAAGCATCCCTGAAACGGATGATGCTGAAAAAGCCCCTGGCCAAGATCACCATCCGCGACATCACCGACGACTGCGGCATCAGCCGCATGGCCTTTTACTACCACTTCAAGGACATCTACGACCTCATCGAATGGGTCTGCGTGGAGGACGCCACCCGGGCGCTGCAGGGCAAAAAGACCTGCGATACCTGGCAGGAAGGGCTGCTGCAGATCTTTGAGGCGGTGCTGGAAAACAAGCCCTTTGTGCTCAACGCCTGCCGCTGCATCAGCCGGGAACAGATGGAGCGGTTCCTGTACAAGCTGACCTACGGGCTCATCCGGGGGGTGGTGGACGAAAAAAGCCGGGGCGCCGCCATCACCGAAGCGGACAAGACCTTCATCGCCGATTTTTACAAGTACAGCTTTGTGGGCATCATGCTGGACTGGATCAAGCAGGGCATGCATGACGACTACCACCAGATCGCCGCCTGCATGGGTCTGACCATGCAGGGCAACATCGACAATTCCATCCGCAACTTCGCCGCCGCCCGCTGAATCCTTTTGTACAAAACCCGCCCGATGATCAGTTTTTCATCATCGGGCGGGTTTTGTCAATGGTACGCCGCCCGGTTTTGGGGTAAGCTATAGCCACATTCCGAACCAATCACCGCATCTGCGGTTCCCTATTATGAAAGGCGGTTTTGACTATGGCAAGCAATTTTGTAAAACTGACGGCAGCGGCGGCCGGTCTGGCCGGTGCGGGAGCGGCGGTGGCCCTGGCCCGCAAACACACCACAGGCAAAAAGGCGGCGGCCCCGGTTTCCGACTACCGCAACACCGAGCTGGGCATGCACAAAAAGAACAGCAAGGGCATCTACTATTCCAGCGGCAACTATGAGGCCTTTGCCCGCCCGGAAAAGCCCGCCGGGGTGGAGGACAAGCACGCCTATCTGGTGGGCAGCGGTCTGGCGTCTTTGGCGGCGGCCTGCTTCCTGGTGCGGGACGGCCAGATGCCCGGTTCCCACATCCACATCCTGGAAGCCATGGACGTGGCGGGCGGCGCCTGCGACGGCATCCACGACCCCACCCGCGGGTACATCATGCGGGGCGGCCGGGAGATGGAAAACCACTTTGAATGTCTGTGGGATCTGTTCCGCAGCATCCCCTCCCTGGAAAAGCCGGGGGCTTCGGTGCTGGACGAATTCTACTGGCTGAACAAGCACGACCCCAACTATTCCCTCTGCCGCGCCACCGAGCGCCGGGGCAGGGACGCCCACACCGACGGCCGGTTTGACCTGAGCCAGAAAGCCTGCATGGAGATCGTCAAGCTCTTCATGACCCCCGACGAGGACCTGTACGACAAGACCATCGAGGACGTGTTCGACGATGAGGTGTTCAACTCCACCTTCTGGCTGTACTGGCGCACCATGTTCGCCTTTGAAAACTGGCACAGCGCCCTGGAGATGAAGCTCTATTTCCAGCGGTTCATCCACCACATTGCGGGGCTGCCGGATTTCAGCGCCCTGAAGTTCACCCGGTACAACCAGTATGAATCCCTGATCCTGCCCATGCAGAAGTACCTGGAGGATGCCGGGGTGGATTTCCAGTTCGGCACCGAGGTCACCAACGTCCTTTTTGATATCCATGACGGCCGCAAGGTGGCCACCGCCATCGAGTGCAAGGTCAACGGGGCGGAAAAGGGCATCGTCCTCACCGAGAACGACCTGGTCTTTGTGACCAACGGCAGCTGCACCGAAGGCACCATCTACGGCGACCAGGACCACGCCCCCAACGGGGACGCCGAGGTGCGCACCAGCGGATGCTGGAACCTGTGGAAGAACATCGCCAGACAGGACCCGGCCTTCGGCCATCCGGAGAAGTTCTGCTCCGATGTGTCCAAGACCAACTGGGAGTCCGCCACCATCACCACCCTGGACGAAAAGATCATCCCCTATATCACCAACATCTGCCAGCGGGATCCCCGCAGCGGCCGGGTGGTCACCGGCGGCATCGTCAGCTGCAAGGACTCCGCCTGGCTGCTCAGCTGGACCATCAACCGGCAGGGCCAGTTCAAGGAGCAGGACCCGGAAAAGGTCTGCATCTGGGTGTATGGCCTGTTCACCGATGTTCCCGGCGACTATGTGAAGAAACCCATGAAGGACTGCACCGGTCGGGAGATCACCGAGGAGTGGCTGTACCATCTGGGCGTGCCGGAGGCGGACATTCCCGAACTGGCAGAGCACAGCGCCGTCTGCGTGCCCACCATGATGCCTTATATCACCGCCTTCTTCATGCCCCGGGCCAAGGGGGACCGCCCCGACGTCATCCCCGACGGCTGCGTGAACTTTGCCTTCCTGGGTCAGTTTGCCGAGACCCCCCGGGACACCGTTTTCACCACCGAATACTCGGTGCGCACCGCCATGGAGGCGGTCTACGGCCTGCTGGGCGTGGACCGTGGCGTGCCCGAAGTGTGGGGCAGCGTGTATGACGTGCGGGAGCTGCTGGAAAGCTCCGTCCGCCTGATGGACGGCAAGTCTCCTTTGGAGATCGAGCTGCCCGGTCCCCTGAACCTGCTGAAGAAACCCCTGCTGAAAGCCGTGCAGGGCACGGTGGTGGAGAAACTTCTCCGTGACCACCATGTGCTGAAAGACGGCATGCTGTAACCTGCTGCCATACGGTTTTTCCCTTTGACGTCCCCGCGGAGCTGCGCTCCCGGGGGCGTTTTTTTGCATCCGGGGACCATTCTAAAGGAAACGGAAAGGCGCTCCTGGTAGGATGAGGGGAAAAGGAGAGTGTCTGCCCTATGTCCTGCCCCGCTGTATCTGTGTCTGTTCCCTGCCGCCCGTCGGCCCTGCTCCGCTTTGTGCCGGTACCGGTCTGCCTGGGCGCCTGTGCCCTGGTATACGCTTTGTGCGGTGCCGACCTGTGGGCCGGAGCCCGGGCGTATCTGTGTCTGGTCCTGTATCTGCTGCTGCCCGGTCGGCTGCTGGCCGAGCGGCTGGCCCCGGATGTGCCCGGGCTGCGCCCCCTGTGCGCCCTGCTCTGTGGCTGCTGCCTGCTGCTGGTCTGCTACCTGGGGACCATGGTCCTGCACCAGCCCCTGCTTCTGCACTTGGGTCCGCCCGCCCTGTGGGGCGTGCTGCTCTGGCGCAAGGGCGGCATCCGGCGCCCGGAGCGGGTTCTCCCGGCGTTGCCCTGCCATGCCCTGCTCTTGCTGTGGGCGGGGCTCTGCCTGGTTTCGGCCCTGAGCTTCAGCGCCGTGAATCCCCACCCCACCGCCGCCGGGGCCGCGCCCCTGGACCGGGACCTTTTGTGGAATGTGGGCAACGCCGAGGCTTTCTGCAAGGCTTTTCCCGCCCAGGATATCCGGTTTGCGGGGGTGCGGTTCTCCTACCATTACCTCACCGAGCTACTGACCGCCGCCCTGTCCCTGGTCAGCGGGGCGTCCTGTTACGACCTGTGCGCCTTCTTTCTGCCGCCGGTGTGGCTGGCCGGGGCCATCGCCGCCCTGTACTGGCTGGGCCTTGTTATTTACAAAAAGGAAACAAATTCTGCGTTTATACCATTTGTATTGCTTTGCTTTCAGTGCGGGTCGCTGTGGAAGGTCTTTCGCACCGGAGACAGCCTCTTCGGCAACACCATGCTGCGGCATCTGACCTCCAACATCAACGCCCAGGCATCGGCAACGGTGTTTTTCTGTATCTTTCTGGCGTTGTTCAGCCGTCTGGCCCGGTTCGGCGGCATACGGCTGTGGGGGCTGTGTCTTGTCGCCTTTGTCCTGTTCGCGGTGGCCAAAGGGCCGGAGGCTGCCCTGGCCTTGTGCGCCTGCGGTGCCGCCATGGTCTTTGTGCTGCTGTTCCGCAGGGCCCGGGTCCTGCCCGCGGTGGCCTTTGCCGCCCTGCTGGCCGGGATGTTTGCCCTGGTATACCGCACGCTGTACGCCGCCGGAGCCAACACCAGCATGCAGTTTTCCCTCTTTTCCATGCGGGATACCCTGACCTACGCCCGTCTGGAGCCCCTGGCCGACTGGCTCTGCGCCCATCTGACGGTTTCGGGGTATGTGTGGCTGGGGCTTATCGGGGTGGCAAACACCTTTTTCTTCTGTCCCTTCCAGTTCTGCCTGTGGGCGCGGAGCCTGCCGGAAGCCCTGCGGAACCTGCCCCGGCTGGACGCCGCCCACCTGCTGCTCCACGCGGGCACGGCGGGCGGGTTCCTGGCCTATCACCTCTTCCGCCACGAAAGTTCCAGCCAGGTCTACTTTGCCCTGTTTGCCCTGCTCTGCATGAGCATTCTGGCCGCCGAGCAGCTGCCCGCCCTGCACCGGGCCAAACGACCGCCCCTGTTCACCCTGGGGGCCGGGGCTGCCGGCCTTGTGACGACCCTGTGCATGGTGCTGGCCCTGGGCGGGAAGGGCGCCGCCATGCTGGCCCGGATGCCGGAGGGCGGCCTGTACACGCCCGGTGCCGTCACCGCCTTGGATGAGCAGGCCGGACAATGGCTGCGGGACCACGCCCCCGACGGCACCGTGTTCCTGACCAACCGCACCAGCGGTCTGCCCGACCCGGACCCCGCCGGACAGGATGGCATCTCCAACGTGTACACCGCTTTTTCCGGCGTGCAGTGCTACATGGAGGGCTGGACCTATGCCGTGAGCAACATGGGCGTGTCCCCGGAAGAGGTTGGACGCCGCCGGACCCTCACGGATACCGTGTTCGACCCTGCCACCCCCGCCGATGTCCGGGAAGACCTCTGCCGGGAGGCCGGGGTCACCTGTCTGGTCTGGGCCAGACGCTGGCCGGGCCGTCTGCCGCCGGACAAGCACCCGGTCTTTGAAAACGCCGAGGTGGCCATCTACTGGATGTAGGCGTTTCCCGGCCCATTGCACCGGTGTGGTATAATAAAGGAAAGAGCCGCCGCGCCTCCACGCCCACCTCCGGGCGGACGGCACGGCCCAAGGAGGTTTTTGTCATGCGTAAGAATTTCGGAGCCAAGCCCTGGACCTATCCCCAGCCGGTCTTCATCATTGCCACCTACGGGGAGGACGGCACCCCCGATGCCATGAACGCGGCCTGGGGCGGCATCAGCGACGATACCCAGCTGTCCATCTGTCTGGGCGCCAACCACAAGACCACCGCCAACATCCTGGCCCGCAAGGCCTTTACGGTGAGCATGGCCACCGCCGACCAGCTGGTCCCCTGCGACTATGTGGGCATCGCTTCGGCCAACACGGTGCCCGACAAGCTGGCCAAGACCGGCTGGCACACCACCCGGTCCGCCTTTGTGGACGCTCCCCTCATTGACGAACTGCCCATGGCGGTGGAGTGCCGTCTGGTCAGCTACGATCCCGAATCCTGCCATCTTGTGGGGGAGATCGTCAACGTGAGCGCCGACGAATCGGTGCTGGACGAAGCCGGCAAGATCGACCCGGACAAGCTGCAGCCCATCCTCTTTGACCCCATCCACAACGCCTACCGCAAGCTGGGCGAGAAGGCGGGCAACGCCTTCCGGGACGGCGCAGCCCTGCGATAACCCCACCATACAAAAAACCTCCCGGCACAGATCCCGCCGGGAGGTTTTTTTGTACAGGCGAAGAGATATCCGCCATACAAGTATTGCGTTTCCATAGCATTTCCCCTATACTGGAAGACACCGATACCATATGCTCCATAAAAAGGCAGGGATTTCCATGAGGGTAAAGCAAGTCTGGATGTCCGGGAACACGGCCCGGAAAAGCCGGTATGCCCTGCGGACCCTGGGCGGTATTCTGGGCGTGGCCGCTCTGCTCATGGCGCTCACGGCAGGCCTCACGGTGCTGGCCCTGGTCCTGCGGTGGCCGATGCAGGCGGTGGGCCTGCTTTTCTGTGCAGGCATCACGGCCCTGGGATTCTGGCTGGGACTGCGGCTGGGGCAAAGGAGTCTGCGGGACGCCACCGTCTTTCTGCTCACCGACGATGACCGCCTGTTCCTCCTGAACGCCGGGGAACTGAACAACGGCCGGACGCTTCTCCGCTACGCCGCCGGCACCCTGCGGACCCAGGCCCTGCTGCGGGAACTGGCCGCCGATCCCTTTGTGCCGGCCCTGGCCAAAGAGATCCTGCAGGTGGAAAACATCCGGGAAACCGCCGGCCATTATGCCCTGCGCTGCCGCATGCGGGTGCAGGACGGCCCCGTTTTCCGCAAGACCTGCCTGCTGGTGAAAGGGGTGGAGGCGGAGGACCAGCTTCTTCGCCAGCTGGAGCGGCGCCGGAACTGGCAGACGGATTGGGAACCTCAGGAAAACCGCAATCCCCTTTACATCACCCTCAGCGGGGCCGCTCTGGCCGTGCTGGTGCTTCTGTGCGTCATGAGCCATCCGGCTGTGGGGACCCTGTCCGCGGACCTCTACTTTCCCTGTCTGGGCGGCGCTTTTGTGGCCTTTTTCCTGCTGGTGTACTGTATCCTCCGTCAGACCCGGGGAGAGTGAAGCTTATGCCAGATCCAGGCGCTGCCGGTTGGAAAAGCCCTGCGCCTTGAAATCGGAAGAGAGGAACTCCACCTGTTCCGGGTGTACGCACAACAGGTGCATGGGCGGGTCCATCCGCTTCAGGTAGTCCAGCGGGATATTTTTGCGGGCCGCATGGGCCTTGTACCGGTCACTGAAGGGCTCCACCACCTCTGCACGGCCCATGACCTGCATGCCGTGCAGGGTCCCGAACCCCTGATACTTGTCAAAGATGGCCAGACAGACCTGCGGGTTCTGTTCCAGGCCGATGAACTTTTTGCCGCCCTCGGTGAACATCCAGAAGCAGCCGTCATGGTAGCTGTACTCGATGGGGGTGCAGCGGACATACGTTCCCGCCCCGGTGGCCAGCGCGCAGGTATTGTTGGCCAGAATGTACGCTTCCGCCGCCTGCCGCAGGGCCGCCGGGTCCATCTTTGCATTGCCGGCATCCTTTTCATCCCAGTACCGGGCTGCCGCGGCGTATTCATCATGGGTCATGATGGGATCCTCCTTTTGTTTTTCTTCTATTATGACGTATTTCAAACGCAGATACAATCTTTTTTTGTGAGGTAGCCATGCCGTACACATCTGAACAGCTCTCCGAAGCCAAACGCCAGATCGACTCCACCCTGCACAAGCTGCGGGAGGTGGTCAAGACCCTGGAAGCCAAGGAAGACCCCGACCGGTACAAGTCCCAGATCACCCTGGCCAGACGCCGCATCCAGGCATTCACCATCGCCGGGGACCTGATCCGGCAGGAACTGGACAAGAAAGAATGAATGCAGGCCCCGGCCTTCCCTGCAGGGAAGGCCGGGGCCTGTTGGATCGGAGCTGCGTATCAGACCTCTCCGTTTCCGGCGGCACAGCTTTCCAGCCATGCATCCGCCTCGGTCCGGGCATGAAAAATGTGCAGGGTGCGTCCCTGCCGGTACTTGTCCAGAAGGGCATGGATGACCGGCAGCTGCTTCTGGGGGAAATCTTCGATCCAACGCCGGAACTCCGGGTCAAAGGTCGTTTCCACCCAGGGCAGATCCTCATGCGGCCTGCCCACCCGGGACGCCGCCCCGGCCAGACAGACTTCCAGCGGGTAGTCCAGCAGAAATACCGTGTCACATGCCTGCAGACGGCGCTCCATGGTGCGCAGATAGTTGCCGTCGATGATCCAGCGGTCCCCGCACAGGACCTCTTCCAGCCGGGTGTCAAATTCGGCATGGGAAATCTGGGTACCATCCGGTTTATGCCAGATCCGGTCCAGATAGACCAGCGGCAGCCCGGTTTTGTCCCGCAGTGCCCGGGCAAAGGTGCTTTTGCCCCCGCCGGGGCAGCCGATGACCAGTATCTTTTGCATCTTGCCTTTCCTCCCCGCTGCATGGTGAAGTTCCTTTCATTATACGGAAGCCGGTTTTCCCCGTCAACCGCCCCTCTTGAACATCGGTTAGGAAAACCTGCCCGTTGCTTGACCACGCCTCGCTTGCGGTGCAGGGAAGACCCGCGGTACAATACAGATACAGAAACCGCGCGGCTCTGAGACCATGAAAGGGAGGCACCAGTCTTATGGAACCCATTTCCCGTACTTTGGGCGGCAGCATCGCCGCCCTGCGCAAAACCAAAGGTCTGACACAGGAACAGCTGGCCGCCCGGGTGGGGGTATCGGCCCCGGCCGTGAGCAAGTGGGAGACCGGCAGCTCCTGTCCGGACATCGCCCTGCTTTGTCCTCTGGCCCGGGCGCTGGACACCAACGTGGATACCCTGCTGCAATTTGAAGAGACCCTTGCCGACGAGGAAGTCATCACCCGGATCAACGCCATTCTGGAACAGGCTCTGCGGGACGGCACCGTGGATGCGGCCCAACAGCAGCTGAACGAACTGCTGCGCCGTTATCCCAATTGCACCGCCCTGCAGTACAATGCCGCCGTGGCTTATGATTCCTTCCGCCTGTTCTTTCCCACGGCGCCGGAATCGCTGCAGCAGGAATGGAAGGACAGCAAGCGGTCTTTACTGGAGCGGATACGTTCCGGCGGCAATGCTGCCTACTGGCAGAGCGCCACCCTCAGTCTGGCCGCCCTGGAGATCGCCGACGGTGACCCGGAGCAGGGCGCCGCACAGCTGAAGGAACTGCCCCAGCAGACCTGGGATATCGGAGGTATGTGGGCCCTGTATTATATGAAAACGGACCGGCCGGAACAGGCCCTGGAACTGACCCAGAAACAGCTGTACCGGGCCGTGACCCAGGCCATCTCCGCCCTGGTGACCATGACCAATCCCAAGCTGCAGCCGGACCCGGACAAGCGGCACAAGCTGTGCGACGCCTACCGGACCCTGGCGGAGACCTTTGCCCTGCCGGACAGGAGCGACGGCCTGCTGCTGGAACTGTACCTGGAACAGGGAAACATCGAAAAAGCCGCAGCCTGCTTTGTGCAGTACGCCCATGCGCTGCAGGCCCCCTTCCGGCTGCCGGACCCGGATCTGTTTGCCCCGGGACTGCCCGCCCGGACTTCGGAGCCGCCCCTGGCCGCCGTCCGGGAGATGCTCCGCATGCTGGTCAGAGCTTTTGACCAAGAGGCGCAATACCGTCCCCTTTGGGCCGTTCCTGCCTGCCGTGCTGCCCTGGACCAGCTGAAGTCCGGTCTGGAACAGGCACCGACGGCTTGACCTGCCTGTCTGCGGGCCGTATACTGATAAAAAATCCGGGTATCGGTCTGTGTCCGGCGGGCAGAATCCGATCAGGAGGCATTGTATGAACAAACAGGAAGTTTATGCGTTTCTGGACCAGAAGCACATCGGCCACGAAATCACCGAACACGCCGCCGTCTACAACATGGAGGAACTGGCTCGGGTGCAGCTGCCCTACCCTGACCGGGATGCCAAGAACCTTTTTGTGCGGGACGACAAGCGGCGCAACTATTATCTCATCACCGTGCGGGGAGACAAGCGGGTAAACCTGAAAGATTTCCGCCGCAGGCAGGGCACCAAGCCACTGACCTTCGCCTCCCCGGAGGAATTGCAGGAGATCCTGGGCCTTGTTCCCGGCGCCGTGACCCCCTTCGGTCTGCTCAATGATACCCAGTGCCGGGTACATTTTTACATCGACCGGGATTTCTGGCAGGGCTCCGGCCTGATCGGCGTGCATCCCAACGACAACACCGCCACCGTCTGGCTGAAAGCCCGGGACCTGACCGCATTGCTGCAGGAACACGGCACCGCCGTGGACATTGTGGAACTGGACTGATCCCCTGCCCCGTTTGCCCCAAAGGAGTGATCGTATATGCCCATGCTGGGTGCTTTTCTGACCCCGCATCCGCCCGTTCTGCTGCCCGAGGTGGGCAGAGGCCGGGAGCGGGAAATTGCCGCCACCGGGAACGCCATGGCCAAAGCCGCCGCAGAGGTGGCCCGCTGGGCCCCCGAGGTGCTCATCATCTCCTCCCCGCACACCATTCTGTACGGGGATTACTTCCACATTGCCCCTGGCCGCGGCGCGTCGGGTTCCATGGCGGCCTTCGGTGCGCCCCAGGTGCGCATGGAGACCGCGTATGATGTCCCCCTGCGGGAGGAAATCATCCGCTGCGCCGAAGCCGCCGGCCTGCAGGCCGGCACGATGGGCCAGCGGGACCCCAGCCTGGACCACGGTGTTCTGATTCCGCTGTATTTTCTGCGCAAAGCAGGGGTGACCTGTCCCATCGTGCGGATGGGGCTGTCCGGATTTTCGGCCCTGGACCACTACCGTCTGGGGCAGTGTGTGGCCCAGGCGGTGGAAAGCCTGGGCCGCCGTGCCGTCTTTGTGGCCAGCGGAGATCTTTCCCACAAGCTCAAGGCCGACGGGCCCTACGGCTTTGCACCGGAAGGTCCGGTCTTTGACGAGGCCGTGACCCGGGCCATGGACACCGGCAGCTTTCTTGACTTTTTCACCCTGGATTCCTCCCTCTGCGAGCGGGCAGCCGAATGCGGTCTGCGCTCCTTCCAGATCATGGCCGGTGCCCTGGACGGACTGGCGGTCCGGCCCCGTCTGCTCAGCCACGAAGGCACCTTCGGGGTGGGCTACGGTGTTGCGCTCTTTCCGGTCACCGGCCGGGACGACACCCGCCGGTACGCCGCTGCCTGCGAGCAGATACGCAAAGACCGCATGGCCGCCCGTCGGGCCGGAGAGGATCCCTGGGTCCGGCTGGCACGGCTCTCGCTGGAAACCTTTCTCCGGCAGGGCCGGGTGCTGCAGACCCTGCCGGACGACCTGCCCGCCGAACTGACCCATCGGGCCGCCGGGACCTTTGTCTCACTGCACAAGGACGGCCGGCTGCGGGGCTGCATCGGGACCATCACCCCCACGGAGGAGAACGTGGCCCGGGAGATCGTGCAGAATGCGGTCTCCGCCGGGACCCAGGACCCCCGGTTTCCCCCGGTGCGCGCCGGGGAACTGGACGAGCTGGAATACAGCGTGGACGTGCTGGGCCGCCCGGAACCGGTGGATTCGCCCGACTGTCTAGACCCGAAGATCTACGGCGTCATTGTGAGTTACGGACGCAAACGCGGGCTGCTGCTGCCGGACCTGGAAGGTGTGGACACGGCAGCGGAACAGGTGGACATCGCCCGCCGCAAGGGCGGTATCCGGGAAGAAGACCCCTACACCCTGCAGCGGTTCAAGGTGGTGCGGCATCTATGAGCGTGACCTGTGAATTGTGTTTTCACCGCTGCCGTCTGGATGAGGGCCAGACCGGCGCCTGTCGGGCCCGGGCCAACCGGAACGGCACCGTTGTATCGCTGAATTACGGCCGACTCACCGCCCTGGCGCTGGATCCCATCGAGAAAAAACCGCTGCGCCGGTTCCACCCCGGCAGCCTGATTCTGTCGGCAGGAAGTTTCGGCTGCAACCTGCACTGCCCTTTCTGCCAGAACGCCGGGATCGCCGCCGCGGGGACGGAGGCGTTCACCCGGGACTTCACCCCCGGGCAGCTGGTACAGGAGGCTCTGCGGCTGCGGGACAAGGGCAGCATCGGGGTGGCCTACACCTACAACGAACCCCTGGTGGGCTACGAGTATGTGCGGGACTGCGCCGAGCTGGTCCATCAGGCCGGACTGGTCAATGTGCTGGTGACCAACGGGACCATTGCGGAAAAGCCCTGGCGGGAATTGCTGCCGTTGCTGGATGCGGTAAACATCGACCTGAAAGGCTTTACCCAGAGCTGGTACCGGCGGTTGGGCGGGGACCTGGAAACGGTCAGGCGGTCCATCACCCTGGCGGCGGAACGCTGCCATGTGGAGGTCACCACCCTGGTGGTCCCCGGGGAAAACGACAGCGAAGAGGAGATGCGGGCCTTGTCGGTCTGGCTGGCTTCGGTCAGTCCGGACATCCCGCTGCATGTTTCCCGCTTTTTCCCGCGGCATCGGATGTCGGACCGTCCGGCCACACCGGTGGACACCGTCTGCCGTCTGGCCGACCTGGCCCGGGAACAGCTGCGGTATGTATATACGGGCAATTGCTGAATCACAGAAAAAGCAGGGGGGCAGACCCGACGGGTCTGCCTCCCTGCTTTTCCATGCCGGTACCTATATACCCTTTCCTTATGCGGCCGGACCGTCTTGCTCCGGCGTCCCAGTTCCCCACATGGCAGCGGCAAAGCCGTTTCAACGGGTAAGTTCCTCGTACAGTTTCTCCGCAAAAGTCCGGTGTCCCTGCTCGGTAAAATGCACGCCGTCAAAAGCCAGTTCCACCTGCCATTTTCCCGCATCGGCAAACCGGAAGCCTCTCTGCTTGGCCAGAGCCTGGTAGTGCGCGGCCAGTACGGCAAAATCGTCTATGATTTTATCAGGGCCGCACGGTTCCTCCGTCCATTCATCATAGATCACCACCGGCGGCGGTGCAATCAGCATGATCTGGTGCCCCGACAAGGTGGGCCGGGACAAGAAGCGCTCCATCTTCCACGCAGCCTTGTCCGGTGAACCCCCCGTTTTTATGAGGTCATTGGTTCCCAGCATCAGGATCACCAGATCGGTGTGCATGGGGAAAGAACAAGGCGCATCCGGAATGCAGCGGCCGTTTTCTCCCTGGTTGATGATTTCCCAGCCGGTCTTTTGCGCCAGAATATCCACCCAGCGGCTTTCCTTGGGATATCGCCCGCCCAGCAGGGAACGCGGGTCGTATCCATAGGTATTGGAATCTCCGAAGCACAGCACATTCATCCGTTCAGGCCTCCCTGTGATGGCGCTTGCCCTTCTTTTTGTCTATGGTCATTATACATGTCTGTTTCCCCCGGGACAACCGCTTTCTTCCGGGAAGCGCAGTCCGGTTCTTTTCTCCCCTTTTTTTGCATAGCCTGCACTGAATGGGAGGTGAGAAACGTGTTTTCAATTTTATGGGTGTTTCTGCAAAACGCGGCCGCACATATCTGGTTCGCCGCCCTGCACCTGGAGAGCGGCAGTTTTCCCCGCCCCCTCTCCCCTGCCCAGGAACAGGCCGCCTTTGCCGCCATGCATACCGGCGATACCGCTGCCCGGGACAGACTCATCAGCCACAACCTGCGGTTGGTGGCCCATGTGGTCAAAAAATACTACGCCGCCCCGGGCGGGCAGGACGACCTCATCAGCATCGGCACCATCGGGCTCATCAAGGCGGTGGATACCTTCCGGCCTGAACGCCGGGTCCGGTTTTCCAGTTATGCCAGCCAGTGTATTGAAAATGAGATCCGCATGCATCTGCGGCATATCCGGCGGGAAGGGACGGTGGTCTCGCTGCAGGAACCGCTGGAAGCCAGCAGCCGGAATGGCGGGTCCCTCACATTGGGAGATGTACTGCCCGATGATGGCGTCATGGAGGACGACTGCGAGCAGCGGGATCTGGCCAGACGGCTGCGCGGACTGGTGGCGGAGCTGCCGGAACGGGAACAGCGCATCCTGACCCTGCGCTACGGCCTGGACCGGCGCCCTCCCCTGACCCAGCAGCAGGTGGCCGAGGAATTCCACATCAGCCGGTCCTACATTTCCCGACTGGAAAAGCGGGCCCTGCAGATGCTGAGCAAGCGATGGCACAGCGGGGAGGCGCCCCGTTGACCCAGTCTGTCCTCCACACAAATACACTTGACCTTTCTTCGCAATCATGGTATCCTAGATATCGACGTTCCGTTTTGAGGGAGCGTTTTGGTGTATTACAACTGGAAGAGAGGAACGGAAAGTATCATGGAACAGTTTACCGCCCTGGTGTCCCAGGCAAGCAACTTTTTGTGGGATTATATCCTTGTGTTTCTGCTGGTAGGCACTGGCATCTTTTTCACCCTGCGGCTGGGATTCATCCAGGTCCGCCGCTTTGGCGAGGGCATGCGCCGTCTGTTCGGCGGGTTCAGCCTGCACGGCAAGGCCGCCGGCAAGGACGGCATGAGCTCCTTCCAGGCACTGTCCACCGCTGTGGCCGCCCAGGTGGGCACCGGCAACATCACCGGCTGTGCCACCGCCCTGGTCAGCGGCGGCCCGGGAGCGCTGTTCTGGGTGTGGGTATCCGCCTTTTTCGGCATGGCCACCATCTACGCCGAGGCCGTACTGGCCCAGACATACAAGACCACCGTGGACGGCCATGTGACCGGCGGTCCCGTCTACTACATCCGCGCCGCCTTCAAGGGGCGTTTCGGCAAGTTTCTGGCCGGGTTCTTCTCGGTGGCCATCGTGCTGGCCCTGGGCTTCATGGGCAATATGGTCCAGTCCAACTCCATCAGTGATGCCTTCCACAACGCTTTCGGCGTGAACAAACTGGTGGTGGGCGTTGTGGTAGCGGCCATTGCGGCGTTCATTTTCCTGGGCGGCGTACAGCGCATTGCCGCTGTCACCGAAAAGCTGGTCCCCATCATGGCCATCTTCTACATTCTGGGCTGTGTGGTCACCCTGCTCATGAACATCACGGCCCTGCCCGGTGCCTTTGCCCAGATCTTCGGCATGGCCTTCCGGCCGCAGTCCATGGCCGGCGGCGTGGCCGGTGTGACGGTACAGCAGGCCATCCGCTACGGTGTGGCCCGCGGGCTTTTCTCCAACGAAGCCGGCCTGGGTTCCACCCCCCACGCCCACGCCATCGCCAAGGTCAAGCATCCCCAGGACCAGGGCGCCATGGCCATCGTCAGCGTGTTCATCGACACCTTCGTGATCCTGACCCTCACCGGTCTGGTGCTCATCACCTCCGGTCTGGTCTCTACAGGCTTGGACGGCACCGCCCTGACCCAGGCAGCCTTTGCCCAGACCTTCGGGCCGTTCGGGCAGGTCTTCATTGCCGTGTGCATGTTCTTCTTCGCCTTCTCCACCATCCTGGGCTGGTACTTCTTCGGACAGGTCAACTTCAAGGCGCTGTTCGGTTCCAAGGCCCTGCCGGTGTACAGTGCCATCGTGGTGCTGTTTGTTCTGGTGGGCTCCACCCTGAAGGTGGACCTGGTGTGGAAACTGGCCGACTTTTTCAACGGTCTCATGGCCATTCCCAACCTGATTGCCCTGCTGGCCCTGTCCGGCGTGGTGGCCTCCATCGCCCGACAAAAGAACAACTGACAGAAATAAAAGCGGCGTGTTTCCTGCCCGGAAGCACGCCGCTTTTTGATTATCGGAAACAGAGCCACAGCACAAGGTAGCATCCCGCGTAAAAGCCGGCTCCCGCCCAGGCCCACCGGGCCGTCGAACCGCCCCGCCGGGGCATGGTTCGCCGCAGGGCCAGGTATATCCCCGCCCCCACCGGCGGCAGCAGAAAGGCCAGCGTATTCAGTCCCAGGTGGGGCAGATCCTGACGGGCCTTGTCCTCCGCGGCCGGCCCGTCCGACTTTTCAGAATTGATTTTCGTTTGTGCTCTCCCCTTTTGTGGTCCATTTTCTCTTTATTGTAGATAATATTTATCTAAAAGTCAATAGACAGAATCTATCTAGCCTATTCTTGTAATAGAAGAAGGCAGGTGGACACAATGACCAATCGCGTACGGGAATTGCGGGAAGATCACGACTACACCCAGCAGCAGTTGGCCGATATGATCGGCATCACCCAGCGCAAATACAGTTATCTGGAGACCGGTACCCAGCCGCTGACCGCCGATTTTCTGGTGGCGCTGGCAAAGATCTACGATGTGAGCATCGACTACATCCTGCTCTGCACCGACACCCCGCGGCGGTACCCGCCCCGTGAGGCCCGCAGATAAGCCTTTGACGAAAGGCAGGTGCAGGGATGAAAGAGTGGGATTTCGTCTGGTTCGGCAAGGGTATCATCGGGGATCTCCACCACAAGCAGGCTTTTGACCGGAGCTTTGCCGCCGGCAGGATGCCAGGGCCTCTTCCCTGCCCCGCACTGCGGCCCCGGCCCAAACCCGTGTGCGGTGCCGGAAACGGGCTGGTGCTTCCTGGAATAGCAGCGGCACTGCTGTTCTTTCTGCTTTTTCCGGGACAGCCGACATACAAACAGCGTGCCCGGGCGGCTGATGCCGCCCGGGCACAACTATGCAAAAAGCCCCTTCCGGCTGCATACACAATCGGAAGGGGCTTTGTTCGTGTTCACTGCTGGCCGCGGCCGGAACCGCGGCAGGTCTTGTGGGTCATAAACCGACAGGACCCGCAACCACGCTTATATCAGTGGGAGGAAGCGATTACAGCTCAGCGAAGTACTTAATGGTGCGGACCATCTGGCTGGTGTAGCTGTTCTCGTTGTCGTACCAGGACACGACCTGAACCTGATAGGTGTCGTCGTCGATCTTGGTGACCATGGTCTGGGTGGCGTCGAACAGGCTGCCGTAACGCATGCCGATGACGTCAGAAGAGACGATCTGGTCTTCGTTGTAGCCGAAGCTCTCGGAAGCAGCAGCTTTCATAGCGGCGTTGATGCTCTCCTTGGTGACGTCCTTGCCCTTGACAACGGCAACCAGGATGGTGGTGGAGCCGGTGGGGACGGGAACGCGCTGAGCGGAGCCGATCAGCTTGCCGTTCAGTTCGGGGATGACCAGGCCGATGGCCTTGGCAGCGCCGGTGGAGTTGGGAACGATGTTCTGAGCACCAGCACGAGCGCGGCGCAGGTCGCCCTTGCGCTGCGGGCCGTCCAGGATCATCTGGTCACCGGTGTAAGCATGAACGGTGGTCATGATGCCGGAGACGATGGGATAGGTCTTGTTCAGGGTGTCGGCCATGGGAGCCAGGCAGTTGGTGGTGCAGGAAGCAGCGGAGATGACCTGATCGTCAGCGGTCAGGGTCTTCTCGTTGACGGAGTAGACGATGGTCTTCAGGTCGTTGCCAGCAGGAGCAGAGATAACGACCTTCTTGGCGCCGGCTTCGATGTGAGCCATGCTCTTGGCCTTGGAGGTGTAGAAACCGGTGCACTCCAGCACGACATCGATGCCCAGTTCGCCCCAGGGGCAATCCTTGGCGTCCTTGATGGCGTAGATGGTGATCTTCTTGCCGTCGACGACGATGTAATCCTCGCCGGCTTCGACGGTGTGCTTGTTCTCACCGAT
This sequence comes from Subdoligranulum sp. DSM 23681, assembly GCF_057005535.1. Lineage (NCBI taxonomy): Bacteria > Bacillati > Bacillota > Clostridia > Eubacteriales > Oscillospiraceae > Subdoligranulum > Subdoligranulum sp. DSM 23681. Next base: position 2,115,724 of record NZ_CM168050.1, on the reverse strand, counting down.
CTTGCCCAGGAAAGAGCCCTGAGCGGTGTCGTACTTCAGCAGGTGAGCCAGCATAGCGGGGCTGGTCAGGTCGTTGATGGCGACGACTTCGTAGCCCTCAGCCTCGAACATCTGACGGAAGGCCAGGCGGCCGATGCGGCCAAAACCATTGATAGCAACTTTAACAGCCATAGTAAAATCCTCCCAAGATTTTATTGATTCGGGACGGCTTGTCCGCCCCACCTTGATGCGGTGACATCACCGCGTTCCGGTATGCTTCTATTGTACTCGATTTGCACAAAAACTGCAAGTCTGTTGTTATTATTTTAACACCGAATTTGAAAAATCATGCTATTTGGTCAAAATCAGGAGGGATTTTTGCCTCTTTTTTCAGCGTTGTGTCCATTCCTGTTCCGCTTCCGTACCGGCATCCGGGGCTTCGGGGTGCCAAAAAACGGTGTGGCAGCATTTTCCGGGCGCACCGGGAAGATTTTCTGCATACAATAGCGCTGTTACTGCTTGCAGGGAAAGGAGGCCGCTACCATGGAACTGCCCAACCGGGAGATCCGGGCACGGCTGGCGGAGCAGGCTGCAGGACGGCGTCTGGGCGGTCTGGACCCGCTGCCTGTGCTCAGCGGGCTGCGGCTGCTGACCACCGCGGAACTGCTCTGCCGCGGCGCCCCGCCCCGCCGGCCCGCCGACGCGGGGGCGGTGCTGGACGCCCTGTGCACCGCCGTACAGGGAAGTGTCCGCCGCCGCAGCGGATGGCTGTATGCCATGGTACCGCCGGGGCGGGAACTGCCCGTGCCGGTGCACGGCAGGCTGCTGCAGGCGGCTGTGCTGTGCACGCTGCGGGGCGCCCTGCGCACCGGCGGCAGCCGTGCGGTGGTGCGCTGCCTGCCCCGGAATGGCGGCATTCTGCTGTGTGTGCAGGGCGGGGCCGCCGCCCTGACCCCCGCAGATACCATCCCGCTGTGGAAGCGTCTGGCCGCCGAGGGCGGCGGGGCCGCGGTCTTCGGTGCGGGACCGGTGTTCACCGCCTCGGTCCGCCTGCCCCTGTGCCCGGGGCTCTGCGCCCCCAGTTCCGGGGCGGAGGAACTTTTGCGGGACCGGTATGCCCTGCCTTATATCTACCTGGGGGAATGGCTGGCCCACCCCTGGGCGTAAGGGTCAGATCCAGCGGCGATTCAGACGTTCCAGGGCCTTGCGGGCTTCCTCGCTGCCCTGGTCCGCCGCCATGCGATACAGGATCTTGGCCCGGATGTGGCTGCGGGGCTCGCCGCCCCAGCCTTTTTCCGCATACAGCCCCATCTTGTACCGGGCTTCCGGCTGTTCCTGGGCGGCCTGCCGGAACCATTGCAGGGCTGCCCGGGGATTCTTCTGGACGCCGAAGCCCCGTTCCATGCACAGGGCCAGACGATACATGGCCCGCGTATCCCCCTGGTCCGCCGCAATGCGGTAGCAGGCCACGGCTTCCGGGCCTTCCTCCTCCCGCTCATGACACAACCCCAGACCGTACTGAGCCCCGGTCAGATCCTGGGCGGCGGACTCCCGGAACCAGCGGTGCGCATCCGGAAGCGAGGGCTCGGTCCCCCGCCCTTCCAGAAAACACCAGCCCAGGCGTTCCTGCGCCGGCGCATATCCCTGTTCGGCCGCCATGGTATACCAATGCACCGCCTGGGCCGGGTCGGCCGGCACACCAATGCCCTCCTCATAGTTGAGGCCCAGATACCACTGCGCCCGCGCGTCCCCCTTCCGGGCAGCCAGAAGATACCAGCGCACCGCTTCTTTGGGGTCGGCTTCCAGGCCGATACCGTTTTCATAACAGACCCCCAGATTGCACGCCCCCTGGCTGCTGCCCTGCATCGCCGCCGCCCGGTACAGGCGCGCCGCCCGCCGGGAGTCCTGCTCCACCCCCTCGCCATTCTCATAGAACCAGCCCAGTCTGCACTGCGCCGGCGCGTAATTCTTTTCCGCCGCACGGTTGTACAGTTCCAGGGCCTTGGACACGCTTTTGGGCACGCCGATGCCGTTCTCATAGAGCCAGCCCAACAGGGTCATGCCCCGGGGGTTCCCCGCCTTGGCCGACTGGGAATAGAGCTTGGCTGCCCGAAAGGGTCTGCGGGGCAGAACGATGCCGTCCTCGTAGTATTTTCCCAGTTCCGCCATCGCCCGGGGTTCCCCGCGCTCGGCAGCGGCCGCATACCAGCGCACCGCTTCTGCCTGGTTGGCCTCGGTGCCGATGCCTTTCTGGCAGCACCGCGCATAGTAATACTCCCCCACAGGGTCCGACAGATCGGCTGCACGCTGGTACCAGAACATGGCCGCACAGTCATTCTGTTCCGTCCCCTTGCCCATCTGGCACCGCAGCCCCATCAGGACCTGCGCTTCGGTATTGCCGCGCTCGGCGGCGGCGGTATACCACCGGGTGGCGGCGGTCTGGTCCTCCTGCAGACCGATGCCCTTGTCATAGCAGCGGCCCAGCGCAAGCTGCGCCCGGTCCAGCCCGCTGTCGGCCGCCTGGTGATAGTACCGGACCGCACGCTGCGGGTCTTTTTTCACGCCCAGGCCCTTCTCGTACAGCTGGCCTAGAGCCAGACGGGCCGGCGCATATCCTGTTCCCGCCGCAAGCCGGTACAGCTGTACCGTCCGGCGGATGTCCTTTTCCACCCCGATGCCCTCGCGGTAGCACACCGCCAGACAGCACTGGGCCCGGGGTTCCTTTTTCAGTGCCGCCATGCCGTACCAGTAAGCGGCAGATTTCTGGTCCGCAGGCACCCCTTTGCCGAACTCATAACACCAGCCCAGATTGCACTGCGCCGGTGCAGACCCCTGCTGCGCCGCCTGCTTGTACAGAAACACCGCGTTTTCCCAGCTCTGGGGCCGTCCTTCCCCCTTTTCATAGCACAGCCCCAGCAGGAACCGCCCGTGGGCGCTGTCCTGCGCCGCCGCCTGCTCAAACAGGGCCGCCGCCTGTTCCGGGTCACGGGGACCGCCCTTGCCATACAGCATCCGGTGCCCCTGCTCGCACAGGCAGTCGGGGTCGCCCTTTTCGGCACCCCGGGCGCAGAAATCATAGGCCTGTTTCCAGTTCCCCGCCCGGTCCGCTTCCCGGCACAGGTACATCCAGCCCCGGGGGGTGATATCGGATTCCTCCACCGGGACAAATCCTTCGTTGCCGCACCGGGGGCAGACTTCCAGGTCCTCCCGCATGGTGACGAATTCACAATCCGGTGCTGTACATTGATAATATTGCATCCCTGAACCTCCCGGTACGCCTTTCGACATTCATTGTATCTTATCAGTATATTCCCTTTTCCCCCTTTTCACAAGGACAAAGCCGTTCTTGCCTGCTCTTTCGGGCGGGGCGGGCGGGTTTTTGTTTGGTTTTGGGCTTTCGCTGTCCTGCGGCAAAAAGTGCGGGGCAAGCAGGCTATACTTCCTGGCACAACCGCATAGGAGGAGGGGTTTTTATCATGCCGATTTTTACCAAAGACAAGGCCCGTGTGCCGGCCGCATCACCGTCCCCCGCCGGGGCGCAGGCCCCGGTCCGGGAGTCCGAAAGCCCGCCAGCGCTGCAGGCCGCACCGGAAAGCCGGTTTCTTTCGGGCGCGCTGCTGTGGCGGCTGGGGACGCTGGGCGCCGGATGCCTGCTGGGGGCCGGCCAGCTCTATGGCACCGCCCCCCTGGGGCTGGCACTGACGGTGGGGTGCCCGCCCGGGTTCGCCCTGCCGGCCATGGCGGGGGCGCTGGCCGGGTCCCTGGCCTTTCAGCCCTTCACTCTGGGGCTGAAACTGGCCGGTGCCCTGGTGGCCGCCGTCGCCGGCCGGTGCGTGGCCGCCCAGCTGGGAAAGAAACAATACATATGGGGCTCTGCCGCCGGCTGTGCCGCCCTGCTGACAGAGCAGCTGACCGTGAGCGCCGTGGGCCCCTCCGCCCCGGGAGACACGGTCCAGGTCCTGGCCACCGCCCTGCTGGCGGCCGGGTTCGGGGCGGCCATCCACGCCCTGCCCCACAGCAAGCCCCGGGGGCTGTGCCTCTGGCTGGCCATGGCAGCGGTCTGCGCGCAGAGGCTGCCCCCCCTGCTGGGAGGCGGCTTTGCCCCCGGGCTGATGCTGGCCGCCGGGGCGGGGCTGTGTACCGCTTTTGCGGGCAGCCTGGAACAGAGCGCCGTGCTGGCCGTGGCCATGGCGGCGGCGGTGACGGCGGCGGCCCCCACCCTGAGTTACGCGGCCCTGGCGGTGGCCCTGGGAACCCTGGGCGCTGCGGTGCTGGCCAACGGGGAACGCTGGCGCTGCGCCGGCATCTTTGCCCTGGGATGCGGAGTGGGCGCCCTGGCCGCCCCCACCCCTGCCGGGGCGCTGTGGCTGTGTGTTTCGGCCGGTGCGGGCATGCTTGGATTTCTGGCCTGCCCGCCCAGTCTGCTGCGGGGGATCTTTCCGCCCCCGGCACCGCCGGTGGTAAGCCAGACCCTGGGCAGTGCCGCCCGTCGGCTGGCCGGGGTGGCCGACAGCCTTTCGGACATTGCGGACACGGTGAACGAGGTCTGTGAACGGCAGCTGCCCCCCAAGGGGGAGACCTACGACTTTGTGGTGGAATACACCGCCCGCCATGTCTGCCAGCAGTGTGAGCGCCGGTCCAGCTGCTGGATCCGGGGGTATTCCACTGCGGTGGACGGGCTGTACAAGCTGCGGGGTGCATTGGACGCCCGGGGGCGTGTGGAATTGGAAGACCTGCCCGGGCAGCTGAGTGTCTGCATCCATCCCAGTGACCTGTGCAGCGCCGTGACCCACGGTTACCGTCTGTGGGTCAGCCGGCGCCAGACCCGGGCCCGGGCCAGTCTGCTGCGGGGGGCTCTGACCGAGCAATACAGCGCCATGGCCTCCGCCCTGGCCCAGATGGCCTCCCGCCTGGGTCAGGCGGGGCTGCCCGATCCCCGCCGGGAGGCCAAGGTGGCCAATCTGTTTTCCACCCTGGGGCTGGAGCCCCTGGAATGCAGTGCCACCAGCGATGTGGCCGGCCGCATCAGCGTGAATGTGACCATCCCCCGCATGAAATTCACCGATGTGGAGCTGCAGGCCCTGGCCCGGGAGGTGGGACGCATCTGCCGCCGGGACTTTGACCTGCCCGATCTGGCCCAGTGCCGCACGGTGAGCATGCTGCGGTTCGGGGAACGGCCGCTGTTCACGCCGGCCTTCGGGCTGGCCAGCCGGCCCGCACCACCGGAAACAGTGAGCGGGGATGCCTGTGACCAGTTCTGCGACCGGGCAGGTCGGGCCCAGATGCTTTTGTGCGACGGCATGGGTACCGGCAAGGCCGCCGCGGTGGATGGCCGGATGGCCGCCAAGCTCACCGCCCAGCTGCTGCGGGCGGGGTTTGCCGCCGAGAGCGCAGCCCGCCTGGTGAACGTGGCCCTGGGCATGAAGTGTGCCGACCAGGAATCCGGCGCCACCCTGGACCTGCTGACGGTGGACCTGTACACCGGACGGGCCGGTCTGTTCAAAGCCGGCGCAGCGCCCAGCTTTCTGGTGCGGGACGGGGTGGCCCGGGTGCTGGAAGCGTCCAGCCTGCCCATGGGGGTGAGCGATTCGGTGGTGGGACGGTCCACCGCCCTGAGTCTGGCCGAGGGAGACATGGTGGTGCTGGTATCCGACGGGGCCCTGTGCGACGGCAGCGACTGGCTGGTGGAGCAGCTGCAGCTGTGCGCCCGACTGGACCATGACCCCGACCAGGTGGCCAAAGCGGTGGCCGACAGCGCCGTGCGCCGGTCCGGGGCCAGACAGGACGACATCACGGTGGCGGTGCTGCGGCTGGACCGTTGAAAGCCGCCTGAGACAAACCACGTTCCAACGCCAAACCGCTCCCACTCTTTGTTTTTATTTACAAAATTTTTATAACTTTGCCAAAAAAACTGTTTAATTTTCTCCAAACATGTGGTAAAGTAGAATCATTCGGGGAACGGGCGCGGCCCGCGGCCCCCATCACATAACGCCGAACGGTCGGAATTTGAGTTGCTGCGTGGGACCGGGTCCGGCGCGAAAAGAGGTTTGAATACGATGGAATACGCCAGCAAGGACATCCGCAACATTCTGGTGGCCGGCCATGCCGGCTGCGGCAAGACCACTTTGGTGGAAGCACTTCTGTATATGAGCGGCGCGACCGAGCGCATGGGCCGTGTGGAAGACGGCACCACCGCCAGCGACTTTGACCCCGAGGAAGCCAAGCGCAAGGCCTCGCTGAATTCCAGCGTGGTGCCGGTGGAGATCGACGGGACCAAGTACAACCTGATCGACGTGCCCGGACTGTTTGACTTTGAATCCGGTGCCTGTGAGGGCATCCGTGCCGCCGAAAGCGTGCTGATCTGTGTGTCCGGCCGTTCCGGCGTCACCGTCGGTGCCGAGAAGGCCTATGCCCTGGCGCTGAAAAACAACAAGGCCCGCATGGTCTTTGTGACCAAGGCCGACCTGGAAAATGCCGATTACTTCAAGATTCTGGAACAGCTGAAGATCAAATTCGGCCCCTCCATCTGCCCCTGCGTGGTGCCCGCCCGTCTGGACGACGGCACCATCGTCTACATCAACCTGTTCAGCCAGAAAGCCTTCAAGTATGAGGGCGGCAAGCAGGTCCAGGTGGACCTGCCGGACATCGGCCACCGGTTCGAGGGCCTGATCCAGGCCATGAACGAGGCCATCGCCGAGACCGACGAGGCCCTGATGGAAAAGTTCTTTGAGGGCGAGGAGTTCACCACCGAGGAGATCGTTTCCGGCATGGCCGCCGGCGTGCGTACCGGCCAGATCACCCCCGTGTTCTGCGGCAGTGCCGTGAACATGCAGGCCATGGACATGCTGGTGTACAACCTGAAGGAGCTGCTGCCCTCCGCCGACGCCGCCGCCCAGGTGGCCGAGGACAAGGACGGCAACCCGGTGGAGATCACGGTGGATGAATCCGCCCCCACCTGCGCCTACGTCTTCAAGACGGTGGCCGACCCCTTTGTGGGCAAGCTGAGCTTCATCAAGGTGCTGGCCGGCAAGCTGAGCGCCACCTCCAACGTCATCAACGCCCGCACCGGACAGCCCGAGCGCCTGGGCAAGACCATGACCGTCTGCGGCAAACGCCAGAGCGACACCCCGGCCATTGCGGCCGGCGACATCGGCGCTGTGGCCAAGCTGACCACCGCCAAGACCGGCGACACCCTGTGCGATCCCGCCCGGGTGGTGAGCCTGCCCGCCCCCGACTATCCCACCGCCTGCTACCGCATGGCCGTCAAGGTGGCCAAGAAGGGCGACGAGGGCAAGGTTTCGGGCGCGCTGAACCGCCTGATGGAAGAAGATCCCTCCATCACCTTCACGGTAGACCCCGAGACCAAGCAGCAGATCATTGCCGGCCTGGGCACCCAGCATCTGGAAGTGGCCGTGGCCAAGCTGAAGAACAAGTTCGGTGTGGAGATCACCCTGGAAGTGCCCCGGGTGCCCTATCGTGAATCCATCCGCAAGACCTGCAAGGCCCAGGGCCGCCACAAGAAGCAGACCGGCGGCCACGGCCAGTTCGGCGACGTGTGGATCCAGTTCGAGCCCTGCGAAGGGGACGACATCCAGTTTGAGGAGAAGGTGTTCGGCGGCAGCGTGCCCAAGAACTTCTTCCCCGCGGTGGAAAAGGGCGTGCGTCAGGCCGCTGCCCACGGCGTGCTGGCCGGATACCCCATGGTGGGCATGAAGGCCACCCTGCTGGACGGCAGCTACCATCCCGTGGACTCCAGCGAAATGGCCTTCATCATGGCCGCCAAGCTGGCGTACAAGGCCGCCATCCCCGAAGCCAGCCCGGTGCTGCTGGAACCCATCGGCACCCTGCAGGTCCATGTCCCGGCGGAGAACACCGGCGACATCATGGGCGAAGTGACCAAGCGCCGCGGCCGCGTGCTGGGCATGAACCCGGACGAGGAAGGCGGCCAGGTGGTGGACGCCGAAGTGCCCATGGCCGAGATGCAGGACTTTACCACCTTCCTGCGGCAGCTGACCCAGGGCCGCGGCCACTACACCTTCACCTTCGTCCGCTATGAGACCCTGCCCCAGATGCTGGAAGGCAAGGTCATCGAGCAGGCCAAGGCGCTGGGCAACATGGCCGACGACGACGCCTGATGGTTCCGATTTTTCCTGATACTCCTTTGCTGAAATAAAGCACCGCCCCCGGTCCTGTACAGGACCGGGGGCGGTGTGTTTTGTTACTGTTTAGCGCAGCAGCGCCGCAGAATTTCCTGTTACCGAATCATCAGCGACAATTCGATTTCCTCCCCATCCTCTGCGCCTGTTTCTGCAAAGCCCTTGCTTTTGTACAAGTTCAGCGCCCGACTGTTCTCTTTGTTACAGGTCAAAGTCACTCGATCGGAAACGCCGAAAGGCTTGTTTTTGATATACGCAAGCACCTTGTCCAGTGCGGACTTTCCATACCCTTTTCCTTGTTCCGCCTGCTCAATCATCATGTGCCATATATCATATTCCGGGATGTCATAATCGTAAATCACCATGACATACCCAACCATCCTGTCGTCTTCATAGATTCCGAACGGCTGGCACTGCTCCCTGTACACATACGCCTGTGCAAGGCTGCGAACAGGGTGTGAAACAAAGCGTTCCTGCTCCGGTGCAAGTTTCAGGGAAAATGCATCCATAAAGTTATCCTCTGTAATTGCTTTAAGATAAATCATAAAATCCTCCATAGATCAGACCAACTTACTCGATTAGCGGTTTTTGTCTGGATATCCAGGAAGAACCAAAGCGCACACCAAAAGCAAATAAAAAAAGCCGTGGCTGACAAACCACGGCACAAGAAATCCCATGAAAAACTTATAGTGCAACCGAGGTCCTCCAAAGATATTCAGCTGTCCCATTGATTTTGCTGTTTTTCATAATGAAGCACCTCGCTTTCTATCAAATTTTATATCATCATAAACCCTATCACTGACAATGTCAATAACAAGTTTATGATTCTTGCTATATGTCGCACAAGCCGAGAGCCGGGGAGGCACCTTACCCCTCCACCCCTGCCAGATACTCCTGGGCAAAGTGCACGGCCACGGCGCCGTCGGCGGTGGCGGTGACCACCTGGCGCACTGCCTTGGCGCGGGCATCGCCCACCGCAAAGACACCGGGCAGGTTGGTGCGGGTGGTCTCATCGGCGGCAAAATACCCGGCAGCGTCGCAGGTCACCTGCTCCCGGAAGAGCTGGGTGTCCGGCACACGGCCGATGGCCGCAAACACGCCGTCACAGGCCAGCTCCCGGATGGCGCCGGTATGCACATCCTCCACCTTCAGGGCGCACAGACGGCCGTCCTCCCCCTGGACCAGTTCTGCCGGACGGGCGTTCCAGACGATCTCCACCCCGCTGTTTTCCAGGGCGCGGACGTTGGGCGCCGGAGCGCGCAGGGTATCCCGGCGATGCACCAGGTATACCTTCTGGCACAGCTTGGCCAGATGCAGGGCATCTCCCACCGCCGTGTTGCCGCCGCCCACGACCACCACCGTCTTGCCCCGGTAGAGCATGCCGTCACAGGCGGCGCAGTAGCCCATGCCCCGGCCGATGAGTTCCTTTTCGTTGGGCAGGCCCAGGGGACGGGGGGAAGCCCCGGGAGCCAGCACCACCGTGCGGGCCAGCACTTCCCCGTCGTCGGTCTGCAGATGCTTGACCGCACCGGTGAGGTCGGCGCCGGTCAGCTGGGCATAGCGGAACTCCGCCCCCGCCCGCTCGGCACCCTGGCACATCAGGTCCCCCAGGGAATACCCGTCCAGACCTTCCGGGAAACCGGGATAGTTCTCGATGAGGGGGGAATCGGCCATCTGGCCGCCCGCCGCCAGCTTTTCCAGCACAATGGTCCTGAGACCCGCCCGGGCCCCGTACAAAGCGGCGGTGCAGCCGCCCGGGCCGCCGCCTACCACAGCCATATCATAGATCATTTCACTCATGGTTTTGTTCTCCTTGCCGGCTGCCCGTTGCACCGGGCGGCCTTTTCCACAATATACCATATATAGGGTCCCTTGTCGAGAGTTTGCCCAATTTCCGGCATTCTCTTCCGGGCTGGCAAAAGAAAACCCTCCGTGTTGTCCGTCACGGAGGGTTTTTGCCGGGGATGGTTGGGGGACTTCCCCGGCCACACAGAAAAAGAAGCGCGTCATTGCGGGAATGTCAGGATTGGTCGGGTTCCAGATTGAACCAGCTGCAGATGGCCTCATAATAGAGTCGGGCCGCCCGCTGGCAGCCGTCCTCGTCCGCCAGCAGGTCCACGTCGGCGCTGTTGGTGAGGAAGCACTGTTCCGACAGCACCGCCGGACACTGGGCGTATTCCAGTACGCCGAAGGTGGGGTCATCGTGGACGGTGGTATCGTCGGATTCGTAGAGCAGCTTTTCGTTGTCGTCGCCGTAATATAAGTACCGCACGCCGTCCAGTCCCCGGAGCCGCTGGCCCAGATTGCCGAAGCCTTCGGTAAGGCAGCGGGCAAAGCGCAGGCTCTCCTCATGGTTGGCGTCGCCCGGGGGAATGGCATAGCATTCGTACCCGGACGTGCCTGCGCTGGAATCGGAATTGCCATGGATGGACAGCAGCAGCTGGGCCCCCTGGGCGGCGGCCCGCTGGGCACGCTCGCTGGGCTTGATGCGGGCACAGTCCGGGTTCTGGCTCTCCTCCTCGGTGATGGTCAGGTAGGGGCTGAACCGGCCGTCCGCCTCCAGCAGGTCGGCCAGCTCATTGGCGGTGCGCCAGGTCATCTCATATTCCCCGAATCCGGGGCCTTCCGACCCACGGTCCACCCCGCCGTGTCCCGGATCAATGGCCACCACCGGCAGCTGTTCCGCCGGGGCGGTCACCGCCTTGGCGGCTGCCGGTTCATCCACAGGCAGCTGTTCCGGTTCCGCTGCGAAAATCCGTTCCACGCAGGGCACCAGGAAAAGCACCACCGCAGCCACCACACACGCCAGAGCCGCCAGGATGCCCAGGCGGACCAGACGTCTGGCCCGACGGCGGCGACGGCGCAGGGCATACCAGTCCCGGGAATGCCGTGTATCCCGTCCGGCACGCACCGCTCCCGCCATGTTGGGGCTGCGGCGGGCCTGTGCCGGCTGCGGCCGGCGGTACTGGATCTTGCTCGCCTGACTCATGGATTCCTGCCGGGACATGTGTGTCACCTCTTTTGTACTTCCTGGACCGTTTGTGCGGGTATGACCCGCGGTGTAATTGGTAGTATAAGGCAGGTTTGTGTCCGACTTGTTTCCGGATCGGACAAATTTCTGCGCCCTTTCCTTTATTCAGTGGGGTTTCGGGGGGTAAATGTTACACATGCTGCCTTCTTTTTTTGCTTGCACCCTTTATGACGTTCCTCGAAGCCGAAAAGTCTCACCCTGCCCGAAAAAAAGAGCCGGTGCAGAAGCACCGGCTCTTTGCCGTATATCCGGGTGGTCAGAGGGTAGGCGCATACACGCAGCTGACATTCTTGCCCTTGTGTTTGGCCGCATACAGGGCCTCGTCCGCCCGCTGGAACAGGCCGCGCACCGTATCATCCGGCTGTTTGGAGGCGATCCCGATGGAGATGTGCACCGGCCGGCCGATGGTGGCGCCCGCACCGCCGTTGATCTTGCCGATGATACGCTGGGCAATGCGCTCGGCGATCTCATCGGTGGTCACGCCCGGGCAGAGCACGGCGAACTCGTCACCGCCCACGCGGCCCAGCACGTCCACACGGCGGGTGGCTTCGTGGAGGAGCCGCCCCACCTGTTTGAGGACTTCGTCCCCGGCCAGATGACCGAAGGTATCGTTGATCTGTTTGAAATCGTCCAGATCCAGCACCATCAGGTAGAGTGCCCCCTCCTTCAGCCGGGATTCGCACTGCTCAAAGAAGGCACGGTGGTTATACAGGCCGGTCACCGGATCGGTGTTGGCCAGCTCGGTCATGCGGGCTGCCAGCCGCTGGGTCTCCCGGATCTTCTCGCTGAGGGTCTTGGGGTAAAATTCTCCGTAGGCCTGTTCCTTGTAGGGGACCGACTGGTGAATATGTACGATCTTCCAGTCCTCGCCCCGTCTGGCGTAGACCACGCTGAACCGGATGTCCATATCCATGCCGGCGTCATCCTGGCCGTTCCGGACATGGAAGCCGCCGTAGACCAGGTGGGTATCCGGGCTCAAAGCACTCTCCTGGTACCACTCATCCAGCAAGACAAAGGTGATCTGCTCGGTCTGGGCGCATTCCTCGTCCAGTGCCTGCAACAGCATTTCACCGGAGGTGTAGAATTCATGTTTGCCCGTACCGATCACCACACAAGCCGGGTCGATCATGGGGTACAGGCGGGAGAAGTCCTCCTTGGTGCGGTGGAACACATAGATATGCCACAGTTGTCGGGTCATCCCGCAGAAATCTGTCATGTGCGGTTGCTCCTCTGCCAAAAAATCAATAGTTCTTTTTTATTATGGTGGATATGCCGGACGATGTCAAGCTGAGAAAGGGCGGTTTCACACAAAAAAACGGACCTGCTCTTTCCGGAAAGAGCAGGTCCTGCTGTTACTTTTTCACTGTACGGTCAGCGGCTGACGCCGAAGGCGCCAAAGCCCGGATAGACCGCCGAAGCGCCCAGCTGTTCCTCGATGCGCAGCAGCCGGTTGTACTTGGCCACCCGCTCGCTGCGGCTGGGGGCGCCGGTCTTGATCTGGCAGGTGTTCAGGGCCACGGCCAGGTCGGCGATGGTGGTGTCCTCGGTCTCGCCGGAACGGTGGGAGGAGATGGCGGTGTAGCCGGCCTTGTGGGCCATCTTGATGGCTTCCAGGGTCTCGGACACCGAGCCGATCTGGTTGAGCTTGATGAGGATGGAGTTGCCGCATCCCAGCGCAATGCCCTTGGCCAGACGCTCGGTGTTGGTGACAAAGAGGTCGTCCCCCACCAGCTGGACCCTGCCGCCCAGTTCTTTGGTCAGCAGCTGCCAGCCTTCCCAGTCTTCCTCGTCCAGGCCGTCCTCCAGGGACCAGATGGGATACTTTTCGGTCAGGTCCTTCCAGTGGGCCACCAGCTCGGCGGAGGTATAGGTCTTGCCGCACTTGGGCAGCTTGTACTCGCCCTTGGTGCCGCTCTTCCACTCACTGGCGGCGGCATCCATGGCCAGCACAAAGTCCTTGCCGGGGGTGTAGCCCGCCTGTTCGATGGCTTCCAGAATGACCTGGATGGCTTCCTCATCGCTGGCCAGGTCGGGGGCAAAGCCGCCCTCATCCCCCACGGCGGTGGCCAGCCCCCGGCTCTTGAGCAGGGCCTGCAGGGCGTGGAAGACCTCGGTGCAGGCGCGCAGCCCCTCCGAAAAAGAGGGCAGCCCGACGGGCATGATCATGAATTCCTGCACGTCCACCGTGTTGGCCGCGTGGGCGCCGCCGTTGAGGATGTTCATCATGGGCACCGGCAGCCGGTTGGCGTTGACACCGCCCAGGAAGCGGTAGAGGGGGATATCCAGCGCCGCGGCGGCGGCCCGGGCGCTGGCGATGGACACAGCCAGGATGGCGTTGGCCCCCAGGCTGGATTTGTCCTTGGTGCCGTCGGCGGCGATCATGGCCGCGTCGATGGCATAGATATCCGAAGCGTCCATGCCGGCGAGGGCGTCGTTGATGACGGTGTTGATGTTCTCCACCGCCCTGGTCACCCCCTTGCCGCCGTAGCGGGACTTGTCCCCGTCCCGCAGTTCCAGGGCCTCAAACTCGCCGGTGGAGGCGCCGCTGGGTGCCGCGCCCCGGCCCACGGTGCCGTCGGCCAGCCAGACTTCCGCCTCCACGGTGGGATTGCCCCGGGAGTCGATGATCTGGCGGCCCAGGACCTTTTCTATACTGAGGTGTTTCATTGGTGTACCTTCCTTTCCAGAACGCCCGCCTGTTGTTGCAGGTGAGCGATAGCGCTTATTAGTTAGTTATATCTAACTAACCGCAGTATACCCGATCTTTCCGCAGGATGCAACCCCTGCACGGAAATTCTGGGCGGGAAGGGGTGGGTTTATACGGAAGGGCCTATACCATTTTGGCAAAACAGCGGCCCGCCGGGAAAATTCCCGGCGGGCCGCCGCATGATTACCACAAGATTCAGAACAGGAAGAAGAGCACCACATGGGACAAGGGGGCCGCCAGAGCCATCATGATCACCGCAAACAGGGTGATCTCGGTATACCGCAGTCGGGCCGCGCCCGCCGGCAGGGCCGGGGTCTCCTCATCCGGCCGGGGGGTGCCCAGCACCCACAGCAGGGCGAAGAGGACCATCACCAGGGGGAAGAGCATGGACACCCGGATGGACACCACCGCCTGCACCAGGTAGCTGCACAGAGCCAGCAGCACCGGGGCCGCACCGGGGCGGTTCCAGGCCCGGAAGCCCCGGCGCAGATGCACCGCCACAAAGCCCACCCAGGCCGCCAGACCCAGGATACCGGTGGTGAGCAGCTGCTCCAGGTACTCGTTGTGGGCGGCGTAGAAGGTATTCATCCGGTCGGTGAGGCTGTCCCCTGCCCAGGCCACCATGGCCTTGTGCATGGTGCCGGGGCCGTACCCCAGCAGCAGACGCCACCAGGGTGCGCTGCTCCAGGTGCCCCAGGCAGCCCGCCAGCCGGTGCCGCGGTAGGTGCCCCAGTCATCGTTGAAGACCAGGAAGTTGTCCAGCTTGCCCAGGGCCGGGAACCCGTCCCACAGATTGGCCAGCAGGAACAGCACCGCCACCGCTGCCACGCAGACGGCGGTCATGATCCGGCCCACCAGGCACAGGCTGCGTTCCGCCTTGCCCCGCCGGGCCCGCCAATAGAGCAGCCCCCACACGGCGGCGCAGAACACGATCCCCGGAATGGCCAGTTCCGGGTCACCGAAATGGGACAGCAGGGACCGGCCGCCCTGGGTGTAGACGGTGGCCCGCATATGGTGCATCCAGGCCGCCCAGGCGAAGAAAGCCAGACCGATGAGGGCACCCCGGCGTACCATGCGGGTGTCAAAGTTTTTGTGGCAGACCAGCACCATGGCCGAGGCCACCACACCCAGGGTCAGGGCTTCGGCGTCCACCACCGCCAGGGCCAGTCCGCCGAAGACCATGGGGATCCCGTAGGCGATATTCTGGGCGCGGCCTTTGGCGGTGAGCCATGCGTAAAAGACAATGGGCAGCACGATGGCAAAGAATCCGGCGTTGAAG
Source organism: Subdoligranulum sp. DSM 23681 (assembly GCF_057005535.1). Classification (NCBI taxonomy): domain Bacteria; kingdom Bacillati; phylum Bacillota; class Clostridia; order Eubacteriales; family Oscillospiraceae; genus Subdoligranulum; species Subdoligranulum sp. DSM 23681. The sequence continues at coordinate 2,100,572 of NZ_CM168050.1, read as the reverse complement.
TCCTTCTGCCCCAGGGTGGAGAAGAACTGGGCCCGCTCCACCACCGCCGTATCCCGGTACGCACCGATGAGGTCGATGTTGAAGATATTGAGCACATACAGCACCGTGACGATGGAAGCCGTGACCCCCACCCCGAAAAAGAGGAAGTTCATATCCCCCGTCGGGGCAAAAGCCCGGACGCAGAGATACGCCAGGGCCGTGATGACCACCAGGGCGAAGCCGCCGTAGTAGCCGCCCAGCCCCCACAGGGAGGAGACCGGCGCAATGGAGGTCACCGTGGACAAAAGACCGGTGAGGGCGAAGGCGCCCAGCCAGAGAGTGCCGGTATCCCGTCTGGCAAAGCGGCCGGCCGGGACCTTGCCGCCGATGAGCAGGCAGGCCCCCAGGGCGGCGGCGAAGAGCAGGATCAGGGTGAAGCCGCCGGAAAACTTGGTCAGACCCAGGTTGGAGAACCGGTCGATATACAAAGGAAAGATGCACAGCACCGCCGTGAGCAGGGCGGTGGCGGTGGATGCCGTCATCCGGGCCAGATCCTGCTGCTGACGCTGTCGGGCAGATTGGGTATGCTTGGGCATGAAAACAAAAGACCTCCTGAGAGTGAAATGACAAAAAAGAAGGCGGCCGCCGGACTGTGTCCGGGGTCACCTAGCTATTTTACCTTCCTGTGCCTTTTTTTGCAACCGTTGTACCATTTTGACACAAAGGTTTTACAAGTGCGAAGCAGACCAGCCCCGCGGCGGCGCTGAGCCCCGCCGCCCAATGTCGTGCTCCCATGGGCAGCAGCTGGCTGCCCGCGTAGCTGAGCAGGCTGCCGGCGCTCATGCCCAGGGCCAGGAAACCGTAATTCACCCCCGCATGGCGCAGCCCGAACAGGTCGGTGTTCAGGGATGGCTGCACCGCCGCCCCGCCGGAGTAGAAGAAGGTCAGCAGGGCGTAGGCGGCGGCCACCCACCAGTTCTGCGCCAGGGCGAAGAAGGCCGAACCGATGCCCAGCCCCGCGTACACCCCGTACAGCACCGGCTTGCGTCCCGCCTTGTCGCTGAGGGCCGGACAGGCCAGCCGGCCTGCCGCGGAAGCCGCCGCCCCGATGACCACACACAGCGGGGCCAGGTTTTCCGCCATGCCCCGGTCGGCGGCGATCTGTAAAAGGTCCGGGCTGAAGAGCAGCACCGGCGGCGCCGCCAGCGCCACCCCCGCCACGCAGAGCTTGTACTGCGCCGTGCGCACCATGGCTTTGGGGGGCAGGTCGGCGGCGGTGCCCGCCGGGGCGCCGGGTTTGGGGGGCGGGTTTTTCAGCACCGCCGCCCCCGCCCCGCAGACGGTGAGGATCACCGCCCCCAGGGCACCGAAGCAGGCCCGCATGCCGAATTTTCCCCCGATGCCCCGCACGAACAGGGTGAGGAAGGCCCCCGAAAGTCCCATGGCCGCCCCGGTGACCCCGGTGGCCAGACCTTTGCGGTCGGCGTACCATTTCTGGGCACAGGCCAGCACCGCCGGGGCCAGAAAGGCGCTGCCCACCCCCGCCGGCACGCTGTAGGCCAGCAGAAACAAAGGGGCGTTGCCCGCCGGGGCCGCCGCCGCCAGCAAAAAGCCACCGCCCATAAGCAGGGTACCCCAGCCCGCGGCAAACCGGGGGCCCCGGGCGTCCTGCAGCAGGCCGCCGATGGCACACCCCACCCCGTAACCCGCCACCAGCACCGCAAAGACCATGCTGGCCTGGGCCCGGGTAAAGGCGTATTCCTCCATGACCGGGCGCTGGAACACCCCCCACGCCGCCGGGATGCCGGTGAGCAGCTGCACCGCCGCCCCCGCCGCCAGAATCTGCGGCGCGCCTTTCTTCTGCTTCACAGTTCCGCCCCCTTTGTCTCCTTTCAGTATTCCCCGCCAAAAGGGCGGAAATTCCCGGCAGCAGAGCCTGCTTTCGGTTGACAAACCCACCGCCCGGGGGCTATGATATACAGTACAGCGCGGCAAAACGCCGCGGATCCGCCATTTCCCGCGATCTTCGCGGACATTTCAAATACAGTAAGGAGCTGCCAAGCTATGAAAACCCAACCCTTGAAAGGCATGCGGGATCTGCTGCCCAACGAGCAGGCCCTGCGCGACCACATCCAGGCCGAGATCCTGGCCACCTACCGTGCTGCCGGGTTCCAGCGCATTTCCACCCCCATCCTGGAGGATATGGAGAATCTGGACAAGAGCGACGGCGGCGACAACCTGAACCTGATCTTCAAGGTTCTCAAACGCGGCGACAAGCTGGCCGCCGCCCTGCGCAGCGGGGACGAGTCCCAGCTTTCGGACATGGGCCTGCGGTACGACCTGACCCTGCCCCTCTCCCGCTACTACGCGGCCAACCGCAATTCCCTGCCCCACCCCTTCAAGGTCATCCAGACCGACCGGGTCTACCGGGCCGAGCGTCCCCAGAAGGGCCGCCTGCGGGAATTCGTCCAGTGTGACATCGACATCCTGGGCGATGCCAGCCCCAACGCCGAGGTGGAACTCATCGACGTGACCGCCCGGGCGCTGCTGCGCATCGGCTTCTCCGGCTTCACCGTGAACATCAACGACCGCCGCATCCTGCGGGCCATGCTGGCCGGGATGGGCTTTGCCGAGGACACCCTGGATTCGGTCTGCATCAGCTTTGACAAGCTGGACAAGATCGGCGCCGACGGTGTGCGGGGCGAACTGGAGGAGAAGGGCTTCCCTGCCGAAGCCATCGCCGCCCTGGACGCCTTCCTGCGCGGGGGTGACTTCAGCCTGGAGGCCGTCACCGCCGCCTGCGGCGAGAAGGGCCCCGAGCTCACCGCCGACCTGCGGTATGTGCTGTCCACCGCCGAAAAGCTGGCCGCCGGACGGTACGGCATCGCCTACTGCCCCAGCCTGGTGCGCGGCCAGGGCTATTACACCGGCATGGTGTTCGAGGTCACCTGCCCCCAGTTCTCCGGCGCGGTGGCCGGCGGCGGCCGGTACGACAACATGGTGGGCAAGTTCATCGGCCAGACGGTGCCCGCTGTGGGCTTCTCCATCGGGTTTGAGCGGGTCTGCGGCATTTTGCTGGAACAGGGCTACGCCATCCCCGGCGCCAAGCCCAAGCTGGCCCTGCTCTATCTGCCTGAGGCCGATTTTGCGGACGTGCTCACCAAGGCCGAGCGGCTGCGGGCCGACTACGACGTGACCGTCCTGGCCCAGGCCAAGAAGCTGGGCAAGCAGTTCGGCACCCTGGAAGCTGCCGGGTTCAATGCCGTGGCCTTTGCGGACAATGAGGACATCAAGGTCCTTGGTCAAAAGGGCTGAAAAACGCAGCAAAACTTTAGCGGAAACGCCGAAAAATGGCGTTCCCGCTTTATTTTTGGCATCAATTTGTAACGTGTTGCGGTCTTTTCCGTGTTATACTGGTGACAGAGGAAGACATCCCGGAAAAGGAGGAGATCCCATGAAACGAACCCATTGGCCCGTCCGCCTGACAGCGGCCCTGACGGCCCTGGTCCTGGCAGTTTCCCTGAGCGGCTGCGGGGCATCCGGCGGGGACAAGTTTGCCGCTGCCGATACCACAGAATCCACCGAGGCCGCCGTCATGCCGGAGGAGACGCTGACTTCCGGCAGCACCGCCGACGGGGCCGAAGCCGGGGAAAGCGCCGGGGCCGTGACCCTGGACCCGGGCGCCACCAGCGAGAGCGCCCGCAAGATCATCTATACCGCCAATCTGGAACTGGAAGCCACCGATTTTGACGCCGCCCGCACCGCCCTGATGGAGGCGGTGGAAGCCCAGGGCGGGTATCTGGAACACAGCAGCCAGGATGGCAGCGCCGAGTACCAGAGCCGCAGCCTGACCTGCACCGTGCGGGTGCCGGCGGAACATTACCGGGCCTTTCTGGAATCCGCCGCCCAGGTGGGCAGCCAGCGCTACCTGAGCGAGGACGCCAACGACATCACCGCCGGGTATGTGGATGTGGAGGCCCGACTGGCCGCGCTGGAAAACCAGCGGGACCGGCTCAACGCCCTGGCCGCTTCCGCGGAAACCACCGCCGACCTGCTGGAGATCGAGAGCCAGCTTTCGGATGTGCAGTATGAGATCGAAAACTACACCCGCCAGCTGCGGGCCATGGACGACCAGATCAGCTACTCCACCATAAACATCAATCTGTACGAGGTGGCGGTGCTGACCCCGGTGACCCCCGTCACCTTCGGGGAAAAACTGGGTCGGGCCTTCGGGGATGGCTGGGAGATCTTTGTGGACTTCATCCAGGGCACCGTGCTGGCCGTTGTGTACATGTGGCCGCTGGTGATCCTGGCGGCGGTGGTCATCGCCGTGTTGCTGGCCACCCGGCCCGCCCGCCGCGCCCGTCGGCAGGCCAAAGCCGCCGCAAAACAGGCCGCCCGCAGCCAGGGCAACACCGCCTACACCTACCCGACCTCTGCCAATCCGGACCCGTCCCGGGAGGAAAAGACGCCCCCGCAGGAGGACGGCACTCCCAAATACTGAGGCTACCCCAAAGCAGCAACGCCCCCGCGGCCAGATGGCCGCGGGGGCGTTTTGGTTCCGGGTCACGGGGTTTCCCGGGAGGGAGGATACAGGCTGCCCCGGCTGCGGAAAAAGAGGACGCAGCCCACGGCGCTGACCAGGGCCTCGCTCACCGGGAAGGCCAACCAGACCCCCGGCATGCCGAAGAGGACCGCCAGCAGCAGGGCGGCGGGCACGATGACGAAAAGCCCCCGCAGCAGCGAGATGGCCTGGGCGGGCGCCGGACGCTCCACCGAGGTGAACCAGATGCAGAGGATCACGTTGGCTCCGGCAAAGAGGGCTCCCAGGAAGTAGAGTTTCAGCCCCTGTACCGCGATGGCCTGCAGGGTTGGGTCGGCCTCGCTGTTGAACACGCCGGCGATGGTCCCGGCCCCCGCAAAGATGCCCAGATACACCACCACGGTCACCGCGGCCATGCTGAGCAGGGCGTAGCGCAGCAGCCGGAAGAGGTCGGGCCGCCGTCCGTGGCCCCAGGCCCGACTGACCAGAGGCTGCATGCCCTGGGCCAGACCGGAATACACCGCCAGCACCACCAGGGACAGGTTGGCCACCACCCCGTAGGCCGCCACGCCGGTGTTGCCAGCCAGACGCAGGATCAGGAAGTTGAAGGTGACCATGACCACCGCCCCGGAGAGCTGTTCCAGCAGGGAGGGCACGCCCAACGCCGCGATGCGGACGGCGGTGCGGCGCTGGGGGCGGCAGGGCACCGGGCGGAAACCGCACCGGGGGTTGGCCCAGTGGGGCGCCTGGATGAGGATGCCGATGACCGGGGACACGCCGGTGGCCAGCACCGCGCCCAGGATGCCCAGCCCGAAGGGGAAGATGAAGATGTAGTCCATGACGATGTTGGCCAGACTGCCGGTAACGGTGGCGGCCATGGACAGCTGGGGGGCGCCGTCGTTGCGCATGAAGCATTGCAGCACGTCATTGAGCAGGAAAGCCGGAGCAAAGAGCAGCAGCACCCGCAGGTAGGTGGTGGTCATGGTGTGGACGGTGCCGGTGGCCCCCAGCAGGGCGGCCAGCGGGCCGGGAACGGTGAGCCCGACCAGCACGAACACCGCCGCCGCGGCCGCCGCCATGCCCAGGGTGTGGGTATAGACCACATTGGCTTCCTCCCGGGCATTCTGGCTTTTGAGCACCGAGAAGCGGGTGGCCCCGCCCATACCCAGCAGAAGGCCGATGCCGTGGATGACGTTGTAGACGGGAATGGCCAGGTTCAGGGCGGCCAGTCCCTCACTGCCCAGGCCCTGGGCCACAAAGAAGGTATCCGCCAGAATGTAGCAGGACATCGCCATCATGCCCAGCACGCTGAGCACCGCATAGCGGCCGAATTCGGCCCGCAGGGTCGGATTTGTATGGTTCATGGTTTTGCCTCCTTTTGTTTGTCAGTCTGTCCCCGCACCGGGCCAAACATACAAAAAACGCCGGTGCTTCGCGTCTTCAATGGCCTACGACGCAAAGCCCAGCGTTTGTATAACCCACCCGGCGGCGGGTCCTTATTCAATTTGTGTTCAGTGGTTGTCCACCAGCGCGATGGACAGGTCCTGCAGCTGCTTGGGGTCCACCACGTCAGGCGCACCGGACATGGGTTCGCCGGCGTTCTGCACCTTGGGGAAGGCGATGACATCCCGGATGGAATCCTTCTTCAGCATGAGCATGACCAGACGGTCCAGGCCGTAGGCCATACCGCCATGCGGGGGCGCACCGTACTTGTAGGCATCCATCAGGAAGCCGAAGCTGGCGCGGGCCTTCTCCTCGGTGAAGCCCAGGGCGCGGAACATGCGGTCCTGCAGGGCAGGGTCGTTGATACGGATGGAACCGCCGCCCAGCTCCACACCGTTGAGCACGATGTCGTAAGCCAGGGCGCGACAGGCACCGGGGTCGCTCTCCACCTTGTCCAGGTCTTCCGGCTTGGGCATGGTGAAGGGATGGTGCATGGCCATCCAGCGGCCTTCCTGCTCGCTGTACTCGAACAGGGGGAAGTCCACCACCCACAGGAAGTTGAAGGCATCCTTGTCGATGAGCTCGTACTTGCGGCCCATCTCCAGACGGACCTGGCCCAGGGCGGTGCAGGCGCGGACCCAGTCGGTGTCGCTGACCAGCAGCAGCACGTCCCCGGTCTCCACGTTCAGAGCCTGGTACAGGGCAGCCTTTTCCGCCTCGGTGAGGAACTTTTCAAAGCTGGAGGAGGTGCTCTCGGCGGTCAGGCGGCTGTAGGCCAGACCCTTGGCGCCGTAGGTCTTGGCGACCTCGCCCAGCTTGTCGATGTTCTTGCGGGTCAGGCGGTCGGCCATGCCCTTGGCGTTGATGGCACGGATGGTGCCGCCGGCGGCCAGGGCATCGGCAAAGGGCTTGAACTCGGTGCCGGCAAAGACGCTGCTCACGTCCTGGATCTCCAGACCGAAGCGGGTATCCGGCTTATCAGAGCCGAAGCGGCTCATGGCCTCGTCCCAGGGCATGCGCACGAAGGGGGTGGGCACGTCGATGTTCAGGATCTCTTTCCACAGACGCTTGATGAGGCCTTCGTTGATGGTCATGACATCGTCCTCGGTGACAAAGGACATTTCCTCATCGATCTGGGTGAACTCCGGCTGACGGTCAGCGCGCAGGTCCTCGTCCCGGTAGCAGCGGGCGACTTGGAAATAGCGGTCGAACCCGGACAGCATCAGGATCTGCTTGTACAGCTGGGGGCTCTGGGGCAGGGCGTAGAAGTGGCCGGGCTGCACACGGCTGGGCACCAGATAGTCACGGGCGCCTTCCGGGGTGGACTTGATCAGGGTCGGGGTCTCGATCTCGCAGAAATGCTGGTCGTAGAAGTAGCTGCGCACCACCTGGCAGATCTTGGACCGCATGACGATGGGTTCGTGCATGGACGGGCGGCGCAGGTCCAGATAGCGGTAGCGCAGGCGCAGGTCATCGTTGACGTTGATGCCGTCGCGGATCTCGAAGGGCGGGGTCTGGGCTTCGCTCAGCACCCGCAGTTCGCTCACATACAGTTCCACATCGCCGGTGGCGATCTTGTCGGTCTTGGCGGCGCGCTCCCGCAGGGTGCCCCGGGCAATGACCACATATTCACTTTTCAGGCTTTCGGCCTTGGCAAAGACATCCTTGGGCGTGTCCTCGTCAAAAACCATCTGCAGAATGCCGGTGGTATCCCGCAGGTCGGCAAAGATGATGCCGCCCTTGTCACGGGCGCGGGCGATCGAACCGCAGACGGTCATCTCCTTGCCCGCGTCGGCCAGGCTGACTTCGCCGCAGTAGTTGGTGCGGCGCAGGTTGCCCATCGTTTCCATAACTCTCTATCCCCTTTTGGTGGAATCTTATTTGCTGAAACTTAATTATAACGCGGCCATGCCATTTTGGCAAGGGGCCGGACGGGAAAAGCGCAGCTTTTGCCGAAGGGCGGCAGCCGGTTTTTCCTTTTTGTTTTGTTGGGGGCTTACGGGCAGACTACCGTTTGCCCGGAAACAAGCCAAGGTTTCCGCCCCTATCCATTGGCCGCTTTTCGCGGCCAGCCAATTTCGGAACCAACGCTGCGCGTTGGTTTTTGCATCGTGCTTCGCACGATTTCGCAGCATAGCTGCTCAAGCAAAAAGACCGCCCTGCCCCAAACGGGACCGGCGGCCGAAAAAGCATTTATTTGTTTTTCTGGTTCTTGATGACCTTGAGGCGGCTGAACTCCTCGCGCTCCTTCTCGGACAGAGCCTCGTCGATGAACTTGACGGTGGCTTCCATCTGGGGGATCTGCACGTTGCCCAGGGCGTTGGCACGCTTCTGGGTCTTGCGGATGGCTTCCGCCAGACGGATGACGCTGGTTTCCACCTCGGCCAGTTCCACGGTCAGCTTCTTGACTTCGTTGAACTTGAGGTAGGCGTTGTCCAGCAGCCCGTTGGTGGATTCCAGACCGTAATACAGCCCCAGGGGGGCGCTGGGTTCCAGCGTGACGGTGGGCAGTTCCACGCCCATGACGCTGCGGCGCTCGATGGTCAGGCCGGTCTCCACCGGGACACTGGCCGTGAACTCGCCCACCGAGCCCAGGGTGATGTTGGCGCGCTGCAAGGCGTCATAGGCTTCGGCGTAGGACGCACTGATCTTATCCTGGATCGCCGCGGCGCGGTCGATCAGGCGCATCATCTCGCGCACCAGAATGTTGCGCTTGCGGTCCATCAGTTCATAGCCCTGCTCGGCCAGCGCCAGACTGCGCTTGGTGGCCATCAGGTTGGATTTTGTGGGAAATACCTGCTGCACGATGAATCACCTGCCTTTGCCAGAGAATTGATGTTCGGACATTATTCCGCCTTGGGGGCCGGCTGGGCGTCCAGCATGGCCTGACGGCGCAGACGGCGCTTGCGGGCCGGCTCGTAGTAGGTATCCAGAGGCTGGTCGTCGCAGCGGTCCAGGGCGGCGCGGGGCAGTCCGGCCAGCAGTTCCCAGCCCAGGTCCAGGGTCTCTTCCATGGAGCGGTTGGTGTTGCCCTGGCCGATGAAGCGGTGCTCGAATTCCCGGCCGAACTGCATCAGCAGCTTGTCGCTCTCGGACAGTTCTTCCTCGCCGATGACGCTGGCCAGAGCCTTGGCGTCCTGCACCTTGGCGTAGCAGGCAAAGAGCTGGTTGGCCAGGGTGACGTGGTCGTCACGGGTGTAGCCGGCGCCGATGCCGTCCTTCATCAGACGGGACAGACTGGGCAGCACGGCCACGGGCGGATAGATGCCGGTGGCGTCCATGGCACGGTCCAGCACGATCTGGCCTTCGGTGATGTAGCCGGTCAGGTCGGGGATGGGGTGGGTGATGTCGTCACCGGGCATGGTCAGGATGGGGATCTGGGTGACAGAACCGGTGCTGCCCTTGATGATGCCCGCCCGTTCGTACAGGCTGGCCAGATCGGAGTACAGGTAGCCGGGGAAGCCCTTACGAGCGGGAATCTCGCCCTTGGAGGAGGAGAACTCACGCAGGGCTTCGCAGTAGCTGGTCATATCGGTGAGGATGACCAGCACGTTCTTGCCCAGGTCAAAGGCCAGATACTCGGCCACGGTCAGGGCGGCGCGGGGGGTGATGATACGCTCGATGATGGGGTCGTTGGCCAGGTTCAGCAGCATGACCACCCGGTCCATGGCGCCGGTGCTGACAAAGGAATCCCGGAAGTATTCGGCCACGTCGTTCTTGACGCCCATGGCGGCGAAAACGATGGCGAAGTCCGAACCGTCGGACACGCTGGCCTGCTGCACGATCTGCACAGCCAGCTCATTGTGGCGCATGCCGGACCCGGAGAAGATGGGCAGCTTCTGGCCGCGGATCAGGGTGGTCAGGCAGTCGATGGAGGAGATGCCGGTGTGGATGTAGTTCCGGGGATACACACGGCTGACCGGGTTGATGGGAGCGCCGTTCACGTCCCGGCGGGCCACCGGGTAGATATCGCCCTGGCCGTCGATGGGGCGGCCCAGGCCGTCCAGAATACGGCCCTGCAGTTCGGGCGAAAGATCCATCATCATGGGATGGCCGGTAAAGACGGTGCGGGTATTGACCAGGCTCAAGCCGGAAGAGCCCTCAAAGACCTGGATGACGCAGCGGTTTTCCTCGACCATGACAACACGGCCGGTGCGGGTGGTGCCGTTGTCCAGGTGCAGCTCGACGACCTCGTCATAGCTGACGCCGGGTACGTCGTCCAGCACGACCAGCGAACCGTTGATCTGGTTCAGACCAATATGTTCCAGAATCATTACGCGTTGCCCCCTTCTCTGCTGCCGGCGTTCGCGCCTGCGGCGGCCAGCTTGGTATCGATCTCGGCGCGCAGGGCGTCGAAGCGGCTGAAGTCATCGTTGGGGATATCGTACTTCATCTTGACCAGGGTGTCGAACAGACCGGTGGCCAGCAGGGTGCTTACCGGCACCTGCTTGGCGACCAGGGCGCTGCACTTGTCGTAGAGGTACAGGATGATCTCCATCATCTTCAGCTGCTTTTCCAGGGGCACATAGGTGTCCACCGGATGGAAGGCGTTCTGCTGCAGGAAGCCCACGCGGATGACGCGGGCGATCTCGATGGTCAGCTTCTGGTCATCGGGCAGAACGTCGGAACCGATCAGCTTGACGATCTGCATCAGGTTGGTCTCCTGCAGAAGCAGGTCGGCCAGACGGCTGCGGCACTCCATGAAGTCGGTGCCCACATTGTCGTAGTACCATTCGGACAGATCGCCCAGATATTCACTGTAGGAATCGTTCCAGTTGATGGCGGGATAGTGGCGGGCATAGGCCAGACTCTTGTCCAGGGCCCAGAAGCAGCGGGTGAACCGCTTGGTGTTCTGGGTGACCGGCTCGGAGAAGTCGTTGCCCTGGGGGCTGACGGCGCCGATGACCGACACCGAGCCCTCTTCCCCGCACAGGGTCTTGAAGTAACCGGCGCGCTCGTAGAACTCAGCCAGACGGCTGGGCAGGTAGGCCGGGTAGCCTTCGTCGGCGGGCATCTCTTCCAGACGGCCGGAGATCTCACGCAGAGCCTCGGCCCAGCGGGAGGTGGAGTCGGCCATCATGGCGGCGTGGTAACCCATGTCGCGGTAATACTCGGCCAGGGTGATGCCGGTGTAGATGGAAGCCTCACGGGCGGCCACAGGCATGTTGGAGGTGTTGGCAATGAGCACTGTACGATCCATCAGGCTGTTGCCGGTGCGCGGGTCGGTCAGTTCGCTGAATTCCTGCAGCGCCTGGGTCATCTCGTTGCCGCGTTCGCCGCAGCCCACGTAGATGATGATGTCGGCGTCGCACCACTTGGCCAGCTGGTGCTGGGTCATGGTCTTGCCGGTGCCGAAACCGCCGGGGATGGCGGCGGCGCCGCCCTTGGCCAGGGGGAACATGGTGTCGATGACACGTTCACCGGTGATCAGGGGCTTGGGCGAGGTCATACGCGCCGCGGTGGGGCGGGGCGTACGGATGGGCCATTTCTGGCACAGGGTCAGGGTGTGCTCGTTGCCGGCTTCATCCTTGACCTTGGCGACGGGCTCTTCCACGGTATACTGGCCGTTTTCCGCCACCCAGGTGACGGTGCAGCGGCTGTACAGCGGCGAGAGCATGCAGCGATGGGTGACGGCCGGGGTTTCCGGGCAGGTGGCATAGACCTGGCCGGGTTCCAGGGTATCCCCGGGTTTGACGGTGACGGTCACATCCCATTTCTTTTCCACATCCAGGGCGGGAGCCTGGGCGCCGCGGCCGATGAAGCTGCCGCTGGCGGCCTCGATGGCAGGCAGCGGGCGCTGGATGCCGTCGTAGATGTTGCGCAGGATGCCGGGGCCCAGGGTGACGGACAGCGGGGCGCCGGTGGGTTCCACAGGCTCCCCGGGGCGCAGGCCGCCGGTCTCCTCATAGACCTGGATGGTGGCCGCGTCGGCGTCCAGACGGATGACTTCGCCCACCAGACGCTGGTTGCCGACATGGACCATCTCCATCATGGACAGCCCGGTGCGGCCCTTGACGGTGACCACCGGGCCGTTGATGCTGTGAAGTTTATAGGTTTGCATGGTGATCCTTCCCTCTTTGTAGCCTTACAGCGCGATCTCCAGCCCCGCGTTCTCCAGGAACCAGGGGCGCTGGGCCGCCAGACGGGCAGCCAGCGTATCGTCGGCTGCCAGGGCGGCGGACGGGTTTTCGGCGCGCAGTCCGCCCAGCGTGTTGGCGGCGTCTGCCTGCACGGTGCAGCCGGCGGGCAGGTCGGTGAGCAGCGGCAGGTCGGCGGACCGGGCATACAGCACGGTGCCTGCGCCCAGGCGCTTGGCCAGGGCGGCGGCGCTGGCGCGCAGCCAGGGGCCGTAGTCTTCGGTGCGGGTAAAGTCGGCCAGTTTCTGCTGTGCCTTGGCAAACACGGCGTCGGCCAGTTCGGCACGGCGCTTGGCCAGGGCGCCCCGGGCTTCGGTGCGGGCGGCGCTCAGGGCGCGGTTGGCCTGGGTCTTGGCGCGGGCCGTCTCAAACGCGACGGTGGATTCCGCACGGGCTGCCTCCGTCTTTTGGGCTTCGCTGAGCGCGGCCTCAACTTCGGCGTCGGTCTTTTCGCGGATTTCGGCGCACTGGCGTTCGCCCTCGGCCCGGATGGACGCGAGGAACTGTTCGGCGCGGACGTTCAATTCCAGCATATGGTACACCCCCAAAAAACGAATTTGTGTTGTGTTGACAAGTCCCGGAACCGCCGGGTCGGGCAAAGCCTTTTTACACTTTGATGCCGATGGCTTCGCGGATGTAACGGGTGATGCGGTCCTTGCCGGCGGAACCGCCGGTGGAAGGCACCGTGACCAGCAACGGGCCGCCTGCACTGCCCAGCACCGGGGCAAGCGCCTCCGGATAGGCTTCGGAGATCTTCTCGGTGACGAGGATCATGCCGATGTCCTTCTGCTGGGCAATGGATTTCAGCGCGGCGCGGACGTCGTCCTCGCTGCGGGCGACGGTCCCCTCGATGCCGGCCAGACGCAGGCCGTTCATGGCATCGGAGTTATCGCTGATAAGATAAAAGCGCATCGTTTACACCAGCTTGCTCAGGATCATGATGGAGATGACCAGGCCGTACAGAGCGATGGATTCGCCCAGGGCGACGAAGATCAGGCTCTTACCGAAGGTCTTGGGGTTTTCGCTGTTGGCGGCGATGGCGGCGGGGGCGCCGGCGGCAACGGCAATGCCGCCGCCGATGCCGGCCAGGCCGGTGGCCAGGGCAGCGGCCACCAGGCCGATGCTCAGGCTGGTGTTGTGTTCATTTTCGGGGCTGACTTCCTCGGAAGCGGTGGTCTGGGCGGTGGTGCTGGCGGTGTCGGTGCCTTCCGCGCTGGCGGCGAAGCAGCCGAAGCAGACCAGGGTAAAGACGATAAACAGAGAAGCGATCAGTTTACGAGCGTTGGTTTTCATGATAATACCCTCCTGTGATTGAACGGTTTGGTTGTATCCAAAAGACGGGGCTCACCGGTTGGCGGGCACTGTCAGGACGCATCGGTGGGAACGACGGTGGCAGCGTCGTTCAGGTCCAGGGCGCGGAACTTGTGGCCGCCGCCCTGATAGAAGCGGCTGAACATCTCGTAGAATTCCAGACGGATGCCCTGGATCGCGGACAAGAGCGCTTCCAGCGCGATGACCACGATGTTGCCCAGCACGACCACCACCGGGTTGGCGGGGGTTCCGGCCAGGGTGAAGACGACCATCATCATGCTGGCGTGGACGATGACAAAGGCGCCCACACGCAGGAAGGAGATGGTGTTTGACAGGTAGCTGAGCACGCTTTCCAGCAGTTCAAAGAAGTTCTGCATCAGGTAGCCGCTCCAGCCTTCGGCGGGCATCCAGTCGGGATCGCCGTTGACCAGGGGTGCCAGCACCCCCGCAAAGAGCAGGGCGGCCAGACCCAGCACCAGAAGGATGACGGCCAGCCACACCGGCATGAAGACGGTGGCGCCCATGAAAGCGCTGATCAGGTCCACGCCGGACACATAGGTGATGACGCCCACCACGCCGTTGGTGCCGAAGAGCACATCCCCGGTGTGGCCCTGCTTGGCCTGGGTGTAGATGTTCATGCCCATGGCGGCCAGGACCAGGACCACGCCGATGTAGACGGCGCACAGCAGGATGCCGGTGATGGATTCCATGACCGACACCGGCTTGCCGGGGAGCCCGATGGCCAGGTACAGCGGGTTGAGGACATCCTCAAAGCCGAAGACCGAGCCGTAGACAAAGCCGGCCAGGGTGCTGGCGATGCCGCAGGGGATCATCAGATGAAACAGCGGATTCTTTTTGACCTTCCACATAAACAGGCTGAATGCGGTGAGCACCAGCCCCTGCCCTACGTCCCCGAACATGATGCCGAAAAGTACGGTGAAGGTCACGGCGACGAAAGCGGTCACGTCGGTTTCGTCATAGTTGGGCAGTCCGTACATCTCGACAAAGAACTCAAAAGGGCGGAAAAACCAGGCATTGCGCAGCTTGGTGGGCGGTGTATGGCGTCCGGATTTGTCCGGATCGTCCACGGTGATGCGAATGCTGGGGATGGACTTGGCCAGCTCGGTGATCTCGGCGATCTGGGATGCGGGGACCCAGCCCACGCAGAAGAAGTGCGCGCCCTTGACGGCGGCGTACTGGCGCAGGCTGAAGACCGCGGCGTTGTAGCGGGCGCCACTGTAGATGGCCAGGACCTTTTCCAGGTTGTCCTGCCAGACCTTGCGCAGGCGGTCGTCCAGGCTGTCGATGCTCTGCTGCACCACTTCCAGGTTTTCCCGGAAGTGCTCCACGATCTCCTCCGGGCTGCCGGCGGCACCGGGCACCCGCAGGGGTTCAAAGAACAGCATGGAGAAGATGCCGTCGGTCTCCTGGGCCTTGCTGCGGGGAGTGAAGTAGACGCCCCAGTAGCCGTCAGCCGTCTGGCTGCAGGGCACGAAGAGGATGTAGGGATCGTCGGCGTAGTTGCTCATCAGCTTGTTGTAGCCGGCCTTGGGCAGAAAACCGAACCGCACCTTGACATGCTTGCAGTTGCCGATGTCGTCCACGTTGGCTTTCAGGCTCAGGAAATGGCTGTACTGGTCAATGCCTTCCTGGCAGAGCTTCTGCTGTTCCAGCAGGCTTGCCTTTTCGTCCCGCAGCGCGTCGATGCGCTGGGTCAGGCTGTCCAGGAACTCCCGGGTATCGGGGTCCGCAGGGGTTTTCTGCGGCGCATCCTCCGGCAGGTCCTGGCCAACCTCCTTGGCCAGAGTCTGTACACGCTGCACCAGCGGCGTGTAGGGGTCCTCCTCATTCAGCGGGGCATAGCCCAGTGAGGCGGACATGTAGTCGGCGGCAGGCTCCAGCCCGAACCGTCCGTCCAGACAGCAGGCGCCCAGGAATTCGTCCAGGTGCGGCAGGGTGCCCTGCACATGGACAAGCTTCATGCGTTCGACCAAATCAACTCACCCTCCCTTTCTCGGTGTCTGCCTGACAGCCGACCAGCATGGACAGCAGTTCATCGGCAGGCATGTGGTAATGAACGCCCTCGATAATATGATCAAGGTTTTGCACCTCGCACCGGGCCAGGTAGATATAACACAACATGACCAGGCTGGGGTCTGTGGAAAAGCGCAGCCATTTGGCGCACCAGTCGTACCGGTACATCTGCAGTCCTTCTTTCAGGATGCGGTAGTTGTACCGCCGCAACGCGCGGCCGTAGCGGTTTTTGTCCAGCGCGGCGCGGAAGGCATCAATGTCCTTGGCACCCAGCATGGCGTTCCATTCCGCCTCGGTCAGGTTGGTGCAGTCGCGTCGGACGGCGGCATCCACCGCGGCCACCGACGCATTCATCCGGATCAGGCGGGCTGCGTTGGAAATGGCGGCTGCGTCACATTCCAGCGCAATGAAGTCCCGCACCCCCGGCTCCGCGCCGGGAGCGGAAGGGCCCTGACCCTCCGGTGCCAGGGAGACCAGCGCTTTATGGCGCCAGGTCTCCAGGAAGGGTTCGGCGTGGACCAGCAGCTTGGAGCCCGCCGGCAGATCGGCCAGGGGCGCCAGCATCTTCTGGTAGGGGGTGCCGGCCAAAGCGGCCAGCAGACTCTTGGCGTCGGTCACCTTGGCCAGGGCGTACAGGTCCACCGTACAGCGCTGCTGCAGAAAGTCCGGCAGCTTGTACAGGTAGTCACCCGGGCGTCCGGCGTCCAGGCAGCGCAGGCAGGACAGGATCTCGTCCACCTCGCAGCTGGTGGTGAAGTAGCCGTACACCAGATGGCCGGAGGAAAGCTCGTACCGGCACAGACTGTCGTACCGGTCAAAGATGGCCTGCCGGAGCATGGCTTCCAGCTGGGCGCGGCGGGCCGTGGGCGGGTTGACGCTCTTGAGGGCTTCCTCATACATGGGCAGAGCCTTGAGTTCCACGGCCAGGGCCGACATGGTGCGGCAGGCGGCCAGACGTTTGTAATCCGCCGTGGTCAGCCTGCGGCCGTACATGGCCCGGGCCTTGGCCAGGGCGGCGTTGCTGGCCCTGGTCTTCATGGGCAGCGGCAGCGGCAGCATCAGGCCTCACCCCCGGCACCTGTGCCGGCCAGTGCACGGCGGCACAGTTCGTCCACCCATTGTTCCCCGCAGACGTCAGCACGCTGCTGCAGGTTCTGTTCGGCAGCGGCGCGGGCCTTGGCCAGCTCTTCCAGGGCAGCGGTATTGGCGTCGGAAGCCTCTTTGGCGGCGGCATCGGCGCGGGCCTTGCTGTCGGCGGCAGCCTGCGCGGCGATCTGGCGGCGCTGCTCCTCCAACCCGGCCAGCCGAGCGGTGCGCTCCGCCTGCGCTTCGTCGGCCGCCTTGCGCTGGGCGGCGTCCATATCCAGGATCGCCTGCATCAATTCGTTCAAATCTTTCATAGTAACACCTCGAATAGACGCCTGTGCGGTCTGTCGGCCCCGGCGCCGGCCGCAGCCGGATTTTGCCGGGGGAAACGTCGCGGCAAACTGCGTCCGGGAGACTTCTTTGTCCCCCGGTCCGCGGTCTGCCGCTCGTTTTTTTATCACAAAACCCTCTGAAAAGCGGAAACGGGGCGGGCCAGCACCTGACGGTACATGGCCGACGCCCCTATTGCCGCACGGTGAACATTTCAGCGCACTGCGGACGCCTCGGTTCTTTCCGCGCTCAATTATAGCACTCTGCCCAAAGATTGCAACCCCCTTTTGTGCAAAGCGTGAAACTGAACAAAAAATTGCAGTTTTTGGGGTTTCCTCTTACGAAAAATTAAACAACCATTCAATTTTCTTCAATAAAAAAAGCCCGACTCCCAGGTCGGACTTTCGTAAAAATTACGGTCTTACGGCTGTCAGGATCACCACACTGGTGGCGGGCAGCTCCATCTGGCCGGTGCGCACCGGCCCGAAAGGCACCCCCTGGGCACGGCGGCCGTCGCACAAGGTGCGCCACCCGCCCCCGGGCAGATTCATCCGCTGGGCGGTGCGCTCGGGGTTGTAGTAGACCACCAGGCGGTTGGGGGCATCGTCCGACAATTCGGGCACGAAGCCGATGAGCCACCCGGGCACGGCCAGCAGCAGGGGGGCAGGCTGGGCGGCGTCGGTCAGGCCGGTGAGTTCCGGCCAGGTGTGCCGGATGGCCAGCAGCCCTGTGTAAAATTCCACCAGTTCTCCCATGCGGGCGGCCCGGGTCCAGTCCAGGGCGTTTTCCCGCAGGGGACCCTTGTAGGTGTTGGGGTCGCCGTGCTTGGTGCGGGCGAACTCCTCCCCTGCCTGCCAGAAGGGCAGTCCCTGGCAGGTCAGGCAGATGGCGGCGCACATCCGGTTCTGGGCCAGCAGGTCCCCGTCGAAGATATCGTAGGTGCGGCGGCCCGCCACTGCCTTGAGCTTATCCCACAGGGTGAAGTTGTCGTGGGCAGACACATACTGCACGATCTGCCCCGATGCCTGGGGGCGCATGCCCTCGGACCCGTCCCGGTAGGCCCCCAAGGCATGGAGCAGGGTGTACCCCGCCCCGGGGGCGCCGTTCACATACCCGGGGGCCCGGGCGTCAAAGACGCCGCCCTTCACCGTGTCCCGGGTGTTGTCACAGAAGATGCCGATGCGGCTGTCCAGTTGAGGCAGGGCGTTCTTGTCCGCCGGGACGGCCCCCGGTTCCATGCAGGTGGCGCCCCCCTGCCAGGGTTCGCCGTACATGAGGATGTTCCTGCCTCCGGGCAAAGCGTCCAGGGCGGCCCGGATGGCGTTCATGGTCTCCACATCATGGAGGGCCATCAGGTCGAAGCGGAATCCGTCGATGTGATAGGCGGTGGCCCAGTAGACCACCGAATCCACCATGTACTTGCGCACCATGGGGTGCTCGCTGGCCAGATCGCAGCCGCAGCCGGAGCCGTTGGTCAGCCGCCCGTCCGGGGTGCGGCGCAGCCAGTAGCCGGGGACAATGCGCTCCATCCAGTTGTCGGCGTAGTAGGTGTGGTTGTACACCACATCCATGACGACCCCCAGCCCCGCCTTGTGCAGGGCTGCCACCATGGTCCGGCATTCCCGCACCCGGACTTCCCCGTGGAAGGGGTCGGTGGCGTAGGAGCCTTCGGGCACATTGTAGTTCAGGGGGTCGTATCCCCAGTTGTAGCCGCCGGCGCGCTCATCCACCGTGGCAAAATCAAAGATGGGCTGGAGCTGCACATGGCTGACCCCCAGCCGCTGCAGATAGTTCAGGCAGGTGGGGTGTTCCCCCTCACAGTCCAGGGTGGAGTCCTCCTGGGTGAAGGCCAGGAACTTGCCCCGCCATTCGGGACGGATGCCGCTGTGCTCATCGGCGGAAAAATCCGCCACATGCACCTCCCACACGCTGCGGGCGGCGGGGTCGTCGGCCCGGGCGGGACGGCGGTCGGCGGGCCAGTTTTCCGGCTGGGCCGCCGTGTCGTCCAGCACCATCCCCCGCTGCCCGTTGCAGCCGCAGGCCCGGGCATAGGGGTCCACCGCCGTGGCGGTGTGGCCGTCGGCAAAGGTGAGCTCATACACATAGTACTGTCCGGCCAGGTCCCCGCCCACGGTGGCCCGCCAGGTGCCCTGTTCCGCCGGACGCAGGGGCACCGAGTCCAGTTCCCGGGCGCCGGGTTCGGCGTCGGTGCCGGTGGTGTACCGGCGCAGGGTGACCCCTGCTGCGGTGGGCGCCCACAGGGTGAAGGTCGTGGACCGCCTTGTGTACACCGCGCCCAGGTCGTTGCCGGTGTAGACCGGCAGGTCCTTCAGGTTCTGGTTCATAGGTGGTTTTCCTCCTCCGCACACGATTGACCGCCGGGGGCGGTCACCCTTATAGTATTAGAGTAACAGGAGTTTGCTCTGATTGCAAGAGAAACAAACAGGAAGCCGTCTCACATACAACCGCAAAAAAGCGGACCGCTCCCGGAGGGGAACGGTCCGTGCCGATGATGCGAAAGGAATCAGCCGCGCTGGTCCAGGGGCTTGTAGTCCCGGGGTTCCATGATGCTCTGGTAGGCGGGACGGATGATCTTGTCCACGTTGACCAGCTCTTCCATGCGGTGGGCGCTCCAGCCCACGATGCGGGCCACGGCGAAGATGGGGGTGTACAGCTCCACCGGAATGTCCAGCATGTTGTACACGAAGCCGCTGTAAAAGTCCACGTTGGTGGAAACGCCCTTGTAGATGTGCCGCTTTTCGGCAATGACCTGGGGTGCCAGACGCTCAATGGCGTTGTAGAAGTTGAAGTCCTCCTTGCGGCCCTTGGCTTCGGCCAGCTGCTGCACAAAGCCCTTGAAGACCACCGCACGGGGGTCGGACAGGGAGTACACCGCGTGGCCCATGCCGTAGATCAGGCCCTTGCGGTCGAAGGCTTCCTTGTCCACGATCTTGCCCAGATAGGCCTTGAGTTCCTCGTCGTCGGTGACATCGTGCACGTTCTTGCGGATGTCCTGGCACATTTCCATGACCTTGATGTTGGCGCCGCCGTGCTTGGGGCCCTTCAGGCTGGACAGGGCCGCCGCCATGACCGAGTAGGTATCCGACCCGGAGGAGGTGACCACGCGGGTGGTGAAGGTGGAGTTGTTGCCGCCGCCGTGCTCCATGTGCAAAAGCAAGGCAATGTCCAGAACGTGAGCTTCCAGCGGGGTGTAGCTCTGGTCGGGGCGGAGCATCTGGAGCAGGTTTTCGGCAGCGGAGAGTTCCGGCCGGGGGCGATGGATATACATGCTGCCCATGTTCACATAGTAGTTATAGGCATGGTAGCCGTACACCGCCAGCATGGGAAAGACGCTGATGAGCTTCAGGCACTGTTCCAGCTGGGTCTGCAGGCTGTTGTCCCCCACCGAATCGTCGTAGGAGGCCAGGGTCAGCACGCTGCGGGTCAGGCTGTTCATCAGGTCCTTGGTGGGGGCCTTCATAATGACGTCCCGGATGAAGTTGGTGGGCAGGTCCCGGCACTTGACCAGGGTCTCGTTGAAGGTCTTCAGCTGCTCGGCATTGGGCAGGTCCCCCAGCAGCAGCAGGTAGGCAGCTTCCTCAAAGCCGTAGCGCTTGCCCCGCAGCCCCTTGATCAGGTCGTAGACGTTGTAGCCGCGGTACCACAGCTTGCCTTCACAGGGGACCTTTTTGCCGTCGCGCTCCTCAAAGGCGTCGATGCGCGAAATGTTGGTGATGCCGGCCAGAACGCCCTTGCCGTCCTTGTCGCGCAGACCGCGCTTGACGCCGAACTGATCAAACAGCGCCGGATCGATTTTGTCGTTGTTCAGGCACAGGTCGGTAAAGACCTGCGCTTCCTTTTCGATGGCTGCGTATTCGCCCATATCAAAAGACCTCCCTTTTTTCTCTTTCTGTCCGTGCCGAAAGCCCTTCGCCTACCTTTTTAAAATATATACTATAATATATACTATCGGATGTGTGCCTGGTCCGGCACAGACCACACCATCATTCAAAATAAGGATATACGCTTTTATTATACGCTTTGTTGTACAAGGTGTCAAATGAACACGCCGTAAATTTTGTGTGAACAGCGACAAAAATTCCCCGCCGGACAGCAAGGAACCCCTATTGACATGGCCGGAAAGCTGTGCTATGGTAAGGCTGTTGCTCGGAGGGCAAGTCATTCGGAACAAATTTGTTTGGAGAAATGACGCGCCGGATAAGACACAGGCTGAGATGCCTGCCTTATCCGGCGCTTTTTTCAACCCTGCGGGCCGTATCCGAAGTTGCAGGAGGACGTATGGATCAGAAGACTTTGTTTTTGGAAACACCGCCCCAGCGCCTGTTTTTCCGGGCTGCCCTGCCCGGATCGGTGGGGATGCTGGCTTCTTCCCTGTACCAGCTCATGGACGGCATCTTTGTGGGACGCATTCTGGGGGACAGTGCCTTTGCGGCCCTGAACCTGGCCATGCCCCTGGTCATCATCAACTTTGCCCTGGCCGACCTCATCGGGGTGGGGTCGGCGGTGCCCATCTCGGTGCGGCTGGGAGAAAAGCTCCCCCGGGAAGCGGACAACCTCTTTACCTGTGCCTGTCTGCTGGTGGTGGGGCTGGGCGCCCTTACCGGCGGGGTGCTGTACCTGCTGGCCCCCACCCTGCTGGGCTGGATGGGCGCCGAGGGAGAACTGCTGACCCTGGCGGTGCAGTACATGCGGGTGTACGCCCTGTTTTCCCCGCTGGTGAGCATCGTCTTTGCGGCGGACAACTACCTGCGCATCTGCGGGCGGATCAAGACCAGCATGTGGCTGAACGTGCTCATGTCGGTCCTGTGCGCCGGACTGGAATTTTTCCTGCTGTATGTGGTGGGCATGGGCATTGCGGGGGCGGCCCTGGGCGCCTGCCTGGGCATGACGGTGTGTGCCGTGCTGGCCATGGGACCCTTTCTGGCCGGACGGATGCCCCTGCGGTTCCGCCGGCCCCGGTTCACCCGGCACATCGTGGGCAGCATCTTCAGCTGCGGCTGCCCCACCTTTCTGAGCAACATTGCCGGACGGGTGACCTCCATCATCATGAACATGGTGCTGCTGCGCCTGGGAGGAGCCAACGCCGTATCGGTCTACGGCATCCTGATGTATGTGGACGGCTTTGTGCTGCCCCTTTTGTACGGCATGTGCGATTCCCTGCAGCCCGCCGTGGGCTACAACTGGGGCGCCGGGCGCCGGGACCGGGTGCTGGCCATTGAAAAGCGCTGCTTTGCCGCCAGCGCAGTGATCTCCCTGGCGGCGGCAGGGCTGCTGCTGGCCTTTCCCGCCCAGACAGCCTCCCTGTTTGTTGGCAGCGAAGGCAGCGGAGTGCTGGCTATGGCCATTCCCGCGGTACAGCTGTTCAGTCTGGGGTATCTGACCCGGTGGTTCAGCTTTGCCGCCCAGAGTTTTCTTTCGGCGGTGGAAAAGCCCCTGCAGGCTTCCATCCTGTCGGTGGCGGTGGCACTGGTCTTTCCCGTGGGGCTCATCGCCGCCCTGTGGCCCTGGGGCCTGAGCGGATTGTGGTGCAACCAGCCCGGAACCGCCCTGCTGGCTGCCCTGCTGGCCGCCGGCCTGCTGCTGGACTTCCGCCGCCGGTACGCGGCGCACCGCTGACTTTTGCGGCAAAAGGCCCGATCCCTTTCCTGTGCGTACAGAAAGAGGAGTCGGGCCTTCCGCATTATATACATTTTGTATACTTGTTAACTTTATGTGAATTTTAGCACTCTAGGCTTGACAGCGCTAAAATTCAGTGGTATAGTATAACCGTACCTTGAGAGAGAAACAAAGAGCTCCCCACCAAGGCAGACGTCCGGCAGCAGACCGCCGTCGGGCGGGCAGCGTTTGACAGCCGGCCAACAGCCGGTTTGAATGGAGGTTATGACTTATGTTGCCCAGCATTTTTGGTGAAGATCTGTTTGATGATATGTTTGATGATATGTACGGTATGCGCCCCTTCTTCGGCAACCACAATCCGCTCTACGGCAAGAACGCCAAGAACCTGATGAAGTCGGATATCCGGGAGACGGAGGACGCCTATGAGCTGGATATCGACCTGCCCGGTTTCAAGAAGGACGAAGTCAGCCTGAAGCTGGAACAGGGCTACCTGACCATCTCCGCCGCCAAGGGCCTGGACAAGGATGACGAGAACAAGAACGGCCGCTACATCCGCCGGGAACGTTACACCGGCGCCTGCAGCCGCAGCTTCTATGTGGGCGACCAGCTGAAGCCGGAGGACATCTCCGCCAAGTTCGAGGATGGCATCCTGAAGATCCATCTGCCCAAGGCCGCGCCCGAACTTCCCGCACAGCCCAACCTGATCGCCATCGAATGATCGGCTGACGGGTTTCGTCCGAAGCAAAAAAACACACAGCCCCGGCCCCGCGCCAACAACGCGGGGCCGGGGCTTTTTTGTCTGTACAGGGGATCTTTACTGGCCGGAGACCTTGTCCTTCAGTTCCCGGGCGGTGCGGGCCAACCGGGCGGTGGCGGCACGCAGCCGGGTCAGGACCTCGTCATAGCTGGGGGCTTTCATATGGGGGAAGGCCCGCAGCAGACGGCCTTCGCCGAAATGCTGCTGTCGGGCCAGACGTTCCACTTCGGCACGCACGGTGCGGGCCCGGGCCGCCATATCCAGCAGCTGCTCCCGCAGGGCGGCGGTGTTTTCCCGCCCTTCCATGGCGGCCAGCATGAGCTGCAGCTTCTGCTCGTCCAGCAGGGTGTCCACCGTCATGGCGCCGGTGCCGATCTTGTCGGTCATGGCATCGCTCAGCCGGCGCATGGCCGCGGAGAAGTCCTTCAGGCGTTCCAGGCGGCGTTCCAGACCGGCGGCCTGGGCGAAGGAGATGCCCACATCCACCGCGAAGACCACCGTCAGCACCCCGTTCGCCACGGCCAGGGCCAGAGGCGGGACAGCCTGCACAGCAGCGGCCACCGGCGGATGCACCAGACGCACCATGATGATGCCGCCCAGTCCCCACAGCAGGGAGAACCGGGGGCAGATGAACCCGCCCAGGTTGCCCCGGAACTTGGTGTAGTCCCACCAGCGGGTGTGAAACAGTTTGTACAACGCCACACCGGCCACCAGTTCCACCAGGGTGGCCAGCACGGCGGCCACCACGAAGACCATGGCTATGTTGCTCTGCCAGGGCCCCAGCACCGCCAGCAGCCCCACCATGCCGAAGCCGTACACCGGACAGGCCGGCCCGTTGAGGAAGCCCCGGTTGACCAGCTGGCGGGTGTTCACCGCCGCAAAGGCCACCTCCACGCACCAGCCCAGGATGGAATACACAAAAAAGAAGCACACATATTGGGAGAGGGTACAGGCGGCGGTCATTCTTCATCCTCCCCGTCCAGACGGCGGGCCAGTTCCTTGGGTTCCACCCAGGTCACCGCGCTGTCCGGACCCTTGCGGGCAATGAGCGCCTTGATGGGAATGCCCTGCTCGCTGAACATGCCCTCGTGCTCGGTGCGCAGGTTCCAGGCGGGCTCGTCGGCGTGCAGGTCGAAGGTCTGCCAGGTGATCTCGAACCCCGCCGCCGGAAAGTAGCTCAGGCTGTCCCGGAACAGGTCGTCGTCATCCGTCTTGAACCAGATCTCCGCCCCCTCGTCCATGAGGGTGCGGTACTGCAGCAGCTGCCGGGGATGGGTCAGCCGGTGCTTGTGGCTGCTGGCATTCTTGCTCCAGGGATTGCAGAAGTTGATATAGATGCGCTCCACCCGGTCCGCAGGAGAAAAGGCGCCCGACATCCGCTCGATGTCCAGGGAGGCGATGAGGACGTTGTCCGGGGGCAGCTGTTTTTCCAGATAGGCCTTTTCCACCTTGCGCTTGGCCAGGATCAGCACCTTGTCGGTGATGTCAATGCCCAGGAAGTTGCGGGTGGGGTCGGAGGGGGCCAGCTGGGCCAGGAACCCGCCTTTACCGCAGCCCAGTTCCAGGCAGAAGGGCTGGTCCGGGCGGGCAAACAGCTCCCGCCAGTGTCCCGCATGGGTCAGGGGCTCGTGAACGTGGAAGCTGCAGGCCAGCAGCTCCGGACGGGCGTAGGGTTTGAAACGCATGCGCATGATGAAGGTACCTCTTTCGTCGTTTTGTCAGTGTTGTTCCAGAAGAAAACGCCGCACGGCGTCAAAATCATCGGTGGCCAGACTGCCCTGGCACAGCTCGCCCCGGCCGCCGCCCCGGCCGTCAAAGGCGGCGTTGAGCCCATGGGCCAGGGTGCGGGCGTCCCCGTCCGGACAGTGCAGCACATAGGAAAGCCCCCGCCCGCCGGGTGCCAGCACGGCACACACCGCACCGGTGCGGGCGGTGACCGCCAGACAGAGACGGCGCAGGGTGTCGGCGTCCGCCTCCGGGCAGAGGAATGCGGTTCTTTGCCCCGGCTGCGCGCCTGCGGCCCAGGCCTCTCCCAGGGCCTGCTGCAGGGCAGCCAGACGGCGGTGCAGGGCTTCGGCGGCGTCGGCGGTGTGGGTCACGGCCTCCCGCAGGCGTCCCGGTCCGGCACTGAGCAGCACCCCGGCCGCCTCGGCGTCCTGCCAGACGTCGGCCACCGTCTGCTGGGCCCGCTGCCCGCAGACCACCGCCAGCCGCATGCCCCCCTTGTAGTGCTGGGCGCTGAGGATCTTGATGAGCCCCACCTGACCGGTGGTGCGCAGATGGGTGCCGCAGCAGGCACACAGGTCCGCCCCGCCGGCATCGGTGAGCCGCACGGGGCCGTCGATCTCCTTCTTGCTGCGGTAGGTCAGGGCCGCCAGCTCTTCGGGAGCCGGATACCAGCAGCGCACCGGGGCGTCCGCCCGCACGGCGGCGTTGGCCTGCGCTTCCGCCCGGGCCAGCTGGTCGGGGGTCAGGGGGATGTCGGTATCCATGCGCACCGCCGGGTCCCCGATGTGAAAGCCCACATTCTCCGCCCCGAAAAGCCGGTGCAGGGTGCCGCTGAGGATATGCTCCCCGGTGTGCTGTTCCATATGGTCCAGACGGGGTTTCCAGTCGATCTCCCCCGTCACCGTCTGCCCCACCGGCAGCGGGGCGTCGGTGCGGTGCCAGATGACCCCCGCCTTCACCCGGGTGTCTGCCACCCGGGCGCCGCCCAGGGTGCCGGTGTCGGCGGGCTGGCCGCCGCCTTCCGGGTAAAAGGCGGTGCGGTCCAGGGCCACACACCAGCTTTTGTCCGCCGGCTCACAGGCCAGCACCCTGGCGGTGAACCGGCGCAGAAAGGCGTCTTGTTCGTACAGTTTTTCGGTCGGCTGCAACAGGGGTCCCATCCTTTCGGTCAGGCCCCGACAGGCCTGAGGTTATATGGCATTTATTATATCATAAAACCGGGGTAGAAAAAAACAGGCAAATCCGGTATAATGGTAGATATATTGCCACCTCATAGTTTAGGAGAACCAGATTATGAAACGTATCCTCTGTTCGGTCCTGGCCCTGGGCCTGCTGGCCGGCTGTGTCCCCGCGCCTTCCGGCGGCATGACCACCGCCGAAACGGCTGAAACCGCCCCCGCTCCCACGGCGGCACCTCAGCAGCTGACCGTCTATTACGAAGCCGGGGCCTCCACCGCCGCGGCCCGGGCCCTGCAGCAGTATGCCGACGCCCAGGGTGTGGAGCTGGTGGATCTGTCCGACACGGCGGACCCCGCCCAGGCAGATCTGGCCGTGCTGGGTGCCGCGCCGGCCACCGATGACGGCAGCTGGCTGAACATGAGTGCCGACAGCCTTCTGTCCACCGCCGCCATCCGGGCGGGTGTGGATGCCGAGACCGCGGTGTCCGCCGTGACCGCCCTGCCCCTGGGCAAGACCCTGTACGGGTACTGGGCGGACAGCCGGATGCTGGCCGCTCTGTTCCAGACCGAGGACACCGACACCCTGGTTGCCGACCTGAAAGCCGCCGACTGGTCCGAATGGAGCCTGCTGGCGGAAACGGTGACCCAGTGGCTGGCCGAACCGGCCGAGACCACCGTGACCCTGAACGGCAGCGACTATACCCTGCCCGACCAGAAGCCGGAATCCGCCGCCGACCTGAAGGCGGTGTTCACCCTGCCCATGAGCCACGCATCGGCGGCGTTCGGGGGCGCTGCCTTTACCGGCGTGCTGCTGGCCGCCGGGGAGGAGCGCACCGAGACCACCCTGACCGGCCCCCTGAACGGGCTGTACAGCGCCCTGACCCTGGAACTGGCCAACCGGGACGCCGGGACCATGCCCGACCAGTCCGAGGCAGCCGGCACCCTGCAGGCAGGGGAAGCCCTGTTCTACCGGGGCACCATGGCCGACCTGCTGGTCCATACCGACAGCGAACTGCAGGACAATCTGGTCTGCCTGCCCCTCAAATGTGATTTTGTGGAGAGCGACCTTTCCACCACCGAGTACAACCTGACCGGCCTGATGAACTATCCCATCCTGTCCACCGCCGCCTGGTTTGCCATTCCTGCCGGAACGGACGAGGAGGGCGTGCGGGCTGCGGCCGCGGCCATCCTGTGGCTGTACACCAGCGAGCCCGGGGAGGAGACCCTGACCGAGACCCTGGGCCTGATCACCCCCTGGGGGACCGCCTCCAACGACACCGCCGCCTGCCAGAAGCAGATCGACCAGGTGGGGGCCGGCATCCTGCCCGAGGTGACCCTGACCCCCGCGGAACAGCAGGCCCTGGCTGCGGCCTGTGTGGCGCTGGGCTTTGACGAGGCCGGCGCCCCCCGCACCGAGTTCGTCCGCGCCGACCGGGACACCTGGCGGGATGCGGTCATCGCCGCCCTGGTCCCCGCCGGGACCGACGGGGACAGCGAGGGCTGACCCATTGGGCAAAAAGCCAACTTTTCACACTTGTGCAAAGGATTCTTTGTACAAGGCTGACGGTGAAATTTTGAACACTATGTGATAAAATATAAAATCAGAAAAGACGTGGCCCGCTGTGTCGGGTCCCACCATTTTGAGCGTTGGAGTGAAGGAGAGGCAACAGCATGGAGTATACCCATTCACAGCTGATCGACCAGATCGCAAATTTGCGCTGCCTGTTTGACGAGGTGTTTGTGGTGGATGCGGCCACCAGCCGCCGTCTGGACCCGGACACCATGCAGCCCACCGACACCATTGAGTCCATCCCCGATCTGGACGAACACGGCCGCGCCTGGCGTCCGCTGTACGGTCAGGAAGGCGGTTCGATGGCGCTGTACTGGAGCCTGATGGCCGACCACCGGCCCTTTGTGCTGACGGCGGTGTACAAGCTGCCCGTCCATCCCAATGGCGGCGCCCGGGAAGCCGCGGCGCTGTCCCGGATGCTGACCCAGTGCCGCAGCGAAATGTGCCGGGATTATGTGACCGGCGTGTACAACCGGTCTTTCCTGGACGCGGAGTTCCGGGACCGTGTGGGGCAGGCCGCTGCCGCCGGACAGCCGGTGAGCGTGGTGCTGGTGCGGGTGAACGAGTACGCCCGCCTGTGTCGCACCGAGAGCGTGGCTGCCGCCGACCGCTGCCTGACCACCGCCGCCGGCATCCTGAGTCTGGCCGTGGGGCCGGAGCAGTCCGACACGCCCCTGATCCGTCTGGAAGACGGCGTATTCCTGGTGGTGGGCATCGGCACCGATGCCCGTACCCTGGAACACCGGCTGCGGGATGCTCTGGATTCCGCCCGCCGCACCTTCTCCATCACCCTGGCCCGCCGGGGCGAGTTCACCGCCACGGTGGTCTCCGCCGACTGGGCCGAGACCGGCAGCTGGGACTGGATGCTCAGTCTGGCGGAACAGCGGTTGGGCGGCTGAGAACCGGATCCTGTATAACACACCCCCTGTGTACGCATACTAACCGTGCCGCCATACACGCACGGTGAAAAAATGTACACAGGGGGTTTTTCTATGTCTCAGACCGAACAGATGCAGAACGACAATGAAAGCATGCTCCAGGAAGTGGTCCAGAACACCGAAATGGGCAAGAACACGCTGGAAGAGCTCATGGGCCTGACCCACGACCAGGCGCTGAAAAACGAGATGCTGCGCCAGCGCAACGAATACCGCCGCCTGAACCAGCAGGCCCACACGGCCCTGGACGCCATCGGCCGGCAGGCCAAGGGCCAGAGCGCCGCCGCCCGCATGAGCGTGAGCATGGGCATCCGCACCCGCACCATGCTGGACAAGTCCACCCGCAACATCGCCACCATGCTGGCCGAGGGCAGCAGCCAGGGCGTGCTGGACTGCAAGCGGGCGGAGACCGACTATCCGCTGGCCTCCCCCGGGGCCCACAAGCTCATGCAGGAGCTGTGCGACTTCCAGACCCAGGCGGAAACCACCTGGCGGGAATTCATCTGAACCAGGCAAAACGAACCCGGCCCCGGGCGGCAGCTGCCGCCCGGGGCCGGGGCTTTGTTCTGTATGGGGGCCGCGGGGCTCAGGTCCGCTCGTCCCGGGGACGCACCGCCCCCCGCAGGGCGCTGAGCAGACCGGGCATAGCGGCCGCTGCCTGGGGACCGCCGAAGGCCACCATGGACCGCAGGGGCATGCCGTCCATCATCTGCAGGGCGGCTTCCTCACTGATGGCATCCCCGCCGTTTTCGCCCATCTGCCGGCCATAGCTGGCCAGCATGGTGCGCACGATGGGGGCGGTGCGGTCGTCCCGCAGCAGGTCCCCGATGGGGGTGTTCTCGTCCACCGTCAGCGGGCGGCGGCGGGCAGTGGTGTACTGCAGGGGCAGCACGGTGGGGATGTTCCGGCTGGAATGGCCCAGCAGGACCTTGTATTCCCCGGATTCGGCGTACCAGTCCCCCAGCTCCTCATCAAAATAGCACAGGTCCCGGGGCGTGATGGTGAAGGTGACGGTGGTCTCCTCCCCGGGCTGCAGGGCCACCTTGGCAAAGCGGCGCAGTTCCTTGGGCGGACGGGGCACGGCATTCTCCGGCGGGGCAATGTACAGCTGCACCACCTCCCGGCCGAACCGGGCGCCGGAATTGCGCACCGTCACCGAGACATCCACGCTGCCGCCGTCGGTCAGGGAAGCCGACGACAGGGACGCCGCCTTGTACACAAAGCCGGTATAGGAAAGGCCGTGGCCGAAGGGCCAGCGCACCGGCATCCGGCGGGCATCGTACCAGCGATAGCCCACAAAGACGCCTTCCCGGTACCAGGCGGTGCGGCCGTCGCCGGGATAATCCAGATAGCAGGGGGTGTCTTCCAGCCGCAGGGGCCAGGTCTCGGGCAGGCGGCCGCAGGGGT
This sequence comes from Subdoligranulum sp. DSM 23681, assembly GCF_057005535.1. NCBI lineage: Bacteria > Bacillati > Bacillota > Clostridia > Eubacteriales > Oscillospiraceae > Subdoligranulum > Subdoligranulum sp. DSM 23681. The sequence goes on along the minus strand of NZ_CM168050.1, from coordinate 2,070,497 downwards.
CCGCTTCCCCGTACAGCAGGGCGTCGGCGGCACGGCCCACGCCTTCGCCCCCCAGATACATGCACAGGATGGCGGACACATCCTCCGCCCAGGGACACTCCACCGGGCTGCCGGTGTGCAGCACCACCACCGTGTTCTTCTGCACCGCCGCCACCCGGGCGATCAGGTTGTTCTGGGCTTCGGGCAGACGCATGTGGCGGCGGTCGTAGCCCTCGCTTTCAAAGCTCTCGGGCAGGCCTGCAAAGATCACAGCGGCGTCCGCTTCCTCGGCGGCCTCCACCGCCCGCAGGAACTCGCTTTCCTCCCGCTGGTCCCGGTCGGCGGGGAAGCCCTCCACATAGTCCACCACCCGGCCACGGGCACGGGCGGCTTCCAGGGCGCTCTCCACCCGGAAGGCATTCACATGGCTGGAACCGCCGCCCTGGTAGCGGGGCGTTTCGGCAAAGCCGCCGATATAGACCACCCGCTGGTCCTGCTTCAGGGGCAGGGTGCCCCGGTTCTGCAGCAGCACCGCGCAGTCGGCCGCCATGGCAGCGGCTGCGGTGTGGTCACCGGGCAGATCCAGCTCCGCCCCGGCCGCAGCCCCCGCCAGGTCGGCGTGCCGCAGCACGATGTTCAGGATCCGGCTCACCGCCTTGTCCAGCACCGATTCGTCCAGGGTGCCGTTTTTCACCGCGGCCACGATCTTTTTGTCATTGACCCCGCCGCACCCGGGCATTTCCAGGTCCAGGCCGGCGCACAGCCCCCGCACCCGGTCAGCCACGGCGCCCCAGTCGGACATGACAAAGCCCGTAAATCCCCATTCCTTGCGCAGGATATCGGTGAGCAGGGTCTTGTTCTCGCTGGCGTAGGTACCGTTGATCCGGTTGTAGCTGCACATGACGGTCCAGGGGGCTGCCTCCTTCACCGCTTTCTCAAAAGCGGGCAGGTAGATCTCCCGCAGCGTCCGCTCGCTCATGTCGGAAGAGCAGGTCAGACGGCGGTATTCCTGGCTGTTGGCTGCAAAGTGCTTGATGCTGGTGCCCACGCCCCGGCTCTGCACGCCCTGGATATAGGCGGCAGCCAGCGTCCCGGCCAGACAGGGGTCCTCGGAATAATATTCAAAGTTGCGGCCGCACAGCGGGCTGCGCTTGATGTTCACCGCCGGACCCAGCACCACGCCCACACCCACGGCTCTGGCTTCGGCACCGATGGCCTCCCCCTCCCGCCGCAGCAGGTCGGGGTCAAAGCTGGCGGCGGCAGCACACCCGGCGGGGAAACAGACCGCCGTGATGCTCTCATTGACGCCGGCGCCCTCCTTCTGGGTGCGCAGGCCGTGGGGGCCGTCGGACACCATCATGGCGGGGATGCCCAGGCGTCCCACCGCCTTGGTGTGCCAGAAATCCGCGCCGGAACAAAGACCGGCCTTTTCTTCCAGGGTCAGGCCGGCCAGAAGTTCGGAAATTGCAGGTTGCATAGGAACTTTCCTCCTTGAAAAAGCAGAGAAAAATGCAGTTGCCGGCCCCGCGGCCGGCGTTTTGTCCATTATACACCACATATGTACATCGTGCCTACATATTTTGTGAAAATTTACAGAAAGTGTATATTTTGTTTTTCATTCAGATACAGATGGCCCCGCACAGGCAACAAAAGTTTCGCAAAAACCTTGTCAAATACTTCCAAACGTGCTAACATAAAAACCGGTGAAAGAAATTAGAACAAAGGAGTGTTACCCATGTCCATCAAAAATGCCTATCTGGCCAATGTGTACGCGGGTCTGGCCCAGCGCAATGCTGAGCAGAAAGAATTCCTGCAGGCTGTTGACGAGGTTCTGGAATCCCTGGAACCCGTTGTGGAAGCTCGCCCCGAGCTGGAAAAGAACGGCCTGATCGAGCGCCTGGTGGAGCCCGAGCGCGTTGTGATGTTCCGTGTTCCCTGGGTGGATGACAATGGCAAGGTCCAGGTCAACCGCGGCTACCGTGTGCAGTTCAACTCTGCCATCGGCCCCTACAAGGGCGGTCTGCGGTTCCATCCCAGCGTGAACCTGTCCATCATCAAGTTCCTGGGCTTTGAACAGATCTTCAAGAACAGCCTGACCGGCCTGCCCATGGGCGGCGGCAAGGGCGGCAGCGACTTTGACCCCCACGGCAAGAGCGATGCCGAGGTCATGCGTTTCTGCCAGAGCTTCATGACCGAGCTGTTCCGTCATATCGGCCCCGACACCGACGTGCCGGCCGGCGATATCGGCGTGGGCGGCCGCGAAGTGGGCTACATGTTCGGCCAGTACAAGCGCCTGCGCAACGAGTTCACCGGCGTGCTCACCGGCAAGGGCCTGACCTTCGGCGGCAGCCTGGTGCGCACCGAAGCCACCGGCTACGGCCTGTGCTACTTTGCCGACGAGATGCTCAAGGCCAACGGCAAGAGCTTTGACGGCGCCAAGGTGGTCATCTCCGGTTCCGGCAACGTGGCCATCTACGCCAACCAGAAGGCTTCCGAGCTGGGCGGCAAGGTCATTGCCATGAGCGACTCCAACGGCTACATTGTGGACGAAAACGGCATTGACTACAAGGTCATCAAGGAGATCAAGGAAGTCAAGCGCGCCCGCATCAAGACCTATCTGGACTATGTGCCCAGCGCCAAGTACGTGGAAGGCAGCCAGGGAATCTGGACCGTCGCCTGCGACATCGCCCTGCCCTGCGCCACCCAGAACGAACTGCCGCTGGAAGGCGCCAAGGCCCTGGTGGCCAACGGCTGCTACGCCGTGGCCGAAGGCGCCAACATGCCTTCCACCCCGGACGCCGTCGCCTACCTGCAGGCCAACGGCATCCTGTTTGCCCCGGCCAAGGCTTCCAACGCGGGCGGCGTGGCCACCTCCGGCCTGGAGATGAGCCAGAACTCCCTGCGTCTGTCCTGGACCTTCGAGGAAGTGGACGAACGCCTGAAGAACATCATGAAGAACATCTACGCCAACGCGGCCAACGCTGCCGAGGCTTACGGCATGAAGGGCAACCTGGTCGCCGGTGCGAACATCGCCGGCTTCACCAAGGTGGCCGACGCCATGCTGATGCAGGGCATCGTCTGATTGTGACGATCACTCCGTAACAAGATAAGAACCCCGCCGGTTCCCGTAAGGAACCGGCGGGGTTTTTGCTTGCTGCGGTAGAGAACGGTTTCCCTGTGTAAGGGTCACTGACCGAGGAGTTGGTCAGTCCGTCCGGCTTGCGAGGATAGCGGCATCTCGCCGGAGTGTCCTTCCTTTTTGTCGCCAAAAAGGAAGCGAAAAAGCGCAACCGTTTCGATGCGGTGGACGCCGACCAGGGCTGCGGCCCTGGACCCGGAGATGCGGCCACCTGACGACGGCCTTCTCACCGGCTGGGGCCGGTGAGCAAGGAAAATGATTTGAAATGGCATGCCAGAAAAGCCGTTGGTAAAACGGGAAAGCGTGGCTGGTTCAGCTACGACTCTGCCTCATGCCTCCCCTGTGGTTGGGGAGGTACCGCGCAGCGGCGGAAGGGTTATGATTAGAAAAGCTCACCCCTTCTCGATCCCCCGCCCCGCGACGAGGTCCGCCCCGGTGCCCAGCAGGTTTTCCACAATGACCTGCCCGGGCTGCACCGGCGCCGCCACGCTGACGGCGTTGGCCACCTCCATGGCCTCAAAGAGCAGGTCCTTGGGGATGGCGGTGCTGGTCTTGACCGGCAGACGGCGGTGCACGCCCCCGGTGACCCGCACGGTGGTGGTCAGCACCCGGGTGGGATGCTGCAGCTCATTTTTGCCGTATTCGGCCCCCCGGGGACAGCTGTTGCCGGTGACGGCGTAACCGTTGTCCTCGTCCACCTGCAGGCGGCAGCCCCGGGGACAGACGATGCACACCAGTTCTTTCATCTTGCCGCACCCCCTTTGTCCTCTTCAATGGAAATGGTCACAGGCCCCTTGGCGCTCCGGACCAGGTCCCCCGGCAGCAGGATGTGCTCCATCTCGCCGGGGGCCAGATGGGCCCGACGGAACCCGGTGAGGGAGTTGCCCTCCCCGTCCCGCACCGCGATGGCGGCGGGCCCGGTGACCCGGTTCACCCGGAAGAACACCTCCACCGTTTTGCCCGCCTCATCGGGGCGGACGGTCTGGGGCACGGTGTAGCTGACCCCGTCCCCGTTCTTCAGTTCCAGGGTGCGGGCGGCGGCACCGGCCCGCTTGCCCTGCACATAGGCCGCCGCCGCGGCGCCGGCCCGCTCGCTCTCGGCGGAGACATAGTCCACCAGGTCATGCACATGCACCACGTTGCCGCAGGCAAAGATGCCGGGGATGCTGGTCTCCATGTTCTCATACACCCGGGCGCCGCTGGTGCGGCGGTCCATGTCCGCCCCCGCGGCCCGGGTCAGCTCGTTTTCGGGGATGAGACCCACACTGAGCAGCACGGTGTCGCAGTCAAAGACCATCTCGGTGCCGGGGATGGGACGGCGGTCGGGGCCCACTTCACTCACCGTCACCTGCTCCACCCGGTCGTGGCCCTTGATGTCGGTGATGGTGTGGCTGAGATACAAAGGGATATCAAAGTCCTGCAGACACTGGACAATGTTGCGCATGAGCCCGCCGGAATAGGGCATGAGCTCCACACAGGCCAGCACCTTGGCTCCTTCCAGGGTCATGCGGCGGGCCATGATGAGCCCGATGTCCCCGGAGCCCAGGATGACCACCCGGCGGCCCACCATGTACCCTTCGATGTTCAGATACCGCTGGGCTGCCCCCGCGGTGAAGATGCCGGCAGGCCGCTCCCCGGGGATGGAGATGGCCCCCCGGGTGCGTTCCCGGCAGCCCATGGCCAGCACCACAGCCTGGGCTTCCAGCACCTGATATCCGTCTCTGGCGCTGACGGCGTGTACCTGGTGGGGTGCACCGTCTTTGCCGGGGACGATCTGCAAGACCATGGTGTCCAGGCGGGTCTCCACGCCGGTGTCACCCAGCATCTCAATAAACCGTCCGGCGTATTCCGGGCCGGTGAGTTCCTCCCGGAAGCGCTGCAGCCCGAAGCCGCTGTGGATGCACTGGTTCAGGATGCCGCCCAGTTCGGAGTCCCGCTCCAGAATGAGGATGCGGCGCAGGCCGTTCTCCCAGGCCTGACAGGCCGCCGCCAGTCCGGCGGGGCCGCCGCCGACCACGATGAGTTCATAGGCTGCCATCTCAGCGCGCCTCCTTTCCGGTCTTGGTCTCCCGGGCCAGCACCCAGGTGCCGTCCTGGTCCATGAGGACATCGGTCATGGGAATGTTCAGTTCCCGGGCAATGATCTCCTGCACCCGGGGCCCGCAGAAGCCTCCCTGGCACCGGCCCATGCCCGCGTTGCACCGGCGCTTGACCCCGTTGATGGTGCAGGCAGGCACCGGGCTGTGCAGGGCCGCCACGATCTCCCCTTCGGTGACCGTCTCGCACCGGCAGATGACCCGGCCGAACCGGGGGTCTTTCCGAATCAGTTCCGCCCGCTGCTGGGCGTTCAGCTCCCGGAAGCGGGGCACGGCCTGCCGGCGGGGGTTGAAGTCCGGCTTTTCCTCCAAAGACAGCCCTTCCGCCGCCAGCAGCTCCGCCGCATAGTCGGCGATGGCCGGGGCGCTGCTCAGCCCCGGGGAGCAGATGCCCGCCAGGTCCAGCCAGTGGGGGTGGGCTTTGCTCGTCTCGATGACGAAGTCCCCCCGGTCGGTGTTGGCCCGGATGCCGCTGAAATTGCGGATGTTCTGCCGCAGATTCAGCCCCGGCACGCTCTGCATGGCACGGCGGCGGACAAAGTCCAGGGCGTCGGCGGTGTTGCCCAGGTCCCGGCGGTCGGTCACCGCCTCGGCGTTGGGGCCCACCAGCAGGTTGCCGTGGACGGTGGGAGCGACGAGAACACCCTTGCCCTCGGGGCCGGGACACTGGAAGATCACCCGGCTGACCGTTTTGCCTTCGCTTTTATCCAGCAGGTAATACTCGCCCCGGCTGGGATGCACCGTGAAGTCGGGACTCTCCAGCAGGGCGCGGACCTTGTCGGCGTCCACCCCCGCCGCATTGATCACATACCGGGCGGTGAACTCGCCCTTGGGAGTGGTGAGCACAAAATGGCCGTCCTCCTCCCGCACGGCGGTGACAGGGCAGCCGCGGAAGAGTTCCACCCCGTTGGTGACGGCGTTTTCCATGAGGGCCAGGGCCAGTCCCCAGGGGTCCACGATGCCCGCACTGGGCGCCAGCAGCGCCCCGGTCACGGCTTGAGACAGGTTGGGTTCCAGTTCCCGGGCTTCTTCCCCGGTGAGCAGCCGCAGCCCGGGCACTCCGTTGGCGGTGCCCCGGCGGTAGAGTTCTTCCAGCCTGGGCTGCTGATCCGCCCCGAAGGCCAGCACCAAAGAGCCGGTGCGCCGGAAAGGCACATCCAGTTCGGCACACAGGTCGCCCATCTGCCGGTTGCCCTCCACATTCAGCCGCGCCATGAGCGTTCCCGGCTCCGGGTCGTATCCCGCATGGACGATGGCGCTGTTGGCCTTGGTGGTGCCATTGGCCACATCGTTCTGGGCTTCCAGCACCGCCACGTTCAGCCGGCACCGCGCCAGACGGCGGGCCGCCGCCGCGCCGATCACGCCGCAGCCGATGATGATGACGTCGTACATACATTGCCTCCCGTTTTGGTTACAAAAAAAGAGTGAAGCAAACACCGCGCCCCTTGGGCCGGCATCTGCTTCACTCTGAATTACTCGAGCAGAAACTCCTTTTTCTTTATAATAGCATATCCCGCGCGGATTGCAAGATTTTTTGTTCCGGAATCAGAGATTTTTTCATTCTGCCCGTCACAGCTGGGTCAGCGTGTTGGTGCAGCTCATGGTGGTGACAAGCAGCGCCATGAGGATGCCCGCCAGATAGGGATTGCGGGTCCGCTTGTACAGGATGCGGGACACCACTGCCGCCACCGGCAGGATCACAATGATGGGATACAGCCAGATACCGATGATGCTGCCGCCGAACCAGGGCACAAACTCATTGGGCAGATGGCCGGTGACAAAGAAGCAGATGTACATCGCCAGCACCATGACCACCGGTGCCAGCGCGTTGAATGCCGCCATGACCGCCGTGTTGACCCAGGGCTTTTTGCCCATTTCAAAATAATTGTAGCAGTTGATGGAGATGCTGTTGCAGATGTAATACACCAGGAAGAAGGGCAGATACAGCAGGATGATGGGCAGCTTGTCGGCGGTAAAGGCCTTGAGCGGCAGCACCCACAGACGGAAGTCGGTCTTGAAGAAATAGTCGGCCAGGAACACCAGTCCATAGGAGGCCACCGCCACCACCAGGGCCAGCACCACGGTCATGCCCAGACGCCGGCCGCTGATGCGCACGCCGGTATCCCGGTCAGCTTTTTGCCCGGTAACACGGCCGCTCACCGCAATGAGCACCAGGGCAAACAGACCGCACAGCAGGCTCCACATACCGATGAAATACACCGGGGCCTGCGGGAAGAAGTCCGGCATGGAGCCGCCGATGATGGTATACCCGATCATGTATACCACAAAGGAGAACACTGCTGCCAGAAGGTTGCTGCCCCAGAACCAGCCTTTGGCACGTCCGGTCAATGCCGGGGCAGGCTGGACGTGATCCTCGGCGCGGACAACGGCAAAGGGACGGGTGTCCAGCAGTACGATGGCCAGGCTGACTGCAAACATCATAAAGCCAACCAGACCGATGGCGTTGAAGAACACCTTGACCTGCCACACCTGATTGGTGGGGGCGATGGATTTGGGCGCGCCCAGGGCAGCGTCAAAGAACTCGATGCTGGAAGTCACCACCCGCTTGGAGAAGTGTGCCCAGGGGTGGGTGATGGGCGGGTTGTAGATCACACGGATGGCCTCTTCCCCGTCGATGGACTGGGTATACATAGTGTAGCTGGTGCGTTCTTCCTGACCGGCGGGGTCCTGCCCGAAATAAAGGAAGGACTGGGCCGTGTTCTGATGGATATAATCCCGGGGCGCGCTGCGGGAGCCGTCCTCCTGCTTGACGCGGTGGAAGAATTCGTCGTACTGGCAGGCCACGATACCGGCATCGCGGCTGCCGAACATGTTGAAGTAGGCGCCGTCCTCATCGGTATACACGGCATCGTTGGACACCAGCAGCGCCGCAGCGATCAGCTGCTCGTCGGCTTCGTTGTCCAGCAGGACCGCCGTGCGGCTGGCCAGAGCACCGTTGGAATGGCCCGTCACACCAATGCGGGTCTTGTCCACAAAAGGCAGCCCGGCCACCATCTGCACCGCATCATACATGCCGTTGGCATTGTTGCTTTCATCCCACCAGGTACCGGTTTCCAGATTGTCCGAATTGCCATGACCATACATATCGATGGACAGCACCACAAAGCCCCGGCGGGCATATTCCACATAGTTCAGGTCCTGCATTTCCCGGTTGTTGTACCAGCCGTGGCTGCACACGATGGCCGGGGCGGGGTTGTCGGGGGTAGCGGTGTCCGGAACCAGCAGCAAAGCACTCATCTGGTGACCGCTGGCCGTTTCAAACCGCAGGTCCCGGATGGTCACCTTGCCGAAATCCGTCTGTACCAGGCTGGCACCGATACAGCTGATCAGGCAGATGACCAGGGCTATGCACAGCCAGAACCTGGCAGAGCGTGCCTTGTGGGTATTTTTCATATCTATTCCTCCTTTTTAGCGGGGGCTCCCCGCCTGTTTCCGAACCAAAAAGACACTTTTTGCACAAAGAGGCAATAAAAAAGGCGTAAAGACCGGGGTTCCCAGACTTTACGCTCTTGCTCCTGCTCCTTGGCGTATCCGCATTGACCTCATTCTACCACCTTGCACAGATTTGTGTCAAGAGTCAAAAAACAAATTGTCAGTTTCCAACAAAAGCCCAGGGTCGTTTTTGGCAGAACAGCTATTTTTGTGCAAACGGCTTTACTTTTTCCGGTAAACCTGCCATAATGGGCTTGTTCACAAGAGTAGGGAGTGGGACGGATCAAGGCGCGTCCCACTCTTTTTATTTGGCCGCCGCGGCGGCAGGAGGATTTTGCCAAAATGGAGTCTCTGGAAGGCAAGCGCGCCCGCCTGCTGGACTGTCCGGTGATCGCCGCCGTAAAAGACGAGGCCGGGCTGGAGCAGGCGCTGCAAAGTGAGTGTGAAGTGGTTTTTCTTTTGTTCGGCACCATCGTCAGCGTGCCCGCCCTGGTGGAAAAAGTCCGTCAGAGCGGCAAGCTGGCCATTGTGCACATCGACCTGGTGGAGGGCCTTTCCGCCCGGGAAGTGGCGGTGGATGCCCTGCAGGGGCTGTGCCGCCCGGACGGCATCATCTCCACCCGGCCGCCCCTGATCCGTCGGGCGCGGCATCTGGGGCTTTTGACGGTACAGCGGGCCTTTATCCTGGATTCGCTGTCCCTGGACAACCTGCCCGCCCAGCTGGGCGTGGGCAAGCCGGATTTCATCGAGATTTTACCCGGTATCATGCCCCGGGTCATTGCCGAGCTGGCCCAGAAGACCCGCACCCCCATCATTGCCGGGGGACTGGTCAAGTACAAAGACGAAGTCATGGCCGCCATCCGCGCCGGAGCGGTGGCCGTTTCCACCTCCAGCCCTGCGGTCTGGGAGATGTAAGTCATACGGGAGGCCCACCATGAAAAAATATGTGATCGCCCTGGACCAGGGCACCACCAGCAGCCGCTGCATCCTGTTCGACAAGGACCAGAACATCGTGGATCTGGCCCAGCGGGAATTCACCCAGCACTACCCCCATCCGGGCTGGGTGGAACACGACCCCATGGAGATCTATTCCAGCCAGTACGGCGTCCTGATGGAAGTGCTGGCCAAGAGCGGGGTGGATGTGCAGGAGATCGCGGGCATCGGCATCACCAACCAGCGGGAGACCGCCATCGTCTGGGACAGGGAGACCGGCCGCCCGGTATACAACGCCATCGTGTGGCAGTGCCGCCGCACCGCCGCCCTGTGTGAGGAGCTGAAACAGGACACCGCCTTCACCGACTATGTACAAAAGCGCACCGGGCTGCTCATCGACGCTTATTTTTCCGCCACCAAGATCAAGTGGATCCTGGACAACGTTCCCGGGGCCCGGCAGCGGGCGGAGGAAGGCCGGCTGCTCTTCGGCACGGTGGACACCTGGCTGATCTGGAAGCTCACCGGCGGCGCCGCCCATGTGACCGACTACACCAACGCCAGCCGCACCATGCTCTTTGATATTGAGCATCTCTGCTGGGACAAGACCATCTGCGACCGGCTGGGCATTCCCATGGCCATGCTGCCCAAGGTCTGCTCCTGCAGCGAGGTGTACGGCACCGTGAACATCCAGGGGGTGGAGGTGCCCATCGCCGGCATTGCGGGGGACCAGCAGGCCGCCCTCTTCGGCCAGACCTGCTTTGAGGCCGGGGAAGCCAAGAACACCTACGGCACCGGCTGCTTCCTGCTCATGAACACCGGGGAGACCCTTGTCCGCAGCCGCAACGGCCTCATCACCACCATCGCCTCGGGGGTGAACGGCCGCATCCAGTACGCCCTGGAAGGCAGCGTCTTTGTGGGCGGGGCGGTGGTCCAGTGGCTGCGGGACGAGCTGCACCTCATCACCGAGGCTGCGGACACCGAATACTTTGCCAAAAAAGTGCCGGACAGCGCCGGGGTGTACCTGGTGCCCGCCTTCACCGGGCTGGGCGCCCCCTACTGGGACATGTACGCCCGGGGCGCCCTGGTGGGCCTGACCCGGGGTGCCGGACGCAACCACATCATCCGGGCGGCGCTGGAATCCATCGCCTACCAGACCGGGGATGTGCTCCGGGCCATGGAGCGGGACGCCGGCATGCCCCTGCGGGAGCTGCGGGTGGACGGCGGGGCTTCGGCCAACAACTTCCTCATGCAGTTCCAGGCGGACATCATCGGCCGCACCCTGCGCCGCCCCATGATCCGGGAGACCACCGCCCTGGGCGCCGCCTATCTGGCGGGTCTTGCCACCGGGGTTTGGCAGGACCTGGCAGACATCCGCCGCCAGTGGACCCTGGACCGGCTGTACGAACCCGAGATGGACGAGGCCACCCGCACCCGCCTGCAGGCGGGCTGGCACAAGGCCGTGGACCGGGCCCGGGGCTGGGCCGAGGACTGAGCTTTCCACAAAACAGCTTTCTTTTGTGGAAAAAACGGCCGGGTTTTCTCTTTTGCATTTCATACAGACCTTTTCCGCCGCTCCTTGGCCGGGGCGGCGGATTTTTTTGGAAAAAATCCGGAGAAGACACTTTTCCCTATTGACAAAGGTCGGAGAGGGGACTATTATATAGACATATGAACAACTGCTCATATGAAAGGATGTCTGACAATGGCTTTACCCAACGAGATCCCCCGCCCCGACGCTGTGCCGGTGTGTGACCCCGGCTGCCCCGGGGACCCGGAAGCCCTGGCCCGGGTGTGCGCCGATCTGCCCGACGACGAGGTGCTGTACGACCTGGCCGAGCTGTTCCGGGTGTTCGGGGACACCACCCGCATCAAGATCCTGTACGCCCTGTTTGAAAGTGAGCTCTGCGTCAGCGACATCGCCCAGGCGGTGGGGCTTTCCCAGAGTGCGGTGAGCCACCAGCTGCGGGTGCTGAAAGCCAGCAAGCTGGTCAAGTTCCGCCGGGACGGCAAGACGGTGTTCTACAGCCTGGACGATGACCATGTGCGTACCATGATCGCCCTGGGCATGGAGCACGTGGAAGAGTGACCCATTTGTAATCCCTATATCTGAGAGTGAAAAGGAGAATGTACCATGCAGAAGAAATTCAACATTGAAGTGGACTGCGCCAACTGCGCCGCCAAGATTGAGAACGCCGTCAAGGCCCTGCCCGGTGTGCAGAGCGCCAGCGTGAGCTTTATGGCCCAGAAGATGCTGCTGGAAGCGGAGGACAGCCAGTTTGACGCCATCCTGAAGCAGGCCGTGAAGGCGGCCAAGAAGATTGAGCCGGATTTCGAGATCGAACTGTAAAGGTCCTTGGCGGTATCCGAAGCAGGAGGGATGGTTTGTATGACCAAAAAGCAGAAACGAATGCTGCGCCGTATCATTCTGGCCGCGGTGCTGTATGCGGCGGCAGCGGTCCTGTGCCAGGTATTTGCCGGCCTGCCCTGGCCGGCGCAGGCGGTGCTCTATCTGATCCCCTATTTCATCATCGGGTATGATGTGCTGCGCAAAGCCGTGCTGGGCGTGGTCCACGGGGAAGTGTTTGACGAAAACTTCCTCATGGCTGTGGCCACGGTGGGCGCCATGTGCCTGGGTGAATACGGCGAGGGCGTGGCTGTCATGCTGTTCTACCAGGTGGGCGAGCTGTTCCAGAGCTACGCCGTGGGCAAGAGCCGCCGGAGCATTGCGGGGCTGATGGACATCCGCCCCGACAGCGCCAACCTGGAAGAGGCCGATGGCGGTCTGCGCACGGTGGACCCGGAGGAAGTGCCGGTGGGGGCGGTCATTGTGGTGCGCCCCGGGGAGAAGATCCCCCTGGACGGCACGGTGCTGGAGGGCGAAAGTTCCCTGAACACCGCCGCCCTTACCGGGGAGAGCCGTCCCCGCTCCGCCCGCCCGGGGGATGCGGTCATCAGCGGCAGCGTGAACGTGGACGGGGTGCTGCGGGTGCAGGTGACCAAACCCTACGGCCAGTCTACCGTGGCCCGCATCCTGGACCTGGTGGAGAATTCCAGCCTGAAGAAAGCCAAGGCGGAAAACTTCATCACCAAATTTGCCCGGTACTACACCCCCGCCGTCTGCTTTGCGGCCCTGGCCCTGGCGGTGCTGCCGCCCCTGGTGCTGGGCGGCGGCTGGGCCATGTGGATCAAGCGGGCGCTGACCTTCCTGGTCATCTCCTGCCCCTGCGCCCTGGTCATCAGCATCCCCCTCACCTTCTTCGGGGGCATCGGGGGGGCGTCCCGCTGCGGCATCCTGGTCAAGGGCGGCAACTATCTGGAAGCCCTGGCCCATACGGGCACGGTGGTCTTTGACAAGACCGGCACCCTGACCAAAGGGGTGTTCAAAGTCAGCCGGGTCTCCCCTGCTCCGGGCCGCACCGAACAGGAAGTGCTGGAACTGGCCGCTGCGGCGGAAAGCTACTCCAGCCATCCCATCAGCAAGAGCCTGCGGGAAGCCTGCCCTGCCTGCACTCTGCAGGCCACCACCGCCCTGGAGATCGCGGGCCACGGCGTGTCCGCCCAGGTGGACGGCCACACGGTGCTGGCGGGCAACACCAAGCTCATGGAAGCCAAGAAAATCCCCTACACCCCCGACGACGGGGTGGGCACGGTGGTCTACCTGGCCTGTGACGGCGCCTTCTGGGGTTCAGTCCTGATTTCCGACGAGGTGAAACCCACCGCCCGTCAGGCCATGGACAGCCTGCACAGCCAGGGGGTGCGCACCGTCATGCTCACCGGTGACAGCAAGGCTGTAGCCGCCGGGGTGGCGGGCCAGCTGGGCATGGACGACTTCCACGCCGAGCTGCTGCCCGACGACAAGGTCCGCCGGGTGGAGGAACTGCTGGCGGACAAGAGCCGGGGCAACCTGGCCTTTGTCGGGGACGGCATCAACGACGCCCCCGTGCTCATGCGGGCGGACATCGGCATCGCCATGGGTGCCCTGGGCAGCGATGCCGCCATCGAGGCCGCCGACGTGGTTCTCATGGACGACGACCCGGCCAAGATCGGTCTGGCCATGCGCATGGCCCGCCGGTGCATGTCCATCGTCTACCAGAACATCGTCTTTGCCCTGGGCGTCAAACTGCTGTTTTTGCTGCTGGGCGCCGTGGGCATCGCCAACATGTGGTGGGCGGTGTTTGCCGATGTGGGGGTCATGGTGCTGGCCGTGCTCAACGCCACCCGGATGCTCTCCATCCGCGCCTACCACAAGTAATATCACAACACAAAATCCCGGACTCTGGCTGAGTCCGGGATTTTTTTATTTGTTGTCTTCCGGGTCCTGGTAGGCCCCGTTTTCGTCCAGGTATTCCAGGTGCAGGTGGGAAGCATCCTCCCCCTCACTGGGGATGGTGCCCACTGTGCCCAGCACGTCCCCCCGGTGGACTTCGTCCCCGGTCTTCACATCCGCCTTGTCCAGGCCGCAGTACCGCCAGGTGCCCCCGTCCAGGGTCTTGACCTCGGCCACCGTGCCCCACAGGGCATCCTCGGTGACAGATGCCACCGTGCCGGCGGTCACCGCATGGACCTTGTCCCCCTTGTCGGCGGCGTAGTCGGCACCGTTGTGGGTGCGCCAGTCGCCCAGGGTCTCGCTGTACACCAGCTCATCCCCGCTGAAGGCCCGGATGGGCTCAGCATCCGCCGGCGATACGGGCAAGGCGGCCGAGGACACCGAAGAATCGCCAGAGGCGGCCCCACCGGCGGACACTGCCCCAGACGGCTGCTGCGCCGAGGAGGAAGCAGGCGACTCGGAGGGCTGTGCAGAGACCTGCGGCGACGGCACAGGCGTCTGCACCGGCACATCCTCGGCGGGATTGGTTACGATGGTATCCGGCTGGTTCCATTGGGCATCCTCCTCCAGGGCGTTCTGGCGTGATTCGGTCAGATCGGCCACATTGCGCACCACACTGCGGATGGCCAGTACCCCGGTGATGGTGGCCACCAGCAGCAGGGCCAGACAGATCAGGTATAATCCTCTTTGCTTGAAAAATGCTTTGAAGCTGTTCATCTTCCCCCGTCCTTTGCTGCAAGATACACCCGCGGGCGGCGCCCGCGGTTCGATTTACGGTTAGTGTGGCACAGGGCGCGGGGGTTTATACAGACAAAACGGGCGGCGCGCAAAAGTTTTGCGCGCCGCCCGTACCATGCCGGTGCTTATTCGCCGAACACCTTGGTGTAGTCGGCCTTGAATTTTTCGATGCCCGCATCGGTGAGGGGATGGTGCAGCATCTGCAGGATGACCTTGTAGGGCACGGTGGCAATGTCCGCCCCGGCCAGGGCACAGTCGGTCACATGGATGGGGTTGCGCACGCTGGCCGCAATGATCTGGGTCTGCAGATCCGGATAGTTCAGGAACATATCGTGGATGGTCTCGATCAGGTCGATACCGGGCTGGCCGATGTCGTCCAGCCGGCCCAGGAAGGGGCTGACATAGGTGGCGCCCGCCCGGGCCGCCAGCAGCGCCTGGTTGGCGGAGAAGATCAGGGTGCAGTTGGTGGGGATGCCTTCCCCGGAAAGGACCTTGATGGCCTTGAGGCCTTCGGCGGTCATGGGGATTTTGACCACCATATGCCCGGGGTCCAGGGCATAGATGGCACGGCCTTCCGCGATCATACCCTCGGCGTCGGTGGTGGTGGCCTTGACTTCCCCGGAGATGGGGCCGTCCACGATGGTGGCGATCTCGGCCAGGGTCTGGGCATAGTCCCGCCCTTCCTTGGCGATCAGGCTGGGATTGGTGGTGACCCCGGCAATGATGCCCATATCGTTGGCCTTGCGGATCTCCTCCACATTGGCGGTATCAATGTACAGTTTCATGCTGATTCACTCCTTAGTCTTTTTCCTTTTTCTGACCATAGTAGGCATGGGGACCGTGCTTGCGCAGGTAGTGCTTGTCCTGCAGATTCTGGGGCGCCGGGGCGGCGTTGGGGTCCACCTGCCGGGTGAGCAGGGCCATCCTGGCCACCTCTTCCAGCACCACCGCATGGTACACCGCCTGGGCCGCATCCTTGCCCCAGGTGAAGGGACCATGGCTGCGGCAGATGACCCCCGGCACCGCCGCCGGGTCGATGTTCCGGGTGCGGAAGGTCTCCACAATGACCTTGCCGGTGTTGCCCTCATAGTCCGATTCCAGCTCGGCGGTGCTCAGCTGCCGCGCACAGGGAACCGGACCGTAGAAGTAATCGGCATGGGTCGTGCCGTAGCAGGGAATGTCCCGTCCGGCCTGGGCCCAGGCCACCGCATAGGGGCTGTGGGTGTGCACGATGCCCCCCAGTGCCGGAAAGGCCCGGTACAGTTCCAGATGGGTCCTGGTGTCGCTGCTGGGGTTCAGGTCCCCTTCCACCACCACACCGGTGTCCAGATCCACCACCACCAGGTCAGCGGGGCGCAGGTCCTCATACGCCACCCCCGAAGGCTTGATGACCACCAGCCCCCGGCTGCGGTCGATGCCCGACACGTTGCCCCAGGTATAGGTGACCAGCCCGCGGCGGGGCAGTTCCATATTGGCTTCATACACTTGCTGTTTCAGATGTTTGAGCATGGGGCCCTCCCTGTGCATTTTCATATTTCTGGTTTTTATTGTAGCGCAGCGGACGGACAATTTCCACTGTTTTGTCAAATAAATCAGATTTTTCCGTGTTTTTTCTATGGTCTGTGCACAAAAAGCCTCTTGTGCGCGGGCCGCGCTTCCCGTATAATCGAAACAGAAGTCTTCCCGCCCCGGGCCTGTGGCGCCAAGGGCGGGAACGTTTGTCAGGAGGTCCTATCATGTCCCACATCATCGTCAACGCCAACCGGTCGGCGGGCGTCATCAACAAAAACATCTACGGCCATTTTTCCGAGCACCTGGGCCGGTGCATCTACGGCGGGCTGGCCAATGCCGACGGCACCCTGCGCACCGACGTGGTCGCCGCCCTGAAAGAACTGCATGTGCCGGTGCTGCGCTGGCCCGGCGGCTGCTTTGCGGACACCTACCACTGGATGGATGGCGTCGGGCCCAAGGCACAGCGCAAGACCATCGTGAACACCAACTGGGGCGGCGTGACCGAGGACAACGCCTTCGGCACCCACGAATTCATGGCCCTGTGCCGGGAACTGGGGTGCGAGCCCTACATTTCCGGCAATGTGGGCAGCGGCACGGTGCAGGAGTTTTCCGACTGGGTGGAGTACTGCAACATGCCCGGGCGCTCCCCCATGGCCGACCTGCGGCGGAAAAACGGCCAGGAAGCCCCCTTCAACGTGCGGTACTGGGGCATCGGCAACGAGACCTGGGGCGGCGGGGGCAACATGCGTCCGGAATTTTACGCCGACCTGTGCCGGCAGTATTCCTCCTTCCTGCGCAGCTACAGTCCCGACCTGAAGCCCTTCCGCATCGCCTGCGGCGCCAGCGAGGACGACTACAACTGGACCCGCCGGGTGGTGGAGAGCGCCGGTCGGGTCATAGATGCCATCAGCCTGCACTACTACACCATCCCCGGGGACAACTGGGGCGTCAAGGGCAGCGCCACCGAATTTGACCGGGACATCTTCTACCACACCCTGTACCGTACCCTGTGGATGGAGGAGCTCATCGAAAACCACAGCCGCATCATCCGCCGGTTCGCCAAAGGCCGGGACATCGGTCTGGCGGTGGATGAGTGGGGCACCTGGTACGATGTGGAGCCGGGTACCAACCCGGGCTTCCTGTTCCAGCAGAACACCATGCGGGATGCCCTGGTGGCGGCTGTCAACCTGAACATCTTCAACAATCACTGCGACACGGTAATCATGGCCAACATTGCCCAGATGGTCAATGTGCTCCAGGCCATGGTGCTCACCGACGGGGACAAGCTGCTGCTGACCCCCACCTACCATGTGTTCCGGATGTACCGGGAACACCAGGACGCCCGCCAGCTGGAGACCTACGCCGAGACCCTGCTGCTGGGCAGCGAGGCGGAGCCGGTGCCCGACCTGCATGTATCGGCCAGCGAAGGGGCGGACGGCACCCTGCTGGTGACGGCGGTGAACCTGAGTGACACCGACGTCTGTCCGGCACAGGTCCTGCTCAGCGGCCGGAAAGCCGGCGCGGTGACCGCCGAGACCCTGGCCGGAGCCCCCGCTGCCCACAACACCTTTGCCACCCCGGACAACGTGCATCCCCTGCCGCTGGAAGTCCGCTGCACCGACAGCGGGTTTGCCGCCCAGCTGCCGCCCTGCAGCGTGACTGCCTTCCGGGTCAGGACGGAATAACCGCCCCGCGGCCGGCTGTTCCCGCGCAAAGTCAAGACCCCCGGCTAAGCCGGGGGCTTGTGTAAGCCCTAGAAGGGCATCGTACCGGCAAGCCTCTCAAGAGGCACTGAAAAATCCGCCACTTGCATCACTTGCCCTACAGCCCGTAAACGGGCGCTGTCTATCCAAGATCAGCTTTCTTGACAATGGTAAAGTTGCTGATCCCTTCTCGCTTCGCTCGATGCTTGAAGCTAAAGCTTTTTTACTCTCCCCAGCAGAGCTGGGGGTTCTCATTTCGCTAAAGCATACAAAAGAAAAGACCGCCCGCCGGGCAGCTGCGTCCGGCGGGCGGTCTTGTGTTTCACAGGGGCATCAATAGCGGTAGACGATGGCGTTCTTGACAGTGGCGGAGGCATCCGGTCCGGCCAGACGGGAAGCCAGGGCCAGGGCGAAGGGGATGGCGGCGCCCAGGGCTTCGCCGGTGATGATGTTGCCGTCCACCGACAGGGGCAGGCCGGTATACTCGGCGCCGCCGGCGGTGAGGGCTTCATCCATGCCGGGGTAGACGGTGGCGCGCTTGCCCTTGAGCAGGCCGAAGGCGGCCAGCACGGTGGGGGCGGCGCAGATAGCGGACACGATTTTGCCGTCGGCGGCCATGCGGGTGCAGGCGTCCTTGACGGTCTGGCTGGCTTTCAGGTTGTTCACCCCCGGAATGCCGCCGGGCAGGATGGCCGCGTCAAACCGGGAATAATCCAGCTCCTCGGCCAGGGCATCGGCCACCACGTTCACCTGACGGGCGGAACGGACCACCTTTTCCCCGCCCACGGCGGCGATGGTCACCTCCACACCGGCACGGCGCAGGATATCCACACACAGAAGGCCCTCGCACTCTTCCAGGCCGGGGGCAAAAAAGATCACAGCTTTGCTCATGGTTTGTCACTCCTTTTGGTAATGGGTTCAGAACGGATGAAAATTGCGGGTCACGTTGCGGATGACCGGCAAGGGATCGGTTTTGCGGCGCAGGGCCGTCACCAGCCCCACAAGAGACATCACTTCCACCAGAATGCCGCAGCTGACAGAGAACTCGTAGCAATAGGGCACAAACCCGATGGCCGCGAACACCACGATCATGGCCAGCAGCACCAGACCCTGGTTCAGATGGAACCGCACAAAGTCATGGTGCCGCCACCGGCTGCAGGCAGGGATCAGAATGAGGATGTTCAGATAGCACAGTGCGCCCATCCACCGGGCGGCGGCGGGCACTTCGGGTTCCTGGGGCCGCTGGGGTTCGGGGGGGCGGGTGGCCGCCGCCCGGGCGGCCTGCTTGCGTTTGGCGCGGCTGCTCATGCCTGGTCCTCCTTGCAGGGTTCACCGAAAAGCACATTCATATACAAGGGCACCTGCAGGGCCCAGGAGGCCTCACAGTGGGACCCGCCCATCTGCAGGTAGGGGTAGACGGCGGCACCGGCTTTCTGCAGGGCGCGGGTCACCTGCAGGGCGTTGTCGGTATACTGGGCCAGACCGTGCTGGCCCTTGGACTCCTTTTCGCCCCAGCTGAAGAAGATGTTGGTGTAGCCCCGCAGTTTGGCCTTTTTCAGGTCGGCCATCAGGGGGTCCATGCACAGCCGCACCGAGGGCGACAGGCACCCCGCCTTGGAAAACACATCATTGTGGGCCACAGCGGCATACAGGCTCATCAGCCCGCCCATGCTGCTGCCCGCAATGGCGGTGTGGGAACGGTCGGGCAATGTGGGCCAGGTCTTGTCCACATAGGCCTTGAACTCCCCGCACAGCCAGTCCAGATACACCTTGCCGGTGCCGCGGATGCCGTTGAACCAGTCGCTGTCATAGGGGCAGTATTCTTCCAGACGCTTGTTGCCTTCGTGGTTGCACTCCACCCCCACCACGATATAGTTGGGATGGGCGTCGTAATACGCCTTCAGGCCCCAGCAGGTGCCGAAGGTGGCGGTTTCATCAAAAAAGAGGTTGTGCCCGTCGAACATGTAGATCACCGGGTATTTTTTCCCGGAAGTCCGCCAGTCATCGGGCAGATGGATGAACACCCGGCGGTCCAGCCCATAGGGGGTGATGCGGGTGGTAAAGGTTTCGACCATGGTCAGATCAGACTCCTTTGTATTGGCTTCCGTGAACCATTGTACCGCAACCGCTGTTTTTTCGCAAGGTGGTTGCAATGGGCCGGGGAGCGTGCTACAATGCTTTCAACCTGTTGGGGTTTTGGTGAAATCGCTCAAAAACAGGAGGAATTTTTGTGGCAAGTATCAAGGAATTCTGCAAGCGCAAGGACGTGATCTTCTCGGCCCACCGGTACGGCATCGACGCCATGGGCGCCATGGCCCAGGGCCTGTTTGCCAGCCTGCTCATCGGCACCATCATCAAGACGCTGGGCGAACAGACCGGTCTGGCCTTTCTGGTGGACGCGGGCACCTATGCCACGGCGGTGGCGGGGCCGGCCATGGCAGCTTCCATCGGCTACGCCCTGAAGGCGCCCCAGCTGGTGCTGTTCAGCCTGATTGCGGTGGGCGGAGCGGCCAACACCCTGGGCGGGGCGGGCGGCCCCCTGGCCGTCTACCTCATCGCCATCGTGGCGGCGGAACTGGGCAAGCTGGTGAGCAAGGAGACCCGCATCGACATCCTGGTGACCCCGGCGGTGACCATCCTGGCGGGGGTGGGGCTCTCGGTGCTGTTTGCCCCGGCCATCGGGGCGGCGGCCTCGGCGGTGGGCAGCGTCATCATGTGGGCCACCGAGCTCCAGCCCCTGCTCATGGGCATCATTGTGTCGGTGCTGGTGGGCGTGGCCCTGACCCTGCCCATCTCCTCGGCGGCCATCTGTGCCGCCCTGAGCCTGACCGGACTGGCCGGCGGCGCCGCCGTGGCGGGCTGCTGCGCCCAGATGGTGGGCTTTGCGGTGATGAGCTACCGGGAAAACGGCGTGGGCGGCCTGGTCAGCCAGGGCCTGGGCACCAGCATGCTCCAGATGCCCAACATCCTGCGCAATCCCCGGGTGTGGATCCCGCCCACGGTGGTTTCGGCCATCACCGGACCCCTGGCCACCTGCCTGTTCCGGCTGGAGCAGAACGGCCCCGCCGTGTCCAGCGGCATGGGCACCTGCGGGCTGGTGGGGCCCATCGGGGTGTACACCGGCTGGGTGGCCGATGCGGCCGCCGGCCTACGTCCGGCGGTGTCCGCCTTTGACTGGGCGGGGCTGCTGCTCATCTGCATCGTCCTGCCCGCCGTGCTCACCCCGCTGGCGGCCATGCCCCTGCGCAGGGCCGGCTGGATCAAGGACGGCGACCTGACCCTTTCCTGACAACCATACAAGGACAGCCCCGGCGGCCTTGCGGCCTGCCGGGGCTGTTTTTTTGTCGGTTTATGCACACCGCTCCCCTGCCCTGCGTATGCTGGGGCAAGGAGGCGATGGTCCCATGAGACTTTCCAACGGCACCGTGCTGCTCAGCTGGCCTTTGGCACAGCATACCCTGACAGCCGGT
This sequence comes from Subdoligranulum sp. DSM 23681, assembly GCF_057005535.1. Taxonomy (NCBI): domain Bacteria; kingdom Bacillati; phylum Bacillota; class Clostridia; order Eubacteriales; family Oscillospiraceae; genus Subdoligranulum; species Subdoligranulum sp. DSM 23681. The sequence continues at coordinate 2,049,147 of NZ_CM168050.1, read as the reverse complement.
TACTACTACAACAACGGCAGCTACCACGGCGCCATTGATATGCGGGCGGCGGTGGGCACCCCCGTGTACGCGGCGGAACCCGGCACGGTGGACTGGACCCAGGTGTGGGACGGGCGCACCACCACCGGCAACCAGAGTTACGGCACCGCCCTGCGCATCCGCCACGCCAACGCCCAGGGCAAGACCCTGCAGACCCGGTACGCTCATCTGTCCAGGCTGGCGGTGGCCGCGGGCACCAATGTGGCGGAAGGCCAGCTCATCGGGTACAGCGGGCAGACCGGCAACGTGAGCGGTCCCCATCTGCACTTTGAGGTGATCTGGGACGGAGTGCGCCGCAACCCGCTGGTATGGCTGGACGGGGATTTCAACACCGCGTCCGCCGCCGTGTACACCTACGGACCCGGAGAGGGCCCGGTGCAGCGCCCCGCCGCCCCCGCTGTGGAGAAGAAGACCGTGGTCATCGGGCCGGTATCGGCCGGGGATGCGGAGATCTTCCGCAAGTTTGCGGAGTGGCTGAATCTGCTGAGGATGTACTCGGTGGAAAGTTACGACAACGGCACCCGGGTGGTGGTGCTGGACGGCATCTCCGCCGGGGATGCCCAGATGGCCTACCTGCTGGCGGATTACCTGGGCCTGGTGGACCAGGGGCTGTTCAGAAGCGAAGCAGCGGGCTGAACCTCACGCCCCGCCCCGCAGGCTGTCCCGCAGGGCCAGGACCTTCTGCTCGATGGCGGCGATGACCTGGCGGAATTCGGCGTCGCTCTTGCCGGTGGGGTCTTCCAGGCCCCAGTCCTCCCGCCGTTTGCAGGGCAGGGCCGGACACTGGACGTTGCAGCCCATGGTGATGAGCACATCCACCGGCGGCAGCTTGTCCAGGGTCTTGCTGTACTGGGTCTTTTCCATATCAATGCCGTAGAGGTCCCGCATGAGGCGGACGGCGTCCGGGTTGATGCGGGGCACCGTCTCGGTGCCGGCAGAACAGCTGGTGAACACGTCGGCGGCCAGATGCCGCCCCAGGGCTTCGGCCATCTGGCTGCGGCAGGAATTGTGCACGCAGACAAAGGCCACCACAGGCTTGTGCGCCATCTCAGCCCCTCGCTTTCGCCAGCAGGGCCTTGGCCTGCTCCACACTGAGCACCTGGCCGGCGCTGAGGACCTGGCCGTCCACCACCAGGGCGGGGGTGGTCAGCACGCCGTAGGCGGCGATCTGGGCAAAGTCGGTCACATGGCCCACCTCTTCCTGGATGTTCAGCTCCGCCATGGCAGCGCGTACCGCTCGCTCCAGGGCCTGACAGTTGGCGCACCCGCCGCCCAGGATCAGAATGGCGGCGCCGGTGTTGTCCGCCGGGGTGCTGCAGCCGGAAGCGCAGCCGCAGGAAGCGGGTTCGGATTTTTTCTTGCCAAACAGAAATGCCATAAAATATTCCTCCTTGTAATATTATACTAAAAATACTTGAATTGTATTAAACAGGTAACCCACCAGGACGATGCCCACCACACAGACGCTCACAAACACGGCCAGCAGCTTAGGGCGTACCGCCTTGCGCAGCATGATGAGGGAAGGCAGGGACAGGGTGGTGACTGCCATCATAAAGGAGAGTACGGTACCCAGCTGGGCGCCCTTGCCCAGCAGGGCTTCGGCCACCGGGATGGTACCGAAGATGTCAGCGTACATGGGCACGCCCACCAGCACGGCCAGCACCACGCCCAGGGGGTTGCGGCTGCCCAGCACGGCAGTGACCCAGCTTTCGGGGATCCAGTTATGGATGAGGGCCCCCACCCCCACGCCGATGAGGATGTAGGGGAAGACCTTGCGCAGGGTGCCCACCGCCTGGTTGCGGGCGTATCCCAGCCGGTCCCGCACCCGCAGCCGGGGCAGGTCCAGTTCCGGCGGGCGGGCGGCATGGCGGACAAAGTCCTCCACCTGGTCTTCCAGGTGGAGCTTTTCAATGAGGGAGCCGCCGATCACCGCGATGACCAGCCCCAACACCACATACACCACGGCCACTTTGGCGCCGAAGATGCTCATGAGCAGCACCAGGCTGCCCAGGTCCACCATGGGGGAGGAGATCAGGAAGGAGAAAGTCACCCCCAAAGGCAGCCCCGCCCCGGTAAAGCCGATGAACAGCGGGATGGAGGAGCAGGAGCAGAAGGGGGTGACGGTGCCCAGCAGGGCGGCGGCGGTGTTGGCCCCCAGCCCGTGGAGCCGCCCCAGGATCCGGCGTCCCCGCTCCGGCGGGAAGTAGCTCTGGATGTAGGAGATGGCAAAGATCAGCACACAGAGCAGAATGGTGATCTTGATCACATCATAGAAGAAGAATTGCAGGCTGCCCCCCAGCCGGGTGGTACCGTCCACCCCCAGGGCCGCCAGTCCCCGGCCGATGAGCCGGTTGAGCCACTGCATGCCCAGCAGCTCGTTCTGAATCCATTGCCAGATTGCCATTTCAGGTCACTCCTTGTCTTGTACGGCAGAGCCATACATAAAAATATTTTGATGTGTATTGCCAAAAAAGGGCGCCGCACAACACGGCGCATGGGTTCAGCGGCCGCAGGCGCAGCCGCCGGAACAGGATTCTTCTTCGGTGTTGGGGCGGGTCAGTTCCGCCAGCAGGTCCAGCGCCCGCTGCCGCCCGGTCTCGCTCAGGCGGTAGTGGGTCCACTTGCCCACCTGGGTGCTTTCCACCAGGCCGGACTCACACAGGATCTTCATATGGTAGGAAAGTCCCGGCTGGGTCAGGTCCAACGGCTCCTGCAATACGCAGGCGCACTTTTCCCCGCTGCGCAGCTGCTGCAGAATGGCCAGCCGCTTGGGGTCACACAAGGCCTTGAACACCTTGGCCTCGGCCTGAAAGTCCTGTACCACGGAAGCGCCCTCCTCTCACATCAAAATTTCTTTATGTGAAATAATACACCCTCCCCCCTGCCCTGTCAAGCCCTTTCCCGAAAAAAATCGGCCGCCGCTTTTGGGCGGGGCCGGTCGGGGGAAGATGTTCAGTTCAGGCGGCCATACAGTTCCATGTGGTGGCGGACCTTGCGGGCCAGAGCGTCGTCAAAGGCACCGGACAGCGCCCGCCAGCACCAGTTGGTGCCCAGGGTGGAGGGCACGTTCATCCGGGCCTCATGCCCCAGTCCCAGCAAGTCCTGGGCCTGGACGATGGCCAGGTCGGCCACGCTGGCCCAGGCGGCCCGCATCATGCCCCAGTGGTAGCCTTCCTCCCGGGTGAGCTTGAGGTAGTCCACCGCCTTGCGGGTATCGGCGGCGGGGGCGGTATCGAACCAGCCATTCACCGGTTCATTGTCGTGGGTGCCGGTGTAGACCACGCAGTGCCGGGTGTAGGTGTGGGGCAGGTAGTCCCCGCCGTCCCGGCTGTCGAAGGCAAATTCCAGCACCTTCATGCCGGGATAGCCGCTCTCCCGCAGCAGTTCCCGCACATCGTCGGTGAGAAAGCCCAGGTCCTCCGCAATGATGTCCCGCTTGCCCAGGGCGTTTTCCACCGCCCGGAAGAGGGCGATGCCCGGTCCGGTGCGCCAGCGGCCGTTGCAGGCGTCGGTGCTGCCGTAGGGGATGGCGTAATACCCCGCAAAGCCCCGGAAGTGGTCGATGCGCAGCACATCGTAGGTACTGCACAGCACCCGGATGCGCCGCACCCACCAGGCATAGTCATTCCGGGCCATGGCGTCCCAGTTGTACAGAGGGTTGCCCCACAGCTGGCCGGTGGCGGAAAATCCGTCCGGCGGGCAGCCCGCCACCTCGGTGGGCAGCAGGTCCGGCCCCAGCTGGAAGGCTTCCGGCGCGGACCAGACATCCACGCTGTCGGCGGCCACATAGATGGGCAGGTCCCCAATGATGAAGACGCCTTTCTGGTTGGCATAATGTTTCAGCGCCCTCCACTGGGCAAAAAACAGGTACTGCACCGCCTGCCAGAAGCCGATGGCCCCGGCACAGCGGGTGCGGGCGGCGTCCAGGGCCGCCGGGTCCCGGCGGCGCAGGGCCGGCTCCCACTGGGTCCAGGCACAGCCGCCGTGTTCATCCTTCAGGGCCATGAACAGGGCGTAGTCCGGCAGCCAGAAGGCGTTTTCGGCACAGAAATCAGCATAGGCCGCGGGGGGCGCCTGCAGCAGACGGCCGCAGGCTTTGCGCAGCACCTCCCACCGTTTGCGGTAGAGGGCGCCGTAGTTCACCCGGTCAGGGGTGCTTTCCCAGTCGATGTCCGCGTATTCCTCCCGCTGCAGCAGGCCGTCTGCCGCCAGCAGGTCCAGGTCGATGAGATAGGGGTTGCCCGCAAAGGTGGAGAAGGACTGGTAGGGGCTGTCCCCGTAGCTGGTGGGACAGATGGGCAGGATCTGCCAGTATCTCTGTCCCGCCGCCGCAAGAAAATCCACAAACTCCCGTGCTGCCCTGCCCATGGTGCCGATGCCGTAGGGAGACGGCAGGCTGGACAGGTGCATCAGCACACCGCTTGCGCGCATGGAGAGTTCCTCCTTTCGGTAAAAATGGTCATTGGCCGTTCAGGCACAGCACACTCTCCCCTTCCACCAGCTCATAGGGGACCAGTTCATGAACGGCGTCGCCGTCGTCCTCGATGCAGCGGATGAGGATGCTCACCCCCCGGGAGGCCAGACGGTCGGCGGGCTGGCGGATGGTGGCCAGCCGGGGATTCAGGTAATCGGCCAGCTCGATGCCGTCGAAGCCGCACACCGACACATCCCCCGGCACCTGCAGTCCATGGTCCCGCAGGGCCCGGATGGCCCCGATGGCCATGATATCACTGAAGGCAAAGACGGCGGTCAGGTCCGGGCAGGAGTCCAGCAGCCGTTCCATGGCCTTGTAGCCGTCGGGCATGGTGTAGCGGGCGTCCGCGTAGCAGGCGGCGGCGTCAAAGGGCAGTTCCAGGCGGGAGAAGGCCCCCAGGCAGCCCGCCAGACGGGCGGAGCTGGGATGGGAGCGGCGGATGTCGCCGCCGATAAGCCCGATGCGGCGGTGGCCTTTGGCATAGAGATAGTCGATCATCCGGGCCGCCGCGGCGCTGTCGTCCACGCTGACGCTGGACAGGTTTTCGATTTCGGCGTTGGCGGCCCTGTTGGTCATGAGCAGGCAGGGCACGCCCAGGTCGCTGAGTTCCGGGGTGATGTTGTTGCTGTCCGACCCCAGAAAGATGACCCCGTAGGGCTTGTGTTCCCGGCAGATCTGTCGGGCGCGGTCCACCTCGTTGTCGTTCTCGTCGATATAGTAGACCATGCCGCTGTAGCCGGCGGCGGTGCACTCGGTCTGCATCTTTTCCAGGATAGGGGCAAAGAGCATGTTGTGGGTGCCCTTGACGATCATGGCAATGCCCTGGCTGGCCTGTTGTTTCAGATGTTTGGCGTTGGAGTTGGGACGGAACTTGTATTTGCGGATGACCTCCAGAATGCGGGCGCGGGCCGCAGGGCTGACATTGGGGTTGTTGTTGATCACGCGGGAGACGGTCCCCACCGCGTAACCGGATTCACGGGCAATGTCCTTGATGGTCATGGCATACAGCGTCCTTTCCCGGCGCAGGAGCGCCGGATTGTGTTCAGTCTGCTAAAAAGTATATCATCCTTTTACGGCACCCGCAACCACGCCCTCGATGATGTAGCGCTGACAGACCAGGTACAGGATAACCACCGGCAGGACGGTGAGCATGATGCAGGCCATCATGGGACCCATCTCCACCTTGCCGTAGCTGCCGCGGAAATACTGGATGGCCATGGGGATGGTACGGTACTTCTTGATGTCCAGCACCAGGGTGGGCAGCAGGTAGTCGTTCCACACCCACATGGTCTCCAGAATGGCGGTGGAGATCATGGTGGGTTTCAGGATTGGGCAGACCACCCGGAAGAAGATCTGCAGCGGGTTGCAGCCGTCGATCATGGCGGCTTCCTCGATCTCCACCGGCATGGATTTCATGAAGCCGGTGAACATGAACACCGCCAGTCCGGCGCCGAAGCCCAGGTAGATGATGCAGATGTTGTAGGGGTTGTTGAGCTTGAGGGTATCGGCGGTTTTGGCCAGGGTGAACATGACCATCTGGAAAGGCACCACCATGCTGAACACGCACAGGTAGTACATGCCGCTGGACAGCTTGCCGTGGACCCGGGTGATGTACCAGGCGCACATGGAGCAGCACAGCAGGATCAGCAGCACCGACGACACCGAGATGAACAGGCTGTACCAGAAGGATTCCAGGAAGTTCATGGAGGTGATGCCGTAGATGTAGTTGGCCAACCCGGTGAAGGTTTCGGCGGTGGGCAGCTCAAAGATGCGGGTGGTGGTGATGGCCCGCTCGGTCTTGAGGGAGTTGAGCAGGATCAGCACGATGGGATAGACATAAGCCACGCAGATCAGGGCCAGGATGACCGAGATGCCCCCGTTGATGCGGCGGGTCTTCTGGGAATTTTCCATTACTGCTGCACCTCCTTGGAGCGGGTCAGCCGCAGCTGGACCAGGGCGATGACCACCACCGCCAGGAAGAAGACCACGGCCTTTGCCTGGCCGATGCCCTTCCACTGGGCGCCGCTGCGGGCATAGAAGGTATCGTAGATGTTGTAGGCCAGCCCCTGGGTCAGCTTGGCCGGTTCGCCGCCGGTCAGGGACAGGTTCTGGTCAAAGAGTTTGAAGGAGTTGGTCAGGGTCAGGAAGGTGCAGATGGTGATGCTGGGCATGACCATGGGGATCTTGACCCGGAGCAGCACCTGGCGGGCGGTGGCGCCGTCGATGCGGGCAGCCTCGATGAGGTCGGGAGGCACGTTCTGCAGTCCGGCGATGTAGATGATCATCATGTAGCCGATCTGCTGCCAGCACATGAGGATGACCAGGCCCCAGAAGCCGTAGGTGGCGTTGAGCTGGAGCAACGGCTTTTCCAGCAGGGTGAGCAGGCCGTTGAGCAGGGTGTTCCAGATATAGCCCAGCACCACGCCGCCGATAAGGTTGGGCATGAAGTAAACGGTGCGGAAGATGTTGGTACCCCGCATATGCCGGGTGAGCAGCAGCGCCAGCAGAAAGCCCAGCACGTTGATGAGCACGGTGGCCACGATGGTGAAGGCGGTGCTGAACCAGAAGGCGTGGAGGAAGGTGGTGTCGGCCCAGATCTTGATGTAGTTCTGGATGCCCACAAAGGTCACGTTCTTGACGGTGGTGAACTGGCAGAAGGACAGCCCGATGCCCCAGATAAACGGCCATATAAAACCGATGATGAAGGCCAGCAGGGTGGGCAGCACAAAGACCGGCCAGTATTTTTTGATGGCTTTTTCCATAATGATGTTCCCCATAAAGAAACGGGAAGGGTGGGCGCTGTGCTCGCCCGCCCTTCCCGCTAGGTTACGCGTATTCCGTCACAGACGGTGGTATCAGCCCGCGTTCAGCGCGGCTTCGGTGGCCCAGCCGTCCACAAAGGCGGTGACCACATCATCCCAGGTGCCGGTGCCGGCCGCGTAGGCGGTCAGAGCAGAGCCCAGGTTGTTCTTCCAGTTTTCGGAAGGCATGGTGGTGAAGTTCCAGGACACGGGCACCTTGCCCTCCGCGGTCATTTCCTGGTCTTCCTTCACGAAGACGTTGGTGGATTCCTGGGCGCCCTTGAAGGGGATGACAAAGCCCATGTCGTCGGCCATGGCCTTGGTGCCTTCCTCCGAGGTGACGCACCAGTAGATGAAGTCCAGGGTGGCCTGGATGTCTTCTTCGGGGGCTTCCTTGTTGACGCACCAGTAGTTCTCGGTGCCGGTGCACAGGCCCTGGTTGGCTTCGTCGCCCACGCCGATGTAGATGGGGATCATGGCCAGATCGTCATCGGTGAAGGTGCCATCCTGGGTCAGGTTGACGTACTCCCAGGAACCGTTCTGGTAGAAGACGGCCTCGTTGGCCAGGAACTCGTTGCGGCTGTCGTCGGCGGTCTTGCCGGCCAGCTCGGTGGGCGCGCAGGTGGAGTTGTTGATGTACAGGTCAAAGATGTTCTTGTAGTTGTCCAGGTAGGTACCCTTGATGGCGTCGGTGGAGGTGATTCCCTCGTCCTTGTACTCAAAGTAGATGGGCAGGTTGGCCAGGTGGGTCTTGTACCGCCAGTCGGAGGAAGAATCCATGCCGGCGGAGGTGAAGGCCGCAAAGCCCAGCTCATCCTGGCGGGCGGTGATGTCCTCAGCCACCTTCTTCAGGTCGGCGAAGCTCTTGATGTCGTCGATGGTGTAGCCCGCCTTTTCCAGCAGGGTCTTGTTGGTGATCAGGCCGTAGGATTCAATGACGTAGCCGATGCCCAGGGTGGCGTCCCCGTCCTTCAGGGCGTAGGTGTCGCTGGTCAGCTCCCCGAGGATGGGGGTGCCGGTCAGGTCGTAGCAGTAGTCCTTCCAGTTGGCCAGACCGATGGGGCCATTGACCTGGAACAGGGTGGGCGCGTCGCTCTTGGCCATCTCGCTCATCAGGGTGGTCTCGTACTCACCGGAAGCGGCGGTGACCACCGTGACCGGCACGCCGGTCTGCTCGGTGTAGACGGCGGCCAGGTCCTGCCACTGCTGATCCTGCTCCGGCTTGAAGTTCAGGTAATAGACCTTGCCGGAAGCACCGTCGGTGGCGGCAGCGGTGCCGGTATCGCCGGTGGCAGCGGTGCCGGTATCGCCGGTGGCGGCGGAGCCGCTGCTGCCGGACGAAGCGCCGCATCCGACCAGCAGGCCGGCGGCCATGGTGCAGGCGATGCCCAGAGAAAGAAGTTTCTTGGCTTTCATGGTGTTGTCCTCCTTGCAAATTTCGTTGGGAAGGGGTTCCGTTGCCCCCTGTCGTTCCGCTTTGTCGGTTGGTAACGTTTCCAACCTCTTTCTGTCCATATCATAGCGCGCATTGTCCAGATTTGCAAGGGAATTTTCCACTTTTTCATGATTTTTGTATAAATTGCCAAGGAGCCAACTCCCCTTTTGTGCAGTTATTGCGGGAATCCGGGAAATGCTGATTAGAATCGTTTCTTTTCTGTAACTTTTACGCTGCCGCAACAAAAAAGGACATCCGCCGGCAGCGGATGTCCTTTTGGGGTTCAGGATGCGGGGTCTATCACACCAGCCCGAAGAGCAGACCCACCAGGCGGACCGCACCGGCGGCCAGCCATGCGATGGCGCACTGGCCCACCAGCACGGCGGCTGCCCACTTAGTGCCCAGTTCCCGCCTGATGGCCGCAATGGCCGCCACGCAGGGGGTGTACAGCAGGCAGAAGGCCAGCAGGCTGGCGGCTGCCAGGGGGGTGATGGTGGCCAGCAGCTGTTCGGTGGAGCCGAAGAGCACCGACAGGGTGGAAACCACGCTCTCCTTGGCCATAAAGCCGGAGATGAGGGCGGTGGAGATGCGCCAGTCGCCGAAGCCCAGAGGCGCGAAGATGGGGGCGATCCAGCCGGCGATCACTGCCAGGATGCTCTGCTGGGAGTCGGAGACGATGGCCAGATGGGTGTCAAAGGTCTGCAGGAACCAGATGATGATGGTGGCCACAAAGATCACGGTGAAGGCGCGCTGCAGGAAATCCTTGGCCTTTTCCCACAGCAGCTGGCCCACGTTCTTGGCACCGGGCAGGCGGTAGTTGGGCAGCTCCATGACGAAGGGCACGGCCTCGCCGTGGAAGAGGGTGCCCCGCAGCAGCACCGCCGCCAGGATACCCACGGCGATGCCGCCGAAATAGAGGGCAAACATGACGATGCCCGCCTTGCCGGGGAAGAAGGTGGCCGCAAAGAAGCTGTAGATGGGCAGCTTGGCCGAACAGCTCATGTAAGGGGTGAGCAGGATGGTCATTTTGCGGTCCCGCTCCGAAGGCAGGGTGCGGCTGGCCATGACACCGGGCACGGTGCAGCCGAAGCCGATGAGCATGGGCACGATGCTGCGGCCGGAAAGGCCGATCTTGCGCAGCAGCTTGTCCATGACAAAAGCCACCCGGGCCATGTAGCCGCTGTCCTCCAGCAAAGACAGGAAGAAGAACAGGGTGACGATGATGGGCAGGAAGCTGAGCACGCTGCCCACCCCGTTGAAGATGCCGTCAATGACCAGGGAGTGGAGCACCTCGTTGACGTGCAGGGCGGTCATGCCCGCGTCCACCGCGTTGGTCAGGGCGGTGATGCCCCAGTCCAGCACGGCGGAGAGGGCCGCGCCGATCACGTTGAAGGTGAGGAAGAAGACCAGGGCCATGATGCCGATGAAGCAGGGAATGGCGGTGTAGCGGCCGGTGAGGATCTTGTCCATCTGCACGCTGCGCAGGTGTTCCTTGCTCTCGTGGGGTTTGACCACCGTGCCGGTGCAGACCTTTTCAATGAAGGTGAACCGCATATCCGCGATGGCGGCAGCCCGGTCCAGGCCGCGCTCGTCCTCCATCTGGCGGATGATGGATTCCAGCATCTGCTTTTCGTTGTCGGTGAGTTTCAGCTGGTCCAGGATCAGCTGGTCGCCCTCGGCGATCTTGGTGGCGGCGAACCGCAGGGGGATGCCCTCGGCCTGGGCGTGGTCCTCGATCAGGTGCATGATGCTGTGCAGGCAGCGGTGCACCGCGCCGCCGTGGTCGTTCACGTCACAGAAGTCCTGGCGGCCGGGGCGTTCCTGGTACTTGGTCACATGCAACGCGTGGGAGACCAGCTCGTCGATGCCCTCGTTCTTGGCGGCGGAGATGGGCACCACCGGGATGCCCAGGGCGGATTCCATCTCGTTGACCCGGATGGAGCCGCCGTTCTCCCGCACCTCGTCCATCATGTTCAGGGCCAGCACCATGGGGATGTCCAGTTCCATGAGCTGCATGGTCAGGTAGAGGTTGCGCTCGATGTTGGTGGCGTCCACGATGTTGATGATGCCCCGGGGATGCTCATTGAGCAGGAAGTTCCGGGTGACGATCTCCTCGCTGGAATAGGGGGACATGGAGTAGATGCCCGGCAGGTCGGTGACGCTGGTGTTGGCACGGCCGCGGATGGGGCCGTCCTTGCGGTCCACCGTGACGCCGGGGAAGTTGCCCACATGCTGGTTGGAGCCGGTGAGCTGGTTGAACAGGGTAGTCTTGCCGCAGTTCTGGTTGCCCGCCAGGGCAAAGGTGAGCACCGTGCCTTCCGGCAGGGGGTTCTCGTCCGCCTTGCTGTGGTATTTGCCGCTCTCGCCCAGGCCGGGGTGGGGCAGCGGCACGCCCCGGCGGCGCACCGCTGCGGCGGCTTTTTCGGCGTCGGCCACGTCCTTGATCTCGATCTTTTCGGCGTCGGCCAGCCGCAGGGTCAGCTCATAGCTGTTGATGCGCACCTCCACAGGGTCCCCCATGGGCGCAAACTTCACCATACTGACCCGGGCCCCGGGGATCAGGCCCATATCCAGCAGATGCTGGCGCAAAGCACCCTCCCCGCCCACCGTCACGATGGTGGCGGCTTTGCCGATCGCAAGTTCCTTCAATGTCATTGTTTCTCTTTGCCTCCTGGCTTCTTTCCCACAAATCCGCAGAATACGGAATTTCTCTTATAATCCAGTTTATTGTAGCACAAAGCCCCTGTTCCTACAATACGGGGCCAAGCAAAAAGCCGCACCCCGCAGGGTGCGGCCGAAGGTTCTTTACTCGGTTTTTGCCGCCGGGGCCTGGGGCGCGGCGGCGGGGGCTGCCTGGGCAGCCGGGGCGGCGGGCTTGGCTGCCGGACGGGGAGCCGGTTTGGGCAGCGGGGTGGTGCGGGTGTAGGTGTCGCTGTGGCGGGTGGTGTCCGGGGTGGTGTAGCCCGGAGCCATCTTCAGGCACTTTTTGGGGCAGACGTTGACGCAGTTGCCGCACTGGACACAGTCGAACCGCTGGATGGTCCAGGTGCCGGCGGCCCGGTCCACCGTCAGGGCCCCGGGCGGGCAGCTGCGGGCACACATGCCGCAGCTGATGCAGGATTCGATGTCGATCTCGATATGCCCGCGCATCCGCTCCGGGTACTGGGCCGGGGCAAAGGGATAGCTGGTGGTCACCGGTTTGCGGAAGAGGTTGCGCAGCGCCGTGCCCGCAAAGGGCATAAATTTCAATGAACTCATCTTGGTCTCACCTCTCGGTACAGCTGATGCAGGGGTCAATGGTCAGGATCAGCAGGGGCACATCCGCCAGCTGGCAGCCCTTGAGCATGTTCAGCATGGGCGGAATGTTGCTGGTGGTGGGGGTGCGCAGGCGGAACCGGTCGATGAACTTGGTGCCGTTGGCCTTGACGTAGTAGATGGCCTCGCCCCGGGGCTGCTCGATGCGGGTGAAGTACTCGCCCTTGGGGAAGCCCTTCACCGGCACGGCGATGGGGCCGGCAGGGATCCTGGCCGCCGCCTGCCGGATGAGGTCGAAGGACTGGCTGATCTCCCTGATGCGCACCTCGCACCGGGCGTAGGAGTCGCCATCGTTGGAGGTGATGGGTTCCAGGTCCAGCTCATCGTAGGCGGCGTACCCCAGCTTGCGGGCGTCGCAGGCGATGCCGCTGGCCCGCAGCATGGGTCCCACCGCCCCCATGAGGGTGGCCTGTTCGGGGGTCAGCACCCCCAGGCCCCGCAGGCGGGAGCCGGTGGTGTAGTCCCGCAGGAAGGCGTCCGCGATGGGCTTGAGCTCTTTTTCCATCTCGTTGCAGGTGTCCACGATGTTCTTGAGCATGGTCTCGTCCATGTCCTTGAGCACCCCGCCGATGCAGTTCACCGAGAAGATGACCCGGCCGCCGGTGGTGGCGTCGAACATATCCAGGATCTTTTCCCGCAGTTTCCAGCTTTCCATGAACAGGCTCTCAAAGCCCATGGCGTCGGCCAGCAGGCCCAGCCACAAAAGATGGGAGTGCACCCGGCTCATCTCCATCCAGATGGTGCGCAGATACCGCGCCCGGGGAGGCACTTCCACGTTCATGATCTGTTCCAGGGTCTGGCAGTAGCCCAGCCCGTGGCCGAAGCTGCAGATGCCGCAGACCCGCTCTGCAATGTAGACGTATTCCTTGAAATCCTTGGTCTCCACCAGTTTTTCCAGTCCACGGTGGACAAAGCCGATGCTGGGCACCGCGTCCACCACCACCTCATCCTCCAGGACCAGGTCCAGATGGATGGGTTCGGGCAGGACGGGGTGCTGGGGACCGAAAGGCACAATGCTTCGTTTTGCCATAGTCTTACCCCTTTTCCTTGAACGGCGTGGGCCGCGCGATGCGGTACAGCTTGTCGTGATAATCGCCCTGGATGCTCTCCACCTTCACCCCGAAGAGCTCCGCGGCCTCGTTTTCCTGCAGGAAGGCCCCGGGGTACACCTGGGTGATGCTGGGCACCGATTCCTCGGTGGCCACGGTCAGGCGCAGGGTGCGCATATCATACCCCTTGGCGAAGGAGTAGCTCAGCTCATAGCCGTCGGGCAGGCGCGCGGCGCAGATCTGCACCACCCGCCAGCCGTCCATCTTGAAGCGGATCACCTGGGGCATGAACCGGGCCATGGTGATGGGCTCGATCGTGTTGGCAGCTTCCATTGTCAGCCCTCCTCCTTGTTTTCGTGATAGTTCCTGCGCTTTTCTTCCAGAATTTCCAGCGCTTTCACCACGCCGTCAATGATGGCCTGGGGCCGCGCGGCGCAGCCGGGTACATACACATCCACCGGGATCACCGTGTCGATGCCGCCCTTGATGTTGTAGCAGTCCTTGAACACCCCGCCGGTGCAGGCACAGATGCCCACGGCCACCACCACCTTGGGGTTGGGCATCTGCTCATACAGCTGCTTGACCACGCTTTCGCACTGGGCGTTGACGCCGCCGGTGATGAGCAGGATATCTGCCTGGAAGGGGTCGCCGGTGTTGATGATGCCGAAACGTTCAATATCGTATTTGGGTGTGGTGCAGGCCAGCACCTCAATGTCGCACCCGTTGCAGCTGCTGGCGTCGTAATGCAGCAGCCAGGGGGACTTTGCCAGTTTTTTCATTTTGTATTGCCCCCTTTTTCAGCGTACCAGCATGAGGATCAAGCCGTTGAGCCCGCCGGTGAGCAGGGTGACCACCCAGCAGCCGTCCAGCAGGGTGCGCCACTTGACCCGGGCGGAAACGTTGTCCCACAGAATTTCCAGCAGGAACACCACCAGGCAGGCCACAATGGCGATGGGCCAGCTCCACCAGTGTTCGTTGAGGAAGAAGAGCGCCACGATGCCCAGCATGAGCACCATCTCGTAGTATTCCGCAATGTTCATCACGGCCAGGGTGGGGCCGGCCATCTCGGTGGTGATGCCCTTGACCATCTCCTGGTGGGCATGGTGGCTGGTGGACAGATCAAAGGGCGACTTGCGCAGCTTGATGGCGGTGATGAACATGAAGCCCAGCAAGAAACCGGGCATGACCAGCACCGCGCTGTGGGGCATGCGGATGATGTCCCCCACATGGAAGCTGCCGGTGGCCAGATAGAAGCCCACGGCCATGAGCAGGGTCAGGGGTTCGTAGGCCATCATCTGGATCATCTCCCGTCCGGCGCCCAGGGTGGCGAAGGGGGAAGAATCGCTGGAAGCCGCCATGACCAGGAACATATCGGCGGTGGACAGGATGAACAGGCACATGAGGATGTCCGCCCCCGCAAAGAGCATGGACCCCGCCACGGCCAGAAAGACCAGATAACTCAGGTTGAGCAGCATCTGCACGCTGTTGACCGCGATCATCTGTTTGGAAAACAGCTTTTTGATATCGTAAAAGGGCTGCAGCATGGGCGGGCCCTGACGGCCCTGCATCCGGGCGCTGACGCGGCGGTCCAGCCCGTCCAGCAGGCCGCCCACCAGGGGCGCCAGCAGCAGATACCCCAAAACAGAAACCACCGGCATCATACCGCACCTCCTATGATCACACAGAGCATGACGATGAGCACCCCGGCAGAGATGATGACACCCGGCCGCATGAGGCGGCGGCGCCCGAACTCAAACCGCAGGTACCAGTTGCTCAGATACAGGTGTTCCGGTTCCCCGAAGCTGTTGGTGAAGTAGGTGTTGTCCCCTTCATTGATGCCGCCCATGTAGATGGGCACATAATGGCGATGGGTGGACCGGGTGAGCAGGAACATCAGGGAGGGCACGAACAGCACGCTGACCAGCATGATGGCCATGGTGGTGAGCACGCTCATGGACAGCACTTCATGGGCGGTGCCGTACAGTTCCTGGATGATGGGGGTGACCACCCGGGAGGACACCAGGGGGAACAGCAGGCACAGCCCCAGGGTGGCCGCCGCGTGGATGTACATGGACAGGTACTGGTCCGGGTGGGTGGCGTCGGTGACCTTCACCTTGGTGTGGTGCAAGGACACCAGCTTGCACAGCCACTTGGTCCAGTAGAGCATGGTGGTGGCGCTGCCGTAGGCCAAAAAGATGACCAGCAGGTAGTTTTCCGCATCCACAAAGGCTTTCAGGGCCACCCACTTGGAGATCAGCATGCCGAAGGGCGCCAGGTACATGCCCGCAATGCCGATGCCCATGATGTAGGTCAGCCGGGGCAGGCGGAGCAGCAGGCCGTGCATGTCCTCAATATCCCGGGAACCCAGGGAGTTTTCGATGGAGCCCACAGCCTGGAAGAGCATGGATTTGCTCACCGAGTGGAAGATCATCAGGAGCACCGCGGCCCAGATGGTCTCCTCGGCGCCGATGCCCGCGCAGGCCACGATCAGGCCCAGGTTGGACACGGTGGAGAAGGCCAGCACCTTTTTGCCGTCGTTCTGGGCAATGGCCATCATGCTGGCCGCAATGAAGGTGAAGCCGCCGATGAAGGCCACGGTCATGCCGGTCATGTTGCCCGCCATGGCGGGGGCCAGCCGGATGAGCAGGTAGACGCCCGCCTTGACCATGGTGGCACTGTGCAGCAGGGCGCTGGAGGGGGTGGGCGCCACCATGGCGCCCAGCAGCCAGCTGGAGAAGGGCAGCTGGGCGGACTTGGTCAGTCCGGCCATGGCCAGCAGCACCACCGGGATGGTGGCCTTGGCCGCCACCAGTTCACCCAGCTGAACCGTGTGCAGGGTATGGGCCGCCACCACAATGGCGATGGCAAAGCCGAAGCCGCCCAGCAGGTTCATCCACAGGGCGCGGAAGCTGTTGTTGATGGCTTCCTCGGTGCGGGTGTAGCCGATGAGCAGGAAGGAGATGACCGAGGTGATCTCCCAGAAGAAGTACATCCAGACGAGGTTTTCGGACAGAACCAGGCCGATCATGGCCGCCAGGAAGAAGAACAGCATGGAGAAGAAGAACCCGCTGCGGTCCTGGTAGTCCTTGTGGTGCTGGTGGTAGGCCTGCATGTAGCCCACGGCGTAGATGCAGATGAGCCCGCCCACCAAAGCCACAATGAGGATCATCAGCATGGACAGGCAGTCCAGCTGGATGTGGGTGGGAGATTCCACCGGGCAGGTCAGTTCCGACCAGGCCATGAGCCCGGTCTGCCCCACCGAGAGCAGCACCACCGGGTACTTTTTGTATTTGATGCTCAGCACCACGATGAGGATCATGAGGGCGAACTCACCGGCCAGCATCAGGTGGTCGATAAGGGGCACCGACCCGCACAGGCTGACGATCCCGCCGCCGCCCTGCAGCCATGCCCCCAGCAAAAAGGCGGCCAGCACCATGAGAACGGCGGCGCCCCCGTACACCACGCGCCCCCGCACGCGGGGGTCACGCAGGAGGGGGATCACCAGCGCCATCAGGGCAGGCCACCCGATCAAAATTGGAATGATTGCCATATTTTCAACCTCCTCGGGGAATATTCCCGGACAATCATACAGATTTTTTGACAAATTAGTATCATTATAGTCCTCTTGTTTCCGATTTACAAGTCCGTCTCTTTTGTGGATTTTTGTGCCGGATGGTGCTACAATGAGATGGTGCGGCGGTGGAATACCGCCCTTTTTGACAGTTTCTGTCCCTTTCGGAAACGGGGGTTTTGCCATGCACGAACTATCCATCACCCAGAGCATCCTGGACATCTCCCTGCAGGCCGCGGCCCAGCAGAACGCTTCCCATATTCGGGAAATTCGCCTGCGGATGGGGCCTTTTTCCGGGGTGGTGCCGGAGTGTGTGCAGATGTACCTGGACGTGCTGGCCAAAGGCACCCCCGCCGAAGGAGCCAAAATCAAGGTGACCACGGTGCCTTTGAAGGTGCTGTGCCGGGACTGCGGCCGGGAGGGTGAGATCGACCGCGCCCACATTGCCTGCCCTTACTGCGGCAGCCTGCGGCTGAAGCGGCTTTCGGGCAAGGAATTCATGGTGGAAAGTCTGGAGGTAGACTGAATATGGAGATCAAAGTGCTGCATCAGGTCATGGAATGGAACGAGGACGTGAGCGCCGAGGTGCGCCGCACCCTGAAAGACCACAAGGTTTGTCTGATCAACGTCATGGGCAGCCCGGGTGCCGGCAAGACCAGCCTGATCACCGCCCTGATTGCCAAACTGCGGGAAGAGTTTGCCATCGGGGTCATTGAGGGGGACATCACCGGGCAGATCGACGCCGAGAAGATCGCGGCGCTGAAGATCCCGGCGGTGCAGCTGAACACCGACGGCGCCTGCCACATCGAGGCCATGAGCATCCAGCACATCCTGCCCGACTTTGACCTGGACAGCCTGGATGTGCTGTTTGTGGAGAACATCGGCAACCTGGTCTGTCCGGCGGAGTTTGATATCGGGGAGAATCTGCGCATCACCGTGCTGAGCATCCCCGAAGGGGACGACAAGGTGGCCAAGTATCCCCTGATGTTCACCGATACCTCCTGCCTGGTGCTGAACAAGTGTGATATGCTCCCCTACTTTGATTTCAATGTGGACCGGGCCGCCGCCGACTACAAGGGGGTGAACCCGGAAGGCCCGCTGTTCCGGGTGTCCAGCCGCACCGGGGACGGGGTGGAGGATCTTGCCGCCCATCTGGCCGGCAAGATCCGGGAAGCCCTGGCTGCCGACGCATGACACGGCGGCGGTTTCTCATTGAGGGCATCGTCCAGGGGGTGGGGTTCCGCCCCTTCGTCCACCGGCAGGCCGCCCGCCTGGGCCTGAACGGCTGGGCCCGCAACACCGCCGCCGGCCTGGATCTGGAGCTGGAAGGCTCCGCCCCGGCCCTGGACGACTTTCTGCATACCCTGCGCACCGCCCCGCCGCCTCTGGCGGTGATCGAGGAGATCCGCACCGAAGAGCTGGCCCCCACCGGGGAGACCGGCTTTGCCATCCTGCCCAGCCGCCAGGGGGCGGCGGCCACCCTCATCTCCCCCGACCTGGCCCCCTGCGGCGCCTGTCTGACCGAGATGAACGACCCGCAGGGACGGCGGTACCGGTATCCTTTTATAAATTGTACCGACTGCGGGCCCCGGTTTTCCATCATCCGCCGCCTGCCCTACGACCGCCCCGCCACCACCATGGCCAGTTTTGCCATGTGCCCCGACTGCGCCGCCGAATACGCCGACATCACCAGCCGCCGCTACCACGCCCAGCCCAACTGCTGCCCGGTATGCGGGCCCCGGGCTGAGTACCGGGATGCCCGGGGAGCTGTGCAGGACGGGGACCCCCTTGCCCTGGCCCAGCAGGCCCTGGCCGCCGGACAGATCGTGGCGGTGAAGGGCACCGGAGGCATCCACCTGGCCTGTCGGGCGGACAACCCCGACGCGGTGGCCCGCCTGCGCCGCCGCAAGCAGCGGCCGGACAAGCCCCTGGCCCTGATGGCCCGGGACCTTTCCGCCGCCGGACGGCTGTGCAGGATCACCGGGGACGAGGCCGCCCTGCTGCAAAGTCCCCGCCGGCCCATCCTGCTGCTGGACAAAAAGGACCCCACCGGGCAAAGCTGGCTCAGCGCCACCACCCGGCTGGGGGTCATGCTGCCCTATACCCCCCTGCACATCCTGCTGCTGGACGGACATTCCGGCGGGCCGGACCTGGTGGTCATGACCAGCGCCAACCGAACGGGCTGCCCGGTGCTCACCGACAATGAGGAGGCCGTGGACGTGCTGCAGGGGGTGGCGGACGGGTTTCTGCTCCACGACCGGCCCATCGCCAACCGGTGCGACGATTCCCTGGCCATGGTCTGGCGGGGTGCCCCGGTCTTTTTCCGCCGCAGCCGGGGGTACGCCCCCCAGCCCATCCTGCTGGACCGGGACGCCACCGGGATTCTGGCCTTCGGGGCGGAACAGAAAGGCGCCTTTGCCGCCGGACGGGGCCGTCACGCCTTTGTGAGCCAGTACATCGGCGATCTGAAAAACGCCGAGACGCTGGACCACTACCGCACCGCCCTGCGCACCACCCTGGACCTGTTCGGGCTGATGACCCGGGCCCTGGTGTGCGACCTGCACCCGGACTATGCCTCCACCCGGGAGGCCCGGGAGATGGCCCGGGAACGGGGCCTGCCCCTGCGGCAGGTGCAGCACCACTGGGCCCACATGGCCGCCTGCATGGCGGACAACCGGCTGATCGGGCCGGTGTTTGGTCTGGTCTGGGACGGCACCGGCCTGGGGGAGGACGGGACCGTCTGGGGCGGGGAATGCCTTGTGGGCGATTTCCGTTCTTACCGCCGGGTGGGGTCGGTCCGGCCCATCCCTCTGGCGGGCGGGGATGTGTGCACCGCTCAGATCGGCCGCACCGCCCTGGCTCTGGCCAGGGATGCCGGATGTCCCGCCTTTGCCCCCGATTTTGCCCGCCGGGAAGCCGTGGCGGCGCTGCTGGACAGCGGCCTGCGCTGCCCCCGGTCCTCCGGCATGGGGCGGCTGTTTGACGGGGTGTATGCCCTGCTCACCGGCTGCACCCGGGCCGGGTACGACGGTCAGGCCCCCGCCTTGCTGGAAGCGTTGGCCGAGGGCGCTGCCCCCGAGGAGGTATACACCCCCGCCTTCTACGAGGAAAACGGGGTGCGCTTTTTCGACACCCGGCCCCTGATCCGCGCCCTGTGGCAGCGCAAAAACGCCGGGGCCGGGGCTGCCGGACTGGCCGCCGGGTTCCAGCAGGCCCTGTGCCGCATGGCCCTGGACCAGTGCCGGATCCTGAACCCGGACAGGCTGCCGGTGGTGCTTTCGGGCGGGGTGTTTCTCAACCGGGCCCTGCTGGAAGGGGTGACCGCCCTTTTGGAAGAGGCCGGGTACACCGTATACACCCACAAACGGGTCTCCCCTTCCGACGAAGGGCTGGCCCTGGGCCAGCTGGCCATTGCCGCCGGGACATGACCGGTTTCTTTATATATGAAGGAGGGTTGCTGCATGTGTCTTGCAGTTCCGCTGAAGATCGTCTCCCTGGAAGGAGACGGCAAACACGCTGTAGGGGAAGCCGCCGGACTGACCCAGAATCTGCGGGTGGATTTTCTGCCCCACATCGCCGTGGGGGACTATGTGATGGTCCACGCGGGCTTCGCCATTGAAAAGCTCACCCCGGAGCAGGCCGCCGAAAATCTGGCCTGCATTGAGGAGGCCATCCATGCCCTGTGAGGATTCCTGGCTGAAAGCCTTCCGCAATCCCGCCGGAGCCGCGCGGCTGGTACAGGACATCCGCCGCCGCACCCAGGACCGTGCCCCGGTTCGGATCATGGAGATCTGCGGTACCCACACCATGGCCATCGCCAAGGCGGGGCTGCGCAGCTTGCTGGCCCCGGGGGTGGAGCTGATCTCCGGCCCCGGGTGCCCGGTGTGCGTGACCCCCGCCGGGGACATTGACGCAGCCCTGGAACTGTCCGCCCGCCCCGGTGTGACCCTGGCCACCTACGGGGACCTGCTGCGGGTACCGGGCAGCCTGCGGGGGGATACCCTGCTGCGCCGCCGGGCCGAAGGGGCGGATGTGCGCACCGTCTACTCCGCCGCCGACGCGGTGGACCTGGCCCGGACCAACACGGACCGGGAGGTGGTGTTTCTGGGGGTGGGGTTTGAGACCACCGCCCCCGGCACCGCCGCCTGCGTGCTGGATGCCGCCGGGGACGGTCTGGACAATTTTTCGGTGTTCTGCCTGCTCAAGCGCACCGAGCCTGCCCTGCGGGCTCTGCTGAACGCCCCCGACTGCGGGGTGGACGCCCTGCTCTGCCCCGGGCATGTGGCCGCCATTACCGGGGCGGACGCCTTTGCCTTTCTGCCCCGGGAATACGGCTTGCCCGCCGTGGTGGGCGGGTTTGAGGCCGGGGACGTGCTGTACGCCGTCTGGCGGATGGTGTG
Source organism: Subdoligranulum sp. DSM 23681 (assembly GCF_057005535.1). Lineage (NCBI taxonomy): Bacteria > Bacillati > Bacillota > Clostridia > Eubacteriales > Oscillospiraceae > Subdoligranulum > Subdoligranulum sp. DSM 23681. The sequence goes on along the minus strand of NZ_CM168050.1, from coordinate 2,028,063 downwards.
CATGGTCTGCGACGGCACCCCGGCTTTGGAAAACGAGTATGTCCGGCTGGTCACCGCCGGCGGCAACGCCGCCGCCCGGACCGCTGTAAACGCCGTCTTTCAGCCTGCGGACAGCCTGTGGCGGGGGCTGGGGGAAATCCCGGACAGCGGCCTTGTGTTGCGGCCGGAGTATGCCCGCTATGACGCCGCCGCCCGGTACAGCCTTGCCTGCCGGGCAGGTACCGAGCCCCCGGGCTGCCGGTGCGGGCAGGTCATCCGGGGACTCCTGCACCCGGAAGAGTGCCCGCTCTTCGGCAGGCTCTGCCGCCCGGAGGACCCGGTGGGCCCCTGCATGGTTTCCGGCGAAGGCGCCTGTGCGGCGGCCTGGAAATACCCTTCCGCCGATGTCTGATTTTGTTTAGGAGATGAACCCCATGCAATCGATCATTACCATGGATTACGGCAGCGGCGGGGTGCGCACCGCCCAGCTCATTGACGAGATTCTGCTGCCCGCTTTCGGCAACGCCGCCCTCAACGACCTGGGAGACGGGGCCGTGCTGCCCGACCTGGGCGGTCAGCCGGTGTTTTCCACCGACAGCTTTGTGGTCACCCCCTGGAAGTTTCCGGGCGGAGATATCGGCAAGCTGGCGGTGTGCGGCACCGTCAACGACCTGTGCATGGCCGGGGGCAAGCCCTTGTACCTGAGCCTTTCCCTGATTCTGGAGGAAGGCCTGCCCATGGACGATCTGCGCACGGTGGTGGATTCCATCGCCCGCACCGCCCGGGAAGCGGGGGTGCAGATCGTCACCGGGGACACAAAGGTGGTGGAACGGGGCAGCGCCGACGGGCTGTACATCAACACGGCAGGCATCGGGGTACTGCGGGCGCCCGGTCTGGGCCGGCGGGCCCTGCGCCCGGGGGATGCGGTGCTCATCAGCGGCAGCGTGGGCTGCCACGGCGCCGCAGTGCTCATGGCCCGGGGAGACCTGCCGGTGGAAGGAGACCTGCGCAGCGACTGCCGCCCCCTGCATGAACTGAGCGCCGCCGCCCTGGCAGCCGGGGAGGTGCACATTCTGCGGGACCCCACCCGGGGCGGTGTGGCCACCACCCTGAACGAATTTGTGGAGGGCAGCGGGCTGTGCATCGACCTGGAGGAAGAGGCCATCCCGGTGGACGAGCCGGTGGCCGCCGCCTGCGACCTGCTGGGCCTGGACCCGCTGTACGCCGCCTGTGAGGGCCGGATGCTGGCAGTGGTGGCCCCCGGCGATGCCGAGGCCGTGCTGGGGGCCCTGCGGGCCCTGCCCGGGGGCGAAGGCGCCTGCCGCATCGGCACCGTGGGCACCGGGCGCCCGGGCAAGGTGGTGCTGCACACCGCTCTGGGCGGCAGCCGGATCCTGGGCAAGCTCACCGGCGCCCAGCTGCCCCGCATCTGCTGAATTTGCATCAAGGAGGAAACGGACCCTGCCCAGGTCTGTTCCCTCTTTTTTGTTATCGGCCCGAAAGATTCCCGCAACATCCCACGCCCATACTGGGTGTACCTATCCCGACAAGGAGGAATGACCATGTACCCGGTGCTTGTGGTGGACGACGAAGCCCCCATTGCGGAGCTCATCTCCATTACCCTGTCCCAGATCGGGCTGCCCTGCGTGCAGGCCCACAGCGGCAGCGAGGCCGCCGACCTCATCGAGACCCGGAAATTCGATCTGATCTTACTGGACGTGATGCTGCCCGATGTGGACGGGTTCGAACTCATGGACTATATCTGCCCCACCGGCACCCCGGTGATCTTTCTCACCGCCCGCACCGCCGTGGACGACCGGGTGCGGGGGCTGAAACTGGGGGCCTACGACTACATTGTCAAGCCCTTTGCCGCCCCCGAACTGCTGGCCCGGGTGGAGGGGGTGCTGCGCCACGCCGGACGGCGGGACACGAAACTCCGCGCCTGGGACGTGGTGGTGGACCCGGAAGCCCGCACCGCCGCCAAAAACGGGGTGCCGGTACCCCTGACGCCCCACGAATTTGACCTGCTGCTGGCCCTGTTGCACAACCGGGGCATCACCCTCTACCGCAGCGCCCTGCTGGAACTGGTGTGGGGGATGGACGCCGAGCCCTCCAACCGCACGCTGGACATCCACATGTCCCGGCTGCGGCGCAAGCTGGGGTGGGACGACCGCATCCGCACCGTGCCCCGGGTGGGCTATATGCTGGAAGAGGAGGAAACGCCATGACCTTTTCCCGCAAACTGACTTTGGGCATACTGCTGCTGCTCTGCCTGACCCTGTCCTTCGGGGGCGGGTGGACCATCGACCGCAACCTGGACTTTGCCCTGCAGCGGGCCCAGACCCAGAACGCCGCCCTCCACCAGCGGGAGCGCAGCGCCCTGGAACAGGCCCTGCGCACCGACGGCGCCCGCGACACCGTGGCCGCCGCCCGGTCGGTGCTGGACTATGCCGCAGAGCTGCAAAGCGCCGTGGGGGCCCAGCCCTTCTACTTCTCGGTGCTGGACGAACAGGGCACCACCCTCTATTCCAGCCTGCCCGCGGCGGTGCGCTACGCTGCCCAGCGGGCTGCCATCGCCGCCGGTCCCCGGCGCCTTTCCTACACCGCCGAAGGCAGCGCCCGCTACATGCTGCTGGCCTCCCCTTTGCAGGGGTCCCTGGACGGGCTCTGGCTGGTGAGCGCCTACGATGTGGCCCCCCTGTATGCCGAGCGGGACCGGCAACTGCGGCAGTATTTTCTTCTGGAAACCGCCGCCCTGGTGCTGGCGGGGGCGGCGGCAGCCCTTTTCTCCCGCCGGATGACCCGGCCCCTGCGGGCGCTGCAGACGGCGGCCCGCTCCATGGCCGAAGGCGCCTACGACCGCCGGGTGCTCCCCTGCGGGCAGCGGGAATTTGACGCTCTGGGGCAGGATTTCAACCAGATGGCCGACGCGGTGGAAAGCCGCATGGAAGCCCTGCGGCAGGAATCCGCCCGCCAGAGCCGGTTCGTGGCAGCCTTCACCCACGAACTCAAGACCCCCATGACCTCCATTCTGGGGTACGCCGACCTGCTGCGCATGGGAGAACAGCCCGCCGAGCGACGCCGGCAGGCTGCCGATTACATCTACCACGAGGCCGGACGGCTGGAGACCCTGAGCCGCAGCCTGCTGCAATTGCTGGGCCTGGAACAGGAGCAGATCACCCTGGCCCCGGTGGCGGTGCGGCTGGTGTTCGGGGATGTGCGCCGCAGCCTGCCGGAGGATTTTCCGGCCACCATCTGCACGGATTGTGACCCCCAGGCGGTGGTGCTGGCCCAGCGGTCCCTGCTGGGGGACCTGGTGCGCAATCTGGTACTCAACGCCGCCAACGCCGGCCCCAAGGACGGGGCGGTGCATCTGGGCTGCCGCAGACAGGGGGACGGCTGGGAACTGACCGTCTCCGACACCGGCTGCGGTATGGCGGCCCAGGAACTGCCCCGCATCACCGAGCCCTTTTACATGGTGGACAAGAGTCGGGCCCGTCGGGCCGGAGGCAGCGGCCTGGGGCTGAGCCTGTGCGCCGAGATCGCCCGCCTCCACGGCAGCACCCTGACCTTTGTGAGCGAACCGGGCCGGGGCACCACCGTGGGGCTTTGTCTGAAGGAGGGACGGGAATGAGACGGGACAAACAAGGGATTTTGCCCACGGTGGGGGCGCTTTTGGTCTGCGCCGCCCTGCTGGGTGGGCCGGCCCTGTGGGCCCGACTGGGGGATGCCCGCCGGACCCAGCTGGTCACCGCCCGCCCGGTGACGGCGGGGGCCCTGGACGAGGACGCCCGGGCCATCCCGGTGCTGTACGAGCTTCACGCCGGCAGTACCTGCACCGACCCGGACGCCCCTGCCGAGCTGCCCGAGCCGGACCCCGCCGAACTGTGCGCCGAAGCCGCTGAACCCCTGGCGGCGCTGGCGGAGGCGGGGGTGATTTCTGACCGGGAAAAGGCCGGTCTGGACGCCTTGCTGGCCCGGACCCCGGACCAATATTCCCGCGGGGCGGACGGAAGCCAGCAGACCCTGAGCCTGCTGTGGTTCGGGGAAAACACCACCGCCGGACTGTACCTGACCCGGCAGGCGGCCACCGGGGTGTATGTTTCCTATTCTCTGCCGGTGGGCGGGGACCTGGACGGCGAGACCCGCCTGCGGACCTGGCTGGCCCTGCTGGGGATGGACGGTCTGGGGGACTGGGAACCGGCGGACACCGACGTCCCGGACACCACTGCCCTGTATTCGGCCAAAGCCCGGGCCACCGTCTGCTGCACCTCTGGGGAGGACTGGGTGTATCTGGAACTTCGGAAAGGACAGTCCACCTTCTGAAAGAACTTCGCCACATGGCCGCGTCAGAATAAGGGCAGATCAACACAAGGAGGGTTCACCCATGAAACAACGCCTGTTCTGTCTGGTCCTGGCCGCCGCCCTGCTCACCGGCTGCGGGGCCGCCCCATCCGGGACTACCCCCGACACCGCCCAAGCCACCTCCGGCCAGGGAGAGGAGGCAACGGTCACCGAAACCGCTGCCTCCACCGGGCTGCATGTGCTGGATTCCGGGGACGCCCAGGGCTTTTACTCCGCCGGGTCCTCCCTGGACGCGGGGCTGTCCCGGCTGAACTATGTGGACTACGCCACCCTGACCGCCGCGCCCCTGTGCGCCGATCCGGCGTGCACCCACAATTCCGATACCTGCACCGCCTGCCTGCCCGAAGGCCAGACCCTGTACGGGGTGAAGATCTTCAATGAGGACCGTCTGGTTATTATGGCGGCCCGTTCCCCGGATTACTGGCCGGTCTTGTACACCACCGCCCGGGACGGTTCCGACCGGCAGCTGCTGTATGAGGGCAGCGCCACCGCCTACCTCTCGGTGGGGGACACCCTGCTCATGGGGGACGGAGAGTATGTGTATTTCTGCGTTACCGAGGAAGACCCGGAGGACCCGGCCCTGTCCGGCGGGCTGTACCGGATCCCGGTGACCGGCGGCGAGGCCCAGCGGCTGTTCACCACCACCAACCACACCATGGTGGGGGTGATGGACGAGGGCATCCTCTGCGTCTGCTACGACCTGACCGATCCTTCCGGCGCCGGGGCCCGGCACCTGCGGCTGTACGCCACCGACGGCAGCTACACCGACCTGATGAGCTGGACCGACGCCGCCCCCGCCCGCAGCTTTGCGGTGGACGGGGACCGCATCCTGTGGATGGCAGAGAACGGCGCCGCCGGATGGCTGAAACCAGACGGCAGTTCCGGGCAGGTCAGCCTGGAGTGGCCCTTTGCGGTGGGCAGCGGCGACGAGGAAAAGCTGGTGAGCCTGGACAGCCGGATGCCGGTGCTGGACGGCAAGCTGCTGGTCAACGCCATCGGATGGCACACGGAGATGGTCACCGACCGCTACGCCCTGGACCCGGAGACCGGGACCCTGACGCCCCTGCCCCTCTCCTACATGGCCGGAGATGTGAAACGCCCCCTGGACCTGGCCGCCGTGGTGGGGGACAAGGTGCTGTGCACCTTTGCGGTGAACTATGTGCCGGTGAGCTCGGTGGCCGAAGACGGCACCGCCGTGGAGATGGAGCAGGCCCAGGCCCGCATCGGGCTGCTCTCCCTGGCCGATTTCTGGGCCGGGAACCCCAACTATGAGGAGATCACCTGCGCCATGCCCATGGCCCTGTAACAGAAACAAAAACCGCCCCTGCCGGGGTTTCCGGCGGGGGCGGCTGGCCTTTTTATGCAAGATTCAGTCGGCGGCGTGGCGCTGTTTCAGTTCCGCCAGGTAGGCCGCCAGCTCGTCGATGTCGGCGTCGGTGAGGTCGTGGCTTTCGGCCATGGCCGCCACCAGGTTGCGGGCGCTGCCCGCAAACATCCGGCCCAGGGCACTGCGGCTCTCCACCGGCAGGTAGTCCTGCCGGGTCAGGGCCGCTTTGTACCGGTAGCCCCGGCCTTCCCGCTCCCGGGTCACATATCCCTTGCCTTCCAGGCGGGAAAGCAGGGTCAGCAGGGTGGTGCCCGCCCAGCCGTTGGCGGCCAGAGCCGCCTCCAGTTCCGCCCGGGTCAGGGGGGACTGTGCCTGCCACAGGGCTTTCATCACTTCCAGTTCCGCGTCGGGCAGACGCTTGGGCTGCTGTTTCATGCTGATGCTCCTTTCACTGGTATCCGTGGCAGACCAGCCGCTGGCTGCCGTTGGGCTCCTGCCAGGTGTCGCTCTGCCACTCACCGCACTGGGTACAAATTCCCTGATATACGGTGTAATTCGGGTAGATATAATCCTCCCCGTACACCTTATGGATGCAGGGGCGCTTTTCCAGACCGCCTTCCCGGGTATCCACCGCCCGGGTCTCCACCGGGCCGCCGCACAGCGGGCAGAGGGCAGGCAGCGCGGCGGGCGTGGCTTCGGCCGTGGCCTGCTCGCCGTCGGGGCGGATCTGCCAGGTCTCGCCGTAGTCCTCACTCACCAGCCAGAAGAGCTGGTCGATGGTGTTGTTGCCTTCCACGGCGTTGCAGTGCACCCGCAGATGCCCGGGGCCGGGATTTTCCTGGTCCGCCCCCGCCCAGCAGGTGTGCAGGCCGGGGATATCGGTATAAGGGATGGCGGATTCCAGGGCCGAAAGGTCCAGCCGCTCCCAGCTGGCCCCGCCGTCCACCGTCCGCCACAGGTCCAGGGCGTGGTAGTCGGTGTGGGGCGTCCAGAAGCCCACATTCTCGTTCATCCAGAAGAAAGGCTGGGTGTGCCACCCGCCCAGGTCGGTGTCCGCCGGACAGGATTGTTCGCTCATCAGCTGCCAGTCCCCGCCGTTTTTCCGCAAAAAGCAGAGGTTGACGTCGGTTATATATCCGGGGGTAGGTTCCGCTTCCCGGGCAATCACCAGAAAGGCGGTGTCCGGGGCAAGGCACTCATAGTTGGCCACCCGGAAAGGCCCGTCCCCCAGCAGCGGGGTCAGGTCCAGGGAGCTTTGGGTGTAGCTGGCGCCGCGGTCCTCGCTGTGCCAGAAGCTGACGCCCCCTTCCCCGTCCGCCATGGCCAGGTCCACCCGGTCTCCCAGCTGGGTGCCGCTGTACAGCCGGTAGGAAACCTTTTCCAGCTCCCCGGGCACCGGGGCCGCCAGCAAGGTCCGGGTGGCTGAGAGCAGCGCCGGGTCCCGCTCCACCCGGCCGCTGCGGTCTGGCACCGGGGTGGGGGTGGGCGCCGGGGTGGCCGCAGACACAACAGCGGGGGCGGTCTCAGCGGCGGTGGATTCGGTCTCGGCGGGGGTACAGGCGATGAGCCCCACCCCCAGCACCCCGCAGAGCCCCACGGCCGCCAGGGCCAGCCGGCCCCGGCGGCGGGGTGCCCGGTCCCACAGACGGGCAAACCGGAAGCGCAGCGCCCGGCCATTCCAGGAAAACCCGGTGGTGAGGGCCGGGGTCCTTTCCATGCGGGCAGCGGTCAGCAGGGCTTCGCCGTAGGCCCCCCGCCAGACCGCGTCACGCCCTGCCACCACCTGGGCGTCACAGGCAGCCTCCATGTCCCGGACAGCCCGCCGGGTCAGAAAGCCCACCGCCGGGTTGTACCAGTGGATCGCCCGGGCCAGGAGCAGCAGGGCTTTCAGGGACAGGTCCCGGCGCTGCAGGTGGGTGCGCTCATGGAGAAGCATCATCCCGGCGGCGGCCGGCCCGGGGTCCTGCTCCGGCACCAGCACCACCGGCCGCCATAGTCCCGCCGTGACCGGCCCCCGTACCATAGGCGTACACCAGAGGGGCACCGGGCGGCCCAGGGGCACGGCTTCACAGGCAAGGGCCCAGGCATCGGCCCAGCTGCCCTCCGCCGGACGAGCGGCGTGCAAAGCCCGACGCCGCCAGACAAGGTAGCCGCTCCCCTGCCAGACCAGAAACAGGCCTGCACCGCCCAGCCAGACCCCGGCCAGCAGGGTCAGGGGGTCGGGCAGGGACGGAACCTTGGGGGCCGCCGGGGCGGATGGTTCGCCAGCTTGTGCCGGGGCCGGTTCCACCGCTTCCATCGTGTGTAAGTCTTGCTGCACCGGGGATGCCGGGGCAGCCAGCGGTTCCTGCCAGACTGCGGGCGTATGCAGCTGTACCGGGGCGCTCGGGCGCCGGACGGGCAGACTGCCCAGGGGCAGCACCAGCAGCACAGCCAGCACGGCCCACACCCGGCAGAACCACCGGGGCGAATACCGCCGCAGCAGCCCGGGGGCTGCCCCCATCAGGGCCAGCGCCCCCAGGCCCAGTACACAGCCCTGGACCAGGTAATTCAAAAACAGCTGGCGGAGTGCGGATGTCATAGGGGGATGCCTCCCTTCCGGTATATTCTACAACAGTAGAAGGTTTCCTTGGTTTCATTCTACATTTGTAGAGAATCCTCTGTCAATCCGCTCTTTGCCCAAGAAAGTCCTCTTTCTTTTGGTCAGGATGCCAATTTTTCCCTTGACAGCACCGGGACGGCGGCGTTACAATAAAAATATATTTTTCAGAGCGCAACAAATTTGGTTTCTGAAACTGCAAGTCAGACAAATTCGCGGCCCGCCGCGTTTTTGCCGGCTTGTTTTTTTGCGCTCTTTTTTCCGACGAGACGAGACGTGTGGTTAAAAAAGGAGTAGATGCAGATGTTGGAAAAAGCAAAGCGGTATCTTGTGTTTCTGGTGGGGCTGTTCATCAGTTCCCTGGGGTGAGCCCGATCACCACCCTGCTGTTCAAGGAGCCCAGCTTCGGCACCTGGGTGCAGACCTGGGGGCTGAACATGCCCACCGCCCTGATCTGGCAGCTGCTGTTCGCCGGTCCCCTGACCCGGCTGATCTTCCGCGCCATCTTCCGCAAGCAGCTGGCCGAATCCGCCGCCAAGCACTGAGGGAAAGCCAAACAAAAAGCCCCGTACCGCCACGGTACGGGGCTTTTGTTTGTCAGTGGGAGTTACAGGGTCTCCAGTTCCCCGTTCAGGCGCAGGGTCTGGCCTGCGGCCAGTTCCACGGTGCGGGTCTTGTCCCGGCAGCACAGGGTCAGATGCAGGGGGGAATCCGCCGTGAGCACGGCCTGCTGCAGGGTTCCGGCCTGCCAGATCATGGACAGCCCTGCGTTGCCCCGCAGGCGCAGACCATCCACCCGGCCGTCCGCCCAGGCGGCGGGCAGGGCGGGCAGCAGCACCGCCTTGTCCTCGGCGCTGTAGACCAGCATCTCGGCCATGGCGGCGGTGGCGCCGAAGTTGCCGTCGATCTGGAAGGTGGCGCCGTCCCGCCGGGGATGGCTGTCCATCAGGTTGGGGAAGGTGGAGTTCTTCAGCAGCACCTGCAGGTTCTCGTGGGCCTTTTCCCCGTCCCGCAGGCGGGCCCACAGCCCGATGATCCAGGCGCGGCTCCAGCCGGTGTGCCCGCCGCCGTAGGAAAGGCGGGTCTCCAGGGTCTTGCGGGCGGCGGCAAAGGTGTCCGGGGTATCGGGGGTGATCTCCTGCCCGGGGTACAGCCCATACAGGTGGGAGATGTGCCGGTGGCCGGGTTCCGCCTCGTCCCAGGGGCGGCGCCATTCCAGCAGGCGGCCGTCCGGGCCGATCTGGGTGGGACGCAGCCGGTCACGCAGGCCGGCGATCTGCCGGGTCAGGTCATTGTCCCGGCCCAGGGTCCGGCTGGCCTTGAGGAACCCGTCAAAGAGGTCCCGCAGGATCTGGTTGTCCATGGTGGGACCGATGCACATGCAGCCGTGGGTGCCGTCGGGCAGGATGTAGGTGTTTTCCGGGGAGACGGAGGGGTTGGTCACCGCGTACCCTTCCTCGTCAGTCTCCAGGAAGTCCGCAAAGAACCGGGCGGAATCTTCCAGAATGAAATAATACCGTTCCAGCATGGCCCGGTCCCGGGTATAGGCATAATGCCGCCAGATGTGGGTGCAGGCCCAGGCGGCCCCCATGACCCAGTAGGAGGCGGGGATATACTGGTCCTGGGGCGCGGCGTCGGCGTACAGATCGGTGTTGTGGTGGGCCACAAAGCCCCGGCAGCCGTACATTTCCCGGGCCATGCGGCGGCCGGTGTCGTCGGCGTCCAACCGGGCCAGCAGGTCAAACAGAGGCTGCTCACAGGGGCCCAGGCCGCAGGGGCCCGCCGGCCAGTAGTTCATTTCGATGTTGATGTTGATGGTGAACCGGGCGCCCCAGGGCGGGGTCAGCTCCTCGTTCCAGATGCCCTGCAGGTTGGCGGGCAGGCTGCCCGGTCGGCTGGAACACAGCAGCAGATACCGCCCGTAGGCAAAGTACAGCGCTTCCAGCCCGGGGTCGCAGGCCCCGTCGGCACAGGCCTGCCGGCGTTCGTCGGTGGGGATGGCGTCCCGGATGCCGTCCCCCAGGTACAGGTGCATGGTATCGTAGAATTTCCGGTAGTCGGCGATGTGGTCGGCCTCCACTTTCCCGAAGCCCTTTTCCCGCACACCGGCCAGGGTCCCGGCGCAGGCAGCCCGGGGGTCCGGGGTGCGGAAACCGGTGGCGGCGGTGAGGTAGAGCACCGCTGTGGCAGCGTCCTCCACCGTCAGGAACTCTCCGGTCACCCCCACCCGGCCGTCACATTCGGCGGCGGTGAGCATGGCACAGTAGGTCACGGCACCGTTGCCGGTGCTGCCCTCCATCCAGATGGCGGCCTTGTCCCGGCCCACCTTGTCCAGCCCCGCCGGACGGGTGAGGCGGCAGCGGAAATGCAGCCGGCCCTCCCCTTCGGCTTTCAGCCGCAGGGCGATGACGTTGTCCGGCGCACTGCAGAAGATCTCCCGGGTATAGGCGGTGCCGCCGCTGACAAAGGACACCGTCTGCACGCCCCGGTCCAGGTCCAGGGCGCGGCGATACTGTTCCACCGGTTCTTCCAGGTCCGCAAAGTCCAGGAACCAGTCCCCCAGGGTCTGGTAGGCCCGGGCATTCTCCGGCGTGCCGGACAAGGCCTGCAGGGCCAGCTGTTCCGCCTGGTGCACATGGCCTTCCCGCAGCAGCCGGCGCACCTGGGGCAGCGCGGCCTTGCTGTCCGGGTTCAGGCGATCCATGGGCGGACCGCTCCAGACGCTCTCCTCGTTCAGCTGCACCCGCTCTTCCGTCGGATGCCCAAACACCATACAGCCCAGACGCCCGTTGCCGCAGGGCAGGGCTTCCTCCCAGACCCGGGCAGGCTGGCGGTACCAAAGTTCCATATGCTTCCTCCTTGGGTGGAATTTTCACAAAAAACCGGTCGGGCCTCCTGTCCTGCCCGACCGGTTCTGTCCCTTTGATTCGAGTATAAGCCGCCGCACAGCCCTTGTCAACGAGGCCTGCAACATTTTTTTGCAGGGCAAGAAGAGCAGCTGTTCTCAGCGTTCCAGGATGAGTTCCACCGCCTTTTCCAGCAGTTCGTCCCGGCCTGCGGCGATGCCCTCCACGGTGGGATAGCAAAGCACATCCGGCTGCAATCCCACCCGCTGGGTCTCCTTCCCTTCGGGGGTCAGCACCCCAATGGTGGTGAACCGGGTGCGGCATCCGCCGGGAAGGCTGATGTACAGGGCATCGCCGTCCGCCCCCACCGAGGGACTGCCCACCACCACCGCCCCGGGGGCCTGCCGCAGGGACATGATGGTGAACTCCGCCTGACTCTGGCTGGTCTCATCCATGAGCAGCACCACCTTGCCGGTGTACAGGGGATAGGGTTCCGTGCTGTCGGACAAGCCCAGCTGGGCCATGCTCCCCGCCCCGCTGCTGAAGGTCATCCGGGAAAAACGCCCCGGGTCGGCCAGACTGGGGATTTCCAGAACGGCAAACGCCGTGGGGGTGGGGTTCAGGTATTCGGCCAGCAGGAAGCGGATGTCCACCGACGGATACTGCCGCAGGTTCACCACCAGGCCGTCGGTGTGGGCAAAGGTGTCCATCAGCTGTTCCAGATCCCCCTCCTGCAGGGTGCCGGGGGCAATGTAGCCGATGCGCCCATCCTCTATCAGGGCGCTTTCCCTGTCTGCGGGGCCGCCGTAATAGCTTTCCCGGTTGGGCACCTCCACCGTCATTTCCTCCCCGTCCCGCCGCAGGGTAACCCGGGAGGTCTCCCCCGCCGCGCTCATCAGGGGGTAAAACAGGGCGTTGACGAACTTGTCCGGTTCCGGCAGGGGGAAATACGCACTGAGTTCGGCAATGCGGTCGGCCATGGTCATCCCGTCCACCGCCAGCAGCACATCCCCGGGCTGCAGGGCGGTGCAGTCCGCGGGCACTGCTTTCACCACCACTTCCCCGTCGATGGAAAGGAAGGTGCAGGGCAGGCAATAGCTGCCGTAAAAGCGCAGGAGGCTCAGGTTGGGGGTCTCCAGCATCACATGGTTGTCGCCGGTCTGGGCGGTGAGGAGGCCCAGCGCCCGCTCATAGCCGGTCCTGTCCTGTGCCGCCAGCATGTCGCCGATGGCGCTGCGCAGGGCCTGGTCCCAGTCCATGCGGGTGATGTCCACGTTGGGGGAGAAATACTCGAAGGCATTCCAGAACCGGAAGGCCCCCAGCAGCCGCAGGCCGTCGTCGGTGCCGTCAAAGTCCGGCCAGGGATCTTCGTTGGAGAAATCCACCCGGCCGTCTTGCTGGGCGGTATAGGCGTAGGTCCAGTCCCCCGCGTGGGTGTGGGACAGGTTTTCCAGCCAGGTGCACAGCTCCTCGCCCAGAAAATCCCGGTCGGAGATCCAGCTCATATCGTTTTGGGTGCCTGGGGCACTGGCCAGCATCTCCAGTTCCGGCCGGGCCGCCTCGGCGGTGGCCTGCTCAAAGGGGAACTGGTTCAGCCAGTCCAGCAGAACGGCGTTGACCGCCTCCTCGCTTTCCGCCTGCACCACCAAGGGCAGTACCCGGAAAAGTTCCGCGTCCCAGTTGATCTGCCCCGCAATGACCGAGGGGTGGCGGTATTTCACATACCCCCACACCTTGGCCAGCTTGTACAGGGAGTCTTTCTGGAAGTCGGTGGCGTCATCCAGCACAAAGCCGGACCCGTGTTCGAATTCCCGGTCCAGGTCCCGGGGCAGCATCCCGGCGTTGGGGTCGCCTCCCTTCGCCGCCAGCACCCCGATGCAGACAGCCAGCAGCACTCCGCACAGAATCAGCCAGAGATACTTGCGGATGGTCTTTTTCATGGTCGGTCCCTCCTTGGCAGGGCATGGTATACGCCGGAGCGCCTGTTCCGGCTTTCCTTTTCCGGGATTCTCCCGCAATTTCAGTGTATTCTCTTTTCCGGGCACAGGCAATGGGCAGTCTGCATAACCGTGTGGAAAGCTTCTTATGCAGGCTGCCGGCCCTTGTGAAATTCCGGGATATTTCCTATAATGGAAGGAAACACGGCCCTGCCGTGGATTCATCCAGAAAAGGAGGCAGCAACCGTGACCGGGATCTGTCGGGCAATCTTCAAGGCCATCCATGAGGGAAAATGGCTGCAGGTGGAATACAGGAACCAAAGCGGCCAGACCACCCGGTACTGGCTGGCCATCAAAGGGCTGAACCCCCGCACCGGCCAGATGACGGTGGACGGGCTGCATCTGGGCCGGCACACGGTGCAGGAACTGCTGGTGCGCATTGAGGGGATCCTGTCGGCCGAGGTGATCGAGGGGTCCTGGTGTCCGGTGAACGAAACCCTGGTGAAGGATATCCTGAAACATCCCCACCGGTATGAGGCCTGGTTCGGCAACGCCGCCAATCTGCGGGTGCTGAACTATCTGGCGCTGTGCAACAAGCTGGACAACACCCCCTATCAGACCGACTACGCCCTGATCCGGTATCTGGACGGGGACAGGCTGGCCACCGGGGACATGGCCCTGACCGATGCGCAGTTTGCCGCCATTGTCCGGCAGTTTCAGCACCGGCCGGAGGGCCCGAAGGACGGCAAGCCCATGCAGCTGCGCCAGCTGGCCATGAACCTGCTCAGCGTGGACACACCCCAGGGGTTGTATGTGCTGGCGTACCGGCCGCTGCTGCTGGACGTGGCCAACCGCCGGCTGCGGGCCGCCGAGGACGCCGTCATCTGCCGGGAGTTCACCATCGACGGGGCCAAGATCAGCGCCCACAGCTTTCTGGACGCGGACGACTATGCCCTGCTGGAAGATTTCGACCGCAACGCCGAGGCCATCAAGGACCGCATCACCTGCACCAGCCGTAACCGCTGCCGGGTCAATGACATGCCCTATCTGCTGGCCATCGGGCGGGATTGTCTGGTGGACCTGGAACAGGAATACAAGGGCATCACCGATCTGTTTGAAAATGCCGACGGCACCGGCCCCACCCCGCCCATCCGGGCCTTTTTCGGCCAGATGACCGTCCGGCCGCGCCGGCACAAGTCCTTTCCCCTGGCACTGCTCAACAACCAGGCCAATCTGGACCAGCTGCTGGCCATCAACAACGCCATGCGCTATCCCCTGGCCTATGTGCAGGGCCCGCCGGGTACCGGCAAAACCAGCACCATCGTGAACACCATGACCACCGCCTTTTTCAATGAGCGCACCGTGCTGTTTGCCTCCTACAACAACCACCCCATTGACGGTGTGGTGGAAAAGCTGCGGAATCTGACCTACCGGGGCCAGAAGATCCCCTTTCCCCTGGTACGGCTGGGCAACCGCGGCTGTGTGGGGAAGGCCCTGGATGACATCCGGCAGATGTATGAGGCCTGCCGGAACCTGACCATCTACGAAAAGACGCTGGACCGCAACCATGCCCGCCGGGCCGAGCAGGCCCGACGCCTGACCGAACTGCTGGAACGGTACGAGGAGATCCTGGACCTGCAGGAACGGAAGGAGACCATCCGCCGCCTGCTGGAAGCCCGCAGCCACCTGAATTTCCAGTATGAGCTGCAGGCCGGACAGCTGCCCCAGGTGGAGGCGAAGCTCAAAAGCCGGGGGACCGTGACCACCGGGGACGCCCTGGCCCTGCTGGACCAGGACACCGAGGGGTTTCTCAAATATCTGTACTACACCTCCGCCCGGTACATCCGCCGGCTGGGGGAGCCGAAGAACAAGGATTTGCTGGACATTGTGTACAGTGAGGCAGACGGGAAGGAACGGATCAACGCTTTCAACCAGTACCTGTCCAAAACCGAAAATCTGAAAAAGTTCCTGCGCATCTTTCCTTTTGTGGCCACCACCTGTATTTCCGCCCAGCGCCTGGGCGCCCCGGAACCGGTGTTCGACATGGTCATCATGGATGAAGCCAGCCAGTGCAACACCGCTGTGTCCCTGGTGCCCATCCTGCGGGGAGAATCCCTCATGCTGGTGGGTGACCCCCAGCAGCTGCAGCCGGTGATCCTGCTGGACCCCCATGACAACGCCCTGCTGCGCCGCCGCTACCATGTGAGCGAGGAATACGACTACATCCAGAATTCCATCTACAAGTGTTTTCTGGCCTGTGACGCCGTCAGCGACGAGGTCCTGCTGCGCTACCACTACCGCTGCGATCCCAAGATCATCGGGTTCAACAACCGGAAATACTACAACGGCAAGCTGGAAATTGCCAGCCGGGGAGAGAATCCCCAGCCGCTGGTCTACCTGGACATTCCCGAGGACACCACCCGCGAAAAGAACACCGCTCCCGCCGAGGTGGCGGTCATCGACCAGTATCTGGCCGAACATCCCGGCGTTTCGGTGGGCATCATCACCCCCTTTGTGAGGCAGCGCGACCTGATTGAAGAGATGCTGAAGGAACGCAGCTACGAAAACGTCAGCTGCGGCACCGTGCATGTCTTTCAGGGCGACGAAAAGGACGTGGTGCTGTTTTCCCTGGCGCTCACCGACAAGACCGGCCCCAAAACCTACCAGTGGCTGAAAAACAACAAGGAGCTCATCAATGTGGCCACCTCCCGGGCCCGGGAACAGCTGATCCTGCTGTGCAGCTCCCAGGCCCTGGAACGCCTGCACACCGGCCAGACCGATGACGACCTGTACGACCTGTACCGGTATGTGCAGACCTGCGGCGTGTCGGAGGTGGTGCCCAAACCGGCGGCGTCCCGGGCATTGGGCATCAAACCCTACAGCGCCCGGACCGAGGATGCGTTTCTGGAAAATCTGAATCACGCCCTGGACAACGTCTTCACGGCGGGAAGCCGCTGCGTGGTGCGCCGGGAAGTACCCATTGCCCAGGTATTTGAGAACAATCCCGGCGCCATCGACCTGTTCTGCACCGACCAGTTCGACTTTGTGGTGTACCAGCGGGAAGGCCGCCGCCTGGACCCCATTCTAGCCATTGAACTGGATGGACAGGCACACCGGGAAGACCCGGTGGTGCAGGAGCGGGACCGCAAGAAAGCGCAGATCTGCCGGGAGCACGGATTTGAGCTGATCCGGGTGGACAACACCTACGCCCGCCGTTACCACTACATCAAGGAGATCCTGATCCAGTACTTCAACCGTCGGTGAGGCTCTTTCCTCCGGGAACCGTACCGCAAAATCTGGAAACATTTTTCCCGTTGCACTTTGCCGGGATTCTGTGCTACCCTTATAAAAGGATTTATTGCAAGGGAGTGCTTATCCATGAATGTGCTGATCAGTTCCATGGAGTATGACTTTCATACCCTGGTCAAGGTGGCCGAAATGGCAGGTCTGGCCGGGGTGGTTGGATTCCACACCGCAGGGGACGACTATCTTCTCACCTTTCCCGATGTAGAAAACGCGGACAAGATGGTGGAAGACTACAAAGCCCGTCTGCGGGATCTGGAAAACAACATCTGGTCCCATTGAGGTAGACGGAAGCCCGACCGCACCGGCTTTGCTTTCGGATTATCGTAATTAAAAAGCAGCTCTACACACGGTGTAAAGCTGTTTTTTTCTTTGTCGAAAAGGATAAAGTCACAGAATTCCATAAGACTTTTTTGTGTGCGTCATCAGTGGGAGCGTTAAGAAACCGTTCCTGCGGAACGTTTTTAGTGACCAGTCCCCGCGAGCTGAACGCGAGCCGCAGGTGATGCGTGAAGCCGCCCCGCAGGGGATGGCGCAGCCCCTTTTCTGACCAATCAGGCACCAGACCCGCGCTCTAAAAACGGTCCACTGGACCTTTTTTGCCCGCCGGAGCAAGCGGCAGGCCCGAGCTGTTCTCGTCCCCGATGGCACACCGGATCGTAACGTCCCGGGATGCAGCAAGCAAAACAGCCCTGTACACTGTGCAAGGCTGCCTTTGGTGCACCATCAGTGGGGAGGCCCCAGCCCCCTTTCCTACTAATCAGGCACCAGAGGGACCCGCGCACTTTCCAACAGTCCACTGGACTGTTGGAACCGGCCGGGACGCTGACCGGCCGGACGTGCTGTTCTCGTCCCCGATGGCGCACCGGGTACTGCTTTCCCGAAGGCTGAACAAATAAAAAAGCCCTGCTTTCCAGCAAGGCTTCTTTTTGGAACATCGCAACACTATAGATGCCACGGCCTTCGCCCGTTCGCAAGCGTCCTGCCTATTATTTTTTACTCCATAGGAGATAGTTCTCCGCTATGAGCCTCCAGAGCTTCGATGTGGTGATCCTGTATCAAGATTTCCATCTGGCTGATGGCGATGGCATTGAGCTTTGCCAGCCGCTCGGCCTGATTCCTAAACGCATCGAATTCGACACGGTTAAAAGACGGGTTGTATAGAGATTCCCAAACACCCAGGAACTCAATCGTATTCCGGTTCCGCAGCCAGTTTTGGATAATGTAGCGAGGATTGTCGCTGTCCTTCAGCCTGGCGATGTCAGTCAAGCTGATAAAGTCATCTCGCTCGGAATTCCATTGTACACTAATTTCCGCTCCCTTGACAACCAGCTTGTCCGCTCGTCCGAACCTCTTTGCTGATTATTTTTTGGAGCAATCCCCGACAACCTTCCTCCACATCCCGCCAGGTCTCGTCGAAATCGTCGGTGTACCACGGATCGGCTACCTCGCCGGGGCGGTCGGTAAAGTCCATCAGCAGGTGCATCTTGTCGGCAAAATCGCCACCGCAGATCCGGTACATACTCCGCAGGTTGGCCCGATCCATGCCAATCAGAAGGTCGTACTTCTCGTAATCGCTGTTCAGGAGCTGCCGGGCTCGTTTGCCAGAACAGTCGATGCCATGCTCGGACAGCTTGCGGCGAGCCGGCGGGTACACCGGATTGCCAATCTCCTCGGTGCTGGTAGCTGCCGACTCGATTTGAATGCTCTGCTCCAGACCGGCTTTCTTCACCAGATCCTTCATGATAAACTCGGCCATCGGGCTTCTGCAAATATTGCCGTGGCAGAGAAAAAGTATCCTGATCATGCTCCGTACACTCCAACTCGTTGCTATCGCACTCAGTATAGCACTGAATCTCAGATTCGTCGAGTTGGATTTCCAGATGGGCGTCAGAATCGATTTTTCTCTGGAGTTCCACCTTTGACCAGCCGAAACGACCAGCGGCACGAAGATACCAGCGCCGCTCATCCGGCTCCATGTCTGCTTCCAAAATGACTACATTCTGCGTCCAACTGATTTCCATGGCCAGGGTCAGCAACTCGGGGGGTGTCCTCATACATCCGATAGAACTCCCGCATCCGGCGAAGGTTGCGCGGGGAGAAGCCGGAAGCATCGGGGAAACGGCTGTGCAGGTGTTCGGCTGCGGCCACAGCCGCGCCTTTCTCCGGCTTGGAGCAGACGATGCGGCCCAGTTCGCAGCAGAGTTTCATCCGGGGCAGCTCAGCGTTCAGCGCAGCGTCCAGAGCCGCAAACATGGCGGAATAATCGATATTTTTGCGGATGTTCATGGCTTCTCCTTTCCGGCAGAACCTGCCTTATTTAGAAACAGGCCAAAGAGAAGCACAGGAGGCGCCTCCTGCGTTTCTCTTTGGCCTGTTCACACCACTTGTACCATCTGCTCCCAGAGCAGGACGAAGCGGTCGTCGATGATTTTGTTGTCGTGGTAATGTCCGAACAGCCAGTAGTGGAACTTGGCCCGTTCTTTGACTTCCTCCAGGAAGTCGGTCAGGTGGTCGTGAACATATCCACCGTTTCCCAGTATGTCCACGATGCTGTTTGGGGCGCAGTGTGTGATCACATAGTCCATCTCGTAGTGAATTATAGCATATCGAGTTAGCTATGTGCAACCGCGCAAAAAGCACAAGCTACCAAGCGGAAAGGATTCTTTTTTTATCCATTATGCGAATCGTTGCCCCGAGCGGACTGTGTCTGAGTAGTCAACCGGCTCATACTCCGCAGACTGACACCCAGAGTAGAGAGGTTGTGCAGCGTGGCGGAGGTGGCAGGCGGCAGGACACCGGCCACGCCGAGAGCGATCAGGGTGCCGTTGAAGCCGATGACAAAGCGATAGTTGGAGTGGATGCGCGCCATCAGCGCCATGGCGATCCGACGCAGCTCTACAAGCTCCCAGAGGCTGTCGGCGGCAATGGTGATGTCCGCAATCTCCCGGGCAATGGCGGCGCCGTCGCTGATGGCAATGCCTGCATCCGCCTCGGACAAGGCCGGTGAGTCGTTGATGCCGTCGCCTACCATCAACACGGTGTGTCCCTCCCGGCGGAGCCGTGCCACATACTCCGCCTTGTCCGCCGGAAGGATTCCGGCGCGGAAGTCATCCACTCCCACCTGGGCGGCAATGGCTGCGGCGGTGCGGTAACTGTCTCCGGTGAGCATAACGGTGCTGGTAATCCCCAAAGTGCGGAGGGCAGAGAGGACTTCCTCCGCCTCCTCCCGCAGCGGGTCGGAGATGCAGATCACGGCGGCCAGCTGCCCGCCTACGGCCAGGTACAGGTGAGAATACTCCGGCGGCAGGGCGTCAAAGCGATCCTGTTCGCCCTCCGGAATGACGCAGCCCTCATCCTCAAAGACGAAGTGGGCGCTGCCGATGAGGACCCGCTCCCCATCTACGGCGCTGGCGATGCCGTGGGCCACCAGATATTCCACCTTGGAGTGGTACTCCTCGTGGCGCAGGCCCCGGCGTTTGGCCTCCTCCACCACGGCGTTGGCCATGGAATGGGGGAAGTGCTCCTCCAGACAGGCGGCCAGCCGCAGCATTTCGGCCTCCTCTTTGCCACCGAAGGACACCACCTGAGCCACCCGGGGGCAGGCGTGGGTCAGGGTGCCGGTCTTGTCGAAAACGATGGTGTCGGCGGCGGCCACGGCCTCCAGAAATTTGCCGCCCTTGACGGTGATATGGGCCCGTCCCGCCTCCCGCATGGCGGAGAGGACGGCCAGAGGCATAGCCAGTTTCAGTGCGCAGGAGAAGTCCACCATCAGTACCGACAGAGCCCGTGTCACATTCCGAGTAAGGGCAAAACTCAGCAGGCTCCCGGCAAAGGTATAGGGCACCAGCTTGTCCGCCAGATTGGCAGCCTTGCTCTCAGCCTCCGACTTCATCTGCTCCGACTGCTCGATCATGTGAACGATTTGGTCATAGCGGCTCTGACCGGAGGCCTGCTTCACCTCCAGCATACACTCGCCCTCCTCCACCACGGTGCCGGCATAGACTGCGCCTCCGGGGCGCTTGGGTACCGGGATGGATTCGCCGGTGAGGGACGCCTGATTGACGGTGACCTCCCCCTCCAGCACCAGCCCGTCCACGGGGACGATGCCGCCGGCGCGGACGACTACCGCATCCCCCGGCTGGATCTGGGACACAGGAACCAGCACTTCGCCTTGGGCTGTGCGCAGCCAGACCCGGTCCACATTCAGCGACATACACCGGGCCAGATCCGCCACAGATTTCTTCCTTGTCCACTCCTCCAGCAGTTCACCTACCTCCAGCAGGAACATGACCATTCCGGCGGTTCCAAAGTCCCTTCTGCAGGCGGAAATGGAAATAGACAGGGCATCCAGCAGTTCCACCTTGATGCGGCGGCGCAGCAGGCAGCGCAGTCCCCGCCGTACAAAGGGGATCATGTGCCAGAGTATGCGGGCAATCCGCAATGGAGGTGGGAGAAACAGGGTACAGGCAGCTTTGCACACTACCTTAGTTACCAGTTTCTCCTCGAATTCCCGGTTCAGCGCCCGGCTGCTGTGGGCGGGCAGTGCGGTGGTCCGCTCCGCCTCCTGCCAGGAAAAATGCCGAATTTCGTTCAGCACGGCTTGGCGAGTCCCATCGTAGTACAGGATGACGCAGCAGGTGCGCTCATGGACGGTGACCTGCCGGCACCATGATTTTCCCTGAATCCATGCCTCCAGCAGATCCGCCTGAGCGAGTGTCATTTGTTTTTGCCGCAGCCGGAACCGGATGCGCCCCCGGCTCTCGTGCAATATGGTTGCGTTCATAGGTTCCTCCTTCACGAAAAGAGGGAGCCGCTGGCGGCTCCCTCTGGGTCAATCAGGCTTCTTCGCTCTCCAGATTGGCAGCGGCGGCTTCCTCCGCTTCCTTCGCAGCCCGGTCCTCATTCAGCTCCTTGGCGGAGGCCAGAATGTCCGCGGCGTTTTCCTGCACCGTGGTCACAGTCCCCATGACCGAATCCTTCATCCGCAGGCCGGCGGCCGTGACATGGACATAGGCTTTCTTGGCGTCCTTGCTGGACAGCAGCTTGATGCCAAAAGAACCAAACAACGCACCACCCGCAAAGCAGGCAAGTTTCGTATAAACGCTCATTGTGATCCTTCCTTTCCCTTATTTCCGTTTGTAGCCGGTGACCATGACCATAATCATGCAGATCACAGCGCCCCAGGCCCAAAAACGATGCTGTTTCATCGCTGTCACTCCTTCTGAATGCTTCGGAATGTCTGATTATTGTAGCAGAAACCGTGGGTGTTTGTCGCTGTCAAAACGGACGCGGAGTTGCGGTTTCCGACATTTTTCTGTACTGGCCGGGAGTCATGCCATACTCCCGCTTGAACACTGCGTTGAACTGGCTCATCCCCTCATACCCCACAGCCTGCGCAATTTGCTGAATGGGCATCCGGGTGGTGCAGATCAGCTCTTGTGCCCGTCGGAGGCGCTGTTGAACCAAAAAGCTGTGAATCGGCATGCCATAGGCGCGGCGGAACCCTTCTTTCAAGAAGGTCGGGGAAAGCGAAAACTGTTTGCAGAGGAACGCAATGGTAAGCTTATCAGACAGATGCGTCTGGATGTATGCCTTGACTTCCAACAGACTGTGGGATACTGGGCAGCCTGAGCCGGAGAGAGAGCCATTCGATTCAGATACCTCGGTGCAGAGCAGATACAGCAGTTCCACCGACTTGAAAACACAGTAGCGTTCCTGCTCCTGTTCTGTCAGACAGCGAACGGTTTCAAAAAATGACTGCGTCCAAGGTGTGCTGCACAGGGCCGTGCAGCCGTTTCTTGCCGTCATCTTTTTCTTGACAATCCTGGTGTCCAGCTTCATACCCAAAGTGGAGCAGACCGTCACAAGGCTTTCCTTTGCGGCTTTGGCGTCAACGGCAATCAAAACACCGCTCAGGTTTCCGCTGTACCGACACGAGCGGAGAGCGGAGCTGTCGGAGAGCAGGAAAATCCCCGGCGCCTCCACCGTGCAGGAGGTACCTTGTAACGTTCGGACAGTAAGGCGGCCGGTCAGGCAGAACAGCACCTCAAACTGGAGCGGTGCGCCGCACACCGGGACAGACCGCAGAGGTTCCTGCTCCGGCTCCGGCAGGGAAAACCGGCAGATCTGCACCCCTGGCATACTGCTGCTCCAACGGCCTGTGCCGGAGTCCTGGCTCGATAAATATTCTTTCAGCATGATTTCTCACGACCTGTTTCTCTGGGTTCGGAAATGGTTTTGCCTATGCTGACTGGGGATACAGGCAGAAGGCAGGAGACGAGCGCCTCCTGCCTTCTGCGGTGCTTTTGTCAGGCCAGCGACGCGCCCAGCTCGCGGCAGGCCGCCAGAGTGTCATCGTCCGGAGCCTCGTTGCAGATCACGCTTTCGCAGGCCAGATTGGCGCCGTCGTCGTTGCAGCGGGACTCCCAGCTGCGCATCCATTCGCCGTCGCCCCAGCCGTAGGAGCCGAACAGAGCGATGTTCTTCCCGCTCAGCCTGCCCTCACAGGCGGTGAACATGGGCTCGAACTCGCTCTCCTCCAGCTGCTCCGCCCCCATGGCGGGGCAGCCGAAAGCGATGGCGGAATACTCGCTGACCTGCTCCGGGGAAAACTCTGCGGCGGTGATCACAGATACCTCGGCGCCCTTGCCCTTGGCTCCTTCGGCCACCGCCATGGCCATGGCCTCGGTGTTTCCCGTGCCGCTCCAATACACAACTGCAACTTTACTCATAAGACTCAACGACCTTTCTTTCTGGATTTGATATGGTAGAAACATCAACCAGCCACGGTGAGCTGCTCGATGGATTTCCCTTGCTGCCACTGCTGGGAGTAGATTTTGCTGCACATCTCGTATTTCTCAAAGAGGTTTCTGGCGGCCTGCTCGTCGCCGTAGACCTTCCAGCAGCCCACGCATTTGTGATTGCACGCCCGGTTGCAAATAAAGCCCAGCACATCCTCAGGGGGATAGCTCAAAAACAGGCCGATCTCATGGGGGAATTCCCCTTCGCTCCGGAGCCGGTGGATCAGGTGAACCACGCAGCCATTGGGGTTTTCCGGCACATAGCCGTATTTGAGAAGCAAGGCTCTGGCGCGGTAATCGGTCAGATCGCTCTCCAGTGCATTGGGCCGGTAGGCGTAGATCAAAGCGCGGCCTTTGCGAACCCGAAGCGGAAGGACGCGGATGCCCTTGGGCACCAGTTTCTTGTTCAGCCGACACAAGTCTTTCGTCAGATCCTTCCGGCTGGGGCAGGCACAGGAAAAAAGATTTCCCGTCTTGATTCCCGCCAGGGTGGGAGAGCAGTGACGAATCAGCAGATCCTCTGACATAACACGCCTCCTTGTATAGTGAGTCACTCCCAAAGCAGATGGTTAGCAATAGCTAACTTATATTCAAAAAATATTCGGGATTTCTCCCGGAGGTTAGCGATAGCTAACCTGTGTTCTGATTTTAATATATCACATCATGTTTGTCAATAGGAAAGTTCATGGATGCATGAAATGATTAGCGGGGGCCATCCAAACGGAAGGCCCCCGCATCTTTTCTATTTCTCATGGGTACTGCAGCAGCAGTGATGCTGGTCTGCCTTTTTGGAACTGCAAGAGCATCCATCCGGGCAGCCGATACACTTCTTGCCGCTCTTCTTTGCCTTATAGACATAGAATGCGGCGGCTGCAATGATTACCACAAGAATGCCAATTACGATATAGTCGATCATTAGGCTCTCGCTCCATTCAGCGCATACTCCTGCTTCAGATCCTTATCCGCCTTCAGGCACAACCACACCAGAATTGCGGCGAACACAATTACAGCGATGAGACCGGGGACAAAGCCGGCACCAATGGAACCGGTGGTGATCAGGGTGCCAATCTGGTAGACCAGGAAGCCCACTGTGTAGCCGGTACCCAGCTGGAGGCCGATACCGCCCCACAGCCACTTGCGGCTCTTGATCTCAGAGTGCATGGCGCCGATGGCGGCGAAGCAGGGAGGTGTGTACAGGTTAAACATCAGGTACGCCAGAGCGGCCACCTTGGTGATGGCAATGATACCGGCCACATCAGCACCAGCACCTTCCATCATGGCCAGCTCGTCGGTGTCGATGAAGTTCTCAAGGCCCGCAAAGCAGACGGCCAGCGTGCCCACCACATTTTCCTTGGCAATGAAACCGGTGACGGCGGCGGCTGCCAGCTGCCAGCTGAGAACGCCCACGACGGGCACCAGCAGATAGGCAAAGGGATGAGCGATGGAGGCCAGAATGGAGCTGTCGGCGGTCTCCGCCACCTGGAAGCTCCAGGTGAAGGTCTGCATGATCTGCACAGCGGTGTTGCACAGCAGAATAATAGTTGCGGCCTTCACGATGTAGGCCCAGCCACGGGCACACATGGCCTTGAAGGCGAACCAGAGAGAGGGTACCTTATACTCCGGCAGCTCGATGATAAAGAAGGACTTGCGGTTCTTGTAGCCGGCGATCTTGTTGACCAGCAGGGCGCCCAGGAAAATAAGCACGATGCCGGTGAAGTACATGAGGAAGCTCACCCAGCCGGCATCGTCAAAGAAAGCGCCGGCAAACAGGGCGATGACGGGGATCTTGGCGCCACAGGGCATGAAGGGGGTCAGCATGGCGGTGGCCCGGCGCTCCCGCTCGTTGCGGATGGTGCGGCTGGCCATGATGCCGGGAATGGCGCAGCCGGTGCCGATGACGAAAGGAATCACAGACTTACCGGACAGGCCAACCTTTTTGAAGATGGGGTCCAGCACTACGGACACGCGGGACATATAGCCGCAGTCCTCCAGCAGGGCGATGAGGAAATACATGATCATCACCAGGGGCAGGAAACCAACCACGGCGCCCACGCCGCCGATGATGCCGTCGGCCAGCAGCGCGGTCAGCAGAGGGTTGGCGTCAGCCAGCAGCACCTCGCCGACGTAGCCCTGGAAGGTCTCGATCCAGGCCACCAGCGTGTCCGCAATCAGCGGACCCACCCAGACCTGCGAGATCTGGAACACCAGGAACATGACCACGGCAAAGATGGGAATGCCCAGGAACTTGTTGGTCAGCACGGCGTCAATGGCGTCCCCCGTGCCCTTGTCCTTGGTCAGGACCTTCCGCTTCTCCACCTGGGAGACCAGAGAATCGACAAAGGCGAAACGCTTGCGGTCAGCCTCCTCCACAACCTTCTTGTCAGTCAGATCGATGTCGCCCTGGACATAGGGAGCTCTTTGGATTTTACCGCTTTGTGCAACAGCGGCATCCACCACAGCCTTCAGCCCTTCCGCAGCGGTGGAGACGGTTTCCACCACGGGACAGCCCAGCTTGGCGGAGAGGGCGGCAGTGTCGATGGTGGTCTGCTTTTTGACATTGATGTCGCTCTTGTTCAGGGCGACCACCACGGGGATGCCCAGTTCCAGCAGCTGGGTGGTGAAGAACAAACTGCGGCTCAGGTTGGTGGCATCCACAATGTTGATGATGGCATCGGGGTGTTCGTGCTTTACATAGGAACTGGTGATGCTCTCCTCCGATGTGAACGGGGACATGGAGTAGGCGCCGGGCAAATCCACGGCGATCAAATCTTCCGTTCCACTGCAGTAGGCTTTCTTAATGTGGTGTTCCTTTTTTTCAACCGTCACGCCGGCCCAGTTGCCCACCTTCTCATTTCGCCCGGTGAGGGCGTTGTACATGGTGGTTTTGCCGGAGTTCGGGTTGCCAGTCAAGGCAATACGCATGACATTTCCTCCTTCTCTATGTGTGCGATGTACTTTATTCACAACTCAGCGGTTGCCCTATGCTAACCGTCGGGCAGAATAAACATGAATGAATACCTTAGATCTGGGGTTCCGGGGCGCACTAAGGCTCCAGATCTTATATCTCAACGGCTGAGGCCAGCTGGTTATCGATATTATAGCGGCCATCCTTGATGGAAACCACGCAGCCACCCTTGAGGTGGGACACCACGGTCACCGGCTCTCCCACATAGCAACCCAAAGAAAAAAGGAACGCATTCAGCTCCTCATCATCCGTATTGATTTGCTTGATGATATATTCCTGACCGTCCAGAGCATCCAACAATGTCATATCCATCACCTTTTCAGAGTTGATTCAATTATTTGCTCGCATTGCTCGCAGTCTGGTTAGCAATAGGAAACCAGACCGCGAAAAAATTAGGTTAGCAACATCTAACCCTCTGCTATAATATACCATGCCTAATCAATTGTCAAGCGGGAACCTATGTTTAACAAAGAAAATTTTCGTTTCTGATAAACAGGCTGGTTCATTTTTCTGGACTATGCTATAATAATCAAAATGCTTTATCCAATGGAGGTCTTGTATGGCAATCCATGAATCTGGTCAGATGTATTTGGAGACCATTTATATTTTAAGGCAAACAAACTCCTTTGTGCGGGCCATTGACGTGGGAGAACAGATGGGCTATACCAAGCCCAGCGTCAGCCGTGCCTTGTCTATTCTGAAAAAAGACGGTTATGTGGAGGTGGACGGAGAGGGCGCAATCACCCTGACGCCAAAAGGTCTCGCCATTGCTGAGACCATGTACACCCGGCACACAGTACTGACAGAAATGCTCAAGGGTCTTGGCGTGGACGAAAAAACAGCCGCAGAGGATGCCTGCAGGATCGAGCATGTGATCAGCGAAAAATCCTTCGCCGCCATGCAGGCGCACCTGAATCAGGCAAAAACATCAGATGTCGAGTCCTCAGGAGCACAGGACTGATCTTCAGAAAGCTACACCGCCGACAGGAGATCCGAGCGCTCAGGGTACAGGCCGCCCCCTGCCGAGAGGGCAAGGGGTTGCGGACGAGATACACATATTGATAACAGTATCGGGGTATGATAGAATCCAAGTGGTTAGCATTTGCTAACCACTTGGATTCTTTTGCTTACATTGAATTCAGACAATAGCCTACCCATGAAAAGAAGGTCTGGACTTGGCTCAAAACCATAGCGGTTGCCGGATGGACAAGGAGTGATGGGATTGGAAGTGCGTGCGTCAGCGGAAGATTATCTGGAAGCTATCCTACTCCTTCAGAGGAGAATGGGGGGTGGTACGTTCTGTGGATGTAGCACAGCATCTGGAGGTATCGAAGCCAAGTGTATGCCACGCGGTTGCCTCTCTGCGTGCAAAAGGATTTCTGCGAATGGATGAGCGTCGTTTCCTGATTTTGACAGAAGCTGGCCGTTCTATCGCCGAAATCACACTGGAAAAGCACCAATTCTTTTCTGCGATGCTGATGGAGGCTGGTGTTGACCCCAAAAGCGCGGAAAAGGAAGCCTGTCGCATCGAACACGCAATCAGCACGGAATCCTTTGAGAGATTAAAGCGACTCAAAAAAGAATATACCAACCATTTGACTGGGGGAACCTGTGCCGATTAAACTGTGGAAAGGGCTGCTTGTCCTCTGCGTTGAAATGACATTCGATACCGATCATGTTTTTATCAGGAGGCTATTAAGAACAGATTGATCAAAGGCGGCTTTTTAGCTTTGCGTGGTGCCGCTGGAGTTACTGGAATGATAATGGCAGCAGTGCAACATCCGGCAAGCGCGTGGATAACGCCACCGGGAAGGATGATAAGCAACATATAAAGCGGTGGATGCAACAACGCATCCACCGCTTATTTTGATAGGGATAAGTTCACAACTAAGCAATCCTGTGCCATAAATCAAAACTTTTGCGATAGATCGCTCTTATGTGGCTGCTGGCTTTTCAAAGCTTTTCGGGCAGCTTTTTTGATTTTATGGCACACGCCAAGAATAGCGATGCAAAATAGCAAGGCTGCTAATCCATATCCAAACGACTGCATTGCCGTGTTCATGTTCATGCCTCTTTTCTGACCGCTGCCGCCAAGAAACTCATCCAAATAATCCTCTTTTTTTGTACGGCTCCTTCTGGATCGCTCCGACCTCATATCCCGTGCTGCGAATGGCATTCATAAGAGTCGCCGTGTCCAACTCTGTTTCAGAGAGAATCACAGTCTGGTTTTTGCTGCGGGAAGAATTCACCTTTTTGACCGGGAAGGCTTTGCGTATGGCGTCATTGACATGAGCCTCGCACATCCCGCACATCATTCCATTGACTTCCACTGTGTACTTCCACATGTTCTATCACTCCTTCTTGACTTTTGGATCATCGTGCTGTGCGGACCGGACGGTAGCCTGCCGTGCCGCAGTCCGTTCATCCGGGATCTTCCTGGCCATCAGACAGCACAGCGGCGCCAACGAACTTCCGAGAAGCGGATGGCGAACGATGGAATAGCCGCGCTCGGACAGGTATGCCATCAGCTCCCCGGCAGTCCAGACATGGTACACCCGAAAGCCTGACAGCCTCATGAACCAGAGCCGGAGTCTGGCGCTTCGGCTTTTGCCCCAGACAAAGGTGGGGGCAAACAGCCATCCCCCCGGCTTCAGAACCCGCCAGGCCTCCGCCAGAGCCTTTTCCGGGTGCGGCATGACATGGAGAGCATTAGAGATCACAACCGCATCGAAACTCTCTGGACCGTAGGGCAGCTTGGTGGCATCCTGGACGGAGAAATGGAGCCGGGACGAACAAATCTGCTTTTTGGCCTGACGGATCATCTCAGATGAAAAGTCGGTTGCCTCCCAACTCCGGACACACGGCGACAGCGGGACGGACAGCTGACCTGTTCCACAGGCCAACTCCAGCACATCCATATCCCGTTTCAGAAAAGGGCGCATTGCTTTGCAGATCTGCCGATAGGTCGCCCGAGAGCGGCACATGAAGCCAGTGTAATGCCGTGAAAACCGCTCCCAAAACTGCTTGTTGTCATCCATGAAATATGGTCACCTCAATGTTGGTTAGCGTTTGCTAACTACATCATACTCTTTGTCGCATGAAATTGCAAGATGCCGCCATATTGGTTTTGCATATTCTCTGGGATAAATCACGAGAAGAGGCTGGAACGAAGAATGACCGGGACATGTATCCCGGTCATTCTTTTCTTTCGCGCCTCTGCCTTTACCGGCACCAACCGGTGGGATTGGAGCGGGCGGTGATGAAGCGGCGGTAGATACACTACTTAGGGTTTCCATATCCAGCGCATGACATAGGAGAGGGTGTATCGAGTCTTTGTGTCCGACCGGTAAAGAGTCTCTTTTGGATTAATATATTTTTTAATTTGAAATAGCTTTATCTTTTTTTCCAATTCAATAAAATTGCAGAGTTTGCTATAACAAGTACTGAGCCTGCATTATGTACTAACGCTCCGACTACAGGGTTCAAAGTCCCGCTGATAGCGAGAATGATGGCCAAAAAATTAAGAGTCATAGAAAATGTCAGATTGCACTTGATCGTTGTCATCATTCGCTTGGAAAGCGCAACCAAATGCGGCAGTTCCTTTACTTCGTCATCTACCAGCGCAATATCTGCTGCGTCTACAGCAATGTCGCTGCCAACGCCGCCCATAGCGATGCCCACATCTGCTTTTTTCAAGGCTGGAGCATCATTGATGCCGTCCCCGATCATGCACACGGGTTTCCCTGTTTCCTGATATGCGCCAATGGAATTCAGCTTGTCCTCTGGTAAGCAATTGGCGTGTACTTCATGAATGTCCAGCTGACCTGCAATGGCGTTTGCGGCACTCTCATGATCTCCGGTCAACAATACCGGCTGTACATTTAGTTCAAAAAGCGTATGGATCATATCTGCGCTTTCTTTCCGCAGCGTATCGGAGAGAGTGAGATAGCCGGCAAGCATACCGTCTGCCGAAAGATAGATAATAGTCCCGCCCTTGCAGATCGTTTCATCCACTGTGGGAACCGATTCCATAAAGACGCCATGTTCATTCAAAAGTTCCAGATTACCTGCCAGGAGTTCTGCTGCCTCTGTTTGTGCGCAAACTCCTCTGCCGGGAATCATCTGGAAATGATGCACTGGTTCCAGTTCCGCACCGTATTCGCTTTTATAGCAGTTTACTACGGCTTTGCCCAGAGGGTGTTCTGACAGCAGTTCAACAGAAGCGGCCAAACGATAGATCTGTTCTTTTGTATATTGATCGGATACGCTTACAACATCCATGACTTTTGGCTTCCCGTATGTAAGCGTGCCTGTTTTGTCAAAGGCTATTACTTTTACATTTGCGAGCCGCTCCAGCGCATCCCCCTCGCGCACCAAAAAGCCGTGTTTTGTGGCGTTTCCGATGGCGGCCATGATTGCGGTAGGGGTAGCCAACACCAGAGCGCAGGGGCAAAATACCACCAGAATGGTTACGGCACGGATGATCTCCCCTGTGATAAGCCAAGTGATGGCTGCGGCACTCAAGGCGATCACAACGATCCAGGTTGCCCAACGATCGGCAAGCCCTACAATTTTGGCTTTTCCTGCATCTGCACTCTGCACCAGACGGATCATACGCTGAATCGAACTGTCCTCACCCACCTTTGTGGCTTCCATCTCAAAAGCGCCGAACTGATTCACTGTGCCGCTGGACACTTCGTCCCCCACTGTCTTGTCTACGGGCAGTGATTCACCAGTCATCACAGCCTGATTGATCGAGGTTTGCCCAGATACGATTCTGCCATCCACCGGCACGCTTTCTCCCGGCAGAACGCGGAGCAGATCTCCAACCTGCACCTGTTCAGCAGGAACAATGTTTTCCTTTCCATTGCGCAGCACCCGAGCCGTTTGGGGTGTCAGATGCACCAACTTTTCAATCCCGGCGCGGGCTTTGGCTACAGTCAGTTCCTCCAGTAGGCTGCCAAGCTGCATGATAAGCGCCACTTCACCTGCGGCAAAATCTTCACCAATCGCAACAGAGGCAATCAGAGCCAATGATACCAGCACATCCGCCTTTATATCGAAGGAGGTGACCAGACCAATAATCGCCTCTAAAATAATCGGAATACCACACAGGATAATCGCAATCCATGCCATATCAAAAGGAAATGGACGGACATCCAGCAGGCTAAGCAGCACTGCAGCTCCGGAGATAATTAAAAAGATAATATCCTTTTTGATGCCGCCCAATTCCAATAACGATTCGAGCCTTTTGACAAGCACTTTCATGATTGTTCCTCTCCTTCATACGGTAGGGGGTATATGTATATTATACCCATGGGGGTATATTTTGTCAAGAAATAAAGCAGCCTTTCGGCTGCCTCATTTGGTATTAACCCATGTTGGAAAATCGTTCTACAGCTTTTGTAAAACTTTCGATTGTTTTATCCGCATCCCCGTGCTCAATGCCATCCCGGACACAGTGGCGAATATGCCCCTCCAAAACCACCTTTCCACATCCGTGAAGCGCAGATTTGGCAGCATTGATTTGAGCAAGAACATCCTCACAGGGGACATCTTCATCTATCATTCGGTCAATCGCCTGAACCTGACCAATGATTTTCTTGAGTCTGCGGTGCAGATTATCCGCATCCATGCACTGTCTCACAATAGTCGCCTCCATACCATTAGGGGTATACGTAAAGTATATCGAACTTGCAGTGTATTGTCAATCTGCAGCTGGATCGGAAGGGGTATAAAAAGCGATTGGTTCCATGTACTCATAAATCTGGAAAAGCGACTGAGAGGGAAAATGATTTATAAATAGAGAAAATGACTTGACCGGTTAGCAATAGCTAACTATAATTGAGATAGAGTACCTCCCCTTAAAAAGTCGGACTATGCAGAAGCGCGAAATCAAAATGGGTTCCGTACAGGCGTTCCTCATCCAGCGTTCTATCATTTCCGTCAGCCCTGGTATTGCTGGACGACGGACCTATGTGCCTCCGGAGCATCCGGATAGACTTTACAGAAAACCACTGCGGTTAGATTGGAGCAGATTATGCCGATTGAACTATGGCAAGGACTGCTGATTCCCTTTGCCGGGACGACGCTGGGAGCGGCCTGTGTCTTTTTTATGCGGAACAACTTGAGCGAGCTGGTTCAGCGCGCCCTGACCGGCTTTGCAGCGGGGGTCATGGTGGCAGCTTCCATCTGGAGTCTGCTGCTGCCCGCAATGGAACAGGCGGCGGACATGGGGCGGTGGTCCTTTGTCCCCGCCGTTGCAGGTTTCTGGGTTGGCATCCTTTTCTTGCTGGGATTGGATCGGCTGATCCCGCATCTGCATCGTGGCAGCGCGGAGGCCGAGGGCATCAAAAGCAATTTTGGAAAGACGACCATGCTGACTCTGGCTGTGGCACTGCACAATATTCCGGAAGGAATGGCGGTCGGGGCAGTCTATGCTGGGTGGCTCTATGGAGACAGCGGTATCACTCTGGCGGGGGCTCTGGCCCTTTCTCTGGGGATCGCCATTCAGAACTTCCCAGAAGGTGCGATCATATCCATGCCCCTGAAAGCGGAGGGATTCTCCAAATCCCGATCCTTTCTGTACGGGACGCTTTCCGGTGCAGTGGAGCCCATAGGTGCGATTCTGACCATCCTTCTGGCGGGAATTTTGGTTCCGGTACTGCCTTACGCCCTGAGCTTTGCCGCCGGAGCGATGGTCTATGTGGTAGTAGAGGAACTGATCCCGGAGATGTCCGTGGGGAAACACTCCAATGTGGGAACCATTCTGTTTGCAGTCGGTTTTACCCTTATGATGACGCTGGATGTGGCGCTGGGCTGAGGCAGGCGACTTGGAAGGAGGAATTGAAATGTCCCGCTTGGGCGTTGTGGAGGACACATTGTTTATCCCCATGCTGGGCAGGCTCTATGCCAGCGAGCACTGCCCGCAGATCTTATACGATGGGAAGGCGCTGGAGCTGAAGGAGAAGCTGCCGTCCGAGTTGCTGTCGCAGGGCCGCCTGAGTCAGTATACCCTGCTGGCCTCCGCCGCTCGGTCTGCCAATATGGACCGGATCATCCGGGCCTTTCTGGAGCGCAGGCCGGACGGTGTGATCGTCCAGCTCGGCTGTGGCCTGGAGACGGTCTATTACCGCTGCGACAATGGAAAGTCGCACTGGTATGCCGTGGATCTGCCACATGTGGTGGAGTACCGGCGAGAGCTGCTGCCGGAGCCGGAGCGGGAGACTTACCTCGCCGGGGATGCCTTTGCCGGGGACTGGATCAGGCAGATCCGTGCGGATGTGCCTGAGACTCCCATCCTGGTCACAGCTGGCGGTCTGTTCCACTATTTTGAGGAAAGCAAGGTTGTCGGACTCCTGCGAATGCTCACGGGGTTTGGAGAAATCGAAATCATCTTTGACTCCGTGAGTAAAAGCGGCATGGCCATGATGCGAAAGAAATACATGAAACAGGTGGGCCACGGGGATGCTCAGATGTTTTTCTATGTGGATTCCGCATCGGTGCTGGCCGGAAAAATCGGCAGTGGGGTCAGGGTGCTGGCTGAGGAGCCTTATTACCACCATCTCCCCCGAACCGGATTGAAACTGTCCACCAAGATCAGTATGTCAGTTTCGGACCAGTTTTGGATGGTCAAGATGGTCCATCTGGCAGCCGAATGATGCCTTCGCCAAAAGTTGGCCGGTGTTTTCCAGTCGGCTTTTGCACGGAGGCGGCCGTTTCCCCTTGACAAATCATCCCACGGGCTCTATTATAACAGTGTTATATATAACACCGTTATATGAGGTGCGCTTATGGAAGAGAAAACGACTGCCACGCTGGAAAAGATCCAGCAGGCCGCCATGGAGGAGTTTTCAGAGAAAGGCTTTCAGGGTGCCTCCCTGCGGCAGATTGTGAAACAGGCCGGCGTCACCACCGGCGCATTTTACGGCTATTTTTCCAGCAAAGAGGCGCTCTTTGCCTCCATCGTGGAGCCCCACGCCGCCGCGCTGATGGGCCGGTTCATGGAGGCTCAGACTACCTTTGCCGAGATGCCCGAGAAGGAGCAGCCGGAACATATGGGGCTGGAGTCCAGCCAGTGCGTCCATTGGATGGTGGACTACATCTGCGACCACCGGGAGCCGGTGAAGCTGCTGCTGTGCAAGGCCGAGGGCACCAGCTACGAGCATTTTGTTCACAATATGGTGGAGGTCGAAGTGGAATACACCCTCCAATACCTGGAGGTGCTGCACCGTCTGGGGCATGAATGCCCCCAGCTGGATGCACAGCTGTGTCACATCATCGCCAGCGGGATGTTCAACGGCATCTTTGAGATCGTCGTCCACGACATGCCCAAGGAGCAGGCCATGCGCTATGTGGATCAGCTGCGGGATTTCTACACCGCCGGATGGCTGAAGCTGATCGGCCAGTAACGTACCGCCAATCTTTTTCGTAAGATCGGGGCTTGCCCCCTTTCTTTTTACACAACAGGTTAGCGATCGCTAACCTTAAAAGGAGGAGTATTTGTGAAGCAAAAGAAGCAAAACGCGCTGTCTGTCCTGCTGGGATATGCAGGCAGCCACCGGCGGCTCACCTTTCTGGGGCTGGGGCTGTCGGCGGTGTCCATGGTGTGCAGCATGATCCCGTACCTCTGCATCTGGCTGGCGGCACGGGATCTGATTGCCGTGGCGCCGGACTGGACGCAGGCCCGGAGCGTGACGGACTACGGTTGGATCGCCTTCGCTTTTGCGGTGGGCGGTATCCTCATCTACTTTCTGGGCCTGATGTGTACTCATCTGGCGGCGTTCCGCACGGCGGCCAACATCCGCAAGCAGGGCATGGCCCATGTGATGCAGGCGCCTCTGGGCTACTTTGACGCCAACGCCTCCGGTCTGATCCGCAGCCGGCTGGATGCGGCGGCCGCCGACACGGAAACGCTGCTGGCCCACAATCTGGCGGACATTGTAGGCACGATTACATTGTTTCTCGCCATGCTGGT
This sequence comes from Subdoligranulum sp. DSM 23681, assembly GCF_057005535.1. NCBI lineage: Bacteria > Bacillati > Bacillota > Clostridia > Eubacteriales > Oscillospiraceae > Subdoligranulum > Subdoligranulum sp. DSM 23681. The sequence continues at coordinate 1,992,962 of NZ_CM168050.1, read as the reverse complement.
GCTGATGTTTGTGTTTGACTGGCGCATGGGCGCGGCCTGCCTGCTGGCGGCGGTGATTTCCATCCTCGCCATGTGCAGCATGATGGGCGGCAAGAATGCCGCACTGATGGCGGAATACCAGGCGGCTCAGGACCGCATGACCAAATCCGGCACGGAGTATGTGCGCGGCATTCCGGTGGTCAAGATCTTTCAGCAGACCGTCTACTCCTTCAAGGCCTTTCAGCAGGCCATCGAGGACTACAGCGCCAAGGCGGAGCACTATCAGGGCGATGTGTGCCGTGTGCCCCAGTCCATCAACCTGACATTCACCGAGGGTGCCTTTCTGTTTCTGGTGCCGGTGGTGCTGTTCCTGGCTCCCGGTGCGCTGGCTTCCGGTGATTATGCGGGATTTGTAACGAACTTTGCTTTTTACGCCGTGTTCTCCGCTATCATTTCCACCGCGCTGGCCAAAATCATGTTTGCGGCCTCCGGCATGATGTTGGCCGACACCGCTCTGGGCCGCATCCAGCCGGTCATGGACGCGCCGACACTGGCGGTACCGGAGCATCCCCAGACGCCCAAGGACAATCGGGTGGTTTTCCGGGATGTGAGTTTTACCTACGACGGCGCGCAGTCCCCCGCCCTGTCCCATGTCTCCTTCACCGCCGAGCCCGGAGAGACGGTGGCGCTGGTGGGGCCTTCGGGCGGCGGCAAGACCACTGCCGCCAGCCTGATCCCCCGGTTCTGGGATGCGGATACTGGCACGGTAGAGGTGGGCGGCGTGGATGTGCGCCAGCTCGATCCCCATGTTCTGATGGAGCAGGTGGCTTTCGTGTTCCAGAACAACCGGCTGTTCAAAGCCAGCATTCTGGAAAATGTTCGGGCCGCCCGGCCCGACGCCAGCCGGGAGCAGGTGCTGGCCGCCCTGGAGGCCGCCCAGTGCGGCGACATTCTGGAAAAGCTGCCCCAGGGACTGGACACCGTGATCGGCACCGAGGGAACCTATCTCTCCGGCGGCGAGGCCCAGCGCATCGCCCTGGCCCGGGCCATTTTGAAGGACGCACCTATCGTAGTGCTGGATGAGGCCACGGCCTTTGCCGACCCGGAAAATGAGGCGCTGATTCAGAAAGCCTTCGCACGGCTGACAAAGGACCGCACCGTCATCATGATCGCCCATCGGCTCTCCACGGTGGTGGGCGCGGACAAGATCCTGGTTCTGGAGGGCGGCAGGGTGACGGAGCAAGGCACCCATGAGGAACTGATCGCGGCAGGAGGATTGTACACACGGATGTGGGCCGACTACAATCGGGCAATCCAGTGGAAAATGGAAAGTGGCAAGGAGGAACGGTAATGTTCGGAGCAAGCTTTCAACGGAAATATGCCCTGACGGATCAGGGTGTACAGAACACCAAAAAGGGAACCTTCTGGACGGTAATCGTCAATCTGGTAGTCATGGGCGGAGTCAGCATTTTGTACCTTGTGATGTCCGGCCTGATGGAAACTTTGGCCGGCGGTGTCCTGCCTGCGGCTTTGCCGGTGCTGGCTGGCCTCGTGATATTTGTACTTCTCTCCTTTCTCACGCATCTCCAGCAGTACAAGGCCACCTACGGCCTGGTGTACGGTGAGGTCAAGGCCACCCGCCTGCGTCTGGCGGAGCGGCTTCGCAAGCTGCCTCTCGGCTTTTTCGGCAAGCGGGATCTGGCCGACCTGACGGAGACCCTGATGGGCGATGTCAACCGCATGGAGCATGTCTGGAGCCATGTGCTGGGCTACTTGTACGGCTCCTATATATCCACCGCCGTGATCGCGGTGTGCCTGCTCTGGTATGACTGGCGGCTGGCCCTTGCCTGCCTCTGGGGGGTGCCGGTGGCCTTCGGCCTGCTGTTTGGGAGCCGGAAGCTCACTGAGCGTCAGGCGGAGCGGACCAAGCGCGCCGCTGTGCGGGTCTCGGACGGGATGCAGGAGGCGCTGGAAAATGTGCGGGAGATCCGTGCCACCAATCAGGAGGAGCGTTACCTTGCCGGACTGTACCGGAAGATCGACGAGCATGAACAGATCATGATCCGCGGCGAACTGGTCACCGGCCTGTTTGTCAACGGGGCCAGCGTCATCATGCGGCTGGGTGTGGCCACCACGATCCTTGTGGGCGCGGGGCTGATTTTGTCCGGACAGATCGACTTCATGCTGCTGTTTCTGTTCCTGATGGTCATCACCCGGATCTATGCGCCCTTCGATCAGAGCCTGGCACTGATCGCCGAGCTGTTTGTCTCCCAGGTGTCGGCAGACCGGATGAACGCTCTGTTCGACACGCCCATCGCCGAAGGGGCGGAAACCTTCCGGCCCAAGGGACACGACATTGTCTTTGACCATGTGGAGTTCGCCTATGATAAAGACGCCGTCCTGCATGATGTCAGCTTTACCGCCAAAGAAGGCGAGATCACTGCGCTGGTGGGGCCCTCCGGCTCCGGCAAAAGCACCTGCGCCCGGCTGGCCGCCCGCCTGTGGGATATCACCGGGGGTACGATTAAAGTGGGCGGGGTGGATATCGCCACGGTGGACCCGGAGGTGCTGCTGACCGATTACTCCATGGTTTTTCAGGATGTGGTGCTGTTTGACGACACGGTGATGGAGAATATCCGCCTGGGCAGGCGAGGTGCCTCCGACGCGGAGGTGATGGCTGCGGCCAGGGCCGCCAACTGCGAGGAGTTTGTCAGTAAACTGCCACAGGGCTATCAGACGCCCATCGGAGAAAACGGCGCCAAGCTCTCCGGCGGCGAGCGGCAGCGCATCTCCATCGCCCGGGCGTTGCTCAAGGATGCGCCCATCGTGTTGCTGGATGAGGCCACCGCTTCATGTATTTATACACAAAAGGGAAATAAAAAGATTAGAAAACCGCAGGCCGCCAATCAGACGGCTTTAATTTTTGACCGCCGTGCGGCGGCAAGGTTGTTGTCGATAAACTCCATCAGGCGTTTATGCTGGTCTTGAAATTTGAAGTGGATTTCAACGCCTTTGTCAGCATGAATGTAAATCACGTCGATCAGGTCAACCACGATATTCCTGTCCAGTTCCTTGATGTTCTTATATTTTAGGAAAGTGGTCAGGTAAGGGTCGTCGGTCGTGACTTCCTTTTCATACTCTTTGCGTTCTTCTTGCAGGTTTGCAATCGCTTTTTTGAGCTGTTCAGCTTCCGTCTGGAACCGGGCTTTCATTCGGTGATATTCTTCGCGGGTAATGTCGCCGTTCTTCCAGTCCATATACAGGCTGTCGGAAATACCGGCTGTTTTCTGCAATTCCCGTTCCTTGTCTTTCAGAAGATTATCAATGAAGATCGTCCGGCTGATACGGGTCGGGGCAGAATTGATTTCCTTAATCACTTCCGCCATGTTCTCCACAAGGGCAATCTGGGCTTGAATGGCTTTCAGGGCCGCTTCTGCGATAATGTCCTCTTTGATGTTGTGGCTCCCGCCGGTGCATAAATCCTTTGATAGTGTCCGATAGGTACGGCAGCTATAATAAGTATAGCCGTGTGCGCTGTTCCGTACCATACCCCGGCCACAATCGGCGCAGCGGAGAAAGCCGGAAAACAGATACAGGTTATTGCGCTTTGGAGAAACGCGGGTGTTGCGGCTCATTAAATCCTGTACCTTTTGAAAGGTATCGGCGTCAATGATCGCTTCATGCGTTCCTTCCACCCAAAACCAATCTGCTTCATCAACGGGGATGATGTCGTGGATTTTGTAGCTTGTCACCTTATGCCGTCCCTGCACCATATCCCCTATGTAAGTGGGATTGTGCAAAATCTGGTCTACGGTTCGGGTAGACCAATAGACGACACCGCCTTTCTTTACGGCCTGTGGATTGAAGCACTTCATTCCATGCTGCCTTTTGTACTCATAGGGGCTGGAAATACCCAATCTAATCAGTTCTTTTGTGATTGCTGATTTTGACATCCCCTCCATGTACCAGCGGAAAATGTCTTTGACGACAGGGGCGGTTTCTGGATTGACAACTAAGTGATGGTAGTCCTCCGGGTCTTTCAGATACCCGTATGGGGCAAAGGCTCCGATAAACTGGCCCTTTTCGCGTTTCTTGTCTAAGGTTCCCCGCACTTTGATGGAAGTTTCCCGGCAATGGTTTTCGTTATACATACTCTGGAAAGAAACATCCAGCTCGTAAACTCCTTCGGGCCGTTTGAAGCTGTCCAGCTTCGGCAGTTCCAAAGAGATAAAGCGGACATTCATTTTCACAAAGAGCATTTGCAGGTAATACTTACATTCCCAATCATTACGGGAGAGGCGGGACAGGTCTTTGACAAGCACACAATTTACTTTCCCATTGTGAATATCCGTCAAAAGCCGCTGGAAATCGTCGCGGTCGCTGTCAACTCCGGTAAATCCATCGTCGATATAATAACCGACAAATTCAATACCGTCCTCGTCAAGCATGAGCTGTTCTAATGTGTCGTTCAGGCGTTCCCTCTGGTTCTTGACGCTATAACTTTCGTCGTTGCCGTCGTCCTTGGAAAGCCTGATATAGATTGCAACCCTCCAAACTATTTTTTTAATCGCTGTGCTAACTGTCTGTTTCAGGGATTGTGGATTTTGTTTTCTCCGTGGCATACTGTCCTCCAATCCCCTATAACCACAGCATCATTATACCATAGTTACAAGAAAAAATCAGCCTACTTTTACGCTTGCAAAGTGCCTTTTCAGGATATTTTGCAGATTGTCGCCATCAGCGGCAAAACTGATCCGCACCGCCGTATCGCCACAGCGGAAGCAGTACGGATTTTTAATCTGTTCCAAATAATTCAATAGCCGTTCAGCCGGGGGCAGGTCAGGGTCAATGTGGACGGTTTCGATGTCCACCAGTTCGTCCTTGTTCGCAGCCCCATATTCCATACGGCTCATTTCTTCCAATTTCCCTAAACCATATTCCATAGGTCAAACCTCCTAAACTGTGTACCTGAAAAAGACAGTTTACAGCGGTTTTCCAAAATAATAGGTTGCCATTTAATATAGGCCATAACGGACGGCTGCTGGCGCAGCTCCACGGGACTTTCACCCCCGCGTGGTTCTCACGCGGCCCTACCCATCGCCTGCGACGCTTTTAACGCTCGGACTGTGGCTATAAGGGAGTATCGCCCGCCTGTGTGTCGTCGCCCGCAAGCTGCCACACTTGCTTTCCGGCGCGGTGTTGCTCGCTCCGCTTTTCCCGTAGGGAAAAGCCTCTTGGCGCATCCGCCGTTTGGCTCGGCACAGACGGAAAGTGTCCGTTTTGCCCTATGATGCGTCGCCGTTCTCTTGCGGGCATTTTTGTCAAGGTACACCCAGCGGCCACCGGGTCAGCGGAAACATGGAAAGGAAGAATAAAGACATTTCCGTTTCCGGAGCCGTGCCGTTACTCTAAAGCAACGACGATGGAATGAATGAGCTTAATTTCCAGACGGCGCTTCATGTACTCGTCCACGCACACATAAGGGAAGCCGTTGCTGTCGTACAAGGTGCGGGTGCAGAGCTTGTTTATGTAGCCCTCATAATACCGCAGCACTCGTTCCATAGCCATTGCGTCCCCAGCGTGGGCAGCTTCCATCACCGAAAGGGGAAGAAGCTCCTTGCCGTTGAATGTGGGTTGCTTCATCCGCGTTTACCTCCCTCCCGGCATTAACGCCATCAGTTTCACGCGTAACTGTTTCAGGGTACTTGTCCTGTGGCGCTGTACGGCGCTGCGGGACATTCCCATGAGGCTGCCGATTTCTCCGTCTGCCATATCCAGAACACAGTGCAAAATCAAAATGCTTTGTTCCTGTTCCGGCAAGCTGGCGAAAGCCTCGGCCACAAGCTCGTTGTCGATCCGCAAGTCATATCCATGCGACGAAAAAACGTAGCTGTCGCTGGGGTAATGATCCACGGTGGAGAGCTTGTCCAATTCCTGCTGGGTCAGGGCTTCCAGCGACTTTTCACGGTCGCGGTGCCGCGCCATCTCCGACAGGTAGTTTTTGGCCTCGTTGCGGAGTACCGCCTTGCAGAAAGCGTCATAGCGGTTCCGCGTATCAAAGTCATTGCGGGGGATCGTTTCCATCTTTTCACCCCCTTTCTATGGGGGATTTCGGTGGTTCTCTCCCTTTCCGCCAAAGATACAAATGAAAGGCCGCCAGCTACCCGGTAAACGCCACTTTTTGGGAAATTTCTTGAAAAAGTTTTGGCCGGTGGCGCGGGCCGCAGGAAACAACAAATTTCGCCCGGCAGGTCGCAGACCCACCGGGCGAAAGAAGAAGTGATATGCAGTTGATTTACATGGTATAGTGCATACTCATGGCCGCTTGTCCCCATAGTTGGGGACGGGCTTTTTTTGACAGTGCATAGACTGTCTTAATTTGTCGAAACGCTCTTTGCTTCATGGCGGCTCCCTCCGTAAGCCGCCGATCTCGCCAGCGTCAGGGCGTCGTCAGTTTGAGGGGCAAAGAGAACGGCGGCCTTAATTTGTTCAAAACCGCCGCTGGATAGAAACATAGAATGAGCGCACGAAAGCAACCTGCCCGACAACGGTTTTTTTCTTTCCCCGTCAGGCGGGGCAGGTTGGTAGTATCTTCAATTACAAAAAGTACCGGGCGCAGGGCCAGCAGGCCGCCGCACCCGGCACTTTTTAGGGTTAGGCAGGATAACAAATCCTTTTCTCAACACAGGCCGTTGATGGCAGACGAGTTGCATTTATAATCACATGGGGCGGCAGCACTCCTTGCTGTCGCCCCATGACCGTCAACCCTCTTTGAAATTACTGATTTTCCGCGTCAATAGGTGTAACAATGGGCTTCCCATCTTTATCAACAAGAACGGCTATGCCGCAGCCAGTTGTCATATTGGAAGAAATCAGCAGGTAATTCACGCCGGTTTCCGTATCAACGATGATTTTCCGTACATTGGTTACTCCTTGTGAGTAGGTTTCTACAAATCGCTCTTTAGCCATTTTGTGCGCTCCTTTCCTTGAACAAAAATCGTGATTGGCCTTTCATGCCATACCCAAAATATATCATATTTCTTTCCGTATGTCAAGTATTTCATACTTTAAGCAAGGAATAAAACGCACGCCCAATAATCCGATTTTATGGGTGTGCGTTTCAATTCTTAGTTTAATTTCAGTTTTCGCACGATCAATATAGCTATATCCGCGACTAAAAGAACTATCGTATAAGCGGATTGTATTACATTGGCAAGGCGAATTTCATTATCCATCATCCATGTAACAAAAAAAGGTATCATATTAAGAACAACAAAAAGCGTTACAAATGAACATAGAGCCGCGATTGCAATAATTTTTCGTCCCCGTTCATCACGGCCTTCTTTAGAGAAAAAATAGAAAATGAAAATAGCTAATAATATACATCCCAATATGACATTACCTCTTAGAGCAATTTGACTATCGAATAATAGTTCAAGAAAATTCTGCATTATTCTCCCTCCCGAAACTCAAACAAATCTTCAATCGTTACATCAAATACTTTCGCAATGCTATATGCCAAAAGCATAGATGGGTTATAACGGTTTCTTTCAAGCTGCATAATGGTTTGGCGGGACACACCGACTAAATCGGCAAGTTCCTGCTGGGTCATTCGCTTGGTTGCTCGGTACACATGGATTTTGCTCTCAAAAGTGTATTTGCTTTTTCCCGCCATCTACTCACCGCCTTCCTCGAAAATCTGCTTTTCAGTATAACATATTTCTTGCTATTTGTAAAAGATATTTTCAATATGTCTATGGTAGTTTAAGGCCGCCGTCATCCCTCTGGACGCGGTGCGGATGCGCCGGAAAATGAGCGTCCTACAAATCCGACGAACAATTCCGTATAATGCACGCAAGGCCGTTGCAAAAGTACGCAAAAACAGGCCGGAAAAGAGGTGACATAGCGTGAAGATATGGAAAAGGCGTTTCCGTCTGTGCTTTCAAATTCAAATTTTATTGTGGTAGCCGGGGATGGCCCGGTTGAAATACCTCCTGTCTACGCATTTAGGGCGGTGAAAGTCCAGCCATAGCAAGGCTTTTGGGACATGGTCGGCGGGCAGGCGGGACAGATTATCCAATCCCCGCCAGAACAGGCTTCTAAATGCGTAGAAAACAACCCATGAGAAAGCGCCGGACGCGGCCTGCTCCTGCTGGCCCTGCGCCCGGCGTTTTCTCATAGGCTGTCCTTTAGGATGGCCCGGATCAGCTTGTTTTGCAAGCGGTGTTTCATGTACTCGTCCACCCGCACATGAGGCGTACCGTCCAGCTCGTAGAGCGTCCGGGTACACAGCTTGTTTATGTAGCCGTCATAGTACCGCAAGATGCGCTCCATTGCCAGCGGATCACCGGTGCGGGCCTCTGCAAAGACAGACAGGGGCAGAAGCATCCTGCCGTGGAATGTGGGCTTCTTCATTTCGCGTTCCTCCCTCCGTTATCCTCCAATCTCTGCCGCAATTCGTTCAAAGTCTTTGTGCGGTGGCGCTGGACGGCGCTGCGGGACATCCCCACAAGGCCGCCGATCTCGCCGTCCGCCATAGCCGCAACGAAGCGCAGAATTAAAATCTGCTGCTCCTGCTCCGGCAGGCTGGCAAAGGCCCCGGCCACCAGCTCGTCCCGGATATGTAGGGCATAACCAAAGGCCGAGAACACAAAGCTGTCGCTGGGGTACTCGTCCAACGTATAGAGCTTGTCCATTTCCGCCTGCGGCAAGGTGTCCAGCGGCTTTTCCCGGTCACGGCGGCGGGCCAGTTCCGACAGGTAGTTGATGGCCTCGTTGCGAAGAACAGTTTTGCAGAAAGCGTCCAGCCGGTTCCGTTCCACATAGTCAAGGGTGTGTTCGTTCATCTTCTCACCCCCGATCTGCGGGAGAGTGAGAAGATAAAGCTGCTTACGCCACTCCTTTCATTGGCAGCAACATGGCGGCCCCGGCCCGCACCGAAAAACCGCAGGAAACAACAAATTTCGCCCGGCAGGTCGCAGACCCACCGGGCGAAAGAAGAAGTGATATGCAGTTGATTTATATGGTATAGTACATACTCATGGCCGCTTGTCCCCGCTGCCGGGGACGGGCTTTTTTTAACGGTTTATACCCCGTCGGATTTTGTCGAAACGCTCTTTGCTTCATGGCGGCTCCCTCCGTGGGCCGCCGATCCCGCCAGCGTCAGGGCGTCGTCAGTATGAGGGCATAGAGAACGGCGGCCTTGATTTGCTCAAAGCCGCCGCACTCTAATCAGGCATGGGAAAAGGGCTGCTGCACGACGGCTTTTTTTCTTTGCCGTCGTCCGGCAGATGATTATGGAATGAATTGTGTATCAAGCGTTTATGGCCTAAATCAAAATCCTAATATGGATGTCAGTGCATTAGAGGTCAACGTGTTCAAAACGCTTCGATGCAACGCGATAGGTCAAAATGTTGCCGACAATGTAGATCAAGATGCCGATGCCCAATATGGGAAGCTGCCTTATCAAATCGCCTGTCTGTAAGCTGTCAAGCCATGTAAAGGACGGCAGATGTACGCTGTATTCCATCAATGCGATTATCGCAGTTGCCGGGATAATGGCAATTACAAACGCCTTGCCTACTTGGTATGCAGACTGAAAAAGCACAGTTAGGTACAGAAAGTTAAATATTGCATAGACAATCAGGCCAAATCCAAAGTATGCCACATTCGCCTCAATGCCAACAGGATTGCCGTCAGGGAGCGTCCACAAGCGGATGATCGAAAACGGTATGCAGATGATAAGTTGTGCAATCTCGATGCTCACGAACAACAGGCATTTACTTTTTACCACATGGCGCTTTTTGATGGGAAGCGTGGCTGTGTAAAAGGCGTCGGAATTTTCTCTGGCAAATTGGGAAGTAAAATATAGTCCGAGGCAGCCAAAGAAAAAGATCATGCCATACGGATATGCGGGAACCAGAAGCAGCGCCCCGATCAACAGGAACAGGTAAACAACGGAATGTACGGCAAGGTGCCACTCTTTATAGAGTAAATTAGACATTATAAGTCCCCCTTTCATTTCTCACCATGATTTCCTCCAAATTCAGGCTATCTTCGCCGGGAGCTTTCAGGGATTGGAAAGTCTGAACAAAAGAAGCCTTATCCGCACTGGCGATAATTTCACCATTTTTGATATAGGTTATATCGTCAGCGCATTTGTCCAAATCCGAGGTGATATGCGTGGAAAATAAAATGCTTCTTTTCCCGTCCTTTACCAACTGCTGAAAAAGCTCCAACAAATCCTCACGGGCCACAGGGTCAAGGCCGCTGGTCGGTTCATCGAAAATAAGCAGTTTGGCGTCGTGCGAAAGTGCAAGCGCAATTAAATATTTTACCTTCATACCTTCGGAAAGCTGCTTTACCTGCTTTTGCTCGTCGAGTTCAAACATGGACATATATTTTCGGTATGCAGCATCATCCCAGTTCTGGTAAAAACGCTTCGTCACGCCGGTAATCGTTTGCAGTTTTTTGTCTTGGTAAAACTGAATACTCCCTAAAACCACACCGATATTTTGTTTGCAGCTTTCTTCATCCTGCCGGAAATCGTGACCGAGCATTTTAATTGTCCCCTTGTCCGGGCAAACCATGTTGAGCATGGATTTAAGCGTTGTACTTTTGCCAGCGCCGTTTTTACCGATCAGGCCCATAATTCGCCCTTGTTCCAAAGAAAACGAAACATTCTTCAATGTAAATTTGGGGTACTTCTTCGTCAACCCCTCTACTTCAAGCAATCTCATAAAATCCTCCTTAAAAATTAGTCAGGTGATGTGCGGAAAAGATCGTCAAACAAATCGCCAACCATATCAAGCGGTTGAATGGCAATACCGAGGGAGCTATCAGCTCGTATCAGGAGCATATCGCCCGGTTTAAGGTGCAAAAGCTGTCGTGCCTTTTGCGGTATGACAATCTGACCTTTTGAACCGACTTTGACGGTAGCCATGTAACGGTTTTTCCCGACAGATGTACTATTCTTTTTTTCTTCTGTCATCCGGTTTCCTCCTTTTTATTAGTGTTACGAGTTTTACTTGTAACACCATACTTGCATTATAGCGCGTGAAGTAGTGAAAGTCAATATAAGTTTTACAAGTTTTACTTTTGCGACAAAAAAACACCGCGCCTCGAAATGAAGCGCGGTAATATATTCTCCATAATTATTTCTTTCCCGGAAACAGATTTTCAAACATTTCATTCGTGGTATTGAATGTTTGGATAGCAATACCCTGTTCGACATCGGCCAACATCAACAGCATATCTCCCGGCTGGATATTAAACATATCCCGAACCTCTTTCGGGACAATGATCTGTCCTTTCGGCCCGACTTTGACCGAAGTAACAAATTTTCCCTCTACTGGCTTTTCCTTTCCCATTGTTTCACTTCCTTTCCGGGGGGAACGTAGTTTTACTTGTAGAAAAAATTTTACCACACAACTCACGCAAAGTCAATCGCGCCGTCCGATCTGAATATGAATTATAAAATGTAAGAAGCCTGCATATAGCAACATTCCATCGGGCAAATATGAATTATACAATGTAAATGGGTGATGTTATATGGCAAAAGTAGAAGATTGCCCCGGCTTTGAAACTTTCGGCGCGGATGTAAAGGCTGCGCGGAAAGCCCGGCGTCTGGCGCGTAAGGCGCTGGCGGAAATGGTAGGTATTGAGTGGCGGTATCTCGCCAACATTGAGAATAAAGGGACGATCCCCAGCCTCCCGGTCGTGATCCAGCTTATCAAGACCTGCGGGCTTCCTGTGGAACGGTATTTCAATCCCGAAGTGCTGCGCTCGGAAAGTGAGCAGCGCCAGCGGGTCGGCCACAAGCTGAAACTCTGTCCCGAAGAATACCTGCCGATTATCGAGGGCGCGATTGACGGGGCTATAAAAATTGAACAGCCAAAGAAGAAAGAAACGGGGGATGCCTGAAAACCATCCTCTGTTTTCTTTTGTTTGCGAGGGACGCGGAAGCGTCCTTTATTTTTTTACGCTTTTTTTCTGGAAAGTTCCTGTTTTGCGGGTAGTTTGAGGGTTTGCGAAGGTACTTATAGCGGAGAAGAACAAAAACAGCAAGCATAGGAAGTGTAGCCACACTTCCGAAAAACGCACCGTCCCGCCCCTGCGGGCCGTCCGTTTTGCTTGTTGGGGAAATCCCCAAACCCCTTTGCCGGAAAGGAGCGTGAAACGCAATGGCAAACCGAAAGCGTCAAATCGTGCTGCGCGTCCCGGTGACGCCGGAAGAAAGGGCCTTGATCCAGCAGAAAATGGCCCAGCTCGGCACAAGGAATTTCTCGGCCTATGCCCGGAAAATGCTGATTGACGGGTATATCGTCCACATGGACACCAGCGACATCCGGGCGCAGACCGCAGAGCTGCAAAAAATCGGCGTCAACATCAACCAGATTGCGCGGCGTATCAACAGTACCGGGGCTGTGTACGCGCAGGACGTTGAGGACATCAAGGGGGCGCTTACACAAATATGGCAGTTACAAAGATCCATCCTATCAAGGTAAATTTGAAAGCGGCCCTTGACTACATCGAAAACCCGGACAAGACGGACGATAAAATGCTGGTATCGTCCTTTGGCTGTTCTTACGAAACGGCGGACATTGAATTTCAAATGCTGCTGGCGCAGGCGTTCAACAAAGGCAACAATCTGGCCCATCACCTGATACAAGCCTTTGAACCGGGGGAAACCACGCCGGAGCAGGCCCATGAGATCGGGCGACAGCTTGCCGACGAAGTGCTGCAAGGCAAATACCCCTATGTACTGACTACCCACATAGACAAGGGCCATCTGCATAACCACATCATTTTTTGCGCCGTGGATATGGTACAGCAGCGCAAGTACATTTCCAACCGGCGCAGCTACGCCTATATCCGGCGAACCAGTGACCGGCTGTGCAAGGAAAACGGCCTGTCTGTCGTGAAGCCGGGCAAGGACAAGGGCAAGTCCTACGCCGAATGGGACGCCCAGCGCAAAGGCAAGAGCTGGAAAGCTAAACTGAAAATCGCCATCGACGCGGCCATCCCGCAGGCCAAAGACTTTGACGACTTCCTGCGGCTCATGCAGGCACAGGGCTATGAAATCAAACAGGGCAAATTCGTTTCTTTCCGCGCCCCCGGACAGGAACGCTTCACCCGCTGCAAGACGCTGGGTGAGGACTACACGGAAGAAGCCATTACCCGCCGGATCAAGGGGCTGGCCGTGGACAGAGGCCCGAAACGGAAAGCCACAAAGGAAATCACCCTGCGGATTGATTTGGAGAACAGCATCAAGGCCCAGCAGAGCGCGGGATATGCAAAGTGGGCGAAAGTCCACAACTTGAAGCAGGCCGCCCGGACGCTGAACTTCCTGACCGAACACGGCATAGACGACTATGCGGCGCTGGAAAGCAAGGTGGCTGAGATCAGTGCGGCCAACGACGAGGCCGCCGCTGCGCTGAAAGCGGTGGAACGCCGCCTGTCCGACATGGCGGTGCTGATAAAGAATATTTCCACCTACCGGCAGACAAGGCCCGTGGCGCTGGAATACAGAACGGCCAAAGACAAGGCTGCGTACCGGCGCGAACATGAAAGCCAGCTTATCTTGTACGAGGCGGCGGCAAAGGCCATCAAGGACGCGGGCGTGACGAAGCTCCCCAATCTGGCCGCCCTGAAAGCCGAATACCGAAAGCTGGACGAGGAAAAGGAACGGCTGTACCAGAAGTATGGCGAAGTGAAAAAGGAACTGGCCGACTACGGTATCATCAAGCAGAATGTGGACAGCATTTTGCGGGTGACGCCCCATCAAGAAAGGACACAAGAGCTATGAGCATACCGAGAATGAATTACCGGCAGTACCGCAAGGCCCGGAAGCTGACGCATGAGTGCTGCAATTACTGTGACGGGAACTGCCTGCTTTTGGACGATGGAGAGGAATGTGTGTGCGTCCAGAGCATTTCCTATTCGCTGCTATGCCGGTGGTTTAAGGCCGCCGTCCTCCCGCTGGACGCGGCCCTGTACGCCGAGATCAGCAAGAGCCGGGACGAGGTGAAACGCTGCGCCGTATGCGGAGCCGTGTTCACGCCGAAATCCAACCGGGCCAAATACTGCCCGGATTGCGCGGTGCGGATGCGCCGGAAGAAAGAGGCCGAACGGCAGCGGCAAAGATACCTGTCTTTGGCCGCCCGGAAATGAACACACATGAAAAATCCCATGCAGATAAAAATATGTCAACGATCTGCGCCGGTTTGGTTAATGAGCGTCCTACAAATCCGACGAACAATTCCGTATAATGCACGCAAGGCCGTTGCAAAAGTACGCAAAACACAGGCCGGAAAAGAGGTGACATAGCGTGAAGATATGGAAAAGGCGTTTCCGCCTGTGCTTTCAAATTTCAATCCTGTTGTGGTAGCCGGGGATAGCCCGGTTGAAAAATGCCGGGCGCGAGGCCAGCAGGCCGCCGCGTCCGGCGCTTTAAGATGAAACCATCAATTTACTTAGTTTTCGCATTATTGGAAATATAGATATAAGCATCTTCCAATGTAATCTCGCAAGGAATACACGGAACATCCGGCTGTGTTTCACAGAGAATTTTCATTTGCAGACCACCATCTACATATTGCTTTGCTGAAACGTGATACATCTTTTCCAATTCTCTTGCCTGAAATTCATCCTTTACCTTGCAAATCCATACATGGCCTTTTGCTATATTCAGTAATTCTTGCATACTTCCAGAATAGAGAAACTGCCCCTTTTTCATTACGGCAAGTTGATTGCAGGTAGCCGCCAAATCTTCAACAACATGAGTTGAAAACAGGATAGTACGGTTTTCAGAGAAATCCACCAGAAGGTTGCGTATACGGATGCGTTCCTCTGGGTCTAAGCCAGTTGTGGGTTCATCCACAATCAGAAATTCAGGTTCATTTAAAAGGGCTTGGATCAGGCCCACTCGACGCTTCATTCCACCGGAAAGCTGCCGAATTTTCTTTCTCCTGTGTTCCGTCAAACTGGTTTTTTCAAGATAGTATTTGATACGCTGTTGACATCCTTTCTTTTCAATTCCCGCCAGTTCGCCCATGTATTCCAGACATTCTTCCACCGTTAAATTAGGATATAGATCCAGTTCCTGCGGCAAATATCCAATTTTCTTCTGAATTTTGGGATAATTGCACTCACTGTAAATCATGCCATCTAAAGTTACGGCTCCACTGGTGGGCTTTAATACGGTTGTCAACACCCGCATCAATGTTGTTTTCCCGGCTCCGTTTTCTCCTAAAAGTCCAAAGATGCCATTGGGAATTTCCAAATCCACATGATTGATTGCTGTTACACCATTTTTGAAAGAAACCGTTAAATCACTAATCTTAATACTCATATTATTACCCTCTTTTCTTTATAATTACTGGAACCAAAGCTACCATCAACATCGCCAATGCCACACTCAACATTTCCCCACATAGCCATCCCATATCACTGATGTATTCAATAGGACGAAACGTATAGGAAAATACATTCCATTTACCGAATATTTGTGCCCCAAACTGGGAACTGAAAAAAATCCATAGAAGCAATGTTGTACCAATCCCAGCCCACATATTTTTCCATAAATTGCAAATCGTCATAGATAATATGCTCCAAAATAGAAGCGTTCCAATCATTGCTAAAGCAAATAAGAAAAACAAAAGGCCCTGTGGGGTTCCATTTAAAACAATGGGTTTTTGCAGATAAAAGAAGCCATACCCAATAAGGGAAATGCCGAATAAATATATATTTTGCAGCATGAGCCGACGGATAATGACTTTACTTTTACGTTTTGTATCATACAGGTGAAAAATCTCTGCTCTGTGGTTCTGCACTTCTGTCAAATAAGTATCCGCACAAAAAATAACAGCTAATAATGCTATTGGAGCCTGAATAACTGCCCCAATCTCATTTACGGACTCAATTCCTCTTACAAAGCTCAATATCAGGATAAAGCTCATGGAATAAATAAGTTTGTAAATGGGAAGGCAGATTTTTATTTCTTTTTTCAATATACTCGCCTCCTGTTCCACACATAAATTGCGATACATATAATGCTAACAGATGCCAAAATCAAAAATGTCTGATTGAGCAACAGCATGGGCGGCATTTCCGTATCAAAAAATCTTCCCGGAAAACGTACTATAATTGACAATAACCTGCCCTGATAGCCATATTGACCGTTTGCCGCCGTTCCTCCCATATTGGAATAAATGATATAAAGAAACAGCAAAGGAGTTGCAGGCAAAGGATTTTTAAAAATTAGTGCTGCAATGGCATAAACACAAACGATCATCAGCATATTAGGCATAATGTAAAGTACATCTGCGATAAGAAAATCCAACGGGTTTACAGAAAAGCCCTGCGTCACTCCATTTGCAATACAAAGTCCTCCGAAAACGATTGTCAAAACAGCTAAGACCATCATCAATATGATGTAACCACTTCCAACTTTACCCAAAATATATTGCCATGCGGAAATGGGCTTTGTATGAAGTAATTCATAGGTATCTTTTCTTGTATCTCTCAAAAAGAGAAATGCCAAAAGGATCGTGGCGAAAAATGCCATAAAAAGTCCGGCAAAGTCGGCGTATTTTCTCGCAAAGTAATAGGAATACGTATGCTCCTGCATCTTTTCCTGAATATAAGTATTCACTTCACTGACATCACCTTGCTTATATCTGGAATTTTCAAGGCTATATTCTGCGCCAAAATACCTGTATTCTGTTTCCAAATAGGAACAGGCTTCTTCCGTAGTCATTCCTCGGATCGCGTTGATTGCCGCATCCGCTTCTTCTGTCGTCAGTTGCATTTCGTCTGTCATTGTTTGGTGGATTTCCGCATATCCATTTTCCCTGCGTTCTTCATCACTAATGGGAATATAACCGTCCATTACATCTGCGTCCTCCAAAGATGCAACAGAAATATTTTGAATTTCCTCGTTGGAAGCAAAATAGTGGAGGTTCAGATAGGGCTGTAAGATTTGGTAAATTCCAGCTAACATAATGATAAGACCTGCCCAAAATACAGGGTTTTTCAAAAAATTTTTGATTTCCCGCTTGATTATCGCTTTCATAATCACTACCGCCTTTCATCTTTGTTAAGAATAGGATACCTGCCAATTCACAACAAAAAGACAATGGGTAAAAAATTCCTCAAAAAAAGAAGCCAGACAATCCATTCTCTGGATCATCCGGCTTCCGGGCTATTTGACCGCTTTGAAAACAGCTTTAACAAAAGCGCCTCCGTTCTTCTGATTTCCTAATAAAAGTATTCCGTTATGCTTTTCACAATACAGTTTGCTGATATACATTCCCAATCCAAAATGTTTTAAATCATCCTGTGGATTTGAATGATAAAATGCCTGTGTTACTTTTTCTGCACTGTCTGAAAAACCCTGTCCATCATCGGAGATGGTAATGTCAAGTTCTTTATTGCTACAAGATATTTTTATACTTACTGCCTCTTTCGCATACCTCAACGCATTGGATAGCAGATTTTCCATCACTTCTAAAATTATATCCCTATCCCCGCTGAAAGAAGTTTCCACTAATTCTGTCTGAATTTTATACTTCTTTTCCGATGCTTTACTAAGTATACGAATTTCATTGTCAACCTGTTCTACAAAGTCTAAGAGCTGGATATTTTCTGCGTGGATTGTTCTTTGCTCCAAACTGCTCATTTGCCGCATCGTTTCCACAAAACCATTCATCCGTTCAATTTGTTCCATGCCTTTTTCAAGCATTGAAAGGAGCTGCGCTTTGTCCAGCGTATCTTCCGGCACAAATTCCAACAACATTTCCTGATACCCTTTCAGAACGGACAAGGGAGAGCGAATATCATGGGCTATTGCAGCTCGTAACGCTTTTTCTTCTTCCATCATGTGCCAGACAACACGGTTATTTTCTTCTAATTGCTTCCGCATATTTTCAAACTCTTTACATAACTGTCCCAACTCGTCTTTATTTTCATAAACCACATGGAAGTCTAATTTTTCTTTACTTACTAAATCCGCAGCCTTAGAAAGTTCCTCAATGGGCGGCTTTAGTTTGTTGCGATAAAAAAAGGCTACCGCCAGACCACTTCCACAGACAGAAAAAATCAAAATAATATAGGTGTCTAAAAAATCGCAAATTTCATAGAGGTAACGATCCGTAGTATTCAACCGATCTGCTTTGACTTTTGGCATTGGTAGTTCATAGTTCTGATTTTCTATATTCATTTCCTGCAAATATGCCGTTTCGTCTACATACTTCCATGTAATTTGCTGCTGTATATTTGTGGCAATCTGAATGAGAAAAGCAGAAAGCAAAAAACTAATCAACAGCGATGTCAATAAATAAAGTATAATTGTCTTTTTTAAAGATAGATTTCTCAGCTTATCCATTTATATCCCATCCCCCAAACCGTTTCAATATATTCTGTTGTCGTATGTTCTTGGATTTTTCTCCGTATCCTCCGAATAAGTTCTGTGATAACCCGGCTATCCCCTTCGGCATCATACCCACAGACTTTTTCATAAATCCGTTCTTTATCAAAAACTTGGCCCGGATGCATAGAAAGAAACTCCACAATTCCGTATTCTAACTTAGTCAATTCAATATTTACGCCGCCAATTTGAATAGTTTTGGATGTGTAATCAATAGATAAATCTCCCTGAAAGCGATAGGTGGATTTTCCCCGATGCCGTTCTTCACGTTTCAGGTGGGCGATAATTCTTGCTTCCAGTTCTTTTAAGCTGAAAGGCTTTAGGATATAATCGTCACCGCCTGACATAAGGCCGTTCACTCGATCTTGCTCATCCACTCTTGCGGTAAGAAATAGGATAGGGCAGGATACCTTGTCGCGTATTCTTCTGCATACTTCGATACCATCCAACATTGGCATATTTATGTCCAGCAAAATAATATCCGGCATTGCCTCAACCTTTTTTAAGCCATCCATACCATTTTCCGCACTAATCACTTCATATTTTTTTATTTCCAGATAGCTTTTCAACATTTTCTGCAATTCGCTATCATCATCAATAATCAATATTTTATAAGCCATTTCTAATACCTTTACCTATTTTCTGATTTTGCAAATTTGGGGTTACATCGTTCATCAGCGGGCTTGGCTTCCTCCTTGTGGATCAGCCAGACACCAGCCATGTTCATGCCTCTGATAACATTTTTTATTATATTTCATTCGCCCAAAGAACACAAGGCAGGAAATATGAATAATAGAGTGTAAGTACAGGTCGTATTCAGAGGCAGCCATGCACCAGAAGAAAGAGGCAGAACGGCAGCAACAAAGATACCTGCCTTTGGCCGCCCGGAAATGAACACACATGAAAAATCCCATGCAGATAAAAATATGTCAACGATCTACGCCGGTTTGGTTAATGAGCGTCCTACAAATCCGACGAACAATTCCGTATAATGCACGCAAGGCCGTTGCGGAAGTACGCAAAATAGAGGCCGGAAAAGGGGTAACAAAGCGTGAAGATATGGAAAAGGCGTTTCCGCCTGTGCTTTCAAATCACAATTCTGTTGTGGTAGCCGGGTATGGCCCGGTTGAATATGCCTCCTGTCTACGCATTTAGGCCGGTAATAAGCCAGACATTTCAAGGCTTTTCCGGCATGGTCGGCAGGCAGGCGGGACAGATTATCCAATCCCCTCCAAAACAGGCTTCTAAATGCGTAGAGGAAAACCCGTGAGAAAGCGCCGGACGCGGCGGCCTGCTGGCCCTGCGCCCGCGTTTTCTCATAGGCTGTCCTTTAGGATGGCCCGGATCAGCTTGTTTTGCAAGCGGTGTTTCATGTACTCGTCCACCCGCACATGAGGCGTACCATCCAGCTCGTAGAGTGTCCGGGTACACAGCTTATTCATGTAGCCGTCATAGTACCGCAAGATGCGCTCCATTGCCAGCGGATCACCGGCGCGGGCATCGGCAAATACAGACAGGGGCAGAAGCACCCTGCCGTGGAATGTGGGCTGCTTCATTTCGCGTTCCTCCCTCCATTATCATCCAATCTCTGCCGCAATTCGTTCAAGGTCTTTGTGCGGTGGCGCTGGACGGCGCTGCGGGACATCCCCACAAGGCCGCCGATTTCGCCGTCCGCCATAGCCACAACGAAGTGCAGAATTAAAATCTGCTGCTCCTGTTCCGGCAAGGTGGCAAAGGCTCCGGCCACCAGCTCGTCCCGGATATGTAGGTCATAGCTAAAGGCCGAGAACTTAAAGCTGTCGCTGGGGTACTCGTCCAGCGTACAGAGCTTGTCCATTTCCGCCTGCGGCAAGGTGTCCAGCGGCTTTTCCCGGTCACGACGGCGGGCCAGCTCCGACAGGTAGTTGATGGCCTCGTTACGGAGAACGGTTTTGCAGAAAGCGTCCAGCCGGTTCCGTTCCACATAGTCAAAGGTGTATTCGTTCATCTTCTCACCCCCGATCTGCGGGAGAGTGAGAAGTAAAAGCTGCTTATTCCACTCCTATTACAATAAATTTGGACAGGAAAGCCGGACAGCCAGTCCGGCTTTCCCTCCATCTCGTGCCTAAGCTACAATGAGAGGAGCAACTGGCTGACCAATCACTCCTTGGGCTTGTATGTCCGTGTGAAAGACTGTTAGCCATCCTCTCGTTGCAGCGTTCGATTTAAGCAGGTTGAACCACCGGATGTCGGAGAGTTCGTGTCACACAATAGATTGAATCGGCAGCGAGAAAAGATGGATTCCGGTTGCAGATTCTTTGTATTGGAGGAATGTGAATGAACTGCGTTGGCATCGATGTTTCCAAGGGTAAGAGCATGATTGCAGTCATGCGGCCCTTCGGAGAGGTAGTGGTTTCACCCTTTGAAGTGCGCCACACCGCCAGTGAACTGAGCAAGCTGGCAGGGTTGCTCAAAAGCCTGGACGGTGAGACCCGTGTGGTGATGGAATCCACGGGTAATTACCACGCGCCGGTGGCCTGGCTGCTCCACGACGCGGGGCTTTATGTCTCCGTAGTCAATGCAATGCTGGTGCATGACTACGGGAACAACAGTTTAAGACGTGGCAAGACCGACAAGAAGGATGCCGTGAAGCTGGCCAACTACGGCCTTGACCACTGGCTCACACTGCCGAGATATGTCCCGGAAGAGGACACCCGGCTCATGCTGAAGACCTGCTACCGGCAGTACCAGCAGTATTCCAAAGTACAGACCATGCTGAAGAATAACTTAATCTCCCTGCTGGACACTACTTTTCCAGATGCAAACCGCCTGTTTACCAGTCCGCCCCGCACCGATGGCAGTGAGAAATGGGTAGACTTTGTGGCTGCTTTTTGGCATTGCGAGTGCGTCTGTGGCCTGTCTGAGAAGGCCTTTGCCGCCAAGTACCAGAAGTGGTGCAGAAAGCACGGCTACCATTTCAGCGAAGATAAGGCGCTGGACATTTATGCCTCCGCCTGTGGACACTTCGGAGTTATGCCGAAAACGGATACAGCAAAACTTTTGGTAGAACAGGCCATTTTCCAACTCCGGGCAACTTCTGCCGCATTAGCTGCTCTCAAGCAGGAGATGCAGTCCCTGGCGGCTTCTCTGCCGGAGTATCCTGTGGTGATGGAGATGTTTGGTGTTGGTCCAACCCTCGGACCTCAACTCATGGCTGAAATCGGCGATGTGCGCCGATTCCACTCCAAGAAGGCTTTGGTCGCCTTTGCGGGCATTGACGCCCCACCTTACCAATCCGGACAAATGGATGTCCGTAGCCGCAGCATCTCCAAGCGTGGTTCCGCTGCTTTACGCCGGACACTATTCCTTGTGATGGGCGTCCTCCTGCAATGCGCTCCAATGGATGAGCCGGTCTACCAGTTCATGAACAAGAAACGCTCTGAGGGCAAGCCATACCGTGTCTACATGATGGCATCCGCCAACAAGTTCCTGCGCATCTACTACGCTTCTGTGAAAGCCTACTTGGATTCTCTGGAGCACAACTAATTTTCGTGTCATACCATCTGGCTGGCCGCCGTTTCGATTTTGAGATGCTCAGCGGCTTGATTTTGTGTTGCCTTTTTGCCGCTCCCACAAATCTGAAATTTCTACTTGACTTTTGTTAGCAGGTCTTTCACTGGCAGCAATATAGCGGCCCCGGCCCGCACCGGGAAACCGCAGAAAACAACAAATTTCGCCCGGTAGGTCGCAGACCCACCGGGCGAAACAGGAAGTGCTATGCACTTGATTTACATGGTATAATACATATTGATAGGCGCTTTTCCCCGCCTTTAGGAACAGGCTTTTTTTGACAGTACATAGCCTGTCTGAATTTGTCGAAACGCTCTTTGCTTCATGGCGGCTCCCTCCGTGGGCCACCGATCCCGCCAGCGTCAGGGCGTCGTTCTGTATGAGGGCAAAGAGTACGGCGGCCTTGATGTGTTCAAAGCCGCCGCGTTTTAGTCAGGCACGGGAAAAGGGCTGCTGCACGACGGCTTTTTTTCTTTGCCGTCGTCCGGCAGGATTTGTGGTATCTCTATTCTGTCATTATTTTAAGGCCCAATTCTCGCAGAAATCTCACAGGAAAACGAATTTTGACAAAATACACCCCTTGAAATCTCACAAGTTTGTGACATTTCAAATTTTCCGAATGATAGCTTGTCACTCATGCCAGCAAAAGATATGATAAAAGAAATTCAAAAAAGCACTTCATCGTGAGGTTTCTGTGACATTTGGTTGATACTCTATAAAGAAAAGGATGTGAGCGAATGAGAATTTTAGTGGTTGAAGATGACCGCCTTTTGAATAATACCCTTTGCTATAACCTGTCTGCCGCAGGCTATGAAGTAGATGCTGCCCTGACGAAAAGCGTTGCCGAACGGTTTTGCAGAAAACAGGAATATGATTTGATTGTCCTTGACATCAATCTGCCGGACGGCAACGGGTTTGATTTTTGCCGGGATATTAAGGAAAGTCACCCGGACACTGCTGTAATCTTCCTGACGGCAAACGATATGGAAAGCGATATGCTCAAAGGATACGAGCTGGGGGCCGATGATTATGTGACAAAGCCTTTCCCTATGAGCGTATTTCAGAAAAAGGTGGCTGCGCTGCTGGCCCGGATCAGGAAGCAATCTGGCGGTGACTTTTACAATGACGGCAACCTGTTTATCAACTTTACGGAAATGACCGCAACGCGGGGCGGGGAAAGCATTTCTTTTACCCCGATGGAATACCGGCTTTTGAAAGTGCTGACGAAAAATCCGCAGATCGTTTTGACCCGGCAGGTGCTATTGGAAAAGCTATGGGATATTGACGGGAACTTTGTTGATGAACACGCCCTGACTTCTACAATCAGCCGGGTACGAAACAAAATTGAAAATCCAGATCATGCCTATATTAAAACCGTCTATGGCATGGGCTATATGTGGATTGGGGGCGGTAACAAATGAGGACGGAAAAACTCTCGGTCAATAAAGTGTGCATGGTCGTGTGTGCAGCCCTTTTCCTGCTTTCGGTTGCCATGTCATGTACCATTTACTTTTTGACGCAGAACGTATTGGCGCTATGCTGTGGGTTACTCTATGCGGTTTTCGTCGCCGGGTGCATGGCTGTTTTTCTGGCCT
This sequence comes from Subdoligranulum sp. DSM 23681, assembly GCF_057005535.1. NCBI lineage: Bacteria > Bacillati > Bacillota > Clostridia > Eubacteriales > Oscillospiraceae > Subdoligranulum > Subdoligranulum sp. DSM 23681. The sequence goes on along the minus strand of NZ_CM168050.1, from coordinate 1,969,412 downwards.
TTGTGCGCCGGAAATTAACGCTGTTTTCGGACGCTCTGTGCAAGCTGCTGGACGATATGATGTCAGCAGATCAGGCCCCGCCGCAGTACACAGAGGAAGAAAACCTGTTTTATAAAATCCAGCACCGGCTTTCCCGGCTCTATGAAGTGCTGCGGGAAAGCAAAAGCAGTATTGCAAAGGAACGAGCCGACTTGCAGGAATTGATTTCGGACATCTCCCATCAGGTCAAAACGCCGATTGCAAACCTGAAAATGCTGGACGCCACTTTGTTGGAGCAAAATGTATCGCCGGAAAAGCAGAGAGAATTTCTTCTGGCTATGGACAGCCAGTTAGACAAGCTGGATTTTCTCATGCAGGCAATGATTAAAACGTCACGGCTTGAAGCCGGTGTAATTGCTTTGGAGCCGAAGCCACAGGCCATCTATGATACCCTTGCTGCGGCGCTGGGCGGTATTCTGCTGAACACAGAACAGAAAAAGATTGCGGTCACGGTAGATTGCCCGGAAACGGTATCTGCGGCCCATGATCGGAAATGGACAACCGAAGCCCTGTTCAACATTCTGGATAATGCGGTGAAGTACACGCCAGAGGGCGGGAAAATCCATGTGGCTGTGGTGTGCTGGGAAATGTATGTGAAGATTGATATTTCCGATACAGGCATTGGTATTCCAGAACAACATCAAGGGACGATTTTCAAGCGGTTCTACCGTGAGGACAGTGTGCATGACGCTCCCGGCATCGGGATCGGCCTATATCTTACTCGTGAAATTATTACCCGGCAAGGGGGATTTATCCGCGTTACCTCGGAAGTCGGCATCGGCTCCACCTTTTCGGTGTTCCTGCCCCATTCTTGAAATGTCACAGGATTGTGACATTTCAAGGCATTTTAAGGGGAATTTCAAGGCCTGCCGTGACATTTCTGCGAGGTTTCCCCTTTACAATGGAACCATCAAAAAGAAAGGTGGTAGAACTTATGCCTATTTTACAGACAACAGATTTGAAAAAATACTATGGGGTCAAGCCGAACATTACAAAGGCTCTGGACGGCGTTTCCCTTTCGATTGAGCCGGGGGAATTTGTTGCCATTATCGGCACATCCGGCAGCGGCAAGTCCACGCTGCTGAATATGATGGGCGGGCTGGATGTTCCTACTTCCGGCAAGGTTATTGTGGATGGTAAAGATTTATCCACATTGAATGAGGAACACCTTGCGATTTTTCGCAGGCGAAAAATCGGATTTGTGTTTCAAAATTACAACCTTGTTCCCGTTCTGAATGTGTATGAAAATATCACTCTCCCGGTTGAACTGGACGGAGATACCGTGGATAAAGCGTTTATGGACGATGTAGTTCGTATGCTGGCTTTGGACGATAAACTAAGCAATATGCCGAACAATCTTTCCGGCGGCCAGCAGCAGCGCGTCGCTATTGCCCGTGCCCTGATTTCAAAACCAGCTATTGTTTTGGCGGACGAGCCGACGGGTAATCTGGACAGCCGGACGAGTAATGATGTTCTTGGCCTGCTGAAAGCTACCAGCCACAGATTTCATCAAACTCTTATCATGATTACTCATAACAACGAGATTGCCCAGCTTGCGGATCGTATTATCCGTATTGAGGACGGCAGAATTTCAGAGTAAGGTGGTGAAAAAGAATGAACGACATTTTATTTGGCAACAATAATGGCCCGATTCTTAAAAAATTGACAAAAAGAAGTTTGAAAGCCAATAAACGGCGAAACTTTTTTCTTGTTATGGCAATCATGCTTACCACCTTACTGATCGGCTCTGTTTTCAGCGTTGGCATGAGCCTTGTTGAGTCTGTAAAAATGGAGCAGATAAGATTTGCAGGTACAATGGCGCACGCTGCCGTAGGTCATCCGACGACGGAGCAGATCAAGCGGCTTCACACATTGGACTATGTAAAAGAAGTTGGTACTGGTAACAGCGTTGGCGTTGTTCAAAATACAGCAGATATGGGAAATATCAGTTTGACCCTTCACTATTTCGACAAGACCGAATGGGAAGAACTGCGCGCCCCCGCCTATGTTGATATAGTAGGGAACTATCCTGAAAAAGAAAATGAGATCATGGTTTCTCGTGGAGTGCTGGAACGGATGGGAATTGATACCCCATCTATTGGCATGGAGATACCCCTCAACTATTACACAGATAGCGAAAACAGAGATTCCATAATTCAGGAAACTTTTACCTTGTCGGGGTGGTTCACAAGCTATGCGTTTGTCCAATCAACGGAGACTGCCGATGTGATTTTCGTTTCTCATGCGTTATCACAAAGATATGGAAAGACCGTGGAAAAAGATGGTTCTGCTTCGATTCTGTTTGCAGATGAGTCCAGAGTTTCAGAATATTGTAACGCATTAGTGGCCGATTTAGGGTTAGCAGAAAATCAACCTGTTGCAATGGTACAGCTTTATGAAGCAGATGCTGGTCAGGGAACTGCTGCTTTGATTTCCCTATGTGCTATTGTGGTTTTCCTCATTTTTACAGGCTATCTGCTGATTTATAATATCCTGTATATTTCCATCTCCCATGATGTGCAGTTTTATGGGCTTCTCAAAACGATTGGGACGACGCCAAAACAGATCAAGCGTATTGTTATTCGGCAGGTTATACGCCTTTGCCTTATTGGAATACCCGTTGGCATTATCCTATCATTGCTGCTTTCTTTAGGGGTGGTTCCATTCTTGATTTCAGAACTTGGAGCCATTTCCACAGAAGAAGCCGTTGTATCATTCTCACCGATTATCTATGTAGGAGCAGTGTTCTTTCCTTTGCTTACTGCTATATTAGCCGCATCAAAACCTGCAAGAAAAGCCGCGAGTATTTCTCCCATAGAAGCGCAAAAATATACGGGAGTTATAGGCACTGTGAAACACATCCGAACACTGGCACACGGCAAACCGTATCGTATGGCTTGGCGGAATATTTTCCGGGATAAAAAACGTGCAGGAGTGGTATTGTTCAGTTTGTTTTTAGGAGTGACGACCTTTCTATCAGTGACAACATTGGTTTTTAGCACGGATGTTTCAAAGTATATTGATTCTGCTTTTGAAAGTGATTTGGTACTGGATAATGAGACTTGGCCCGCGCAGACGTTGGATGATTCATTAGTGGAACAGCTCATGCTAATTCCCGGAGTTGAAAATATACACGCTACAACGTGGGAAGAAATGCGGTTGGATTACTCGGATGCGTTTAGAGGATATATTGCTAACCATCCCATGCAAGAGCAGATTTCCGCTTTGTCAGAGCAAGATATTGAGGACAATTTCAATGGATTTCTCATTGGAGTTGATGGAGAAACCCTAACAAAATATCGTGACAGACTTGGAAACCCCATTGATATTGAAGCATTTGATCGAGGAGAAATTGCTTTGATTGCCACCGATAATCCCGAATTATTCTCAAATGTTCAAGAGCTGAATATTACCCCTTCTTATCGAGAAGAAAACAGCGTTTCCAATCAGCAAGAATACAAATTTGTTCTTGGTGGCTTTGTTCCGTTCAGCTATAAAGGCATTGGCTCCAGCCTTGCGCCAACCGTGATTGTGTCAAATACTATTATGCAGGAATGGTTTGGAGAACCGGCCGTAAAACAGCTTGACATGAATGTTGCCAGCGGGTATGAGAAAAATGCTTTCATTGCATTGAAGCAGATTATAGGAAACAATTCTGGAATTTCTTTGACCTCAAGAATTGAGTCTATGGAAGAACTGAATCGTGCAAAAATGGCCGTACTGGTTCTTGGTGGAAGCATTTCGTTTGTCATCGCTCTTATTGGAATACTCAATTTTGTTAATGTCATGTCGGTTAGTGTTGTGGCCCGCAAGCGCGAATTGGCAACGCTTGAATCTATTGGAATGAGCCATAAGCAGGTTCGGAAAATGCTGATAAGTGAAGGACTTTACTATGCAATAATCACCCTGATTCTTGTCTTATCCGCTGGCAATCTGATCGCATACGGTATCTTCAAACTATTCCAGCAACAAGTGAGCTTCGCGGTATTTACCTATCCGTTTATTCCGGCGGCCAGCATTATTCTGGTAATAATGATAATTTGTTTTATAACACCGGAGAGGATGTATCGCTCTCTTAGTAGAGAAACAATAACGGAGCGATTAAGGGAGACAGAGTGATAGCAATATAGGAAATCCCCTGCGCTTTCTTCAACAAGGGTACTGTCGTAGAACGCCTGCGGACAGCGGAATAAGCCTCGTTCTCTACGCATTTAGGCCGGTAATAAGCCAGCCATTTCAAGGCTTTTCCGGCATGGTCGGCAAGTAGGCGGGACAGATTATCCAATCCCGGCCAGAGAGGGCTTCTAAATGCGTAGGAAAATTTTTCTGATGGTGGTATTCCCGGCGCTTCTGTGGTATGCTGAATAAAAACTATGACAGGAGTGTTTAAGGGATGGCCGAACAGGAAATGTTGCTGGACAGCGCCACGATCAAGGCCGCCGTCGCGGGTGAGAAGTGGGCTACGGAAAAAGTGATTGAACACTATGCCCCGATGATCGACGAGCTGGCCGTTGACGAGGATATGAAACAGCACTTGATTATGAAACTGTTGGAAGCCCTGCCGAATTTCCCAATGGAGCAGGCATAAAGGCAAAAAAATAGCGCCGGACGCAGAGGCCATACAGCCCCCGCGTCCGGCGCTTCGTTATGCTTTATTTACTCGTCTGTGAAATGGAACTTCTGCGCTTCAAAGTCGGCGTCGGTCATGCTATCCAGCTTGGCAAGGGTCTGGCGGGCCAGCGCCGCCATTTCCCCGTCCATATCCGGCAGCGCGGCATGGAGCTTCGCCATCGTCCTGCGCCGGTCGGCATTGTGATACAGGCAGATCAGGTTTTCTTCCTCCACATTAAACTGCATTGTCATACCTCCAATTCGTTTTTCTTGGTGCGGGCCGGGGCCTTTTTCGGGACTTGGGCCTGCTTATTTTCGGATAGCTGCTTTCGGATGGAAGCGCGGGGCTGCCGCACTTCCTTGTCCCGGTTCTCGTCTTTGCCTATCATGGCATATATCCCGTGCCTGTCCTTGATGCCCGTAAAAACCAGAGATTTATAAGGCAGCATGGAAAAGAGGCGGTCAGTATCCTTGCTGGACGCGATCTGCGTAAAGTATGGGGATAATTCTACCATGAAATGCGTCTTGTTGGGGCTGTTCGGGGTGGACAGCTCTTTCATTCCCGCAACAATGCGCTGCGCCTCGTCCCGGATCAGGCTGTCATGCAGCGCCGTGACATGGGCTTTGAAGTCGCCCGGTTGAAGCTGCTCCCGGCCTTTCTGTTCCTGCCGCAGCACTTCCCGCAGGTTTTCCGGCTCATTGGGTTTTGCCTCATACCGCAGGAACGCCCCCAGCTTGGGGTCGGGATGACCGTCAAAGTACAGCTTGGCAGGCTGTTCCCGGTCGCCCTTTTCATAGTGCAGGGTGATGGTGTCGGCCTGTACCGCCTCGACTGCGACGTGCCGGAAATGCTGGGGATAGTCCAGCTCATAGAGATTGCCCCGTATCTTTCCGCCCACCTTGCCAGTCAGCTCCACGGCGTAGGCCAGAATACGGTCACGGGTCTGCTCCCCATAAAAACGCCATGTGTTATGCTGCCGGGTATCTTGCAGGAAAACGTCGCGCTCCCGGAAACAGTACGTCCCGGACGGGCGGGACATCCACAGCAGCGTTTTGTCCTCGGCCCTGTCGCTGGCGGCGGCCTGCCGGATCATCTCTTTGTCAATTTCAAAATCATTGCGGTAAAAGGCGGTGTTCTGGCGCATAAGTTGTTCCAGCGCGGCCAGCACATCCACATTTTCAAATCTGTTCACGGCCTACACCTCCAATTCCTTTGATTTTTCCCGCTGCGGCGGCTTTTTGGCCTGTTCCTCCTTGGCGGCTTTAAGCTGTGCCCGGATAGACGGCTTTTTCTGGCTCTGGGCGGTCTTGGTTACAGGGCGGGTCTGCTTCGGCTTCTTGGCCTCCGCTTTTGCTGCCTCGGCCACATCAAACAAGGAAATCTGTTCCCCGGCCTTTGCTCTGGCTTCCAGTTCGCCCATCGACGGGGCATTGTTCAGGGTGCCGTCAATCATGTTGTAATTCTGCTCGGTGGACATTTCGGCGGTCTTAATCGGGCTTTCCCGCATAAACTCCGGCACAGGGGTAAAGCCGATGCTGTCACAGTAATGGGCTTCCTCCTTGCCGCCACGATTTATCACAACAACATCCGAAACGGATAGGCTGTGGCCCCGGAAGTCGGCAGGCCGGTCGTCGGTATTAAACGTGCGGTAAATATTCTCTAACGTGGTCTTACCGTCCAGCGGGGCCGTGTAGACAAGCTCATAATTTTTTCTGTCCACGGCCAGCCCTGCGGCCTGCAATTCCTCATAGGAACGGAAACGGAAATCGCGTCCATCCGGGCCAGCAGGCACTTGGTAGATGGAAAAGGTATCCCGTTCCGGCTGGTCGGCGCTGCGCTGGGCCAGCGTTTGTTCCGCCCGTTCCCGCACATCCTCCCGCAGCGGCACCGTATAAAGGGTGGATGCAGAGGAAAATCCCACGTTATTGAAAACATAGTCCACATCGGTTTCTTTCAAGGCTCCCGCCGGATAGTAGTCGGCCCGTGTGTGGGTGTCGCTTACCTTGCCGTCTGCAATGTCATAGTTCAATCCTGTTTCCAGATGGGTGCAGATTTTCCCGTCCACGGCCAGCGTCACATAGTACCAGCCCATATAGCCGCCGGTCTGCTCGTCGGCTCCGTCGTTGAACTCCACATTCAGCAGCGTGTAGGGCTTCAATCCCTTTTGGGCGGCAATCTCGTTGTCCTTGGCCTCCCGCTGCAACAGCACGGGCAGGGCCGCTTCCTTGGTGGCTTGCACGATTTCCGGGTTATACCGTACCAACGCACTGTTGACACATTCCGTCTGTACCTTTACGGTTTTGGCCTTTGGCGTCAGGTGGTTGCCGATGAACAGGGATGCGCCGTTGTCAAAGTGGATGGACATATCGCTGGTGCCGCGCCATTTGCCGGTACAGGGGGACGTGCGGATTTCGCCGGTCTTGCAGCCAAACGCCTGCGCGATTATATCAATCTTGCCTTGCAGGGGCAGGTCTTTGTAGCGGTCAGCGATTTCCACCGCCTTTTTCTGCAAATCGGTCAGGGGCTTATCGGCTGGCTTGGCCTGCGGCTCGTCGGCAGAAACATCTTCCTGCGCCGTTTCAGGCTCCGGCAACTGATACTGGCCCTGATTGAGAAGCGGGCGGCACTCCTTGACGTAGTTTTCCAGCGCCCCATAGTAGGCTGTTTCCTCCGGCGTCAGGGTATCGCCAGACGCCAAACGGGTTTGCGCCTCCTGTTCCAGCCGGGACAGGTTGCAATGCAGCTCCATGTACGGGATGATTTCAGATACAAAGGCTTCCCGGCTGGCCTGATCCTCGGCCAACGCCTCCGGCCCCCGGTATTTCAGCACATGGTTTTTCCACTGTTCATCATGCAGGTAAAATTCCTGATAGCCCCGGATATGCTCGATCAGGGAACCGTCCCGGTCGCCAAAATCCTGCCGCCCGGAATAGCTGTGGGCCTCACCTTGAAAAGTAAAGTCAATGCGGAAGTCGATCTTATCGTAGTAGCCGCCGCCTTGGTGTTCGGCGTCCAGCTTGGCAAAGAGGGCGTCGGCCTCATGCAGCGGCATTTGCTGGCCGGTTTCCAGATGGGGGCTTTCGCTGAACAGGATCGTCACAACCGGCTCCGCTGCCGGGCCAAGGGCCGGTGCTTCGGTCTGCGGCTCCGGCGTTTGGCTGGCCCCGGCCCGTTGCAGCGTCCCGTCGTCAGAGAGGACAAAGCCCTGTGTCTGAATGGCGTCCAACGTGCCTTGCGTCACCTCGCCGGTGGATTTCACATCGGCGTCAATCAGGGTTTGCAGCATGGCTTTCACACTGTCGGCCATTTCCTGCTGCTGTTCCGGGGGCATCTTGGAAAACACACTGTCCGGCGCTGGCTGCTCGGCGGCCTGCGGCTGTTCCTGCGCCGGTGTCTGTTCCTGCTGGGCCTGCCGCTGTTTTTGAAGCTCGGCAAGGTGGCCGTCAATGGTGGTAATCAATTCATGGGCGGTGGCCCGGATGGTTTCAAGGGACGCCCGCAACTCTTTCAGGTCTTTGCCGGAACTCCACCCGGCCACATAGCCAAAGGAATAGTCGGACGTGTCCAGCCCGTAGTGCTGGCAGACGGTATAGGCCACGCTCTCGGCCTGCACCTCGCGGGTACGGCTGTCAGGCCGGTTCTGCTGTTCGGCGGCGGGGGCCTCCGGGTCAATGGCATGGAGCTTGGCATGGGCGATTTCGTGAATGGCCGTCTTTAAGGTTTGCAGCTCGCTCATGTTCTCCTGAATGGCGATCCGCTTTTCCGTCAGGTGGTAGTAGCCGTGGGAACCGCCCGGAATATCCTCAAAAGCCATCGGGACGGGGGAAGTCTGTTCCAGCGCCTTGAAAAAGTCCTGATACCGCTCCACGTCCCCGGCCAATTCCTCCACGCCCAGCGACGGCAGCGGTTCGCCCTCGGTCTGGCTCACATCAAAGACAGACACGATTTTGAACGCCGGGACTTGGATTTCTTTCTGCTCGGTGACGGTGTTCCCGTCCTTGTCCTTGACCGGCTGGCCCTGTTCGTCCAGCTTCGGCACTTCCTTTTTCACCTTATAGGGGGCCGGGGCAAATATCTTGATGCCTTTCTCACCCTTTTTGACGTTGCGGTGAAATTCATCCCGCCACTTGTTGTAGCCCGCCACAAGCTGGCCGCCCTGCATGGCAATGAGGATGGTGTTGTTAAAGCTGTAATTGTGGAAGCGGGCCATTGTGTCAAGGTAGGCTTGGAAGCGGTCGCTTTCAAACAAATCCATGATGCCGGTTTCCAGTTTGTCGGTAATCTCTTTCATGCGGTCGGCGCTGTTCTTGCTGTTTAAGATAATGGGGATCACCTGCGGCTGGGCCGGGGCCTCGGCGGTAGGGGCGGTTTCCTGTCGGGTCTGCACAGCTTCCCGCAGCACGTCCGGCTGGGGAAAGCCCATCACCCGGTATTCCTCCGGCACCGGCTGTCCCTCATGGACGCGCTGCCATTCGTCGCCGCTTCGCACCAGATAGCCATAAGGCGTAAACGTGCCCTGTTCCTGCCGGGCGATATGCTCCCCGAACCGGGCCGCGTCAATCCCGGTTTTCCATTCTTCCGGCATATCCACCATGCCGGAACGGTTCAGGTAGTAGTCCCCCAACTGGCCGGGGGATTGCACATCCGGCAGATGCACAAAGTAGTCCACGTTGTCGGCGTAGTCGATAATCTGCCCGATATTTTCAAAGCCGCCCCTTGGATTTTGCAGGGCGGCGTTCAGTTCCGCAAGGGCGGCAGCGTCCAGCGTGTCCAACCTTGCGGCAAGGAAATTCAGTTCGTCCACATCGGCGGCCAGCACCATGTCATAGGGGATGGCAAGGCGTCTGTCCTCCGGGTAGGAAAATCCGGCAATGAAAAAATCCTGCGGATTGTCAGTGCTGATATGGATTTCCCGCATGGCATCCTGTAACTTCTCGGCGGTGGTCGGCAAATCCAGCCAATAACCATGCGGCCCATCGTTCTGCGCCTCGGTGCGGTTGTCAATCATAATCGAAAAGACTTCGCTCACGGGTTCCCTCCTTTCTTGGTCTTGCTCCATCAATTTCTGCATTAGCTCGTAGTCCTCAATGCTCATGTGGCCGTCATAAGTGTACGGGTCGATGTCGTCCCCACGGTAGGGGCGCTCATAGAACGGCAGTCCGGCAGCATGGGCTTTTTCCCGCGCCGCCTCCAACACATCCGGCGGCAGCTCGTCGCTGTGGGCCTCCATGAATGAGGCAATATTGTTCAGGCCGTTGTCGTAGTGGTGGCGCACACCGGCAGCCAGCTCCGCCACGTTCATTTCCTCTCCCAGATAGCCGGAATAATAGCCGTTTACCACAACGGCCCGTGGGTCGGCGGCCTGTATCTCTGCAAGCCGCGCCCTGTCCTCTGGATAAAGGGTGTCGTCCAGATCAAGGTGAAACGCCTCTGCCTGCCAGCTCCGGCCCTCACGCCAGAACGCCAGCCATGCAATTCCGTTTCTAAGGTCGTCTTGATACTCTGATACCATGTCCCTAAGACTTGCCATCGGCAGCCCTCCTTTCTGAAAAAATCAAGGGGTTTGGGGATATGCCCCAAAAAGCAAAATCCCCGGCCCGGCAGGGGTGGCCGGGTCAGGGATTTGCCGGAAGTGTGGCTACACTTCCTATGCTTGCTGTTTTTTAGTTTTTGTCCCTCCGTTCAATGCGATAGTTGACGTATTTCCCGCCGGTATCGGCTAAAAGCACCGTCCCGTCGTAGGTTTTCCCGGTTTTCATGGAACGCAGGCCCTTTACCTTTGCCTTTCCGTCTTTGAGCAATGCGGCGGCGATTTTCGGCGTGAACGCCTTGCCCCGTTCCTCAAAAAATCGGTCATTCTTCCACATAACAAACTGGCAGGCCCGGTTCCCGCAGTAGTAGTTCTTCTTGCCCTCGTAGACGCTTTCGCCGCAGCGGGGACACTTGCCGATAACCACGCGCTCTTTCTGAAACAATTTCTGCGCGTCCTCGCTGATCTGCGAATAGCCGGAAATCAGACCCCGCGTCATTTCCTCAATACCAGCCATGAAGCCGTCCGGGTCAGCCTCGCCCTTGGCAATGGCCGTCAACGTATTTTCCCATTCAGCGGTGAGCTGGGGAGAAGTCAGCACATCCGGCAGGACGCAGGCAAGGTTGTGGCCGTCCTTGGTGGGAAGAAGCTGCTTGCCTTTCCGTTCCACAAATCCCATCTGTACCAGCTTTTCCAGAATGGAAGCGCGGGTGGCCGGGGTTCCCAAACCTTGGCGCTCGGCGTCCTCCGGCATATCCTCGGCCCCGGCCCGTTCCATAGCCGACAGAAGCGTATCTTCGGTGTAGGGCTTCGGGGGTGTGGTGAAATGCTCGGTTACGGAAGCCTCCACCTTGTCAAAGGTCTGGCCCTCGGCCAGCTCCGGCAGCTCCCGCGCCAGCTCCGGGGCGTCCTCGTCGGCGTCGGCCTTAAAGGAAGCACGGAAACGACGGTCAATCTCTTTCCAGCCCGGCGTCAGGATGGTTTTTCCCTTGACGATAAATTCTTTCCCGGCGCAGGTGAACGTGGCGGTGACGGCCTCAAACACATGGGGCGCGGCCACAGCACACAGCAGCTTGCAGCAGACAAGGGACAGCAGTTTCTTTTCGCCCTCGGTCAGCCCGTCAAAGCCTTTTTGCACAAACTCCATCGTGGGGATGATGGCGTGGTGGTCGCTCACCTTTTTGCTGTTCAGCACCCGGCCAAACTGCGGGGCAATGTCAAGGCCCGCCGCAAAGGGAAGCAGGGGCCACAGGCCGGACACGATGCTTTCCGCCGCAGGCTGCATATCGTCGGTAAGATACTGGCTGTCGGTGCGGGGATAGGTCAGCAGCTTCTTTTCGTAGAGCTGTTGGGCATAGTCAAGGCTCTGCTTGGCGGTAAATCCAAACAGGCGGTTGGCCTCCCGCTGCAAGGTGGTGAGGTCGTAGAGGCGGGGCGGCTGCTCCGTCTTTTTCTCACGCTTCACCGATACACAAACGGCCTGCCCTCCTGCACAGGCCGTCTTGGTGGCGTCGGCGTCGGCAGCACTGGAAACGCGGTCGCTGGCCGCCTCCATGCCGCCCGCTGCGATATGGACGATGTGATATTTCTCTTTCTTGAAATCACTGATCTTGGCCTCCCGGTCAACCAGCATTTTTAAGGTCGGCGTCTGCACCCGGCCCACCGTCAGGGTCTTGTGGTAGAGGATGGAGAAAAGCCGTGTGGCGTTGATCCCCACCAGCCAATCGGCCTGCGCCCGGCACAGGGCCGATTGATACAGGTTGTCGTAGTCAGTCCCCGGTTTCAGGTGGGCAAAGCCCTCCTTGATGGCAGCGTCCTCCATGCTGGAAATCCACAGCCGCTTGAACGGCTTTTGGCAGCCCGCCATCTGGTAGACGAAACGGAAAATGAGTTCTCCCTCGCGTCCGGCGTCGGTGGCGCACACAAGGCCGTCCACGTCGGGGCGCTCCATCAGGGAACGCAGGATGTCAAACTGCTTTTTCTTTTCGTCCGGGATAATGTACTGCCATTCCTGCGGCAAAATCGGCAGGTCGTCATAGGCCCATTTCTTATAACGGGGGTCATAAGCCCCGGCGTCGGCAAGGGAAACAAGGTGGCCGATACACCAGCTCACCAGATAGCCGTTCCCCTCCATGTAGCCGTCCTGTTTCTTGTTGGCTCCGATCACGCCCGCAATGCTGCGGGCGACGCTCGGCTTCTCTGCAATTACAAGCTGATAACTCATACTTCATCCTCCTTTTTCGGTTCATCTTCATCCAGCAGATAGTCGTCTAACGGTCTGGCCTCTACCTCGCCGGTGTCGTCGTCCACCTCCGGGGCCGGTTCGTCCTCGTCGTCGTCCTCGTCCTCCCCGAAGTCGTATTCGTCCAGATCGTCGCTGCCTTTCACGTCGGCCTTGGGCTTCTTAAACTTGAAGAAGTAGAGAGCCGCGCCGCCGCCAATGAGCAGCACCACAAGGAACACAATCAAACCGCCCATGCTGTTCCCGGCTTCTTCTTCCGGCTCGGTGGTTTCTGCCGGTTCCTCGGCTTCCGGCGCTGCGCCTACGCAGGCGGTCAGGTTATTTTTGCATACCGGGCAGGCGGTGTTGACGGCCCCGGCCTCACACTTGGTCGTACAGGTACAGGTCGCCGGGGCGGTTTCGCCATCCTCGGTCAAGGCCATCAGGTCGGCTTCATCCACTTGGTTCAGGAAATGAACGGTTTCCTCGCCCTCGTCGTCCCGGTCGATAATCAGGTAAAAGGTGTTGCCCGCCTTGGTTTGCAGCGTGATAAACTGCTTGCCGCCGGTGGTTCCGATGTCGTCAATCAGCGATAGGTTGCCGTCCGGGGTCAGGGCGGCGCTGCCGCCAACTGATCCGCCAAACTGTTCCAGCAGGGCGGAAAGTTCCTCCCCATTCAGGGTAAGGGAAAAATCGCCGTCGCCGGTGGCGGCGTCGCTCACGGTCAGATAGTCGCCGCAGACGTAGCCCTCGCGCTCCGGCAGGAGAATTTTCACCCAGCCGTTATCCTCGGTGCCGATCACTTCCACCTGCGTCCCGTTGGGAAGCTGGGTAAAGGCTTGGTTGTCTGTCCCCGCGCCGGTACGGACGTTTAGGTTTCCGCCGTTGGTGACGACAGTGCCGGTCTGGTTGGGGGTGCCGTCGTCTTTGTTGGTGAGCCGGATGCCCTCGTCGGTGATGGTAACATCCACCTGCGATCCCAGCAGGGAAGAAAGCAGGGCGGCCATTTCCTCGTCGGTCATGGTTTCCGCCGCGCCGGTGCTTTCTTTGTCGCTGGCGTCGGTGTCCTCGGTGGTGCTGGATGTGCCGTTGCCACCCTCGGCGTCCTCGGTGTCCAGCTCAATGCCGCCGGTGGTAGGGGTTCCCGTTTCCTCCGGCAGCGGTGCCGGGTCAGGGTCAGCGCCCCCGGCAAATGCGGTGGTGGAAAAGGCCGTGAGGCACAGCACGGCGGCCAGCGTCACGGCAAAGGTGCGGAAAAACTTATTCTTCATCGGCGTTGTCCTCCTGTTCAAAATCCGGCAGCGGTGCCGGGGGTGCCTGCAATGCGCCGCCGCGTACAAAAGCGGCAAATTCCTCCGGCGTCATGTTCAGGCCCCGCACAAGCTGGACGATCTGCAAATTTTCCTGTTCGGTCTTTGCCGCTTCCAGTTCCCGAAGCTGCTTTTGCAGTTCCGCAATCTTGGTCTTGGTTTTCTGAATATCCCGTTCGATACGGTCAAGTTTGTTGGTTGCCATAGAAAAACGCTCCTTTCTGGCGTCAAGGCAGACGCCCATAGCAGTAAAAATGCTGTTGCCAATAGCTTGAATTTAAGTTCGTGTAGGAAATGGGGTCGCCGCAATGCAACATGACGGAATTGCCTACATACAGCCCCACATGGGACACGCCGGGGGTGTCGTAGGTGCCGACGAAAAACACAAGGTCGCCGGGCTTGGCCTGCTCCGCCGTGACAGGGGTGCAGATGTTGTAAAGGCCCTGCGCCGTCAGGCGTCCCACGTTCCAGCCGGAATGATTGATTACCCATGAAATAAATCCGCTGCAATCAAAGGAAGTAGACGGGCTGGAACCGCCCCACACATAGGGATAACCGACGTATTTATCTGCCTCCGCAATCATGGCCGCAAAGGTTTCATCCTCCAAAGCCTCCGGCGGGATTTCATAGTAGGTCGGCTCCTTGACGGTGGAAGCATTGGGATAGCTGCCGCTTGGGAACAAATCGGGCCGGTTTCCCAGCGTCTGCATATAGGCGGCATACAAGCTCAACTGTTCCTCGCTCATAATGGAAACGGGCAGGTGGGACAGGTCGTTGTTTACCAGCTCCACGTTGCAAATGTAATAGGTGTACGGCACTTCCACCTCGTACTCGTATTCCTCCGTGGTGGTTTCGCCGGTTTCCGGGTCGGTGACGGTGCGCGTCCCCGTCCGGGTTTCGGTGCGGTAGCGGGTTTCCGTTTCAATGGTCTGTGTCAGGGTGTATTGCAGCCCAAACAGCCGGTCAAGGTCGCCCTGTACTTCATCCAGCGTATAGGCCCCGCCATGAAGCGCCGACAGGATGGAAGTCAGCACATAGGGGTCATGGCTGATGTCGTCCAGATCATAGCGGTATTCGTCATAGCCGGGGTGCAGGCTTTCGTAGTTGTCCAATTCATGCTGCAAGTCAGCCTCCAAATCCGCGTAGGCGGCTTCGGCCCCCAGCATATCGTCGTCCTCGGACAGATAGGACGTGGCCGCAAGCCCCGTCCCGGCGCTGCCAAACATGGCGGTACAGGATTGCAGGCCGCCCATAATCAGCATAAGCATGAGGCCCACGCCGCCGATCAGCAGCGCCCCTTTCCAGTGACGGACAAGGAACGACGCTCCTTTTTTGCTTTCCTTGGCGGCTTTCTTGGCGGCTGCGGCGCTGGCCTGCGCCGTCTTGGTGGCGGCTCCCGCCGCGCCCTGTGCCGTCTGGCCTGCGGCCCTCGCTGCTCTGGCGTAGTCACGCTTGATTTTCTGCTTCTGCCAGAACCGGGACACGGGATTGCTCACCGCCTGCGCCAGCTCCGGGTTATCCCGCAAAGATTTCTGGTAGACATACTCGGCGTTGGCGGCAATGGATTTCCGTTCCGCCTTGGCTGCGGCCCGGTAGGGTTTGAGCTTATGGTGCCGGATACCGCTGCGGATGGCCTTGCCCGCCTGCCGTTCGGCAAGTTCCTCCCCCTTGTGGCCGCCCTCCACGCCCACGTTTTCGCCCTCGACTTCATGGATTTTGCCGTGGACGAACAGCCCGGCTTCCTGAACCGGGCGGCTCATGGGATTGGGCTTTAGCTTGGGGGCCGGTTTCTCCACCTTGTCAAAGCGCAGCTTGGTCTTGGCCCTGCCGGATGCCTCGTCGTAGACGGTTTCGGTGGTGACAACGCGCTTTTTGGGCAGCGCGTCTTTGGCGGCGTCCAGCTTATCCGCCTTTTTCTCTGCCTTGTGGATGTACTTGGAAAGCTGGGGGTCAGCCCGTTCCTCGGCGGTAAATTGCAGCCGGGAAGATGGCCGGTGCAGGGCTTCGCCTGCCTCCGTCACCACGTCCCCGGCGTCCTTGGCCGCCCGTTTCGCCTTGCGGCGGTCGCGGATGTCCCCGGCCCGTTCCAGTACCTTTTCCGCAGCGCCGCCCGGCTCGGCGGCAGAATATTCCGGCTCGGCTTCCCGGCTGGACACGTTGACGCTCTCGCCGGTGGTCTGGTTATCCAGCGTCAGGCCGTCGCGGGTCATGCGCTGCGTCACCTTGTCACGGGGTTTTAAGGGCTTCATGGTAAATCACCTCCTTTCGATGAAGTACACCAGTTAAGGCAGCGCCCGGTTTCAATGTCGGAGATATACCGCAGGATGGGATACACCTGCGGCGGGACAACGGCGTTGCCTAACGTCTTTAATCGTTTCGCCACATTCTGCGGCGGGTCGCTGATTAGGTATGGGATGTCCTTGGGTTCTTCTGCCCACATGGTATGTCCGTCCATCTCTGGGGGAAGCCCATCAGCCATTCCACCCAGTCGGGATTTAATTTCACGTCGCCGGGCGGGCGCCCTACCAATCGGTAGACCGCCCATGACAGCCGCGCCGTCCATGCGGCCCCGCTGGGGTTGTATTTCTTGAAGCTCCCGGTCGGCGACATCCGCACGTCCAGATTTTCCCCCACATCCCCCGTGTCGCTGGCAAGGGGTGTTGGAAGAAGCAGAGCCGATGATGAAAGTTCTTTTGCGCTCATGCCATGCGCCGACGGCAACAGCAGGTAATACGAATACCCTAACGGCGTAACCGGCTGTTTCCAGATCAAGGATCGTCTTGTCGAGCCCCATATTGATGAAGCCAGCAACATTCTCGCCAAGCACCCAACGGGGGCGCAGTTCCCGGATAACTCGGAGCATTTCAGGCCATAGGTATCTTTCGTCTTTGAAGCCCCGCTGTTTGCCTGCGCTGGAAAACGGCTGGCAGGGAAAGCCCCCGGAAATGAGTGTAACGGTTCGTTGTCCTGTCTTTTCAAAAAATGCCTCCTTTGTCACTGTTGTAATATCCCGGAATTTAGGTACTGTCGGCCAGTGTGCATTGAGTACGGCGGTCGGGAAATCCGCCCACTCACACTGGCATACCGTAGTAAATCCGGCTGCTTCTGCGGCAAGGTCAATTCCCCCAATTCCGCTGAACAGGCTGAAATGTGTAAGCCTGCTCATACCGTGGCCCCCTCGCCTAACCGGGTCGTCATAATCCTGTAAAGCTGGGTGTTCTGCGGGATGGGGTTCTTAAAGGGCAGGATCACGTTCTCGTAAATCAAAAGCCCCTCGCCGGGTTCCGAATTGTCCACATACCGTAGCTGCTGCGGGGAAATGTTCAATCGCTCCGCAAGGATTTTTCGGTCGCCGGACGCCTGATTTAGTAAGCAAATGAAGTCGCTGTTCTCCAAAATGTTCTCAATCTCCGGGGAAGAAAGCAGGTCTTTCACATTCTGCGTCGCACCTGTCGGGACGCCACCCCATTTTCGGAAACGCTTCCAGATTTCGCAGGAAAAGGCCGCCGTCTGTTCCTCCCGCAAAAGCAGGTGGAACTCGTCGCAGAAGTACCACGTCGCCTTGCCTTGGCTGCGGTTTTGGGTAACGCGGCCCCAAATCTGGTCTTGGACAATGAGCATCCCCAGCTTTTTCAGTTGTTTGCCCAGCTCTTTAATATCAAAGGCCACAATGCGGTTTTCGATATTGACGTTGGTGCGGTGGTTAAACACGTTCAGGGAGCCGTTCACATACAGGTCAAGGGCCTGTGCCACCCGGTCGGCCTCCGGGATATGCTGGTCTAACAGGGCTTTGTGCAAATCCGAAAGGATGGGCATATTTTCCGGGCGGGGGTCTGCCAGATAGGGCCGGTAGATCACCTGCACAGCGCGGTCAATCACCGTCTTTTCAATGGCTTCCAGCCCGTTCTTGCCGCCCATGACAAGCTCACAGAACGACAGCACAAAGTCGGATTTTAAGGCCAGCGGGTTTTCATCCTCGCTGTAATTCAGGTTGATGTCCAACGGGTTCACATAGGATTTGCTGGTCGGGGACAGCCGGACAACTTGACCGTGGAGCCGCTGCACAAGGGGATAATACTCTGCCTCTGGATCACAGATATACACGTCGTCCTGCGTACAGAGGAACACGCTCAAAATCTCGGATTTGCAGCTCATGGACTTGCCGCTGCCGGGCGTTCCCAGCTTCAATCCGTTGGGGCAGCGCGCCCGTTTCCTGTCCAGCATAATCATGTTGCCGGTCTTGGCATTGATGCCGTAATACATGGCATTTCCGCCTTGAAACAACTCCTGCGTCACAAACGGTACGAACACGGCCACGGCGGAAGTGGTAAGGGAACGCTCGATCCTGATGTGGCTGGCCCCCAGCGGCAGGCTGCTCATAAGCCCCTGTTCCTGCTGGTAGTCCAGACGGACAAGGGAATTGTTGTATTTCTGCGCCACGCCAGAGGCCCAGAAGATTTCGTTCTCCAACTTCTGCCGGGTGTCGGCGGTGTTCAAAACCAGAAAGGTGATCTGGAACATCCGTTCATTGCGGCTTTGCAGGGTTTTCAAAAGCTCTTTCGCGTCCTGCCCGTAGGTGGCAAGGTCGCTGGGAAGAATGTCCATGTCATAGCCGCTGCGAACGGCCCGTTTCTGTTCCTGTATCTTCATGGCGTCAAGGTCGGTGATTTTCCGCTTGACGGTTTTAATGGCCTCGCCTTGGTCGATGGCCTGCACATGGAGATTGACGACAATGCCGTTTTCCGTGTTCAGGAAGTCGGCCAGCATTTCGTCCGACAGCTCCGGGGAGAGGATTTGCAGAAAGCTCACGGCCCCGTACTTGCCGCCCAGCCCGAACATCCGGGCATTGCCGAAGCGGAACGAGGACGGGGCAATGAAATCCTTGGTGGAAAGCCCCGACGGGGCAAGCCACTTCCAGTCAAAATGAAACGGTTCCCCGTCCGGGTGGAAAATGCTGTGCATGACTTCCAGCCGTTCTTTCGCGTCCAGCACCCATGCAACGGCGCTCATGCTCTTGAAATAGCCTAAGAGGTCGGTTTCAATGCGGCGAAGCCTTGCGCGGGCCATTTTCAGGTTGTCGGCCTCAATGGTGAATGTCAGGAACTTGCGCTTTTGCAGGCCGTTGTTGCCTTTCACAAGCTGGTCTTGCAGGATGCCGGTGTACTCGGCCCGGATGTCGTCGAAGTCGTCCCCCTGCGCCTTGATCTCAAAGCTCTTGGCGTACTGCTTGGGGTCGATCTTGCGGTTGACAAAGGAAAACTGGACGTGGATGGAAGCGTCCAGATAGTTGTAAAGGTCGCACAGGTTTTCAAAGACAGCGGTTTTCGTGTCGGCCTGCGCGAGCTGATAGCTGATGTCGGCAAACTCGATGCACTTGCTGAACGTGTTGGCCGTCACCCGGCACACGCCGTCCTGATACATGGCCTCATAGGGGATGCTGTCCTGCGCCGAATGGGGCCTGCCGTCGCCCTTATATTTGCGGATGATGGCCTGAATTTCTTTCTTTTCGGCGCGGGTGAGTTTTACCGGCGTCTTTGCCTGCGGCTCTTGCTTTTGCTTTTTGGACAATGGCATTTACCTCCTTTTCCATTTGATGCTGCCGCACAAGGGCAGAGTAAGCGTTGTTGGTCTGGTAGGGCCTCTCCTTTGGCTGGATGAAGCTGCACTGGATAATCTGCCATACCACCACTTCAAGGGGCTGGCCGTGGCGTTCATACAGGGCCAGCAGGAAGCCGGGGAGCATGGCGAATACCATAATCAGCGCGGCGGCGCTGGTGGGGACGCGCCCCCGGATCAATAAAAAAAGCGGGACGCCTACAAGAAGCGCACCGCCAAAACAGATCAGTTGCCGTTTCGTCAGTCCCAGTACCACCTTGGATTTCACACGGGTTAAATCCTTGGGAACAGTCACATAAGCCAATCAAATCACCTCGTTTCTTTCAAAAGTCATGTCAGGGTCAGGTCGCTTGTTACCTCGTTGCCCCACACATCCCAGCCCGGCGTTTTCTGCCGGGCAAACAGCTCCACGCGGGAGAGGTCGCCCGCCAGCTCCACGATCTTGTCACGGGTCACGTCCGGCTTTTTGCTGTGTTCCTCCACCGGGGAGATAATGAACTGGTGGACACCGGCGCTGTGGCGTTTGGGCTTGCCGCGTTTGGCAAGCAGACAGATTTCCGCATTGCCCCGCGTCCAGTAGCCCAGCCCGTAAAACCATGTAGGGCTTTTCTTGTTCCGTTTGAGCCAGACAAAGGCCACGGTCTTAAACTGGAAGCCCCATGCCTTGATAAGCTGCAAAGCCTCTGGAAGCTGCGGGAACGTGGCCCACAAAAACAGCAGGCAGTCCTTTTCCGGCAGCTTTCCCACTGGCAGGGCGCACAGTTCGTCAATGCTCATGGTGGGATAGTGATGCTCCGCCGCCCCTGTTCGTTTACACTCATACCGCCACGGCGGATCGGCGTATATGATGTGATATTTCTGCGGTTCCTCGATAAGTCTTTTTCCTCCTGCGTAAAAATTTCAACGTCAATGGGCTGTGAAAACTGCCTTACTGATGCTGCCGGTCTTAAACAGGCAGAAACACAAAAGCACCGTGTAGCCCATGCAGCCCCAGATCGCGCCGGAAATATCCTCCGCCGTCCCGATTTCCTGTATCAGCACCGCATAGATGCCGACGACAACCATAATCAGGAACGCTTGGAAGCCCAGCGCCAAAAGGGATTTCAGATAGTTTTGGCCCATGCCGCGCCACTCCGCGTTTCCCAGCGTGGCAAGGGGGATCGGCCCCAGCGCGGTCACGGCGTATATTTCAATCATTCTCCCGTAGGTCACAAGGAAAATGCAGATGGATAGAATGTTCATCGTCAGCCCCACAACAAGGGTCTGGAACCATAAGCCCAGCAACGGCCCGATGTCCATTGCTTCAAGGCGGCTTTCCAGATCGGGGAGCAGCGTGTCAAAGTCAATGCTGGTTTCTCCGATGATTACCCCGGCGCTCTGGTTGACGACGGCTTGTGTGGCGTCGAAAACGCCCATGACGATATTCCATGTGTTCGTCACAATGAGGATGGCAAAGGCAGATTTGAACATCCAGCGAAAGAACATAGAGCTGTCGAAGTCGTGCATATTGTTTTTCTCGACAATCATCTCGATCAGCTCATAGCACATGACAAGGGCAAGGATGGCTGCCGCTATGGGGACAATCACCGTTTCGGACAGGGATTGCAGCATACTAAAAATGCCGCCGTTCCAGTCCTGCGGCGTCGTCCCCACGTCGGAAGCGATTTCCCCGACTTTGGTATTTACCGTGTTGAACAGGCCGGAGAGGTTGCCCATAATGCCGTCAATTAAAATGCCTTTCAGCCAATCCCCAATGAGATCACCTATCATGTGGGTACACCTCCTTTCCCGCGCCCTCCCGGTTCAAACGAGAGGGCGCGGCGGGGATTATTTCAGGTTTCATGCAGCGTCAGAAGTTACGGTTCGGACAGGGATGGGGCCATCAGCCCAGCAGCCCGGACAGCAGGGGAACAAGGGTCAGGCCGATCAGGGCGACACCACCTCCCGCGACAAGCTGCTTGACGCCCTGCGATTTGGATGCCGGGTTATCCTGCCCGTAACCTTCCAGCAGGTTCACGCCGCCCCACACGCAAAGGGCACCGCCGAGGCCGATCACGATAGTCTGTAAAGTGTCAACAGCAGAGTTGAAAAATTCCATACATTTACCTCCATAAATTCAGATTGTGATGTGGTTTTGGGTACAAAAAAGCTGCCGGTCATATCCAGCAGCACGTCACAATCCGCAGGCGGCCCGGAGTTATTGGCCGTCCAGCCATTTCAGCATGGCAAGCGCGTAAATTTCGCCCCATGCTTCCAGCACTTTGCGGTTTGCCTCTGCCACCAGCTCTTTTATTTCGGCGTCAGTCGGCATTACGAAACCATGATCGAGCAGCCACCGCGCAGCAAGGGCGGCGCAGGTGATATTCCGATAGATTTCTTTCTCCGCATTGAAATAGTCCGCAAAAGTCAGTTCGTCCGAGTGTTCCATAGGGTCAGGCTCCTTTCTATGCCAGCCGCCTTATTCGGCGGCCATATCTTCATCCGACAGGTCAATGTCGTACAGCTCAAAGGTTTCCGCCTCTGATACCACGCGCTTTTTCTTCCGGCGCATGGACGACAAATATCTGTCCACGTCAAAGGTGTTCTTCTTGTCGGCGTCGGAAAGGTATTTATACCGGGGATGCTTGGTGATGTCGTATTTCTCACTGAAAAACGGCCTCACGCCGCGCACCTGCAAAATACACTTGCCTCCGTCCATTGTTGCGATTTCGTCCTGTGACATCAACTCCTTTCCCAATTTTTGATAG
Source organism: Subdoligranulum sp. DSM 23681 (assembly GCF_057005535.1). Lineage (NCBI taxonomy): Bacteria > Bacillati > Bacillota > Clostridia > Eubacteriales > Oscillospiraceae > Subdoligranulum > Subdoligranulum sp. DSM 23681. Next base: position 1,947,337 of record NZ_CM168050.1, on the reverse strand, counting down.
TTCAGTCCGTGGGAAGTCTGTGCGCCCCGGTTCTCGCTCTGATTGTAGCTGTCGATGGTTTCCTTGCCCAGCACGTCAGCGATCTCCTTGGCGTTCTTGCCTCGCCCACTAAGGAAAAGCGTACAATCGCAGTTGTCGGAAATGATTTCCGCAGCGTCCTTGTAAATCGCCTTTAACTGCGATTGGCTTTGCAGAATAATAGATGCCGAGATTTCCCGGCTTCGGATGGTGGCAATGAGCTTGTCAAAGTTCGGTATCTGGCCGATATTGGCAAACTCGTCCAGTATCATCCGAACATGGACGGGCAGCCGCCCGCCGTATTTATCATCGGCACGGTCACAAAGCAGGTTGATAAGCTGGCTCTGTACCATTGCCAGAATAAAATTGAAAGTGGTGTCTGTGTCGCTCATTATCAAAAACAGCGCCGTTTTCTCGTCCCCGATGGTGTCAAGTTCCAGCTCGTCGTCCTCCATCAGCTCCCGTACCTCGCGGATGTCAAATGGCGCTAAACGTGCGCCGCAGCTAATCAGGATAGAGGAACGGGTCTTGCCAGCAGATAAGAGAAATTTCTTGTACTGTCTGACAGCGAAGTGATCCGGGTCTTTTGCTTCCAGCCGTTCAAACATCTGGTCTACCGGTGACTGAAATTCCGGGTCGTCCTCGCGGGCCTCCGACGCATTTATCATCTCAAGTAACGTCGTGAAGTTCATTTCCTCGTCCGGCGCTTCGTACCAGATATAGCCGATCAGGGCCGAATACAGCAGCCGTTCCGATTTCACCCAAAAATCCTCGGCGGATTTTTCGCCCTCGCCCTTGGTATTGCAGATCAGCGTGTTTACCAGCTTCAAAATGTCTTTCTCGCTATGAATGTAGCGGAACGGGTTATACCGCATACTCTTGGAAAAGTTAATGGTATTCAGCACTTTCACCCGGTAGCCGCTGCGGACAAGAAGCTGGCCCACCTCACCGATCAGGCTGCCCTTGGGGTCGGTTATCACAAATGAGGTCGGGTAGTCCTTGGACACGCATTGCATAAGGTTGGGTTTTACAAAAAATCTCGTCTTGCCGGAGCCGGAACCGCCGATTACCAGCACATTTTTATTTCTCGCCGTTTTCGGGTCTTTCGGACGGTTATTCATCGTCAGCCGTTCCGTCTGCGTCAGCAAAATGTTATTGTCAAAATTGGGGTCGATGTACGGCGCAATATCCTTGGCCGTCCCCCAACGGGCGCTGCCGTATTCCTCGCCTTTGCGGTATTTCTTGGCATTTTTCCCCTTGAAATACACCATCAGCCGCAGGGCAGCGGCACCGGCAACGCCGATCAGCAGGTCAAAGGGGTGGATGCTGGGGGCAGCATTGGCAAAGGCCGCCGAACAGCCGTCCATGAAATGCAGCAGCTTTTCCGACAAGTCCACGCCTGCCGCCAGCCGGTATGCCTGCCCCAGCTTCCCGAACAGGTAAACGAAAATCAGGTACGGGAGATTGGACAGGATCAGCTTTTTTACCTCTGGTTTCATAGCGACAGCCCCCTTTCCTTGACTTTCTCCTTGGCCCGTTGCTGGGTCTTGGCCGCAGCTTTTTGTTTCAGGGCAGACAGGGCCTTGCGGATAGAGGGCCGTTTCTCACGGTTCAGCTTCTTGGCGGTGAACTCCTTGAACGCCTGTTCCAGATTGTCGGCCTGCTTGGTCTTGAAAATCACGATATAGCGCGGCGGGTGGGTGGAACTGTCTTTCCGCAGCGTGTAGTCAATATCGTATTTCTTGGCGCAGGGCCGGAACAGGCCAATATTCGCGTCGGTGATCTCGATGTTAGAGAGTGCCGAACCGTCCTTTTTGAGCTGCCGCAGGCTTTGTTGGCCGTGGTGCAGCTTGGTTTTGCCCTTTTGCCGGGCGGCCAGAAATTTCTTCATGGCCGCCTGCAACACTTGGCCGGTCAGCTTCCCGGTTTTCATCGCTAACGCTATGGTTTTCTGGTCTACTTCTTCCTGCAACTGCTATCCCTCCTTTGGAAGTCCAGCAGGCAGGCGGCGGGATGGCTTAAATCCGCACCCGCAGGCCGGAAAGGTCGTCGGCGCGGATGCCCACCAGATACCAGTCCTCGGCCATTTCAATGCGGGTGGGCTTCCACCTGCCGCCCACCATCACGTCAAAGGTTTCTCCACAGTGCAGCCCGCCGTAGTAGTCTGCCAGATCAAAGCGGATGTCGTAGCGGTCTGCCTGCTCATCAAAGATCAATGCACCCTGTTTCATAGGGCCGTCCTCCTTTCAGATTTTCCCGGTCGCCATATCATGGGCCACAAGGGAAGAATAGTAATTCCCAATCGTGGACGGGGCATTGAACAGCGCCGCCCGTAGATACTGCTTGATGTTTCGGATTTCCGTGGTGTTCTTGTTCAGGCAATCCAGCACAAAGCGGATGTGTTCGCTGTCCAGCTTCATAAACTTGGATTTCACCAGTTCCGCCGGGTAGTCGTCACCGGCAACACGGATGGTCTTGCGCCGGGTGCAGACGGTTTCAAGGATCAAGTCTACAATCTCGTCCAGACGGTCGCCGTCATAGGGCAGATCGGCTTTCAGAATGTCATAGCTGATATTGTCCTTGATAATTTCCTCATACACCCGGTATGCCTCATTCGCATCCTTTCGCTTCCGTTCCGGCGGCTGTGCCGCCTTGCCCTCCGCAGGAGAGGGGGTTGGGGAATGGATAGGAATGGATTGGGTACTTGATAGATCAGTATTTGATTTTTCTTTACTTGGTATATCTTTATTTAATTGCATTGGATTTCCCGATACCGGGTTTTCCGACGTTGGATTATCCGATGTTGGATTTTCCAACACCGGGTTTTCCAATCCCGGCTGTTCTTCATCCTCTGGCCGGGGCTGCGGCTGTTCGTAGATGGTATAAACCATGTCGGCCATCTTGCCCTTGCCGTCCCGGTTCTGCTGGCGGGTGATATACCCGGCCTTTTCCAGTTCCCACACCGCCGTCCGTATGGCGTCGATGCTTTCCCGGTTGATAAGGGACAAGCCTTTCAAGGTATAGTCCCAATTTTCCGGCAGGGACAGCATTTGCGAAAGCAGCCCTTTGGCTTTCAGGGACAGGTCTTTGTTCCGCAGGTGGTGGTTGGACATCACCGTGTAGCCCCGGTTTTTCTCCACACGAAAAACTGCCATCTCGTCGTCAACTCCTTTCACTTGGAATAGAACCGCGTCATAGGCGGTGAGCTTGCCCGGCTGGTAGGGACACTCTGCATACACGCAAAACTGGTATTTCCAGTCGGGACGGTAGAAACGGCAGTCGCCGCAATCCTCCGGCGCTCCGGCGTCGCCGCTGTCGTAGTGGTCGAAACCGGGCTTGCCTTGCATGAGGCTTTCAAAGGCGCGGTTGCTGCCGGATGTAAAATACATGGCGTCGCCTCCTTTCTGGTTTTGGGCATAAAAAATGGCGTACCGTGGAAACGATACGCCGGACACCAGAAAACGCCCCGTGATCGGCTGGGAAGCCGTCAAAAGGCGTTTTCAGTGTGGTTATAGGGATATTCTGTTTTTTGATGATGGTTAAAAAGTTCAGTGTTTATGCGGCTTTCAGGGATTTGTGTATATAAACATGAGGCCACCGCCTCTCTGGATGTGGAAAACGAAACCAAGGTGCAGGGGGCGCTTTCTCGGCTTCTGGCAGGCAAAACGGTACTGGTCATCGCCCATCGGATGCGCACCGTGGCCGGGGCGGATCATATCGTGGTGCTGAAGGACGGAAAAGTGGCGCAGCAAGGCTCCCCGCAGGAGCTGATGGCGGAGGGCGGCCTGTTCCGGCACATGGTGGAGCTCCAGAGTGAAAGCGCCCAGTGGCAGTTGAATGGGGCAAGGCCATAATTCTTTGTGCAATAGAAATGAGAGAAGCCCACAGTTCCCGATACAAAGAACTGTGGGCTTCTTTCTGAACTGAAAGTCTGCTTTAACCGCCATCGGGAAACGAAAGCCGTGCCCTGCGGCGATACTCCAGCGGCGGGCAGCCAAAGCGCCGGACAAAGACCGCCGCAAATTTGCTCTGATTTTCGTAGCCTACCTGTGCTGCGATCTCCGCTACTCGTAATTCGCTGCTCTGCAGCAATTCTGCTGCCCGGCGCATCCTTGCCTCTCGCAAAAATGTGGAGAGATTTTCTCCAAACACACCGCGGAAGTAATTCTTGAGACTGGTTTCGGCCACCTGGAACCGCTCTGCCAGCTCCCGTGCTGTATGGTTCTGGCTTAGATCTGCGCACAGGATGCTCCGTGTCTCCCTGGCAATGGCCACCTGAGAGCTGGTAAAATAGCGAACCATAGGACTGGTCTCAATAGGCTGGCGTTCTACCTTCCAAAGCAGCTGGGCGGAGAGGAGTTTCATCAATCCCGCTTCCTCCGAATCCCGCAGCCGCCACAGGTCGTCCAGCAATGTCTGCACACAGGCAGGCGTGGGTCCCAAATACAGGCGGCGGGAGGTATGCAGGTGCTCTACGATCCCCTCCAGGCTTACTTCCCCCTCCTGAAACAGTGGATAGGGACGATGGGCCAACAGATCCAGATCCAAAAACAACTCGATACCCTCATAGAGACCGCTGGGGTAGCGATACTCCTCCTGAGCCTGCTGGGTTCCTACGGCCATGTGCCCTTGAGCGAGGAAAGCAAACTGCCCATCCTCCAGCACCACCTCACAGCGCCCCTTCTGGCAGAAGTTCAGCAGCAGGATGTTGGCTGCTTCGTTCTGCGCCAGAGGCCAGACCTGGGTATAGATCCGGTTGAAAGAAAGAACCACACCGTCCCACAGGGAGAACAGTCGCAGGCTTCCGTTTTCCGGGCCGCTGAGTGTCATCACCGCCGCCTTGCCGGCGGATCGAACCTTCACATTGCCCGGGAAACGGCTGGCATCAAACAGTTGTGTCATATTGGACATGAGCAGTGCCTCCGTTGCTCGATCTGGTTTTGATTGTACCGGACCGGCGACGAGCCGTCAATGAATGCTCTGAATCTGAGTGCTGTTTGGAGCCAAAACGCCTGTATGGAGTTGGTGGCAGACAAGCAGCTATGCTATCCTGTCTTATGGTTAGCAATGTCTAACGATTACTGACAGGAGGAAATGAAATATGTCTCAATCATTGGAACAGGGAAAACGCAAACTGACTGCCAAAGATGCCATCACCGCCGGCGCACTGGGGGCGGTATGCATAGCAATCCGCTTTCTTTTTATGCTGGTGGGCGGTGTCAGCCCCTATGTATGGTTTGCTACTCACTTTATTGATGCCATTCTGATCGGACCGGTGTTCATGCTGATGGTGGCCAAAGTGCGGAAAAACGGCCCCTTTCTTCTCACCAGCCTGATCACCGGCGTGGTGCTGGTGGCTGCAACCTGGATGTTCCCCATCACGGGACTGGTGGGAGGAATCCTGTGTGAGCTGTGCCTGCGAGCTGGACAGTTCCGGCGGAAAAGCTGGCTGATGCTGGGCTTTTTCTGCTTCAATCTGGGCTTTATCGGTGACTTTCTGCCCCTCTGGTTTACCAAAGAGAGCTATTTGGAGTATGCCGCCCAGATGATGGACGCTGGCTATATGGCCACCATGGAGGGCTTGCTGACCTGGCCGGTGTTCGGGGTCATTGTACTGAGCATTCTGGTGGGTTCTGTTCTGGGGTCCTTGCTGGGTATGAAGCTCATGCGTAAGCATTTTGTCAAGGCCGGGCTGGCCCAATGAGGACGAAGAATATTTACCCTTCTTTTCTTGATCCTCGGACCAAGATTCTAATCTGGCTGTTGGCCAATGTGGTGGTGTTCACCTGGAGCTCTGCGGTTTTCCAGCTCGGTGTCATGGTAGCCTATTTGATTCTCTTTCTGGTAGAACGGAAAGGTACCATGCTGGCAGGGCTGCTGGCGACATATCTGGCTATCCTGGCGATACAATACTGGCTGTTGCCGCTGTTGCCCGGCTCTTTGGCTACGGTCTTTGCTACGGTGACCTACTTCATTCTGGTGTTCCCCTGTATTGCCGGCGGTGCCTATCTGATTGCCACCACCAGCGTCAGCCAGTTCATGGCTGCTTTGGAGAGGATGGGCGCTCCCCGGAGTTTTTCTATTACCCTTGCGGTGACGCTGCGCTTTCTGCCTGCGCTTCGGCAGGATTTGCGTCATATCCGGGATGCAATGGATCTTCGAAATATCCGTGGCTTTGAGGAGAAACTGGAGTGCATTTATGTACCAATGCTCATGGGGGCAGCCCAGACAGCAGAAGAACTCAGCGAATCCGCCACCGCTCGGGGCATCGAGTACCCAGGAAAGATGTCCTCCTGGCGGCCCATCGGATTTCACATCCAGGATGTGGTGGTCACACTACTGTTTCTGGCCCTCTGCGTGGGTGGGATCTGCTGCAAGGGGGTGCTGCCATGATTAGCTTTGACCATGTGACCTATACTTATGAGGGCAAGGAGACGCCAAGCCTTCGGGACTGCACCTTTTCTGTGAAACCGGGGGAACTTATCCTGCTCACCGGTGAGAGCGGCTGCGGCAAGACCACAATCATCAAGCTGGTCAATGGTCTGCTCCAGCATACTGGAGGTGGGACGCTGGCGGGAACTGTTATGGTCGGCAGCCAGGATGTGGCACGGACCCCGCTGTGGGAACTGGCGCGGACGGTGGGCTCGGTGTTTCAGAACCCCAAGTCCCAGTTCTTCAATCTGGACACCACCAGCGAGGTGCTTTTTGGGCTGGAGAGTCGTGGAGCGTCCCACGATGAAATGGCACAGGCTCTGGAATCCGCCGCCCAAGTCTGCGGAGTGGGGCCGCTGCTGGAGCGGAGCATTTTTGCTCTGTCCGGTGGAGAGAAACAGCGCATTGCCTGCGCCAGCGCCTGGGCCATGGGGCCGGAGCTGTTTGTACTGGACGAGCCTTCCTCCAATCTGGATGGGGAGGGTATCCGCCAGCTCCGGGAGATTCTGAATCAGCTGAAAAAGGCCGGGAAGACCGTGCTGATGGCAGAGCACCGCCTGTGGTACGCTGCCGATCTGGCTGATCGGGTGTTCTATCTGCGGAGCGGGCAGCTGGAACGGGAATATTACGGGAAAGATTTCCTCGCTCTGCCCGAGGAAGAACGCCGCTCCATGGGACTGCGAAGCATTGCGGAGATACCGGTGTCCTCACCTGAGTCAAGCTCAGCGATGGAAGCAGACGGCTTGACGGTGCGGGAGCTGTGCGCGGCTTATAACGGTGCGACTGTATGGGAGGGCGTATCCTTCCATGCGCCCAGGGGGAAAATTACCGCCATTACCGGCCACAACGGGGCGGGCAAGACCACCCTGGCCCGGTGTCTGTGCGGTTTGATGAAAGAACAAAGCGGTACGATTTTTTGGGACGGAAAGCCTCTGCGCCGAACGGAAAGAAGGCGGAAGGCGTTTCTTATCATGCAGGATGTGAACCTCCAGCTTTTTGGAGACAGTGTGCTGGCGGAAGTCCGGCTGGGAAATACGGCCGCAGAACAGGATGCTTTGACCGCCTTGGACCGAATGGATCTGGCTCAGTATGCGGATACTCACCCCATGGCTCTATCCGGCGGGCAGAAGCAGAGACTGGCCGTTGCTGACGGCTGCCTCAGCGGAAAGGAGCTGCTGATCTTTGATGAGCCTACCAGCGGTCTGGACTACGCCCATATGCTGGAGGTGAGCCAGCGTCTCCGAGAGTTGGCGGCGCAGGGACTATGCGTGGTGGTCATCACCCATGACGGCGAATTCCTGCGGGAGAGCGGGGCCTGGACTGCAGATTGGCTGCCAAATGACAAGCGGCAATGAAGTGTCCTGGAAATAGCCACCTATATAACGGAAGGGGGACTGACTATGCCTTTACACAAATCGGGTGAAGATTACCTGGAAGCGATTCTTGTTCTCCAAAAGCAAAGAGGCGTGGTACGCTCCGTGGATGTGGCTCGGCACATGGATGTGTCCAAGCCCAGCGTGTGCCATGCGGTGGCTACACTGAAAAAGGGCGGTTTCCTGCTCATGGATGGAGATCACTTCCTGCACCTGACTGACCTTGGCCGTGAGGTTGCCGAGGATACCTACGAAAAGCATCGCTTTTTTACAGAGATGCTTGTAGCAGCTGGTGTCGATCCTGTTACTGCCGAGCGGGACGCCTGCCGGATTGAGCATGTAATCAGTAAGGAAACCTTTAAGCGACTGAAAGCAGCTCGTAAACTGAGTGAGAAAGCGGTGATATCATCGAACGAGTCATGATTTTGGAGCTGCACGAAAGAGATACGGAAGTTTTGAAGCAGATTCTGTCTATCCTCAAAAACCACCCTGAGATAGAAAAAAACGAGGTCGACGAGGAACCGATAATGTCGCTCCCTGGTTTTGAGATCTTTCCAAGCAAGCGGAAGGTGTTTCGGGATCGCCAGGAGATTCAGCTTACCGCAAAAGAATATCAGATTCTCCTGCTGCTGGCCGCCAACAAAGGCCGTGTGCTGACCTATGCACAGATCTACGAACAGGTCTGGGGTGATTTCACCACAGGAAATGAGAACAATACAATAGGCTTTCATATCTGCAACCTGTGCGAGAAGCTATATCGGGCTAATCCAGATGCACCGTTCTACATTCGCTCTGTGCGAGAGGTTGGATACTGCCTGGATGTCGATGAACCATAATTCCACCACCAGTCCCTATACTATAGATGTCTTTTCTCTGCTCTAAATCTCCGTTAGAGTGAGTCCTTCTGGGTGGTTCACAATGAACCGCCCCTGGGTCCAGCGAATGGGTGCAGTTCTCCCTTGGCGGAAGATTTTGAAATTGCCATTGATTCAGAGAGTGGTTTGTACTGCATTGTGGTACAAACCACTCTCCCTTTTATTTCACGGTATAGAGATTGGAGGTACTGCTCCCATTCGACCTGTGCCGGAAATCCTTTTGGATATAGCCGTGCTGCTCCAGATCGTGCAGCGCCCGCTTGACTGTGGAGCGGGACAGCTTCATGTCCGAGGCAATGGTCTGAATGTCCGGCCAACGCCTTCCCTCGGCATCGGAGCGATCCCGCAGGTACATATAGACTGCCTTCGCTCTGGAGGGAAGCTCAGTGTCGGCGTAAATCGTTCCGAAGTAACTCATCGTTCCTCCTCTCCGAATGTCTTCATCTGCTTCCCTCGCTTTACAGCTCTCTCCTGGGCCGGGGTATGGGCGATTCCACCCCGGCTGGATACCGCATAGCCACGGCTTTCATCCATCTCCTCCGGTTCACTGAGCTGCGGGAGATTCCGCTCCAGATCCACCCGGTTGGCATAGGCCACCGCTCGATTGGCTCTTTCCGGCACCACATACGGCTCCCCGAAGGTAATGCCCCAGTTCAAGAAGAGTTGGAGCCGGGTCCGCATGGGATGGGTGCCGGTTTTCATGACGATAAAGCTGCCCTTGGGAATGGATTTCAGCTCGTCGGGCGTCAGCAGGGCGCGCTCCATCATCTGGAGGCTCTGGCTGGGATCGTTCTTGCCCCGGCTCACCGAGCCGGAGAGGACGGTGCGGCTGCCCAGGGCTTTGGACAGCACCTCCGCAGTCTGGCTGTTGGGGGCGAAGCCGCCGAAGATGGTGTCCTGGCAGTTGTCCTGAATGATCTCGCAGCCCTCTTTTCCGTAATTTTTTTCGAGCTGCGCCAGCGACTGAAGCTTCCCGAGTGCGTATTCCGAAAAGTCATTTCCGGCCTCTGCGGACAAGCGAAACCACCGCTCCGCTTTTTCATGATCTCGCATGGTGGAGAGGTCATCCCGGTAGAACTTTCCCAGCTGATGCGCCGCCACCGTGTATCCTTCCGCCCAGAGCTGTTCCAGAACCCGGACGGCTTCAGCGTGTTCCTCGTCCAGCGCATAGACATCCTGCAGGACTGTTTTGGCGGCGCGATAGCGTCGAGCCTGTTCATATACGCTGTTGGATCGCTGCTCCTCATGTGCCGCCTCCGGCTCTGGCTCATCTTGCATCTTCTCATCTTCAAAAGTCGGGAGGCCGAGGCGGATGTTCTCGGCCTCCCGGATGATATCGTTTTTGATCCGGCGAAACTCTTTCTGCTGCGAGAGTGGGAGCTGCTCCCGCGGTGTGCGGCTGCCATAGCACTCGTTCAGCTCATCCCGGATCTGGTTCCATGTTTCATAGCACTTCGCCACTTCCGGTTGCCGGGCCAGCTCGTCCACGATGGTGTCCACCAATGCTTTGAGCGGTTTCTTCAGATAGCCATACTGCTTTTTCCCGGTGGTGGTTTCCAGGGCCTGCACCAACTGGCGCATCTGTTCCTCGATGACGGGGTTGTCGCAGAGCCGATGCTCCATCTTCTGAATCAGCTCCCGCATGGTATCCTGCGCCGCTTCAATCAGCTCTTTATAGCCCAACTCATCAAGGTTGACCTTGGTGCATACCAGCCGATTCAGCACAGGCCAGGCACTGTCGAGCGAGTCCAAGCGGCAGTCGGCTTCAGAGGCATCGCCGATCTCCAGTGCCTCCAACAGCGAAACGCAGTGGTCGTACTGATTTCTGGGAATGGGAAGAGGGATCGTCGCAACACCGTATTCCGGGTGGTCAGCGTTGCTCAGAACTGCTTCCATCATCACATTGCATCACCTTACTTTCCTTCAAAATTCAAAATCGCATCTCCGTACTTGGCCAGAAGCAGAGCGCAGACAATCAGGTGGAACGCCTCATCTGTGACCAATTCGGGGGATGCGAGATCGGCAAGAGTGATATTGGGGCTGCCGGTGGAGATGGCTTTGGCCGCCTGATAAACACTGTACAGCTCCGGTTGGATGCCGGCGAGCTGGACAGATTGGAAGTCAAACCCACTGGCATCAAACTTCCAGATCATCCTGCGCCAGATGTCCCCATACGCCGTGAGAAGAAACAGTGCGGCCAGGTTACGGTTCGGCATTCGAAAACAGCGCTCACGCCAGTGCTGCCAACGCTCCCGATGACTATCGCTCAGGAAAAATCCAATGGAGCAGCCATTGAAACTCCTCTCTAAGCGGGCCTGAAGCTGCACTCCCGCTTCAGGGAAGAAGCAATCCCTGACAAACTGGTTGAGGTCAATTGCACCGGCCACGATCCGTTCATCCAGACAGACGCACTGCTCCAAAGGGCAGGGATGATTGCGTCTGAAGTTCATGCAGTATGGACACTCCATGTCATCTCTGCTATATTGGAAACCGGGATAGTATCGGCCATGGCCTCTGGGCTTGAAATAGGGCGGGGTCATCATCTGCTGTTCTATCTGGCACAGCGGTGTATCCCGCATGAAATAGCGTGTCATTGGCGGTGTGCTCCTTTCAGTAAAGCAAAAAAGCGCCGGAGTCTTATTTCTAAAACTCCGGCGCTTGAATATTACATGATCGGTTCCTGGTTGTAGGGTTCCATGGGGTGCTGCTCCTGCTCCCTTATGCGATCCAGAGCATCGGGAGCCGCAATGGCAATCTGTTCCTGAACGCCCCGGATGCACTTTTCCTGCTCGGCAGTCAAGTCAAAACCAGTGTCCAAGGTGTCAGAGCAGCACCGGTAGATTTCGATAAGCTGCTCCTGCTTGAAGATTTGCTGTTTGGAAATGAGGCCGGCGCGGATGGCGAAGTCCTGCTTGGCACCTACATAGTTTTCCTGAAAGTAATTGCCCTGGTTGAGACCTGTGCGGTCGAAGCTCCAGTCCCATGTGACGAATTGGACGCCAAGCCGGGTGGGATGGGCAGCCAGCACGGCTCCATTGAAGTCAGCCAGCAGGCGGTAGTCACCGGTCAGGCTCTGGGCTTGCTGAGGCGGAGCCTGTTCCAGCAGCGTCATGTACTCCCGCACGGTGCAGGCCAGATCGGTGGCTCGCTCACAGGCGCGTTCCCGTTCCGGTGTCGCTACATCCTCCTGCCAGTAGCGAACGCTTCCGTCCGCTGTGATTCGGCAGAGAGGGAGACCATCCCACTCCACAGGAAGCAATTCGTCCTGTTCCGGCTGCGGGACAAAACCCTCACGGTGAAGAGCGGTACGAAATTCTTGAAAAAACTGTTCTCGATTCATTTACTACCTCCTGACATTTAGTGCCCTTTTTGAAATTATCTGAAAACAAAAAGGGCGCCAATTCGATGGCCCGTCGTGACCAACAAATTGACGCCTCAAACTTTGTGTATTCTATTGATAGAAAAATAGCGCCCTTTTTGAAAATAACCGCTTCAAAAAGGGCGCCACATGGTTCCGAATATGCCAATCGCCAAAAAAAGGGGGTTCGAATCCCACCAGTTAGGGGGAAACAGTGGTTGGCATCTATGGAATCATTCGTGAATTTCCGAGCGAAAAAAGCCCGGAAACGGTTGATGCCACTGGCTTTTCGCCAGTGGCATCTATACCGTTTTGATTTTATGGTGCGCCATCGGGGACTCGAACCCAGGACCCACTGATTAAGAGTCAGTTGCTCTCCCTAACGGCTTATACTATAGCTATATTACATCTCTCATCTCTGATTTTGAACATTATTCTATTATGTTTAAGCGAACCATTTGGTATGATTTTCCGCAAGCAAAATCAATAATACTGAATCATGTATTACTTAGAGTTGACATTGGCCACGATATTATTCCATCTTTATACGAAGTAGTTTTATAATACGCAAACATTGCGGCTCCAATCGCGACCGTATCCTGCCTTCTACTACCATCAAGTATCGTGCATGCATTACCCGAATAAGACAAAGTATTTTCACCTTTTATTATTTGCATATCATTCCATAACTCATCAACACAATCGTATAGGCGCCCTGTAAGGATCAATACCTGCGGATTAAAAATATTAACAATTGTATTTATAATAAATCCTACATACTTCACAAGTATCTCATACTGCATTCTATCTGTAGAAGCAAAATTCTTCAGTTTGTTTCTATGAGTATTTGCCTTATACGCTTCCAAATCATTTGATCTAAAAACCCGCGTCCGAATCAACGATTCCAAGCACTTCTTTTGACAAAATGGGCACTTAAAACTGTTACCTTCCTCACCGTCTTCGTTCGCAAAATCCGGAGCCAATATATGCCCAAATTCTCCAAAAGAATTGGTTGTTCCTGTCAGGAACATACCATTGACACATCCTCCTATTCCAATACCTGTTCCATGGTAAACGCAAATTATATCTTTACTATTAGCTAAACCTTTGCGTTGATTATTCTCTGAATGGTATAGCTGCTCCTTTTCGCTAATAAAGCATGCTTTGGCATTATGTTGTATGACAATGTCAATATTTCTTTTTAAAAGTTCTTTACGCAAGTCCTCTTTTAGTAAATCGAATACGCTTTTACCAGTAAGGCAAGGAATATTAGGGCATGTCTCAATTACATTATTTGCTGTATTAATGGCACCAGGAAATGCGATACCTATTGCCCCCACATTAATATCTAATGACAAAAACTCTTTAAGAATAGCGCATAGTCTCTCTGCAATTTGATCCAGTTGCTGTGCCGACGATAAACATACATCCTCATCCACACGGCTCTCATCATCGTTCTTATCATTTGGAGGATATTTATCTAATATGTTTCTAATTTCACACTTTTTCTCCAGTTCAGATAACTTTACCACATCAAAGTTAAAGTCGCACAAAACAGCCTTGATTTCTCTTGCTCCTACCGCGATTCCTATATAAAATACTGCTTTTGGATTTAGAGAAATAGGACCTTCACATTCCAAAATATATCCTTTTTCTTTCAAGCTATCGATAACTTTGCTTACTGTTGGCCAAGACAAATTTGTCACCGAGGAGAGATATGTTTTATCATTGGTTTGTGTTCTGCGAATTTCGTCAAGGATTCTGTATTCGTTCTCTGTTAATTCCACATTTTCCATTGACGCCCTCCAAAATTATAGGTTTGACAGATTAATATATCTATTTTGCTATTTCAATTTAGATGATAGCAAATTTGTATCCAAAAATCAAACAAAATTATATTTTCAGCACGTTAAACAACAATGTCAATACCTTTTCATTTTTTCGGCAAGTCAACAGACTTTTTGAATCCATGCCGACAATTTTTTTACGTATAGGCAATTGCATTTTTGCGGCACGCACGGTATAATAACCATAATCAAAGTGAGCGCACACGTTTGATTACGTCTAATGTATAATATTATTGGTGTAAGGAATAAGTGAGTATAGTTTTTAAAGTGGGTTAAGCACACACAGTGTAGCTGTATGGTTCCAATTGGTCAAGCCATATTTCAACTTTCCCTAAGGACGTGCAAAATGCTTATAAAATTTCAATTTTATCTTTTGTAGCGTCAGATTTGCACTGGCGTTACCATGCCAGATGAAGACTTTGTATCGTTCTTCATTGGTGTGTATTTCTTATCGCTTGAAAGGAGTACCACGATGTCGAAAAAAAAACGCAAAAAGTCTAAAAAGAAAAAAAGAAAGAACGGGAAAGAGGCTACAAGCGAGGGCCTTGCTACTGTTATTCATAATCGAGACCAATTCCAGCCTGTAGCTTCTAATACAATCCCCTGCCCTTCTGACTCTTCTACCCCCGCCGCGCCTGATCCCAAAGCCTCTACAACATTAGAGTTATCGCTGTGGACGTGGTTCAAGCTCATATGCAGATTTCCAACGTCTGATAAGGAAGATAGTAAGCACGGTTTTCTTCCGCTTTCATGCAAGCAGCTTTTTATAAGCTTAGCCGCCGCTGTATGTATTATTGCCATTATCTTATACTTTTCTCCCCAGTTGTTCTCCACACGGAGCCAACCGGTCAGTAGTACTACATCCGCTTCTTCATCGGATTCAACCACCTCAAAAACAGCCAATGTCACAATTAATATGTGACCACCAATTTTAAACATCAACGAAAAAGAGCGGCAGGACAAACTCCTTTGGAGCCCTGCCGTTCTTTTTACTTTAATATGAGGAATGCTGATCAATATACTAAACAGCGTCAAAAATCCTCTATTTTGCTATCTCCACTTTTCAAAGCGAAGAATTCAGGTTCTTCATTTTTATGGTTCAGGAAATAATCATACCTCGCTAATCGCTCCACGTCTTTAAGGATATGCGCAAGTGTAAGTATATTATACGCACCGTCTAACCGCACTTGATACAATTCCCATACTAGATTTTTCTGATCTTCTTCATCTATGGGAATCCCATCTGCAAATATCACTGCGTCTTGTTTACAAACAACTTCTAAATGCTCCTGCTTGATTATTTCCTCATCACGTTCACTTGCAGCCTTACTTAAACGCTCCATAATAAAGCTATGTAGAACCGAAAACCCTACCGTTACTGCCAACCTTTCATTGAACGGCCAAGGAGTCAACCTCCCTGTTTCCTTATTTTCCATAAAATATAGTGGGTCCGCTTTTTTTATCGGCTTTGCTTTTAAAATCGCAATCATCATTGCTGCAGCTACTTTGTGTCTATTTAACAGCTTTGTCTCTGCAGACATATAATGTTTTTTTGCATAGCAGATAAGCTCATCATAGAAAACTTTAATTTCCTCTTTCGCCTGCTGAGGCAAAACCAACCCGCCATCTCTGGTTACAAAGGACTGAAATGTTGGTTCTATGAGTCTGTTCCAGATACTATCATATATCTCCGATCTCATGCCATACTCTCCCTAGTTTAGCCACTTGAATTAGAATGAGAACTTAGCTTTTGACATATCCACATTACAGAGAGTTATTTTATCTATACTTATGTTGTCCAACTTTACATCACCATTCAACGGTTCTGAGCATGCGCCATTATCTTTGTTTTTCAACACTTTATTGTGGCAAATAACTACCACGATAAAAATTGCAACAATAAGGACAATAACAACAACGAACATTCCAAAAAACAAGTTGTTACCAATCATTACTGCATCACACCTTTTGTCATTACCATCTAATTAATTGGTTACCCAATTATTGGGGAATTTTGTAGGGCTAGTATAGCCAAACAAAGTACTTTCTGCTTATTACGGGTTTGCTATCATTTAACCCTGTTGTCGTTCTGCTCCACGTGATCTATTGTACGCCTGCATCACTGTCGTAAAGAAGGGAATCGCCCGATGGAAGATATAAACTACCGGCAACACCGCCAGCAGCAATCGATACGCTATCCATAGTGACTCATTCATTGTTTCTTTTTTCACATTGAGACCGAAAAGGAGGATTGCAAGATAAATCACCCCTAAAACGAAACAACCAGTCTTAAACATAAAAGCCTTCTTAGAACTGACCCTTTCGCATTGAAAGGATTCGCCAAGTTCAACGACCACTGGAAGAAAATAGATAAGTGCGCTTACCATTATCCAGCCCTCATTATTCGTTAAAACTGAATAAGCGAAAAACAAATAAGCTGAAACATAACACATGAACGATATGCCTGTTCCTAACACCGTGTGTTGACCCATCCTTTATGGCACTCCCTTACCTTGGTAAGGTGAAATATCAGCACAAACATTCAGACAAAAAAGACAAAAACTGGCAAACCACCACTGCAGCGTTGCCAGTCTTCCCTATTTCAGGTTATCGAAATTGGTCCGCCATTGCGCATCGCAGTGTCGTACGTATCACCTTACTCATATTCACTTTTCCAACTTCTTCTGTAGCAAACCAATCACTTTAACAGTAAAATGCATAGCTACATATCTATAATATCTCTTTCTGGCGCCATTTTCAACCCCCTACAGATTCTTTTTTTATATTTTTTCTTGTTTTATAACGAATAGAGTTCTATATATTCTCAAGAAAGCTACTCCATGGATAGTTACGCGCACCATCACCCTATTATGCTTACTTCGAACTGTAAAAAATTTGATGATTTATTTCCAAAGCTGAACTATATTTATTGGGAATGCGTTACATTTCGAGATTCTCCCCTAACGACATGTTGGATACATAATACATGTAAGTGCAATTTTTCTATAAAGCATTGTGCCTATAATAAGTAGTCACCTGCTGTTTACGGGGCTAAATCCACCACCATCATCATTGCCTGGTTCTTACTCAATCTTCAGAAACTGCTTATAACTCCCCTTCACATGAATCGTCACCTTATATCCCCTACCAACTTCCACCTTTTCAAACAGCTCCGCTAAAATGGCTCGCTTTCGTGGGACAGAAGCCAGATCGAACTCGTTGGCCCATCCCAGGAACTCATTATAGTAATTGCGGATTTGTTGGACTGTTGCTCGATGGTCGTTGTTCTGTAATAAGGTGGCGTATTCATCTTTGGCTTGTCTGACCTCTGCTTCCGCCTGTGCAATCAGTCGTGCCAGCATCTCCTGCGAAAATACACTCGTTCCATCCAAACATTTCAACACTTCATCCTCATAGCGTTGCTGCTTATACTGGGCTGCCTTGATTTTCTTCTCGGCAGCCTGTTTTTGTCTGTTATGTTCAGCATCCTGCTGCCGGATTCTCTGTTCAATGCTCTTGTCATACGGCTCACTTTTGATCTTGCGGAACAGCTCATCAACATAGGCAAGTACAATTCTGTCCACCCGTTCTGCCAGATATAGGGCCTGACCATCACATTCCCGCAGATGCTGGCCACGCTGGTAGCAGTTGTACTTGGCCTGCACCCTTTCCCGGATACTCCCATCAGCCAGCTTATACCGATCCTTATGCAAAAAGGCCGACATCTTCGCCCCGCAATGTGCGCAGACGACGATGCCAGCCAATAATGTTGGATTGCTGCTCTTTTGGGCAGCGTTTTTATCTTTCAGTGCCTTTTTGCTTCTTTTGCTGATCATCTCGTTGGCCTTGGCGAACAAAGCCTCATCAATGATCTGCAGCTGCGGCATGAACTCTGACCGTGCCGCCTTGGTAATGATATATCCCGTGTACCCCTCATGCTGAATCATTCTCTTGATGTTGGAAGACTGAAACTCCGCCCCCTGGCGGGTACGCAGTCCTCGTTGGTTCAGCATCTGTGCCATGGCATACCCACTGGCACCTTCTTCCGCCACTTTCATAAATACTTCCCGGACCCATTCCGCTTCATCTGGATTGATTTCCAGATCCTTTACGGGCTGGTCTCTCTTATTGACTCTACCTTTATTAACGGCACGATATCCGTAAGGGACAAAGCCTCCAGCAAAATGTCCACTAGAAACGAGCTGACGGATACGGTCCCTGGTTCGCATAGAGGTCTTTTCGCTCTCCCCTGCTGCCTGCCAGAACCGGATATAGTTCATCAGCTTATCGCCGTGGCTCTCGATACGCTGCTGGCCTTCGTGGGTACTCCACATCTGGATGCCGTGCTGGACGAACCATTCCAGCACAAACGGCGTTTCACTCTCAATGCGTCCCAGTCGGTCAAACATATACACCAGAAGGATATCGAAGTTTCCCTTGCCGGCTTCGCTGCGCAGTTCCTGAATGACGTCCCGCTTGTTTGCGGAAACTTTGGAGCCAGAAACGCCTTTTTCGGCCTTTTCCAGCACTACACGCCATCCATGCTCCTGGGCGAACTTCCGGCAGGCAATCTTCTGCATGGGAATATCGTCATGATCCACCTGGCCCTTGGTCGACACACGGTAGGACAAAGCGGCGCGCGGCGAATCCACGGGCAGCCGCATTTGCTGGGTAGAAAAGTATGCGTCATCCAGCCACTTCTGATCAGCTTGCGAAATTTCCACTTCCTGACCATGTTGGTCCCAAAAAGTCATCCTTGTTCCTCCCCTATTCACTTAGTTCGAGTTATTTGCCTATCCCAACAATACTCATTCCGGGGCAGGAAAGCTATCACCAAAAGGGAGAAATACCCGCCTTATTACGAGGCGGAATTTGACGGTTTACTCTCACGAAGTTTTCTTTCTGCGTAGGCATCCATGATCATGGATTTCACCTTTTCAAGCGTATCCGCATCGTCCTTTTCCGAAAAATATATGGTAACGGGTACCCCCTCCACCTCCCGCACTAGGCGAGTACGCCCATCAGGCATTTGCTGTATGTATTCCTGCACACTGGTTCCTTTCTTTCGGGCAATTTGCAAGTACCCGATCCAGACCATAAAGGTACATCTGATACCGCAAACTCACATCGGTGGTGATCAGCACCACATCATTTGCCTGTAATTCGGCAAGGATCTTGCAGAGTTTACTTCTCTTGCGGGCAAATCGGGACAACCGCGTCACCGCCACGGCATTCACCTCGCCCCGGCGCACAGCCTTCAGCATTGCAAACAAACCCGGACGCCATAAAGCGTTGTCCCGGACACGCTCGCAGCTTTGTCCGACTACGCGGTACCCGCTGCGCATGGCCCAGTCGCGGAGTTCGTCCAGTTGGTGTTCGGCCACAGAACGATGTCTGCTGCCGGTCCGTGCGTACAGCCAGACCCGGGGGTAATACAGGGCTGTTGCCTTGGTGTGGTCCATCTCACACCTCCGAATCATAATTCGGAAGAACCATCCAGTGCCGGCCACCCGGCTCGATCCAACCGCACTGGACACCGAAAGTGTGCACACCGTACTGCAGCAAAGATGCAAGCAATCCCTCCAATTCGGGTCGGCCGCAATGTAGGTGGTTGATATCCACCACAATCAAAACATCTACCTCACCATTTGCCGCGGCGTGAAGCAAGTCCATTACACCGGGGCGCAGCGTAAGCGGTTGTTCTTCTGTTCCTGCCTGAGCATACAGCTCCTGTACGCAAGGCCAACGCAGCTTGCGCAGTGCTTTACGACAGATCAGAATCTGCTGCCGCATGGTGAGATCACTGTTCTTGACTTCCTGCACATAGCAAATTGCCCGCATAAAAATCAACCTCCTTAGTGAATCGGGGCTCGAAATAACTGGGCTTTTTCTTGGATTGTAAAAAGCACTGGATATCCGTTAGTTTGTCCGAAACCTGCATCAATGGTAAGGCATCCAGAACGGCCTGATGGTATCGCTTTCCCGGTGCCGCGCGAGGGTCGAGAATAGCGACCACGCAGCTGTCGGTTTCGGTTCGGATTGCACGGCCAAAGCCCTGTCGCAGCTTGATTTGCATTTCAGGCACGACTTCGGCCCGGATATAACTGTGCAGATTGCTGTACCGCTTCCGCATGGCTTCTCCCAGCGGGTCCGGCACCTGAAATGGCAGCTTCACAATGATAAGCAAGGAAACCATGTCCCCGGGGAAATCCACACCTTCCCAGCAGGCCCCACTGGCGAACAGGACGGCGTTGGGAAGCTGCTTGAAGCGTTCCAGATAGATCTGTGGGTTGCGTTGTGCCTGCAGTACAGGCACCGGGAACTTATCTTTCAGTTTTTCATAGACACGGCCCATCTGATCGTAGGATGTGAACAGCACCAACGTGTGTCCGTTGGCAGTGTTGATCAGCTCCTGGATCTGATGGGCCACGCGGTCCGTATTCTGTTTGCGTGAAGCCTTCTTTTTGTATGGTTCTGGAAAATAAAGCAAACAGTTTTTATCGTACTGGAAGGGGGATGAGATGCAAAGCGTGCGCAAAGAGGTCCCGCGATCCAGTCCGAATTGCTGTTCCGTATGGGTGAAATCCTCCCCCACCGCCAGAGTCCCTGATGTAAGGATGGCAGGCTTATGCTCCCTCCAGAGCGCGTCATAGACGCACTGTGGCAAATCGATAGGCACTGCACACAGATCAATGGCCAGAGCCCCATTTACCTGATGGTATTCCACATAGCGAACAAAAGTCGTATCGCTTCTAAGGAAAAGATGAATGAGTTCTCGAGTATCACTAAGTTTGTTGCTCAAAACGGTTGGTACTTCCCTGTTCTCCAGCTTGAGAATTTCCTGAATTGCTTTGTCCAAATGCTGCAAGGAGGCGGATTGCTCATCTGTCAAGCAGAATGATTTTTCCCTTTCTGAATCGTTCTCTGCAGACGAAAATGCTGTCAGGAACGCCATCCTTGCACCACGGAGTTTCTGGGCTCCCAATGTGCAGTGGCCGGTGGTTAAGATTTTTTCAAAATGAAGCAAGTCTGACGAACGAATCCGCCGGGTGCTCATTTGGCGAACTGTTTCCGGCAGTTTATGGGCCTCATCGATGACCAGTGCCTGGTAGTCTTTCAGTAGGGGCTTCCACCCGTTTTGACGGTGAGCCGCGTCTGCCAGCAGGTAATTGTGATTGCAGACCTGAATGGTAACCGACGCACCGTTGGAATCTTTCAAATACTGTCGATACCGGCAATCGGAGTGTAAGATGCAGCTGCGGCTGCAACGCTCCGGAACACAGATCAGACGTCGATCATGACGGGATATTCCTGGCAAAAGATCCAGGTCCAGGCATTGGTTGGCAGCACGCAATGCGGCTGCCCTCCTGCGGAAGCGTTCGCCACGGACACCGACTTGTTTTTGGCGTATGAGAAGGCGCTTATCACAGGCAAAATGTTCTTTGCCTTTTCGCAGAACAGCACAAATAGGTTTCTTGATATATCCGTTTTGTATTAGAATCTCTGACAGAAACGGAATGTATTCTGTGAGAATAGCGTTCTGCAGGGCAATACTGGCAGTGGAGATCACCACCGGCCGCTGCATTTGCCGTGGTCTTTGCAGTTGCCACAGAACGCAGGCGACCAGATAGGCGTAGGTTTTCCCCAGTCCCACACCAGCGTCACACAGGGCCACATCCCGGCCAAACAGGGCGTCCAGCATCGTGTGGCATAGTCGGATCTGGCCCTCGCGTGTAACCATCCCTCTGGCCGGAAAAAACTGTCGGTAGACATGTTCTACCTGTCGGTGGGCTTTCTCATAACCGGTTTCCGGGTTTGTCATTGGATCATCTCCTCGGTTGATGGCAAAGTAATGCGGCGCAGCAGTCTGTACTGCGCCGCACGGGTTCGACATCAACACATGGGGGCTGTTGATGTTCAGAAAAAAGAGAATAACATGCAAAATGCCATATTTGCAGCTCGCTCCCCTGGCATCCGGGAACACGGTTCACTTTCGTTCGGCAAGCCGCTTGCGCAGCTTTCACTGGTGTTCCAGGGGTCTAAGGATTTCAACCCAAGGTCGGCCACCCCGTCTGACGTGCGGGGCAACAGGCGTATCATTATCTCCCTTGCAGATCATGGCGAAACAGTTTTTACTGCTTTTTCAGTAGAATGGATCGCTCGGTACAATCTCACCGCTTTGTGAGGTGTGGCGTTGTACGTCATGGCGCTTCTCTGATCACGCTTCCTGCTCTGGGAACGTGCCTCCGTGCTGGGTATTCAGTTGTCAAGGTAAGGCACGTTGCCTATTAGGAGCCAAAATCATGAAGAATGGACTGAATGATAAGACGCTTTTCCTCGGATAAAGAAGGCAAAAGTTGTTCAAGGACTTGAATCTGAGATGAACTAAGCGATTTACGAGTGGGCCTCTTTTTTTCTAAAAGGTAGATTCCACCGTTCTGACCGCGTTCTGTGTAAATATCGCAATGAAGCGATAAGACAGTTATGTCTTGGCAGATTGTTTGACGTGTCACATGAAAACGCTTGGCTAGTTCTCGAGCTTTCACCTTTCCTTTCTGGCGAAGGAGCTCAACAATCGCATCTCTTCGCCAGTTCGCGTCCACTTCCCTTCACCACCTCATTTTGGCTCTGACAAAATTGTAGATGCCAAATGTCAAATAGACCTTTACATTAAACACAAAAAAATTTTGAAATAAAAAACGCCCGCCGCATACAAAATGCGGCGGGCGCGATGGTGTTATTAGAAATCACGTATTTGCTTACTTTTTGTCCTGCGGCTGAGGTAGGGGCTTTTCAGGCCGGTGGGGCTGGTAAGCACTCCAGGGACTGTCCGGCGGCCAGCCGTAGCGTTCTCGGCGGACAATGCCCTGCGCCGCCTTATGGACGAGCTTTTGTACAAAAGGTTCTTTCGTTTTCATGGCAGTTTCCCTCCTAAATAATCAAATGCCTACAAAGCGCATTACTGCGCGCCAAGCCCCAAATTTGCCAATACGAGCATGACAGCGACCGCCAGCAGCGAGACTGCCATACAACTTGCCAGTGGCGCACAGATGTACAACAGCAGGCTCCCAATGAGGACAGTACCAGCAAGGCGAAGCCAAGCTCGTGGCTGAATGGCGGTGATTTCATTGGCTGTCAGATGGAGCGAAGCGTTGTTTGCGGGCGCCAGTACAAAAATGCACAAGGCCGCGGCAAACAAAACAGCTCCTATGAGAAGCGGCGAATAAAGATTTTTTGCCAGGGTCAGCGCCGCGAACATGGTGCCAAGCGAGGTCAGCAGACAGCCGTGCGGTGTTTTCGCGTGGTAACCGCCGGTCCGTGTTCGCAGGAAGCGAAAGGTGTACAGGTAAAGAAAAGATCCGATCCATCCGACAAGAATAGCTCCGACAGGGAGGAGCAGAAGGAAGGTAAGGGAACCTATCATCCGGCGGATAAGGCCGTATTGAAACCATTCGGCTTGGTCTGGTTCAATGTAATTCTTTTGCAGAAAGAAGCGAGTTACGCTTGTTGCCAAAGTCTCCATTGGAATCAACTCCTGATGTTGGTATTTTATCAATTTCGAAATAAAATCACCAAAAAAACAGCACGAATGCAAAAAATACAGCATGAACGCAAAAAAGCGTCATGCTGCATACTGTTTATCCGAACACTTCTTTCATCAACTTTGCAAATAACGCCACCTGTTCTTTGGTGGGTTCCATACTCTTTTTTTCCCGATCTGAACTGTTTTGCTGCCGAAAATATACAGAAAGATCTAAAAGCAACTGTGTCTGTTCGTCTGTAAGATTTTTAAGCGGCAGGGTTCGGTATGCTTCCCCTCTTAGCAAAAAATCAAGCGAAACGTCTAACACATCAGCCAGCGCTACGGCTTCGGCAAGGCGTGGCACGGTTGAATTTCTCTCATAACTGCCAAGAGCAGAGTGGGATAAGCGCAGATTAGGGTCAAGGGCCTTGGCGCGATCCACCAGGGCCCTTTGAGAAAGATTCCGCGCTTTTCGCAGTTTTGCAATACGCGCCCCAAATTCATCTACCATGTGTGTCCCCCCTCCTTGCATAGGTATAGTTTACAATTCGGTTGGACTGTTATCTGTCCAAAATTTGATTTATGGACAGCTTTATGCTATACAATAAGAAAACTATCCCCACAGCCTTGACAATTACTGGAGGATTTACTATTTTGAAAACACAGAGACGTCTTACTACCGAGAAGTATGTCACCATAGGGGGAAGTATGGTACACATTTTGATCTGCGATGATGATGCCGCTTTTGCGCAGGACATGGCGAAAAAGATACAGGCCTTGCCAGCCTATTCTCCCAAGTCTATGAATGTGCAGCTCCTGACGGATGTAACTGCCATGAGCGCCGGGGTGTTGACGAAGTTCGATATTCTTTTTCTGGATATTGATTTGGGAAATAAAAACGGTATCGAACTGGCACGGATTATTCGGGAACATAACGCTGAGGCTGTCCTGATTTTGGTGACCAATTTCAGTGAGTATGCCCCGGAAGGTTATGAGGTGAATGCTTTCCGCTATCTGTCCAAAGCAGAACTGGACCGAAAGCTGCCCGGCTATTTTTCGGACGCACTCGCCGTATGCCGCACGCGCAAACGAAAAGTTGAAATCTTTTGTGAGGGAGAGAGTATGTCGGTCCCCGTACAGGCAATTTCCTATGTGGAAAGTCAGGGACACGAACAGTGCCTGTACATGATTGGCTGGTCGAAAGAAAAGCTGTATACGCGGCTGACAATGGCCCAATTGGAAGAACTGTTGTTCCCGCAGGGGTTCTTGCGCATCCATAAACAGTATCTGGTGAACATGACGTATCTGCAATCTCTACAAAGTACTGGTGCTGTTTTGACCACGGGAAAAAGTTTGAAGGCAAGTGCCCGCAATTACCGCGAAAATCAAAAAAAATTTGTCAACTGGAAGGCGCAGCAGCTATGGTAGAGCTTTGGGGAAATCTACTCAGCTTGATTGGCAGTATAGTTTCTGCATGGATTGGACTCATTCTATTTGACGCTTTCTTTCCGCGTAAAAAGTTCGGAAAATCTTATTGTTTTTTTGTTACTCTGGGAATATCAGTTTTTTTCGTGTTTTCGCTTTTTGTGGGGAGTAGTTTTGGTTACGCGTCCAAGATTCTGTTCGAAGTAGCATCTTATTATGCATTATGCGCCCTCTTGTACCAAAGCCGCTGGGATCGCCGCCTGTTCGTTATAGTAACAACCTATGCGGTTCTGTATTCCTCGGCTTACTGGCTTGACGCCTTATGCATGTATGCCCTAAACTT
Organism: Subdoligranulum sp. DSM 23681; assembly: GCF_057005535.1. Lineage (NCBI taxonomy): Bacteria > Bacillati > Bacillota > Clostridia > Eubacteriales > Oscillospiraceae > Subdoligranulum > Subdoligranulum sp. DSM 23681. The sequence continues at coordinate 1,922,143 of NZ_CM168050.1, read as the reverse complement.
GACATACGAGGAATATATCTGGAATGTTCCCCTCTATTCAGCGGTCTTTCTTCTCCGTCCGCTCTCGTTCCTTGTAGTAGCACTGATAATTCGAAAATACCACCCACCGTTATCCGTTGGCAAACAGGCCCGCGCCTGGGTGTCATTGTCCGTTGTTTTCCCTCTGAGTACGCTGCTTATTATTTGGCAGATTTACACATTTCCAAATGAACAGCAAATATGGCATCTTTGCCTGCTGATTCTCGACGTGGTGGATGTGGTGTTCCTTCTTCTGCTCGATCACCTTGAGCAGAGCGCCGTAAACCGGGAAAAGCTGATAGCCGCTGCAGAGCGTGCGCACGTGCAGGACGAAAACATACAGGCTCTAAGCCAGGCATACGCAGGTCAACGGAAAATGACTCATGATTATCGCACACAGCTCTCCACTCTGTCGTCATTGTTAGAACAGGGAAATCTGGAGGAGGCTCAATCGTTTTTATCAGAGATGAAAGTTCATCAGAGCGAACGCATCTTGCTAGTTAATACACACAACGCGGCAATTGACGCAGTGCTGAACCAGAAGGGCTATATCGCGCAGCGGCAAGGAATCGACATGCGGTTTCGTGTGAATGATCTTTCGGTGCTGAAACTACCTCGGGTCGATGTGACCATTGTGCTTGCCAATTTGCTTGACAACTCTATGGAAGCCTGCATCCAGATGCCGGAATCTGAGCGCTGGGTCAGCGTCCAAATCCTGTATGGACAAGGGCTATTATCTATTTCCATCATCAATCCGAGCCGCCCAGTCCAGATCGTAGGCGGGCAGATTGCCACGACCAAGCCGGAACCGCTGTTGCACGGCTACGGTTTGCGCAATGTGGGGGATATTCTGGACAGGTATCACGCTGAATACACCTTCTTGTTCGAGAATGGCCGTTTTATTTTTACCGTCGACTGGCCTGATATAAATAATTAAAACAAAAGCTCCCTGCTGCGGATTCATCGTCTGCAGCAGGGAGTTTTTGCATTTGTGCTGTATTTTTTGATTTTGTGACGTTTTTTTGGAAATTTTGTATGCAGTATGCTATAGTGCGCATACGGGAAAGGGTCAGTGATCCCGGGAACTGACCGCGACTTGTAATGGTCATCACTGGCGCGCGGGTGATGACTAGTCTGCTCCGAAACCACCCCAAATCACAAAATCTCATGAGAAGGAGGATTTGTGCGATGAAAACCCTGACCAAAAAGATTTTGACCGTTTGCCTGGCTCTGGCAATGGCCTGTGCCTTGGCTATTCCCGCCTTTGCCGATTTCGATAACGGTTACAATGCGTACCATATCCGCAACGAATCGATGGGCGGAAACAACTACATGAATATGGAAGGCAGTGGCAACCCTTACAATAACCGCGATGTGACCGTGTATTCGCGCACAAATGATGGCGATCAGCTCTGGTCTATCGCAAACAGGGGTAACGGCAAAAAAGTTTACAACAGCAAGACCGACAGCGCCGGAAATTCCTATACGCTCAACATCAACAACTCCAACTACAACTGCAACGTTTACCAGGATGTGTCCAGCAATAATGCGGATTCTGTTGTGTCCATCAATGGTAATATGGCGTCCTTTACCATCCGCCTGACATACCACAGTAACATGTATGCGTTTGTCAGCGGGCGCGACGTTATCTGGGGCAACGCGGCTCATATCTGGAACGAGCTGGCCTGACTGCCCTCCTCCCCCGCTTTGATTTTCTGATACATCATAACGCCAGCCCGATAGCATACCTCGGGCTGGCGTCTCGTGGTATTACGGACGCATCACCTTCGATACGTACCGTCGTGTTTTACTCATCTTCTGCACCGTACAACACCGCTCCGCACAATCATCCACAATCCACTTACGAGGTCGTACCCATGAAAAAAAGATTGATGCCCGCTCTAATTCTGGTTCCTGCCCTGCTTCTGTTTGGCTGCAGGAGCCCTGCGCAACAGCCGTTGGATGAAACCGACTCACAGCAAGCCGCTCAGCAGGAGACTTCTTCACAAAATTCTGCCGTGTTCACCGCTCTGCAACGAAGCAGTGGTTGGAACTATGGCGGATATGCACAAGACGGATTTTATTATGTCAGCTCTACGGTAAGTGAGGACGGTTCGACTAACCTGATGTATCTCGACTACGCAACCATGCAGACGATTTACCTGTGCAGTCAGCCTAACTGCAGCCATGACACGGAAGCCTGCACAAGTTTTTTGCCCTACTCGGCCGGCGGAATTTTGTGCAGCGTTGTGGGAGATCAGTTGGTTCTCATTTTCCCCGGTAATGTGCGCGCCTCCGTGCCGGCTTCCTCTACCGTTTTGCCGCACATTGAAGTCATGGGGTTGGACGGCTCCGACCGCAAAACCACTGTCACCTTTGAGGCGTCACAGCAAATCAACCGTCCCCTTGTGACCGATGGAACCAACATCTACTGCGAACTCGACACGGCGACCGAAGACGGAAACATGACCGCAGAATTGATCCAAGTCAACCCCGGCACCGGCGCAACCGAAACGATATGCCCCTTGAATCAGGAATGGGTGAAAGGCGGTGCAGGTTCCCGGCTCATCCTGCTGGACGCCAACGGAAACTACACAGCCTTTGACCCGATCACAGGCGAGCGCGAGACTGTTCGAACCGTGAGCGATGCCGTGGTTAATTCGCTGCTGCAGGACACAACACTGGTATATAAAGAAGACGGGTACTGCCATTTGTTGGACTTAGCATCGGGCAACACAGTACATCTGAGCGGTTTTGAACTTCCCGGCGACGAGGAAGCGTTTGTTAATTTTGTGGACGCTGATGCCACCCATCTGATTTTCCAGATTGAAACAGCCTCTCACCAAAACGGTGCAAGTATGGAGGATGGGTATTACATGGTAACCGGAGATGAAACGCCGCAGAAATGGGACCTCCTTTATACCTCCGGGGAGAACGCAATGCCAGCTGATCGTATAACCTCTGTTTCTGACGACCGGTATCTGGTCATCACCGGAGAGAATCCTGTGCAAACGAGCACCAACGCCCAATATGTGGCGACCGGTGAAAAAGAATACTCTCTGATTCCCCAGGAAGACTATTGGAACGGCGTTGCACCCGCGACAGCTTCCGCACAGCAATAGAATATAAAAATGCAAATTGATTTGTTGGCTATCCACGACCTGAAAAAGTCATATGCTGGTTCCTCCCTGTGCAAAAAAGAGAAGCCCAGGCAAGCCCTGGCCGGGGTATCCCTGACCCTCGGCCCAGGGCTTTACGGCCTTTTAGGACCAAACGGCGCGGGCAAAAGCACACTAATCAGCATCATCACCGGCACGCTGGCCGCGGATTCGGGCGAGGTACTCTGGTGCGGCAAGCCGGCGCGTGGCATCCGGTTCCGCCGTGTGCTCGGGTATATGCCACAGCAGCAGGGGTTGTATGACAGCTATACCGGTCGGCGCTTTCTGACCTACATGGCGGCACTGAAAGAGCTACCCCGCAAAAGCGTCCCGTCCGAGGTGGACCGTGTTGCTGCGGCAGTGAATCTTTCGTCTGAGCTGGACAAGCGCCTGTCCGCCTACTCCGGCGGCATGAAGCAACGGCTGTTGCTGGCGTCCGCCCTGCTGGGCGACCCCAAGCTGCTGATTCTGGACGAGCCCACCGCCGGTCTTGACCCCAAGGAACGTGTCCGCCTGCGGGAGCTACTGGCCCAAATGGCTGCCGACCGCATTATTCTGGTGGCCACTCACGTGGTCAGTGATGTGGAGACCGTCGCTACGGAGGTGATCTTGCTGCGTGCCGGAAAAATCGTGGACGCTGCCCCGGTGCCGGACCTTATTGCCAAATACGCCCCCGGCCAAGGGCTTGAGGATGTGTACCTCGTAGTATTCGGGGAGGGGGACGGGAAATGAGTCTGCTCACTGCTGAGCTGCGCAAGGTATGGGGCAACCGTTTGTTCCCGATGCTGCTCGCCGTGCTCGTGGCCGCCAATCTGTTATTACTCTGGATGGGCACACGTCCCACCGCCAACCAGCCCCCCGCCGCGGCCTACCGCGCCGTGGGGGCTGATTTGGCTGCCCTGGGGTCTGATATGACCGCCAAGGGCGACTTTTTGCACAGCAAACTCGACGAGGCCGAGTCGCTTCTGCGGCTCGAAAGCTACTACCGCGACCTCGCTTACGGCAGCAGCGTCTACTTGCAGCGTTACCGCGAGGAAAACGCCGCACTGTTCGAGACCTACGAGCAGACCTACCTTGATAAGACCTATACCCTATACACCGACAGTTTATGGTTGGACTATGCACTGTTCTCCCAACTGGTTAGCGAGTACGATACGGTAGCCGGGTACACCGATTTTCTTGAAAGCGTGCAAACCAATGCCGGACAGCTGGCGGGCATCTCGATTTTCCAAAACGATGAGACCGGGTATGACCTGAGAAACATCGAGGTCACAGCAGAGGTTTATGCCGGGTTAGGCGAAACGGCCATTGATTACTACCCGCAGAAAGGGTTGTATACCGCCATCTCCTATGCTTTCACCGACCTGATTCTGCTGGCATCCATGCTGGTGCTAGCACTGCTGCTCGTCCGGCAGGAACGGGACAGCGGGTTGCTCTCATTGGTGCGCAGCCTGCCCGGTGGACGTCTGCAAACGGCCCTTGCAAAACTGGTGGCGTTTGCATTGAGCCTACTGGCCGTGCTGGCGCTTTTGTATGGTGTGAATCTCGCTTACTGCAGTGCGACATATGGCCTCGGCCCGCTGTCCCGGACAATCCAGAGTGTACCCGCCCTGATGCGCTGTACAATGCAAATCACGGTTGGGCAGTATCTGTTCCGCTTTCTGCTAGCCAAGTGGGCCGGGGCCTTTGTCATGGGGCTTTGGGTCATGCTGGCAGCGCTGATTGCCCGCCGGGCGGCTGCCGGATGGGCTGCCGCCCTGGTTGGGCCGCTCATGATGTTCGGCATCCGAGCCGCAATCCCGGCTACCAGCCGGCTGAATGTCATCAAATACGCAAACCTTGCCAGCTTGCTGCAAACAAACGAGCTGTTGGGGAACTACCGCAATCTATATTGGTTCGGCACTCCTATCGGTTTACCGCTGGTTGAGTGGACGGCAGCTGTTCTTTACGGCGGAGCTCTGACCTTTGCCTTTTGCTGGGTGTTTGCCCGTGCGCAACTGCTGTCTGCCGCCAAGCGCGGATTTCTGCTGGGTCTGCGGCACAAGACCCGTGCCACTTCTATCTATAAAGAGGAGGCACGCAAGTTGCTGCTGCTCAACGGCTCCGCGGTGGTGCTGGCCGCCTTTATCGGATTTGGCGTTTACCAGGGTGTAACAGCTGAAAGTTACATCGGGCCAGATGAAATCTATTACGCCTACTACATGAAACATATCTCGGGCCCCTTTACTCAGGAGACCTACGATTGGCTGGAAGAGCAGGGCGAGGAATTTGCCCCGATGCTCGAAGTCCAGCAGAAGGTAGCAGCCGGCGAGCTTTCCAGCGACGCAATGCTGGCGTTCAGTTCTTTGCAGCAAAAGTATAGTGTGTACACTCAGATAATCAACCAGAATATCAACTACTATCTGAAAGAACACCCTGGCGCCTGGCTGGTATATGAAAGCGGATACAAGGAACTGTTTGGCTTCACTGGTCAGGCTGATGTGCAAGATGCACTGCTGGCCGGGCTGGCCTGCGCGCTCTGCTTTTCAGGGCTGTTCTCGATGGAGCGCCGCGGCGGCATGGAGACCATCCTCTGCACAACGCCGCTGGGCCGTAAGCAAACGGTACGGGCAAAACTCGCAGTCAGCACGGTTGTGGCAGTGGGCATCGCGGTGGCATCCTGCCTGCCACATTTAATTCAGGTATTGCGGGACTACGGTCTACCTACCATGCTTGCCCCAGCCATGAGCATCTCTGAATTTGAGAGTATCCCGGCCATCTTTACCTTGTCCGATGTACTGTTGTTCTGGTTTCTCTGTCGGGTAGCAGCTTGCTTGTGCATGTGCGCAATAACTTTGACATTGGGACGCATGTTCGGCAACTTACTTCCGGCCTTATTCATCAGTGCTGTAGCCTATTGCCTCCCTGCACTCCTGAGCCTCTCCGGGATGAAAGGGGGGATTGAATGGCTGGGTTTTTGGCCCCTGTTCCATGCAGCAGCCTTTTTGACTACACAAGGTTATAGCGTAACTGATGGTGAACCGTACAACTTTTCTTGGATTATCATTCTACTCTTGGCAACTGCTTTATTTATTTCTTGGTTTCTAGCTATTTGCTTACAAGATTCTTATGCGATGAGAGGACGGAACCTGAAGAATGACAGATAATGCACAGGCATGGACCGTGTATAATTCGCTTACGGTGGACCCCTTAACCCATACTGTGTATTCCTCCGGGGAAGAAATTCATCTACCAGAAATGGAATATCAACTTTTATGTTATTTTCTTCAGCATCCAGGGCAAACACTTTCACGCAAGACTCTTATGCTGTCGGTATGGAGAAGCCCACCCGGTTTGAAGACGCGCACGTTAGATATTCATGTCTGCCAGCTAAGGAAAAAACTCAAACTGGGCAGTTCCTTGCAAACTGTTTTTAAAGTCGGCTATAAGCTCCGTTTGCCCACAAATAGAAATGAAGGAGAACGTTGTAACCCATGAAAACAGAAGAGAAAAGTGAAAAGATCAATCGTATTCTCGGGATTCTTTCAGCAGTCATCGGTATTGTTGGCAGTATCTTTGGAATCTTTCAGGCTCAGCAGGCTGCTACGTTAAAAAACGAGGTGAACAGTCTTCAGACCGCATCACAACAGACAATTGTAAATGTTGTTTCCACCTTAGGGGATGATGCTAAGACTAGTGAACTAACCGAAACCGGTGACATGGTAGCTGCAACCGATCAGCTAATCAGTGTATATAATTCGACAAAAACTCAAAATGTGCAGCTGACAAGTGAAGCCCAAACACTACAAAGCGAAAATGAAGCCCTTAAAGCACAGGTTGAAAACCTCAAGTCAGTACTTCTGAATACCTATTCAATGGATGAAGTTGATAAAGTTGTTGCCCAAGGCTACTTAGATGAAGTAGAAACGAAGCGGTTGGATAATTTGGAAATGCTGGATAGCGAACGCTGTGAACAAGTATCATCTGTAAAAGACCTGTATGGCACAACACACAGTGTTTCTTATAAATTTGATCCCTGGCAGGAAGCTTGGGCCAAATTCAAGCTGGATGGAAAGTATGATACGTTTGAAGCAAACATCGTAACCTCTGACGACACAAACCGTGACGCCAACATGAGCATTGAAATTTATGTAGACGATGTCTTGGTCGGACGGGTTGACGATATCGTTCGTGATGAAAATGTTCGTCCTATCAGTGTAAGTGTCAACGGTGGCAAAGTTTTAATGGTCAAAGCAGTAAACACGAATGCTGCAGGCAACAGTTATTGCTACGTTTCCGACACAAACTTGGCCTTGCTGCAATGATGCCATCTATATCGGCAATCAGTCTTACTTTCTCACTTCAAAATGCAGATGCGCTCCAGTGGCACGCCCTGTATGTCCCACATAGGCTATAACCTGCCCTGCCTTTACCTCCTGCCCCACTGTGACGCAGATTTTGGAACAATGTGCATACAGCGTAGTCAGTCCACCACCATGGTCGATTTTGACGTAATAGCCATAGCTTCCCCCCCAGCTGTCGGTGGCGTTGGCAATGGTCACAGCGCCATCGGCAGCAGCCAAGATCGGGGTGTCCTCGGGCACGGCGATGTCGGTGCCGCTGTGGTAGCTGGTTTCGCCAGTAATCGGGTCGGTTCGGTAGCCTTGTGGCGAGGTGATCGTACCCGCCACCGGCAGCGGCCATTGTAGGGCCCCGTCTGCAAACACTGTATCCATACCGGGCGCCATGAGTTCCCCGTTTCCCTGGATAAAACCGCCCAACAGTTCACCCCAAAGGGTTGTGGTCTCTTCTCCTGAGAGCAATGTCAGGTATTCATTCTGCCTGTCTGTAAAGTGATAGGTTTCCCGCATTTCTTCCAGTGTATGATGAGTCAGTTCAATGATCAGAACGGTTTCGGTGATGGTTGTGGTTTCTATCTCACCTTCCTCATTTGTCTGTTCCACCTCTTGGAGTTGGCTTTCGGTGCGCCAATCCAGCTCGTTCATATCCCAAAGAACGGTGCGCAGCCGATCTACATTGTCCTCGTCCAAATAGGCAACAGTAGTACCGTTGGCATCACCTGCCGTTTGAGAAGCAAAGACCGCCAGGACATCCTGCCACGCAATGGCATAGCTGCCATCGTTGGACTCGATTTCCTGGCGGTCATATTCTGCGTTTTTTTCGATTGCTTCCAACCGGTCCCGATATTCTTCGGTAAGCAGTTCTACGGCCTCTTGCACACTGATAGCATTCTCATCAGGGGACTCTGCTGCGAAAAAGATGCCATAAGCTGACCCGGCTACTAAGGCTATCAAACAAATCAGCAGGATGATAAACACGGATACCCAGCCACCAGCAATCAGTGCAGTTGCAAGGCTCTGCATGGCAGTCATCCAATGTCGAATCGCCGAGCGTATGACAGCAATCCCTTTCTTGGCTGCTTTTTCGCTTTCCCTAGCGGCTTGCTTGGCTCGGTAGATCATTCTTTGTGTACGTTGTGCTACTTGATCTGCCTTTTTTCCCTTGCGGGCAGTATTGGCTGAAGTGCGGAGTTGTTTTTGATCTATATCAACGCCACGTATTTCCCAAGCTACTTTTTTGACCTGTTGCTCTAAGACTTTGTGCCTTTGTTTCTGAACAGTGCGCCGTTGCTGCTCTTTCTTTGAGGTGCCTTGCGGATTGGTTTTCGAGGGTTCTCGAACTACAGGTTTCTTATCTCTCGGTTCCAGAGTATTCCTATACCTGGAACCCTCCTGATGGGGTTTATTCAGTTCCCTCTTGCGGGCGATCCTGTCTTTGGAAACGGCACCTGCCTTTTGCAACGCTAAAAGAGTAGCATCTTCCAAACAATTTTCTGCTTGCTGAACACTATATTCTTCCATCTCCTGTGCGTAAGCGTAGTTGCTATCGGGATTTGTGCGTGTTGCCGAAATCAGGTTTTCTTTGCTTTTCACCCAAACCTCCCGTGCAAGCATTTTCGGTAATCGGGATCCTGTCTGGATTCTTTCTGACTGGCCCAATGGTTTTTGCCTAGGGTCCTTATGTCTATTATCTTTCATTGAATCACCTGCCATTGAAATGGTTATAAAAAAACAGTATCTACTCCATTGGGCAGATACCGCTTCTGTCTATCCTTTTACGGATTACATTGCCCACAAGGTGTATATCCTCGGGCGATCAATTCTTCACGAGCCTCATCCGTAAAACTTTTGTTTTTTTCATTCATTTGGTTAACGCTTGGACAAGCTGGTAAATGGAACTTTTTCGTGTGTATATTCAAGACATACTTAGCATCATCAGAAATCGTCGTGGCAAGCGGCGTATCTGGAGCAGTTTGCTTGCCAGCACTCCAGTCTTCGCTAGGGGGCGTATTGAACCAGAAGTGCTCTTTATTGGCATAGACGGTTATCTCTCCCTGCCTATCAGTTCTATACAATTCGACACCGTGATTTTGTAAGGCTTTCATCGTTTGTTCAGCCGGATGTCCATAGCGATTATCCGCCCCCACACTGAGAACAGCATATTCAGGAGACGCCGCATTCAACAATTCCTCGCTAGTAGATGATGAGCTGCCATGATGTCCTACAACATACACATCACAGGTCAGATCTTGTCCCGAAGCGATCATATCATGCTCTGCGTCTTGTTCTGCGTCACCGGTCAGTAAACAGCTAAAATTTCCATAACAAATCTTCAAGCAGATTGAATTACTGTTATCCGAATCATAAGTATAATCGAAAGGCCCTACAACTTGAATCTCTGCATCACCAAGTGTGAAGCTTTCTCCTTGTGTTGGGTAAGTTACCGGTACACTTTTCTCTTCCAAAGAATTTTGTAAGGATTGATATATCTGCGTGTCTGTGGAGTAGTCCGGCATAAGCGCCTGATCTACAGATATTGTGTTGAGCACACCCACCAGTCCACTGATATGATCTTCGTCATAGTGAGAAGCTATCAGCCAATCCAATTCCGTCACATCGTTCTGTTGCAGATAGGAAACCACATAGGAAGATGCTCCTCGACCACCGCCATCATAGAGCAAACAGTCATTGCCAGCTTTCACTAGAACCGATAATCCTTGCCCAACGTCCAATACGGTGAGCGAAAATGCGGCATCGTCGGTCGATATATCCACCTCGTTCTGTGTTTCCGGTCGGATTTGTTCGGCAGTTGGTGCTTGACTCTGGGAGCCATTACAGCCTGTCATTGCAATCAGCTCAATAACCGCCAGAATACCAAATAACCATCTATTGAAGACTTCTCGCTTCATTCAAACCTCCTTTATTACCTTAACAATTCTGCTTATCCTAGTGTAAAGGAGAAATTCCGCGAAACGTGACGAACAATGACATTTTTCTGATAAACGCTCCTTTCACCTTTTCTGGGCAAGCAACCAACTACTAAAATGGTGTCATCAAAGTCGGTCGGTCATTTTCCTGTTTGATCGATTTCCATAACCGTAACAGATAAAGCCCGTATGCCATCCGTTTCTATTCGTTCTCACACCTTTGCTTCCACAAACCACCGGCCTTTCTCAAACCAGAGCTTTTTCTCCTGACCCGCTATGACACAAAGATACCGATCCCCGACGCCACCGACCTCGGCGGCCCGCCTGCTCACGTCTTTGACAGCATCGATTTCATAGATTTGCTCGGGGCCATATCGTATAGTCAATGGCCGAAGGTGTCCATCCTCTTCAAAACGTACATCAACCGTTACATATCGCTTTTCACGTTTGGTAATTTGCCGTGCCATGCAGATGCCTCCTTATCCAGCATTGAAAAATCCCACCGGATGGACGGTATGGTCATCCTTGGGGTTTATCTTACTCAACTGGTTGTCCGTATAGACAATCGCTCTCTGTACACAGGTATACCCATACCGCTCTCTGACAGTATCTACAGCCTTGTCGATGCGTTCCAGCTTTTCCCGTTTTTCTTCATTGCTGAAAAATCCAAGCTGAATGGTACAGTCCTCTGGCACGAGTCCTGCTCCGCGCACACCTACACCGCGCAAAGGCTTTCCCCAACGGTAATTGGCCTTGAACAGCGCAAACGCCTCCCGCGCAATTTCCAAGGCTACATTGGTTGGAGTTTCTATTTTGCGCTGGCGCACAAATCCACAGAGATCACTGTCCCGCACCGATACTTCCACTACCGTGCATTTCATGGCGAGTTCCCGCATCCGCATGGCTACACTCTCACTCATGATGTTCAGCATCAACCATACATCCGTATCACTCACCAGGTCTCGTGGTGTGGTTCCGCTATTTCCAACACTTTTGATGGCCACTTTGTGATCCTGCTTGGCAACCGGCGAAGCGTCCAGTCCCCGAGCAAAGGCAGACAGCGAGTACCCAACTTTACCAAACCATCCCTGCAATACTCGAGGATCTGTTTCAGCCAGCTGGCCGATTGTCCGAATGCCGTAGTGATTCAGCTTTTTCTGCGTTGCGGCTCCTACATAAAGCAGATCCTGCACCGGCAACGGATATACGATTTCTCGATAATTGTCAGATTCAATTCGTGTAATAGCATCCGGCTTTTTATAATCACTGCCCAATTTTGCTGTGATTTTGTTGTTGGAAACGCCAATGCTTACTGTGATCCCCAGCTCTCGCTTTACCCTGTCACTGATATCCTTGGCGATAGACATCGCATTTCCGAACAGCCCTACACTGCCGGTCACATCCACCCAACTTTCGTCCAGACCAAACCCCTCTACCTGGTCGGAGTAGTTTTGCAGGATTTCCCTCACATACCCACTATACCGCATATATTCCCGGTAGTGCGGCGGCACAATAATCAAATCGCGGCAACATTGCTGTGCCTGCCAGATGGCCATGCCCGTCTTGACCCCCATCCGTTTTGCTGGATAGCTGGCCGTAAGCACAATCCCATGACGATCTTCTTTGCTTCCGCAAACCGCAATGCGCTTTCCCCGTAACTGAGGATTTTCCTGCATCTCTACACTTGCATAGTCGGGTAAGAGATGGGCATTACTGCCCACCCCTCCCCTAAGAACCGTACGTGACAGTTTCCCGTCATACGGCTCAAGCCTTTCAAAGCCTATTACTGCCGCAATAAGCCGGTCGCAAGAATGGAAAAGAATGGGTTTTCCTGTGACAACTTGGATGAACCAAATAGTTCATCGTACGCATTCCATCGGTGTATTTGTGACACCGCGCACCAGTTTCCAGGGTTAAACGCTCACCGCAAAGCGCGCAGCGCCCTTTCTGAATTCGGAAGATTTTCCTGAGCGTGGCATTGCCTTTTACACTGATACGCATTTTATCCGTTTCCCGTTCTTCAAAATACAGCTGCCATTCCTCATCATAGGGATTGGCTCCGTCCTGAATTTTGGGATAGCGAGCAATTTTCACATCGCTCGCGTATTCCAAGGCATAGTACCCTGTACTGCCATCCGTTCTCCGCCATTGGACAGAAAATGTCCAGGTACGATTACCAATGCGATGGAAATATCGTTGGGCGATCCAGCTACTTCCTTTGTTAGGATGCCGTCTTTTTGCCCATTTCCACAATGCTTGGTAAATCTGAAAGTCGGCATGGTGAAGCACCCTGGAAGCGACGTTGAAACGGTGGAAGTTTGTCCATCCTCGGATAATAGGGTTCAGTTTGGCAATGAGGTCTTGTTGGCGTGCCATCCGATTGGCCCGAATCACCGCTCGAATTTTAGCGAGAAACGCTTTTTCGGATGTTTTGGATGGCCGTGTAAGCAATTTTCCTTTGAACTTTCGGATGTTACATCCCAAGAAATCAAACCCATCTTCGATATGCGTAATCTTGGTTTTTTCTTCTGACAGGGTAAGGCCTCGCTCCTGGAGGAATTGCCGGATGAGTGGTTTTACTTGTTCATCCAGCAGCTCGGGACTTTCTCCCGTCACAATAAAGTCGTCGGCATATCGAGTAAAGTTGACTTTTGGATTGTACATCCGACCGTTCCTGTATTTGCGCACGAATCTCTCTTTCAGTAAGGGCTCCAATCCATCCAGCGTCATGTTACAAAGCACAGTCGAAATCGTACCGCCCTGCGGGGTGCCTTCTTCCGAATTGTGGAAGATACCGCCATCCACGAAACCGCTCTTTAGAAATTTTCCAAGGATTTCTTTGTCCATCGGAATATTATCCAGCAGCCATTTGTGGCTGATATGATCAAAGCATCCTTTGATGTCTCCCTCTAGAATCCAAGCCGGTGATGTGCCGCGGCTTAGACTTGTGAAGCAGTGTTCAATGGCATCTTGCACGCAACGTCCTTTGCGAAATCCGTATGAGTGAGCATCCGCCGTTGTTTCCGCAACGGGGTCGAGCGCGAACCTGTACAAGGTTTGCATGGCTCTGTCTGTCATGGTTGGAATGCTGAGGGGACGAAGCTTCCCGTTTTTCTTTGGTATATACACACGCCGAAGCGGTAACGGTCGGTAGCCGTGTCGTTTTAATTTTCCGATCGCTTTCAATTTACCGTCGGGGGTGTCCCAAAGTTCATGGTCAACACCGGAAGTTCGTTTCCCTCTGTTTTCTGTCACTTGTTTCACTGCGAGCACTTTCGCATAATACGAGTGCGTCAGTGTCCATTGCAGGGCTTTGACCTTGCCCCACTTTCTTTCCTTTACGGCCTTTGCAATACGCATTTGCAGTTTCTTCACGCACTTTTCTGCATTGGCAAAGTCAATGTCTTGCCAGTGCTGACCGACGCGAGGAGTCGCACACAGTTTCCTGTTCATCTGCTTTACCCCTTTCAGAAATTTCTCAAATTCTCTTGCAAAGAAAGACCAGACGGAAGTCTGCACCCTTTCGGGCAAGGTAATGTTGCAACCTCTATCCCGGCCGTTACAGCCAGGCATTCGCTTTTTCCGTCCTCCTGTACCCGCACCTTCATTAGCGTCCCTCGCGGGAAACCTTCCATACAGTTATGGGAAGGTACGGGCTTACCACGTTCCACTTGATCGATACAGATAACGTAGACTCTGCCTTTTCGCCGGAAGCCATTCGACCGTGTGTTCCTATGCATTCAGAGGAACATCCGACTTCAGCCCCGTTTTGGGTCAGGCCTGACAGCAACTTTGGCCTGTTCTGCAATAACGACGTTTATCAGCAGTTCAGATTTCTTAGTCATATTATCTTCGCCTGCTCCCTGACTGTATCGTTGCTAACAGTCTTGCAGCTTCCTCGCGGTTGCCGCTCCTTCTCGTTCTGAGAAAGGGCTACTGTGTCCCGTTCCGTTTCCTCATGGGCATTACTGACCACTTTGTGAACGGTAGGCGCCGCCGACGGTACGGCGGGTCCTCTCATTTGGAGGACAATCAATCAAGTGACTTGCGTGTCACACGAAGCAGTTACAGTCACAATGCAGAATGTGCCGTTGTCTGGTCATAGTCATTCCCCCTTACGCCCATTATATTTACATGTTATTTCAATTTCAATACTCTATTTTTGAAAATCCACGTAAACGTACCATTGACTTTACAATTACAGCAGTGGTATACTATGAGTGAGGTGAACTACCATGAGCTGGAATGACAGAATCAAACAGGCCCGGGAAGCCCAAAAACTTACTCGTGAGCAAGTTGTGACCCGGATGCGGGAATTTCTTCCCCATGAAAAAAGTGTAGCCACCCGTACCCTGGTATCCTGGGAGAGCGGCGACACAGAGCCGCGGGTCACTCAGGCAATTGCCTTGGCTCATGCGCTGGGATATCGAGAGGTATCTGATCTGTTCAACGAATCCGAAGATCCCCAGCTCAACCATTTGGGTATGAACCGTCTGGAAGAGTACCGGGATCTGTTGCTGCGCTCTCCTCAGTTTTGTGAGGACATTCATCCCACGATTCGTGTTCTTCCCGTTTATTTGCAACCAGCTTCGGCCGGCACGGGTCAGTGGTTGGATGATGATCTTGCCGAGCAGATGGAGGTAGACGACTCTGTCCCCTCCCGCGCGGAATTTGGTGTTCGCCTGGCCGGTAACTCTATGGAACCTCGTTTCGCAGATGGGCAGATTGTCTGGGCCCGTGCCAGTGAAACAGCTGAGAACGGTTCCATTATTCTTTGTGTTTTGAACGGCCAAGGATATTGCAAAAAACTAAAATGTGACGAACACGGCGTTGCGCTGATTTCGCTGAATCCCGCCTATCAGCCTATTCCCATTGGTGCAGAAGACGAGTTTCATATTGCCGGAATCGTGGTTGGGTAATAAGTACACAAGAATTGGTTTTGACTGCGAGGTGAAAATCCAATGTGTGGTCGGTATCTGTTTTCTACTAAAGAGAATCGAGAATTTCAGAGAATCATACAGGATGCGCAGCGCCGCAGTGTGCAGCACGGCGAACTGAATTTTCCTATGGCCGGAGATATTGCCCCTACATCCACGGCACCAGTTCTTATCGCAAGCGGTAACAAAGTAGTCGCAGAATTTCAGCGTTGGGGCATACCTGGCTGGCGCGGTGGTCTGATGATCAATGCCCGCTCCGAAACAGTCTGCGAGAAGCCTATGTTCCGCAAAAGCATGGCTGCGCAGCGCTGTGTGATTCCTGCCAGTGGGTACTACGAATGGGACGCTGGGAAGCACAAATATTTCTTCCAGATTCCTGGCAAGCCCATCTATCTGGCCGGAATCTACGACAATATTGAAGGGATCAACTGTTATGTTGTGTTGACCACTGTGCCTAATGCATCTGTTTCAGATATTCATGACCGCATGCCGCTGATTCTGTCCCACGAGCAGGTACGCCCCTGGTTAACTGATCCTCAAGCAGCACTACGCCTGCTTACCATTGTTCCACCGCTGTTGAAATACACTCGTGAAGATGGACAATTAAGTTTTGAAGATTTAGCATAAAGGAGGTCGTCCATGAACGCGAATAAGCAGAAGCACGAGATTGAGCGAGTTCTGACAGTGTTTAAGCCGTACCTGGCTAAAGCCGATTTTATGGACTATCTCTGGTGTGACAAACTACAGCATTATGTGTTTTTGTTTATTGACCATACCCGGAGTTCCATTGAAGAATCTGAACTTGTAGATTCAGCTGATATGATCTGTGAACGGGTGTATTGGGAAATGGGCAATGACATATTGCTAGACCACAATTGCGAAGGTCCGATTGGCGATGCTCCAAAAATCATACAGGATGAATTTTGTAAGAAGGTACAACCGTACGATTCTCAGTTGCCTGAATATCACGCTTTACTCGAGCACATGTTACACGCACCATCCACAAGGGATTCTTAACTACCATGCGGCTTTCTTTCTGCCGGATATATTAGTGGTTCGGTTGCATCTGATACCGTCCTATGTTATGCTGATACAGGTAAATCCAGATCAGAGGTGTATTTGCTGTGAATATCATGATTAGTTCCATGGAATATGATTTTCATACACTGGTCAAGGTGGCCGAGATGGCAGGACTTGCCGGTGTCATCACGTTTCATCAGTCGGGTGATGACTATCTGGTCACCTTCCCAGACTGCGAAGATGCCTCAAAGATGGTCGCGGATTTTCGCGCGCGGCTGCGTGGACTGGAAAACAACATTTGGAATTATTAATCTTCTGTTTTTGCAGGGTCGCTTCGGCGGCCCTTTATTTTTTTGTTTCATTCACATCATCCTTTCAATTGCTCGTCGGGCTTGGTGGTCATCAGGCGGTAGAGCTGCGTATCCTTGGGGAAATTGTTGGTGAAGGGAACCAGATTGCCTGCGCAGCGGATCAGCCCGCAGCCAGCCGGCACGTTGGTGATGTACCCCAGCTGGGTGTCCGAAATGTTCAGAAGTTTGGCCAGTTCCGCCCGGTCGGTGGCGCTCTGGTTGAGCATGATCAAGAACTCCGAGTTGGCCAGCATCAGGCGGGCGGTATCGGAGCGTAGCAGTTCGTCCACGTTCTGGGTCATGCCGGTGATCAGGCCGTTGTACTTGCGGATGCGCTTCCAGAGCTTATAGAAGAAATTGGCGCTGTACTCGTACCGGAACAGGATATAAAACTCATCGCAGAAGATCCAGGTGCGGTGCCCGCGCTTCCAGTTCTGGATCACGCGGTTGTAGATGGCATCCAGCGTCACCAGCATCCCGAGAGGCATCAACTGCTCGCCCAGTTCGCGGATATCGTAGGCTATGATCCGTGCCTTGGTATCCACGTTGGTGGGCTGGGCAAAGGTGCCCAGGGTGCCTGTGATAAAGAGTTCCGAGGAAAGGGCCAGCCCCTGCGCTTCCGGTTCCGGCTGCATCTTGAGCAGGCGGTAGAAGTCTTTCAGGGTGGGTACCGCTCCCTTGTACCCATTGCGGACATAGGGCATATAGACTTGTTCCGTGCAGCGGCCCAGGATGGATTTCTCCTTGGCGGTGACCAGCCCGCTGCCGATCAGCTGCTCAAACAGGCTCAAGACAAACTCGCTTTTGGACACGATGGGGTTGCGCTCGTCACCATAGGCGCGATCCATATCCAACGCATTGATGTGGGTGTCAGATGTAGCCGAAATGCGGATGACCTCGCCGCCGAAGGCTTCCACCAGATGTCCGAATTCAGATTCCACGTCCAGGATCAGGATGTCATCCTCCGTGGACAGGGCTATCTGAGCGATCTCCTCTTTTGCGCTCATGGACTTGCCGGAGCCGGACACCCCCAGCCGGAAGCTATTGCCGTTAAGCAGCTGCCTGCGATCCACCACGATGCGGTTCTTGCTGACGGCGTTCTGGCCGTAGTACATCCCCTTCTGCTGCATGATCTCCTGGGCGCGGAACGGAATGAGCACCGCCGTGCTTTCGGTAGTCAAGGTGCGCAGTGCCTGGATACGGCGCAGTCCATAGGGCAGCACGGTGTCCAGTCCGTCCCGCTGCTGCCAGCGCAGCGTCGAAAGCTGGCACAGGTGCTTGCGGGCAACGGAGAGCAGCGATTCGGTATCATCATCCAGTTGCTCCTTGGTATCGGCCACGTGGACGAGGGTGACCAAGCCGAACATCATCCGCTGGTCGCGGGTGGTCAGATCATCCAGCATTTCCTTGGTTTCCTTGCGCTGGAGTTCCATGTCATAGGGCACGATGGCCGACCAGTTGTTGTTGGCGTTCTGTTTCCGCTGCCAGTTGGTCACGTTGGTTTCCACACCCAGCAGCGTATTCTGCAACTGGCGGGCGGCCTCGTCGGTGGGGATGGGCAAGATGTCGATGGACAGCATCAGTTCCCGATCCAGGTCGCAGAGCTCCGACACAAAGCTGTCCTTCAGATAACTGGCGAAGTCCTGGAGGTAGAGTACCCGGCCCAAACGATTATCGATCTTGAAATGGTCAGCGGAGAACTCCATGCTGCTGGGACAAAGCCAGTCTTTGAAATGCTGGCCACGCCGGGCTTTCTGGTGGATATCGAACTCCGCAGCAGGCGGGTCCGCCGGGCGGAAGAAGTCGCGGAAGATCCGCAGGCGCTCATTGAGGGAGAGTTCCTGTGCCACCGAAGACAGTGCAGCCAGCTTGGTGGTCAGATCGGTTCCGACACGAGCAAAGTAGGTGCGGGCTTCCTCGATGTTGCGCTTGACCACGCTGATGGTGAGATACCGCTCCCGGACGATGCTATTGTTGCTCTCGGTGACCTGAGCGCGCAGCATCTCGTTGAATTCCTCCCGGTAGTTGTCCAGGCCATCTTCCTTGAGAGGCAGCAGAACAGACCGCTCGAATTCCTCCTTGTTGATCCGCCGGTTGTACAGAGTGATCTTGGCCGAGGCTCCGGAGTCCAGTGCATTGAGCAGGTCACAGTAGTCCAGGAACATTGCCGTCTTATCATCCTTGCCTGCAATGGAATAGTTGATGTCGGTGAACGACCAGGTCTTGGAGAACTGGTGTCCCACCTGGAAGATTCCATCCGCCCAGATGCGGCGGATGGGAATGCAGTCCTGCACGTTGCGCGGAATGCGGAACTTTACACGCTCCTGTTTCCGCGCTTTGGACAGGGTCTTGATCAATGGCGCTTCTCCTTATGGCTGCCCTTTTTCTGTTTGGGTTTCTTCATACGCATCCCTCCTTGGATTGCATCGTAGTAATAACTGTTGGAACGGTAGACCAGCCGCTTGGGGCTCAGGAGCTCGGATTTGCACCACGCCCAAAACAACTGTTCAGCGGTCATGCCGTGGTAGGAGAAAAATCCGCAGGCCGCGAAGGGCGCGGCGGCCAGGATGCATACCCAGCCGATTTCCTCTGTTCCCAGCAGCGGGCGGAGCAAAAAATAAACGCCCACCGCCACCCCGAGGGCCAGCAGTGAGCAGATAAACTGCCGGGTATTGAGACCGAAGAAGATGGTCTCATGATAGTCCCGGACTTCTTTGGGGATTTTGATTTCCATAGGCAATCACCTTTCTTTCTGTTACAGGCCCATGATTTCCTTGACGATCCGGTCACATCCCTTCACCGCGCCAACCAGCACCAGCAGGTTGAAGGCCAGTTCTCCCACATAGGTCCAGACGGCGGTCACTACCGAGACGCTGGTATCCACAGCGGGCGGGCTGGAGGACACAGCGGAGAAGATGATGCAGGCCAAGGCGATGACTACACCCTGCAGGCAGACTCCGGCGTAGCTGCGCAGGAAGTTCTTACCCACATTAGATGTAGGTTCCCCCGCAAAGGAAGAAAGCGGAATGGGCGCAATGGCCGCATACATCCAAAGGGAAAACATCCGCCCGTAGACGGTCAGGATCATCACGAAGGACAATACGGTAATAAGCAGCCCGCCGATCAGCGTCACGGCCCAGAGCGGGATGGAGTCCCAGAAGCCCACCTCATTGATGGCATCGATCAATTCTTGCGGAAGGGTAACGGAACTCATTCCCGATACGCCGGAGCGGTTGATCACCGTGGAGACCATCCCCTGCACGATCTGGAAAATGGCCAGCATCAGGTCCAGACCATAGGTCACGGCAGCCTTGGCAAGGGCGAAACGGATAAAGAGTTTGAGGGCCTGTTCGGGGCGTTTGGCCTCCACGAAGGTGCCGCAGGTCTTGACCACACCGGCTGCGAAGAAGAGTACCAACAGCCCGTAGCCAATAGCTTGCAGCGCCCCATGGATGCCCACCATCACGGCCCATACCTGGCCATCCTTGAAGGTCTGCGGACTTTGGGTCAGCAGCTGCCAGATCTCTCCCAGCTTGTCATTCCAGGTGCTCAGGGCGGCGTTGAGGTTGCTTACGATCCAACTGTCACCCACGGTGCATCACCTCCTTCCCTGATACGCACCGGCACATCTCAGGCCCCGGTGCCGACGATCAGGTCCAGGATTTCTTTGGCAAAGGTGATGATGATGCCGCCAGCCAGCGTCAGGAAGCCCTGGCTGCGCTGGCTGGGGTCATGGCTCTGCAGCGACAGGCCTACCTGAACGATACCCCACCCCAGCAGGATCAGGCCAACGGCGCGAATCACGCTGAAAATGAAGGTGTTCAGATTGGAGATAACGGTCAGCGGGTCACCGTCGGCAAACACCGGCGTGGCGGCGCAGCAGACCAGAACCAGAGCGGCATACAGCGCGAAGGCGCGGCGGGTCAGACGTTTGGTGCGGGGCATATCAATCTTGTTGCGATGCATGGGCATCCCTCCTTGGATAAGTAAACATGGGTTTCGGTTGTTCAGCTGCCGGCAGGAAATCGTCCATGTCCAGCAGTTCGTAGTTTTCGGCATCGCCCGCCAGATCCTCGTGGGCATCCGGCGCAGCGGTGTAGTCATAGGGCGGCGCGCCGCCATCTTCGGTGAAGCGGATGTTCGGGTGCCGGAGCAGATTGTACTTCCAGTCCATGACCGGACGTTCCCCGCGCACAAACAGCAGCGCCTTGTCATTGGAAAGCAGGCGCACTTCATCGGGAGTCATCAGGTCGCGGGCCGCTTGCTGGTGGCTGGTACTGCTGCTGCCGCTGCGGCCTCGGGAAAGGCTTCGGCTGGTGGTTTCCACCGTTTCCTTGCCGATCAGCTCGGAAACGTATTTGTGAGTTCCCTGCTCGTTGCCGCCCAGGTAGAGAAACTCATCGCACAGGCCTACCAGCGATTCCCAACTATCCTTGTACATGGATTTCAGCTGGGCGATGTTCTGCACAATGATGGAACAGAAGATGCCCCGGGAGCGCATGGTGGCCAGTGCGGACAGAAAGCTGTCCTTGGGCAAAGCAATGTTGGCGAACTCGTCCATCAGACAGTGGACCGGCACAGGAAGCCGTCCCCGATGGACACGGTCTGCCTGGTAGAAAAGCGTCTGGATCAGCTGGGTGTAGACCATGCCAACCAGATAGTTCAGGGAACGGTCCGCATCCGGGATGCAGCAGAACAAGGCCACCCGTTTTTCTCCCAGCTCGTCCAGATGCAGTTCATCGGCCATGGTCAACCGGGCGATCTGAGGCAGATTGAAGGCAGCCAGTCTGACACCGACGCTCACCAGGATGGACTTGGCGGTTTTTCCGGCAGCCTGCTTGTAGATGCCATACTGCTTAACGGCAATGCTTTCCGGGTCACGCATGGCCAGACGCTCAAAGAGGATATCCAGCGGTGACTCGTAGCTCTCGTCCTCCTCCTTGACCTGGGCGCTGCCCAGCAGCTCCATAACCATAGCGAAGTTCTGTTCCTCCGGCGGAGCCTCATGCAGCAGATACAACATGAGGGCCTGGAGCAGCGCAGTCTCGGATTTTTCCCAAAACGGATCGGAGCTCTGCGCATGGGGCGGCGTGGTGTTCTGAATGAGATTGGAGATCAGCTGCAACACATCCTTGTCATCCCGCACATACCGAAAGGGGTTATAGCAGAAAGATGCATCAGGGTTAAGCAGATCGAACACCCGGACTTCATACCCAATCTGCTTGAGAAAGCCACCGGTCTTGCGCAGGATCTCTCCCTTGGGGTCGGTGATCACCATGGAGCAGCCGGTACACAAAGCACCTTTGCCCACCATAATACGCCCGGACTCCAGCACATTGGGGACCGCATAGGTACGGGTCTTGCCGGCACCTGCGCCGCCCACGATAAGCACATTGGTGTTGTGCTTGTGCTTATAGCCATCCACCCCGATGCGGAAGTTGCGCGTCATCAGCAGGTTGGGACCTTGCGTATCCCGGTAGCGACGGTTGAGTTCTTTGGCATTTCCCCAACGGGCGGAACCGTGTTCCTCCCCGGGGCGCGTGTTGCGGTGTTCACTAGATGCAACCAAGGCAATCACAGCATACATGCCGGTGAAGATCAGCAGGAAGCGCGGGGTCTGGCTGCTCCACGCAAGGGGAAACGGCTGCGCCAATATCTCATTGCAGGCGCTCAGCAGGCCGGACAGATTCATGCCGGGCTGCCAGCGCATAGCCATGGCAGCTGCGGCCCACCAGATCAGCGGAAGAGGCAGCAGCCAGATCCACCATGGGGTTGGCGTTTTCTGCAATCAGCGTTCAGCCTGTTTGTGGCGGGTGATGCCGCTTCGTTGCTGCAGCCGGCTGGCTTCCCAGTCTGTCCGCTTCTGCCACAGGGCAGGAAGGGCGTGCGGTAAAGCCGGGTCCACTTCTGCGGTATCGATGGTGAGCGTCTTGGCCAGTTCTTCAGCCAGATCCTCTTTGGGTTCGTCTTTGTGTTGAGCCGAAAAGAAATCCCTGGGGATATTGCTTCGATGCAGCCGGTACTCGATCTCGGTCTGCAGCATCTGGTGTTCCAGGTCTTGGTCAAACCCACCCACATCGTATCTTCGGATCAGTGCACGGTTCATGCAGATACGTTCCACCTGTTGCGGCAGATCCTTGCAATCCGGGTAGCGGCGGCGCAGTGCCTGACCATCGGGGGCATCCGGTCTGAACAGAGCAAGATATTTCTTGCCGGTATAGGCATACATGGCGATATATCCGCAGAGCTCCCATTCGGCTTCCCCGAAGGGCACCCGCATCCTGGCCAAACGGTCAGGGGCTGCCAGGGCAGACAAATACACGGCCCGCCCCTGCATGACCAGCCAGGCGCGGAAATCCATGAAACGGTCATCGGAAGTGCCATAGTTGATGACAGAGGCCGCCGCACACAGCTTGGGCGTGTCGGCCAGCTGCATGAAGGCTTCCTGCAGCCGGTACCAGGCAAAGAAATCTCGGTCAGGCAGCTTGGTCAGTTCCCAAAACAAGGCTTCCATCATGGAGGCTTCATTCTGCGGGTCGGCCACCTGTTGGGCCCGTTCGATCAGACTCCAAAAATCATCGGTATTCAAGAACATCCCTCCTTTTCGAATCGCTGCCGCAGGGCAGTAAAAAAGGCCCGCCCGGTGATGGGCAGGCCCTGTTCAGTTCTTTCTTCTTCCAAAGCAAAACGTGCCTCCAGTTGTCGGGCAGTGTAGTCGGCGCGGAAAGGCTGCCAGGTATGAGCATCCATTTCCAGAAGCCGCTGCCAGAGTTCCGGGCAGTGTTTACGAAGCTTCCGCAGTTCCGGCAGCGGCTGCAAAGGGCAGCACCAGCAAGAAACTCTGCGAAAGATATCGTACAACCCGCCCCAGTCGAAGCCGCGGGCGTAACAGTAGTTGAGGCAGTCTGCTTCAGTCATCCCCCATTCCACCAACGGGTAGTGCAGGCCCTTGCAGCGATGTGCTTCATCCGCCGCAATGCCCACATACTGTACCAGATGATACTGCCTGCGCAGATCCCGCAGGTGCTTGTTGATGACGTGGGTTTTCAGGCGTCCGGTACACCAGCGGCAGGAATGGGAGGGCCAGCTGAGGCCCCGGTTCGTGACCAGACGGGCGGTAGACTTGGCGGTATACTCGTAGAAGTACTGTTCTGCCGTCATCGGGGCTTTCAGACGGGTAATGGGCCGCCCGATATAGCGTTCCAGACTGGTCAGGTGATCGTACATCTGCGGAAATTCCCAACCGGTGTCACAGAACAGAATCTCATCGATGGGCCGGGCTTCCTCCAGAAGCCGAAGAAGCATTGCCGTCGAATCTTTTCCACCCGACAGCGATGCGATGGTATAGACAGGTTTCAGATTGTTGGGTTCCAACACCTCCTAAAAGAAAAATGCCAGGGAAAATTCCCTGGCAGGATACAGATGGTAATTCAGCGCGTATGACCGAAGAGATGGAAAGGCACTTTGGCCCGCAGCAGATTGGCAAGGGCCGCATCGGCGGCATCGGTGTAACCGCCACTGGCAATGCGCTGGTTGCGCAGATCATTGAGGGCATTCCTTGCCAGCAGGTATTCGGCATCCCCCAGGCGTAGACGTCCGGGGTCTGTTGCATCGATGCGCAGGATCAGCTGGCCGATTTCGGCATAGGGTTTGCCACTGGCTTTTTTCTCCCGATACTGCGCATGGAGTGCGCGGATGAGAATACTTTTATCGTTCCGGTCCATCTTCATTACACGTTCACTCATAAGGGGATGCCTCCTTTTCTTTCTGGTGGTTTCTATTACGGAAACCATACCACAGCTATCCTTGAATAGCTATCCCTCAAATGAAAACAAACGGAAAACTTTTACCCGCGGACCGGACCATCCCGGTGGATTCGGATAGGCGACCTGGGCATGGGGGAATGTTCCTTGCGGGCGGCCAGAATGGCGCGGATCTCGCCCAGTTCCAGTCGGACGCTGGGACGCTTACCCCGGGCCCGCACCTGGTCGGCGTGGAATCCGGGCCACATAGGCGGCGATTTCTCGCTGCTGTTCGAGGAATGCGTGGACGGATGGACGGGTTCCGGCTCCGCCTGGCGGCGGGCCGGAAAAGGGAAAACCGGCGGTGCTTCCTCCTTCTGAGGCTCTTTCTGCGGAGTGTCCGGTACTTCAGTGGGCATAGCCTCCATGTCCTGCGCCACCTCGTCCACCGCTTCTGCCATGCCGGTGTCCACCACATCCAACTGCAGGCGGTCAAAGATCCGATTCACCTTGGAGGCATCATCGGCCAGGATTGCGATCTCGATATGGTCGGGATCGGTTTTGTCCCGCATGGGGACAAAAAGCAGTCCGTGCATCTTTGCTTCGTGGGCGAACTCCCGCATCCGCTCTTTCTCCACCGAGAAGAACTTCAGCGGCTTGCCTTCCCGCAGCAGGCGGACCAGCCGGGTTTTGCCGTGGGTCTTTTTCTGATCCTTGAGTACCGCGGCCACAAACTTGGCAAAGGTGATTGCCGCCGATCCCGAAAGACGCAGGGCAACCTCGGTGCCCTCCAGCGAGTAGCGAACGACCTGATCCGCCGGTTCTGCGCCGTAGTTCATCTGGCTTCTCCTTTGCGCTGATGCGTTTCTTTGGCCTTCGGACGGCTGATCACCTCAAAAGAATCCGTTCCGGGCAGAAGGCTCAGAGCCCGTCCGTTGTCCCAATTCATAAGCAGCTGACCCGCATCGTCCACGGCCACCACCGTGCCGGTTGTACCGGGCGGGATGGGTTGGGGATCGTCGGGCATAGCCAGCAGCCGAACGCGGGTGCCGGGCGGATAGTGATTACGGGCGTATTGGAGCCGCTGCTTCCATTGTGTTTCGTTCATATGCGTTTCTCCTTTCCTGTTCGACACGGCGCTTCTGTTCTTCTTCCTGGCGCTGTGCCAATTCCAGTGAATGTTCTTCGATTCGTTTGCACAGTTTGATGGTCTTGCGCAGTTCCCGCAGACGTTGGGTGCACAGTGGGATTTGGTCACTTTTCGGATTGGTCTTGTACAGGCGGTTGCGTTCTGCGTTCAGTTGTCGTACCTCCGCTTCCGTTTTGACCCGGAGATCTCGCAGCTGCGCCAGAGTGCGGATATCCCGGTTCATCAGAAATTCGTACTGCTCAATTCGTTTGTCGAGCCGACGGATTTCCTCCCTCACAGCTGAGGAAGGATGCCACGGCTTGCGGCGGAAAAAGCCCATCATATACAGTTCCCGATAATAGAAAACGCGCAAGCCTTTGAGCTTGCGCGCTTTCTGGTAGGTTCCGTGTAGTCGGACATGGCGGACGTGTGGTTCGGCGGGGTAGGTTTTCTGCGAGTGGAGGATGCGCTGTTTGATGGCCTCCGGAGTATACTGCTTTCCTAAAGTTTTGAAACGTACAAACCGTTCTTTGCCCGGTGGGCGCAAGGTGGGATACTTTCTTCCCATACGGATCTCATACCCTTTGCGTTCCAACGCTCTGACAAACTGGGTCCAGGTCACACACTGGCTGATGGCTTCCTCGATATCCTGCCGGATCAGGGTTCGCCAGGTCGGCTTGCCGGCTTCTTCTGCCTGCCACTTGGCATACTGTTTTTTCCCCCTCTCCCCTTCTGGATCTTCAATCACTGATAGTCCATATTTTCTACAGAGCGCATCGGAACGAGCCCGCACCTCGGTATAGTAGGACTTGGCATTGCTGTGGTATTTCCGGCCATTGTCCAGAGCCACTGAACACCAAACAACGTGATTGTGATAGTGTCTGGTATTGAGGTGGGTGGTAACCACCGCTTGAAAACGGCCTTGCAGCAGCTGCTCGGCCAGCTCCACTCCGATCTGGTGAGCCAGATCCGGCGTGACTTCGCCCTCGGCGAAACTCTGGACAAGGTGGTATCCCTGCACACCGTCTGTTTGCTGCCAGCGCTGTACCGTATCCCGCATATCCTCGAAGGCGGTTTCGCATACACAGCTGAGTCCCGTTTCAAAACAATCCGACTCCGTTTTTTCGCGGTTGAGGGCATAGTCCACTGCGTCCTGCAAAGACTTGGGATTGCGTGTCGTCTTAGTTTTATCCCGCACATAGTCCACCGCTCGGTCCAGGCGGCGGACGGGGATAATGGATGTATAAGCCATGGCTCATCTTCCTTCCTCCCTGGCTTTCCGGGGCGTTTTCTGTTTAGGTTGCGGCGTTTCTTCCGGCAGACACGGATGGCTGATGTTGCGGTAGTCCATGTCGAAGAAGATTTCTCTCAGCTTTCCCACAAAATGGTTTTCCTCGGCGATCTTTTCGGGTGTTCCACGGCTCTCAATATAATCTTCGGGATCACCATACAAGCGAGTCACCATCTCGTCCTTTTGGGGATCATAGGATATAAAGCGCAGCGCAAAGCACAGTGACGACATTTCCATGCCCACAAAGGATGCAAAGTGCTGCTGACGGTTTTCCTGTTCTGTTTTCGGTGGATTGATTTCCGCTGTCGGCTGCAGTTGCAGATTGGTTGTACAGACATTGGTCCAGAACTCTATCGGCAAATCGGACGGCAGATGCAGCTTGCCATGTTCCGGAATATAGGCCATGTAATATCTCTCAGCATTCGGTTCTTTGCTGACCAGAATACCGTCTTTCCCGGTTTCGCTCACCACAAGCACACAGTTCCATGCCTGGTTTTCCATGTCGAATCCCATGCATTGGCGCAAGGCTTTGAGTGCATACGGAGGATTGCGAAAATCATCATGCACAAAGAAATGGTAATCCGTTTCGTTGAGTACCAGTGCTCTCTTTACAAAGAACTTCTGCGGAGGAAAAAATGGCGGCTGAGATGTCGCCATCTTCTTAAGCTCATCACCATTATGCGCGCCATACATAAAATTGGCGGTTTCCTGATATTCCTTCACCATTTGCTCTTCACCTCCTTCCAGATTTCTTGTGAGATCTGAATCATCTTGTCTACGCTCTCCTGACCGGCCACACCGGTACTGTTTGCCCGGTGGGCCAACTGATTGGCATTGTTACAGAGTCCGGACACTTTTCGCAGTAGGTCTGCGTGATGGGTGCAGGGGCACGAGTGAATGGTCTTGCCCATAACCAGCGCCCGCAGAAACTTTTCACGGGACATCCCGCTTTGTTCTGCTTGCCGATTCAAATGCTGCAGTTCCTTTTCGGTCAGCCGCAGCGGAATCACATGGCGACGCTTTCGCATGATCAACGAACAGACATCACCTGCTCGTTTTTTCCCGCCGAACACATACAGGGTTCCAATGTCACCTGCTTCTTCGGCACATCCACGAGATCGAGAAGTGCCTTGTCCGGCAGATAGGCACCGAACATCTGCCCGGCCACCCTGGTCAGGAGGATTGCTTCTTTTTCAGATGCGGTGGTGACCAGAGAACAATGGAAAGCCCCGTACACCGTATCGTACCCATCCTTTGGGATGTCAGTTTCGAAGGCGTACCGCTGTCCCAGGGCACTGCAGAACTGCCGGTAGTTTTTGGGCGAGAGCTCCAGCACCTCTTCCGTAATGAAGGGGTACGGTACGCCCTCCGCTGCTTCTTCTTTCAGCCGTTCCAAGTCGGTCACCAGTGGGTAAAATTGTGCTCGCATCTCAAATCCACTCATGGTTTTCACCTGTTCCTTTTCCAAGATAATCAATATATGGCGTTGCTGATTCCGTTCATGCAAAGCACCGTTAACAGGCCAACTCCCGGAGTAGCCTTCTCACGGGGGCCTCTTCGACTACGTCGCCAGTTTCAAGATACAGTATGCTGGATTTGGGGACATACTTGTACCCACTAAACGGGTCACCAATCGAAAACACATTGGTCGGTTCAGCTTTTCTGATTCGAGTGACAATACTTTTGTCGTTGGGCGTCTCATAATCCTCACAATAACGGATGATGGTTCCGTCCAGTAGGTGGATGAGATACTCCTGCAGCATTACGTTGTCGTTTTCCATTTGTACACCTCCGGTGTTCTTTCTGTATTTTAACGGCGCTGCGCTTGCAGGCCGTCGGGGGTTTGGGGTACGCCCCAAGGACCTGCGTTTGGATATCCAAACGCTATGCTAGCAAAACCGTCTGCCAGCAGGTGAGAGGTCGTTCCCCTCCCCTTTCAGTCGGTGAGAAGTTCTCCCTTTTCGGCGGCCTGCAAAACGCCATCCAACGTGGTGAGGACCTTGCTGTATTTCTTGGCAAGGCCCACTTCCGCGTTGGTAGTCGCATCCGAATGCTTGCCGCAAACCACCAACACTGTGCAGCGGAGCAGTTTGTCCCGCACAATTTCGTTGAAAGCATGGCGTTCATCAGGGTTTTCCAGCACAATGAACTGCCCGTCCTGCAAACGAGGACAGACCGGCACATACCCGCACTGAAAAATCGTGCGGCAATAGCCGCGCAAAGTCTTGGAATTGGTGTCATTGGTGGCACACACATAGGCCCAGGGACGTTTCATATCAGTTCTCCTTCCAAAAATGAGGCGGAGTGAATCATGCTATGATTCACTCCGCTGTCGGTTTATGTTACGTTCAGAAAAAGTGAATCATAGCATGATTCACTTTTGGGATTCGAGCGCCTGCTTCACACGCTGGGTACCAAGCTGGAAGTAGGTGGCGGAGAGCTCGACGCCTACCGCTTCATAGCCTTCCTGGACCGCAGCCAGAATGGTGGTACCAGAACCGGCAAACGGGTCGAGGATTCGACCTCCCGGTTCACAGATCTGCACCACGTCCCGCATGAGTTGCAGGGGCTTTTCGGTCACATGAATGCGGTTGGCGGGGTTGGCCTGACGGAATACCCCCGGCAAACAACCCACATTGCGCTCCAGCGGCATCTTGCCGTTGGAACCCCAAACGATAAACTCGGCCTGCTGGCGGAACCGCCCCCGCTGCGGGCGGCTGGACGGCTTATCCCACACTGCGATTCCGCGCCAGATCCACCCGGCCCACTGCAGGGCATCGGTCATGGAGGGCAGCTGCCGCCAGTCGATGAACAGACAGATGGGCGCGCCGGGCTTGCAGGCAGCGCGCACCATCTGAAGCCATTCGCAAGTCCACCGGGTCCAGCTGCGTTGATCCATCTGGTCGCTGTCGAAATCCGGCAGAGCCTTGCCGCCACGCAGGCTGCTGTACTTCTCGGTGGTCGAGCGGTTCTTGGCTGTCTGGTTGGCACCGCCGCTGGCATAGGGCGGATCGGTAATAACGGCATCAAAGACGGCTCTGGTCATGTGCGGAACAATGTGCATGACATCGCCATGCAGGATCGTCCAGTTGTTGCCGCTGACCCGTTCCGGTGCGGGCAGAGAAAAATCGTTGGAAGAAAACAACGTGTTTTGCTGGAGGGTATTCGTCAAAGGCATCATCCTTTCTGTAACTCAGCGTTCAGGTGCTTTCGGCGGCTTGACCTGCTCAATGCTGTACAGCCGCACATGGGTCCCGTTGATGGCCAGGACACTGTTGGTCGGGTTATCCACTGTGTTTCCCGGCAGGATAAAGGCATCCGCGCCCAGGTAAACCGCACCGGCCACAGTTCCCATCACGGTGGCGTGGCCTTCTACCATAGGAATGCACTCCGTACTCGGGTTTTTGCGGACAACAGCGTGCCCACATACCAATGCGCATTCCTGCACCGTACCACCGGTCACAACTGCATAATCACGGACGCGGGCCTGCCCGCCGACTTCCGCAGTCCCTGCGACCAGTGCCGTTCCACTGACCCGTGCCTGGCCGGTCAAAAATGCGTTGCCTGAAACGAATGCTTTCTCACAGCAGACCGCATCCCCATAAATCCAGGCATCGTCGTTTTCCTGGGACAGATTTTCCTCGCTCTGGACATAGCCGCCCAGGGTGCCGGGGCCAACGGTTTCGCTCACCCGCTGCAGGGCGCGGATACGGTGCAGGCTGGGATCTTTGGGATGCGCGATGTCGGTGATCTCGTACTTCTTCGAAGGCGTGACTTCTTCCACCGTGAAGTCGAAGTCGTGGTCCTGCCAGAAATGCACATACAGCAGGCCATCTTCGGTTTCGATTTCACGCTGTTCGAAGCCCTCGCCCCAGCCGTCTGAATACTGTCCGGCCAGGTAGTCCATGAGCTTGTCCCAGCCGGGTTCCGAAAGATCCTCATCCGCCCGCACCGTGGTACAGCCATAAAGCCGCCCGTTCCAGACCTCCACCGAGGGGACCAGACTTCGAACGTGCTGCTTTACGTAATCGCTCTCATAGAAGTATTTCATGAGATCTTCGGTACCGTTGTCGGTGTAGGCCTTGACTGCCTTTTCAATTTCCTCCGCATAAAGCAGCAGTTCTTCGCCGTTGTATTCGTCGGCGGAATCCTCGTATTCATACTCTCCGGCCTGGTACAGTTCACCAGTCAGCGGAGAGTACATTTTGAAAATGCGTTCACTCAATCGCATCACCTCCGTTATGGTCATCGCGCCAACTCGGTGCGATGTCTGGTACAGGCACATCTTGCCTGTTTGATTTGTTTGGCGAGGTCGGCATAGTCGCCGCCCTCGATCTGCGGCAGGCACAGGGACACTTTGTACTTGCCGCCGAGATTGCGAGCGATGGCCAGCGCCGCATGGCGGCCCGGCTCATCATTGTCCATGCACAGCTGTATGGTGTCCACATCCGGGTGCTGCCGCAGGAACTCTACCAACGCCACCGGCGTCTTGGTCTCCACATTTTCTTCCTTCGGCGCATAGATGCCGCCCAGCGAGAGGCGGTATTTGTCTGCGGTATTATCCGAGAGAGTCATCTCAGCCATGGCATCAATAGCCGCCTCAAATACTGCCACTGTGGTGGAAGGATGCAGCGGCGGAATGCAGAAGCCATACCGCTTGTCGCTGCCCGGCGTTTCGGCTTTAAATGGACGGCCATGGCTGTAGGTCCCCCGAAGGGCTGCATACCGGGCCGTGCCGTTTTCATCCTTGCCGATAAACACACAGTTGTGATACGGAAGGCTTTCGTACACGAGGCCACGGTCCACACAGTAACTGAGCACCACTGGGGAGATGCCTCGCCCGCAAAGGTACGCCACAACCCGGGCGTTGTTGCGGGCAGCAGGCGGAAGAGAGAACTCCGGGCGCTTCTGCTCCACCTCCTCATGGGCGACAGGGATGTACCCAGGTACCTCATCGCACAGCATCCGCACGGCTTCCACAAAGCCACACTGTTCCACATGGACGAGATAGTCCAGGGCAGACTTGCCTCCGATTCCACGGCTTTTCCAGTGCCAAATGCTGGACTCTCCGTTGATCTTGAAGCTATCATGGCTGCGAAGTTCAAACTCGCCGTGGGCGCTGCTCTTGACCAGATCTGCGGAACGATACCGCCGCAAGAATTCAATGGCCGTCATCTTTTTGGCGGCGGCGATCTGTTCCTTACTGACACCAGGCATCAGGAAAGGGCCCTCATCAGCAGGCTACTCTTATCCACCTGCTCCCAGGGAAAATCCTCACGTCCGAAATGCCCGCCGACGGCAGTACGGGCATAGATCGGCTGCTGCAGATTGAGGGTCTCGATCATGCCCGCAGGGGTCAGATCGAACACATGGCGTACTGCCGCTGCCAGATATTCGTCATCGCAGCGAAAACACGTTTGGAAGGTGTCCACCGTCACTGCCATGGGCTTGGCCATGCCGATGGCATAGGTCAGGGCCACACGGCACCGGTCCGCAATATTGGCGGCCACAATGTTTTTCGCAATGTACCGGGCCATGTACGCAGCGCTCCGATCAATCTTGGTGGGGTCTTTGCCGGACAACGCCCCGCCGCCCTGGCTCACAAAAGGCCCGTAAGCATCCACCATAAGCTTGCGCCCCGTCAGGCCGGTGTCAGCTTCCGGGCCACCCACCACGAAGCTTCCGCTGGGGTTGAGGATGACTTCCATCCGATCATCGGTGGGCATCCCTTTGAGGGCGGGCAGAATGATCTGAGCAAAGATGTCGGCCTGGATATCCTCGATATGTACCCCTGCTTCATGCTGGACCGACAGCAGGATCTGATCTACCCGCAGCGGTTTGTCATCTTCATACTCCACAATCACCATGGCTTTGCCGTCGGAGCCGATGCCATGCACCGCGTCGGTCATGCGGGCCAGGGTCAGCAAACTGGTAAGACGATGGGCGATGATCACGGGCATGGGCATCAGTTCGGGCGTTTCGTTGCAGGCGTATCCGATGACGACACCCTGGTCCCCTGCCCCGATGGCCTCATCATCTTCAGGGCTGTCTGCGGGCACCTCAACAGCTCCGGCAATATCCGGACTCTGCGGATGCAGATAGCAGTCGATCTGAAAGCTCTTGGGGTCGTACCCAACGCTGTGCAGCACGTCCCGGGCAATGTTGAACACGTCGGGGTTTGCTTCGGTGGTAATCTCACCGGCCACAATGATGTGACCACGGGTGGCCATGACCTCACAGGCGACGCGGCTGGCGGGATCTCCGGTCAGACACGCGTCCAGGACGTTGTCTGCAATGAGATCGCAGAGCTTGTCGGGGTGGCCTTCGGTGACAGATTCAGCAGAATAAAAAGTGCGCATAGATTTCTCCTTTGTATGTTGATTGGTGTTTATGGCAAAACAAAAAGGCGCACAGCCGGGAGGGCTGCGCGCCTGGTTAAAAACATATTGGGTCATGGCTTATCTCTCTTTGTTATCCCGGTTTTTTCGGGGCCGGATAATGCGTCCTTGTTCATCAATGTCAGGGAAGCGGAGCGCCAGCATATCCCATCCAACAGTCAGACCATACAGCATGGCCGTTTGTTGCTGTTTGGTAACACCCATTGCGGCGTTGAGGCGCTCCGCATACGTCTTGGCATCGATGCCTTCCGGGGGAGCATCGATCTCCCAATATCCATCTTTCCCGTACTGGACGAGCATCACATGGTCGAATCCTTCAACCGCACAGAAGCTCAATTCCGGCAGGTTGTGCCGGATTGCAAAATCCTGCTTGATGGATTCCGGGGTATTCGGAAGATCAGGGTTGGTATACGGCACCTGCATCAGACCGCCGCGATACGGAACAAACAGCTGCGGTTTGAAAAACATGGCTTTGTACCGCTCCACCTGCTCATCGGTCAGACTGCAGAAATCATCTTCAGTGAGCCCAACCACAAAGAAGGTCCCGGCGATCACGTCATAGTCATCCAGCGTTCGGTTAAGGGGCAGCCCTTCCAGCTTGCCTTCATCATTGCAGACTATGCAAGCGTTGTCCTGCCAGGGATACACACATTCTATGAGTCCCCCGACCACCGCCTGTTCCGCTTTCAGACTCTTTTCGATTTCCGCTTCCCGGGGATACTGCCCCGGCTCAACGATCAGCACTTTCAACCATCTATCACATCCTTTCTCCGTTCAGGCAATTCATTTCTCTACAGCGACAACGACTGTCCGAGCTCCATCCCAGTTGTAGGCACAAGTCACCAGCGTCAGCAGGCGTTTCGCTGCTTGCGGTTCATACCCTGTTCCTTCCAGCATCGTGGCGGCAAAAGCGAGGTAATCCTGTTCATCTGCAAACGCTGTCCGGTTAAAAGGGATTCTCGACAGGTCGGTTGTCAAAACTGATGCGATCTGGTATTCCAGTACTCCATCCTCCGTTTCCAAGAGAATCGTCGAATGCTGCTCACGGAACTTCTGGTCGGCCAGTTTTTCCAGCACACCAAACATGGTCCCATCATTCATGTTGTGACCGAAGATCACGACATTCTTGCTTTTGGGGGTACAGTCATACTGGAAGAACAGACTTCCAGCCATTCTCCACCGTCCATCATAATTCCGCCGAAGGTAATATTCAGGATCATCTGCACTGCTTTGCACTACAGGATAGTCCACACAGGTTCCGGGAATGGTAAGCCATGCATGAACATCCGGATAGCGAGAACGCAAGGATGCAAAATCCAATTGGTGCTTTTCCCCGCCATCCTGTTCACTCTCTGCAGATTCAGCCTGCGGCGCAGTGACAATGTATTGGGCTTTCAGATCCTCTGCATCTTTCTGCGTCAGAAACGGCTGGATTACCAGAAACCAGAGCAATCCTATGCTGCAGATGAAAAGGATTCCAAGCAGGAGCCCCTTTACAAAGCGGTGCATCATTTTTCTTTACTCTGGCTGTCTTGTCCTCCAGTGTGTTTCTTCTTCCGAGTCAGTCCCAAGCCCATGGCTGCCGCCACCCCTGTTCCGAACAGGACAGCCGGAAGCCACGGAATATCTCCGGTCTGAGGAAGGCTGGTGACAGGCGTCGGCGTCGGTGCGGGAGTACTGACAGGCTGTTCCGGAGTAGGAGTCGGATTATCCGGTGTGGGAGGAGTCTCAGGGCTGGGGGCATCGCGCATAATGACCATGCCGTCTTCCATCAATGTCCAATGATCGAAAATCAGCCAATCTTTACCGGTGCAGACATAGACATCCGCCGCATTGAGCAGATCGCCGTTTTCATCCTTGCTCTGTACCAACTTGAAACGGATACTTTCAGCCACTTCATACCCGTTGGGCGCAGCTGTTTCGACCAGCGTGTAGATCTTATCAAACTGCAATCCACGGATTTCGGTGGGCTTGTCGCCGCTGACCCACTGGCGCACAACAGTACCGTCCTCGTCCTGGATGGTAAGTGTTGCCCCGGGCAACTCCTCATCTCCAGTCAGCTTCTGTTTGCTGATGAAGAAGGAAGTGGCGTCGTTCTTGAAGGTCTGCTCAAGTTTTACCACGGGCATGCTGCTGCCTGCATAGATGAAGGCCAGCTCCTGGTCGGGTGCGTCGAGGTAGTATCCTTCCGGTGCGCGCAGCTCACGAAGCAGATAGCGTCCACTGTTTGCGGTGGTGTTTTCGGGGATCTGTACGTTGCTCATGCCATAGTAGAACCCCCGCAGCGGCAGATCACAGGTGAACGTGGTGCGCCCTTCGGAGTCGGTAGGAGCCGAGGTTGCGATCAGATCCCCTGCATGGAACAGCAGCTCGCCAGAGCCATTGTAGATATCATCCACCGTATACAGGTTGTAGACAGCACCGGCAACCAGCGCATCCGTTTTGACGTCCCGCTTGCAGACGGTGAGCTCCGTTTTGGCCCTCTCGTTGTAGAACTTGAGGACCTGCGCCTCTACCTGTTCGGAGGTAGCCTCATCCGCGTTGACAACCTCAAAGGTATCCGTGGATGCATTGCCTTCCTCATCGGTAGAGGTAATGCTCTGAGCCATGACTACGTCATTGGTCTGCTTGTCCCAAACGAAGGTCACATCATAACTCTGTTTGGTGCCAACATAACCATACGGCGCATTGGTTTCCTCAATGTGGTAACTGCCAAGAGGTAGCGTCACTGTCACTTCGCCTACGGTTCCATCGTGGACAATCGAAAGGAAATCATAGGTGGAATTGGTGCGGCCAGGTGCGAATGTAACGATATCGCTGGTACCGTCACCCGTCTGTACAACAGCAACGACATCGCCTTTGGCATACCAAAGGGTCCGGTTGCCATCGGCGTCGACCTGATGATCCCCCGTGAAAATGTCCTCATTGGCTGTGATGGTGTACTCGGCACACGGAATGGGCCGATCCTCGTAAACGAAGTGGCCGGGCCACGCCTCTCCGCTATACTGCGGGTCAACCTGGTCGCTGCTTTCTTCTTCCCAGCCGGTCAGGACTTCACCCGTTTTACGGATTGTCAGCCGGCCCAAGGTCTCATGGTTGATGTACTCCTGGGTAAGGATATACTCATCCATGTCGTTGACAGCATTGCCAACCACTTCCCACGCCGAGTCGGAAGAGATCTCAAACTCCACCGAATACTGCTCATCGTTGAAGAAGCCGTTGGGGCCTTCCAGCTCCACGACCTCATATCGGCCCAGGGGCAGTTTTTCGGGGGTTTTCATGCGGCCCTCGCTGTCGGTATAGAACACGTTGGTTTTCTCGGTCGGATCACCGCTGCTGGGATCAACCATGGACAGGCGCTCTTTGGTTCCATCCTCATGCAGCATATAGATGGCGAAAGAGGTGTTGGCCAGCTTGACTGCCTTGCCGGTCTCGGCATCCACCTTGATCAGTTTCAGATAACCTTCCATCTCCTCATCGAGGATGTTATAAGTCAGGTAGCTGTTGCTGGGCTCGGTCACACTTCCGTTGGGCTGGCACATGACGCTCTGCGGAGTAGTGCTGTCCACCGTAAAGCCAAAGGGATCACATTGGAACACGTCTTTCGGGATGGTGGACTCCACGACAAGATACTGCCCATAGGGAAGGCCAGTCACTCGGAACACACCTTCCTCGTTGGTAAAGATCTCATCGAGACGGTACTCATTGGTCGTGCCGGTGGGAATCCAGCCGAGACCGCTCCCGTTGGCATTGTCGCCTGCTTCTGTCAGGGTAGCATTGTAGGCATACACCAGATCGGTGTCGCTTTCGAACATCCGAGTGATGGCCTGAGTTTCGCTGGAAAAATCATACTTCAGAGTTTCGGAGTCGTAATTGTCCTTGCGGTAGGCGTCCAGCACGCTCTGGATGTTGTAGCTACCGTCCGGGTTGCGGGTAAACTGATCTGCCTTGCTCAGATCGGGGATGCGGTAAATGGTGAAGCCTGCACCTTCCAGCTTGGGAGCGGGGCTGCCCGGGCCGGTGGTGCTCACCAGCTTGCGCAGCTCGAAACCGCCCTTCAGCACGGCATCCAGGCTGTGCTCATTCTCACGGATCACATACCCGGACTCATCACCATAGGACAGAGTCTGATAGTGGTTGACCTCATCGCAGAGGTACCCCTCAGCGTAGCTCAGGTAGTAGCCATCATACGTTTTGCTGCCGTCCAGCGCACGGCCCTCTGCCACGGCGGAGTACAGATTTTTGTAGACGTAGTCGGTATACTCACCATCGGACTGCTCCAGGGGTGCATACTGGCCGGTCGGCTCCAGCTTGCGGTTCAGTTCCGGATACTGTCCGGTGATGTAGAACTTGCTGTTGGTATCCACCGGCAGGACAATACCGGTAGCGCGTTCAACCAGATAATACCGACCAAGATAAAGGTTTCCGAACACCAACTTTCCATCCTTGATCTCGGCGCTGGCCACCAGATGGTCTTTGGCAAGAATGGGAAGATAACTCTCATCCCAGCCACTATTGGTACGCACAGTGGTATGCCAGATAGGCTTGCCACTACTGTCCACAATCTTGCTGTAATCAACCACCCCGGTCACGCCATCGGGATGGAGAATATCCTCAGCCGCGTAAAGGTCGTACACGGCCCCTTCGATGCTGACTTCTCCGTGGGGTGCGGTACCGGATACTGCAGAGCTGCTGGTGCTGCGGGGTGCATTCTGTCGCAGCTGATCCAGATCTGATTTCGTCAGAATAATCTCGCCCAAGACGCGATCATTCTGGAAGTTGCCATCCTTCGGAGTCATCGTGTAGCTGTCCTCGTTGTTTGCGAGGCCGGTGCTGTCGGTCTTATAGACACGGGTGGCATCCTTCTTTTCATCGCTGATCGTCACAGTGGTTTCCACACCGCCGGAGGTCAGCAATTTTGTGCCGCCAGTGTATTCGAAGGCGATGTCGGCATTGTAATCTGCATTGTCCAACCAGATCACACTGCCGTCATTGTCCTGCGTGATGACAATGGAATACGCACGCTTACCCAAGGGGGTGCCTGCAGTACCGGGATGTTTCGCATCAGTCCAATCGCCATAATATCCGGAGGGCGCACGAGTTTCCACGATAAGGAATCGTCCTTCATTGCGCTGCGTGTAATACATTGTCCGGCTTTTGATTGGGTCACCGGAAGCATACGCTGATCCGTTTGCCACAGAGTAGGTTCCATCCTCATTGCGAATAACCGTGTACTGATTGTACCCACCATACGGGATATACTTCTGTGTCACGGTGTCCCATTCATAGACCTCGTAAGCGGCGTCGGCAGCAATCTGTTGGCCAGTTTCGCTGTCCACCTTTTTCAAGTTGATCTGAAGTGACCACTCATCGTTCTTCATAATGTAGTCGTTGGAACTGTCAGCAGGCACGGTGATGGTCTGGTGGCTGCCAAGACTGCCATTGAATTCCTCGAAACCATACGGGATTTCCACTTCATCGTAGGAGAAACGAATCGACGCCAGCTCAGCACGGGCGGCTGCAATAGCTGCATCCACCATGCCTTGCGCCTCGTTCTGCAGCTGCGAGACTGCTGCGTTCTTGGCTTCTTCTGCCGCTGCATCTGCTTCATCCTGGCTGCCGAAGGGCCCAACCTGGCCGCTGAGTGTACTAGTGCTGGTCTTGCTGACATCATAATGCACCGACCAGGTTACCGTGCCATCGCCACCGTTGTTCTGATAGCTGTCATCGTTTGTGTGACCGGAAGTGGTAATAGTCTGCGCCCCAGCAGGACTCATCTGCCAGCTGCCGCCGTCAACACTGCCGCTTGTCTTTGTCGGGGTAATGGTAATTTTGGCACCGTCCACTTTCTCACCCGTATCCAGACCGACTTTGTCCGTATTCACGGTGAACTTCATATCAAAGCTGCCGCCGGCAGACTGAGAGGGGGCTTCCCAGCTGGCATAGTATTCTTCCGGCTGTTCCGGTTCTTCAGGTTCTCCCGGTTCTGTCGGCAGATCCGGCGGGGCATACCGCGTCACTACATTTTGCCAGCCCGGTTCCGAAGCCGCATAGACATACGCACTGCCGGAATCGCTTGCCTCTCCCCGATGTGCCCAGACGTATCTCTGTACATCCAGTTTGCTGGTGCAGCCGGCTGCCGCTGCTTTGTCCAGCAGGTCTGTTGTACCGTAATAGGTCCAGTACACGCTCGATGTGGGACGGCCACTCAATCCTTCGTCCATACAGTAGCTTTCGTTTTCACCTTCAAAGGTAATCAGCCACTCACCGCCCACTTTGGACACATCGGTAATGTGGTACTGCGTGGTGGATCTCGCCTGGGCAGCCCGGAACAGTGTCGGGGCCGCCTTCCTCGCAATGTCTGCGGCCCGGGTCACACGGTTGCCGGACTGATCCTCGTAGATAGCCGTTACCGTAAAGTCAGCACCTGACGTCACATACAGCATCCAGGCGGACTGGCTTTCCTGCTGGAACGTGCGCTTCCATTCCTGTCCAGACAGTTCCTGACCGCGGGGATCACAAAATTGGGCCGACTTATCCAACTTGACTGTCACGCTGCTGCCCTGAGCAGGTCCATCCACCTGCAGCAGAAGTGGAACGATCTTACCGGCTGCAATCTCAGCATGATCGGTTTCCGTGTTGAACAGGCTCTCATCGATATTGCCGTTTTCAGGGCCGGAGTAGTCCGAGTCCAGAACGGTCAGGCTCAGTCTTGCGGATTCAGCGGTTTCGGGTGTGGCGGCCTGTTCTTCGGTCAGCACTGTTTCCTTATCCGGCTGTTCTGCCATAGCAAAGCTCACACCGCTTCCCGTAACGAAAAGCAGCAGTGCCAATACTGTGCAGACCAGGCGAATCCATTTTTTATGGTTCATATCCAACCTCCCAGTTTATGGAAAACAAAAAGCCCCCTTGCATTTTCTGCAAGAGGGCTTTCCTCAAAATTGGTGTTTCGATTACCTGTAGTTTCTCTGATACCATTCTCTCCTTTCATTATCTCTGTGCAATCTGGCTTTCCAATTCGATCATCCGCCGCCCGATGGCTTCCACCACATTGACCGTCACGCCATTTCCGGCTTGTTTGTAGACCTGGTTGTCGCTTTGAATAGCCAGCACCTTGTCGATGCGGTCATCCGTCCAGCCCTGCAGACGCAGGCACTCCCGTGGTGTCAGGCGGCGGATGCGGCCATTGTACAGAACGCCGGAGGCCTCCCTCTTGTGATTGTGAATCCCTCCAGTCTGTTTTGCCGTCAGGCATCTGGCAATCTCGGTGATTTCCGGCTCACGGTTCATGTCGATAAAGCATGGTGTCCCTTGTGTTGATCCAGTGGTGAGGGTGTGGGCAATTTTGCGGCCTTTCCAGATTTCCTCCTTGACGGGCACACCAATGGTACGACCTCCGAAGCTACCCGCTTGTGCAGCCAGGATACGGCTTACTTCGTTGAGGGAATAGATTCGTTCTTCCTGGGTACCTGGTCGAACTTGTGCAAGAGCATTTCCTGCTGCTGTGGTGAAAGGAAGTATTTTTCCTCTACATCGAGCATCAAGATATCCGACAAGGTACACCCTGCGGCGGGACTGGGGAACGCCGAAATCTTTGCTGTTAAGCACCTGCCATTCCACACCATACCCCAGTCTGTCCAGCGTATGGAGGATCGTCGCAAACGTCCGTCCGCCGTCATGAGAAAGCAGGCCGGGTACGTTTTCAAACAGCAGATAGCGAGGCTTCCGGGCTTCAGCCAGTCGGGCCAGTTCGAAGAAGAGAGTCCCGCGGGGATCTCCAAACCCTCGTCGATTGCCGGCAAGGCTGAAAGCCTGGCAAGGAAATCCTCCGCAGAGCAGTTCGAAGTCAGGCATTGTTTCGGGATCTGCTTTTCGGGCATCGGCAATGGACCACTCTCCCTCCGTGTCAAACAGGGCACAGTA
Source organism: Subdoligranulum sp. DSM 23681 (assembly GCF_057005535.1). Lineage (NCBI taxonomy): Bacteria > Bacillati > Bacillota > Clostridia > Eubacteriales > Oscillospiraceae > Subdoligranulum > Subdoligranulum sp. DSM 23681. The sequence continues at coordinate 1,880,910 of NZ_CM168050.1, read as the reverse complement.
GCTGCGGTCAGCGTATTTGTCGATCTCGCAGTGTCCCATGCAAATGAAATTGCCGGCCCTGGTCAGCCCCTCCCGGAAGCCGCCCATGCCAGCGAACATATCGATATAGTGAATGGTCTTTCGCATCCGCTCCTTTCTGATCGATGGTGTTGTTATTCAGGGCACAAGCAAAGGCATTCCCCCTTTCATAGAGATATGAAAAATGCCCCGCAGGCTGTTGACCTGCGGGGCTGGCTGTTATGGTTATTCTTCTGTGTAGGCATCACCGCTTTCGCCGTATTCCGATTCGCCATCCGTGGCTTCATCGGAATCGTCCTCGGTGTAAGTCCCCTCGCCGGTGTCACTGTCCTCATCAGGGTCGTTGTTCTCCTGATCAAGGCCCGGTTCCTCTTCATCGTCCGACTCTGCCGGATCTTCCGCAGGTTCATCGCCCACGGTGTCGTGTATCTCCGCGCTGGGGTCCTGCTCCTGCGCGGCTGCAGCCTCGGCTTCCTCGTTAACAGCATCGAGTTCGGCCTCGATAAGCTGGATCATGAAGTCTTTCTGGCTCAGCTTCCGTCCGTAGGTTTCCTCATAGTGCTTGAGGTAGTCTTTGATACGCTGGTAGAGTTCTTCGGATACCTGGAATGCGATGGTTCTGGTTGCCATATCGTTTTCTCCTTTCTTGTCTTTCGTAAAGTATTTCGTGACCACCATCTCGATGAACTGGCCTGTGGTGATGCCCTTTTCTTCCAGTTCCTGCCGGATCTGTGCGTGCAGATCATCCGGAAGTGTTACCGTTAATTTGCTCATGCTATGGCTCCTTTCTTGTGCTTTTCCTCTTGGGCTAAGCAAAGCATACTGCAAACGCAAGCAGAAAGCTATTCACTAAAACCAACGATAATACATCGAATACGGTGTCCAAAACACATCATAAGCAACAATGGAGATTGAGCGGTCAGTCGCAGAGGGACGCCAAAAAATCCAGCGTTTGTTTGGGTACCTCTTTCTCCGCAGTAGGTTTTGCAGGCTCCTGGATCACAACTCCATGCGCAAGTTCTTCCCGGATCACTTCCCGCAGCATCTGCTTGAATGCTTCCCGCTGTTCTTCAGCTAGGATCGCCCTGACTAGAAAATCCTTGCGTTGATTTGCTGGCATCTGCTGAAGATAAGCCCACGCTTTTCGGTGATCCGGGATGCTCAGCTGCGGCCTGAAAACGTATTGCGGACGCTTCACCCCTCGCTCACCGTGCCTTGAACGCGGCCCAAGGCGCGCTCGAAACCGATGGCGTTCACCCGGTCATCCAGCAGCGGAATCACGCGGCACAGGCCGTCTTTGGGGCTGACGTGGCGGTTCACAATGCAGGCCCCACCGCCCAGCATGACCAGCGGCATAGCGTGTAGGTCAAAGCCCGCTTCCATGACCGCGGAGAACAATCGCTCGGTATACAGCCGGCCCTGTTTGTTCACGATGCTGCGCACCTCGTCCGACAGGCTGCAGGGCTGGCCTGCCAGGATTTGCTCGATCTGAGCATCGGTAAGCGAAAGTCCGGTTTCCTGACGGACGCGCTCCCGGATCTCATCGATGCAGCGGATCATCCCCAGTTCCAGGCTGTGTGCCGTTTCCGCTACCGGCAGGGCATTGTCGATCCGCATCAGGTCCACCGTCCAGCCGCCGATGTCCATGAGCAGCAGCGACGGTTCATCGGTCAGCAGGTCCGGCTCGGCCATCAGGGCCGCAAAACCCTGGGGAAACAACTGCACATCCGAGATGGTGATGCTGTATTCCACGCCCTCGTAACGGAACTGAACCGGCTGGGAAGGACGAAGCAGATAGCTGCGAAACTTCGGCTTGTCCCGGCCATAGCTGGTCAGCGGCAGGCCCGCCGCGATCCGCACCGTACACTCGGTGGGTGCGCCCCGGCTGCGGATTTCCTGTGCCAATGCTGCCAGTGTCAGCAGGTAGTAGTTGTCGTTGATGGTTTTGTCGCGCTGGATCGGCTGCCGTCCGGTTCCGCAAACAAAAAAACACCCGCCGAACTCAAGGAGTCCCTGGCGGGTGTAAGGTTCGTGGCTACCATAGGCTGTAAGACCGGCTGGGAAAGAACAATGCCGCGTCTTGATGGCGTAATAGCCGTGATCGATGCCAATGTTCATGTTTTTTGCCTCACTTTCGTTTTTCGTTGAGATTTGCGGATCTATGTAAACAGCTGGTAGATAACTTTTCTTCCCAGCCGGTAAATTTATACTAGGGGGAGAGGTGTGGAGAGGGGGGAAAAACAAAAAGCCGCTCAGTTCCGGCATTGCCAGAAACCGAGCGGCTAAAAATGGGCGCACTTGTCCCATGTAGTTTTCTGTTTATGAAAATGTTTAAACTGCGGTTAGTAGCGGTTCTCCATAACTAATTGTAAATCCTGATGATCTTTCAAAAAATCAGCCATCCATAAAAATGATGCGTGATTTCACCATTGTTTTCCCAATGTAAAACAGCCGCTTTCTCCCATCTAAGAGTAGAAAAGCGGCTGTTATTGCGCTGTTTGCTTAAACAACAAACCAGCGTAATAGCTGTGGTGCGGACTAAGAGTCTAGGCCGACATCTAGTTTGATTATGCTTTTGGATTTTAGAATAGCCATTTCAGCCAGCATCTGTGTGGCGTAGGAGAAGCATTCGGCGTTGGTGAGGGAGTCGGGCTAGGTGTTGCCGTAGGTTGTGGTGTTTTGGTAGGGCTTCCCATGACAATACCACAACGGCCATGGCAAACAATCCAGCAGTGTCCTCCATCAGAAGGCTCGGGTGTTGCAGATGGTAATATAAGGTATTCCATACATCAAACCTCCTTCATACAAGAATTAGGAAATTTATTAATCAAAAAGAACCGGCTGTCCGCAGTCGTCCACAACTGTCACGAAAAATGTACTACTGTATCGCATTGTTGAATCACTGATAAATCATGTGAGACTAAAATGATAATCTTATTTTCTTTGCTCTTATCGATTAATTCCATTAAAGCTTTGCCGCTTTTTGTGTCCAGAGACGATGTGGGTTCATCTAAAATAATGATTGGTGTATCCCGCAGAAAAGCTCGAATAATAGATATTTTTTGCTGTTCTCCATTTGATAGTCCTTGAATAGGAACGTCCCTGGCTAATAAACTTTTGGGCAAGTCAAAAATATCTACCAGCTTCTCAACGCGCTGATACTGTGCCAAAGTAGGATTTTTCAAGAGCAGATTATCCCAAAGTGTACCGGCAAAAGTGTAAGGAGCTTGTGCTACCACAGAGATCAAATTTTTACGTAGATAACCGGTATCCAAATCTTGAAGGTCATAGTCATCATACCAAATACATCCTTTAGGATATTTCTCATTATATAAGCCCAACAATAGACCGATCAATGTGCTTTTTCCAGCACCGTTGTGCCCAACAAGGCATGATGTCTTTCCCTTTGAAAAAGTGCAACAAATATCTTGAAAAACCTCCTGATCTGTTTCGCTATACCGAAATGTCAGGTGTTGTACCTTGATTGTTTGACATTCGTTGATTTTGATTGCTCCAGTCTTTTCCTCTGGAACGTATTGTATATCTAGTAAACGCTTGAGCGAAACAGACGCGCTTTCATACTCTTTGCCGAAGCTCAAAAAGTAACGTAAGCAAGACATTACAATAGAAAAATAGGAAGAGAACATTACAAAGAGACCAATAGAGAATCGGCCAGAAAGAATGCTATAACCACCCAATAGAAAAAGTGCGATTTGTAAAGCAAAGCCAATTACACTATCTAGGCTTCCAAACACCATTAAAAATTTTTGACTATTTATTGTTGCTTTGTAGAGCTCCTGATAGGGTGTGTCTAACCGCTCCCGAAAGAAATTCTCGGCACTATTCTCTTTCAGAAAACGGATATTTGCCAATTGCTCGTACATTCGCCCGAAAAAATGGCTTTGTGCCTCTTTACAGGTGTAGTCATAAAGGAATAACATTTTTTTGGTCGTTAGGAAGAGAAAAATGTAAAGAACTGAGAAGGCAAGTAATACGCTAGCTACTAATGAATTTAGTATGACACAGACGGATATCACAATTGGAAGTATAAACAAATTTGCTATAAAATTCTGCAGCACTCCAAGTGTAAACATGATCAAAACATTTACATCTGTGTTAATTTGCTGATTAAGATGGGCGAGATCTTTCCCTTCGCTATATGATATTGGGGCCTGTTGGACATGGAATACTAGATTTGTATTGAAAAGATAGACCGACGACATTTGTAAATTAACATATAGGAGATTGATAATATAATTTAATAGTAACCCCAATAACGAGAATACAAGAAAGGCTAAACAATATTTCAAAACAAAGTCCAGTGTTTGATTTCGATTTAGTCCGTCAATAAAGCTACCGATTAGGTATGGCATCAGTAACCCAAAAAGTTGAGAAATCATCGCAAGCCCCGTGAAAATAATGAGCTTGCCATAATTGTTTTGAAAGTATTTTTTACATACGCGTAATATTGTCATTATCTATTGTCACTCCCTTAGAATAGAGGAGCGATCCACGCTGACATCATCCTATTTGGAAGTAACGGATGTCAGTTGGACAATCGATTATTAATCTATAAAAATAATGCCTGCCGTCTACATGGAATATGGGCCGTTCAATCCAAGTAGAAGGAAAAAATATATTGCTCCGCTTTTGCAGAACCATATACTATTTCTCAATCAGAGCAACCGGCAGATTTCTTTTCTTCTAATAATTTATGTGCAACAGCGATCAAATACTCTTGCAGTTCTGTACGGTAAACTGAACACCGATTTTCCTGCCGGTCATGTACACGGTAATAAGGACATCCTCCCATACACAAAGGCAAGACATCACAGTGTGAACACTGCGGGTCAGTTGTAGGATCAAATAACATATAATCAAAATAAAGAGACAAATTGTCTGGTGTGCTCCTCAAGAGGTTCGCTACCGCGTAAGAATGATTTCCGATCTCATTCCAGCACCGGTATATAAATCCGTCAGGATCAATTACCATCGCTTGGTAACAATCGGCTCCACAATAATTGCCTTTTAAAGTGGGATATTTTCCGAACCAGTCAAGGTGGGATGAGTGCGAAAAAGTGTATTCCAAATCGAGCTTTGCAAATTCTGAAGTTGTAAAACAAATAGACTCTAACTCTGGATCTCCGTTATCATTAGTGATTTTTCCCAAATACGGTACAACATGGTCAGAAAGACCAGATTCCTCTAATTTTTCAAAAATGGAATCCACTGCCTGTACATTATTGTGGCCCACATTAACACGCATAGAAACATTGGTTAATAAGTCCGCACATTGTACCAAATTGTCAAATATCTTATCATAGGTTCCTGCGCCATTTTTTAGTGGCCGGGATGCGTCATGGCTTTCTCTGGTACCATCAATAGTGATTTGATAAAAAGTGACCTTTGCAGCTGCTAGCATCTCCGCTTTTTCTCTGGTGAGGAGATATCCGTTGGTGATGATTCCTGCAGTGTAGGTAATATCATTTTTTTCGCAAATTTCAATAAACCGTTTAGAAAGGCGGAGAATTATTTCAAATGCCAGTAGAGGTTCGCCACCATACCATGTCACAGAGAAATTGCGAATATGCTTAGCCCGTTCTTCAAGAAGTTTCACCACTGCTTCTTGTACTTCAACACTCATATAGGTGTGGTGAATTACCTTGCTCTCATAACAATAAACACACCGGAAATTGCAATCCATAGTGGGGGCCAGGGTCAACCCAAAGGAGGTGCTATCATATCTGGTTGAGTGTAAACGCAAGCGTAGGAGAGCCAGTTCATCAACATTATCTTCGAGCAAAAATCCTCCTATCGTTAGCTGCTTTTTTAACTCTGAATCATCAATAGGAGTTTGTGCTTTTGCAAAACTTATAAACTGCTGGAACTTTTCGAGTTCGATGCGGGCTAATGCATTGGTAAATGCATTATAGAGAAGCATTTGCCCTTTCTCGTCTAGGGGATAAGCGTGCCAATACTTGGTGACCTTCATTGCAATAATCCCTTCCTTATATATTGCAGTTTTATGTCAAAGAAAGTAATATATTTTTGTGCTTGCTCCTTGCGGTCTCTTAATGCTTTCACATAAACTCAAAGGTCACCACTCCCATCGCTTAATGAAATATTAAGAGGAAAACGAGTATGTGGATTACGCTTGAAAGCATAGATAATAGACATCATATAAGAATCCTTGGCTGATACATTGTGTGTCTATAACGCTCTTGGTGGAGAAAATCTAATATACTCAGAGTGTTTATAAAATTGATGCGAATATCTATACTATAAATCACCTCCTACAATAAAGTTACGGTTCAAGGCGCGGCAGCCAGCCGCGTCTTTTTCCATCTCAAAGCCGAAGCTGTTAGAATGGGAGAGCAAATTGCCTGACATAGCTCACCTTGGGCCGACACGCCCGTAAATGAGTCCGTCAGCCGCCTCTCTCATTCGCAGCATTCGATTTGCGCAGGTTGTACCACCGATTTGCGGTGCGTTCGCGTCACCCAGGAGATTGAACAGGCGATGAGTAAACGGCGGAAAGCCATATCCAATCAGAAGGAGGAGCAAAATGAACGCAGTAGGGATCGACATTTCCAAAGGGAAAAGCACGGTGGCTGCCCTGCGGCCAATGGGTGAAGTGGCATTTCTGCCACAGGAATTTCTCCATACCGAAGTTGGTTTGGAGCAGATGGCTGGCGCCATCGTCGCATTGGGCGAAGATACCCGCGTCATCATGGAATCCACAGGCCGTTACCACGAACCGGTAGCGGCAGCACTACATGAGTACGGGATCTACGTCTGCGTCCTGAATCCGCTGCTCATCAAGCAGAGCGGCGGCGGCTCCATCCGCAAGGTCAAGACCGACAAGGCTGACGCTCTGAAGATTGCAAAGTATGGCCTTGACAACTGGGTGGATCTGCGGGAATATACTCCCATGGATACGATTAGACAACAACTGAAGCTGTGCAGCCGCCAATACAATCTCTACATGAAAACAGTGGTGTCGCTGCAAAACAATCTCATTTCGCTGACCGACAAGACCTTTCCCGGTGTAAACGAGCTTTTCTCCAGCCCAGAGCGTGCTGACGGCCACCAGAAATGGGTGGATTTTGTCATGACCTTCTGGCATTGCGATTGCATCTGCCGTGCCAGCGAAAAGGCGTTTACAGAACGTTACCAGAAGTGGTGCAAACGCAAGGGATACCATTTCAGTGCAGAGAAGGCGCTGGACATTTACGCCGGAAGCTGTGGCCATTTTACGACACTGCCGAAAAACGAGAACACAAAGCTGCTCATTGTCACGGCTGCTCAACAACTTCTGGCGGGAAAGACCACGCTGGCCACTCTGCGGGCGGAAATGACGCGGCTTGCATCCCAACTTCCAGAATACGAAACCGTGTGCGCCATGTACGGCGTTGGGAAAATAACTGCCGCGCAGCTTATGGCCGAAATTGGAGATGTGCGCCGTTTCCCGCGCCGCAGCTCCATCGTGGGCTTTGCAGGTGTTGATCCCGGCGTGGATGAATCCGGCAAGCACAGCGCAAAGAGCGTTCCCACCACAAAGCGAGGCTCACCACATTTGCGTAAAACACTCTACCAAATCATCTGCACATACCTGAAAAAGTCTCCAGCGGATGAGCCGGTGTACCAGTTCCTTGATAAGAAACGCGCAGAGGGCAAGCCCTACTTTGTCTACATGACTGCCGCTCAGAACAAGTTCCTGCGCATCTACTACGCCCGCGTGAAAGAATGCCTGGAGGCTTTTGATACAGAACCTGCTAAGCAATCGTAATCTTTAACAACCGAATTTCTTTCCGGCTGGCGAGATGCTTTCTCTCCGGTCTGGTTTGTTGTACCTTTTTTAGCCTCGCAAAATTTGCGGGACTTTTTTTATTTCATCTATTGACTTTTGTTTGCAGGACTCATATATAACTAAATATATCATTCTGTACAGTTGGTGTCAACAAAAGCCGTTACCAAAGCATAGTAATGCACAAACATGCGGTCACTTATGTTGCTTTAGGAGGAATGAGGGCTATCTTCGCATTTTCCTTTTAGCTTGCACTTTTCTCCTGGCGGGTGTAAGGTTCGTGGCTGCCGTAGGCTGTAAGACCGGCTGGGAAAGAGCAGTGCCGCGTCTTGATAGCATAATAGCCGTGATCGATGCCAATGTTCATGGTTTTTGCCTCACTTTTGTTTTTCGTTAAAATTTGCGGATCTATGTAAACGGCTGGTAGATAACTTTTCTTCCCAGCCGGTAAATTTATACTAGGGGGAGAGGTGTGGAGAGGGGGAAAAGCAAAAAGCCGCCCGGTTCCGGCATTGCCAGAAACCGAGCGGCTAAAAATGGGCATACTTGTCCTATCTATTTTGATATTCTAATATAAGCATTTGGGAACAAGAACATCGGGTGAGCAAGCGAAATCGAAACAACGGGCGATTTAGCTGTATATACCGATTTAATCCTTAACGGTGATCCTGCTGTCTACCTCAAAAAAGTTACGGATACCAACGCCTTGATTTATTGTTGCCAACGAGTAAGAGTTGCCCTGCCATTCAGCGGGGCAACTCTTGTTTTACTATAGCGGTGCCAATAAAAAATTACGCTTTGCTCTGGTGAACTTGAAAACCAATCTTGAAAAATATAGCGTATTCTCGTATAATTATGTGTGTACACACAAGAGCAGAGTTAAGTAGACAGACGAAGCCGAAAATTATGACATAGATGACTTATTATTATCGAGGAGAATAGTATGGGATTGTTTGATTTATTCAAAAAAAGGAAAGGCTTTACAAGCAATACAGACCAAAAACAACAAGAAGGCATAATACCCCAAACGAAAAATAGGGATTACCAACCAGAAGAATATTACACGGAGGATATAGCGGAAGGTACTTCCTTTGAAAAGAAAGTCATATCGTTTGAAGAGCGAAAGAAAACAGCAATCCCCTCTGCCGGAGGACTCTATCCGGCAGAAATTTTGCTGTTGGAGTACTGTTCTAAAGGTGCTTATCCTGGCCCCAAAAACGGATATCCAGGATTCTGGTGGTCCGAATATGGTATCCGTAATGTGGATGTAGTCCTTAAAAATTTGGAAGAACGTGGCTATATTGCGTTTGGTTCTGTCAAAGAATCCGTAAATGATTTAACAGTTTCTCAGCTGAAAGATCTGCTTATAAAGCATGGAGAGTCTACCACTGGAAAGAAAGCGGAGTTGGTAGCTCGTGTATCTGGCACAATATCGGAAGAAACGCTACTTGCAGCAGGTGTTCGGCCAAAATACAGATTGACTGAAACTGGAGCAAAGGAATTAAGTGAAAACGCATATGTTCCCTATATGCATAAAGCTCCTAATAAAACAACCGAAGATCCTCGATTTGGATTGACATTTAATGTTTGGAGTATTAATAAACTTCTTGGTTCTGGCGATAAGTCTAATTGGAAAAAAATCGTAGATGAGCAAGAACACAAAATAAACAAAGAAATAGCATACAGAAATGACGCTTTTATGAAGGATTTGAAAAAGATCGATCCGGAGGGATACAGGGTATTAAAAACTCAAGATCAACAGATTGAGGCTGTCCAAAAAGCAAAAGAAAGATTCAATGAAGATAGAGATATAGATACATATATTGCTTTTTGGGAAAGCCTTTGGAAAAACGGTGGACTAAAATTCGAGGGTGCAGGCTGGCACTTTGAATTGCCGGATTTATATATTAAAGCTAAGAGGTATGATGATGCTCTTGCCTTTGTGACAAAGCTAAAGAAACAGAAGCCGACTTATGCACATAAAGCAGATGCCTATATTAAAAAAATTGAAGAATTACAGGCGAAACAAATGGCAAAGAAAAAGAATTGAGCAACTAATAACTACCTTTCATAGCATCTAAATTAATTCGGAAATTTATATGTAAGGTATCATCTTATGACTGAAAAACGAAAACCACCAACCCGTCAACGCCCGATACAGGTCAAGTTTTTTGTAGACGAAAAAGAGCTTGACCTGATAAAACAGAAAATGGCACAGATGGGAACGAACAACATGAGTGCCTATCTCCGCAAAATGGCAATCGACGGGTATGTTGTGAATTTGGATATGCCTGAACTCCGTGAGTTGACTTGCAAAATGAAACGGATATCCAACAGCGAAAACCAAATTGCCAAACAGCTCAACACAACGGGTAACATCTACGAAGCTGACATTGAAGAAATCAAAAGGAATCAGGAGGAAATTTACGAAGGCATTAAAAAAATCCTGCTTTCTCTTTCCCATCTGAAATGTAGATGAACTGATAAAAGCAGAACAGGCATGACCGAAATCATGCCTGTTCCAAGAATTTCACCTATTACTGTTTTACGACCACTATAATGTAAAAGAATTTTCTTCGCTAGATACTATTGAATTTGGGTTATGCAGCTTTGCAACTGCAAAAGCAAAAACCAGTAGCAACGGAAACACAGATAATAGTGCTTGTATAGCTGTTACGCTTGGGTCGGCACCTATTTGTTGCAGAAAGTAAGTTGACAATACCAACTGGCTATCTGTCTGCAAAAAGGTCATGGGTTGTTCAAGCATGTTCCAACTCTCAGCCACCGATAATAGGCTACCTGCCAGTATGTAGGGGGAAAGCATTGGGATATAAATCCGGAAAAAGCATTGCCGGGTAGAGGCACCTTCACAGATTGCAGCTTCGAACAGGCTGGAATGGATTTGCTCACTGCCAAACCAGAACAGCAAAACAAGGAAAGGCTGGAAAGCAGACATAAGCACGACACCGCCCGCGTGGTGCAAAAGATGTATCCGATCCAGTAAAAGATATTGCGGAAGTATAAGCGCCTGTTGCGGAAGAAGCATCAACAAAAGGCAGAGATAGAGCAGTTTTCGGGCAGTGTGGTGCGGAAGCATTTTTGAAAGTGCAAGGCCCGCGGGAAGATTGACCAGCCATTGCAGCAGCAGATTCCCGGAAGCAAGTAAGAACGTGTTCAGGTAGGAAGCCCAATAGGTCGTTTCAGGTTTTACAGAATTATCCCAAAGGGAAAGAATACCGGCTTTTGCAAATGGGAGAAGCAAGGCTGCACAGGGGAGAACGTACAACAGCACAAGCAATCGGAAGAGCGGGCGGTGCCAGTAGGAATGTTTCATCGCTGCTGTATATCTCCTTTCCGGGCTCGGGATCTCCAAAGGGCGGAGAAGGATACCAGTAAGAACAACGGGACGGCAATGAGAAAAACAGAAGCCGCTTCCAGTCTGGCAAAATTCATGTTACTGAAATTGTTTTGCAGGAAATGTTGTAAACTGTACAGTGATTCTGTAGGATGCGCCCCACCCAAAAGCAAGGCTTCGCGGAAACAGCGAAATGAATTGTATACAGCTAGGATGGCACAAATTCCCAAAGAAGGGGCTGTAAGAGGAAGGCGAATGGAAAAAACAATTCGCCAATAAGAGGCCCCTTCCAGTGCAGCTGCCTCCAAGTATTCTTCCGGAATTGAGCCCAACGCGACTATTAGAATCAGAAGCGAATATCCAAGCCCTTTCCAAAGAACGAGACAGCCAAAAACCATACCAGCCACTTGTCCCGTAGACCAATCTGCAGGTAAAAGGGAAAACAGACCATCGATCTGCGAAGTTCCGAACAACTGGGAAACAATTTCTACCACACAGACGGCTGGCAAAACGGCGGGTAAAAAGAAGAGAGCCGATGATCTACCACCGTGGATACGATGGCACAGTAATGCCAGAAGAAACGCGATACAAAGATTCAAAGGCAGGACAAATGCCCAAAGAATCAGAAGATTACGAATTGCCAGCAAGAAGGTATGATTCTGCAACAGTTCTATATAGTTTTCCATCCCCACGAAGGTATTCCCCATACCATGGTAAAAACTGCGGATGAACGCTATAACAAAAGGAAGCAGATAATTGACCATAAAGGCCAGAAGCATGGGTACTAGTAAAAGCCAGCCTATGATATGTCGTTGTCGGGACAGTGATCCACTTTTTACAAAGAAATTCATGGAATTCCTTTCATTCATCCAGATACATCTGCAGTCTGGGCGTCAGCGTGTTAATCAATTCATCCAGTGATGTGTCTCCGTAGAGATAGTCGTTCAAGGAGGATGTCAGTATATCATCTCCCGTTTCACTCTGCCCCAGCTCCAATGCACTGTACCAAATGGTATGAAAATGTGCGGATGTTATTTGGTCGCAAATAGACTGAATGCTCTGCACAGTGGTGTCTTGCAGATTACCACCATAGGTTTTCTCACGAAAGGCAATGTCCTCTTCGGAGAGCTTTTCCTTGGAAGCATCGTAGACAAGAAACTGATGCTCATTTTCAAGCGAAGACTTTGTGCTGTCGCGGCGTACAGGCAGTTCTTCCGTGGTACAGGGATAAGCAGCGGCATCCTGGCATTCAGCGCTCATCAGATAATATAGCAGTTCTGCGCACTGCTCTGGATATTGTGTGCCTGCACTAGCCATTGCGTAGCTGGAAATTTCTGCAGTAATGCTGCCATTTTCGTTGGGAATTCCTTGAACAAACGGGGCGATGCCTTTGGTATCCAGGGGGTGCAAGGTTCCCAGCGCGATGTCTGACATTTCCAGAAGGCCAAAAGGTGTTCCCGCAGCTAACGCATCAATCTGCTGCGAGTCATAGTTGTTGAAAAAATTAAGCTGATGGGTGGTGTAATCCTTTTCAATGGTTAAAGCCTGACGGACAGCATCAGTATCTAACTGAATAGCGCCTTCCTGGTAGTCAATCAACGGTTGATCAAGTAGGTTTGTCAAGCTCAAGGAATATTCGACCTGTTTGCCGTTTTCCTTCAGGACACGGGACAATTCCTCAAAAAAAGCTGTTTGATTCGCTGAGGCTATATCCGGTTGAAATCCACTTTCTGTGATAACGTTCTCTGCTCCAACAAATAAAGGGACCGAAAAAGAAAGTGGCAAAATATATTGCTGGCCATCCAGTTGCCCGGTAGCAAGAACCGCGGAATAGTAGTTAGCAGGGTCAAATGAATTGGCATCTGCATAGTCGGAAAGATTCAAAAAGGAGTGATTCTTCATTGCTTTTTGAACGTCCGGGAACAAATTCTCATCCGTGAATCGCAAAGTCTGCATCAGAAAAATATCGGGTCCGCCACCTGTTATGATCTCAGTATTCAGCTGGTTGATCTCCGATTCTCGTGCAGCTTGATCGCTGGCACCACTTACAGGAGATACAAATTCCAGATGAATTTCCGGATGAGAATCCTCGAAGTCCTTTAATTTTTCGTAGATGGGAAAATGCGCTTCTTCATCAGTGTAAACGGCTTCCAGATACACGGACAGGGTGACAGTTTCGTTTTTCTGTGATGAGCTCATGGTGGGAGTGTTCGAACTCTTTGGATTTTCTGAGCTACTTGATGCTGTTGAAACGCACGAGGTACAGCTTATCAGAAGAACGATAGAAGCCACAAGTAGAGCAGCAGCTTTTTTCATGCCATATCCTTTCGATTAACATTCCAGGTGAGTTAAGATATCTTGTAATTTAGTAGGAATACTTCACGCACAAAAAAGTACATAACATGCACGTTTTTATCATTATAGCATACGGTAATAGGTGCAACAAGCAAGCAGGAAGCAAATCGAGTAAATCTTTCAGCCATTACTCAAAAATTTACAATAGCTTACCAATCTTCCATCCGAAATAGTCGTTCTGATTAATAATGCCGCCTAAAAGGAATGTTTTCTCATTGCTCCATCTTGTGAGAAGATTCTGGAATGCCTGGTTGTGAACTACAATCGCAATGTGCTCAAATGCTAATGGATTGCAAGTGCAAGGGAGTTGGCATTTTTCCTCGTTTACCGGAATGAATTCAATGAGGGCGCAATCCTCTTGATCCAACCATAATAGCTGACGAAGCAACGTCTGCAACGATTCATTTTCTTCTATGGAGAGAATTGTTTCCGGCACGTTCAACGCGTGAGCTATATTCTTAATCAGGTTACGTTTTGGAGTTCGATACCCTATCTCATATTGAGCGATACGATTTGCCCCACTCGCTCCCAGTCCAATCCGCGCACCTAACTCCCGTTGCGTCATGTGGCGATGTTGACGGATTAGACGAATTTTAGTTCCAATTTTCATGATATAATTCTGCCTCCACCTTGTAGACACGTTCGAAGCGTTAACATACTATATTCGTCTGGTTTACATGAAAAAAGGGAGGACCGGCACTCTGTGCCAATCCTCCCAATATCGATCAATATGAAAAACGCCCTGCTTTCCAGCAAGGCGTTTCTTTGGTGCGCCATCGGGGACTCGAACCCAGGACCCACTGATTAAGAGTCAGTTGCTCTACCAACTGAGCTAATGGCGCGTATGAGGATTTTCCGCGTTACAGCGTCAAACCCTGTTTGCACTTTCACTCTCGTTCGCAGCTTTAGTATTGGCTACTAACGCTACCAACTGAGCTAATGGCGCATATAAAAGCAATCTCCGGACCGGGCCTATGGCTCGGCCCGGAGGCTGCTGTTTTCAAGAGAAGCCGGCATCTACCTATTTTCACAGGCCGTCTCCAGCCAACTATCTTCGGCACGAGTGAGCTTAACTTCTGTGTTCGGAATGGGAACAGGTGGATCCTCACCGTCATCGACACCGGCCATTTGCATGACCTTTATCGGCTATGCTTCTCTTTTCTTGAGGTATATACCCTCAAAACTGAATATCGAACTGCTTGGCAAATGAAGTACTCTAAGAAAATGGGGTCAAGCCCTCGACCTATTAGTACACGCTAGCTGAACGGATCACTCCGCTTACACTGTGTGCCTATCAACCTTGTAGTCTTCAAGGGGTCTTACCTGATTGACTCAGTGGGATATCTTATCTTAAGGTCGGCTTCACGCTTAGATGCTTTCAGCGTTTATCCGATCCGAACATAGCTGCCCAGCTGTGCCACTGGCGTGACAACTGGTGCACCAGAGGTTCGTCCATCCCGGTCCTCTCGTACTAGGGACAGCGCCTTTCAAATATCCTGCGCCCACGACAGATAGGGACCGAACTGTCTCACGACGTTCTGAACCCAGCTCGCGTACCGCTTTAATTGGCGAACAGCCAAACCCTTGGGACCGAATACAGCCCCAGGATGCGATGAGCCGACATCGAGGTGCCAAACCTCCCCGTCGATGTGGACTCTTGGGGGAGATCAGCCTGTTATCCCCAGGGTAACTTTTATCCGTTGAGCGATGGCATTTCCACTCACATACCACCGGATCACTAACTCCGACTTTCGTCTCTGCTCGACCCGTCAGTCTCGCAGTCAGGCTGGCTTTTGCGTTTGCACTCTCTGGCATGGTTTCCGTCCATGCTGAGCCAACCTTTGAACGCCTCCGCTACTCTTTAGGAGGCGACCGCCCCAGTCAAACTGCCCACCTAACAATGTCCCCCGCCCTGATTCAAGGGCGCAGGTTAGAATTCCAATGTCGCAAGGATGGTATCCCAACGGCCACTCCACTAAGGCCAAAGCCCTAGCTTCCCAGTGTCCCATCTATCCTGTGCATGCAACACCGAAACCCAATATTAGGCTACAGTAAAGCTCCATGGGGTCTTTCCGTCTTGTCGCGGGTAACCGGCATCTTCACCGGTACTACAATTTCGCCGGGCGGGCTGTTGAGACAGTGCCCAGATCATTACGCCTTTCATGCGGGTCAGAACTTACCTGACAAGGAATTTCGCTACCTTAGGACCGTTATAGTTACGGCCGCCGTTCACTGGGGCTTCAATTCAATGCTTGCACATCTCCTTTTAACCTTCCAGCACCGGGCAGGCGTCAGCTCGTATACGTCATCTTTCGATTTAGCACAAACCTGTGTTTTTGGTAAACAGTTGCCTGGGCCTATTCTCTGCGGCTCACTCTCGTGAGCACCCCTTATTCCGAAGTTACGGGGTCAACTTGCCGAGTTCCTTAACAACCCTTCTCCCGTTGGCCTTAGAATCTTCTTCCTACCTACCTGTGTCGGTTTGCGGTACGGGCACCTTAGATATACACGCAGCTTTTCTCGCCTCTCTTCCAGCCAGACTTCGGTACTAATTTTCCCTCGATCACTACCGGAACCAACACCCGGCTCTGACCTTCAAAAAGTGTCCCTGCGCTTAAATCTTTCGGTGGGGACGGAATCTCTACCGTCTGTGCATCGGCTACGCCTTTCGGCCTCACCTTAGCTCCCGCCTAACTTGGAGCGGACGAACCTTCCTCCAAAAACCTGAGGCTTTCGGCCATGCAGATTCTCACTGCATTCGCGCTACTCATTCCGGCATTCTCACTTCTGTACACTCCACGACCGCTTACGCTATCGTTTCTCCGCGTACACAACGCTCCCCTACCCCGCGTCTTACGACGCAGCCTAAGCTTCGGTTTGTATCTTAGCCCCGTTAAATTTTCGGCGCAGAGACGCTCGACCAGTGAGCTATTACGCACTCTTTGAATGAGTGGCTGCTTCTGAGCCAACATCCTGGTTGTCTGCGTATCTCCACATCCTTTTCCACTTAGATACAATTTGGGACCTTAGCTGTAGATCTGGGCTGTTTCCCTCTTGACAATGAGATTTATCTCACACTGTCTGACTCCCATGCATCAATATTCCGGCATTCTTAGTTTGATAGGCTTCGCTACCCTCTCGGGCGCTAGGCCATTCAGTGCTTTACCTCCGGATATCTAACATGAGGCTAGCCCTAAAGCTATTTCGGGGAGAACCAGCTATCTCCGAGTTCGATTGGAATTTCTCCGCTACCCACAATTCATCCGCCGCCTTTTCAACGGAGGTCGGTTCGGCCCTCCATGAAATTTTACTTTCACTTCAGCCTGATCATGGGTAGGTCACCCGGTTTCGGGCCCATTGCACGCTACTGAACGCCCTATTCAGACTCGCTCTCGCTACGCCTCCGGTCCTGAAGACCTTAAGCTCGCAACGTACAATCGCTCGCCGGACCGTTCTACAAAAAGTACCATATCACCCGTTGACGGGCTCTATGTGCTTGTAGGCACAAGGTTTCAGGTTCTATTTCACTCCCCTCCCGGGGTCCTTTTCACCTTTCCTTCACAGTACTATACGCTATCGGTCACTGGGTAGTATTTAGGGTTGGAGGGTGGTCCCCCCATATTCCGACCAGGTTTCACGTGTCTGGCCGTACTCTGGATCCTGCGCAGCTGTTCAAGTTTTCATCTACGTGACTCTCACACTCTTCGGTGGGCCTTCCCATGCCCTTCGATTAACCATTCCAGTCCTAAAAGCAGTCCATACCCCGGAAGGATTTCTCCCTCCGGTTTGCCCTCTTCCGCGTTCGCTCGCCACTACTGACGGAATCTCATGTTGATGTCTCTTCCTCGCCCTACTTAGATGTTTCAGTTCAGGCGGTTCCCTCCGTACACCTATGAATTCAGTGCACGGTGACGATGTATGAGCATCGCCGGGTTGCCCCATTCAGAAATCCCTGGATCAAAGGATGTTTGCTCCTCCCCAAGGCTTATCGCAGCTTACCACGTCTTTCATCGGCTCCCAGTGCCAAGGCATTCTCCTTGCGCCCTTTCTAGCTTGACCGTTTTCCTTAGATTGATTCTCCATTTGCCAACAAGATTTTACCGCTTGGTGAAATTATAGTTTACATAATTTTACTTGGGTAATAACATTTCTGTTATCTTGTTTCTTTCTGTTATCTTGTTTCGCAGTTCTATATTCAGTTTTCAAGGTACATACCGGATAGCGAACTACCCACATAAGGACTCTTGGGACGCCCCGTCACCGGAGCATCCGGTGGTGGGCTGAAATGGACTCGAACCATCGACCTCTCGGTTATCAGCCGAGTGCTCTAACCAGCTGAGCTATCAGCCCGGATGGTGGAGATAAAGGGATTCGAACCCTTGACCCCCTGCTTGCAAAGCAGGTGCTCTCCCAACTGAGCTATACCCCCGCGCTTTTCCAGCGTTTCGGGTTTCGCTGCCCTTATGCTGAAGATCTTTCAGAAACCTCTCAAGAGGCTTCCGCAAGGCCTTCAAAATTGAACAATCCTGAAATTTGCTTACCTGTCCGTAAGAGGTAAGACCAGCTTATCTCTTACGTCTGACTCCCTAGAAAGGAGGTGATCCAGCCGCACCTTCCGATACGGCTACCTTGTTACGACTTCACCCCAATCACCAGTTTTACCTTCGGCCGCGTCCTCCTTGCGGTTAGACTACGGACTTCGGGTCCCCCCGGCTCTCATGGTGTGACGGGCGGTGTGTACAAGGCCCGGGAACGTATTCACCGCGGCATGCTGATCCGCGATTACTAGCAATTCCGACTTCATGCAGGCGAGTTGCAGCCTGCAATCTGAACTGAGACGTTGTTTTTGAGTTTTGCTCCACCTCGCGGTATCGCTTCTCTTTGTTAAACGCCATTGTAGTACGTGTGTAGCCCAGGTCATAAAGGGCATGATGATTTGACGTCATCCCCACCTTCCTCCGTTTTGTCAACGGCAGTCTCGCCAGAGTCCTCTTGCGTAGTAACTGGCAATAAGGGTTGCGCTCGTTGCGGGACTTAACCCAACATCTCACGACACGAGCTGACGACAACCATGCACCACCTGTCTCGATGTCCCAAAGGACTTCATGCATCTCTGCACTATGCATCGGATGTCAAGACCTGGTAAGGTTCTTCGCGTTGCTTCGAATTAAACCACATACTCCACTGCTTGTGCGGGCCCCCGTCAATTCCTTTGAGTTTCAACCTTGCGGTCGTACTCCCCAGGTGGATTACTTATTGTGTTAACTGCGGCACTGAAGGGGTCAATCCTCCAACACCTAGTAATCATCGTTTACGGCATGGACTACCAGGGTATCTAATCCTGTTTGCTACCCATGCTTTCGAGCCTCAGCGTCAGTTGGTGCCCAGTAGGCCGCCTTCGCCACTGGTGTTCCTCCCGATATCTACGCATTCCACCGCTACACCGGGAATTCCGCCTACCTCTGCACTACTCAAGGCCAGCAGTTTTGAAAGCAATTTATGGGTTGAGCCCATAGATTTCACTTCCAACTTGCCGGTCCGCCTGCGCTCCCTTTACACCCAGTAATTCCGGACAACGCTTGCCACCTACGTTTTACCGCGGCTGCTGGCACGTAGTTAGCCGTGGCTTTCTTGTACGGTACCGTCATGATTCGTCCCGTACGACAGGAGTTTACAATCCGAAAACCTTCTTCCTCCACGCGGCGTCGCTGCATCAGGGTTTCCCCCATTGTGCAATATCCCCCACTGCTGCCTCCCGTAGGAGTCTGGGCCGTGTCTCAGTCCCAATGTGGCCGTTCAACCTCTCAGTCCGGCTACCAATCGTCGCCTTGGTGGGCCGTTACCTCACCAACTAGCTAATTGGACGCGAGTCCATCCTGAAGCGAATAAATCCTTTTCCCGCTGTGCCATGCGGCACCGTGGGCTTATGCGGTATTAGCAGTCGTTTCCAACTGTTGTCCCCCACTCCAGGGCAGGTTACTCACGCGTTACTCACCCGTTCGCCACTAAACTTGAAAAAGCAAGCTCTCTCAAGTTCCGTTCGACTTGCATGTGTTAGGCGCGCCGCCAGCGTTCGTCCTGAGCCAGGATCAAACTCTTTATAAATGGTATTTAATCACTTACAAAGTGTTAAATCACTGTAATTTCTCAGACACAATCGCTTGCGTCCTGTTGAATTACTTGTTTTTTGGAATTGATTAAAGTGTTTTTTCCAAACACTGTAAGGTTCCACAAGTTTCAGGTTTGTTCAATTTTCAAGGTCCTGCGTGGCGCCGCCCTCAGCGGGACAGCTTATTTATTATATCTCGCAAAGTTCTTTTTGTCAAGCACTTTTTTTGAGATTTTTTTGAAGCTTTCGACAATCTTTACGAATATCTTTCAGCGCCATTCCGTCTCTCGCGAAACGGTTTATTTATATTACCATGCGAAATCCGATTTGTCAACACTTTTCTCGACATTTTTTACCTTGCTCTCCAAATGCCGATTTATCCCCTCTTGAATTGCTTTTTCCGTCTGATTATAGTAGTATTACGGTAGAAAGAAAAGGCGGCGGCGGCTTCCTTTTCTATAAGGAGGCTCTTCCATGCTGTTGGCATTGAATATCGGCAACTCAAATATCACCTTCGGCGCTTATGCGCTGGACGGCAAGCTGGCGTTCTCGTCCCGACTGTACGCGGATACATCCCTCAGTTCTGACGAGCTGTGCTACAAAATCATCAGCATGCTGGACCTGTACGGGGCCGGACCTGCGGACATGGAGGCGGTTATTCTGGCCAGCGTGGTGCCGGTGCTCACCGGACGGTTGCGGGAAGCCTTACAGAAAATGACCCAGGCCCCCATCATGGAAGTGGGGCCCGGGTTGAAGAGCGGTGTGCGCATCCGGATGGACAATCCGGCCCAGCTGGGGGCCGAATTGCTGTGTGCGGTAGTGGGCGCGTTGCGGCGACACAAGCCGCCTCTGCTGGTCATGAACATGGATACCGCCACCACCCTGCTGGCCGTGGACAAGGAGGGCAGCCTGGTGGGCGGGATGATCCTGCCGGGTCCCCAGCTGTCTTTGGCCGCCCTGGTCAAGAACACGGCACAGCTGCCTCAGGTAGCCCTGGAAAGCACCCCAAAACGGCTTTTGGGCACCAACACCACCGACTGCCTGCACAGCGGAATGGTAAATGGCACCGCTGCCACTCTGGATGCCATGGCTGCCAAGATCCTGGCGGAGCTCCATGCGCCCGAGGCTCCGGTCATCGCCACTGGTACCCTGCCCGCCAGCATCCGGGATGCCTGCGAGACCCCCATTGAATATCGTGACACCCTGATTCTGGACGGCCTGTTTGCTATCTGGCAGCGCAACACCCGGCACTGAGCATCCGTGGGGGCGGCATTTGCAGAACTTTTGCAGCATTAAGCATTATATAAGGTATAGTTATAAGAAAACAGGATCTTTCTTTTGTCACACATGGACTTTTAATAGGCAAGAGGGAGAAAAGTTTTACCGGGTGATTGCATTTGCCCCGGAAATGTGGTATAGTAGATATGTTTCAGCGGTGGTAACGCCGCGATATATGATGTGCGGTTGTAGCTCAGCTGGATAGATCGTTCGGCTCCGACAACTGTGGCACGTTAGGCAATCGGCAAGAAATTGCTCGGCATAACGTGAAAAAGCAGGCACATCACCCGGTGGCTCGCGGTAGACTGACCACGAATTGACCACCAACCCGATTTTCACAATTTTATACGATGAATCTCGTCCCAGCGACGATTTTCATAAATGTGCGGTCGTAGCTCAGCTGGATAGAGCGTTGGACTCCGACAACTGTGGCACGTTAGGTAGTCGGCAAGAAATTGCTCGGCATAACGTGAAAAAGCAGGCACATCACCCGGTGGTTCGCGGTAGACTGACCACGAATTGACCACCAACCCGATTTTCACAATTTTATACGATGAATCTCGTCCCAGCGACGATTTTCATACATGTGCGGTCGTAGCTCAGCTGGATAGAGCGTTGGACTCCGACTCCAAAGGCCAGAGGTTCGAATCCCCCCGGCCGCACCAAAAAAGGTCGCTGTATTGCAGTACAGCGACTTTTTTTATTTTGTCACGACTCAGTGCTTGTCAATCCATCTTTTGACGCTACGCGGCAACATCGGCCATGACAGACACGAAAAAACTGATAAGATAGCTCATGGAATCTCCTTTCCGTGCTGGTTTTGTACATCGGGCAGCACGAGATGGATATTCTTGTGCGGGAGTACCGCTGTTCCGGAGGAACGGATACCGCCAATCCAGCGGCAGGAAACCGCTGTTCCGGAACAGAGATACCGCACTTAATTGATTGTTACCTGCGAGTTCACTCGCTTAAGGCTGGATCTAATCCATATACCTCCCGCATAGATCGATAATTCGCAGGATCGGTTGGAACGATGTTGATCTTATATGCGTCATGCTTGATGCGGTCCAGGATTGCTTCCGACAGAGGACTGTCATCACCACCCAGCTGATCATACCAGCCATTGGAATCATACTGAGAGCAGAAGATGGTAGATGACTTCCTGCGTCTCCTGTGGAGAAGTTCCAGTATATCATGCTGTTCCGATTCCGTGGGTTTCAGCAGGAGCCATTCATCAATGATCAGCAGGATTGGGTTGGCATATTTCGCCTGAACTTTTTTGTATGTACCGTCATTACGTGCCAGCTCCAGTTCAAGAAGCAGATCCGGAAGCCGGACATATTTCGTTTTGTAGCGCTGCTTGCAGGCTTCCATCCCAAACGCACAGGCCAGATAGGTTTTCCCGCTTCCGGTAGCGCCGGTAATAAAGAGATTCCTATGCTCTGTGATATATTCACAGGTTGCAAGCCGCTCAATCAAAGACCGGTTCAGCTTGCGCCCGGAAGTATAGTTGATATCTCCAATGTATGCCTCCGGCTGGTCAAACCCGGCATTGCGGATCAGGCGTTTCAGGCTGTTGCTTTTACGGTTGCTGTATTCGATGTCCACCAGCATCCCGAAACGATCCTCAAAAGGAATCCCTTTCATCCTGGGGTCCTCCATCTGGGTGCGGAATGCATCTGACATGGAAGTCAGGCGCATTTCAATCAGTTTATCTATCGTGCTTTGTGTGGTCATGGTTCCTTACCTCCTGTAGTAATCCGCGCCTCTTGTAAGCGCGTGGCTGTTTTTTGTTGGCTCTGTATGGCTGCCTGTTGCCTTCCTTTTATCTGGCATCTCCATCTGGTCGTTTCCGGTATCAAGGATGTTCTTGATACTCTTATAACTGGGAGTAGCCGTAAAGGAGAGTGCTTTCCGACAGGCGGCTTCCAATCGATGGGAGGAATACTTGTCGGCCAGCTTCAAAAGCCCCATACAACTGCGGTAGGACTGTTGTTCTACACGCTTGGAGGTAAGGATTGCGTCTACTACCTGACAGGTACTGGAACCGATCCGCTCCGCCCATTTGCGGAAACGGTCACCATTCCATTCCAGATACTGCTGGTGGGACTCCGGCATATGCTCTGTAACTGTACTGTATTGTCCCTTGCGGCCATAAAGACGGCGGTGGGATGCAATCCGGTTATGGTTGTAAAAAATCTCAATGGTTTTATCGGTAACCCTCACATCAACTTTGCGTTTTATATATTCATAAGGAACTGAGTATAGCATTCCGGCAAAGGATATGTGATAATTGAACTGAACGGTGGCTTGTTTCCATTCCGCCAGTTCATATGGGGCGGCAGGTAAAGGTGCCAGGAGTGGCTGTTCTTCGTCGCGGAAGATCTCATACCGGCTGCCCTCTTTCTTTTGGAAAGGGCGATGGCTGAAATCTTCCAGTTTCTGTCGGATTGCCCGGTTTAACTCACCGAGGGAGAAGAACTGCTCATTACGCAGGGCTGCGGTGATCCAGGTGGAAATATTCCCCACACTGCCTTCGGCATTGGGTTTGTCCTTCGGAGCCCGGACGCGGGCCGGAATGATCGCAGTGCCATAGTGTTCGGCCATCTCCTGATAGACAGCATTAATTCGCTGATCGTTCCAACCCTTATTGTGATCCACCGCAGTGCGGCAGTTGTCCGGCACGAGAATCCTGGCGACACCGCCAAAGTACTCGTACATATGCACATGCGCCGCAATCCATGATGGCTGCTTTTCATCCATGAACGCTTCTACATATGGGTACTGGCTATAGGTCATAACTCCTACAAAAATGTGGGCATCCAGGATTTCGCCGGTATCCGGATCGATGATATGCGCCGGATCTCCGGCCCAGTCAACCTCAACCTGTTCCGCAGGTTTGCGGTTGATATGCATGGTGGCACGGCGCTTCTGTTCATCCTGCTGAATGTAATAGCAAAACTGTGAGTACATAAGCGGCTCATCCCCGGAAAGGCGGCATTCCTCAAGGTATTCTGTCCAGAGGAGTTTCTTATTTACTCCATTGCGGAGAAGTTCCTTGCGGATATGCGAATAATCCGGCATACGCCTGTTTGATTGAGACTCAGGGCTGTTCTTCTTTGGGAACAGCAATTGCTCAATCACTGCATCGGTCTGTTTTGGGTCAAGCGGCCATGAGATTCCTTTTTCTCTTGCAGCTTTTAAAACCTTATTGACCGTTTTCTTAGATACACCGCAGCTAAGCGCGATGTTTGTTTGGCTGAGATTCAGACTGGCAAGTCTGATAATCTCACGGTATTTGGTCATAACAGCTGACCTCCTAAAATGTATTTACGTCAAGCGACGCATAAATACATTATAAGGAAAGAAGCTGCGGTTTCCATTAAAACGGAATTGCGGTTTCCTTCATATCGGAACGATGGTTTCCAATCTCCGGAATAGGGGTGTAAAACCGCCCGGAATACTCAACGAGAGCTATTTTATCAGTTTTTGTTTTTATGGGAAGATTTCGGATTTCGAACCGCAAAAGTTTGTAAGAAGTTAATGCAATTCAAATTCTTCTTTTAGAAGATTTACCAGAAAAGTCGCAGTCTCTTTATCAAATTGAATTGACTGGCTGATCTTTTCGGGATTTTCGCGATCTATACGACCATAAGTGTCAATCTGTACATACTTTTCGCCATCCATTTCGAATACTGTGTATGCTGCGTGTACTTTCTCATGGATAGTGTTTCGGTTCTTCTCGATCTTTTTAATATTATCCAAGCTAATTTGAGCCATAATTATACCTCTCCGTTCTGACCTTTTATTTCCTGTTCCAACTTTGCAAGTCGGTCATCACGCACTTTCTTTTTAAGCTCACACTCCCATACCGTCAGAACCTTCCATCCTATTTCAGTTAGTAATTGGGAATTCAATTTGTCTCTCTCTGCATTTCTGAGTATTTTAGGCCGCCAATATTCCTGGTTGGAAGAAGGCCAGACAAACCTAGGACAGTTATGCTTGTGCCAGAAACAACCATTCACAAAAATAACTGTTTTGTATTTAGGCAATACAATATCCGGACATCCTGGAAGGGTACGGACATTTTTCCGATATCGAAATCCCTTTGAAAATAAATATTTTCGCACAATTTCCTCTGGCTTAGAATTAGTGCTGCGGATATGCGACATGTTTATGCTGCGAATTTCTTTTGTGTGATTGTCTGCCATTTCCTTTTGTGCAGTTCTTTTTTGCGTCTGCATTACGTTTTTTGGAAAGGATTTTCGCAAGTTTCTTTGCGATAGCTTTTGCCATAATTGGGGGCACCGCATTTCCAACCTGCTGGTATTGCTTATCCTTAGAGCCATAAAAGACAAAGCTGTCTGGGAATGTCTGCAGTCGAGCAGCTTCGCGAATACTGATTGCTCTATCGTGTTCCGGGTGTATCCACATCGATTTTCGCACGTTCACTACCGTACCGCTTGGTTCATCATATTTCAGCCGCTGGTAAATCGTGTTTTGAGTTCTTTTCGCATCGGTATAGGTATTGGTTTTAAGAGAATCGTCGAGACAATGAAAATTTTGTCCCGGTTTTAATGCTCGAAACCGTTCAAGAGCTGTATCCGTTGTTTTCGTTACTATATGGTTATGAAGAACGGGAGAGTCTCTTAATGTTGACGCTAATTCGCTTAAATTTTCCGCCTTTGGCAGCACGATTCCTTGCTTATCTTCAGCAAGAGTATACACAGGCTTAATATCTTCCAAATCGCCAATTGCATCTTTAACCGTACGATACTCGTCTGCATCGTATGATCCCTTGGGAAGCGCAATTTTTTCTGAAATATCACGCTTAATTCCGATCACAACGAAACGCATTCTCTTTTGAGGAGCTCCATAATCTGCTGCACAGAGCACATCGCTGTAAATGACATAATTGTTTTCTGGTGCAGTCAAAATGTCCTTAAGATAATCGTAAACAGCAAAGGACCGAATTTTGGCGGCTAAGTCAGATCCCTGTACATATTCATCTACAATAATGTTGTTTTGAAAAATTTCTTGTGCTTTACTCAGCATCCGCTGAATCATAACAGAGGGTTCAATTTTGCTTTTGATTTCATCTGCTGGAAGGGTCCCATCATAGTATGCTTTGATTGCTGAAAATGCCTTTCGTGCTTCTTCGGCAATATGATCATCACCTTTTAAGTTGGTATATGTTTCGATTAAAGATTCCAATTTCTTTTTGTGATGGTCTAAGGCATTTATCATTTTAGAAATGTTTTTCGCAGACTTATAAATGACATTTAGCTCAAAGTAGTCGGCTTCCGGCCACAGATATTGATTGATGAGGTTTTCGTCTTTCACAATATCAATTGCGCCGTCGAATAAGAAGGCACCGTCCAAAAGATGAAGAAATGTATCCTTAACAGGAATATTGCAGCGCTTAACGATTTCTTCATCTCCC
The DNA here is from genome assembly GCF_057005535.1 of Subdoligranulum sp. DSM 23681. Lineage (NCBI taxonomy): Bacteria > Bacillati > Bacillota > Clostridia > Eubacteriales > Oscillospiraceae > Subdoligranulum > Subdoligranulum sp. DSM 23681. The sequence continues at coordinate 1,854,545 of NZ_CM168050.1, read as the reverse complement.
TTTTCCATATAAAAGCGATGTACTTCCGATTTAAGCATGCTTACGTTTTCCATCACAAAGGCTTTGGGCTGAAGTTCTAAAATGGCCCTTAAATACTGCTTTACAAGCTTGTTGTTTTGGCTGATTGCATGGTTTTTTTGACGATTTGCATTTGAAAAGCCCTGACATGGAGGCCCCCCAATAACAACGTCAATCTTTCCGTATCGGCGCACAATATCGGCATAATCGGCAGCACATACGTCACCTTGTACTTCGACACCTGTATGATTCTTTTTATATGTTTCCTGCATATAGGGGCTGTTTTCAAACGCTACTTTAATATCATACTTTTTGGTTTGAAGAAACCCTAGACTCAGTCCCCCCGCACCACTAAAAAGATCAACTACTTTATACCTATAATCCATATACTAATTCCTTCACGCGATTAGTCATCCAAAAACGCGCTGTTCTTCTCTACCAATTCTTTTATTTTGCTTTCGACGATAAATCCTTTTGCATATGCTGTATTCAGGATTTTAATTCCCTGCTTTGCTTGTTTAATAGATGGCATCTTGCTCCAGCCAACGTATCTGCCTAATGTTCCGGCAATGCCACATTGATAGCCACGCAGATTTGCAGTTTCCTTTCCCCACGATGCAATTGCAAACCAAATATCCGCGCTTACGCCGTGAATATCTTCAATAAGCACCTTTTCTGGATCATTCAAAGCATCGATACCAGCTGTATTATTTTGACCCACTGGAAGAAGTTCCGATACAAGCCCTTTTTCAATTGGTACGTGAATATCAGCCTTTATGGCATTCCAGCATTGTTCCTTTTTACACCACTGGGTGGTGTTAATTCCAGAACATGTTTCCGTCAGATAATTATACACTGCATTTGCAACTGCTGCAGCCATATTATCAAAGGCTTCCGTCGTTGTCTGTGTGCGCCAAATCTTTTTTAAATCAATTCTTTGAGCAGTCTTAAAACTGATATAGGCCACCGTGTAATCGGCAATATTTGCCCAAAAGCCCTGAAATCTTTGGGACTTAACTATTTGACGAACACGCCGATACAAAATTGCCTTTGCAATTAAATCTTGGTAGTAATTTTGATCCGGCACAAATTTCCCACGCCGTTTTAATCGGATAGTGAAGTCTCTGAAACTAGCCTGACCGCCTTTACTCGTTACATACGGCAATTGTTCCCAGACATTTTCATATCGCGCCAGCTCCAATTTATCGAAGTATTGTGCCTTTGGATAAATCGAATCAAAGTATTTAACATTTTTTTCTCTGGAACGAGTATCAGCATATTGGCCTCGTGCACGCTCATAAAACCATTTTGTTTGCTGCTCGCCGCCTGTTTTCGCTGGAGCCCATACTGTTCTGGAAAGACTTTCAATGGCCTGATGAAATTCATCATTGGCAGAAAAATCTGCAAGCTGCACTTTGTTTTGTGTATTCGCGCAAGCAGAAATCTGAGGAACAACTTGCTCCATTTGAGTTTGATCTGACAAGACCGTGATTTTTGCCTGTACAAAAATCTTCTCCAGCGGCCTCTTATCTTTTATACATGCGTTATAGATAGATGCTGTTGTTTGACCGCCGTTAACAATTTGAAAATCCTTTAACCCAGTAATAGTGCAGGTATTTCCATGCTCATTAGAAACGGTTATCTGTTCGGCTGTTGCAGAGATGCCGTTGTTATATGCCAAAAACATTTCAGGATTTTCCAAAATGGTAGATTTGATCCCTTTATTTACACCGCCCCTTGCCTGAAGGAATGCTCGTACATTTTTTTCCAGCAGCCGTGCATCATACTGCTCATAAATTTTATACAGAACATCACCAGGAAAGACCGTAAAATAAGAAGTATATCCGCCGCTTGTAATAACGTCCCCATTTTTTGTCGTTTTAGTTTCTTCAGGAACGGTGATTCGAATAGCATCTAACGTTTTGCCTGTTAGCTCCTGCAGGCTAAATTCTATTTTCTCGCGTGCGGCACCAGATGTACTCACCCGGTAGATACGTTCCAAATCCCAAATAGAAGGTATAAATGTTACGCCTTCAAGCTCTTCTGTTGCCAGCTGTGTGGAGCGAATAGTGCCGTTTGTCAGCAGAATGATTTTTACTTCTGTAATGCGATTTTTAGATTCATATATACTTCTGGCCAAATCAAAAGCCGCATAAGCCTCTTCGATATCGGTCTGATACTTTTTCAGAGACTTTAAGTAAAACTGCTTGGCTCTATTAATCATTGCAACCGCGTCTGAAGGAGGTACGGAATAGATCGAGGGATTGTTCTTGTAAATGGAGACAAACAAGGTTATATTACTTTCATCTTCTGAGATGCTGTATCCATTAACCTTAACGCCGCGGCCTTCATGGAAGCAAACATTACCATCCTCAATTTCTGCCGCTTCACAAAGGTAATCTATGTAAATTTGGGTAAAAATGTTTTCTCGAAAATCTTCTGTTTCGTCAAGGGCGGCCTTATTAATAATTTCCTGCTCTAGGTCAGTATAGAATTTACTGAGTTCCTCCGGCTTGGCCATATTCGTACTCCTTTATTGCGGCAATCACTCTGTCCCAGTCGACCTGAAACTCACTGCAGGTGCTTAAAGAAACTTCATACTTTATATTGCATACTCCGTGAGGTACGTCGCTGCGTATTATTCTGGGAAATCCAGACTTCACATAGTAATTCCTTTGTTCCTTCAAAATATATCCCTTAGTGTACAACTGGCTATGGGATGGGTCATATCCCAAACATAAAAGAGCCGCATAAAATCTTTTCTTTTGCTCATCCGCCAACTTGCAGGAGACCATGTCGACGAGCTGAGGCAATGTTATTCCGTTTTCATCATTTCGCTCAATTCTAAACGCGATAAGGAATAAGGCGTTGAAGTGCGAATCATCAAGCTGAATTTCGCTGGAAATCATGACATTTTCCAACTGATTAGAAACGGAAGTTTTTACCTCTATTGCTATTTCATTCCCTTGAAAATCTTGTGCAGACTTTAAGGGGCCATTCCATAAATCTTCTGCAGTCATGATTTTTTCGTTTTGCAGTTCATGAATTAAATTTAATTCGCCCCACAGTCCTATTACCATCCGGTCTGACAGTTGCTGCCCTACAGCTTTTTCGAAAAAAATGCGCCACTTTTCGATCCGCTGCTTGAGAACCTCAACATAGTTATCAGCCGATGAGCAGTCGTGCATCTTTTGAAGGATATCTGAAGCCACTATTGTAAAGACATCATTTTGATCGCAAGAAGCTGCCTGAAGGACACATGCGTAAAAATTCTCGTGCTGAAGAATTGGCTCAGCAATAGCAACCGTAATACCTCTTAGCGAAGTGAATGGATTAAACCGTGAAATATCTTCCTTGGGAATGTCAAAAGCCATGAATCTGCAAGACGGAATACCGTTGACTCCCACATAGATTCGGCATGGCATATCAATGCATATCATGCGCTGCCGCTGTATTGTTTGACTGGAATTTTCTCTTTGCCCTTCGATTTCTTCCCAGATTTTCTCCAGTTTATCAGTCCTCATCAAAATCATTCCTTAGATAGACTTCATCAACCTTATATTCGACCGGCCGAGCTGTATTACTGTCAGGAAAACTAATAGCATATCCCAAATATGTATCGTTATATGGCATGCGCATGCCGTTTACTATATTGCCAGACTCAAAAACATAGATCAGGAGCAATCCTCTTTCTTTGCTTCTGCACTTTCGAACCCATACAGGAGATGGATCCGTCGGCGGAACTGACGAACGCTTATTGGGCTTCCAATTATCTCTTGTATGATTGATCGCATTTTGCCGCTCTTCTTCAGTTAGATCGACCTCTTGATCGGTTTCTGTAATGAGGTTATTCCGTATCAAGTAAATCGTGTTGTCCTCGAGCCCTGCGTGCTTAGATTGCAAGGATGAACCGGCAGCATCATCACTGCGCCAAGACAAGCCAATATCAACACCGCCGATAGGATATGTCTTACCAGATAGGGTTGAAACCAGAGCAACTGTCCAATTAACCAATTCACCGTCTTGAACTTGACTTTGAATATACTTGCTTACAATTTTGGGCGATGCACTAAAGCAGGAACTATGTATAGCTATATTCTGCAGGAAATCAATGATTCGTTCGTAGCCAACATTGGTCCATAAGTAGTTGTTCCTTGTTTTAGGAGAAGGGGTAATCGGAGTACCTAACTCCCTCAGCCACGTATCTGCAAATCTGATATTTTTAAAATTGCATGGATTATCTTTATAATACCGTGTGATTTGAACAAGCTTTCCCGCATATGTAACAGTTCGGCTTTCCGAATTACGCATCTTATTCATTGCGGTGATAAGCATACCATCCGGATGAGTTCTAACCTTCAGTCCATATGTTTCCGGGATCGCATGCAGTTCTGCCATATCATCAAGCTCCTGGCGGAGTTCCTCATTGGCAACCGCAATATGTCTATACCAGCCGATCAGCTGTTTGCTGGTATATAGTCTGCACAAATCAGCATAGCCATTTCTATAGCCAAACCAACGACCCATCTGGAGAAGGGTATCATACATTCTCGAAAGGCGAGCGTAATAGCTGACCATCAGTCCCTCAAGCGTCAATCCACGGGAAAGCTTATCTCCGCCTACAGCAATGACAGAACAACCGTTCGGATAAGAATCATAATCGAGTCCGCCATCAGCTGCTTTGCCGTTGATGGCTTTGACTTCAATTTTTGATGCACATGTAAACAGTCTTTCTTTGATTTCCTCCCATGCAACAGGGGCAATTCCGTTGTCGTCTAGTGTTTCCATGACAGCACGAGTTGTCGGTTCAAAATCGTTGTGCCATAAATATTCCAGATCGCTGATCAGCTTTTGATACTGCGGACCAGTTTGAAACTCCAATTCGGCAACAATATCCTGCATCGCATTTTTGAGCAATTCAGTTACCTTCATTTGTACGTCAACGTATCGTGTGACGTGAACCAGCATCGAATGATGCTTTCGCCCTTGTCCTCTAGCGTCACGAGCTGCAGAAGCAAGGATAAACGAATAGACTGCAGTGTACAACGAGTTCGGCAGACTAGTTACATTTAAGGAGCTTCTATGGTGATCCGGGAATGCTTCTACATAATCATCCGCATCTCTTGTAAGAGGCAGCGGTTTGATCTCTTTAATGTTTGCTGTCCGATCTTCATAAAGCCCAAACACTTTCTCAGGTCCGATATAATTGGATGGCGCATGCAAATTCACGATAAAGCTGCGCGGATATAAATCCTCTCCATAAGTGTCGGTTTCATTGCTTGGATCTGTTGGATAAATAAAAATATTAGCAAAAGGCGTTGCGGTATATCCCACATATGCACTTTGAGAAAAGCAATTTAAAATTTGCCTGATGAGTCCGTTAATTTTCGTTGGGTCACGCTCTGCTTCGTCTGGATCAACAGCTGTCCCGCCAATGCGCTTTGCCGCCTTCGTGTCAATTGATGCATTATCGGCTTCGTCATCAATCAGCAACAGAGGAATGTTAGCTATTTTGCCGGAATTATTAGCGCTTGTAAACCAGTTAAGAAGATTATTTAAAGGAGTGACGTTTTTCTTTACAACCGCGATAATAGGATCTCCGCCCGGCGTAATCGTAACCGTGCTGTGAACATTTTTCTTGAAATCACCATTTGTATCAGCACTTGTGACAGCGATAATCGGAGGTTCGGGAAAACCTGGCAGCAACCCCACGCCAATGCGAGAGGATGTCTGATTGTACGAATCCTTCTTACAAGTGTCCCTGCCGATTAAGCCTTTATCGATTCGCCTTTGTGTTTGGCTTCGAAGATCGTTATTTAGTCCCGCCAACACAATAACGATTTTATATTTTGCATCGATAGCCTTTGTGATTAGTCCAATATAATTGCTGGTTTTGCCTGATTGAACATTGCCTACAACCATCCCGCGGCGATCCCAGCTACCGGGACGTTTGGGGCTTTCCAGTCGTTTTAAAATTTCATCTGTCGTATCATCTATGCTTTTAACAACGGCAGGCGGCATTTTTTCACTGACTTCAAGGTATTTTTTGTATCGTCCCCAGAAAACCCATTGTATTTTTGATCGTTCTTCAGCGAGCCATTCTCTGTGGTCACGGTTATCCTCGAGAATTTTGGCAGACCCTTCAAAAATGCCAAAATCGCGTACAATTTGGCGTAAAAGCTCTTCTTCATCCAATTCCTCATCAGGGTAGTAATTTTGAAACATGTTATGCATTTTTTGAATTTCTGATCCCAATTGATCCGGCACAATTTTACCGGTTGTGAGCAATTTCATAACATTATCATATAACATTGAATATAGTTGACCATTACTCGCCATAGGGGATGTCCTCTCTTTCACAGAATAATGTTACCTTCTCTGGCTCATAGATATAGGGTTCGGTTCCCGCAATATTTTCAATCGCCTCTTGAATTGTGCACCCAGCCTTACGATATACGTCATACAAGGTCTTTATCATGGGATCATAATCATTGGTGCTTTTTCCTTCAAAAGGAGTCAGAATATTGTCCGCCCTTTCTGAGTAATCAGAAATAATCATGGGAACAGGTATAGTTTCCTCGATCAGGGTAAGCAGCTTTTTGATTTGATTTTTTTCATCTGCATTAATCATTTCTCGAATAATGGGATGATCGCGATTGATTGTATAGCCAAGTTTCCCGTTTCGGATATTTTGATGCCATACGAAGCATTGCTCTTTCCGCGCCCTTCTGGCCAGCTTTTTGCCTCTGTTGCGAAAGATTGTCGCTGATTCTCGTCGCGCTGCAATGGCAATTCTTTTTATATCATTTTGTATCGATATAGGCGGGACGGCTGTCGATTTTCTTACGTCGATATTCCATTCACTGTCGGTTTCGTTTCCGATATCAATGCGTATGCGGGCCAACCGGTATTGCTCTGCTTTTTCAAAACCATTTAAGAGCCAGCTGCCTTCAACGATCAGCCGATTATTTCTGAAAATATAAAAACCTTGTTGAGCATTCCAGCCGTGTGCACCTGCATAAAGAGAGAATTCGTTGGACGACAACTTTTTTTGATGCGGCAGAATGAATGTTTTGATTTTGACTTCGTTTCCATTTACATAGAGATACTCAGTAGGCATCCGGGTGGTCAATGGATTATCGGTCATAAAAGGATCCCACATCGAAATTTCGCGGCCATTCATTTCAAAGGCAACTTTATGAGGGCCAGACATGTATGATGAGAACACAACAGAAATGCGCTCTTTGACGGATTGAGCATAGTTAAGAAAGGCACGCTGATATTCCTCGTCTCCGACATGCTCTCCAGGAATTATTCGGTCAATTTTCTCCCATATGACGATAGTGCCGGATGGGCACTTGTCCAAATGTTTCTGTATTATAGTCGCTGCTGTTTCTGTGGGAACTTTGAGTAAGAGCCATGCGTTTTTTTGGGTTACCACATCCAAATCCCAACATCTGCAGCAGATTCTTCCGCCGTCTTTCTTAGAGGCAACGGTAAGGCGTTTGCATTGAGAAAGAGAAGCAGTTTTTAATCCCAATCCAAAACGTCCAAGATCATTTTCGGAACGTTCATCAAGAGGATTCTTGCTGCCGGGTTTCATTGCCTCAAATAATTCATCCTCGGTCATTCCATATCCGTTGTCGGATATAGATATCCAAGGGTTCCCATTGTTCCACTCAAATTGAACGGAAATCCTATTTGCCTGCGCTGTAATGCTGTTGTCAATTAAATCGGCAACAGCAGTTGCAATATCATAGCCAAAAGCACGCAAAGACTGCATGAGAGAAGCAGCGTTGGGTACAGCCAAATCGTACTCCTCCGAGCTGAGAGCAAAACTATTTGAAGATGGATTGTTCCACTGATGATTCGGCATATTGCGCCTCCAATAGTTAAAAGGCCGACTGCTTGAATAGTTCCTTTGCGCTTCTCATAGAATTCTTAACATCCTGCCCTTTTAAAGCTGTTATTTAGTTAAGTATATCAGATATATGGTATAATTTAAAGGTTATCAGCAGAAAACCAAAGGTCCTGAGTCACGGTATTTTGATAAGTGTTTCGATGACCGATTGGCTCACCTGTGTGGCTCACTAGTACGGATTCCATCAGATATCGCCAGTCGAAGTATTCAAAATCAGGCGGTCTAGGTACTGGACAAGAGAAACATTTTTCTCATAATTTCTCATAATTTTAGAATACAACCTTACCGGTCCAATAATAGGGATCTTTACTCGGAAAATATAAGCAGAGTTCATAGAACCTGCTTTTATCAATTCCTAAAAGTAAATTTATGGACGTCTGTGACCGTTGCACACCGCCGCCTTAGTTGGGAGATATTCTCACTTACCTTTTAGATGGGACATAGAGACAATCCGGATTTTCTCCAGAAAGAACTATTATAGCCATATCACCGGTACAGCAAATTGCTCAACTGTAAGGTTCTAACTTACAAGGGGACGCAATCTCGTAGTTACTTTGTAGAAGCGAGCTGGCCTATATTGCATATTTGTAATCTAGGTCTTTCTGCGTACCGCAGTGTGTATGCCGTACCGCCGGCAGCTCTCGTGCAGCAACCAATGCAGTAGGCTGAGCCGTCCACCAGATGCCGGTCGCGGGCCAGAAAGGCCTCACAGCTGGGGGTATCGCAGCAGTAGACCACCTTATCGACCCGCGATTCAATCCGCGCCGTTTGGGCCTGCTGGGCCGCTGTCCAGCAGCTTTGGTAGCCGCGGAACGGCAGCACCAGGATTCCCCGGATTTGCGAATATTGCAGGCGCAGGAGGATAAATTTATTGTGCCGCAGTGCAAACCCGTGGTAGCAAAGTCCACGGTGGTATCGGTGCGGCTGCCCGACACCATGCTGGCGAAGCTGGAGGACGCAGCGTCTAAAACGGGCCGTTCCCGCAATGAGCTTGTGAAGATGTGCATCGACTATGCGCTGGCCCGGCTGGAAATCACTGAAGAATAAAAACAGGCAGTTGCCCTCAAACGAGGGTAACTGCCTGTTTTAGAATGTGTAGAGCAAAGAAAGGAAGCCTTTCATGGGTTGCCATGTTGCTGGCGGTATTGCAGAGGGGTAGAACGATAGGCCGCTGCAAACTTTCGGTAGAAATAAGAGCAGTTGGTGCAGCCGACTTTGTCGATAATATCCAGAACGCTTTCGTCGGAGTTTACCAGCAGCAATGCAGCCTGTGTCAGCTGCTGCATCAGTTTCAGGTCCCGAAAAGTCTTGCCTGTGCGCTGTTTCAACAGATTTCCAAGATAATTGGAATTGTAACCAAAATACCGGGCGGTACTTTGCAATGTGCAAGTCTTGTAATTCTGTTCAATATACTTCAGAATCAGAAGTACGTTGCTTTTCTCTGGCAAGCGGAATTCATCGCTGTGGCACAGAGTGTTGATCAACTCAGTGAAAATAGCGGACACATAAATAGGAATCAGTTCCTGAGCACAGACGCTGGGGGAAAAATATTCGCACAGCAGAAACTGCACCAGCGGGTGGATTTTGCAGTTGTTTTGGGTATGAAAGATCAGGTGACGGTCATGGGCCCGATTCTGGGAGATCACGTCCAGCAAAAAGGAACTTACAATACCGTGGGAAGAAAGTCGGCTCAAAAACATTGTGTTGAAAAAGGCTTTGCGGAAAACAATGTTGATGACGATATCCTCTTTGTTTTTGTAGCTTACGGCACTGTGCCGCACGTTAGAGTCCAGGATACACAAATCTCCCTGCTGCATCACCACCGGCTGCCCGTTGATCACGAAGGTGCAGCTTCCGCGATAGATGTAATTCAGTTCCATATCTTTGTGGAAATGGGCGGGGATGGTGGTGTAACGGCTCTCCTTGACAATGGCAATGTTTTGGGAGAGCAGGGTGTTTTTGAAATCAAAGAAATAGACCTTTTCACCTTCATATTCCCGCAGCGGAATGTTTTGATAAGCGGGGCTCAGGACCCCGGGGTGTTCCAGGTGCCACAGCTCACTTTCGGTATCGGCAAGCAAAAAGGTTTCCAGCTGTTCCGGCGTCATAGACAGACCTCCGAACCTGTAAATATGATAATAAATTGGTGAAAAGATGACATTATCATCTGTTTGTTCCCATTCTATAATGAGGATAACGGATCCGTCAAGTACTATCGGCAAAGAAACACAAAGGAGGCCTATGCGTGAAACAGGGATTTGAGGAAGGTTTTCTGTGGGGCGGTGCAATCTCCTGCTCCCAGGCAGAAGGCGGCTTTCGGGACGGGGGCAAAGGAGTATCCACCCAGGATCTGCGGTATTTGGATCCCAGCTGGGATCGGGAACAGGTAGAGGCCAAACACCACGGCAGTCCCTTCTCTACACAGGAGTTTGAACAGGCACTGCAGGATATGGACACTACCTACTACCCCAACCGCCGCGGCATCGATTTTTACCATCACTACAAAGAGGACATCGCTCTGTTTGCTGAGATGGGTATGAAGATCTTCCGCACATCCATCTGTTGGAGCCGCATCTTTCCCAATGGCGACGATGCACAGCCCAATGCTCAGGGAATCGCGTACTATCGCAGCATGTTCGAGGAATGCAAGAAGTACGGCATCAAGATTTTTGCCACTATGCTGCATTACGACATCCCGGTTCAGCTGGTGTTGAAGTACGGCGGCTGGAAAAGCCGAAAAACGATCGACTTTTATCTGCGGTATGCCAAGGTTCTGTTTGAGGAATACGGGGACTTGGTGGATTTCTGGCTGCCCTTCAACGAGTTCAATGCAGGACGCTTTGCGCCGTGGGACGGAGTCTGTCTGATCCCCGATCAGGAGGAAAACCTCAATCAGGCGGTTTTCCAATGCCTGCATCACCAGTTTCTGGCCAGCGCGCGGGCTGTTGCCCTGTGCCACCAGATGCTGCCAGGGGCAAAAATCGGCGGCATGATCGCCCGGTTCACCACCTACCCGGCCACCTGCAAGCCGCAGGATGCTCTGCAGGCTCTGCAGGATGATCAGTATGCCAACTGGTTCTATACCGACATTATGGCACGGGGACGTTATCCCGCCTACATGGACCGGTACTTTGACCGCTTCCACATCTGCATTGAAAAAGAACCAGGTGATGACGAGATTCTGCGCAACGGCACGGTGGATTTTCTGTCTTTTTCCTACTATTTCTCCCAGGTGTCCACCAGCGACCAGGGCTGGGAGAAAACTGCCGGCAACCTGATCATGGCCAACAAGAACCCCTATCTGGAAACCAGCGAATGGGGCTGGCAGATGGATCCCATCGGGCTGCGGGTCACGCTGAACCAGATGTACGACCGATACGGCCTGCCGCTGTTTGTGGCAGAAAATGGCCTGGGGACCACCGATATTTTGCAGCAGGATGGCACGGTACACGACGCCTACAGAATCGACTACCTGCGCTCTCACATCGAGCAGATGAAGCAAGCAGTCATTGACGGCGTGGAATTGATTGGCTACACCATGTGGGGAATCATTGATGTGGTGTCCTGTGGACCGCTGACCATGGATAAACGGTATGGCGTGATCTATGTGGATCTGGACAACGGCGGAAAAGGCAGCGGAAAGCGGTACCGCAAAGACAGCTTCTACTGGTATAAAAAATGCATTGCCTCCAATGGAGAAGATCTTGAATAATTCTGTCATGTAAGGAGGATTCAGAAATGGATAACCGCAAAGTTGCACAACAGGTGATCGAACACCTGGGTGGAAAAGAAAACATCACCAACGCGCTGCATTGTGTCACGAGGCTGCGCTTTAATGTAAAAGAGGATGCCAAGGTAAATGGGGCGGCCATTGAAGCCATTGACGGCGTCATGGGTATGCAGATCAAGAATGGCCAGTATCAGATCATCATCGGTCCCATGGTGGCGGATGTGTTCCTGGAAGTGGAGGACCTGCTGGGGCACAGCGGTTCCGAAGCGCCCAAGACCCGGATGGGCAATGTGTTGGATATCATTACAGGCATCTTCTCTGCCATTCTGCCCGCACTGGTGGCAGGCGGTATGCTCAAGGGCATTCTGGCTATGCTGGAGGCCATGGGGATGTCCTCCGGCGGAGGGACCTGGACAGTATTCAGCGTCATCTCTGATGTTCCGTTCTATTTTCTGCCATTCCTGCTGGCTGTGTCCGCCGCAAGAAAATTCAAGGTCAACGAGTATCTGGGACTTTGCGTAGCGGGCGCACTAATGTATCCCACCTTTGTGGATGCGGTTGGTGCGGCGGAAAACCCTTTCTCTTTCTTGGGAATCACCATTCCGGTATTCAGCTACGCAAGTTCGGTATTTCCGGTAGTGCTGGGTGTTGGCCTGCTGGCCATTGTATACCACTTTGTGGATCGCTTTATTCCCGATGTTCTCAAAATGGTCGTTGTGCCCATGGTATCTCTTGTGGTAACCATTCCCGTCACCTACCTGGTGCTGGCCCCTCTGGGCAACTACGGTGGTCTGGCGCTGGCAAACGGCATCGTCTGGCTTTTCTCTGCACTGGGACCGGTAGCCGGCTTCCTGCTGGGCTTCTTTATGCCGCTCATTGTGCTGTGTGGTATGCACCAATCTACTTCTCCAATTCAGATCTCCAATATTGCCACCTTGGGGTATGATTATCTTCTGCCCGTTTCTTTCTGCCACAATATGGCAGAATCCGGTGCCGCCATGGGCGCTGCACTGCGAATGAAAGATTCCAAAATGCGTGCTGCTGCTATGAGTACCAGTTTTTCGGCATTTCTCGGTATTTCCGAGCCGGCACTGTTCACGGTGCAGGTGGTGAATCGAACCCCGTTGATCGCAGCCATGATCGGCAACGGTGTGGGCGGTGCCTTGACTGTGATCCTGGGGGTGAAGTGCTTCGGCTTTGTGATGCCCGGTATTACGTCGCTGCCTGTATATGCAGGTAGTGATGGTACTCTGACAAACCTTCTGTTGATGGTAGTTTGCATCCTGGTCAGCTGGGCTGTCAGCTGTGTGGTCAGTTTTGTGCTGGGTGGGCATATCGCCAGAAAGAACAAATCCTGAATAAAACAATGTGCCCCAAGCAGAGCAAAATGTTGCTCCGCTTGGGGCATTTTATGTATTTTCATAGCCTCATCACCTTTCCCAGCTTTTCCTGTGCCTCTCGCTTGGTTTTATCAAAGGCGTGGGCATAGATATCCAGTGTGGTACTGGGCTGGGAGTGACCAAGCAGTCCTGCCACGGTGCGGACATCCACGCCCTGGGCAATGAGCAGGCTGGCGTTGGTATGGCGCAGGCTGTGGACAGATAAGTTCTGAGGCAACCCATTTTCCTTAAGGATTTTCTTGAAGCGGAAGGTAAAGGTCGTGGGTACCATGGGATCGCCGCTCGGCTGCCGGAAAAGGTAATCTTCCTCCGTCAGGGCCTGCCCTTCTGCCTGTTCCATCTGCCAGGTACATTCCTGCTTCCACGCTTTCAACAGCTTGCACATCTCTTTGCTGATGTACACTCTCCGGTTGCCGCTTGCGGTTTTCGGCTCCTTGGTAAAGATCTTTTGTCCGCTGAGTTTGACCACCGTCCTCTGCACATGGATGGCCCGGTGCCTCCAGTCAATGTCAGACCAGCGCAGTCCGCAGGCTTCACCCCGGCGCATCCCGGTGGCCAGTACCAGCTTGAAGTACACCTCATATTTCATGCTTTGTGTTTCCAGAGCGGCGATGAGGCGTTGCACCGTTTCCTCGTCGGCCACCGGGCGCTCTTTACGCACGCCTTTTGGCTTGTACACCCGCCAGGCCGGGTTATGGGTCAGATAACCTTCCTCCACGGCACCGGACAAGATGCTGCACAGTGTGTTGTGCAGTCCCTCCACTGACCGTTCTGAGAGCGGCTGTCCGTCCGTCAGTTTAGGCTCCGAACGCATGGCTTCGTAGAAGGCACGGATGGTTTCCTTGCGCAGATTGGTCAGTTTGTAATGTCCCAGTGCTGGCAGGATGCGCCGGATATCCTGTTGGTCACGGGAATAGGTGCTGGCTGCCAGCTTGCCTGGGGCGATATCCCGCAGCCAGTGTTCTGTATACGCTGCCAGCGTCATGGCATGGTTCACCGGCTGCGGGTCGTGCCGCACTTCCCGCTCGAACAGAACAGCCTGTTCGTTCAGCCATTTTTTGCACTGGCCGGGTGTGAGATCTTTCGGTGGATGTACTGTTTTCTGTGCGGCTTTCAGTCGGTTCCCTTCGTAATCGTAGCCGCGGGATACCACGATGAGATAACTGTTTTGCCCTCGTTTTCGGATGCTTGCCATTTTGACCACTCCTTTGTGTGTATTGACACAAAGGATACCAACCTCTGCGATACAAAGCTATCACCAAACCCAACGAAGAACGGCCACGATACTTGTGTAAACCTGGCAAAACACCGAGAGTTTGCAAACATAACTAATAGTGAGGATTCTCTCAAAAGGGAAAATCCTCACTGTGGGTGTGCCGGACAAACAAAAACCCCGGGCTCATTGCCCGGGGAATGTTAGTCCTGCAAAGTGTCGCAGTATTCTTCCTCTGCCGGTGCCAGCAGAGAATCAAACAACCCGGCAGCCTCCTCTTTGCAGATATCCTGCGGATGGCAGTAGGTTCGTTCCAGAAAGGCGGTATCTGCGTGTCCCAGCAGGTCGGCTGCTACCTGCTTGCTGGTGCCATGTTCCAGCAGATAGGTGGCGAAGAAATGCCGCATGGTGTGCAGGTGGTATTCCTCGGGAAAACCGTTCCGGTCATACAGCCGCCGCAGATGGTGACTGAAAGTATTGGGGTGTACTGGCTTGCCTTTTCGCTGGAAAATCAACCCGTTCCAGTCGGCCCCGTTGTTTTCCAGGGCCTGCTCAGTGAACAGTTCTCCCAGATCGTCGAAGACGATCTGAGGCATGACCACGATGCGGGTGCGGTGATTCTTGGTGTCGCTTTCCAGCACGCCCTGCCCCACCACAGTGCTGCGGGAATGCTGAATTTTCACCTGATTGCCGCCGTGCAGGTCACTCCACCGAAGGGCGCACAGCTCACCGCGGCGCAGGCCAGTGGAGAGGGCCATCAGGTAATACACTCTATAAAGCAGCGGCTCCTGCAAAATGCACTGCAGGAGCTTTTGCATCTCCCATTGTTGGGGAATACGCTGCTGTACCTTTTCCACCCGGACTCTCTCGACCCGGTGGGCAGGATTGTAGAGCAGGATGTCATTTTTCGCTGCGTCCTGCAGCACCGCGGAAACGGCATCCAGATATTTATGTACGGTGTTTTCGCTCAGAGGCTTGCCGCCCCGCCCGGGCCTCTTGCGCAGTTCTTCTGCAAATTCCTCCAGGACCATGGGCCGGATTTTGCAGAGCGGCAAACCGCCAATGGTTGGGTAAGCCACCTCCAGCATTTTTCGGTAACCGGCCAGCGTACTGGCTTTGTATCGCTTGGCTGCCCGGTCCATCCAATGCTCCGCGTAGGTCTCGAACTTGGTGTTTTCACTTTCGTCGATACCAGTACGGAATCGTTTTTCCAGGCGCTCAGCCTCTGCATAGACATATTGTTTGATACCGCGCTTTGGAACTTCCTTGGGAACATCAATGGTGCGTGCCTGCATCCGTTTTTTCCCTGTTGTGGTGTAGCCATTACAAACTGTAATTTTATATTTTCTTTCTCCGCGTTGTTGAATATAGGCCATGTTTGTTCCTCCTTCCTTAAGATGCCTGTGACGTGAGTGACGTCAGTGACGGTTGTGACGGTTGCGACGAAATATCCGGTATTTCAAATCCCGTGTCAGAAGCGTCACAACCGTCATTCTCGTCATACGGACGGTAGCAAAGCTGCAGAAGGCGCTGCTTGCTGGTACGCCGGGTACTCAGCAAAATACCATACCTTGCCAGTTCCTCTTCATGGCTCTGCAGATACCGGGACAGCTGAGCCGGCCCCCATAAGTTTCCCTCGTCCCCCAGCCGGGCTGTCAATTCGGTGGCAGTACCGGAAAACGGCTTGTCGGCCAACAAATGCTGCAGAGCGGACAGGAGCTGAAGCATCTGCAGCTGCTCCGGTGAGCAGCCTCGGCTCCAGCGGCAGTCGGAAAAGTCCAGCGTCAGTTCCATATCTTCGATATCCCGTCCGGTGGCTGACATCGTAGCCGTCCCTTCCTGGCGTTTTCGGCGGTCGAGAACGATTGATCCGTCGGCGGCACCGTTCAGCCCGTTCGTTCCCGACATCTGCTTGAAAGGATCCTCATCCTTCAGTTTGCGCAGATGGTGTACAACCACCATACAGATATCGTTCCGGTCGGCCACCGCTTTCAAAGCAGAGGCATCCCGGTAGTCGATGCTGTAGGAGGGGCTGGCACCGGTTGCCTCCCGGATTTTTTGCAGCGTGTCAATGATGACCAGCTTGATGGCCGGGTGTTCAGCCAGCATCTGATCCAGTTGCTGTTCCAGCCCATGCCCAATCAAGTGCGCGTGGCTGCAAAGGTGCAGACCGGCGGGAGCTTCCTCGGTCAGTCGCAATGCGCGGATATGCAGCCGCCGAGGGCCGTCCTCCAAAGAGATGTAAAGAACTTCGTTCCGCTTGGTCTTGAACCCCAGAAAGGGCTCTCCACGGCAGACGGCCAGGCAGAGCTGCAGTGCCAGCCAGCTTTTTCCAACTTTTGGCGAACCGCCCAGAAAGTACAGGCCTGGTGCCAGCAGATCTTCCACCACCCAAGGGATGGGTTCGATAGGCTGTTTGTAGAGTTCCTGGAGCGTATAGGTATTGAGTTCATTCAACATAGGACATTTCCTTTCTTGAAAAACAAAAAAAGCACCCGGTGCCTTCGACATTTCTGTCAAAGGCACCGGGTGCTTTGTATGTGTGATAGATTGAAAAAAGGGTACACTTTCCCCCTGTATCTTTTCAAAAATCAAAAAACACGCGCCAATATACGCTTTAATAAAAATCACTTGCACAGGCAAGTTTTCTATTCAATAAAAGAAAAGTGTCAGTCCTGTTTGCCGCTCGCCCCCGGACTGGAGGAACACGATCGGCAGGGCGCCACCGCCCGTTCACTTGCCAACATTGGAGGTCTAAGGATTGCAACCTGAAACGTGCAGCCCCATCTGACGTGTGGGGAAACCTGTGTATCATTGTCACCACTCGAAAGGTCCTGGCGGAGAAATCCCGGTGGCTGATGGGATTTCCCTTGGATCGTTGTGGAATCGCTCCGGCCATAGCGGCCATCCTGGCGCCAACATCTCTCGCTCTCTTTCCGTGGAACGTACCGATCGTGCTGAATATTCAATTTTCAAGGTCCAGAAAGTACTTTTTACTATACACGCCAAATATGAAATTTTCTTTGTTGGTTGTCACTCATTTTTTAAGAGTAGCTTGCAAGCCTGCGGCAGCGCAACGGGGTTTGGGGAGAGCTCCCAAAATTTGCGTTTGGATATCCAAACGCTATGCTAGCAAAACCGTCTGCCAGCAGGTTGGGGGCCTTTGGGCCCCTTTTCCTTCCCAGTCGGTGGGAAAAAGCCGGTGAGAAAGTGAATCATGCTATGATTCACTTTCCTGGGCTTTCCCTCGTCATGTGAAAAAAGTGAATCATGCTATGATTCACTTCTTCTGAAAAGCAGCTGTCCTTGTGAATCTTATTAAGATTCACACCTGCCAGGTTCAATCAGACAGTGAATCTTAATAAGATTCACTGCCCCTTTGTTTACCAGCTTACTGCGCAAATAGGAAATAAACCTTACGATTTAAACAAGGATTCATAAAGAATTTACAGATGGCATGACAAACACTCTGTTTGGCAGCCACCCATAATCAGCCTATCAGCTAAATATGCCATATCCTGGCATATTTAAAAAATGTTCTCAGAAAGTTCATAATAGAAAAGCTGCTTTGCTGGGAGCATAACAGAAAAACCTAACAACTTTTGTTACATTAAAAAAAGATTTTTTGCATTATCTCCTTTTGCGCTGCCATCATAGCAAGCAAACCTCGCAACTTTTGCGATATTTATCTCATTTTTTTGAAAAAAGGAGGAAAAGAAAGATAAAACTGCTACAATACAAACAAAAAGCCGCCGATCAACGGCGGCATAGACTTGCGATACCCATTATAGGACTGGCGTTGTGCTACAATGTATGTATAGAAAAGCAGATGGTCAGGAGGATGGCTGCCATGAAAGACTGGGATTTCGGCTATTTTGGCAAGGAAATTGATGGGTATGTCCACTATATGCAGGCATTTAATCGAAATTTCCCGAAAAGTTCCAAGCAGTCCGAAGCAAAACGGGCGGAACAGAAGCCGCACAATGTACATCCCAGGGAAGAGGGGGACTTGCTGCAGAGCCTGGCCGAACTGGGAGGGCTGTTCATGATCATTGTGATCCTTCTTGGTGTTTTGTCGCTCTTGCAGTAACGGAACAGAAAGGAAATCAGGATGCCAACGATTTTGATTGACGCAGACGGCTGCCCGGTGGTGGACCTGACGGTGCGAATTGGCCGGGTCCATGGCGTGCCAGTGAAAATCCTCTGTGATACGGCCCATCGCATCGAGCGGGAGGGTGCTGAGACGCTGGTCTTTGACAAGGGAGCTGACAGCGTGGATTTTGCCCTGGTCAACCGGGTGCAGTCGGGAGATATTGTCATCACCCAGGACTATGGGCTTGCCGGTATGTGCCTGGCCCGACGGGCCAGAGTGCTCAACCAAAACGGGCTGGAGTACACGGCCCGGAACATTGACGGTCTGCTGGGCCTGCGTCAAGTATTGTTCGCAAAAAGGGTTCCTGTAAAACAAGAAGTCAAGCCGCCGGTTGCAGTATGGCTTGAACAGACTGTTCGCTGAGGTACGCTCTGGAGGCGGACCAGTCTTCGGCATATTCCATAAGATATGTGGTGACCAGTCTGGTGTAGGCATCTGCACTGGGAAATATTCCTACCACACTGGAACGGCGACGGATCTCCCGATTCAGCCGTTCCAATACGTTGGTAGAAGAAATCTTTCTTGCATCCAACTGTGGAAAAGCATAGAACGACAAAGAGTCCTCCAAACCGTCTTCCAGGCAGCAAATGGCTTTGGGAAAACGGTGCTCGTACTGCCTGCAGATTTCTTCAGCCAGTTTGCGAGCTTGTTCTCTGGTGGGAGCCAGCCAGATAGTCTTGAGATTCTGAGCAAAAGCATCTTTGTCCTTGTGAGGAATATGCGCCAGAATATTACGCATGAAATGAACCTTGCACCGTTGCCAGCTTGCTCCCGGGAAGCCTTTACGGATAGCGGCAACAAGTCCGGCGTGTGCATCTGAAACAACCAGTCGGGGCGTACAAAGTCCTCGTTCCTGCAATCCTCGAAAAAGCTGAAGATACACTTCTTCCGACTCTTCCAACATGGGCTCTATCGCCAGAATGTCTCGCTGGCCATGCTCATCCACACCACAGACCGCCAGTATCGCCATACTTACAATTCTGCCGTCTATACGAACTTTTTCGTACAGAGCATCCACCCACAAAATGGGATAACTGCTTTGGGAAAGAGAGCGGCTGCGGAAAGCATTTACCTGCTCGTTCAAGCCTTTTGTCATCTCACTGACCTGACTGCGGGACAGGCTTTCAATTCCCAGGCTCTTGGCCAGTTTTTCCATCTTACGAGTGGATACGCCCTGTATAAAGGCCTCCTGCACCACTTGGATCAGTGCCGCTTCACTGCGTTTGCGCTCCGTAACAAAGAACGGTATGTAACCGCCCTGACGTACCTTCGGCACCATGAGATACATGGTGCCCATGCGGGTATCCAGTCTGCGAGGCCGGTAGCCACAGCGATACCCGCTGCGGCTTTCGGCACGTTCGCTTTTCTCCGCTCCCAGCTGCTGGCTTACTTCAGCCTCCATGAGCTGGGCACACAGCCATTCCAGCATACTCAGCATGGGATCCGGTTGTGCTACACATTGCAGTAGCAATTCGGTCAGATTTGTGGTATGATTCTTTTGAGCCATTAGGGTTTTCTCCTTTGTATCGTGATTGTCTGGACAACTTTCATTTTACAGGAGCCCTAATGGCTTGTCTATTTTTTATTTGCTTTTGCGAACTCGATTATACGCTATCGTCTGCTGGCCCGTCGGCATGAAAACAAAAAGCTCCTCCGTGCCGGCAAGCACCCGAAAGGGCCCGCCAAACGCACGATGGAGCAGGACGAGGCGTTTGAAAGAGCGCTGGAGAAACTGCTGAAAGAGTAAAGACAAAAGGAATAAACAAAACAGTCCCCCCGCAGCAGCCGCTGCAGGGGGGCTTGGTATTATTCTGGAATCGGACGAACGGAATAGCTCACTTCATCCAACCGCATGGAAAAGGTCGGAATACCAGCACGGCGGCAAAGTTCCTGCAACTCCTTTTTGGCAATCTGCCCTTTGCAAGAGTCGTCTATGGAAGCACCAAAGTATATAACAGAGATTGGTGCTCGGTAAACGGATAGTGAGTAAACACCTTAAAACAATCTTATAAAACTATCAATCTTCCTCAATAAGGTGGGGATTATATTCAGGAATATAGAAAACACATGTGCATAGAACAGATAATGCAGACTGGTTTTTGATCTGCTTTAATTGCGTCTCCAGAATTTGTGCTGTATCAGGAAGCTCGTTTCTTGAGGGACTTTTTCCTAGGAGAAAAAAGCCTTTACTTATGTTCTGGTGAATCACAAGATTACATTCCGTCCGATCAACTGCAAATTTTTCATATGAGCGATTACGGTTCTCACGATGGACACGCATTTTATATTCTTTTTTGAGAAGTTCTTCCATACTAACTATATAACTTTCGTAATATGGATCTGGTATTGTTTTCATGTGGTAGAATGCTTCGACCATGGGATAGTTTAAGTAGAGTTTTCCCATGAGATGAGATTTGTCAAGGAGGCTTTCTGCGAAAAGTTGTAACCTTTTAATAAACAGGCACGGAGCCTATGTCCACAACATAATATGGATATGGGCTCTTTTATAGTTATTTGGAAATAAAATGCTTGATTTCGCCATTAAGATTATGAATTTCCGTTTTGATAAACTCTGGATAGATGGTCACATTTTGGATTTCTTCAATGTCCATCCAACCAATAACCACATTGCAATTATCCTTGTGTGAAACAAACTCGCCGTTATCGGGGATCTTACAGCCATCACATTCTTCAATCAAATAGTAAAATGCGATGTTATGTGCCAACTTGCCGTTCCATTCCCAAAAGCATTCCTCGCTCCACAACAAGCGTTTTACTTCGATGTCCACTCCGGTTTCTTCTTTATACTCACGCACAAGTCCTGCTTCCAAAGTTTCTCCAATTTTAATGTGACCGCCGGGCAGAGCGTATTCACTTCCGTTTTTGTCCCGTTGCACCAAGACCCTGTTTTTCTTAACTAAAACGCCTACCGTTCTTAAATCGCAAATATATTCGTCCGAAGAAAACAGCCAATCCTTTTCAATCATCATAATACTCCCTTTGCAACCCTATTAGCAATAAAAGTCACATTAACATCAATCGGCAAAGTGCCGTTAACCCTGATAATCGGGCAAGATATTGAAGACATCCAAACTTCAACCGTGTTTTCATCTTTGGATTTAACAAAGTCGAAGAATGCCTTTTCTTTTTCGTATAAGTCTCCTCCTTCCAGCATTCTTTCTCCGAATTTGTTGTATGACCGTTGATAAACTCTCTTAATTCGTGTTTCTTTCGGAGCTTCGATGTAAACCGCGCACTTGAAGTGAGATACTATATCCTTATTGAAATTTCCTTTAACCAACGCCAAAACAAAGTTACTTTGTAAATATCCGAAAAGGCGTCCTGATAATATTCCGAATAATGGATTGTGCCGTCCTTATCAAAACCATATGGATAATAGCTGAACGGCTTGTCTACAGAATGTACGGCGTATAAAAGTGCCACGAGCGGATTCTGTGTAAAATAAATGTATTGCTTTTCATGTTCTGACAAAAACGGTTTCAGTTCGTTTAGTCCTCCGACAGGGCTGCCGTGATAAAAAGGCATTATAATGTCTTCCTTTCTGCCTCGCAATCTACCTTTGAAGTATTTTGAGCTTTAACGATTCTCGCTTATTTTCATTCCTTGCATATATATCTCAGCTCTTTCATACCATTTTCAACGAGTCCTGTTAATTCAAATCCGACAAGCTGATACAAACGTTCTGCAACATTGTTATCAATAGCAACTCCTGTATACATTTCTTTTATGTCATGCTGCTTTTTCATGTACTCAATGCCTAAAAGCAACGCGGTTTTTCCGTAACCTTTGTTCTGGTGATACTTATCTATGAGGAACTTCCATAGTGTATATTGATTTCTTGATTCATAAAACCCGAACATGATAAATCCAACCAATATATCATCAGCATAAATTGCAAAAGGATAGGCGTTTTCCCGGTAAACGTACGCTTGTGCCAAAGAATAAGCTGTAGTTGAAACAAAGTTTTCTTGATTTTTCGATACCTTAAGTTTTAACACATCCTCAAGATTGTCCGCTGTTATTTCTTCGAGTTTTATCATCGATAATTCCTCCACTCATCGATAAACTGTCTTATCGACTGCTGTCTCTTGGTTCTATCATCGCTTACAGCTTTTGCTGCAACCTCAAAAAGTTCATCGCTAAGCTGCCATTTGTCTCGTGTGCGGTTGTATTCGCCAAAGAGGGCAAAGGCTGTAGCTCCAATAGTATAGACATTCGTGATTTCATCAATCACTGCTCCCAATTGGTATTCCTCCGGTGATTGAAAGAGAGAGCTACCCCACATACGTCCCATATCGTTAATACACGGTTGCTTGCGGAAAAAATCGATGTCACAAATCGTTGTCTTCCCGCACTCAAAGTCATACATAATACTGCCGTCATAAAAATCGATTGCCACATAGTTCTGAGAGGCAATATATTCAAAGAAATCAAGAATATCCGCAAATACATTAAGCTTATCCTGGGCAGGTAATGCCATGAACTTTTTGTGCTGTGCAGGGTACATTCTTCCCATGCAATCTCCGTCAGCCCATTTGAATACCATGGCAAATCCGCCGCCAATATCTTTTGCTTCAACCAGTTCAATTAAATTCTTGTGCTTCAGATCGCTGTATACCGGCAAAGTTGCTTTCAGTCTGGCAATAGCATCCGCAGGATCACCGTTATACTGCTCGGTAGGAGCACCGGCAAACTTGATGAAATAGCGCTGACCATCCTTTTCTGTGCCAAAACAAATATTTCCTGAATCTTGGTCATCAAAGACTTTGAAAACTCTGCCATATTCACTCAGAAAGCTGAAATCAAAGGCACTTTTTAATTTGAAAGGAATCTCGTTGATGTACTGCAAATAATAGCCTTTGAAATACCATGTTGGCACGGGATTACGCATATTGTCATACCAGGACAGTACTTCCTTAGCCTGATTGACCATTACCTGAATTTGCTCTTCGCCAAACGGAATCGCCCAAGGAAGCGATGATAATATTCCACAGGAGATATACAAAGCAAATATGCGCCAAAATTCTTCGGGAACATCGCTGTCAAAATATCCGTTTATTCTTCCGCTTGCAAACATCTGACTGGCTTCGACATCCCAAGTGATAGCTTTAATATCTTCCCAAGGATCACCGTAGTCGTTGCGGTTAAAATCAATGATATACAGCTTTCCGTCCCTGCCGATCATCATATTACCGATGTGGTAGTCGCCATGCTGATAAGTCTGTGGTCTGCCTTTCAGCAAATGACGGTTTTCGTTTATGTAGTCGATGAATGCCTGTCCGTTCTCATACTTGATGGGGCATTCACCGTATTTTTTGATTTTATAATCCATTTTGCGGTTAAACCAAACTTCCCAATCTTCCTGCGTTGCAGGAGCCGGTATGGAGTGAATTCTTTTAAGAATCCGCCCGGCTTCCAAACCGTATACATATTGCTCGGTATCAGAAAGCACGGGAATAATTTCCTCTGCATCTTCGCCGTCAATCCAGCTCTGGATGGAATAAACGCCTTCATCACAAACGCCAAACTCGATTGGCTGACACATAGGTACCCCAAAGGAAGCCACTTGTTTCATCATATTGAATTCAGACTGTTTCGTATCGTGCTGCGCAATGTCAGAAACACGCAGAAGATACCGTGTACCGTTCTCATCGGTAACACAGTATTTCTTATCACTGGACCAGCCTTTGTTTATCAGTTCTTTTGTTGCAAAATTCATCGTAGCCTCCTGCATTAAAGTGACTCTCACATTTTCCAAAACTCAATATCGTTATAAACAAAATCTGATTTTTTCTTTTCGGAGAAGTTTTCAGTTGGATATCCCTGCGGAATCAGTTCTATATATCCTGACGTTTCCGTCTGCCCGTCAACTCCGTCTTTGTTAAGAGTACAACGAGCAAAGCGGAAAGTATTTTTAATCATATAATTTCTGTGATACTCTTTAGCAAATCCTGTTCCATTATAATCAGCCGAAGGGTTTTCAAAAATCGGCTCATCAGCCAACAAAAGTTCTCTTAAATGTGAAAGCGAAACATAATTTTCTTCCTTGTCTTTTAGATACAGACGCCACGTAGGATCAAGCATAATTCGTTTTCCGGATGGCAAAAGACAATCTACTACAACATGACAATCCTCAAACGGATCTTCATACGGCAAACAAGTAATATGCTGTGCCTTAATTCCGTTCAAACGAAGAAGCGCAGCTAAAAGGATAGCCAGACCTCGACAGTTGGATTTATTGTCGTTTCTTTCACAAAACTCAATTAGATCGGTTATACTCCTCCCGGAGCCTAAACCGCCGGAGCCGTTGTGCCCAAAATGGTCACACACAAAATCAAGGAGCTTAAAAACAATTTCATCTTTGGTATTATCCATGTCGTTTATGTATGTGGAATAATTATACTTTTCCAGTATTTCAGGAATATCTCCACCTAAAACAAATTCATTGCAGCAACCATACTCTCTACTTCTGTCGTACTCGGCATATTGCTTTAGAATCTCGAATCTTGTTTTATCTGTGTTAGGAACATATACCTCAACCGGGATATATTTATACGGCTCATCCTCTGGGGTATCATCGAGTTTCACATACTTGACAGGAGTTGATTTACCGTGTTGTACGTAAAAGCCTTCAAGTCCTCCATCCACATACTGAATGTGATAAACCATTCGGTAGTATTCATCGTTGATTTCGTAACACAAATATCCGTCTTTTTCATAAACACAGTTTGGTTCAAAATTATAATATCCGCTTGATGAAAAAGACATTTTCATACGAAGTGGTGTTTCATCAAAAATATTGATGGTTTCGCCCATATCTTCCTTATACCATTTTCCAATTAAGCGCCTGTCCATTGTTCTAATCCCTTTCATTGCAACAGTTTTTATTCTTCAAGAAGTTCGACTCCACTGTCGTAATACTGCTCTTGAAATCTAACTGCTTCCATAATTTCTTCAACGGTAAAATTCAGCCCTTCAGGTGCGGCAACAAGCTTATCTTCCACATCATTGCGCCGATGGACAATACCGATAATTCGCGCAGTGTATTCCTTTACCGGAGCATCGACACCCAATAGATAAACATCAAGCTCCTCGCCATCACCACCCAACACCTTGGGAATAAATCCATAGTTGATGGGATAGATGATATCATCATGTTTCGGGTGAACGCTTCCAATAGGTCTATCAATTGAAATGGTCACTGTTTTACCGAGATACGATTTAACCAGTGCCTTTCGCAGAGTATAAACGATAAAGTCGTGCTTACCTTTGAGATATTTTTCTCTGCCACTGTCAATAGGAGCTTGCAGGGCAAGGGATACCTTTAGATCTTCATACTCTTTTGCAACTGACGGTGTGCGGTTAAGGTAATCTCTGAAGTTTATGTAGTTGATCCAGTCCATACTGTCCGTCAAAACGACATGGATAAAATGTGTCTGCAGATCTCCTGTGCCTTCATAGAGACTCCCCGATGCAAACAACAATTGCGCGCCCAAATCGGACTTTGGTCTGTAATAGAAGCCTGCATCTTTGAGTTCTTTTTCATAAGCTAAGATATCATCAAATTTATCTACCGCAACCGCAACATCAATGATAGGCTTTGCTTTTATCGTGAGAATAGAGGTGCTGCCAACGTGTTGAATGTCTTTGATCACATCACCTAAGATCTCCTTCAGACGGGCAATGGTGTTCTGAGCCTCGATTTCCCACTCTTTTTCGTGTTCGCACAGCTGAACTGTGCCACGTTTTAATCCGATCATATGTTACGCCTCCTTTGCAGCTGTCAATTCCTTCTCCAGAACGTCCGCAAAGCGTTGTATTGGCTCTGCAAGCGTTTCTGCGTAGTCGAAGGTTTGTTTATTTTCCTTGTGATTAAGCGGGATTCTGCGAACCTCCAGAGCGATTCTGAGGGCATCTGGATCCAGGCAGAGATTGTTTTCTAACGCCCACTCTGCCGCATCGGTCTTTGCTATGATCTTTCCGGTGCGCAGCGTATAGATACACCGTGCAATATCCAGCATCCAACCAAATGAGTAGAAGCTACGTCCCGTCTTCTGCACATATTTTCTTATAGTTTCATAATGGTGCTTTACATCGGCATACAGTTCACTGAACTCAGGTGCCTTCAACTGATTTCGGATGTCCTTGCCGCATAGCAAAACACTGCTTTCAATCAGCTCTGTCATACCGAAGCTGCCGAACGTGTATGTATCGGTTATTCTTTCACCACTGGTACCCCAGTAAACTACGCGATCTGCCATTCCGGTGAGAAAGGCATCCAGTGTGAGCATTCCACCTTCAAAGGAACGGTAATATGGATTGCCGGGTTCTTTCTCAAGTAGCGCTTGTCGTAGACCAACAAGTTTTTGAGCCTGTTCTTCCGTAATCTGTTTATCCGTCAAAACCAAGATATCAATATCGCTCCACCCCAGTCTAAAGTCATTCAGAACAGAGGAGCCATACAGGTAAATTGATGGTTCGTTACCTTGCAGTATACTGCTGATTTCCCGCACCATCTTGTTGATCGCAATTTGTCTGTCTTTACGCTCCGAACCTGCAGGATGAAGAACGTACTTCTGATTTGGATAATCCATCGCCTCGGTTAGTTCATCCTCGATAAAATCGTATTTCTCGTACAGTGCTCTCGGGGCAGGCCCCTTCTCATCATCGGCTCTGAAAGTGGAAACAGATATCTCTTTTGTCCTATCTAAATTACTCAACGCTTCATCCATAAGCATTGAAGCTATGCCACGCCGACGGTATTCGGGTGCAACAGCAAGGCAGCAGATCATGTTGTGTCCTCGTGAAAACAACATAACACCGGCAATCTCGTTATCTTCTTTTACACAGATAGCATGTCGCTTGCCCATGAATTTAAGGACGGTGGCTCGATGCTCGTTTAGCTTCTCTTGTGTTTCCAGACCAGGAAAGTTCCATCGAACCCGTGTTACAAGGCTCATCCATTGTTCAATATCTTCGGGTACTCCATAAAAGAGCTGCACAGCATTTCGCCTCCGTTCATAAGTCAATTTGTTATCATAGCAACCCGCCTTGCGTATTAACACAGAAACTCATAATAATTATAGCGCAAAAACGCAAAAAATTCTATCAGTTTCACGAATAAAACAGAAAAAGCGGGAGTGCATCGTTCAAAATGCACTCCCGCTGAACTTTACCGTTCCCAACTGTTCCTACTTTTCTTTTTGGTCTGTTTCTGTTGTGCCTGCTGTTGCTGTTTCTGACGCAGACGTTCACGGATGGAGCGTATCTCCGCATCCTCATGGAGCAGACTTGCCACATCACGCTTACTGTCGTGCATCATCATCGGATCATATTTCTCGCCGTAGGCGGCTTTCACTTTGTCAACGGCAGAGCGCTCTTTTTCATCACGAACGACAAGCCGTGCATCCATCAGCTCGCCGGCGTCCATGCCGGCAGCTTGCTCTTTCAGCTCGACATACTGCTTCAAGGCTTCATCAAGCTCGGCAGAATATTTCGCCTCCTGCTCGGACAGCTTCTGCAGCGCACCCTCCAACGTGGCAATCTCCTTCTTCACCGCAGAAATGCCGGTATCATCAGCGCTATCCAGAGAGCGGAGCAGCATTTCCTTTTCCGTTTTCAGTTCTTCCAATTCTTCCGTCAGCTCCGCAATGCGTCGGGTAAGGTCACGCAGCTTTGGTATCTGATAAAATGGCGTTTCCTTTTTCTCGGCAAGCAGATTTTTCCGTTCCTTCGTTTTTTCCTTAATCTGCCGTACCAAGCCCATATACCGCTCCAGCTTTGGTATGACCGCCCGAATATGCTCGTTCATACGGTGTTTTCCCATACCGATATGGCGAAGCTGGTAGCGAAAGATTATCATATTGCCACGCAGTCTTTCCATCGCTTCCGCAAGGGCGGGAATCGTGTTTTTGACTGCCTGTGCCAGCTTTCTGACGGCGGCTTTCAATTCACGAAGCAAAGCATTGTCTGCTTTGATCTGTCTGTTTATCTCGCAGCGGTCAGAGATGATTCCCTGATGTTCCAACGCACGGGCGGCAACACCCTCGTGAATGGTGGGCTGTTCCTCCAATCCCCGTTCTGCATGGCTGCGGTGGTCAATGCGTTCCTCATGGCCGTACCGTTCCAGATAACGATTCGCTGCATCCGCCCACGCCTTGCGCCACTGGACAAGCTGTTCTTCGCTGTTCCAACGCTCGGAGGTAGGATTTTGCCTTCCGTATTTCGTGCTTTTTGGGTATTTGCTGACTCGTTCATACCCGTGCTTTTCCGCTTCGGAGGGTGGCAGATATACCTTCTTGCGACCGACCTTGTAAGGGTACTGCTTCTCCCACCCATCAGCCTGCGCCGCTTTGAATTCGGCGGCGGTAAAGCCCCTTTCTTCGCTGTTTCGGACACAGAGATATTCTTTCTCAGTCTTGTACTGCCAGTTTCCTTTTTCGTCCAGAGGCCGAACCGTTACCATGATATGGGCGTGTGGATTATGTCCGGGCGGGTGTGGATCGTGGACAGCAACATCGGCGCACATCCCATCGGCAACAAAATTGTTCTGAATAAAATCTGTCAGAAGCTCCTGCCATTGTGGCGGTGTCAGCTCAATGGGGAGAGCGGGAACAAACTCACGGGCAAGGCGGCTGTCCTTCGTTTTTTCATTTTTCTCCACCGCATTCCATAAAACGCTGCGGTCTTTCCATTCCGGCGGAGCAAATTTAGGCAGAAGCACCTCCTGCCATACAAGCCCTTTCTTTCGTGTGAAGTCGTGCTGTATCCCGTCATAGTCATTCAAAATCTTGGAACAGCTCAAATAGGCGGAAGCGGCAACAGCGGAACGTCCATTGCCCCGGCTGACCACTTTTGCTTCCAAATGGTAGATTGCCATTCGTTTTCACCTTCCCTTCGTTTTGTTTTTTTCGCAAAAAGAAAATGTGCGTCGCCGGAGCGATGCTCATAACTGCGATAAAGCTGCCACCGGCAGCTTTGCGCAGGCAGGCGGCTGGTTGTTTCACAACTGTTTTGGTGTTAAAGCAAAACACAGCAGCCGGCTGCACAGGCAATGTCCGCCTGCGGCATTGCCTGCTCCCTCTGGAGAAGCGGCTGAGAAAGACGCTTCGTGAAGAGCGCACGAGCCCGACCAACGGGAGGGATACCACCGCCCGCTTGCGGGTGGTGAGTAAGTGCGCCCTTCGGGATAAAAAAGAGGAAGGCCCCCGGTTTCCCGGAGACCTCCCAGCCGTTTTCAATCGTATCCTGCCAGCTTTCGCCGCAGGTATTCTTCCAGATTGTCAAGCCCTACCGCCTGTACTTCCGGCAGCACTTTTTCCAGCACTGCGCCCTCCTGAATGAGCCGCCTTGTCCGGGCTTTTCGCTCCTTCACCCGATCCCGTGCCTGGGCTTCCTCCAAGCGGTGCTTTGCCTGCAACAGTTTCTTTTCTTCACTTGTCATAGATTTACCTCCGTTTCTGCCTCGTCGTCGCAAGCTGTGCATCCTTCGCTTCCGCACAGGTGCGAAAGCTCACTCGCTCCGCTGCTCCTCCTCTCCCCACAAAGGCATCGCCTTTGCGGGGACCCCAATAAATGTCATAGCCCAGCACATCGGCCAGCTCCACAACCTCCTTATAGCGGATAGATTCCCGCTGGAGCTTGGCCGACAGGTTGGAAACACTGTCCGACCAGTCGTATTCCTCATGGAGCCGGTCAACTACCTCCTGCATGGTGTATCCGGCCCGGACGATCTGTGCCTTAATCTCGTTGCGTACCGTCATCATAAAAAATCCTCCTAAATTTACTTGATAAAAAAGCGAAGCCGGTACGCCGTCTGGCATAACCGCTTCGCTGTGTCGTGAACAATCCCCTTGTCACCAAATCCGTTCAGAATTGCCGGTGCGATGTCCTGTCCACAGGTCGCACCTTCCGACTTTTCTGTTTCGTGTGATTTGGCTTGAAACCGTGCAATTTCCCATGGTTCCATGCACCCGGTTCACCGGGGTGAGAAGCACTGTTTCGCAAAATGATTTCTTCCAACCGTCAAATACTTTTCGATTCCCACTTGCCTTGATTTAGCATGGGGATTTGACCGGTGATTCTGACTGCCATAGCCGCCGAATTGCTATAAAAGGGAGAACAAGGGTCAATCAAAGCGTACGTACGTACACGGTTCAGCGCCGCCATTCCTCCGGCACATCTTCCAGTACGTACGTACGCATCGAATCACCGGAAAACACTGATATATGATTTCTCACCAGTACCTCAATCCCCAGAAATCCACGCACCCGCCGTCCGGCTGCGTTGGTCACATTATTGCAGTATTCCAGATTGTAGCGGCTCTGGCAGGCAATCAGGGCTTCGCTGAAGCTGCGGGGTTTCAGGGCAGGCAGATTGTTCTCGGTGCAGTAAATCTGGTATGCCTCGTACAGTTCTTTGGAGCTGGCAGATAGATCGGCTTTCCGGCGAACATACCCGTCAGAATCCAGAAAATCATATACATTGTTGTTGTCCCGTTTGACTGCTTCCCGGTTTTCTCTGGTGCGGTCACTTTCGGTAAACTTGAAGTTGTTGGCTGCCAGCCGCTGCAATCCCTCAAAAGCCCACAGCAGAATCCCCTCCACCTCGGCTTTCATCTTCTCGGCAAGGTCGGGATCATCCACACGACCAGCCAGTTTTTCTTTTGTGGTCAGCACCAGCTGGCGGCGGTAAAATCCGTCGCTCCGGTCAAACAGCGCCTGCAAATCCCCGTTGGAGAAGGCCAGCAGCCGGGCGCACATCCATCCCTGATAGCTCTGCTTGCCCTTGCGCTCCAAATCCATCTTGCCCTGGGCGGTCACGATGGATTTCACATAGTTGGTCTGGCGCAGGGCCTCCATTCGCATATCGTCATCCACGCACAGGAGGATATGCTCCAAATCCGCACGGGCAAATCGGTTCTCGGATATTTTCCCGATGCTGCCATCCTTCATGTTGGAACCGAACAAAGCTCCCAGCACAGCGCCGATCTGCGACTTGCCCTCGCCGCCGCTGCCCTTAATGACCATCATCCTTTGTCCCTTGTTGCTGGGAATCAGGCAGTAGCCGATATATTCCTGCAAGGTGGGGATGTCCTCCGGGTAGAGCAGGCCATCCAGAAATTGCAGCCAGAGAACAGGTTTTGGGGCGTTGGACTTGTAGGACACGGGGAAACGGTTGCGGACGATTTTCGGCTTTCCTTTCGCAAAGGTTCCGTCCAGAAAAAGCGTGCCGTTGGAAAGATGAATCCGATCCGGCTCCGGGGGAAAATCCTCCACCAGCGCCGCCAGTTTCATCAGCTCCACAATGTTGCTGATTTTGCGGGGAATGTTGCTGACCGCACAGCATTTCAGCTCCTCAAAAATTTCTCCTCGCAGGGGCAGCTCATCGGTCACACGGCCTTCGGGCGTGAAAAAAGCCCCGTTTGTGAAGATAATCTTGTGCGTCTGCAAGAACTCCTCACAAAACAGGGCTTCGTTGATGCTTTTTCCATCAAACCAGACGGGCATCCCGTCAAGCTGCGCTTTGTTTTTCATGGGCATCGTCCTCCTTTTTCAGCCTGTCCAGCCGTTCCTCCAAACCGACGATCAGGGCATCCTTGTTCAGCATTTCCACGATTTTCACCCGCTGTTCCAGCTCGGCGGCAATGAGCAAATCCGCCAGATACTCCACATAGTCCAGCATCTGGCAGGCTTCCACAAACCGGTCATCCAGAGCTTCTTCCGGTGTCTTGGGTGCGTACTGCACCTTCCAGCTTTCCAGAAGATGCAGATAATCACACACCACCCGCAGGCAGTGTACTTCCTCCTGCCGGTATGCTTTCAGCTGAGGACGCTCAGGTTTTGGTAAAGCGATTGCCGCAGGCGGCTTGTCCGGGCCAATCCCGAAATCCTGTGCCAGTTTCTGCGCTGCTTCGTAACTGTTCAGGCCAAACAGCCTTGCCACAAAGTTAATCACATCGCCGGTGGTTCCGCAGCCGAAGCAGTAAAAATATCGCTCGTTCAGCTTCATGCTGGGGTGTCGGTCCTCATGGAACGGACAGCTGCACATCCCGTTTCGGTTGACTTGCAGCCCATAGTGTTCCGCCACATCCGGCACACAAATATTCTGTTTTACCAGTTCAAAGAGTGTCATAAAAATCCCTCCGTTTCAGGGCATAAAAAAAGCGGCCCGCCCGGTTTGTTGGGGCAGGCCGCAGTCCTTATGCAGTTTGTGATGTTTCCGTTTCTTTGGCTTTCCGCTTTTCCTGCCGGTAGAACTTCTCCCGGCAGGCGGGTTTACAAAATTTAGCGTTGGGGCGGACAGACTGGAACGGCTCTCCGCAGCACTGGCACACCAGCTGGTACGGTTCGCCCGGAACGATCAGCCCCTCGGCAATCTTCTGTTTGCGCTCCTTCTGACGCAGGTATTTTTCATGGTTGCGGATGCGCTTCTGGCGGCGCTTTTCCTCCGCAGCCAGTTCTTTCTCGGTGGGTTCGGGCATGGGCACTTCAAATTTCCCGATAAAGTTCAGGTAAATCTCAATTTCCTGCACCCGTTCTCCGGTGCTTCGGTCCGGGGCATGGACCAGAATTTTTTCCACAAATTCATGGAGCATGGGGGCAGTCAGCTCGGTGAAATCCGTATATTTCTGTGCCAGCGCCAGAAAGTGGCTGGCACGGTCCGTGTCCTCATGAAACTGGTCCAGCTGTGCCTGCTCAGAGGCAAGCAGCTGTTCCAGTTCGGCCTGTTCCTTTTCATATTCTGCACACAGCAGCTCGAACCGTTTTTCCTCCAACTTGCCCATAGCATAGGTTTCATACAGCTTTTTAATCAACACATCCAGCTCGGCGCTGCGTTTGCGCTCCTTGGCGACCTTGCGTTTCAGCTCCTTGGCCGCTTCCTGCTGGCGAACCTGTGATATGCTGCGAACCTTCTGAATGAATTCCTCCTTGTTCTGGATGGCATAGCTGGCGGTGGAGCGGATGGTTTCCAGAATCAGGGCGTTCAGGGCTTTGGTGCTGACGGTGTGGGAAAAACACATCTGGGTTTCACGCTCAAAGGTCAGGGTATAGGTGGAGCAGTTATAGAAGTCGGTTCCATACTCCCGCCCGTCCTTTTTGCGTTTGCCCCGGTGGTTATACATCTTGGCTCCGCAGTCGGCGCAGAACACAAGGCCGGTCAGGGGATTGGCGACGCCGGTGGTATCCGTCCGGCGCACCGTCCGCTTCACTTGCTGGGCGAGCTGCCAGGTTTCCGGGTCAACGATGGCTTCATGGGTATTTTCAAAAATCAGCCAGTCGGACGGGTCATTTTTTACCCGCTTATCCCGGTAAGACTTCTTGGAAGAACGGAAATTGACGGTGTGCCCCATATACTCCGGCTTGGTCAGCATGGAGCTGACCGTGAAGCCGTACCAGTCATAGGGACGGCTGGTGTCCACAGTATTCTTCCGGCTGCCTCTGCCGTTGCGGGCCAGATAATAGGCGGGGCACTCCACCTTTTCCTGTGTGAGTATCTTGGCGATCTCATGGGGGCCGTGCCCCTCCACCGCAAGCCGGAAGATCCGCCGCACCACGGCAGCGGCTTCCTCGTCCACCAGCCAGTGGTCTTTATCCTCCGGGTCTTTTTTGTAGCCATAGATGGCGTTGTTGGTGGTGGGCTTGCCCGCCTTGCCCTTCACCCGGTAGGCCGCCGCCACCTTTTTGGACTGGTCACGCAGATACCATTCGTTCATGATATTGAGAAAGGGTGCAAACTCGCCGCTGTCCTGTTCCTCGCTGTCAATGTTATTGGCGACAGCAACAAAATGAACCCCATTCTGTCGGAACATTACCTCGGTGTAAAAGCCGGTTTGCAAGTAGTTTCTGCCAATCCGACTTAGGTCCTTACACAGCAGATGGGCCACCTTTCCCGCCTCGATGTCCGCCACAAGGCGTTTCCATGCGGGACGGTCAAAGTTGCCGCCGGACCACCCATCGTCTGTGTAGTGGACGATATTGGTGTAGCCCCGCTGTGCTGCATAGCTTTCGAGATAACGTTTCTGATTCAGAATGGAGTTCGAGTCGCCCGTGAGGTCATCGTCACGGGACAGGCGCTCATAGAGCGCAGTGATTTTTTCTTCCGTCTGTCTGTTTGCCATATCAGGCGCTCCTTTCAGACGGACGGCTCATTTGTGGCAGTTCCATTATACCACATTCCGGCTGGTTTGCCAGCCCGTCATTGCGGATCAGCCGCAGAATTTTATCTTCCATCGTTTCCTCGGCGGTTTCGCTGAGATAGACACGAACTTTATAGGTGGTCTTGCCAATGTGCCGGGTCAGAAACACGGCGTTTTTATCTGCCATAGAACCTCTCTTTCTTGCGCTTTCAGCGCATCCGGTGTATACTGTTGTTATAGTTCCGTTGTTTGTAACCTGTGATTATGCTACTACTTTTTTGTGTCAAGCCTGAACATGACGAAAGCCCCCTTTCTCCTGCGTGAACGAGCCAATGTAACCCAAGCAACTTGTTTTTAGATTACTCTTTCACTAATAGGAGAAATCCGGGGTGCAAAACGGAACCATTTTTGAAAAATCGCAAAATATTTTTTTGAAAAGAGTCCTGCAAACAAAAGTCAATAGATGAAATAAAAAAAGTCCCGCAAATTTTGCGAGGCTAAAAAAGGTACAACAAACCAGACCGGAGAGAAAGCATCTCGCCAGCCGGAAAGAAATTCGGTTGTTAAAGATTACGATTGCTTAGCAGGTTCTGTATCAAAAGCCTCCAGGCATTCTTTCACGCGGGCGTAGTAGATGCGCAGGAACTTGTTCTGAGCGGCAGTCATGTAGACAAAGTAGGGCTTGCCCTCTGCGCGTTTCTTATCAAGGAACTGGTACACCGGCTCATCCGCTGGAGACTTTTTCAGGTATGTGCAGATGATTTGGTAGAGTGTTTTACGCAAATGTGGTGAGCCTCGCTTTGTGGTGGGAACGCTCTTTGCGCTGTGCTTGCCGGATTCATCCACGCCGGGATCAACACCTGCAAAGCCCACGATGGAGCTGCGGCGCGGGAAACGGCGCACATCTCCAATTTCGGCCATAAGCTGCGCGGCAGTTATTTTCCCAACGCCGTACATGGCGCACACGGTTTCGTATTCTGGAAGTTGGGATGCAAGCCGCGTCATTTCCGCCCGCAGAGTGGCCAGCGTGGTCTTTCCCGCCAGAAGTTGTTGAGCAGCCGTGACAATGAGCAGCTTTGTGTTCTCGTTTTTCGGCAGTGTCGTAAAATGGCCACAGCTTCCGGCGTAAATGTCCAGCGCCTTCTCTGCACTGAAATGGTATCCCTTGCGTTTGCACCACTTCTGGTAACGTTCTGTAAACGCCTTTTCGCTGGCACGGCAGATGCAATCGCAATGCCAGAAGGTCATGACAAAATCCACCCATTTCTGGTGGCCGTCAGCACGCTCTGGGCTGGAGAAAAGCTCGTTTACACCGGGAAAGGTCTTGTCGGTCAGCGAAATGAGATTGTTTTGCAGCGACACCACTGTTTTCATGTAGAGATTGTATTGGCGGCTGCACAGCTTCAGTTGTTGTCTAATCGTATCCATGGGAGTATATTCCCGCAGATCCACCCAGTTGTCAAGGCCATACTTTGCAATCTTCAGAGCGTCAGCCTTGTCGGTCTTGACCTTGCGGATGGAGCCGCCGCCGCTCTGCTTGATGAGCAGCGGATTCAGGACGCAGACGTAGATCCCGTACTCATGTAGTGCTGCCGCTACCGGTTCGTGGTAACGGCCTGTGGATTCCATGATGACGCGGGTATCTTCGCCCAATGCGACGATGGCGCCAGCCATCTGCTCCAAACCAACTTCGGTATGGAGAAATTCCTGTGGCAGAAATGCCACTTCACCCATTGGCCGCAGGGCAGCCACCGTGCTTTTCCCTTTGGAAATGTCGATCCCTACTGCGTTCATTTTGCTCCTCCTTCTGATTGGATATGGCTTTCCGCCGTTTACTCATCGCCTGTTCAATCTCCTGGGTGACGCGAACGCACCGCAAATCGGTGGTACAACCTGCGCAAATCGAATGCTGCGAATGAGAGAGGCGGCTGACGGACTCATTTACGGGCGTGTCGGCCCAAGGTGAGCTATGTCAGGCAATTTGCTCTCCCATTCTAACAGCTTCGGCTTTGAGATGGAAAAAGACGCGGCTGGCTGCCGCGCCTTGAACCGTAACTTTATTGTAGGAGGTGGGGTCATGGCGTATCTGTCTGATGACGAGCTTCTGGATACCGAGGGTGGCTTCACCGGATGGGACGATGGGACAGGCGCAGGGGCGGAAGAAACGCTGGAACAGGCGCTTGCGGAAGAACGTCTGGCCGAGCTGGAAAGCGAGCTGGAGCAGGACGAGCATCCCATTGACTATGATGCCGAACTGGAAACCGAGGAAGAAGAAGCTGCCCCGGTCAGTGATAAACGGCTCAAACGGGAGATGCGGGCCGAGGCCATACGGCGGTTGGAGGAAGCGGCCCGCACCGAAAAGGATTTCCGGGCCGTGGTGGAGGAATGGAACAAGCTGGACCGGAACCGGGAGCGCCGGGAACGGGACCACGAAAACCTTCGTGGGGATGTGCCGCTGGAATATCAGGCGGTGCCGGAACCGAAGCTCATTCCCCGCTGGATGAACAACCCCGCATACCGGCAGCTGATGGCCGGAAACTTTCTGGACATCCTGTTTGACTGCCCCTATGAGATGCACAACCTGACCGCCGATCCCTTTGTTTCCCGCATGGTGGAAGAACTGAGCGAGGAACACAAGGAGGTTTTGTATTTCCTCTCTTTGCGGTTGTACAGCACCACCAGGCTTGCCGCTGTGCGTGGGCAGTCTGACCGCAATATCCGCAAGCTGCGAAAGACCATCCACAAGAAATTGCAGCGCCAGATGTATGACCATCTGTGCGGCAAACAGGAGCATGGCGGCAGCCTGACCTTGCGGGAACGCCATTTTTTGGAGGAATACTCGAAAATCGCAAAGAAACAGGGCAAGGATGCCGTGATCCGGCGGGAGAACAAGACCAAGCGCAGAAAAAAGAAAAACCGCCCCTGATAATTGGGACGATTAAGGAGAAAGGGCGTGTATGATGAAAAATTTATTTGAACAATCCCGTTCCCATTGGGTGCGGTACGATCATTATGAGCTGAAAACAGCGGAAGATGGCAAGCGGTATATCACCCCCAGCAAGAGCGCAAAGCCGGACGTCTACAATCCACTGAAAGAGGTCCCCAACATTGTGCTGGATGCGCTGAATGTGGGGATGCTGATGATGGGACGCAAGCCGGAAGCAGAAGTGGAAAAGGCGGTAATGGAGTTTATCACCCGGTACGGCCTGCTGGGGCTGATGACCGCCCTGCCCACCACGCCGTCCTTTATGGACTATGAGGCGGTATACCTGCCGAAAAACCACTTCATTAAGGAAGAATCCATGGCGACAGACAAATACCTGTCCCTGTTTTATCCTTTTGACCAGCTGGACTTGGTGAAGAAAGGCATAGAATCCACATGGAATGTGTCCGGTGACCGGACGATGATTGCCCTGACCATGACCTTCATGGACGAGCCGATGGCGAAAAACATGAGCTTCCAGCGGGAATATGCGGAACCCTACGAGTGGGTTGCTCAACAGTTCAAGGACTGGGCCTTTACGCTGACCACCGCCTTTTTCTACTACAATGACTATGATTTCATGGGCGAGGACGAACGGGGGCTGCACCGCAAGGCTATGGCCGCATTTGGCGGGATTGCCCCCACCTACCACATTGAGCTGCTGGATAAGCCCACCATTTACTGGGATTTTCACTCCCTGCTGCTGGGTATTCAGATGATGTTCAGCTTCATGCTGGTGGACGGCGACCAGCCCCTGCGCCTGTGTAAGCACTGCCAGAAGGTGTTCCTGGGCAGCCGATCCAACGCTGCCTTTTGCAGCCCACGGTGCAAGAACCAGTACAATGTCTACAAGAGCCGTTCTAAAAAGGGCGGAGATGAGGAGGAATGATACGCTATGGAAATTCTGAAACTCAGGGAACACAGCGAACTGGCATCGGAGGCCGCAGAGTGGTTTCATTCCAAGTGGGATATTCCAGTTGAAGAATATGCGGGAAGCATACAGGAGTGCTTGACGGGCAAAAGCATTGTTCCGCAGTGGTATGTTGCAGTCGAGAATCAGCAGATTATTGGTGGTATTGGGGTCATCGAAAACGATTTTCATAACCGCAAGGATTTGACGCCAAATGTCTGCGCGGTATATGTTGAGGAAAACTACCGTTGTCAGGGAATTGCAGGAAAGCTGCTGGAATATGTTTGTGAGGATATGCGTTCATTTGGCCTGGAAACCTTATATCTCATTACAGACCACACAGGCTTCTATGAGCGCTACGGATGGAAGTTCCTGTGTATGGCGCAGGGCGATGGTGAGGTAGATTTGTCGAGGATGTATGTTTATGATTTGAAATAGAAACGGTTATCGTTAAAAATTAGACATTTGGAGAGACCCGATAAATCATTTTGCGTTCGATTGGAGCGGCATTTATTGGAATCCAGAATTTGAAAATAAAGTAAACACCAAAGGGAGCTGCATGGATAATAGAAATGGAGATTATATATAAAAACTTACAAGAGAATGAGATAAGCCGAGAGCTATTTAGACATTTTGTACGGCATCAAACTGTTGTTAAATGTAGGCGAAAAGAAAACGGAAAATGGATTATCAAAGATGATCCGTTTATTGACGATTGGAGCGAAGCGGATTATAAATTCCTGGTTTCCTGCCTGAGAAACACAGCAGCAACAGGTGGATTGGTATATGCTGCTTTCTGCGAAGGGGTGTTGAAAGGTTTCGTGTCAGTTGAACCGAAACTTTTTGGGGGAAATCACAGATACCTTGACCTCTCAAGTATCCATGTGTCAGAGGATATGCGAGGAAAAGGGGTTGGCACTGCACTGTTTCGAGCAGCGAAAGAATGGGCAAAGGCACATGGAGCAAAAAAGTTGTACATCTCAGCCCATTCAGCCGTTGAAAGCCAGGCATTCTATCACAAAATGGGCTGTGCAGAGGCGGCTGTCTACAATCAGTCTCATGTAGAAACCGAGCCGTATGACTGCCAGTTGGAATGTAAAGTATGTGAGGATGACAGTTGATGAAAATAAGCAAAATTGAGGATAATAAAAAGAGATACATGAGCCTGCTTTTTCTTGCGGACGAGCAGGAAGATATGATCGACCGGTATCTTGAAAAAGGTACGATGTATGTTTTGGAGGAAAATGGCGTAAAAGCGGAATGTGTTGTTACTGACGAAGGCAGCAAAGTTCTTGAAATCAAGAATATTGCTGTTCTGCCGGAATGCCAGCGCATGGGCTACGGAAAACGGATGATTGAGTTTATTGAGCAGACATACCGTGATAATTTTCGTATTCTTCGTGTGGGGACGGGTGACAGTCAGCTGACGCTCCCTTTTTATAAGAAATGCGGTTTTATAGAAAGCCATCGTATCAAAAACTTTTTCACGGACAATTATGATCACCCTATCTTTGAATGCGGCGTTCAGCTTATTGATATGGTATATTTGGAAAAGAACTTATTATGGGAATCCAATACGATTCATCGAAAGAAGTAAATGGAATACCTGGCATTTTGTAAATGAATTACAAAATACAATCCAAACTTACCAAAACGATATGGAGGTGACGAGGAATGAGCGAGGAACAGGGGCTGACCCCGTATGAAACCAGAGAAATCCTCTTTTACAAGACCGAAAACGGAGAGGTGCGGGTGGAAATCCTGCTCTTTCAGGAAAATCTCTGGCTGACGCAGGCAAAAATGGCAGAGCTGTTCGAGGTGCAGAAAGCGGCCATTTCCAAACATCTGAAAAAAATCTTTGAATCCGGCGAACTGAGCGAGGATTCAGTTGTTTCCAAAATGGAAACAACTGCGGCGGACGGGAAACGGTATCAGACCAATTATTATAATCTGGACGCCATCATCGCTGTGGGGTATCGAGTGAACTCCAAAAAGGCGACCATGTTCCGCATTTGGGCAAACCGGGTGTTGAAAGAGTTCATCATCAAGGGTTATGTGATGGATGACGCACGGCTGCGGGAGCCGGAAAACTTTTTCGGCAAGGATTATTTCGAGGAACAACTGGAGCGTATCCGGGACATCCGGGCCAGCGAGAGAAGGTTCTACCAGAAAATCACGGACATCTATTCCCAGTGCAGCGCTGACTACGATGTGGAAAGCCCCATCACAAAGGAGTTTTTCGCAACGGTGCAGAATAAGCTCCACTATGCGGTCACCCATCATACCGCCGCTGAGATCGTATACGGCCGTGCCGACAGCACCAAGCCCAACATGGGGCTGACCACATGGAAAAACGCCCCCAAAGGCCGCATCCGCAAATCGGATGTCACCGTTGCTAAAAACTATCTGAACGAAACGGAAATGCGTAACCTGAACG
Organism: Subdoligranulum sp. DSM 23681; assembly: GCF_057005535.1. Classification (NCBI taxonomy): domain Bacteria; kingdom Bacillati; phylum Bacillota; class Clostridia; order Eubacteriales; family Oscillospiraceae; genus Subdoligranulum; species Subdoligranulum sp. DSM 23681. The sequence goes on along the minus strand of NZ_CM168050.1, from coordinate 1,813,621 downwards.
AGATTGTCACCATGTACCTGGACTATGCGGAACGGCAGGCCCGCCGTGGAAATGTCATGTATATGGCCGATTGGGTCAAGCGGCTTGACGCATTTTTACAGTTCAACGAGGAAGATATTCTGCATGATAAGGGCAAGGTGACCGCCGCCATTGCCAAAGCCTTTGCCGAGAAAGAGTTTGAAAAGTTCCGGGTTTTGCAGGATCGGACCTATCAGAGCGACTTTGACCGGCTGCTTGCGGAAACTTCGGATGCCCTGACAGAATAACCATATACACAGAAAGCCCACGCCTCCGGTTCTCTTTCCGGCTGCGTGGGCTTTTTCGGCCATCGCCTATTTCTTGTTTTGCAGCTGTTCATGGGCTTCCTGCTGGACGATCAGCCCCGCTAAAAAGCCATACTTGAAATGGCTCTCACTTTCCTCACACTGGGCGATAGCGTTCTGCGCCCGAAGCTCCTCCACCAGAGCATAGTCCTCTTTACTGAGCCGCTGGGATAACTGCTCCATCAACGCCGCACAGGTTTGGACTGCCTTGCGGTATTCCGGGGACGTGGGAACAACGGTTTCACAGGGATAAAACTCCCCGTTATACATGGCTTCCAAAATCATTGCGTTCCCTCCCTCAACAGTAGACCAGCTCAGCCAGGACGATTTCCTCGGCCCTGTTGTGGATGGAGTTCATGGAGCGCACCCATGCTATCTGGTCGGCAGTTTTCAGGGTTTCCGTGACACCCTCTTGCTGCATCATGGCTTTTTCAATGATTTCCAGTCGCTCCCGACAGGCGATGTCGATTTCCTCCAAGTGGGGAAACAACTTTTCAGTGACAATGAGATCGGTATACAGAATGGGCCGGTGTTCTTTTAAGTAGGCACGGCGCAACCGGCCATATTTCCCGATATGGTACTCTTTGGTATCCGATAACACAAGGTCAGGAATGAGATAGTCGCCGCATTTGGTGTAAGTCAGTTCCATACAAGGCTCCTTTCGTGGGAATGTGGTTGACAGTTACGGTAGGTTTGAGGGCATCCCTCCTTTATCATAACTGTCTTTTCATTCGCCACAAATGAGCCGTCAGTCATGATGTAATGTTTTTTGGTGTATTCCACCCTCTATACATTACATCATGGGCGGCGATGCTAACGATTGTACTTACTATGTATTGCTATCAAAAACATATTTTTAATTAAAACGAGCTTTTATTAATGCCGATATATGTCATACTAAAATTTTTGACGCTATTGTTTATTATTAAGGAGATTCTCCCATGGACGCTTCCGTATTTTCCAAGATGCTCTCAGACCCTGGACGGCTGGACCTCAAAAAGATGTGGTATAAATACGGTCAGGACAATCTGCAGGAATTCCTCGCACTGCACAAACAGTATTTCTATCAGGAACTGCCGTTGCATGACTTTGACGGGAATTCCATGGTATGCCTGGACAAGGCGGTACCAATTCCGCTGTCGGCGGCGCGTGTTTTGCTGACACCGCAGCAGAGTACCCGTCTGTATGGAACCAGGGCGATGGAAGAGGAAATCCTGTCCACATTCCGAATCGAACAGATTGACACCAGCAGGGAAAGCGTGCGCCGGATTTTATCCGGTCAGGCACCCGAGAATGATGAGGAGCATCGCATCTGTGGCATGAAACAGGGACTGGAATTTATCGCAGACAGGTCCCATGCCATCACGGAGGAAAATCTCTTTCGGCTGTATCAGATGACCATTGGCGACTTTCTGCCGGAAGAGGATCGTTTACTGCCGGGGCATTGGTATCGCAATGACGGAGTGACGGTTATTGACAGCAAAACGGAACATACGGGATTGCCCTGGCAGAAGCTGCCGGCCTACATGAAAGAACTGACGGCATTTGCTGCCGAAAAAGCAGCACAGAATGACCTGATCAAAGCGGCTGTTTTGCATTTCGCACTTGCCTATCTGCATCCCTACTTTGACGGAAACGGTCGGATGGCGCGTCTGCTTCATTTGTGGTATCTGGTGCAGCAGGGATATTTGTCGGCACTGTTCGTGCCGATGTCCCGCTTTGTGGAGGAAAGCTGCGCCCGGTATTATAAGGCGTACACCCGGGTGGAACAGAATCAGCAGATCAGCGGCGTGCTGGATGTGACGCCGTTCCTGGCCTATTTTGCAGAATCGGTGTATCACCGGCTGGGAGAAGATCAGCCGCAGCCCCGGACGCTACAGGCTTTCGAGGAGGCGCTGCGGCAAGGGAAGGTTACCGAGAAGGAGCGGGCGCTCTGGCAGTTTGTCCTCGCGGCCTATGGCAGCGAAGAGTTTTCCACCAAGCGGTTGGAAAAAGACTTCGGCGATGCGGCTTATGCCACAATCCGGAGCTTCGTTCTTAAATTCGAGCGATTCGGTCTGCTGACTTCGGTCCATTACGGCAACCGGGTTAAATACCGGATTCAGGACGGAAAGTAAAGAAAGAGTCGCAGCAACATAAGAGGAATTGCAGCAATAAGTGAAGAAACATAACAAAAACTTAAGTTGTTAAGTTCACTTGTTGGCTTTTCTCTTAACATATAGACGATTTTCCCTTTCTTTCCCAGCGGGTCAAATTTGTGCTGGCGGAGTTCTTCCCCCGGCAGCTCATCTCGATTTTTGGCGCCGCCAACGAGAGCAGTTACTACACCGACTTTGCCCTCAAAGCGTTCCGGGTCTATCTCTGCCTCATCATCCTGGCCTGCGTCAACAAGGCCTGCTTCATCTTTTTGCAGGCTATGGGCAAAGCGGCGGAATCCACGGCACTGTCCATGATCCGGGAAGTGGTGTTCGGCGTGGGCTTCGCCCTGCTGCTGCCCCGGTTCTTCGGGCTGGACGGTGTGCTCTACTCCATGCCGGTGTCGGATTTGCTGACCTTCCTCATCGCGCTGGTGCTGATCCGGCAAACCTACGGACAACTGAAACAAAAGGAGGACTCTGTATGAACCATCGCATTCTGACCATCAGCCGGGAATTCGGCAGCGGCGGGCGGACCATCGGCAAGACGGCGGCCGGGCAGCTGGGCATTCCCTGCTACGACCGGGAACTCATCGAGAAGATCGCCCTGCAAAGCGGCTTTGCCCCGTCCTATGTGCAGGCCACCGAGGAATCCGCCCCCGCGGGACTGCTGGGAGCCTTTTCCTCCAACCGGGCTTTCGGTCCCACCAACGAGGACCGGCTCTGGCAGGCCCAGCGGCAGGTGATCCTGGACCTGGCGCAGCAGGGGCCCTGCGTCATCGTGGGACGCTGTGCCGATTACATCCTGCGGGGCAAGGCGGACTGCCTGACCGCCTTCATCCATGCTGACGCAGCGTTCCGTGCCCGGCGCATCGTGGAGGTGTACGGCGAGCGGGACCAGGCTCCCGAGGCCCGCATCCGGGAAAAGGACAAACGCCGGGCGGCCTGGCACCGCTTTTATACCGACGAAAAATGGGGCAATGTGAAGAATTACCAGATCTGCCTGGACAGCGGCATTCTGGGTATCGACCGTTGCGCGGAACTGCTGCGGATGCTCTACTGAGGGACGGTCGCCCCACCTTTGTCATTGCCCACCGGCTGTCCACGGTGCAGAACGCCGACGTCATCCTGGTGCTGGACCATGGCCGCATCATCGAGCGGGGCAGCCACCAGGAACTCATCGCCGCCAAAGGGCAGTATTACCAGCTGTACACCGGCGCTTTTGAGCTGGAATAAAAGACCATCCCGAAAGGAGAACCAATGGGAGCGGTGGTAAAGTGCTGCCGGAGGAAAGCTCTCCCAAAACGTGTAAGGCGGGAACAGCGGAAATCCTGACCATCCTCTGACCGCTCCCTCTTCCCAGTCGGTCCCGTGTAGCGTTTGTACGCTCCAACATTCTTTTATAGCCAACACAAACAGCGCCGGAAGTTGTGCATACCACACAATTTCCGGCGCTGAATCATGCTATTTGCCTGTCTGTCACAGTTCTCCGACCAGACTACTACGTCCAACTGAATCATATGCAACTATTTTTGAGACAACTGAACTTCACAGAAAAAGAAAACAATCATTTGTACGATGCTTTTCATAGATCATTTTTTTCAAAACATGTTTTTGATACGCCGTTTCCAGCCCGCATAGTTTTTTCAAGAGTTCTGACACCAATTTTCCACTTGTCTTCTGGCAATTCGACATCTTTCCCAAAAAGGAATCTGCTTGATACTGCATCCTGTACATTCATAAAAAACTGTTTCCATATCCCGATGTTCTCCCTACAAAAAGGCTTGGGACTTCCATCATAGCACCTCCCCTACTGCGGCGTGGCAGGCGCCGCATTTTTTACGCTTCACAAGGAAAAAGGCCACCTTTCGGTGGCCTTTTTCGCCAGGAAGACGATTCATTTACACGATTTGCTGTTTCAACATGCTGTCCAGTCGGACCGTCTGGCCTGCACAGAGGGTCAGCCGTGTTTGTGCCTCGCCGCAGCGCAGAGTCCCCGTCCAGGGGCGGCTTGCAAAAAGGCACGCTTCCTCCAGCCTTCCCTGCTGCCAGCGCAGGTCCGCCCGAATGCCTCCGGTCAGGCAAAGTCCGTGTACAGAACCTCGGCACCATCCCGGCGGCAAAGCCGGCAGAAGACGCAGTCCCGCCGGACCGTTCTGGGCCAGGCAGTCGGCCATGGCCGCAGCCGCTCCCAGGTTTCCGTCGATCTGAAAAACCGGACCTTCTTTGCTGGGGTGATTATCCATCAGGTTTTCAAAGGTAGATTCGGTAAGCAGAGCCCGCAGATTCCGTTCCGCTTCCTCTCCCTGATGGAGATGGGCCCACAGCCCCACCGTCCAGGCGCGGCTCCACCCGGTGTACCCACCGCCGTGCGTCAGCCTGTACCGCAGGGACCGCTCCGCCGCTGCGGCCAGTTCCGGGGTCGCATCGGGGTCGATTTCATTGCCGGGGAACAGACCGAACAGCTGGCTAATATGCCGGTGTCCCGGCTCGGGTTCTCCCCATGGTTCAGCCCATTCCAGGATCCGTCCGTCGGGGCCGATGGCAGTGGGGCGCAGCAGCGGCAGAGCCGTCGCCGTTTCCTCTTCGGTTTTTCCGGTTTTTCCCAGCAAGGCCGCGGCTTGCAGGAAGCCGCCAAACAGTTCCCGCAGGATCTGCTCATCCATGGTGGCGCCCACACACATCCGTCCCACCGTGCCATCCGGAAGGAAATAGCTGTTTTCGGGCGAAACAGAAGGGTTGGTCACCAACCATCCGTTCCGGTCTTTTTCCAGAAAATCCAGGGCAAACCGTACCGCACCGCACAATGTGGTGTAGTGGTTTTCCAGCGTTTGCCTGTCGCCGGTGCGCCGGTAATGCTCCCAGAGGTGCGTTGCCAGCCAGGCGGCTCCCATGGGCCAGTAACTGCCGGGAAGCCAGCAATCCTGGGGTGCAGCGTCTGCCCAAAGGTCGGTGTTGTGGTGTGCACAGAATCCCTCGCAGCCGTACATCCGGCGGGCGACCCGCCCGCCGGGTCCCCGCAGCCGGTCCAGCAAATCAAACAGAGGCTGCTCACATTCGGCCAAACCGGTGCGGGCTGCCAGCCAGTAATTCATCTCGGTGTTGATGTTGATGGTAAACTTACTGCCCCAGGGCGGGTCCATACGGTGGTTCCAGATGCCTTGAAGATTGGCTGGCAGAGAACCGGATCGGCTGGAAGACGCCAGCAAATATCGCCCGTAGGCAAAATACAGTGCTTCCAGGCCAGGGTCCGCCGCCCCTTCAGCGTAGGCAGCCAATCGGGCATCGGTGGGCAGGAAACTGCGGTCCGCCCCGTCCAGTTCCAGCCCCGCCCGGGCCATCAGCGGCACAAAATCCTGTCGCTGCCGCCGGGACAGTTTCTCCCAGCCAAGTGTCTGCGCCTGTTCCACCATCCGCCGGCAGCCGTTTGCGGGGCTGAGTTCTCGGAAGGAACTGGCCCCTGCCACCAGCAGCACAACGCTGCGGGCATCCAGGACCTGCATGGTCTCCCCCAAAGCCTCCACCCGGCCGTCGGTTTCCGTCACCCGGACCATGGCACAGAACTTCAGGTCCTGTCCGCCGGAAAGCCAAAGGGTATTATTGCCTTCCCTGCCGCCGCGCTCATACCGCCAGCGGTCCCGGGTCAGCCGGATCTCCAGGGCGAGGCGCTTCTCCCCCTGTGCCGTCAGACGGACAGCCATGATCTGGTCCGGATAAGATACAAAGGTCTCCCGGGTATACCGGGTGCCGCCTACGGAAAAGGCCACACGCAGACGTCCTGTTTCCAGATCCAGTTCCCGGCGGTACTCCGACCAGGGCTGCCGTGCCCCCAGCCAGCTGATCCGCAGATCTGCCAGTGGCTGATAGCGGCGCTGCCCCTGCGGAACGGAAGTCAGGGCACGCCGGGCCAGGTCTTCTGCCTGAGCCACCTTTCCTTCCCGCAGAAGCTGCCGCACCCGTGGCAATGCTTCCGGGGCATCGGGATTCATCCGGTCCCGCTGTTCGCCGTTGGCCGTCTGGCGGCCCCCGTCCCAGACAGAGTCCTCATTGAGCTGCCAGCATTCCTCGTAGACGCCGCCAAACTGCATGCAGCCCAGCCGTCCGTTTCCGGCAGGAAGTGCCTGGTCCCACCGCCGGGCCGGGCGGTCGTACCACAGGATCTTGTTTGTATCGGACATACTGCTCTCCTTTCCCGCCCCGGCAGAGTTATTGCTGCAGGACTTTCAGCTGATAGAACCGCCCCTTGCGGGCCATCAGTTCTTCGTAGCTGCCCTGTTCGGCCACCCGGCCATCCTCCACCACCACAATGTGGTCGGCGCTGCGGATGGTGGACAGACGGTGGGCCACCATGAAGGTGGTGCAGCGTCCCATGAGCCGCTGTGTGGCCTGTGCCACCAGCTGCTCCGAGGCGGAATCCAGCGCACTGGTAGCTTCATCCAGAATCACGATCCGGGGATGGCGGATCAGGGCGCGGGCAATGGCGATGCGCTGGCGCTGCCCGCCCGAAAAGTTTCCGCCATGTTCAGACAAGCTGGCATCCAATCCGCCGGGAAGCCCTTCCACCAGGTCCCGCAGGCCGATCTGGTCGATGACGCGCCAGATTTCCTCGTCCGAAACACCCGGTGCGGCATAGGCAATGTTGTCCCGCAAGGTACCGGAGAACAGGATGGTGTTCTGAGGGACCACAGCCAGCTGACTGCGGTAGCTTTTCAGTTCCATCTCCGTCAAATCAATGCCGTCCACCGTGATCCGACCGGCATTCGGCTGGATGAACCCCATGAGCAGGCTGAGCAGGGTACTTTTTCCTGCACCGCTGGGCCCCACGATGGCCACGCTGCGCCCCGCCGGCACCCGCAGGGTAAAGTCCCTCAGGACCGGACCGGGAGCGTCGGGATAACGGTAGGCCACGCCCTCAAAGCAGACTTCCCCCCGCAGAGGTACGGGAGCAGGAATTTGTCCGTTGGGTTCCACCTCATCTGCTTGCATGATCTCATTGATGCTGGAGAGGGATTCCAGACCCCGGGCCAGTGTGGGGAAAAGATTGACCACCCCCGACACCGCCGTGACGATCTGACCGAAATAGTTCTGGTAGAGCACCACTTCACCGGCGCTGATGATCCCCCGGTAAGCCAGCGAACCCGTAAAGCCCAGGCAGATCATCTGGAAGAGCTGAAAAACCACCCAGCTGGTAGCTCCAAAAACCGAGTTGGTGGTATCCAGGCGAAATCCCGAATCCTTGACCCCGGCCAGCAGATGGTTCATCCGTTCTGCTTCCCGGTCAGCCAGGCCATAAGCCCGGGTAACGGGGACCATTTCCAGCATTTCCCCCACCGCGGCCTGGGTCTTTTCCATCTCCCGCCGGAAACTGCGGTTGGAGCGGCGGATGGGACGGCGGAAAGCCCCCACCGTACACCCCGCCACCGGCACCGCCAGCAGATACAGCCAGAGAATTCGCGGGTCATTGAAGGCAGTGACCACCACCGCCGCCGTAACGCTGGTGACCAGCGGCACCAGTGTGCCGAAGCAGGAACGGAGCATCTGCTCCACATTTTCCACGTCCCGCATGACCTTGGAGAGAAGCCGTCCCGACTGGGTACGGGTGTGGAACTGGACCGACAGATGCTGGAGCTTGTCCACCATGGCCCCCCGCAGTTCCATCTCGATACCGCGGGTCAGGCCGGAGTACGCCCGGGTATGCAGCCAGGCTGTAAGAACGTTCTGCGCCACAAAAAGGCAGCCCACCGTCAGGTTGATCCAGAATTCTCCCATGGTATGGTGTGCGGGATCGGTCACGATGTTGATGATATTGGCGGTGACCACCGGCGTCACGTAGGCGGGCGCATGCTTGATGACGAACCAGAGCACCGCCCAGAAAAGCTGTCCCCAATGGCCGTGGTAGAGCGCCGCAATCTGACGCAGCGAGCTCATGGACACAGGGCGTCTTCGATGTTCCCCGTCTTTCATCATAAATCACCCATTTCCAGCTGGTCAAGCCGGGCCGCACCGCCCACGGCATAGACGCCCAGCATCGTACCGGTGAAGCGCTTTCCGAAACCCACGCCTTCATCGGCCAGACATTCCGCCCGTTCCACCAGGGCAAGAAGACTCCAGGTCTTTCCATCGGTACTGTACAGCAGGCGGCGGGTGAGGTTTTCCGCTTCCATCCGCAGCCAGACCGGTCCTGCCGGAAGGGCTGCCCGGCCCAGGACCCGGTCCGCTCTGCCGTCCCGCATACGGGCGACCAGCTCCCCGGTCTCTGCCTCCCGGCCCAGCAGAAGGAAGGAGAATTCATCATAGTAGGCAGCCAGTCCGGCGTCTCCTTCCGATTCCAGCAGCCGGGCGCTCCAGCGGCAGCACAGCGCGGTCTGGCGCCGGTAAAGGCCCGCCCGACTGTCCCGTTCTTCCAACGGCAGCGGGCTGCCCGGCAGGGTGAGGACACCGTCTTCCCAGCGGGCGCCCGTGGGACAGCGCTGGCTGGCCCAGAAGGTGTTGGGAGCCTCCGGGTCCGGGCTCATGGGAGCAGGCTCAAAGAACGGCAGCGCAGGGCGGCGCTGCAGCGCCGACGGTCCCCTGCCACGGTTCACCACCGGCCAACCGTCAGCCGTCCAGCTCACCGGGTCCAGGCCGGTTTCTCTGCCCAGGGGGGAGAATCCATCCACCGGGCGGGCACAAAGGTATACCACCCACCAGTCTCCCGCCTGGGTTTCCACAAAATCACCGTGCCCGGATTTCTGCAGCAGCGCCGCAGGGTCCCGCTGCTGCAGCACCGGGTTGTGGGGGCACCGCTCGTAGGGGCCGCGCAGATGGCGGCTGCGCCCCACCGTGATATGGTGGCCCATACCGGTCCCGCCTTCGGCCAGCAGCAGATAGTACCACCCGTCCTTCTTGAACATGTGGGGTCCCTCGCTGGCCCGATGGTCCTGCCCGCCCCAAATCAGTTCCGTCGGGCCCAGCGCGGTGCGGGCATCGGCGCTGAGGGGCACCAGCCGCGCACCCCGGTTGAGCAGCATATACCGGCTTCCGTCATCATCGGTGAAAAGGGAAGGGTCGATGCCGTCGATTTCCAGTACGGCGGGCGGGTCATAAGGTCCCTCCGGCCGGGCTGCGCTGGTAACAAGCTGGGCACGGGGATGGGGGTCATTGTCGTTGCGGCGCAGGGTCACCGTCACATAAAAACGCCCGTCCTGGAAAGAAATGTCCGGCGCCCAAAGCCCGTGGCCGCTGTCCAGTCCTTCCAGCAGACCGGGGGCATTTTCCTGGGTAAAGACATAGCCGATCCGCTCCCAGTGGACCAGGTCCCGGGAATGAGAGATGGGCAGGGCCGGATACCAGGTGAAGGAGGAGTTGACCATATAGTAATCCTCCCCCACACGCACGATGGACGGGTCCGGCATGAATCCGGGCTGTACGGGGTTTTTGAAGCCCTCTTCCGCCCCGAAACCGGCTGCCGCTGTCAGATAGGCTTCCCCAGCAGCGTTGCCGAACCGGCGGGCGGTTTCCAGTGGAGTTTCGCCATGGCCGTCGCTTTCCAGGGGATCAAACCCCAGGCGTTCCACCAGGTAGGCCAACAGGGAAGGGCTGCCCCGCCGCGCCGCATAATGCAGCACACCGGCCCCATCCCGGTCACGAACGGCCACTTTGGTCACGGTATCTTCCACCAGATACCGGATCAGGGGTTCGCTGCCGGTTTCCATGGCGCGGAGCACCACCGGAACGCCCTGGTCATCCGACGCATTCATAACGGCGGGATGGGCTGCCAGCCATTCCCGGGCCAGTTCCGGCCGGCCGGTTTCCAGACGTTCCACATACTGTTGTACTTCCATCGCAGGCTCCTTTCAGATTCCGAACCGGGCGCCGTCGAACCGGGCGCTGCCGGAGGTAGGACGGTTGAGGTGATTGCGTGCAAACAGGCCGGGCCGTGCCCCCGACCAGGTGGATTTGTCCGCCGGGCAGGCAGGACCGATCACGGTGGGGGTGGTCCCGGGGATGGCCCAGGCATAGCGCACCATACCATCGGGGTCAAACCGCAGTTCCAGGGATACGGTGTTGCCCCGGAAAGGCTGTTCCGCCGCCACCTGCTCCACCGCCACTCCCTGGGCGGTCCGCTCGGTCACAAGACCCCGGGTCAAAACCAGTCGGTATTCTCCCCCCGTGCGGCGCAGGGAAAGAGCGGAATAGCGGTGCCCCATCACCGTCAGTCCGGCCTCATCCCCATCCTCCCCGTCTTCCAGGGTCAGGGTGGTGCGCATGGTGTATTGCTTTGCAGGCGCGATCTGGGTCAGAACATTGGGCATATACCACAACAGGCTTTCTCCCCGGGCACAGGGCGGCATAAAGAGCCGCAGCCCGTTCTCCACCCGGTACCATTCCTGCCGGGGATTCCCCTGCCACTGCCAGCACAGCGCCAGGTCGGGGCCCTCAAAGCCGTCATCCGGCTGAAGCGGATGCTGCGGCAGGGCAGCGGGCAGAGGCAAAGGCCAGCTGTCCACCGGTTCCCCGATGCCGTCCCCGTCCCGATCACGGCCCATGACCGGCCAGCCGTCCACCCAGCACATGGGCTGCAGGTGAAGGATACGCCCGTGGACACCGGCATCCTGGAAATGGAAGAACCAGTCTGCGCCTTCCGGGGTCGTGACCCATGCGCCCTGATGGGGTCCGTTGACCGTGCTCAGCCCCTGGTGGAGCACTACCTTGGCCTCATAGGGACCAAGCGGGCTGCGGCTGCGCAGGACTGTCTGCCAGCCGGTGGCCACCCCGCCCGCCGGGACAAAGATATAATAGTATCCTTCCCGCTTGTACATTTTGGGGCCTTCCATGGTGGGATGCAGCTGGGGATTGCAGTAGACCTGAACGCCGTCATCCAGCAGGCGGGAAGCATCGGGCGACATGCGGCAGACATCGATACGGTGCTTGATGCCGCAGCGGCTGTTGGCAAAGGCGTGGGCCATATAGGCGTTCCCGTCCTCATCCCAGAAGGGGCAAGGGTCGATCCAGCCCACCGTTTCGCGGATGCAGTGGGGTTCGCTCCACGGGCCGCGGGGGTCGGTGGCGGTGACCACAAAGATTCCCTCGTCAGGCAGCGGAATAAAGACGTAGAACCGCCCTTCATGGTACCGGATGGACGGTGCCCAGCTACCGCAGCCGTGAGCAGGCAGGTCATACCGGGCGAAGGGCAGACGGGGCAGGCACCAGCTGAGCTGTTCCCAGTGGATCAGGTCCCGGGAATGGAGCAGCGGCACACCGGGCAGGTAGGTAAAGCTGGAGGAGACCAGGTAATAGTCCTCCCCCACGCGGATCACATCCGGGTCGGAGTAGTCCATCTCCAGCACGGGATTTTCATAGCAGTCTTTGTTCACACAGTTGTACAGCATGGCTTTCTCCTTTTATTCGGGCAGTTTTCCCGTCACGGTTTGGTCAGCGTCAAAAGCGGGACCGCGGTGTCCGATCACGGTGACACCCTCCACCAGCAGTTCCCGGGCATTGCGCAGCATGAATCCTGCGCCGCTCACCGTTTCCAAGCCGCCCATCATGGCCGGCACCCCCGGTTCCGCACCGGGTTCCATCTCAATGCGGCAGTCCCGGATGGACAGCCCCCGCACCGGGCTTTCCGCCAGCCCCCAGCAGAAACCGGCCGCAGCCCGCACCCCGGTGGCAGTGACCCCGCTGATGCTGATATTGCCGAAGAAGGGCGTGCCGCCGTCCACCGGATAGGGGGTCTTTTCCCATACCCAACGGTCTTCTTCCCTGGTACCGCAGCAGTAATACATGTTGAAGACAAAGGGGCAGAGCACGCCGTCCATGACCAGATTGGAGAAGCGGAGATTTTCCACCCGACCGCCCCGGCGGCGCCGGGTCTTGATGCGGATTCCTCGGTCAGTGCCTGTAAAGACACAGTTTGTCACAGTCACATTGCGTACACCGCCGCTCATCTCGCTGCCGATGACAATGCCCCCATGGCCATGGACCAGGCAGCAATCCGCAATGACGATATTCTCGCAGGGGGCAGGGGCGGGGGTATCCTCGGTACCGGATTTAAGGGTGATGCAGTCATCCCCCACATCCACCCGGCAGCCCAGGATACGCACATCCCGGCTGCTTTCCGGATTGATGCCGTCCGTGTTGGGGGAATCGTAGGGATTGCTGATGGAGATGTCCCGAATGATCACATCCGCACAGCGAAGCGGATGGACCGTCCAAGCAGGGCTGTTCTGCAAGTGTACGCCCTGGATGCGCAGCCTTGTGCAGTCCTCAAAATGCAGCAGGTAGGGCCGTCCATGCTGTAGGGTCCCGGCCCGGTGCGCAGCCCACCAGCCGGCACCGCCGCCGTCAATAACACCCTGCCCGGTTACGGCCACATCCTGCGCCCCGAATGCGGAAAGGCAGGGCTGGGGGCGGCGGGTGATCCGCCCTTCATACTGGCATTCCTGCAGCGGAAAGGCTTCCGGCTCCGCCACAAAGGCGATGACCGCCCCCGGTTCCAGCCGCAGTTCCGTGTGGGAGAACAGGCGTACAGGACCGGTTTCATAGCGGCCTGCGGGCACCCGAAGCACACCGCCCTCCGGACGCAGGGCTTCCAGCGCAGCGGCAAAGGCTTGGGTCCAGTGCGCCCCTTTTTCGGGGGCAAACTGTGTCAGATCAATGGTCATGGTTTCTCCTTTCACCAGGCGGGGCCCGGCAGACAAAATGAAAGAGGGGAACGGGAAAGCTCCCGCTCCCCTCCTTCGTTATCACACAGAGGACAGAGAATAGTTGGTGATCAGCTGTTGGCGTTCATTTCCTCCAGCGCGGTGGACACACCGAGAGCTTCCGCCTGGGCCTTGTATTCGGCCACACCTTCCTCAGGAGACATCTGGCCCATCATGACGCGGGCAAAGACGTTGAGACGGGTGGTGGTCAGATCCGAATTGATCATGGTACGGGTCTCGGACACCGGGAAGACATACAGCGGCTGGGCATAGGCGTCAACCACAGCCAGAGACTCGGTGATGGCAGGTTCAAGGTCCATGTTCTTGTCGGTGACGGTGAGGGGGTTGGTGCTCATCCAGGGAGTGATCCAGGCCTTGCGGAAGGTTTCTTCAGGGTTGGAGAGGCTGGGCTGAGGAACCAGCTTGTCGCCGTCCTGGACCCAGTGGACGCCTTCCACACCGCTCTGGAAGAGGACCTGGCCTTCGGCGCCGTCATGGGCATACTCGATGAAATACTTGAAGATGGAAGCGATCTCTTCTTCGCTGAGCTTGGAGGAGATGACCTGAACGGAGGGAGCGCTGTACAGGTAGGTGGCACCCTCGATGGGGGGAATGGCCACGACTTCGGCTTCGGGGACATTCTGCTTGACGCGGCTGGTCAGGGTCTCACCCCAGTTGCCGCCCCAGTAGGCGAAGACGCCCACACCGCCGGAATACCATTCGTCACGGCAGGCACTGGTGGTGTTGGTGACCACTTCGGTGTCGATGAGGCCGGCGGCATACGCATCCTGCACACGCTGCAGGGCTTCCACCATGTTGTCCTGTGCCATTCCGTCAACCCAGACGCCGTCCACCTTGGTGTAATCCAGGGTGGCGCCCTGGAAGAACTCAGCCATATTCTGGGCAATGTTCACATTCTCCATGGCGGGAGCGGTGTAGGGAACGGTGCATTCGGGGATCTCGTTCTTGAAGCGGGTCAGCATCTCGATGAATTCATCGTAGGTGGTAGGAACATCCATGCCCAGGCGATCCAGCCAATCCTTACGGACGTAAGTCACGCAGGCGGAGGGAACTTCGCGGGGAACGCCGTAGATGCGGCCGTTGAGGGTCAGGGAATCCCACAGCGCGGGGTCGATCTTATCGTACAGGCCGCTCTCCTTCACCAGATCGGTGAGGTCTGCGATGGCCCCCTGCGCAGCGTAGGTGCCCAGATGAGCACCGTCCAGGTCAAAGGTGTCGGGGACAGTGTCGGAAGCATAGGCCAGTTCCAGCTTGGTGTAGTATTCGTTGTTGTCGATGATCTGCAGGTCCATGCCGATGCCGGTCTTTTTCTCAAATTCCTCGACCCACAGGTCGGTGCCTTCTTCCAGCTTCATGCCGTCGTGGACCCACCAGGTAATGGATTCCGGCTTGGCGGCATTTTCATAGGCATTGCCGGCAGTCTCGGCGGAAGCCGAGGCAGAGCCGGTGGAACCCGCGGCACCTTCGGACGAGGTGGTGCCGGAAGCGCCGCAGCCCGCCAGCAGGGTGGCAAAGCTGGCCGCTGCCAGCAGCATTGCGATTTGTTTTTTCATCGTTGGTTTTCCTCCTTCTATGGGGTCGATTGGTTCTATTGTACACGGCGTTTGCGCTGCGCCGCAATACCAAACAGAGGGTTATCCCTTGACGGCACCCAGGGTCACGCCCTTGGTGAAATACTTCTGGACGAAGGGATAGATCAGCAGGAACGGCACCACAACCACAACCACGGTGGCGGATTTGAGCATTTCCTGTGAAAGGGTGATGGATGTACCTGACAAACCGTCCTCCAGGATGAGGGAACGAACCTTCACCTGGAAGTTCTGCCATTCGGGGTCGGTGATATAGAGAATGAAGTGCATGTATTCATTCCACAGACCCACGGCGATGAACAGGCCCACCGAAGCCAGTGCCGGCTTGGACAGGGGAAGCATGATCCGCCAGAACGCGCCGAAGGGCGAGCAACCGTCAATGGCAGCGGAGTCAAAGAGTTCCCCGGGGATGGAGGCAAAGAAGCTCTTCATCAGGATGGTGTTGTAAGCGCCTACGCTGCAGGGCACGATGACGGCCAGCATATTATTCATCAGGCCCAGGTTCTTGATGGTCAGGTAGGTGGGGATCAGGCCGCCGTTGAACAGCATAGTGGCAAGAACCAGCTTGCCCATGAGCCGGTGGCCGGGCATATCTTTCTGGATCAGCACATAGGCGCCCATGGTGGTGACCAGCAGACCGAAGATGGTGCCCACCACCGTGGTGTAGATGGAAACCAGGAAAGGCTGGTACAGGGTGGAGTTGCGCACGATCATCTCATAGGCGCTGAAATCCACCACCCGGGGAATCAGGCGGACACCATAGCTGGTGGGGTCCACCGAATCCACCAGAACCTTGATCAGGGGCAGCACCATCATGCACATGAGCGCGCCCAGCAGGGCAAAGTCAAACATCAGGAAAAGAGTCCGGCCCCGGTAGCCTTTGGCAAAAGAGAACCGCTCCTTGGAATTGAGACCCATTTACAATACCTCCTCGCCGGTGATCTTTTTACTGAGTTTGTTGGCAACGGTGACCAGCACCACCGAGATCACCGATTTGAACAGACCGGCTGCCGTGGAAAGACCGTACTGGGAACCGGAAATACCCATGCGGTAGACATAGGTTTCCAACACATCCGAAACATTGATGACCATGGCGTTCTGCAGTACCCACACGGGGTCAAAGAGGTTCAGGACCTTGGCCAGGTTCAGGATGAACACCGTCACGATGGTGCCGGAGATGGACGGCAGGGTCAGATGGATCACGCGCTGGAGCCGGGTGGCACCGTCAATGATGGCCGCCTCGTGCTGTTCCATATCCACCGAGGAGAGGGCGGCCATATAGATGATGGTGCCCCAGCCGATCTCCTTCCAGCAGGAGATGACGTAGAACACCGGACGCCACCAGTTTTCGTCAGCCAGGAAATAAATGGGCGTACCGCCGAACAGCTCGATCACACCGTTGATCAGGCCGTTTTTGGGGGAAAGGAACATGGTGAAGATGGACGCCACCACGACCCAGGACATGAAGTGCGGGATATACAGAATGGTCTGGGAAAGTTTTTTGAACCACTTGCAACGGATCTCATCCAGCATCAGGGCCAGCAGGATGCTGCACGCCATGCTGAAGATCAGTTTCAAGGTGCTGATCTGCAGGGTGTTGAAGAATGCCTGCCAGAATCCGGCCTGGCTGAAGAGTTTTTTGAAGTTGGCCAGTCCCACGAAAGATGGGTCCTTGAAGGGGGTGTAATCGGTGAAGGCATACAACACGCCGACCATCGGCAGATAGGAAAAAACGACCAGGCAGATCAGCAGCGGCAGGAACATAACATAGAAGGCGCGGTACTTTTTGACCTTTTGCCAGGTGGAAAGACCGATGCGTTCTTCCTTTGCTGCGCTTGCCTTTATCAGGGTTGGCATAGGAAAAGGCTCCTTTCTTCATTTCGTCAGGCGGCTGGGTTGGGGTGCCGGCCTTCGCTGTTTCCACCATACCACGGCCCGGGCCGACGAAAAAGGGGCGGCTGCCCGCATGATGCCATCTGTTCCATGCCAAAAAAAGGGAACCGTTGTTCCTGTGGAAAAACGGTTCCCTGCATTCTATGTTGTATCGTTCTTTTCTTTCAGCGGCGGTATTCGCTGGGGCTGACGCCCATCACCCGCTTGAAGGCACGGCGGAAAGACTGAATGCTGTTATATCCCACCATATGGGAAACATCGGTGACCTTGGTACCGTCCTCCAGCAGGACCCGCGCCGCCTTGACGCGGAGCTGTTCCAGATATTCGGCAAAGTTGATGCCGGTCTCCTTCTTGAATATGGAAGACAGATATCCTTCCGAAAGGCCGAATTCCGCGCTGACCATGGCCAGACAGAGGTTGGGGTCCCGGTAATGCGTCTGGATGTACCCCTCAATGGCCCGGACATTTTCGCTGCGCCGGGCGCTCTTTTGGCGGACGGTATCTTCACACAGCGCATGACACAGGCTGTTGAGGGCTTCAAAATAAGGTTCACAGTCACCGTGGAAGGCAAAGGCCAGCCGGTTCAGTTCGGTCAGTTCGGGACTTTCCTCCGCGGCCACCTCCATACGGGCAGCCAGGATCTCCACAATGCGCCGGCTGAAGCGCTGGAACTGGATCCGTCCCAGATTCCGGCGGACGAAGTTTTCCTGCTGCAGAAGCCCCAGCACAGTTTCCACAGCGGCACCGTCCCCGGACCGCAGCCCCTGTACCAGGCGATCTTCCACAATATAGGGCAGATAGTACAGGTCATCCACCTTGCGGGCACAGCTGTACACCACAACCGGGTCGCTGCCGTCGTTTTCACGCAGGGCAGCGCTGGCTTCCTCACTGTTTTTCCAGAAATCCATCAGGTCGGTGCAAGGCGTACTGACACCCCAGCAGGCTTCCACCTGATAATTGCGATGGAGCCAGTCCACCACATCCCGCAGGATCTGCAAAAGGGGTTCCTGGTTTTTGATATCAAAGATATACAGTGTGATCAGGGTACTGCGCTTGTACGACCAGACCTCCCGGGCACACCGGGCGTCGATTTCGGCGCTGACCGCCTGCTGCAGGATCCGGGCCTCCTCCACTGTCTGCCCGTCGATTGCGTCAATATCGATCTGGGGGTGCAGCCGCATCACCGCCGCGCAGTAAGTGCCGCCGGTGAGGGAAAGCCCCGCCCTGCCGGCCATATACTCCATCTCACTTCGAGAAACAAAGTCGGATTTGAGAAGATCGTGGAAAAACGCCTTGCGCAGTGCCGGTTTTGCCTGTTCTTTCTGAAGCTGAAGGTTTTTGTTGTCCTCCAGAAGGCGGCGCACCGCGTCACCGATATGGTCCAGGTCCGCGCTCAGCCCTTCCTCCGTTCTGCGCAGAGCCCGGGCCATCGCGTTCACCGGACGGCCGCTGCGCAGGGAGAAGTACAGAGAGATCAGGCATCCCAGTATGCCCGCCAGAAGGGTCAGCCCCAAAGTCTGGATGGACAATGCCGTCAGTTTTCGCATGGCCTCCTGTTCAGGAAGCACCAGGACCATCCACAGCCCCAGCCGTTCATCGGCTTTGACGGTCCAGATCAGGTTGCTGCCTTCCTGCCGGGCTTCGGCCTTCTCCAGCCAGTGGCTTACCGGCGTGGTTTCTGTCAGCCCCAGCCGATCTTCGCTGTACACCAGCTGTCCGTTTTCGTCGCAGACCAGCAGGGTATAGTCCTTGTACTCTTCCAAAAAGGAAAACTGCTGCCGTATTTCATCGTGACCGATCCGAAAGTACAAGGCTCCCAGATATTGCCCCTGAAACGGCAGTGTGCAGGGGAAGATGTAGTACAGGTCCCCCGATTCATTGCCCCAGAAGCGGGGGTAGGGATCGGTGCAGGTGCTGAGCGTCTGCCACTGGGCATCATCGATATTCCAGCTGTCCAGATACTGGCGGAACACCCCCGGCCGATAAACACTGCCCCGGTACAGGACTCTGTCCAGATTCTGAAAATACAAAAAACTGCTCTGGTCCAGGGCTTCTTCGTGATACAGAAGATATTCGGTATAATCCTTGACCGCCCGCTGGGCCAGGAAGGCATAATTACTGTCTTGGGGGGAACTGCTTCCCAGTTCCCGGATGCTGTCGGTGTTGATGACCTGCAGCCCGATGATGCGCAGGGTGACCAGCCGGTTGGTCACCGCATCCACCGCCTGTTCCATGGCAAAGCCGCTGCTTTCCAGAATATCCTGCCGGACAATATCCAACGCACTGTGGAATCCGCTGGCACAAATGATCATGACAATCCCCAGCGTCAGCAGATGTGCCAGAAGGAACCGGATTACCGAATTTTCCCGCAGTGCATGGCGCAGCCGCCCCGGAATGAAAGCCCCGGGGGAACCTGTTGCTTTTCTCGGCCGGAATGCCAACACGATCCTCTCCTTTTCTGCTGATTGCCCAAAACTGTGCATTTCAGTATAACATAAAGCCTATTTCCCCGCCACCGTTTCACGGCAGTTCCCAGGGAACATTTCTTCACCCGGCAGGGAACACTTCTTCACATTATTCGTTTTTACGTTCTTTTTTTAACAAGGAACCTTTTTGCGTTCCGGTCAGCGGACACTTGCCCGCCCCCTTTGCATCAGGGTATAATAAAACCGTTCACAGTCAAGGCAGCCTCTGCCGAAAGGAGTTCCTCCCATGCAAAACCAGCCGCAAGCCATCTGGTGGATCGGGGATTCCACCGTACAGCACAACCGGATCGACACCTGGCCCCAGTGTGGAATGGGGCAGGTCCTGGAATTGTATCTGCGCCCCGGCATCCCGGTGCACAACCATGCCCGCAACGGCCGCAGCACCAAAAGTTTCCGGGAGGAAGGACTCTTTGCCCCGGTGGAAGCAGGACTGCGTCCCGGGGATCTACTGCTGATCCAGTTTGGCCACAACGACGAAAAGAAGGAAGATCCCAGCCGGTTCACCTCCCCCGAAACCTACGCCGCCAACCTTCTGGCCTATGCCCGCACCGCCCTGGACCGGGGCGCCCTGCCGGTGCTCATCACCCCGCTGGTCCGACGCCGCTTCCAAGATGGTCGGTTGCTGCCCACCCATGGTCCCTGGCCGGATGCAGCCCGCCGTCTGGCAGAACGGGAACATCTGCCCCTCATCGACCTGACCCGGGAAAGCGCAACTTTGGTCGGGGCAATGGGACCCGAAAACAGCCTTTCCCTGTATATGCACCTAGCCCCCGGGCTGTACCCCGCCTATCCGGACGGCCTTGCCGATGATACCCATCTGCGCTATGAAGGCGCAGTCCGTTTTGCCGGGTTGGTAGCTCGCGGCCTGATGGAACTAGGCGATTCTTACTCCGCTCCACTGCTGCCTCAGTGGAACGGCTCTCTCCCAGCTTCCTTCTCCCATTTGGGATGATTCACGCAACCTCTCCCCTCCAAAACCCGCCTCCTTATTCTCGCCAACCAACTCTTCGTTTCAGGCGGTGCACAGTGTGAACCACGCTCTTCTTACTTCTAATAGTTTCTGGCATGTCAGCCTTGAAAAACTGATTGTACCCCAATGCTCACACAATTCTTAAACCGAAGCAAAATCAATCCGCCATGGTAGCCGATCAGACGGCAGAAGGATGGCAAGAAAAGCGGATCGGATAGACTACTGGCTGACCACCATTTGGCCGTGTTTTCTTCCCATCCGGTTCCGTGTGTCGTTTTTTACGTCCCAACATTCTTTTATAACCACCACATACAGCGCCGGAAGTTGTGCACACCACACAATTTCCGGCGCTGTATCATCGCATTTTCCCGTCTATCACAGTTCTCCGACCCGAAAGGCCGCAGGTTCGAATCCTGTCAGCCGCACCAAGAGCAGCATCTTTGTGGATGCTGCTCTTTTATTTTTATGGCATCGGCCATACTTGCGAATAGGAATGAGTATTTTGGGCTGGTACGAAATTAGCGATTCTTGTATAATAGAAATTATAAGATTCCGCACTGGAGGAATAATGTTATGGCCATTTCGCAAATTGTCTGGTCGTTGGATGACCAGAAGCCGTTGCAGGCAGCCAAACTGAAGGACGAGGCAGAACTGGAAGGGTTGCTCTATGCCCACATCGAACTGCTCAATCCCAACTGGCTGGTGATCGGCCGTCAGATCACCATGCCCTCCGGAAAGAGACTGGATTTGCTCTGCATGGACCAGGATGGCGACCTGATCGTGGTGGAACTGAAAAAAGAACTGACCCCCAGAGAAGTTACGGCACAGGCTATCGACTATGCCGCCTCGGTGTCAGAATTCACCCCGGCAGTGGTAGCTGACACATATCTGAGCTATGCCAGGAAGTGGCTGCAGAAGGAGCAGAATCTGGACGAAGCCTTCCAGGAAAAGTATGGCGTGAAACTGGATGAGGAAATCATCAATCAGCAGAACGTCAAGATGGTTCTGGTTGCCACCGATATGGACAGCAGCACCGAGCGGATCATCACCTATCTGCGCAACACCTATATGGTGGATATCAACATTCTGTTCTTCCGGATTTTCAGCTACGACGACAAACGGTTCATCAGCCGTGCCTGGTTTGCGGAGGATGCCGAGGAAGCCCCTGCCCCGGTCAAGACCACCGGGAAATGGAACGGTGAGTACTATGTCTCCTTTGGGGCGGGTTCCCGCCGGTGGGAGGATGCCCAGCAGTATGGCTTCATCTCCGGTGGTGGCGGTTCGTGGTACAGCCAGACGCTGAATATGCTGGAGCCCGGTGACCGTGTGTGGGTCAACATCCCCCAAACCGGATTCGTAGGCGTAGGCATTGTGGAAGAACCGTCCACACCGGCCAAAGAGATGCACTTCCTGGTGGATGGAGAAGAAAAAGGGCTGAAGGAACTGCCGCTCCAAGGGCAGTACCTTTACCACGCCGATGACCCCGAAAAGGCAGAATATATGGTGAAGGTGCGCTGGCTGAAAACTGTGCCGGCCACCCATGCCGTGAAAGAAACCGGCTTCTTCGGCAACCAGAACACTGTTTGCCGTCCGCAAACCGACAAGTGGAACTTCACTGTGCGGAGGTTGAAGGAAATCTGGCATATCGAAGATTGAAAACCAAAAGCGGCACGGATCGAAGGAACACTTCGGTCCGTGCCGTTTTATGTATGTCGTTTTATAACCCCATCACCTTTCCCAGCTTTTCCTGTGCCTCTCAGTTGGTTTTATCAAAGGCATGGGCATAGATATCCAGTGTGGTACTGGGCTGGGAGTGACCAAGCAGTCCTGCAACGGTGCGGACATCCACGCCCTGGGCAATGAGCAGGCTGGCGTTGGTATGGCGCAGGCTTTGGACAGATAAGTTTTGAGGCAATCCGTTTTCCTTGAGGATTTTCTTGAAACGGAAGGTAAAGGTCGTGGGCACCATGGGATCGCCGCTCGGCTGGCGGAAGAGGGTTTCTTCCTCCGTCAGGGTCTGCCCTTCTGCCTGTTCCATCTGCCAAGTACATTCCTGCTTCCACGCTTTCAACAGCTTGCACATCTCTTTGCTGATGTACACCTTCCGGTTGTCGGGCTGCGGCAGCGCAACGGGGTTTGGGGAGATCCCCCAAATTTGCGTTTGGATATCCAAACGCTATGCTAGCAAAAGCATCTGCCAGCAGATTGGGCCCCTTGCCTCCCAGTAGGTGGGAAAATCCAGCTGGGAGAGTGAATCCTGCTATGATTCACTCTCTGCTGACATTTCCTATTCACTCAGAAAAAGTAAATCTTATTAAGATTCACTGCTCCTTTTCTCGAAAAGCATAGAAAAGAGAGGCATAAAACTGCTACAATACAAACAAAAAGACGCCGATCAACGGCGGCGGAAAGGAAATCAGGATGCCAACGATTTTGATTGACGCAGACGGCTGCCCGGTGGTGGACCTGACGGTGCGAATCGGCCGGACCCACGGCGTGCCGGTGAAAATCCTGTGCGATACAGCCCATCGCATTGAGCGTGAGGGCGCCGAGACGCTGGTCTTTGACAAGGGAACTGACAGTGTGGACTTTGCTCTGGTTAACCGGGTACAGCCGGGAGATATTGTCGTTACCCAGGACTATGGGCTTGCCAGTATGTGTCTGGCCCGACGGGCCCGGGTGCTCAACCAGAACGGTCTTGAGTACACGGCCCAGAATATTGACGCTCTGCTGGCCCGTCGGCATGAAAACAAAAAACTCCTCCGTGCCGGCAAACACCCGAAAGAGCCCGCCAAACGCACGAGGGAGCAGGATGAGGCTTTTATAACCATGCTGGAAGCAGTTCTGAAGGACATCTGAGCACATAACTTAAAGTGTTTCCCTTTGAATCACATATTTCCCTTTTCGGATAAGAGTGCACCATATGTGATGGCTTGGAAGGAATTTACAATTCGTCTGTGTGGAAGGCAACCAGCAGACTGTAAATCTGCCACGTTAGAAACATCATTTCTATCCACGCCCTCCTTGCGGAGGGCGACAGGTTGATTAAGAGGCGCTCCATCAACTGGCACCAATTTCTATCCACGCCCTCCTTGCGGAGGGCGACGCAGGCAAGGAAATATCCGGGTCAGCGATCAGAAGATTTCTATCCACGCCCTCCTTGCGGAGGGCGACCCGACCACGCCACCGGCAAACAGAAAAACACAGGTATTTCTATCCACGCCCTCCTTGCGGAGGGCGACGGGGGGTGGGAGCAATATACAATATTAACAATCTTTATTTCTATCCACGCCCTCCTTGCGGAGGGCGACACGAATAGCAACAACCAAAAGGCAGACAGCCAAAAATTTCTATCCACGCCCTCCTTGCGGAGGGCGACGCAGGGGTCCCGACGTCGCTTGCCGTCAGCAACCATTTCTATCCACGCCCTCCTTGCGGAGGGCGACGCAAAGTTGACAAACTACAATCTGACCTGCAGGCCGATTTCTATCCACGCCCTCCTTGCGGAGGGCGACAGCTCGTCCAGAATCCAGTCCAGGTTTAAGTCGTGATTTCTATCCACGCCCTCCTTGCGGAGGGCGACCTGCCCGACATTTTGCTGGAACATTTGCCAGGTCGATTTCTATCCACGCCCTCCTTGCGGAGGGCGACATCTCGAAGCTGCCGTATTCCAGCCGATTGTCGTGATTTCTATCCACGCCCTCCTTGCGGAGGGCGACCGTCGTCAGGTTCCGCGTGGAACACACCTGATAGGATTTCTATCCACGCCCTCCTTGCGGAGGGCGACATCTGCGACTTCCGGTTTCGCTGCGTTCTTCGCCGATTTCTATCCACGCCCTCCTTGCGGAGGGCGACCCTCCTTTAGTGGGGTCACGCGGTCTTGTTATCGATTTCTATCCACGCCCTCCTTGCGGAGGGCGACGCGGTATCGGATATCTGTATCTATACGGACAAGGATTTCTATCCACGCCCTCCTTGCGGAGGGCGACCGCATGTTGGAATAATGCATGGTAAACGCACTCCAATTTCTATCCACGCCCTCCTTGCGGAGGGCGACGCCGTACCGCATCAAAAATCGGGCGGTGGTGTCCACATTTCTATCCACGCCCTCCTTGCGGAGGGCGACGTCCGACGGCTTGGCGCTGGCGGCCTGTTCCTTATTTCTATCCACGCCCTCCTTGCGGAGGGCGACGCCGGACCGCGTCCTGGTATTGGTGCACCAGGCAGATTTCTATCCACGCCCTCCTTGCGGAGGGCGACCTGACAATGGATTCTTGCCGTTTATCTGCTGCCTTATTTCTATCCACGCCCTCCTTGCGGAGGGCGACGGCCGGATGGACCTGCACGGTGGGGCTTGACTACGCTATTTCTATCCACGCCCTCCTTGCGGAGGGCGACCGGGGAGTGTTCCTGGCCGAAAGACGCCGCCGTCTGATTTCTATCCACGCCCTCCTTGCGGAGGGCGACAAGGAAGTGGCGTCGTTCTTGAAGGTCTGCTCAAATTTCTATCCACGCCCTCCTTGCGGAGGGCGACAGCAAAAGTGTACAAAAACTGCTTTCACTTTTGCATCAAAACATCAAAAATTTTCTTCTATAGCCATAAATTATGCCGAAGTAGTAAAAGAACAATCCAAAAACATCTTGATTTGCCTGTTGTTTCAGGTGCGAACCTCCCGGTGGATTTCTGAGAGCTGCCCTTTCGCACCATAAGCATCACAAGAGCAAAAGATCATCTTGTGCCCATTTGGGAGAAACTCCAAGCTGCTCCACTTTACTTTTATACTGGTTTCCCAACCGGTAAAAACGCAGACTGTCCTGCTCCGGGTCGACGAGGTCTGCCAACTGGGCCTTGAGTTGTGCATACTGGGCAGCATCCAGCAGACATTCAAACACCGAGTTCTGCACCCGCTGTCCGTGATCCACGCAGGCTTTGGCCACCTTACGCAGGCGTTTGCGTCCGGCCGCAGTTTCGGTGTTGACATCATAAGTGATCAATACCAGCATAAGTCCCCTTCTTTCATGCTATTTCCAGAAAAAAGGAGGATACACATCCAAATCTCCCCGCAAAGTGCGAGCCAGTAAAAGGGCCTGCACATAGGGAACCAGCCCCCAGGGGATCTTTTCGCCCAGAAACGGATGGGTGAGAACCTCCTGTTTGCGTTTCTGCCAAGCCGCCAGAAACGCTTTCCGCCCCGCATCGGTGAGCAGAACAGCGCCGCTTTCCTGCCGCTGGCAATGTTTGGGGATCACGATCTTCTGGTTGATGCAGGAGAGCACAAACCGATCGGCAAAGACAGCTCGCAGCTCTTCCATCAAATCCAGAGCCAAGCTTTGCCGGCCCGGACGGGATCGGTGAAGAAATCCCACATAAGGGTCCAGGCCAACGCCCGCCAACGCAGCAGCACATTCACGTGCCAGCAAGGTATAGGCAAAAGAGAGCAGCGCATTGACAGCATCCAACGGTGGACGGCGGCTGCGGCCGTGGAAAGAAAATCCATCCCGCTGCTGCAAAATCATACTGTCGAACACCGAAAAATACCGCTGGGCCGCTTCCCCCTCGAATCCATTCAATTCTTCCAGGGTAACTACTGTCTCCAGAGCAGGCAGAGTTGCCGCCAACTGTGCCGATACCTGCTTCATTTTTTCCACCGGCACCCGTTGGGGATGGTCCCGGGTGGCCCGTTCCAGAACCCAGCGGGCGTTGTATACTTTGCCCAGAAGAAAACAACGGGCATACCGACAGCTCATAGAAGGGTCATCCGCCACGCGGTACTGTTGTTGGCGCAGCAGCACATTTCCCCGCTCTTCCCCCACAGTACGGGCCAGGAAACGCCCGTTGGGGCTAAAAAAGACCAGATCCACCCCGCGCCGGGCACAGGCCCCCATCAAGGCGGGAGAAGCTCCTGCGTAAGTAAAAGAAAGGATCCCTTCCAGGGTATGCAACGGAAAGCGTGCCATCTCGGTTTTGCCCCGGTTGACCACTACGGTTTCCCCATCCAGGGAAAGATAGCACTCCGGCGTCAAGACAAAGAGGGTATTCAACAGTTTTCGCATGGCGTTTCCTCCCTCAGGGCTTCCCGGATATGGTTGCGGATATATCCGCCAGCATCTACCTTCCGGCAGAGTGTCGGCAGGCAGACTTCTTTCAAGGAACATGCGTTGCAGTGTTTGCCCGGCCGCACCTTGGGGGTATGCCCCCGGGCAAAACAGTCGTTCATCTCGGCCGCAGTACGGCGGGTGGCCTCCCGCAGTTCCGGGGTGAATTCCACCATTTCCCGTCGTCGGTCCGCGGCATAGTACAGGGCACCCCGGGGCACGTCACACACCAGCATCTCCTCCAGAGCCATGGCCTGAGCACAGAGCTGCAGCCGGTCGGCATCGTTTTGCTTGGAGGTGCCGTGCTTATATTCTACCGGCAAGGGCAGCCACATTCCTTCCTGCCCTTGCAGCGGCACACCGTCCGGGTCGGCATGGAATTCCACCACATCACAGATGCCGCGAAGGCGCAATGTATGAGATACCACCCTCATTCCCCGTACCGTCAGCAAATTTCCGCGCTTTTCCCGCAGGGTATCGTCATGGCAGCGAGCATGGTCCAGGTGACCTTCGACAGTACGCAGATTTTCCTGCCATTGCTGCTCCAGGTGAATCAACGCCCACTGGCGGCGGCAGAAGCAAAAGTGCTGAATGCCTGACAGCAGCAGGTATTCCTCGCTCATCATCCCATCCGCAGGCAGGTCACACCTGCAGGCAGGGTATCCGTCACCATGACGGTATAATCCTGGTAAGTGCGGGGCACCGTGACGCCTTCCTTGCGAGTAACCTGCACCGCGTCAAACAGCTTGTAGGCAGGGGCGTTGCCCAGCTCAGAATCATGGCGGAACACGATGAGTTCCCGCACGGCCATCTTGCCCCGCGCGGCACTGCGGTCATTTTCAAACATATTCAGGATGGCCTGCCACAGCAGTTCCAGGTCCTCCTCCGAAAAGCCGGTGGTCTTGCGGGCCAGGTTGGCAGACACATAACCTTCGGCCCGATAGAGCCCGTAGGGCACAATATACTTGCGGCCCATCTCGGTGCCCTTCTTCTCGGCGTCGGCCTCGGTGGTGATGGCCACACGAGTGATGGTAACTTCCTGAGGCAGGATGGGATCCACACTGCGGGCAAAGCTCAGCTGTACCGGGCCGCGTACCTGGCCGCAGTTCAAAGCCCCCTTGACAAAGGTGGTCATCACAGCACCGAAGGTGCGGATGTCATAGAAATTCTGGCACATGAAGTCCCGGATCTTGCCGTCCAGGGAAGGGTCCTCCTTTTTGGCCGCTTTCAGGTCCCCCTGCACGCCCAGGTAGGCCAGCGCCTCGGCATCGCTGCGCTGCAGCGGCACCTGGTCCTTGATATAAATGTGGTAGCCGGGGGCATCCTCCTTGGCGGTTTCCACATAATTGCGGATCTTGCGTTTCAGGCAGACATCGGTCACCAGGCCACAGCCGGTCTCCGGGTCGATGCGGGGCATGTTGCCGGCGTCGGGGTCGCCGTTAGGGTTGCCGTTCTCCACATCAAAAAGAATAACGAAATCATAGCGGTTATGGATGGCTTCGGACATGGTTACTGTTCCTCCTTTTTGGGGTACCGTTTCTGGGTTTCGTGATAATAGCCGATCTGGAAAGCGCTCTGCTCCGGCAAGGTGAGTCGGGCGGGCAGCGTCCGGGTGATGCGGGCGTTCAGTTCGGTGATTCGTTTGTTATAATGGTAGGCCAGACCGCCGTCCAGCTTGGCCAGGTGTTTCTGACTCAGGTTGATGAGCAGCGGAAAGACGGTGGCCGGTGTGGCCGAAGCGGAATTGAAGTACCGGTCCTTGATGGTGGTTTTACCATTGGCCTTTTGCTGTACCGCTTCCAGCACAGAGAACAGCCGCCCCAGCACATAAGGCAGATAGTTGCTTTGTTCGTTGAGTTCCACGGTCATGACCTCCTTGAGTTGTTCATCCTGCGAATTGCGCAGGTACCAGGCTTTGAGAATGGCAGCCCGCCCCCGGGTGACCTGTTTGTCGGCCCGGATACGCAGCGTCACACCGTCCAGCAGAGTGGCTGGGTAGGGCGCATCGTTGAGAACGGCCAGCAGCAGGTCCCCTGCCAGACGGGGGCTGGGTTCGGGGCTGCGGGCATTGAGGTTTACCGTCTCCCGCAGAAGCCGCCAGATCGGCAGGGTCGGGAAGTTGTCGTAAGTGGGGCGGACGATCTCCAGCCGCTCATAATGGCGGGCCACGTTGCGAGCCAGCATGCCGAAACTGTTCTGCCAGAAAAACCGCACCGATAATCGGGCGGCGTTGGGCGCCAGCCCCAGAATATAAAACCGGGTGTCCGGGTCAAGGCGATAGTCCTGCCAGTCCACCGGCAGCCCTTCCGCCAATCGAAACAGCGTGTTCCGGATGTCCTGTTCGGTGGGAGCGTCGTCGTAGAAAGCGTCCATGAGGAAATCCTGATAGACGCTCTGACCGCCTGCTGCCCAGCAAACCAAAGTGGTGTCGCCTACACGGCGAATGTGTTCCCGGTCGGCCAGCAGATGATTGATGGCGGTGGTATAGGCAAAGGCAGCATATTCACCCGTAGGGGCGTTGGCGCCTTGTTCATGGCCATAGGAACAGAAAGCGGGTGCATTGAAGGAAACCAGTGCCGCGCCGCTGCTCTGGGCGCCGGCCACCCCTTTGATGTTGGGATGGAGTCGGGCCAGCGGAACATGGCTGCCAGTCACCAGACAAAGGCCTTCGGGCGTGTCGGCAGTTACCCGGGATTGGGCCTGCTGCCAGCGATCCCGGATTTCCGGTTCCTCGGTGACGGGGTGGCCTTTGTACCAGAAAATCAGATTGCCGCCTTTGCAGATCTCCGGCCAGTCCTGCTGCAGGGCCGGGTGTGCGGGGGATGCCGCCGGGTCCCAGAGGTCAAAAAAGGCGAGGATGGCCCGGGCGGCGGCGCTCTGCGCTCCTTCCAGCATCTGCCGGTGAAGGGCAGCAGCAGCGGCAAAACATTCGGCGGCGCGGGCCGGTTTGCCTTTAGCGTCGGCCCCCAACAGATAGGAAGAAGTGTCGCACAAAAAGTTGGCAGCCACCCCGGAGGAACGCTTCACCGGCTGCGGCACCAACAGTTCCTGAGGAACCAGGGCAGTCTTTTTTCCCCGGGGTACCTCCTTTTGCAGGTGGAACAGCCCCAGCAGGGCGCCATCCTCCCCCAGTTCCAGCGCCCAGGACACTTTTGCCACGGCCCAGCCGGGTCGGGCAATTTCGCCCTGTGCCAGAAGATCCTCATAATATTGGGTCAATGCTTGCAGAATCATCGCAGCACCTCACAGTCGGCCATGTTCACCACACCGTGGTCCAGTCGGGCCCGGAAGTAGGTGGGGGTGATGTTCTTCGGATCGGTGTAATCAAAGTCGTAGAGCATCAGGCCCAGATCCCGGGTTTCGTCAATGGCAGGAACAGGCCCGCCCGACCAGCGACGGAAATAGGCAGGAAACTCCCGACAGCCGAAATACGGCGTGTGAAAGCACTGCCCTCGTTCCATCCGTCGGGTGACAATATCCTGAAATTTGCCGGGGTTATCCCCCGGGGCGGCCCGTTCGGTCATGGTGAAGTGGGCTTCGATGACATAGTGCACTTTTTGCAGCACCAGGGAAGCCCGCTGCACAATGGACTGGGAACTGACCAGATACAGCGGAGACTTGCCGCCCTGGGCTGCGGCACGGGCAGCGGTGGCAGGCAGTTTGCTGTCCACCTCATTGCGGCGGACGGAAACAAAGCGGATGGGTTCGAGTACATGTACACGGTCGATGTGCCAGCACAGCCCCGGATGATAGTAAATCGCTTCTACCAGCCCCCGGGCAGCTGAAGGGGTGGGTACGTCATAGGACATCCGTTCCACCTTGAGTTCAGGCCGGGAGAACAAAGCGTAGTCCCCCCAGACTTCCAGTTGAATCATGGCAGCTCCTCCATTCTTCAATTATATGTGTTTTACTCTCATCAAGTTCATCATAGTCTCGATCATAAAAAATGTCAATAAAGCCAGCGGCGAATCAGGGATATGCCCAAATGCTTGAAAGAGAAGTTGTATGAAATGCGCAAACAAGGAAATTGCACTTTCTTGCCGCACAAGATATAATGAAAGCGTCAGCGAAAGCTGTGGATAGAAACAATTACATGTGGTTTAAGGAAAAGCGGCGGCAAGGGTACCTCTTGCCGCCCTTTTTCCATTTTCAGATCATCCACCCCTGACCGGTGGGCACATCCAGGGACAGGCCGGTGTTTCGGTCGTACAGGGCAGCATCCCGCAAAATCCAGGTATCCTTGTCCACAGCTTCCACTGCCCCGACCTCCTGCAACGCCGCCAGATGCTGGGGATAGACCGTGACACCATATTGCCCCAGACGGCGGTAAAGCGTGCGGCTGCAGTTACCGGCCCGCAACGCTTCTATCAGGTTTTTGTTTTCCTGCAATGCCAGATAGACCGTTACCGCAGGAGATTCAATCAAATTGAATCGTTCCGCCGCAGTGGCGAAAGGGAAAATCCGACCTGCCATATCCCGGGCAAACCCGGGCAGGATGCCCTTCCGGTCCAATTCCTCCTGCCCTTTTAAGGTGAGAAACAAGGAGAAATACGCATGGATAGCATCAGGCTCCGCCGGATCGGCAAAATCGTGAAATACGGACCGAGCCGCCTCTGTGCTGGAGAGGATTATGTTGGGTACCGTTTGTCCGGCCAAACGAAACACTGTGACAGTACTTTGGTCGGCAGGGCGCTTGCCCTCCCGGTTACAGCGTCCCGCCGCCTGCAAAACAGAATCCAGTCCGGCTTCCTCCCGCCATACAGCGGGAAAATCCAGGTCTACACCGGCTTCGATCAGCGAGGTGGCTACCACCCGGCAGGGAGCCCCGCCTTGCAGTCGGGCACGGATCTCAGCCAGCAGGCGCTTGCGGTCTGCGGGACACAGCAGGGTTGTCAGGCAATAGCAGCCCTCCCGGGGTAGCATCCCGAACAGTCGTTGGGCTGTGGCCCGACTATTGACAACACACAAAGCTTGTCCGGCAGCAGAAAGCTGTCCGGCCAAATCTTCCTCCGTGACTTCGCCTGCCTGCCGCAGGGTGGTCCGGCGGAAAAAGGTATACAGCTTCGCCGGGTCCTCCATGATTTCCCGCAAGGACAGACCCGGGGCCAGTTCATCAAACAAGGGGCCCAGGGCGGGCTGGGTGGCAGTACACAACATCGCCGTCACACCGTAGTGACGGACCAGCTGCCCAATGGCTGCCACACAAGGCCGCAGATAAGCCACCGGCAGAGTCTGGGCTTCGTCAAAAATCACCACACTGTCCGCCAGATTGTGTAATTTACGGCAGCGGGAAGAACGGTTGGCAAACAGCGATTCAAAGAATTGGACGGCGGTAGTCACAATGACCGGGGCGTCCCAGTTTTCGGTGGCCAGCACTTTTGAGGACGGTGCACCATCGGTATCCCGATCCTTCATGATAGCTTCGCTGCCGGAATGGTGTTCCAGCACATTTTCTTCCCCCAAAATCCGGGTGAAAACGGACGCCGTCTGGTCAATAATAGAGGTATAGGGAATCACATAGATCACCCGCCGCTTTTGGTAGGCAACGGCGTGCGTCAGTGCAAAGGCCAGCGAAGAAACCGTCTTGCCGCCGCCAGTGGGCACTGTCAGAGTAAACAGTCCCGGGGGCGCCGTCCTCCCCTGCTCAAAACACCGTTGCAGTATTTCACAACGTTTTTGGTTCAGCTCAGAGGTCGGGTTCCACCAAGGAGCCACATAATCCCGCAACCGCTGCAACAGTACATCCATCGGCTCACCGCCGCCACGACCAGACGTTGTTCCGTTCATAAAGGCTTCGGTGTCCAGATAGTCAGCATCCACCAGGCAAGAGTAGAGCATCCGTATGTAAAAGGAGGTGGAAAAGCCGTCTTTCGGCAAGGGCGGACGGTGCGCGTCGGGCAAGGTGACCTCGCTGCGCCAATCCTCGCAGGGGGGCACCTCCTTCTTCCGTCGCCCAAACAGGGTGGGGGTTTCCGGCGTGTCTCTTTTCCCGCCCCCGTCCGGCAAACCGCCATGATGCCCTGCCACGGCAAAAGCCACTTCCGGTTGGTGCAGAGAAAAGGCCACTTTGGCGCCGGCTGTGCTGTGATCCACCTTGGGGCCGCCTGCCAACCGACGCTGAAAATCATCGCTGTATTTGCCGATGTCATGTAAAAGTCCCGCCAGACAAGCCTGACTTTCTCCGCCGAAAGGTCGGGCAAAGTCGGCAGCCAATTTTGCCGTACCTTCCAGATGCTCCTGCACAGTTTGTATGCGGTGCCCGTCTGAAGAAAGATGGGCCAACTTAGGGCCTGTTTTGTTCTGTTCCATGAAAATCCTCCCTAAAGCAGCAATTTCTGAGGGGGTCTATCAACTGTTTATATTGGTTTCGTTGAATAAGGCTATCACATAAAAGGTGGCCGTTCTTTATTGTGACCCTTTTGGCAAAATGATTGCCACCTTTTTACACCCTTTTTCCCAAAATGTTATCTACGCTTTTGCAATTTATTTTGGAGCCATTTTCATTATATCATTCTATGCATACATTAACAGGGACTTTCAATGTGAATGAGGTAAGAAACAGGTTGATAAAATGAAGGAAATGGAAACGGTCGGATGGCGCGTCTGCTCCATTTGTGGTATCTGGTGCAGCAGGGATACCCATCAGCATTGTTCGTGCCGATGTCCCGCTTTGTGGAGGAAAGCCGCTCCCGGTATTATAAAGCGTACACCCAGGTGGAACAGGATCGTCAGATCAGCGGTGTATCAGATGTGACGCCCTTCCTGGTTTATTTTGCGGAATCGGTGTATCACCGGCTGGGAGAAGATCAGCCGCACCACAAAAAGGCCGCTTTGTTTTCACATGGCAGTTTATGGTGTCTCCCTCTATAGGTTTTGCACAGATTTTAGTTTGTGGCACATCATGTCACAAACCAAATCAAATGATTTCTTTTACCCAAAAATAGAAATGAATTTCTGTGCCGGATGATGCGGCGACGGGAAAGAGGAGCCCCCGGATAAAAAGCCCCATATTATTGACATATGTCATAAACAAGTGTATAGTGGATGCAGAAACCGCAAAGGAGATGTCCCATGCCCAGACCGACCAAATGCAGACGGGTCTGCCACTATCCCCGGATGGCTTCCTTCTGCCCCGCCGGACAGAGCGAAAGCGCCGACCCCATTGTGCTCACCGTGGATGAATACGAGACCATCCGGCTCATTGACGGGGAAGGACTGTCCCAGGAGCAGTGCAGCGCCTCCATGCAGATCGCCCGCACCACCGTGCAGAGAATCTACGAAAGTGCCCGCCGCAAGCTGGCGGACATGCTGGTGCACGGGCGGGCGCTGCGCATTGAGGGCGGCGAGTTCCGCCTGTGCGACGGCCAGGGCACCGGGTGCGGAGTCTCCGGGTGTTTCAAACAACAGTATCACCGGCAATACCGGAAACCGGAAGGAGATTCCATCATGCGAATTGCAGTCACCTACGAAAACGGCCAGATCTTCCAGCATTTCGGCCACACCGCCCAGTTCAAGATCTACGATGTGCAGAACGGCAAGATTCTGTCCTCCCAGGTGGTGGACACCAACGGCAGCGGCCACGGCGCCCTGGCCGGGGTGCTGACCGCCCTGAACGTGGACGCCCTGATCTGCGGCGGCATCGGCGGGGGTGCCCAGATGGCGCTGGCCGCCGCCAATATCCGGCTGTACGGCGGGGTGAGCGGCAGCGCCGACCAGGCCGCCCAGGCGCTGGCTGAAGGCCGGCTGACCTTTGACCCCGACGCCCATTGCGACCATCACGACCACGGGGAAGGCCATTCCTGCGGCGAGCACAGCTGCGGCGGCCACTGCAGCGGGCACTGACCTGAAAAGCCGCTGGTCCCAATTCCCACTGCCTCACCAAGAGCAGGCATCCTTATGGGTGCTGCTCTTTTCTTTTATCTTCGGGCCGGGGAAGCCGGCCGCCCCGAAACAACGAAAGCAGGCAGCTGCCTTCCGTACAAGGGCAACTGCCTGCTTTTATAAAATGTTCTTGTTCAGACCAGCAGATCCTGCTCTTCCGGGTGCGTTTCAAACCAGTGCACGGCGTAGGAGCAGGTGGGTCTGGCCTTGCGGCCTTCCCTGCGCAGGGTATCGGCTGCCGCCTGCAGCAGCTGTCCGGCAATGCCCTGCCCCCGCAGAGAACCGTCCACAAAGGTATGGTTGATGACCGCAACACCCTCCCGTTCCGGGAAGGTCACCTCCGCCAGCAGCTTTCCTGCCTCATCTGCGGCAAAGATCCGGCCGGGTTCACAACGAAATTCCATGGAGATCACCTCTGTTTCCGGAGCGGCACACCGGCGGCGTGCCGCTCCCTGATCCGGTCATTCGGGCGGTTTGCGGCTGCAGCTGCCCCTGCAGCAGCAGCCTCCCAGGCTGCCGGAAAGAAGCAGTCCGATAAGCCCCGTATAGACCATGGTGTTCCAGGGGTTGGCGGTGATGGCGCAGGACCCGGTGGGGCAGCCTGCCAGCGCGTAACAAACAAGCCCCACCGCCGCGCCGCCCGCGGTGAAAAGGATGGCCCGCCGCCATTTTTTCCAGAATTCTTTCATCATACCTGTTCGCCTCCTGTCGGGATGGTCTGTCCGGGACGGGAGAGCGCGTGCCCCCTGTCCCGGCTTTCTGTTTGCTGTGATACCAGTATACCCATCCGCCGCCCTTTTTTCTGTGATGAGGTCACCCACATCAAAAAGGGACCTCCCATCCCGGGAAGTCCCCAAAGCAATGCTTGTTCCTGCCAGCCGCCTTACCAGACCGGGACCTGCTGGGCACCGTGGAGCAGCTGACGGTAGATCGCCTCCGCCGAGGCATTCCAGGCGGCAGACAGGCTGCGGAGGCCGCGAATGTTGCCTGCCAGACGGACGGTGCCGTCGGCGCCCAGGGCCGCGATGCCGGAACGGGTGCAGGTGATCGCAACCACGTTGTCCCAGCCGGCGGCCTCCCCGCGGCCCATGTCCAGGTCAGGGTTGGGGTTGCTGCCTGCCAGCAGCACCCTGCCGTCCTTTGTCAGCCCCACGGCGTAGATGCTCTCGATGGCCACAGCGGCCATATCCTTCCAGTCCCGGGCCGCGATACGGGGATCACCGGGACGGCCGGCAAAACGGACGCTGCCGTCCCGGCACAGGGCTATGGTGGCATTGCCGGCGCAGGCCACCATGCACACATCCCGCCAGCCGGCGATCTCCTCGGTCACCTTGCTGTCCAGCATATCGCCGGCGATGAGCACCCGACCATCCTTGGTCAGTGCCGCCAGATGGTAAGAGCCCGCAGCGATCTGACGGATTTTCCGCCAGGCATCGAGCTGGGCGGTGTCACGGCAGGCCGGCTGCCCGCGCCAGTACACCCGGCCATCCCCGGTGACGGCGTAGGTGCACTCGGCAGTGGCCGCCACAAAGCGGATGTCTGCCAGGTCCTGTGTGTTGCACTGGCCGCAGGTGTTGTCGCCCATGGCCCGGACGTGCCCGTCCCGCGTCAGGAAGAGCTGGCAGCGCACCGCGTTGTCCGCCGCGGCATACTGACAGATATCTGCATGGAAATTCTTCCCGGCGGCACTGACCAGCAGCAATCCGCCTTTTGTGCTTTCCGGCAGATCCGGCAGGGCCGGTCCGCCCGCCGGCAGCAGCAGGCTCAGATTGCCGCCGCTGAGTCTGAAACGGGGTGTCTCGCTGCAGAAGCGGATCATCCGCCGCAGCAGCTCCTTCTTTTTGTCTGCGACGCTCTGCCGCCAGACCCTGAGAGAACTGCGGCCGGCGAACTGCCGGACGCCGGGATAGGCGAACCCGCAGGCCATACAGGGCTGATCGTTCCCCATGAGTGCGGGCAAGGCGCTGCCGCAGACCGCACAGAGTTCATGTTTCGTCGCCATTTTCGGTTTCCTCCTCTTCGGCGGGCGGCTGGGACAAAGCAAACCGTTCCCAGAAATAGTGGATCGGATAGAAATAGTTCAGTTCATCGAGGGAATCGTTGTCACGCCTGACCGAACCGGAAAATACCCCGATCATCCGGCCGTCCTCCCGGGAAAAGACCGGGCTGCCGGAGTTGCCGTGCAGGCCGGTGCTGTCGATGTAACAGCGTTCGGTGGCACCGACCAGCTGGATCGAGGCCACCCCGCCGGCAAAGTTGCTGATGCGGGTCTGTTCGATGTTGTTGCCGGACAGCATGCCCCCCAGCGGGTAGCCAAGGAGCAGGGTCCGCTCACCCGGGCGGGGCTTTGCCGCATCCGGGCGGCGCATGGGCGCCGGGGTGAAATTGCTGCCCAGGATCCGCAGCATGGCCATGTCACAGCTTTCGCAGACCGGTTCCAGAAGCTCGGTTTCCAGCCAGTGGGTGTCGCCGCCGGGGGCGCCGGAGCAGTGGATGCGGGCGCGGATGCGGTCACATTCGCTGACCACATGGGCGCAGGTCAGTACCAGGCCATCGGAAGTGACGATGGTGCCGGTGGCACTGCCCCGCGGCCGGCCGTCCTTCCAGACCTGCAGCAGCACAACACTGGCGGACAGGGTCTCGCAGACGTCATTGTAACGGGCATCGGTCACCTCGGTGCGTTGTTCCAGATCCATCCGGGCCGGATCGGGCTGTGCCCAGATGCGGCGGTATTCGGCCAGACTGCGGTAGCGGGCGGGAATGTCCGCACCGGTCAGGCGGTCTGCCGCCTCCTCCGGCGGCTCGCCCGCCTCCCCGTATTCCCGGTCCAGCCGTTCCAGCTGGGCGTTGAGGGCATCGTGCAGGTAGGTGCGCACAAAGCGGGCGTTGCCGAAGTTCTGGTCATGGCGGGCCAGTACCGCCCGGAACACCTGCCGGGACGCCCTGATGAAGTCTTCGTCCAGCTGCAGCGGACGCACGGCGCCGATGGCGCTGTTGCTGTCAGCGCGGTCGGCCATGTATTCCATGATCTCCACCAGTTCGGACTCGTTGTAATCCTCAAAGAAGATGCGGCTGTCCTCCGACCCGAAGCGGCTTTCCAGGCCTTCGTCCTGCCGGAGCAGGTCCATCATGGGGCCGGGGTAGCCGGCCAGAATGATGCTGGTAGTATCGGTGACGTCATCGTCCTCCAGAACGGTCAGCAGCCGTTTGATGACCTCCCGGCCCCGCAGGTCTTCCCCCAGCTGGGGCGCTTCGTCAATGAAGAGGATCCCGCCGCGGGCCAGTTTGAGGGTGGAATCAAACTCTTCCGGCTGGCTCATGAGCTGGCGGGCGGTGCGCTCAATGACATGGCCCTGGCTGAGGACACCGGTGGCCTTGAGTACGCCGCCCATCAGGCGGGCGACACTGGTCTTGCCGACGCCCGGATTGCCCAGGTACAGATAGCAGCCCGGTTTTTTCCGTCCGCCCTTCAGGCGGCGGATACGGCGCCGGATGTTTTTGATGGACGCTTTGACGCCGGTCAGTCCGGGCCGTTCCTCCAGGTCCTTGAGGGCGCTGTCCGAAACGGCAGAGGTCCGGCGCAGGTATTTGCGCTGCTCGGGCGGGAAATGATCCTGCTGGATGTAGCGGCGCTGCAGCGTATACTCCTTGCCGTTCTCTTCCTGTTTTTCCATATGGGTCTCTCCCTGGCTGTTCTTCCACCGGATCTTGAGGTCTTCGATCAGCTTGTCGATTTCCATTCCGTTGCCCCAGCTGCGGCTGGCATCGCCGAGGCCGCCCCGGTTGCTGACCCAATTGAGGAAGAAGTCATCCATCATATCCTCCACATCGGGCGCGAACTCAAAACTGTCGGCGGTCTTGCGGCGGAAGATCTCCTCCATCTGGGCCGGCAGCAGGTCCTCCAGGGTGAAAACGCGGGACAGGCGGCTGCGCATCCCGGGCTGTGCCTTGAACAGTGCTTCGATGCCTTCCGGGGTGTCGATGAGCACAAAGCTGGTGTCCTCGGCAAAGGCGGTCATGGCGCCGGAGATCTCTCCCAGCGCCTCCGGACCGAAGGAGTTGTCCATGCTGTTTTTGGGCAGCAGACTGCTGGGGAATTCCACCAGCAGCGTACCGCCCCGTGCCCGCTCGATCACCTCGCGGGTCTTTCTGGGCGTACTGCCCACATATTCGCCCACCAGGTCGCCGAAGCCCGCCGGGGTGACGTCATCCCGTTCAAGCAGACCGCTCTCCCGCCAGAGGGCGGCCAGCGCGTGCACGGCCGTGTGACGGCCGCTGCCCGAAGGCCCCACAATGGCGTACTGCAGGGAGGCCGGCGCCTGTTCGTCAAGGAAGCCCTCTCCTTCTTCCTCGCCCTGGATGCGGGCGTGGGCGAATTCGATGATCTTGTCCTTGCCGATCAGCCCTTCCACCCGCTGCAGGGCGGTGCGGCGTTCGGGGCGGACGCGGCCGACGGGTCCGGCCAGTCGGGCAAAGCGCGGAGGCAGGTCCGCAGCGGTGAGGGTGCGGCGCTCCGCATCGGTGACGGACGCCAGCTGTTCTTCGGTGGGGATGCCGTCTTCCGCGCCGGTGAGCTGTTTTGCCAGACGGGTGGCACGGGCCTGGATGGAACCGGGCAGGTAGGTTTCGCGGATGAAGCCGCCGTTGCCGAAATCCGCCGGACGGGTGGGCAGGTAGGCATCCAGAGCCGCCAGCGAACGCTGCAGGTACTCATCCGACGGAATCTGACCGCTCTGCTGTGCCATCTCTCTCAGGATATCGGTCAGCTCATCGGCGGTATAATCATAAAACCGGATACGGTTTGGCTGCGGGAAGCGGCGGTTCAGGCCGGCGTCTGCATCGAGGAAGCTCTGCATCTTGTCGGCGTATCCGGCACAGATGAAGCAGGTGTCGGCGTGGATCTCCGGGTCCTCGATCAGCGGTACCAGGGCACGGATAATGGCGCGCCCCTCCTCACTGGCGGCCAGCTGATGGGCCTCATCCAGGAAAAACACCCCTCTTCGGGCATGTTCTACCATCTCATTGAGATGTACCGAACCGTTGAGCAGATCGGCGGCACGGCATTCGGTCACATGGTCCCGCCCCAGTACCCCCAGCAGGTGGAGAAGCTCGCCCATGCGGCGGGCCACCGTTGTCTTGCCGGTGCCGGGAGGGCCCAGGAACAGGAAGTTGCCGGGGGAGGCGATCTTCTCGCCCAGCTGGATGCGCTGCACCAGCGTGCGCAGGAAGCTTTTGACGTTGTCCAGCCCGATCATGGCATCAATGCGCTGAAGGGCCTCGGCGGGGCCGCGGCTGCGGGGACGCAGATAGTCGCTCAGGGCGTCGGGCACATCGGCGATGGTCAGGGTATATTCCGGGCTCTGGATCTGTGCGGCGGCCTCCCGGGCGCCGCAGCGCTTGCGCATCTCCTCCAGCAGGTTCACGCATTCCCGGGCATTGGCCCAGTTTTCGCCCCGGCTGCCCACCCAGCTTTCAAAGAAATCATCCAGCCGCTCCCGCAGGGCGCTGTCGATGCGGATGGGCGGGTCCGCCTGTTCGGCCATATGCAGGAAGATCTGCTGCATCTGGGCCGGGGCGTAATCCTCAAGGATGTATTCGGTGGGGATACGGCTGGCCAGACCGGGGTTGGTGCGCATCAGGGTGTCGATCTGCCGGCTGTAGCCGGCCACGATGACCGCAAACTGACCTTCGTAGGCGGAGATATCGTTCACCAGACTGGTGATGGCCTCATACCCGTGGGCGTTTTCGTACAGGGCGTAGGCCTCGTCGATCAGCAGCACCCCGCCCATGGCTTCCTCCACCCGCTGGTGTACCAGCCGGGCGGTCTCGCCGATATTGGGGGACACCAGCGTTGCCGCGCTGGCGGTGACCACATGGGCCTGGGGCAGCAGCCCCAGGTCGTAGTAGATCTCCCCCAGCAGCTCGGCAATGGTGGATTTGCCGGTGCCGGGGCTGCCCTTGAGGCGTACATTGAGCCGGAAGCCACGCCGGCCATTGAAGACCGGCAGCGGCGCAAACCGGCTGGAGGAGACAGGCTCCGCCCGTCCGGCGGCGTGGCGCTGCTGGTCGTCGCGCCATTCCTGAATCTGGTTCTTGATCGTATCCTGGCCCACCAGGGCGGCCAGCCGTTCCAGGGCCGGACGGCGGTTTTCCTCGCCGATGAAGGCGCGCCAGTTGCGCAGGGAGAGGATCTCGCCCTGCCGGGTGGCATAACTGGTCAGGCGGGTGATCAGATCCGTCAGGCCCCAGTTGTTGCGGGCGCAGCTCTCGGCCAGCCGCTGCCCCAGCACAGGGATATCCCCGGGTTCCACCCGCAGCCGCGGCGACGGCTCAATGCGGAAATGGTTGAGCAGGTTGCGGATTTCGCGGCAGTTGGGGCTGGGCAGCGAGATGACGCGGTTGCGTTCCGGATCGTTGGTGTTCATACGCGGTTCCAGCACGCTGCGGGCAAAGTTGTCCCACTGACTGACGTTCTGGATGGTGGTTTCCCGGAAGATGGAGATGACCACGCTGTGTCGGGCGCTGCGGAAGGTGTTGAGCTCCGTCATCAGCATCTCTCCGCCCTGCATCAGGTTGGCGTTGGCGATCACCAGCGCACAGCGCTGGTCGGAGCGCTGCATGATGCTGGACACCTGCTGCCATGCGCTCCCCATGGACATCCGTCCCAGGTTGAGCGGGCCGGTGTTGCCCTGCTGCGGGTCGGGGTCCGGACCGGGCGCCGGGGCGGGGGCCGGAGCAGGCCTGCGCCGGCGGCGGCCCAGCGGGCCGCCGGCACTGATGGCGCCGCCGTGCGGGGCCGGTGCCGGGGCCGCGGCGGGGGCACGGCCGGTCAGTATGGCGTAGGACGCGCGATCCATACAATACAGCATGTTGTAGCTGTCGAAGAAAAACACCGCATCGAAGCCCTGCTCGTAGCGCAGATAGGCGTGAAGTGCCGGCAGGATATCGGTGAGTTCCAGCGTGTCAAGGCAGAACTGATCGTTGGTACGTCCGGTGATGATGTAGTGCCCATCGGTACAGAGGATGGGATCAAAGTAGGAATTGTTGATACTGAGCATGGCTATGCTCCTTCCGACGGATGGCGGACAAAGGCGAACGGGCGGGGCCGCCGCCCGATAAATCAGATGACAGAGCCGGAACGCTGGCGGGCGGTGGCTGTCTGCTGGCGGGCCGGAGCCGTCTGCGGCTGGCTGGCGGTGGCCGTCTGCTGCTGATGGACGGGCGCGGGCAGCTTCTGGCATGCGGTGCGGGCCCATGTCTGCATATCGGCCCGCTGGGTCTGGTCAGAGACGCGGTTTTCAAAACCGGGCACCGTCTGCACCGGATCGACGGTGAGGCCGTTCAGGTTTCCCAGCGCCTCAAGGGCGATCTCCCGGCCTTTCTCCTCGTTGTTGGTGCCGTAGTTGAGGATGTCGGTCTCCAGGTGGTTGTGCACCGTGCCGTCCTCCGAGACCTCGGGGGACTGGGTGATGACCATCTCAAAGCCGGTATCGGGGTTGCGCAGATGGAGGCGGTGGGCGCCGCGGCAGTCCCCGTTCTGGTAGCCGTATTCCTGGCTGGTCACCACCAGACGCTGCTGCAGTTCCACAGCCAGATCGTCCGCCGTATCGGCGCGTTCCTGGCTGGCAGCGGCGGCCACAACGGCAAACTCCGCCGATTCCACCGCTTCGCTGGTCAGCTGCTCGCCGGCCTGACGCAGACCCTCAAGCTGGTCGCAGGTCAGCCCGACGCCGTTCGCCTGCTGCAGCTGCTGTTCCAGGCTGTCCCGGCGCTGGGACAGCGCGTCCAGGTCCCCGTTGCTCCAGAAGTTGCCGTCCAGTTCCACGGTGCTGCCCTGTCCGTCAGGGATCCGGAGGGTGCGTCCGGCTTCGATCTGAGCCGCCGCACCGTTCAGCGCACAGGCCGCAGCCTGGTAGCGGGCCTGCCATTCCTGCTCGGCACGGACGATGTCCTCATGCAGCTGCATGGCGGCCTCGGCGGCGACGCGGGCATTCTGGCGGGCAACGGGCGCATTGGTGGGCTGCTTTTCGGTGAGGGCGATGTCGTTCTGGGCCTGGGTGACCAGCGTCCGCACCGCGGCCAGACGGCCGGGGAGCAGCAGCTCGGTACGGTAGTTGGCCGCCGTGTCCGCGTTGAGGGTGGCGGCAAAGTCGGTGTATTCGCGGGCCATATCCAGCAGCGCATCGTTGGAGCTGATCAGGATCCCGATCTGGTCGGCGTTGTTCTGGATCTGCTGCTCCACCCGGGAGACCCGGGCGCTGACCGTGTTCAGCTGCTGCTGGACCTGTTCGGCCGCCGCCTGCATGGCCTGCCGCATCTGGTGGTTGCTGGCCTCGATGGCCTGCCGGGTCTCCTGACGCTGGCGGGCCAGATCCTGGGAGAGATTCCGGGACAGGGTGCTCATCTGCCGGTAATTCTGCTCATTCATCTGCTGCAGGGCCTGGTTGGTGCTCTGCACCACCTGCTGCAGCTGGGCACGCAGCTGCTGGCGCACCGCGCTGATCTGGCCGCTCTGCTGTTCGATGGTCCGGTTGAGGCCGTTGATCGTGTTGTTGAGCGCCGTGATGCGGTTCTGCTGCTGGTCCAGGTAGCGCTGGTTCCGGTCGCTGAGCTGCTGCAGGGCGCGGTTGCACTGGGAGAGGCTGGACGCCTGGGATGCCTGCCGGCGCAGGGCGCTGAGCTCGTTGGAATCAATCAGGATGTTGGTGGTTTTGCGTCCGCTCATGTCAGATTCCTCCTTCAGGGATATCAGGTCGGGATGTGGGTTGCGGAAAACAGGGTCAGGGGTCGCCGGGGTAGCGGCCGTCGGCACCGGGAAGGCCCACTTCGTGGATCTCGGCGCCGTGGGGGAAAACTTCCTGCCGGCGGGGCTGGTCGGCGTAGCAGGCCGCCTCGGCGCGGTAGGTGTCGGTAAGCGGGATCACCCGCTGGTTGGAGGAGCCCCGCAGGCCCTGGTGGTCGTCGAGCTCCCGGATGTATTCACCGTCGATCAGCAGGTCGGTGACGGCCAGCAGGCCGGCGGCCTGCTGCATGGCCTGCAGTTCCTCGTAGCGGTAGCCGCTGTAGACGATGACGCCCATGGGGCGGATCTGCCGCACCTTGCGGATCAGTTCCGCCAGGGCAGGGGCCTGCAGAAAGGGTTCCCCGCCGCTGACGGTCAGCCCGTCGGCGCCCGAGAGGGCGATCTCCCAGGCAAGGGCATCCACCTCCACCGGCTTGCCGTCCTCCATGCGGTGGGTGCCGCCCGCAATGCAGCCGGGGCAGTTTTTATGGCACCCCTGCACCCAGAGCACATAGCGGCAGCCGGGGCCCAGCACCCGGACGGCAGGTTCCTTCATGTGATAATAGATGACACTCATCCGTCTTTCCTCCCTGGGTGTGCCTGACGAATCAGCCCCGGTACGAATGCCTCCGGGGGGCGCTGTCTCAGCGGCGGGCCAGACCGTTGACCCGGTCCCGGTCCTGCTGTGCCGCAGAGGCACAGTTCCTGAGAATGGCATCCAGCTCTTCAAGATCGCCGCTGATCCGGCCCCGCAGCTCCTTCACCCGGTCAAGGCTGCCGATGTCCAGCGTGCTGCGCAGGGTGTCGGCCTCGGGGCGGTCCAGCGCCGCGGCCATAGCATCCAGCGGCGTG
This sequence comes from Subdoligranulum sp. DSM 23681, assembly GCF_057005535.1. Taxonomy (NCBI): domain Bacteria; kingdom Bacillati; phylum Bacillota; class Clostridia; order Eubacteriales; family Oscillospiraceae; genus Subdoligranulum; species Subdoligranulum sp. DSM 23681. The sequence goes on along the minus strand of NZ_CM168050.1, from coordinate 1,769,908 downwards.
GCGTCGGCAACCAGCCAGTCGGCGTACTGTGCACGCATCTGCTGGCACTCCTGCAGGCGGGCACGGAAGGTATCGGCCTGCTGCTTCACCTGCCGCAGCCGCTGCTCATGGGCTTCCAGCGCCTTTTTCAGGCCGGCCATGGAGCGGTCAAGGCGCTGGAACAGATCGGTGGTCAGGGTCTCCCGATTTTGGTCGTAGACGGTGATCTCGTTTTTCAGGTCTTCCAGACGCTTTTCCAGTTCCTCACAGTTGGTCCGGTTTTCCTCCGCGCGGCTGGCGGTCTCCTCGATCTGCTGTTTCAGCTTTTCCTGGGCTTCGGGGCTGTACTGGTCGGCGATGGTCTTCAGCCGCTCCAGGCGCTGTTCCGCCTCGTCGCAGGCCTGCAGCAGGCGGCGCTTTTCCTCGGGCTGTGCGTCGAAGGCGACTTTCAGCTCATCCAGGCGGCTTTGCAGCGCCTGATTCTGCTCCTGCTCCGCCTTCCACGCCTGCTGTGCCTGCTTGTACGCTTCGGCAAGGCGCTCGTTGGCTTCCTTCATAGCGTCCAGTCTGTCGGGGGGGAACGCCGCCATCTGCTGCTGCAGACGCTCATATTCAGCGGCAGCTTCCGCCTGCTCTGAGCGGGCCCGTTCCAGCGCCGCGCCGGTTTCGGCGACCTGCCGCTTCATCTCCTGGGATTGCTGCTGACAGTCGGCCAGCTCTTTTCGGAGCGTTGTCACGCTGCTGCGGGTCTTCTCGGTGTTCAGGACCGTATCGGCCAGCTGCCGCTTGAGGTCGTCGGCGTCGGTGCCGGCCGCCGCCTGCACCCGACCCAGGAGCTGGGCGGTCAGATTGGCCATCGTCGCCAGATCCGCATACAGCATCTTTGCTTCCGGCTGGCCGTCCTGCAGCGTGCCGACCTCCGGCAGTGCTGCCTGCAGCATCGCGCGGCAGGACTCGGCAATGGCGACGGCCAGTGCAGAGCCGTCCAGGGTTTCCAGATTGGCCGCCTGGGCACTGAGCTGGCGGCTGAGCCGCTTTTTGTTGCGTTGGTTCATGCTTTGGCCTCCTTTCCGGGGTGCAGTTCAAGATCGTGGATCCGTTCCGGGAACAGGCTGCGGCGGACCCGGACAAAGGGCCGGCCATCGCGCAGCAGGCAGCCGAGCTGGATCAGCTCTCCCCCCAGCGGGCCGGCGGCAAAGGGGGACGGATACAGCTGGGGCAAGCCGTTGACCCGCAGCCGGAGCGGCTCGGTGGGGTCGTAAAAGACCGGCGCACAATAGCGGGGAGTCTGCAGCACAGACGCCGGCTCCTTCCGCTGCACCAGGGGCACAGCGGATTCGGTGCCGTCCCTGTCCACACACAGCAGGTCCACGTCGATGCCCGCCACCTGCATGTTGCGGTAGAGGGTCATCCCCTCCTCCACGATCCGGGCGGGGTCAGCATCCGCCGGGAGGTCGGCGAAGCGGTCGTCGGGCAGAAACGGGTCACCGCACAGCTGGCGGCGCAGCGCAAGGCGCACCGGCGCGCTGCCGGCCAGACGGCCCACCGTCAGGATGCGCAGCGTCTCCTCCGGAACCCCCTGCGCGTCCAGCAGGTCCAGCCCCTGGTCCAGCAGCGGCTCCAGCAGGTCCCGCACCGGCGTGAAAGCGGCGTCCAGCCGGCTGCAGCGCAGGCTCTGGCCGTCCGTCAGGGCAAACGCCTCCTCATCAAAGAGACTGCCGGTGCGGTAATAGTTCCACAGCGTCTGCTGGGCCGGAGCAAAGAAGAGCCGTTCCGCCAGCGCCTGGAAGGGGGCCCCGCAGTCGGCAGCCAGCCGTTCCAGCCAGAGCTGCGCCAGGGGTGATCCGGCGGTACCGGCCTGGGCCAGCAACGTTACAACGCCGTCCCGGGTGCAGCTGCAGAGGCCCAGCGTGCCGGTGTCGGTGTCAACGACCAGTTCCCGCACCGGCCAGGTCGGGCTGCCGGCCTGCATGCCGTGACAGAAGTCGTACAGCACTGCCGCCTGATAGCGGGTAAATTCATTGGCCATGGGATGGTTCCTCCCTCACTTTTTCAGAATATGGCAGCCGTTCAGACGGACGGTGGCGCGGCAGATTACATCATAATCTTCGGCATCTTCCGCATTTTCGGGGCGGTGAACGACGCCCGGGAGCACGCACTCGGCCACAGTCGCACCGGCGAGCTGCTGCTCATCACCGGATTGCTGTTCGGTGATGTGGATGACGTCATCGTACGGGTCACCGACCTTGGGTACAAGGATGAACAGATTCAGCGGTGCAAGGGCTTTTTCAAAGATGCGGCGGAAGGTGGTCAGCGACTCCTTCAGCTCCTTGTCGGCGGTGCGCAGCTCTCCCTGTGCCTCCAGCTCCGCGCACTGGCGTTCCTGCCGGATGACGATACGGTACAGCTGGGCATAGCAGTTGGCCAGCTCTTTGAAACTGGCAATGTACAGCGATTGCCGCCAGCTGCGCAGGCTGCCTGCCAGCTGATGCTGCTGCTCCTGCATGCGGCGGACGCTCTCCGCCAGGGTCTGTTCCTGCTGCTGCTGCAGTTGCTGCAGCTGGGTGAAGTTATCTTCCAGCATCTTGCCCCAGTCGCGCTTGAGACCGTTGATGGAGGCGACCATATCCCCGCGGGTCTGTTCCAGCTGCTGTGTGAGCATCTGGTCGGGCTGATCGGCCACCTGCGCATCCCAGTCAAGGCGCTCCTGACGCATCAGTTCCTGGAGCTGCCGGATATGCCGTTCCTGTTCCCGTGCCTGCTGTTCGGTGTCGGGCCGGGGCTGCCGGACGGGCGGCTCCTGTTGACCGGCCGACAGCTGCTGGGCGGGCGGCTCCTGTTGGCCGGCCGGCGGCTGCTGAACAGGTTGGGCCTGCTGGCTGACCGGCGGCCGCTGAACGGGCTGGGCCCGCTGGCTGACCGGCGGCAGAGGGGCAGGCTCTTCGGACGGTTCTGGCTCCTCGTATCGATCATTTCCCAGAGCATTATCCAGATAGATTTCCGACTCGGTCAGATTGGCGGCTCCCCTGGCTGTCTGCTCCTGAAGGTTCTGTTGGTGGTCATCTCTCTGGCCATACCGACCGGCGGCTTTCTCTCCGGCAGCCGGATAGCTCCCGTGGATCCTTGCCCCATCGCCCTGAGCCCGCAATTTCTTTTTTCGTTCGATGAGAAGCCTTGCCTTTTCCCGGACGTCCGTGGCCGTGCCGTCGGTGTTGTCCATGGATTCATACCAGTTGTGATCCTGATACGGCAGTTTAGCTCTGCTCAGGTCGGGAAGCTGATCGCCGATTCGCATGGCGTAGAGCAGACTCAACTCCGTTACCCTGATCCATTCGTACCGGCCGTTGGCAACGTTCTCCACATAGTAACAGTGGCCGCTGTCGCGGTAATCACGCTGGATCGCCTCCCACAGTTCCTCATAAAAAAGGCGGCCGGTGTTCGCGTCCCCGGCGCTGCGGTTGGCTCTGAAATCCTGATATTTTTTATGCACCCTTATAGCCTCGCCTTCCTGTTTGGGATCCCTGTTGTTCATTCGTCAGTACCTCCTTCCCCGGCCGGGGCCGCCGTACCGGCAGTGTGAGCGACGCCGTCACTGTCGGTCAGCGTCACCGTGATATTGTAGTTGGGATCAAGTGTGAAATCCAGGTCGTAGGTGCCCTGCTGCGGCAGATCAAAGTGGAGAAGAATAAAGTTGTGGCACACCGACTTGAAAAGAAGATCGCCGGCTTCGGCAGAAACATCCGGGCAGTCGATCACACAGTCGATGTGACCGGCCACGCCGGCGCTGGGCCGGTAGTTTTCGATGCGTCCGATGGCGGGAAGCGGTTCCCCCGCCTTGATGAGCACCTGTACCCGGCTTTCCAGCTCCCCTTCCTGCAGGACCTCGACGCCGTAGCCCCGCTTTGCACGCAGCTGGGCCACCCGGCTGGGGCGCGCAGGCCCCGGATCTTTTCTGCCGCCGGAGTCCTCAGGCTCCGGCAGGCCGGCCGCGTAGCGGGCCGCGCCGAAGGATACGGCACGGGCCGGACGGTAGGGCGGCAGGACCTCCACCTTGGGATTCAGGCTGGTCTTGAGTGCTTCCAGCACCATCGGCATCTGGCTGGCACCGCCCGACAGGACGATGCGGTCGATCTGGCGGCCCTGCTGCAGCTGTGCGGTGAGCATCTGCTGGGTCAGTTCCACCGTTTCCATCAGCAGCTGGCGGGTGATCTCCTCAAACCGTTCGCGGGTGATGGTCAGCTCAAGATAGCTGCCGTCGGTGCGCTTCTGGTGCTGGACAGAGACCTCATCCTCATCGCTCAGTTCATGCTTGGCACGGATGGCCTCCTCCAGCAGTTCCTCCCGCTCGGCATCGTTGCTGGGGCGGTAGCCGAGCTTCTCCATCTGGGAGAGAAGCTCCTGGACCAGCAGGCTGTCGAAGTCCTTGCCGCCCACGTCGGGCAGGCCGTCGCTGTCCCACACCTGGTAGGGTTCCCCCTTGCTGCGGGCTGTGACCGCCGCCACATCAAAGGTCCCGTGACCGAGGTCATAGACCAGCACGGTGAGGGAGTCCTGCGGCAGCTGGTCATTCTGGGCCGGAACGCTGCGCACACGATAGAGATAGTCGATGGCGACGGCCGCCGGTTCGGGCAGACGGCCCACCACCTCAAGGTGATGTCCGTCAAGTTCCACCGACTCCACCGCCTGCTGCATCCGGTTGAGCAGCTGCAGCTCGTCCGGATATTTGGAAAAGGCGGCGGGGTAGGTCAGCACCAGGCGGTAGATGGGCGGCAGGCCCTCTTCCTTGCGGCATTCATTGCCCACGCGCACCAGTTCCTTTGCCACCTCGGCGTACACCCGGTAAGGCGACAGCTCCGTGTTGAGGGCCTTGAGCGGCAGCTTGTTGCCGTGCAGCTGGGTTTTGATGGCACGCACAATATGACCGGGGTCATGCTTGATGCGGCTGCGGGTCCTGAAATCACAGTTCGCGGCAAAATTGACATAGATCGGGCTGCCCTCAGGCGGGGTCACATAGGCGATGGTGGGCATGCCGAGCCGGTCGATCTGCACGGGAAGCATCGGCAGAGCGTCCAGTTCTTCCTGCGTCACCACGGACAGAAAAGCGTAGGCGTTGCCGATGTCACTTCCGTAAGCGTCTATCATACGGGATTCCTCCTTTTTTCACCATCTGCCGCAGGGCTCAGTTGCTCAGGTTCTCCAGCTGGCAGGATACGGAGACCGGTTTGCTGCCCGCCGAGTCGTCGGCTTCCCGGGCCTCGATGGTCAGAAGCCCGTTCTTGTCAACGATCAGACGGCTCGCGCACTCCGTCCCCTTGGGGACCTTGCGCCCGAAATCCAGCGAAACCGAGACGATCCTGCGGAAGTCGGTATCGATCTCCTCGGGATCCGGGTTGTCGAACCGGCCCTCCATCACCACGAAGAAGGACTGCATCTGGTCCTCCGCACGCGTCTCCGAGATATTGTCCTCGCTGGTGAAGGGCAGCGGGCTGCCGGCCGGAATCATCACATCCACAAACAGATCGTCCGTGTTCCGGTGATACAGCCGGATTCCCAGATCATAGCGCACCCGCATCTGCACGAAATCCGAGACGGGGGTACCGTAGCGGGCGGCACCGTAGGCGATTGCCCTGTTGGGACGGTAGCAGGCCACCTTGCCCCGGAACTGAGGGAAGTTTTCTTCCAGTTCCCGCCTGACCATCGGCATCTGGCTGGCGCCGCCGGTCAGCACGATGAATTCCGGTGCGGGCTTTCCGGTCGTGGCGTACTCAGCCAGAACGCGGCGGGTCTCCTCAATGGTCTGCCGCATCAGCGGCGCCGCCGCCCGCTCGAACTCGTCGCGGGTCACGGTCAGCTCCACCGCCCGACTGTCGGTGGCGATGATGGAGACCTCCGTCTCCGTGCCGTCGGTCAGGTCGATCTTGGCATTTTCCGCATCGACCATCAGTTTTTCTTCATCAAAACGGACGTTCTGCGGTGCCTTGCGCCGCAGCAGATCGGCCATTTCCCGGTCAAAGTCGCAGCCGCCCACCGTGGCCAGACCGCCGGTCTTCTCCACGTCATAGTAGTAAGTACCGCCGCTGGCGCTCGTCTTTCCCTGGGGATAGGCCGTAACGACCGCCAGGTCAAAAGTCCCGCCGCCCAGGTCGTAGGTCAGCACGGTGTAGTCGTGGTCGGTGTGGCCGTGTTCGGCCAGATAATCCAGTGCGCCTGCCGCCGGTTCGGCGATCATGCCCACCACCTGTACATGCCGGCCGTCTTCCAGGGTGGCGGCCTGGGCCAGATCCTTCAGGTGCAGCACCTGCGCCGTGTTGAAGGTCGCCGGATAGGCCAGGGACAGCTGGTTCGTGGTGGTCATCTCCTCGGTCTGCAGCACCTTGTTGCCCTCGCGCACCAGGTACTGGATCAGCAGGGTGATGGCCTTGTCCACATCGCCGTCCCAGTCGTCGAGCTGCAGCGGCTGGCCCATTTTCCGTTTGAGGCCGCGCACCCGATGGCTCGCCGGGGATGCTTTTCTGCGCAGCGCCTCATACCCGTACCAGGGCGGACAGCGGTTGGGGTCGGTGCATTTGTCTGCCGCCGACTTGCTGTAAAAGAAGATGCTGGGGTAGCCGTTGTCGTTGGGTCTGTTGTTGGGCAGCAGATCCTTCGGCTTGCTGCCCAGGCGCCCTCCGAAGGCCTGGTTGTCATTGACGTAACAGAGATAGGAAAACCAGTTGCCGAAATCCATGCCCATAATGAATGCCATATTCAAGTTCCTCCTCATTTTTCTTCTTTCCGGACGCTTTTCGGGCCGCTGCGTAACCGGACTCCGCCTTGGGTTTCATCCGGATCTGCCTGTAAAGACGACACGCCGGCTGTTTTTTCCAGTTACTTGCGCGCCGGCCTTGTCATTTGTTCAGGGTCTTGATCACCTGGTCCAGCAGTTCCGCTTTCTTGCTGTGGGACAGGCCGGTCTGCTGTTCAAGCAGATCGCTGAACTCGGCCACAAAATCGCTGCCGGCGGTGTCCTGCGTCACTTCAGTCAGAAAATACTCATCCGGCAGACCGAACACCCGGGCGATCCGCACCAGCATGGCTTTGCGCGGGATCGAGCGCTCGGTCTCCCAGGCCGCCACCGTCCGCTGGGTGGTGCCGCACATTTCGGCCAGTTCCTGCTGTGTCCAGCCGTTTTTGCCGCGCAGCACAATGATCTTCTGCGCCAGGTCTTTTTTGTTCACTGAGGAGAACCTCCTTTCTTTCCAGGATTCCCGATACGCCGCCCGCCGCAAAAGCTGCAGAAAGGCGCCGCGCTTTGCGGCCGCGGGCCGGATGCGCAATACGGGTTCAAGTTCATTGTACCACCGCTCCCGATTTTTTCAAGACGTTATATGAATATTGATGAAGTTTTGTGATGTTGGCAAAAAATAGAGGAGAACAATGTGCAAAACGCCCATTTTTACCCTTCAAAACCCATTTTCCCGTGGCAAAATCTGGCTTTTTTCTTTATGTTTTCTTATGAAGTATAATGTAGTTCAATGATGCCGAATGTCGTTTTAATATTTTAGTCGATTTGCCAATTTCCATTTATCGCTGCAGTTGGTATAATGAGAACACATCCGATAACCCCCCGGTGGATTCGTCTGCTCTATTAAGCCGGGGACCGCGGCGCCCGCCGGTGCAGACGCACCGGACCGGGCGGCGGACCACAGGATATCTGGGAGCGTCCGGGCAAGCCGGACCTTTGGGAAAGGAGCGATATACCATGCTTTCTTCTGTGAGCGTACAGGAGCTGCGGGACCTGATCGCCCGGGATCACCCCGGGTGGGATGCCTCGGTCATTGCGCAGCGTGCCGAAGAGTACCGCAGCACGATGGACGACCGGCTGGACCCTCTGCTGCGGGCCTATCTGGACTCCGGCGAGACCGGGAACTTCCGTTCGGGGGAATTCTCGGTCATCATGATCCAGCGCATGCGCAAAGGCCGCAGCTACTTTGAGGCCCTGACCCTGATGGATGGGCTTTTGAAGGACCCGGAGATCGGCCGGCTGCGGATTTTCCGTCGATAAGGAGGGTTTATCATGGCATCCGGCACCTCTTCTTTTTCCACCTGCTACTCCCAGCTGAGCGGTGTCGAGCTGAACGGACTGTTCACCACCGACACCTGGAACAGTCTGAGCACCGATCAGCGGCTTGCCGCCTGCCAGGAGGTGGAGAACCGCTACGCGGCCGAGACCGGACATCCGCCCATCCAGGTCTCTGCCGTTTCCATGGTAGGCTCCCTTCAGGATGGCTACACCTGGGGTTACCAGCAGGGCAACCACCTGTACCTCAACCTGGACGTGCTGGAAAGCGGGCAGTTCCGTCTTTCGGACCAGGATGAAAAGGGCAACAACATCATCACCACCATCAATGCCCCCGCCCCCAACTGGAACATGCTGGACACCGTTTTTCACGAGGGCACCCATGGATTCCAGTACCAGGAGGGCCGCCAGGGCTACACCTATATCCAGTTCGAGACCGATGCCGACCTCTACCGCATACAGCCCATCGAGGCCGAAGCCTTCCGGGAAGGCAACACCCGCACCGTCCAGGCCATCCTTCAGCAGATGGAACTTACCGGCAAGGTCGATGCCAATGCGCAGGCCTACCTGAATTCGGTGAAGGCCGATTCCTACCAGGCCGCCCTGCAGGAGGCCGCCAGGAATTACAACGATCCTCATATCGACCAGACCCTGGCCCAGTTCATCTACGACCGGAACCACAACATCCAGCCCAAGGAGCCTTCCGCCAGCTACCAGGCGATCAGCAAGGCCTACGACCAGGCCATGAGCAAGCAGCTGGACAAGAGCGAGACCGACCGGACGGGTCCCGTGTCGCCGCCCCCCGGGCGCGAGTCCACCCCGCCCAATGGCGGTCAGAAGAATGAGGGCGATCGTCAGGACGATGGCGGCCAGAAGAACGACGACAGCCGCCAGGATGACGGTGATCGCCACAACGACGGCGATCGTCAGGACGATGGCGGTCAGAAGAACGACGATGGTCATCAGGATGATGGCGGCCAGCAGAATGATGGCAGTCAGCAGGATGACGGCAGCCAGCAGGACGACGGCAGTCAGCAGGACGACGGCGGCCAACAGAATGATGGCAGTCAGCAGGACGACGGCGGCCAGCAGGACGACGGCAGTCAGCAGGACGACGGCGGCCAACAGAATGACGGCAGTCAGCAGGACGACGGCGGCCAGCAGGATGACGGCAGTCAGCAGGACGACGGCGGCCAGCAGGATGACGGCAGCAGCTACCAGGACGATGGCAATGGCTACCAGGGCGATGGCAGCAGCTACCAGGAAGACGGCGGCAGCTACCAGGAAGACAGCGGCAGCTACCAGGAAGACGGCGGCAGCTACCAGGACGACGGCGGCGGCTACCAGGACGATGGCGGCGGCTACCAGGACGACGGCGGCAGCTATCAGGACGACGGCGGCAGCGGCGGCTACGACAGCGGTTCGGACAGCGGCGGTTCCGACGGCGGCTCCGACCGGGACGGCGGCATGGACAACGATTGACAAGGCGACGGTGAAAAAGCCAAGGAGGGAACAAGATGGTCACAGACGTGCAGACCCTGTTCGGCGGGATGCTGGCCCAGGGGCGATTCGAGGGATCGCCCAACCGGCCCGGATACACCTTCCGCGCCCACGATGGCGGGCGGGCTTTTGCCCTGGATGAGCCCAGCGTATTCAAAAATCTTCTGCTGCTGGGCGGTCCCGGCAGCGGCAAGACCAACGCCATGAACCTCATTGTGGGGCAGGCCCGTGACTGGCAGCGGCGCGGGTCGGACAGCCACCCGGGTGTCAGCCTCATCTTTGATACCAAAGGGGATTACCTCAGCCATCCCGGCTTTTACCGTCCCGGCGATATCATCATTGCCAACGACCTGAAGCACCGCAGCCGCAGCGCCGTCTGGAACCTGTTCGGCGATATTCTCGCCGATGGGCCGGAGCCCTTTTCCTACGAGAGCAACGCCCGGGAGATCGCGGCTTCCTACTTCCGCGGACGGGGCAGCCAGACGCAGCCCTTCTTCTCCAACGCGGCCCGGGACATCTTTGCCTCGGCGCTGATCTACTTCATCCGCCGCTCCCATGACAACCCGCGCGTGTGGAAGGACAACCTCAACAACTGGTTCCTGCTACAGTTTCTCATGCGCAACAGCGCTCCCCAGATCCTCAAGTATTTCAGCATTTACCACGACATGCGCGGCCTGAGTTCCTACATCGGCGACGGTTCCAGCAACCAGGCCCTGGGCGTTATGGCCGAGCTGCGCAGCATGCTCTACGAGTGCTTCCAGGGCGTGTTTGCCCAGAAGGCCACCTCCCCCGCCCAGGAATTTTCCATCCGCAGCGCCATCCGCAACAAGCGCAACCAGGCCATTTTTGTGCTGTACGATCTGCAGGTGGGCGAGACCCTGGCCCCGAACTACCGCATGCTGATCGACCTGGCCCTGAAGGAAGCGCTGGGCAGCCATGCCAACGGCCGGGTCCACCTGTTCCTGGACGAGATGAAACTTCTGCCCCGGCTGCAGCACCTGGAAGACGCGCTGAATTTTGGCCGCAGCAAGCAGGTCAGCGTGGTGGCCGGCCTGCAGAGCATCAGCCAGGTGCGCTCGGCCTACGATGAGGACATCGCCCACAACATCCTGGCCGGGTTCGGGTCGGTGTTCACCTTCCACCTCAACGACGCGGAATCCCGCCAATATATTTCGGAACTCTACGGCCGCAACCAGATCGCCTTCCGCTACCAGAACGCCTCCGGCTCCCCGGTGGATCAGGAACGCCACGGCTACACCGTGGAAGACTGGGACCTGATGGCACTCAAACCCGGCCACGCGGTCATCGGTCTGGCATCCCAGCAGCTGCCTTTCCCCTTCCATTTTCAGCAGGATCCCGCCCTGCCCTGACAGTTTCCGGCACGATGCGGGCGTGCCCACCGAAAGAAGTTGATCTGCAATGGCTCATATCAATTACCACCGCAACGTCCGCTTTTACGGGCGGCTTCCTCTTTCCCAGGCGCTGCCCGCCGAAAACTGGCAGGCAAGTTTTGCCGCTTTCTGCGGCCGCATCGAACAGCGCCGGGAAGCGGGGCTGCAGGCGATCCGCCGCTGCATCGGCCGGGTGGGCATCATCCTGCTGCAGAACGATCCCCTGCTGGCCGAAGAGATCGAGGAGCTGCCGGAGGCGCTGCCCGCACCGGGCGGGGACCGGCAGGAGTCCGGCCGCGTCTACAGCATCAATCCTCCCGGCAGCCCTGTGCACTATCTGGCCCCCCTGTACGGCATGAACCATGAGGAAGTGCTCAATGCCATCATCCCCACCTCCGGCGACAACGACAGCCGCGCCGCTGTGGTGGCGGCGCGCGATGGCCTGAACGCCTATCTGCGTATCCTCGAGCTGCAGTTTCTGCGCAGTCGGGCCCGCAATCCCCGGTTTTCCGGCCATTCCCCCTACCGGCTGGACCTTCTGGAACAGCTGGTCGCCCTGTCCTACCAGGAACTGGACCGGCAGGTGCTCAACCAGCTGCCCGAGGCGGAGCGGCGCAGCATCCGGGAAACACTGTCCGCCGACGGCCGCATCCTGCTGGTGCGGGGCTGGGTCAACGACTTCACCAGCCTGATGTCCAGCGTGCTGTGGACCCGCCAGTCGGAGGCCCGCCACGGGACCATCGGCATCCGGGACGCCATGCTCCACTGCGGGCTTGTCAACATCTCGCTGCCCAATCCGTCCCCGGCGCTGCTGCGCTACCTGCTCTGCGAGCTCAACAGCCTGCGCACTGCCAACATTGATTTCCTGCTGGTGGCCGCCGAGACCTCCCTGGTGTCCTTTCCGCCGCTGTGCCAGCTGTTCACCGACCCCCACACCACCGCCCGCTACCGCACCGGCCTGCTGTCGGCAGACGCATCCTGCGTGCTGTCGCCCACCCAGGCGGACACCGCCCTGGGCAGCCTGCTCAGCCAGCATCACGAGGTCCTGGTCTTCCGCTGTGACAACGCCAACCAGGCGACCCCCTTTGCCGCTGCCCTGGGCAGCTACCAGCGCATCGTGCGGGAGCAGAGCACCGGCCGGAGCCGGCAGCCTTTCGCCTTCTTTTCCAGCCATGAAACCGGGGTTGCACAGCATGAAGTAACAGAGTACAATGTAACCATCAACGATTTGATCGGCCGGGAGGACGGCGCCGTCCTCTGCGGTGCGCTCTATCCCACCCCCCTGCTGATCGGACATGTCTTTCCCTGATCACTCCTGCCGAAGGAGGCTTCGCCTATGGCCTGTTATTACTGTCCCGACTGCAACTATCTCTATCGCCGCAAACGGGTGAGCTGCCCGTACTGCAGCGCCCCGCTGTCCCTGCATGCCGGCCCGGAAGAGGCACTGCAGGCCAAAGGCTACCGTGTGGCTCCCATCGACCAGAAGCTTGCCCCGGCAGGCGATGCCGCCGGCGGCACGGCGGCCGCCGAGACGGGCGGCTGGCCGGATCACATCGAAGGCTGGGACGACGACCCGGCCGTTCCCACCGGACGGACCGAGACTGAGCCGTACCGCACCGGCACCGTGCCGGAGCGGCACGCAGCGCCCCAGATCGAAATGCCGGAGGATCACGACTTTTTCGACGTTCCCGACCCCAGTATCCATGCCGGCAGCATTCCCGGCAGAAGAACCGACCCCAGCAGACCGGCCCGCCGCAGCGTCGGAGGGGGCGGATCCGGGCCGCGCCCCATCCGCGCCAACACCTTTCAGATGCCCGATATCTACATCAACTGGCAGCTGATCCTGCGGATCGGCTGCATCCTGTTCGTGGTGCTGTCCCTGATCGCCCTGTGGATCAACCGCTATGTGATCCTCAATGCGCTGTTCGAGTTCCTGATGGATCTGCTCGTGGCCCTTTCGCCCTTGCTGATCCTGCTGTTCATCCTCTGGTACTTTTTCTTCCGGCGGCGGTGAGCGCAGCCGGAACGGCCGGAGAGGGTGATTTGCCCCACACTGACGGCGCAGGGAAGGCGGCTGCCCACACTCCCCACCTCCACAAAGAAAAAATCCCCCGGACAGATTTTGTCCGGGGGATTTTTTTGGTTATGAAAGGGACGTGGCCATGGTCCGTCTGACCCGGCCGCATCTGTATTCACAGATAGCTCTTGCGGCGGAAGCCCTTGCCGGCGGCATTATTGCACTGGGAGGTGTTGTGGAGCCACGAACGCAGTTCCTGCTCCGCCCACTGGTAGATCTGGGTCTGCAGCGGGACGAACGCCACACTGTAATGGGGTTTGCCGTTCTCCCGGTGCTGGATACGCCCGGTGATGTCATCCACGAGCTTCATGTAATTAAAGGTTTCCTTGTCGCTCCGGCGCAGGCTGAGCAGCGTCTTTTTCCACCACCAGTTGATGGGGGCGTCCCAGTTCCGGCGCATCTGGTCGTTCATGGTGCGGGGCAGGTACAGCAGGGAGATCTCCGCCTTCCAGGGCGCTTGCTCCGGGTCCTCCCCGTGGGCTTCAGCCAGATCGGCCAGCCAGTCGTACAGGTCCTCGGCGCTGCGGAGGATGGATTTCTGGAACCGCAGCCAGACATTTTCGTCGGTGTACTCTTCCATTCCCTTGAGCACCCCATCCGCCTTCAGTTCCGGGTCGCAGTGGATCTCCAGGTAGTTGCGCAGCAGGGAGATGTCCTTCCCGGACACCGCCATGGGCCAGAGATAGGAATAGTGACAGAAGAACTGGCGGGCATAGTTGATGAATGCCAGGAATCCGGCCAGCTCTTTCCGCTTTTCCGTGTCGGCCAGTTCCAGCAGGATATCCAGGGTGCCCGGGGTGCTGCCGCTCTTGTCCCGTCCCGTCCGGGACGCGTTTTTCATGGTCGCGTTGAAACAGACCGCGTACAGCTGGTTCAGCTGACTGCCCAGGAACTGTGCCTCCTGGCCGGGGAGGACGAGGACCTGGTCATCCCGGGGGCCGATCTCCACATTGCCCGGTATGTCGATGAACAGGTCCACGCCGGTCTTCTGGTAAAAGATCCGGCACAGGTCCAGCAGAGATTCCCGCCGGCAGAGCCGGGGCACCGGGAACATCGTTCCTGCCGGCGGCTGGGGACGGGCCAGGTTCTGCTGCCGCTGCTGCATCCGTTCTTCCCGCTGCTGTTTATGGTTCCGGCCTTTTTTGACTTTTGTTTCCATTGCTCAGCCCTCCCTTGTGACAGGAGCGGCCAGGGGACCTTCCCGGTTGAAGCGGATGCCGAAAACGTAGTTGTTGCCGCTGGTCTGGCCCACGTCCAGAACGGCTTCCGCCACATAGATGTATTTGTGGATCAGCTGCTGGGACACCTGCAGGTGTTCCTGTTTGGTCACCTGGGAAAGGTTGGGTTCCAGCACGTCGTTGATCTTGCCGGATTTTTCGTCCAGGTCCACGGTGCAGCGCACCCGGACGGGCTTGCCGTTGGACCAGCACAGCAGCAGGTAGCTGGTGCTGTAGCGGCCGTTGCGGGGCATCCGCAGGTGACCGGCGCAGGCGCGGAACATTTCCGGCTGGCGGCGCCGCTGCACGTCCCAGCTGTCCCGGCTGTTCACCCACCGGAGCACCGCCCGCAGATAATACAGGAAGAAGTCGTTGGCATAGCCAGCCCCCTGCTCACAGTAGTTGTTGCAGACCTGCTCAATGGTTTTCCAGTAGGGCTGGTTCAGGCAGACCGGTGCGGTGTCGGTGTAGGGGAAGAAGTTGGTCTCGGCCATCCACTTGGCCCGCACATAGTATTCCTGCAGCCGCAGGTGGTTGTCCATATAGCCGGTGAAGATATCCTGGCAGCCCGTGGCCGGCCTGCCGTCCGGCAGGCGCAGGAGGGGTTCCTCCCCGTCGGGCTGCCGGCCTTCCATCACATCCACGATGTGCCGGACCAGCTGCTGCTCCTGGGGGGACAGGGTGCTGGAATCCTCTTCCTTGCGGAATTCCAGCGAGCGCAGGTACAGGTTGTCCTTGAGCCAGTTGGTCCGGTCCGCCTCCGGTGCCTGATCCGGCAGGGATTCATGCCACAGGGAGGTGATCCGGTTGGTCCACCAGCTGCCCGGGTCCGTCTGGTACAGGTTCAGGTCCTGCTGTTTGTAGTACTGGTTGGCGCCGGCCTCCCACTGGGTCCCCTGGCTGAGTTTGCGCCAGGTGTCCAGGATCTCGTTGATCTTGCTCAGCTGGCTGTTCTTCTGGTCGTCGATGAGGGCGCCCAGGTCCATCAGGCCGAAGAGGATATACTGCCAGTAGAAGTTCATATGATCGGCCAGCGGGCGCAGATCCTGCGGCTTCTGCTGCCAGTAGACCCGCGCGGTGGCCACCAGCATGTCATTATAGATGTTGACGATATGCCGGTTGCCGTATTCGTCGGTGATGGCCGCCAGGGGGAACAGCTTGCTGCGGATCACATCCTCCACTTCCTGCATGAGCTGTTCGCCATATTCCAGGCGCTGCTCCACCAGAAGGCGCTCCTCCTCCGGCAGGTTTCCCACAAAGGGCGCATGGGGGCAGTAGATGAAGCGGCGGTTGCAGCACCATTCGGTATACAGCTGGATCTGCTGCCGCGGGCTCACCTGCACATGTTCCTTTTCGATGAGCCGGATGGCCTTTTCCAGGATCTGGTAGACCTCCAGCTGTCTGTCATAATGTTCGGCGTCCATGGGCCAGCCTTCCCGCATGGCGGTCTCGCAGCTCTCATCCCAGTCATAGTGGCGCAGCAGGAAGGCCGCCTTCTGCAGGGCCGCCACATTTTCCGACCCGTGCCGGACCAGGTTCTGGGCGATGTAGGGATGCCACCAGGCGGCCACCGTCTCCCCCTCGGCATTGGGGCCGAAACAGTCGGCCAGGTGCAGGGCCTCGTAGGCAAACTCGTTGTTGCCCTCGTTCAGCCGCCCGTTCTTCAGCACGCTGCACAGGATCTCCACGGCCACCTGGTCCCGCAGCGCCGCACCGCCCTGACCGCGGTAGCAGTAGATGGTGCGTTTGGCCATGCCCAGGACGGCCCCCTCGGACACCACCGCCGCCTGTCGGGCGTCCTCCTCGGTCTCCAGCTGGCGGGGGTATTTGGATTTCAGGAACATGCGGGCTTCCAGGGCGGAGCGGTACCGCAGCACCCAGGTGGAGGAATCCTCGCCGTCCCAGTAGATCATGGGGCTGTAATCCAGCAGGGCGTTGAGCAGGTCCTGCCAGCGGCCCAGATTGCCCAGAGGCTCATGGAACCGCTCCCGGTACAGGTCTTCCATGACCCGGAAGACCAGCTCGAAATGCAGGGACTGCCGCCAGGAACCGGCCACCGCCAGGATGTCGTCCAGCAGGCCGGCGCAGCGGGTGATGCGTTCCCGCATGGCGTCCGAGTCCCAGTCGCAGTCGTAGGCTTTCAGGGCTGTGACCAGGGCGCCGTCATGGCGGGCCTCCTCCAGTTCTTCCAGGTTGTGGTCCAGCGCTTTCTGCAGGGCGATCCGGGCGGCCTGGTTCTCCCGGATGGGGCCCTGGGCCAGACGCTGGGAAATGTCCTCGTTGACGCCGTGGAACAGGTGGCTCAGAACACTCAGCAGGGTGTTTTCCTCCGTGGTGTTCCGCTGCCGGCGGCCGCCGGCGCTGTCCTCCGGCAGCAGGGCCTTGCGGAACTGGACGATGGCCAGCCCCAGGTTCTGGTGCAGCTTTGCAAACAGATTTTCCTGCTCGGTGGTGGAAAGTTCCGGCGCCAGGACGACCTCGTCCTCAAAGGCGCTGTTGCTGCTGCGGGGTTTGGCGTAGGCGCTGCCCACCAGCAGGAACTCCACCGAGCGCTGCAGCTGACGGCGCAGGCGATAGTAGATGCCCCGGGCTTCGGACTCATAGAAGCCGCCGTCCCAGATCACCAGCACCCGCTTGCGGTTGAACCGTCGGGCGCTCATGGCCTTGGTCAGCCATTCCAGGATAAAGGTGGCCAGACGGGCATAGACGCCGTCGTCCCCCTCCTCGTCCCGGGGAAGGGCGGACGGCCCCAGGTAGATGGTGGGATAGTTCACCGAAACGTCCAGGGCCAGCCGGCCCAGCATCACCGTCTTGCCGCTGCAGGCCGGACCCTTGAGCAGCAGGAAATCCGTGCGCTGTCCGCTGACCCGCAGGGATTTCTGGACCTTGTCCCGCAAAAGGGCGTACTGGTCCCGCTCAAAGTAGCAGTTGTCGAAATCATCCCACACCGGAACATTGCCGTCCTGCGCCAGGAAGGCGGTCATCTGGGTCTCCCGGTCCATGGGCAGGGCGCTGCTCTGGGGCGTGGGCTCCAGGGGAAGCAGGCTGGCCTTGCTGGCAAAGGGCATTTTTTCCCATTCCTTCACCGGAATGGTGATGTCCAGCGGGTGTTCCCGTCCCTGCACCGGCATCAGATGGAGATGATAGAAATCCTCGCCCAGCTGGGGGAGTTCGGCCGGTTCGGCCTCCTCCGGGAACAGGTCGGCCAGGTGGCCGTCCAGGAAGAGGATCCGGGAGAGCAGCCGGCGCTTGGTCCGGTCGATGCTGGCAAAGGCCCGTCCGGCCGCCGCCTCATCCATGCCGAAGCAGAGCACCTGGATCTGGTCCCGGCCGTCGTCGTACATCAGTCCCTGCATGATGCGGATCAGGTCCTCGGCGCCGAACCAGTCCCCGGTGGGGTCCCAGCCGTCCAGCACCAGATACCCGCTGTACGGGATGGCCCGACGCAGGGCTTCGGCCAGGGTGGTGGTGGCCCTGCCCTCCGATTCCCACACCAGATCCGGCTCCTCAAAGCTCAGGTTCAGCCCTTCGCCCGGGGTGAACATCTGCAGCAGGGACAGGGAGGTGGCCCGGAAGGTCTGGGGCAGGGGCACGTTGGTGTGCAGCACCGTCTTTTTGGGCGAGAAGGGGCTGTTGGGGATGGTCCGCAGCATGGTCTCCGGGGCGGTGGTGGCCACCAGCCGCCAGCCGGCGCGCAGCATCCGGTTGGTGCGTTCCATGGCCGGCGCGGCTTCCCGCTTCAGGGCCTCGCAGGCCTGGTCCGTGATGGGCTCCCAGGCCTTGCACTGTTCGGGAGAGAGAGGGGCAAACTCCGTTTCCCCGTACAGCAGCTTCTTTTTGGCTGCGATCTGCTTCCACAGCTGGGTATAGTCCTGCGCGGCCGAATCCGCTCCGGGTGCCAGTTCCCGTCCGGCCGCCTGCAGGAAGTACTCCTTGCCGAAGCAGGCCGTCTGGTATTTCTGGCCCAGGACCAGGACAGAGGCGTTGGTGCGCAGGGAGTCCCGGAACTCGGCAGCGCTCATTTCCAGCGATGCCTGCAGCTGTTCTTCCAGGCGGTTTTCCGGAAGATCCTGTTCCATAATCCATGACCCCTTTCTGGTGTGATGATTTATGCCTATTATACTGCCGCCTTTCCCATCGGACAAGATGTGCGGCCCATCCGAGGGATTTTTTCGTTCTGCGGCGCGGGGGAGCGGCTTTACCGAAAATTCACCTGGCTTTTACGGTTTTGTGGTGGAGGGAAAAACCGCGGCGCGCTACAATACAGATGGTTTCCCGGAAGGGACCGAAATGACCGAAGGGAGTATGACCGATATGAACCATACGCAAACCGACCTGAAAACCCCTGCCCGGAAAGGACGGT
This sequence comes from Subdoligranulum sp. DSM 23681, assembly GCF_057005535.1. Classification (NCBI taxonomy): domain Bacteria; kingdom Bacillati; phylum Bacillota; class Clostridia; order Eubacteriales; family Oscillospiraceae; genus Subdoligranulum; species Subdoligranulum sp. DSM 23681. The sequence continues at coordinate 1,751,322 of NZ_CM168050.1, read as the reverse complement.
ATCTTGCGTGGGGGGCGATCCTGACGGCGCTGGTCTGCGGCGGGGGCCTGTGGGTGCGGTTCGGCGAAGGGGAGATCGCCGGTTCCATTGCCTGCACCCTGCTGGCCGCCGCCGTGCTGACCCTGAGCCTGGTGCTGGCCCTGGCCGCCGGACCCCGGCGCCGCTGACCGCCTTTTTCGGGGGGAATTTTTCTTTCGTTCTTTACACCGCACCGGGTCTGTGATATAATAATAATGTAGCCAGCTTGAAGAACGAGTTGTGCGCTGACAATGTAATTGTAATTCATTGAGACGAATGTTGCTTACTCTGTCCACGGGACAGGTGTAACCATTCGTCTTTTTTTCGTTCTTCAAGGAGGTTTTGCCCTATGGTGTTTGTGCTGAAAACCGAATATGACAGCCGTCAGCTGGCCTGCCAGCTCTCCCCCCGTCCCGAGATCAAGGCCAAGAAGGGACGCAAAGGCCGTCCGCCCCTGACCCCGGAACTGCATGTTCCCTGTCCGTTCCTGTCCGAATCCCTGGTGTACGGCGTCTGCCGCTGCATCAGCAAGAGTCCCCGCCTGACGGCGCAGCTGGTTCCCCTGAGTTATCGTCTCCGGTTTGCCCGGAGCAAGCAGCAGGTCCGTCCCCGCTTCTGGTTTGTCCTGCGTCCCTGCCATCTGGGCTGGGACGCCCCGGGCGTCTGCCTGTATGTGCAGGTGTCGGTCAGCGCCCCGGGGGTCACGGTGGACCGCATCGTGGTGCAGAGCCGGTTCGCCCCGGCTCCCCTCTCTCCCCGCCGATAAAAAGAAAAGGAGCCCCCCGGTCCCGCCGCCTTCCGGCGGTGGCCGGGGGGCTCCGCCATTGCCGGGACCCGGGCCGTATAACAGGAAACACCGACAGAACCGGCCCCGCGGTTGACAAATATCCCCTTTGCAGGGTATGCTTGAGGCAGCTGTAAGGCCTTACATCCTCATTCCGGGACGGCGGCGCCGTCCCCATCTGTGCGGCGGAGTGTTGCTTCATGAATATCTACGACATTGCCCGGGAGGCCGGTGTGTCCATTGCCACCGTTTCCCGGGTGCTCAACAACAAAGGTACGGTCAGCCCCGCCACCCGGGCCCGGGTGGAACAGGTGCTGGCGGCCAACCATTACACCCCCAGCGCCATTGCCCGGGGCATGGTGAGCAAATCCCTGCGGACGGTGGCGGTGCTCACCGTGGACATCCGGGTTCCCCACTATGCCCGCACGGCCTATACCATCGAGCGGGAATTCAGCCGCCGGGGGTATGAGGTCATCCTGTGCAACACCGGCGGCGACCGGGAGGAAGCCCTGCGGTATCTGCGCGCCGTGGCCCGGAAACAGGTGGACGGCATCGTGCTGGTGGGGTCGGTGTTCAACACCATCTGCCGCGGCGCCGAGATGACCGCCCTGCTGGGCAAGGTCCCGGTGGTGCTGGCCAACGGGGCCCTGCCGCTGCCCAACGCCTGCTCGGTGCTGGTGGACGATGGCCGGGGCATCGGGCTGGCGGTGGAGCATCTGCTTGCCCGGGGCCGCCGCGCCCTGTTTTACCTCAAGGACAAATCCACCGACAGCGCCGACCGGAAGCGGGACGGTTTTGTGCAGGCCCTGGAACAGGCCGGCCTGGACCCGGCCGGCCGGGTCCTGGAGATCGGGGACACGCTGGAGGACGGCATGGCCGCGGCCCGCCACATCCTGGAAAGCGGCCAGCCCTGCGACGGCATCGTCTGCGGGGAGGACCTGATCGCCGCCGGGGTGCTGAAGACCCTGCTGCGGGCCCGCATCCCGGTGCCGGAGCGCATCGCCGTGACCGGCTACAACCATTCCGACTACGCCCGCCTGTGTGAGCCGGTGCTGACCACGGTGGACAATAAAGGGGACCAGGTGGCCCTGCTCTGCGTGCAGCTGCTGGAAAGCAGCATGGAACAGGGCGGCCCCGGCACCTCGGTGACGGTGCAGCCCGAGCTGGTACCGGGCCGCACCAGCTGAACAGACCGCCTTCCTGCGGCGCCGCTGCCGGCGCCGTTTTTCCGGTGGCGGAATGTAAGCGGTTTCTTTTCCCTGCCGTTCCGCCCCCACAAGACCGGTCCCTGGTTTTTGTGAAAATCTCCGAATTTTCCTTCTTTCCCCTGCCGCGGCTTGACTTATGCGGCGCAGGTGCTATAATCGGGTTGTAAGAAAGCGCTTACAATTTCCCGGAAGAATTTTCGCTGAAAAAAGGAGATGCCCCCATGAAACGTGTGCCCTATGAAACCATGGTGTCCCAGTTTGCCCGCGTGCTGGAAAAGAAAGGATTCACCCCCGATGACGCCCGGGATGCCGCTGTCATCTTTGCCCAGAACAGTCTGGCCGGGGTGTACAGCCATGGCCTGAACCGGTTTCCCCGGGTGGTGAGCTACCTGGACAAGGGCGAGATCGACCCCGCCGCCCGGGCCACCTGTGTGGCCGCGTTCGGTTCCATGGAGCGCTGGGACGGGCACCGGGGCTTCGGGCCGCTGAACGCCAAACGTGCCATGGACCGCGCCTGTGCCCTGGCCAAGGCCAACGGCGTGGGGGTGGTGGCCCTGGGCAACAACAACCACTGGATGCGGGGCGGCACCTACGGCTGGCTGGCGGCGGACCAGGGCTGTGTGGGCATCTGCTGGTCCAACACCATGCCCAACATGCCCGCCTGGGGCGGCAAGGACCGGAAGATCGGCAACAATCCCCTGGTCATGGCCATTCCCCGCTCCAACGGGGAGCACGCCGTGCTGGACTGCGCCGTGAGCCAGTTCAGCTACGGCAAGATCGAGGACTGCCGCCTGCGGGGGGTCAAGCTGCCGGTTCCCGGCGGCTACAACGAGGCCGGAGAGCTGACCAACGACCCCGCCGAGATCGAAAAGACCTGGCGGGTGCTGCCCATGGGCTACTGGAAGGGCAGCGGCCTTTCCATCGCCCTGGACCTTATCGCCACCGTGCTGACCAACGGCAACTCGGTGCAGCAGATCGGCACCTTCGGGGATGAGGTGGGCCTGTCCCAGGTGATGATCGCCATTGACCCCGGCCGCTTCAACACCCGGGAGCAGACCGACGCCCTGGTGGACGCCATCCTGGCGGATGTGAAGAGCAGCGAACCGGTGCGGGAAGGCGGCGAGGTCTTTTATCCCGGGGAGCTGGCCCTGAAGAGCATCCGGGAAAACCGGGAACTGGGCGTGCCGGTCATTGAGGAGATCTGGCAGTCGGTGCTGGATATGTGATACAGGGCGGGGATCCTGCGCGGCGGGATACCCCGCCTTTTTTCGGACCTGTTCCGTGATATATTACAAAAAAATAACAAAATTTCCAGTTTATTCACAAACCCGCCGGGGCGCCCATGGTACAATGGCCCAAAATCAACGCGGGCCGGCCGGTCCGCGCAAGGAGGCTTTCATGCGTACTTCATCCCCCGCCCTGAACCACTTGTGGCTGAGCCTGCTGGGCTACAGCATCCTCTTCGGCCTGCTCCACCGCTGGGTCCTGCCCCGGCTGGGGCTGCCGGAAGGCGCCGTGCTGCTCCTGTGCGGGGTCCTGGCCTCGGCGGTGCCCCTGGTCTGGGCCGCCGCCGACGGCATGCCCTCGCCGCCACGGCCTGCGGTGCGTCCCCGGGCGGAGAGTCTGGTGTTTCTCCTGAGTCTGGCCATTGCCGGCAACCTGGTGCTCTCCCTGCTGTCGCCCCGGCTGGAACTGCTCTGGAAGCCGCTGGGCCTGACCGCCCTGCCCGCCCCCGGCGGCGATGAGTCCCTGACCCTGCCGGTGGCACTGTACATCTGCGCGGTGGGACCGCTGCTGGAAGAGCTGGTCTTCCGGGGGGTCCTGATGCGCCGCCTGGGTCCCGCCGGGGCCCGGACGGCGGTGCTGGTCTCCGCCCTCTGCTTCGGTCTGGTCCACCACGACCTGTACCAGGGCCTTTCGGCGTTCTGGTGCGGGCTGGTCTACGGCTGGGCCGCCCTGCGGTACGGGCTGGGGGTCTCGGTGGGGCTGCACATGGCGGGCAACACGGTGGCCGTGGTCCTTCAGCTGCTGCAGGGCGCCGGCACGGCGGGGGCCCTGGCCTCCCTGCTGCTGGTGGGGGTGCCCCTGGTCCTGGCAGCGGCGGGCGGCCTGCGCCGGCTGCGGCGGCGGGCCCCTGACCGGGAACCACAGACGGCCGCCGGCCGCCTGCAGGTATGGCGCCAGCCCCTGCTGTGGGTCCTGCTGGCCTTTGACACCGTCTACCTGGTCCTGGCCTCCTTCCGCCCCCTGTGACCCTGCCTTGACAGGGCCCGCCGCCCTGTTGTATGCTGAAAAAAATGACGAGAGGAGGCCCAAACCATGGCCGCCACCATCCTGATTGCCGAGGACGACGCCGACATCCGCAACTTGCTGCGGCTGTACCTGGAAAGTGAGGGCTACACCGTGCTGGAAGCCGCCGACGGGGAGGCAGCGTTGTCCGCCGCCCTGACCCAGTGCCCCGACGCCGCCATCCTGGACGTGATGATGCCCCGGATGAACGGGTACGAGCTGACCCGGGCCCTGCGCCGCACCAGCGACATCCCCATCCTGATCCTGTCCGCCAAGAGCCAGGACAACGACAAGATCCTGGGGCTGAACCTGGGGGCGGACGATTACATTGCCAAGCCCTTCAACCCCATGGAGGTGGTGGCCCGGCTGAAGGCCCATCTGCGTCGGGCGGGGGGCACCCGCCGGGAGGCCCTGACCGTGGGCGAGCTGACCCTGGACACCGCCGCCATGCAGCTGTACAAGGCGGGGCAGCCCATTGCCCTGACCCCCACCGAGTACAAGATCCTGGCCCAGCTCATGCGGGCGCCGGGGCGCATCTTTACCAAGGTCCAGCTGTACGAGGGCATTGCGGGGGAATTTTTTGAGAGCAACGACAACACCATGATGGTGCACATCTCCAAACTGCGGGAAAAGATCGAGGACGACCCCAGGAACCCGCGGTACATTGTGACCATCCGGGGATTGGGGTACAAGATTGAAGCGTAAGGAAGACCGGCTGTTCTCCCTGCTGGTGAAGAACTATCTGCTCTTCACCCTGGTCCTGCTGCTGTTGGCCGGCGGCATCTACTGGGTGTGGGACCGGCAGTTCGAGCGGCTGCTGACCCCGGTGGACTGGGACGCCCTGCTGTGGGACCCTGCCCTGGAGCAGGGGCGGTACGAAGAGCTGGACGGATACCTCCACGGGACGGGCAACGGCTTTGCGGTGCTGGATGCCGCCGGCGCCGAGCTCTACCGGGCCGGGGATGCCCCCGCCCCCCTGACTGCCGGAGAGCTGGCCTGCGTGGCCGACTACCACGGCGGGGAATACCTGGAAGCCTTTCCCGAGGCGGAGGGCGGTCCGGTGCGGTACCGGGTGCTGCGCGCCCGACTGCGGGAGGACGGCACCGCCGAGATCACCGGGGATATGGCCCTGGACGCCGACTACAAGGTGCTGTCCGGGGCGCTGGACCCCGGCAAGACCGCCTACACACCCCGGGAGTATGCCATTTTGTCCGGGACCTACCCCGCCCACGGCACCCTCTACCGGGCGGACCTGGCCGACGGGCGGGTGATGCTCTTCTGCATGGCCCCCCTGAACGAGGAAGCCCTGGCCCGGGTGTCCGACCGGGGCTGGGTCATCTGGCTGGCGGCCCTGCCCCTGTACGCCCTGGCCCTGGCCTTCTTCATCGGGCGGCTGGGGCGGCGGATCCGCCCGCCTCTGGAACGGCTGCGGGCCGCCCTGGACGCCCAGGCCCGGGGCACCCCCCAGCCGGTGGGCGACTGCGGCGGGGTACAGGAGCTGCAGCGCATCGGCCGCAGTCTGGACGAGCTCTCCGCCCGACTGGCCGAGAGCGAGCGGGAGCGGGAACATCTGGACCGGGAACGGCAGCGGATGATCGCCAACATCTCCCACGACCTGAAGACCCCGGTGACCGTCATTGCGGGGTATGTGGACGCCCTGGCCGACGGCAAGGTGCCCCCGGCGGAGCAGGAGCGGTACCTGGCCGCCATCCGCACCCGCACCGAGGCCCTGACCCGCCTGATCAACGCCTTCCATGAATACAGCAAGGTGGACCATCCCCAGTTCGGGCTGCAGCGGCGGGAGCTGGACCTGTGCGAGTACCTGCGGGAATACCTGGCCAACCAGTACGACACCATCCGGCTGGCGGGCTTCACCCTGGAAGTGTCCATCCCCGAAACGCCCTGCCCCTGCTCCCTGGACCCCTTCCAGTTCGGCAGGGCGCTGGACAACCTGATCGGCAACGCCCTGCGGTACAACCGTCTGGGCACCCTGCTCACCGTGACCCTGGCCGTGGAACCCGGGTGGGCGGTGCTGACGGTGGCGGACAACGGGGAGGGCATCCCTCCCGACCGGGCCGCCGCCATCTTTGAGCCCTTTGTGGTGGGCAGCGACGCCCGCACCGGGGGCGGCAGCGGGCTGGGGCTTTCCATCACCCGCCGCCTGGTGGAGCTCCACGGAGGCACCATCACCCTGGACAACCACCCCGGCGAGGGCGCCGCCTTTCTCATCCGGCTGCCCCTGCCTTCCTGATCTTTCTGCTGCCTGCCCTGCCGGGGCGGAAAAGCCATGGCTTTTCCGCCCCGGCTTTTTGTCTTTCTTTAGAAATCTTAAGGTTGCCTTGAGGAAGAACCAAGGTTACCCCTGTATACTCAGTCCCAGAAAGACAGACGGAGGTGAACCATATGAACAATCCCTGCCCCCGAAAGCGCCCCCTCATCGAGGTGCGCTCCATCCGCAAGGAGTACCCTTTGGGGGATGAGACGGTGGTGGCTTTGAAAAACATCGACCTGAACATCATGCGGGGGGAGATCTGCTGCATCTTCGGCACCTCCGGTTCGGGCAAAAGCACCTTTCTGAACCAGCTGGCCGGGATGGAAAAGCCCACCCGGGGCCTGGTGTCCATCGGCGGGGTGCCCATCTCCCGCCTGAACGAAAACCAGCTGGCGGCTTTCCGCCAGCGGCACATCGGCTTTGTGTTCCAGGCCTACAACCTGCTGCCCAACCTCACCGCCACCGAGAACGTGGCCCTGCCCCTGATGTTCCGCGGCGTGCCCCGCAAGGAGCGGGAGGAGGCCGCCCGCCAGATGCTCTGCCGGGTGGGGCTTTCCCACCGGCTGGACCACTTTCCCCGCCAGATGTCCGGCGGCCAGCAGCAGCGCGCCGGCATTGCCCGGGCTTTCATCGCCCGGCCGGACGTGGTCTTTGCGGACGAACCCACCGGCAACCTGGATTCCAAGACCACCGTGGAGATCATGGAGATGATCTGCACCTTTGCCCGCCGCTATCACCAGACCATCATCCTGGTCACCCACGACCCGGAGATGGCTGCCTACGCCGACCGCATCGTGCGGCTCATTGACGGGGAGATCGTCAGCGACGAGACCCGGCGCCGCCCATAAGATAAAAGGAGGATGCTCCATGTTGTTTGCCCGCCAATCCGCCGCCCTGCTGCTGGCCCTGACCCTGACCGCCGGGGCTGCCCTGCCCGCCTTTGCGGAGGAAGCGCCCGCCCCTCTGCCCGCACCGCCCGCCGCCGGGGCCGCTGCGGAACCCGCCCCCGCAGACCCCAACTTCCTGACCCTGAACTACACCGCCGGACGGGATGTGATCCGCCGGGGGGACAAAACCGACCTGTCCGTCACCGTGAAGGACACCGCCCTGCTCACCCGGGATTTTGTCCAGAGTGACTACGATTTCAGCAAGCTGCTGGACAGCTTTTCCGCCTGCACCCCCACGGTGGAGGTGCTCTCCCAGGAAGAGGAGCCCCTGACCCTGCGGCTGACCTGCGCCGGGGTGACCTACAGCGGCACCGGCCGGGACCTGAAGCTGAGCATCGCCCGCAAGGGCAGCGGCAATCCCCAGACCCTGGCCCTCACCGTGACCCAGGCGGAGGAGTATGTGGCCCCCACCCCGGCGCCCACCCCCGAACCGGTCCAGCCCAAGGAGCAGGCCGCCCCGCCGGTGCTGGTGACCCGGTCGGCCCTGGCCAAGCCCCTGGGGGCCAACGAGGCCGCCGACATCGTGGTGACCATCCAGAACGCCGGCAGCACCAAGATGATCAAGCCCCTGGCCTCCTTCTCCGCCTCCGAGTCCCTGCTCATCGCCAACGACGTGAGCAACGTGGTGCTGCCGGACATCGAACCGGGCAAGAGCACCACCGTGGCCCTGCGGATCCAGGCGGCCAAGGAGATCACCAGCGGGTCCCAGTCCCTGCAGGTGGACCTGAAATACGGCTATGAGAGTGCCGGCCAGACGCTGCAGGCCACCTCCTCCGACAAGCTGAACCTGTCCGCCGCCCCCACCGTCACCCCCGGTCCCGGCACCGACAGCGCCACCCCCAACATCGTCATCCGGGATTTCAGCTACGGGGATGCCAACATTGCCGCCGGGTCCCGGTTCACCCTCTCCTTCAAGTTCCAGAACATGGGCCGGATGAAGGTGGAAAACGTGGTGGCCAGCATCGACGGGGGCGAGAACTTCGCCCTGGACGGCGGCACCAGCACCTTCTATTACGATTCGGTGGCCGCCAAGGGGGAGCAGAGCCAGACCGTGCCCCTGCAGGCCCTGCCCACCGCCAAGAGCGGCGCCCAGGCGGTGACCGTCTCCTTCAAGTATGAGTATGTGGACGGGGGCAAGCGCACTGCCGCCTCCTCCGAGGTGAAGGTGGCCGTGCCGGTGGTGCAGAAGGACCGGTTCCAGGTCAATGCCCCCCTGCTGCCCGAAAGCTGCACCGTGGGCGAGGAATGCGTCCTCACCCTGAACTACGTCAACCGGGGCAAGACCGAAGTCTCCAACGTGGAAGCCGTGGTGGAGGGCGACGGGGTGGACGTGGCCGCCCGCAACCAGTTCGTGGGCAACATCGCCGCCGGGGCCACCGGCAGCATCGGCTTTGCCCTGACCCCCAACCAGGCCGGCCCGGTGAAGGTGACCCTGAAGGTCAGCTATGAGGACCCCAACCTGGAATCCCGTACCCTGGAGTTCCCGGTGGAGCTCACCGCCGCCGAAGGCGCCGACGATGCCGACCTGGGCATGGACGTGCCCGAAGCAGCCGAGGAGGGCTTCAAGTTCCCCTGGCCGGTGCTGCTGGTCATTCCCGCCGGCGGGCTGATTGCCGGGGCGGTGGTGCTGATCCGCCGCCGGACCCTGGCCAACACGGAGGAAGGCTCCGACTGGGACAAGGCCCGTGACCCGGACGACTGGGGCACCGGCGCCTGGGACAACACCGCCTGGAACGACGACGACCAGGAGGACTGACCCATGAAACACGAAGACCTGCTGCGGGTCTGCCTGCAGAACCTGCTGCGGCGCAAGTCCCGCACCATCCTGACCGTGCTGGGTGTGCTCATCGGCTGCTGTTCCATCGTCATCATGGTGTCTCTGGGCATCGGGATGAAGGAAAGCCAGGAAAAGCTGCTGGCCGAGCTGGGGGACCTGACCATCATCACGGTCACCGCCCCCCAGAAAGGCCACGGCAAGAAAAAGCTGGACGACAAGCTGCTGAAAACCATCCGGGAGCTGGACGGGGTGGAGGGGGTGACCCCCAAGCTGGGGTTTGACGCCTACACCTGCCGGCTGCTGGCAGGTCCGGGCAACCGGTATGTGGCCGACTGGTCCATGCTGGCCGGACTGGACACCGCCCAGATGGACAAGATGGGCTACCAGCTCACCGACGGCAACTACCCCGCCGCCCAGGGGGAGGTGGCGCTGGGCCAGTACTTTGCCTACAACTTCCGGGATACCCTGCGCCCGGAAGGGGCCAACACCATCAACCGGTGGGACAGCGGCATGGACGAGGACGGCCGGCTGCTGCCGCCCCCCGACGCCTACTTTGACCCCCTGAAGCAGCCCCTGACCCTGGAGGTGACCGGGGCCGACGGCAGCACTTTCAAAGTGCCCCTGAAACCGGTGGGCGCCGTGAAGGAGGACAACGCCAAAGGCTACGAGACCTCCGACGGGGTGATGATGAGCGTGGCCGACCTGCAGGCCCTGCTCAAGCGGGCCGGGGGCGGCCGCACCACCCCCAACGCCAACGCTTCCGCCTATGATTCCATCCTGGTCAAGGTCAGCGGCATCAAGCAGGTGGACCCGGTGGAGACCGCCATCAAGAATTTGGGCTACTCCACCGAATCCATGGAAAGCATCCGCAAACCCATGGAAAAAGAAGCCCGCCAGAAACAGCTCATGCTGGGTGGTCTGGGGGCCATCTCCCTGATCGTGGCGGCCCTGGGCATCACCAATACCATGATCATGTCCATCTCCGAACGCACCAAGGAGATCGGCGTGATGAAGTCCCTGGGCTGTTACGTGTACGATATACGGGTGCTCTTCCTGGCCGAGGCCGGGGCCATCGGGTTCATCGGGGGCATCATCGGCTGCGTCATCAGCTTTGTGATCTCCCTCATCATCAACCTGGTGTCCCTGGGCCCCGACCCCGCCAACCTCCTGCCCGCCATCCTGGGCGGGGAGGGCATCACCCGGGTGTCGGTCATCCCGCCCTGGCTCTACCTCTTCGCGGCGGTGTTCTCCATCTTCATCGGGCTGGGCTCCGGCTACTACCCCGCCAACAAGGCGGTGCAGGTGCCTGCCCTGGAAGCCATCAAGAGCGACTGACCCCCTTATTTATGCCATTCTCTTATTCTTCTTTCTCTTTCCCTTCTCGCAAGGCGGCCGTGTCCCATGGCGGACACGGCCGCCTTTTTGATGCACGCTACCATTTTGCCCCCGGAAGGAGTATAATAGTGCCAGATAACTCTGGAAAAACGGCGGGGGGATTTTGTTTTGACGAGAAAACGGATTCTGACCTTCCTGTGGGTCAGCCTGATCTGTCTGGCCGCCTTGTGTGTGGCGGTGTTCGGGACCATTACCCGGGTCATGGTGGAACGCAGCGACCAGACCCTGACCCAGGTGGCCAACCTGTACATGGAGGAGATCAACGGACAGCTGCAGCGGCACTTTGATTCCCTGGTGGAGATGCAGCTGGCCCAGGTGGAGGGCATCACCCTGGCGGTGCCCCCCGCCAGGGTGGACACCATCGACGAGGCCGTCATCCGGTCCATGTCCACCGCCGCCCGGGCCCGGGATTTTGAATATCTGGCCCTGTACAACACCGAGGGCAAGGCGGATGTGCTCTACGGGGAGCCGGTGACCATCCGGGAGGAGGACGAGTTCCTGGCCTCCCTGAACCGGGGCGACCCCAAGGTGGTGATGGCCGATACCGCCGACGGCGAAGGTCTGCTGCTCTTCGGGGTGTCGGTGGGCTATCCCCTGTCCGAGGGCTACCCCATGCCGGACGGCAGCCAGTGCACCGCCCTGCTGGCCGGGGTGCCCCTGGACACCATCAACGATACCCTCTCCCTGAGCATCGACAACACCCTGATCTTTTCCCATATCATCGAGACCAACGGCCGTTTTGTGCTGAAAAACAACGACGAGATCCAGGCGGACAACTATTTCGACTGGCTGGAAAACCACAGCCGGTTTGACGGCATGACCACCCAGGAGGCGGTGGCCGAACTGAAGCAGGCCATTGCCGGCGGGCAGATGTTCAGCTTCGCCATGGTCACCGACGGCCAGCGGCGGCATGTGTACTGCTCGCCCCTGAACAACTCCGAATGGTACCTCATCACCGTCATGCCCTACGGCGCCCTGGACGAGGCGGTGGCCGACCTGAGCAGCTGGCAGCTGATGTGCACCCTGGTGGGCTGCGGGCTGCTGCTGGCCGCCACTTTGCTGGTCTTTTTCCTCTACTTCCGCATGTCCCGCCGCCAGCTGGCCGAGGTGGCCCGGGCCCAGCGGGAAGCGGAACACGCCAGCCGCGCCAAGAGCGAATTTCTCTCCAACATGAGCCACGACATCCGCACCCCCATGAACGCCATCGTGGGCATGACCGCCATTGCTGCCGCCAACGTGGAGGACCCCGACCGGGTGCGCTCCTGCCTGCGCAAGATCTCCCTGTCCAGCAAGCATCTTCTGGGACTCATCAACGACGTGCTGGACATGTCCAAGATCGAGAGCGGCAAGCTCACCCTGAACATTGACGCCATCAGCCTGCGGGAAACGGTGGACGGCATCGTGAGCATCCTCCAGCCCCAGATCAAGACCAAAAAGCAGACCTTTGACGTCTTTATCCAGAGCATCGGCCACGAGACCCTTTACTGTGACAGCGTGCGCCTGAACCAGGTGCTGCTGAACCTGCTTTCCAACGCCCTGAAATTCACCCCCGAGGGCGGGGCCGTGACCCTGACCGTCTCCCAGGAGCCTTCCCCCAAAGGGGAGGACTTCGTGCGCACCCACTTTATCGTCAAGGACAACGGCATCGGCATGTCGGAGGAATTCCAGAAGCGCATCTTCGACTCCTTTGCCCGGGAGGACAGCCGCCGGGTGCAGCGCACCGAGGGAAGCGGCCTGGGCATGGCCATCACCAAGTACATCGTGGACGAGATGCAGGGCACCATCACGGTGGAAAGCCAGCCGGACAAGGGCAGCACCTTCCATGTGACCCTGGACCTGGGCATCGCCCCCGACGAGGGCGAACCCCTGCAGCTGCCGCCCTGGGAGATGCTGGTGGTGGACGATGACGAACAGCTGTGCACCACCGCCGCCGAAAGCCTGCGCCAGATCGGGGTGCGGGCCGAGTGCGCCGGCAGCGGCGAGGAGGCCGTGGCCATGGCCGAAGCCCGCCACAAGGCCGGACACGACTACCATGTGGTGCTGCTGGACTGGAAGATGCCCCATATGGACGGTATCGAGACCGCCCGCCGCCTGCGGGCCGCCGTGGGGGACGGGGTGCCCATCCTGCTCATCTCCGCCTACGACTGGGGCGACATCGAGCAGGAAGCCCGGGCTGCGGGCATCACCGGATTTCTGGCCAAGCCCCTCTTCAAATCCACCCTGTACCACGGGCTGCTGCCCTTTGCCCAGGCGGAGGAGTCCGGCGCCCGGGCAGCCGGCGCCCCGGACAGCGCCCCTGACTTTACCGGTGTGCACCTGCTGGTGGCGGAGGACAACGAACTGAACTGGGAGATCGCCAACGAGCTGCTCAGCGCCCAGGGCTTCACCCTGGACTGGGCGGAGAACGGCAAGGCCTGCCTGGACAAGTTTTCCGCCGCCGCCCCCGGCACCTACGCCCTGATCCTCATGGACCTGCGCATGCCCGAGATGAACGGCTTTGAGGCCACCCGGGCCATCCGGGCCCTGGACCGCCCCGACGCCGGGATCATCCCCATCATCGCCATGACCGCCGACGCCTTCAGCGAGGACATCCAGAAATGTCTGGCCTGCGGCATGAATGCCCACATCGCCAAACCCCTGGACATGCGGGAGCTGCTGCGCCTGCTGCAGAAATACCTGCACCGGTAACGGATTTCCCCGCCCCGGACGGCCCCCGCCCGGGGCGGTTTTCTTGGAAAAGTGGCATGCCTTGCAAGCATACCATGGTATGCAATACAACTATTAGACATATCGCCACCGGGGTCGTATACTGGAAGCAGAAAGCCGGGTCCCGGGGCGGAAACGCTGCCCCGGCATCCCCGGCCGGGAACCGAAAGGACGGTATACCATGGAAGAACTGCATCTGAGCGGGGAATGGGACAAGACTTTTGCGAAAAGCGACAAGGTGGATCACGAAAAGATCACCTTTCACAACCGGTACGGCATCACCCTGGCGGCGGACCTCTACCGCCCCAAATATGCCGAAGGGAAACTGGCGGCCCTGGCGGTGTGCGGGCCCTTCGGCGCGGTGAAGGAACAGGCCTCCGGCCTGTACGCCCAGACCATGGCGGAGCGGGGGTTCCTGACCATGGCCTTTGACCCTTCCTTCACCGGGGAGAGCGGCGGCGAGCCCCGGTACATGGCCTCCCCGGACATCAACACCGAGGACTTCCAGGCGGCGGTGGACTGCCTGAGCACCCGGGCGGACGTGGACCCGGAGAAGATCGGCATCATCGGCATCTGCGGCTGGGGCGGTCTGGCCCTGAACACCGCTGCCCTGGACACCCGGGTGAAGGCCACGGTGGTGTCCACCATGTACGACATGGCCCGCATCAACGCCAAGGGCTACTTTGACGCCGAGGACAGCGAGCCCGCCCGCCACGAAAAGCGCAAGGCCCTGAACGCCCAGCGCACCGCCGACTACCGGGCAGGCACCTACGCCCTGGGCGGCGGGGTGGTGGACCCCCTGCCGGAGGATGCCCCCTTCTTTGTGAAGGACTACTACGACTACTACAAGACTCCCCGGGGCTACCATGCCCGGTCGCTGAACTCCAACGGCGGGTGGAATATCATCGGCTGCATGTCTTTTCTGAACCAGCCCATCCTGCAGTACAGCCACGAGATCCGCAGCGCCGTGCTCATCCTGCACGGGGAGAAGGCCCATTCCTGCTACATGGGCAAGGACGCCTTTGCCGCCATGATGCAGGGCAACCCCTGCCCGGAGAACAAGGAGCTGCTGCTCATCCCCGACGCGGTGCACACCGACCTGTACGACGGCGGCGGCAAGAACGCCATCCCCTTCCACAAGCTGGAAGAATTCTTCCGCACCTGGCTGAAATAACCGCTCTCCATACTTTTCCATAAAAAAGCAGCGGCCCCCGTTCGGGGACCGCTGTTTTTGCTTTTATTCCGTCACCATGGCGTACCGGGTCAGGACGCTGGCGCCGTAAGAGTCGTGGGTCAGCACCAGAAAACTGTCGTCTGCGGCACGGCCCAGGTAGGCGGACACCCGGTTTTCGGGGGAGGAGGCCCCCATGCCCGCCCCGGCCGTCTCCACCACCAGTTCGGGCAGGGTGCCCCCCGCCGCCAGCTGCCAGATGCCCTCCCCGTTCAGGAAGTAGAGGGTGCCGTCGGGCAGGCCGTCCATGGCCTCCACCGCCCCGCCGGGTACCTCCTCCAGCAGCGGGGTGTTGGTACCGGCATCCGGGTCGATGGCCCGCAGCTGGACCCCGTTGGCCCCATAGGTCATGTAGACATACCGGTTCCCGGCCCCGCACTGGGCAAAGATACCGCCCCGGGCGATCCATTCCCCTGCATTGTCTTTTTCTTCCTCCCAGTAGGAGTAAGCCTGCTCCCCCACCCCGGGCATTGTGGTGCAGCTGCCGGTGGCCGGGTCATACACCGCCAGGTCGGAGGGCAGCCCCAGCTCCGGGGTGGCGGGCAGAAAGGCCAGACGCCCGTCCCCCAGGAAGGCAGGCGCCGCTATCAGCTCCCAGTCGGGCAGCAGGTCGGAGACCTTCCACTGGGTGAGCTGGCCTTCCTTTCCCATCAGATAGGTGGTCCCGCCTTCGGTGCTCCACACCTTGTGCCCCACCCAGACCAGCCAGGTTCCGTCGGGGGAACACATGGCATACCGGATCTCTTCCTCCCTGTTCAGCCTCCCGGTCATCCAGCCCAGAGAGGCGGTGGTCCAGGTTTCGCCGCTGTCGGCGGATTGCAGCATCCGGTATTCGCCATTGCTTTTGTCGTACAGGCACAACTGCACCGTGCCGTCCGCTTTGCAGACGATCTCCCCCACGGCGGAAGCCCCCTGCAGGTCCACCGTCTGGGCTTCCCAGTGCCAGACGGCGGGGGCGGCGGTCTCGGCGGTGGCGGCGGGCGCTTCCGAAGGACCGCACCCGGCCAGCAGGGCAGCGGCCAGGGACAAGGCCAGCAATTTCAGGGATTTCA
Source organism: Subdoligranulum sp. DSM 23681 (assembly GCF_057005535.1). Classification (NCBI taxonomy): domain Bacteria; kingdom Bacillati; phylum Bacillota; class Clostridia; order Eubacteriales; family Oscillospiraceae; genus Subdoligranulum; species Subdoligranulum sp. DSM 23681. The sequence goes on along the minus strand of NZ_CM168050.1, from coordinate 1,735,643 downwards.
TGGCGGTTCCTCCTTTTCGGTTTCGGTACTTTCATTCTACCCCGCCCGCCTTGAATTGTCCTTGAAAAAGGGGGAAAGTTTTTCAAGGTCTTTTCAAGATAAATCTGGTATACTGGAAATGAAGGAGGGGTTTGGTATGCGCATCCTGTTCATTGAGGACGACACCGCCCTGTGTGCCGCCCTGGCCCCGGCACTGGCCGGACTGGGCACGGCGGAATTCTGTCACACCGGACCGGAAGGTCTGGGGCTGCTGGCCAGCGGCGGGTATGACCTGTGCATCCTGGACCGGATGCTCCCGGGACTGGACGGGGTGACCCTGCTGCGGGCGGCCCGGGCCAAGGGGGTGCGTACCCCGGTGCTCATGCTCACCGCCCTGGCCGGTGCGGGGGACACGGTGGACGGGCTGGACGCGGGAGCGGACGACTACCTGGGCAAGCCCTTTGACACCCCGGTGCTGCTGGCCCGCCTGCGGGCCCTGCTGCGCCGCAGCGGGGGCACCGCTGCCCTGACGGCGGGAGACCTGCGGCTGGATACCGGGGAGCTGACCCTGACCGGTCCTGCGGGCAGCGCGGTGCTGTCCCGCAAGGAATGCGAACTGCTGGAAGCGCTGATGCGCGCCCCCGGACGGCTGCAGCCCCGCAGCGTGCTGCTGGCCCGGGTGTGGGGGCCTCTGGCCGAGGTGGAGGAGGCCAGCCTGGACTGCTACATCCATTTTGTGCGGCGGCGGCTGACCGGGGTGGGCAGCCGGGTCCGGGTGGTAACGGTGCGGGGCAGCGGCTACCGGCTGGAGGTGGGCCCATGGTAAAGACGCTGCACCGCCGCCTGACCCTGTTCTTTGTGCTGCTCACCCTGCCGGTGCTCACGGCGGCCCTGGCCGCCGGAGGCTGGCTGTACCGCCAGCAGCAGCGGGAGGCGGCGGACGCCCTGTTCCTGCACACCGCCCAGAGCCTGTGCGACAGCCTGACCCAGGCCCAGTCGGTGAAGGACAGCTGGCTGACCCAGCGGCAGCAGGCCGCAGGAGGGATCCTGGACCTGACCGACAACGGGACCCCCACCCTGTTTTCCCGGCAGAACCGGCAGTTCCCGGGGACGGCGGCGCTGCTGGACCTGGCCGCCGCCCAGGCCGCCGGGGCCGGACTGGACCCGGACCGGACAGACCGGGAGGGGAATATGGTGTTCCAGCTGGTGTCCTTCACCGTGACCGACACCGCCGGACGCTCCTGGCGGGGAGCGGCGGCGGTGCTGCCCCGGGGCGATGCCCACCGGCTGGAGCTGTTTCTGCTGCAGCCTGCGGGGCTGGCCTTCGGCCTGTGGCCGGCCCTGTTCCTGGCGGCCCTGTGGCTGGCGGGGACAGCCCTGCTGAGCGGGGCGGGCTGGCTGCTGGCCGGACGGATGGTCCGGCCGGTCCGGCAGGCGTGGCAGCACCAGAACGAGTTCATCGCGGCGGCGGGGCACGAGCTGCGCAGCCCCCTGGCGGTGATCAAGGCCAGCCTGACCGCCGCCGGGACCGCCGACGCGGCGCAGCGGGAGAGTTTTCTGGCCGCGGCCCGACGGGAAACCGACCGGCTGGCCCTGCTGACCGACGACCTGCTGATCCTGGCGGCGGGGGAAGCGGGCGCCCTTTCCCTGCACCCCGGGCCGGTGGCGCCGGACACCCTGTGCATTGAGGTGTACGAGCAGTTCTATCTGCTGGCCCGGGCCAAGGGACATCCCCTGACCCTGGACCTGCCCGACACCCCGGTTCCGCCCCTGACCACCGACGCTCCCCGGCTGACCCAGCTGCTGTCCATCCTGGTGCAGAACGCCCTGGACCACACCCCGCCGGGAACGCCGGTGACCCTTGCCCTGCAGACGACGGCAGGGCGGCGTTCCGCGGTGCGGTTCTCGGTGATCGACCACGGTCCCGGCATTCCCGACGCAGCCAAGGCGCAGGTCTTTCTCCGGTTTTACCGGGGGGATGAGAGCCGCACCCGCAAACAGAATTTCGGTCTGGGCCTGAGCGTGGCCCGGGAACTGGCCGCCCTGCTGGGGGCCGGCCTGACCCTGGAGGACACCCCGGGGAGCGGCGCCACCTTCACGGTGGAACTGCCGGCGGCCTAATCCGCCGGGTGCAGGGTGGACCAGGCCGCCACCCCCAGGATGAGCGCTCCGCCCGCCAGTTCCCGCAGGGTGGGCATCTCGCCCAGGAGCAGTGCGGCATAGGCGATGCCGTAGACCGTTTCCAGCCCGGAGACCAGCCCCGCCGTGCGGGCAGACACCCGTTTCTGGGCCGCCACATACAAAGAATGGGCCAGGGCGGTGCAGACAAATCCGATGAGGGCCACCCCTGCCAGATCGGCGGGGGTCCATACCGCCCGCACCAGGAAAAAGGCGGGCAGCAGCACCAGGGCCGCGGTGCCCTGCTCATACAGGCAGACCACCCGGGCCGGGTAGCCGGCGGACAGACGGCGGTTGCACAGGGTCAGCACCCCATAGGCCAGACTGGACACCATGCCCCAGGCAGCCCCCGCCCCGGCGCTGTCCGTCACCGAGAAGGAGGGCACCGTGATGAGCACCCCCGCCACCAGCACCGCCGGCACCGCCACCCGGCGCGCCAGCACCGCCGACAGCCCGAAGAGCATGACGGCCCCGTGCAGGGCCGCCAGACTGCGGGCATTCTGTTTCATATTCCTTCTCTCCTTCCAGCAAAAGTTCCCCCGGCGCCGGGTGTTTCCGGTGCCGGGGGATTTTTTGGCGGCCGCCGGCCCTCAGGGGCGGGTGCGGTCCTCCTCGGTACAATAAAAATCGGTCCACTGCCCGTGGTAGGTGCGGCAGGGCATGCCGGGGGTGGGTTTGCTGGGCAGGGTCCCCGCCCGCAGGGCTTCGGCGTCCCGGCGGTTTTTGCCGATGAAATCCGGGGTCACCGGGCAGGCGTGGTGGCATGGATAGATGGTTTCAAACCGGTCCGCCATGGCCTCCAGCTTTTTCTGGCTCTCGATGTAAAGGTGCAGGTCCCGGTGATCCCCGAACAGATAAATGGGTCCGCCATCCTGCACCGAATCGCCCGGAAAAAGCACTTTCCGGTCATAATCCGCAAAGGCCACGCTGCCCCGGGTGTGGCCCGGGATCTCGATGACATGCAGGTGCCAGCCGCCGCAGCGGAATTCATCCCCCTCCTGAAGCGGATGGAGTTCCGCTGCCGCCCGGACCAGTCCCCAGTCCTTCCGGTGGACCCAGGCCCGGGCAACATCCTCCAGGCCGCCGGCGTGGTCGGGGTCTGCGTGGGTCAGCAGCACCCGCACCGGCAGGGCGGTCAGGGTCCGCACCTTTTCCATCACATGGCTCTGGGCAAAGCCGGTGTCCAGCAGCAAGGCTTCCTCCCCGCCCAGCAGAAGGAATTGCCGCACCCGGCCATCATACAGTTCATACAGATCAGGACACAGAAGTTTTGTCTGCAGCATATGGGATTGCCTCCTTGGCATTTATTCGCTGAGCAGCAGGGATACCTTGTCATACGGCACCAGCTCATTGTGGGCCAGCAGGTTGCGCACGTCCCGGCAAAGGCGGATCATCTCGGTCTCCTGCCGGGTGAAATCCGTGTCGCCCCGGCGGGTCAGGAAGAACAGGTTGCCGAATTCCAGGTCCCAGGGTTCCCGGATCAGGGCGCCGTTTTCCGCCTGCACCGGCATCCACCCGGACAGACGGTCCAGGTTGGCCCGGATATATTCCAGCCGCTTTTCCTCCACGCGGGCAAAGAGCACCATGATCTGGGCCCGCCACACCCGCAGGTGCAGGGTCTCGTCGCCGGCCGGGGCAAAGGGCTGGCCGCTGTCGCTGCAGCCCCCGTCCAGCAGCCGTCGGGCACAGGCTTCGGGCTCCTGCAGGAAGGGGTCCCCCTGCCGGATCAGGGCGCCGGCCAGCTCCGGGTCCCCGCCGCTGACGCTCTGGGCCAGACAGGCCAGATAGTCAGCGGAAGGGCAGGGCTGCAGGGCGGCGGCTTCCAGGCAGAAGACCTGGCAGTCCGCCCCGGACGGGGTGTACACCACCCCGCCGTCCGCCCGGGGATGGTCGGTGCGGTATTCCAGCAGGAACAGGGCATGGAGCCCCCCGGCGGCCCGGGCGGCCCCGTCATACCGGGCCGCAAAGGTGCGCCAGGATTCCAGCTGGCCGGCGGTGCGGATGCCCCGCACCCAGACATACATCTGGTTCAGGGTGATGTCGGTCTGGCCGCCCAGGTAGTCGGCGTAGCTCTGCCCGGGCCAGTACCGGGTGCGCACGTCCTCCGCGCAGAGTTCCTGCAGCACCTGCCGGCCCGGGTCCTCCCCGGTGCAGTCCAGGAAGTTCACCGTGCGGTCCCCCCGCAGGGAGGAGAGGCGGTCTTTCATGATATCGTAGAATTCATCCTGCCAGGGCAGGGACCGGGGCAGGTACAGCACAAAGGAAGTTTCGGCGCAGGCCCTGTGCACCACGGCCTGACACAGGCGCAGGGAGCTGCCCACCTGCCGCCACCAGATCTGGGCATGGTTCATCCGTTGCCGCCTCCGATCTGCACCAGTTTTTCAAAGATTTCCTCCTCATTGCCCAGCAGGTCATGGAAGTTCTTGCTGGCAAAGAGGTAGGTGTCCTTGCCGGTGCTGCGCAGGATGTTCAGGTCATACAGCTCCTGCAGCAGGGTGTCCACCTGTTCCCGGCTCAGGCTGGTCAGGGTATGCAGGCCCAGGTCCCCGGCCTGACGGATCAGGTCCTCGGCAGTGTAGCCGGTGGTGGTGGGCATGGCGGTGTACATCCAGCCGATGAGCAGGGCGATGGTGTAGTAATAGGAGCCCTGGTCCTGGTCCAGGCGCAGGGTGATCTCGAACTTGTTGTGGATCTCGGCCAGGAAGTTGTTGTCGGCCAGGACGCGGCGGATGTGGTCTTCGGTGATGCGGTAGGGCGGCGTGGAGGCCTGGTTGTAGCCGGCGTAGTTGCTCTGCCGCATGGACTCGATGAGTTTCTGGCAGTACATCTGGATCAGGCCGGGGAAATAGTTGGCGGTGGCCAGGATCTGGGAGATGAGCACCCGGTCTTCCAGCAGGAAGCCCAGATAGCTCAGGGGCTGCACCAGCAGTTCGTGGGCTTCGGGGGTCTCAAAGGGCTTGACGTTGAGGGAGGGCAGATGGGTGATGACTGCGTTGCGGCCCAGGGCCACCTCCCGGTTGAAGCGGACGATGTTGTGCAGACCGGCCAGCACGAACTTGAACCGTTCGGGCAGGGTCTGCTGGATGTCCTTGAGTTCGGCCAGGGGCTGGTAGTTGCAGTTCTTGCAGTCCTCCACGAAGGTGTCGGCCTCATCCAGCATGACCAGCAGATAGGTGATGGGGGCTTCCTCCTGCCGCAGGCGGGTCTTGATGTCCTGGGCCAGGTCGGACCAGTTCTCGGTCTCGCTGCTGCGGGGCAGGATCTCCAGGTCCGCCAGCTCGCAGGAGAGCTTGCGGGCCGCCCGGGCGCAGTCGCAGCCGGACAGGTCCACCAGCACGGCGCGGCGGCCTTCCAGACCGTCGATGTCGATGCGGGCTTTCTTGAACAGGGCCGATTTACCCAGCTGCCGCCCGCCGTAGATCAGGTTCACGCCGCCCGGGCGTTCGATCTTGAGCAGTTCGTCCTTGCGGCCGATGAACATTTCCGGCGGCATGGGGTTGGAAGAGTCCGCCACATAGGGCTGGTAGTAGGCGAAGGGCATGCCCGCCGCCATGAGGATGCGGTTGATGGTGGCGTCGTTGTAATGGTTGGCCAGGAATGCCAGCAGCACCCGGTCCAGCAGCAGGTAGGTGGTGGACAGGCCGGTCTCCTTCTTTTTGATCTTGCGGGCCAGCTTGCGCCGTTCCGGCATGGAGAGGGGGTAATCCAGCAGGACCAGCTTGGCCCCGCGGAGGTTGTCCAGCGCCTTGAAGCGGGCCAGCAGCCGGTCACAGTCATAGTTTCCGTACAGGCAGGCCACACAGAACCCGGTGCCGGCCACCCGGGAGCCGAAGTCGGCGATGGGATGCTGGGGGGTGCGGGCCCCTTCGCTGTGATCCCGCTCCACCACGCGGTAGAGCTCGGTGCTGCCGTTGTTCACCCGGACGGAGGAGACCTGGATGTTGGTCCAGCCTAGGCAGGTCAGCAGCCGGTGGATGCGCTCGGGGGTGGCGCTGCTGTCGTTGGAGGGCCAGTTTTCGATGAGGGGACGGGCGCCCCGGCGGTCCTGGGACGCATTGCCCCGCAGCAGGATGGAGCGCAGGGGCAGGGCCACGTCCCGCACCAGGCGGAAGTTGTCCTCAAATTCCTGCCAGAACTGCTGCAGGTAGCCGATGGCCTCGCTGGATTCAAACCGCACGTCGAAGTCGCCCCGGCGCACCCGGTTCATCCAGTCTTCGGCCACCGTGTAGTTCTGGACCTCGATGAGCTTGCCGATCTCCCCTTCCACTTCCGGGGACGCCGCAAAGAAGGCCGGGTTGTTGGCCACCAGGGCGGTGAGCTGGTCCTTGAGCTGGACCCCGTACTGGGCGGCCACCTGGTGGATCTGGGCATAGCACTGCTCCACCAGCTTGAACCAGAACCCATAGTTGCCGGTCTCCCCGCAGGTCAGGTACCAGCGGCGGACGGTCTCCTCCATGCTCATGAGGAAGGGGTCGCTCTGGATGATCTGCCCCCGGCTGAGGGCCAGGATGTAATCTTCCCGGAAGCGGCCCAGGTTCTGCTGGGCACGCAGGGCCGTCTGCTCCATATAGGGCGCCGGGTCGGCGGGCAGGGCTTCGGGCAGGTCGGCCCCGGTCATGACCAGATAGCTGCGGATCAGCTCGGCGGAACCGTAGTCGTTGTTCCTGGGGTCGGCGGAATAGATGTCCACCAGCCGCTCTTCCAGGGCGGGGTGGTCGGTCTCGCAGTGGCGGCGGATGCGGGCCAGGACGTTGTACCCGCCCAGGGCGCAGAAGGTGGCCCGGGTGTCGGGGAGGTAGTCCTCGTCCAGCAGCAGGCAGTCGCTGCGCAGGAAGTCCACATACAGATACCGGCGGGCGTCCTCGCTCCAGCTGCCCTCCAGCCGGTCATACAGGTCCCGGGCGGTGGTTTCCAGCAGGTAGAGGCCGCAGTCCTGTTCCGCGCCGGCGCCCCGGCGCAGGCGGTCGCAGTCCGCCCCCAGGGTGCGCAGCCGCTCCATGAGCTGGCCCCGGATACGGCGGTATTCCGCCCGGGCGGGGCTTTCCGCCGGCTGGGCGGTGACCCCCTGGCTGCTCAGGTCGTACCAGTCACAGATGACCGCAAGGATGTTCTGCAGGCTGCTGCGCAGGTTGTTGCGCCGGTTGCCCTGCAGGCGGGCAGCCCGGTGCTTGATGTCCATGTTCTCCCCGGCCCGGTTCCAGCATTCGTTGATGTAGGCGTCGATGCTCTCAGCGGAGATGGAGGCGGCGGTCAGGGGTTTGCCGGCGGTGATCCACCGGTCCCGGAAGTCATCCCGGCAGGCGGCCATGGCTTCGGTGTCGTCCTCAATGATCTGCTTGAGCAGCACGGCGGGCATGCCGTCCCGGGCAAAGGCGATCTTTTTGGTCTCCACGTTGCGGGCAAAGCTGGCGTCCTCCCGCGGGGGGGTGAGCACAAACTGCTGGTAGAGGTTGCGGGCCCGGTGCAGGGTCTGTTCCAGCTTCTTCTTCTGGCCGTTCATGTCCAGGTTGTGGTAGTCGGCCAGACCGTCCACCGCACAGTTGGTCCATTTGTTGAACTGGCACAGCAGCTCGTAGATCTCATTCAGGCTGGGGATCTCGTTGAAGGCGTCGATGCTGTCGTGCAGGGAGCCGATGTTGTAGCCGTAGACGCTGCCGTTGGTGAACGCCGCCCGCAGGCAGGCCGCCGCCATGCAGTAATTGTTCAGCACGGGGTAGTCGCTGTCGCCGCCGGCCAGCAGTTCCAGCAGGTGGCCCACGCTGTAATCGCAGTCAAAGGCGGGGTTGTCCGCCGCCAGACTGACCACCCGGTAGACCGGCAGCAGGGCTTCGGGGTTCAGTTCCGCCCCGGCTTTCAGGTAGGCCAGCATCCGGGGCAGGCGGTATTCCCCCTTGAGACCCAGGGCATAGTCGATGACCTGCTGGCGGCTCAGGTTCAGCTTGGCCCAGCCGTCCGGGTCGGTGTAGGGGGCGGGTTCCGGCTCCTCCGGCTCTTCCGCCGCTTCCTCCTCCATCTCTTCCGCCGTCTGCTCCGGTTCCTCCTCCGGGCGGTCCGTTTCCTCCGCCTGGGCAGTGGGGAGTTCCTCCACCACCGGGACCTCCTCGGCCTTGACGGCATGCTTTTCCTCCAGGGCCTTGACCTGGACCATGATGGCGGTGTAGACCTCCTGGGTCACGCAGTCCTCATGCAGCTGGGGCAGCAGCGCCCGGACGCTTTCGGGGTCGTCCTCGGCGCAGGCGTGCTGCAGCAGGTTGACCACGCACTCCCCGTTCACCGAGCGCTGCAGGTTCATGTTGCCCCGCAGCTCCCCGTGACTGGTCACGAACTGCCGGAACTGGCGGCTCTTGTGGGCCAGCCGTTCCAGCCAGGGAAGTTCGCCGGTGGTGTCGTACTGCTTTTTCAGGATGCTCATTTCCCGCTGCAGGATGGTGGGATAGGATTTGGATTCATTGCACCGCTTTTCCGCATCCTCCAGGGTGGACAGAGCCTGCCCGATCTCCCCCAGATTGCGCCAGACCTGGGCCAGGGAAGCGTAGGCCTGCCAGGTCTGGGGCATGTCGTCCCGGTGGACGCGGCACAGCTCCGCCGCCCGCTGCAGCGGTTCGGTCAGACCGGTGGCGTTGTACTGGGTCAGCGCCGTGGTCAGCGCCAGGTCCAGGGCTTCGGGCCGGGCCCGGGTGTTCAGGGCCTTCTCCACCCAGTACCAGGTCCGCTCAAAGCGTTTCCTGTCATTGCTTTCGGCCAGGGCGTTCCGGGCCAGGTCCGGGGCACCGGGCTGCACCGCCACCGCCTGCCCGCCCCGCAGCCGGAAGCAGACGCTGATGAACTTGCCGCCCATGTCGGCGCACTGCTGGGTGCGGATCCTGCTTTTCAGGGTGATGTTGATGATATCCTCATAGGAGAAGGTCACCGTGCCCTGGTCGTACTCGATGGTGCCCCGTTCCCCCACCCAGCTCAGCCGGATGATGGTGCCGCAGAGCAGGTCCTGCTGTTCCTGGGGGATCAGGGGTTCCTCCTCTTCCTCGGGGGGCGCCTCGGGTTCGGCGGCCTGCTTTTCGGCGTCGGCCAGTTCCCCGCTGCGCCGGCGCAGGCAGTCCAGCACGCCGGAACCGGGATAATGGCTTTCCAGCAGCCGCACCGCATAGCTCAGGGCGCTGCCCTTGGGCAGAGGCACCCCGGCCACCGCCGCCAGATGGGCCGCCAGTTCGTCCAGATATCCGGCGGGCAGGTCCCCGGCGTGTTCGGACAGCCAGACCACCACCTGCAGGTCTCCGGCGGCCACGCAGGCTTCGTCCAGCAGGGTGAACAGCTGGTTCAGCTCCTCGCCCCGGGCGCCGGCGCAGATGCCCATGGCCGCGTAGGCGCCGGCTTCCTCATACCGGTTGGCGTTCCGTGCGCTGAGGGCGGCTTCCCGATAGGCCCGCCCCCGGGCAAAGACCTCCTCCGGGTCCTCCCCGGTGCGGCGTATCAGACAGCCGCAGAAAAGGGCGGTGCGGTACTCACCGGCCACGGCGGGGTTTTCCTGCAGGATGCCCCGGATCTGCATAGCCGCCCGACGGGCCTTGTAGGCGTCGTTGTTGCGCATGCCGAACAGCAGGCTGTTGTACTGCCCCACCAGCAGGGATTTGGTGGACTTGGGCAGGGCGTCAAAGGCCTGTTTCAGTTCGTCGTCCCGCAGCTGGGGCCATTCCAGGGACGTCTGATAAAAAGGCCGGAAATCCCGCACCGGGGCCGGCTGACTGTCCGCCGGTTTTTCCACGGCCGGCGGCGCCGGCGGGGCCGGGGTCTCGGCCACGGGGGCTGCGGGGGCTGCGGGGGCTGCCGGGGCAGCGCCTGCTTCCGTCTGCCGGAAGAGCAGCACTTCCCCATAAGACAGGCAGATCACTTCGCCGTCGTCCGCGGTCAGTTCCAGTCCTTCTTCATGATCGGTATCTGTGATGATGCCGGTAAGTCTTCGTTCTCTGTCGCCATCGTTGAATTTCAGTTCCACCCGTGTGCCGGGTTCCAGTTTGGCCAACTTCTTTTCCATGAGTTTTGACATGGTGATTTCCGTCCTTTCTATTTTGATTTTCAGGCCGTCCGGCGGCCCGTTCCGGCGATCAGTGGTATTCCACCAGGCGGATCTCCGCCTCAGGTTCCTGGAAATTTTCCAGCGTGCCGTACAGCACGCCGTCCTCCTCCCGCAGGGGCAGCACCAGGCAGCCCCCATCCCGGGTGTACACCTCCGCCCGGGCCTGCAGGCCCGGGTGCTGCTGCAGGCTCAGCTGCACCGTCAGGGTATGCCGGCGGGTGTCGTAGGCGATCATATCCTCCTCGGTCTCGGTGCCGTCCACCCGCACCACGGGGTCCGGGCCGGCCGCACCGCGGGCACCGGCCGGGACCGGCGCTGCGGGAATGAAAAAGCCGATGCGCGCCGCGGCATCCTCCACCCGGCGGAAGGCGGCCCGCAGCCCTTCCCCGGTCCGGTCCAGGTGCAGCTCCACCGCTGCCAGGACCGGGGACGGCTCCCCCGTGCCCACCAGATCAAAGAGCTGAGCCAGCACGGCATACCGCCGGTAGCAATATTCGCAGCTGCGGATATGGTCCAGATATTCTTCATCCTGCGGGGTCGCTTGCTCCCCGCGCATGGCCCGACGGGTCAGGTCATACAGCGTTTTGTCGTTGATATGGCTCATCGATTGTCTCCTTTGTCAAGAAACTTTTTGGCGGAGGTAGGCAGATTCAGGCAGCAGTAATCCGACAGCGCCTCGTTCTTCATGATCCGCTTGTAGGCGCCGGACAGCATCTGGGGATGGACCGACCCGCACCAGGTACGGACCTGCTCCAGGGTATACAGCCGGCCGTACGGCACCTCCGCCAGCCGGCAGGATACACCGTCCAGCTGCACGGTCTTGTTCAGATTCCGCCGGAACGCCCACCCCCAGCGCACCGGCATCCGGAAATACCAGGAAAATTCCTGCTGGCTTTCCTCGCACAGGGTTCCCAGCGTCTTGTCCTTCATATGGGCCATGGCCCAGACGGCGGAACAGGAATCGGAGGGCTGGGGGAATTTCAGCTGGCCTTCCCGCACCGGCGGGCGGACCTGCGCCCGCTCCCGGTCCCGGGGGTCCCAGCGCTGGGCGGCGGGCAGGCCGAATTCGGGGTCGAACCGGCCGGTCAGCTGGTACAGGATGCGGCCGTAACACAGGGCCAGCCCCTTGCCCGCCATCCCCCTGTAGCTCAGCAGGGCCCGGACGTAACACAGCAGGACCTGGTCGTGGCATTGCAGTTCCAGCCTGTGTTCCAGTTCGTTCAGGATGTTGTCCTCATCGCTCTGAAAAAGGCCCTCGTCCAGCTGAAAGCCGGACTCATCCCGGATGTAGGGGTCCGCCAGACGGATCTTCTGGACCGGGTCGCCCCGCTTTTTTTCCTCCCCGGGTGCCGGTTCCCCGGGGGCGTTGTAGTCGCTGCGGCGCCGGGGGCCCATCTCGTATTTGCTACCGGGATGAAGCAGCTTGAGATAGTCGGAGGCCTGGTTGCGGCACAGCCGGGTGGCCAGCCCCGCATAATGACAGACCGGGATCTGTTTTTTCCTGTGGACGCACAGGTCGGCCATGATCTTGAGAAAGGCGTCCTGGAAGACGGTCACGGTTTCGGTGGGAAGTTCACTGGGCCACAGGCCCCCTTTTGTAAGCCTTGCCTTGATCTTTTTCCTGCAGTAGGCATAGGTGGCACGGTACAGTTTTTCCACCGCCTCTTCCTTGGCCGGTGTGTCCCACCATTGCCGCGGGGTGCAGGTCTTTCCGGGGGGCAGAAGCCGGATGTATTCCAGATACACCTGCTGCAGTCTGTCCGCCGGAGTGCCCGGTTCGGGCGGGCGTCTTTCCCGCTCTTTTTTCAGGTCTTCCTTTTCCCCTTCCTCCAGGTCCTCCTCTGCCGGGAGGTCCATGCTCTCTTTTTCATAAAAATCCTGGGTATTGGCCGGCTTTGGCCGCTCTTCCGCGGCCGATGAAACTGATCGGCGCATATGATCTGCACGCTCCTTTTTTCACGGAATTCCGGGCTGTCTGTGCGCACAGCCCTGCGCGCCGGCGGGGCCATTTCCCCGCCGTTACTCATAGGGAACGACTCCCGGAGAAAATGTTGAAGTGAAAAAACGGATTTTTTTGAAATTTTTTCCGGGGCGGCTCAGCGGCAGCGGTGGCAGACAAATCCGCCCCAGTAATGTTCATCGGCAAAGGGGCGGAAGCTGTCCGCCCGTTCCAGGCGCAGGTCCAGCACCGCCCGCATGGCGGCGGAGGTGTCCGGGTCCCGGCGCAGGGCGTCCCACCCGGCCTGTTTCAGCTGGGCCACGGTGGCCTGTGCCAGGGAGGCCTTGGCTTCCCGCAGGGCGTCGGGCACCGGGCGGCCCTGCTGCAGCAGCCGGTAAAACCGGCGCATGAGTTCGGCGGCGGCAAAGTCGTCCGCCTCCCACAGGGAGGTCACCACATACCCCACCCCCGCGGCCGCAAAGGCGGACACCAGCCCCTGCACGCTGCCCGCGGTGTTCGCCTCCCCCATTCCGGTGAAGCAGGCGGACAGCACCGCCAGCCCGGTGCCGTGCAGGTCCATGCGGCTGATCTCGTCGGCGGTCAGGATGCCGTTGCCGCAGCGCTCGTCCTCCCGCCCGGTATCCAGAAAGGTCTGGGCTCCGGCCAGATAGATGCGGGCGCTGAACAGGGCGTTGCTCTCCCCGGTCTGGTCGAAATCCCCGTGGGCGGCGATGTGCAGGATGCCGTACCGCCCCGCCTGCCGCAGCAGTTCCTGTTTGGTGGCCCGGTCCCCGGTCAGGCAGCGGCCGCCGGTGCACCGGGCCACCATGCGGGCTTCCAGCCCGCTGAAGGGCAGCGGCTGCAGGGACTGGCCATGGCGGAGGGTATCCGCCCCGTCAAAGCGGTCCCGGCTGCCCGCCCGGTAGTCCGGGTCCCCCACCACAAACGCCCCGTCCTGGGGGGCGGCCGCGGTGGCAAAGAGGATGTCCCGGCCGCAGATCAGTTCGGTCACGGTGAACCGCTTGTCCAGGGTATGGGCCCCGTCCGGCCCCAGCAGGCCGTAGGGGATGTTGCGCAGCAGCTCTTCGGGCGCGATGTACAGGGCACGGACCCCCGCCAGCAGGTCCTCCACCGGGGCGACCAGGGTGCGGTAGAGGGTGCTGCGCAGGGCATTCTTCCGGGCCCGGGCTTTCCGGTCGGCACCGCCGGCGTCCCGGCAGCAGGCGCGGAAATCCCCGCACAGCTGCTGCAGGCTGTCCATATCCGCCCCGGGCAGGGTGCGCCGGTACAGGCGGACGGTCCCTTCCTGCCGCCGCAGCAGGTATACATCCAGCCATTGTTCCCCCGTGCCGTCCTCCTGGCCCAGGAAATTCTGCCGGGTGGTCTCGAAGGCCCAGTAGTATTCCACCAGGGCACTGCCTTCGGGCAGTTTTTCTGCCAGGGCTTGGGGGGTGATGGGGGTGAAATGCCGGATATCCGGCATGGCGCTTTCGATCCGGGCCGAAAGGCGGGCCACCTCCCGCTCCGTCTCCTCCAGAGAGGGCCCGCCCGGGTCCTCCATGGCATACAGGGCGGTCTGCCGGTTCTGCAGCCGGCGCAGCCGGTCCAGAGCACGGCGGGTCTCCTCGTCCCCCAGGCCCATGAGGATGCGGTTGCGCTCCCGTCCGGCCAGGGCGGCCAGGGCCTTGCCCCGCAGCACCAGCCCGAACATCTGCTCTTCGCTGCGCACGGGGCGCAGGATGCAGTAGGCGTTGGCGAACACCGCCCGGGCATTGACCAGGGACACGGTGAGGGCGGTATCGTCCAGGGTACAGACGTTGTTTTTCCATTGCCGGTCCAGCTCTTCCAGCTGGGCAACGGCACCGGGAACGGCCGCCCCGGGCCCGCCGTACTGCCTGCGGATCAGGTTGATGACGATATGGCAGGAGGACCGGATGCGGTCCTGCAGCAGGGTGTCCCGGAGCAGGGCTTCGCAGGGGTCGGCCAGACGGGCACATTCCGGGTCGTTCTGCATCCACAGGAACAGCATCAGCTGGTACAGCAGCACCGTGTACGCGGGGCGGTAGAGGGGGTCGTCCCGCAGCTGGTCCAGGGAGGTGCGCACCAGCAGCACCGCGTCCGGCAGGTCCTGCGGCCGCAGCATCCCGTTGCTGCACAGCATTTCCAGCATGGCGCTGTAGGGGACCAGTTCCAGCTTTCCGCCCGACGGCGGGGCCGACGGGTCCTGCCGCAGGGCCGCGGCCCTGCGCTTCACCCGCTGCCGCAGCTGTTCCGCTTCCTCCTCCCCCAGCTCATCCACGATCTGCCGGCAGGAATAGCAGACCATCACCGCCTGCTGGTAGATCTCCTCGCTGCGGGGATCCCCCGCTTCCTCCATCTGCCGGATCAGCCGGTCCAGGCGGTCCAGGCCTTCGGCCACATGCCCCTGCACACAGTACAGGTATCCGGCGTTGTAATCCAGGGTGGCGTCATCCACATGGGCGACGCCGTCCATGCCCGGGGCGAAGGGGACTTCCCGGGCGCGCAGGGTGTCTTCCAGCGCCCGGTTGTAGCTGCCCCGGGCGCAGTCCAGCACCCCCGCCAGGGTGTAGGCGTACCGACGGCGGTAGTAGCTCTGCCCGGGGTCGCCGTCAAAGGCCTCGCAGGCGGCGCGGTACCGGTCCAGCAGCCCGTCCAGGCCGTCGCACACCCCCATGCGGGGCAGCCGGCCCAGCACCCCGAACACCACCGGACCCAGAAGCTGCAGCTGCTGCCCGTAAGGCAGATCCCCGTACCCGTGGCCCAGCATTTTTTCCAGAAATTCCACCAGGAACCGCACGCCCGCCCCGTCCCACTCCCGGCGGCGGATCACCAGCCGCACATACCAGAAGTAGGCCCGGGGCACGCAGGTCAGCAGATGCCCGGGTCCCAGCGCCCCTTCCCGCAGCGCCATGCACTGCCGGAAGGCTTCCTGGGCTTCCTCATACCGTTGCGTATTGTGCAGGGCGATGCCGTACATCCAGAAGAAATCACTTTTGCCCAGGGTGTCCGGCCGGCGCTGCACCCCGGGCAGGGCCGCATCCCCACAGGCAGCGGCCAGGGCGGAGCCTCCCTGGTCGATGCAGTCCAGCAGCACCTGGACATACAGGTTCCAGGCAGTCTCCTCCCCGAAGGTCCGGCACGCATCCGCCAGACACATCTGCATCACCCGGCAGCCCTCCTGCTGCAGTCCGTAGGCGGCACAGCCCCCGGCCATGGCCCGGAGCAGTTCCCACTGGGTCATCAGCGCCCGCTCGTCCTCCTCATCGGAGTCCTCCCAGGTCTGCAGGAGTTCCAGTTCCCGGGCGGGGATGCAGTCCAGCAGGATGTCCCACTGCCGGTCGGTGTCGGCACAGCTTTGCAGCAGCAGCCCCGCCCCCAGAAGGTGGTCCTGTTCCGGCCAGGGGACCTCCACCGCCTGCCCCGCGCTGCGGAAGACCTCCGCCACGCAGCGGGTCAGGGATTCCCGGGAGGCGGACGCCGGCTGGGCGCAGAGCAGCAGCTCCGCCCGCACCTGCAGCAGGCACAGTGCCAGCAGGGCACCGCCGCCCCGGATCTCCTGCGCCCGGTCGGCGCCGGTATGGGCGTTCTCCGGCCCGATCACCAGGCGGGCCAGCCGGTCCACCGCCTCCTCCCGCAGCCGTTCCCGCAGCTTTTCCGCCGCGGCCCGCAGGGCATCCCGCTCTTCCCGCAGATGCCGTTCTTCCATCCTCCTCACCCCCGCCTTTTCGAGATATATTCTCATGATACTACAAAAATATGGCAGGAACAAGGCGTGTTTTTCGGTCGTTTTGCTGAAATTCGCTTTTCTTTTGCGCCGGCGGCCCGGGCCACTTCAAATTTTTTGCCCTGCCTCGTCCAATATGACACAAAGGAGGGAGAACCCATGACGAACTGTTCGATGCCCCCTCTGTGGGAGGAGAAGGACGCGGTCTTTCTGGTGACCGGCATGACCGAGAACGAACGCTTTGTGCGGGACCTGGCCGGCACGCCGGCCATCCGGCGGTATACCGTTTCCGAGGATATGGACAACCTGGTGTATTACAAACTGGCGTACACGCCCCCTTATGAAAGCTTTGAGGGGCTGCGCCGGCTGTACCTGCTGCTGATGGACGCCGCCGGCCTGCAGGCCCAGTACCGGGGGGTGCTGGCGCTGGATCTGAGCGAGTGGCTGGACCACCCCCGGGAGGACTACCTGCACATCGCCTTCAAGTACCTGCACGACCACCGCCGGGACTGGAAGCTGCTGTTTGTGGCGGGGGCGGCGGACACCGGACAGCTGCAGCCCCTTGTGCAGACCGCCGCCCTGTACCTGCGCCCCCAGCTGTGGCAGCTCTGCCTGTTCCGGGACCTGCCGGTGCTGGAACACTACATTGCCGCCCGCCTGTCCATCACCCCGGAAGCCTGCACCGCGCTGGCCGGTCTGTGCAGCCGGCTGACCCCGCTGCACAGCTGCGCCGTGCTGGAACAGGTGCTGCAGGAACTGCAGGACCTGGCGGGGGAACGGGTGACCCGCCGCATCCTGCAGCGCTATCTGAAGGAGGAGACCAGCCTGGTGGCCATTCTCAACGGCGGTCCGATAGAGGCCGCCGTACCCGGAAGCAAGGAGGAAGAAAACCATGCCCCCATTTGATATCCGCTACGATTACGAATCCGACTGGCGGCCGTATGTGTTCCCGGAGCCTTCGGCCCGACTGGCCACCATGAATGAGATCCGGCGGGACTACCCGCCGGTGGAACTTTCCCACAAACCGCTGAAAGCCGGCGGCATGCCGGTGTGGAGCGACGGCAGCACCGTCTGCCTGAACACCCGGGACGAGATGACCCTGGGGGTGGGCTTTACCGGCGCCGGCAAGAGCCGCCGGGGGGTGGGCCCCACCATCGCCATGCTGGCCAAGGGCGGGGAGAACATCGTGGCCATTGATGTGAAAGGGGAGCTGACCACCGGCTCACTGGCCCGCTACATCCGGGGCGTCCTGGACGAAAACGACTACAAGACGGTGTTTTTTGACCTGCGCGGTTTCCGGGGGGACGGGTTCAATCCCCTGCTGCTGCCCTACCGGATGTACCGGGAGGGCAAGCCGGGGGAAGCCCTGCGCCTGCTGCATGAACAGTTCAACAACCTGTCCCATGTGTACAACGGCTCCACCGCCGACCCGTTCTGGACGCTGGAAGGGGTGCTGTGCCTGGTGGGGTTCTGCTGCGGCATGTTCGCCTGCATTGATGACCCCGACTGCATCCACATGCTCTCCCTGGCCATGCTGCTCAACGACGAAGGCTGCAACGCCATGCACACCATCCGGGAGCGGTGCCGCCTGCCGGACATCGTCTCCTCCACCCTGGATTCCATCCTGTCCATGCCCGAGCGCACCCGCATGTCGGTCATTGCCACCGCCTACAGCATGCTGCAGCCCTTTGTGGTCAATGACCAGCTGATGCGGATGACCAGCTGCACCACCTTCGATTTTGCGGAGCTGGCAAAGCGCAAATGCGCCGTGTTCATCATCGTGCCCGACGAGGTGGACAGCTACGACCCCTTTGTGGGCATCCTGCTGGACCAGCTGTCCAGCACCCTGGTGGGGCTGGCCTACCGCTACGGGGGCAGCCTGCCCATCCGCACCAACTTTGTGTGCGACGAATTCACCCAGTATTTCATCCAGAACATGAGCCGCAACATCAGCGCCCACCGTTCCCGCAACATCCGGTGGTACATCTGGTGCCAGGGGCTGGAACAGCTCAAGACGGCCTATCCCAAGGACGCCCCCGTCATCCTGGAAAACTGCGCCAACCTGTATTTCATGAACAGCCCCGAGCTGAGCCTGCTGCAATATCTGTCCGAGCGGTCCGGCCAGGTCATGGGCACCGCCGGCAGCGTGCGGCCCCTGCTGCGGGTGCAGGACCTGCAGACCCTGAAAAAGACCGCCGAATACACCGAGACCTATTTCAGCGCCCCGGGGGTGCAGTTCGTGGGGCGGCTGCCGGACATCAGCCGGTATGCCTGCCTGCAGTTTCCCCCCAAGACCTACACCATCCCCTGCCACCTGTCCGACCGGAAGGTGCCCACCATGGATATCAAACACATGCTGCGCCGTCCCGACTCCATCTTTTTGTGAGCGCCGGACTGCCCCAGCCAGAAAGGAGACCGTTCCATGATCCAGATTCCCATTGCCGACCGCCAGGGGCTGCGCTCCGGCGATCTGGTCAGCTGTTTTGCCTGCCGTTACCGCACGGTGCTGCTGTGCGGCGAGATCACCGAGGCCCTGGCCTGCGACGTGGTGCTGCAGATCGAATACCTCTCCCTGGAAAGCACGGCGGACATCCTGCTGTACATCCAGAGCCCCGGGGGCAGCGTGAGCGCGGGGCTGGCCATCTATGACGCCATGCAGCGCTCCCGCTGCGACATTGCCACCGTCTGCCTGGGCACGGCGTCCAGCATGGCGGCGGTGCTGGTGGCCGCCGGCACCCCGGGCAAGCGCTACTGCACCCCCCACGGGGAACTGATGATCCACCAGGTGCTGGGCGGCATGCAGGGACAGGCCAGCGACATCGAGATCGCCGCCGCCCACCTGCGCAGCCGCCGGGACCTGCTGGACGCCATTCTGGCCCGGGCCTGCGGCAAGCCGGCGGCCCGGGTCCACCAGGACTGTGACCGCGACCACTTCATGACCGCGGAGGAGGCCATCCGCTACGGCCTGGTGGACCATCTGTACCAGGCACCCCTGCAGGCCTGATTCCGGACCGGACAGCAGACAGGGACCGGCAGCCCGATTGCCGGTCCCTGTTTTTTTCTGCCGCCTGTCAGGCGGCGCTCTCCTGGGTCATGTACATATGGAGCTTCATGACATACCACTGTACCCGCTCTTCGGCGTAATCCCGGGCGTCGCTTTCACAGGCCTGGGTGTAGTAGGCCTCGAAGTCCTCCTCCCCGCTCTCGTAGTCCCGGAACTCCTTCTCATACTGTTCCACCGACCGGAAGACCTGCAGGCTGCGGGACTGTTCCGGGGCAGCGGTGTACAGATCCAGCAGCCGGTACTGGTAGGCATGGTACGCCTCGTGGCAGATCGCTTCCAGCACATAGCCCCCCGAGCGGGTCTCCAGGTCATCCGCACTGATGGTGATGGTCAGGGACCTGTCATTGTAGGAGGCAATGACATCCCCCTCCACCTGGGCCACCCGGGCCGTCAGGGCATAGGGCAGGCCCAGGGATGATTGTTCCAGGTCGATCACCGTCTGCAGCACATCCAGCTTCTGCTGCAGCGTCAGGGTCTGCCAGGTATCCTCTTCCAGCTGCACCAGGGTCGGCATGCAGTCCTCCACCTGCTGCTGGACGGCCTGGGTGTCCTCCGGGGCACCGGCCGCCAGCGGTCCGCTGAACAGCGTGGGCACAAGGCAGGCAAGCATCATCCCGCCCAGGCCCATCGCCAGGGTCCGGTGCACCGCCGACAGGGATTGCCGGTGCCGGAATTCCCGGATCCGGCAGTGGCGGGCATAGGTGTCCGCCCGCACGGGCTGGCTCTGGATCAGGAAGATACACACCATGATCAGGAGGGCGGTCCCGATGAGGAACAGATAAATGAGAACCGGGTGCATCTGCCGGTAGGAAAGGACGGTGTACAGACCGAAGGCGATGGCCAGGTCCCCCTGGACGCCGCCGAAGCTGGTGCGGCGCTCCCGCCGCCACCAGATGCCCCAGGCACTGCAGCCCACCACCAGCGCCCACAGGATACGCAGGCACTGGATCTCCCCCATCCCGTCGATGCTGCGGAAGAGCAGCACCCGGTAACAGAGCATCCAGAGAAGCGCCCAGAATCCATGTCCCACCAGGACAGCGGCGCTGACGGTTCGGTAATTTTCGCGCATGATCCTCTTCCTTTCCTTCCCCGGTCCGGTGCCGGGAAACCCTTCTTTTCTCTTATGACGACAGTGCCGGTCAAAGTTGCAGTGCCGGAAGGCCTTTTTTCCGTTTTTTTCGGGTCAGGGGACTGGCATTCCGGCACGGGAACTCGTGATGGTATCTGACAGCCCTGTTCCCCGCGTTCCCGCACCGCCTGCGGGGGAAGGCTTTTGGGGCGGGCGCGCAGCCGCCGGCGCCGTCAGGCTTCGGCGGTTTTTACAACTGCAAGGCTTTTGATTTGGGCACAACCACAAAGTTATTCCCGGATGCTTGACATTTCCGGCGGGGTCTGGTACACTCCGGGCAATTCAACGAACTGAATCGTTGAAGCAAACCGATGACGCAGAGAAGTACGCAGGGAGCCGTTTTCCCAAGAGAGCCGCGGGCGGTGGGATCGCGGTGTGAACGGCCCTGCCGAATGGACTGCCGAGGGCGGGCCCAACGGGGTGACCCCAGTAGGTACCGACGGATTTCCACCGTTACAGGGAACGGTGTGTGTTGGCACGCCGAAAGAGCGGGCGGGTTTTTCCCCGTCAATTTGGGTGGCACCGCAGAAGCGCAAAAGGCTTTTGTCCCAAAGGGTATTTTTTACACATGCCCTGTGGGACAAGAGCCTTTTCTCTTTTCCCCCGGGGCCCACGGAAAGGAGGCCCACCATGGCCGCAGAGAAAATCCCTTACAAGATCTACCTGTCCGAAGAAGAAATGCCCCGCACCTGGTACAACGTCCGGGCGGACATGAAAAACAAGCCGGCCCCCCTGCTGAACCCGGCCACCGGCCAGCCCATGGGGTACGAGGACCTGCGCCCGGTGTTCTGCGACGAGCTCATCCGCCAGGAACTGGACAACGACACCCGGGAAATTCCCATTCCGGATGAAATCCGTGATTTCTACAAAATGTATAGACCCTCCCCCCTGGTACGGGCCTACTGTCTGGAGAAAAAGCTGGGCACCCCCGCCAAGATCTACTACAAGTTCGAGGGCAACAACACCTCCGGCAGCCACAAGCTGAACAGCGCCATCGCCCAGGCCTACTACGCCAAGCAGCAGGGGCTGAAGGGGGTCACCACCGAGACCGGCGCCGGCCAGTGGGGCACCGCCCTGTCCATGGCCTGCGCCTACCTGGGCCTGGACTGCCAGGTGTATATGGTCAAGTGCTCCTATGAGCAGAAGCCCTTCCGCCGGGAGGTCATGCGGGTGTACGGGGCCTCGGTGACCCCCTCCCCCTCCGATACCACCCAGGTGGGCCGCCGCATTCTGGCCGAGCACCCGGGCACCACCGGCTCCCTGGGCTGCGCCATCAGCGAGGCGGTGGAGAAGGCCACCACCACCCCCGGCTACCGGTATGTGCTGGGCAGCGTGCTCAACCAGGTGCTTTTGCACCAGAGCGTCATCGGCCTGGAATCCAAGGCCGCCCTGGACAAATACGGGGTGGTGCCGGACATCATCATCGGCTGCGCCGGGGGCGGCAGCAACCTGGGCGGGCTGATCTCCCCCTTCATGGGCCAGAAACTGCGGGGCGAGCGGGATTACCGCTTCATCGCGGTGGAACCGGCCTCCTGCCCCAGCTTCACCCGGGGCAGATTCGCCTACGATTTCTGCGACACCGGCATGGTCTGCCCCCTGGCCAAGATGTACACCCTGGGCAGCAACTTCATCCCCTCGGCCAACCACGCGGGCGGGCTGCGGTACCACGGCATGAGCTCGGTGCTGTCCCAGCTGTACCACGACGGGCTGATGGAGGCGGTGGCCGTGGAGCAGACCAAGGTCTTTGAGGCGGCGGAGGAGTTCGCCCGGGTGGAGGGCATCCTGCCCGCCCCGGAGAGCAGCCACGCCATCCGGGTGGCCATGGACGAGGCCCTGCGCTGCAAGGAGACCGGGGAGGAAAAGACCATCCTCTTCGGGCTGACCGGCACCGGCTACTTCGACATGGTGGCCTATGAGAAGTTCCACGACGGGCTGATGACCGACACCATCCCCACCGACGAAGAACTGGAAGCCAGCTTTGCCCGTCTGCCCCAGGTTCCCGGCCAATAACCGGAGCCTGTCCCTATTATTATATCTGTTTTCCGGGCTGGTCGCCACGAAAATACAACTTTTTTCTTTTCTCCTGTTTTTCTATCCAAAAGGCCCCCGCCTCCGGCAATCCGATGCCGGGAGCGGGGGTCTTGCTGCTATATATTATATAAATAGGTAGGGAACTCACTGCACCGCGTCGGTGCCGTAGACCTCGATCTGGGTCAGTGCCGGGAAGGGGGAAGGGTCGTCCGCCTTGATCAGGTCGCCCAGCCGCAGCCAGGTGATGCCCTTGCGGGCGATGTTCAGCCGGTGGGGTTCGCTGCTCTTTTCCAGGGACACCACTTCCCGGGTGCCGTCGGAGAAGCGCAGGGTCACCTGCTGCCACCAGTTGTCGTGGGGGAAGTCCGCCCGGGTGTACAGCACGATGGTGTCAAAATCCACCGGACGGCCGAAATCCAGGGTCAGTTCGGCGTCGTCCTGCATGTTGATGCCCCAGGAGGAATACGGCCACCGGCCGTGGGAATCCACCGCCAGCAGACCATCGATGGCGTTGCGGGCCGCAAACACGGCCTCGCCCCGGGTCTCCACATTGGCGCTGGCGTGGGGGTAGCAGCCGGCCACATCATGCTGGTCGGCGGGGTTGCAGGCCAGGTTGCGGTAGCCCAGCTCCCAGGCCGCGGCCGGACGCAGGGTCAGGTAATGGCGCTCGCCGGTGAAGGCCTTGGGGTTGTGGGCATCCTTTTTTTCCTCAAACAGGACAGGATACCGCAGGGTGGTGCCGGTGATGTACACCCGGGATTCCTCGATGCAGTCATCCACCCGCACCACATAGTGGCCCGGTGCCGCCACTTCAAACGTGATCACATCACCGACGGCATATTCCCCTTTCCAAGCCAGCACGACCTGCTGCGCTCCGCTTTGCTCTGCTTTGCAGACCCCGTCTGCACTGGTGATACAGATCCGATTCTTCATCTACTTTCTCCCTCAACATATAACAGTTTATCGCAGGCGAATCCGGCGGCACTGGTCCCCGCTGCGGTACAGCGCAACGGCACGGCCGTAGAAGGGTTCGTCATGGCAGGTGAATACCTTGGCGCCGCGGTAGTTTTCCCGGTTGCGAAGCACCAGGGTCCAGCAGGCGCCGTCGGCGGTATGGACATCCCAGGCGGTGATGAACTCCGGCAGGATGGTCTCCTCACTGCCGGCGCGCAGCACCCGGGCCCGGGTGACGGTCAGGCCGCGGGCGGCCAGCACCGTCTCGCCCACCCAGCGGTCCTGCATGTCCAGGGTGCGGGTGAGCAGAGGGGCCTGACACAGCTCGTTGTACTTGGGCGAATAGACGCCGGTGCCGCAGGACAGGGGGGTGTCGCTGCACAGTTCCAGCACCACGCCGCCATTTTCCAGGGTGAAGCGGGTGTCCTGTCCGCTCACCTGCACTTCCGGATGCAGGTGGAAAAACTCCTGCACCTGGTGGCTGCCCCGGCAGGTGATGTCCTGCACCGACAGCCAGATGCCGCAGTCCAGCGCAAAGACCCGCCGCACCACATGGTAGGGGGTACCGTCCCGCAGCGTGCCCCAGAAGGGCAGCTCGGCGTAATGGACGCCCTCCTTTTCGGCATAGTAGTTGGCGCCGGTCTCGGCGTAGTCGGCATAGCTCCAGGAGGCATCCGGGTCACCGCCGGACTGGCCGTCGATGACGCACAGGTTGTGGGCCGCCGGCGCCTTGAGCTGGCAGCGCAGGGGGTCGTCCTCCCGGTAGGTGTAGCGGCCGGTGTCCACCAGGAAGGGCTTGCCGCCGCAGTATACCGTCAGGTGGGTCTGGTCGGCATGGCCGTGGCTGCTGCCCAGGGGGCTGTTTTTCAGGGCGGTGAAGTTGGCCTTGTCCGTCCAGTCGCTGCGGAACGCCAGATTGCCGCTGCGGGGGCAGGGCCAGCTGCGCCGGCGGGGCTCCTCCGGGCTGCACTGCTCAAAGGCGCGGATGCCGGACATGCCCAGCAGCCATGCGCTCTCCATGTCCAGGGTGTCCCCCGCCGCCCAGCGGTAGATGCCGCCGTCGGCAAACAGGGCCGCCGCCCGGGCCAGCACGTCCCGCACGTCGGTCACGTCGCTGTCGCACTGGGGCATCTGGTACAGGGCGGGGTCAGCGGTGTACAGCACCTGCCGGCTCATCACCCGGATGACGCTGAGCAGCCAGCCCGGGGCTTCCAGGTCCAGACCCTGGCCGGGGCCCGCCTGGGTTTCCGGCAGGGTGCCGCCGGCGGGGGCTTCCACCGCACGGCGCGCCAGGTCGGACAAAGGCCGCCCCGCCTGCTGCGCCGCCCGGATGAGCACCAGCATCTTCACGCAGGCGTTGAGCACCTCCACATGGTACATGGGGGACTGCTCCCAGTGGGTGCCGTCCTCCAGCACCTGGAGCTGCAGCTGGGTGAACAGATGGTCCCAGGACCAGCTTTCCAGCTCGGCGGGGACACAGTCGGCGCCGAACCAGGCCGCCGCCGCACAGATGGCGGTGGTCTGCAGCACGCCCCAGTTGCTCAGGGTGTAGCGGGTGATGTAGCGGGCTTTCAGGTTGGCGAACTGCTCCGCCAGACTGGCCAGCACCGTGTTGGCCTGGGCGTCGGTGAGGGCGTCCTCCGCCAGCAGGAAGGGCAGCAGCCGGCACCAGTTCAGGCAGCGGATGCCGGTGTCGATGGTGCGGGTGGCAATGTTGCCTTCCAGGGTGATGGGGTTGGAGGCGATCCAGTTGAGCAGGTCCCCGGTGAGCTTGTCCCGGTATTGGACCTTTCCGGTCAGGACCCAGGCCTGCCACAGCTTGGGCAGGTAGTCATGCCGGTTGAGCATGTACACCCATTCGGGGTCCCCGTTGGGGCTTTCGGTCCAGGTGCCGGCGGGCAGGGTGTAGGGGGTGCTGCAGGGTTCCATATCCCAGCGGTCGGTATAGGTAAAGGTGTTCTGCACCAGCGCGTCGGCCTGTTTCAGCAGGTCGGCCGCTTCCGGGGCACAGTGGGCCCGGACATAGGCGCCGGTGTTCTGCGCCTGGTAGTGCTCCGCAAATCGGCGGGCGTCCCGGCACAGGCAGTGCAACGCGGAATCGGTCATGGCAGTTTCCTCCCATAAAAAAACGGCAGGGATGCCGGTGAGACATCCCTGCCGGTAAACGGTGCGGATTTCGGATCAGCGGCCGGACTGTTTCACCGCAGCATGATGGGGAAATCAGGCAACGATGTGCAGCACGGACAGCACGATGCCCAGCGCAATGGTCAGCAGGACCAGCTTGATGGTGGTCCACTTCTTCACCTTGATGAGGTAGAAGACCAGGCCCAGGAAGGCGCAGGGCAGCAGGTTGGGGGCGATGGCGTCCAGCATGGACTGCAGGGAAACGATCTGCTGTTCTTCCGTGCCGGGGACCGACGCCGCATACTGGATGGGCGTTGTGATCTTGACAAAGTTGAACGCCAGACCGGAAATGACCGTGACGCCGATCATGCTGGCCACGTTGGAGATCTTTTCGATCTCGCTGGTCATCTTGCCGATGATGCTGGTGCCCAGGTTGTAGCCCAGCAGGCCGCACAGGATCTTGACGATGAGCAGAACGATGTTCATGCCCAGCAGGTACAGGATGGGTCCGAGCAGCAGGCCGTCATAGGCCAGGGAAGCGCCGATGGTGCCCAGCAGGGGCGCCAGGACGAACTGGGACAGGGAGTCGCCGATACCGGCCAGAGGGCCCATCATGGCCATCTTGATGTTCCGGATCTCGCTGCTGGGAGTGCCGTTTTCCAGCATGACCAGGTGCAGGCTGGTGACAAAGGGCACAAAGTGCATGTTGGTGTTGTAGAATTCGATGTTCTCCTTCAGGACAGCCTGCAGGGCGTCATCGTCATCCTTGTACATCTTGCGCAGGGCGGGGTACAGCATGTTGGCGTAGCCCAGGCCCTGGTAGTTGCCGTAGTTAAAGCCGTTCTGCAGGAAATAAGAACGCAGGGACGTCTTGATGAAATCGGCTTTTGTCAGTGCATTAGATACCATCTTCGAACACGACCTCCTCATCTTCGGCAGCAGCAGCGGCGGCAGCCTTGTTCTGGTTGAAGAAGACCAGCAGGGCAACAGCGGTACCGGTGATCGCCACGGCCATGGTGCCCAGGCCCATGTAGGAGACCAGCACATAGCCCAGCAGGACGAACGGAATCAGTTCCTTCTTGGCCATAACGTTCAGGATCATGGCGAAGCCGACGGCGGGCAGCATCTTGCCGGCCACGGTCAGGCCGGTGCTGAGCCAGCCAGGGATCAGGTTGATGACGGCTTCCAGGCCGGTGGCGCTCAGGGCGGCGACCAGGCCGATGATGCAGCCCACGATGAAGAAGACCCACACGGTGGTGTTGGCCGCAATCCGGAAACCGCGGAAGTTCTTCTTGTCCAGGGCACGGGTGGCAAAGCCGCTCAGGGTGGTGGCAAAGGTGTAGGTGGCAGTCAGAACGAACTGGAACCCGACCGCAAACGGGATGGACAGGGCCAGGGCGGTCTCCACCGGAACACCGGCGGTGATGGCCATGATGGCGCCCACGATGCCGGGGCCCATATGGTTCGGGGGGATGGAACCTCCCTGAGAAACGCCGTAGCCCATGAAGGCCAGCTCACCCACAGCGCCCATGGCCAGACCGGTCACAGGGTCGCCCAGGATGATGCCCACGCCCGTTGCCATGACCAGGCAGCGGTTGGTGTAGATGCCCAGCAGCATACCGGCCAGACAGACGCCGGTCCACAGGGCAATCAACACTGCTTGTAACATTGTGATTTGCACAGAAAACTCCTCCTTACAGATTTATCAGATGTAATCGTTCAGGTTGACCTGAGCGACACCATCATCACCGGTAGCTGTGGCCTTGGTGTTGAAGGTAACACCGTACTTGTCCCGCAGTTCCCGCAGGGCGGCCTTGTCCTCGGGTCCCAGCGCGATGAACTTGCTGACCTCTTCCTTGCCGGGTGCGTGGTGGATGTTGCCGACATTGATCTCCTTGACGGGGACACCGCCGGCCACCAGACGCAGGGCGTCGGCGGGGCTCTTGCAGACGATGAAGATGGTCTGCTTGGGAGAAGCCTTGTTGATCAGCTCGCAGGTCTTCTGCACAGAGAAGAAGCGCATGGCGATGGTGCGGGGCACGACCGCCTTCATCAGCTGCTGCTGGATGGGATCGGCGCTGGCGGCGTCGTTGGCCACGATGACCGTGTTCACGCCGAGAGCCTTGATCCAGACCTGACCCTGGCCGTGGATGAGGCGTTCATCAATACGGAAAGCAACGATATTGGGCATGATTCTGTCCTCCTTATGAAATTTGATCCAATCCGGTACCGGTCTTTACCAGTACAGATTCCAATCCTTGTAGAAACGGACCAGGGCTTCCATGTAGTAGTAGTCGCCCCAGATGTTGCCCTCGTCCACACCCTTGCCGCTGTGCCAAGAGTAGACCCCGTGGTACAGCACCGGGCTGCCGGGTTTGGCCTCGGTGCCCTGGTAGTTCTGCATCAGGCTGCGCAGGATGCGGTGGCAGGCATATTTGTAGGTGTTCTTCTCGGGGTCGGTCTCCGGCAGGTACTTGCCCATCTCCAGCATGCCGCACACGGCGATGGCCGCGGCGGAGGAGTCACGGGACTGCCCGGAACCGTCGCCGAAGATCAGGTCCCAGTAGCACACATCGTCTTCCGGCAGGCGGTTGAGGAAGTAGTTGGTCATGCCCTCAAACAGATTGACGGAGGCGGGGTTGTGGTTCTGGATGTAGTTCAGGGGAATGCCGTAGATGCCCCAGGCCTGCCCGCGGGCCCAGGCGGAATCATCGCTGTAGCCCTGGCGGGTGGCGCCCCGCAGGGGAGCGCCGGTCTTGGCGTCGAAGTAGTAGGTGTGGAAGGCGGAGGCATCGTCCCGGATGACGTGGTTGGCGGCCGTCTCGTAGTGGCGGTCGGCGGCGTCGGCGTACTTGCGGTCACCGGTGACTTCGGTGGCCCAGTACAGCAGGGGGATGTTCATGAAGCAGTCGATGATCAGGCGGTAGTTGTCCTGGGCACCCACAGCGCCCCAGGCCTGGATGAAGCCATCCCGGGCGTTGTAGCGTTCCATGAGCTTGTCCGCCGCCAGGATGCCGGCCCGCCGGCCCTTTTCGGAACCGGTGAGCTTGTAGCCCGCCACGCAGGAGGGCGAATACAGGAAGCCCAGGTCGTGGTGATCCAGCTCGATGCGGTTTTCCACCCGGTGCAGGAAGGAATCGA
Organism: Subdoligranulum sp. DSM 23681; assembly: GCF_057005535.1. NCBI lineage: Bacteria > Bacillati > Bacillota > Clostridia > Eubacteriales > Oscillospiraceae > Subdoligranulum > Subdoligranulum sp. DSM 23681. The sequence continues at coordinate 1,707,288 of NZ_CM168050.1, read as the reverse complement.
TGTTCTTCTCGGCCAGGGCGCGGAACTCTTCGTCCCCGGTGTACTCATAGCACAGCCAGAGCAGGCCGGTCCAGAAGCCGTCGGTCCATTCGATGTTTTCGATGATGGGATACTGCAGGCCCTTGGTGGCGGACCAGGGGAACTTGGTGCCGAAGTACTTCATGTTTTCCCGGGTCTGGGCCACCACGAAGTCCATGGCTTTTTCCACTTCCGCCTTGGTCAGCAGCGGGGTGGACAGGTATTTGTCCCGCTTGGCGATGGGTTCCACATGAATGGTTTTGATCATTTCGGACCCTCCTCTTGGTCTTACAGGCCGCCCTCGAAATCCGGTTCTTCGGAATCATCGGACTGGGCATCCCAGTCCATGAAGCCTTCCACGCCGGTCTGCAGCACGTCGGCGGCCAGCTCGGCCAGACCCATGCTGTCGGAGGAGAAGGCCGCTTCCATCAGCGCGGGCATGTTGGCGCCGGCCACCACCCGCACGTCCTTGCCGGTCTGGGTCATCTTCAGTTCCACCGCGGTGCGGAAGGGGGTGCCGCCGGCCAGGTCGGCCATGATCAGGACTTCCTTGTCGGGGATGGACGCCAGCAGGGCGCTCATCTTCTCCTTCAGTTCCTCGGGGCTCATGCCCTCCTCAAAGTCCAGGGCATAGACGTTTTCCGGTGCGCCGGCCACCAGCCGGGTGGCGCTCAGGGCGCCCGTGGCGTAGTTGCCGTGACCGATAATCAGGATGCTGACCATACGATTTTCCTCCTTGCGGTTTGCCTGCTTGTTGCGTTTGCGTTGTACTCAAGTATAAGGCCTAAATGCCGGCGCATGAATAGCTTATCCGACACAGTTTATTCACAAAACGGATTTTTCTGGCCGAAATTTTTCCGGACTTCCGACAGTTGTTGGGCAATATGGCAAAAAAATGCGGGCAAAAATCGTGAAAAGCGCCCTGCGGCGAATCTACGTCACAGGGCGCTTTTTTGTTTTTGCCCGTTGTGCGATTGTGTGGATCAGGTCTCAGTTTTCCAGTTCGGTGCGGTCCTTCACGTTGGCATACACCTCGGTCTTGTCCTTCACAAATTGGGTAGGAGAGCAGCCGTAGAACTTCTTGAACACCCGGGAGAAATACAGGGCGTTGTCAAAGCCGCACATCTGTGCGATCTCGGCCACGGTGTAGCCGGCGGTCCACAGGGTCAGCATCCGTTCGGCGCTCTTCATCCGCATGTCGGTGAGGTATTCCAGGGGCGAAACCCCCACTTCCTTCTTGAAAAGTTTGCGCAGATAGTCGTAGTGGAAGGGCATGGAGTGGATGAATTCATCCAGCTGGTAATCGGTGCGGGTGTAGTTTTCCTGGATGCTGGCACGGATCTGGGCCACCGGGCCGGAAAACTCCACATTGCTGCGGAAGACCACGATGTAGCTGGCGATCAGGTCCCCCAGGGAGGCCAGCACCAGTTCGTGCTTTTTCTTGTCCGACATGTGGTACAGCCGCACCTGGGCGAACGCGTTGGCCAGACCGTTGTCCTCGTCCGCCACCCGGAAGGGGGTGTGGTAGGGGAAGGAGGGGGATTCCAGCATGATGTGGATGTTGGCAAAGCCTTCCACGCCGGAATTGGCGTGAGGCACCTTGGGCGGAATGACCACCGTCTCCCCTGCCTTGTAATGGATGGGCGGCTGGTTCTCAAACCGGAAGGCGCCTTCCCCTTCGGTGCAGTAGACCACCTCCCAGTGTTCATGCTTGTGCATGCGCACGTTGTAGATCTTGGGGTGTTCCCCCACAAATACGATTCTGTTCATGGTATTCCTCGCTGTTCAGTTCCGGTGCGCGGGGGGCGCACCGTCCCATGCCGCGGCGCCCTCAGGCGTTCGCGCCGGAAGCGAGACGCTTTTTTTCGGCCTCGTTGTAAAGCTGGGTGTAGGAGGGCTGCCAGGGCACCTGGCAGTTCTGCCCCCACGCCTTGGACCCGAAGACCCGGAAGTTGGGCACGTTGGTGGCACAGTGCTTCTGGGCGAAGTCGATGAGCAGCACCGCCTTGCGCACCCGCAGCAGCATCTGGGTGGCGGTGAGGGCGTAGATGTAGTAATTGGCGTCCTTGAACTCCCGTTCCATCCCCAGAGGCATGGCGCAGTAGATCTCCGCGTGGGCGGCATCGGTGGCATAGCAGCAGATGCCGCCGCCGATCTTTTCCAGGGTGATGCCGTGGTCCCCGCACTCAAATTCAAATTTGTTCTTGAACAGGTTGAACTTGACCTTGCTCGCTTCTCCGACCTGCATGCATTTTCTTCCTTTCTGTTCCGGTCCCGGTTTCACTCATCTTTTTTTATCATATCATAAAACCATTTATTATGCCAATCCCCCAAAATTTTGCGTTATTACGCGGTTCAGCACAAGCTCAGCTCCACCCGGCCCGCCGCGGGCACCTCCAGGCGCACCACCCACAGGCCGGGGCGGCGCTCTTCGGCCCGGGCGCCGGGAAGGCTGCAGACGAGCTGTTTTTCCCCGGGCTGCAGCGTCACCAGCAGGGCCATGGGACCCGGCCGGGTGCAGTCCAGCCGGACCTGGAGGGAGGCGCAGTCCTCCCCCCAGATAGCATCGTCCACAAAGGTGTCGAAGCCGGGGGTCAGGGTGCCGGGGCGGCAGCAGGAGGCATACCACTGCACCACCGGTGCGGACAGCCCGCCGAACTGGTGCCAGCCCGCCCCCCGGCCGCAGTCCACCATGAAATGCTCAAAGCAATGGTAGGTGCGGGCGCACTCGGTCTGCCACAGGTCCAGGGCGGTGCGGGCGATGCGCAGGGCAAAGTCCGGGTCCCCGGCGTCCAGGGCCGCCTTGAAGAAGATCCACTGGTAGGGCATCCACACCGAGCCGTTCCAGTAGCCGTCCTCCCGGGCATAGGGGGCGGACCGGTCCACGGCGGTCAGGCCGCAGGCGGTCCACAGATGGTCGGGGCTTTTCACCTTTTCCCACAGGCGGCGGGCCCGGTCCGGGGGACAGGCCCCCGCAAAGAGGGGCGATGCCCCGTCAAAGCCCATGTTGAAGTTGGTCCCGTCCTTGTACCGGAGGAACGCTTCCGGCCGTTTGTGCTCATCGTGGAGGACATAGCTGTAGTATCCGGCCTCCTCGTCCCAGGCGACCCGGTTCAGGCAGTCGGTCAGGCGGGCGGCGTCCGCCTCGTACCGGGCAACAGCCTCCCGCAGGCCCATGACCCGGGCCGCATAGGCCAGGATGCGGGCACACCGCACCGCAAAGGCGGTGGTGATCACCGGGGTGCAGCAGCTCTGCAGTCCCCGCAGGCCCACCTGCTTCTGGGCGGGGTAGTCATCCCAGCCGCCGGAGTTGTAGAAATAATCCCAGGGCCGCAGCAGGCCGCTTTCCATCCCGCCGGTGGTGGAGCCGCCGGCACGGCCGATGAAAAACTCATAGGCATGCCGCATTTTCTGGTACAAGGCCAGGGCATCGGCCCGGGATTCGGGGCGGTTGAGCAGCTCCGCAAAGAGCAGGAACTGGGTGGGCAGCAGGGTGCCGTGGTGGAGGAAGGCGGCCTCCTCATCATGGGGGTCGGTGAGGTAGGCCCGCAGGCAGTCCAGCCCCCGGGGCAGCGACAGGGCGGCCAGCCCCATGCCGATGAAGCCAGAATCCCAGGTATACAGGCTGTCCCACCAGCGGCCGGGGGTGTTGTGCCGGATATACTGCCGCCGGGTGTACACCGGGTAGACCACGTTGGTGCACAGCACCCCCTGCATGAGCTGCTGGCCCAAAGCGAAGTCCTTGCCGTGGGGCAGGGCGGCGGCGGGGGCCATGGCCCGCTGCCCTTCCTCCCACCGGGCCTGCAGTCCGGCCCGGTCGGCCAGCAGCTGGCGGCAGGTCTCCTCGGCCTGCCGGCCGGCGGGCGCCCAGGCCGCCGCCCCCCAGATCACCCGGGTCTGCCCGGGCTGCAGGGGGATGGGACGCATGAACACGTCGGTGAAATGCCCTTTACCGTTGCCGGTGAGAAGGTCGTGCACATGGTCCTGGGCGGTGTCCCGCAGAAAGACGTCCAGTTCATCGTTTTCGATCTGCCGCACCTGGGTGTTTTCGTAGTCCCAGCCCACGGCATAGGTCCCGGCCAGATGGGGATACCGCAGGGTCAGCAGGGATTCCCCGCCGTGGCCCAGGCGGAGGGGACGGTACCCCTCCCCCCGCTGCAGCAGAAAGACCTGGTCCGCCTCCTCTTCCTCGCACAGGACCAGGCAGTCCAGCTTCACCTCCCCCATACCCAGACCATACAGGGTCAGCGCAAAGGGACCGGCTTCCAGCTCGGTCCGCAGCGGGAAGCGCACCACCCAGGGTTCGGTGCAGGGCGGCAGGACGATCTCCTGGCCCGGTCCCAGATTGAACCGGCCGCTCTCCTTGCCCGTGTTCAGGTACCGCACCAGCAGGCAGGGATGGAACAGGGGCCGGGGCAGATCGAACCGGTAGCGCACCGCGTCCTCAATGCCCCGCCGGGTGCTGCGGCCGAACTGGTCCTTGCCGCATTCACTGCCGAACCCCATGCCCAGGCCGTACCCGGACAGGAACCCGGGAACGGCTTCCTCCCCCCGGCGCAGCCCGTCCCAGCCCAGGCCGTCGGAGGGGCGGGGCTGGCGGAACTGCAGCTGCTCATAGTCGTTGGCCATGACCAGCACCGCGCTGTCCGGCAGGCGGATGTCCGCCCCGGGGATGGTCCATGACTGCCCCGAGGGGGTGGGGTCGTGGGCGCTGGCCGCATAGTGCAGCACCAGGTCCTGGGGGTCGGGGGAATCGTTGTGCAGTTCCGCCCGGATCAGGCAGGCCTGCTCCCCCGCCGTCAGGAAGGAGATGTCCGCATAGACCTTGTCCTTCCATTCCAGTTCATGGCGGATGGTGTAGCAGGAAAGGTCCGGCGCCGCCTGCCACACATGCCAGGGGCCTTCAAACCGGACGTTGGGCACCTCCACCCGGCGGCGGAACAGCCCCGGGAACACCGCCAGATCAAACCGGGTGCCGTCGTGAACGGCGGGCACATGGCTGATGCCGCTGTACTGCTTGGTGTAGGGGCCCCAGTCCGGCAGATGCAGGTCGTGGGATTCAAATTTCATCAGGATTCACCTCACGGTGTATTTTTTCCCCATTATAGCACGGCTGTACAGAGGAGGACATCCGGGCGAACCGCCCAAGAGACGGCCGGATTTTTTATGCGTTCTGCGCATAGCGGCGGGCGGCTTTTTCCGGTATGATAGAGAAAAGTGTTGGAGACAAAGAGAGCAGCACGCCCCCGTCCCAGGGACCGTGCCGCTCTTTTTTTGTTCCCTATTCCGCAAAAAAACGGAGGATTGGTATGAATCGGACCGCAAAGCGCGCCGCCGCGGCGCTGGGCATCCTTCTGGGGCTGGCGGTGCTGGCCCTGCTGGGGTATGTGGGGTATCTGCAGGGGCAGTATTACCGCATCCCGGACAAGACCGAGCTGGAGGTGACCGGTCCCCGCACCGAGCTGCTGGCCACCGGCACCCCCTACACCGCCGTGAGCTGCAACCTGGGCTTCGGCGCCTACGGGCCGGACTACTCCTTCTTCATGGACACGGGGGAGATGGACGACGGCACCCCCACCCGGGGGGTGCACGGTCGGGCGGAAAGCCGGGAAGCGGTGCTCACCAACATGGGCACCGCCCTGGACACCCTGACCGCCATGGACCCGGACCTGCTGCTGTTGCAGGAGGTGGACGAGAACGCCCACCGCAGTTTCCGGGTGAATCAGCGGCAGATGACGGGGGAGGCTTTTCCCGGCCACAGCCAGGTGTGGGGCGAAAACTTCCACAGCGCCTTCCTGTTCTACCCCTTCACCGACCCCCACGGGGACGCCAAGGCCGGACTGCAGACCCTGTCCCGCTACCGGGTGGACCGGGCGGTGCGGCGCAGCTATCCCATTGACGAGAGCTTCTTTCTGAAATTCACCGACCTGGACCGCTGCTTCACCCTGTCCTACCTGCCGGTGGAGGGCACCCACCGCCAGCTGGTGGTGGTGCACAGCCACATGTCCGCCTACGACGAGGGGGGCACCGTGCGGGCCCGCCAGCTGGAACTGCTGCGTCAGGTGCTGACCGAGGAATACCAGAAGGGCAACTACGTCATTGTGGGGGGCGATTTCAACCACGCCCTCTACGGCACCGCCCATGCCTTTGAGAGCCGGCAGACCTTCCCCGGCTGGGTACAGACCCTGGACGACACCGACCTGCCGGAACACTTTGCCTTTGTGGCCGCGGACAACGGCTTCACCGTGCCCACCTGCCGGGGGGCCGACATCCCCTACACCCCCGGGGTGAACTACACCACCGTGGTGGACGGGTTCCTGGTGTCCGACAATGTGACCGCCCGGGCGGAAAACATCGACAGCCAGTTCGCCTTCAGCGACCACAACCCGGTGCTGCTGACCTTCTCCCTGGCGGCCTGAGTGCCGGAATTTTCCTCTGTTTTCCCGGGGGCTCATGTGATACAATGGGTTTGTATAACAAAGCAAACCAGTATGAATTGTCACAGGAGACCCTGCATGAAACTGATTCTCAGCGACCGTCCCCTCCCCTTGCCCGACCTGGGACCGGAGGTGCGGTTTGTGGACCTTTCGGCCCTGCGCATCGCCCCCTGCACCGGCTGTTTCGGCTGCTGGACCCGCACCCCGGGCCGGTGCGTCATCCGGGACGACGCCACCGCCGTCTATCCCCTCATTGCCCGGAGCGAAGCGGTTTTCTACATCAGCCGGCTGTGCTACGGCGGGTATGACACCCCCATGAAAACCATGCTGGAGCGGGCCATTCCGGTGCAGCAGGCCTTCATCCGGCTGCTGCACGGGGAGACCCACCACGTCCAGCGCTCGGTGGCCATGAAGCAGGCCACCATCCTGGGCTACGGGGACATTTCCCTCGCCGAGCAGGAGATTTTCCGCCGGCTGGTGGGGCGCAACGCCGCCAACATGAACTTTGCCGGGTACCGGGTGCTCTTTGCCCGGGAGGCGGACCTGGAACAAACGGTACAGCGGGAGGTGACGGCATGGCTGGCATCCTGATCCTCAACGGCAGCCCCCGGGCGCCCCGCTCCAACTCCCGCCGGTACGCCGAACTCTTTGCCAAGGCCAGCCCGGTGCCCACCGAGACGGTGAACATCACCCGCACCAACCACGGCGAACTGTGCGCCAAAGCCGCCCGATACCACGATGTCCTGCTGGTTTTTCCCCTGTATGCCGACGGCATTCCGGTGAGTCTGCTCAACTTCCTGAAAAGCTGGCAGGACCGCCTGCCCCCCAAAAAGCCCCGCATTTCGGTGCTCATCAACTGCGGGTTTTATGAGCCGGAACAGAACGACGTGGCCGTGGCCATGATCGAGCAGTTCTGCCGCCGCACCGGCTGTACCCTGGGGGCGGTGCTGAAGATCGGCAGCGGGGAGGCCATCCTGGACCCCCCCTTTGTCTTTCTGGTCCGCCGCCGCATCCGGGCCCTGGCTGCCGCCGTGACCGCCGGACGGCCCCGGGTGCTGCAGGTGACCATGCCCATCCCCAAGCGGCTGTTCGTGGCCGCCTCCGCCGTGTACTGGGAAAACTACGGCAGGCGCAGCGGCATCACCAAACGGCAGATGCAGTCCATGGACATTGAACCCCAACCTCCTGTGACCTGAAAACCGTCTCCCTTCTTTCCGTACAAGGCGTCCGCCCGACTGCAGCCCGGGCGGACGCCTTGTTCATGATTTGTTCACATTTCTCAAACAAAAGCCAAACGCGGCAGAGATACAATGGCTGCCGGGATGGGAAAATCCCGGTTTTGGAGGTATAATCAAAGGCAGAAAAGGAGGGCGCGGGGATGTTTCATATTCTGGTGCTGGAAGATGACGCCAAGCTGAACCGGGCGGTGTGCACCTGCCTGAACGACAGCGGTTTTGCGGCCAGGGGCTGCCTGGACGCCAACGCCGCCTACGACGAGCTGTACAACACCCTGTACGATCTCATCATCTCGGACATCATGCTGCCGGGGATGGACGGCTTTGCCTTTGCGGAGAACGTGCGCCGGGTGAACAAGACCATCCCCATCCTGTTCATGTCCGCCCGGGACGACCTGCCCGCCAAGCAGCGGGGGTTCCGCCTGGGCATCGACGATTACATGGTCAAGCCCATCGAGCTGGACGAGCTGGTGCTGCGGGTGCGGGCGCTGCTGCGCAGGGCCCGCATCCAGGCGGACCGTAAGCTGACGGTGGGGAATCTGGTGCTGGACGCCGACGCCATGACCGCCGCCGTGGACGGGACCGAGGTCCCGGTGACCACCCGGGAGTTCAACATCCTGTACAAGCTGCTGTCCTACCCCAACAAGACCTTCACCCGGGCCCAGCTCATGGACGAGTTCTGGGGGGTGGAGTCGGACACCGGGCTGCGGGCGGTGGACGTGTACATCACCAAACTGCGGGACAAATTTGCCCTGTGCACCGGCTTTGAGATCCGCACGGTGCGGGGCCTGGGCTACAAGGCGGTGCTGGGATGAGAAAGACCTATGCCGACAAACGGGTGAAGCAGCCGCTGTTTCCCCTGTCTGCCTTTGCCCTCTTCTTTGTACTGTTTGCCCTGCTGACCACCGTCCAGATGATGATGATCGGCCAGGTCATCGACTACCGCAGCCTGCCCCCGGCCAACACGGCGGCGGTGCTGGTGTTCTGGGTGCTGGCGTCCCTGGCCTGCACCCTGGTCACCGGGCTGGTGGTGCGCCGGCGGTACCAGCGGCCGGTGGAGGAACTGTCCGAGGCCGCCCGCCGGGTGGCCGGGGGAGATTTTTCGGTGTATCTGCCACCCCGGCACCCCGCCGGCCGCATGACCCATCTGGACGCCCTGACCGAGGATTTCAACACCATGGTGGGGGAGCTGGGCAGCATCGAGACCCTCAAGACCGACTTTTTCTCCAATGTCTCCCACGAGATCAAGACCCCTTTGGCGGTGATCCAGACCAACGCCGAGCTGCTGCGCCGGGAGAGCCTTTCCGAACAGGAGCGCCGGGAATGCACCGACACCATCCTGCAGGCCACCCGGCGGCTTTCCAGCCTGATCACCAACATGCTCAAGCTGAACAAGCTGGAAAAACAGGTCATCCAGCCGCTGCCCAGGCCCTACGATGTCTGCGCCCAGCTGTGCGCCTGCGCGGTGCAGTTTGAGGATGTGTGGGAGAAAAAGCAGATCGACTTTGAGGCCGAGCTGGAGGACCGGGTCATCCTGTGCGCCGACGAGGGGCTGCTGGAACTGGTGTGGACCAACCTGCTGTCCAACGCCATGAAGTTCACCCCCGCCGGGGGGCGGGTGGTGCTGCGGCAGACCTCCTGGGAGGGGGAGCTCACCGTGACGGTGGCGGACACCGGCTGCGGCATGGACGAGGCCACCCGCCGGCGCATCTTTGACAAGTTCTACCAGGGGGACACCTCCCACGCCACCGAGGGCAACGGCCTGGGTCTGGCCCTGGTGCGGCGGGTCCTGGAACTTTCGGACGGGAGCATCGGGGTGCAGAGCACCCCCGGGCAGGGCAGCACCTTCACCGTGCGCCTGCCTCTTTCGCCCCGGAAGGAGGCGGCGCCATGACCGGGATCCCCTATATCGGATACGAATACCGGGAACTGACCCTGCCGGAGGAGCGGGCCTCCTTTGTGCTGGACGGGTACGAAAGCTTCGGCTGGGTGCCGGACCCCAACCGCCCCGCCCGGGTGCGGGGGCACCGGGTGACGCTGTACCTGAAGCGGGACCGCAAGATCCTGAACAAGATGGAACTGACCCGGCTGCAGCGCCACTTTGAGGCCTGTCTGGCCCAGGCGGACCGGCTGGAAAAAGCCCCCGGGCAGGCGGCGTCCCTGTGGGCGCTGCTCACCGCCCTGCTGGGCACCGCCTTCATGGCGGGGGCGGTGTTTGCGGTCACCCATCAGCCGCCCCTCTACAACCTGATGGTCCTGCTGGCGGTGCCCGGGTTCGCGGGGTGGATCCTGCCCCTGTTCGTGCACCGGCAGGTGCTGCGCCGCCGCACCGAAAAGACCCGTTCCCTGCTGGATGCCCAGTACGACCAGATCTACCAGCTGTGTGAAAAAGGCCACGCCCTGCTGTGACAAAATCCCGGCGCCTCCCCAGGAGGCGCCGGGATTTTTCTTTGCTTGCGCGCCGGAGCGCATTTTTAACAAAAGACAAACAAAACCCAAACAAACCCCAAGCAAAACCAGCCTATACTGATGCCGTCATCCGGGGAAGGTCCCCGGCCAACACAGACAGGAGGTTTTGACCATGAGCGGATACAGACTGAAACCCGGCCCCCTGGGCCGCACCCTGATCCGGGCGTACCGTGCGGCGGAGCGCCGGTTCACCCGCACCTTTCTGGAACCGAGCGGTTCCCTGAAGACCGGGCCCCTGGGTCCGGCGGTGACCGGGGCGTACCGGAAGGTGGAGCGCGGGGCGGTGCGGGGATACAAGGCTGTGGAGACCGCCTTTGTCAGCGCCTTTCTGGAGCGGGACGACGACCGCAAAGCGTGAACGGCAGGAGGTACGTATGAAAAAGAAGGATTTTGTTTCGCTGATTCTGAGCACGGTGGGGGGCATCCTGTTTGCCCTGGGGGTCTGCATGGCCCTGCTGCCCGACTGGGGCATGATGCCCCAGGGCATTGCCATCGGGCTGGTGGGGGCGGCGGTGCTGCTGGCCATGGTGCTGGTGCGCCGCAAAATGGACGGCAAACCCGCCATCGTCTTCAGCGCCCGGACCATCGGCATCACCCTGCTGGGGGTGGCCGGGGCCATGGTGCTGGGCGTGGGCATGTGCATGTGCATGATCTGGGAGATGATGGCCCCCGGCATCGCCGTGGGCATTGTGGGGCTGGTGCTGCTGCTCTGCCTGATCCCCGCCATCCGGGGGCTGGAATAACCCGGCACTTTCCCGGCAAAGCCCCGCGCCCCGGCCTGAACAGGCCGGGGCGCGGGGCTTTTGCTTATACCGGGAACCCGGTGGGACGCAGGATGGTGAAATCGGTGCCATGCAGCTCGGTGCACAGCCAGCTTTCCCCGGGATGCAGGGTGGGGATGGGAATGGTCTTGTCCCCCTTGCGGATCACATACCCCTGCACCGTGTAGGAGGGGATGGTATTGCGGCAGATCAGCTTCACCCCCGCGGGGCCGGGGCGGACCAGCAGGGGGGCACATTCCTCCCGCACCGCCTGGTAGGAGCCCTTGGGCTGTCCCCACAGGTCGGTGGAGCCGTGGACCCGGCGGCGCATCCGGCCGCTTCCGTCCTCCCCCATCTGGGTGCGGTAGTCGTTGAGGCAGAAATAGATGGTGCCCACAATGTTGGGGATGCCCCGGTACTGGTTCATCTTTTCCCGGAAAATATCCTCCCGGCGCTCGTCGCCCCCCGCAAAGGCCGGTTCACACAGGCCGAACTCGGCGGGAATGATGGCCCGGCCGGGGTTCTTTTCCAGGATCTTCCGCCACTCTTCCTTCGGGTTCAGGTCCCCGTGCCAGGTGCCGATATAATCGTTGATCATCAGGATGTCCCCGTACACGGTGCCGTCCCGGGCGGGGTTGGCGTAGATGGTGTTGGTGACGTAGTTCACGAACCGGCTGGGATCCTCCTCCCGGGTGCGCACCACCGCCTGCTGGATGTAGCAGCGGGTCATGGGCGCCTGCGCGTCCAGCTCGTTGCCCACGCCCCAGGCAATGATGCTGGGATGGTTGCTGTGGGCCCGGATCATCTCCTCCACCTGCATGGCGGAGGTGACCATCTGCCGCGGTGTGGCCACCGGGGGTTCCTTGCCCCAGAAGGGCACCTCCTCCTGCACCAGGATGCCGTGGCGGTCGCACCAGTCATACACCCGGTCGTCCTGCTGCCAGTGGAAGCGGGTGAGCACACAGTTGGACTTCTTGAGCAGGGTGAGCATCTTTTCCAGCTGTTCCACCGGTTCCGCCAGCCCGTAGCCGGGGTCGGAACCGGGCATCCACTCGGTACCGCACAGGCGCACCTGCTCCCCGTTGAGGTAGAGCCGGGGTCCCTGCAGCCGCAGCTGCCGGAAACCGAACACGGTGGTGGTGCCGTCCAGGCAGACCCCGTCCCGGTACAGTTCCAGGGACAGGGTGTAGAGGTTGGGCGCGTCAAAATGCCAGAACCGGATCTGCTGCCAGGTCCGCACGGGCAGGGCAAAGTCCCCCGCCTCGCAGGCCAGCTCCCCTTCCTCCACCGTGGCGCCGGGTTCTTCCGGCGTGCCGGCGGTGACCTTCCACACCAGGGTCAGGGGGACGTCGTCCTCGCCGTCGATGTGCCCCGAAGCCGTAAAGCCGGCGGTGCCCCCATCCACCCGCGCCCCCAGGGCGGGAATGAAGGGGTTGGCCGTCACCCGGCAGGCGGCAAGGATATGGCTGCCGCTGCCCCAGAGCTCCACCGGGCGGATCAGGCCGCCGTCGTTGGGCCAGTCAAAACTGCTTCCGCAGGGCAGGGCTTTGGCGGAGAAGCTGTTGTTGGCCGTGACCCGCAGCTCGTTTTCTCCCGTCGGGTCCCACGCCGGGGTCAGTTCCACCGTGAAGGGGGTGTAGGCGGACATGCTGTGCAGGTCCAGCACCTGCCCGTTCAGCCAGACACAGGCATCCCGGCTGACAGCGCCGAACCGCACAAAATGCCGGGTGCCCGGGCAGGGCGGCAGGATGCAGCGGTAGCAGGCGGTGCCGTACAGTTCTTCGGTCCCGGGTTCGATGTTCCAGGTGTGGGGCAGGGTCACCTGGCGGGCATGGTCCCAGTCCGGCTGGTGCTGGGTGCTGAACTGCCACCGGGTCAGCGAAAGATAGGTGCGCATGGGGACATCCTCCTCAAAAAATGATTGTTCCGGTCGTCTGTTCCAGTATAGACGGTGCCGGGGGCAAAGACCATGGGCACAATTGCAAAGGATGGACAAAATTCCATTTTTCAGGCATCGTCCTCCGGCGCCCGCGGCCCCGCCGGCTTCCTGGCGCCCCGGTAGGCGGGTCTGGTTGCCATGTTTTCCATACCAGTATCCTACCACGCCGCGGCGGATCCGTCCATGGGTCTTTCCCTGTCCGGCGCGCCTTGTATCCTTCGACAGGATTCGGTATAATAGGAAACAACTTCCGTTTCCGCCGCCAATCCATTGACCCAAACAAGAGGAGGTCTGCCATGTATCCCCTGCTGCTGGACGGCGTCAAACTGGGCACCTATGAGAACGATGAGGGTGAGGATGACGGGTTCTTTGCGGAAAATGCCCGCGGAGAGACCTTTGACATCGGGGACCAGATCTACGACCTGCTGCTCATAGCCGACGGCTGCCATGATTTCTACAAGCAGGGGCTTCCCCGCCGGGAAGTCACCCGCATCATCCGGGATCTGAAAAAGTGCCGGCTGATCTCCACCAGCCATCTGCAGCTGGGATTTCCCTTCGGGCGGCTGGTCCTGTTTGTGGTGGGTGACCGGTCCCGGGCATTCCGGGGCCCCTGCACCGCCTTCAACCAGCTGCTGCCCTACCTGTGCCTGTTTCTGTCCGCGGCCGGGGCTTTCAGCCTGGGACATGCCTTCTCCCGGTTCAACCTGCGCTATCCCCCCATCCCCTATCTGCTGATGATCCTGGTCTCCATATTCCTGCATGAGCTGGGGCATTTCTGCGCCGCCATCGCCTACCGGTGCAAGGTGGCGGACGTGGGCATCCTGCTGGTGGGCATCCTGCCTGTGGGGGCCTATGTCTCCCAGAGCGAGATCCACCACCGCGCCCGCCGCACCCAGATCGCGCTGGCAGGCATCGAGATGAACCTGTGCATTGCCGGACTGTGCGCCCTTTTGTCCCGCCTGCCCGGTGATGCGGGCTGGACCTTTGCCACCGCCTGCGTGTGGAATCTGTTTCTGGCGGCGAGCAACCTGCTGCCCACCTCCGGGCTGGACGGCGACACCGCCCTTTCCTCCCTGCTGGGCATCCCCTCTTTCAGCGACTTTGCCCTCAGCGCCCTGCGCAACCCCAGATCCCGCCGCATGCTGCTCCACGGCGGAGCGGAAGGGTTGTTCTGGCTGGGGGTCTGCCTGTTCCAGATCCTGTGCCGGCTGCTGCTGGTCCTGACCTTCGTGGGGTGCCTGCTTCTGGGCCTGTACATGGGCTGAGGTTCCCCTTTCCCTTCCCGTTCCGGCGGGGAGGGCTTTTTTATGGGCGGATTCGACAGCGGGGGCCGGAATGTGGTATACTGAATTTTACACCATTTTTTCAAACCCTTCACTGAGGAGATGACCCCATGCTGTTTCACAACCACACCGATTCCCGGGGGAGCGGGCAGGTGGATTTTTCCAAGGGGGACGTGCGGCAAAACGTGCTGGCCGTGGCGGCGCCCATGCTGGTGGCCCAGGTGCTGAACCTTCTGTACAACATTGTGGACCGCATCTACATCGGCAAGCTGCCCGGGGAAGGCACCCTGGCCCTGGCGGGGCTGGGGCTCTGCTTTCCGGTCATCACCCTGGTCACCGCCTTTGCCAACCTCTTCGGGGTGGGCGGGTCGCCTTTGTGTTCCATCGCCCGGGGGGAAGGAGACCAGGACCGGGCCCGGAAGATCATGTCCAACGCCTACTTCATGCTGGTGGTCTGCGGGCTGGGGCTGACCGTGCTGGGCATCCTCTTTCACAAGCCCATCCTGTATCTGCTGGGGGCCAGCGACGCCACCTACCCCTATGCGGCCTCCTACCTGGTCATCTACCTGCTGGGCACCGTCTTTGTGATGACTTCCTTAGGGCTCAACCCTTACATCAACTGCCAGGGCTTTGCCAGAACCGGCATGCTCACCGTGCTGCTGGGGGCGGCGGTGAACATCGCCCTGGACCCCGTTTTGATCTTCGCCTGCGGGCTGGGGGTGCAGGGGGCGGCCATCGCCACCATCCTTTCCCAGGGGCTTTCGGCTCTGTGGGTGCTGCGGTTCCTCACTGGCCCCAAGACCGAGCTGAAACTGCAGTTCCGGGGCTTTACCCCCGACTGGGGATGCATCCGCCGCATTGCGGTGCTGGGCACTTCCAGCTTTGTCATGTCCTTCACCGACAGTCTGGTGCAGGTGGTCTGCAACGCCACCCTGCGCACCTTCGGGGGCGACCTGTACATCAGCGTCATGACGGTCATCAACTCGGTGCGGCAGATCGCCCAGACCCCGGTCATGGCCCTGTCCGACGGCGCTTCCCCCATCATCAGCTACAACTACGGCGCCCGCAGCGTGCCCCGGGTGCGCAAAGCCATCCGGTTCATGACCCAGCTGGGCTTCGCCTACACCCTGCTCATCTGGGGGTGCATCAGCCTCTTCCCCTCCCTCTTCATCATGATCTTCAACCACGACCCCGACCTGCTGGCCGCCGCCGTGCCCTCCTTGCACATCTACTTCTTCGGGTTCGTCATGATGGCCTTCCAGTTCTCCGGCCAGAGCGTCTTCAAATCGCTGAACAAGGCCAGGATGGCCGTCTTTTTCTCTTTGCTGCGCAAGGCCATCATCGTGGTGCCCCTGACCCTGATCCTGCCCCATCTGGCGGGGCTGGGGGTCAACGGGGTCTTTCTGGCCGAGCCCATCTCCAACGTCATCGGCGGGCTGGCCTGCTACCTGACCATGCGCCGCACCGTCATGCTCGAACTGTCCGCCATGGAGGCGGCACAGGCGGCCAAAACCTGATCCTGTATACAGAAAACACCCCGGACCTGATGGGTCCGGGGCATTTTTTATGCGGGGCGTTTTGCGTACATCCGGCGCTGTTCCTGTAAGACCAGCACCAGGGAGAGGACGGTGGCCTGACGGAAGGTCTGCATGACCCGCTTGTAGTTGCCGCAGCCGTAGTTGTTGCCCAGGATGGGCTGGATGCCCTGGCTGATGCCGCTGGCGGGCATGATGACGAAGGTCATGATGCTGGAAATGACCGCATACACACTGATGGCGATGTCCCCGCCGTAGCGGCCCAGCTGGCTGTTGTACACCAGGCTGATGAAGCCCATGGCCATCTGGGCCACCCAGAAGGCGAACCCGCAGGAGAGGATGTTGCCGCTCAGCCGCTTCTTGAGGCGGAAGATGTCCGGGGAGACTTTGACCAGGATATGACCCCCCAGCACCAGAAAGGTCCCGAAGGCGGCGGAGAGGCACTGGCCGATGACGGTGGCCAGGGCGGCCCCCGCCCCCCCAGTGAAAGCCGATGATGAAGACCGCATCCAGCACAATATTGGTGACCGCCCCGATGCCGGTGACGCACATGCCCAGCACCGGCTTGCCGGACACCCGGACAAAATCACAGAAAAGCTGGGACAATCCCTGGAAAAGGCACCCCAGCGCCACGATGCGGTAGTAGACCACCGCGTTAGGGGTAGGCGGTGGCGGTGACGCCGAAGAGCCGGAGCAGCGGGTCGGTGAAGAGGAGCAGAAAGGCGGACAGGAGCAGTTCAAAGGCACAGACCAGCACAAAGGCGTTGCCGAAAGCCCGGTTCATCCGCCTGGTCTCTCCCTGGCCGGAAAAAAGGCTGAAACAGGTGGAGCCGCCGGCGCTGCACATGAGCCCGAAGGCCATCATCATGTAGGACAGGGGAAAACACACCGACAGCCCCGCCAGGGCCGAGGTGCCCACCCAGTTGCCCACAAAGATCCGGTCCACAATGTTGTAGACGGCGGTGATGAGCAGGGAGATGGCCGCAGGGATGGAAAAGCGCAGGATCATGGGGAACAGCGGCCCGTTTCCGGTAATCCACCTGGGTAGTTTGCATGGGTGCCTCCTGAGTATATTAGTTTCCTAAGTATTGGGGCCGGGAAAGGGCCGCCGGCGGGCGTTGTGCCCCACCGGCAGCCCTTGGGTTCAGGGAATGTTTTTGAGCATCTGTTCCATGACCCGCAGAAAGGTCTCCAGGTCGTCGGGGTCGATGCCTTTGGTCAGTTGGGCTTCCAGGGTGCGGATGTCCTCCATGACCGCGGTCTTGTAGGCCAGCCCCTTGGGGCAGACCACGATGCGCTTGCGGCGGGCGTCCCCGGGCAGGGATTCCCGCCGGATGAGCCCGTCCTGCTCCATCTTCTGCAGCAGCTGGGTGGCGGAGGAGGGCCGCAGGGAGTATTCCTCCTCCACGTCCTTCTGGAACACGTCCCCTTTCTGGGCCAGCAGAAAGTGGAGCACCTTGCCCTGGGCACCGCTCATCTGCCCTTTGGTGGAAAAGGATTCCATCTGGCGGCGCAGCTTGTTGGACAGCTTGCTCACATACCGCGCGGCGTGCCGGTCGTGTTCCATGGCGCTCCCTCCCAATACTTAGTTACCTAAGAATAGGCCATTTTCCCCCGTCTGTCAAGGGGGTCAGGTGTTTTGGATGGCCACCTTGATGACCTTGTCCCGCCGGTGCTCAAAGAGATCATAGGCTTTGTCGATCTCCTGCAGGGGGAAGGTGTGGGTGATGAGGGGGGTGGTGTCGATTTTGCCCGCGGCGATGAGGTCCAGGGTCTCCTGACAATGGCAGCCGTCCACCCCGCCGGTCTTGAAGATCAGGTTCTTGCCGTACATGTCCGGCAAAGGCAGGGTCTGGGGGCGGTCGTACATGGCCACGATGGTGACCACCGCGTTGGGGCGGGCACACGCCCAGGCCAGACGGAAGGTGTCCTCGGTGCCCGCCACTTCCAGCACCGCGTCGGCGCCGCCGTGGTCACTGTTCGCCCGCACAAATTCCGGCAGCCCCTCCGGCGGCACGGCCAGCACCTGGGGGTAATGGGTGCGCACAAAGGCCAGCCGGTCGGGGTCCTTCTCACAGACGATGATCCGGCCGGGTTCTTTCAGCTGCACGCACTGCAGGGTGCACAGGCCGGTGGGGCCGGCGCCTAAAATCAGCACCGTGTCCCCCTTATGAATTTCCCCGATGTCCGCCGCCCAGTAGCCGGTGGCCAGCAGATCCCCCACAAAGAGGGCCTGGGCGTCGGTGACCGTATCCGGAATCCGGGTCAGGCCGGTGTCGGCGTGGGGCACCCGCACATACTCCGCCTGCCCGCCGTCGATGCGGCAGCCCAGGGCCCAGCCCCCGTCCGGATCGGTGCAGTTGTTCACCCAGCCGTGGCGGCAGAAGAAACAGTCCCCGCAGTAGGTCTCCACATTCACCGCCACCCGGTCCCCGGGGCGGACATTGGCAACGGCGGGACCGGTTTCCTCCACCACCCCCACCAGCTCGTGGCCCACCGTGATCCCCGGCACCGCCCGGGGCACCGCCCCGTGCTTGATGTGCAGGTCACTGGTGCAGATGCTGGACAGCGTCACCCGGACGATGGCATCCTTGGGCCCCTGCAGGGTGGGGCGGGGCTTGTCCCGCAGTTCAAAATGCCCTTGTTCCACATAGGTATAGGCCAGCATGGTATCCTCTCCTTCCGGAAAACAGCGTTTTTCTTTGAGTGTACCACGGCGGACCGGCGGGGGCAATGCCCAAAAATGACCGCCGTTTTTTGTGAAAATTGTAAACAAATTTCAAACAAACGGGCCCCGCCCTTGCAGGCGGGCCGGGGCCGGACTATAATACAACACGCGTTAATAGTTAACTATAGATAAATAAAAAGGAGGATGTCCATGGATTCCACCGAAACCACCATGGCCCGGGAGCTGTTCCACCAGATCATGCAGACCAAGCGCAGCCTGCACGCAGGCATGACCGACATCCTGGCCGATGCCCCCCGCTGCCACTTTGACATGCTGCACCGGCTGTACATCGCCATCCAGCACAGCGGGCGGGAGGGAGCGGTGCCGGTGTCCGAGCTGAACTGCCGGATGTACGATTCCCCCCAGGCGGTGTCCCGGGCGCTGCGCATCCTGGAACAGGACGGACTGATCCGCCGGGAACCAGACCCCGACGACCGCCGCAAGACCACCGTCCGCCTGACCCAGGCGGGGCTGCAGGCCCACGAGCGCTGTGAGCGGGCGGTGACCGACTATGCCTACGCCATTGCACGGCGGATGGACCCGGAGACCCTGCGCAGCTTTACCCGCAACTGGGCCCGGTTCCAGGAGGCCGTGCAGGCGGAAAACGAGGCCCGTCGGGCCCAACGAAAGGAGTAACCCATGCAAAAGATCTTTCGGCTGCTGGCCAGCCGCTGGAAAACCTGCCTGGTCATCTTTGTCCTGTTGCTGCTGCAGGCCTGGTGCGATCTGAGCCTGCCCGGGTACACATCGGACATTGTGGACGTGGGCATCCAGATGGGCGGCATCGAGAGCACCGTGCCCCACACGGTGCGGGCCGACACCCTGCAGGCCCTGGAATGGCTCATGCCCCAGGAGGACGCCGCACAGGCGGAGGCGGCCTTCTCCCCCGCCGACGAAAACGGCCTGCGCACCCTGACCGCCGGGGCGGACCGGGCGGCGCTGGAGGAGCTCTTCTCCACCCCGGACATGGTGCTCTACGCCATGGCCGCGGGCCAGGGCCAGGAGGCGGCCCCCGGCCTGGACGGGGCGGTGCAGACGGTCAACGCCCTGCCCGCCCGGCTGCAGACCGCAGCGGACCAGCTCCGGCAGGCTGCCGCGGCAGAGCGGGTGTTTGAGTTTCTGGCCGAGCCGGAGGAGGACCAGCACGCCGCCGGCACCCCCGCCGACCCCGCCCTCATCAACGGGCAGGTCACCTTTGACCATGTGCGCTTCGGCTACACCCCCGACAAGACCATCATCCGGGATTTCTCCTGCACGGTGCAGCCCGGGCAGAAGGTGGCCATCGTGGGCCCCACCGGCGCGGGCAAGACCACCATCGTCAAGCTGCTCATGCGGTTCTATGACGTGGATGCCGGCCGCATCCTTCTGAACGGCCACGATGTGCGGGAATTCGACCGTTCCCCCATGCGGGAGGGCTTCGGCATGGTGCTGCAGGACACCTGGCTGTTCCAGGGCACTATCATGGAGAACATCCGCTACGGCCGTCTGGACGCCACCGATGAGGAGGTCATCGCCGCGGCCAGAGCCGCCAAGGCGGACCATTTCATCCGCACCTTGCCGGGTGGGTACAACATGGTCATCAACGAGGAGGCCAGCAACGTGAGCCAGGGCCAGAAGCAGCTGCTGACCATCGCCCGGGCCATCCTGGCGGACAACCGCATCCTCATCCTGGACGAAGCCACCAGCTCGGTGGATACCCGCACCGAGGAGCAGATCCAGACCGCCATGGACAATCTCATGCGCGGGCGCACCAGCTTCGTCATCGCCCACCGCCTGTCCACCATCAAGGACAGCGACCTGATCCTGGTCATGCGGGACGGCGACATTGTGGAGCAGGGCACCCACGACCAGCTGCTGGAGGCGGGCGGCTTCTACGCCGACCTGTACAACAGCCAGTTCGAGGACGTGAGCGTGTAACGCCCCCTTCTCACCGCAAAAACCCCCGTCTGCTTGGGCAGACGGGGGTTTTCTTGCTTTTTTGCGGTCAGGTCCGGGCGTTGCGGATGCAGGTCAGGGCGTTGAGGCTGCGGGGGTAGCCGATGTAGGGCAGGCAGTTCAGCACCACCCTGGTGAGGAATGCTTCGTCGTTGCCCAGGTTCATGTTGCCTTTGGCGTGGGCGGTGAGCTGGGGTTCGCAGCCGCCCTGGGCGGCCAGGAAGCAGAAGGTGATGAGCTCCCGCTGGCGCAGGTCCAGCCCGGTGCGGGTGTAGTAGTCCCCGAAGCAGTTGGCCCCCAGCCACCGGTTGATGGTGCCCTGGCGCCATGCATCCCGCATCCCGTCCCCGAAGATGGTCACCTGGGCATCCACCCCCTTTTCCAGCCGGGTTTCGGGGGTGGTGGTGGACTGGGACGGCAGGGGCAGGGCCACGCCCCGAGCGGTGAGCACCTGATTCACGGCGTCCACAAAGGGCAGCACCCGGCCAAGACCCAGGTAGTCCACCCCCTGGTAGACCAGTTCCTTGGCCATGACCGGGGTCAGTCCGGCATCCAGGGCTTCGGGCAGGACCAGTTTGAACAGCTCCACCCCCTGGCAGCCCACCAGAGTGGCCAGCACAGCCAGACTCCGGGTGACGGGGTCCAGGGTGCAGTCCGGGTCCCCGGGCACCTCATGGCGGGCAAAGGCTTCGGCCAGGGCGGCAAATTCCGGGTCGGTACGGCGGTAGTCCATACAAAACACTTCTTTCCTTGAGGATTACCTGTATTGTACCGCCCCTGCCGCCCAAAAGTCCACTGCCTGGTTGGTATAGGTCCCATGCCCCCGGGGCATGGCAAAGCGCCGGTCCTGGAAAAATGCTTCCCGGGCCGGCGCGTAATCTTTGTATAAAATTATACGGATTGTATTTTACAGATTCTTCCCGCACAGCTGCCAGAAGGCCACCGCTCCGGCCGCCGCCACGTTGAGGGAATCCACCCCCGGCCGCATGGGGATGCGCACGGTGTAGCGGCACCGGGCGATGGTGTCCGGGGCCAGACCGTCCCCCTCGGTGCCCAGCACCATGGCCAGCCTGGGTTCGGCCGCAAGGCGGGGGTCGTCGATGCGCAGGGAGTGTTCGTTCAGCGCCAGGGCCGCCGTGGCAAAGCCCCATTCTTCCAGGCTGGCCAGCCCCTTTTCCGGCCAGTCCTCCTTCGTTTCGCCCAGGCGGGCCCAGGGCACCGCGAACACGGTGCCCATGCTCACCCGCACCGCCCGACGGCACAGCGGGTCACAGCAGGAGGGGCTGAGCAGCACCCCGTCCACCCCCATGGCCGCCGCCGAGCGGAACACCGCCCCCACGTTGGTGGAATCCACGATGTTCTCCAGCACCGCCACCCGGCGGGCATCCCGGCAGATCTCCTCCGCCCTGCGGGGGGCCGGACGGGCCATGGCACACAGCACCCCCCGGGTGAGGGTGTAGCCGGTGAGGGAGGCCAGCAGCGCCCGGTCCCCGGTGTACACCGGGACTTCCGGGCAGCGGGCCAGCACCGGGGCGGCGGGGCCGGTGATCTGGCGGCGCTCCATGAGGAAGGCCAGGGGCTCGCATCCGGCGTCCAGGGCACTGCCGATGACCTTGGGGCTTTCGGCAACGAACAGGCCGTGTTCCCGCTCGGTGCTGCTGCGCAGCTGGGCCTCGGTGAGGCGGTCAAAGGGGGCCAGTTCCGGCAGGTTCAGGTCGTGAATTTCGATGATGGGCGGCATGGGGGAAAACTCCTTTCGGCACAACGCAAAAACCGTCCGGTGGGGCACACCGGACGGTCTGATGATAAACCTTTGGGGAAAGGGCTGTCAACCCGCCTTACACCCGGGTGCAGAGGGTGCGCAGGGTGCCGGCCACGGTGAATTCGCCGCTGTCGGCGGTGATGAAGACGCTGTCGCCCTTCTTCACCGGCAGGGTCTGGCCGCCGCAGGTCACGGTGCCTTCGCCTTCCACGATGAGCAGGGAGACAAAGCTCTCGGCGCCCGCGGTCCCGGTAAAGCCGTTCTCCTTCACGTCCACCGTGAAGTAGGGGCACTGGGCCATATGCCCGCCGAAATCATGTTCCGTGGGGGGCTCACACTTGGTCACGGCCAGGGCCTGGGGGATGTGCAGCGCCCGGGGCTTGCCGTCGGCGCCCACCCGGCCGTAGTCATAGACCCGGTAGGTGACGTTGGAGTTCTGCTGGATCTCCGCAATGACGATGCCCTGGCAGATGGCATGCAGGGTGCCGGAGGGGATGAAGAAGACATCCCCCTTGTGCACCGGGGCGGCGTTGAGCACTTCGGTGAGGGTGTTGTCCTTGATGCGGCGCTCGAATTCTTCCTTGCTGATCTCATGGTCGAAACCATAGTACAGGAAGGCACCGGGCTCGCAGTCCAGGATGTACCACACTTCGGTCTTGCCGTACTGGTGCTCATGTTCCAGGGCGTACTCGTCGGAGGGGTGCACCTGGATGGACAGGTTGCCCTTGGCGTCGATGAATTTGGTCAGGACGGGGAACTGCTCGAACTTCTGGCAGTCGGTACCCAGGATGTCCTTACCCTTTTCCTCGATATACTGGGCCAGGGTCTTGCCGTCGTCCTCCCCGCCCACAAGGTAGGAGGGGCCGTCGGGATGGCAGGAGAGCATCCAGGCTTCGGCCAGGGGGTTCAGGTCGCTTTCGATGCCGAAATCGGTGCGCAGGCGGGACCCGCCCCACAGATAATCCTTGCAGCTGGGTCTGAGTTTGAACATAGCCATGATGGATTTCATCCTTTCATCATTTCGGCCGCAGCGGCGGCCAGTTTTTCGTTGACCGCGTCAGCTTCGGCCTCGCTCTTGCCGACGGCGGAGAGGTAAACCTTGATCTTGGGCTCGGTGCCGGAGGGACGGACCATGAACTTGTGGCCGCCGGCCAGACGGTATTCCAGCACATCGGCCATGGGCAGCCCGTTGTGGCCGCCGGGAACGTTGTAGTCCACCGCTTCTTCCACCCGGCAGCCGGCGATCTCCGACGGGGCCTGGGCCCGCAGGCCGGCCATGAGCTGCTGCATGGTGTGCATGCCGCTCTCCCCTTCAAAGGTGAAGGAGGACAGGGCATTGCGGTAGTAGCCGAATTCCTTGTACAGCGCCTCGATGGCATCCAGCAGGGTCATGCCCTGCTGGGCGTACCAGGCGGCGGCCTCGCAGACCAGCAGGGTGGCGTTCACCGCGTCTTTGTCCCGCACGTGGGGGCCGGACAGGTAGCCGTAGCTTTCCTCAAAGCCGAAGATGTACCGGTCCACCCGGCCTTCGGCTTCCAGCTTGCCGATCTGCTCCCCGATGAACTTGAAGCCGGTGAGGGTGCGGCGCAGCTCCACCCCGTACTTTTTGGCCACCGGGGTGGCCATATCGGTGGAGACGATGGTGGTCACCGCCACCGGGTCCGCGGGCATGGTGCCCCGGGCGATGCGGGTGCGGCAGATGTAATCCAGCAGGATGATGCCCATCTCGTTGCCGGTGATGAGCCGGTAGCCGCCCTTGCCGTCGGGCACGGCGGTGCCGCAGCGGTCACAGTCGGGGTCGGTGCCCAGCAGCAGGTCCGGGTGGACGGTGTCGCACAGTTCCAGGCCCTTTTCCATGGCTTCCCGGATCTCCGGGTTGGGGTAGGGGCAGGTGGGGAAATCCCCGTCCGGCTTTTCCTGTTCGGGGACCACCGTCATGTGGGTGACCCCCAGCTTGGCCAGCAGCTTGCGCACGCATTCCAGGCCGGAGCCGTTGAGGGGGGTATAGACCAGTTTCAGGTCGGCGGTGCCGGCGCCGTCCCCCACCCGCTGGGCGTAGACGGCGTCCACAAAGGCATCCAGGCAGTCGTCCCCGATGGTGACGATGCGGCCGTCGGCCAGAGCGGCGTCATAGTCGGCCAGCTTCACGCCTGCAAAGATATCCACCGCCTCGATGGCGGCCAGGATCTTTTCGGCGGCTTCCAGGGTGATCTGGCAGCCGTCGGCGCCATAGACCTTGTAGCCGTTGTACTTGGCAGGGTTATGGCTGGCGGTGACGCAGACGCCCGCCCCGCAGCCCAGGTACCGCACCGCCCAGGACAGGGCGGGGGTGGGTTCCAGCCGGGGGTACAGATAGGCGGTGATGCCGTTGGCCGCCAGCACCCGGGCGGTCTCCCGGGCAAAGAGGTCGCCCTTATGGCGGCTGTCATGGGCGATGGCCACCTTTTTGGGCAGGGTGGTGGAATTGAGGTAATCGGCCAGACCCTGGGTGGCCTTGCGCACGGTGTAGATGTTCATGCGGTTGGTGCCCGCGCCGATCACCCCGCGCAGGCCGCCGGTGCCGAAGGCCAGGTCGCGGTAAAAGCGGTCACTGACGGCTTCGGGGTCCTGGGCGATGCTGCGCAGCTCCTCGGCCAGATCGTCAGGCAGGCCGGGCTGGGCCAGCCATGCCTGATAGCGGGTTTCGATGGTATTCATACTGTCACACTCCCGTTGTTGATCAGAAAAAATCTCATGGTGCGGACGGCCCGCCGCCCGAGATACAGCGGCCCATTCCGGAACAGAAGGCTGTTCCTCCCAATTATAGCACAGAACAGCGGAAATGTGTGCCACAATCTTATGGGAATGTGAATTTTTTTCAGGCATTGCGCCGGTTTTTCTCAGAGCACCCCCAGGCCCCGGGCCACGATGGTGATGAAGTCCTGCACATTGGTCACGATGGTGGTGGCGGACAGGCTTCCCCGGTCCAGCAGCTTGTTGACCACGAACTCGTCGGCGTCCACCGTGTACAGGAACACCGGGCGGACGGTGCCGTCGGCCAGCACCCGGTAGGAGGGGGTCATGTTCCCCGCCGCGATGGTGTGCAGCATGGTGGCCAGACAGATGACGGTGGTGGCCTTGCGGATGAGCCCCCGCATGGCGCTCTGGCCGGCGTAGGCGTCCCCCACCACCTCCGGCAGGGGACCGTCGTCCCGGATGGAGCCGGTGAGCACGAAGGGCACCTGCTGCTTCACGCAGGCATACATGATGCCGTTGTCGATGCGGTGCTCCCGGATAAAGGCGGGGATGGACCCGCAGCGGCGCACCTCGTTGATCACGTCCAGGTGGTTGTAATGCCCGCCGGGGCGGCATTCCTGGGTGTAGATGTCCTGGCCCAGGGCGGTGTGGAAGGCGGCCCCTTCCAGGTCGTGGGTGGCCAGGGCGTTGCCCGCCAGCAGGCCGTGGGCGTAGCCCTGCTCGATCATGGCCTGCATGGCTGCCCGGGCGTCGGCGTCAAAGGAGAAAGCCGGACCCATGACCCAGACGATGTTGCCGTGCTCCCGCTCATACCGCAGCAGCGCCATGAGCCGGTCATAGTCCCGGGCGTAGGCGGTCTCCCGGCTGCGGCCCTGGCGGAAGGCGAACCGGTCCCCCTCCCCCGCTCCGCCGCCGGTGAAGCCGATGGTGTGCAGGTAGATGCCCTCCTCCCCGTTTTCGGTGCGGCCCAGGGCCACCAGGTCCCCCTGGCGCAGGTTGCGGTTCTCCACCACCGCCAGACTGCCGTCCGGGCGCAGCACCACGCTGGAATCCATCCGGCTTTCGGGGGCCAGGGTCCAGCGGCCGCCGATTTTGAAGTATTCCGGGTACATGGAGGTGCTGTGGAACCCCGCCGGCGCCACCCCGTCGGCCTCGGCGGGCTGCCAGCGGGCGTCAGGGGCCTGGGCCAGGGCGGGAACGGAAAAGTCCGGCGCCCGGTACACCGGCATGGAAAAGGAACGATTCATAGGCCATTCTCCCCTCGGTTGGTTTTCTTTACTGTATCACGCCGGACAGGGCTTGTCGATACGGGAAATGGACCTTTTGTTACAAAGTTGTAAAAATCACAGAACACTGCCAAATCGGGGATGCCAGCCGCGTTTTTGTGGGCAAGAGACAAAAATTTCCAACCTCCGAGGAGGGTGATTGATATGAAGATCCTGCTTACGTCCGACTGGTACATCCCCGCCGTCAACGGGGTCGTCACCTCTCTGCTGGCTTTGCGCCGCCAGCTCACCCGCCAGGGCCATGAAGTGCGGGTGCTGACCCTGTCCGGCGATCTGCACAGCCATGTGCGGGAGGGCGTCTATGCCCTGGGGTCGGTGGATGCGGGGATGATCTATCCCGGCGCCCGCCTGCGTGCCCCCGAAGGGGACGCCCTGATCCGGGAGCTCATCGCCTGGGGGCCGGACGTGGTCCACTCCCAGTGCGAGTTCAGCACCTTTGCCCCCGCACGGCGGATTGCCCGGGCCTGCGGAGCGCCGCTGGTGCACACCTACCATACGGTATACGAGGATTACACCCATTACTTCTCCCCCAGCCGCCGGTGGGGCAAGGCCCTGGTGCGGGGCTTCACCCGGAGCATCGCCGCCCGGTGCGACGCCCTGCTGGCCCCCACCGACAAGGTGCGGAACCTGCTGCTGGGCTACGACGTGCCCTGTCCGGTGTACACCCTGCCCACCGGCATCGACCTGGACCGGTTCCAGGTGGACCGGCGGGAAGGGCTGTGGCTGCGGGACAGACTGGGCATCCCCCAGAACCGGCCGGTGCTGCTTTATCTCGGCCGTCTGGCCCGGGAGAAAAACCTGGACGACCTGCTGGAGGTGGCGGCGGCGGTGCCCCAGGCCACTTTGCTGGTGGCCGGGGACGGCCCCGACGGGCCCCGCTTCCGGGAGGAGGCGGCGCGCCGGGGGCTGGATGTGGTGTTCGGCGGAATGGTGGACCCCAAGGAGGTGCCGGTGTGGTACGCGGCGGCGGACCTTTTCCTCAGCGCCTCCACCAGCGAGACCCAGGGGCTGACCTATCTGGAAGCGCTGGCGGCAGGGCTGCCGGTGATCTGTCGGGCGGACCCCTGCCTGAAAGGGGTGCTGACAAACGGCGGCAACGGCTACGGCTGTGCGGACGCCGCCGGGATGGCCGCCCGGGTGCGGGCGCTGCTGGCGGACCCGGACGAACTGGATGCCATGCACCGTCGGGCCCGGGTTTCGGCCCTGGCTTTTTCTGAAGAAAATTTTGCCCGTCGGGCGTCGGCGCTGTACCGGGAGCAGATCCTGCTCCACCGCGCCGCCCCGGCTCTGGAAAGGAGCGCTGTATGGACCGCGTGAGAAAAGATCCTTTTTTGTTTTTGAAAGGCTGCCGGGACTGGCTGGTGGAGACCCTGCGCAACCCCTTTCAGCTGATCTCCCTGCTGGGGCTTGCCTTCTGTCTGGTGGCGGGGGTGTGGATGTGGCGCAACGGGCTGCTCACCTCCCGGGAAGCCCTGCAAAGTTTCCTGGACCCCTTCGGCCCCTGGGCGGCGGTGCTCTTCGTGGCCTTCCAGGCCATCCAGGTGGTGGTGCCGATTTTACCCGGCGGGCTGGGCTGTCTGGCCGGGGTGGTGCTCTTCGGGCCCTGGCAGGGGTTCCTGTACAATTATATCGGCATCTGTGCCGGGTCGCTGGCGGCCTTTGCCATCGCCCGCAGCTGCGGCCGGCCCCTGCTCTACCGGATGTTCCCCCAGGCCCTCATCGACAAATACGACCGCTGGACCACCGAGGGCGGCCGCTTTGCCCGGTGGCTGGCCTTCCTCATCTTCATCCCGGTGGCCCCGGACGATTATCTCTGCTTCCTGGCCGGGACCACCACCATGCGGTTCCGGGTGTTTGCGGCCATCATCTTTCTGGGCAAGCCCGCGGCCATCGCGGCCTACAGCCTGGGCTTGACCCTGGTGTTCCAGCGCGTGCTGGGGCTCTGGGCATAATGTAAGGAGGGTTCCTACCTATGCGCGTACATCTGTATACCGGTTCCCTGGAAACGGTCCGCCGCAGCGGGGTGGGTCAGGCGGTGGCCCACCAGCGGGCCATGCTGCAAAGCGCCGGGGTGGAAGTGACCGAAAGCTGGCAGGGCCATGCCGACGCGGTGCACATCAACACCGTGCTGCCGGACGCCCCCCTGGCCGCCCTGCGGGCCCGGGCCCGGGGGGAGAAGGTGGTCTACTACGGCCACTCCACCATGCAGGATTTCCGGGATTCCTTTGTGGGGTCCAACCTGCTGGCGCCGCTGTTCAAACGGTGGCTCTGCCTGTGCTACGGGCTGGGAGACATCGTCCTCACCCCCACCCCCTACGCCAGGGGGATCTTGCAGACCTACGGCCTGCCCTGTCCGGTGCGGGCCATGTCCAACGGGGTGGACACCGCCTTCTTTGCCCCGGACAAGGCCCGGGGCGCGGCCTTCCGGGAAAAGTACGGCCTGTCTGACAGCCAGAAGGTGGTGGTCAGCGCGGGACATTTCATGCAGCGCAAGGGGATTTTTGAGTTCATCCGGCTGGCCGAAGCGCTGCCCGACGTACAGTTTTACTGGTTCGGCTACACCCAGCCCGCCCTGGTGCCCGCCCCGGTGCGCCATGCCATGGAACACGCCCCGGGCAACCTGCACTTTCCCGGTTTTGTGAGTCAGGGCGAGCTGCGGGACGCCTACTGCGGGGCGGACCTTTTCTGCTTCTGCAGCCACGAGGAGACCGAAGGCATTGTGGTGCTGGAGGCCCTGGCCTGCGGGGTGCCGGTGCTTTTGCGGGACATTCCGGTATATGAAGGCTGGCTCACCGACGGGGTGAACGTCTACAAGGCCGGGGACGACGCCGGATTTGCGGCCAAAGCCGCGGGCATCCTGGACGGTTCCCTGCCCGATGTGACCGCCGCCGGACGGGCGGTGGCCGAAGCCCGCAGCCTGCCCCGGATGGGGCAGGCCCTGTGCGGAGTGTACAAGGACCTGTGCCCCGCCTGATTGACACAAACTTTACTTGCTACAAGGCCCTCCCCCGTGGTATGCTGGAAGCAAACCCGCAAAGGAGGGCCTTTCAAGTGTCCATCACCCTGGAACAGGTCAAGCACAACGAGGAAGTGAACACCTACATCCGCAAGGCGGACGAGAGTCTGCGGGCCCTGGGCTTCACCGAACACAGCTTTGCCCATGTGGGGCGGGTGTCGGCCCTGGCCAGCCAGATCCTGCGCACCCTGGGCTACGACGCCCGCACCGCCGAACTGGCGGCCATTGCGGGGTGGCTGCACGACATCGGCAACGTGGTCAACCGCATCGACCACGCCCAGAGCGGGGCGGTGATGGCCTTCCGCATCCTGGACAAGATGGGCTTTCCCCCGGAGGAGACGGCCACCATCATCACGGCCATCGGAAACCACGACGAGGGCACGGCTTTCCCGGTGAACGCGGTGGCCGCCGCCCTGATCCTGGCGGACAAGACGGATGTGCGGGCCAACCGGGTGCGCAACATCGACCCCGCCACCTACGACATCCACGACCGGGTGAATTCCTCGGTGCGGGAGTCCCGGGTCACCCTGGAAAACGGGGAGCTCCGCCTGACCCTGACCATCGACACCAACATGTGCGCGGTGATGGATTATTTCGAGATCTTCCTCGACCGGATGATTTTGTGCCGCAAGGCCGCCGAGGCCCTGGGGCAGAAGTTCGCGCTGGTCATCAACGGACAGAGAATTCTGTGAGTATTTTTGCAAGGACGGGGTTAGGGCCCGTCCTTTTTTGTTTTGTTTTTTGGGGGCGACTGGCCAAAGGGGAAGCGGCATCTTCCCAGAGACTCCTTCCTTTTCGTGCCCGAAAAGGAAGCGAAAAGGGCCCGCCGTTCCGATGCGGCGGCCGCCGGCTGGGGCTGCGGCCCCAGACCCCGAGATGCGGCCACCTGACGACGGCCTATTCACCGGCCTGGGGGCCGGTGAACAAGGAAAAAGTTTTAAAACCATTTCCCGGTAACGGCTACAAAGCAGAAGCTTTTCCCCTGCAACTTTTTAAATCCATTCCTTGCTCAGGCCCCCCAGGGCCTGAGTAGGCCGTCGTAAGGTGGCCGCATTCCCCGGGTCCAGGGCCGCAGCCCTGGTCGGCGTCCACCGCATCGAAACGGTGGCGGTTTTTCCGTCGCTTTTTGACGCCAAAAAGCGACAACACCCCGGCTGGCTGCCGTCTGCCAGGAAACAAGAAGCAAAAAAACTCCCCCTCCGCCCTTACACAGAGGCGGCCCCTGGAAAGAAACTTTGCACCCCCGCCTCATTGTGCTACAATAAAACCAACACACCATACGATTCTGTGCAAAGGAGGACCCATCCATGGCCGACAACGGCGAACAATTGCGGTATCTGCAGCTTCTGTCCAAGGATTTTCCCACCATTGCGGCGGCCGCCAGTGAGATCATCCGCATCGAGGCCCTGCTCCGCCTGCCCAAGGGCACCGAGCATTTCATGAGCGATCTGCATGGGGAGCATGAAGCCTTTCTCCACATCCTGAACAACGCTTCCGGCGTTATCCGGGAAAAGATCGACCTGGTGCTGGGGGACTCGGTGCCCGCCCACGACCGGGCGGAGCTGGCCACCCTCATCTACTATCCGGTGCAGAAACTGCCCGAGATCAAGGCACGGCAGACCGACCTGGACGGGTGGTACCGCCGCACCCTCTTGCAGCTCATCGAGCTTTGCCGGCTGGTGTCCAGCAAGCACACCCGGGCCCATGTGCGCAAATGCCTGCCCGCCAGCTGCGCCTATATCCTGGATGAGCTCCTCCACGCCCATTTCGAGGACCACGACAAGGATCTGTATTACGGCGAGATCATCGACAGCATCCTGCGCTACGAGCGGGCGGACGCCTACATCATCCGGTTCTGCGAGGTCATCAAGCATCTGGCCGTGGACACCCTGCACATTCTGGGGGACGTATTCGACCGGGGCGCCCGACCGGACCTGATCATGGATCAGCTCATCGCCCACCACGATGTGGACATCCAGTGGGGCAACCACGACGTGGTCTGGATGGGCGCGGCGGCCGGCAGCGCCGTCTGCGTCTTCACGGTGCTCAAGACCTCCCTGGCCTACGGCAACCTGGACCTGATCGAGACCGGGTACGGCATCAGCCTGCGGGCGCTGGAACGCTTTGCCATGGACTTTTACGGCGGCCCCATCGACCGCCGTTGGATCCCCCACGCCGATGACCGGGAACACATCTCCCCCGACGTACAGACCCGCAACGCCCGGATGCACAAGGCCGTGACCCTGCTGATGTTCAAGCTGGAAGCCCAGGTCATTGCCCGCAACCCGGATTTCGGCATGCAGGGGCGGGACTACCTGAACCAGATCGACTACCAAGCCGGCACCGTGCGCTGCCGGGGACGGGTATACCCCCTGCTGGACCAGGATTTTCCCACCGTGGACCCCGCCGCCCCCACCGCCCTCACCCCCCGGGAACAGGCCCTGGTGGAGGAACTCTGCCGCGCCTTCACCCAGAGCGAACGGCTGCAGCGGCATGTGCAGTTCCTCTACGCCCACGGGGCGGTGTACAAGGTGTTCAACGGCAATCTGCTCTTCCACGGGGCGGTGCCCATGACCCCCGACGGCGGCTTCGCCCCTGAACGGTTCGAGGGCAGGCTGTACAGCGGCAAGGCCCTCTTCGATTACTGCGACCGCCGGGCCCGCCAGGGATACTTTGCCCCGCCGGACAGCCCTGAGCGTGGGGCCGGACAGGATTTCCTGTGGTACCTGTGGTGCGGGTCCCTCTCTCCCATCTTCGGGCGCAGCGCCATGACCACCTTTGAGCGGCTGTACATTGCGGACGAGACCACCCACGCCGAGATCAAGAACCCCTACTACAAGCTGGTCAGCGGCCCCCACGCCGAGGAGATCGCCGTGCGGATCCTGGCGGAGTTCGGCCTTGCGGGGGAGGGCTGCCACATCCTCAACGGCCATGTGCCGGTGCGGGCGGTGGAGGGGGAAGACCCGGTGAAGGCGGGCGGCCGCCTGGTGGTCATTGACGGCGGGTTCTGCCGTGCCTACCACCGGCGCACCGGCATTGCGGGGTACACCCTGGTGTACAACAGCCGGGGCATGACCCTGCGCACCCACCAGCCTTTTGAGAGCACCGCCAAGGCCATCCTGGAGGACGAGGACATCGCCTCCAAGAGCAAACCCATCTATGTGGCCAAAGAGCGCATCCTGGTGCGGGACACCGACGAAGGACGGGCTTTCCGGGCCACCATCGCCGACCTGAGCCGGCTGCTGGACGCCTACCGCGCCGGCGTGCTGGTGCAGCACGGAGACTGAACCTTGACAGCGGCCCCCTGCGGGGGTATCATAAGGCCGCAAAAGAAAACACGGGCCCGGGCGGTCAAACCGTCGGGCCCGATGATTTTGTCTTTTGGCGGGAAAGTATACAGGGCAGGGCTGCAGGCCCCGCCCCCTTTGCAAGGAGGTTCAGCGGTATGCTGGAAAAACTGCGTCATCACGGACAGATGTCCGACGCTTTGCGCACCATGGTCTTTCTGACCCTGTCCGGCGGCTTCCAGGACGGATACACCTACATGGGCCGGGGTCAGGTGTTCGCCAACGCCCAGACCGGCAACGTGATTCTGTTCGGGGTGCACCTGTGCAGCGGGGAATGGGCCGCCGCCCTGCGGTACCTGACCCCGGTGGTGGCTTTCGGGGCGGGGGTGTATTTCTCCGCCTGGGTCCGCCACCGGTTCGGCGAAGGCCGCCGGCTGCACTGGCGCCAGCTGGTGCTGGGCATCGAGATCCTGCTGCTGTTTGCGGTAGGCTTCCTGCCCAACACCCTGGACATTGCGGCCAACGTGCTGGTCAGCTTTGTGTGCGCCATGCAGGTGCAGGCCTTCCGCAAGGTGCGGGGCAACGCCTACGCCAGCACCATGTGCATCGGCAACCTGCGCAGCGGGGTACAGTGCCTGTTCGACTGGCGCCACAACGGCGATGCCGCCGCCCTGCGCAAGGCCCTGCAGTACCTGACCATCATCACCGTCTTTGCGGTGGGGGCCGTGTTCGGCTCGCTGCTCTCCCAGACGGTGGGGGTGCGGGTCATCTGGTGCAGCTGCGCCCTGCTGGCCGTGAGCTTTTTCCTCATGTTCTCCCGGGAGGAAGAGGCCTGAGGGGCCTCAGGCCGGGACCTCGCGGCCGAAATTCTGGACCTTCTCGATGAGGAAGGAGGACAGGGTGACGGTGATGAGGGAAAAGGCGATGCGCCAGGCCGGGATGTAACTCAGCGAAAGGGCCAGCACGGTCAGGTCGGTGAGCAGATAACACCGGGCCAGACCCCAGCCGGACAGCTTGTGGATGACCAGGGCCAGGGCGTCGTCCCCGCCGCTGGAACCGCCCTGCCGGATGATGAGGCCCACCCCCACCCCGATGAACAGGCCGCCCAGGATGGCCGCCGCCAGAGGCTGGGCGGACAAATCCGGCAGCAGGTAGGGCAGGGATTCCCACACCTTGAACCAGGCGGCCATGGCCGCGCTGGACACCAGGGCGGTGCACAGGAACCCCGCCCCCAGTACCTTCAGCGCCGCCGCGTAGCAGGCCAGGTCCAGCACCGGCGACACCAGGGAGGCAGGCAGGCCGGTCCAGTGGTTGACGAAAAGCAGCATGCCCAGCACCCCGCCCTCGGTGATGCCGGTGCGCTGGTGGATGTTGTGCAGCCCGAAGGTGGCGATGCCGGCCCCCAGGACCAGGAGCGCCAGACGCCGGGGCGTGAACTGCCGGCGCAGGCGGTCCGCCGCCTGCCGCAGCCATTGGTTGTTTTTGTTCAAGATACTCACCTCTCACCTGTAGGATAAACCATGGAACTGTTCCAGGGTCAAGCGGTCAAAAAAGAACGTCCCCGTGCTTTTTGAGAAAGGCATGGGGACGTTTTTTCGGTTTTATCAGCAGTGCCGGTCCCGCTGCAGGTCGATCCAGGCAAGGTCGCCCCGCTCCAGGCCGTGGATGAGCACCTCGGCGGTGGCAATGTTGGTGGCCACCGGGATGGTGTGCATATCGCACAGCCGCAGCAGGTTCACGGCGTTGGGTTCGTCCGGGCGCGCGCTCACCGGGTCCCGGAAAAACAGGAGCATATCCACCTCACCGCAGGCGATCATCGAGCTGATCTGTTCCGCGCCGCCCCGGCCGCCGGGGTACAGGCAGCGCACGGGCAGGCCGGTGGCGTCGTGCACCACCTTGCCGGTCACGCCGGTGGCCACCAGCTCGTTCTGGGACAGAACGCGGATATAAGCCGTACAGAACTGGGTCATCAGTTCCTTGCGGGAATCATGGGCGATCAGAGCGATCCGCATGGGGGAATCTTCTCCTTTATACAAAAATGGAACCGCGGGGAGCGGTGATTGAATCTATGATACGGTAGAAAGAGAAAAAATGCAAGCGCCGGACGGATTTCGGGCTATTTTTGCACGAAAATTCCACCTGTAACCGAGCAATTTTCACAAGGCCAGGCGTAAAATTTTGGCCAAACCGCGCGGCGCCGCCGTGCTATAATAAGTAAAACCAATCTTGAGGGGCGCTTTCTGCGCCCGAAAGGGGAGAATTCCTGATGAAACGTTCCGCGCAGACCGTGATCCGTGAAGGAGCCTATTACACCATCGCCGCCGCCAACGGCCGCGTGCTGGAGGTGGCCGATTTCAACACCGAGAACGGCGCATCGGTGCGGCTGTGGAGTTATGAGGGACAACCCTGGCAGCAGTGGACCTTTGAGGAGGCCGCGGAAGGCCAGTATCGCATCCGCAACCGCTTTACCGGCAAGGTCATGGACCTGGCCATGAGCGGTGTGGTCAACGGCACCTGGGTACACCAGTGGAGCAAGACGTCCGGCGCGGGGCAGCGCTGGGAACTGGTGCCCGCCGAGGGCGGCCGGGTGAAGATCCGCAACGTGCTGGCCGACAAGGTCATCGACCTGGTGGGCATGCGGGTGGACAACGGCACCCAGGCCCAGATCTGGCAGGACGTGTACGGGGAAAACCAGCTGTGGAAGCTCACCCCCGTGCCGGACAAACAGCTGAAAGACCCGCCCCCGGCCCCGGTGCGCACCGCCGCCCCCAAATCCACCCGCACCCAGACCGGCAAGGGCGCCAAGGCCAAGAAGACCTCCGGCAAGGGCGCCCGCCGTGCCGCCAGATAAACCACGCTGAACCAGACCTTTTCGCCCCGTCCGCGGCTTGCCGCGGGCGGGGTTTGCTGGTATAATGAGGGGTAGACTGTCCGCCCCCGGCCGGGTCCGGGGCGCGGTTCCTTTGTGTTTGTGACCGAAAGGTTTGGGTATGACCTACTATTCCCTTGTATTTCCCCTGTTTTTTGCGGCGGCGGTGCTGGTGTTCTGGCTGGTGCCGCCCAAAGCCCGGGAGGCCGTGCTGCTGGCAGCCGGGGTGCTGTATATGGCCAGCTGGGGCGGGGTATCCCTGGGGGTGCTGGCCGCCGTGACCCTGCTCACCTGGGCCTGCGGCCGGGGCACGGCCGCCGCCGGCACCCCCGCCGGACGACGGGCCTTCCTGGTGCTGGGGCTGGCGGTCAGCGCCGGGTTCCTCTTTGCCCGCAAGGCTCTGCCCCTGCTTGCCCCCGGGGCGACCCTGGTCACCCTGACCGGGCTGGCCTTCTACGCCCTGCAGGCCGCCTCCTATCTGGCAGACGTGTACACCGGCAGATGCCCGGTACAGAAAAACCTGCTCCGCTATGCCGTGTACATGAGCTTTTTCCCCCGGGTGCTCAGCGGCCCCATCGGTCGGGCGGAGGAATTCTTCCCCCAGCTGGACGCCCTGCGCACCGGACAGCGCCGGTGTGAGCCGGCCCAGGTGCGCCGGGGCCTCATCACCATGCTGGGCGGCTGGGCCGAAAAGCTGGTGCTGGCCAACCTGCTCTCCGCCTGGGTCAACGCCGTCTATGCCCAGTGGACCCAGTGCAGCGCCCCGGTGGTGCTGGCGGGCGGGCTTTTCTTCGGCTTTTCCCTCTACTTTGACTTTGCGGGGTACAGCCACCTGGCCCTGGGCGCCGCCCGGGTGCTGGGCATCGAGCTGGCCCCCAACTTCCGCCGCCCCTACTTTGCCCAGAGCCTGGGCGAGTTCTGGCAGCGGTGGCACATCTCGTTGTCCGGCTGGCTGCGGGATTACATCTACATTCCTCTGGGCGGCAGCCGCCGGGGCACGCCCCGCCGGGTGCTCAACCTGCTCATCACCTTCACGGTCAGCGGCCTGTGGCACGGCAGCACCTGGCAGTACCTGTTCTGGGGGCTGCTCCACGGGGTGCTGCAGAGCATCGGCGCCCTGACCAGGCCGCTGCGCCGCCGGTTTGCCGGCAAAGGCGGCGCCGCTGGGGTGTGGGCGCGCCGGCTGTTCATCACCCTCTGCGCCAACGGGGCCTTCCTCTTCTTCGGGGCGCCCAGCCTTTCCCAGGGCTTCGGCATGGTGGGCCGCATCCTCAGCGGTGCCCCCGGGCTGGGGGCGCTGGACCTGGGGGTGTCGGGCACCGAGCTGGCCTTTGTGCTGCTGGCCATGGTCCTGGCTTTCTGCCTGGACCTGGCGGCCGAGCGGGCGGAGAACGCCGGTTCCAGCCTGTACGACCGCTTCGCCGCCCTGCCCGGGGCGGTGCGGGTGCCGGTGCTGCTGGTGCTGGCCGTGACCGTGCTGGTCTTTGCCTGCCGCCTGGTGGGCACGGACGCGGCTTCCTTCTATTATGCGCAGTTTTAAGGGAGGGCCGCAGCCATGAAAGCATTTCTTCTTCGTCTGGCGGCCTTTGTGCTGGCCGCCCTGGTGTTGTTCTGCGGGGTGCTGGGGCTTTCGGCCTTTGCCCCCTTCTCGGAAATTTTTGCCAAGCTCACCGATTCCACCGGGTACTCCGCCTCGGCCAGTGAGGAGATCGGCGGCCACATCGCCAACGTGCAGGCCGACGATGGCGCCGCCGCCCTGATTCTGGGGGACAGCGTCTGCTGGCAGGTCTTTGACCCCTTCAGCCTGTGCAACACCGCCTACCGCATCGACGGCAGTAACCGGGCGGTGACCCTGGCCGGACAGTATCTGCTGGCCAAAGCCTTTCTGGACGCCCACCCCGGGGCCACCGACGTGTATCTCATCGTCACGCCGGAGAGCTTTTCCGCCGGATTTGACGCCGGCTACGGCTACCAGTACGCGGCGGCCCCCTTTGCCGCCGCCGGACTGCTGGGCGGCCTGGACGAGACCACCCGGGCGGAGCTCACCGCCGCCTACGGCGCGCCCTTCCTCACCGGGAGATTTGCCCGGTGGGCGGACGCCTCTCCCCTGGTGAAAAAGCTCTACCTCAACGCCCTGGAACTGGTTCCCCGGCAGGAGGAGACCGGGCCGCTGACCCCCATGGCCGCCCGCAACCTGCGGAATCTGGCCGCTTTGTGCCAGGAGCGGGGAGCGGTCTTCCACCTGCTCTGCGCCCCCCTGGCTGACACCGGGGACCGCCGCAGCACCATGGCGGCGCTGGAAGAGGCGTTCCGGGCGCAGGGGCTCTACGACAGTTATTCCGCCTACTTCACCCGGACGCCCTGGTATGACCGGGGGCTTTTCGGGGAGGACGGCATCCATTTTGACAATTCCGTGGCCGATATGGATTTCTGCGCCGGGGTGGTGCGGGACATCCAGGCCGCCACCGGCCTGCTGGACGGGCTGGTGCTCAGCTACGACTGATTTTTCCGTACCCTACTATTTGACCTTTGGAAAGGCGGTTTCCCCATGCAGTTCAGTGAACTTTCGATCCGTGAACCCATCCTGCGGGCCACCCGGGAGATGGGCTTTACCGAGATGACCGAGATCCAGCAGAAGGCCATTCCCCTCATGCTGGACGGCCATGACATGATCGCCAAGGCCCCCACCGGCACCGGCAAGACGGTGGCCTTCGGCATTCCGGTGCTGGAACAGGTGGCGGACGCCCCCGCCGGCGCCCCCAAGGCGGTGATACTGAGCCCCACCCGGGAACTGGCCCAGCAGATCGCCCAGGACCTGCGCAACCTGGCCCAGTTTCTGCCCCAGGTCAAGATCGTCTGCGTCTACGGCGGCGCCGGCATGGACAAGCAGCAGCGCCAGCTGAAGGCAGGCTGCCAGGTGGTGGTGGCCACCCCGGGGCGGCTGATGGACCATTACCGCCACCATGCCATCGACCTGTCCGGGGTGGAGACCATCGTGCTGGACGAGGCCGACGAGATGCTGAACATGGGCTTTTACAAGGACGTGCGCCACATCATCGACCTGATGAAGCACCGCAGGAGCCTGTCCATGTTCTCGGCCACCATCAGCCGGGAGGTGCTGGACATCGGCTGGCTGTACCAGAAGAACGCCGCCGAGGTCAGCGTGCAGCCGGTGGAGGATTCCAGCCCCAAGATCGACCAGTACAAGCTGCTGACCACCGGCCGGGACAAGCTGGCCGACCTGGCCCAGATCATCATCTCCGAAGGGTACAAGCGGGTGATGGTCTTCTGCAACACCAAGTACAACACCGGCATGCTGGCCAACCAGCTGGCCCGACTGAACTTCAACGTGGATTGTCTCCACGGGGACCTGTCCCAGGCGGAGCGCAACCGGATCATGCAGCGGTTCAAGGCCGGGGAGATCGCCGTGCTGGTGGCCACCGACGTGGCCGCCCGGGGCATCGACGTGTCCGACGTGGACGCGGTCATCAACTACGACGTGCCCGAGGAAAACGAGCACTACACCCACCGCATCGGCCGCACCGGCCGTGCCCGCCGGGAGGGCGCCAGCTATCTCTTCTACACCAAGGAGGAGACCAAGCGGGTGGACACCCTGCTGCGCCTGACCCGCAACACCGACGACTGCCGCCCGGTGCACTTCGACTTCAACCATGAGAAGCTCATCGTGGAGGAGAACACCCCCACCGACCGCTTCCAGATCAAGTGCTATTTCTGAGTGAATCCCATGCAAGAGACACTGTATCATAACGGCCGCGTGTATTGCGGCGACGGCCGCACCTGCACCGCCCTGTGGGTGCGGGACGGCCGGGTTTTCCACACCGGCGGGGAAGAACTGCGGAAAGAGGCCGACGGCATCCCCGCCGTGGACCTGGCGGGGGGCTGGGTGTTCCCCGGCTTCAACGACAGCCACCTGCATCTGTTGGATGTGGGCCGGGGGCTGGGGGCCATCGACCTGTTCGGGGCCGATTCTCCCGCCGACATCGCCCGCCGCTGTGCCGACTTCATCCGCCGCCGGAACATTCCCGCCGGACGGGCCATCTACGGCAACGGCTGGAACCAGGACAAGTTTGCGGGCGCCCCGGTGCTGCCCACCCGGGCGGACCTGGACACGCTGGTGCCGGACCATCCCCTGCTGCTGGACCGGGTGTGCGGGCACATCATGGTGTGCAACACCGCCGCCCTGAAAGCTGCGGGCATCACCGCCGCCACCCCGGTCCCGGAAGGCGGGGGCATCGACCTGGGCCCGGACGGGCAGCCCAACGGGCTGCTGCGGGACAACGCCGTGGCCCTGGTACGCAAGATCCTGCCCGCCGAGAGCGTGGAGGACATCAAGGCCGAATTTGTGGCCGCCTGTGCCCGGGCGGTGTCCAAGGGGCTGACCACCGTGCAGACCTGCGACATCCGCAGCCGGGACTGGCCGCTGGTGGTGCAGGCCCTGCGGGAGCTGGACGAGGCCGGACTGCTGCCCCTGCGGCTGGTGCTTCAGTGCGCCCTGGACACCCCGGAGGACTACCGGGCCTTTCTGGATGCCCACATCCAGGACGGCCGGATGTGGAAGGTCGGGCCCCTGAAGCTGTTCCTGGACGGGTCCCTGGGCGCCCGCACCGCCTGGATGCGCCGGGACTACGCCGATGAGCCGGGGCAGCGGGGGCTGTGCTGCCTTGGCTATGACGCCGCCCTGACCATGGCCCGCATGGCCGACGCCGCGGGCAAACAGGTGGTGGCCCATGCCATCGGGGACGCCGCCGTGGACGAGATGCTGAACGTTATCGAAGCCCTCTGCCCCCATGGCGAAAACCCTCACCGCCACGGGGTGGTGCATTGCCAGATCACCACCCGGGACCAGTGGGACCGGTTTGCGGCGCTGCAGGCCGGGGCGCTGGTGCAGCCGGTGTTCCTGGACTACGACCACACCATCGTCACCGCCCGGTGCGGGGCGGAACTGGCCGCCACCAGCTATGCTTTCGGCACGGCGGTGCGGCTGGGGGTGCCGGTGAGCTACGGCACCGACGCCCCGGTGGAGGACCTGGACCCCCTGCGCAACTTCTACTGCGCCGTGACCCGCCGGCCCCTGGCCGGGGGCGCGCCCTGGCAGCCGGAAGAATGTGTGACCCGGGCCCAGGCCCTGTACTGCTACACCCGGGGCGGGGCGTACAACGAGTTTGCGGAAGCCGAAAAAGGCCTGCTGCTGCCGGGATATCGGGCGGACTTTGTGGTCCTGGACGGGGATCTGCTCACCGTGCCGGAAAAGCAGCTTTTGCAGCTGCGGGTGCTGGCTACGGTGGTGGGGGGACGGGCGGTTTATACTGCCTGATATTTCCTTCTCCGGCTGACGGGGAAGCGACTGGCAACCAGAGGGTCCTTCCTTTTGTGACCAAAAGGAAGCGAAAAGGAAGGACCAAACGGCTGCCAGCCGTTCCCCCCGGCAGACACCCGCCTGCCAAAACAAAAAAGAATCCGCCCCCGGGCAGCCGCCATCTTGCGGCACACCCCCGGGGGCGGAATTTTTGGTTTTCAGCGCGGAAAAACGGGACCTCAGTTGCCCATGTATTCGCTCAGACGCAGCACGTTTTCCTGGCTGCCGGACACGATCATGGCATCCTCGGCGCGGAAAACATAGTCCGGGTGGACGGTCTCGATGACCTCCGGGCCGTTGACGATGGCAATGATGTTCATGCCGAACCGGGCACGCAGGTTCACCTGGGCCACCGTCTGGCCCACGAACTTCTCCGGCACCAGGAACTTGGTGATGTTCACCTTCTCGCTGAGCTGGATGAAGTCCAGCATGCGGGAAACTTCCAGCCGCTTGGCCAGCCGCACCGCCATGTCCCGCTCGGGGTAGACCACCTCGGCGCCCAGACGGCGCAGGATCTCCCCGTGCTCGATGCTGGTGGCCTTGGAGATGACCTTGGGAATGCCCAGGTCTACCAGGTTCAGGGTGGTCAGAATGGACGATTCCATATGCTCGCCGATGCACACCACCGCCACATCACAGTTCTGGATGCCGGTCTCTTCCAGGGACTTCTTGTCCAGATTCTTGACCACGATGGCGTTGTCGGTGAATTCCCGCAGTTCCCGGACCTTCTCCTCGTCGTGGTCCAGGACCAGCAGGTCCGCCCCCGCTTTGGCCAGTTCCTTGGCCAGGGCGGTTCCGAACCGGCCCAGACCCACAATGCCATAGGACTGCTTTTCTGTTTTGGATTTGCCAAACATAGCTTTTTCTCCTTCTGTTTAACCGATCGAGATGTTGCCCTCGATGTAGCGGGTGCGTTCGCCCCGGGTGAAATGCCACAGGGTGGCGATGGTCAACGGGCCCAGACGGCCGATATACATGATGAGGATGCTCAGCAGCTTGCTGGGGATGCTGAGCCCGCCGGTGATGCCGGTGGAAAGGCCCACGGTGCCGAAGGCGCTGACCACCTCGAACAGGATGTCCCGCAGTTCCAGCTGGGGCTCAAAGACGGTCATCAGGTAGGTGCCGGTGACCACCACGCCCAGCGCCAGCAGGGTGATGACCGCCGCCTTGCGGAAGCTGTCCCGGGGGATGGCGTAGTGGAAAGCCTTCTCGCTGCGGTTGGTGGCGGCGGACTTGATGCCCTGCATCAAGGTGAAGAAGGTGGTGGTCTTGATACCGCCGCCGGTGGACCCCGGCGAGGCGCCCACGAACATCAGCACGATCAGCACCAGCAGGCCCGCCGTGGAAAACTGCCCCAGCGGGTAGGTGGAAAAGCCGGCGGTACGGGCGGACACGCTGTGGAAGAACGCCCCCAGCCAGGTGATGTCCTCGGTGGCTTTGAGCAGCAGCGTGCCGACGATGAGCAGGAAGGCGGTGGTGGTCAGCACCACCTTGGTGTGCATCGAAAACTTTTTCCAGCGGAACCGCACGGACCACATCTCCCGGATGACCAGGAAACCGATGCCGCCGAAGATGATCAGCGCGCAGGTCACCAGGTTGAGCAGCACGTCCTGCTGGTAGGGGATCAGGTTCTTGCCGCCGCCCAGGATGTCAAAGCCCGAGTTGTTGAAGGCGGCCACCGAATGGAAGATGCTGATGCCGATAGCCTCGGGCATCGGGCGGGTGCGGGCGAAGGAGATCAGGCTCAGCAGCGCGCCCAGCCCTTCAAACAGCAGGGTGGTCGCAAAGATGCTGCGCACGAACTGCACGACCCCCCGGCCGGAGTCCAGGTTCATGGCCTCCCGCACCAGGTTGCGCCCGCGCAGGTTGACCCGCCGGCCCATCAGCAGGATGATGCCGGCGCCCACGGCGGTGACACCCAGGCCGCCGATCTGGATCAGCGCACCCAGGATGAACTGCCCCACCGGGGTGAAGGTGTCGCCGGCATCCACCGCGATCAGGCCGGTGACGCAGACAGCACTGGTGGAGGTATACAGCGCGTCGATGTACTGTAAGTCCACCCCGGGGCGCACGCTGCAGGGCAGCATGAGCAGCAGCGACCCCAGCAGGATGGCCAGGGCAAAGCCCAGGGCGATGATCCGCGGCGGGGTCAGATGTTTGGTGATCTTGGTCATGTGTTTACAGTCTCCCTTGGCGGGCGGGGGTCATTCGCCGTACATGCGGTACCCGACGCCCAGTTCATTGGCAATGTAGGGGTTTTCGCCGGGGCGGGCCCCCAGCTTTTTGCGGATGTTGGCCATGTTCACCTGCAGCTTTTTCACGCTGCCGGCGTCCGCCGTGCCCCACACACCCTGGATGATGGCGGAATAGGTCATCACCTTTCCGGCGTGCTGGGCCAGCAGGGCCACAATGTTGTATTCGGTCTGGGTCAGGCGCACCGCCGCCCCGTCCAGGCTCACGTCCCGGGCGTCGTAGTCGATGCGCAGCCCCCGCACCTGGAAGCACTCCCCGGGGGCGGCAGGGCCGGGACGGCGGTCCCGCAGGGCCGCCCGCACCCGGGCCAGCAGTTCCCCGGTGCCGAAGGGCTTGGTGATGTAGTCGTTGGCGCCCAGGTCCAGGGCCTGGACCTTGTCCCGCTCGTCGCTGCGGGCGCTGAGCACCAGGATGGGCGCCGCGCCCCCCGCCGCCCGCACGGTGCGGATGAAGTCGGTGCCGTCGGCGTCGGGCAGGCCCAGGTCCAGCAGCACCAGGTCCGGACAGTGGGAGGAGAACATCATCTTCCCCTGGGCGCAGGTGGCGGCGGTGAGCACCTGGTAGCCGTTGCTTTCCAGAATGGCGCCCATGAAACTGCGGATGTTGGCCTCATCGTCAATGATGAGGACCTTGTATTTGTTGTTGCTCACGGGTCAGGCCTCCTTCTCGGCGGGATCGGCGTCGGGGTCCAGGTCCAGGGCAAAGCGGAAGACCGCGCCGCCCTGGGGGCGGTTGCCCCCGGTGATGGTGCCCCCGTGGGCCCGGATGATGGTGGCGCACACCGAAAGCCCGATGCCCATATTCTTGTGGCCGTCGGCCCCGTCCATCCGCCCGTCGAACAGGCTGTCCAGCCGGTCCCGGGGAATGCCGCAGCCGTTGTCCGCCACCTCAAACACCGCCTTGCCGTCCTTGCAATAGACCCGCAGTCCCAGCTCGGTCATGCCCGCGGCGTGCTGCACCGCGTTTTCCAGCAGATTGATGATGACCTGCTCGATGAGCACCGCGTCCATGGGGATGCTGAGGAAATCCTCCGGGATGTCCACCTGCACCGGCTGGCCCGGGTACCGCTTGCGGAACTTGATGAGCACGCTGTCGATGAGTTCCTCCAGCACGGTGGGGGTCTTGACGATGCGCACCTTGCCCCCGTCGATGCGGGTGACCGAGAGCAGGTTTTCCACCATCCGGATGAGCCAGTCCGCCTCCTCCCGCACCTCCCCCAGCAGCTTGATCTGCTGGGCCTTGGGCAGGCGGTCATAGTTTTCGATGATGGCGGAACAGGAACCGTAGATGGTGGTCAGGGGGGTGCGCAGGTCGTGGGAGATGGCCCTTAACAGGTTGGCCCGCATGGATTCCCGGGCGGTCTCGCTGCGCACCTGGTCCTGGCGCTTGCGCTGGGTGGTCAGGGTGCTGGTGATGATGGTCACCGCCAGCATGATGGCGGTGGAGAGGATGTTTTCCGGCACGGTGAAGTTGAAGACAAAATACGGGGCGGTAAACACATAGTTCACCGCCAGCACGCTGATGAGGGAGGCGGCGATGCCGTAGGTATAACCGTCGGTGACCAGGGCGATCAGGTCCACCGCCAGCACGAAGATGGCCGGCACCAGGGTCTGGGACGGGGTGGTCTGCTGGAGCAGCCAGCATCCGGCCAGGGCCCCCGCCAGGATCAGCAGGGTGACGGCCGCGTCCCGCACCACGGCGCGGGGATTGAACATAGGTGCCTTCCTC
Organism: Subdoligranulum sp. DSM 23681; assembly: GCF_057005535.1. Classification (NCBI taxonomy): domain Bacteria; kingdom Bacillati; phylum Bacillota; class Clostridia; order Eubacteriales; family Oscillospiraceae; genus Subdoligranulum; species Subdoligranulum sp. DSM 23681. The sequence goes on along the minus strand of NZ_CM168050.1, from coordinate 1,662,634 downwards.
CCTTTCTACGGCCCGCAGGCCGCCGATGCTATTATAGCATACCCCGGGCAAAGATGCGGCTAAAACCGCCCCCCGCGGATTCCTTACAGACTACCACGTTTTGCCGGTTCTGGCAAGAGCCAAATAAAAAAGCCGTTTCCGGCGCTGGGGCGCCAAAAACGACCTTCTCTTCTCCGGCAGGAGCGGGTCTCAGTTGCCGGCGCATTCCGCGCACAGTCCGGTCACGATGAAGTTGAAACTTTCCGCCTTGATGCCCGGGCAGGACGCCACCAGCTCACTGAGTTTGTCGGTGGATACCGGCAGGTTGCTCACCCGCTTGCACTTGCGGCAGTACAGGTGCTGGTGCTCGGTCAGTTCCCAGTCAAAGCGATCCGCTTCCCCCGGGACCCCGATGCGCCGCAGCTTGCCGGTCTCCACCAGCAGGTTCAGGTTGCGGTACACCGTGCCCAGGCTCAGGTGCGGACAGTTTTTCCGCGTGAGCTGGTAGATCTGGGCGGCGGTCATGTGCTCCCTGGTCTTCTGGATCGTCTCGATGATCAGTTGTCTTTGCCACGAATAATTCATTTTTTTCTCACCAACCTGTAAACTGGCGAATACGACGTATTCGCATATACACTATAATACTATACTTCTCAGCGTGCAACCGTCAAGATGTGCCAAAAGAATTTTCAGCCTGCAGCCGCGCTTTTCCTTCCCCGGGCTTTTTTTCGGGCGCGGGCTGTGGTATACTGTTGGGGACAGCAAACGCAAGGAGGTCTTTTGTCCATGCCGGGTTTTGTGATCCTGATCCTGGTGTTCGTGGTGCTGGCCGTGGCCATCGTTTTCATCTCCAACCAGGAAGGCGGCTGGCACGGGGGCTGCGGCGGCAACTGCGCCGCCTGCCGCCATCGCTGTGAGGACGCCGCCGACCCCAAGAATCCCCAACACAAAGAAAACTGACCCAAAGGCTCCCGGCTTGCGGCCGGGGGCCTTTTGTGCAAGCGGCGCCGGGGTGTCAGGCGGCGGCTTCCCCGATGATGTCGGCAATGGCGGCGGCGTCGGTGCCGGTAAGGCGCCAGGTATAGGTGATCTCGCTCACCGGCATGGCGGCGTCTTCGGCGGTGTCCTGTCCGGCGGCGGGCTGCCGCACCCGGGAATAGGTGGTGCAGGACACAGCCAGACCGTCCTCCACTTCAATGGTGTAGCGCAGTTCCTCATACTGCGCCCGGGCGGCACTTTCCCGGGCCTGCCGGCGCTCCTGGGCGTCGCTGGCCAGACCCCGGTCGATGAGGGCCTGTTCCTCCGCCTCCATGGCCGCCAGCTGCTCTTCGATCATGGCGGGGAAGGCCCCTTCCCCGATTTCCACCGTGTACACCCCGTCGGATCGGGTCACGGTCACGTCCTTCTCCTCCTCCGGCCAGCTGACCAGGGGCATCCAGGTCAGGTTGGCCGCCGCCGCGATGCCGGTGTCGTCCCGGGACCAGCTTTCGCCGTCAAACCAGTAGTACACCCCGTCGATGAGGGCGGAGCCGTTCTCAAACAGCGGTTCCCCGTTCACGTCGTAGGTGGCCATCTTCTGCATGGCATCGTCCCCGGTGCGCCACATGCGCTGGGTCATGCTCAGGCCGTCGGCGGGTGTGTTTTCCCCTTCCACCGTCATTTTTGTGTCGGCCACCACGGCGTAGTCGGGCAGGGCGGCGGTGGCGGACAGCGCCGCCAGCACCTCGGCCGCGGCGGCGCTGTCATGCCGGGAACAGCCGCCCAGAAGCAGGCACACCGCCAGCAGCAGGGCCGCGGTGGGAATGCGGGTGTGTTTCATGGGGTGCACCTCCTCATTTTGCACGAAACTGCGAGTATATCCGGTTTCAGTATACCGCGGCCCGGCCTGCCGCCGCAATATGCAGGCTGGCCAAAAAACACCGCCGCCTTTTGGCGGGGCGGACAGCCCCCGCCCGGGGTGCGGAATTCTGTTGGATAAAAGGAGCGTGGATGTCCCTTGCAAACCGTCCGAAACGCCTTCAAAAGCAGCCTGCCGGTGCTGGCGGGATACCTGGTGCTGGGCGCCGGGTTCGGCATGATGATGAAAGCCGCCGGCTACAGCCCCTTCTGGGCCCTGGCCATGAGTGTGTTCGTTTACGCCGGGTCGATGCAGTACGCGGCGGTGGGGCTGCTCAGCGGCGGGGCCAGTCTGGTCACCCTGGCCCTGACCACCCTGATGGTCAACGCCCGACACCTGTTTTACGGCATCTCCATGCTGGAACCCTACCGCAAGGCCGGAGCGGCCAAGCCCTACCTGATCTTCGCCCTCACCGACGAGACCTATTCCCTGGTGTGCGACGGCCGACGCAGCGTGCGGGAATGCCTGCTTCTGTCCCTGTTTGACCAGCTGTACTGGGTGGCGGGCAGCGTGGCCGGGGCCCTGCTGGGGGAGGTTGTCCCCTTTTCCACCCAGGGGGTGGACTTTGCCCTGACCGCCCTCTTCCTCACCGTTTTCACCGACCAGTGGCTGCACAGCAAGACCCATTTCCCCGCTTTGTGCGGGGCGGGGGTGTCGGCGGTGTGTCTGGCGGTCTTCGGCCCCGACCGGTTCCTGCTCCCGGCCATGGCGGGCATCACCGCCCTGCTGCTGGCGGGGAGCCTGGGGCAGAAACAGGACACCCGGAAGGAGGTGACCCCGGATGAATGACCCGTTGTATCTGGCAGCGGCGGTGGCCGTCATGGCCCTGGTCACCGCCGCCCTGCGGTTTGCCCCCTTCCTTTTGCTGGGCGGGCGGCGCACCCCCAGGCTGGCGGTGTACCTGGGCCGGGTATTTCCCTGCGCCACCGTGGGCATGCTGGTGGTGTACGGGCTCAAGGACCTCTCCTTTGCCGGGGCGGGGGGCTTTGTGCCCCAGCTTCTGGCGGGGGCCCTGGTGGTGGCCAGCTATCTGTGGAAGCGCAATTCCCTGCTGAGCATCGTGGGCGGCACCGCCTTTTATATGGTACTGGTGCAGACGGTGTTCTGAGCCTCAGCCGCCTTGCGAAACGGGGGCAAAGCGGGTATACTAGATTTAACTATTTCCCAACGGGAGGAAAACGTATGACGGCCGATCGTTTTCGTTTTGACGGGCAGACGCCCTGCACCCTTTCCGACCTGCCCACCGGCGCCGGAGACGCCCGGGAGGACAAACCCAGATACCTGAGCCGCACCGCCGCCAATCTGGAGGAGATGGGCCGGCTGCAGGACGGCTTTTACGCCGACGGGCGGGAGGGCCTGGTCATCATTCTGCAGGCCCTGGACGCCGCCGGCAAGGACAGCACCGTGAAGCATGTGATGGGCGGGCTGAACCCCCAGGGGGTGACGGTGCACAGCTTCAAGCAGCCTTCGGCGGAGGAGCTGGCCCACGATTTCCTGTGGCGGGCCAACCGGGCGCTGCCGCCCCGGGGCGGCATTGCCATCTTCAACCGCAGCTACTACGAGGACGTGCTGGTGGTGCAGGTCCACGACCTGCAGAAGACCTACCGCATGCCGCCCCGCACCACCGAGGCGGGCCAGCGGGAATTTTTCCGCCGCCGGTACCGCCAGATCCGGGACTATGAGCGGTATCTGTACGAGAACGGATACCGGGTGCTGAAGATCTTCCTCAACGTATCCAAGGAGAAGCAGAAGGAGCGGTTCCTGGAACGCATCGAGACCCCGGCCAAGAACTGGAAGTTCTCCGAATCCGACCTGAAGGAGCGGGCGCTGTTTGACGAGTACGCCCAGGTCATCGGGAAGGTCATCACCGCCACCGCCACCCCGGACTGTCCCTGGTATGTGATCCCCGCCGACCAGAAATGGTATACCCGGTATCTGGTCAGCGAGCTGGTGGCCGACGCCCTGCGCCAGAGCTGCCACGAATATCCCACCCTGTCCGACGAGACCCGGGCCCGGCTGCGGGAATGCCGCCGCCAGCTGGAAGAAGAAGACTGAAAGAAGGAGGCGAAGCATGGCGCCGATCCGTGTTTTGCAGGTGATGCCGGCCATGGACGCCGGCGGTATGGAGACCTTTGTGATGAACGTCTACCGTGCCATCGACCGCGACCTGGTGCAGTTTGATTTTCTGTACCATTACGACAAGCCCTGTCTGTACGACTATGAGATCCAGGCCCTGGGCGGGCAGATCACCAAGCTGACCGTCCGGCAGGACAATAACCTGCCCCGGTATCTGCACCAGCTGGACGCCTTTTTTGCCGCCCATCCGGAATACCGCATCATCCACGGCCATTACAGCGGCTTCGGCATGTTCTACAACGCCGCCGCCCGCCGCCGCGGGGTGCCGGTGCGGGTGGGCCACAGCCACAACACCGCCTACGAGCCCAACCTGGTGGGCAAACTGGACAAGCTGATGAGCGCCCGGTTCAACAAGGACCTGACCGACCGCTTTGCCTGCAGCCGCAAGGCCGGGGAGATGCTGTTCGGGTCCAGCCCCTTCACCGTGCTGCCCAACGGGGTGGACACCGACCGGTTTGCCCACCCCGCCCCCGACGCCCGACAAAAGCTGCGGGAGCACCTGGGGGTGCGGGAGGACGAGCTGCTGCTGGGGCATGTGGGCCGGTTTTCCGCCCAGAAGAACCATGCGGGGCTGCTGCGCATCTTTGCGGCGCTGCTGCCCAAGCAGCCCAACGCCCGCCTGCTGCTGCTGGGCGGCGGCGCCCTGGAAGGGGAGATCAAGGAGCTGGCCAAAGCCCTGGGGGTGGCGGACAAGGTGATCTTTGCGGGGGTGCGCACCAACGTGCAGGCCTTCTACGCCGCCATGGACGCCTTTTTGCTGCCCAGCCTGTTCGAGGGGCTGCCGGTGGTGCTGGTGGAAGCCCAGGCCGCGGGCCTGCCCTGCTTTGTGTCCGACACGGTGGACCGGGGGGCGGCCTTTGCCTCCAACGTGACCTTCCTGCCCCTGAAGTCCCCGGACATCTGGGCCCACGCCATCCATTACAGTGACCTGACCCGCAACCCCAACGCCCAGCAGCAGGCCATGGACGCCGGGTTCGACATACATACCAGCGCCCGCATTTTGCAGGAATTCTATCTGCGCCGCTACCAGGAGGTGCAGGGATGAGCGCCGGGGCGGCCCTGGCCGCCGTGGTGGTGCCGGTGTACAACGCCGCCGCCTACCTGCCCGCCTGTATTGCCGCCATCGCCGCCCAGACCATGCCGGATTTCCGGTGCTACCTGGTGGACGACGGCTCCACCGACGGTTCCGGTGCCCTGTGTGAGCAGGCTGCCGCCGGGGACGACCGGTTTTTTGTGCTGCACCAGGCCCAGTGCGGGGTGTCGGCGGCCCGCACCGCCGGGGTGCGCGCCGCCCGGGCCGACGGGGTCAGCTGGGTGGCTTTCTGCGACGCCGACGACCTCTACCACCCGGAATTCCTGCGCACCCTCATCGGGGCGGCCCGGTCCAGCGGCCTGCCCGCCGCCTGCTGCCGGTACGACAGCTTCACCGACGCCCCGCCCGCCGACGCCCCCGTGCCGGAGGAGGCCCAGCGGATGATGGCCCCCGACCACCTGGACGCCCTGCTCCACGACCACCGGGTGGATTTCAGCCTGTGCAACAAGGTGTATGCCGCCCGCATCCTGGACCCCGCCGACTTTGACAACGGCTTTGCCTTCAACGAGGACCTGATGGCCAACTGGCAGGTGTTCAACAAGATCGAGGGCTGTGCCTTTGTGGATTTCGACGGCTACCATTACCGGCAGCACGCCGCTTCGGCCAGTCACCGGCCGCTGGCCCCCGCCAGCATCGACGAACAGCGTCGGGCGGCCATCTACATCCGCCAGCACGCCGCCCCCGAAATGCAGGAATCGGCGGATGCCTTCTACTATGAAAAGCTGGTCTATCTGGCCAGCATGATCCTGCGCCGGGAGGACGCCGACCGCTACCGCATCCAGCTGGGAGAGCTGTGCGTGGGCATCCGGGCAGGGCTGGAGGACAAGCGGCTGGGCCGCAACCCCCGGCTGCCTTTGTCCATCCGGGTCTCGGCCTTTGCCACCGTCCACTGCACCGTGCTGTGGGCCGCGGTCTGCCGCCGCCTGCTGAAAGACCGACGCTGAAAGGGGCCCGCCATGCGCATCCTGTTTGTGTTTGACAGTGTGGAAGCCCCCGCGGCCGCCAACCCCCGTCTGGGCCGGCGGCTGGCGGAGGCTTTGTCCGCTTTGGGCCATGAAGTGGAGCTCCTGGAACTGTGGGACGGCACCCACGCCCCGCCCGCCGTGACGGGCTGTGTGACCCACGACCTGCCCTTTGCCGACGAGGCCGCCATGAACCGGGCCCTGGAAAACGGCGCCGCCGGGGGCACCCCCGTGCCCCTGCGGCTGCTGCGTCTGGCCGCCCACCCGGCGGCGGTGGGGGCGGCGGTGCGCCAGTTTGCCCTGCACGCCCCCCGGCGGGTGACCGCCGCCCGCAAGGCCATGGAGGCGCTGCACCGGCAGCGGCCCTATGACGCCGTCTGCGCCGTGGCCGCCCCCTACCGGGCCGCCTTCGCGTTGGAAGGGGCCGCTCTGCCCGGGGCCCGGAAGCTTTTGTGGCAGATGGACCCCTACGCCGCCAACGAGAGCTACCATGCCCCCGGCGGCTACGACCGGGAGCGGGCGCTGCTGCAGGCCCTGGACCACACCTACATCACCGCCCAGGCCGCCCCGGACTATGCCCCGGGCGGGCCGCTGGAACCCTGCGCGGGCAGGGTGTCGGAGCTGGGTTTTCCCAGCCTGGTGCCCCTGCCCCGGGAGGCCCCGGACCCCACTTTGTGTGCCTTCTGCGGCACCCTTTACCCCGGGCTGCGCACCCCGGACGCCCTGCTGCAGCTGTTCCCCCGGCTGGACAGCCGCCTGACCCTGGTCATGGCCGGGGGCGGATGGGAGGCCTTCGCCCCCCAGCGGGCCCAAGCCCAGGCCGCCCTGGGGGACCGGCTGAAGATCCTGGGTCCTGTGCCCCACCAGCAGGCCGCCGCCCTGGAACGGCGGGCGGGGGTGCTCATCAGCATCGGCAACACGGCGTCCAACCAGCTGCCCAGCAAACTCTTTGAGGTGTTTGCGGCGGGCAAGCCGGTGCTGCATCTGGCGGCGGGGCCCCGGGACGCGGCCCTGCCCTATCTGGCCCGGTGGCCCCTGGCCTTTGTGTGGCGGGAGGCGGCCGACACCCCCGCCCTGGGCCGCTGGCTGGCGGAAAACGCCGGACGCACCCTGCCTTTTGAAACGGCGGAAGCCTGTTTTCCCGAATACACCCCCGCCTGTGTGGCACGGCAGTTCTTGCAGCACGCCGCACCGGCCGCGAAAGGAGAGTCCCTATGAAGGTACTGTGGCTGGTGAGCATCACCATCCCGGCGGCGGCCGAAGCCTGCGGCCTGCGGGCCGGGGAGGTCAGCGGCGGCTGGCTGACCGGGCAGCTGCATGCCCTGACCAACCGGCCGGACGCCCCCTTCCTCACCGTCTGCAGCGTGGACAGCCGCGCCAAGACCGCCCTGACCGGGGGCAAGGGCGGGGTGCGGTACCGCATCCTGCCCGACGGGGAGCGGGATACCTTTGCCATGCTGCTGCGGGCGGAAAAGCCCGACCTGGTCCACATCTGGGGCACCGAGTACCCCGCCGCCGCGGCCATGCACCAGGCGGCCCTGGGGCTGGGCATCCCGGCCCTGGTGGGCATCCAGGGGGTCATGCGGGACTGCGCGGCCCATCTGTGCGACGGCGTGCCCGCCCGGTATCTCCATTCCGGGCCGGTGCAGAAGCTCATCGACCGGGCGGTGCCGGGGGAGCTGCTGGACAAGATGCAGGTCCGGTTCGACGGGCTGGCCCGGGCGGAGGCCGACCTTTTGCGGCAGGCCCGGTATGTGACCGGCCGCACCGGGTTTGACCGGGCTGCCATGGCCGACCTGGCTCCGGATGCCCGGTACTTTGCCTGCAACGAGACCCTGCGCCCCGCCTTTTACACCGAGCCCCTGTGGCAGCCCCGGACCTTCGGCACCGCGCCGGTGCTGCTTCTGACCCAGGGCAACTACCCCCTGAAAAACCTGCACACCCTGCTGCTGGCCCTGCCCGCGCTGCTCAGGCGCTGGCCCGGGCTGGTGCTGCGGGTGGCGGGATGGGGCCCCCTGGACAAGGGGGCGCTGCTGCGCCCGGTCATCGAGGCCATGTTCCCCTACCAGACCTGGTGCGCACGGCTCATCAAGGAAAACGGCCTGCAGCACCATGTACAGTACACCGGCCCCCTGCAGGAGGCGGAAATGCGGCAGGCCTATCTGGATGCCGATGTCTTTGTGCTGCCCTCCTACTGTGAGAACAGCCCCAACAGCCTGGGCGAAGCCATGCTCCTGGGGCTGCCCTGCGCCGCCGCCCGGGCCGGGGGCATCCCCAGCATGATGAGCGAGGAGGAAGGGATGCTGTACGGCCCGCCGGGGGACGCCCAGAACCTTTCCAACGCCCTGGCCGCCCTGCTTTCGGACCCCGGCCGGGCCGCCGCCCTGGGGCAGGCCGCCCGCCGCCGCGCCCTGGCCACCCATGACCCCGCCGCCAACGCCGGGACCCTGCTGGCCATCTACCGGACCATCACCGGGGAGGAAAGCCTATGAGCCTGCCGCCCATCACCGTCATCATCCCCTGCTACCGCTGCGCGGCCACCCTGCGCCGTGCGGTGGACAGCGTGCTGGACGGCGCGCCGCAAAACCTGCAGCTGCTGCTGGTGGATGACGGCAGCCCCGATGCCACCCCCGCCCTGTGCGACGCCCTGGCCGGGGAGGACCGGCGCATCACCGCCCTGCACCGGGAAAACGGCGGGGCTTCCGCCGCCCGGAACACCGGGCTGGAGGCCGCTGCCGGGGAATGGATCCTGTTTGTGGACGCGGACGACCAGCTGCTGCCCGGGCTGTGGCAGGCGCTGCCGCCCGCCCTGGCCGCCCGGCCCGCCCTGGTGCTGTTCGGCATGGAGCGGGCCAGCGGCCCCGCCCCCTGCCCTCTGGCGCCGGGGGTGTATGAACGCCTGAAAGACACCGGCCCCGCCCTGGACCCCCTGCTGTTTGAGAGCGGGTATCTGGCCGCCCCCTATTCCAAGGTGTTTTCCGCCGCGGCCCTGGGCCCTTTGCGGTTCGACGAGACCCTGGCGGTGAACGAGGACGTGCTGTTCAACCTGGAATTTTCCCTTTTTTCACAAATTCGCCCTGCCATTTATGCGCTGCCGGGTGTATACTATAGACAAAATGACCTGGAAGAAGGCAGTCTGTCCCGCCGGCTGCGGGGGGACCTGCTGGACGCGGAGGCGCGCACCCGCCCGGTGCTGGAACGCCTGCTGCGGGCGGAAGGCCTGCCGGAAAAGACCGTGGCGGACTTCTGCCGCAAAAGCCGGGTGCGGGCGGCCCTGAACCAGTACGGCCTGCTCACCGGGCGGGACGGTGCCCTGCCTTATTCCCGGCGGCGGGCCCTGTTTGCCCGCATCCTGTCCGACACCGACGCCCGCGCCGCCCTGCGGCAGTCCCTGGCCGCCGACGACCACCCCCTGCTGGCCCTGCCTTACCGGGTGGGCACAGCCCTGAACCTGCCCGGGCTGCTGGCCGGATACACCGCCGTAAAAAACCGGATTTTGTACCGCGCCCCCTGAAAAAACCGGTCCGGCCCCGCCCATGCGTTGCAAACAAAGGCAAAAACTGTTAAAATTTAGGACGAGAGGAGCCCGCCCCATGCCACAACCGACGATCAGCATCGTCACCACCGTCTATAATGCCCGGGAGTACCTGCCCCGCACGGTGCAGAGCATCCTGGCCCAGACCTTCACCGACTTTGAACTGCTGCTGGTGGAGGACGGCAGCCCCAACGGCTGCGGCGAACTGTGCGACGAGCTGGCCAGGACCGACCCCCGCATCCGGGTGTTCCACAAACCCAACGGCGGCCCCGCCTCGGCGGCCAATGTGGGCCTGGACAACGCCCGGGGCGCCTACATCGGTTTTGTGGATTCGGACGATCTCATCGAGCCGGACATGTACGAACGGCTGTACAACGCCATCCAGGAATCCGGGGTGCGCATCGCGGCCTGCACCGGCGACGCCATCGACGAACAGGGCGCCACCATCCCCGGACGGATGGTGGCCAAGCGGGAACACGGCGTCTGCGACGCCATGGACCTGCTGCTGGAGACCTTCCAGACCGGCAGCTTCTACGGCCCCCTGAGCTGGAACAAGCTTTTTGACATCCGCACCTTCCGGGACAAGGGGGTGCGCTACGATGAAAGCATGTTCTTCGGGGATGACGCCAGCGTGCTCCATCTGGTATTCGAGGGGGAGCGGGCTGTCTGCCTGCCCGACGTGCTCTACCATTACCGCACCCGCACCGGGCAGCTGACCGGCGCCGCCTTCCCGCCCCGCAAGCTGGACGACCTGCGCATGTACTGGGACTGGCTGCTGTACTTTGCCCAGCGCCCCGGGTCCACCGAGCTGTACCGCTGGGCGGTGGCCTGGTACTGGAAGGTGTTCTATACCTTCTACTGTCTGGCGGGCGCCGCCGGCAACCGGAAGGAACTGCGGGAGGGCTTCGGCTTCCATCTGAAGCACCTGCGGGCGGTTTTGCCGGATATCCTGCGCTGCCCCCACGTTTCCCTGTTTGAAAAGGTGCGGGCGCTGCTGTTCTGTTTTTCTCCGGAGCTGGCTTACGGGCTGGCCCGGATCTGGGGCCGCGCGGCCGGTCCGGCCGAAGGAAGGCTGTAAAATTTGCGGAATCGAGAACGAGGTATCACCATGGAACATATCGCGGTCAGTGTCATTGTACCGATCTATAACACCAAACCCTATCTGGAAGAGTGCATCCAGAGCATCCTGGATCAGGGCAAGACCTTTGCGCATCCCTTTGAGGTCATTCTGGTGGATGACGGCTCCACCGACGGCTGCGGCGAAGTGTGCGATGCCTTTGCCGCCAGGGATGCCCGGGTCCGGGTCATCCACCAGGAGAACCAGGGGCTTTCGGCCGCCCGCAACACCGGCATTGACGCCGCCCGGGGCCGCTATTACGCCTTTGTGGATTCGGACGACATCCTGCGCGCCGAATACCTGAAAAAACTCTACGAGGCCTGTGAGACCCACGACGCCTACATGGCCATCTGCGCGGTGGAGGACGTGGCCGAAAACGGCGACAGCCTGGACCCGCCCGCCTACACCGATCCCACCGCCACCGGCGTGTTTGTGGGCAAGGAACTGCTGAACAACTTCTATTCTCCCAACGGCACCTACTACACCGTGGCCTGGAACAAACTCTACCGCGCCGAGGTGTGGAAGCTCCTGCATTATCCCGAAGGACGCCTGCATGAGGACGACTTCGTGGCCCACCGGTTGTTCTGGCGGTGCGACCGGGTGGTCTGCCTGCAGGATCACCTGTACTGCTACCGCCTGCGGGGAGGCAGCATCTGCCGCACCGACCTGAAGCCCGAAGCCTTTGACGCGGTGGACGGTCTGGCCGACCGGTACCGCTTCTTTGTGGAGAACGGGGCCAACCGCACCGTCATCGACTGTGCCTACGCCGCCTGCTGGCGCCGGTATCTGTTCCTGTGCGCCAAGGTCAAGCAGAACCCCACCCCCAAACTGGTGAAAGCCATTTCCAAGGAACAGTTCCTGATGCAGGGGCTCATCAGCTACCTGCCCAACTGCAAGCAGCTCAAGATGACCGAAAAACTGTCCGCTGCCCGCTGGTCCATGATGCCGGCGGAAAGCCTGTGCCCGCTGAAGAAGTGAGTCTGATGGTCGAGACCAAGGAAAAAACAAGGTTCACCGTTCCCCTGCTGCCTTCGGGGCGCAATACGCCCCATGCCCCCCGCATCCTGCTGGTGCCGCCGCCGGAACTGCCGGTGCCCGCCGTGCAGGGCGGCGCGGTGGAGACCCTGGTGACCCATCTCATCCGGGAAAACGAGCGCCGGGGCAAGCTGGACCTGCTGTGTGCCAGCATTCCCCACCCGGACGCCGCCGCCCAGGCCAAGGAATACCGCCACACCAAGATGCTCTATGTGGCCCGCCCCAAGGGGGCCCGCCGGTACTGGCCCCTGGTGTTCATCGAGCGGTGTTTCGGCATTGCCGCCCCCTATGACCCCTGGTACCAGAAAGTCCAGCTTTCCCTGGCGCTGGAACTGCCGCCCCCCGACCTGATCGTGGCCGAAGGGGGCACCCTGACCCAGTGCAGCGCCATCAGCCGGATGTTCGGACGGCAGAAATGTCTGGCCCATCTCCACGGGCAGACTTCCTGCAGCCATACCATGGACGAGATCTACGGCGGGGTGCTGGCCCTGAGCGAATTCATCCGGGACGATTATCTGAAAACCAGCACGCTGGACCGCAGCCGTGCGTATATCTTACACAACTGCATCGATCTGCAGCGCTTCACCCCCGGTGCGCCGGACGAAGCCCTGCGTGCTTCGCTGGGGTTTGACCCCGGCGATTTTGTGGTGCTGTTTTGCGGGCGTCTGGAGCCGGACAAGGGCATCCACAAACTGCTGGAAGCCATGACCGCCCTGGAAGACCCCCGCATCAAGCTGCTCATTGTGGGCAGTCCCTTTTTCGGCCGGACCCAGTCCAGCCCCTTCCTGCGCCGCCTGGAACAGCAGGCCAATGCGCTGGGGGGCCGGGTCCGGTTCACCGGCTATGTGCCCAACGAGCGCCTGACCGAATACTACCGGCTGGCGGACCTGGTGTGCGTGCCCACCCTGGTGGAGGAAGCCGCAGGACTGGTGGCCATGGAGGCCATGGCCTGCGGGCGGCCGGTGCTGGCCACCCGCAGCGGCGGCATGCCCGAATACCTGGAAGGCAGTCAGGCCGTGCTGGTGGACCGGGGCCCCGAACTGGCCGGACAGCTGAGCTGGGCCATCCGGATGCTGTATGAGCACCCGGAACTGCGGGCCCAGATGGGAGAGGCCGGGGCCAGAGCCGCCCGCCGGTTCTCCCCGGAACATTTTTACGATACCTTCGTACAGATCGTGTACGATTTTCTGGGCCTGGGGCCCGTTCCCCAAGAGGGAGAAGGAGGAAGTGTATGCAGCGAACCGCCGTCTGTGTGATCGTGCCGGTTTGGAACGCCGAAAAAACCCTGCCCCGCTGTGTGGACAGCATTCTTGCCCAGCAGGTGGAGGGAGGCGTGAGCTGCATTCTGGTGGATGACGGCGGAAGCGACGGCAGCGGCGCCCTGTGCGACCGGTACGCCGCCGGGGATGACCGGGTAACGGTCATCCATCAGCCCGGAAACGGCGTCAGCGCCGCCCGCAATGCGGGGCTGGCAGCCGCCCGGGCGGACTTCATCGCCTTTCTGGACGCGGACGACGCCCTGCGCCCGGGGGCGCTGCAGGCGGCTTTGACCGTGCAGCGTCAGGCCCCCGGCGCCTTTGTCCTGTGGCACTACACCACCGACGAGGGCTGTACCGCTCCGGTGGGCCCCCACGCCGTCACCGCCCAGCAGACCGCCCTGGCACGGCTGTATCTGGACTGCCTCATCGCCATGCCCTGGAACAAACTGTACCGGGCAGAGCTGGCCCAGCGGCTGAAATTCAACAGAGAGTATACTCTTGGCGAAGATTTACAGTTCGTTTTGGATTACATCGACCTGCTGGGCCGGGAACAGCCCGGGTTCGTCTACCGGGTGATGGAGGACGCCCTGACCTTCTACGACTGCAGCCGGGAAGGGACCCTGTCCACCAAATACCACCCCGATTACTGTGAGATCTGGCCCCGGCATTTTGCCAAGCTGAACGACGCGGTAATGGCCGCCGGCGCCCCGGAGGAGGACCTGCTGCCCCTGTGGCGGGCGGAAGTCCGGGTGTTCGGGGAAGGGGTGGCGGATATCCTGCGCCGGGATCCCGGTCCCCGGCCGGCCCGCCGGGCCAAGGCCCGGGCCGCCCTGAAAAATCCCTGGCTGGCCGGACTGCTGGCCGACATGCGCCGGAAACGGTGCTACAGCCCCTACTACCTGCCCCTGCGCCGGCGCAGCCTGCTGCTGGTGACCCTGCTGGCCCGGTCTGCCCGCAGCGGTTCTCCCTTGTTCGGCAAGCTGGACTGGGGCGGCTACTACCTGCTGGGCGGCAGCTGGCACCGGGCGTGAACCGAAATTTCTTTACAAAAAAACTACGGCACATCGTTTCCTGCAGCCAAGTGCTGCACAAACGCGATGTGCCGTTTCTTTGTTTATTCAGTCCAGGGCGTCGAACCGCAGGGGGCCCACCACCGCTTGGGTGCCGGGGTCCAGGGTCAGGGTGAGCACCGTTCCGTTGCCCGCCGGGGCGTCCAGGGTGACCTGGGCATTTCCCGCCGGGACCGGCGCTTCGGCCAGCAGGGCGCCGTCGGTGCCCCACAGCTGCAGGCTGCCGATGGTGCCGGTGCCGGCGCTTTCGCAGGTCAGGGTGACGCGGGTGCCGGTGTACAGTTCCAGCCCGGGGGAGCGCAGTACCTCGCCCCCCGCCCCGTCGGTGTGCAGGCGGCGGTCGGCGTCTATGGTGCCGGTCCAGGTGTACCAGGAGGTATTGGGGTAGTCGATGGCCGCTTCCCCGTAGGGCAGGCCGGCGGGCTGGCCGTCCACCAGGGGGGCGCCGTCGGTGCGCAGCACCACAAAGTCGGCGGTCTCGCCGTAATAGGTCCAGTGGCCGGAGATGGAACCCTCCAGGCCGCCGTTCTCATAGGTCTCGTGGGAGCAGACGATGGCGGCGGGGCTCTGATAGGCCAGGGCGTCGGTGTCGGTGAGGCGGCCGTCCCAGGTGCCCAACATCCAGCCGCCCTCCCCCATATCCATGAGCATCATGTACCGCCGGGTGGGGTCCAGGGCACCGCAGACCTCGGCCACGCTGCTCTCCCCCGCAATGAGCACATCCTGCACATCCATGGAACTGATGACCCCGCACAGTTCCCGCTCCCGGGCGTTCACCCCGAAGGTGCCGTCCGCCTGCCAGATGCTGCCCACGGCACCGGTGTCCACCGCCAGCACCAGGGCCGCCATGCCCAGGGTGCCCGCGGCCATCCCCGCCCGCCGCAGCCGCACCGGCCGCCGCACCAGGGTGGGCGCCGCAAAGGCCGCCAGCACCAGCAGGGGCACCGCCCCCATGAGGTGGTAGCGGTATTCAAAATAGGGGTCGCCGTAACGGGTGTCGGTGAGCAGCAGTACCCCCAGGTTCCACCAGAAGATGGCAAGCAGGTATTTTCCCGGGGCCAGTTCCCGGGGCAGGGTGCCGGTCAATGCCTTGCCGGTACACCACAGGCCCAGGGCCAGCACGCCCCCGGCCAGTCCGGTCCGCAGCAGGCAGGAGATGCCCGCCGCGCTGAACACCGGGGTGGCCGCGTCGGGCACCGCCCCGAAGAGGCGGAAAAAGCCGATGAAGCAGTTGGCGGCGTTGTCCCGCAGGGTGTCCAGGGAGTTCAGGTTCATGGAGGCGGCGGTGGTCTTTATGCCCAGGGCCTTCTGCAGCCCCAGCCCCAGCAGGGTGGCGGCCACGCTGCCCCCCAGGCAGGCAAGGCGGTAGGGGTCGGCCTGCTGTCTGTGCTTGAGCCAGCCGAAGCACCACAGCGCCAGCACCGGGGCCAGACCGCAGGCCGCCACATAGATGCCGCTGGAAAAGGCGGTGAGGCAGCACCCGGCCAGACAGACGGCCAGCAGCCCCCAGTCCCGCCGCCGGGGACGGGGCGGGGCCAGCAGCAGGGCGGTGAGCAGCAGGGGCAGCATGACCTTGAAGGCGTACTGGGAGGCGTTGAGGAAGAGCATGTTCCAGTAGCCGGTCATGTAGAATTCATAGGGCAGCAGCACCGCCAGCACCGCCAGGGCGCTCCGGCGCGGCCCGCCTCCCAGCCGGCGGACCAGAAAGGCCAGCAGGGCCGCCCACCCCGCCAGCAGAACCCCGTTGCCGCACCAGAAGGCCAGCACGGGGTTGTGTGTCAGCCCGTAGAAGGGCAGGGCCAGCAGGGTGGTGCAGTCCAGCTCCATGGTGGTGATGTACCGCCAGTCCGGTACCACCAGGGAACCGGATTCCCAGATGGCCATCATATGGGTGTAGACCTTGGCGGCATCGTTATCAATGACCGCGCCCCCGGCCCGCAGGGCCACCGCGCACAGAAACACCAGCTGGGCGGCCGCCGCCAGCCACCAGAATCCGGCCCACAGCCGGTTTGCCTTTGTTTGCATTGCCATTTCCTTTCCCTGCGCCCGTGGGCGATATCTGGTCTTATTTTAGCACAGGGGACGGTTTTTGACAAACCGCCGGGATGGGGGGTATAATCAGGGAAAACTATGGATACGGTGGGATTTTTTTCGTCGGAAAGGGAGGTTGCCGCCATGGCCCGCATCTACACTTCGGTCGATCAGCTGATCGGCCACACCCCGCTGCTGGAACTGACCCGTCTGGAGGCCGACCTGGGGCTGAACGCCCGGGTGCTGGCCAAGCTGGAATATCTGAACCCCGCCGGGTCGGTGAAGGACCGGGTGGCCAAGAGCATGCTGGACGACGCCGAGGCCAAGGGCATCCTGAAGCCGGATTCGGTGATCATCGAGCCCACCTCCGGCAACACCGGCATCGGGCTGTGCAGCGTGGCGGCCGCCCGGGGATACCGGGTCATCATCGTCATGCCCGAGACCATGAGCGCCGAGCGCCGTGCCCTGATGAAGGCCTACGGCGCCGAGCTGGTGCTCACCGAGGGCGCCAAAGGGATGGCGGGGGCCATTGCCAAAGCGGACGAGCTGGCCAAAGAGCTGCCCAACGCCATGGTGGCGGGGCAGTTTGTGAACCCGGCCAACCCGGCGGCCCACATCGCCACCACCGGCCCCGAGATCTGGGAGGACACCGACGGCGCCGTGGACCTGTTTGTGGCGGGGGTGGGCACCGGCGGCACCATCACCGGCGTGGGCCGTTACCTGAAAGAGAAAAAGCCCGGTGTGCGCATCGTGGCGGTGGAGCCCGCCGACAGCGCGGTGCTCTCCGGCGGCAAGGCCGGCCCCCACGCCCTGCAGGGCATCGGCGCCGGGTTTGTGCCCGAAGTGCTAGACACCCGCATCTATGACGAGGTCATGACCGCCACCACCGAGGACTCCTTTGCCGCCGCCCGGATGCTGGCCAAGCGGGAAGGGGTGCTGGCGGGCATCTCCTCCGGCACGGCGCTGTGGGCGGCCATCGAGCAGGCCAAGCGCCCGGAGAACGCGGGCAAGACCATCGTGGTGCTGCTGCCCGACACCGGCGACCGGTACCTGTCCACCGCCCTGTTCACCGAAGAATAAACGCAACAACAAACAGCCTCTCTCCCAAACGGGAGAGGGGCTGTTTTTCTGTATGCTTACAGAGCGGGGATGTCGGCGGCGGCGGTGGTGCCGAAGATGGCCTTTTCCTCCCAGTCCGTGCTGCTGCCGCCCTTGGGCACCAGGGTCAGGTCGTACCAGTCGATGGCAAATCCGGCGGCTTCCGCTGCGGCCTTGAGTCGGGAAAGGGTGGCGTCGTAATCTTCCTGGGTGGGGGTGCCGTCCCACAGCACCTGCACCACCACCCGGTCGGGCACCTTCTGGGTCACCGCCTTGTCAAAGGGCGCATCCAGGGGGAAGAGGTCCACGTACCCGGTCACATCCCGCACGTTGTCCGGGTCCCAGCACAGATCCAGCTCCACATCCATGTTTTGGCTGTCGCCATAGGCCATTCCGGGCAGCCAGCCGTTGAAGGCCGGGTTCAGTTCCAGGTCGGGCAGGGCTTGGTGCAAAGCGGCGCTGAGTTCCTCGGCGCCCTCCTTGCCCTGGCGCACCAGGGTCCAGTTGCGGCCCTCCACCTCCCGCTCTTCCTCCCCCTGCCGGAAGAACCAGAAGGAGGTATCCACCAGAAAGGTGGTGTCGGGGCTTTGCTCGCTCTGCACCCGGGCGTAGTAGCGGAACCACTGTCCGCCGCCGCTTTCCAGGATGGTGAAGGTCTGGCCCGGGTAGGCTTTTTCGGCGTAGGCCAGGGCCCCGTTGTCCGCCAGACGGCGGCTGATGGGGTCGCCGGTGATGCCGTCCACCAACAGCAGCAGCCCCACCACAATGAGGGCCCCCGCCACCCCGGCCAGAATGCGCAGAGGGTTCTTTTTCCCGGTTTTCATGGTTTATTTCTCCTTTCCGGTCTTGCCGAAGGCGTATTTGAAGAGAGAAGCGGCCAGCGCCCCGATGACGCAGAACGCAAAGGGCCAGAGCGCCCCCACGGCGGAGCTGAACACAGCCCTCTGCCAGTTGGTGTAGTAGGGCAGTTCGGCGGCCAGGGTCCAGACGAACCAGACCACCGCCGCCAGCACCGGCACCAGCCGCCAGAGGAAATCGTCGAACCAGCAGATGACCCCGCACACCAGGGGGAAGCAGAGCAGGGCCAGGGTGCTGTGGGGGCTGAAGACCACCAGCATGCTGCCCCCCAGCCCCAGGACCAGAAAGCCCAGCAGCCACAGGGTCAGTTTGTTCTGCACCCGGCGCAGCACCCGGCGCTCGTCGGGAACGGGCAGGGCGGGTGTGGCCGGCGTTTCGGTATCTTGCGGGCAAAGTCCGGGAAATTCCGCCCGGCAGGCTTCGCACCGGGCCAGGTGTTCTTTGACCAGGGCGGCGCTGTCGGCGCTGGCCACCCCGTCGGCCACCAGAGGTGCCAGGTCCCGGCACACATCGCAGGAAATGCCGCTTTGCCGCGGCGTGGTATGTTCAGTCATTCCAGAGCCCCTCCTTCTGTAAGGTGGATTTGAGCCAGGTCCGGGTGCGGTGTTCCATGACCCGGGCGCTGTTTTCGGTGATCTTGAGCCGGTCGGCGATCTCGGCGTAGGCGTACCCCTGCGCCCGCAGCATCACCACTTCCGACGCGGGCGGGCCTTTTTCCGCCAGCAGCTGCCGCACCCGGTCCAGCTTGCGGCGGGCGTCGGCATTTTCGGCCAGACGGTCGTCCACATACAGGCCCAGCATGTCGTCATATTCCAGGGTGGGGCGGCTGCGGCGCAGGTCCTCCAGCCAGATGTTGCGGGCCAGCCCGAAGAGCCATGCCTTGATGCTGCCCTCCCCCCGGTAGGCGGGCAGGCAGCGCAGCGCCCGCAGAAAGGTATCGGCCAGCAGGTCCTCGGCCCGGTGGGGGTCCCGGCACAGATGCAGCAGGTACCGGTACAGCGGGGTCTTGTATGTGTTGTACAGGGTTTCCAGTTCCGGTATGGCCATGCCCACCCTCCTTTCTCCTGGTTTTTTCGAGCGCTCTTGTCATACAGTGACCGGCTGGGGGGATTTTGTTACAGGGGGAAAAAGATTTTTTGCGGACGTGAGATGGGCTCCCCTGTGCAAGGAGAAGTATCCGGCAGGGTTGTTGCTGAACCAGTCGCGCTCTCCCATATTTACAACCAACCCGCTGGCCGTGCCATTAAAATCCATTCCTTGCGCAGGTCCCCCAGGACCTGCGTAGGCCGTCGTAAGGTGGCCGCACCGGGTCCAGGGTGAAACCCTGGTCGGCGTCCACCGCATCGAAACGGTGGGACTTTTCGCTTCCTTTTGGTCACAAAAGGAAGGACACCCCGGCAGACTGCCGTCTGCCAAGAAGCAACGCCTCCCTCCGCCGCTGTGCGGCACCGCCCCTTGCACCGGGGAGGCTTTTGGGGCCGTCCCGGTTCTGCGCTTTCCACCCGCCGCATACCCTGTTTCTGCGCGGATTTTCCCGCCCGGAAGGGCCGCTCGCCGCGTCCACGCACAAAGGACAGCCGTTTCCGGCCAAAATCCGCTGTTTTTCACACCCACATGACCGCACAAATCCCGGATTTTTCAAAAATATCGTATTTTCGTGATTTTATAAAACACCCGTTTCCCAATTGTGAAAGTTTTGTGATTATATACAAGAGAATTTGCGAAAATTGTGTGAAAACAGCGAATGAAAATCCGTTGCAAAATCTGGACTTTTGGCGTATACTAAAGACAACAAGCCGTGACCCGAAACACGGCATATGAAGGAGGTTTCCGTGATGAAAATGAAGAAGCTGTTCGCCGCCCTGCTGGCCATTGCCATGTTCAGCGTGATGGCCATGCCTGCGTTCGCCGACGCCAACAGCGACTATCTGGCAGCCGTCAAGGCCTATCAGAACCAGATCGCCGCCCGGGAGGAAGCATACGCAGCCGCCGTCAAGTCCTACCAGACCCAGTCCGCCGCCAAGGCGAAAGCCGAAGGCGAAGCCATCATCGCCGCCGGCAAGGCTGCCCATCAGCAGCAGCTGGCCGCCAACGACGCCATCATGGCAGCCGCCAACGCCGCTCATCAGGAGCAGCTGAACAAGAACGCCGCCTACATGGCCGCCATTAAAGACTACCAGGCCCAGAACGCCGCCAAGGAAGCCGCGTACATCGCCGCCGTGAAGGCATACCAGGCCCAGGCCGCCGCCAAGGCAAAGGCTGAGGGTGAAGCCATCATCGCCGCCGGCAAGGCTGCCCACCAGCAGCAGCTGGCCGCCAACGCCGCCGTGCAGTCCGCTGCCAACGCCGCCAAGGCCCAGCAGCTGAGCGAGAACGCTGCCTATGAGGCCGCCATCGCCGCTTACCAGGCGCAGATCGCCGCCCGGGAAGCCGCTTACCTGAAGGCTCTCGGCCTGTGAGTACGGAGTCCCTGACCGTATCTCTTTTCTGAATCAACCTACCTGCCCCGCGGTCCCTGCCGCGGGGTTTTCTTATTTCACCCGTGACCTTTCCGGGAGAGGCAAACAACAGCCTCCCGGTGTCCCCGCCCTGCCGCGGGGTTTTCTTATTTCACCCGTGACCTTCCGGGAGAGGCAAACAACAGTCTCCCGCTCTCCCCGCCCTGCCGCGGGGTTTTCTTATTTCACCCGTGACCTTCCGGGAGAGGCAAACAACAGTCTCCCGCTCCACCCCGCCCTGCCGCGGGGTTTTCGCTTGTCAGCCCGTGACCTTCCGGCCCAGTATACCACAGCAGGGCCCGGGGGGCCTATCCCCCACACGCAAAAACGCCGTCCCGCGGCAGAAAGCAGCGCGGGACGGCGTTTTTTTATTTCCGTTGCAGGCGGGGGATCAGACAAAGTCCTCCCGCATGGGGGTGAAGATGTCCAGCAGGATGCCCGGTTCCAGGCAGGTGCAGCCGTGCACGATGCCGTCCTGCTTGAGCAGGGTGTCACCGGGGCCCACTTCCCGGGTGGTGTCCCCGATGGTGAACCGGAACCGTCCGGACACCACATAGGTGATCTGGGTGTGGGGATGGCTGTGCATGGCCCCCACCGCCCCCTGGGCAAAGGTGTTCTCCACGCACATCACGTCCTTGCTGTACGCCAGCACCCGGCGCACCACACCCTCGCCGGCAGGTTCGGGCAGGGTCTCGGCATGGGGGACCCAGATTTCGTTCATATGCTGTTTTTCCATGGTGTATCGTCCTTTTTTTACGCAAACATTCTCAGGCGCGGTCGGCGGGGCACAGGCGGATCACGTTCCAGGAAGCCTTGTGCAGCACCGCCTGCAGGCAGGCACCGTCCATCACGCCGTCCTGGCGGGCGATGGGACGCACCTTCTCCCCGGCAGCGCTGTTTTCGGCCAGCAGGTCCTCGCTTTCCAGGCTCAGGAACTCCTTCACCCGGTAGCCTTCAAAGCCCCGCAGGGTGGCTTCCAGCGGGATATCCTTCTGCAGGTCACGGTTGGCCGCAAAGACGGTGAGCTCTCCGGAAGCTTCGTCGTGGACGGCCACCGCCACCACCGCGTCCACCGCCCCGTGGCCGGAAGTTTCCACCTTGGGGGAGCGCAGCAGCGGCTGCAGGGCGGTGCCCCGGCCGTACCGGGACGCCAGCAGGAAGGGATAGTAGATGGTCTGGCGCCAGACCGGACCGCCCTTGGCATCGGTCATGATGGGGGCAATGACATTGACCAGCTGGGCCAGACAGGCCATCTTGACCCGGTCGGCGTGGCGCAGCAGGGTGATGAGCATTTCGCCCACCAGCAGGGCATCCTCGAAGGTGTAGTGGTCTTCCAGCAGCGGCGGGGCCACCTTCCAGGGTTCGTCCCGCATCAGCTCGTCGTCCTTCTGGTTGGAGTGATACCACACATTCCACTCGTCAAAGCTCAGGTTGATCTGCTTGGTGCCCCGCTTTTTGGCCTGCACGAAGTCACAGGCCGCGGTCACGCTGCGGATGAAAGCGTCCATATCGTCGGAATAGGCCAGGAAGTCCTGGGTATCCCCCTTCTCGTTGCCGTAATACTGGTGCAGGGAGATGAAATCCACAAAGTTGTAGGTGTGTTCCAGGGTGGTGGCCTCCCACTGGGGGAAGGTGGGCATCTTGCCGTTGGAACTGCCGCAGGACACCAGCTGGATGGACGGGTCGATCTGCTTCATGGCCATGGCGGTCTCGGCAGCCAGACGGCCGTATTCCTCCATGGTCTTGTGGCCCACCTGCCAGGGGCCGTCCATCTCGTTGCCCAGGCACCAGTATTTGATGTTGTGGGGGTCCTTGTGGCCGTTTTTGATGCGCATATCGCTGTACTGTGCCCCGCCGGGATGGTTGCAGTATTCCAGCAGGTTGCAGGCATCCGCGATGCCCCGGGTGCCCAGGTTCACCGCCATCATCACCTGGGTGTCCGCCTTGCGGGCCCAGTCCACGAACTCATCCAGGCCGAAGCGGTTGGTCTCCAGGGTGCGCCAGGCCAGGTCCAGGCGGGCGGGACGCTGGTCCACGGGGCCCACGCTGTCCTCCCACCGGAAGTTGGAGACGAAGTTGCCGCCGGGATAGCGCACCACCGGCACGCCCAGCTCCCGCACCAGACGCAGCACGTCCTTGCGGAAGCCCTGCTCGTCGGCTTCGGGGTGGCCGGGGCAGTAGATGCCGTCGTACACGGCACGGCCCAGATGCTCAATGAAAGAGCCGAAGATGCGCTTGTCCACCGGGGCAATGACAAAATCCCGGTCTACCGTCATAATGGCATGTTGCTGTTCCATACAAAGTTCCTCCTGTTATGTATCTCCTGCGCGCCGGACAGGGTCCGGTCACGGGATGGGCGGTTGGGTGCCGGAATCGTCAAAGAAGCAGGCCGGCAGATGGATGGTGATGACATTGCGGAAATAGGGGATGGTCTCAAAGGTGATGTTCACATTGCTGTAGTAGCTGTGCAGGCGCTGGTAGACGTTGTTCAGCCCCACATGCTGCTCCTTGGAACCTGCCGGACTCTTGGTGTACATGATCTGGCGGGCCCGCTCCACGTCGATGCCGGCGCCGTTGTCAATGACCGAGATGCACAGCTCGGAGCCCTGCAGCGCGGCGCAGATCTCGATACGGGGGGCGATGGGCACCCCGCCGCCGCTGATGTTGAACCCGTGTTTGAGGGAGTTTTCCACCAGCGGCTGAAGGATGCTCTTGAGGATCATCCGGGGGCGCAGTTCATCCGGCACGTTGATCACCATGCCGATGGACTTGCTGAACCGGCAGCTCATGATGTCCACATAGGCGGTGACCTGTTCCAGCTCGCTTTCGATGGTGTGCTGGTTGTTGCCGGCGGACAGGCTGATGCGGATGTAATCGCCCAGGTTGGTGATCATCTCGGAGGCGGTGTCCGGGCGGTCGTTGTACACCTCCATGTTGATGAATTCCAGAGTGTTGTACAGGAAATGGGGGTTGATCTGCTCGGTGAGCATCTGCATTTCGGCGTTGTACCGTTCCCGCTCCTCGTGCTTGATGGCCTTGAACTGCCGCTGCATGATGTGGTACATGGAGTTGAGGGCGGATTCCAGCTGTCCCAGCTCGTCCTTGGTGGTCAGGCGGGTCTTGCCGTCGTAGGTGCGCTGTTCGATCTGCCGCACGGTGAACATCAGGCTGCGCAGCGGCCGGGTGACCAGCACCGAGATGAGCACGCAGACGGCGGTGATGATGCCGATGCAGGTCACGGCCAAAATCTGCAGCAGGTTCATGATGTCGTCGGTGCCGGCGGAGAAGGCGCTTTCATCCACCGTATTCACCAGGTACAGCCCGCTGTACTTCACCGGTTCCACATACACATGAGCCGGGTGATCTCCTGCTCATCCGCCGCGGCATTCTTGCGGTGGGAAAGCACCTCCTGGCATTGCTGCAGCAGCACGGTGCGGAACTCCTCCACGTTCAGCGGCTTGAGAAAGTAGGTCTTGACCCCGTAGCGGATGGCCTTCTGGGCATAGGAAAACTCCCCGTACCCGCTGAGGATCAAGAAGCGGGTGGGCAGTTCCATCTCCCGGCTGCGGCGGATGACTTCCAGCCCGTCCACATCCGGCATATTGATGTCCACGATGGCGATGTCCGGCCGGAACCGGCGCAGGTCCTCCAGGGCCTGCTGCCCGGTGCCCACGCAGCTGACCACCAGTGCCTGGTCCAGCATGCGGGTGACGATGGCCTTGAGCCCGGAGCGGATCGCCTGCTCATCATCGGCAATCAAAACGGTGACTTTCTGATTCAATGAGAATCCTCCTATCAATTTCTGCCGCCGGCCCCCGTCCCATGGCAGAAAAAGCGCCGCGGCGCGGGGGCAGCCAGGGGTTGCGGTCCGCCTGGACGGGATGCACTTTTGATGCCTTGTCCGGGTCGCCGCCCCGCGCCTGACGCCGCAGCGGCGGCCCGGGCCCGCGGAGCGCCCCGGCCGGTATTTTTACGATAGCACACCACCCTGAAAAAAGCAATAAGCCGAAGAGCCGTTGTTTTCTAGCATCGTGTACAAATTTCAACTGCTGCGTTTGTCCGTTTTAGTGGGTATGACGGCGTGCCCGCCACCCTGGACGAGCTGGTGGAAGCCTGCAAGGCGGTCACCGCCCAGGGCAACGGCAGCGTCTACGGCGTGGGCTTCACCTCCTCCAGCCCGCTGAGCCGCTGGATCGAGGGCGTGGCCGAAATGAGCGGCGCCACCCATATGGGCTATGACTACGTCAACGGCGTCTTCGACTTCTCCAGCTGGAAGCCGGTCATCGAATCCGCCGCCAAGCTGTACGCCGACGGCTCCGTGCTGCCCGGTTCCGAGACCCAGGGCGTGGACAACAGCCGCGCACTGTTCGCCCAGGGCGCCTTCGCCGTGTGGGGCAACGCTTCCCAGGAAGCGGGCGTCTTCACCGACCAGTTCCCCGTGGCCTTTGACTGGGGCGTTGCCGAACTGCCCACCATGGACGGCACCGTCAAGGGCGAGCTGAGCTGCACCCCCAACTTCGGCTTCACCATGCTGACCAGCTGCGAGAACAAGGACGCAGCCTGGGAGGTCATCAAGTACTTCTCCAGCGAGGACTTCATGAAGGGCTACCTGGAAGGCGGCTATCTGGGCCGGTTTGAGGCCACCGCCGACCAGCTCTTCACCGACTACATCCGCCCCCAGGAGACCGGCTCCCACGCCGCCTGCCGGGAAGCCGCCGTCACCGGCCCCGCCGGCGGGGTGGCCATCACCGGCCGGCCGGAATTCAGCCTGCAGGTGCTGCCCTATACCCTGGAGGACCTGTGCGCCGCCCGCCACAGCGACGAGCTGACCCGGGCCGATGTGACCGAAGTGCACATCGACTACCGCCAGCACGGCATCGGGTCGGAGAGCTGCTGCACCACCCTGCCCCTGTGCTACCGGTTCGAGGAAAAGAACTTCCCATTTGCATTCCGACTGAAGATCGTATAAAAAAGAGGGAACCGGACGTTCCCTCGGGAGGCATCCGATCATGTCCTATTCTGTTCTGCCGGATGGATTCATCCGCCACTATCTGTACACCGGCCGCAAGGAAAGCGAATTTTCCTGCGATGTGCAAGAGACCAACCAGCTGCGCAGCGAAAAGAAGATGCGCGAGCTGGCCGCCCGCCATTGTTTCCGGGGGATCCTGGCCGCGCCCATGGGCCGGGTGTACCGGGGCATCATCGCCCCCTGGGAGGAGAGCATGCAGGCCATGCTGAACTGGCTGTTCCCTGCCGCCCCCTACGCCACCTGCCCCAGCCTGAGTTTCTGGGCCACCACCCGCTACACCCCGCCCGCCGACCTGGAAGAGATCGCGGCCGGCACCGGGGCCTTCCACTACACCACCAGCAACGCCCGCATTGACGGGTACAAGACCGGCGACTATCTGCTGACCAGCGTACAGTCCCCCCGCCGGGACGGGGTACAGCGGGTGTGGCAGCCGGAAGAGCGGGAGGAGATGCGGGACCACTTCATCTATGTGAAATCCCTGAACGAGCATTTCCACGGCACCACCCAGTTCCAGCTCGGGGAGTACGGCTACCAGCAGCACATGTGGTACGCCGCCCTGAGCGACGATCTGGTGGTGTTTGCCAACCACCCCGGCCACACCTGCGAGGATATGAGCGAGGTGCGCCCCGGATACTGGTACGGCAACGGGGCCATGGCCCCGGCCTGCGCCTATCTGGTGGTGTGCGGCAGCACGGCGGAAAGCGGCAGCTTCGACGCCTTCTGCCAGAGCTGTCTGGACCGCCCCGTGGCCTTTGACAGCCACACCGCCACCCTTCACTGTGCCGAGTTCGACCTGCCCTTCACGGCGGGCAGCAACGGCACCCAGATTCTGGACTGAGCTGCCCCGGGCGGGAAACAAGCCCGACATGCCTCCCGGACCCCCTTTCCGCCCGGTTTTCCGGGTCCCGGCGCTCCTCGGCGCCCTGCGCCGCCTGCCCCGTCCGGGGAGATCCGCAGTATCTGCGGCGGACGATGTGCAGAGCGTCCGGACCTTTCCCGGCGCCGGTCCCCGGCAGCAAAAAACCGCCGCCCCTGATGGGGCGGCGGTTTTTCTTGTCTTTTGTTGGGGTTGGGCAGGGGTTCAGCCGCTGTAACTGGCCAGGAACCGGCGGGTGCGCTCCTCCCGGGGATGGTCGATGACCTGGTGGGCGGGGCCTTCCTCCACCACCACGCCGCTGTCCATGAAGAGGATGCGGTCGGCCACGTCCCGGGCAAAGTGCATCTCGTGGGTGACGATGATCATGGTGGTTTTCTGGTCAGCCAGTTCCCGCAGCACCCGCAGCACCTCACCGGTGAGTTCCGGGTCCAGGGCGCTGGTGGGCTCGTCAAAGCAGAGGATGTCCGGGTGCAGGGCCAGGGCCCGGGCGATGGCCACCCGCTGCTGCTGCCCGCCGGAAAGCTGGTGGGGGTAATGCCCCGCCCGGTCGGACAGGCCCATCTGGTCCAGCAGGGCGCAGGCGTTGGCTTCCAGCTCGGCCAGGATGGCCTTGCGGTTGGCCTTGTAGTCCGGGCGCTCCCTGGCCAGCAGCTGCCCCGCCAGCATCACGTTCTGCAGCGCCGTGTACTGGGGAAACAGGTTGAAGTTCTGGAACACCAGACCGAAGTGCAGCCGCTTTTTGCGGATCTCGGCTTCGCTCTGGGTGTGGGGGTCTGCGGCGTCCCACAGGGTCTCGCCGCCCACCTTGATGGAACCGGTGTCCGCCGTTTCCAGAAAATTCAGGCAGCGCAGCAGGGTGGTCTTGCCGGAGCCGGACGACCCGATGATGGCCAGGGTCTCCCCCTGGTCCAGCTGCAGGGAGATGTCCCGCAGCACGGCGGTGCTGCCGAAACTTTTGCCGATACCGGTCACTTCCAACAATGCCATAGGGTTCGGCCTCCTTTCAGCAGCGGAAATAGTCCAGCCGCTTTTCCAGCCAGCCGAACAGAAGGGTCAGGGCCCCCACAAACACCAGGAAGAAGATGGCGGTGGAGAACAGCGGCCAGATCAGGCCTTTGGCGCTGTATTCCTTGGCCATCATGATGATCTCCTTGTTGGAGATCACGTTGGCCAGAGAGGTGTCCTTGACCAGGGTGATGATCTCGTTGCCCATGGGCGGGATGATGCGCTTGATGACCTGCAGCAGGGTGACCTTGAAGAAGATCTGGGTGCGGGTCATGCCCAGCACCTGTCCGGCTTCAGTCTGGCCTTTGGGCACGGCCTCGATGCCGCCGCGGTAAATTTCCGAGAAATAGCAGGCGTAGTTGATGACAAAGGCCACCACCGCCGCCACCAGACGGCCGGAAGACCCCGCCGGCCAGGGGTTATCAAAGCCCAGCAGGCCCGGGCCCATAAAGATCACGATGACCTGCAGCATCAGCGGGGTGCCCCGGATGATCCACACAAAGGTCTTGACCGCCCCCCGCAGCGGGGCAAACCGGCTCATGGAGCCGAAGGCCACCACCAGGCCCAGGGGCAAAGCAAAGACCAGCGTCAGCGCAAAGAGCTGAAAGTTCAGCCAGAAGGCTTCGGTCAGGCGGCCCCAGATCACAACGGCTTCGCTCATCATTCTGCCAGGGTCAGGCCGTACTTGTCGGCCAGGGTCTGCATGGTGCCGTCGGCCTTGAGCTCCTCAAAGGCGGCATCCACAGCGGCGGCCGCGTCGCTGCCCTTGCGGAAAGCCACGCCGTATTCCTCCACGTTCAGCTCTTCCTTCATGGCCAGGTCGGCATAGTCGGTGCCCTCACCGATCATGGCGGAAGCCAGGGTCAGGTCCAGCACGGCGGCGTCGGCGGTGCCGGCTTCCACCTCCATCAGGCAGTCGGTCTGCACCGTCTTGGTGATGACGTCGGCCTGCATCAGGTTTTCATCTTCCTCCACGGTGGTCTGACCGGCGGAACCGGCTTCCACGGCCACCGTCTTGCCGATGAGGTCGGCGGTGGAGGTGTAGGCGGCGTCCGCCTTCATGACCACCACCTGGGCGTTCTTCACATAGGGCTGGGTGCAGGCTTCGTTGGCCTTGATGTCATCGGTCAGGGTCATGCCGTTCCAGACGCAGTCGATGCTCTTGGCTTCCAGCTCCACAAACTTGGTGTCCCAGTTGATCTCCACAAACTCCGGTTCCACGCCCAGCTTCTCGCACACGGCGGTGGCCAGCTCGGTGTCAAAGCCGGTGAACTCCCCGTTTTCGTCGGTGTAGTTCATGGGCTCGTAGACGGTGTAGCCGATGGTCATCTTGCCCTTGTCCTGGATATAGGCCAGATCGCTGTCGGCGGCGCCGGTCTCGGTGGTGTCGGCAGCTTCGGCGGTGGATGCACTGTCCCCGCCGGCGGTGGATGCGGTGTCGGCAGGTTCAGAGGCCGGTGCGCCGCACGCGCACATGCTCAGGGCCAGGCCCAGGGCCAGAATGCCGCTCAGATACTTTTTCATGGTTCATTCCTCCTCATTGATACCCGGCCGTTTTCCGCTTTATGTCTCTAGTTCAGTGAATCGGCAGGTACCTTACTATACTACTATAAATCCCCGGGCGGTGCAAGGGTACGGGGCAAAAGAAAAGCGAAAAAGGGGGAGTCTGTGCGCGGTGGGCAGACAGTTTTCTTTTCTTTGCCGCGGCCAAGGTGGCAAGGCGGGCGCCGACGTGGTATACTGAAGAAAAAGGAAGTCGATTGTCCAAGGAGGTCGCATCATGGGACGTTCTGTGCAGACACCGCCGCGCAGCAGCCACTGGCTGGCCAAGCTGATTATTCCCAAACTGATCCTGGTGGTCATCGTGGCGGCGCTGCTGGCCGCGGGATGGCTGAGCATGCGCAGCTACTACGAAAACAAGTACAAGACCACCAAACTGGGGTTTGAGGACATCGGGGAGCTGGCCACCCAGGAATGCCGCACCACCCAGGTGAACGCCACCGCCGCCGCCCAGGAGATCTTCGGGGTGCAGATCCCCTTCACCCAGAGCCGGTACATCTACAGCTATGATGTGGTCATCAAGGCGGGGTATGATTTCAGCGCCATCACCTGGGAGGTGAAGGACACCGCCATCACGGTGCACCTGCCCGAAGCCCAGGTGCTGAGCTGTGAGCTGGACCTGGATTCCTTCCAGGTCTATTACGAGAAGGAGAGCGTGTTCCGGCCCATCACCCTGGAGGAGACCAACCAGGACATGACCAACCTGAAGGCCAACGCCCAGAATGATGCCATCGCCAACGGCTTGCTTGACAACGCCCGGGAGAACGCCGAGACCCTGCTCACCGCCTTTTTTGCCCAGGCCTACGACCTGGACGAATACACCCTGAACTTTGTCTGACAGCAAAACAGCCTGCCGTTTTTTTCACGGCAGGCTGTTTTTGTATTTTTCAGGTGACAGGGGCGGCCTTGGGGCGCAGGGCCTTTGTCAGGGGCGCGGCGATGCGCCGGGCCAGCCCCGCCAGCACGAAGCTGCCCGCCACGCAGACCACCCAGAAGGCAGCCCAGACCAGGAATCCCCCGCCCAGGGCCCGCACAAAGCGCAGCAGCACCAGGGTGATGAAGACATGGTGGATCAGAAAGACGCCGTAGCAGTCCCTGGCCAGCAGGGCCAGGACCCGGGTCACGGCGGGCAGGGCGGCCTGCCCCAGCCAGAACAGGGCCCAGAACACTGCCCCGGCCAGCAGGCTCAGGCTGTGGTAGGATGGCAACCCCGCGGCGGCGCAGAACACCCCCACCGCCAGACACAGTCCCGCCGGGATCACCGCACGGCGCCGCCCCAGCAGGTGGCCAAAGAGGATGCCCAGGGTGAACACCGGCCACTCTCCCCAGACGGTGTGGAACCAGTCCACCCCCTCCGGGCAGAGCCAGGGGCCTGCCGCCCAGACCAGAACCGCCAGCGCCCCCAGCCCCAGCCGGCGGCGCTGGGTGCGGGCGGCCCAGAGGGTCAGGGGGAACAGGCAGTAGAGCAGCACCTGACAGCCCAGGTACCACTCCCCCACCTTATAAAAGGTAGGGGTGTAGGCCTGCAGGTATCCGTCCAGCCCCACCAGGGAAAGGCCCAGCTTCCACAGAGGCACGGCGGCATTGTTGCGGTGCCACACATCGCTGTACAGGAACAGGGGCACAAAGCAGAGCCAGAACACCGGATAGATGGCGGCGGCCCTGCTGCGGATGTACTCCGCCGGACGGCAGGGGCGGGCGGCGTACTTGGCCCCCAGCCCCGCCCCGGAGAGCAGGATCATGAGAAAGACCGACAGGTGCACCAGGTCCCCGTAGGCCGGGGAGGTGAGGACTTTGGAGGCATACAGCCCCGCGGTGGCGGTCTCCACCCCGTAGTGGTAGGTCACCACCACCAGGATGGGCAGCAGCCGGATCAGGTCCAGCCCCGCCCAGTGTGTTTTGGCCGGCATGGCGTTCTCCCCCTTCCTTCAGTTGGCGGGGTCCTGCCCCGCCACAAATTCCCGGATCTCCGCTTCCACGGCGGCCACTTCCTTCTCAAAGGCGGCGGCAGAGACCCGCAGGCCCCCGTTGCCCAGAATGATGATCTGTTCGGTGCCGTCGGAGCTGACCACCCGCACCCGGTGCCTGCGCCCCAGCTCATGGGTGGTCTTTTCGATATACATGTCGGCGGTCTCGGCTTCCCGGGTGTAGACCACATGGATGTTGTGGTAGGCTTCCACGCTGCCCGCGCCGCCCCGCACCCGGTAGGCGTCAAACACCACGATGACCTTGCACCGGCGGTAGCCCGCATAGTTGCACAGGATGTCCTGCAGCCGGCGGCGGGCGGCGTCCAGGTCCCCCTCCGCCAGACGGTGGAGCCGGGGCCAGCCGAAGATCACGTTGTAGCCGTCCACCAGCAGGTACTCCGGTCCGGCGGGCTGGGCCGCGGCCGGGGTGCGGCTGTGACCCATGGCACGGCGGGCGTCCAGGTCGGCGCTGCGGCGGGCGTTGGGATTGGTTTCATTGCGGCGGCGCACCGGGCCGTAGGTGCGCTCGAAAATGGCCAGCAGTTCCTTGTCCTGGGCCAGGGTCCCCCGGTAGGCGTCCGCCCGACGGCGGGCGCTGCCGGTGTCCTCCTCCCCGTCCTCCTCGGTGTCGGCGTCGGGGGCATTGCGGCCCAGGCCGCTGGACACATGGGCCCGGGCGGGGACATCCTCCCACTTGACCAGCACCCCGGCCCCGTGGCTGCAGAAGACCGAATCCGCCGGGTTGTCGGTGTCGGCGTCGGCGTCATAGCCGATGGCGGCCATGACCTCCTCCGGGTTGTGGCAGGGAGCGTAGCCCTGGGGGGTGCAGATGAGACGTCCGGCCCCCCGCGTATAGGCGGCCACCTCCCGGGCGTAGCCCCGCAGGGCCGCCACCGGGGCGGTGCCGCAGAGCACCGCGGTGCCGTCGGCCTGCTGCTGGGGGGCATCCATCTCCCCGCCCAGCCGCTGCAGGTCGGTCATGGCGCGGCCCAGACAGTCGGCGGGCAGTTCCAGCCGCACGGCGTACCAGGGTTCCAGCAGCTGCACCCGCCCCAATTTGGCGGCGGTGCGCAGGCCCTGGCGTACCGCGCGGTAGGTGGCCTGCCGGAAGTCGCCGCCCTCGGTGTGTTTCAGGTGGGCCTTGCCCGCGGTGAGGGTGATCTTCACATCGGTCAGGGGCGACCCGGTGAGCACCCCGGGGTGGGTGCGCTCGGCCAGGTGGGTGAGCACCAGCCGCTGCCAGTTGCCGTCCAACGTGTCCGGGCGGCAGGCGGCGGCAAACTGCAGGCCGCTGCCCCGGGGGCCCGGTTCCAGCAAGAGATGCACTTCGGCGTAATGGCGCAGGGGCTCGTAGTGGCCCACCCCCTCCACGGGGGCGGTGAGGGTCTCCTTGTACAGGATGCCCCCCTCCCCGAAGGACACTTCCAGCCCGAAGCGGCTTTGCAGCAGGCTCTGCAGCACTTCCAGCTGCACTTCGCCCATGAGCTGCAGATGGATCTCGCCCAGCGCGTCGTTCCACACCACCCGCAGCAGGGGGTCCTCGTCCTCCAGGGTGCGCAGGGCTTTGAGGACGGTGTGGGGGTCGGTGCCCTGGGGCAGTTCCACCTTATAGTTGAGCACCGGTTCCAGCACCGGCAGGTCGGCGTCCGGCTGGGCGCCCAGGCCCTGGCCGGGATAGGTCACCGTCAGGCCGGTGACCGCCACCACATCCCCCGGCTCTGCCTGACTGATGAGGCGGTACTTGGTGCCGGAGTACACCCGCAGCTGGTCCGCCTTTTCACAGAAGGGCTTTGCCGCGTCCGGGCGGCTCTGGAGCATATCTTTCACTTTCAGCACCCCGCCGGTGACCTTGAGCCAGGTCAGGCGGGTGGTTTCGTCGTTGGAGATCTTGAACACCCGGGCGCCGAATTCCTCCATGGCCTCCCGCTGGCGGGTGAGGGTGCGCAGGGCATCCAGCAGCGGGTCGATGCCGTCCAGCCGCAGGGCCGCCCCGAAAAAGCAGGGAAAAACCTGCCGTCGGGCGATGGCGGTGATGATGTCCTCGGTTTCGGGGGTGCCTCCGGCAAGGATCTCTTCCATCAGGGGTTCGCTGGCCATGGCCAGGGCTTCCTGGAAGGCTGCCTTGTCCACATCGGGGCCAAAGTCCACGCAGCCGTCCCCGAAGCGGCCCCGCAGTTCCCGCAGCCGCACCGCCCGGTCCGCCCCGGGCAGGTCCATCTTGTTGATAAAAATCAAGGTGGGCACATGGTACCGGGCCAGCAGCCGCCACAGGGTCAGGGTGTGGGCCTGGACACCGTCGGTGCCGGAGATGACCAGCACCGCGTAATCCAGTACCTGCAGGGTGCGCTCCGCCTCGGCGGAAAAGTCCACGTGGCCGGGGGTGTCCAGCAAAGTCACCGAGGTCTCGGGGCCGTTCTCGTCGGCGGGCAGCACAAAGGCCGCCTGCTTGGCAAAGATGGTGATGCCCCGGGCCCGCTCCAATGCGTCGGTGTCCAGAAAGGCGTCCCGGTGGTCCACCCGCCCCAGTTTGCGCAGCACCCCGGCCCGGAAAAGCAGGGCTTCGGACAGGGTGGTTTTGCCGCTGTCCACATGGGCCAGCACCCCGATGACCAGACGTTTCATACAGTCCCCCACAGTTTCAGAATTCCATACTATCTCAGTATTATTATACCGTTTTCCGGCGGGTTGTCCACCCCGGGCGGCCCCAAAAGGGAGCCCCGGGCGGCGGCATCTTCCGGCCGGCGGGACCCGGGCGCCGGTCATCCCGATGCCCCTTGTCTGCGCTTCCGCTTTTTTCCGTTCCTGTGTTTTTTCTTCCACTTACAGCCGGAGGAGGACCTTTCCGTCGGTGGGCCCGTTCTTCACCAGTTCCAGGGCTTCCCGGGCCGTCTCCAGGGTGAAGGTGCGGGGGTCCGTCCTGGGAAGGATGTGGTTCTGTTCCACGATCCGGGTGACCTCCCGGAGCTGCGCACCGTCGGCACGCACAAAGAGGAACCGGTATTCCTTGCCCTGCTTCCGGGCGGCTCTGTCGTAGCCGGCGCCGGCCACCGTGAACAAAAGCCGCTTTGCCGGACCCAGATGATGGCGTTCCGCAAAGGCTTTGTTGGGCCCGGTCCGCAGGCTCAGCAGCCGTCCGCCCGGTTTCAGGACCGACAGTTCCCTGGAGAATTCCCCGGCGCCCAGGGTGTCCATGACATAGTCCACCCCGGACAGGACCTCCCAATAGTTTTCCTTCCGGTAATCCAGATACCGGTCCGCGCCGGCCGCCATAATGGACGCCCGGGCCCGGGCGTTTCCGGTCACGATCACCTGCAGGCCCAGCGCTTTGGCCAGGGGGACCGCCATCAGTGTAAACGGCTTCCAGATACACGGACAGGGTGACAGTTTCGTTTTTCTGTGATGAGCTCATGGTGGGAGTGTTCGAACTCTTTGGATTTTCTGAGCTACTTGATGCTGTTGAAACGCACGAGGTACAGCTTATGGATTGCAAGTGCAAGGGAGTTGGCATTTTTCCTCGTTTACCGGAATGAATTCAATGAGGGCGCAATCCTCTTGATCCAACCATAATAGCTGACGAAGCAACGTCTGCAACGATTCATTTTCTTCTATGGAGAGAATTGTTTCCGGCACGTTCAACGCGTGAGCTATATTCTTAATCAGGTTACGTTTTGGAGTTCGATACCCTATCTCATATTGAGCGATACGATTTGCCCCACTCGCTCCCAGTCCAATCCGCTCACCTAACTCCCGTTGCGTCATGTGACGATGTTGACGGATTAGACGAATTTTAGTTCCAATTTTCATGATATAATTCTGCCTCCACCTTGTAGACACGTTCGAAGCGTTAACATACTATATTCGTCTGGTTTACATGCAAAAAGGGAGGACCGGCGCTCTGTGCCAATCCTCCCAATATCGATCAATATGAAAAACGCCCTGCTTTCCAGCAAGGCGTTTCTTTGGTGCGCCATCGGGGACTCGAACCCAGGACCCACTGATTAAGAGTCAGTTGCTCTACCAACTGAGCTAATGGCGCATATAAAAGCAATCTCCGGACCGGGCCTATGGCTCGGCCCGGAGGCTGCTGTTGTAAGAGAAGCCGGCATCTACCTATTTTCACAGGCCGTCTCCAGCCAACTATCTTCGGCACAAGTGAGCTTAACTTCTGTGTTCGGAATGGGAACAGGTGGATCCTCACCGTCATCGACACCGGCCATTTGCATGACCTTTATCGGCTATGCTTCTCTTTTCTTGAGGTATATACCCTCAAAACTGAATATCGAACTGCTGGCAAATGAAGTACTCTAAGAAAATGGGGTCAAGCCCTCGACCTATTAGTACACGCTAGCTGAACGGATCACTCCGCTTACACTGTGTGCCTATCAACCTTGTAGTCTTCAAGGGGTCTTACCTGATTGACTCAGTGGGATATCTTATCTTAAGGTCGGCTTCACGCTTAGATGCTTTCAGCGTTTATCCGATCCGAACATAGCTGCCCAGCTGTGCCACTGGCGTGACAACTGGTGCACCAGAGGTTCGTCCATCCCGGTCCTCTCGTACTAGGGACAGCGCCTTTCAAATATCCTGCGCCCACGACAGATAGGGACCGAACTGTCTCACGACGTTCTGAACCCAGCTCGCGTACCGCTTTAATTGGCGAACAGCCAAACCCTTGGGACCGAATACAGCCCCAGGATGCGATGAGCCGACATCGAGGTGCCAAACCTCCCCGTCGATGTGGACTCTTGGGGGAGATCAGCCTGTTATCCCCAGGGTAACTTTTATCCGTTGAGCGATGGCATTTCCACTCACATACCACCGGATCACTAACTCCGACTTTCGTCTCTGCTCGACCCGTCAGTCTCGCAGTCAGGCTGGCTTTTGCGTTTGCACTCTCTGGCATGGTTTCCGTCCATGCTGAGCCAACCTTTGAACGCCTCCGCTACTCTTTAGGAGGCGACCGCCCCAGTCAAACTGTCCACCTAACAATGTCCCCCGCCCTGATTCAAGGGCGCAGGTTAGAATTCCAATGTCGCAAGGATGGTATCCCAACGGCCACTCCACTAAGGCCAAAGCCCTAGCTTCCCAGTGTCCCATCTATCCTGTGCATGCAACACCGAAACCCAATATTAGGCTACAGTAAAGCTCCATGGGGTCTTTCCGTCTTGTCGCGGGTAACCGGCATCTTCACCGGTACTACAATTTCGCCGGGCGGGCTGTTGAGACAGTGCCCAGATCATTACGCCTTTCATGCGGGTCAGAACTTACCTGACAAGGAATTTCGCTACCTTAGGACCGTTATAGTTACGGCCGCCGTTCACTGGGGCTTCAATTCAATGCTTGCACATCTCCTTTTAACCTTCCAGCACCGGGCAGGCGTCAGCTCGTATACGTCATCTTTCGATTTAGCACAAACCTGTGTTTTTGGTAAACAGTTGCCTGGGCCTATTCTCTGCGGCTCACTCTCGTGAGCACCCCTTATTCCGAAGTTACGGGGTCAACTTGCCGAGTTCCTTAACAACCCTTCTCCCGTTGGCCTTAGAATCTTCTTCCTACCTACCTGTGTCGGTTTGCGGTACGGGCACCTTAGATGTACACGCAGCTTTTCTCGCCTCTTTTCCAGCCAGACTTCGGTACTAATTTTCCCTCGATCACTACCGGAACCAACACCCGGCTCTGACCTTCAAAAAGTGTCCCTGCGCTTAAATCTTTCGGTGGGGACGGAATCTCTACCGTCTGTGCATCGGCTACGCCTTTCGGCCTCACCTTAGCTCCCGCCTAACTTGGAGCGGACGAACCTTCCTCCAAAAACCTGAGGCTTTCGGCCATGCAGATTCTCACTGCATTCGCGCTACTCATTCCGGCATTCTCACTTCTGTACACTCCACGACCGCTTACGCTATCGTTTCTCCGCGTACACAACGCTCCCCTACCCCGCGTCTTACGACGCAGCCTAAGCTTCGGTTTGTATCTTAGCCCCGTTAAATTTTCGGCGCAGAGACGCTCGACCAGTGAGCTATTACGCACTCTTTGAATGAGTGGCTGCTTCTGAGCCAACATCCTGGTTGTCTGCGTATCTCCACATCCTTTTCCACTTAGATACAATTTGGGACCTTAGCTGTAGATCTGGGCTGTTTCCCTCTTGACAATGAGATTTATCTCACACTGTCTGACTCCCATGCATCAATATTCCGGCATTCTTAGTTTGATAGGCTTCGCTACCCTCTCGGGCGCTAGGCCATTCAGTGCTTTACCTCCGGATATCTAACATGAGGCTAGCCCTAAAGCTATTTCGGGGAGAACCAGCTATCTCCGAGTTCGATTGGAATTTCTCCGCTACCCACAATTCATCCGCCGCCTTTTCAACGGAGGTCGGTTCGGCCCTCCATGAAATTTTACTTTCACTTCAGCCTGATCATGGGTAGGTCACCCGGTTTCGGGCCCATTGCACGCTACTGAACGCCCTATTCAGACTCGCTCTCGCTACGCCTCCGGTCCTGAAGACCTTAAGCTCGCAACGTACAATCGCTCGCCGGACCGTTCTACAAAAAGTACCATATCACCCGTTGACGGGCTCTATGTGCTTGTAGGCACAAGGTTTCAGGTTCTATTTCACTCCCCTCCCGGGGTCCTTTTCACCTTTCCTTCACAGTACTATACGCTATCGGTCACTGGGTAGTATTTAGGGTTGGAGGGTGGTCCCCCCATATTCCGACCAGGTTTCACGTGTCTGGCCGTACTCTGGATCCTGCGCAGCTGTTCAAGTTTTCATCTACGTGACTCTCACACTCTTTGGTGGGCCTTCCCATGCCCTTCGATTAACCATTCCAGTCCTAAAAGCAGTCCATACCCCGGAAGGATTTCTCCCTCCGGTTTGCCCTCTTCCGCGTTCGCTCGCCACTACTGACGGAATCTCATGTTGATGTCTCTTCCTCGCCCTACTTAGATGTTTCAGTTCAGGCGGTTCCCTCCGTACACCTATGAATTCAGTGCACGGTGACGATGTATGAGCATCGCCGGGTTGCCCCATTCAGAAATCCCTGGATCAAAGGATGTTTGCTCCTCCCCAAGGCTTATCGCAGCTTACCACGTCTTTCGTCGGCTCCCAGTGCCAAGGCATTCTCCTTGCGCCCTTTCTAGCTTGACCGTTTTCCTTAGATTGATTCTCCATTTGCCAACAAGATTTTACCGCTTGGTGAAATTATAGTTTACATAATTTTACTTGGGTAATAACATTTCTGTTATCTTGTTTCGCAGTTCTATATTCAGTTTTCAAGGTACATACCGGGTAGCGAACTACCCACATAAGGACTCTTGGGACGCCCCGTCACCGGAGCATCCGGTGGTGGGCTGAAATGGACTCGAACCATCGACCTCTCGGTTATCAGCCGAGTGCTCTAACCAGCTGAGCTATCAGCCCGGATGGTGGAGATAAAGGGATTCGAACCCTTGACCCCCTGCTTGCAAAGCAGGTGCTCTCCCAACTGAGCTATACCCCCGCGCTTTTCCAGCGTTTCGGGTTTCGCTGCCCTTATGCTGAAGGCAAGGCCTTCAAAATTGAACAATCCTGAAATTTGCTTACCTGTCCGTAAGAGGTAAGACCAGCTTATCTCTTACGTCTGACTCCCTAGAAAGGAGGTGATCCAGCCGCACCTTCCGATACGGCTACCTTGTTACGACTTCACCCCAATCACCAGTTTTACCTTCGGCCGCGTCCTCCTTGCGGTTAGACTACGGACTTCGGGTCCCCCCGGCTCTCATGGTGTGACGGGCGGTGTGTACAAGGCCCGGGAACGTATTCACCGCGGCATGCTGATCCGCGATTACTAGCAATTCCGACTTCATGCAGGCGAGTTGCAGCCTGCAATCTGAACTGAGACGTTGTTTTTGAGTTTTGCTCCACCTCGCGGTATTGCTTCTCTTTGTTAAACGCCATTGTAGTACGTGTGTAGCCCAGGTCATAAAGGGCATGATGATTTGACGTCATCCCCACCTTCCTCCGTTTTGTCAACGGCAGTCTCGCCAGAGTCCTCTTGCGTAGTAACTGGCAATAAGGGTTGCGCTCGTTGCGGGACTTAACCCAACATCTCACGACACGAGCTGACGACAACCATGCACCACCTGTCTCGATGTCCCGAAGGACTTCATACATCTCTGTACTATGCATCGGATGTCAAGACCTGGTAAGGTTCTTCGCGTTGCTTCGAATTAAACCACATACTCCACTGCTTGTGCGGGCCCCCGTCAATTCCTTTGAGTTTCAACCTTGCGGTCGTACTCCCCAGGTGGATTACTTATTGTGTTAACTGCGGCACTGAAGGGGTCAATCCTCCAACACCTAGTAATCATCGTTTACGGCATGGACTACCAGGGTATCTAATCCTGTTTGCTACCCATGCTTTCGAGCCTCAGCGTCAGTTGGTGCCCAGTAGGCCGCCTTCGCCACTGGTGTTCCTCCCGATATCTACGCATTCCACCGCTACACCGGGAATTCCGCCTACCTCTGCACTACTCAAGGCCAGCAGTTTTGAAAGCAATTTATGGGTTGAGCCCATAGATTTCACTTCCAACTTGCCGGTCCGCCTGCGCTCCCTTTACACCCAGTAATTCCGGACAACGCTTGCCACCTACGTTTTACCGCGGCTGCTGGCACGTAGTTAGCCGTGGCTTTCTTGTACGGTACCGTCATGATTCGTCCCGTACGACAGGAGTTTACAATCCGAAAACCTTCTTCCTCCACGCGGCGTCGCTGCATCAGGGTTTCCCCCATTGTGCAATATCCCCCACTGCTGCCTCCCGTAGGAGTCTGGGCCGTGTCTCAGTCCCAATGTGGCCGTTCAACCTCTCAGTCCGGCTACCAATCGTCGCCTTGGTGGGCCGTTACCTCACCAACTAGCTAATTGGACGCGAGTCCATCCTGAAGCGAATAAATCCTTTTCCCGCTGCACCATGCGGTGCTGTGGGCTTATGCGGTATTAGCAGTCGTTTCCAACTGTTGTCCCCCACTCCAGGGCAGGTTACTCACGCGTTACTCACCCGTTCGCCACTAAACTTGAAAAAGCAAGCTCTCTCAAGTTCCGTTCGACTTGCATGTGTTAGGCGCGCCGCCAGCGTTCGTCCTGAGCCAGGATCAAACTCTTTATAAATGGTATTTAATCACTTACAAAGTGTTAAATCGCTGTAATTTCTCAGACACAATCGCTTGCGTCCTGTTGAATTACTTGTTCTTTTGGAATTGATTAAAGTGTTTTTCCAAACACTGTAAGGTTCCACAAGTTTCAGGTTTGTTCAATTTTCAAGGTCCTGCGCGCTGCCCTCGCGGGACAGCTTAGTTATAATACCACTCCCAAAGAGTTTTGTCAACACTTTTTTCAATTTTTTTTGAGATTTTTTGAGGCGGCCCTTTTCTATACCTTATATATAAGGAAAGCCTCCTTTGCTCCCTGCAAAACAAAGCAGGAGCGGCGCCGCTCCTGTTCGGGTCTTTTTTTCTCTTTTGGGGATCAGGCTCTGGGGATGCGGTTGAGCTGCTCGTTGATGGCCAGCAGATCCTCCTTGGTGAGCTTGTCCTCCCCCAGGGTGCCCACCAGGCCGCTCAGGCGCAGCACGGTGAAGCCGCCGATCATCCGGGCGGTGACCGCCGGGGCAAAAGCCTGCAGGTATAAAACAGAAACGGCCGTTTCCCGCCGGGGCGGGAAGCGGCCATTTCTTTGGTGAGAAAAAGAGAATGTCATGTTTGCAGACAGCCCGCAGGCTGCGGGACCGGCGGCGGGCGGCATCCCGCCTTCCGGCCGTGAGCCGGCCTTACACCATACACACACGCCGGCTGCCTTTACCATACCATGCCCGCACGGGAAATACCACGATTTTGTCGTGAACGGGGTGCGGTTTGTTACGAACGCAGCCTGTTGGGAAGTTCTATCACATAACTGAACCAGCCGTCCTTGCAGGACATGCGGCGGAAACTGTCGGGGTACAGGTCCAGGATGGTGTTCACGTTGGCCAGCCCGTACCCGTGGAGGGAAGGGTCCGGCTTGGTGCTGGGGATGGTGCCGTCCACGATCTGCACCGGCAGGCTGCGGTTGCGCACCGAAAAGAGGAAGGTGTCTTCCAGCACAGCCCGCACCTCCATCTCCCGCTGGGGCTGGGGCAGACGCAGGCTGGCTTCCAGGGCGTTGTCCATCAGGTTGCTGATGAGCACCGCCAGGTCCCCGGTGCGGATCTTCAGCCCCGAAAGGTCATTGACCACGAACCGCAGGTCGATGCCCTGCTTTTCCGCCGCCCGGGCTTTCTGGTTGAGCAGGGCGTCCAGGGCGGCGTTGTGGGTGTTCACAAAAAGCAGCCGGTCATTCTGCTGGCGCAGCAGTTCCCGCACATAGTCCCGGGCCCGGTCGCAGTCCCCCTGGCTCAGGTAGCCTTCCAGGCAGGCCAGATGGGCGGTGTAGTCGTGGGTGAGCCGGCGCTGGGTGCCGTAGGCGTCGGTGAGGGCCTCGATGCTCTCGGCCTGGGCATGGAGCTTTTCGTGTAGGGCCAGGGCCTGTTCCCGGGCGCGGGCGTTCTGTTCCAGCCAGTCGTTGATGCGGATGACCAGGATGTTCACACAGATCAGGAAGGCGGTGCACACCACGATCACATCCGCCGTGGTCTGCCCGTGCACCGCCGAATGCAGCAGCCATGCGCTGACCAGGGTGGAACCCACCGTGAGGAACAGCCCCGGGAACCACCACCGCCAGTCGGTGTGTTCCCCGCGGCGCAGGGAAGGCAGGCGGCGGGCGGCCAGCAGCAGGGACAGGACCAGGAACTGTTCCGCCGCGCTGGTGGCCTGAAAGAGGGCGGGCGAGGCGTAAAGGGTGGGCAGGTCCATCTGCAGCGCCCCCAGCACCCCGAAGACCAGCAGCTGTTCCGTCCCGTTGAGCAGAGCATAGAACAGGCTGGCCAGGAGCAGCCGGAAGGCCCGTCCGCCCCGGTACAGCACCAGCGCCATCAGCCAGAATCCCCCCAGCACCGCCGCCAGTTTGAGGGGGACGCCCCGGGGATGGAGCAGGTTGAGCAGGGCCCCGAAGGCCAGCGCCATGGCCGCCGCCGTCCACCAGAACCGCTGCCCGGACAGCCGCCGTTTGAGGAACAGATCAAAGAAAAGCACCCCGTCAAAGCATTGCAGCACGGTGTACAGGATGCCGAAGAACGCCGTGGTCATGGTTCACACTTCCAGTTCAGATAGGTGGTGCGGATGGTGGGGTAGTTGCGCCGGCTCACCGGCAGGACGGTGCCGTCGTCCAGTTCCGTTTCGGCGTGGTTGAGGCGGCGGATGTGGGCCATGTTCACCAGATAGCTCTTGTGCACCCGCAGAAAGCCGGATTCCGCCAGACGCCGGGATTCCTCCTCCATCTTGCCGTAAAAGGCCTGCCCGGAGCGGGCGGGGTCGGTGGTGTGCAGGCAGAGCATCCGGCCCCGGCTTTCCAGATAGAGGATGTCCCCCAGGTGGATGCGGCAGTTCTCCCCGTTGAGGGCGTAGGTGTACACCGCCTCCCGGCGGCGCAGCACCTCCAGGGCGGCGGCGTAGTAGGCGGGGAGTTTTTCTTCCAGGCGGCTCTTGAGCAGGAACCGGAAGGCCCCCACCTCGTACCCTTCGGGGGAATATTCCACATAGTTGGTCACAAAGATCAGCAGGGACCGGGCCTGGACCCGGCGCAGGCGGCGGGCCAGCTCGATGCCGCTGCACCTGCCCATGTCGATGTCCAGGAAGAGGATGTCAAAGGCCGAGAGGCGGGCATCGGTGAGGGAAAGCGGGTCGGTGCAGGTCTCCACCTCCGGCTGCGGTTCCCGGGCGGTATTCTCCCGCAGCCAGCGGCTCAGTCGGACCGCAAAGGCGGCGTCATCGTCACAAACCAGGATGCGGACGGTCATCCGGGCACTTCCTTTCCCCGGCGTCAGGACCGGGAGACTTTTGAAACAAGCTTGCACATCTTGCGATGGTTGCATATCTTGCGATGCCGCAAAATCGTTGTTTCTTGATTATAGCCCCTGTCCCTCCGCCGCGCAAGCGCACAGGACACAAAAAGCCTCCGCAGGTTGCTCTGCGGAGGCTTTTTGTGCATTTTTTGCGCTGTTTTACCCGGTCACGGTCAGGTCGGTGCGCAGCAGGATGTGCTCGGCGTTGTCACCCAGCTGGATCTCGAAGGCGCCCGGTTCCACCCGCCAGACGTAGTCCGGGCCCAGGGTGCGCAGGGCCCGGGGGCCCACTTCCAGGGTGAGGGTGCGGCTTTGCCCGGGGGCCAGTTCCACCCGGGTGAAGGCGGCCAGCTGCCGTTCCGGCTTGACCACCGAGCTGAAATAATCCCGCACATACACCTGGGGCACCGCCACGCCGGGGCGGGCACCGGTGTTGGTCACGGTGAAGGTCACCCGGGCGGTGTCCCCGGGGGCGATGGAAGGCTGTTCCAGTTTCAGGTCCGCGTAGGCGAAGGTGGTGTAGGCCAGCCCGTAGCCGAAGGGATACAAAGGCAGCCAGTCCATCTCCACATACTTCCTGCCGCCGCCGGGGCGCCGGCTGTAATGGCAGGGCACCTGCCCCACGCTGCGGGGGAAGGAAATGGGCAGCCGGCCGCAGGGCTCCGCCTGACCGAAGAGGACTTCGGCCACCGCCGTGCCCCCCTGCTCCCCGGGGAACCAGGCTTCCAGGATGGCGGCCAGATGGTCGTTCTCCCACACGGCACTCACCGGGCGGCCGCTCTGGAGCAGCAGCACCACCGGGGTGCCGGTCTCATACACCGCCTTGACCAGGTCCAGCTGCCGCCCGGGCAGGTCCAGGGAGGTGCGGTCGAAGTTTTCGCCGCTGGTCTCCTCGTTGTCGCCCAGGCAGAGCACCGCCACATCCGCCTGTTGGGCGGCGGCCACGGCAGCGGGGATGTCCTCCCGCAGGGCGCTGTAGCCGAAGATGACCCGGGCGCCCCGTCCGTCGTTGACGAACTCGATGCGCACCTTGTACCGGCGCCCTGCCTCAAAGGTGAA
The DNA here is from genome assembly GCF_057005535.1 of Subdoligranulum sp. DSM 23681. NCBI lineage: Bacteria > Bacillati > Bacillota > Clostridia > Eubacteriales > Oscillospiraceae > Subdoligranulum > Subdoligranulum sp. DSM 23681. The sequence continues at coordinate 1,618,617 of NZ_CM168050.1, read as the reverse complement.
GTCCAGGGCCTGGTCGGCGCTCCTGTCCGGGCCCCAGCCGTCGATGAGCAGCTGGTCATCCACATACAGCCGCATGCTGTCCTGGGTGCTCAGGCCGATGGAGCCTGCGATGGTCTCGGGCATGCAGACCCAGCCGTCCCAGGCCACGCTGAAGCAGTTGGCGTCCAGGTCCGGGTGGGGCAAAGCGAAGATCCAGTTGAAATTGACGGTGGGGTCGGTGCGGGTCTGCACCGGGGTGCCCTCCGGTCTGGGGCCGTTGTAATACCGGCCGGTCAGGCCGCCGGGGTTGCCGTTCTCGTCCAGCAGCAGGGCGGGGTCGAAGGGGTCGAGGGGCTGTTTCAGGAAGTTACAGCCCCGCTCGTACACCACCCGGGTGTGCGGGCCGGCGGCAGCCCGGATGCCCTCCAGCACCGTGACGGCGCCGGTGCGGCCCCGGGGTTCGGAGTAATCCCCCAAAGCGGGGGTGTCGGCTCCCGGCCCGATGACCGCAATGGTTTTGAGGTCCGGTTTCAGGGGCAGGACGCCGTCGTTTTTCAGCAGAACCACCGATTCCCGGGCAATGCGCTTGGCCAGGTCCAGGTGGCCGGGGCAGCGCAGCACTTTGGGGGCCAGGGTCTCATCGGTGTAGGGATGCTCAAACAGGCCCAGCCGGAACTTGACGCTCAGGATGCGGCGGCAGCAGGTATCCAGGATGGCCGGGTCCAGCTTGCCCTGGGTGATGAGGTGCTCGATGCCGTTCTGCCACACATCGTGGGGGAAGTCGTAGAGCTGCAGGTCCACCCCCGCTTCCAGGCCCAGGCGGATGGCTTCCTCCGGGGTGGGGGCGATGAAGTGCCAGTCATACAGGCGGGAAACGGCGGTCAGGTCGGTGCGCACATACCCCTGCATGCCGAACTGGCCCCGCAGCACGTCGGTGAGCAGTTCGTGGTCCATGGAGACCGGGATGCTGTCGATGGAATTGTAGCTGCACATGGCGTTGGTGGCCCCGCCGTCCACATAGGCGGCCTCAAACACCGGCAGGCAGTCGCTGAACACATCGTGGCGGCCCATGGTGCAGGGGGCGCAGTTCAGCCCGCCCACCGGGTTGCCGTAGCCCACATAGTGCTTGGGTTCGGCGGCCACGGCGTCGGGGGCGGACAGGTCGCTGCCCTGCAGGCCGCGGACCGTTTCCCGGGCAAACTGGGCGCACAGATGGGTGTCCTCGCCGTAGGATTCCTCTCCCCGGCCGTAGCGGGGGTCCCGGATCAGGTCCATCACCGGGCCGTAGACCTCATGGATGCCGCTGGCCCGGGATTCGGCCGCGATGGCATGGCCCATCTCCCGCCCCAGGCCGGGGTCAAAGGTGGCGGCCAGGCCGATCTGCTGGGGAAAGCTGGTGGCCGTGCCGGTCATCAGGCCGTGGAGGGCTTCCTCACTGAAGATAAAAGGGATGCCCAGGCGGGTCTTTTCCACCGCATAGCGCTGGACCTGGTTGGCCTGGGCGGCGCTCATGCCCCGCAGCTGCACGCTGCCCGCGCTGTTGCCGGTGAGCAGGGCGTCCAGCCGGTCCATATCCAGCCGGGTGACCCGGCCGGTTTCGTCCTGGGTGGTGAAATCTCCGGAAAAATACTGGTCGGTCTGCAGGATCTTCTCCCGCAGGGTCATGCGGGCCAGCAGATCGTTCACCCGCTGTTCCACCGGCAGCCGGGGGTCTTGGTATGGAAACATGGGAAAGCCTCCTGTAAGAAAGGTTCAGGAACGGATATCGGGGAGTTTGCGGCCGTTGACGGCCAGGTTGGCAAAGCCGCCCACCGCGGCCAGGGCAAAGAGCAGCGGGATGCTGCCCGCCCCCAGGACGGTTTCCAGGTAGGGCTGCAGGGCGGTGCCCACCGCGGCGGAACCGCAGGCCGCCATGCTGGACAGAGCCGAGGTCACCCCGATGTAGGCGGTCTTGCCGCTGGGCGGGCTGGAAGCAAACTGCAGGTTCATGCTGGCGATGGACGCCCCGCCCGAGCAGGCGGCGGTGCCCACCATGAGCAGGGGCGCGGTGAAGGGGGCCCAGGCGGGGCGGATGAAGGCCCAGCCCAGGGTGCAGCACAGGCTGAACAGGGCGGTGAGCCGGATCACCCGGCGCCAGCCGGCGGAGTCCCCGCAGCGGCCCCAGAACCAGCTGCCCGCCATGCCCAGCACCGCCGACACCACCCCCACCGAGGTGATGAAGGTGTGGCTGAGGCCCAGCACCCGCAGCTGGTACACCGAAAGGAAGGGGGTGGCCAGCCCCCCGGCCAGCCCGCTGAGCACCGAGTAGAGCAGCAGCGGGCGGAAGACCGGGTCCCGGGCGGGGCGCAGGATATCGGCGGGGCGCATGCGGCTGACAAAGGCCACGGGATTTTCCCGCACCAGGGCCAGGAGGATGGCGTCCGCCAGGGCCAGGGCAAAGCACACCCCGCCGATGACCAGAAAGCCGGTGTAGGGCTTGCCGGCGGCGGTAAAGTGGTCCAGCTGACGGCCCAGCAGCAGGGTGGCCGCACTGTTCACACAGGCGGCCACGATGTCTTTGCGGGCAAAGAACTGCCCGCGGGATCCCTCCGGTGCCAGCCCCAGGGTCATATGCTGAAGCCCCGGGGTGACCAGGCCGGCGGAGAAGAAGGAAAGGGTGTACAGCGCCAGCACCACCAGACGGGCGTGGGCGGCCCCGGGCACCGCCAGGGGCACCAGGAGCACCACGGCCAGGGAGAACCGGTAGACCACGCACAGGAGCCAGATGGCCAGTTTGCGGTGGTGGATGCGCTCAAATACAAAGGGAGACAGAAATTGCAGCACGCATCCCAGCTGGGGGATCATGGCCACCAGGGCGCAGAAGGAGAGGGACGCGCCCAGGCAGCTGAGATACCCGGCCAGGAAGTTGCCGGTGCCGATGGAGTAGATGACGGCGGCCACGGCGCCTTCCGCCACCAGGCAGCGGCGGCCGGACTGCAGTTGTGTTTCGGTAGGGGGCTGCACAGGGAAAAACAGTTGTGTGAACAGGCCCATAGGATCTGCCTCCCGGCGTTTACACCTTCGTGTACTGGCGGTGCCGCAGCAGGTCGGCATAGCCGGTGATGAGCCGGGTCAGGTTGGCAAGGCCGCTTTCCTTGCTGACCTGCCGCCACTGGGTCAGGTACAGGGCGTACCAGTGTTCCAGCCGTGCGGCCAGGTCGGGGTTTTCCTCCCGGGGGCCGGCCAGCCAGGTGCCGATCTCGTTCCAGAGGGTCACGCTCTCGGCGGTGACGCAGGCGATGGAGACCATCTCCTTTTCCCCGGCAGGCAGGGCGGCGGCGCAGGCCAGCACCCGGTCCCGGGCGGCGGCCACGGCGGCGTTGGCCTCGGGGACTTTGGTCAGGTCCAGCTCGGCCAGCAGTTCGGCGCGGCGGGCGTCGTCCCCCTCGATCCAGTTCACCGCATGCTGCCAGTCAAAGATCTCGTGGTCGGACAGGTCGGTGAGGGCGGCCATGAGCTGGCCGGAGGTATCCCCGTAGGCAATGCGGGAGATGGCTTCGTTCAGCTCCTCCATCTCCGCCGGGGCGGAGTTCCAGCCGAAGGCGGCGCCGTACAGGATGCCGGGGATGGTCAGGCGGGGGTCATTGATGTGGGCGTAGTCCCCCCAGTCGGTGTTGAGCAGGCCGATGGCCCCGTATTTGTGGGCGTGGCGGCACATGGCCCGGATGTTGGAGTAGGCATTGCGGTACAGGGGCACCCAGCGGTTCCAGCCGCAGACGCCCGGGCAGGCGTACTGGGTGATGCCGCTGGCGGCGATGTCCCGGATCTCGTTCTCCCGCTGGTCGGGCAGATACCCCCAGTTCAGGCAGATGGTCTCCTTGGGCAGTTCGGCGCAGCTCTGGGGGAAGCGCCACATGATGTCCCCCCAGAACATGGGGGTGCAGCCCTGGGACACCAGATACTCGCACAGCGCCTTGACGTGGCGGACATAGAGGGTCTTCTCCCCCAGTTCGTCGGCCAGGGCCTTGCTGCGGCCCTTGCCCAGGTCAAAGGTCTCGTCGGCGCAGATGTTGAACTTGTTGGACCGGAACAGGGGCCGGTACTCGTCGATAAGCCCTTTCACGAAGTCCACCACGCCGGGGTCGGAGACGTTCAGGGTGTGGTGGTTCCCGGCGTAGGTGTAGGAGAAGGGGATCTTTTCCGAATCCGGCAGCTCGCACAGGCCGCAGCAGGTCTTGGTGGAGAGGATCTTGTACATGTGGCCGAAGCTGGACAGGGAAGGCACCAGCTCGATGTGGCGGGCGGCGCAGTAGGCGTCCAGTTCCAGGATCTCGTCGGCGGTGAGGGGGGTGTCGTCCCGCCATGCCTCGGACAGATCCCGGAAGAGATAGGTATGTTCAATGTACAGCTGCCACTGGTTGATCTTGTAGCGGCAGAGCAGGTCGGCCACCCGCTTGAGGTAGCTGAGTTTGGGCACCCGGCCCCGGGAGCAGTCCTGGTAATACCCCCGGTTGGGCAGGTCGGGCCAGTCCTCCACCATCAGCCCGGGCAGCAGGGCCCCGTGGGCCTGGGTGTACTGGATCAGGGTCTGCACCCCGTTGCACAGGGCTTCGTCGTCTCCGGCGGACAGGGTGATGCCCCCCGGCTCCACCACCAGCACATAGCGGGAGGCGGCCCGGGCAGGGTCGATGGTCAGGGCGATGTCCCCCGGCGCCGCCGCGCCCCGGCCCAGGGCCGGGGTGAGTCCGGCGTAGGTCTGCAGGGCGTTTTGCAGCATCCGGGCGTAGAGCAGGGCCCCCGGCGGGGTGCCGGGGCCCAGCACCACCCGGGTGTGGGGGGTGAGGGCAAAGGTGCCGGGGCGGCGGGCCGCCCGCTGGGGTCGGGGCAAAAATTCCATAGCCATAGGAAACTTCCTCGCGGCCGGTCAGGGCCAGTGTGGGGCGTGGAGCGCACCTCAGCGGATGCGCAGGGTCTTGATCTCGTAGGGTCTGACGGTGAAGCGGATGGCGCCGTCCTCCACCGTGACCGGCTCGCCGTCCGGCTGTTCCAGGCAGTCGCAGCTTTCGGCGCTGGTGAAGGGGCGGCCCCAGTGCAGGGTGGTCTCGGTGAGGGAGTTGTCGCACTCGTACATGCGGACGATGACCCCGTCCCCGTCCTCGGCCTGCTTGATGGTCTCCACCACCACGTTGGGAGCCTCCACGGCAGCCAGACAGAAGGCTTCGCCGGGGGTGCCGCCGGCCACAGCCAGGGCGGGCTGGTTGAGGAAGAAGGCTTCCCGCACGGTGCCCGCAGCCCGCCAGCCTTCGGCGTGGGGGTACAGGGCGTAGGTGAAGTGGTGCACTTCCTGGTCAGTGGTGGGGTTGGGCTCGATGCCCGACTTGATGAGGGTCAGGCTGAGGCAGCCGTCCTTCACCGAATGGCCGTACTTGCAGTCGTTGAGCAGGCTCACGCCGTAGTGGCCTTCGGACAAATCGGCCCACTTCTGGCCGCAGCTTTCGAACCGGGCCTTGTCCCAGCTGGTGTTGGTGTGGGTCTTGCGGGTCAGGTTGCCGAACTGCACCTCGAAGGTGGCTTCGTCGGTGTGGACGTTCACCGGGAACCGCACCTTGAGCAGGTGCTGGTGTTCGTGCCAGTCCACGGTGGTGACAAAGTCGATGCGGCGGGTGTTGGCGTAGAAGTGGATGTCCTGGGCGATGGTGGAGTTGCTGAAGGCCCGCTCGATGTGCAGGGTGGCGCGCACCGGGCCGGTCTCGGTCCAGGTGAAGGCTTTCAGGTCGGTGACATCCCAGAACTTCTCGGTGTAGAAGATGTCGATGTCCCAGTTGTCGTAGTAGATGGGCTTGTCCTCAAACACCCGGAAGGCGTTGGCCGCCTGCCCCGCCTGGAGCACCTGGCGGCGGTTGTCCTTGTCGAAGAGACCGCCCAGCTGGCCGTGTTCATCAAAGGAAACGGTGTAGAAGGGGGTTTCCAGGGTATGGCCGTCTTCGCTGAGGGTGAAGGGGCAGGCCGTTGCGGGGGCAGCGGCCGGGGCGAAGGTCTTGCGGCCCTTGGCGGGCAGGTCCTTCAGGTAAACCACGGCGCCGTCGGCGGTCTGCTGCACGGGGTAGAGGTTGCCGTCCCCGTCGGCCAGGGCGGCGGCGGAGCAGTCGCCCAGCGCCACCACGTCGTTGCGGGCAAAGCCGGTGGTGTTGAAGACGGTGATGCCCTCCCCCGCCGGGGCCAGGGCGGCCAGACGCTCGTGGCGCAGGGCGGCGATCTGGGCTTCCATCTGGGCGTATTCCTTCCTGGTGACCTCGTACACCTCATGGATGGAGGAACCGGGGAGGATGTCGTGGAACTGGTTGATGAGGATGCCGTGCCACAGCTTGTCGATGGCTTCGGCGGGATAGGCCACGCCGGGGGCGGCCAGCACGCTGAGCAGTTCCAGGTCCATCATGTGCAGCTCCGCCTTGCGGTTGGAGCGCTTGTTCCGGGCCATGGAGGTCAGGGTGCCGCGGTGGTATTCAAAGTAGAGCTCGCCCTCCCAGGTGGGCAGACGGCGGTTGCCGGAGACCCGCTCTTTCAGCTCATCGAAGTAGGTGCGGGCAAAGGCCTGCCGCACCCTGGGGATGCCCTCCACCCCTTTTTCCATGCGCCGGGAAGTTTCCAGCATGGCGCGGGTGGGGCCGCCGCCGCCGTCGCCGTAGCCGTAGCAGACCAGGATATCGTTGTTGATGCTCTTCTGCTGGTAGCGGTGCCAGCCGCCGATGATGGCGTCCGGGTGCAGGATGCCGTTGTAGGTGGTGAAGAAGTCCTTCTCGTCCTGGCCCACCCCCAGGGTGGTGACCAGATGGGTCAGGATCTGGGTGCCGTCGATGCCCCGCCACATAAAGGTGTCGTAGGGCATCTTGTTGAACTGGTTCCAGGCCAGCTTGGTGGTCATGAAGTAGTCAATGCCGCACTTCTTCATGATCTGGGGCAGGGCGCCGGAGTAGCCGAAGACGTCGGGCAGCCACAGAATCCGGTTGTCCGCCCCGAACTCCTCCTTGAAGAAGCGCTTGCCGTAGAGGAACTGGCGCACCAGGCTTTCGCCGCTGGTCAGGTTGCAGTCGGCTTCCACCCACATGCCCCCTTCCGGTTCCCACCGGCCTTCGGCCACCCGGGCCTTGATCTGGTCGTACAGTTCGGGGTAGCGCTGTTTCAGGAAGTAGTACAGCTGGGGCTGGCTGGACATGAACTTGTAGTCCGGGTATTCCTCCATGAGCTTGAGCACGGTGGCAAAGCTGCGGCAGACCTTTTCCCGGGTCTGGGCCACCGTCCACCACCAGGCCACGTCGATGTGGGTGTGGCCGATGCAGCTGGCGATGACCTCGTCATGGCCGGCCAGGTCGGTGTACAGGGCTTTGGCCAGGTAGTTGCGGGCTTCGGCCACGCTGGCATAGAAGCTCTCGTTGTAGGGGGTGCGCAGGTCCAGCAGGTTCACCGCCTCGTTGAGCACCCGTTCCAGGTCGCGGCGGGCCTTGCCGTCCGGGTCCAGCCGGGGGAAGGCCTGCAGGGGCACCACCATATCGTAGTACAGCCCCTCGATTTCAGGGTCCACCTCCCGCAGGTCCACGATCAGGTTGAACTCGGTGTGCAGGATGCCGGTGTAGGCCTGCAGTTCCAGCCGGTAGGTCTTGCCCGCCGTGGCGCAGCGGTCCAGCAGCACATCCCGGTGGTTCATGTCGATGCCCTGGGTGACCGCCCCGTTCACGAACAGCAGGAACTGGGGGTTCTTGGCGTCGTCCCACTCGTCGATCTGGGTGCAGACGTGCATCCACAGGGGTTTGCCCTCCATCTCGTCGGGCACGGTCACGTCGGCGCGGAACCAGTAGTGCTTGTCCGGGCCGTACCAGTGCATGGTGCGGCAGTCAAAGGGTTCAAAGGGGGTGGGGTCGGCGTCGGCGTCCTCCGGGCGCAGGAAGTTGCCCGGTTTGTACAGCCAGTTTTCGGTGGGGAATTTCTGCTTCACCGACAGCTTCTGCAGCTCGGTGCAGATGCCGTTGATCCGCTTGTCCAAAAAGCTCATTGTTTCCATAGAGGGATTCCTTTCCTGGGAAGATCAGTCGTAAAGGGTTCAGAAGGAGTTGGCCTTGATGTAGTCCAGCAGCCGGTCCACGGTGGTGAAGGCCAGACCGGTGACGGTGTCGGCGCAGCCGTAGTAGACGGCGATGCGGCCGGTGGGGGCGTCGGTGAGGGCGGCGCAGGGGAAGGTGACGTTGGGCACGTCGCCCATGCACTCGTAGGGCATGTGGGGGGCCAGGATGTAGTCCTTGCCCCGGGCCTTGACCTTCCAGGGCTCGTCAATGTCCAGCAGGGCCGCGCCCATGCGGTAGACGTAGCCGTTGCAGGTGTTGATGACCCCGTGGTAGATCAGCAGCCAGCCCTCGTCGGTCTCGATGGGGATGGGGCCCGGGCCGATCTTCAGGCTCTGCCAGGCGGATTCGTCCCCCTTGACGGCGCCCATCATGTACCGGTGGCGGCCCCAGTAGACCAGGTCCTCGCTCTGGCTGACGAAGATGTCCCCGAAGGGGGTGTGGCCGGTGTCGCTGGGACGGCTCATCATCATGTAGCGGCCCTGGATCTTGCGGGGGAAGAGCACCCCGTTGCGGTTGTAGGGCAAAAAGGCGTTTTCCAGCTGGTGGAAGGTCCTGAAGTCCTCGGTCCAGGCCAGACCGATGGTGGGGCCGTGGTAGCCGTTGCACCAGCTGACGTAGTATTTGCCGTCCATGTAGCAGACCCGGGGGTCGTAGCGGTATTCCCGGTTGGTCACTTCCGGGTCATCCCCCACCAGATGGATGGGGTCGTCGTCGATGGTCCAGTGGATGCCGTCCTGGCTGAAGCCGGCAAAGATATCCATGCTGATGGAGAGGCTGTCGCACCGGAAAACGCCCGCAAACCCGTCGCCGAAGGGCACCACGGCGCTGTTGAAGACGCTGTTGGACCGCTTGTTGCCGTCGCGGCCGATGATGGGGTTGCCGTCATACCGCCACAGCGGGGTGCGGGTGACGGCGGGCGGGTCCTGCCAGGGAATGTTGGGCAGCGGGTTGCCAATGATCTTAGCCATACTTTCTAACCTCCTGTGGTTGGAGAAGCGTTATCCCACAATGCGCACAACCGGTGCAAACTGCTGCTCATGCAGCTCGTCCATGGCGCGTTCTGGGTCGGTTTCGTCGGTGAGGGTGAGGGTGAAGCGGTACTCTGCAAAGCCGGACAGGTCCAGCTTGAAGTTCGTTTCCCAGGTGTTGTTCATGAGCCAGACAAACACCGGGCGGCGGTTGTCCTCCGGGCGGTTTTCACACAGGCGGATGGGGTGGTGTTTCAGCGGGCCGAAAGCATACAGCGGGGTATCCCGGGCGCCCAGCAGCACCCCTCCGTCCCGCCCCAGGAAGGCCAGGCCGTCGTCGCTCATGCTGTATTCCATGCAGCTGCCGGGCAGCTGGTCCACACCGGGGCGCAGCGCTTCCCGGCCGCCTTTGCGCAGCCAGACTTCCCGGCCGGTGAGATCCAGATTCAGGGGCAGGTAAACGCTCTCGATGTCGGTGGACAGGGTCTTGCCCAGTTCCAGGCGCATGTCGATGCGGGGCAGGTCCTCGTACAGTTTCAGCACCACATCGCAGTGGACGGTGCCGGGCATGGACCCGCGCAGCCGCAGGATGGTGAACACCGGGCCGTGCTCCTCGCAGACCACCTCTTCCAGGGTGGCGGGGAACTGCCTGGCATGCTGGCCCCGGATGTTGCGGCCCAGCAGACGGCGCTCCTCATACACGTCGGTGACGCCGGGGCGCACGGGGGTACACTCATATACCGGGGTGAAGAAGGGCAGGCCGGTCGGGGCCATGAGTTCCCGGCCATGGGCTTTGTCGTACAGGCTGCACAGGCCCCGGCCCACCTCGTATTCCAGGCGGAAAAACCGGTTTTCAAAGCCGTACGGCAGACGGAAGGTCACGGGATCGTAGTCGTTGACGATATCCCGCACCTGCTCGGCGCCGACGTAGCACTGGCGGGTGTTGAGCTTGTTTTCAGGACGTTCTCTTTTTCCATAAGTATACCGTTTGACTTCCCCCGGTGTAAAGGTGTCCACAAAAGAAATCCGGCGGCCCCGGGGATGGGGACTGACCTGACAAGGCAGTTCCCTGCCGTCCTCGGTGCGGATGTCGGCATCCGGCAGACCCGCGGGCAAAGTCTCGACGTAAAATTCCACCGCCATGGGGCCGGAAAGGCGCGTGGGGTTCTGCACCCGGATGCTGCCCTGGGTGGCATAGTAACGCAGGATGTCCCCCTGGTCCCGGGCAATACGCCCCAGCATGCGGGCGGCGGCCTCATGGGCCCGGGAAGCATACCCGGTCTTGCGGATATCCAAATCCAGCACCATGGATTCATAAGGGTTGGTGATGCTGGCGGAATGGCCCCAGGTGTGCTCGGCGTAGAGCAGCAGAGCGTCCTCAGCATCCCGCACCAGGGCAGGCTGGTGCACTTCCAGCGCGGGGTCCAGGCGGCGGGCCAGCTCATAGCTGCGGCAGGCATCCCGGTAATGCTTCACCCCGTAGGGGGTAGAACCCACGCCGTTGGCCCACCAGTCGTTCAGGTCCCCGCGATACACCGGGGCGTCAGCCAGTTTGGGGGCGATGGCGGCGTACAGTTCCTGCAAACTGACCATCCGCACTTCCACAGCTTCGCCGTACAGGCGGTTGTAGCCCTGGATGGTCTGCAGGATCAGGGGTTCCGGCGGAGCGTTGTCGCTGAACACGCCGGACACCGATGCCAGGATGAAGTCGTAGGGGTAGCCGTTTTCCTCACATTCGGTGAGGTAGCTGTCCAGGTTCTGGGCCAGGGCTTCCACATCGTCCTCCGGCAGAGGGGCGGAGCCCAGGCGGTCCATGGTCATGAAGTTGGGGGTGTGGTTGGGGCGCAGCCCCAGCACGTTGCCCAGGTTGTAGTGCTCGCCGTTCCACACCAGCAGGCGGCGGCCCTCCTTGTTCTCCCAGAAATAGGCGTTCTGGTTCTGGTGCAGGGGGTACATGCCGTGGTGGCAGTGGATGTTGGTATACAGAAATTCCACGCCGTTGCCGATCATGGCGTCCCGCTGGCCCATGGACAGGCCGTTGATGTCGGCACACATGGCCGTGTTGAAATTGATGCCTTCGGCGGCGAATTTCTCCCGCCACTGACCCAGGCGGCGGGCATAGATGCCGCAGTCCAGCAGGTCGGTGAAGTTCAGGTAGTTGGCCGAAAGGCCGATGCGGCCGTCCCGGGCCAGGTCCAGGAAACGGGCTTTTTCCTCCTCCGTAGCGGTGCGGAAGAAGGCTTCCACACAGAAGAGGGTCTCGCAGTTCCAGCGGAACGCCGCGTTGGCGGGGCTCTGCATCATCTGCAGGGCGCTGCGGATGTAGTCCACCTGCAGGTCGATGACATGTTCCTGCAGATCGGTGTACCCGATGTCGGTGTGAGAATGGTGGACGGCGTAGACCGTCCGAATCGTATGTTGTTTCATAGGCGGAACCCCCGCGCACAGGCGGAATCGGTCGGTTTTTGGCGGATAAGCCCGCAAAAAGGCCGCCGCTGGGCCGGGCCGGTGAAAAAGCTGATTGATCTTGAGAAATTCTGTTCGATCAAAGGCGGCGGCGCGCTGCCGCTGCTGCTGTTTTCTCCTGCCCGCGCGAAGCGACGGCCTTTGTGTTACGGGTTGGTGACGGATTTCAGACGGGGACGATTACTCGGCCGCGGTCTCGGCGGAAGCGCCGCCGTTGGAGGCCATGAAGGCGTCGACCTGCTCCTGGCACTGAGCCACGATCTCGTCGAAGCCGGCAGCGCGCAGTTCGCTCATGATCTGAGGAACGATCTCGTCGGTGGCCTTGGTGCCGGTCAGCAGTTCGCCCTTGTAACGCTCGTAGATGGCGACGCAGTTGGCCAGGTCATCCTTGAAGTTGGTGGTATCCAGGGTGAAGCCCAGCAGGACGGAGGGCTCGGCGTTATCGTTCAGTTCCTTGACTTCGTCGTACTGGTTGAAGTCGAACTCATCGCTGGGAGTGACGGTGAAGTAGCTGCCCTGGGTGTAGCCGGCCATGGTCCAGTCAGCGTTGTTCTTGTGGACCCATTCCTTGGTGTCGTCGGTGTAATCCCAGTTGTCGCCCTGCACGCCGTAGTACAGCAGGTCGCGGACGTAAGAGTCGGTGTTGACCAGCTGGAGCAGTTCCAGAGCCTTTTCGGGGTAAGCGCAGCTGGCGGAGATGCAGTTCATAGAACCACGGACGGTGTCGTTGGAGATGACGGTGGGGCCGAGCTTGGTAGCAGCGGCTTCAACGCCCATCTGGGGGCCCCAGCTGGTGATAGCGGCGCCGGACCAGCCCTGAGCAACACTGCAGGGCTTGTAGGCGTTTTCTTCGGGCTTGGTGGCGGCATCGGAGTTGATGATGCCGTCCTGATACCATTCATGGAAGGTATCCAGAGTGGCCTGGATGTCGGGCTGTTCCAGCACGGACACGACGGTGGCGGTGGCGTCGTCATAGCGCACGCCGATGGGCAGCAGGCCGGTGCCCATGTTGTCGTACTCGAAGGCAGCCCAGGTGGCGCCGTTCTTGTTCATGGGGAAGGCAGCTTCGCCCTTGGACTCGGTCATGGCGGCCAGAGTATCGGTCAGGCTGCCCAGGTCGGACATAGCCATGGATTCGGGGATGGTGTAGCCGGTGGATTCGGCCAGTTCCTTGTCAAAGACCAGGTATTCGGTGATGGAGGAGTCCTTGTAGGTGGGCACGCCGTACAGCTTGCCGTCCACTTCGCAGGCTTCCCAGTAATCCTCGGGGATGGAGGAGTACAGTTCAGGAGAAGCAGTCTTGACCAGCTCGGTGATGTCGGCGAAGGCGCCGATGTGGATATCGTTGACATAGGTGTTCATGTTGGTGAACAGGATGTCGTACTCACCGCTGGTGTTGACGATAACGCTGCGGCGGGGGTCCCAGTCACTCCAGGAAACGACCTGCACGTCCAGGTTGACGCCGATCTTCTCTTCCAGGTAGGGGTTGATCTGCTGCAGCCAGGCATCATAGTTGGTGGGCTGGCCGTTGCCGACGGTGACCCATTTCAGGGTAACGACTTCATCGGAACCGGTGGAGGCGGTGTCGCCGGTAGCGGCGGAAGAACTGCTGCCGCCGCAGGCTGCCAGACTCAGCGCCATGGCGCCGGTCATGCCCAACGCAAGAACCTTGTTGAACTTTTTCATCTTGTTGCTCCTTTTCGTGTATGGTTGCGGGACAGGGAATCCTGTCGGAATACAATGAAGAGATATCAGCCCTTGACAGCGCCGATGGTCAGACCGGAAATGAAGTATTTCTGGAAGAAGGGATAGGCGCAGGCAATGGGGATGACGATGACCACCGCGATGGCCATGCGGACGGATTCCGAAGGCATGGAGTTGCGGTACTGCTGCAGGCTCAGGCCGGCAGAGGGGTTGTTGGCGATGTAGTCCAGGTTCTTCATCATGTTGTTCAGCAGAGCCTGCAGGCTGACCAGGTTGTTCTTGGTGATGTACAGGCTGGACTGGAACCAGTCGTTCCAGTACCCGAAGGTCAGGAACAGGCCGATGGTGGCGAAGACCGGCTTGGAGATGGGCACCACAATGCGGCTGAAGATGGTCAGCTGAGAAGCGCCGTCGATCTTGGCCGATTCAATGATGGAATCAGGGATGGTGGTGCGGAAGAAGGTCTTGGAGATGATGACGTTGAAGCTGGACATGGCCAGGGGCAGGATCAAGCACCAGATGGTGTCGTCCAGGTGCAGCATGTTGGCCACGACCACATAGTTGGCGACCATGCCGCCGTTGAAGATCATGGGGATGAAGACCACCCAGTTGAAGAAGTTGCGCAGGCGGTACTGACGGCGGGAGAGCACGTAGCCCATGGTGGTGGTGAGCAGAACGCCCAGCACGGTGCCGATGACGGTGACCACGATGGAGATGAACAGGGCGTGGGCGATGGTGGCACGTTCATTCCACAGGAACATGTACGCGCTGGAGGAGAAGGTCTCCGGGATGAGAGCGTAGCCGTTCAGGCGGATGGATTCCTCCGAGCTGACCGAAATCATGACCACGTAGAATACGGGGAACAGGCAGATGAAGGAGAGAACGGCGAACAGAGCATTGAACAAACCGTTGGTAACAGGCTTGATCTGGTTCAGACGGAAGGCAGCCTTGGCTTCTTCCCGTTCCAGCGCCTTTTCGGCCTTGCGGGACGCCCGCTTTTCGGAAATAGACATGTTGTTCCTCCTTCCTTTCTCAGATGATGGCGCTGTCTTCATCGAGCTTGGAGACGATGAAGTTGGCGATCAGCACGGTGGCGCAGCAGCACACAGCCTGGAACAGACCGGCAGCCGCCGTCTGGCCGATGCTGGCCTGACTCTGCAGAGCCTGGTAAATGAAGGTATCGAAGGTGCTGGCCACGTTGTACAGGGAGTTGGGCACGCCCTGGGTGACCTGGTAGAACAGGCCGAAGTCGGAATAGAAGATCTTGCCGATGTTCAGGATGAACATCATGATGATCATGGGCTTGATGGAGGGGATGGTGATGTACTTGGCCTGCTGCCACTTGGTGGCGCCGTCCAGGATGGCGGCTTCGTAGAGCGTAGCATCGATGCCGGTGATGCTGGCCAGGTAGACGACCATGTTATAGCCCATGGACTTCCATGTGGACATGAAGGTGAGGATGAAGGGCCAGTAGCTGGGCTGGGAGTACCACATGACCTTATCCCCGCCGAAGAACTGGATGATGTTGTTGGCCAGGCCTTTATCCGGGTTCAGGAAGGCGTAGACGAAGTAGCTGACCACGACCCAGGACATGAAGTAGGGGAAGAACATCATGGTCTGGTAGCACTTGGAGGCGAACTTGGAGTACAGCTGGTTGATGATGATGGCCAGGGTCACCGGAATGACCAGGTTGATCACGATGAAGACCAGGTTGTACAGCAGCGTGTTGCGCAAGAGCATGCCGAAGGTGTTGCTGGACAAAAAGAAGTTGAAGTTCTTGAACCCGCACCAGTCGCTCTGGAACAGGCTGACCAGGAAGCCCTTGCCCGGGACCAGCTTGAAATCCTTGAACGAGATGATCAGGCCGAACATGGGCAGATAGCAGAACACCGCAAACCAGATGGTGGCGGGCAGGCCCAGCAGGGTCAGCTCGGTGTCGTCCCGGGACCAGTGCCTGCGCTTGTGCTGTGACTGGGCGGCGGGGGCCGCTTTCTCCTTTTTCATGAGATTCGCTCCTTTCTCACAAACAAATTGCCGGTGGCGCGGCCGTTAGTTAACGCCCCGTTAACACCGTTAACATTCCGCAGGCCGCACGTTTTCATTTGTTAGCTTAATATTAACTATTTCACGACCTGATGTCAACCGTCAAACTGCATAAAATTCCGGTCTCTTTGTTGGCTGCGTCATTTTTTTGTAACTTATCAGCCTTATTTTATTTGTTTTGCCAAAATGGTCAATTTTTGAAGTTAACTTTTGTTAACATATATATTGTCTTTTTTTCACGGGCACTGTATAATGGAATCATTCTAAACAATGCAAACGGAGTGTACCATTATGAGCAAACCCACCATGCAGGACATTGCGGACGCCCTATCCACCTCCCGCATCTCCGTCTGGAAGGCTTTGAACAACCGCCCCGGCGTGTCCGACGCCCTGCGGCGCCAGATCCAGGCCAAGGCCGAGGAAATGGGCTATTTCCAGCCTGCCCGACCGGCGGAGCCCGCGCCCCAGACCCGCCACGGCCGCAGCGTGGCGGTGGTGGTCTGCCGGCCGGAGTCCTCGGTGTTCTGGATGCAGATCATCCACCAGATCGCCAAGGATCTGTCCGCCAAGGGCGTTAACCTGATGTATACTTACCTGCCTACCTCTTATAAAGAGGGCTTTGCTCTGCCCGCCAGCCTCACCGACGGGTCGGTGGAGGGCATCATCGTGCTCAACGTCTACTGCCCGCCCCTTCTGCAGATGCTGGCCGACCTGCCCCTGCCCAAGGTGTATCTGGATACCATTCCCGCTTTGCCCTTTTCCCGTTTACACGGGGACCTTTTGTTGATCGAAGGCCGGGAGCAGGTGCGCCAGATCACCGGCCGCCTGCTGGACAAGGGCCACACCAGGCTGGGGTTCCTGGGGGATGTGGCCTACGCCCAGACCAACACCGAGCGCTACCGGGGTTTCCTGGACGCCCACGCCGAGCGGGGCCTTACCCCCGACCCGGACCTGTGCCTCACCGGGCCGCTGGGGCTGCGCACCCACTATGAGGAGATCAGCTATTTCCTGGAACACATGAAGACCCGGCCCGACGGCTTTGTGTGCGTCAGCGACTATATCGCCCACTTCATCCAGCGGTATTTCGAGGAGCACGGCATCGACCCGGAAGGCCGCATCGCCCTCACCGGCTTTGACAACAACAGCGAATACCTGAACATTGCCGACCGCATCACCACCGTGGACGTGCGCCCCAAGACCCTGGGGGCCCGTCTGGCGGTGAAGATCCTCTTCCTCATGGAGCACCCGGGCATGTCCCAGGAGGTCAGCTATGTGAGCTCGGAGATCCTCTACCGGGGGTTGCTGGCCGGGAAGAAATGAGAATCCGCAAAAAAGCATCGCCCCCGCATGGTCTGCTGCCATGCGGGGGCGATGCTTTTCCGGGGCACCGGCTGTCAGCGGTTCACCTCGATCAGGAAGCGGCTGCTGCCGGCCGGATAATAGCTTTCCGTATATTCGATGGGGCGGTCGTTGGCCATCCGGCCCACCGATGTGATGTAGACGGCGGGCTCAAAGGGGCTCAGCCGCAGGCCCGCGCTCACCTCGGGGGGCGGCGGCACCACTTCCAGCCGCCGGCTGGCCCGACGCACGTCCAGGCCCCGGTCCGCCAGCACGCCGTAGAAGGACAGGTCGGTAAAATCCAGTTCCGCCATGTCCGGGAAATACTTGCAGGGAACGTAGAGGGTGGTGTACACCACCGGGGCGTTGTCGTTGCACCCTTCCAGATGGCGCACCCGCACCAGGCGGGTCACCCTGGCCCCCTGGGGCAGTTCCAGGGCCGCGGATACGGATTCCGACGCCCGGACCACCCCGATCTCCAGCACCCGGGTCCGCAGGGTGCGGTGGTTGCGTTCGCTCTCCGCCCGGTAGCCGGTGATGAAGCTGGTGGATTCGTGGACCACCTTCGGCCTTGTCACAAAGGTCCCCCGGCCCTTCACCCGGGACAGGACCCCTTCCCGGGTCAGGGCGTCCAGCGCCTGCCGGAGGGTGGGCCGGCTGACCTGCAGTAAGGCGCAGAGCTCCTTTTCGGTGGGGATCTGGCTCCCCACCGCATACTCTCCCGAGGCAATGCGGGTGCGGATGTATTCCGCCGCCTGCTCATGCAAAGACTTGGCCATGGCTGCCCTCCGTTCCGGTATCCTTGTTCCTTCCAGTATACCAGCGGGGCTGCCCCGGCGCAAGGTCAGGGCCGGACGCTGGCCGCGATCACCATGATCTGCCCGCCGTCGGGGGATTCAATGGCATACTCCCCCGCCGCCTGGGGCAGGATGCAGGTCTCGGCGTAATGCAGCGCAAAGGGTTCAAAGGCGCCGGTGGGGCTGGTGATCAGGGCCCGGGCACTGTCCACCAGATTCAGCACCTGCACGCTGCCGTTCCGGTGCACCGGCATCCGGCCGGAAGTGGTATACCGGTAGGTGTCGATGAACTCCCGCTCATGCAGGCCGGTGCGCTCCACCAGACCGTTCTCATCCCGGCAGACTTCCTTTGTCTGGCCCACCAGGTTTTCCCGCACCCAGGCGGTGTCCCGGTCAAACTGGATGTTCGCCATGCCGTGGTCGATGTGGATGGGCCGGGGCTTGCCGTCCAGGTCCAGGCGCCCCCAGTCCCACAGCTTGAAGGTGAAGATGTAGGGTGTGGCGCTGATCTCCAGCACCATGGTATCGGCCCCCGAGCAGTGGGTGGTCCCCGCCGGGATCAGCACATGGTCGTGCTTTTTCACCGGGATGTTGTTGATGTACTTTTCCGCCGGGAAGGGCGCGCCCCCCGCCTGGGCCAGACGCAGGTCCCGCTCCATGGCCGCGGGGTCTGTCCCCTCCTTCACCCCCAGCCACACCGAGGCGTTCTCGCCGGCGTCCAGGATATAGTAGCTTTCGTCCTGGGTATACCGCATGTTGAAGGTGTTCTGGATGTACTCGGTGAGAGGGTGGACCTGCAAAGACAGGTTCTGCCCGCCCACCGTGTCCAGCATGTCGAACCGGATGGGGAATTCCTTGCCGAAACGGGCGTGGACCCGCTCCCCCAGCAGCGCCCGGGGCTGCTGCAGCACCAGGTTCAGGGCCGGGGTCTGGATGAGGGCGCCGCCAAAGTCCAGCAGCAGGCTGTTCTCCTCCGGCACGCCGTCAAAGCTCCAGGCATAGTTGCTGCCGTTTTCCGGCAGTTCAAAATGGTCCTTCATCCAGTGGCCGCCCCACACGCCGGGGTCAAAGTAGGGCACCATCCGGAACGGGCGACGGGCCGTCTGCCGCAGCGCTTCCCGGTAGGAGGCCCCGTCCACCATGGCGGGGCTGCCCTGGGTGGTCATATCCAGGTAGAAGTCCATGGTGTTGAGCAGATGGTCCTTCTCCCGGTCGGCCCAGCGCCATTCGGCAAAAAAGCCCCGCTTGTACTTTTTCAGTTTGGGCAGGTCGGTCCGGGCAGTGCGCCAGTTGGAAAGCCCCCGGCGATAGCGCAGCTGGATCTCCCAGCGGGTGATGTCGGCCACCACCTGCACATCCCCCGGGTGGACCAGGCTGGCCCCCACCCCATAGACCACCACCGGGCCGTCGGCGGCCTGGATGCGGCTGCGGGCTTCCCGGATCTTGTCCGGATAGAAGAAGTCCTTCAGCCGCCGCACCGTCATGATGCCGAAGACCGGGTCCTCCGGCAGGAGGTCCTGTTCCAGGACCGCGTCCATCTTTTCCGGCTCAAACGCCAGGTCATCGCTGTGTACCACAAGCTGTGCCCCCACCGGCTGCAGGCAGGCCAGGACCTCCTCCTGGTCCACCCCCGGATAGCACTCCACACACAGCACCTTGTGCCCCTGCATGGCCCCGCGCAGAGCCGCCCCGATAGCCGGGGCCCCCTGGCTGACCCGGGCCTCCGGGCACTCCGCCTTCACCCGGGGGAACAGCACATACCGCCCGGTCTCCTCTTTTTCCGCTCTCATCATGACAATGTCCGCCTCCTTGGCCTTGTTGTACCTACAGCATAGGGGACGGGGAAGCATTTGTCAATACATATCTGAAATTTATTTGAGAAATTTTCAAATATGTATTTACATATTCTTGTTTGCCTGCTATACTGTGGCTGTAAAATCACAACGAAAGAAGGCGTTAAAATGGCGGCTCCCCTGCTTTGTCTGGACGTGGGCGGGACCGAGCTCAAAGGGGCTCCGGTGGACAAGGGCGTTCTGCTGGCGCCCCTGCAGCACTTTCCCGCCCAGGCAAAAGAAGACGCCGGTCCCCTGCTGGACCACTTTGCCCGGGTATTCCGGGAGCTGGACGCCCGTTCCGGGGCCTCCGGTCCGGTGGGCGGGCTGCGGCTGGCCTTTCCCGGGCCGTTCGACTATGAAAACGGAATCTGCCTGCTCCGGGGCCTGGACAAATACGATGCCCTGTACGGCACGGATCTGCGCCGCGCGCTCTTCATCCGGCTGCAGGACCGGGTGCCGGCGCCGCAGGACATCCGGTTCATCAACGATGTGGCCGCCTTTGCCCTGGGCGAGATCCGGTACGGCAGCGCGGCCGGCAGCCGGCGGTCCCTGGCGGTGTGCATCGGCACCGGATGCGGCAGTGCTTTCGGTCTGGGGGACAGCCTTGCCCCCGAGGGCTCGCCCGGGGTCCCTCCCGGCGGCTATATTTATTCGGCGCCCTTTCTGGACAGCTGCATCGACGACTATATCAGCAAGCGCGGCCTGATGGCCCTGTGCGCCCAGCGGCTGGGGCAGCCCCTGGAGGGCGCCCAGCTGGCGGCCCTGTGTGCCCAGGGTGACCGGGAGGCCCTGGCCTGCTTTGCGGCCTTCGGCATCCGGCTGCGGGACGCCCTGGACCCCTTTTTGCGGGCATTCCGCCCCCAGTGCCTCTGCCTGGGCGGGCAGGTCACCCGGAGTTTCTGTTATTTCGGGGAACCGCTGGCCGGCCTCTGTTCCCGGCTGGACGTGACCCTGCATGTCACCGCCGACACCTCCGTGCGGGCGCTGCAGGGGCTTTGCACAATTTGAAAAAAGAAGACATCCCCGCCGGAATGGTGTATACTGGAAGCATCAAAAAGAAACGGAGGAACGCGGCATGAACAGCAGCATCACCATTCACATCTTTTACACCGGGACCAGCGGCAGCGCCCGGGACTTTGCCCGGGAGATGACCGAAAGCGGTCTGGTGGACCGCATCCGCGCCGAGGAGGGCAACCTGGGCTACGCCTACTACTACCCCGCCCAGGACCCGGAGACGGTCCTGCTCATCGACCGCTGGCGGGACCAGGGGGCCATTGACGCCCACCACAAGTCCGATATGATGGACGCCATCGTCCAGCTGCGCAAGAAGTACCACCTGAAGATGCGGGTGGAGCGCTTCCGGGACGCCGACTGAACCTTTTGCAGACAAAACAGCCCCCGGGCCGCCTTTCGGCGGCCCGGGGGCTGTTTTGTTCCGGTGCGGGTCAGGGGGTTTCCTGGGGCTGGACAAAGTGGGCGGTCCGGTAATCCCGGGGGGCCATGCCGTACACCGACTTGAAGGCCCGGGAAAAATGCAGCTGGTTGGCGTAGCTGACCATGGCGCTGATGGCGCTGATGGGCAGGGTGCTCTCCTTCAGCAGCTGGGCCGCCCGGGCCATGCGGTAGTGGAGCAGGAAGGCCTGGGGGCTTTCCCCCATGGTGTCCCGGAAGACCTTGCCGAAATAGCTGCGGTTCAGCCCGCAGAAGGCGGCGATTTCCTCGATGGAGATGTCCCGCTGGTAGTTCTGTTCAATAAAGGAAAGGGCTTCCTTCATGTAAAAGTCCCGCAGCCGGCGCTGGCTCTGCTCCCGGTGGGCGGAGGAGGACTGCACCAGCCGGTCCAGGAAGAGGAACCCCTGCCCGATGATGTGGATGGGGCTGGCCTGGGGATGGTTGACGATGTAGAGCATCTGCTCCTGCAGCAGGCGGCCGGCCTCCCGGTTCAGGGGGGTGTACACCGGCTGGCGGCGGCTCAGCCCCGCCAGACTCAGGCTTTCCCGGGCACGCAGGCCGTCGAACTCGATCCAGGTGTACTCCCACGGGTCCTCCCGGTCGGAGACATAGGTGGTGGGCACCCCCGGCACGATGAGGAACCCGTGCCCCCCTTCGATCTTGTAGGCCTGGTCCTCGTCATACAGCACCCCCCGCCCCGCTATGACATAATGGAACAGATAGTGGTTGCGGGCATGGGGGCCGTAGGAGTGCAGCGGCTCGGTGCGCTCCCACCCGTACTGGTACAGGTTCAGGTCCACAAAACGCTCGTCCTGGAAAACATGAAACTTCAGCTTGTTTTCTGTCTGGATATCGTTATTCTGCTGCATTGCCGGCCACCCCCGTAATTTTTCTTGTTTTTTTCTTATTATATACCCTGATGCGTCATGACTTCAACGAAAATTGCAGAAAACCGCTAAATTGAGATATAAAAACTGGCAGCAGGATATTCACCCTTTCTTTGTCAGAATGTATAATAAAGCCATCAAATCGGGAAATAATTTGTGCATAGTGCACATTGCACAAAAAGTTTCCAGAAATTTCAGCACATTGGCAAGGTCATAGAAGACCCTGCCGCTGCCGCACCGGCCGGGCTGGCAGAAAACCACTGCAAACGATCAGACAGGAGGAAAACATCTTATGAACATCAAACGGAAGTTGCTTGCCGGATTGATGGCGGCGTGCGTCACAGCCGGGTTGGGAACCGGGCTGACGGCCTGCGGTTCGGGCGGTTCGGACGGCAGCGTCAACCTGACGTTCCAGATCTGGGACGTGGCCCAGCGGGACGGCATGCAGGCCATGTGTGATGCCTACACCGCCGAGCACCCCAACGTACATATTGAGGTGCAGGTGACCAGCTGGGACGAGTACTGGACCAAGCTGGAAGCGGCAGCCATGAGCAACCAGATGCCGGACATCTTCTGGATGCACACCAACGAGATCCTGAAGTACGCCGACAACGGCAAGCTGGCGGACTGCTCCGACATTGTGGAGACGGAGCATTTTTCCGACATTTCCCTGGCCAACGCCAGCGGGTCGGACGGCAATCTGTATGCGGTGCCCAAGGACAAGGACACCGTGGGCCTTGTGTACAACAAGGAAATGTTTGATGAGGCAGGCGTGGCCTACCCCGACGAGACCTGGACCTGGGACGACCTGGTGGACGCTTCCCAGAAGATCTACGACGCCACCGGCAAGTACGGCTACATGGCCTACGGCGATGACCAACTGGGCTACTGGAACTTTGTGTACCAGGCCGGCGGCAGCATCCTGACCGAGGACAAGACCCGGGGCAATTTCCTGGACCCGGCCACCAAGAAGGGCATGGAATTCTACATCGGCCTGCAGAGCTATGACTGGTGCCCCGACCAGACCTACTTTGCGGAGACCGCCCCCGGCACCGCCTTCTTCTCCGAGAAGGGCGCCATGTTCCTGGAAGGCGACTGGAACATCCTGAGCGAGCTGCAGAACTACCCCGACATGGTGGGCAAGTGGGACGTGGCGGTCCTGCCCGCCTGCCCCGACCCGTTGAGCGGCGACGGTCGGGCCACCATCTCCAACGGTCTGAGCTACGCCACCAGCGCCAAGAACAAGCACCTGGACATCGTCAAGGACGTGCTGAAGTTCTTCGGCAGTGAGGAAGGCCAGCGCATCCAGGGCGAAAGCGGCGCCGCCATCCCGGCCTATGAGGGCCTGGAAGAGACCTGGGTGGGCGTGTTCGACGAATACCCCATCAACGTGCAGCCCTTCATCGACATGTTCGACTACTGCATCCAGAGCGTCAACAACGCCGCCCGCCCCGAGTGGAAGAGCGAAGTCAGCGACACCCTGCTGAAGATCTATACTGGTGAGCTGGACCTGGACAGCGGCCTGCAGGCCATGCAGGACGCGGTGAACGAAGCCAGCGCCGAGTATTACGAATAAGGAGGCATCGTCATGCAGAAGACATCCAAACTGGCCCGCGACGGTGCGGTGTGGGGCCTGCTGATGGTGGCCCCCACCATCATCGGTCTGCTGGTACTGAACATCTGGCCCTTTATTGATACCATCCGCATGAGCTTTTCCAAGTCCAAGCCCTTCGGCATGTTTGAGTTCGAGGGCATCGACAACTATGTGGAGATGTTCCAGAACATCGAATTCTGGAAAGCCACCTGGAACACCATCCTGTTCTGCATCCTGACCGTGCCGGTGGGCATCTTCCTGGCCTTGCTGGTGGCCGTGCTGCTGAACAGCAAGATCCGCGGCCGCACCACCTTCCGGGCCATCTTCTTCCTGCCCATGGTGGTGGCCCCCGCCGCCGTGGCCATGGTCTGGAAGTGGATTTTTAACTCTCAGTATGGTATCATTAACTCCGTACTGGGAGCCAATATCGGCTGGCTGACCAACCCCAGCATCGTACTTTTCACCTGCGCCATCGTCCAGATCTGGAGCAACATCGGCTACGACGCCGTGCTGCTGCTGGCCGGTCTGCAGAACGTGTCCGCCACTTTGTACGAGGCCGCCGACCTGGACGGTGCGTCCAAGGTCAAGCAGTTCTTCTCCATCACCCTGCCCATGGTCTCGCCCACCCTCTTCGTCGTCATGATCATGCGCCTGATGTCCTCGCTGAAAGTCTTCGACCTGATCTACATGATGGTCGATGAAGCGAACCCCGCGCTGAATGACGCCCAGAGCCTGATGTCCCTGTTCTACCGCGAAAGCTTCGTGGCCGGTGACAAGGGCTATGCGTCCGCAATCGTCGTCTGGACCGTGCTGCTGATCGGTGTCGTCACCATCATCCAGTTCGTGGGCCAGAAAAAGTGGGTCAATTACGAGGTGTAAAGTATGAATACCAGTATGAAAAGCAGCAAAAGACTTTCCACCACGCTGACGTACATCGTGCTGATCCTGGGCAGCGTGCTCATGATCTTCCCCTTCGTGTGGATGATCCTGACCAGCTTCAAGACCCAGGCCGAGTCCATGGCCATCCCGCCCCAGATCTTCCCTGCCACCTGGCAGATCTCCAACTTCTCCACCGCCCTGGCCAGCCTCCCCTTCGTCAACCTGTACGTCAACACCGGTCTGCTCATCGTCTTCCGGGTACTCTGCGCGGTGCTGTTCAGCTCCATGGCCGGCTATGCCTTCGCCAAGCTGCAGTTCCCCTGCAAGAACCTGCTCTTCGGCATCGTGCTGGTGCAGATGATGCTGCCCAGCCAGATCTTCATCACCCCCCAGTACCTGATGCTGGCACACATGGGCCTGACCAACACCATCTTCGCCCTGGTCTTCCCCGGCCTGGTGTCCGCTTTCGGCACCTTCTTTTTGCGGCAGACCTACCTGGGCATCCCCAATGAGATCGCCGAAGCCGCCTACCTGGACGGCTGCAACAAGTGGCAGACCTTCACCAAGGTCATGTTCCCCCTGACCGGTTCCAGCTGCGCCGCCCTGGCCATCTTCACCGCCGTGTTCGCGTACTCCGACCTGATGTGGCCGCTGATCTGCAACACCGACCTGAACAAGATGACCCTGTCCGCCGGCCTGTCCACCCTGAACGGTCAGTACACCACCAACTTCCCCGTGCTGATGGCCGGCAGCCTGCTGGCCATGATCCCCATGGTCATTCTGTACCTCATTTTCCAGAAACAGTTCATCCAGGGCATCGCCATGACCGGCGGCAAATAAGCTGCCGTCCCTGCCCTTGAACGTCCCCGCGGGGGACACCTCCGGCGGCAGGCGGGCTGCGGCAAACCGCCCGCCTGCCGCCTTTCTTGGGAAAACTCGGTGCACGCCCGCCCCGGGCGGCGCGGCGCACCTGGCTATATATTCTTTCTTCAGGAGGAACCCGAGTTATGGGCATTCAATTCGACGCCAGAACGCAAACTTTCACCCTGCAGACCATCCACACCACCTACCAGATGCGGGTGGATGAGCGGGGCCGCCTGCTGCATATGTACTACGGCCGCAAGATCGGCCGCGGCGACCTGCGGGAGCTGTATCCCCCGGCCGACCACGGCTTTTCGCCGGACTATTACCCCTGCCGGCTGCGGCGCGGCGTCTCGCCCGACGTGCTGCCCCAGGAATACACCGGCTGCAACGTGGGGGACTTCCGCCTGTCCTGCCTGGTGGTCCGGGACCCCGACGGCGCCGCCGGGGCGGACTTCCTGTATGAATCCCACGAGATCACTCCCGGCAAATACACCCTGGACGGCCTGCCCTGCGCCCACGACGAGGGCGCCGAGGCCGAGACCCTGTGCATCCGGATGAAGGACCCGGTGACCGGCCTGTGCCTGGAACTGCTGTACGGCGTGTTTGCCGAACAGGACGTGATCACCCGGGCAGTGCGGCTGAAAAACGCCGGCACCGCCCCCCTGCGGCTGGAAAAGGCGGCTTCGGCCTGCCTGGACCTGCCCTTCGGCAACTGGGACCTGGTGCATTTCCACGGCCGCCACGCCATGGAGCGCAAGATGGAACGGGCGCCCCTGCCCGCCGCCATCACCACCGTCTCCTCCACCCGGGGCGCGTCCAGCCACCACCACAACCCCTTCGTGATCCTGTGCGACCATGACGCCACCGAGGACCACGGCCTGTGCTACGGGGTGATGCTGGTCTACTCCGGCAGCCACCGCACCGACATGGAGGTGGACCAGAACGGCCTGACCCGGGTGGTCAGCGGCCTGCACGACGAGCGGTTCAGCTGGCAGCTGGAACCCGGGGAGAGCTTCACCGCCCCCGAAGTGCTCCTCTGCTGCTCCGCCGGCGGCCTGGGGGATCTGTCCCGCCATTACCACAAGTTCCTGCGGCGCAACATCTGCCGCAGCCCCTTCCGCTATACCCGCCGCCCGGTGCTCATCAACAACTGGGAGGCCACTTACTTCGACTTCAACACCGACACCATCTGCCGCATTGCGGAAAAGGCCGCCTCCCTGGGGGTGGAGATGATGGTGCTGGACGACGGCTGGTTCGGCAAGCGCAACGACGACAACACCGGTCTGGGCGACTGGTATGTGAACGAGGAGAAACTTCCCGGCGGCCTGCGCCCCCTCATTGAGCGGGTGAACGCCTTGGGCATGAAATTCGGCCTGTGGGTGGAGCCGGAGATGGTCAGCGAGGATTCCGACCTGTACCGGGCCCACCCCGACTGGGCCCTGACCCTGCCCGGGCGCAGTCCGGCCATGGGCCGCAACCAGCTGGTGCTGGACCTGAGCCGCCCCGAGGTGGTGGACTACCTGGTGGAACGCCTCAGCGCCCTGCTGGCCGAGAACCACATCGAATACATCAAATGGGACATGAACCGGAACATGTCCGACGTATACAGCCGCGCCCTGCCCCCCGAACGCCAGGGCGAAGTGGCCCACCGGTACATGCTGGGGGTCTACCGCCTGCTGGACCGGCTGACCACCGCCTTCCCCCATGTGCTGTTTGAGGGCTGCGCCGGCGGCGGCGGCCGGTTCGACGCCGGCATGCTGTGCTACTTCCCCCAGATCTGGTGCAGCGACAACACCGACGCCATCGAGCGGCTGACCATCCAGCACGGCACCTCCTTCGGGTATCCGGTGTCGGCCATGGGCGCCCATGTTTCCGCCTGCCCCAACCACCAGACCGGCCGCACCGTGCCCCTGTGGACCCGGGCGGTGGTGGCCATGTCCGGCACCTTCGGGTATGAGCTGGACCTGGGCCGCCTGACCGACGAGGAATGCGACCAGGTGCGCCAGCAGATCAAGGCCTTCCAGCGCTATTACGACGTGATCCAGAACGGCGATTACTACCGCCTGAGCGACCCCGACCGCCAGCCCCGCTATGTGGCCTGGCAGACGGTGACCGAGGGCGAAAGCCTGGTCAGCCTGGTGCTGACCCACCCCGAAGCCAACGCCCGTCCCCTGCACCTGTGCCTGAAAGGCCTGGAGGAGGACGCCCTGTACAAGGTGGACGAGCTGCGGGTGTACGGCACCACCGAAACCCCCGAGTCCGGGGACAACCCCGACAGCCAGGTGGGGGCGGTGTGCAGCGGCAGCATGCTCATGTATGCGGGGTACATCCTGCCCCACATGATCGGGGACGCTCCCAGCCTGCAGCTGCATCTGACCCGCCTGCCCTGACCCCACAGAAAACGGAGGAATCAGTATGGACATCGTTGCCATCGGAGAAGTGCTCATTGACCTGACCCAGACCGGCGTGAACGAGGCCGGCATCCCCCGGTTTGCGGCAAATCCCGGGGGTGCTCCCGCCAACCTGGCGGTGGCCGCGGCCCGGCTGGGGGCTTCCACCGCCCTGATCAGCAAGGTGGGGCAGGACGCCTTCGGGCGGTATCTGCGCAGCGTGCTGGAGGAAAACGGGGTGGATGCCCGGGCCCTGGCCGTGGACGAGGAACAGCACACCACCCTGGCGGTGGTGTCGGTGGACGAGAAGGGGGAACGGGATTTCACCTTCTACCGGGACCCGGGGGCGGACTCCATGCTGCTGAAGGATGAGATCCCCCCGGAACTGCTGCGGGAAGCCCGCATCCTGCATTTCGGCAGCGTGAGCCTGACCCGGGAACCCGCCCGCACCACCACCCTCTGCGCCGCCGAGACCGCCCGCAGTCTGGGGGCCCTGGTGACCTACGACCCCAACTACCGGGCCAACCTGTGGCCGGATGAGGCCACCGCCGTGCGCCGGATGCGCAAGCCCCTGGGCATGGTGGATATCCTGAAAATTTCCGACGAGGAACTGCCCCTGATGGCCGACACCGCCGACCTGGCATCCGGCACCGCCGCCCTGGCGGACCGGGGCATCCGGCTGGTGCTGGTGACCCTGGGCGCCGACGGGGTGTACTACCGCTTCGGGGAGATGACCGGCACGGTGCCGGGGGTGCCCTGCACGGTGGGGGACACCAACGGCGCGGGAGATACCTTCTTCGGGGCCTTTCTGGCCCGCCTGTGCCGCCGGGAAGGGGCGCTGGACGGCCTGACCCGCCCCCAGCTGGAAGAGATGCTGGCCTACGCCAACAAGGCGGCCTCCCTGACCACCAGCCGCCACGGGGCCATTCCCGCCATGCCCACCCTGGCCGAGATGAACGCCGCTGAATAAAAGGAGCTGTTTTTGCAATGGCAACCAAGGAGACCCTTTTCCGCCGCCGGGACACCGGGGTGTTTGATGCCCGTATGGCCCGCTGCCATGACGAGCTGGAATGGCTGTTCATGGAGCTGTACGATGACCGGGACGCCCTGAACACCCTGGAGCTGGCCATGGCCGAAGCCTGGGCCGCCCGCAGCCCCGAACTGAAAAAGCTGGACGCCGCCCGGGAGGCGGACCCGGGCTGGTACCGCCGGGGGAACATGTTCGGCATGACCATGTACACCGACCTGTTTGCCGGGGACCTGAAAAAGCTGGCCCGCAAGCTGCCCTATCTGAAGGAGCAGAAGCTGACCTACCTGCACCTGATGCCTCTTCTGAAAATGCCCCATCCCCACAACGACGGGGGCTATGCGGTGGAGGACTTCAACCAGGTGGACCCCGCCCTGGGCACCAACGCCGACCTGGCCGCCCTGACCAAGAAGCTGCGGGCAGCGGGCATCAGCCTGTGCCTGGACTTTGTGATGAACCACACCGCTTCCAGCCACGAATGGGCCCGCCGTGCCAAGGCCGGGGACCCCTGTTACCAGAACTTCTACCACTGTTTTGACGACCGCACCATCCCCGACCAGTACGAGCGGACGGTGCCCCAGGTGTTCCCCAACACCGCCCCGGGCAACTTTACCTGGTGCGAGGAGATGCACAAGTGGGTGCTGACCACCTTCCACCCCTACCAGTGGGACCTGAACTACCGCAACCCCGCCGTCCTGGTGGAGATGACCCGCAGCATGCTGAACCTGGCCAACCTGGGCGTGGAGGTGCTGCGCATCGACGCGGTGCCCTACATCTGGAAGCAGCTGGGCACCAACTGCCGCAACCTGCCCCAGGTGCACACCATCGTGCGGATCATCCGCATGGTGCTGGAGACCGTCTGCCCCGCCGTCATCCTGAAGGGGGAGGTGGTCATGGCCCCCCGCGAGCTGGCCGCCTACTTCGGCACCCCGGACAAGCCGGAATGTCACATGCTGTACAGCGTGTCCACCATGGTCAACCTGTGGAGCGCCCTGGCCTCCCGGGATGTGCGGCTGCTGAAAGCCCAGCTGGACGCCCTGAACGCCCTGGGCCCCCAGTGCTGGTTCGTGAACTACCTGCGCTGCCACGACGACATCGGCTGGGGCCTGGACGAGGATGTGGAGCGGTACCTGGGCATCGACCCCCAGCTGCACAAGGAGTTCCTCTACCACTTCTATGAAGGCCGGTTTGAGGGCAGCTGGGCCAAGGGCGAGGTGTACAACTACGACCCCGCCACCCGGGACGCCCGCAGCTGCGGCACCACCGCCAGCCTGTGCGGGGTGGAGCAGGCCCTGGAACAGGGCAGCGAAGCCGCCCTGCAGACCGCGCTGCGCCGGGACCTGCTGATGCACGGGGCCATGGCCTTCTTCAAGGGCTTCCCCATGCTGAACAGCGGGGACGAGATCGGCCAGCTCAACGGCTGGGGCTACAAGAATGACCCCGACCTGGCGGAGGACAGCCGCAACCTGCACCGCACCAGATTCAACTGGGACAACGCCGCCAAGCGCAGCGAACCGGGCACCCTGCAGAACGAACTGTGGCAGGGGCTGGAAGCGCTGCGGGAACTGCGCAGCGACCCCTGCTTCGGCCCGGATGCCTGGTTCACCACCTGGGACACCCACAACAACGGGGTGCTGGGCCTTGTGCGCCGGCTGGATTCCGGCCGCACCCTGGCGGGGGTGTTCAACTTCACCGCCGAACCCCAGCACCTGTGGCTGGACGCCCTGGACGGCACCTACCGCGACCGGCGCACCGGCGCCGCGGCCGATGTGCGGGACCTGTGGCTGCAGCCCTACGAGATGCGGGTGCTGGTGAACGAATAAGTTTCCTTCTGTCTGCCCCGCCCCCGGCCTTCGGGCCGGGGTGTCGGGGAAGATTGTTTCCCCCCTATCTGCCAAAGCAAAAGGACAGCCCCTTGCGGGGGGCTGTCCTTTTGCGTTCTCGGAGCGTCGCCGGCGCATGTCCGCCGACGGCGATTTTTTTATTTTGTATTATTTTCTGTTTCTTTACAGTTCGTATTTCTGCTTGTCCGCCACGTCGATCTCGGCGCCGATCTGCACCTCGATGGCTTCCAGGCGGGTGTCGGCCATGAGGGTATGGCGCACGCCGGCGGGCATGGTCACCACGTCCCCGGGGCGCACCGGGCGCTGGTCCCCGTCAATGACGGTGCGGCCCATGCCGTCCACGATGGTCCAGACCTCGTCCCGGTGTTCATGGCTGTGGTAGGTCAGCTGATGCCCGGGGTTCAGCACGATGCGGATGGTGGTGGCCTGGGGCTGCACGTCCAGAATGGTGAAGGAACCCCAGCTCTTTTCCGCAAAGCGGGCCTCCCCTTCCACCTGTTCCACAAAGGGTTTGATGTGGCTGGACCGGCCCTTGTCGCTGACCAGGATGCCGTCGCTGGACGCCGCCACCACCATATCCTTGCAGCCCATGCAGATGATGGGGATGTTCAGCTGGTTGATGACGTTGAGGTTTTCGCAGGTTTCGTCCATCTGCACCTTGCCGATGGCCGGGTCGGCCATGACCTCGCAGAAGGTGTTCCAGGTGCCCACGTCCTTCCACTGGCCGGCGTAGCGCATGACCGCGATGTCCGGCTCGTTTTCGGCCACGGCGTAGTCAAAGCTGATCCGCTTCTGCATCCCGTAGTTGGCCTGCAGATCCGCAAAGCCCCGGAAATCCAGCTGTTTGTGGGCGATGGCCAGAAGATACCGCAGCCGGAAGGCAAAGACCCCGCCGTTCCACAGGGCGCCTTTTGCAATGTAGGCGGCGGCGGTGGCTTCGTCCGGCTTTTCCTTGAAGCTGGACACCCGGCTCACCGGGTCGGTGCTTTTGGGGATGATGTAGCCGAATTTGGCGCTGGGATAGGTGGGCTCGATGCCCATGAGGGTCAGGTTGGCGGCGTGGGGGTTTTCCGGTCCGGCCAGACGGGCCATCTGCTTCACCGCCGCAAAATAGGTGTCGTCCACATAGGGGTCCACGGGGCAGACCACCACCGGCTCGTCGGGGTGCACGCCCATGACGTCGGTGAGGTAGGTGCAGGCCAGCACGATGGCCGGGAAGGTATCCCGCCGGCAGGGTTCCACACAGACGCTGACCTTGCCCCCCAGCTGGTTCTTGATGGTGCTGACCTGCCGCTTGCCGGTGGCCACCACGATGTTGGCCCGGGGGTCGGCCTGCTTGATCTGGCGGTAGACCCGCTGGACCATGCTCTCGTACTCGCCCTTGCCGTTCTTCAGCAGGGGTACGAACTGTTTGGACCGGATGTTGTTGGACAGGGGCCAGAGCCGCTGGCCGCTGCCGCCGGAAAGAAGGATCAGATTCATAAGGGGTGTCCGCCTTTCTCCCGTGGGAACAGTTTTATCAGCGCTCGGCGCGCATGGGATTGTGGAGGAAGTCCTCATAGGCCAGCCGCAGGCCGTCCTCCAGCTCGGTCTTGTAGGTCCAGCCCAGCTTGGTTGCCTTGCTCACGTCCAGCAGCTTGCGGGGGGTGCCGTTGGGCTTGGAGGGATCCCAGCGGATCTCGCCGGTATAGCCCACCACCTTGGCCACCAGCTCGGTGAGTTCCTTGATGGTCAGTTCCTTGCCGGTACCGGCGTTCACCGTCTCGTTGCCGGAGTAGTTGTTCATCAAAAAGACGCACAGGTTGGCCAGGTCGTCCACATACAGGAATTCCCGCAGGGGGCTGCCGTCGCCCCAGCAGGTGACATAGGGCAGGTTCTGCTCCTTGGCTTCGTGGAAGCGGCGGATGAGGGCGGGCACCACATGGCTGTGGGTGGGATGGTAGTTATCGTTGGGGCCGTACAGGTTGGTGGGCATGACGCTGATGTAGTCGGTGCCGTACTGACGGTTCAGGTACTCGCAGTATTTCAGGCCCGAAATCTTGGCCAGGGCGTAGGCCTCGTTGGTCTTTTCCAGGGCGGAGGTGAGCAGGCAGTCCTCCTTCATGGGCTGGGGCGCCATGCGGGGATAGATGCAGCTGGAGCCCAGGAATTCCAGCTTCTTGCAGCCGTTCTTCCAGGCAGAGTGGATGACGTTCATCTCCAGGGTCATGTTGTCGTACATGAAATCGGCCAGGGCTTCCTCGTTGGCCACGATGCCGCCCACTTTTGCCGCCGCCAGAAAGACGTATTCCGGCTTTTCCTCGGCAAAGAAGGCTTCCACGGCGTCCTGCCGGGTCAGGTCCAGTTCCTTGTGGGTGCGGGTGATGATGTTGGTGTAGCCCTGACGCTGCAGTTCACGGAGGATGGCGCTGCCCACCATGCCGCGGTGGCCCGCCACATAAATCTTGGCATTTTTGTCCATCATGAGGTAAGACTTCCTTTCTGGGTATTTCCTTTATGAGAGAAAAGGTTGCTGGTTCTTGGGCAAGCGGGCGCTTGCGGGAGAGTTGTTCCTTTTTGGCGTCAAAAAGGAACCGAAAAACCGCCACCGTAGTGCTGTGGCTTTATCGGCAAGCGGCTGCTTGCCGGGAAGTTGTCGCTTTTTGCCGCCAAAAAGCGACGGAAAAACCGCCACCGTTTCGAGGCGGTGGACGCCGACCAGGGCTGCGGCCCTGGACCCGGGGAGTGCGGCCACCTGACGACGGCCTACTCAGGTCCTGGGGGACCTGAGCAAGGAAAATTTTTTAAAATCCGTACGGGAAAGCAGCTGGCAACCCATAGCCTGCCATTAGCAGCAGCTTGCGGGAAATGGTTTTTAAATCCATTCCTTGTTCACCGGCCCCCAGGCCGGTGAATAGGCCGTCGTAAGGTGGCCGCATCTCGGGGTCTGGGGCCGCAGCCCCAGCCGGCGGCCGCCGCATCGGAACGGCGGGCCCTTTTCGCTTCCTTTTCGGGCACGAAAAGGAAGGACTAAACGGCAACCTGCCGTTCCCCCGGCAGCCCCACAGCCAAATCGGAAATTACTTCCGCACGCCCTTCTCCAGGGCTTCGATCTTATACAGGTCCACATTCTCTTCGGCCCGTTCCACGGCCACCTTGCGCATGTCGCTGCGGACCATCAGGCGGACCAGTTCCTCGAAGCTGGTCTTGGTGGGGTTCCAGCCCAGCTCGGTCTTGGCCTTGGTGGGATCCCCCCACAGATTGACCACGTCGGTGGGACGGTAGAAGTCCGGGCTGACCTCGATGAGCACCTTGCCGGTGGCCTTGTCGATGCCCTTTTCCTCCATACCTTCGCCCTGGAACTCCAGTTCAATGCCCACTTCCCGGAAAGCCAGAGTGCAGAACTCCCGCACGCTGTGCTGCTCGCCGGTGGCGATGACGAAGTCATCCGGCTTGTCCTGCTGCAGGATCAGCCACATGCACTCCACATAGTCCTTGGCATAGCCCCAGTCCCGCAGGCTGGACAGGTTGCCCAGATACAGCTTGTCCTGCTTGCCCTGGGCGATGCGGGCCGCCGCCAAGGTGATCTTGCGGGTGACGAAGGTCTCGCCCCGGCGCTCGGATTCATGGTTGAACAGGATGCCGGAGCAGCAGTACATGTGGTAAGCTTCCCGGTATTCCTTCACGATCCAGAAACCGTACTGCTTGGCCACAGCGTAGGGGCTGTAAGGATGGAAGGGAGTCTTTTCGTTCTGGGGAACTTCCTCCACCTTGCCGTACAGCTCACTGGTGGATGCCTGGTAGATGCGGCAGGTCTTTTCCAGACCGCAGACCCGCACCGCTTCCAGCACCCGCAGCACGCCGGTGGCCACCACGTCGGCGGTGTATTCCGGCACGTCAAAGCTGACCTGCACATGGCTCTGGGCCGCCAGGTTGTAGATCTCGTCCGGGCGCACCTCGGCGATGATCTTCACCAGGCTGATGGAATCCCCCAGGTCGCCGTAATGCAGATGGAACTGGGGATGGCCTTCCAGGTGGGCGATGCGCTCCCGGTAGTCCACACTGGAACGGCGGATCATGCCGTGTACATCGTAGCCTTTTTCAATGAGGAACTCGGCCAGATAGCTGCCGTCCTGTCCGGTGACACCGGTGATGAGGGCTTTTTTCATAGTCTGACTCCTTTTTGCCTTTGCCCCGGCCGCCGGGCGGCGGGGTTGTATTTTCTTGCGTCGGGGCCCGGGGCGTCAAAACGGCGCACTTTGCCCTTGCTTTTCGCTTGCCATCCAGTATAATGGTTTTAACAGGCCTTGGCAAGGGAATATCTTGCCGTTGTTTTTGCACGATATTGCTCTGCCCTTATGGGAGGTGTTGGTTTGCCCGAGTACAGTTCCTTTCCCCCTTTTTATGACCCGTCCAGCCTGCGGGTCATCCTGACCCCCTCCGCCTTTGCCCGCCAGAACCTCTTCTTCCTGCAGGAGGCCGGACACATCCGGCTGGTGCAGAGCCACGGGGGCACCCAGCGCAGCAGCCTGGACAGTTTCCTCATCGTGCAGGTGGCGGCGGGCAGCGGACAATTGCAGTACGACGGCCGGGTGTGGCCGCTGCACGCGGGGCAGTGTTTCTGGGTGGACTGCCGCCGCCCCCACGGCTACCGCAGCGCCGACGACGACCCCTGGGAACTGCGGTGGGTGCATTTCAACGGCCGCAGCGCCCCGGCCTTTTACAAGCTGTTTGCCGCCGGGGGCAGTCCGGTGTTCACCCCCGCCGACACCGGCGCCCCGGCCCGCCGCCTGGACGCGGTGCTGGACCTGGCCCGACGGTGGGACGCCACCGCCGAGCTGGAAGCTTCCGCCGAGGTGGCGGCGCTGCTGGCGGGCATTCTGGCAGACCGGGCCCGGGGCGGCAGCGACACCGCCCCGGCAGCCGCCCGCCTGGAGGAGGTGCGGGCCTACGTCATTGCCCACTGCACCGAAAACTTCTCCCTGGACGAGCTGGCCGCCCGGTTTTACCTGAGCAAGTATTATCTTGCCCGCAGTTTCAAGCAGCGATACGGGGAGACCATCCTGGACTGCCGGCTATCCGCCCGCATCGACATGGCCAAGCAGATGCTGCGCTACACCGACCTGACCCTGGGGCAGATCGCCGCGGGGTGCGGGTTCCGGGAACAGGCCTACTTCACCCGGCGTTTCCGGGCCGCGGAGGGCCAGACCGCCACCGACTACCGCCGCGCCTGGCGGGGAAAGCGATAAAGCAAAAGCAGGCTTCCCGCCCTGGGAAGCCTGCTTTTTTACGGTATAAGAGGAATCACTCGATGGTGACGCTCCAGGTGAAGGTCTTGCTCTGCCCGGGGTCCAGTTCCTCGTGCTTGCCGGCCTCGTTGACGCTGTTGGCCCAGCCGTTCCAGGGCTCCATGCAGACGAAGCTCTCGGCATCCTGCTGCCAGAGCACGCCCTTGCCGAAGGTATCCTGGTCAAAGGCCACGGTGACCTTGTGGCCGTTGCCGGAATCGGTGAGGACCATGGGGGTCTTGACGCCGGTGAGCAGACGGATGGAATCGGCGGAGCCCTCCTTGCGGGTCAGGGTGATGGGCTGCACGGCGGCGGGCTGTTCGCCCTTGGCATCCTCGGAGCAGGTGGCGGCGTCGATGTGGAAGGCCACGTTTTCCAGCTTGCTCACGCTGAAATAGGGGTGGAAGCCCACGCTGAAGGGCAGCACCTTGGCGCCGGTGTTCTCAACGGTCAGGGCCAGGGTGGCGGTGGCGCCTTCCAGGGTGTAGCGCATGGTGAGCAGGAAGTCGAAGGGATAGACGAACTTGGTCAGGCCGTTGGGGGCCAGGGTCAGCTCGATGGCGGCATCGTCCGCCTTCTTCACCTGCCAGGGCAGCAGGTCGGCGAAGCCGTGGACTTCCATGGGATAGGCGGCGCCGTCAAAGATGTGCACGCCGCCATCCGGCTTGCTGCAGCTGGGGAAGAGGATGGGAATGCCACAGCGGGGACGGTCGGTGGACTCGAAGTTCTTGTCCCGCAGCCAGAGGTATTCCTCCCCCGCCTTGGTGAAGCTGGTGGCCATACCTCCCTTTTCGGGGGTGACGGTCAGGGCGTAGTCGCCGTCGGTGAGGGTGAGGGTGGCGTACTGTACGCCGTATTTTTCGTAGGTGCCGCTGGTGAGAGTGGACATGGCAGAAAGCCTCCTTTTTGATTTCCTGCCTCTATTTTACAGCACCACGCCGTCTTTGAAAATAGAAATTTCCCGGAAACCTTTCTCCTCGGCTTTGGTCTTTTTGCCGCTGGCCACTTCCAGCACCAGGTCATACAGGCCCTGGGCGGTCTCATCGATGGTCTTTTCCCCATCGGCGATGACGCCGGTGTTGTAGTCGATCCAGTTCTTCTTTTTGGCGGCCAGCTGGCTGTTGGTGGACACCTTCAGGGTGGGGGCGGGAGCGCCGAAGGGGGTGCCCCGGCCGGTGCTGAACAGGATCAGGTGGGCGCCGGCGGCGGTGAGGGCGGTGGCGGAGACCAGGTCGTTGCCCGGGCCGTAGAGCATGTTCAGCCCCTTGGTGGTGACGGCGTCACCGTAGCCGATGACGTCCATGATGGGGGCGGTGCCGCCTTTCTGGACACAACCGCAGGACTTGTCCTCCAGGGTGGTGATGCCCCCCTGCTTGTTGCCCGGGCTGGGATTTTCATACACCACCTCATTGTGGGCGATGAAGTATTCCTTGAAGCCGTTGATCATTTCCACAGCCTTGTGGAAAACTTCCTCGTTGCGGCAGCGGTCCATGAGGAAGCCCTCGGCGCCGAACATCTCGGGCACTTCGGTGAGGACGGTGGAACCGCCCCGGGCCACCAGCATATCGCTGAACCGGCCGATGGTGGGGTTGGCGGTGATGCCCGAAAGCCCGTCCGAACCGCCGCACTTCATGCCCACCACCAGCTCGCTGGCGGGGATGGGTTCCCGGTGGAACTGTCCGGCGTAGGCGGCCAGCTCCTGCAGGATCTGCCGGCCGGCGGCCAGCTCGTCCTCCACATCCTGGCAGGTGAGGAACTTGACCCGTTCGGGGTCATAGTCCCCGATCTCGGCCACGAACTGGTCGTGGGTCAGGTTCTCGCACCCCAGGCTGAGCACCAGCACCGCCGCCGCGTTGGGATGGCGTACCAGGGCAGCCAGCAGTTTGCGGGTCTGGGCGTGGTCGTGGCCGGTCTGGGAGCAGCCGAAGGGATGGGTGAAGGTATACAGCCCGTCGATGGTGCCGGTGACCAGGTCCTGGTTCTCCCGCACCAGGGTCTTGGCGCAGTCATTGACGCAGCCCACGGTGGGGATAATCCAGATCTCGTTGCGGATGGCCGCACGGCCGTCCCTGCGGCGGAAGCCCATGAAGGTTTCGGGCGCCACGGGGGCGGGGTAGTTCAGTTTGGGGTTATAGGTGTATTCCAGTTCCCCGGACAGGTTGGTTTTGACGTTGTGGGTGTGCATCCAGGTCCCGGGCTGGACGTCGGCGGTGGCATGGCCGATGGCAAAGCCGTACTTGATGACGTTCTCCCCCGCCTTGATGGGGCGGATGGCCATTTTGTGGCCCTGGGGGATGTCTTCGGCAGCGGTGACGGTGCCCACGCCCTCCACCGGCACCGGGGTGCCTGCGGGGATGGGATGCAGGGCCACCACCACGTTGTCCAGGGGGTTGATATGGATGGTCAGCGGCATGGTTGATCCTCCTTATTTCTGTTGTTTTGAGAAAGGCGGCCCGGGACGGGCCGCCTGGTTTTGGTTTGCGGGCAGACGGTAGTCTGCCGGGAAGTCTTTCCTTTTCGTGCCCGAAAAGGAAACGAAAAGGGCCCGCCGTTCCGATGCGGCGGCCGCCGGCTGGGGCTGCGGCCCCAGACCCCAGGATGCGGCCACCTTACGACGGCCTATTCACCGGCCTGGGGGCCGGTGAACAAGGAAAATGATTTAAAACCATTTCCCGGTAACGGATGCCAACAAGAAGTCCACGGCAATGTCACACCCAGCCCGGTTGCGCTCTTTCGTTTTACCTGGGGCCTTTTGGCCACGCCATTTTAATCCATTCCTTGCTCAGGTCCCCCAGGACCTGAGTAGGCCGTCGTCAGGTGGCCGCATCCCCGGGTCCAGGGCCGCAGCCCTGGTCGGCGTCCACCGCATCGAAACGGTGGCACTTTTTCGCTTCCTTTTTGGTGACAAAAAGGAAGGACACTCCTGCAAGCACCCGCTTGCCAGGAAACAAGAAGCAAGAGAAAGTTCACGACCCCTCCGCCGCTGCGCGGCACCTCCCCTTGCACAGGGGAGGTTTTGGGAAGGTTCCCTCAGATTTCCTGCTTACAGGCAGGCCGCATAAGCCGCCTTGGCGCCTTCGGTGCGGATCTTGGTCAGGTTTTCCACGGTGCGCTGCTCAAAACCGGGCACGGCGGTCAGGTCCTGGCCCCACATCTGCTCGTTGGTCATGACGGCGTGCACCAGGGTGGGGATGTCGTCGTCCTTGTGGGCGTTGTAGAATTCCAGCACCCAGCGGTCGTCACTGACGGTGTACTCGTTGCCCTTGGCCCGCTTGCACACCAGGCCCTTGTCGGTCAGGCCCTGGATGTCGTTGGAATAGAAGGCGATGTAGGCGGCCAGACCCATGCTCAGGCAGGTGGGCAGGGTGCCGTTTTTCTCCACATATTCCAGCAGGGAGGGCATGTTCCGGGCCCGCCACTTGGAGGTGGAGTTCAGGCTGATGCTCATGAGCTCATGGTTCACGAAGGGGTTGTTGAAGCGGTCCTCCACCGCAGCGGCGAACTGCTTGCAGTCCTCCTGGTCCAGAGGCAGGATGGGCACCACCTCTTCCAGCAGCATCTTGTTCATGAAGCCGCGGATGACGTCGTCGTGCATGCAGTCCCGCACGATGTCAAAGCCCGCCAGATAGGCGCCCAGCACAAAACCGGTGTGGGCACCGTTGAGGATGCGGACCTTGCGTTTCTTGTAGGGGGTGACGTCCGGCACCACCGGGCAGTTGAGCCCCG
This sequence comes from Subdoligranulum sp. DSM 23681, assembly GCF_057005535.1. Taxonomy (NCBI): domain Bacteria; kingdom Bacillati; phylum Bacillota; class Clostridia; order Eubacteriales; family Oscillospiraceae; genus Subdoligranulum; species Subdoligranulum sp. DSM 23681. The sequence goes on along the minus strand of NZ_CM168050.1, from coordinate 1,579,461 downwards.
CGGCCTTGAAGGGGAGCTTGTCCTCCAGCCAGGCCGGACCTTCGATGTTCCAGACGCCAAAGATCTCGCCCACGTCGATGAGCTCGTCGTGGTAGCCGTTCTCCTCTTCCAGACGGGCCACCTCGGCAGCGTCCCGGATGCGCCCGGGCACGATGCGGTCCACCAGGGTGGAGCAGAAGGTGCAGTCCTCATTGACCCATTTCCGGAAGCCGTCGTCCAGGCCCCACTGGTCGATGTACTGGTTCACGCACTTGAGCAGTTCCTTGCCGTTGTTGTCGATCAGCTCGCAGGAAAGCACCACCACACCGGGCTTTTTGGCGTTGTAGCGCGCATACAGCACCTGGGTCAGCTTGGCCGGGAAGGAGGCCGGCGGGCAGTCCGTCTGCTGGCAGGCCGGGTCATAGACAATGCCGGCTTCGGTGGTGTTGGAGACGATGTACTCCAGCTCGTCCGAGACCGCCACCTGCATCATGGCATCATAGTCTTCCTTTTCATAGGGGTTCAGGCAGCGGGACACGCTGGAGATCACCCGTTTGGCGTCCACCTTTTCGCCGTTCTGGCGGCCGCGCAGGTACAGGGTGTAAAGACCCTGCTGGTCGTTGATGAGCTTGGCCAGACCGGGGGCGATGGGCTGCACCAGGCAGCATTTGCCGTTCCAGCCCACCTTCTCGTTGGAGACATCGAACCAGTAATCAACGAATGCACGCAGGAAATTGCCCTCGCCAAACTGCAGGACCTTTTCCGGGGCGTCCTTGAGGACGTAGCCCTTGTAGCCGGATTTTTCCAGGACTTGGTAGTTCAAGGTTTCCATGTGAATTGCTCTCCTTACGTTCGCAAAATTCGCGCCCTGCCCATGCCGCGGCACCGGATGCGCCGTGACCAATAGACGCTCAATATCACCCCTATTCTATGTTTTTTGGGCAGGCCCGTCAAGATTCATTCCGGCAGGAACGAACATATTTTGCGCATCTGCCAGGGCATTTCGGTGTTTCTGCGTTTTGCACAAGCAGTACCTTGAATTTTTGGCAGATATTTCGGGTTCTGGGCAATTTTTGCAACTTGTTCCGCCGGTCAATCCTTTGTATAATGGTAGCAGGTTATGTTATATTATGCTGCCCGAACGGTGCATGATCCGTTCCTTTTCGGGCGGCAGAATGCCAAGGTCAACAAAGGAGTACCGGTTTATGAAAGCATTTATGGACAAGGATTTCCTGCTGGAAACCAAGACCGCGCAGCACCTGTACCACGACTACGCCGAATCGCTGCCCATCGTGGACTACCACTGCCACATTCCCCCGCAGGAGATCTACGAGGACCGCCGCTTTGAGAACATCGCCCAGGTGTGGCTGGGCGGCCATCAGGTCCTGGCCGACGGGTCGGACTACTATTTCGGCGACCACTACAAGTGGCGCGTCATGCGTTCCAACGGCGTGCCGGAAGAGTACATCACCGGCGACAAGCCCGACCGTGAACGCTTCCAGAAGTTTGCCGAAGCCCTGGAAATGGCCATCGGCAACCCCATGTATACCTGGTGCCACCTGGAACTGAAGAAGTATTTCGGGTATGAGGGCGTGCTCAACGGCGACACCGCCGAAGAGGTGTGGAACCTGTGCAACGACAAGCTGCAGCACGACCCCAACATGACCGTGCGCGGCCTGATCGCCCAGAGCAACGTGGCCATGGTGGGCACCACCGACGATCCCATCGACAGCCTGGAATGGCATGAGAAGATCAAGAACGATCCTTCCATCAAGGTGGTGGTGGCGCCTTCCTTCCGCCCGGACAAGGCCGTGAACATCCACAAGGCCGGTTTTGCGGAGTACATCCACCAGCTGGAAAACGTGGTGGGCCGCAAGTTCGCCTGCGCCGACTGCGTGGTGTCCGCCCTGGATGAGCGGCTGCAGTTCTTTGTGAAGATGGGCTGCCGCGCCGCCGACCACGGCCTGGACTATGTGCCGTTTGTGGAGACCGACGTGGACAAGGCCACCGCCGCCTTCAAGAAGGCCATGGCCGGTGAGACCCTGACCAAGCAGGAGTGCGACGAGTACATCACCTACCTGCTCATCAAGATGGGCCGCCTGTACAAGAAGTACAACGTGGTCATGCAGATCCATTACAGCTGCCTGCGCAACGTGAACCAGCGCATGTACAAGAAGCTGGGCCCCGACACCGGCTTTGACATGATCGCCGTGACCGACGGCAGCGCTTCCATCAGCAGCCTGCTGTCCGCCCTGACCGAGACAGGCGAATGCCCCAAGGTCATCCTGTACAGCCTGAACCCCGCCGACTTCGACATGCTGGGCACCATTCTGGGCGCCTTCCAGGATGACGAGGTCCCGGGCAAGATCCAGCTGGGCAGCGCCTGGTGGTTCTGCGATACCGACGACGGCATGTACCAGCAGATGAAGACCCTGGCCCGCCTGGGCCTGCTGGGCAACTTCATTGGCATGCTCACCGACAGCCGCAGCTTCCTGAGCTACACCCGCCACGAGCTGTTCCGCCGCCTGATGTGCAACCTCATCGGCAACTGGGTGGAGAACGGCCAGTATCCCAACGACGAAAAGTCCCTGAAGAAGATCGTGGAAGGCATCAGCTACTACAACGCCAAGCGGTATTTCAATCTGTAATATTTATCTGCCAGTTATACAAAAAGGAGAGGACCGGAAGGTTCTCTCCTTTTTTGGTTGATCTTATGGAGGGGAAAGGTCCTATGTGTATCCGCGAGCGGCTGCTGGCGGGATAGTCCTTCCTTTTCGTGCCCGAAAAGGAAGCGAAAAGGGCCCGCCGTTCCGATGCGGCGGCCGCCGGCTGGGGCTGCGGCCCCAGACCCCGAGATGCGGCCACCTGACGACGGCCTATTCACCGGCCTGGGGGCCGGTGAACAAGGAATGGATTTAATACCATTGCCCGGTTACGGATGCTGGCAGGAAACCTTCCGGTCAGGTTGTACCCAGCCCAGCCACGCTCTCCCACTTTATAACCAACCTGCTGGTCACGCCATTAAAAATCAATTCCTTGCTCAGGCCCCCCAGGGCCTGAGTAGGCCGTCGGTAGGTGGCCGCACTCCCCGGGTCCAGGGCCGCAGCCCTGGTCGGCGTCCACCGCATCGAAACGGTGGCGGTTTGCCCCACAGGGGCAAGCAACGCGCAGCGTTGTTTCCGAAATTGGCGGCCGCGTTCAGCGGCAATCTAGAGGTTGCTACCTAAATTTACACCGCCAAAAAGGAACAACCCAACGGCTAGATGCCGTTCCCCCGGCAGACTGCCATACAACTACGAAAGGCTCCCCTTGACGGGGAGCCTTTGCCTTATTTGAAGAGAGAATAGAGATGAGAATGTCAAAAGAAAGAATTTATTCCGGCTTTGCCTCGGTGGAACGGGCAGGCAGCGGAATCTCGGGCATGAGTTCGTCCGAGACGATGCGCAGCATCCGCTCCAGGCTCTGCAGTTCCTCCATGGTGAACCGCTGCTTGGCCCGGTCCACCACCTTCTGCAGATAGGCATAGCTGATGCTGTAATAATCAATGTACTTGCGGGTGGGGTACAGGTGGTATTCGCGCTTGTCGGTCTCCGACTGCACCTTCTTCACATACCCCTTCTTCACCAGATTGTTGATCTTGTAGGCGGCGTTGGGGGTGGACAGGTTCATCATGTTGGAAAACTCCGCGATGGTCGGGCTGCCCAGCGCCATGATGACCTCCATGCAGAAGGATTCCACGGTGGTCAAGGTGGCTTCGCGGGTGGCAAACTTGTTGAAAACCTGTTTGTAAAAATGCAGCTTGAACTTGGTATACACCTGTTCAAAGGCCTGGTCCAGCATGGCAAAAACCTCCTGGGGATCGGGGGCGCGGGACGCCGTGCCGCGGGCGCGGCGCAGACGTATGGCCGCCCGGATCTGTTTTGTATCCTTACAGGTCAGTATACCATGTTTCGGCGCGATTGAACAGCCCTGTGTGGTCACTGGGCGTTCTCCCGGTCGACGATGGCAAAGGTCAGCTCGGCGTTGACGGCGCGCACACCGTCCACCCAGGCCGTCGCCTTGCCAACGCCCACAGGCCCGTGGCGTTCCACCAGTTCACATTCCAGGGTCAGCACGTCCCCGGGCACCACCTGACGGCGGAACCGGGCGTTCTTCACCCCGCCGAACAGCGCCAGCTTGCCTTTGGCGCCCTCCTCACTGAGGGCGGCCACGGCGCCGCACTGGGCCAGGGCTTCCAGAATGAGCACCCCGGGCATCACCGGCTGACCGGGAAAATGCCCCTGGAAAAAGGGTTCGTTCATGCTCACGCACTTGATGCCCCGGGCCCACTGGCCGGGCTGGTAGTCGGTGATGCGGTCCACCAGGGCGAAGGGATACCGATGGGGCAGGATTTCCGCGATCTGGGAGGCCGAAAGCACCCGCGGCGGATCATTTGCAACAATGGCCATGGTTTCAGCCCTCCCAGCGCTTGAAGATGACGGCGGCGTTGTGTCCGCCGAAGCCCAGGCTGTCGCTCAGGGCGTAGTCCACCTGTTCTTCCAGACCGTGGCCCGGCAGGTAGTCCAGGTCACATTCCGGGTCGGGGACCTGCAGGCCGATGGTGGCGGGCAGGTAGCCTTCGTGCAGGGCCAGGGCGGTAAAGACGCCCTCCACCCCGCCGGCGGCCCCCAGCAGGTGGCCGGTCATGGACTTGGTGCTGGACACATGGAGCTTGTAGGCGTGCTCCCCGAACACCGCCTTGATGGCGGCGGTCTCGCAGGAATCGTTCAGGTGGGTGCTGGTGCCGTGGGCGTTGATGTAGCCGATGACCTCGGGGGCCAGGTCGGCGTCCTTCAGGGCCAGACGCATGCAGTCCGCACCGCCCACCCCGCCGGGGGCGGGAGCGGTGAAGTGGTAGGCGTCGCAGTTGGCGCCGTAGCCCACCACCTCGGCGTAGATCTTGGCGCCCCGGGCTTTGGCGTGTTCCAGTTCTTCCAGGATCAGCATACCGGCGCCCTCGCCGATGACAAAGCCGCCCCGCTCTGCGTCAAAAGGGATGGAGGCGCGGGTGGGGTCCTCGGTGGTGTTCAGGGCCTTCATGCTGGTGAAGCCGCCCACGCCCAGAGGGCTGATGCAGCTTTCGGCGCCGCCGCAGATGGCCAGGTCCTCGTACCCGTCCCGGATGCGGTGGAAGGCGTCGCCGATGGCGTTGGTGCCGCCGGCGCAGGCAGTGACCGGGCTGGTGCACATGCCCTTGAGGCCGAAGCGGATGGCCACCTGGCCCGCCGCCATGTTGGCGATGGACATGGGCACAAAGAAGGGGCTGACCTTGTCAAAACCCTTGGCTTCGCCCTTGGCGTGCTCCTCCTCGATGGTGGGCAGGCCGCCGATGCCGCTGGAGATGATGGTGGCGAACCGGCTGGCGTCGGTGGTTTCCATATCAATGCCGGAATCGGCCATGGCTTCGGCGGCAGCGGCCACCGCAAACTGGGTGAATCGGGCCATCTTGCGCGCTTCCCGCTTGTCCACGCGCACGGCGGGGTCGAAGTCCTTGACTTCGGCGGCTACCTTGACCTTGCTGTTGGTGGTGTCGTAGTGGGTGATGGGCCCCACGCCGCACACCCCCTGCTTGATGGCGGCCCAGCTTTCGGCCACCGTGTTGCCGGTGGGGTTGACCGTGCCCAGGCCGGTGATGACGACTCTGCGTTTTTCCATGGGAAACCTCGCTATCCTTTATATACAAATTACCTCAGTGCCAAAACGATGGGTTCCGCGGGCCCGCAATGCCCGCGTATATTTTGGGGAACAGGACCCGGCTACCGCAACGTGCGGGGCTGTTCCCCGAATTTTCAAATCCGTTCCCGTCGGCGGACATGCGCCGACGACGGGAACACCGCCAGGGAAATTTTGCGCCGAATTGTGTGCGAGCCGCTGTGCGGCGAGTGCGCGGTTCGGTGCGAAATTTTGTCGAAGGGGTGTCCAAGAGGGGGAATAGACCCGTTAGGCAATTGCCGTGCGGGGCTGTTCCCCCTTTTGCCCCGCCAGGGGAGTTACATGCCCATCCCGCCGTCCACGCACAGCACCTGTCCGGTGATGTAGGCGGCGTTCTCGCCGGCCAGAAAGGCCACCGCATTGGCCACATCCTCCGCCGCGCCGATGCGCCCCGCCGGGATGCCGGCCATGGCCGCCTGCTTGGCGGCGTCGGTCATGGCGTTGGTCATGTCGGTGGCGATGAAACCGGGGGCCACCGCGTTGACGGTGACATTCCGGGCGGCGAACTCCTTGGCCAGACTCTTGGTCAGGCCGATGAGCCCCGCCTTGCTGGCGGCGTAGTTGGCCTGACCCGCGTTGCCGTGCAGGCCCACCACGCTGCTGATGTTGACGATGCGGCCGTACCGCTGGCGCATCATCAGCTTGCAGGCGGCCTTGCAGCAGAAGAAGGCGCCCTTCAGGTTGGCGTTGATGACCTTGTCGAAATCCTCCGGCTGCATGCGCAGGATCAGCTTGTCGGCGGTGACGCCGGCGTTGTTCACCAGCACGTCCAGACGGCCGAAGGTCTTGGCCGCCGTATCCACCAGGGTCTGGCAGGCGGCGGGGTCGGTGACGTCCCCCTGCAGGGCCACGGCCTCCACGCCGTAAGCGCGGCAGTCGGCGGCGGTCTGCTCCGCGGCGGCGGAGCTGGCGGCGTAGTTCACCGCCACGTTGTAGCCCTGGGCGGCCAGGGCCAGACAGATGGCCCGACCGATGCCCCGCCCGCCCCCGGTGACCAGGGCGGCGCGGCGGATGTTCTCAGCTTCGCTCATGCCCGGGCCTCCTTGAGGGCGGCGACGGCGGCGGTGAAGTCGGCCATCGTCTCGATGTTCAGGCAGGTGATGGCGCTGCCCACGGTCTTTTTCACAAAGCCGGAGATGGTCTTGCCCGGGCCTACCTCGACGACGGTATCCACGCCCAGCTCGGCCAGACGGCGGATGGTGTCCTCCAGGTAGACGCTGCTCTGCACCTGCTTTTCCAGCAGGGCGGGGATGGAATCTCCCGCATTCATCTCATGGCCCAGGCAGTTGAAGAGCACCGGCAGTTCCATAGGCTGGAAGTCGATGGTCCGGAACTTTTCGGCCAGAGCATCCCCCGCCGGGTGCATCAGGCTGGTGTGGAAGGGGCCGCTGACCTTCAGGGGCAGGCAGCGCTTGGCGCCCGCCGCCAGGGCCAGCTCGGCGGCCTTGTCCACGGCGGCCTTCTCGCCGCTGATGACCAGCTGGCCGGGGCAGTTGTAGTTGCAGATCTGCACCACGCCCAGAGACGCGGCCTCGTCGCAGCAGCGCTGGAGGGCTTCCCGGTCCAGCTTGAGCACGGCGGTCATGCCGCATTCCAGCCCCTCGGAGGCCTTGGCCATGGCCTTGCCGCGGAAGGCCACCAGCTCCACCGCGGTTTTGGCGTCAAAGACGCCCGCACATTCCAGGGCGGAGTATTCGCCCAGGGACAGGCCCGCGGCGTATTCGGGGCGGATGCCCTCGGCAGCCAGCATGGCGGTGACGCCCACGGCGAAGGCCACCATGCAGGGCTGGGTGTATTGGGTCTGGTTGATGACCCCTTCCGGGTCGGTGAAGCAGGTGGTCTTCAGGTCAAAGTCCAGGCCCTGGGCGGCCTCATCAAAGACCTGCTGGAACACCGGGGAGGCTTCGTACAGATCGGCGCCCATCCCGGCGTGCTGGCTGCCCTGACCGGCATACAGGAACGCAAGTTTCATGATGCAATCTCCTTTTATCACAGCTGGATGGCGGCCACTTCCCCCAGACGGGTGCGGCAGTCGGCCATCAGATCATCCAGAATGGCGGCCACCGGGCGCACTTCCTTGAGCATGCCCGCCACCTGACCGGCCATCAGGCTGCCGGTGTCGGTGTCGCCCTCAAAGACGGCACGGCGCAGGCTGCCCAGGGTGTACTTTTCCAGCTCCATCTTGTCGGCGCCCGCTTTTTCCTGGCGGACATACTCCCGGCTCATCCGGTTCTTCAGCACCCGGACGGGGGTGCCGCCGATGCGGCCGGTGACGATGGTATCGCTGTCCTTGGCCTTGAGCAGGGCGGCCTTGTAGTTGGGATGGATGGGGCATTCCTCACTGACCAGCAGGCAGGTGCCGATCTGGGCGCCGCAGGCACCCAGGGCAAAGGCGGCGGCCAGCTGGCGGCCGTCCGCAATGCCGCCGGCGGCGATCACCGGCACGTCCACCGCGTCCACCACCTGGGGGACCAGGGCCATGGTGGCCATCTCGCCCACATGGCCGCCGCTCTCGGTGCCTTCGGCGATGAGGGCGTCGGCGCCGCACTTGACCAGGTGCTTGGCCAGCACGGCGGCGGCCACCACCGGCATGACGGTGATGCCGGCGGTCTTCCAGCTTTCCATGTACTTGCCCGGGTTGCCCGCGCCGGTGGTGACAAAGCGGACCCCTTCCTCCACCACGATCCAGGCGAACTCGTCCGCCTGGGGGTGCATGAGCATGATGTTCACGCCGAAGGGCTTGTCGGTGAGCTGCTTGGCCTTGCGGATGTTCTCCCGCAGGCTGTCGGCGTTCATGCCGCCGGAGCCGATGAGCCCCAGGGCGCCCGCGTTGGAGCAGGCGGCGGCAAATTCGCCGGTGGCAATGTTGGCCATGCCGCCCTGGATCAGGGGGTATTTGGTGCCCAGAATCTCGTTCAGCAGTTTCATACAGCCCTTCCTTTCACCGTGATGAGCATACCGCCCCAGGTCAGCCCGCCGCCGAAGCCGATGCAGGCGATGCGCATGCCCGGGGTCAGGCGGCCTTGTTCGGCCAGTTCGTTCAGCGCCACCGGAATGCTGGCGGCGCTGGTGTTGCCGTGGCGGTCCATGTTTTTGTAGAATTTGGCGGGGTCGGCCCCCAGTTTCTTGACGCAGTGGTCGATGATGCGGCTGTTGGCCTGGTGGCAGACCACCCAGTCCAGGTCCTCCAGCGTCTTGCCGGAAGCTTCCAGCACCGCGTGCAGGGTGCGGGGCAAAGCGTCCACCGCGAACCGGAAGACCGCCCTGCCGTCCATGCCGATGGGCCCGCCGGCGGGGGTGGTGATGGCCATATCCCCCCGGGCGCCCAGGTCGATGGCAAAGCCGTCGTCCTCGGCCAGTTCAAAGACCGCCGCCCCGGCCCCGTCCCCGAAGAGGACGCAGGTGCTGCGGTCGGTCATATCCATCAGGCGGGACAGCTGTTCGCACCCGATGACCAGGGCGTACCGGCGGGGGTCGTTCTCCCGCATGGCCAGCAGGCCCCGGGCCACCCCGGCCCCGTAGATGAAGCCGGAGCAGGCGGCGTTCACGTCCAGCACCGGGATATCCTGGGGCAGGCCCAGTTCCTTCTGGACCAGGCAGGCGGTGCTGGGGGTGGCGTATTGGGCCGACAAAGTACCGCAGACACAGCAGCCGATCTGCTCCGGGGCAAGACCGCTGCGCGCCAGCGCCTGCCGTGCCGCCGCCACCGCCAGGGTGGTGGCGGTTTCGCCTTCGGCGCAGAAATGCCGCTGGCGGATGCCGGTGCGGGTGGTGATCCATTCATCGCTGGTATCCACCAGCTGGCTCAAATCCTCGTTGGTCACCAGGCGGCCGGGCAGGGCCCCGCCGGTGGCGATCAGCTGCAAACCTTTCATACTTTCCCTCGTATCTATGTCACAAACCGATCTGACGGTACTTTTTGTAACGCTGTTCGGCCAGGGCCTTGCCATTCAGCTTGCACAGCTGGGTCAGGTGGCGTTCCAGCGCCGCGTCCAAGGCGGTGAACAGGGCCTTGTGGTCCCGCTGGGCGCCGCCCAGGGGTTCGGGGATGACCTCCTCCACAATGCCGTCCTGCTGCAGGTCATGGGCGGTGAGCTTCATGATGTCGCAGGCTTCCCCGCTGCGGGAGGAATCCTTCCACAAAATGCTGGCAAAGCCTTCGGGGCTGAGCACCGAGTAGACGGCGTTTTCCAGCATGAGGATGTGGTTGGCCACACCCAGGCCCAGGGCGCCGCCGCTGCTGCCCTCGCCGGTGACAACCGAGATCACCGGCACGGTCAGGCCGCTCATCTCGGCCAGGTTGCGGGCGATGGCCTCGCCCTGGCCCCGCTCCTCCGCCTCCTTGCCCGGGTAGGCGCCCGGGGTGTCGATGAAGGTGATGATGGGACGGCCGAACTTTTCCGCCTGCTTCATCAGGCGCAGGGCCTTGCGGTAGCCTTCCGGTCCGGGCATGCCGAAGTTGAACCGGAGGTTCTCCTCGGTGTTGGAGCCTTTGCGGTGGCCGATGACGGTGACCGGCAGGCCCTTGTACCGGGCGATGCCCCCCAGGATGCTGGGGTCTTCCCGGCACTGGCGGTCGCCCCGCTGCTCAAAGAAATCGGTGAAGAGCACGTCGATGTACTCGTCGATGCGGGGGCGGCCCTGATGCCGCGCCAGGAACACCCGGTCGGCGGCGGTCAGGTCGGTGCACTGGTTCAACAGCTCGGTGCGGCGGGCTTCCATGGCTTCCAGGTCGGGGGTGTCGGCGCCGTCGTTGCCCAGCAGTTCGTCGGCGGGGTCCTGGGAGGCGCCTGCCTCCCGGGCGGCGGTGATGGCCGCGTCCAGGTCCTCGACCTCTTTCAGAATATCCTTGATCATGCGCCGTGCTTCCTTCCTTGGGTGTGAAGTTTGAGGATGCGGGTCAGGGTGGCTTTCATCTCGCTGCGGGGCACCACCTGGTCCACAAAGCCGTGGTCCAGCAGGTATTCCGCCCGCTGGAAGCCCTGGGGCAGCTTCTGGCCGATGGTCTGTTCAATGACACGGGGGCCCGCAAAGCCGATGAGGGCACCGGGCTCGGCCAGGGTGATGTCCCCCAGGCTGGCAAAGCTGGCGGTGACGCCGCCGGTGGTGGGGTGGGTCAGGTAGCTGATGTACAGCCCGCCCTTGGCCTGGAACCGCTGGATGGCGGCGCTGGTCTTGGCCATCTGCATCAGGCTGAAGATGCCCTCCTGCATGCGGGCGCCGCCGCTGGCGGAAAAGATGATCAGGGGCAGGTCCTTCCTGGCGGCAAATTCCACCGCGCGGGTGATCTTTTCGCCCACGGCGGTGCCCATGCTGCCCATGAAGAAGCGGCTGTCCAGCACGGCGGCCACAACGGGCACGCCGCCGATCTTGCCGGTAGCGGTGACGGCCGCGTCGGCCAGGCCGGTCTTGGCCCGCTGGGCTTCCAGCTTTTCGTCATAACCGGGGAAATCCAGGACGTTCTTGCTCTGCAGTTCCCCGTCCAGCTCCCGGAAGGAGCCGTGGTCCAGCACCATGCTCAGGCGGTAATACCCGCCGATGGGCTGGTGGTGGCCGCAGTTGGGGCAGACATACAGGGTGCTGGCCCAGGTCTGGCGGGTGGCGCGTCGCTCGCACTTTTTGCAGGTGAAGTAATGAGGCGGCTGCCAGCGGGGGCTGTCCAGCCCGGCATCACGCCGTGCCTTGAGCTGGAACATGCGCTCCCGGCTGCCGACGGCAAAGATCTTGCCAACGTCCATGGATGTTCCTCCTGTTGATTCTTGGGATGATGTGGGGCGCCTTACGCTCAGGCGTTCTGGGTCAGGTAGTTGAAGATGTCGCCCACCGTCTTCATGTTGGGCAGCTCCTCGTCGGGGATGGAAACGCCGAAGGCTTCCTCAATGGCCATGTTCAGCTCCACGGCGTCCAGGCTGTCGGCCTGCAGGTCGTCGGCCAGGCTGGCTTCCATGGTGACCTTCTCTTCGTCGGCGTTCAGGGTGTCCACGATCACGTTCTTCAGTTCGTCAAAAGTCATGGGGATTCTCTCCTTATCTCTGTATACATGGTGTCCGGCCGGGGTTCCGGGCCGGTCGTCTGCCCGATTTTTACCTAAATTTATTTAGCTAAATCGAACGATGCCATTATACACCTCCCGGGGGATTTGTCAAGAATTTTACCTTAATTTTTTGAGGTATTTCCAAAAAACGGTCCGCCGCCCGGGGATTTCTGGGCGTTTTCATAAAATATTCAGGCATTTTTCGCAGATAAGGGCCTAGGATTTCCCCCATAGGTATGGTAATATGGAAGGGCGAAGGCGGCGGGCGCGGGGCGCGTTCCGGCCGCCTTACCCGGGGCTGCGGCCCCGAGCAAAGGAGTTTTGGGAAGTTGAGCACACTGTTGTTTGAGATCTGGATCTGTTTTCTGGCGGGAGCCGGGGCGGGCATCGGCACCGGGTTTGCGGGCATGAGCGCCGCCACCGTCATCAGTCCCATGCTCATCACCTTTCTGGACATTCCGGCCTACGATGCCATCGGCATCGCTTTGGCCAGCGACGTGCTGGCCAGCGCGGTGAGCGCCCGGACCTACGCCAAGACCGGGGCCATCGACCTGAAAAACGGCTTTGTGATGATGTGCGGGGTGCTGTGCATGACCCTGGTGGGCAGCTGGCTGTCCACCTTTGTGCCGGACGGAACCCTGGGCAACTTCTCGGTGGTGATGACCCTGCTGCTGGGGCTCAAGTTCCTGTTTTTGCCGGTGACCTCCACCAACCGCACCATGCGGGGGGGCAGCCGGGCCATCTGTATCCTGAAAGGGGCGGTGGGCGGTTCCATCATCGGGCTGATCTGCGGGTTCTTCGGCGCCGGGGGCGGCATGATGATGCTGCTGGTGCTGACGGTGGTGCTGGGCTACGAGCTCAAGACCGCCGTGGGGACCAGCGTCTTCATCATGACCTTTTCCGCCCTGACCGGGGCGGTGAGCCACTTCACCCTGGGGGCGCCGCCCCGGCCGGACCTGCTGATCCTGTGTGTGGTCTTTACCCTGATCTGGGCACAGATCGCAGCGCGCATCGCCACCCGGGCCTCTACCCTGACGCTCAATCGCCTGACCGGCATGATCCTGACCGTGCTGGGCGTTGTGCTGGTGTGTATCACCTACTTATAAGCGAGCTTTTGGAAGGTTTGTAACGGGAGTGAAGAAGAAATCATGGAACTGAAAAAGCGGAAGAAACTGATCATCGGTATCCTGATTGCGGTGGTGGTGCTGATCGTGGCAGTGCCCCTCATCGTCCTGGGGGTGTCCAAGGCATTCACCGCCCAGGAGAGCGTGGTCTGCACCGACTGGGAGTTCGAGACCGGGGACACCATCGGGGAGAACGCCCAGGAGGGGGTGACCTACGCCGAGGCGGAACTGGGGGACGGGCTGCGTGCGGTGCAGCTGATCCCCGACGGCATCGACGAGGACGGCTTCACCTACTATGACACAGGCGTGCAGGAGCGGCTGGCCGGGGCGCTGGACAGCCTGAAGGCCAGCATGACCTGGACCGCCACCACCCCCCTGGCCGTGCTGAACCCCTTCGGCACCGCCAGCAACGAGCTGTATCTCTACTTCCAGACGGATGTGGCCACCAAGGTGAGCTACACCATCCATGTGGAGGACGAGGACATCCCCGACTACACCGCTTACGCGGCGGACGCTTCGGGGCAGGAATACAGCCGCATCCACGAGTTCCAGATCATCGGTCTGGTGCCCGGGGAAACCAACCAGGTCACCATGACCATCTCGGGCAGCTGGGGCAACGCCCGCCAGATCGTGCGCTTCACGGTGGAGATGCCCGAGACCCGCTCCGGCTACGCCACCAAACTGGAAGTGACCGACGGCAGCTCCGACGCGGCCCAGGCCGGCGGGCTCTTTGCCATGATGCGGGTGAACGGGTATCTGGGCTACGGCTTCTTCTACGACAACGACGGCATCCTGCGCTATGAGATGGTGCTGGAAGGCTACGGCCTGGACCGGATGCTCTTTGACGGGGACGAGATCATCACCTGCGTGTCCTCCTCCAAGCTGGCCCGCATCAACGGGCTGGGCCAGGTGACCCAGGTGTACGACCTGGAGGGCTACGAGCTGCACCATGACATCGGCTTCGGCGCCGACGGGGAGGTGCTGGCCCTGGCGGAAGAGGTGGACGGCGAGACGGTGGAGGACCGGGTGCTGTCCATCGACCTGGAAAGCGGGGCTGTCTCTGAGATCCTGGACTTCACCCAGGTGATGCAGGGCTATTTTGACATGACCCGCCCCGTCACCCCCACCGATGACTTCTTCTGGCAGGCCGGGGAATGGGACTGGATCCACCTGAACAGCCTGCAGTACATGCCGGAGGATGACAGCCTCATCGTCTCCTCCCGGGAGACCTCCACCATCATCAAGGTGACCGGCATCCACAGCCAGCCCGCCGTGGACTGGCTGGCCGGGGACAGCCGGTTCTGGGCGGACACCCCCTACGCCGACCTCTGCCTGACCCAGGTGGGCGACTTTGTGCCCCAGTACGGCCAGCACTGCGTGGAACTGCTGGCCCAGGAGGGGGACGGGGTGTACACCCTGGTGATCTACAACAACAACTACTGGTCGCTGAACACCCGGGACGACTTTGAGATGGAGGTGGCCGACACCGTGGGCACCGACCTGTACGGCGACGGCAGCGAGACCAGCCAGGTGTACATCTACCGCATCGACGAGAACGCCCGCACCTTCGAGCTGGCCGACAGCTTCGACGTGCCCTATTCCAGCATCGTGTCCGACGGGGTACATTGCGACAACTCGGACAACTGGGTGGTGAACAGCGGGGTGTCCATGGTCTTCGGGGAGTACGACCCCGAAGGCGTGCTCATCCGGGAATACAAATACGACTGCACCATGCAGAACTACCGGACCTTCAAGTATGACATGACCGGGTTCTGGTTCGGCTGATGCCAGCAAGAAAAAATGGCCTCCCTCATGGGGAGGCCATTTTTTTATGTCATCGCAGCGGTCCCGGCAGGGATGCCCTTTTCACCGTTCTGCCGGACGGCGGCGGACCGTCCGTTTCAGGACCAGCAGGCCCAGGCCCATGACCATGGGGAAGACGGCGGCTGCCAGCAGGCCCGCTTTCAGGTCACCTCCCGCCAGTTCCGCAAAGCTGCCTGTCATTGTGGGGCTGATGGTGGCGCCCAGGTCCCCGGCCAGTGCCAGGAAGGCAAACATGGCCGTGCCGCCCCGGGGGCATTTCTGGGCGGAGATGCTGATGGACCCCGGCCACATGATGCCCACCGCCAGACCGCACAGGGCACAGCCCGCCAGCCCCAGCACCGGGGAAGCCGCCAGGGCGGCCACCAGGTAGCACCCGGCGCACAGCACCCCGCAGAACAGCATGGTCCGGGTCAGGTCCAGCCTTTCGCTGAATCTGCCGTACAAGACCCGGGAGATGCCCATGAACAGGGCAAACAGGCCCGGGCCCGCCAGGTCGCCCACCGTCTTGGAGACGCCCAGGGCGGACTCGGTAAAAGCGGAGGCCCACTGGGCCATGGCGGCTTCGGAGGCGCCGGAACACACCATGAGCAGGATGATGAGCCAGAACAGGGGCATCCGGAACAGCTGGGCCGGCGCCATGCTGCGGCCCTCCTCCACCAGCCGCTCGATGGGGCAGCTGACAAAGTTCACCGTGTTGTACAGGGGCACCAGCGCCCACAGCACGGTGAGGATGCGCCAGTTCTCCACCCCGAAGAGGGCAAAGAAGAGGGTGGAACCCAGAATGACCCCCAGTGCCCCCCAGCAGTAGAAGGAATGGAGCAGGCTCATCACCCCATCCTTGTTGTCAAAGGGGCAGGCTTCCACGATGGGGCTGACCAGCACCTCGATAAGGCCGCTGCCCACCGCGTACAGCACCACCGAAAGCAGGATGCCCACAAAGGGATTTGGCAAAAGGTCCGGCAAAAAGGCCAGGGCCGCCAGCCCCGCCGCCGACAGTACCTGGGAGGCCACCACGCACCGGCGGTAGCCGATCCTGTCCGCGAACCGGGTGGCTGCCAGGTCCACGAACAGCTGGGCCAGGTAAAACACCATGGGGATCATGGCGATCTTTTCCAGGGAAATGCCGTAGGTGCCCCGGAAGGTGAGAAACAGCAGCGGCGCATAATTGGCAGAGATGGCCTGGGTGACAAACCCGAGATAACAGGCCAGCAGCGTCTTTTGGTAGTTGTTCTGTTTGGGCATACTTTTTTCCTCCCCGGTGATTTGATGCGTCCGGGCTGTATTATATCATCACAGCAAGCCGGGGAAAAGGCACAGACGCCCCAAAAGAAAGCACTATTTACCCAAACCGGCATACTGGCCGGGGGCGCAGCCGTAGGCCTGCCGGAATTTGCGGCTGAAATAGTTCACCGAATGGAAGCCGCAGGCGGCGCTGATCTGCTGGAGGGTGCCGGCGTTTTCCCCCAGCAGGCGGCGGGCGGCCTGCAGCCGGTACTGGATCAGGGCTTCCACCGGGGAACAGCCCAGATAGGCCTGAAAACAGCGGCCCGCCTCGCTGCGGCTGACGTTGGCCGCCCCGGCAATGTGGGCCAGGGTGACGGGCTGGTCGTAGTGCTCATAGATGTAGGTGAGCATCTTCTGGAGCCGGACCTGGCTTTTCAGCTGGATGCGGCTGGCCTGGGATTTGGGCAGGCTCTCAAAATGGCGGAAAAGATACTCAAACAGGCAGCTGATATTGCGCTGTACCGCCATTTCATAGCAAGGTTCCGGGTTCTGCATCCGCTGCCATGTGTCCCGGAGCAGTGTCAGGACCTGCCGGTGGGCAGGGTCCGATTGTCGGAAGACGATGCAGGGCAGGGCGTCGCACCCGGCGATGGGCCGGATGTAGCGCTGATAGATGGCACTGGGTTCGGGGGCCACCAGCGTCCCGGAAAAGACCAGGATGGGCACCGGGTCGGGGGCATCGCCGGACAGCTGCCGCACCCGGTGGAGCATGTTGCCGTTGACCAGGATGCTGTCCCCCGCTTCCAGGATCAGGCGCTGCTGCCCCACCTGGTATTCCAGGGTTTCCCGCACCGCCGTGGCGATCTCAAAGTCCGGGTGCCAGTGGAACGGCCCTTCTCTGCGGGGCAGGGCGGCCAGCTCGTCGTGGTAATAGGTGATGGGAAAGCCGGTGGTCTTGTGAGGGATTTGTTCCCGCAGCTGGTGGTCAAGCAGGATGGGCATACAGCATCGCTCCCGGAGTGGATTTTATATTGATTGTAACATGGGTTGGGGAGTTTGTGTACCTGGTGGGCGGGGTGACGGCAAGCAGGTGCTTGCGGGAGGGTTGTTCCTTTTTGGCGGACGGGAGTCTGCCGGGTTCCGGCAAGCGGGTGCTTGCGGGATAGTCCTTCCTTTTCGTGCCCGAAAAGGAAGCGAAAAGGGCCCGCCGTTCCGATGCGGCGGCCGCCGGCTGGGGCTGCGGCCCCAGACCCCAAGATGCGGCCACCTTACGACGGCCTATTCACCGGCCTGGGGGCCGGTGAACAAGGAATGGATTTAATACCATTTCCCGCAAGCTGCTGCTATTGGCAGGCTATGGGTTGGCCGCGGCTTTCCCGTACGGATTTTAAAAAATTTTCCTTGCTCAGGCCCCCCAGGGCCTGAGTAGGCCGTCGGTAGGTGGCCGCATTCCCCGGGTCCAGGGCCGCAGCCCTGGTCGGCGTCCACCGCATCGAAACGGTGGCGGTTTTTCGGTTCCTTTTTGACGCCAAAAAGGAACAACCACCCGGCAGACTGCCGTCTGCCAAGAAGCAAACAAAACCCCCGCCCCCGGAGAAAAATGAACTGCACCCCATTTGTTAGACAGTATGGTATACTGGATAACAAGTGGGGTGCTTTATTATGCCGAAAGGAATACCAAACAAACGCTACACACCGGAATTTAAGCAACTGGTAGTGGAGACAATGCGAGAAGAACATTTAAGTGTTCGGGAAGTAATGCGAAGGTTTAAAATCAATGATCATGGCATTATTGAACGCTGGGAACGAATCTATCTTGAAGAAGGGCCGGAAGGATTGGCGATAGAACGTCGAGGGCGCAAAAGAAGAAGCCGGCTTGCGAAGCTGTCTAAAACAGTTGAAGAAGACCTTATTGCCGAGAACCAGCGACTGCGCGCGGAGAACGAATACCTAAAAAATTTGCAAGCCTTGGTTTTGGAGGAAGAGCGACGCCGGCACAGAAAATGCAGGTAGTCCAAACACTAAGGCCGAAATATCCTTTGTCCCAGCTGCTCGAAATCGCTCAACTGCCTCGTGCCACTTTCTACTACCATCTGAAGCGGATGCAAAAGGAAGATAAATACGAAGAAGCAAAAGCGGAGATTTCCTCCATTTACCACGAAAACAAAGGGCGGTATGGATACCGGCGCATTACCGCAGCACTACACAAGAACGGTATACATTTGAACCACAAGACGGTGCAGCGACTCATGAAAGATCTGGGATTGGTTTGCCGTGTCAGACCCAAGAAGTATCGCTCTTACAAAGGAGAAGTGGGCAAGATCGCCCCTAATCTGCTGAACAGAGACTTCCATGCGGAAATGCCAAACCAGAAGTGGGTTACTGACGTGACAGAGTTCAGCCTGTTCGGCCAGAAGCTCTATCTTTCTCCAATCTTGGACCTGCACAATGGGTATTTGGTAAGCTACGCTATCTCTGACCGTCCGGTTTTAAGCATGGTAACGAAGATGCTTGCCAAAGCCTTTGAAACCATACCGGATGGAACCAGACTGATTCTTCACTCCGACCAGGGCTGGCAATACCAGCACAAGCAGTACCGGAGGATGCTTAAAGCAAAGGGCATCCGGCAAAGCATGAGCCGCAAGGGAAACTGTTTGGACAATGCAGTGGCGGAAAACTTCTTCGGTCTGCTCAAGAGCGAATTGCTCTATCTACAAAAGTTCCAGTCCATGCGGCACTTCAAACAAGAACTCATTGACTATCTGGATTACTACAATAACCGACGTATTAAGACAAAGCTAAAGGGCCTGCCGCCTGCAATTCACAGACAACAAGCCCTTTCGGTTGCTTGAACAGTTTTTATTTGAAAATATTGTCTAACTTTTGGGGGTCATTTCAAAAACCCCCGGGAGCGGGGCAATCTTTTTGTGATGGAATTATTTGAACACCCGGCGCAGCGCCACCGTGACGGCGGTGGAGATCACACCGCTGGTGACGGCCTCAATCAGGCCCTGCACCCCCACCATGACCACCGCCACGGCCAGCGGGGCGGGAATGCCGGAAGCGGCCAGCATTTCCTGGACCTTCTGGTTGTTCAGCATATTCTGGATGGTATCCAGCTGGTAAAAGAATCCCAACAGGCAGCTCATGAAAAACAGGGTGTTGAGCAGCGGCGCGCTGAGCGCCCCCACCACGCAGGCGGCCTTATCGTGGGTCTTGAACAGCTTGGTGGCCCCCAGGTACAGCAGGCCGCAGCACAGGCCGCAGGCCACCCGGGCCCCCACGCAGGTGACAAAGCAGAGGGCCGGGTTGTACTGGAACGCCAGGGCCGTCAGGCCGCCGGTGCCGTTCACCGCATTCATGAAGCTGGTCAGGCCGAAGACCAGGCCCAGCCAGGCGCCCCCCGCCGGACCCACCAGCATGGCGCCGATGGCCACCGGCACCGTGAGCAGGCTCATGGTCAGGGGGCCCACCCGCAGGTAGCCCAGGGGCGTGTAGGCCATGACCAGCACCACCGCCGTGAGCAGCGCCAGCTGGGTCAGGGTACGAGTGGTGGAACTCATACGATTCATGGGATTTTTCATATTCAATTTTCCTCCTGCTGCCGTCCTTTCTGCAAGGTACAGCGCATATTTGCGGCCTTTGCCGCACACACAGTATACGCTCCCTTGTCCCCGATTGCAAGGCCCTTTTGGCCGTGCTATACTGAAAAAAACGCGCGATGCGCCAAAAGGAGGGCCGCAGAATGGAAAAAACCTGGTTTCATGTGGATGTGAATTCGGCATTTTTGTCCTGGTCGGCCCTGAAGGCTTTGCGGGAAGGGGGTACGCTGGACCTGCGCACCGTGCCCTCCGCCGTGGGCGGGGACGAGGAAAAGCGCCACGGGGTGGTGCTGGCCAAGAGCACCCCGGCCAAAAAATACGGCATCCGCACGGGGGAATCCCTCTTTTCCGCACGGCGCAAATGCCCGGAACTCATCGTTGTGCCGCCGGATTTCGACTTCTATGTGCAGAACTCCAAGGCCCTCATCGCCATCCTGAACCAGTATTCCCCGGTGGTGGAACAGTACAGCATCGACGAGGCTTTTGTGGAGATGACCGGCACCGAACGGCTCTTCGGGCTGCCCATCGAGACCGCCCACCAGCTGCGGCGGCGGATCAAGCAGGAGCTGGGGTTCACGGTGAACATCGGGGTGGCGCCCAACCGTCTTCTGGCCAAGATGGCCTCCGACTTTGAGAAGCCGGACAAGGTCCACCGCCTGGAACCGGAGGACGTGCCCCGCAAGCTGTGGCCTCTGCCGGTGGGGGCGCTGTTTGGGGTGGGGCCCAGCGCCGCGCGGCGGATGGGGGAGCTGGGCATCACCACCATCGGGGAGCTGGCCAACACCGACCGGGAGGTCCTGGTGGGGGTGTTCGGCGCCCGGGGAGACACCTTCTGGAACTACGCCAACGGGCGGGAGAGCGACCCGGTGACCAAGCAGCATTCCAAGGACAACTCCTACGGCAGCAGCGTGACCCTGCCCGCCGACCTGCACTCCCCCGCCGAGGCGGACACCACCCTGCTGGCCTTGTGCGAATCGGTGGGCCAGCGGCTGCGGCTGGACGGGCGGTGCGCCCGGGTGGTGACGGTGCAGGTGGTGGACAACGCCTTCCGCCGGAAAAGCCACCAGGTCACCCTGGACGGGCCTACCGACTCCACCGATGTACTCTACCGCACCGCCAAGGAACTGCTGCGCCAGATGTGGCCCGCCCGCCCCGTGCGGCTGGTGGGAGTGACGGCGGAGCGCACCGGCACCCAGGGATTCGAGCAGCTGGACATGTTCAGCAACCCGGTGAAGAGCGAAAAGAAGGAGAAGCTGGACCGCACCGCCGACGCCCTGCGGGCCAAGTTCGGGGACGGGGCGGTGATGCGGGCCAAGCTGCTGCATCCCGACGACAAGACCGCCCGCCCCGGGGCTTTGGGGGCTGCCAAGGCGAGGGATAAACAGAAGGAGAAAAAGTAGTATTGGCAGGCGGCTGCTTGCCGAGGGACGGCATCTTTCCGGATGCTCCTTCCTTTTCGTGCCCGAAAAGGAAGCGAAAAGGGCCCGCCGTTCCGATGCGGCGGCCGCCGGCTGGGGCTGCGGCCCCAGACCCCAAGATGCGGCCACCTTACGACGGCCTATTCACCGGCCTGGGGGCCGGTGAACAAGGAAATGATTAAAAACCATTTCCCGTTGACGGGTGCTGACAGGAAGCATTCGGTAAGGTTGTACCTGGCCCGGTTGTGCTCTCCCGCTTTACCAGCGGCCTTCTGGTTATGCCATTAAAATCCATTCCTTGCTCAGGCCCCCCAGGGCCTGAGTAGGCCGTCGTCAGGTGGCCGCACTCCCCGGGTCCAGGGCCGCAGCCCTGGTCGGCGTCCACCGCCTCGAAACGGTGGCGGTTTTTCGGTTCCTTTTTGACGCCAAAAAGGAACAACTCTCCGGCAAGCACCCGCTTGCCCAAAAAGGAACCACACTCCCACAAACAAAAAAACGCCCCGGACAGGGAGAAACACTCCCCCCGTCCGGGGCCTTATTGTTGTATCAACTGTCAGACAGCCATCACCGTTTGCTGCCCACCCAGAACAGCGCCACAGTGCCGGGGCCGCTGTGGGCACCGATGACCGGGCCGATGTCGCCGATGTGCAGGTCCTTCACGCCCAGGGCCCGCAGCTTGTCCGCCACATAGTCGCAGTCGGCGCGGCAGTCGCCGTGGCTCAGGAACACAGTGCCCCCGGTCACATCCAGGGCGGTGGCCTGGTAGTGCTTGACCAGGGCGTCCAGACTGGCGCGGCGGCCGCGGACCTTCTCCATGGGGATCAGGTGGCCTTCGTCGTCCACATGCAGCACCGGCTTGATGCCCAGCAGGGTGCCCGCCACGGCGGCCGCACCGCTGCACCGTCCGCCCCGCTTGAGGAACATCAGGTCATCCACCGTGAACCAGGCGCACACCGAAGGCGCCAGCTTGCGGGCATAGTCGGCGGCCTGGTCCAGCGTGGCCCCGCCCTGGGCGTACATCCCCACCAGGTAGGTGAACAGACCTTCACCCATGCTGGCCTGGAGGGAATCCACCGTGAGGACCCGCCGGCCGGGGAACTTTTCCATCAGTTCCTGGGCGGCCAGGTTGGAGGCCTGGTAGGTGCCGGACAGCCCGCTGGAAAACGCCAGGTACAGAATATCGGTGCCCTGTTCCAGCACCGGGGTGAAGGCGTCCTCAAAGTCGGCCAGGGTCACCTGGCTGGTGGTGGACATGCTGCCGCTGCGCAATTTGCTGTAGAAATCGGCCAGCGGCATCTCCCGGCCGTCGGGATAGTTGCGGTAGGTGGCGCCGTCCAGGGTAAAGGTCATGGGCAGCACCTGCAGTCCGGCCTTCTCGATCAGTGCCGGAGTGAGGTCGCCGGTAGAGTCGGTAAAAATGAGATACTCTGCCATGGTAATACGCTCCTTATCAATATGATCCGGCCACACCGGGGGCAAGCCCCGCCAGACCGGCCGTTTTTCCACTGATTACTATACCACACATCCGGCCGCTTTGAAAAGGTCCCGGCAACATCCCGGCCTTACTCCACGTCCAGGGCGGCCCGCTCGGCGGCCAGGGCCTGCCGGTACCGGCCCAGGAAGGACGCAAATCCCTTTTCGTCCGCCGGGTCGGGGGTCAGGGTGCGGGACCGGGCCCCGGCAAACACCCGGGTGCCCAGGTAGTCGGCCAGGGTCTGGCCCGGAGCCCGGTGCAAAGCGTAGGCAGCCAGCAGGGCCATGCCGTAAGGACCGCCCTCCCCCGCCGTGCGCATGACGGTGACCGGCGCCCCCGCCGCTGCGGCCAGATACCGCTGGGCCACGCCGGGGGTCTTGAACAGGCCGCCGTGGCCGGTGAGGCTGTCCACCCCCACCTGTTCCCGGCGCAGGATGTCCAGCCCGATGGCCAGGGTGGCCATGGCGGAGTAGATCTGCCCCCGCATGAAGTTGGCCAGATCCAGCCGGCTGTCCGGACGGCGGAGCAGCAGCGGGCATCCGGCGTCGAAGTGGGTGACGCCCTCGCCGGAATAGTAGTTCACCGGCACGATGCCCCCCGCGTCTGCCGCCCCCTGCAGGGAGCGCTCAAACAGGGCGGTGAAGAGGGCCCCCTTGTCCACCTCCGCCCCGCACAGGGCGGCGGCTTCGGCCAGCAGGTCCACCCAGGCGTTGATATCGCTGGTGCAGTTGTTGCAGTGGACCATGGCCACCGGCGCCCCGTCGGGGGTGGTGACCAGATCGATCTCGGGGTAGACCCGGCCCAGGGGGTGTTCCAGCACCACCATGGCAAAGATGCTGGTACCGGCGCTGACGTTGCCGGTGCGGGGCGCCACGCTGTTGGTGGCGGCCATGCCGGTGCCCGCATCCCCTTCCGGCGGGCAGAGGGGCACACCGGGCTGCAGGGTGCCGGTGGGGTCCAGCAGGGCCGCCCCCGCCGGGGTCAGCACACCGGCTTCCGCCCCCGCCGGGAGTACGGCGGGCAGCAGGGCGGCCAGGTCCACGGGGTATTCCTGCTCCGCCGCCAGCGTGTTGAACTGTTCCAGCATGGCCCGGTCATACTGTCCGGTGCGGCTGTCGATGGGGAACATGCCCGAGGCATCCCCCACCCCCAGCACCTTGCGCCCGGTGAGCCGCCAGTGCACATACCCGGCCAGGGTGGTGAAGAAGCGCAGCCGGGGCAGATGGGCTTCCCGGTCCAGCATGGCCTGGTACAGATGGGCCACGCTCCACCGCTGGGGGATGTTGAACCCGAAAGTGGCGGTGAGGGCGTCGGCGGCGCGGCCGGTGTTGGTGTTGCGCCAGGTGCGGAAGGGGACCAGCAGCTCTCCGGCCTCATCAAAGGCCAGATACCCGTGCATCATGGCCGAAATACCGATGCAGCCCACGGTGGTGAGCGCGGTACCGTACCGGGTGCGGACGTCGGCGGCCAGCGCGGCATAGGCAGCCTGCAGGCCGGCCCAGATGGCCGGGTCGTCGTAGGTCCACAGGCCGTTTTCCAGCTTGTTCTCCCAGGTGAAATCCCCCTGGGCCAGGGGGGCATGGTCCGGCCCCACCAGCACCGCCTTGATGCGGGTGGAGCCGAATTCGATGCCCAGGGTGCATTGTGCGGGGCTGAATGGCTGCATGACAGGTTCCTCCTTGTATCATGGTCAAGTATCTGGTATCAGCGTACCACACATCCCGCCGCTGCGCCAGTGGCTGCCGCAAAAAAAGGCCCGCCGGACCGGGCGGGCAAAAAACGGGGACGGTGCTTCCCGTCCCCGGCGCTGTATCTCAGGTTTCTTCCGGGCGCCAGCCCTTGCCGATGTCCACCCATCCGGCGAACTCCTGCACCGACCGTTCCAGTTCCGGAATGGTCAGCCGCACGGCGCTGTGGTTGGTGCCGGCGGCGGGATAGACCACCTCGAACCGGCGCAGGCTTTCGTCCAGGTAGACGGGCACCCCGGCCACATGGTCGAAGGGACAGACCCCGCCCATGGGATGGCCCACCAGCCCGGGCAGCTGGTCGGGGGCGATCATCACCGCCTTGGTGCCGAATCTGGCCTTGTACAGGCTGTTGTTCACCCGGGCATCCCCGGCCATGACCACCAGGATGGCGCCCTCCTTTGTGAGGAAGGCCATGGTCTTGGCGATGCGGGCTTCCTCACAGCCCAGGTCGGCGGCGGCCTGGGCCACCGTGCCGCTGCATTCCGACAGGTTCATGGCCCGGTCGGCCAGACCGAACTGTTCCAGGTATTTCTGTACGCTCTCAAATGACATACGCTGCGTTCTCCCCTCTTGGTTTATTTTGCCTTGCCCAGCAGCCTGGTGCGCACATAGGCGAAGCAGGCGTCCTCCCCCTCATCCCGCAGGATGGAAAGGGCGGTCTCCAGCTGGGCACGGCTGTCCGGGTGCATGACATAGTGGTCCTTGCTGCGGGCGTAGTACTCCCAGGCGGAGGCGTCGGTGTACTTCTCCCCCATATAGTTGCGGCTGGCGGCAATGCGGTCGCAGACCATCTCGGCCACATACCGCTCGGGCATCCGCATCCCCGCCAGGGCGTAAGGTCCGGTGGGGGAATAGTCGATCCAGTATTCCAGGTGGTGCTTGTTCCGGCCCTTGTGATGCAGCCATGCGGCGCTGTAGCCTTCCGCCTTGCGCTGGGCGTTGTTGGGGCTGCAGTTGCCCTGCCAGTATTTGGCGCCGGCCAGGAACTCCACCGGGGACAGCTTGCTCAGGTCATGGAGCAGGCCCTGGCGGTAGAGGCCGCACCGGAAGCAGTAGTGCATGACCAGCATCTTGTGATGGTGGATGGTTTTATAGTGCTTGATGGGGTGCCACACGGGCCGCCGCCTCCTTTGGTGGTGATGGGTTGTGCCACCGGTTTCAGGACCGGGGTGCCGGTTGGGCGGCGGTCTGGTCAGCGGGTTTGCGGCCCGGGAGCTGGGCCCCCACGATGGCCGCAAACATCAGGCAGCAGCCGGCGGTCTCCACGGGGGTGAGGGTCTGGCGGAGCACCACCCAGCCGGCCAGGGCGCTGAAGACGCTTTCCAGACACATGGCCAGACTGGCGATGGTGGGGTCCAGGTCCTTCTGGCCGATGATCTGCAGGGTGTAGCCCACGCCGCTGGACAGGATGCCGCAGTACAGGATGGACACCGCCGCCCCGGCCAGCTGGGCGGGGTCGGGGGATTCAAAGATGAACATGAAGATGGTGGACAGCACCGAGGTGGTGAGGAATTCCGCAAAGCTCAGCTGCACGCCGTCCAGCTGGGGGCCGAAATGTCCCACCAGCATGATCTGGATGCTGAACAACAGGGCGCAGAGAAGCAGCTGCCATTCGCCGCCGGTGAGGGAGAGGGTATCCCGCCCGGCCATGCACAGCAGGTACAGTCCGGCCACACTCACCGCCACGCAGACCCACAGCTTGGCGCCGGGGCGGCGGCCTGCGAACAGGCCCAGCACCGGGACCAGCACCACATACAGGGCGGTGAGGAAACCGGCCTTGGCGGTGCTGGTGGTGCCGATGCCCATCTGCTGGGCGGCGGAGGCCGCAAAGAGGGCGGTGCCGCAGAACACCCCGCCCCAGAAGAGGGTCCTGGGCTTGATCCAGAAGGGCAGGCGGGAACCCTGGCGGCGGCGGATACCGTGGCGCACGAACATCAGCCCCAGCAGGAAGGCGCAGGCCAGCCAGCTGCGGGCCGCCAGAAAGGTGTAGGCGCCCACATAGCCGCTGCCGACGCTCTGGGCCACAAAGGCGACGCCCCAGATCAGGGCGCCCAGCACCAGCAGCAGCGTGTTGCGCAGCTGGGTACGGTCGAAGGTGGGATGATGCATGGTGTTCCTCCTGTTTTGGGCAGGCCGGACCTGCCGGGGTGGTTGTTTTTTGGCAGACGGGAGTCTGCCGGATAGTCCTTCCTTTTCGTGCCCGAAAAGGAAGCGAAAAGGGCCCGCCGTTCCGATGCGGCGGCCGCCGGCTGGGGCTGCGGCCCCAGACCCCGAGATGCGGCCACCTGACGACGGCCTATTCACCGGCCTGGGGGCCGGTGAACAAGGAATGGATTTAATACCATTGCCCGGTAACAAACGCTGACCGGAGGCATCCGGCAAGGGTGTACCCAGCCCAGTTGAGCTCGGCCGCTTTATAAACAGCCTTCCAGCCACGCCATTTCAAATCATTTTCCTTGCTCAGGCCCCCCAGGGCCTGAGTAGGCCGTCGTCAGGTGGCCGCATTCCCCGGGTCCAGGGCCGCAGCCCTGGTCGGCGTCCACCGCCTCGAAACGGTGGCGGTTTTTCCGTCGCTTTTTGGCGGCAAAAAGCGACAACTCTCCGGTAAGCACCCGCTTGCCGATAAAACAACAACACTACGGTGGCACTTTTTCGCTTCCTTTTCGGGCACGAAAAGGCAGGATCAAACGGCAAGCAACCGCCTGCCAAAAAGGAACAACTATCCCGCAGACTGCCGTTATCCCGGCAGCCCGCCGTCCCATCCGGGACGGCAAAAAAGAAGCCGGCCCGGGGGCCGGCCACTTTGCTGTGATCAGGATTCGTCGTTTTCGACAGTGGTCATTTCCTCGCTGCCCACGCCGGTGACGGTCATGCCGCCGGTGATGTAGTAGCTGCTGGAATCATAGCTGATATACACCTTGTACATCTTGCCGGGGGTCAGGCCGGAGATGGTGGCGGTGGAGCAGTCGCCGCCGGTGGCAAAATACACAGTGGTGCCCTGCACATAGCTGGTCTGGGTGCGGTCGTCGGACAGTTCCCAGATGGCGGCCTTGAACTCGTTGATGGTGGCGGAGTCGGTGGTGGCGTAGCCGGTGATGGTGATACTGTCGCCGCCGGCCACAAAGTAGTCGGTGCTGCGGTTGGTAATGCCGTTGAAGGCGATGTACAGCGTGTCGCCGTGGACTTCATTCACAAAGCGGCCGGTGGTCTCCATCCCTTCGGGGAAGGTGATGCTGCCGCCCGCTTCCGCCTTCTTCTCGGGGGCTTCGTCCTCATCACCGGCGTTCTCATCCCGGAAGCCCAGGATGGTGGCGGTTTTCAGGATCACACTGGACAGCATCTCTTTGGGGCTGCAGGCGGACAGAGTCAGGGCCATGACCCCGGCCAGCGCCAGGGCGCCCAGACGTTTTTTCAGGCTCATATCAGTACCCTCCAGGGGAAAATCAGATGGTGCGCGGTGGGCAGGATACACCCCCGCAGTTTGAAAATCTCAGTTTATTATACCCGATTTTCCCCGCCGGTACAAGGGGGCGGGGGGAAATTCACATGTAAACAATGGGGGCTTTTTGCGGCTGACGGCAGACGGCCGTCTGCTGAGGTAACGGCTGGCAGCCGTTGACTCTTTCCTTTTCGTGCCCGAAAAGGAAACGAAAAGGGCCCGCCGTTCCAATGCGGTTTTCTGACAGACGGCTGGCTGCGGGAGTGTCCTTCCTTTTGTGACCAAAAGGAAGCGAAAAGTCCCACCGTTCCGATGCGGTGGACGCCGGCTGGGGCTGCGGCCCCAGACCCCAAGATGCGGCCACCTGACGACGGCCTATTCACCGGCCTGGGGGCCGGTGAACAAGGAATGGATTTAATACCATTGCCCGGGAACAAATGCTGGCCGGAAACCTTTCGCAAAGTTGCACCCAACCCTGTCAGACTCTTCCGTTTTGCCAGCGGCCTGCTGGCCACGCTATTTCAAATCTTTTTCCTTGCTCAGGCCCCCCAGGGCCTGAGTAGGCCGTCGTCAGGTGGCCGCATTCCCCGGGTCCAGGGCCGCAGCCCTGGTCGGCGTCCACCGCCTCGAAACGGTGGCGGTTTTTCGGTTCCTTTTTGACGCCAAAAAGGAACAACACCACGGCAAGCAGCCGTTCCCCCGGCAGGCTCCCGCCTGCCAAAAGGAACACCCCAACGGCAAGATGCCGTTCTCCCCCAAAAACAAGCAGCCAAACAAAAAAAGCCCGCACCGGGCAGATGCGGGCCAAAAACAAAGGCAAAAACAGCCTTGTTTTACTTCTTCTTTTCCTCGTCCAGACGGTCGAGCAGGTCCCAGACGCCCAGCATATACTGGATGCCCAGGGCACGGTCGTACTTGCCGTAGCCGGGGCGGCAGTTGCCGGGGCCTTCCTCCCACAGCTGACGGCCGTGGTCGGGACGGATATACCCTTCAAAGCCGCAGTCATGGTAGGCGCGCAGGATCTCGATGATGCCGGTCTCGCCGCAGCAGTCGCGGTGAGCAGCCTCGGAGAAGTCGCCGTTGGGGAAGTGGTGGATGTTGCGGATGTGGGCGAAAGCGATGCGGTCGCAATGCTTGCGCACGATGTCGGCAACGTTGTTGTTGGGGTTGGCATTCAGGCTGCCGGAGCACAGCGTCAGGCAGTTGTACGGATCGTCCACCATGGTCAGGAAGCGCTGGATGCTCTCCTCGTCCACCATCAGGCGGGGCAGGCCGAAGATATCCCATGGGGGATCGTCCATGTGAATGGCCATCTTGATGTCGCATTCACGGCAGGTGGGCATGATGGCTTCCAGGAAGTACTTCAGGTTCTCCCACAGCTTCTCCTTGGTGACGGGAGCGTAGGCCTTGAACAGCTCGTCCAGCTTGGCCATGCGCTCCGGCTCCCAGCCGGGGAAGGTCATGTTGTACTTCTCGGTGAAGTTCAGGATGTACTCGGCCATGGCCTTGTAGTCGTCCTGGATCATGTCCTTCTGGTAGAACAGGGCGGTGGAGCCGTCGCCCACCGGGTGGAACAGGTCGGTGCGGGTCCAGTCGAAGATGGGCATGAAGTTGTAGCAGATGACCTTCACGCCGAACTGGGACAGGTTGCGGATGCACTGCTTGTAGTTCTCGATGAGCTGGTCACGGGTGGGCAGGCCGATCTTGATGTCGTCGTGCACGTTGACAGACTCCACCACGTCGGCGTTGAAGCCGGCGGCTTCGATCTGGTCCACGACCTTCTTGATCTCGTCCACTTCCCAGATCTCACCGGGCATCTTGTCATGCAGGGCCCAGACGATGGTGGAAACGCCGGGGATCTGTTTGATGTCGCCCAGGGTGATGGGGTCGTTGCCCTCACCGTACCAGCGCCATCCCATTTGCATAGGCATAGGTTGTCCTCCTTTATATTGGGTTCAAATCACACTCCAAAGGAGCGTTGGATTACTGCAGGGCTTCGTGCAGGGTCTTGCGCACGGCGCCGGGGCCGGCCAGTTCCGCCACGAAGAACTTCTCGATCTTGTCGGCCAGGACGGTCTGGGTCAGATCGGTGCCGAAGATGGAAGCGTTGCTCAGGATCTCCTTCAGCTGACCGTTGTAGGTCTCGGGCTTGCCCACCTCGATGCCGGCGAGCTTGGCCTGCAGGTCGTCCTTCAGGGGGTCGGCGGAGACTTCGAAAGCCTTGCCTTCGTCGTCCACGGCCAGCAGGTAACGCAGCCAGCCGGCCAGAGCCAGAGGAATGGAGACCAGGGTGTTCAGGTCGCGGCCTTCGGCGATATAGCTCTTGATGGTCTCACCGAAGCGGATGCCCACCTTCTGGGAGGTATCGGTGGCGATACGCTGGGGAGCGTCGGGCATGAAGGGGTTGGGCAGGCGCTGCTCCACCACCTCGTCGATGAAGGCCTTGGGGTCCAGGATACCGGGGTTGACCACCACAGGCAGACCTTCCTGATAGCCCAGGCGCTTGATGAGGGCGACGATGTCGGCGTCCTTCATCTCATCGCAGATCAGGGTGTAGCCCAGCATGCAGCCGTAGACGCTCATGGCGGTGTGCAGGGGGTTCAGGCAGGTGGTGACCTTCATCCGCTCGGTCTTGTTGACGGTGTCGCGGTCGGTCATATAGACGCCGGCCTTTTCCAGAGCGGGACGGCCGTTGGGGAACTTGTCCTCGATGACCAGGTACTGGGGACGCTCGGCGTTGACGAAGGCGGCGATGAAGGTGTTCTTGGAGGTGACGATGGGGGTCATGCCCTCGATGCCGTCGGCGGCCAGGGCTTCCTCCACGATCTTGTGGGGGCGGGGGGTGATCTTGTCGATCATGGACCAGGGGAAGGTGATCTTGTTTTCATCGGTCAGGTAGTCGATGAAGTCCTGGCCCACATAGCCCTTTTCGGCCCAGGCCTTGGCAACGGTCATGACGCTGGACTGCAGCTTTTCGCCGTTGTGAGAGCAGTTGTCCATGCTGACCACGGCCAGAGGATACTTGCCGGCGTTGAAACGCTCGAACAGCAGGGCGGCCACCATGCTCATGGCATGGCGGGCATGGTCGGGGCCTTCGTCCATGTCGGCCTGGACAACGGGCATCAGGCTGCCGTCGGGACGGTACAGGGCGTAGCCCTTCTCGGTGATGGTGAAGGAGATCATCTGCAGGCCGGGATCGGTGAAGATCTCCTTGAAGCGGGCCATCATCTCGGCGTCGGCGGAGTTGGCGCGCAGACCCTCGGCCACGGAGCCGATGATCTCACGGCTGGTGGTGCCGTCCGGGTTCAGGGTGACGTTCATGGTCAGGCAGTCGTAAGGGGTGTAGATCTTGTCGATGATGTCGTAGTCGAAGGTATCGGCTGCGATGATGCCCTTGTCGGACAGGCCTTCGTTCAGCAGGCGCTGCTGCAGGGCGGCGACAAAGCCGCGGAAGATGTTGCCGGCGCCGAAATGGACCCAGATGGGATGGGCCTTGGTGGCGGCGGCGACGGCTTCGTGGTCAAAAGCGGGCAGTTTGACGCCCAGGGCTTCCCATTCGGCCTTCTGGTTTTTGATGGATGCAGCGTTCATTTGCATGATGATACACACTCCTTAACAGTTGCTCAAAGGGGCGGCGGGCGAAGCTTTCCGTCCGCCTTTCTGTCCCCTAGTATACGCTGTTCTTTTTACAAGTTAAATTGACGGGATTGCTTGAAAGATTGCGAAAATTGCGGTACAATCAAAGGGTAACCCAAGTTGTGCCGAATGATTCCAAAAGATGGATTTTTGAGGGTTCAGCGAGGAGTTTTTTGGCTGCCGGGACGTCGGCTGCTTGCCGAGAAGCCTTTCCTCTTTTGGCAGACGGCTGCCAGCCGTTTGGTTGTCGCTTTTTGCCGCCAAAAAGCGACGGAAAAACCGCCACCGTTTCGAGGCGGTGGACGCCGACCAGGGCTGCGGCCCTGGACCCGGGGAGTGCGGCCACCTGACGACGGCCTATTCACCGGCCTGGGGGCCGGTGAACAAGGAATGGATTTAAAAACCATTTCCCGCAAGCCGCTGCTAATGGCAGACTATGGGTTGCCAGCTGCTTTCCCGTACGGATTTTAAAAAATTTTCCTTGCTCAGGCCCCCCAGGGCCTGAGTAGGCCGTCGTAAGGTGGCCGCATCTTGGGGTCTGGGGCCGCAGCCCCAGCCGGCGGCCGCCGCATCGGAACGGCGGGCCCTTTTCGCTTCCTTTTCGGGCACGAAAAGGAAGGACTCCCCCGTAGGCTCCCGCCTGCCAAAAAGGAACAACCCAACGGCCGGCAGCCATCTGCCGATCACAAGGAGGTCCCCCCATGTCTGCAACATTCCAGCCTTACACCCGCCGTCAGACCATGATCGCATCGGATTTTGAGGTGTACCGCTACCGCAGCACCTACATGAACGAGGTGGCGCTGCACCATCATGATTTTTACGAGATCTATCTGTTGCTGCGGGGGCAGGTAAACTACATTGTGGAGAATCATCTGTACAAGATGCGTCCCGGGGACATCATGCTGGTCAGCCCGCTGGAACTGCACCAGGCCCGGATCTCCACCGACGCCGAACCCTACGAGCGCATCGTGCTGTGGGTGGCGCGGCCCTATCTGGAACGGCTTTCCAGCCCGCGCACCAGCCTGACCCGGTGCTTTGACACCACCGTGCCCGGGCACACCAACCTGCTGCGGCTGCCCGGAGCGGCCAGCGCCGCCATGCGCCAGAAACTGGAAACCCTGGGGGAACTCCACGCCCGGGACGGCTACGGGGATGACCTGCTGGCCACCGGATGTCTGGTATCCCTGCTGGTGGAACTGAACCGGGCCGCCGCCGACCGCCGGGGCCAGAACAACGCCGACTGCTCCACCGACCGGGTGGTGGACGCGGTGCTGGCCTACATCAACGAGCACTACAACGAACCCCTGACCCTGGATATGCTGGCGGAAAAATTCTTCATCAGCAAATACCACCTGCTGCGCAAGTTCGACGCCCAGGTGGGCACCACCGTCCACCGGTATATTCTGCAGAAACGCCTGCTCATCGCCAAGCAGCTGCTGGCGGGAGGCGTGGCCCCCAACGAGGCCTGCGGCTACTGCGGTTTCGGGGATTACGCCAACTTCTACCGGGCTTTCCGGGCCGAATACGGCACCACGCCCCGGCAATATATCCAAAGTATCCGCACCCAGAACTGATTTTTTGGGCAAACCTTCTCAGTAAAAGTATAGCATACCCCCGCCCCGCCGCACAAGCGCCGCCCCCGGCCCCCAAAATGTTTTTATGAGGGTTTTTGGGCCAGATTTTGGCATCGCCGTGAAAAAAGTTGCGCTGGGGCAACTCTTTTTTTGTACAGAATGTCCGGGAATTGTGCATAAAATTGCTAAGTTAGGCTTGCATAACCCGCAGGGCCGGTGCTACAATAGGGAAAACGCGGAGGGCCGTACCTGTATGGTGTTTCCGCGTGTCGGCGAACCGTCCCACCGTGCAAAGCGGCCGCCGTGCAATACACTATGCACGGAGATAAGGAGTATCACCATGGCTCATACCGTTTCCAGCGAATGCGTTGCTTGCGGCGCCTGCGTTGA
The DNA here is from genome assembly GCF_057005535.1 of Subdoligranulum sp. DSM 23681. Lineage (NCBI taxonomy): Bacteria > Bacillati > Bacillota > Clostridia > Eubacteriales > Oscillospiraceae > Subdoligranulum > Subdoligranulum sp. DSM 23681. The sequence continues at coordinate 1,546,244 of NZ_CM168050.1, read as the reverse complement.
CACCTGCCCCGTCGGTGCTATCAGCATGGCCGACAAGGCTGTTGTCGATGCCGCTACTTGCATCGATTGCGGCGCTTGCGAAGGCGTCTGCCCGACCGGTGCCATCCAGCCGGAATAATCTTCCGACCGCACATGGTTAAAAAAGCTCCGTCGTGGACCTTCACGGCGGAGCTTTTTTGTTTGCGGTCCGGTCCCAACGGAAAAGTTTTCCACAAATTGTGATTTTCCGGTGCAAAACAGCCCCTCTCCCCCGGCTTTTTGGGGAAAGGGGCTGTTTTTCCGTTTCAGTAAATCGGTCCCTGGGCGAAGAATTCCAGCGTATACACCACACCCAGCGCCGCCCAGACCACCAGGGCCGCGGCCCGGGTGCCGGTCTTTTTCAGCAGAACCGCCGGCAGCACCGGCAGCAGGAAGCAGGCGGAGAAGTACCGGGGCAGGCTGATGGCCCAGGTAGCCCCCGCCGTCAGGGCGAAGTAGGCCAGAGCGTATCCCAGGTAGTGGGGCGGCAGCCGTCGGGCGGCCAGGGCCAGGGCACCCAGCACCAGAAAGATCATGACCAGGGCGGTGCCGCAGACAAAGACGGCGGCGGTGCGGTCGCTGTCCCACCAGCGGGCCAGGTAGTGCAGGTGGTAGCGCACCGTGTGGGTGAACAGGCCCAGGCCCTGGTCCCAGTGTTCTTTCTGGTAGACGGCATACTGGGTGAAGCTGCCGTACACCGCCTTGTTCAGCAGAAAATAGAGTCCCAGCCCCGCCGGGGGGCCGGCCAGGGCCAGCACCGCCCCGGGGCCGGGGGCGCGCATCCGGCAGACCGCCCGCCCCACCAGCCAGAGGAGGACCAGCCCGCAGAGCAGGGCCCCGGGGGCCCGGGTCAGGGCGGCCAGCAGCCCCGCCAGACCGCACAGGGCCCAGTGCTGCCGTTCCAGCAGCAGGACGCAGGCGGTGGAGAGGAGGAGGAAGAGGCTTTCGGTCATGGGGGCGAAGAAGAAGAGGCTTCCCGGCCCCACCGCCGTGAAGGCCAGGGCCCACAGGGCCCGACGATGGCCGAACCGTCCCGCCAGCACCAGATACAGGTTGGCCCCCGCCGCCGCGAACAGCGGCAGCTGCACCAGCAGGGCCAGCGCTCCCCAGTCCAGCCAGCCCAGCGGGTTGAGCAGCCGCAGCAGGGCGGGAAAGAGGGGGAAAAAGACGATCATCAGGTATTGTTCGGGGAAGTCCTCCCCTGCCCCGTAGCCGTATTGGGCCAGGTCGATGTAATGGCGGGCGTCGGTGTTGCCGAAATACTGGGCCTGGAGAGCGGCCAGGGGGTCCAGGTCGGGGTACCGCACCAGGGCGGCGGTCCAGAAAACCGCCTGCCACACCAGGGCGATGAGCAGGCAGACGGCGGCGGCATGGCGCCATTTCCAGCGGGGCGGGGTGTCCCCGGGCGGCAGCGGGCGCAGGGCGGCGGGGTGCAGGGTGCCTGCCACGCACACCCCGGCACACCACAGGAAGAGAAGGGCGGCCAGGACGGGCAGGATCAGTTGGGCGGTCTGCAGCATGGTGTTCCCCCTTTGGGATGCAAAAAGCGCCCCGGTGCGCCTGCAGAAGGCGGGGCCGGGGCGCTGCAAGAGTGGGAATTATTCGTCAGAGATGGGGATGTTGCCGGAGCCGTCCTCCTCGTCGGGGGCCAGCTCGATGTCAAAGGCTGCGCCGCAGTTGGGGCAGACCAGTTCCTGGTTGAGCAGGGTGTCCTCGTCCACGGTGGTGACGGCGCCGCAGTTGGGGCAGGTGACCTCGTATTCGGCCTCGTCCTCCTGGGCGTCCTCTTTGTCCTCGTCGTCGGTGTCAAAGAGGGCGTCGGTCAGGTCGTCCAGGTCCTCGTCGATGGCATCCAGCTCATCGAAGGCCTGGTCCAGCGCCTGGTCGTGCTCGGTGACGGTGGCCGCCATCTCTTCCAGCAGGTCCATCATGGCGGCAATGATCTTGCCGTTCTTGCTGTTGGGGTCAAATTCCATGCCGGTCATCAGGCCGCGGATGTAGGCGGCCTTGGCATTCAGGTCCATAGCCATGGGGGGGTACCTCCTTTGTTTTGCAAACAGATCGCGCACCCTTTGCGGGGTGCAAAAAGCCGGGGCGCGGCAGACCCGCGGCCCGGCTCAGGCACAAAAAATCAGTTGACGCGCTCCATATACTCGCCGGTGCGGGTATCGATGCGGATCTTGTCGCCTTCGTTGATGAACAGGGGCACGCGGATCTCGGCGCCGGTCTCAACCTTGGCGGGCTTCAGGGTGTTGGTGGCGGTGTTGCCCTTGAAGCCGGGTTCGGTCTCGGTGATCTCCAGCTCGATGAAGTTGGGGATTTCCACGCTGAAAACCTTGCCCTTGTAGGACAGCAGCTTGCAGACTTCGTTCTCCTTGCAGAACTTGAAGTTCTCCGGCACGTCGTCGGCGCTGACCGGGATATCATCGTAGGTCTCGTTATCCATGAAGTGATACAGGCCGCCGTCTTCGTAGCTGTAGGTCACTTCCTTGCGCTCGATGAAGGCCTGGGGGAACTTGGCGGTGGGGTTGTAGCTGGTTTCGACCACGGAACCGGTGATGACGTTCTTGGTCTTGGTGCGCACGAACGCAGCGCCCTTGCCGGGCTTGACATGCTGGAACTCCACGACCTGGAGAACCTGGCCGTCCTGTTCAAAGGTGACGCCGTTACGGAATTCGCCTGCAGAGATCATAAATGGATTCCTCCGATTACAGAATTAAAGTTGATGCAAATAAAACATACCTGTTGATATTTTACCCGAAAACTTGGCGTATTGCAAGTGTTTTGGGGCACAGATGCGGAGAAATTGGGGATTTGAAGGGATGTTTTTTTAGGGGAAACAGCATCTTTCCGGGAAGCCTTTCCTTTTCGGGCACGAAAAGGAAGGACTAAACGGCAACCTGCCGTTCCCCCGGCAGACTGCCGTCTGCCCTTACGCCTCCTCAAACGCCTTTCGCAAAGTCGCTGCATCCTCCGCCTGTGTACCGGCGGATTCACAGATGATGGTGGGGTGCAGGCCCCGCTGTTTCAGCAGCTTCATCAGGGGTTGGTGGGGAGGGCCGTACTGGGTGTCCGCGAAGGTCAGGTGCATCTTCTCCCCGCCGTCGGTGTAGGCGATGCGGGAAAAATGGGCGTGAAAGTTTTTCGCCCGCTCATCCCCCAGGGCTTCCTCCAGCCGGTCCAGCAGGGCGGCGTAGCCCTTGCCTTCCGGGTCGGCCAGGTCCTGGCCCCGGCTGCGGGCGTACAGATGCCCGAAGTCGATGCAGGGAGTGATGCGCTTGTCCACGGCGCACAGGGCCAGCACCTCGTCCAGGGTGCCCAGCTGGCCTACCTTGCCCATGGTCTCGGGGCAGAGGATGCAGTCGCCGTAGCCTGCCTCGTCCACCGCCTTCTGGGCCCGGGTCAGGGTGTCCAGGGCCTTTTCCAGGGCGGCTTCCCGGCTCTGCTTGCCGCAGCTGCCGGTGTGGAAGATCACCCGGCGCCCGCCCATAGCCTTGACGGCGGCACAGCTCTGGAGGATGTAATCCACGCTGTGCAGGCGTTTTTCCTCCTCCAGACTGCTCATGCTGATGTAGTAGGGAGCGTGCACCGAAAGCACAATGCCCTGTTCCGCGCAGGCGGCGCCCAGTTCGGCGGCGCGGTCGGCGCTGATGCGCACGCCCCGGCCGCACTGGTACTCAAAGGCGGTGAGGCCGAAGGAGGCGGTGAACCGGGCGATGTCCGCCGGGGTCTTGCCGCCGGAGGCCTTGAAGCTGTCCGACAGGCCCGCCGTGCCGAAACGGGGAGACTCATTCATGGGTCACACCGCCTTTCGCATAGTATTTGCGCACAAAGGGGGCTTCCAGCTTGCGCTTGAGGCGCACCACCTTGTTTTTGTCGTGGGGGGTGCGGGGCAGCACATACAGGCACTGGATGCCGTACAGCCCCGCCGCCATCCGGTCGGTGAAGATCTGGTCCCCCACCATGGCCATGGCGCTGCGGGGCACCCCCAGCCGGTGCCGGGCCACGAACAGCCCCACCGGCAGGGGCTTGCAGGCCAGGGGCACAAAGGCCAGACCCACCCGCCCCGCAAAGGGACGCACCCGCTTGGCGGTGTTGTTGGAAACAATGGTCAGGGAGATGCCGGCGGCGCGCATGGTGTCCAGCCAGGTCTGGACAGATGCGTCCAGCTGCTGGCTGCCGTCGCCGGTGAGGGTGTTGTCCACATCCAGCACCAGCGCCCGGATGCCGCGGCTGCGCAGAAATTCCGGGGTGATGGATTCCACATGACGGAAGATGATTTCGGGTGTGAGCAGCATGGTGGGACTCCTTGGTTATATCGGTTGTGAACCGATGAAAAGTCGATGATTGCCGGGTGAGCGGCTGGCAACCGTGGGGTTGCCGTTTTTTGGCAAGTGGGTACTTGCGGGAGAGTTGTTTCTTTTTGGCAAGCGGGTGCTTGCCAGAGAGTTGTCGCTTTTTGCCGCCAAAAAGCGACGGAAAAACCGCCACCGTTTCGATGCGGTGGACGCCGACCAGGGCTGCGGCCCTGGACCCGGGGAGTGCGGCCACCTGACGACGGCCTATTCACCGGCCTGGGGGCCGGTGAACAAGGAATGGTTTTAAAACCATTTCCCGCAGGATGCTGCTAATGGCAGGCTATGGGTTGCCAGCCACTTTCCCGTACGGATTTTAAAAATTTTTCCTTGCTCAGGCCCCCCAGGGCCTGAGTAGGCCGTCGTCAGGTGGCCGCATCTTGGGGTCTGGGGCCGCAGCCCCAGCCGGCGGCCGCCGCATCGGAACGGCGGGCCCTTTTCGCTTCCTTTTCGGGCACGAAAAGGAAGGCCCACCCGGCAGACTGCCGCCTGCCAAAAAACAAGAAACAAGAGAAAGCCAACAGCCCCTCCGCCGCTGCGCGGCACCTCCCCTTACACAGGGGAGACTTTCCGGGCGGTACGCCAAAACAAAAAGCAGACCCACCGCAGCGGGTCTGCTTTGCCGTTCCTTTTGTAAACACGGGTTCATCAAACGCGGCCCAACGCCGCCTTTGCCGAGATTTACTTATACTTGCGCTTGCGGGCGGCTTCGGACTTCTTCTTGCGGCGCACAGAAGGCTTCTCATACGCCTCGCGCTTGCGCACTTCGGCCAGGACACCGCTGCGAGCAGTGCTGCGCTTGAAACGGCGCAGGGCGCTCTCCAGGGATTCGCCCTCCTTGACACGGATCTCCGACATCTTTATCCCTCCCTTGGTCTTTAGACAGGAGTTTGCCGGTCAAAAATTTCTAATCAACCAGTAAACAAAAGTATACTATATGGAAAGGCCGCCTGTCAACCACGTTTTCGCCGCTTCGGCGAAATTTGCACAAAGTTTACAAATTAAATAAAATCCACAGCCCGCCGTACAGCACCGGCTGGTGCAGCATGTAGACAAGCAGGCTGTGCCGCCCCGCAAAGCACAGGGGACGCAGCACCGCCGGGGCCCTGCCTTTGGGCAGGGGCAGCTGCATGCGCCCCACAAAATACCCGCACAGGAACAAAAACAGCCAGGGCAGCAGGGGGAAATAATCGGCGGAGGAAAATCTTGTCAGGTCCGGCAGGCCCAGCCAGAACAGATTGGCCCGGTAAAGGGATGCCGGCAGCGGGCACAGGTGCCAGCCCTCGAACCCCAGATACCCCGAAGGCAGCTGGTTGGTGAGGCAAAACACCGCCGCCGACCCCAGCAGCCCCGGCAGGGGCGGCACTTTTTCCAGCAGCGGCCGGACGGCGCAGCAGAGCAGAATGGCACACCCCACCAGATGCAGCACCCCGAACCAGATGGCCTCCGCGGGCAGAAAGACCACCGTCACGGCGGTGAGCACCAGCGCACACCCGGCCACAAGAAGCCCGTTTTTCACCGGGCGGCGGGAAAGGTTGAAACTGTACCCCGCCAGCAGAAGAAAACTCCAGCAGATGTACTGCTGCCACACATGGCAGCCGGGGGAGAAGATATCGTACCAGGAGGACTTCTGCCCGAAGACATACACCCAGTCATACATGCCGTGGTACACCACCATGTTCACCATGGCCAGCCCCCGCAGCCCGTCCAGGGGCCACAGCCGGACGGCGGACGGTTTTTTCACCCCGCACCCCTCCTTTGTCTGTGGCAACAGTGTAACACAGCAAGGCCAAAAAACGCAAGGGGACCGGTTGCAAACTGACGAATTTTGCGGTACAATCTTTGTGGAAATTGACAAAGAATACCACCCGCGCCTTCCGGGGCGCGGACACCCGCAAGGAGGCAGCATCATGCAGGACATCCGCCTGATCGCGCTGGATTTGGACGGCACGGTCTTTGACGACCAGAAACACATCAGCCCCCGCACCCTGGCAGCCATCCGCGCCGCCCTGGACGCAGGCATCGACGTGATCCCCGCCACCGGGCGGTCGGTGACCGGCGTGCCCAAAGAATTCCTGCATATGCCGGGGGTGCGCTACGCCCTGACTTCCAACGGGGCCAGCGTGGTGGAACTGGCCACCGGCAAGGCCATTGTGACCCTGCCCTTTGAGACCGACATGGCCCTGCAGCTGCTGGAAGTGGTGCAGAAGTTCCCTTCCTCCCTGAGCCTGTTCGTGAACGGGGAATGCTACACCGACCCCGCCAGCGCCGCCCGGGTGGAAGCCTGCTGCCCGCCGGAACTGCTGTCCTATGTGCGGGACAGCCGGGTGGTGGTGGAGGACCTGGCCGGTCTCATCCGCAGCCGCCCCGGCGAGGTGGAAAAGTTCAGCATCATGTATGAGAACACCCAGGTCCGGGACGCCGCCCGGGAGGCCGTGCTGGCCGTATGCCCCGATGTGGACGCCACCAGCAGCGTGAAGGACAACCTGGAACTGAACGCCCCCGGTGTGAACAAGGGCCGGGGCCTCATGGCCCTGGCCGAGACCCTGGGCCTGCGCAAAGACCAGGTGATGGCCTGCGGGGACAGCGGCAACGACCTGGAAATGATCCGGATGGCCGGACTGGGCGTGGCCATGGCCAACGCTTTTCCCGAAGTGAAGGCCGCGGCCGACGTCATCACCCTGGACAACAACCACGACGGGGTGGCCGCCGCCATCGAGACCTATGCCCTGGGGCATCCGGTGGTGTAAAAGGCTTGCCTTTTCGGGATTTGTCGCATACAATGTAAAATAGAAATCTATGTGCAAATCTATGTGCAAGTTTTTACGCACAAAATCAACCCAAAGAAGGTGAAAGACTTATGGCGTATAATCTTCTCGTCGGGCAGTCGGGCGGACCGACCGCCGTCATCAACTCCAGTCTGGCCGGCGTGTTTGAGAGCGCCCGCGCGTTCGGCGCGCCCCATGTGTACGGCATGCAGTATGGCATTGAAGGTCTTCTGGAAGGCCGCATCGTGGACCTGAACGACCAGCTGGGCGATAAAATGGCCATCGAACTGCTCAAACGCACCCCGTCCAGTTTCCTGGGCAGCTGCCGCCACAAGCTTCCGGATTTTGCCGTGAACGACAAGCCCTACAAGACCCTCTTCGAGCTGTTCAAACAGTATTCCATCGGGGCGGTGCTGTACATCGGCGGCAACGATTCCATGGACACCATCGCCAAGCTGGCGGCCTACGGCGCCGCCGTCAACAGCGAGATCCGGTTCATCGGGGTGCCCAAGACCATCGACAACGACCTGATGGGCACCGACCACACCCCGGGCTACGGCAGCGCGGCCAAGTACATTGCCACCATCCTGAAGGAGGTCATCTGCGATTCCGGCGTCTACGACCTGCGCAGCGTGACGGTGGCCGAGATCATGGGCCGCCACACCGGCTGGCTGGCCGGGGCCGCCTCTCTGGCGGCGGGCAGCGACAGCGCCGGACCGGACATCATCCTGCTGCCCGAGCGCACCTTTGACGAGGAAGTGTTCCTGAAGCGGGTGGCCGCCCTGACCGCCGACAAGAAAAATGTCATCATCGCCGCCAGCGAGGGCGTGAAGAACAAGGACGGGGTCTTCCTGTGCGACCTGGTGAGCACCGCCGGTCAGCTGGATGCCTTCGGCCACAAGGCCATTCTGTCCGGCACCAGCCGGTATCTGGCCGACCTGATCCGGGTGCGGCTGGGCTGCAAGACCCGGGCCATCGAGTTCTCCACCCTGCAGCGGTGTGCCTCCCATCTGGCCAGCCGCACCGACATCACCGAGGCCTACCAGGTGGGCGGCGCCGCGGTGGAGGCCGCCTTTGCGGGCCAGACCGGCAAGATGTGCGGCATCGTGCGGCTGTCCGACACGCCCTACCGCACCGAGACCACCACGGTGGACGTGGCCGCCGTGGCCAACCAGGAAAAGTGCGTGCCCGCCGACTGGATCACCCCCGACGGCATGCATGTGAACGAAAAATTTGAGACCTATGCCCGCCCGCTGATCCAGGCGGAGCTGACGCCCATCTATATCAACGGCGTGCCCCAGCACATTCACCTGCAGGGCTGATTGGTCTTTTCCACGGACGTCTGAACTTTCGCACGGGCAGAGGGCGCCCCCAGGGCCTTTTCTGTCCGTGCGTTTTTTTTGTATGGGAGAGATTTGTTATGGGTAACCCCTCCGTGCGGGCCCGCAACGTGGGCTTTGCGGCGTTTTTCCTCAGCGGCATCTGTGCCATCAGCAGCGGCGTCATCGTCAGTCTGCTGCAGCAGCGGTATGGTCTGGCCTACGGCATCTCCGGGTCCCTGATCTCGGTGATGAGCGTGGGCAACCTGGTGGCGGGATTCCTGGCCGGGGTCCTGTCCGGACGTCTGGGCCTGAAAACCACCACCCTGATCCTGGGCACCGGATACACCCTGGGCTATGCCCTGATGGGGGTATCGGGGCAGGTATGGCTTCTTACCGCCGCCTTTGCCCTGGTGGGTCTGGCCAAGGGCGGGTCCATCAACGCCTGCACCATCCTGGTGGGCGACAACGTCCCCGACCGCACCCGGGGCATGAACACCATGCACAGCTGCTACGCCTGCGGCGCGCTGCTCTGCCCCTTTGTGGCGGCGGGCGCGGCGGCGGCCTTCGGGGTGAACGGCCCCACGGCCGTGCTGGCGGTGTGCGGCGCCGCGCTGTTCCTGGCCTTTGCCATGGCCCCCGCCTCCCTGACCGGGCGCAGGCAGGGTGCCGCCCGCCCGGACTGGAGTTTCTGCCGCAGCCCCAAGTTCTGGCTGCTCACGGCCCTGCTCTTCTGCCAGAACGGCGCCGAGACCAGCGTCACCGGCTGGCTGGTGACCTACTTCAAGGACCAGGGGATCCTGAGCGGCACCGTCAGCCCCTACACCGTGACCCTGCTGTGGGGCGCCACCATGGCGGGGCGGCTGTATCTGGCCTTTGTGCATCCGCCCAGGAACCCTTACCGGGCCATGATCTTCATGGGGCTGGGCTGCACCGTCTTTTACGGCGGGCTGATGCTGGCTCGCACCCAGGTGCCGGCTTTGCTGCTGCTGTTTTTGTTTGCCCTGTCCATTGCGGGCATGAACCCCACCGCCGTGGCCTGCGCCGGCCGGATGACCAGCGTGACCAGCATGGGGGTCATGCTGCCGGTGGCGGGGCTGGGTGCCATCCTCATGCCCTGGATCATCGGGCTGGTGGCCGACACCGCCGGACTGCTGCCCGGTATGGCCTGCAACGTCATCCCCTGCGCCGGGATGCTGCTGTTTGCCGCCCTGGTGGGCCGGGAAGCGGCAAAAGAAAAGGCGTGATCCCTTCCGAAATACAAAACACCCCGTTTCCGGGTCCGCTTATGCGGCAGACCGGAAACGGGGTGTTTGTTTGTATGGTTGTTTACTCCCAGGCGTCGGGGCAGGACACCGCCACCCGGATGTAGGCACAGTCGTACTCGCCGTATTCTTCCTCCGGGTAGGTGTAGTAGTCGGTGCTGACGGTCACGCCGTCGGCTTCTTCCTGCCAGGAATAGGTATTTTCATAAGGGTAGACCCCGGGCATCTTTTCGGTGAACTCGTCGGGCAGCAGTTCGGGGGCGAAGAGGTCGCCGCTCTTGGTGGGGATCTCAATGTCCCGCAGCACTTTCCTGCCCTGTTCCAGCTGGGTGCGGGCCCGGTCCAGATTTTCTTCCAGGCTTTTCTCGATATCCACCCCCACGATGTAGTCCACTTCGATGAGCTGGCCGTGGTTGTCCACCACCGCCGACAGCTTCACGTCCTCGGGGCCGATGAACACCTCTTCCCCGCCCTGGAGATATCCGGAAACGGTATACCCGTACTCGGCGTAAAAGTCGCTGGGGTCGCTGTACCACACGTCGGTGCAGCCCCCGTCCTCCAGGGTCTCGGCCACCGATTCCAGTCCGGCCGTGGCCAGCTCTTTGTTTTCCTCGATGGTCCGGGCGCCGGCCCGGTACCGGGGCAGAAACACCGACAGCAGCACCGCCGCCGGCAGCAGGATCACCCCCACCGACACCGCCCGCACCGGCGGGGTGGGCATCTCCCAGAAATGGGCCACCGTACCGGGGGGCAGGTCCGGTCCGGCGCCGGGGGCAAAGGGTCCGGCCTGGATGGTGCGGGCGCACAGGTCCAGCCATTCGGGGTCCAGGTCACGGCGGCGGGCCAGCGCCAGACAGACGATCGCCCACGTTCCCAGGAGCACCGCCATGACAAAGCCCAGCACCGTACCGGGCAGGTAGGCGTCCCGCTGGCGGAAAAAGACCGCATCTGCGGCGGGCAGGGCCACGCTGAGCACCAGCAGCAGAAAACAGGAAACCATGCCGTCCCGGGCCAGCAGGGGCAGCAGGGTGTATTTCTGCACTAAGAATTGGTCATGGGGTTCCGGCATGGGGGTCCTCCTTTCCGGGTTGGGCGGGGGATTGTGCGGCCGCAGCAGGCGCCGGGGCTTTTTGTACCATCAGCCGGAGCAGACCGCCGATGGCCGCCGCCCCCGCCGGGGCAAAGGCGAAATTCCACAGCATGGGAATCAGATGGGGGTGGGGTTCACAGTGGGCGGGGGCCAGGACCATCCAGCTGATGGGGGCCGCCAGACCCAGCAGGAAGAGGGCCGCCAACCCGGCATAAGCCGGGGGCAGGGCGCGGCGGCGGACCGCCAGCACCACCGCCGCCAGCACAAAGAAGGCGGCGCAGATGCCCAGCCACACCGGCGGGGTGATGCCCACCGGGCCCAACTGCAGCACGGCTTCCCCCTGCACAAAGTACCGGTCCAGCATGGCCGCCGCGGTGGCGGTGCCGCCGGTGGTATGGCGCAGGGCCGCCGACACCACGTTGTCCCAGGCGCCGGCCCAGGTGCCGAAATACAGGTAACTCTGCACCAGCCAGACGGCCAGGGCCGCCACCACCCCGGCCAGGGCGGCAAAACCGGTGCGGACCATGCGGAAAAACCAGCCCCGGGCGGGGCGTTTCTGGCCCAGGGCCAGCACCCAGCAGAGGAAGAGGGGCACTTCCGCCAGGATGAGGAAGGCGGAGATGAACTCAAACCCGCACATGCACCGGACGCACACGGCGGCAAAGACCAGGAAATAGGCCCAGGAAGGGGTGGTATGCCGCTTTTTGGTGGCGGCGCAGAGGATGAGCCCCGCCAGGGCGGGGAGCAGCCAGGTCCACAGGCACCAGTACAGGTCCTTCATCCCCCGCTGCACCCAGGGGGAGAGCAGCACCGCCGCCATCCAGCCCATGGCCGCCGGGGCGCCGAAGGTCCGCCACAGCCCGATGCACAGGCAGAGGGACACGGCGTAGAACAAAATACTGTTGGCGGCGTAGAGCATCCGTTCCCGGGCTTCGCCGTTGTCCTGCCAGACCGAGAACACCTTGTTGAGCACCCCGAACCCCAGCCCCTGCAGCCCCGACTGGTGGGTGTAGCTCAGGTACTGGTCGGGGGTGACGGGGGTGTTTTCCCGGTAGAGGTAGCGGTTCTGGGTATCGCCGAACTGGCCGGTGTAGCTGCCCAGGAACCCGCCGGGGGCGCTCTGGTCCTGCTGCATCTGCAGAATGCGGGCAAAGACCAGGGACTGGGAGTAATCGTCCCAGAAGCCGGTGCGGAAGGTATCCTGGTTGTGCATCAGAAAAGTCAGCGCAACCGACAGCACCGCCACCGCCAGGGCGGTGAGAAGGGTGCGGAAGAATTTGGGTAATTTTAGTACGGGGTGAAAAGACAAAGGGAAACCGCCTTTCTGCGGGGGAGTGAATTTTGGGGATGCGCCCGCGTGTGGGTTGGAATTTGTGTGGGCAAGCGGCTGCCTGCCGGAGTGTCCTTCCTTTTCGGGCACGAAAAGGAAGGAGTTCCCGGCAGGCTGCCGCTACCCCGGAAGCAAGAAACGCAGGGTTTACAACCCCTCCGCCGCTGCGCGGCACCTCCCCTTGCACAGGGGAATCTTTACCGGTCCCACTTGTCACACAGCGAGGCGATCTGACTGGCAAACCGGGCCAGGTCCTTGTTGGCGCCGCCCCGGTTGTGCTCGATGACCACCATGAGCCGCTTGCCCATGTTGACCAGGCGCTCGTAGGCGGCCGCCGCACGGCGGGACTTGTAGCCTTCGGGGGCGGTGGAGGCTCCGGGCTCCTTGGGCAGGATCTTTTCCCGGTTGCCGGGGGCCACACAGTGCACCTGTCCCCCGCCCAGCAGATACTCGCTGCCGTTGTAGGGGGCTTCGGCGGCGTAGCCTTCCAGCTGCAGGGCCTTGGCAAAATCCGCACAGGCGGCGTCCTCGCCGTGGTTCACGAACACAAACCCCGGTTTGGGGGCAAAGCTGTGGATCCAGCGCAGCAGCCCTTCGTGGTCGGCGTGGCCGGACATGCCCGACATCTGGGCGATCTCCGCATTGACCTGCACCGTCTCGCCGAAGAGCTTCACCTCGTCGATGCCTTCCAGCAGGGCCCGGCCCAGCGACCCGCCCGCCTGGTACCCCACGAACAGGATGGTGCATTCCTCCCGCCAGAGGTTGTGCTTGAGATGGTGGCGGATGCGTCCGGCGTCGCACATGCCGGAGGCCGAGATGATGACCTTGGGGTTGGGGTCGGCGTTGATGGCCACCGAGTCCTCCTTGGTCTCGCTGATGCGCAGGTTGGGGAACTGCAGGGGGTTTTCTCCCCGGCGCACCAGGGCCAGGGCTTCCTCGTCGTAACACTCGGAATAGTTTTCCCGGAAAATGGTGGTGGATTTGCTGGCCAGGGGACTGTCCACATAGACTTCAAACCCATCGTGGTGCTTGATCCGCCCCTCCTCCTTGATCTGGCGGAGGAAATAGAGCATCTCCTGGGTGCGGCCCACCGCAAAGCTGGGAATGACCACGTTGCCGCCCCGGTCAAAGGTCCGCTGCAGAATGGCGGTCAGCTCCCCCACATAGTCCGGCTTGGGCCCGTGGCTGCGTCCGGCATAGGTGGATTCCATCACCACATAGTCGGCATCGGTCAGGTACTGGGGGTCCCGCAGCAGGGGCTGGTTCAGGTTGCCGATGTCCCCGGAAAAGACGATGGTCTCGGTGCTGCCGTTCTCGGTGACATACAGGCTGATGGAGGCGCTGCCCAACAGGTGCCCCACGTCGGTGAAGCAGGCTTTCACCCCGTCTACAATGGGCACCCGCTTGCCGTAGGGCTGGGCCCTGAACTGGGCCATCACCGCCAGGGCGTCCTCCACCGTGTAGTCCGGTTCGATGAGGTCCCGGCCGCTGCGCTGGGCCTTGCGGTTCTTCCACTCCGCTTCCTGCTCCTGGATGTGGGCCGAATCCTCCAGCATGATGCCGCACAGGTCCATGGTGGCGTCGGTGGAGTAGATGGGCCCCTTGTAGCCGTTCTTGTACAGGTAGGGGATCCGCCCGGAGTGGTCGATGTGGGCGTGGGTCAGCAGCACCGCGTCGATCTCCCCCGGGGCACAGGGCAGGTCGGCGTTCTCGTAGGTGTCCTTCCCCTGCTCCATGCCGCAGTCGATGAGAAGTTTGTGCCCGCCGGTCTCCAGCAAAGTACAGCTGCCGGTCACCTCCCGGTCGGCGCCCAAAAAGGTCAGTTTCATGGTGTTCCCTTCCTTTCCGCAGTGGCGTGTGTCGGAATATTCGGCGTTCAGCTCACCCGGCCCGCCCCGTAGGCGGGGGCGTCGGGCAGCACGAACGGATCGGCAAAGTTGTTGGTGCGGTCGTTGATGTTCATCCGCACATCCCAGAACGCGTCCCCGTAATCCCGCAGGACGGTGTAATTCTGGTCGCTGAGGGTGCGCAGGGTCCCGGTGTCGGTGATGAGCAGGGCGTCCCCTTCCGCCTCATAGCCCACCAGGCTGTCGGCGTAGGTCTGGGTGACGGTGCCGCTGTCCAGCAGCTGGGCCACCGCTTCGGCGGTGGTCCTGACCAGCTGCACCCGCTGCCCGGAAGGCAGGCTGTTCAGCAGGGTGCCCCGGGTGATATCCCCGTAGTCCGGCTGGGTCACGCCCCCGGCCACGGCGGTGAGGGGCAGGTCGGCCAGACCTTCTTCCAGGCTCTGCCAGTTGTCCTTGTCCCCGTCGGCATAGGCCAGCCAGACCTCCGCCACATAGTTGCCGAAGGAGATAGTCTTTTTGCCTTCCTCAAAGGTGAAGAGGGTCTGCCCCGCCACCTCGGTGTCCCCTGCCGCCAGCTGGGACAGGCTTTGGGTGGTGGAATCGTAGACGGTGCGGGCCTCCTCCGGGAGGCTCTCCCGGTTGGCCTGCAGGGTGGCGGCGGGCAGGGTGGCGGCGTTTTGCACGCTCACACCGCCCCGGGCGTCAAATACCAGTTCCAGACTGCCCACGCTGTCCAGGCCGCTGTTCACGGCGATGACCGGCAGGCTGCCGGAGGCGTCGGTTTCGGCGGCGTTCGCACTGATGACCGCGTTCACCCCCAGGGTCTTCAGGTCATTCAGGATGGGGGTCAGGTCGGTATCCGGTCCGGCGATGCAGAGGATGGCCTGGGCGCCGGCGGCCTTCAGGGCGGCCACCTGCTCGGAGGCCGTCTGGGCCAGGTCGTCGGCGGACATGCCGGCGGCGTGGGCGTAGTTGCCGGTGGAAGCCAGGGAGAAGAACCCGATGGTCTTGCCCGCCCGCTGCACCGTGTAGTTCATGCCGTTGGAGATGCGGTTGCGGCTCCAGCAGGTGGAGCGGTAGAACAGAGGTGCGCCCTCGGTGCCGCGCAGGTTGGCGGCCAGGGAGGGGCCGTTGGCGGTGACCACGTCATCCAGCAGCCGTTCGGGTCCGAAGGCCAGGTCCGCCCCGTCGAAAGACTGCAGGTCATACCCCGCCGCCGCAAAGGAGGAGGTCATGTCCATGCCGCCGGTCAGGCTGGTGTTGGCGGTGCCCTGCACACTGCCCCCGGCGTCCAGCAGGATGGCGTCCTGCCCCGAAGCCAGGGCGGCCACGTCGGCCAGGGTGACGGTGCCGTTGTCGGTGACGCCCCGCAGGTTGCCGGTGGCGTAGACGGGCACGGTCACCTGCCCCACCCGCACGGTGACGGCGGCGGACTGACGGCCGTCGGCCAGGGTGGCGGTGACGGTACAGCTGCCGTCCCCCTTGGCAGTGACCACGCCCTTCTTGTTCACGGTGGCCACGTTCTCGTCGCTGGAAGTCCAGAAGACCCGCTGGCCCCCCTCCTCCTCGGTGACTTCATCGGTGGTCAGGGTGACCTTGTCCTTGGCGGCCCCCAGCCACAGTTCATTGGTATAGGTATCGTTGGTGAAGCTGGGCTGGGCCGCGGCGGCCTTGGCGTCGGTGATGCCGGTGAGCAGCAGTTCCTCCATCACAAAGTCGATGTCCACCGTCTCGCTCTGCACCCCGTAGGTCTCGCCTGGTTCGGTGTAGCTGGCCTGCCACATGGTGTAGGGGCCGGTGTAGCCCAGGTCGGAGCTGAAGCGGGCGATCCAGAAATTGTCCCGCCATTCATCAAAGCCCGCGTCCATCAGGCGGCCCCGGGTCCAGTTCAGGGAGGCATAGACCCCCTGTTCCCCGGTGTAGCCCCATTTTTCCAGCTGGTCGAAGAAGGCGGCGGTGAGTTTGGCCATCTCGTCGGGGAACAGGCCGGTGATGGCCTTGTCCTCCAGGTCGTAGTAAACGGGGTAATCCAGCTTGTAGGGCTTGGAGGTGTAGTCGGTCAGGCCCTCGTGGTCGGGGGCTTTCAGGCCCAGCAGACGGGCCACATGGTCGGCTTCGCTGCGGGCCTGTTCCTCGGTGGTGGCGTAGGAGTAGAGGTACGCCCCGAAGGGAATGCCCAGCCGGGTGCACTCGTCGGCGTTGCGCTCCCAATACTCGTCGTCCTGGGCATACTCCCCTTCCCCGTTCCACTCGCTGCCGAAACCGCAGCGCAGGATGGCAAAGTCGATGCCGGCGGCCTGGGCTTTCTCCCAGTCCACCTCGCCCTGGTATTTGGACACGTCGATGCCCTTTTTCACCGCGGGCAGGATGACCTGGCCCGCATCATTGAAGTAAAAGCCGTTTTCGTTCTTGGCCCAGGCGCCGGCGGCATTGCCCACATCGGGCACGGCGGGTTCCTTGGGACCCCGGTCCCGGCCGGCCAGCACCACGATGACGATGGTCAGGATGACGGCCAGCACGCAGACAGCACACAGCAGCACCGCGCGGCGGCGCTGGCCGCCGGAAGAGCGGCGGGGCGGGCGCGGGGGATTTTGCGGGGCACCGGTCCGGGTGGGGCGGCGGTGCACGGTTTTACGGTCCTTTTCCATAACAGTCCTCTTTTTTATTTCTGGGGGCAGGGCGGCCGGGGACCGCCCGCAGGCTTCCTGTATATAAGTTAATACTACCATTTTGCCCGTGAAATTACAACGCCCGTTTCCGACAGAATGTGTAAAATCCTGCCGGAAACGGGGCGTCTCTTATTGCGTTTTCTCCAAAATGGCATCCACTTCCGCTCGGGTCAGACCCAGGCGCACGGGGGCGGGCTCTCCCCTGTCGGATTCCTCCGCCAGATGCAGCCACCAGGTCTGCACGTCCAGCCAGCGGCCGAACTTGTACCCGGACCGGGGCTGGGTGCCGGCCTTGAAAAAGCCCAGGGCCTTGTGGAAGGCTTCGCTTTCCGGGTTGGGGTGGGTGACCAGGGCGGCGGCTTCCCGGTAGCCCTGGGCCTGGAGCATGGCCAGCAGGGGACGGTAGAGTTTGCCCCCCACCCCCTGGCCCATGCAGTCGGGGGCGCAGTAGATGGTGGTTTCCACGCACCAGCCGTAGGCGGCCCGGGGGTGCAGGGGATGGGCGCAGGCATAGCCGCACAGGCGGCCGGTGGCGTCCTCCGCCACCAGGAAGGGGGCCCGCTGCAGCACGCCCCGGATGTTTTCCCGCATCTCCTCCACCGTGGACAGCTCATACTGGAAGGTGGCGGTGGAGTGGGTGACGTACCAGTTGTACAGGTCCACCACGGCTTCGGCGTCGGATTCATCGGCCAGCCGGACGGTGATTTTGTGCTGGGCGGCCCAGGCATCGGCCAGGGCCTCCTTTTCGGGGCGGGAGAGCTTTTTCAGCGCCGCTTCCCGGCGCAGGGCCTCGCTCTTGTCGGCGCAGCGCTGGGCGTAGGCCAGCTTCGCCCCGCCCTTCATGCGGGTGTACCGGGCGCCGGTGCCCCCGGCGTGGTGGCGCAGGCGGCGGGCCAGGTCATTGGTCCAGCCGGAATACAGGCTGCCGTCGGCGCAGCGGACCATGTAGACCCAGGCGGTGGGGGCGTCCTCCGCCCGCTGGTCGGCGGTGCTGGGAGCAAAGCCCCGGGGCGGGTCCTCGTGAAGATAGGGGCTGGTCACTGGCTCACCGGCTTTCCGGCGGCGCGCAGGGCGCGGCGGCAGGCTTCAATGGCCTGGTCCTTGTCATCGGCGGTGATGAGGAACCGGCTGGGATGGCAGAACCGCAGCCCCAGGCCGCTGCGCTCCCGCAGGACATTCTCGGGCTGGCCGGCCCAGGCGGGAGGGAAGGGGACCTTGCTGCGGCGGGTCTTGTAGTCGGTGACGCACTGGGCGCTGTAGCCGCCCCGCTGGCTGGGATACACCACAAAGATGGCGTCGGTCTTGTACAGGCCGTTTTTCCAGGGCATGTAGGCGGGCAGGACCACAATGCCGTCCTTGGAGGCTTTCCAGGCACGCTGGACCGTCTCGTCCGCCCGGTTGACGGCGTTGGCGGCGGCGATCTCGTTGCGCAGGATCTGGTCGGCCACCGCCACCGCCCGCCAGAAGCACTGGTCCGGGTCGTCCTTGGAGTCCCACAGGGGGTTGAAGGAGCCGATGGCGTCGGCCAGGGAATTCTGTTCCCCGGTGTTGTCGTTCAGGTCCAGGGGCTGGACGAAGTTTTCATCCAGCAGGCGGGCCTGGTGTTCCCCCACCAGGCCGGGGCCCAGCACCCGCCACAGCAGGCCGAAGGCGGCGTAGGGCACCCCGTTGGGACGGGTGTCCCGGGGTTCGCTGTGATGGTCGAACATGCCGCCGCCGATATCGAAAACGATGCCGTCGAAATCATCCGGCACGGCGAATCCCCGGGTGATCTGGATGTCCGGGCGGACGATGCGCAGCAGGGCGGTGGAAAAAACGTCGTCGGCATGGAATTTGCCGCCGTGGGTAAAGCCTTTGGAAGGGATCTTCATGGAATTTCCTCCTGTATGGGTACGGCCGGGAAGGCCGGGTGGTTGGTTTGGGGTGGATGGGATTTATTATAGCACATTTGGGAGGTGGGGGAAAGGACTTCGGGGGCCCCGAAGGGGCGACAGGGGGTTGGTTTGCTTCTGGCTTCTTGGCAAGCGGCAGTCTGCCGCATACTCCTTCCTTTTCGTGCCCGAAAAGGAAGCGAAAAGGGCCCGCCGTTCCGATGCGGCGGCCGCCGGCTGGGGCTGCGGCCCCAGACCCCGAGATGCGGCCACCTGACGACGGCCTATTCACCGGCCTGGGGGCCGGTGAACAAGGAAGGGATTTAATACCATTTCCCGCAAGATGCTGCTAATGGCAGGCTATGGGTTGGCCGCGGCTTTCCCGTACGGATTTTAAAAAATTTTCCTTGCTCAGGCCCCCCAGGGCCTGAGTAGGCCGTCGTAAGGTGGCCGCACTCCCCGGGTCCAGGGCCGCAGCCCTGGTCGGCGTCCACCGCCTCGAAACGGTGGCGGTTTTTCGGTTCCTTTTTGACGCCAAAAAGGAACAACTATCCGGCAAGCTCCCGCTTGCCAAAAAGCGACAACACCCCGGCAGACGCCCGTCTGCCAAAAAAACTCCCCCGCCCAAAACAGGGCAGGGGAGTCAAATAATCACCCGTTCAGACGGAACAAGGTATCATTCTTTTTGGCATGGGTGCCAATATTGTTGTATTCCAGGGCAAAGTAGCCGTGGACCCAGTCGTCGTTGGTCTGGTTCTCGCCGTACACATGGGTCACGCCGCCGGCGTCCATGTAGTCGTTGCCGGCGGTCATCAGGGTCACGTTCTCCTGCATGGCCAGCAGATACTTGTAATAGTCGGTCAGGGGCAGGCCTGCCTGCTCGGCCACCGTGGGCACGAACATGCACAGGTCCATCCGGTTCAGGGGGTCGCGGTCGTTGGTCTGGCCCGCGTTCTCCAACGGGTAGTTGGCCCAGATGATGAAGGGGGTGCTGCGTTCCAGCACCTGCAGGTCGTTCTCCGCCGCGATGGTCTTGTCCGCCACATGGTCCACGAAGCTGGGGGCATGGTCCCCGGCCATGGCCACAATGACCTTGCGGCCGGTCTGCTCATACACCTGGGTGAAGTAGTCCATCAGCTCGCCGAAGGCCTCGTCGGTCTTTTTCATGCAGGAGAGGTACTCGTCCATGACCTCGTCGTACTCGCCGTAGTCGGTGGCAGCGTGGACCACGTCCAGTTCCGGCTCGTTCATGTCGTAGTCGCCGTGGCTCTGGATGCTCACCAGGAAGGTGAACCGGGGCTGGTCCTCCGGCATGGACTCATACATGGCTTCCAGGTCCCGGTAGGTGGCGCTGTCGGTCTGGTAGGGACGGTTGCCGTAATATTCCTGGGTGGGGAAGCTGTCCTGGAAATAGACGTTGTCAAAGCCCAGGGCCAGCCATGCACTGTTGCGGCGGTAGTTCAGGTTGGTGTAGGGGTGGGCGGCCATGGTGGCGTAGCCCAGGTCTTCCAGGTAAGACACCACACTGTCGGCGCCGTAAAGGTTCAGCCAGTTGAAGGGGGTGATGCTGGGCATGAGCATGAGGGAGTTGGAGGTGAGCATCTCGTACTCGCTGGAGTTGGTGCCGCCGCCCACCTGGGGGGAGACGGTGTGGCCGTAGATGCTGTTTTCCAGGTTCTTGGTCACCGGCATGATCTCGGTGTCCGCCTGCAGGTCGGTGACCAGGTCGAAGTCGTAGAAGCTCTCGGACAGAATCAGCACGATGTCCGGGTATTCCTGCTCGGAGACGGTGGCCACTTCGGGGGTGTAGTCCTGGGCCTTGGCGGCGGCCGTCTCGGCGGCTTCATCGGAGTAGTTGTCCGGCTGGACGATGGGGTTCATGAGCAGGCCCGCGGATTCGATGGTGCCGGCCAGGTAGCCGTATTTATAATAGGTGAGCTGCCAGGCCCAGCCGTAGGTCTGCTTGGGCTTGACGGCGAAGGGGGCAAAATATCCCACATACAGGATGAGGAAGATGCCCACGAAACACCCGGCCCAGCGTGACAAGCGCTGTTTCCAGTGGATCCTGGGGGCCTTGCCTCGGCCGTAGGCCAGGAAATGCTGGGCCACCGCGGCGGCCAGCACCGGAATGTACAGCCCCACGATGGTGAGCACCGTTTTGGTGATGCGCAGGGTGTAGCTGCCCATGACGGCGGCGGCGGTGCCGATGTTCAGGACGTCCTGGGGCATAAGGGCGGTGCCGTGCAGGTCCCGGGTGTAGTAGTTCACGATGGCCAGCAGGGTGAACACCGCCCCGGAAATGCCGGTGGCCAGACTCCACCGCCCGATGAAGGCGAAGAGGACCAGGGTCAGGCAGAAAGCGGTAAGGGCGTTGAGGGGCGCATACAGCGGCCACTGTCCGGCCATGTAGTCGGGGGTGACGCCATCGGAAATTTCCAGCTGATACCGTGCCACAAACGCGGCGGCCAGGGCCAGAACGAAGGGGAGCACCGTGCCCAGCCAGAACCGTTTGCTGCGCATGATTTTACAAAAATTTTGCATAGATACTTCCTTTTTTGGCTAAATGATAAAAAATTGCACGATGGTTCGACAACCTATTATTATACCAGATTTGGCGGGGGTTGCAAGTGTATATTTTATGAAAAGGGGAGACGGCTGGCAGCTGTTGGGTTGGCGCTTTTTGGCAGATGGCAGTCTGCCGTGTTTCGGCAAGCGGAAGCTTGCGAAGGCTGACGGCTGGCAGCCGGATAGTCCTTCCTTTTCGTGCCCGAAAAGGAAGCGAAAAAGTGCCACCGTAGTGTTGTTGTTTTATCGGCAAGCGGGTGCTTGCGGGGGAGTTGTTCCTTTTTGGCGCCGTAAATTTAGGTAGCAACCTCTAGATTGCCGCTGAACGCGGCCGCCAATTTCGGAAACAACGCTGCGCGTTGCTTGCCCCTGCGGGGCAAACCGCCACCGTTTCGAGGCGGTGGACGCCGACCAGGGCTGCGGCCCTGGACCCGGGGAGTGCGGCCACCTGACGACGGCCTACTCAGGCCCTGGGGGGCCTGAGCAAGGAATGGATTTTAATGGCATAACCAGAAGGCCGCTGGTAAAGCGGGAGAGCACAACCGGACTAGGTACAACCTTACCGAATGCTTCCTGTCTGCACCCGTCACTGGGAAATGGTTTTAAATCCCTTCCTTGTTCACCGGCCCCCAGGCCGGTGAATAGGCCGTCGTAAGGTGGCCGCATCTCGGGGTCTGGGGCCGCAGCCCCAGCCGGCGGCCGCCGCATCGGAACGGCGGGCCCTTTTCGCTTCCTTTTCGGGCACGAAAAGGAAGGACCACCCGGCAAGCACCCGCTTGCCAGGAAACAAGAAGCAAGAAAAGGCTTACAACCCCTCCGCCGCTGCGCGGCACCTCCCCTTACACAGGGGAGGCAAAAAAAACACCCCCGCCCTGTCGTTTCCGACAAAGCGGGGGTGTCTTATTTATGCAGCTTTACCAGACTGCGCAGGTCTTACTTGTACAGTTCGACCAGCTTGGTCAGGTGCTCGTAACGATCCTCGGCGGCCTTCTGGTTCTTTTCGAACAGATCCTTGGCGCGGTCGGGGAAGGCACGGGACAGACGGCTGTAACGGGTCTCGTTGGCCAGGAAGTCCTGATACACTTCCATCTTGCCAGCCTTGGAGGTCAGGGTGAAGGGGTTCTTGCCCTCGGCCTTCAGAGCGGGGTTGAAGGTGAACAGGTTCCAGTAGCCGGACTCGACGGCCTTCTTCATCTCGTTCTGGCAGTTGGTCATGCCGCCCTTGATGCCGTGCAGTTCGCAGGGAGCATAGCCGATGATGATGGACGGGCCGGGATAAGCCTCAGCCTCGGCAATGGCCTTGACAGCCTGGGCCATGTTGGCGCCCAGAGCGATCTGAGCCACATAGATGTAGCCGTAGGTCATGCAGATCTCGGCCAGGCTCTTCTTGCTGACTTCCTTACCGGCAGCAGCGAACTGGCAGACTTCGCCGATGTTGGAAGCCTTGGAGGCCTGTCCGCCGGTGTTGGAGTACATCTCGGTGTCGAAGACCATGACGTTGACATCGTGGCCGGAAGCCAGGACGTGATCCAGGCCGCCGTAGCCGATATCGTAAGCCCAGCCGTCGCCGCCGAAGATCCAGAAGCTCTTCTTGGCCAGATACTGCTTGTCCTTCAGGATCTCCTTGGCCTCATCGCAGCCGCAGGCTTCCAGAGCAGCGATCAGGGCCTTGGCAGGAGCGTCGTTGGCCTTGGTGTTGTTCTTGGTTTCCAGGAACTTGTCGATGGTGGCGTCCAGATCAGCGTTCTTGCCCTTCAGAGCAACAACCTTGTTGATCAGGTTGGCGCGGATGGTCTCGTAGCCGATCTGCATGCCCAGGCCGTGCTCGGCGTTATCCTCGAACAGGGAGTTGTTCCAGGCGGGGCCGCAGCCGCTTTCCTTGTTGGTGGTGTACGGGCTGACAGAAGCGGTACCACCCCAGATGGAGGAGCAGCCGGTGGCGTTGGAGATGAACATCTTCTCGCCGAACAGCTGGGTGATCAGGCGGGCATAAGAGGTCTCGGCGCAGCCAGCGCAGGAGCCGGAGAACTCAAGCAGCGGCTGGTTGAACTGAGAACCCTTGACGGAGATCTCGGAAACAACGCCGGGGACATTGTCCTTCTTGCGGATGTTCTCGACGCAGTAATCGAAGGCAGCCTGCTGGTCGGCCTGGGATTCCTGCGGCTTCATCTCGATGGCCTTGGTGGGGCAGACGGTGACGCACTCGCCGCAGCCCATGCAGTCCAGCGGAGACACAGCGATGGTGAACTTGTACTCGCTGGCCTTCGGCTTGGTGTCGGCGCTCTTCAGGCTGGCCGGAGCGGCAGCCAGTTCGTCGGCGGTCAGGCAGAAGGGACGGATGGTGGCATGAGAGCAGACGAAGGCGCAGTTGTTGCACTGAATGCACTTGCCGGCATCCCATTCGGGGACCATAACAGCGGTGCCGCGCTTCTCGTAAGCGGAGGCGCCCAGTTCCCATTCGCCGTTGGGGTTATGCGCAAAGGCGGAAACAGGCAGGCTGTCGCCGTCCATACGGGAGACAGGCTCCATGACGTCGCGGACCATCTTGACCAGCGGCGCGGGACCCTTCAGCTCCTTGGCGGGAGCGTCCGGCTCGGGGTTGGACCAGGAAGCGGGGACCTCGACCTTGTGGACAGCGTCCACGCCGGCGTCGATGGCCTTCCAGTTCATCTGGACAACGGCGTCGCCCTTCTTGCCGTAGCTCTTCTTGGCGGCGGCCTTCATGTACTCGACGGCTTCGTCGATGGGCATGACGTCGGCCAGCTTGAAGAAGGCAGACTGCAGGATGGTGTTGGTGCGCTTGCCCATGCCGATCTCGATGGCCTTGTCGATGGCGTTGATGGTGTACAGCTGGATGTTGTTGTCAGCGATGTACTTCTTGTCGGCAGCGTTCAGGTGCTGGCCCAGTTCCTCATCGGACCACTGGCAGTTGATCATGAACACGCCGCCCGGCTTGACATCCTGGACCATCTTCATGCCCATGTGGATGTAGGCGGGGTTGTGGCAGGCAACGAAGTCAGCCTGGTTGATGTAGTAGGGGCTGCGGATGGGCTTGTCGCCGAAACGCAGGTGGCTGATGGTCACGCCGCCGGTCTTCTTGGAGTCATACTGGAAGTACGCCTGAATGTACTTGTCGGTATGGTCGCCGATGATCTTGGTGGAGTTCTTGTTGGCGCCGACAGTGCCGTCGCCGCCCAGGCCCCAGAACTTGCACTCCTTGGTGCCGGGAGCGGAGGTGATGGGAGCGGGCTTGACTTCGGGCAGGCTCAGGTTGGTGACGTCGTCCACGATGCCGATGGTGAAGCGGGCCTTGGGGGCATCCTTCT
Organism: Subdoligranulum sp. DSM 23681; assembly: GCF_057005535.1. Taxonomy (NCBI): domain Bacteria; kingdom Bacillati; phylum Bacillota; class Clostridia; order Eubacteriales; family Oscillospiraceae; genus Subdoligranulum; species Subdoligranulum sp. DSM 23681. Next base: position 1,521,821 of record NZ_CM168050.1, on the reverse strand, counting down.
CCAGTTCCTTGTACACGGCAAAGACGCTGGACGGCGGGGTGTCCTTGGAGCCCAGGCCGTAACGGCCGCCGGTCAGGACGATGTCGTTCAGGCCGGCCTCACGCAGAGTGGCGGCCACATCCAGGTACAGGGGCTCGCCCAGGGAGCCGGGCTCCTTGGTGCGGTCCAGAACGGCGATCTTCTTGACGGTCTTGGGCAGGACCTTCAGCAGGGCTTCGGAGACCCAGGGACGATACAGGCGGACCAGAACCAGGCCGACCTTCTCACCCTTGGCGGTCAGGTAGTCGATGACTTCCTCGGCCACGTCGCAGATGGAGCCCATGGCGATGATGACGCGGTCAGCGTCCTCGGCGCCGTAGTAGTTGAACAGATCGTAGTTGGTGCCGATCTTGGCGTTGATCTTGTCCATGTACTTCTTCACAACGGCGGGCAGGGCATTGTAAGCGCTGTTGCAGGCCTCACGATGCTGGAAGAAGATATCGCCGTTTTCATGGCTGCCGCGGGTCTTGGGATGCTCGGGGTTCAGTGCAGCGGCGCGGAATTCCTCCACAGCCTTCATGTTGCACATTTCCTTCAGATCCTCATAGTCCCACTTTTCGATCTTCTGGATCTCGTGGGAAGTACGGAAGCCGTCGAAGAAGTTCACGAAGGGAACGCGGCCCTCAATGGCGGACAGATGCGCCACGGGGGACAGGTCCATGACTTCCTGGGGGTTGGATTCCGCCAGCATGGCGAAACCGGTCTGGCGGGTGGCGTAAACGTCGCTGTGATCGCCGAAGATGTTCAGCGCATGGGTCGCGACGGTACGGGCGGAAACGTCAAAGACGCAGGGCAGGCCCTCGGCCGCGATCTTGTACATGTTGGGGATCATCAGCAGCAGGCCCTGGGACGCGGTGAAGGTGGTGGTGATGGCACCGGTGCCCAGAGAGCCGTGCACGGCGCCGGCCGCACCGGCCTCGGATTCCATCTCAACAACCTTGACCTGGTTGCCGAAGATGTTCTTCAGCCCCGCGGCGCTCCACTGGTCAACGGTGTCGGCCATCGGGCTGGAGGGGGTGATGGGGTAGATGGCAGCTACGTCGGTGAACGCATACGCTACGTGGGCCGCAGCGGTGTTGCCATCCATGGACTGTTTTGCTCTTGGCATGTTTCTTCCTCCGTTTACTTCGGTGTGCCGAAGGCCGCCAAAGCCTAGAGACCCACCAATTTGGATTCAGCACCCGCACACGGGCATACGGGGCCCACGGACAGACCATGGCCCCGTACACTCCGTTTGCAGGAGAAAGTTTCCCCGCGCCGCAGCCCGTTTGTCGGGCAGCCCTGCGGTACAGGAACGCTTTTGCTTGCTCTCATTTTACCAAATTTGTTCCCGTTTCGTAAAGTAGTATTGCATAGAATGTTGTACGATTTTTTTGTTAAAATATTGGCAATTTGACGATTCTCTTGTGGAATGTTACCGTATTTTGCACTAGACCCTTGTGGAATAGATAGATATTTTGTATAATTCATCTTGTTGTCCCCCTATTTGACCGTATACAGACGATTTTTGGGATGCGCCGGGGTGATTTTCCCCCTTGCAAATTCCCGGAAATGTGGTAAAATAGGGGTCCGGATGGTTAGCATTAACTAACTATCCGGCTGGAAGGTCCTGCCTGCGTTGCCTCGGCAACATTCCCGGCCCCCCGCCGGGGGTATACTGAGGACAGCACCCGGGACCGCGACCCCATCAGACCGCGCACCCCGCGTGTTTGGAACCACCCTTTTTTCCCTTTTTATAAGGAGGTACCGTCGATGTACAATTATCCCCAGTGGGAAGGCTTTGAAGGCCGCATCTGGAAAGAGGAAGTCAACGTCCGGGATTTTATCCAGAAGAACTACCGTCCCTATGACGGGGATTCTTCCTTCCTGGCCGGTCCCACCGAAGCCACCAACAAGCTGTGGGGCGCTTTGCAGGAACTGCAGAAGGAAGAGCGCGCCAAGAACGGCGTGCTGGACATGGAGACCGAGGTTGTCTCCGGCCTGACCGCCTACGGCCCCGGCTACATCAAAGAGGACCTGAAAGATCTGGAGCAGATCGTGGGTCTGCAGACCGACAAGCCCCTGAAGCGCGCCTTCATGCCCTACGGCGGCATCAAGATGGCGGAGCAGGCCTGCACCACCTACGGCTACCAGCCCAGTGAGAAGCTGCACGAGATCTTTACCAAATATGCCCGCACCCACAACCAGGCGGTGTTTGACGCCTACACCCCCGAGATGAAGAAGGCCCGTCACAGCCACATCATCACCGGCCTGCCCGACACCTACGGCCGCGGCCGCATCGTGGGCGACTACCGCCGTGTGGCCCTGTACGGCATCGATCATCTGATCGCCGCCAAGCAGGAGGACTTTGCCAACTGCGGCGACGGCACCATGACCGACGACGTCATCCGTCTGCGGGAGGAGATCGCCCTGCAGATCAACGCCCTGAAGGGGATGAAGGAGATGGCCGCCATCTACGGCTACGACATCTCCGCCCCCGCCAAGGACGCCAAGGAAGCCGTCCAGTGGCTGTACTTCGGCTATCTGGCCGCCATCAAGACCCAGAACGGCGCCGCCATGAGCGTGGGCCGCATCTCCACCTTCCTGGATATCTACATCCAGCGGGACCTGGACAAGGGCATCCTGAACGAGACCCAGGCCCAGGAGCTCATCGACCATCTGGTCATGAAGTTCCGCATGGTCAAGTTTGCCCGCATCCCCAGCTACAACCAGCTGTTCAGCGGCGACCCCGTGTGGGCCACCCTGGAAGTGGCGGGCATCGGCATGGATGGCCGGTCCATGGTCACCAAGACCTGCTACCGCTTCCTGCATACCCTGGAGAACATGGGCCCCGCCCCCGAACCCAACCTGACGGTGCTCTACTCTTCCGCCCTGCCGGAGAACTTCAAGAAATATGCTTCCGAGATCTCCATCAAGACCAGCTCCATCCAGTACGAGAACGACGACGTGATGAAGCCTGTCTGGGGCGACGACTATTCCATCTGCTGCTGCGTGTCCGCCACCCAGACCGGCAAGGAGATGCAGTTCTTCGGCGCCCGCGCCAACCTGGCCAAGTGCCTGCTGTACGCCATCAACGGCGGCATGGACGAGAAGCTGCATGAGCAGGTGGGCCCCAACTACGCCCCCATCACCAGCGAGTACCTGGACTATGACGAGGTCATGAAGAAGTACGACGTGATGATGGACTGGCTGGCCGGCCTGTATGTGAACGTACTGAACCTGATCCAGTACATGCACGACAAGTACTACTATGAGGCCGCCGAGATGGCCCTCATCGACACCGACGTGCGCCGCACCTTTGCCACCGGCATTGCGGGATTCAGCCATGTGGTGGACAGCCTTTCCGCCATCAAGTACGCCAAGGTCAAGACCGTGCGGGACGAGACCGGCCTGGTCATCGGCTACGAGACCGAGGGCGACTTCCCCAAGTACGGCAACGACGACGACCGCGCCGACGAGATTGCCGTCTGGCTGCTGAAGAGCTTCATTGACAAGGTGAAGCGCCGCCACACCTACCGCAACTCCGAGGCCACCACCTCCATCCTGACCATCACCTCCAACGTGGTGTACGGCAAGGCCACCGGCGCCACTCCCGACGGCCGCAAGGAATACACCCCCTTCGCCCCGGGTGCCACCCCCAGCTACGGCGCCGAGACCCACGGCCTGCTGGCCAGCCTCAACTCCGTTGCCAAGCTGCCCTATCACTGGGCGCTGGACGGCATCTCCAACACCCAGACCATCAACCCCGACGCTCTGGGCCATTCCGAGACCGAGCGCACCAACAACCTGGTGCAGGTGCTGGACGGCTACTTCGACCAGGGTGCCCATCACCTGAACGTGAACGTCTTCGGCACCGAGAAGCTGCTGGACGCCATGGAGCATCCCGAGAAGGAAGAGTACGCCAACTTCACCATCCGCGTGTCCGGCTATGCGGTCAAGTTCATCGACCTGACCCGGGAACAGCAGCTGGACGTCATCGCCCGCACCTGCCACAAGAAGATGTGAGCCTGACCCCCGCGGCCTGACCCCATAAAAAAAGCCCCCGCATGTGCCTGTCGGCAGAGCCGGCGGCCATGCGGGGTTTTCGTTTGGTATTCCGTGAAGTTTCTTCCGGGGCAGGAGAGTGCCTGCCGGGAGGTCCGGCGGCCATGCGGGGTTTTCGTTTGGTATTCCGTGAGGTTCCTTCCGGGGCAGGAGAGTGCCTGCAGGAAGGCACGGCTTCGTCCCGGAAGATTTGCGGAAGGGGCGGGGAAGGGATTGCTTGCCGGAACCGCTGTTTTCCGGGAACGGGCTGAAACGGCGGGCTCAGCTGTGGGAGACCCGGTTGATGGCCTGGGCGAAGGCCCGGTATTCCTTGTCGGCCAGCAGAAGGCCGTTGGCGGCACACTGGACCAGGGCGTCCGCCACCGCCGCCGCCATGTACACCCAGAGCAGGGGGTGCTGCTGCGCCATGGACACATAGGAACCCAGGCTGGTCAGCAGCAGTACCAGGGACGCCGCCCCGCCCAGGACGCCCAGCCAGGCCAGGACCCGGATGCCCCGGCGCAGCATATAGCTGATGCCCAGGGCCACCAGGATGCCCAGCACGGTGTTGCCCAGCACGGCGGGGGCAAAAATCCCCGCCGCCAGCAGGATCACGGTGACAAGGGCCGTGACCATGCGCATGCCGATCCAGACATTGGTGGCGCGGACGCTGCGGGCATAGGCGGCGGCGTGACTGGCGCGCAGTTCCTGCAGACGGTCGTTGATGTTTCCGGTTTGTGTCGTTCCGGTGTTGTTTTCCATCCAAAGGCACCTCTCTTTACTGCTTACCAGTGTACCACAATCGGGGATGGAATTCCACAGGCAATTTGTTGTTTTGTCATAATTTCTTGTTGTTTTATCATACTGTCCAAAATTCCCGGCAGCGGTGGAACCGCCGCCGGCAAAGGAGGCATATTCATGTCGGACGCTGTCAAAGAGCCTTTGGGCTATATCAATTCGGTGGAGACCTTCGGCCTGGTGGACGGGCCGGGGGTGCGGTACGTGCTGTTTTTGCAGGGGTGCCGCATGCGCTGCCGCTACTGCCACAACCCCGAGACCTGGGCTTTTAACAAGGACAACGCCCAGACCCCCGCCGAAGCCTTTGCGGCGGCTTACCGCTACCGCAACTACTGGAAGAACAACGGCGGCCTGACGGTGAGCGGGGGAGAACCCCTTCTGCAGATCGAGTTTCTGACCGAGCTGTTTCGTCTGGCCAAGGCCAAGGGGGTGCACACCACCCTGGACACCTGCGGCCAGCCCTTCACCACCGAGGAGCCGTTTTATTCCCGGTTCGTGGAGCTGATGAAGTACACCGACCTGGTCATGCTGGACATCAAGGAATGGGACAGCGACCGCCACAAGGCCCTGACCGGCCATCCCAACGAGAACATTCTGGAAATGGCCCGGTGGCTGTCCGACCACGGCAAGGATATGTGGATCCGGCATGTGCTGGTCCCCGGCCTGACCGACGACCAGGCCGCCATGGCCGCCACCGGCGACTTCATCAAAGGCCTGAAGACGGTGCGCCGGGTGGAGGTGCTGCCTTACCACACCCTGGGGCTCTTCAAGTGGGAGAAGCTGGGCATTCCCTATACCCTGGACGGGGTGCCCACTCCCACCGACGAGCAGGTGAGCAAGGCCGAGGAGTTGCTGGGGGTTGTGAAGGAATAAACCAAAGGCTCCCCTGTGGTTGGGGAGCTGTCAGCCGCAAGGCTGACTGAGGGGTTGTGAACTTTCTCTTGCTTCTTGTTTCCTGGCAAGCGGGAGCTTGTCGGGATAGTCCTTCCTTTTCGTGCCCGAAAAGGAAGCGAAAAGGGCCCGCCGTTCCGATGCGGCGGCCGCCGGCTGGGGCTGCGGCCCCAGACCCCGAGATGCGGCCACCTTACGACGGCCTATTCACCGGCCTGGGGGCCGGTGAACAAGGAATGGTTTTAAAACCATTTCCCGGCAACGGCTGCTGGCCGGAGGTATCCGGCAAGGTTGCACCCAACCCGGTTGTGCTCTGCCGATTTACCAACGGCCTTCCGGTTACGCCATTAAAATCATTTTCCTTGCTCAGGCCCCCCAGGGCCTGAGTAGGCCGTCGTAAGGTGGCCGCACTCCCCGGGTCCAGGGCCGCAGCCCTGGTCGGCGTCCACCGCATCGAAACGGTGGCGGTTTTTCGGTTCCTTTTTGACGCCAAAAAGGAACAACTATCCGGCAGACTGCCGTCTGCCAAAAAAGAACCACCCTGCGGTATCGGAGGAACTCTCAAAAAGTCCTCCTCCCCGCAGGGTGATTTTTTATTCTTTGCAAACAGAAACAACAGCAGCCTCGTCCCCATCGACAGTAAACTTCACCTCATACCCCGCAAATCGCAGGCCATATACCCGGCCGGGGTCGTGCTGGTAGCCGGGGCGGGGGTCGTTCTGCAAAACACCCAGCAGCCCCGCCCGGGTCTGGGCGTCCAGGGCGGCCAGCAGGCCGTCCGGGTCCTGCACCGTCAGGGCGTGGGCCTCCACCTTGCCCGCAAAACCGGACTGTGCCTCCGGGTGGGCATCCACATAGGGCAGATAGGGCTTGATGTCGTAAATGGGGGTGCCGTCCAGAAGATCCGCCCCCGCCACCTCGATGACCGGCCCCTCCGCCGTGTGGGGATGCACCCCCACCAATTTCACGCAGGAAAGCCCCAGGGCGTTGGGCCGGAAAGGGCTGCGGGTGGCGAACACACCCATCCGGGTGTTTCCTCCCAGGCGGGGCGGGCGGACGGTGGGACGCCAGTTTTTGCCGTCGGCCCCCGCCGCCACCACCGTGGAGAACTGCCAGATCAGCCAGAGGTGGCTGTACTCCTCCAGTCCCCGCAGGGCGTCGGCGCTGCGGAAGTCCGGGTCGAACACGATGGTGGCCCGCAGCTCTTCCACCAGGCCGCTCTGCCTGGGGATGCCGAACTTGTCCGCAAACTGGGTGCGGATGTGGGCGATGGGGGTGAGGGTATAGGTTTCTTCCATGGTCGTTCCTTTGCTGTCAGCGCCCCAGCAGCCGCTGGAACAGGGTCTTGGGGTGGGCGGCTTCTTCTGCCAGACGCAGATGGTATTTCCAATCGTTTTCGTAAATGCTGCCCCAGCAGCTGCGGTTGCGCCGCAGGTGGGGGCCCTGGCGGAAGATGCTGTCCAGAAAGGCAAAGCAGGCCGCATCGTCCACATAGGCCGCCGCCCGACTGGTGCCGTCGGGGGCCAGGATGGGGGCGCGGCAGGCTTTCAGATACCCCTCCTTGTCCGCGGCCAGGGTCTGCATGGCGGCCAGAAGGGCTTCCTCGTCGGGGTAGTCGGCGGCGCAGAGGAAGGCGTCCGGGTTGAATTCCCCTTTCACTTTGGGGTCCCCCCAGTACACCGGCACCGCACCGGCGGCAAAGGCATCCACGATCTTTTCGGTGCAGTAGCCCGGGTCGGCGCTGTTTTCATAGGCCAGGGCGAACCGGTAGCCCTGCTGGAAGGCCGTCTTGTCCGGGACCGGACCGCCCACGTTGTTGCGGTAGCCGCCGCCGCTGTCCAGCAGGCCCTTGCCCATGAGAGTCTCCATAAAGGCGTTGCGCTGGACGGAGAAATCATTGCTGACCACGCAGCAGCAGAAGCCCGGGCGGTCCAGATAATACCCGTCCGGGTGTTCGTGCTTGTGCAGGGCCGGGGCCCAGGTATCCCGCATGGCGTACAGCGGCAGGCGCAGATACCGCCCTTCAAAGGAAAAGTCCGGAAAGCCCAGAGCGTAGTCGTACAGGTTCAGGTCCGGCCAGCTGTCCTCCCCGGAATACTGGATGCGGCAGCAGTCATAGTCCAGGGCTTCATGCCCGAAGGTGCCGCAGAGCACAAAGTCCGGCTTGTCAGCGGGAGAATCACAAAATTCAATGGTGTATCCGCGGCGGGTGAGGGCCCGGGTGAAGTAGTTGTCCTGTTTGTCCCAGTCGGCGGCCAGGTCACACAGAGCCAGACGTACAACGGGCATCACAGTTCACCCCGGGCGCGCAGCACTTCGTATTTCAGCAGGGCTGCCACCGTCTTGGAGTCCTTGATCTCCCCGGACAGGACCATCTCCAGGGCTTTGGCAAAGGGCATCTTCACCACGTCCAGGAACTCGTCCGGGTCCAGGTGCTGGTTGGTGGTGGTCAGGCCCCGGGCGGCGTACATGTAGATTTTTTCGCTGTCATAGCCCACGGTGGGGTAGAGCACGCCCAGGTCGATGTAATGGTTGGCGGTGACGCCGCATTCCTCGGCCAGTTCCCGCTTGGCGGCCTCGAAGGGGTCTTCGTCCTTTTCCAGCTTGCCGGCGGGCAGCTCCCAGATCTCCTCCCCGAAGGCGTACCGGAACTGACGCACCATGTACACCTCGTCGGCGTCGGTGACGGCCAGCACGCAGGCGCCCCCGTGATGGTGGACGATCTCCCGCTTGCTCTTGTCCCCGTTTTCCAGTTCCACCTCGTCCAGGGTGACCCGGATGACGTGGCCGTTGAAGATTTCCTGGCTGCTGAGTGTTTTTTCGGTATGAGCCATGGTGCGGCACTCCTTTTTATAAGCCGGATGATTCCGGCGTGATGGGTTGGTTTTATTGTACGACCCGGGGTGAGGGGTTGTCAACTTGGGGGACGGCAGGCTGCCGTTAGGTCCTTCCTTTTCGTGCCCGAAAAGGAAGCGAAAAACCGCCACCGTAGTGCTGTTGTTTTATTGGCAAGCGGGTGCTTGCCGGAGAGTTGTCGCTTTTTGCCGCCGTAAATTTAGGTAGCAACCTCTAGATTGCCGCTGAACGCGGCCGCCAATTTCGGAAACAACGCTGCGCGTTGCTTGCCCCTGCGGGGCAAACCGCCACCGTTTCGAGGCGGTGGACGCCGACCAGGGCTGCGGCCCTGGACCCGGGGAATGCGGCCACCTGACGACGGCCTACTCAGGCCCTGGGGGGCCTGAGTAAGGAATGGATTTTAATAGCGTAACCGACAGGTTCGTTATAAAACGGGAAGGACATGGTTGGGCTTGGTGCCCCCTTGCCGGATGCCTCCGGCCAGCATTTGTTACCGGGAAATGGTTTTTAATCCCTTCCTTGTTCACCGGCCCCCAGGCCGGTGAATAGGCCGTCGTCAGGTGGCCGCATCTCGGGGTCTGGGGCCGCAGCCCCAGCCGGCGGCCGCCGCATCGGAACGGCGGGCCCTTTTCGCTTCCTTTTCGGGCACGAAAAGGAAGAACTAAACGGCAGGCAGCCGTTCCCCCGGCAGACTCCCGTCTGCCAAGAAACAAAAATCACCCGGGAAAACCTCCCGGGTGAAGAGAAAGGATTATGCTTTTTTCCGTTTCCGGTCCCGGACCAGCCAGACGATCAGCCCCACAACAGTCAGCAGGCTGACGACCTCCGCCGCCCGCCAGGACAAGGGCTCGGCAAAGCCTACGGTCAGGGTACCGTCGTAGCCGGGAGCCAGCACCACGGCCACCTGGCCGGTCTCGCCTTCGGTGACGGTGGCGGCGCCGCCGTCGTTGGCCAGCACCCGGTAGCCGGGATAATACACCAGGGGCAGTTCCAGGTTGGCGTTTTGGTCGGCGCTCTCATTGACCAGCCGCAGGATATACCGCAGGCTGCCCTTTTTCACCACCGTACAGCTCAGGTTGTCGCTGGGGGAGAGGTCGGGGTTTTCCGCCTGTTCCAGGGCAAAGGCCGAGGGCAGGTACTCCATGGCGCTGCTGGTGGTGGTGTCCGAAAGGCCATCGGTGGTGCCGTGGCGGCTGCGGCCGAACTGGGCGTCCACATAGGGGGTCAGGTCCAGCCCCGCAAAGATCACCGCCAGGGCAATGAGCCCCGCGGCGCAGAACCGGCCCGGGCGTACCCCGGCCGTGCGGCCCAGCAGGAACACCAGGGCGCCGCCCGCGGCGGCCAGCCCCAGCACCGCAAACACCAGGAACCGGAAGGGGAACTGGAAGTTGAGGAACATCCGGCCGATGCTTTCGCCCATCCAGCCGGCAATGGTGGTCCAGCCCTTGTAGCCCACCAGCAGGGTGGCCGCAGTGCCCAGCACCAGTCCGGCGATCCCTACCTGACGGCCCCGGGACGGCAGATCCTTCTTCCAGACCAGCAGTACCAGCAGCCCCGCCGCCGCCAGCAGCAGGGGCGCCCCCAGGCGGATGTAATCCACCTTGGAATTCCAGGGCTGCAGCAGGTTGGCAATGGAGATGGCGTAGCTTGCCGGGTCGATGGCGTTGGAATCCGCCCGGAAGCGGTAGTCCCCGCCCAGTTCCTGAAGCATGGGCACCACGAACCAGGCACACAGGAGCACCGTCAGACCCGCACCTTTCAGCAGGGGCAGCAGCCGCTGGGGCCGGAAAGCCCGTCTGGCACACAGCAGCACGGTGAACACCGCCGCGATGGCGGCCAGCTCGGTGGTGATGGTGTGGGTCAGGATGATGCCGCTGAACCCGAAGGCCAGGGGCAAAAAGGCGCGGCGGCGCCGGGTCTCGCCGGCGTCGTCGGCATACAGGGCCCAGAAACCGTACAAAATCAGGGGCAGGAAGGTCTGGGCGCAGGTCTCGCCCAGGGCCGGACGGTAGTACATGTTGAACAGCCGGTAATAGGCGGTCATGTACAGGGCGGTGGCGGTGAGGGCCGCCGCCCGCCCCTTGAAGATGCGGGAAAAACTCCACCAGCCCAGCAGGGCGGTGAGGATGTTCACCCCCACCAGCAGCAGGTTATAGGCCCGGAAGAGGGGCATGCCCGCCAGCATGAGCAGGGCCGGGAAGTAGAGCAGCAAATCCCCGTAGAACAGGGGGCTGGCGTAGCCGTAGCCGTTCAGAAAATTGGGGTAGATGCGCACCGGGAACTGGCCCTGGGCCAGCCCGTCGGCCACGCCGGCCAGCCGGGACATATGAAAGCTCAGGTCAAAGCCGTAGGAGACCGCATCGGTGAGCACCGGCAGGCTGCACAGCAGCACCAGACCGGCCAGGGTCACCAGAACCACCCGGCTGCCGGGGAGGGGAAGCATCCCGGTTCCCGGCAGGACTGCCAGCAGGAAGAGGTCGGCCAGCACAAAGACCAGCAGCCAGCCCAGGGCGCAGGTGATGTCATACCAGCCCTGGCGTTCCACCTCCACGCTTTTCAGTTCCCAGTCCAGGTGGTCGGCGCCAAACACCAGCCGCAGGCCCTTGTCCCCCTGTTCCAGCCAGACGATGCCGGTGGCAAGACCCTCTTCCTGGCCGGTGGCGGGCAGGTCCACATTCATGTTGATGATATCCGCCGATTCCGGCAGCAGCTGCAGCTGGGCGTCCTGTCCGGCCGCATACCGCACGGTGACCTTGTACCGCCCCGCCGGCAGGGGAAAGCTCTGGCTGACCAGCAGGGAAGGCAGCTCTTTCTCCTCCTCCCCGCCGTCGGGGGTCAGGGTGTCCGGAAGGGTGGAGCGTTCCTGGTCGGGGGTGGCTTCCCCCGATTGGCCGTAGTCCAGCACCAGGCTTTCGGCATACTGGTTGGTCATGTCCGCGGGCAGGAACAGGCAGGACCGGAAAGTGCCGATCCCCCGCACCAGCACCAGCACAACCAGCACCAGCTCCGCCAGCAAAAGCAGGGGCATCCACCGGGGCAGGGCCACCGGGCCTTTGGGGGTTTTCAATACAATCTGCATGGGGGATTCCCCTTTACATCAGTTTACGGGGGCTCACTCGTTGTCCTCGGTGTCGGGGGCAGCGGAGTCGGCGGCTTCGTCGGCGCGCTCTTCCGCCTCGATGCGGGCCAGTTCCTCGGCGGAAGGTTCGGCTTCGCCCTCCTCCTCCGGCTTCTGGGTCTCGGCGCCGTTGTCCCGCTCCACGCGGGCCACCATGGCCACCTTGTCCTCCTCGCCCAGGCGCATGACCCGGACGCCGCTGCCGTAGCGGCTCTGGACGTTGATGTCGTCGGCGTGCATCCGGATGAGGATGCCGTTCTGGCTGATGAGGATCAGGTCGTCGGAATCGTCCACGATCTTGACGGTGGCCACCCCGCCCTTGGCGTAGTTGCGGATGCCCAGACCGCCCCGCTTGGTGATGCGGTAGTCGTCCACGCGGCTGCGGCGGCCCTTGCCGTCCTCGGTGACGGTGAGCAGGGTGGCGCCGGGACGGCAGACGCCCACGCCCACCACATAGTCGCCTTCCCGCAGGCGGATGACCCGCACGCCGTGGCCGGTGCGGCCCATGCTGCGGGCGCCGGATTCGCTGAAGTGGATGGCGGCGCCGTTGTGGGTGGCCACGATGAGGTCATCGCTGCCGCCGGTGATGTGGCACCACACCAGGCTGTCGTCCTCGTTCAGGGCGATGGCGTTGAGCCCCGCCTTGCGGATGTTGCGGAACTGGGACAGCGGCGTGCGCTTGATCAGGCCCTGGCGGGTCACCATGGTGATATAGTTGTTTTCCTCGTCGATGTCAGCGGGCTGGCGCATCATGATGGTGACCTTTTCGCCCTCCTGCAGCTGCAGCAGGTTGGCGATGTGGGAGCCCTTGGCGGTGCGGGCGCCTTCCGGCACCTGGTAGCCTTTGACACGGTAGACCCGGCCCCGGTCGGTCATGAAGAGCATGTGGTCATGGGAGGAGCCCACGAACAGTTCTTCGGTGAAGTCGTCGTCCTTCTGGTTCATGCCCTGCACGCCCCGGCCGCCCCGGTTCTGGGCGGTGTAGGTGTCGGCGGCGGTGCGCTTGATATACCCGGAATGGGTCAGGGTAAAGACGCACTGTTCCTTGGGGATCAGGTCCTCGATGTCCACCTCGCCGGAGACGGCCTCGATGGAGGTGCGGCGCTCGTCGCCGTACTTGTCCGCCAGGGCCTGCAGGTCGTTCTTGACGATGAGCATGGCGTGGTGGTCGTTGGCCAGGATGTCCTTGTAGTTTTCGATGGCGGTGCGCAGCTGGCCCAGTTCCTCATCGATCTTGAGGATCTCCAGACCGGCCAGACGGCCCAGCTGCAGTTTGACGATGGCGTCCGCCTGGGGGTCGTCAAAGCCGAACTTGTCCATGATGGCGGCCTTGGCCTCGGAGAAGCCGCCCTTGCAAGCGCGGATGGTGGCGATGATCTCGTCCACGATGTCCACGGCCTTGCGCAGGCCTTCCAGGATGTGTTCCCGGTCCTGGGCCTTCTTCAGCTCAAAGGCGGTGCGGCGGCGGATGACCTGGCCCTGGAATTCCAGATACCGCTCCATCATGGTCTTCAGGCTCATGATCTTGGGCACGCCGTCGTCCAGGGCCAGCATGATGACACCCACGGTGTCCTGGAGCTGGGTGTAGCGGTAGAGCTGGTTCAGCACCACCTGGGGGTTGGCGTCCCGCTTGATCTCAATGACGATCTTCATGCCGGTGCGGCTGGAGCTTTCGTCGTTCAGGTCGGAGATGCCGTCCACCCGCTTGTCCTTGACCAGGTCGGCGATGGACTCGATGAGGCGGGTCTTGTTGACCATGTAGGGGATCTCGGTGATGAGGATCTCGAACCGGCCGTTGGGTTTTTCCACGATCTCGGCGCGGCCCCGCAGGGTGATCTTGCCGCGGCCGGTGGCGTAGGCGGCCCGGATGCCCGACCGGCCCATGATGATGCCGCCGGTGGGGAAGTCGGGGCCCTTGATGTATTCCATCAGCCCGGGCAGGTCGATGTCGGGGTTATCGATCATGGCGCACAGGCCGCCCACCACTTCCCGCAGGTTGTGGGGCGGGATGTTGGTGGCCATGCCCACGGCGATGCCCTGGCTGCCGTTCACCAGCAGGTTGGGGAAGCGGCTGGGCAGGACGTGGGGTTCCTTCTTGGTTTCATCGAAGTTGGGGTCCCAGTCGATGGTGTCCTTCTCGATGTCGGTGAGCATCTCACAGGCCATCTTGGACATGCGGGCTTCGGTGTAACGGTAGGCAGCCGGGGGGTCGCCGTCGATGGAACCGAAGTTGCCCTGGCCGTCCACCAGGGGATAGCGCAGGCTGAAGTCCTGGGCCAGACGGACCATGGCGTCGTAGACGCTGGCGTCACCGTGGGGGTGGTAGGAGCCCAGCACCGCACCGACGGTGTCGGCGGATTTGCGGTAGGGGTGGGAGGGGTCGTTGCCGCGCTCGTGCATGGTATACAGGATACGGCGGTGGACCGGTTTCAGGCCGTCGCGCACATCGGGCAGAGCGCGGGAGACGATGACCGACATGGAGTAGTCCAGGAAAGCGCTTTCGATCTCCTCTTTCACATCGCGCACGATGACCTTGGTGCCGGAACCCGGCGTCATAATGACATTTTCTTCCATTGGTACTCACCTTTCTGGGAAGGAATCTGGATTGTTTGGCCGGATGGCCGACAGGAAAACAGCTTCTTGAGGGAGTGTTGTCGCTTTTTGCCGCCAAAAAGCGACGGAAAAACCGCCACCGTTTCGAGGCGGTGGACGCCGACCAGGGCTGCGGCCCTGGACCCGGGGAATGCGGCCACCTTACGACGGCCTATTCACCGGCCTGGGGGCCGGTGAACAAGGAATGGATTTAATACCATTTCCCGCAGGATGCTGCTAATGGCCGGCTATGGGTTGCCAGCTGCTTTCCCGTAAGGATTTTAAAATTTTTCCTTGCTCAGGCCCCCCAGGGCCTGAGTAGGCCGTCGTCAGGTGGCCGCATCTCGGGGTCTGGGGCCGCAGCCCCAGCCGGCGTCCACCGCATCGGAACGGTGGGACTTTTTCGCTTCCTTTTTGGTCACAAAAAGGAAGGACACTTTGACAGGCTGCCGCCTGCCTTACACATCCAGATTCGCATACTTCGCATTCTTTTCGATGAACTGACGGCGGGGTTCCACCTGCTCGCCCATGAGGATGCTGAACGCTTCGTCAGCGCGCTCGGCGTCCTCGATGGTGATCTGGACAATGACCCGGTTATCCGGGTTCATGGTGGTTTCCCACAGCTGTTCCGGGTTCATCTCACCAAGGCCTTTGTAGCGGTTTACCTTTGCACCGGGCATTTCGGCGGAAAGGACCTTCATTTCGTCGTCGTTGTAGGCATACTTGACGGTCTGGCCCTTGGCCAGCTTGTACAGGGGCGGCTGGGCCACATACACATAGCCGTGCTCGATGAGCGGGCGCATATACCGGAAGAAGAAGGTCAGCATCAGGGTGCAGATGTGGGAGCCGTCCACGTCGGCATCGGCCATGATGAAGATCTTGTGATACCGCACCTTGCTGATGTCGAACTCGTCCCCGATGCCGGTGCCCAGGGCGGTGACCACCGGCATGAGCTTGTCGTTGCCGTAGATGCGGTCGGCCCGGGCTTTTTCCACGTTGAGCATCTTGCCCCACAAGGGCAGGATGGCCTGGATGTTGGAATCCCGCCCCTGTTTGGCGGAACCGCCTGCAGAGTCGCCCTCCACGATGAAGAGTTCGGTCTTGCTGGGGTCTTTTTCATGGCAGTCGGCCAGCTTACCGGGCATGCGGTTGGATTCCAGGGCGCTCTTGCGGCGCACCAGGTCCCGGGCCTTCTGGGCGGCGGCCCGGGCGCGGGCCGCCTGGGTGGCCTTTTCCAGAATGGCCTTGGCCACGGCGGGGTTTTCCTCAAAATATTCGCTCAGGGCCTTGTACACCACACCGGAGACCAGCGTCTTGATGTAGGTGTTGCCCAGCTTGGCCTTGGTCTGGCCTTCGAACTGGGCTTCCTGCAGTTTCACGCTGATGACCGCGATGATGCCTTCCCGCACATCGGGGCCCTTGAGGTTCTCGTCCTTGTCCTTCAGGATGCCCTTGGCCCGGGCGTATTCGTTGAATACGCGGGTCAGGCTGAGCTTGAAGCCCTCCTCATGGGTGCCGCCTTCGGGGGTGTGGACGTTGTTGGCAAAGCTGAGCATCAGCTCATTGAAGCTGTCGCAGTACTGCAGGGCCACCTCGGCCACGGCGCCGTCCGCCTCGCCCTTCATGTAGATGGGTTCGGGGTGCAGCGGCGTCAGGTCCCGGCGCTTCTGCAGGTAGGTGACAAAGCTGCTGATGCCGCCCTCATAGCACATGGTTTCCCGCACGGGGGAGCCGTCGGTCTCGGACAGGCTTTCCTCCCGCTCGTCTGTGAGGGTGATGCGCACGCCCGCGTTGAGGAAGGCTTCCTCCCGCAGACGCTTGAGCAGAATATCGTAATCATACACGGTGGTGTCGGTGAACATCACCGGGTCCGGCTTGAAGGTGACGGTGGTGCCGGTGGAAGCGGCAGGGCCGATCTTTTTCAGGTCACCGTCCGGCTTGCCCCGCTTGAAGCTCTGCTCGTACTCGGCGCCGTCCCGGCGTACCCGCACGACCAGCCACTCGGACAAAGCGTTGACCACCGAGGCGCCCACGCCGTGCAGGCCGCCGGCCACCTTGTAGCCGGAATCCTCGCCGCCGAACTTGCCGCCGGCGTGCAGCACGGTGTATACGACGGTGACGGCGGGAATGCCCATCTTGGGCTGGATGTCCACGGGGATACCGCGGCCGTTGTCCGACACTTCGATGATGTTGCCCGGTTTGATGGTCACCTCAATGTGGGTGCAGTAGCCGGCCAGGGCTTCGTCGATGGAGTTGTCCACGATCTCATACACCAGGTGGTGCAGGCCGGAAGGGCCTGTGGACCCGATATACATGCCCGGGCGCTTGCGCACCGCTTCCAGGCCTTCCAGGACCTGGATCTGGGCGCCGCCGTACTCATGGTCGGTAGCGGTTTCCCGGTTTGTGCTCGTGATCTTTTCTTCTGCCATGCTGCTTTCCTTTCCTCTATTGGGTTGCGATGGGGGGTATAAACGGCGGGTTGCCGTGAAAGGGTTGTTATTTTATCGACAAGCGGTAGTTTGCCGGAGTGTTGTCGCTTTTTGGCGTCAAAAAGCGACGGAAAAACCGCCACCGTTTCGATGCGGTGGACGCCGACCAGGGCTGCGGCCCTGGACCCGGGGAGTGCGGCCACCTGACGACGGCCTACTCAGGCCCTGGGGGGCCTGAGCAAGGAATGGATTTTAATGGCGCGGCCAGAAGGTCCCAGGAAAAACGGGAAATAGCAACCGGGTTTGGTACGACCATGCCGGGGACTTCCCGTTAGCACTTGTAACCGGGAAATGGTTTTAATACCATTCCTTGTTCACCGGCCCCCAGGCCGGTGAATAGGCCGTCGTCAGGTGGCCGCATCTCGGGGTCTGGGGCCGCAGCCCCAGCCGGCGGCCGCCGCATCGGAACGGCGGGCCCTTTTCGCTTCCTTTTCGGGCACGAAAAGGAAGGACTATCCCGCAAGCACCCGCTTGCCGGAACCCGGCAGACTGCCGTCTGCCAAGAAACCGCAGGCGCTTTGAGGGTCCCCCCTCAAAATTCCAGCCGTTCGGCCCGCCGTTTCAGCGCCGCCGTGGACAGCTGGGAAATATAAATCGTCTCGCCGGAAAAATCCGTCAATATGAAACTTTTGGGCATGGCGCCGGAGATATCCACCACCGCGCCCTCGCTCTGGGCGCGGCGGAAAAACTCGTCGGTGAGTTTGGGTTTCTGTCCGGCGTCGGTGGAGGTGTCCAGGTCAAACACCCCGATGATGTCCCGGGTGTTCACAATGAAATCCTGCCCCGCGTGAAGATACATCTCATTCCTCCCGCACGCGGCCCGCCTCCACAAACACCAGCTTGCCGTTGGTGCGGGCAAAGGCCGCGGAATCACAGGTGGTCACAAAGGTCTGCTTGTCCTCGATGCGGGTGAGCAGGTAGGTCTGGCGGGCGTCGTCCAGCTCGCTGAGCACATCGTCCAGCAGCATCACCGGATGCTCCCCCAGCACGTCCCCGGCCACGGTGGCTTCCGCCAGTTTCAGGGAAAGCACCGCGCTGCGCTGCTGCCCCTGGCTGCCGTAGATCTTTCCCGGCTGGCCGTCGATGAGGATCTCCAGGTCCTCCCGGTGGGGACCGGTCAGGCAGAACCCCGCCCGCAGTTCCTGGGATTTCACTTCCCGCAGCCGGACGGCCAGGGCGGCCGGGTCGGGGTCACAGCAGGGCATGTACCGCACCCCCAGCACCTCCGCCCCGCTGGAAATATCCCGGTAGTTGGCTTCGGCCAGGGGGGCCAGCCTGTCCAGATACTCGGCGCGGCGGTGCATGACCTCCGCCCCGGACCTGGCCATGGCCTCGTTGTAGGTCTCCAGCAGCACGTCCGCCCCGGGGGTGATGTCGTAGGCTTTGAGCAGGGCATTTTTCTGGGCTGTTAAGCGGGCATACCGCCGCAGGGCCGCCAGATACCCCGGGTAGAGCTGGCAGAGCGCCGCGTCCAGAAAATGCCGCCGCCCCTCCGGCCCGGCCTTGACCAGGCTCAGATGGTTGGGGTCAAAGACCACGGCGGTGAAGGTCCCCGCCACCGCGGAGGCCCGCCCCCGGTCCGCCCCGTTCAGGCGGGCACGGCGTCCCGGGCGCTCACTGAGCTTGGAGCCCACGGTCAGGCGGAGAGTCTGGGGACGGCCCCCGCCTTCAAACTCCGATTCAATGACCGCAAAAGGCTGGTCGCGGCGGATGAGCTCCGCATCCTTGGCACCCCGGAAGCTCTTGGCCCCGGTGAGCAGCCAGATGCTTTCCAGCAGATTGGTCTTGCCCTGGCCGTTGGCCCCGCACAACACGGTGAGCCGGGGGGCGGGGTGCAGCTCGGCCTGTTCCAGGTTGCGGAACTGCTCCACCTTCAGGTGGTCCAGGCGCATCAGCAGCCCTCCGCGATCTTCACCTGGCGGCCGTCCAGCTCCACCACATCCCCGGCGCGGCATTTCTTGCCCCGCTGGGTGCAGACTTCGCCGTTCAGACGCACCGCCCCGCCCTGGACCAGCTCCTTGGCCTCGCCGCCGGTCTCACACAGGCCGGAAAACTTCAGCAGAGCGTCCAGTTTGATATATTCCGTATTGATCCTGATGAGTTCCATACTCAACCTTCGTTCTTGAACCGGACGGGCAGAACCAGGTAGATGAAGTCCTTGCCTTCCGTGGGCAGCAGCTTCACCGGGCTCAGGGGTCCGTTGATTTCCATCAGCATTTTTTCACACTTGGAGTTGCGCAGGGCGTCCAGCATATACCGGTTGTTGAAGCCGATCTCCACTTCCTCGCCCTCCATGGACACCGGCGGGAACTCGTCCACCACCTTGCCCAGGGTGGTCTGGCAGCGGACGGTGACCTTGTCCTTGCTGAAGGTGATGCGCAGGGGGTTCTTCAGCCGCTCGGTGATGATCAGGGAGGCGCGCTCGATGGTCTCGATGAAGGGCTTGCAGTCCACGACCACCTTTGTGCGGGCACCCTGGGGGATGACGCTCTCATAGTTCAGGAAGTCGCCCTCGATCAGGCGGCTCATGATGGTGTAGCCGTTGGTGGTGAACACCACATACCGGCGGTTGGCGTCGATCTTCACCGGATCGTCCGGTCCGCCCATGATCTTCAGCAGTTCCTGCAGGGTTTTTGCGGGAATGATGATCCGGATATCCCGGGTGCACTCCACATCCCGCTGCAGGATGGCCAGCCGGTAGCCGTCCAGGGCCACGATGGTCAGGCTGCCCGGTTCGATGACGAAGAGTTCGCCGGTGTGGGCGGGCTTTTTGTCATCCTGGGCGACCGCATAAATGGTCTTTTCGATCATCTCCCGCATCATGGAGCAGGGGATGGTCATGGTGTTTTCGGCGGCGGTGTTGGGCAGGGACGGATAATCGCTGGCGTTCATGGCCGGGATCTGGAATTCCGCCACGCCGCCGCTGATGGTGGCCATGCCTTCGTCGTCCAGCTCGATCATCACGTTTCCTGCGGGCATCCGGCTGACCATGGAGCCCAGCAGCTTGGCGTCCAGCACGATCTCGCCGGGAACCAGGACGTTGCACTCAATAGTAGTAGTGATTCCGATTTCCATGTCGTAGCCGGTCAGGGTCAGCTGGAAGCCGGAGGCCTTCATCTGGATGCCTTCCAGCACCGGAATGGCGGAGCGGTTGGTGATGGCGCGGGAGACGCCGTCGATGGCGGCGGCCAGCAGCGACTTTTCGCATTCGATCTTCAAGTATTGTCACCTCGTATTTTGGGGATAGGGTTTTTGGCGGGGATTTTCCGGGCAGCAGGGCCTTGCCCGGTGCCGGAATTTTCAGTTGGCGGTCTTGTTTGCTTTGGCAGGGGTTTTGTGCGGGGGGAAAGTTGGGGGAAAATGTTGTTTCCCGGTGCGAATACTGGATACTTTGAAAGTAGTAGTAGTAGGGGCCGTGGAATCGGTGGAAAACTCGGGGAACCCGCATAACCAGCGGATTTGCGGGCGGTGAATTTTCCGGAAAAGGCTGTGGAAGAAAAATTTGCCCTTGTGGAGAACTCGGGTTTTTAACTTGCAATGTGGAAAACGAATGTTAATTGTTGAAAAAACGGTGGAAAATGGGGAAAACTGCCGCGGTTTTTCAACAACGGTCCATGAAAACCCGATTTTCACCCCTCTCAGGTGCGGATATTCTTCATAATATCGTCAACTGTCTCTTTCAGGTGGCGGTCCTTGGCAATGTTTTTCTCCATGGTGTTGATGGAGTAAACCACTGTGGAATGATCACGCTGAAATTCCGAGCCGATGGCTTCCATGCTCATGCCGGTGATCTCCCGGATGATGTACATGGTCATCTGACGGGCGGCGCTCACGTTGGCGTTGCGCTTTTTGCCCCGGATGTCGGCGGGCATGACGTTGTAGGTGCGGGCCACCTCGTTGATGATCTTTTCAATGGTCACCGGGATGGGCTGCTGGTCGTTGAGGGTATCCTTGATGGCGGTGGTGGTCACGCCGATGCAGGGGGCGATGCCTTCCAGCATATAGTAGGCGTTGAGTTTTTTCACCGCGCCTTCCAGCTGACGGATGTTCTGTTTCAGATGGTTGGCGATGTATTCGGCCACGTCGTCGGGCAGATCCAGGTTGAGCAGTTCGGCCTTGCGCTTGACGATGGCCACCCGGGTCTCAAAGTCCGGGGGCTGGATGTCGGCGGTCAGGCCCCATTCAAACCGGGTGCGCAGACGTTCCTCCAGGCTCTTGATCTCTTTGGCGGGACGGTCGCAGGCCAGCACGATCTGCTTGCCGGCGTTGTGCAGGGTGTTGAAGGTGTGGAAAAATTCTTCCTGGGTGGCTTCCTTGCCGGCGATGAACTGGATATCGTCGATGAGCAGCACGTCCGCTTCCCGGTAGGTCTGCCGGAAGAGCTCGGTGGTGTTGTTGCGCACGGCGGTGATGATCTCGTTGGTGAACTTTTCACAGTCCACGTAAACGATGTTGAAATCCGGGTGGTTCTTCTTGATCTCGATCTGGATGGCGTTGAGCAGGTGGGTCTTGCCCAGACCGGAAGGCCCGTAGATGAACAGGGGGTTGTACGCCCCGGAAGGATTGGCCGCCACCGCCTGGGCCGCCGCGAAGGCGAACTGGTTGGACGGACCGCGGATGAAGTTCTCAAAGGTGAAGTCGTACCGACCGGAAGGAAGGTTGTCCTCGGTGATATGTTCGGGGGCTTTTTCCCCTTCTTCCTGCTGCGACGGCGGAATGACCAGCTGCAGTTCGATGTCGAAACCCAGCACGGCTTTGAAGGCGTCCTTGAGCAGCGCGGTATACCGGTCCGAAACGATCTTGCGGATGAAGTCGTTGCGCACCATGAGCGTCACGCAGTTGGAATTTTCAAAGCTGACCGGTTCCAGCCCGCTGATGTAGCACTGGTAGGTCGCGTCGGCGGTATGTTCGCGGCAGTAGGCTTTGGCCGCGTCCAGAACGTCGTTAAAAGAATCCATGTTTTTCCCCACTTCGTGTTCGGTCTTACGCCGGGGCCTGCCGGGCCGCCAAGGCGCAGAAATATACGGTATTATTATACCACAAATAAAAGGGCAATACAATTCGTATATCTGGTATATATAAATAAAGTAGACAACTATCTGTTGAAAACCCGGGGCAGGGGACAGGTTTCCACATTTTTCGAGGGAATTGTGGAAAGAAGAGGAGTGGGGTTGGGGTGGGGGTTCTTTTCGGCAGACGGCTGCTTGCCGGGGGAACGGCAGGTTGCCGTTTAGTCCTTCCTTTTCGTGCCCGAAAAGGAAGCGAAAAGGGCCCGCCGTTCCGATGCGGCGGCCGCCGGCTGGGGCTGCGGCCCCAGACCCCGAGATGCGGCCACCTGACGACGGCCTATTCACCGGCCTGGGGGCCGGTGAACAAGGAATGGATTTAATACCATTTCCCGGGAACAAATGCTGGCCGGAGGCATCCGGCAAGGGTGTACCCGGCCCAGTTGAGCTCGGCCACTTTATAAACAGCCTTCCGGCCACGCCATTTCAAATCATTTTCCTTGCTCAGGCCCCCCAGGGCCTGAGTAGGCCGTCGTCAGGTGGCCGCATTCCCCGGGTCCAGGGCCGCAGCCCTGGTCGGCGTCCACCGCATCGAAACGGTGGCACTTTTTCGCTTCCTTTTTGGTGACAAAAAGGAAGGACACTCCGGCAGGTACCCGCTTGCCGAAAAGCGCCAACCCAACGGCGCCAGCCGTCCGCCCCGACAAGTTTTCCACATATTCCGCCCCATATTGTGGAAAAACCGGAATCATACCCTGAAAACACCCCATATTTTGCGCCCGGGCAAAAAATCCCGGGGCGGGGAAAACAGGGACAGGATGGATTTTTTGCACAAAAAGGTATTGACAAGACGTGGTTTTATCCTTTATAATCAAAGTCTGCAAGGCTGCCCCCAGGAACCGGGCATTGCCGAAAGCGATTTTTATCACTAAGGATCAAGCCCGCCAGGGGAGAACCGCGTAAAGGAGGAAAAAAAGATGAAGCAGACTTTCCAGCCCAAAAAGCGTCAGCGCAGCCGCGTCCATGGCTTTTTGAAGCGTATGGCCAGCAAGAACGGCCGTAAGGTTCTGGCACGCCGTCGCGCCAAGGGCCGCAAGAGCCTGACCGTCTGAGTCAAGCCAACCCGATAACGAGCACCAAAGGCCGCTGAGTATGTTCAGTGGCCTTTTTTGCTAAACAACCGCCACCGAAAGAGGCCCAAAAGGATGAAATACCGCGTTCTGAACAAAAACCGGGACTTTACCCGCATCTACAGCCGGGGCAAAAGCTACGTGCACCCCCACATGGTGCTGTATGTGGCCAAAAACCGCCTGGGTACCACCCGCATCGGCCTGACCGCCACCAAAAAGGTGGGTGGCGCGGTGCAGCGCAACCGCGCCCGCCGTGTGATGCGCGCCGCCCTGCAGGAGCACCTCTCGCAAAATGTCGGCGGATATGATATAATTTTGGTAGCTCGCGGCCGTACGCCCTACCTGAAAAGTACCCAGGTCAGCCGGACTTTCAGCCGTCTGCTGCAGAAAGCCGGTCTGCCGGACAAGGCCCCTGTTGCTCAGGCAACAAAAGAGGCCCCCAAGGCGGCACCCGCCCTTCCGGAAGAGGGCGCGGGAAAATGATCGTCCGCGGGATGGTGGCCCTGATCCGGGGCTACCAGAAGCACATCAGCCCCCATCTGGGGCACCATTGCCGGTTTGTGCCCACCTGCAGCGAGTATGCGGTGCAGGCATTGCAGGTACACGGGCCCGTCAAGGGTCTGCTGCTGGCCGTGTGGCGGATCTTGCGCTGCAATCCTTTGGGTAAGTTCGGGTTTGACCCGGTGCCGCCCAAGGGGCGGTGGATCAGTGAGGAACGGAAGCTGACCCGGGGATGATATTTTCCCCCGGGAAGCCCCCTGTGTTTGAGGGGATCGCTGCCGGGGTTCCGGCAAGCGGGAGCTTGCGGGGGAGTCCTTCCTTTTCGTGCCCAAAAAGGAACAACCACCCGGCAGACTGCCGTTCCCCCTGCAGCGGAGCCGCCACCCCATTTCCACAATTCCCGCAAAAATTGTGGAAAACCAAACCATTGTCTCCTTATGTCTTTGCCCCGCGCGGCAGAGACCTTCGAACATAAAATACTATGTCCTGTGCGCGGACGGGGCGGAATGGAACGACTATGGGTTTTCTCGCATTTATCCTGGGACCGGTGATGGCTCTTGTCTATCAGCTGATCCCCAACTACGCCGTCACGATGATCGTTTTCACCGTGCTTGTCCGCATTCTGCTGCTGCCCCTGGCCATCAAACAGCAGAAATCCACCGCCAAGATGTCGGTCTTCCAGCCGATGATCACCGAGATCCAGCAGAAATACAAGAACAACCAGGAAAAACAGAACGAAGAGCTGATGAAGCTCCAGCAGGAATATGGCTACAACCCCATGTCCGGCTGTCTGCCCATGATCCTGAACCTGCTGGTCCTGTTCGGCGTTATCGAGGTGGTGTACCGCCCCGTGCAGTACATCCTGGGTATCCCCGCCGACGTCATCACCGCCGCCTGCCAGGAACTGGGCATTGCCACCAACAACGTCACCCTGATGCAGAGCACCCTGATCTCCCAGATCCAGGCCGGTGCCGCCTGCAGCGCCCTGAGCGCCGATCAGTATGCCGCCATCCAGAACTTCAACACCAGCTTCCTGGGCTTCCAGATGACCGGCGCCGCCGGCTTTGCCATCACCCCGCTGGCCATCTTCCCCATTCTGGCTGCCGTGACCATGTTCATCTCCTACTTCATCACCCAGAAACTCTCCGGCATGGACAGCCAGATGCAGGGCAGCATGAAATTCATGATGCTGGCCATGAACCTGATGTTCGTCTGGTTCTGCTTCACCGCTCCCGTGGGCTTCTGCCTGTACTACACCGCATCCAACATCTGCCAGATCGGCCAGAGCTTCCTGACCTACAAGATCTACAGCCCCGAAAAGTTCAAGGCCCAGTATGAGGCCGAGCTGGCCGCCAAGAAGGCCGCCAAGAAAGCCACCCGCACCGTGGTGGTGGAAGAGAAGGGCCAGCAGGTGGAAAAGAGCGTCACCCAGAAGGAGCTGGACAAGATCCGTCTGGCCCGCGCCCGGGAAGTGGACGCAGCCAAGTACGCCGGGGAGCGCACCACCCCCCTGACCGAGGCCGAACGCCTGGAGATGGAGATCGAGGGCAAAAAGGGCCGCCGCAAGAAGTGAGCGGCAAAGGTGAACACCAAGCCCTTTTATAAAGGGCAGAGATAGGAGGAAGTCAACATGCGCGAAATCGAAATGACCGCCAAGACCGTGGAAGAGGCGGTGGAAGCCGCCTGCCGCGAACTGGGCGTGGACCGTGACGACCTGGGCGTGAGCTATGAGGTTCTGGAGTTTCCCACCCGCAAGCTGTTCAAGAGCATTCCGGCCAAGGTCCGTGTGACGGTGGAAGAGCCGGAAGCCGAGGCCCCCAAGGCGGCCCCGGTGGCCGAAGCCCCCAAGGCGGAACCGGCGGAAGAGACCCCCGCCGCCCCGGTGGAAGAAGCTGCCGCAGAGGCTCCGGCCGCCGAGGAAGCGGCGCCGGCCGAAGCCGGCAGCGGCGAAGTGCCCCTGGACATCGCCGCTGACCCCCAGCTGCAGGCCGCTGTGGATTACCTGACCCCCATCTTCAACCTGCTGGGCGCCAAGGACTTCACCTTCCGGGCAGTGAAACAGGGCGAAGCCACCATCCTGAAGGTGGACGGCGAGCACATGGGTGTGCTCATCGGACGCCGGGGCGAGACCATGGAGAGCCTGTCCTACCTGGCCAGCCTGGTCATCAACCGGATGGAAGGCCCCTACATCAAGTTGGGCATTGACGTGAGCGGCTACCGCGGCAAGCGGGAG
Organism: Subdoligranulum sp. DSM 23681; assembly: GCF_057005535.1. Lineage (NCBI taxonomy): Bacteria > Bacillati > Bacillota > Clostridia > Eubacteriales > Oscillospiraceae > Subdoligranulum > Subdoligranulum sp. DSM 23681. The sequence goes on along the minus strand of NZ_CM168050.1, from coordinate 1,496,145 downwards.
GACGACCTGAACGCCCTGGCCCGCCGCATTGCGGAGCGGGTGCAGCGCACCGGCTGCTGCTACGAGATGGAGCCCATGAACCCCTACGAGCGCCACATCATCCACACCGCCATTGCCGGCATCGAGGGTGTGCGCAGCGAGAGCAAGGGCGAAGGCAAGGACCGCCGTGTGGTCATCTACTCCACCGACCCCGACGCCAGCAACCTGCCCGACCGGGAGAGCATCGGCCGCCGCAGCCATGGTCCCCGCCGTGACGACCGCCGCGGCCGCGGTCCCCGCCGTGACGGCCGGGGCGGCAACCGGGGCGGACGTGGACCCCGCCGGGAAGGCGGCCGCGGTTACGGCAAGGGTCCCCGGAATTCCGGTGTGCCCGGTCGTGAGTTTGCTTCGGCTCCCCGCGACCCGGAAGCCAAGCCTCAGGCTCCGGCCCGCAGCACCCGCATCAACGACAGCGATGATTTTGAGATGTTCGGCAAGATCGAGCTGTGATGCCTGACAGCGACCACTGAAAGTTTCACCCCTGTACCGGAAACGGTATGGGGGTGTTTTGTTTGTGGTTCTTTTGGGGTGACGGCGGGGGGAGGGGGAGAGCGGCAACCCGGAAAGTTTTCCACAAATTTTGGGGCTCGTGTGGAATGTTGGTGGCTTTTGGGCAGACGGGAGTCTGCCGGGTTCCGGCAAGCGGGAGCTTGCGGGATAGTCCTTCCTTTTCGTGCCCGAAAAGGAAGCGAAAAGGGCCCGCCGTTCCGATGCGGCGGCCGCCGGCTGGGGCTGCGGCTTTTTGCCTGAGCAGCTATGCTGCGAAATCGTGCGAAGCACGATGCAAAAAACAACGCGCAGCGTTGGTTCCGAAATTGGCTGGCCGCGAAAAGCGGCCAATGGTCAGGGTGAGAAACCTTGCTCCATTGAGATGCGGCCACCTTACGACGGCCTATTCACCGGCCTGGGGGCCGGTGAACAAGGAATGGATTAAAAACCATTTCCCGGTGACGGCTGCTGGCCGGGAGCATCCGGCAAGGTTGCGCTCTACCGATTTACCAACAGCCTTCCGGTTGCGCCATTAAAAACCATTCCTTGCTCAGGCCCCCCAGGGCCTGAGTAGGCCGTCGTCAGGTGGCCGCATTCCCCGGGTCCAGGGCCGCAGCCCTGGTCGGCGTCCACCGCCTCGAAACGGTGGCGGTTTGCCCCGCAGGGGCAAGCAACGCGCAGCGTTGTTTCCGAAATTGGCGGCCGCGTTCAGCGGCAATCTAGAGGTTGCTACCTAAATTTACACCGGCAAAAAGCGACAACACTCCCGCAGGCTCCCGCTTGCCAAAAAAGAACAACTCTCCCGCAAGCACCCGCTTGCCAAAAAGCCACCATCTTTCCACAAAACCCCCACCTGTTTGTGGAAAACCAACCCGCCCTCACCCCCGCCATTGCCGCGGCGGCATTTTTGTGATACCATAAACCAAAAAGGGGGAAGGTATTCTATGCAGCTGTCAACCACCGTCTGCGCGCTGGCCACCCCGCCCGGGGAGGGCGGCATCGCGGTGATCCGGGTGAGCGGCCCGGACACCTACGCCATCGTGGACAAGGTCTTTGTGCCCATCCATCAGAACAGGAAAGTCATAGAAGCCAGGGGCTACACCGCCCTCTTCGGCCATTTTGTGCTGCGGGGCCAGACCATGGACGAGACGGTGGCCCTGTTCTACCGGGCTCCCCACAGCTATACCGGGGAGGATGTCATCGAGCTGTCGGTGCACGGCGGCACCGTCATGGCGGACAGCCTGCTGGAAGCCCTCTATCTGGCCGGGGCCGTGCCTGCCGGACCGGGGGAGTTCACCCGCCGTGCCCTGCTCAACGGGCGGATCAGCCTGACCCAGGCGGAAGCGGTCATGGAGATCATCTCCGCCGGGGGACGGCAAGGGGCCGCTCTGGCCAGCGCCGCCCTGGACGGGGCCCTGGCCAAAAAGATCGCCGGCATCCAGGCCACGCTGCAGTCCCTGTACGCCCATCTCAGCGCCTGGGTGGATTATCCCGAGGAGGACGTGCCCGAGCTGCTGCCCGAGGAACTGACCATGACCCTGGAAGAGGCCAAGGGGGAGCTGGACAAGCTCATCAATGGCTACGGCGCCGGAGCCATCCTGCGCCACGGGGTGGACTGCGTCCTCTGCGGACGGCCCAACGTGGGCAAGAGCACCCTGCTCAACCTGCTGGCCGGGTTCGAGCGCGCCATCGTCACCCCGGTGGCGGGCACCACCCGGGATGTGGTGGAACAGGCCGTCATGCTGGGGGACATCCGCCTCAACCTCTTTGACACCGCCGGTGTGCGGGACGTGGGGGAGAAGGGGGATGCCATCGAGGCCGAGGGCATCCGCCGCAGCTGGAAGAAACTGGACGAGGCCGGTCTGGTGCTGGCTGTCTTTGACGCCGACGCGGGCCTGGGCCCCGATGACCTGTCGGTGGCCGAAAAGTGCCAGGGCCGTCCGGCCATCGCCATCCTGAACAAGCAGGACCTGGTGGCCGACGACGAACGGCTGGGCACCATGGAAAAGACCCTGGCCCCCTACTTCCGGCAGGTACTGCCCCTGAGCGCCAAGGACCCGGCCAGCCTGCCCAAGCTGAGTGCGGCGGTGGCCGATCTTTTGGGCACCGGGCAGGTGGACACCGGGGCGGCGGCTTTGTGTTCCGCCCGACAGCTCCACGCCGCCACCGCCGCCCGGGATGCCCTGGCCCAGGCCATCCGCAGCCAGCGGGAGGAGGGCTTGGGCCCCGACGCCGCCGGGGTCTGTCTGGCCGACGCCCTGGCATCCCTGGCGGAACTCACCGGGGAGGACGCCACCGAGGCCACCATCGACGAAGTGTTTTCCACCTTCTGTGTGGGCAAATAAAAAGGGAGTGGTGTGATGAAACGGATCAATCTGTTCATGGGCGGCATCTTCACCGCCGTGGGCGTCGTCTTTGTGGTGGTGGGGCTGCTCACCGCCCTGCTGCTGCGGGTGCCGCTGCTGCTTCTGTTCGCCCTGTTCGGGCTGCCCTTCCTGCTGCTGGGCATCGGCTTTCTGCGCCGGGACGCCAAGGAAAAGCAGGACGACGCCTGGCTGCAGGAGAACGGCTCCAGGATCTACGCGGATTTCGTGGCCGTGCAGTTCAACACCTCGGTGCGGGTGAACGGCCGGTGTCCCCTCATCATCCAGTGTCAGGCGGTGAACCCCGCCGACGGCAAGGTGTATCTCTTTGAGAGCAAAAACTTCTGGTTCGACCCCGAACCGTTTTTACAGGACCGGCCCAAGATCCCGGTGCTGGTGGACCGCAGCGACTACCACCGGTATCTGGTGCTGACCGAAGGCATCCTGCCCGAAGAGGGCTGAAAGGACAAGCAAGAACTGACTATGGATAAACTGGGAAAGTATGATGTGATCGTCATCGGCGCGGGGCACGCGGGCATTGAGGCCGCCCACGCGGCGGCGGTGCTGGGCGCCAGGACCGCCGTCTTCACCCTGACGCTGGATTTTATCGGCAACATGCCCTGCAATCCCTCCATCGGCGGCACCGCCAAGGGCCATCTGGTGCGGGAGATCGACGCCCTGGGCGGGCTGATGGGGGTGGCGGCGGACGCCACCTTCCTGCAGAGCCGGATGCTGAACCGGGGCAAAGGCCCCGCGGTGCACAGTCTGCGGGTGCAGACCGACCGCAAACGCTACCACATGTGGATGAAACATGCCCTGGAACTCACCCCCAACCTGGACGTGCACCAGGGGGAGGTGGTGGCCCTGGACATCGCAGAGGGCCGGGTGCAGGGCGTCATCACCAGCCTGGGGGGCTATTATGAGTGCAAGGCGGTGGTCATCGCCACCGGCACCACCCTGGGCGGACGCATCTTTGTGGGGGAGGCCAGCTACGCCGGCGGCCCCGACGGCCAGCACGCCGCCACCGCCCTGACCCAGTGCCTGGTGGACAACGGATTCACCCTGCGCCGGTTCAAGACCGGCACCCCCGCCCGGGTCCACCGCCGGAGCATTGACTTCTCCAAGCTGGAACGCCAGCCCGGGGACCCGGACGAGAGCCTGCAGCCCTTCTCCTTCCTGACCCGCACCCCCATGCACAACAAGGTGGACTGCTACATCACCTACACCAACCCCGAAACCCACAAGGTGATCCTGGAAAACCTCCACCGCTCGCCCCTGTACGGCGGGATGATCCAGGGGGTGGGGCCCCGGTACTGCCCTTCCATCGAGGATAAGGTGGTGCGCTTCAAGGACAAGGAACGCCACCCCATCTTTGTGGAACCCTGCGGCGAGGACACCGAGGAGATGTATCTGCAGGGGCTGTCCTCCAGCCTGCCGGAAGTGGTGCAGAACGCCATGTACCGCACCATCTCGGGGTTTGAGCATCTGGAGATCATGCGCCCCGCCTACGCCATCGAGTACGACTGCGTGGACCCCACCACCCTGTATCCCACACTGGAAAGCAAGGTGGTGGCGGGGGTGTACGGCGCCGGACAGTTCAACGGCACCTCCGGCTACGAGGAGGCCGCCGCCCAGGGGCTGCTGGCGGGGCTGAACGCCGCCCGGGCCGCCCTGGGCAAATCCCAGCTGGTGCTGGCACGGCACACCTCCTACCTGGGCACCCTGGTGGACGACCTGGTGACCAAGGGGGTCATGGACCCCTACCGGATGATGACCAGCCGCAGCGAGTACCGGCTGAGCCTGCGCCAGGACAACGCCGACGAGCGCCTGACCCCCATCGGCCGGGAATACGGGCTGGTGGACGACGCCCGGTGGGCGGTGTTCACCCAGGACCAGGCCATCAAGCAGGCGGAGATGCACCGCCTGGAAACCACCCGGGTGCCCCTGGCCGACCTGCGCAAAGCCGCCGAGGAAGCGGGCGTGGACAGGAGCCGGATGGGGGAGACCGGGGGCACCGCGGCGGAACTGCTCCGACGGCCCACCGTGACCTACGAGCTCATTGCCCGGGTCATCGGCTGGGGGCAGGACGTGACCCCCGCCATGGCCCTGCGCCTGGAGACCGAGATCCGCTACGCCGGGTACATCGCCCGGGAGCAGCGGGCCATCCGGGAAGTGCAGCGCCACGAGCAGGTGCTCATCCCCACCGACTTTGTGTATGAGGACATCCCCACCATGACCCTGGAAAGCCGGGAGAAGCTGACCAAGATCCGCCCCCGCACCCTGGCCCAGGCCGGACGCATCCCGGGGGTCAGCCCCAGCGACCTGGCCCAGCTGAGTCTGGCCGTGCTGCGGTTTCAGAAAGAAAAGGAGCAACATCCATGATCGATACAAACCGTCTGGTTCAGAAATGTTCCATGTGGAACATTTCCCTCACCCCCGACCAGCTCACCGCCCTGGACAGGTACGCCGACTTGCTGGTGGAGACCAACAAGCATCTGAACCTGACCGCCATCACCACCCCCGAGGGCATCGAGGACCGGCATTTTGTGGACAGCCTGCTGCTGGCCGCCCAGCCGGAGGTGGCGGGAAAGATGGTGGACGTGGGCACCGGCGCCGGGTTCCCGGGCATTGTGGCCAAGATCTACAAGCCGGAGCTGGAACTGACCCTGATGGAACCCACCGGCAAGCGGGTGGAGTTTTTGCGCACCGTCTGCGGGGAACTGGGGCTGACCAATGTGGAGTTTGCCAAGGAGCGGGCGGAGGAAGCCGCCCGCAAGCGCTGGCGGGAAGCCTTTGATCTGGCCACCGCCCGGGCGGTGGCGGCATTGCCGGTGCTGTGCGAATACTGCCTGCCGCTGGTGAAGGTGGGAGGCCTCTTCATTGCCATGAAGGGCCCCGACGCCGCCGCCGAGACCGACGCCGCCAAAAATGCCCTGCACAAGCTGGGGGGCAAGGTGGAAGAGGTCCGGGCTTTCCATCTGCCCGACGGCAGCACCCGCAACCTGGTCCTGGTGAGAAAAATATCGCAGACTCCGACCGTTTACCCCAGAAACGGCGGAAAAATTGCGAAGAAACCCTTGTAAAAGCGCTGAAAACCGAAAATGCCGGCGAACGATTGTGCTGGCACGCCCCCGCGGCCCTGTGGTATGCTGAAATCAGCATACGAATCCACAGGGCCGTTTTGTCGGCCATCCGATACAGAAAAGGGGACACCATGGCAAAATCAAAAGAGAAGAACCGGCAGAAGGCGGGCAAGGTGCTCATGATCCCGGTGGAGCAGATCGAGGCTTCGCCCTATCAGGCGCGCACCACCTTCGACGATACCGAGATCGCCGCCCTGGCGGTGAGCATCTTACAGAACGGGCTGCTGCAGCCGGTGAGCGTGCGGCGGGCCGGGGTACATAAGTATCAGCTGGTGGCGGGGGAGCGGCGGCTGCGGGCCTGCCGTCTGGCCAAGCTGGAAAAGGTGCCGGCCATCCTGGCGGACTACGACGACAGTGAGAGCGCCGCCCTGGGCCTGCTGGAAAACCTGCAGCGGGCCCAGCTGGACCCCTTCGACGCAGCCCGGGGCATCCGGGAGGTCATCCGGCTGTGGGGCTGCACCCAGGCGGAGGCGGCGCGGCGCCTGGGGCTGAGCCAGTCGGCCCTGGCCAACAAGCTGCGGCTGCTCAGCCTGACCACTGCCCAGCAGCAGCTGTGTGTGGCCAACCACCTGACCGAGCGCCACGCCCGGGCGGTGCTCCGCCTGCCCGAAGGCCGCCGCACCGCCGCCCTGGAAAAGATGGCCCGGGAAGCCATGAGCGTGCGGGACGCGGACAAGCTGGTGGACGCCATGCTGGCCGCCCCCAAGGCAGGGCCCAGCCCTTTGCGCCGCACCGTGCCCATGGTGCGGGACGTGCGCCTGTTTGTGAACACCCTGCAGCATGCGGTGGACATGATGGCGGCCAAGGGCATTGCGGCCACCACCACCTGCGGCCAGAAGGACGGATGCCTGGAATACACCGTGCGCATCCCGGTGCACGGGGAGGCCGGGGCAGGGGAGGGCTTTGCGGTGGTGCCGGTGCCCATGCAGAGCGCCGGGGCCTCCGCCCCCGTGACCCGCAACCCCCACCGGATGAACCCGCTGCGCCGGCCTGCCCCCATCGCTCCCGGCGACCCTGCCGCCGACGGGCTGGCCCTGGCAGCGGTGGAGGGACTGTCCGGCGGGGAAGAGACCGGCACGGCAGCATCCGCGGCGGAAGGTTCAGCCGGAACCACGGCGGAGTCTGTGGCCGGAAGTGGGGCGGCGGAAAGCCCGGTGCCTGTGGCGGCCGCGGCGGCAGGGGAGGGGAGTGCTCCGGCAGAGGAGCCCCTGCCCCCGGACCTGCCCGGGCAGCAGGACGGGGACGAAGTGCCCCTGGTCGTACCGGCCAATCCCCCGGGAACCCCCGCCGTCACCCCCGGGGTGCCCCTGACCCCGGCCGAGGCCCCCGAGGGGGAGGCGGCGGTGTGTCTGTAATATAGGGAAAAGAGGTCCCCGGAAAGTGGGGCCTTTTTCTTTTTTGGCTGCCGGGGTGACGGCTGGCAGCCGTGGGGGTGTTGCTTTTTGGCAAGCGGGAGCTTGCGGGGGAGTTGTCGCTTTTTTTGGCAAGCGGGTGCTTGCCGGGAGTCCTTCCTTTTCGTGCCCGAAAAGGAAGCGAAAAGGGCCCGCCGTTCCGATGCGGCGGCCGCCGGCTGGGGCTGCGGCCCCAGACCCCGAGATGCGGCCACCTGACGACGGCCTATTCACCGGCCTGGGGGCCGGTGAACAAGGAATGGATTTAATACCATTTTCCGGTTACGGGTGCTGACAGGAAGCATTCGGTAAGGTTGTACCTAGCCCGGTTGTGCTCTCCCGCCTTACCAGCGGCCTTCCGGTTATGCCATTAAAATCCATTCCTTGCTCAGGCCCCCCAGGGCCTGAGTAGGCCGTCGCAAGGTGGCCGCATTCCCCGGGTCCAGGGCCGCAGCCCTGGTCGGCGTCCACCGCCTCGAAACGGTGGCGGTTTTTCCGTCGCTTTTTGGCGGCAAAAAGCGACAACACCCCGGCAGACTCCTGTTTGCCAAAAGTGACAAACAAATAATTATACTTCAGATAGTCCAATGTTCCCCGTGGAACATCCCACCTTACCCCCCATGCAAAAAAATCGAAAAATTCCGGGCAAAATGTTCCCCGTGGAACATTTTCGGCCTCAAAACAGGTCCAAAACCACCCAAAATGCCAAAAATACCGCCAAAGTCTTTCTATTGGACCACACCTGTGGTATAATAACCTCAAAACGCGCCCCGGCACACCCCGGCAGGCAGTTCAAGATGATTTTGCAAGGAGGATGTGCCAATGGCTAAGGTGGTTGCAATCGCAAACCAGAAAGGCGGCGTGGGCAAGACCACGACCTGCGTCAATCTGTCGTCCTGTGTGGCGGCACTGGGCAAGCGGGTGCTGGTGGTGGACCTGGACCCCCAGGGCAACACCAGCTCCGGCTACGGCATTGCCAAGCATGAGCTCAGTTCCAACGTTTACACCTGCCTCATCGACGATGAGGACGTGCGGCAGGCCATCGTCAAGACAAACTACAACGCCGACCTGCTCCCCTCCAACACCCAGCTGGCCGGGGCGGCGGTGGAACTGGTCAACCTGCCCCGCCGGGAAAACCGCCTGCGCAGCGTCCTGGCCCCGGTGGTGCCGGTGTATGATTACATCTTCATCGACTGCCCGCCTTCCCTGGACCTGCTCACCATCAACGGCCTGTGCGCCTGCGACACCGTCCTCATCCCCATCCAGTGCGAATACTACGCCCTGGAAGGCCTGTCCGAACTGATGAACACCCTGAAAACGGTGCGCAAAAAGTACAACCGCTATCTGGACATCGAGGGCGTGCTCTTCACCATGTACGCCGGACGCCTCAACCTGACCATGCAGGTGGTGGCCCAGGTCAAGAAGTACTACGGCGATAAGGTCTACAAGACCGTGGTGCCCCGCACCGTCCGCCTGTCCGAAGCCCCCAGCTTCGGCATGCCCATCAATTTCTATGAACCCAACGGCAAGGGCAGCGAGGCCTACATGGCCATGGCCCGGGAATTTCTGCAGAACAACGAACGATAAGGGGGATGACCTTGGCCAAGAAGAAAATCGGCGGGCTGGGCCGCGGGCTGGACAGCCTGTTTGCCGACCTGCCCGAAGAAGACACCTCCGGCGGGCTCTCCACCCTGCCGGTGCGGGAGATCGAGCCTGACCCCGACCAGCCCCGCAAAAATTTTGATGAAGAGTCCCTCTCGGCCCTGGCCCAGTCCATCACCGAGAACGGCCTGCTCCAGCCCATCGCCGTGCGCCCCAAAAAGGCCGGACCCGGCTACACCATCATCGCCGGGGAACGCCGCTGGCGGGCCGCCCGCATCGCCGGACTGGACGAGGTGCCGGTCATCGTCAAGAACGTCACCGATGAACAGGCCGCTGCCCTGGCCCTGATCGAAAACCTCCAGCGGGAGGACCTGGACCCCATCGAGGTGGCCGAGGGCTGCCGCCGGCTCATCGACCAGTACGGCCTCACCCAGGAACAGGCCGCCCTGCGCCTGGGCAAGAGCCGCAGCGCCATCACCAACACCCTGCGCCTGTTGGGCCTGCCCGACGATGTGCGGCAGGCCGTGCGCCGGGGCGAACTGAGCACCGGCCACGCCAAGGCCCTGCTGGGCCTGCCCAGCGCCGAGATGATGTCCGCCGCTGCCAAGCAGGTGGTGGAAAAGAACCTGAACGTCCGCCAGACCGAAGCGCTGTGCCGCAAGCTGGCCAAGCCCCCCAAGGAACCCAAACCGGTGGATGCCTTCATCCGGCCGGTGCTGGCCACCGAGGTGGAAGCGGCTTTGAAAGAGGTCACCGGCAGCGAGGTCCATGTGGACTACAAGAACGGCAAGGGCAGCCTGCGCATCGACTTCTATTCCGACGACCAGCTGCGCCGCTATGCCGACCTGCTGGGTCATTACAACCCCGAACAGCAATAAGTCTCAGGCAACAAAAAACATAGAGGAGAGAAAAGTACCATGTTAGACATCCGTTTTGTGCGCGAGCACCCCGATGAAGTCAAGGAAAACATCAAGAAGAAGTTCCAGGACCAGAAGCTGCCCCTGGTGGACGAGGTCATCGCCCTGGACGCCGAGTACCGCGCCGCCATCAGCGAGGCGGACAGCCTGCGCGCCAACCGCAACAAGCTGTCCAAGCAGATCGGCATGCTCATGGGTCAGGCCAAGAAGGACCCCTCCAAGGCCGCCGAGGCCGAGGCCGTGAAGGCCCAGGTCACCGCCCAGGCCGACCGCCTGAAGGAACTGGAAGCCAAGGAAGCCGACCTGCAGGTGAAGATCCGGGACATCATGTACACCATTCCCCAGATGGTGGACCCCAGCGTGCCCGTGGGCCCCGACGACAGCTGCAACGTGGAAGTGCAGCGCTTCGGTGAGTGCACCGTGCCCGACTATCCCATCCCGTACCATGTGGATATCATGGAGAGCTTCGACGGCATCGACCTGGACGCCGCCGGCCGCGTTTCCGGCAACGGCTTCTACTACCTGCTGGGCGACATTGCCCGCCTGCATGAGGCGGTGCTGGCCTACGCCCGCGACTTCATGATCGACAAGGGCTTCACCTACGTCATCCCGCCCTTCATGATCCACGGCAACGTGGTCCAGGGCGTCATGTCCTTCCCCGAGATGGACGCCATGATGTACAAAATCGAGGGCGAGGACCTCTACCTCATCGGCACCAGCGAGCACAGCATGATCGGCCGGTTCATCGACCAGGTCATCGACGGCACCAAGCTGCCCCTGACCCTGACCAGCTACTCTCCCTGCTTCCGCAAGGAGAAGGGCGCCCACGGCATCGAGGAGCGCGGCGTCTACCGCATCCACCAGTTCGAAAAGCAGGAGATGATCGTGGTCTGCAAGCCCGAGGACAGCATGGACTGGTACGACAAGCTGTGGCATAACTCGGTGGAGCTGTTCCGCAACCTGGAGATCCCCGTCCGTCAGCTGGACTGCTGCACCGGCGACCTGGCCGACCTGAAGGTGAAGAGCTGTGACATCGAGGCCTGGAGCCCCCGTCAGCAGAAGTTCTTCGAGGTGTGCAGCTGCTCCAACCTGGGCGACGCCCAGGCCCGCCGCCTGCGCATCCGCTACAAGGACGAGAACGGCAAGACCCAGCTGGCCCACACCCTGAACAACACCTGCGTGGCCCCGCCGCGGATGCTCATCGCCTTCCTGGAAAACCACTATCAGGCCGACGGCACCGTGACCATCCCCGAAGTGCTGCGCCCCTACATGGGCGGCAAGGCTGTGCTGGTGCCCACCAACAAGAAGTAATTTTTTCCCTGCAGAATGGCAGGTTGGAGGCAGTCCCGGAAAGGGGCTGCCTTTTTTATTTGTCTCTTGCTTCCGGGCAGCAGCTGCCTGCCTTTTGTGACCAAAGGGAAAGACTTCCCCGCAAGCGCCCGCTTGCCAGGAAAACCACAAAATCAGGAAAGATTCCCAATGCCAGAAATTGCCTGAAAAAATTTCAAAAAGGGCTTGACAAAAAGAGCTTGTTTCCGTATAATAAACAAGTAACCCCATCAGGGGTCACGCCATGTGGCGGTATAGCTCAGTTGGCTAGAGCATTCGGTTCATACCCGAAGTGTCACCGGTTCAAATCCAGTTACCGCTACCATAATGCAGGCTTTCGCTAAAATACTTGGGGGCCGGCTGCAGTAGTGGTCGGTAAGTTGCTTGCTGTTTTAGCGAAATCCTGCGTATTATGGCCCGTTGGTCAAGCGGTTAAGACACGGCCCTTTCACGGCTGTAACATGGGTTCGATTCCCGTACGGGTCACCAAAGGCGTCTGCTTCAAAAGAGGCAGACGCCTTTCCTTTTTGTCTAGCACTCCCGGAGGCTCGAGTACGGGAATCGAACAGCTCGGGTCCGCCGCTTGCTCCGGCGGACAAAAACGTTCCTGCGGAACGTTTTTAGAGCGCGGGAGATTCCCCGTGCGGGCAGAACCTGAAAGATGCGGTCAAGGCACCTGCTTCTTCGGAAGCGGGTGCCTTTCTTTATGTGCAGATACAAAAGCAGCGGGCCGGGAAGAGATTCCCGGCCCGCTGGGTGTCAGGCTTTCTTTTTGGCGTCCAGTTCAGCCACCTTTTGCTGGTAGAGTTTCATCAGTTCGGCAACACAGGCGCTTTCGGTCATGGTCTTGATATCAAAACCATAGGCCTGCATCACGGCGCGGTCGTTGTTCTGGTGGGCTTTCAATAAGTCAGGGAACAAATACATCTGTTCTCCATATAAATCGGCCAGACTGCAGTCCGGATATCTAGATCGGGCATCCAAAATTGCCTGAGCGGTCTGCTCGATTATGGATTTTTGAGTATCCGTTGTAGTTGGCCACGGAAATGTATTGTAAACGATTTCCTTTGAATAACGATACCGCATTTCTAGTCGGCCACAGACAGCCCGCATCCACGCCATATGAACATTGGAGGTCAATACACCGAAATGGTAAAGCGTTGCATCCGGGACAATCTGTACAGCATTTGATGCAATTACATCTGGAGTTTCAAATCCAATGGGAACATAACGCCGTTTTTCAGAAGAAACGCTTGGAATAATAAGGTAGTTTACATCATCGGGCTGCGTAATCTGTGCAAACAACTGGGGAACCTTTGCATAGCCTTTGGTGGTTTTTGCTTTGGAGGAGAGGCGGAACTGGCGCACTGCTTCTACTTTTTCAGAAAGAATTTTGCTTCTCATAATATCCTTGGGAGAGGCATGTTTCAACCACAGGCACCAGCGCTTTTTCCCTTTAATAAATTCATCTGCGCCCATATAGGGGTGAAGCCAGGGTTGAAGCTCCGGTTCCGCAGAGATGATTCTTTGATATTCCTCTTCCTTGATGACAAAATAGCCGCCGTCCCGGGGCTGGTTGCCAAAATTCATTTTTGGCATTTTCCAAAGGGAGTCCTTTTGTGCAACAACAAAAATATCGTTGCCTTCCACGAGGTAGGGGGCAATATTAGAAACAATTTTTCCGTTTGTTCCTGTTGAATATAGAACCTTTTTGTCTCTATTAAATGCAGCAAAGCCGACAATCACACAATGTACGGCAGCTTGAGAGGATGACTCACTGTTCCACTTGAAGGTCTGATATGCAAAGTTGATGTGGACATGGTAGTCATTGAAAAGAGTGCCCCATAAAATGGGAACTTGCGATCCCTGGCAGATAGAATTTGTTGAAACGAAACAAACTTCAATCCGTGAGTTTTGTATATATTCGGCGGCTAATTTATACCAGCAAGTCACATAATCCAAGTCCTGAACATCCTTGATATTACCAAAAATGGATTGAACATCTTTTTTCTTGTCGCCACCCTGCTCCATCAACCGGGCCCCCACAAACGGCGGATTCCCCATGATATAGTTCAGCCGGGTCTTGGGCACGACTTCTTCCCAGTCGATCTGCAGGGCGTTGCCCTCCACAATATAGGCGTTGGTTTTCAGGGGCAGAAAATCCAGCGGTACCAGCAGGATCTTCTCGGTCTCCTTCATCATCTGGCTTTCGGCGATCCAGAGGGCCGTCTTGGCCACTGTCACCGCAAAGTCGTTGATCTCGATGCCGTAAAACTGGGAGATGGAAATCTGGATGGGGCTTTCGCTGGCGGAATACATGGTCACCTGTCCGTGGGCCAGTTCCAGCAGCACCCGATTCTCCAGCCGGCGCAGGCTCAGATAGGTCTCGGTCAGGAAGTTGCCCGACCCGCAGGCCGGGTCCAGAAAGGTCAGGGACGCCAGTCTGCGCTGGTAGGCTTTCAGTCGGGCCGTCTTGGTGCGTTCCACCGCAATGGCGCAGATCTCGTCCAGTTCCCCTTTCAGCTCATCCAGGAACAGGGGATCAATGACTTTGTGGATGTTCTCGATGCTGGTATAGTGCATGCCGCCGCTGCGCCGGGTCTCGGGGTTGAGGGTGCTCTCGAACACGGCGCCGAAAATGGTGGGACTGATCTCCGACCAGTTGAAGTCCTCGCTGGCTTTGGTCAGCAGCAGGTCCCGGATCTCATCGGTGAAAGGCGGAATCTCGATATCTTCATCCGAGAACAGGCCGCCGTTCACATAGGGGAAGGCCGCCAGCTCCGGGTTATCGTCCTTCAGGTAGGGGTCCCGGTCCTGCGGCTTGGTGTCCAGCACCTTGAACAGTTCCACCACTGCTTTGCGCATGCTGCGGGTATCAAAACCGGAAAGATAATCATGGAACATGCCGTGATGCCCGAAAATGCCCGCATCCTCCGCATACAGGCAGAACACCAGCCGGACGCACAGTTTGTTCAGGCTTTTCAGTGCCCGTTCGCTTTCCGGGTCGGCGTACTGCTTCAGGAAAGCGTCGTACAGAAGCCCCACCATCTCGCCGGCGGCAATGGAGACTTCCATCTCCCGCTTCAGGTGCTCGTTGCCCACTTCCACCAGGAACTGCAGGCGGTAAAACTCAGTCTCCAGGTCTTTCAGCTCGATGACCTCCGGCTCACCCTGGGGGCGCTCCATATCGTACACATAAAAGGTGCTGAAATTGCAGGTGACGACCCACCGGGGATGCCGGGACACGGGCAGCTCGGTGATATACCGCTTGGCCTGCTGGAAGGGGGTCAGGTAGCTGCCGTCCGACTGCCGGATGCCCTTTTTCAGGTCCTTGCCCAGGGCCTTCTGTTCGATCAGCACCCGGGTGGCGGGAATATATCCGTCGATGAAGCTGGTGTGGTCCAGGTGCACCTGCTCCTCAAACTCGATGAACTGTTCCGGGTGTTCCACACCGTACACGTCCCGGAGCAGGGAAAGCCAGAATTTCTGGCTTTCCCCCTTTTCGTATCCCTTGTCCTGCCAGTATTCGGCAAAGGCTCTGGCGGCTTTCTGCTGCTGCGCCTCCGTCATGATTCCGCACCTCGCAATCTTTCGCTATCATCATAACATAAAGCCCGGAGCAGGGCAAACAAAAAGGCGGAAGACACAGACTTCCGCCTTTTGACAGTGGTTCAGCTTTTCCCCAACCCGAACAGCTCCGCCGCATTTTGGGTGGTGGCGCGGGCCACTTCCTCGGGGGTCAGGCCTTTCAGTTCCGCCACGCGGCGGGCCACGGCCGGCAGGATCAGCCCGGTGTTGCGCGCCTTGCGCAGCCGTTTGCGGGGCAGGTCCGGGCAGCTGGGCTTGACGTAGGGGGCGTCGGTCTCCAGCAGGATGGATTCCAGCGGGGTGCGGGCCACCGCCTCCTCCAGGGCGGGCAGACGGCCCGACTGTTCCAGCAGCGCCCCGCCGATGCCCAGTTTCAGCCCCAGGCCGGTGTAGGCCGCTGCCAGTTCCGGCCCCCCGCCGAAACAGTGGCACACCCCGCCGTGCAGCCAGCGGCGGTGCCGCCGCAGAATGGCCAGCACATCCTTGTCCGCCTTGCGCACATGCAGGATCACCGGCAGGTTTTTCTGGTGCGCCAGGTGCAGCTGCCACACAAACCAGGCTTTCTGCCGCAGGCGGTGCTGCTCTTTCCGGGCCAGATGATAGTCCAGGCCGGTCTCCCCGATGGCCACCACCGCCGGGGCCTCCGCCAGGGCTTCCAGCTCTTTGCGCTGGGCCCAGTGCAGCCGCTCCACCACCTTCCGGCCCCGGTCATCCACCGTGTGGGCCAGATAGGTCCGGGTGGGATGTACCCCCACCGCCGGATACACAAACCCGGGATACTCCGCCGCCAGGGCCAGCAGCCTGCGGTTGGAGGAAAACCCGATGGCCGGTTCCACACAGGCCCCCACGCCCGCCGCCCGCAGCTCCCGGATCACCTGGGCCCGGGTCCCGGTGCGCAGCACAAAGGCGTCACCCTCCCGGGCCAGATAGGGAAACTGGGCGTCGAACTGGTGATGGGACAGATGGGCGTGGGTGTCGATCAGCACGGGGAACCACTCCTTTCCGCAGACAGAAGAATATCTGTTATCATAGCACATCCGCCGCAGGAACGCAAAAAAGCACCCGCGAAAGCCGAAGCCTTCGCGGGTGACAGAAGAGCAGATCAGACCCGGACCGGTTCCAGACCGGCGGCCCGGAGCAGGGGGCGTTTGCACAGGGCGTTGAAGGCCGCGATGGACCGGCCCACCCCGATCATGGAAAGCACCGTGCCCAGGGCCAGCAGCATGCCCAGCAGATACAGCCCGAACCGGGCCGCCCGTTTCTGATTGTTGTTTTGCATCAATGATCGGATTCCTTTCTGTATATTTGCACAAGGGACAGGAGGCTTACGCGGCCGCATCGGAAGGCATCTCCCGCAGCACCAGGAAGAACCGCACCACAAAGGGCAGGGAGATGAAGAAGGCCAGGGCATCCGCCACCGGCTGACCCATGGCCACGCCGGTCATGCCGAAGAGGGTGCTCAGGATCAGCAGGGAAGGGATGAACAAAAGACCGCTGCGCAGGCTGGCCAGCAGGGAAGCGGTGCGGTTCTGGCCGATGCTCTGGAACAGCATGTTGGAACAGACGGTCAGGGGCTGGAAGAAGAGGCCGCCCAGCTGCATGGCCAGGGCGGTGGAGCCGATGGCCACCACGTCAGGGGCGGGCTGGAACAGGGCGATGAGTTCGGGGCAGAAGAAGAATCCCACTGCCGCGATGGAACCCATGAGCAGTTCCGACACCGCAAAGGTGAACAGGAAGGCCTGCTTGACCCGGTTGTACCGCTTGGCGCCGTAGTTGAAGGCGCTCACCGGCTGGAAGCCCTGACCGATGCCCAGCCCGAAGGAGAAGATGAACTGGGCAATGCGGTTGACGATGCTCATGGCGGCCACGGCGGCGTCGCCGTACAGGCGGGCCTGCCCGTTGAGCATCATGGTGGACACGCTGCCCAGGCCCTGGCGCAGCAGGCTGGGCAGGCCGGTGCGGCAGATGAGCAGCACTTCCCGCACATCCCGGGTCATGTTGCGGGGGGCGATCTTGCTCTGGGTGTGTCCGGCCAGGAACATGTAGAAGAGCAGCCCGAAACTGATGAGCTGGCTCACTCCGGTGGAGATGCCCGCGCCCAGCACCCCCAGATGGAACCCTTCCATGAGGATCCAGTCCCCGAAGATGTTCAGGATGCCGCCGGAGGTCAGTCCCACCATGGCGAAGGCCGCCTGACCCTCATACCGCAGGATGTTGTTGAGCACGCAGCTGGAGGCCATGAAGGGGGCTGCCAGCAGGATGAAGAGGGCGTACTGGCGGGCGTAGGGCAGGATGGTGTCGGTGGAGCCCAGCAGCCGCAGCAGGGGATCCATGAAGAGCAGCCCGCCCGCCGTGATGCACAGCCCCGCCGCGAAGGAGCAGAAAAAGCTGGTGGTGGCGAACCGGGAGGCGCTGGCCACATCCTTGGCGCCCAGGCGGCGGCTGATGATGGACCCGGCCCCGTGGCCGAACATGAACCCGAAAGCCTGGATGATGGCCATGAGCCCGAAGACGATGCCCACCGCGCCGGAGGCACTGATGCCCACCCGGCCCACGAACCAGGTATCGGCCATATTATAGATGTTGGTGACCAGCATGCTGATGGTGGTGGGGATACCCAGCTGAATGACCAGTTTCGGGATAGGCGTTTTGGTCATCTTGTCAAACTGGGCGCTCTGGGAAAGTTGTGTGGTCTGCATGGTAGGGTCCCTTTCTGCCGCAGGGTACAAAAAAAGAGCGTGCCGGCCGCGGGGCTACCGCAGTCCGGCACAGAGTGTGTCTATCTTTCAGTATACCACCGGTGGGGGTGGGATGCAAGGTGGGGTACAAGGCAGACGGGAGTCTGCCGGGGGTGACGGCAAGCAGGAGCTTGCGGGAGAGGACTTCCTTTTTGGCAAGCGGGTGCTTGCGGGATAGTCCTTCCTTTTCGTGCCCGAAAAGGAAGCGAAAAGGGCCCGCCGTTCCGATGCGGCGGCCGCCGGCTGGGGCTGCGGCCCCAGACCCCGAGATGCGGCCACCTGACGACGGCCTATTCACCGGCCTGGGGGCCGGTGAACAAGGAATGGATTTAATACCATTTCCCGGTAACAAATGCTGGCCAGAGGCATCCGGCAGGGTTGAACCCAACCCGGTCAGGCTCTTCCGTTTTGCCAGTGGCCTCTTGGCCACGCCATTTCAAATCATTTTCCTTGCTCAGGCCCCCCAGGGCCTGAGTAGGCCGTCGTCAGGTGGCCGCATTCCCCGGGTCCAGGGCCGCAGCCCTGGTCGGCGTCCACCGCCTCGAAACGGTGGCGGTTTTTCCGTCGCTTTTTGGCGGCAAAAAGCGACAACTCTCCGGTAAGCACCCGCTTGCCGATAAAACAACAACACTACGGTGGCGCTTTTTCGCTTCCTTTTTGGTGACAAAAAGGAAGGACACTCCTGCAGACTATCGTCTGCCGAAGAGCAAGGGAGTAACCACAGAAGAAGGAAGGCGTCTTACGCCTCCTCCTTTTTCTCCCCGCACACACAATCCCCAAACCTCTTGATATACGCCTGAATATCATCAAAAATCGGCATCAGGGCCTGTCCGTGCTCGGTCAGGCTGTACTCCACCCGGGGCGGTACCTCCCCGTAATCGCGGCGGGAGATCAGCCCGTCCGCCGCCAGCTCTTTCAGCTGGTTGCTCAGCATCTTGTGGGTCACGCTGCCCAGCAGGCTGCGCAGCTCCCCGTACCGCAGGGTGCCGTGGGCCCCCACCATGAACAGGATCCGCATCTTCCATTTGCCGCTGATCTGTTCCATTACCTGTTCCATCTTGTCGCATCCCACGTCCGCATAACGGCAGTTGCATCCCGGTCCCGGTCTCATAAGCTTTACTCTCCTTTTGGATAGCGGTATCTTTTAAGTGCGTACTTGCCTTTTGGGCAAATCAGGGTAGAATTAAGAATACCACCAAAATTCTGTTGCCGCAAGGGCCCCCCTGCGGTACAATAAAAGCATGCCCCATCCCCTTGCCGGGGCGGGCAAACCTATACTTAAAGAAGGAAACATACCATGCTGCTGCAACAACTGTTTGAGTTTCTCCACGCGGGGGTCACCCCGTTCCACGCTGTGGCCCACGCTGCGTCCCTGCTGGACGCCGCCGGCTTCACCCGCCTGGAAGAGGCGGATTACTGGAACCTGGAACCGGGCCGCGGCTACTATACCACCCGCAACAACTCCTCCCTCATCGCCTGGCGGGTGCCCGACCACGCCATCGGCGGCTGGCGCATCACCGCCAGCCACAGCGATTCCCCCACCTGGCGCATCAAGAACACCTCGGTCACCTCGGCGGGCTGCACCCGCCTGAACGTGGAAGGCTACGGCGGCATGAACATGGCCACCTGGCTGGACCGCCCCCTGTCCATCGCGGGCCGGGTGCTGGTGCGCACCGAGGACGGCCTGGAATCCCGTCTGGTGGATCTGGACCGGGACCTGGTGGTGATCCCCTCCCTGGCCATCCACATGGACCGGGCCCTCAACGACGGCCACAAGTATAACCCCCAGGTGGACATGCAGCCGCTGTACGGCCCCGAGGGCTGCCGCCCCCTGACCGCCCTGCTGGCCCAGGCCCTGGGCGTGGCCGAGGATGAGATGGTGGACTTTGACCTGACCCTCTATACCCGGCAGATGCCCACCACCATCGGGCCGGACGGGGAGTACTTCCTGGCGCCCCGCATCGACGACCTGGAATGTGCCGCCACCACCCTGTTCGGCTTCCTCTCCGCCGCCGACCACACCGACAGCGCCTGCGCCCCCGTCTGGGCCATGTTTGATAATGAGGAAGTGGGCAGCGGCACCCGCCAGGGCGCGGCCAGCGTCTTTTTGCGGGACGTGCTGGACCGGGTGTACGACGCCATCCCCCACAGTGCCCAGGGGATGCAGCGGGCCCTGGCCAACAGCTTTGTGCTCAGCGCCGACAACGCCCACGCCACCCACCCCAACTTCGCGGACAA
The DNA here is from genome assembly GCF_057005535.1 of Subdoligranulum sp. DSM 23681. NCBI lineage: Bacteria > Bacillati > Bacillota > Clostridia > Eubacteriales > Oscillospiraceae > Subdoligranulum > Subdoligranulum sp. DSM 23681. The sequence continues at coordinate 1,476,308 of NZ_CM168050.1, read as the reverse complement.
GGCCGACCCCGCCAACCCGGTGCGGCTGGGCGGCGGCCTGGTGCTGAAGGTGAACGCCAGCCAGAAATACACCACCAACGCCCTGTCCGGCGCGGTGGTCAAGGAGATCTGCCGTCTGGCCGACGTAAAGGTGCAGCAGTTCGCCAACCGGGCGGACCTGCCCGGAGGCTCCACCCTGGGCAACCTGCAGAGCCACACCCTGCCGGTGCCCATGGCGGACATCGGTCTGGCCCAGCTGGGCATGCACAGCGCGGTGGAGACCGCCGCCGTGTCCGACGCCGACGCCATGGTGCGGGCGGTGGATGCCTTCTACCGCACCCATCTGCGCTGCCTGGGGGACGGCCAGTACACCCTGGAGGCCGCTGAATGACCGTAGGCCGCTACGCACCCAGCCCCAGCGGCCGGATGCACCTGGGCAACCTGTGCTGCTGTCTGCTGGCATGGCTTTCGGCCAAGAGCCAGGACGGCCGGGTGGTGCTGCGCATCGAGGACCTGGACCAGGCCCGCTGCCCCCGCAAGTTCGCGGAACTTTTGCAGCAGGATCTGGACTGGCTGGGGCTTTCCGCCGACGAGGGCGGGGACAAGGGCGGCCCGCACGGTCCCTACTACCAGAGCGAGCGCAACGGGATTTATCAACAATTTTATGAGATTCTGTGGAAAAAAGGGCTGGTCTATCCCTGCTTCTGCAGCCGCAGCCAGCTCCACGCCGCCGACGCCCCCCACCGCAGCGACGGCCAGGTGGTCTACGCCGGTACCTGCCGGGACCTGACCCCCGAACAGGTGGCGGAAAGATCCCGCCGCCGGCCGCCCGCCTGGCGGGTGAAAGTGCCTGACGAAACCATCGGCTTCACCGACGGACATCTGGGCTATTACCAGGAAAACCTGGCCCGGGACTGCGGGGACTTCTACCTGCGCCGTGCGGACGGGGTGTTCGCCTACCAGCTGGCGGTGGTGGTGGATGATGCCCTCATGGGCGTCACCCAGGTGGTGCGGGGAGAGGACCTGCTCTCCAGCACCCCCCGGCAGCTGTGGCTCTACCGAACCCTGGGCCTGCCAGCCCCGGAATTTTTCCACATGCCCCTGCTGCTGGCCCCGGACGGGCGGCGGCTGTCCAAGCGGGACGGGGACGAAAGCCTGGAAAACCTCCAGGCGAAATATACCCCTGAGGAGATCATCGGGCGGCTGGCCTGGGTCTGCGGGCTGCAGAAGGCCCCCGACCCCCGCACCCCCGCCGAGTTGGCGGATGGTTTTTCCTGGGAAAAGGTGCCCCGGCAGGACATCCTTCTGCCGGAAGGGCTGTTTTGAAAGAATGCGACCGCAACGGAAAGGAAGTGTTACCGTATGCAGCGGTTTGAAGTGACCGGCATGAGCTGCGCCGCCTGCAGCGCCCATGTGGAAAAGGCTGTGGCCGCCGTGCCCGGGGTGTCCGGGGTGGCGGTGAGCCTGCTGACCAACAGCATGCAGGTGGAATATGAGGGCGACCCTGTGCCCGAGGATGTCATCGCGGCGGTGGAGGCCGCCGGGTACGGTGCCTCGGTGGCTGAGGAGGCGGACGCCGACGCCCTGGAAGATACCGAGACCCCGAAACTGCGCCGCCGCCTGATTCTGAGCCTGTGTTTCCTGGTGCCCCTGATGTACCTGAGCATGGGACATATGATCGGCCTGCCCCTGCCGCCCTTTTTGGAAGGGGACGGCGCCGGGGCGGTGGTGTACGGCATTCTGCAGCTGGCCCTGACCCTGCCGGTGTGCTGGATCAACCGGGCCTTCTTCATCAGCGGCTGGAAAGGGGTGCGCAGTCTGGCCCCCGGCATGGACACGCTGGTGGCCATGGGCGCCGGGGCGGCGCTGGTCTACGGCGTCTTTGCCATCATCATGATGGGGGCGGGGCTGGCCTCCGGCAACCCGGACCAGGTCATGCAGTTCCGCCACGACCTGTATTTTGAATCCGCTTCCATGATCCTGACCCTCATCACGGTGGGCAAGATGCTGGAAGCCTACTCCAAGGGCAAGACCACCAGCGCCCTGAAAAGCCTGATGCAGCTGGCCCCGCCCACCGCCTGCGTCCTGCGGGAGGAAGGGGAGCTGACCATCCCGGTGGAACAGGTCCGGGTGGGGGACATCTTCCTGGTCCGTCCCGGGGAGAGCATCCCGGTGGACGGTGTGGTGCTGGAAGGCCAGTCCAGCGTGAACGAGGCCGCCCTCACCGGCGAGAGTATGCCGGTGGACAAGGAAAAGGGCAGCCCGGTGAGCGCCGCCACCATCAACCAGAACGGCGCCCTGACCTGTCGGGCCACCCGGGTGGGGCAGGACACCACCCTGAGCCAGGTCATCCGGCTGGTGGCGGACGCCGCCTCCACCAAGGCGCCTCTGGCCCGCACCGCCGACAAGGTGGCCGGGGTGTTTGTGCCCACGGTCATCGGCATTGCGGCGGTGACCCTGGTCATCTGGCTGCTCATCGGCAAACCCTTTGACTTCGCCCTGGCCCGGGGCATCAGCGTGCTGGTCATCAGCTGTCCCTGCGCCCTGGGTCTGGCCACCCCCGTGGCCGTCATGGTGGGGTCCGGTCTGGGGGCCCGCAGCGGCATCCTCTTCAAGACCGCCGCCAGCCTGGAAGCCACCGGCTACACCGACACGGTGGTGCTGGACAAGACCGGCACCGTGACCACCGGCGAACCCACGGTGGTGGAGGTGGTGGGCACCCGTCAGGTGCCCCAGAAGTTCCTGCTGGGCATGGCCGCCGCCCTGGAAAGCCAGAGCGAACATCCTCTGGCCAAGGCGGTGCTGGCCTGCGCCAAAGAGAACGGGGTGCGGCCCTCCATGGTCAAGGATGTGCAGGCCGTACCGGGCAGGGGCCTGGTGGGCAAGATGGCCGGCAAGGTCATGGCTGGCGGCAACGAGGACTTCATCTGCAGTCAGGCGGATGTGCCTGCCGACCTGCTGGAAGCAGGCCGCCGTCTGGCCGGACAGGGGGCCACGCCGCTGTATTTCTCCCTGGACGGTCATGCCGCCGGGGTCATCGGGGTGGCGGATTCGGTGAAGCCCAGCAGCAAGCAGGCCATTGCCGAACTGCGGGCCCTGGGTCTGCATGTGGTGCTGCTCACCGGGGATAACGCCAAAACCGCCGCCTACATTGCCCAGCAGGTGGGCCTGGACACCGCCGACGTGGTGGCCGGGGTACTGCCCGCCGGCAAGGAGGCGGAAGTCCGCCGCCTGCAGGAGGACGGCCGGGTGGCCATGGTGGGGGACGGCATCAACGATGCTCCCGCCCTGACCCGGGCGGATACCGGCATTGCCATCGGCGCCGGGGCGGATGTGGCCCTGGATGCCGCCGACGTGGTGCTGGTGCGCAGCGACCCGGCGGACGTGGCCGCCGCGGTGCGGCTGTCCCGCAAGGTGGTCACCAACATCCACCAGAACCTGTTCTGGGCCTTCTTCTACAACGCCGTCTGCATCCCGCTGGCGGCGGGGGTGCTCTATCCCTTGGGCATCCTGCTCAATCCCATGATCGCCGCCGCGGCCATGAGTCTTTCCAGCGTATGCGTGGTGACCAACGCCCTGCGGCTGAATACCTTTGATCCCCATGATGCCTCCCACGACGCCCCGCCCAAACACGCGGCCCCGCCCCGGGAAGCATTGCCCGAACCCAAAGCCTGCCCGGTGGCCTGTCCGGCCATCCCGGCAGACCCCCAACCTGTGAAAGGAGAAGCTGTTATGACCAAGACCATTCATATCGAGGGCATGATGTGTGCCCACTGCGAAGCCACCGTCAAGAAGGCGCTGGAAGCCCTGGACGGGGTGGAGAGCGCCGCCGTCAGCCATGAGGCCGGCACCGCCGTGGTGACCATGAGCGCTCCGGTGGCCGACGACGCCCTGCGGGACGCCGTGCAGGCCAAGGACTACACGGTCACCGGCATCGAGGAATGAGCGCCCCCCAGCGCCGCCACTGGCGGTTCACCGGCAGTGTGCAGGGTGTGGGGTTCCGGTACCGGGCCCAGTATGCGGCCTCGCTGCTGGGGCTCACCGGCTGGGTGGTGAACAACTGGGACGGCAGCGTGGAGCTGGAAGCCCAGGGCGACCCCGCCGTGCTGGACAAGCTGGTGCCCACCCTGACCGCCACCAGCAAGTGGATCATGATCGAAAACATGACCTGCCGCACCGTTCCCCTGGAGGAAAACGAGCGGGGGTTCCGGGTGCGGGGCTGACCACACAATAAAAAACCAGGGCGTTCCCTTGTGGAAAGGGGGAGCGTCCTGGTTTTGTTTTGTGGTGGAGTTGAGGTTTGTCATTTTCTGGCAAGCGGCAGTCTGCCGGGGTGTCCTTCCTTTTTGTGACCAAAAAGGAAGCGAAAAAGTCCCACCGTTCCGATGCGGTGGACGCCGGCTGGGGCTGCGGCCCCAGACCCCAAGATGCGGCCACCTGACGACGGCCTATTCACCGGCCTGGGGGCCGGTGAACAAGGAATGGATTAAAAACCATTTCCCGGTAACAAATGCTGGCCGGAAACCTTCCGCAAAGTTGCACCCAACCCGGTCAGGCTCTTCCGTTTTGCCGGTGGCCTGCTGGCCACGCCATTTCAAATCATTTTCCTTGCTCAGGCCCCCCAGGGCCTGAGTAGGCCGTCGTCAGGTGGCCGCATTCCCCGGGTCCAGGGCCGCAGCCCTGGTCGGCGGCCGCCGCCTCGAAACGGCGGGCCCTTTTCGTTTCCTTTTCGGGCACGAAAAGGAAAGAGCATCCGGCAAGATGCCGTTTGCCGGCAGGCAGCCGCTTGCCCTTTCACGGGGCAGCCCAACTCTGCCCCACAAAAAAAGTTACCCCCACCTGCTTGCGGTAACAGGTGGGGGCTTTGGGGTATCGTTTTGGTGTGAGGAGGAATCATGTTCCAGGGTAACGGTTGCGGCTCCGTTCCCTGTGCTAATACAATACCCAATACTTGCGAAAAATTTATTATCTTCCTGTGAACTTTCTGTTAATTTCGCAGGAAACATGCACTTTTGCAAAAATACTCGGTGCAACGAATAAATATACCTGCAAAAAATAGACGTTTTACCCTGTTTTGTACAATTGTGCAAAGGGCGCTGGGAGGAATTTTTCGCAAAAGTTTCTGCCGCAGGCGGCGGCAGGCGGCAAAGAGGGAAGGGAAGAGGCAAACAAAAAGAGGCGGTGTCACACCGCCCCGTAAATGCCTTGTACGCTCACCTCGCCGGTGAACACATGCACGTCGCCGCCGGCATCGTCTTCCACCACCAGGCGGCCCTGCTCGTCAATGTCCACCGCCGTGCCGCTGCCGCCCGCAAAGGTGACGTGGCGGCCCAGGTTCACACACAGGGCCTTGTACTCCTCCCGGCAGGCGGCAAAGCCTTCCCGCTCAAAGGGGTAGAGCTCCCGGTCAAACCCGAAGGCCGTCAGGTCCCGGGCCAGGGCATGGGCATCTTCGGGCAGATGCACCTGCGCCCCCTGCAGGGCCAGACTGGTGCCGTGGGGCAGGCCCGCGGCGTCAAAATACCCCTGGGGCTGGGCCAGGTTGAACCCGATGCCCGAAAGGGCGGTCACCTGATGGCCCTGCACCACCGTCTCGCACAGAATGCCCACGATTTTTTTGCCGTGGAGCAGCAGGTCGTTGGGCCATTTGATACGGCAGTCCACCCCGTAGTGCCGGCGCAGCGCCCGGGCCGCCGCCAGACTGGAATACAGGGAAAGGGCTGCCGTGTCCGCCAGCGGGATCTGCAGGACGGCGGTATAATACAGCGCCTGCCCGTTGGCATTCACCCATTGGCGGCCCAGCCGTCCCCGGCCCGCCGTCTGGCTGGTGGTATACACCGCCCCCACCGGGCCGAATTTGTCCAGATGGGCTTTGGCCCAGGTGTTGGTGCTGTCCGTCTCGTCCAGCCAGATCAGGGTGTTGGGTTCTTTTGTCTCGGTCATAGGTCCTGCGGCACCTGCTTCCAGCCGAAGGAACACTGTCCGTCGGTGATGGTGATGACCCCGTAGCTGCCCGTGTCCCGCAGGCTGCCCGGATTGAACAGCGCCGGGGTGGCGGCGGTGGCGGCCCGCAGGGTCTTGTAATGGGTGTGGCCGAAGAGGGCCACATCGGCGCCCCGGTCGGCGGCCTCCTCCTGGAGCTGGCCCAGACTGGCTTTCACCCCGTAATGGTGGCCGTGGGTGTAGAAAAACAGCACCCCGCCGAAGGGGGCCAGACCCTCGGTGGGGTCGTGGGCTCCGAAATCGCAGTTGCCCCGCACCCGGTAGATGGGGTAGGGGGGCTGGACCCGGTTCTGCAGGATGGCCTGGTCCAGATCATACAGGCCGTCCCCCAGGAAAAACAGGGCGTCGGCCTTTTCAAAGCGCAGAATCCACCGCAGCCGGGTCAGACGCCCGTGGGTGTCGCTGACCACCAGAATCGTAGATGTATCTTCCGCCATGGGAAAACTCCCTTTCTGTCCTTTGTTGTGCCGGCGGGGTCAGTCTCCCCGCACCAGCTGCCGGTAGATCTCCCCCTTGGAATAGGGGGTCCCGGCGGCGGCCTGTCTGGCGGCCGCGGAAGGCGGGGTGCCGCCCTCCATCAGGGTGCGGGCAGCCGCCACGGCGTCCTCCAGGGTGGGGGCCTCTGCCTCCTCGGCCGCGGGCTCCGCCCCGGCCAGCACCAGCACATATTCCCCCCGGGGCTCGGTCCCGGCGTACAGCGCCGCCGCTTCGCCCAGGGTGGTCTTGTTGATCTCCTCGTGGAGCTTGGTCAGCTCCCGGCACAGGGTCACCGACCGGTCCGGCCCGCAGACTTTTATGAGGTCGTCCAGGGTGGTGCGCAGCTTGTGGGGGGCTTCATACAGCAGGATGGTCCGGGTCTCGGTCCTTAAAACCTCCAGACGCTCCCGACGCTCCTTTTTGGGCACCGGCAGAAACCCTTCAAACACGAACCGGCCGGTCTTCTGCCCGGACACGGCCAGGGCGGTGACGCAGGCCGAAGCCCCCGGCACCGGCACCACATGGATGCCCCGGGCCAGGGCCTCGGTGACGATCTGCTCACCGGGATCGCTGATGCAGGGCATGCCCGCATCCGAACACAGAGCGCAGGATTCTCCCGCCTCGATGCGTTCCAGGATGGCGGCCCCGTGGTGCAGCGCATGTTCATAATAGCTGACCATGGGCTTTTTCAGCCCCAGATGGTTCAGCAGCTTCAAAGTCACCCGGGTGTCCTCCGCCGCCACGAAATCCGCCGCACCGAAGGTGGCCGCCACCCGGGGCGGCATATCGTCCAGGTTGCCGATGGGGGTGGCCACAATGTACAGGGTCCCGGCCATGGGTCAGTCCTCCTTGTCCGGCTTCACCGGGGCACGGCGTCCCCCGCGCAGATACTCGCACTCCGACCGCTTGTAGATCTTGGGGGTCAGGCTCTCCACGCAGCGCACCTTCAAGGTGCCGGAGATGACGTTCACCTCGGTGACGGTGCCTTCCCCGTCGGGGGTGCGCACCACGCTGCCCACCTGGGGGGTGATGCTGTTCAGGTATTCGTAGCTCTTCTGTTCATAGGCCAGACAGCACATCAGCCGCCCGCAGGCGCCGCTGATCTTGGCCGGGTTCAGGGAAAGTCCCTGCTCCTTGGCCATCTTGATGGACACCGGCTGGAAGTTTTTGAGGAACCGGCTGCAGCAGAAGGGCTGCCCGCAGACGCCCAGGCCGCCCAGCATCTTGCTTTCATCCCGCACGCCGATCTGGCGCAGTTCGATGCGGGTGTGGAACTGGGAGGCCAGGTCCTTGACCAGCTCCCGGAAATCCACCCGGTTGTCGGCGGTGAAGTAAAAGACCAGCTTGTTCCGGTCCAGGGTGTATTCGGCGTCGATGAGCTTCATCTGCAGCTTGTGGGCGGCAATGCGCTGCTCGCAGATGGTAAAGGCCTTGCGCTCGTCGGTGCGGTTCTGGCGCATGCGGCGGATGTCCATGCCGTCGGCCATGCGCTGCACCGGCTTGATCTCCCGGGCAAAGCCGGTGTCCGGCAGGTCGTGGCAGCCCCGGACCACCTCGCCGCATTCCACGCCGCGGGCGGTCTCCACAATGACGAACTCCCCGGTCTGGATCTCCAGCACCCCGGGGTCAAAATAGTAGGAGCGGCCGCTCTCCTTGAATTTTACGGAAATGACTTTCATGGCAGATAAATTCCTTTTGGTTTTATGGGTCTTGGGCGGTGGCCGCGGCGGCCAGCAGGGTCAGGGTCAGGCGCAGGTTGGCGTTGCCGGCCATGGCCTTGGCGGCATCCCCGGCCGCCCGGGCCAGCCGTGCCGCCGCAGGGGCCGAAAGCCCGTCGAACCCCGGGCGGCGCAAAGCGGCGCTGGCCGCCGTGCGGGTCTGCACCAGCAGGCGGGCGGCGCCCTCCCTGTCTTTTTCATACTTGGCCAGCAGGGCCGCGGCCCGGTAGGTGTCCCGGACTTCGGCCTGACGGCACAGGTCCCGGGCGGCGGCCCGGGCGGCCTTCACGGCGGGATCGTTCATCACCGCCAGGGCCGAACCGATGTGCCCTTCATACAGAAAGGCCAGATCCGCGGCCTGCCGGTCGTCGATCTGGGGAAGCGCCGCCCGCAGGGCGGCGGCACATTCGGCTTCGGGCACCGGGGCCACCGTGTAGGCGGCGCACCGGCTGCGGATGGTGGGCAGCACGGCGGCGGCGCTGGAAGCCGTCAGCAGGAAGAGCACCCCTTCGGGGGGCTCCTCCATGATCTTCAGCATGGCGTTGGCCGAAGCCCCGTTCAGATTCTGGGCCCCGTAGATGAAGAGCACCCGCCCCGCCGCGTCGGCGGACAGGGCGCTGTGCTGGATCTTTTCCCGGGCGTCCCGGATGCGCTCCACCTTGATCTGGCCGGAGGCGCCTTCCCCCCGGATGGTCAGACATTCACTGTCCTGCCCCCGCAGAACGGCCTCGGCGTGGGCGCCCCCCTGGGGATAGAGATAATCCGCCCCCAGGCAGCGCGCGGCAAAGCCCGCCCCGCAGCCCGGTTCCCCCACCAGCAGGATGCTGTGGGGCAGCCGGCCGGAGCGCAGCGCCGTGGTCAGGTCCTCTTTCAGGGCATGGTTGCCGGCCAGACGGCCCAGCATGCCAAGGGTGGTGCTCACAGTTTTTCGAAGCGCTCCACATTGGTCACAAAGATGGTGGCGCCGCCCACGGTGACCTCAATGGGCATGGCGCTCTCCATGCCCAGGCCGATGGAAGCCGCACCGGGCACGATCTCGGTGCGCTGCTTGCAGCACTTGGAGATGCAGGCGATGCAGTCGTCCACCCGCTCGTCCTCGGTACCGATGAGCAGGGTCATGTTGCCCGCCATCAGGAACCCGCCGGTGGTGGCCAGACGGGTGACGTAGAACTTGTTGCGCACCAGTTCGGAGCAGACAGCCTTGGAGTCTTCCTTGTTGACAATGGCAGTGATGAGTTTCATATGTGATTCCTCCTTATAATAAGAGTGGATAACAACAGGGTGCGGGGCAGCGCTGAGGTTATTTCCAGCGGTTCTCCCAGTCCTTGCGGCGCTTGTAGCCCGCGATGGTGTCATGGCACCAGTCCCACAGCTCCTTGCCGAAGAAGAGCAGGAAACCCGCCAGCCCGAACAGCAGGGTGATGCGGGAAGAGAAGCTCCCGGTCAGGAACTGCCAGGCCCACAGGGCCGCGGCGGCCCAGCCCAGCCATTTCACCTTCACCGGAATGATGAAGAAGAGCAGCACCTGCTGGTTGGGCCACATCCAGGCATAGGCAAAAAACAGGCTGAGGAACAGCCCGGAGGAGCCGCCGAAGCCGGTGATCAGGCAGCTGAGGATGGCCCCCAGCATGCCCGCCAGCCAGTAGACGGTGAACCGGAAATCGCCCCAGGCACGGGTGAGGGAGTTGCCCACCCACCAGTAAAAGTACAGTTCCACCAGCAGCCAGAAGGGGGACCGGTACAGGCTGGGCATGAACACAAAACTGACCAGCCGCCAGATCTGCCCGTGGAACAGCCCCGCCCGGGTGAGCATGAGCGCTCCGATCAGATTGTAGTTGATGAACATGATGATGACCCAGGCGATGATCTGGCCCACCAGCACAATATTCAAAAGATTGGGGATACCGAACTTGCCGTAACGGCGCTCAAGCCTGTCCAGCCAATTCATGGAAACCTCCTTGTGGAAAACCGGGAATTTCCGCCGCTGGGCGGCGGACGGTTTATTATGCTATTGTACCATTTCCCGGGGGCAAGTTCAACATTTGTTTGTCGAATCTATCACAAGCCCTCCCGGGGGCACACAATCAAAAGTTGTAGTTTGTGGAAAACAAAGTGGTTTTCCACACTTTCCACAGGGTTTTCAACATTTTCAACGTGAAAAACCGTTATACGGGGTGGTAATCAACCGGCTGTATTCATCATTTCGTAATATTCGCCCCCAAAAGCCCGGAGTTTTCAACATTTTGCCCGGAGTTTTCAACTTTTGGCGGAAAACACCGTGTAAAGGCTGTGCAAAACTCGGGAAAACTGTGGAAAACCTTCCGGGGGCGGTTTCCGTCCGGTTTTTCCCTGTCGGTTATTCTTGACTAACGGCCCGGGAACATGGTATGGTATTCGCTGCATAAGGGAGTAGCTGGCGCGGAAATTCCGCGTGATAGGGCCAACATACTGGGGCAACCCTGGCTTTAGATGAAACAGCGAGACTTATCTTTTGCCTTGCACGGCAAGGCGGGATAGGTCTCGTTTTTTTTATCCCGCCCGCCCATCACAAAACGGGAGAGTGGTTGTTCAATGTCACTGGCAGACCTTTTCATCATCGCCGTGGGCCTTTCCATGGACGCTTTCGCGGTGTCCATCTGCAAGGGGCTTTCGGTGTGCAGGATGCAGCCCCGCCACGCGCTGATCTGCGGCGTGTGGTTCGGCGCTTTCCAGGCCCTCATGCCCCTGCTGGGCTACTGGCTGGGTTCCGGCTTTGCGGGGCTCATCGGCAGTTTCGGCCACTGGGTGGCCTTTGTGCTGCTGGGGCTCATCGGCGCCAACATGGTGCGGGAGAGCTTCGGCGAGGAGGAGGAAGTCACCCCTGACTTTTCCCCCAAGGCCATGATGCCCCTGGCGGTGGCCACCTCCATCGACGCCTTCGCCGTGGGGGTCAGCTTTGCGGCCACCGGCACCGACATCGTGGCGGCGGTGAGCTTCATCGGCGTCATCACCTTCCTGCTGTCCGCAGCGGGGGTCAAGATCGGCAATCTCTTCGGCACCCGGTACAAGGCGGCGGCCGAGCGGGCCGGCGGCGTGGTGCTGATTCTGATGGGATTGAAAATTTTGCTGGAAGGTCTGGGCATCCTGACCCTGTAAGGCCTTCCATCGTCTGAGGGAGTAGTTCCGCGCCCTTTCGGGGCGTGCGGCGGCATCGTCACCCCGGCGCTTTGGCGCCCGGTGCCGCCTTTGCAGCAAAGAAACCGCAAAGAATGAGACTCATACGCCATCGGCTTTCCAAAAGTCCCTGGTGTATGGGTCTCGTTTTTATATATAATAGGTAGAGAGGGATGGCGGGGCCTTTTCCCCGCCCGAAAGCGAAAGGAGTTCACAGCGTGAAAAGTTACGAACTGTCTGCCGAAGAAGTTCTTCAGCAGGAAAACGCCTCCCCCGACGGTCTGAGCAGCCAGGAAGCCGCCCGCCGTCTGGAGGAGCACGGCCCCAACAAGCTCAAGGAAGCCCAGAAGGCCACCCTGCTGCAGCGCTTCATCGAGCAGCTGAAAGACCCCATGCTCATCATCCTGCTGTGCGCCGCCGCGGTGTCCGCCGTGACCAGCCTCATCGAGGGCGAAAGCATGGCCGAGGTCATCATCATCCTGGTGGTGGTGCTGCTCAACGCGGTGCTGGGCGTCTATCAGGAGAGCAAGGCCGAAGCCGCCATTGAAGCCCTGCAGACCATGACCGCCGCCACCAGCAAGGTGCTGCGGGACGGCAAGCACGTCAGCCTGCCCAGCGCCGAGCTGGTCCCCGGCGACATCGTGCTGCTGGAGGCGGGCGACAGCGTCCCCGCCGACGGCCGCATCCTGGAAAGCGCCAGCCTGAAGATCGAGGAGGCCGCCCTCACCGGTGAGAGCGTGCCGGTGAACAAGATCATCGAGAAGCTGCTGCCCGCCGAGGGCGGCAAGGACGTGCCCCTGGGCGACCGCAAGAACATGTGCTATATGGGTTCCACCGTGGTCTACGGCCGCGGCCGGATGGTGATCACCGACACCGGCATGGACACCGAGATGGGCAAGATCGCCGGGGCCCTGGCCGCCACCCAGGACGAGCAGACCCCCCTGCAGCGCAAGCTGGATGAGCTGGGCCGTACCCTGTCCAAGCTGGTGCTGGGCATCTGCGTCTTCATCTTTGCCTTCAACCTGATCACCCACGGCGAGTTCAGCCTGGATGCCATCCTGTCCACCTTCATGGTGGCCGTCTCCCTGGCCGTGGCCGCCATCCCCGAAGGTCTGGCCACCGTGGTCACGGTGGTGCTGTCCATCGGCGTGACCAACATGAGCAAGCGCAATGCGGTCATCCGCCGCCTCACCGCCGTGGAGACCCTGGGCTGCGCCCAGGTCATCTGCTCGGACAAGACCGGCACCCTGACCCAGAACAAGATGACCGTGGTGGAGCATGTGGGCGACGAACCCCTGCTGGCCACCGCCATGGCCCTGTGCTCCGACGCCGAGTACGCCCCCGAGGGCGCCATCGGCGAGCCCACCGAGGCGGCCCTGGTGAACTACGCCGCCGCCCTGGAAATGAAAAAGACCGACCTGGAAGCCAAGCAGCCCCGTGTGGACGAGGCGCCCTTTGATTCCGGCCGCAAGATGATGAGCACCCTGCATGCTTCCGGCGATGCCTTCATCCAGTATACCAAGGGCGCCCCGGACGTGGTCCTCAAGCGCTGCACCCGCTACTGGGACGGCCAGAAGGCCGTGCCCATGACGGTGGAAAAGCGGGCGGAGTTCCTGCAGGCCAACAAGGACATGGCGGACAAGGCCCTGCGCGTGCTGGCCGCCGCCATGCGTCCCTGGCCCCAGAACCCCCACAACAATGAGCCCGACTTCCTGGAGCAGGATCTGTGCTTCATCGGTCTGACCGGCATGATCGACCCGGTGCGTCCGGAGGTCAAGGCCGCCATCGTGGAATGCCGGGAGGCCGGCATCCGCCCGGTGATGATCACCGGCGACCACAAGGACACCGCCGTGGCCATCGCCAAGGAGCTGGGCATCATCGACAGCGCCGACCAGGCCATCACCGGCTCCGAGCTGGATGACTTCACCGACGAGCAGCTGGCCGAGGCCATCACCCGCTACGGCGTCTACGCCCGGGTGCAGCCGGAGCACAAGGTGCGCATTGTCACCGCCTGGAAGAAGCGGGGCGCCATCACCGCCATGACCGGCGACGGCGTCAATGACGCGCCCTCCATCAAGACCGCCGACATCGGCGTGGGCATGGGCATCACCGGCACCGACGTGACCAAGAACGTGGCCGACATGGTGCTGGCCGACGACAACTTTGCCACTATCGTCAACGCGGTGAGCGAAGGCCGCCGCATCTACGACAACATCCGCAAGGCCATCCAGTTCCTGCTGGCCTCCAACATGAGCGAGGTGCTGGGCGTCTTTACCGCCACCCTGCTGGGCTTCACCCTGCTGAACCCGGTGCACCTGCTCTTCATCAACCTGATCACCGACTGCTTCCCGGCCCTGGCCCTGGGCGTGGAAAAGGGCGAAAGCGACATCATGCACCGCCCGCCCCGCAAGTCCACCGACGGCATCTTTGCCGGCGGCCTGGGCTTTGACGTGGTGTACCAGGGCGTGCTGATCACCGTCATCACCCTGGCGTCCTATATCATCGGTCACTGCATGGAAGTGGGCTATTTCGAGATGCCCAAGGGCATCTCCCCCGACGGCATGACCATGGCCTTCCTGACCATGAGCATGTGCGAGATCTTCCACAGCTTCAACATGCGCAGCCAGCGGGGCAGCATCTTCACCCTGCACAGCCACAACAAGGTGCTGTGGGGCGCCATGCTGGGCAGCCTGGTGCTGACTACCGTGGTGCTGGAAGTGCCCTTCATTGCCAACGCCTTCGGCTTCACCCCCGTGGACCTGCCCGAGTACCTGATCGCTCTGGCCCTGTCCGTGATCGTTATTCCCATTGTGGAAGTGGTCAAGCTGGTGCAGCGGTCGGCTGCCAAACACAAGGCGGCGTAAGGCTGCTGTTCCCTTTGCGGTGAAGTTCCGCATCCGTAAATAAATGTTCCGCCCCTGCCGGGAGAGTTTTTTCCGGCGGGGGCGGATTCTTTTTTGTGGCAGACGGCAGCCTGCTGGATGCTTCTTACTTTTTGGCAGACGGGAGTCTGCCGTTTAGTCCTTCCTTTTCGTGCCCGAAAAGGAAGCGAAAAGGGCCCGCCGTTCCGATGCGGCGGCCGCCGGCTGGGGCTGCGGCTTTTTGCCTGAGCAGCTATGCTGCGAAATCGTGCGAAGCACGATGCAAAAAACAACGCGCAGCGTTGGTTCCGAAATTGGCTGGCCGCGAAAAGCGGCCAATGGTCAGGGTGAGAAACCTTGCTCCATTGAGATGCGGCCACCTGACGACGGCCTATTCACCGGCCTGGGGGCCGGTGAACAAGGAAAAAGTTTTAAAACCATTTCCCATGATGTAATGTATAGAGGGTGGATTACACCAAAAAACATTACATCATGACTGACGGCTCATTTGTGGCGAATGAAAAGACAGTTATGATAAAGGAGGGATGCCCTCAAACCTACCGTAACTGTCAACCACATTCCCACGAAAGGAGTCTTGTATGGAACTGACTTACACCAAATGCGGCGATTATCTCATTCCTGACCTTGTGTTATTGGACACCAAAGAGTACCATATCGGGAAATATGGCCGGTTGCGCCGTGCCTACTTAAAAGAACACCGGCCCATTCTGTATACCGATCTCATTGTCACTGAAAAACTGTTTCCTCATTTGGAGGAAATCGACACCGCCTGTCGGGAGCGACTGGAAATCATTGAAAAAGCCATGATGCAGCAAGAGGGTGTCACGGAAACCCTGAAAACTGCCGACCAGATAGCATGGGTGCGCTCCATGAACTCCATCCACAACAGAGCCGAGGAAATTGTCCTGGCTGAGCTGGTCTACTGTTGAGGGAGGGAACGCAATGATTTTGGAAGCCATGTATAACGGGGAGTTTTATCCCTGTGAAACGGTAGTGCCCACGTCCCCGGAATACCGCAAGGCGATCCAAACCTGTGCGGCGTTGATGGAGCAGCTATCCCATCGGCTCAGTAAAGAGGACTATGCTCTGGTGGAGGAGCTTCGGGCGCAGAACGCTATCGCCCAGTGTGAGGAAAGTGAGAGCCATTTCAAGTATGGCTTTTCAGCGGGGCTGATCGTCCAGCAGGAAGCCTATGAACAGCTGCAAAACAAGAAATAGGCGATGGCCGAAAAAGCCCACGCAGCCGGAAAGAGAACCGGAGGCGTGGGCTTTCTGTGTATATGGTTATTCTGTCAGGGCATCCGAAGTTTCCGCAACCAGCCGGTCAAAGTCGCTCTGATAGGTCCGATCCTGCAAAACCCGGAACTTTTCAAACTCTTTCTCGGCAAAGGCTTTGGCAATGGCGGCGGTCACCTTGCCCTTATCATGCAGAATATCTTCCTCGTTGAACTGTAAAAATGCGTCAAGCCGCTTGACCCAATCGGCCATATACATGACATTTCCACGGCGGGCCTGCCGTTCCGCATAGTCCAGGTACATGGTGACAATCTCGTTCAGGTTACGCATTTCCGTTTCGTTCAGATAGTTTTTAGCAACGGTGACATCCGATTTGCGGATGCGGCCTTTGGGGGCGTTTTTCCATGTGGTCAGCCCCATGTTGGGCTTGGTGCTGTCGGCACGGCCGTATACGATCTCAGCGGCGGTATGATGGGTGACCGCATAGTGGAGCTTATTCTGCACCGTTGCGAAAAACTCCTTTGTGATGGGGCTTTCCACATCGTAGTCAGCGCTGCACTGGGAATAGATGTCCGTGATTTTCTGGTAGAACCTTCTCTCGCTGGCCCGGATGTCCCGGATACGCTCCAGTTGTTCCTCGAAATAATCCTTGCCGAAAAAGTTTTCCGGCTCCCGCAGCCGTGCGTCATCCATCACATAACCCTTGATGATGAACTCTTTCAACACCCGGTTTGCCCAAATGCGGAACATGGTCGCCTTTTTGGAGTTCACTCGATACCCCACAGCGATGATGGCGTCCAGATTATAATAATTGGTCTGATACCGTTTCCCGTCCGCCGCAGTTGTTTCCATTTTGGAAACAACTGAATCCTCGCTCAGTTCGCCGGATTCAAAGATTTTTTTCAGATGCTTGGAAATGGCCGCTTTCTGCACCTCGAACAGCTCTGCCATTTTTGCCTGCGTCAGCCAGAGATTTTCCTGAAAGAGCAGGATTTCCACCCGCACCTCTCCGTTTTCGGTCTTGTAAAAGAGGATTTCTCTGGTTTCATACGGGGTCAGCCCCTGTTCCTCGCTCATTCCTCGTCACCTCCATATCGTTTTGGTAAGTTTGGATTGTATTTTGTAATTCATTTACAAAATGCCAGGTATTCCATTTACTTCTTTCGATGAATCGTATTGGATTCCCATAGTAAGTTCTTTTCCAAATATACCATATCAATAAGCTGAACGCCGCATTCAAAGATGGGATGATCATAATTGTCCGTGAAAAAGTTTTTGATACGATGGCTTTCTATAAAACCGCATTTCTTATAAAAAGGGAGCGTCAGCTGACTGTCACCCGTCCCCACACGAAGAATACGAAAATTATCACGGTATGTCTGCTCAATAAACTCAATCATCCGTTTTCCGTAGCCCATGCGCTGGCATTCCGGCAGAACAGCAATATTCTTGATTTCAAGAACTTTGCTGCCTTCGTCAGTAACAACACATTCCGCTTTTACGCCATTTTCCTCCAAAACATACATCGTACCTTTTTCAAGATACCGGTCGATCATATCTTCCTGCTCGTCCGCAAGAAAAAGCAGGCTCATGTATCTCTTTTTATTATCCTCAATTTTGCTTATTTTCATCAACTGTCATCCTCACATACTTTACATTCCAACTGGCAGTCATACGGCTCGGTTTCTACATGAGACTGATTGTAGACAGCCGCCTCTGCACAGCCCATTTTGTGATAGAATGCCTGGCTTTCAACGGCTGAATGGGCTGAGATGTACAACTTTTTTGCTCCATGTGCCTTTGCCCATTCTTTCGCTGCTCGAAACAGTGCAGTGCCAACCCCTTTTCCTCGCATATCCTCTGACACATGGATACTTGAGAGGTCAAGGTATCTGTGATTTCCCCCAAAAAGTTTCGGTTCAACTGACACGAAACCTTTCAACACCCCTTCGCAGAAAGCAGCATATACCAATCCACCTGTTGCTGCTGTGTTTCTCAGGCAGGAAACCAGGAATTTATAATCCGCTTCGCTCCAATCGTCAATAAACGGATCATCTTTGATAATCCATTTTCCGTTTTCTTTTCGCCTACATTTAACAACAGTTTGATGCCGTACAAAATGTCTAAATAGCTCTCGGCTTATCTCATTCTCTTGTAAGTTTTTATATATAATCTCCATTTCTATTATCCATGCAGCTCCCTTTGGTGTTTACTTTATTTTCAAATTCTGGATTCCAATAAATGCCGCTCCAATCGAACGCAAAATGATTTATCGGGTCTCTCCAAATGTCTAATTTTTAACGATAACCGTTTCTATTTCAAATCATAAACATACATCCTCGACAAATCTACCTCACCATCGCCCTGCGCCATACACAGGAACTTCCATCCGTAGCGCTCATAGAAGCCTGTGTGGTCTGTAATGAGATATAAGGTTTCCAGGCCAAATGAACGCATATCCTCACAAACATATTCCAGCAGCTTTCCTGCAATTCCCTGACAACGGTAGTTTCCCTCAACATATACCGCGCAGACATTTGGCGTCAAATCCTTGCGGTTATGAAAATCGTTTTCGATGACCCCAATACCACCAATAATCTGCTGATTCTCGACTGCAACATACCACTGCGGAACAATGCTTTTGCCCGTCAAGCACTCCTGTATGCTTCCCGCATATTCTTCAACTGGAATATCCCACTTGGAATGAAACCACTCTGCGGCCTCCGATGCCAGTTCGCTGTGTTCCCTGAGTTTCAGAATTTCCATAGCGTATCATTCCTCCTCATCTCCGCCCTTTTTAGAACGGCTCTTGTAGACATTGTACTGGTTCTTGCACCGTGGGCTGCAAAAGGCAGCGTTGGACCGGCTGCCCAGGAACACCTTCTGGCAGTGCTTGCACAGGCGCAGGGGCTGGTCGCCGTCCACCAGCATGAAGCTGAACATCATCTGAATACCCAGCAGCAGCGAATGGAAATCCCAAGAGATGGTGGGCTTATCCAGCAGCTCAATGTGGTAGCTGGGGGCGATCCCGCCGAACGCAGCCATGGCCTTACGATGCAATCCCCGTTCGTCCTCGCCCATGAAGTCATAGTCATTGTAGTAGAAAAAGGCGGTGGTTAAGGTAAAGGCCCAGTCTTTGAACTGCTGGGCAACCCAGTCGTAAGGTTCCGCATATTCCCGCTGGAAGCTCATGTTCTTGGCCATCGGCTCGTCCATGAAGGTCATGGTCAGGGCAATCATCGTCCGGTCACCGGACACATTCCACGTGGATTCTATGCCTTTCTTCACCAAGTCCAGCTGGTCAAAAGGATAAAACAGGGACAGGTATTTGTCTGTCGCCATGGATTCTTCCTTAATGAAGTGGTTTTTGGGCAGGTATACCGCCTCATAGTCCATAAAGGACGGCGTGGTGGGCAGGGCGGTCATCAGCCCCAGCAGGCCGTACCGGGTGATAAACTCCATCACCGCCTTTTCCACTTCTGCTTCCGGCTTGCGTCCCATCATCAGCATCCCCACATTCAGTGCATCCAGCACAATGTTGGGGACCTCTTTCAGCGGATTGTAGACGTCCGGCTTTGCACTCTTGCCGGGGGTGATGTACCGCTTGCCATCTTCCGCTGTTTTCAGCTCATAGTAATCGTACCGCACCCAATGGGAACGGGACTGTTCAAACAAATTTTTCATCATACACGCCCTTTCTCCTTAATCGTCCCAATTATCAGGGGCGGTTTTTCTTTTTCTGCGCTTGGTCTTGTTCTCCCGCCGGATCACGGCATCCTTGCCCTGTTTCCTTGCGATTTTCGAGTATTCCTCCAAAAACTGACATTCCCGCAAGGTCAAGCTGCCGCCATGCTCCTGCTTGCCGCACAGATGGTCATACATCTGGCGCTGCAATTTTTTGTGGATGGTCTTTCGCAGCTTGCGGATATTGCGGTCAGACTGCCCACGGACAGCGGCAAGCCGGGTGGTGCTGTACAGCCGCAAAGAGAGGAAATACAAAACCGCCTTGTGTTCCTCGCTCAGTTCCTCCACCATGTGGGAAATAAAGGGATCAGCGGTCAGGTTGTGCATCTCATAAGGGCAGTCAAACAGGATGTCCAGAAAGTTCCCGGCCATCAGCTGCCGGTATGTGGGGTTGTTCATCCAGCGGGGAATGAGCTTCGGTTCCGGCACCGCCTGATATTCCAGCGGCACATCCCCACGGAGGTTTTCATGGTCCCGTTCCCGGCGCTCCCGGTTCCGGTCCAGCTTGTTCCATTCCTCCACTACGGCCCGGAAATCCTTCTCCGTGCGTGCGGCTTCCTCCAGCCGCCGTATGGCCTCGGCCCGCATCTCCCGTTTCAGCCGCTTTTCGCTGACCGGGGCGGCTTCTTCTTCCTCGGTTTCCAGTTCGGCATCATAATCGACGGGATGCTCGTCCTGCTCCAGCTCATTTTCCAGCTCGGCCAGACGTTCTTCCGCAAGCGCCTGTTCCAGCGTTTCTTCCGCCCCTGCACCTGTCCCATCGTCCCATCCGGTGAAGCCACCCTCGGTATCCAGAAGCTCGTCATCAGACAGATACGCCATGACCCCACCTCCTACAATAAAGTTACGGTTCAAGGCGCGGCAGCCAGCCGCGTCTTTTTCCATCTCAAAGCCGAAGCTGTTAGAATGGGAGAGCAAATTGCCTGACATAGCTCACCTTGGGCCGACACGCCCGTAAATGAGTCCGTCAGCCGCCTCTCTCATTCGCAGCATTCGATTTGCGCAGGTTGTACCACCGATTTGCGGTGCGTTCGCGTCACCCAGGAGATTGAACAGGCGATGAGTAAACGGCGGAAAGCCATATCCAATCAGAAGGAGGAGCAAAATGAACGCAGTAGGGATCGACATTTCCAAAGGGAAAAGCACGGTGGCTGCCCTGCGGCCAATGGGTGAAGTGGCATTTCTGCCACAGGAATTTCTCCATACCGAAGTTGGTTTGGAGCAGATGGCTGGCGCCATCGTCGCATTGGGCGAAGATACCCGCGTCATCATGGAATCCACAGGCCGTTACCACGAACCGGTAGCGGCAGCACTACATGAGTACGGGATCTACGTCTGCGTCCTGAATCCGCTGCTCATCAAGCAGAGCGGCGGCGGCTCCATCCGCAAGGTCAAGACCGACAAGGCTGACGCTCTGAAGATTGCAAAGTATGGCCTTGACAACTGGGTGGATCTGCGGGAATATACTCCCATGGATACGATTAGACAACAACTGAAGCTGTGCAGCCGCCAATACAATCTCTACATGAAAACAGTGGTGTCGCTGCAAAACAATCTCATTTCGCTGACCGACAAGACCTTTCCCGGTGTAAACGAGCTTTTCTCCAGCCCAGAGCGTGCTGACGGCCACCAGAAATGGGTGGATTTTGTCATGACCTTCTGGCATTGCGATTGCATCTGCCGTGCCAGCGAAAAGGCGTTTACAGAACGTTACCAGAAGTGGTGCAAACGCAAGGGATACCATTTCAGTGCAGAGAAGGCGCTGGACATTTACGCCGGAAGCTGTGGCCATTTTACGACACTGCCGAAAAACGAGAACACAAAGCTGCTCATTGTCACGGCTGCTCAACAACTTCTGGCGGGAAAGACCACGCTGGCCACTCTGCGGGCGGAAATGACGCGGCTTGCATCCCAACTTCCAGAATACGAAACCGTGTGCGCCATGTACGGCGTTGGGAAAATAACTGCCGCGCAGCTTATGGCCGAAATTGGAGATGTGCGCCGTTTCCCGCGCCGCAGCTCCATCGTGGGCTTTGCAGGTGTTGATCCCGGCGTGGATGAATCCGGCAAGCACAGCGCAAAGAGCGTTCCCACCACAAAGCGAGGCTCACCACATTTGCGTAAAACACTCTACCAAATCATCTGCACATACCTGAAAAAGTCTCCAGCGGATGAGCCGGTGTACCAGTTCCTTGATAAGAAACGCGCAGAGGGCAAGCCCTACTTTGTCTACATGACTGCCGCTCAGAACAAGTTCCTGCGCATCTACTACGCCCGCGTGAAAGAATGCCTGGAGGCTTTTGATACAGAACCTGCTAAGCAATCGTAATCTTTAACAACCGAATTTCTTTCCGGCTGGCGAGATGCTTTCTCTCCGGTCTGGTTTGTTGTACCTTTTTTAGCCTCGCAAAATTTGCGGGACTTTTTTTATTTCATCTATTGACTTTTGTTTGCAGGACTCTTTTAAAAAAATATTTTGCGATTTTTCAAAAATGGTTCCGTTTTGCACCCTGGATTTCTCCTATTAGTGAAAGAGTAATCTAAAAACAAGTTACTTTGGTTACATTTGCTTTTTCACGCAGGAGAAAGGGGGCTTTCGCCATGTTCAGGCTTGACACAAAAAAGAAGTAACACAATCGCAGGTTACAAACAACGGAACTATAACAACAGTATACACCGGATGCGCCGAAAGCGCAAGAAAGAGAGGTTCTATGGCAGATAAAAACGCCGTGTTTCTGACCCGGCACATTGGCAACACCACCTATAAAGTTCGTGTCTATCTGAGCTGTTCCCGGATGCTCAACGAGTACGACGGGGTGCAGCATGACTACACCCGCAAACAGGGCCTTGTCTGGCAGGCGGTGTTCC
The DNA here is from genome assembly GCF_057005535.1 of Subdoligranulum sp. DSM 23681. Classification (NCBI taxonomy): domain Bacteria; kingdom Bacillati; phylum Bacillota; class Clostridia; order Eubacteriales; family Oscillospiraceae; genus Subdoligranulum; species Subdoligranulum sp. DSM 23681. The sequence goes on along the minus strand of NZ_CM168050.1, from coordinate 1,454,248 downwards.
TGCCGCCAATGGCTCCCTCGGAATGGCAGGACAGGGAAAAACTTTGGAACGCCGTGGAAGAAACGGAGAAAACCAAGGACAGCCGTCTGGCGCGGGAATTTGTCGCCGCGCTGCCCATCGAGCTATCACGGCAGCAGCAGATTGAGCTTTTGCAAGATTTTATACGAGAGCAGTTCGTGGATGAAGGAATGTGCGCCGACGTTGCGATCCACGACACCGACGGCCACAATCCCCACGCCCACATCCTGCTGACGGTGCGTCCGTTGACCGAAACAGGCGCATGGCAACACAAGACTGAAAAAGAATATCTCTGTGTCAAGGACGGCGAGGAACGCGGCTTCACCGCCTCTGAGTTCAAGGCCGCGCAGGCCGAGGGCTGGGAGAAGCAGTACCCCTACAAAGTTGGCAAAAAGAAGGTGTATATGGCTCCATCCGCAGCCCATGCGCATGGCCATGTTCGTGTGGACAAACACCCAAAAAGCACCCGGTACGGCAGGCAGAATCCCATCTCTGCGCGGTGGAACAGCGAAGAACAGCTGGTTGTCTGGCGCGAGGCGTGGGCCACGGCGGCGAACCGCTGTCTGGAGCTGGCCGGTCAAGACAGTCGTATCGACCACCGCAGCCATGCCGAGCGCGGTTTGGAAGAGCGCCCCACCATCCACGAGGGCGTGGCGGCTCAGGCATTGGAGCGTCGCGGTATCATATCCGACCGCTGCGAACTGAACCGGCAGATCAAGGCCGACAACGCCCTGCTGCGGGAACTGAAAGCGGAACTCAAAAAGCTGGCCTCTTTGGTTGCCCACACCGTGCCCGCCGTAGCGGAGTATCTGGAAAAATTGCGCGGCAGAATTTTGATTTTCTGTTACCAGCTCTCCCATATCCGCGCAGGCCGTGCCAGCTGTCAGAAAGCCCTTACTGTGTACAAGCCCCAGCTGACACGGTTCACCAATTTGGTCCAGCAGATCATGGAGAAAAGCAGGGAGCGAAAAACTGTAAAAGCCGAGAAAAAGGCTCTGCCCGCGTGGCAGGTGTTCAAGCACAAAGAACTGGCGGCTAAAATTGCGGAGCTGACCGAAGATTTGGAGGAACTGCGCTCTGAAAAGGCGCTGTTGTTGCAGCAGTTTGACTATGCCGAGGACGCCGGGGCCGAAACCTTCCGCAAAGACATCGCCGCGCTGGAATCCAACCTGCAAAAACTGGACGAGCAGGAGCAGAAATATTCCGCTGATCTGGAATCCACACTGCATGAGTACGCCGAGGCAAAATCGCAGGCCGCCGATCTTGACCCGGTAAAACTGTACGAGGCCCGGCAGGCCATCCGGCCCGGATATGAAGTAGCCGCCAACGAAAAGTTGGAACAGGTGTTTGGCAGTAAATATTCACCGCTGCGGTGGATGGATGCCAAACAGGCACAGACACGTTTGACAAACGATTCGGCGGAGGAATACGCTGTCCGTCAGTTGGCGAAGCAATGGCACAAATCCATGTCACAGCCCAACCGCAAACGGAGGCCGGGGCAGGAGCGATAACGAGAAAGACGGCGTGGCTTATGATGGTCGTGATACCTTTTTGCCCTTTCGATACATTGCAGGACTACTCCATGTTATAACTGGTTCATAGTTTAGTAAAATTTTAGTAAAATACATTGACTTCGACAGAGAGCGCTATATAATGAGCTTGAAACGATACGAAAGGAGGAGCCTCATGGCGACAATCAAGGATGTGGCCCAGGCCGCTCAGGTCTCAACTGCGGCGGTCTCACGGGTTTTGAACAAGGACGACAACATCTCTGTCTCACCGGAGGTGCGGGCCCGGATCTTTCAGGCGGCCCACGTCCTGGGCTATGTATCTCCTCGGCAGAGAAAGGCGGCAGAGCATAAAACGCACCTGGTCATCGGGGTGGCGGACTGGCGGATCATCCGACCGGACCGGCACAATGTACGGCTCTCGTCCCTGTCCTGTCTGGTACAGATGATGACCGACCAGTACGAGGTAACCTTTGTTCGGTTGACTTTCGGTGAGCCTCAAAAGGTGGATGGCATTATCGCCTTGGGGGTGTTCAGCGAGAAGGAAATCGACTTTCTACGCTCCCTGTCCTTCGCCATCGTCTTTGTGAACTCCAACCAGCACAACTACGAGTTCGACCAGGTGCAGGTGGACTTCGACCGGGGCCAGGAGCAGATGGTGTCCTATTTGCTGGATCAGAAGCGGTACACCGGCCTGGGGTATATCGGCGGTATTTACGACGGGGCCAACGGCCGCATCGGCACCCACCGTCTGGCCGCCATCCGGCGCATCTTGGAGAAGCGCGGCCAGTACGATCCCCGAACCTTCCATGTGGGGGAAATCAGTCGAGAAAGTGGCTATGCGCTGGCCAAGAAGGCCGTGGAAGAGCACACCTTGGCGGAAGCAGTTCTGTTGGGCAGTGATGAGGTGGCTGAGGGCGCTTTGGAGGCATTCCGGGAACTGGGCGTCCGTGTGCCGAAAGATGTGGCGGTCATCATCTATCAGGATATTCAGACCTTGGAGAGCAAGTGGCCCACCGGCACCTGCCTGGAGATGTTCCCGGACTATGTGTGGGAAAACGCCCTGGAACTGCTTTTTGGCCGGATCAGTCAGCGTCGTTTCCAGGCAGTGACCGTCACGGTGCCCACCCACCTGAAGATTGGCGACACAGCCTGAATCACTGAAGCGGTTATCAGAGGGCATTCCCTCTATAACAGATAAATTTAATAGTAACCCCAGAAACGTTTACAGAAACAACAAGGAGGATCACAGAATGAAAAAAGCATTTTCTCTCCTGCTGGCTGGTGTGATGTGTGTTGGCCTGTTGGCTGGCTGCGGCGGCCAAAACAGCGAGTCCCAGAGCAGCACCAGCAGCACAAGTTCCACAGACAGCAGCACAAGTACCACAGCGACTTCTGAAACCAGCAACAAAAAGATTGATACCTTGCGGATCGCTTTTGTCCCGTCCCGCGAACCAGAGGAAATCATTACCGCTACCGAACCCTTGAAGCAGATGCTCACCGATGAACTGGCGACGCTGGGGTACGATGTTGGCGAGGTGGACATCACCGTGGGCACCAGCTATGAGGCAGTGGGCGAGGCTCTGGCCGCCGGTACCGCCGATGTGGGCCTGATCCCCGGCGGCACCTATGTGCTCTACGATGACGGCTGCGACGTGTTGCTGACCGCCACCCGTGACGGCCTGTCCATTGACTCCGATAATGCCAAGGACTGGAACGACAACGCCCCCACCGAGCCTACCACTGAGCAGGTCACCAGCTACCGTGCCCTGATGATCGCCGGTCCCTCTGAGAAGGGCAAGGAGCTGGCCGCCAAGGTCAACGCTGGCGAGGCCCTCACCTGGGAGGATGTGAGCAGTGCCAACTGGAGTGTGGCCAACTCCTCCTCTCCTGCCGGATACATCTATCCTTCTCTGTGGCTCCAGGAGAACTTCGACAAGAATATCACCGACCTGCCCCACGCGGTGCAGTCTGACTCCTACGGCAGTGCCTTCGCCCGTCTGGCCTCCGGTCAGGTGGACATCCTCTGCACCTATGCCGACGCCCGCCGGGACTATGAGGATGAGTGGACAACCGAGTACGGCATGACCAACAGCATCTGGGATGACACCGCTGTGGTTGGCGTCACTCCCGCTATTTACAATGACACCATCAGCGTCAGTAAGACCTCGCCCATCATGGACGATGATTTCAAGCAGGCTTTGGGTCAGGCCTTCATCAACATCGGCAATACCGAGGAAGGCAAAGAGGTCATCGCCATCTACAGCCACAACGGCTATCAGTGGGCGAAGTCCGAGGACTACGACTCTGAGCGGGCCGCTCAGGAGATGATCCAGTCTCTGAACAGCGCGGGTTAAACTCAATCAAACATGAACCACAAATGAGGGAGGGAGGCCGAGGCTTTCCTCCCTCGTTTGGGATAGGGAGAGTATCATGATAGAATTCAAAGAAGTAGAAAAGCGTTATCCGAATGGATTCGAGGCCCTGAAGCACATCAACCTGACCATTGACCAAGGGGAGTTTGTAGCCATCATCGGCCTGTCAGGCGCGGGCAAGTCCACCCTGATTCGTACCATCAATCGGATGCACGACATTACCCAGGGCCAACTGACGGTGGACGGCACCGATGTGATGACCCTGCATGGAAAAAGCCTGCGGAAATTTCGCCGCCGGATCGGCATGATTTTCCAGTCCTTCAACCTGATTACCCGCACCACTGTTATCAAGAATGTGCTCACTGCCTTTGTCCCTGATCTGCCCTGGTGGCGAGCAACTTTTGGCATCTTCACGAAGGAGGAAAAGATGAAGGCGCTGGAAGCCCTGGATCAAATGGGAATTCTGGACAAAGCCTTTGTCCGGGCGGATCAGCTTTCCGGCGGCCAACAGCAGCGTGTGGCCCTGGCTCGGACCCTGGCCCAGAATCCTCAGATTATCCTGGCGGATGAGCCGGTGGCCTCTCTGGACCCGGTGACTGCCAAACAGGTGATGGACGATTTTCAGCGAATCAACCGGGATATGCACATTACGGTACTCATTAACATCCACCATGTGGAGTTGGCTCTCCAGTACGCAACCCGGGTGATTGGTATCCGGGCCGGGGAGATCGTTTATGACGGCCCGGCCAATCAGGTGGATCAGGCGGTGCTGGACTCCATCTATCAGGGAAAGCAGGAGGAACCGGCATGAGTATATACGACAAAATCTTTCCACCCAGATTGCTTACCCTACCCAACGGAAAGCAGGTTTCCAAACCCAGATCTCGTGCTCCGCTGGCAGCAGTGATTTTGGTTGCTATGACGATCCTTTCGGTGGAGGTCACCGGCTTTGACATGGGGGTCCTGGTCAGTCGGATCAAAGAGTTTTTTGTCATTCTGGGCGACATGATCCCGCCGCAGTGGGACTATATGCCCCAGATTTGGCAGCCATTGTTCGACACCATCAAGATGTCCCTGCTGGGGTCCTTCATTGGCTCCATCCTGGTGGTGCCCTTCGCTATGCTGGCATCCACCAACATCATCCACAGCCGGGTGGTCGTGGCAGCTATGCGGCTGCTCCTGAGTATCATCCGCACCTTGCCTACCCTGGTCTCCGCCCTGATCGCCACCTACATTTTCGGCCTGGGTACTCTGGCGGGCACCACAGCCATCGCCATCTTTACCTTCGCTTACATCGGCAAGATCCTCTATGAAGAAATCGAAACGGTAGATATGGGACCTTTTGAAGCCATGGAGGCAATGGGGGCCACCAAGGTACGCGCATTCATCAGCGCCATCGTCCCCCAGGTACTGCCCTCCTACCTCTCCAACTGCCTGTTCTGTTTTGAGGGCAACGTGCGCTACGCCTCCATTCTGGGATATGTGGGCGCTGGCGGCCTGGGCCTGATCCTGAACGAGAAGATTGGTTGGCGGGAGTATGCCAGCGTAGGTATGATCCTGCTGGCATTGTTCGTCACTGTATTTATCATTGAAACCATCAGCCGGGCCGCCCGGAAACGGCTGGTATAGGAGGAGATGCCATGAACAAACGAATCGAAGCGGCTTATGAACAGCGGCCCCGCCGCTGGGTCTTTGAGCTGGCCGTGGCTGTGGTGGTTGTAGCTCTGCTGATCTGGAGCGGCTCTGCCGTGGAGACGGCGGGCACCACGCAAAATGGAGCGGTGATTGCCTGGAATATCCTGGCGGGCATCTTCCATCCGGATACGGACCTGTTGTTCAATTTCACTACCCAGGGTGTGCCTTATCTGTTGTTGGAGACCATCTGCATCGCATTTTTGGGTACGATTGTGGGTGCTATCATTTCTGTTCCGTTGGCCTTTCTTTCGGCCTCCAACCTGACTCCGAAGCCGGTAGCTTTTGTGGGGCGTATCATCATTATGGCCGTCCGCACCGTTCCCGCCTTCGTCTATGGCCTCATGTTCATTCGCGTCACAGGCCCCGGTGCCTTCGCTGGCCTGCTGACCATGTCCCTGTGTTCGGTAGGCATGGTGAGCAAAATGTACATCGAAGCCATTGAGGACTTGGATGTTCGTGTATTGGAGTCCCTGGACGCGGCGGGCTGCACGACCTGGCAGAAGATCCGCTACGGCATTCTGCCCCAGCTGATGCCCAACTTCGCCTCCACCGCCATCTACCGCTTTGACATCAACCTGCGGGACGCCACCGTGCTGGGCCTGGTGGGAGCGGGCGGTATCGGTGCGCCGCTGATCTTTGCCATGAACTCTTACCGCTGGGAAGAGGCCGGTGCCATCTTGGCGGGCCTCATCGTGCTGGTGTTGATTGTGGAATGGATTTCCACCAAGATCCGCGTCAAACTGGCCAGGGGGTAAGCATGGAAAAGACATTTCAAATCTACTATACTTCAGATACCCATGGACATATCTTTCCGATTGACTACGCTGCCAACTGTTCTCAAAATTCCGGCCTTCTGAATATGGCTGTACAGATGGAAAAGGACGGGAACACCCTTGTGCTGGACGGCGGAGATTCTTTGCAGGGAACGCCTCTGACACAGTATTACCTGGAAAATCGGGATCAGTGGCCTGTCCACCCGGTAGCTGCGGCCTTTAACGCGATGGGCCTTGACTATTTTACCTTAGGCAATCACGACTTCAACTTTGGCTATGAGGCCCTTCGGGATTATCTGCGGGCCATGAACGGCGTATGCCTGTGCGCCAATGTAGAGGACTTGGGTGGCGAGCTGCCGATCCGCCCCTGGGCGGTACATACCCTGGCCAACGGCCTGCGGGTGGGAATCACCGGCGTGGTCACCGACTTTGTGAACGTGTGGGAACAACCACAGAACTTGGAGCGACTGCGGGTCACCAATACCTTTCAAGCTGCCCGGACGGCCTGTTCCGCCCTTCGGGATCAGTGTGACGTTCGGGTGTGTATCTACCACGGAGGTTTTGAGGAAGAGTTGGAAACGGGGCGGGTGCTCTCAGACAGCGGAGAGAATATTGCCTGTAAAATCGCTCGGGAACTGGACTTCGACCTTCTCCTCACAGGCCACCAACACATGGCGGTGGAAGGGGTAGAGTTGTCTGGCACCTATGCGGTTCAGCCCCCCGCTAACGCCGGGCAGTTTCTTCGTATCACTGGACAGCAAGACGGGAGAAACTTCTGTTTTCATTCCAAACTGACGCCAGTGGGGGCAACGCATGGCACGGAACCTTATCAAAGCTTACTGCCCCTGGAACAGGCGGTGCAGGTCTGGCTGGACCAGCCCATCGGGGAGTTGGCCTATCCGATTTCCCCGGAAGGGAAGCTGGACGCCGCCCTCTACGGCAGCCAGGTGGCCGCCCTGTTCAACCAGGTGCAGTTGGCCGAGACCGGGGCGGATTTCTCCTGCACCAGCTTGGGAAATGACCCGGTGGGGCTGGCCTCCCCAGTGACCATGCGGGGTGTAACAGCAGCCTACCTGTTTGCCAACACTCTGGTGGTGCTGGAGGTGACGGAAGAGGTGCTGCGGCAGACTCTGGAACGGTGCGCCGCCTACTTCACGTTGGTTGATGGCCAACCCCAGATTTCGGAAGAGTTCCTGCTTCCCAAGGTGGAGCACTACAATTACGACTTCTACGCTGGTCTGGCCTATACCTTTGATCTGCGCCGCCCTGTGGGAAGCCGGGTGGTTCAATTGACGAAATTGGACGGTTCTCCGCTGGGAAACGGAAAATTCCGCTTGTGCACCAGCAACTACCGGGCCACGGGCACCGGCGGCTATGATGCGCTGAGGAATTGTCCTGTCCTCTGGCGGGGCGGTGTAGAAATGCCGGACCTTACCGCCCGTTATATCCAGACCCACAGCCCAGTGCCCCGGTTGCATAATGTAGATATGCAGGTGATTTGGTGAGCTTTCTTGACAAGCCATAAGGAATGTGATTTTATAAATCAAACAGAGGAAAGAAGGTGGAGGATGGACAGATTTAATGTCGCCGTGAAAGTTGTTCAAAATGCCGGGAATCTTCTGCGGCAGTGCCATCTGGAAGAAACAGAGATTTGCCAGAAAACGGGTCATCAAGACCTTGTCACCCGTTGGGACCGCAGAACCGAACAGCTGCTGCGAAATGAAATCCTGACAGCCTTCCCCCGAGACGCCATCGTGGGGGAAGAGTATCCGCCGGAGGCGCATCGCACCGGGTCGGTGACCTGGTATATTGACCCCATCGACGGGACCACGAATTTTATCAATCAGCACCAAAACTACGCCATTTCCGTGGGGTGCTGGGATGGAAGCGTACCGCTGTTCGGACTGGTGCTGGATGTGGAGCGAAAGACGCTATACTGGGGAAAGCATGGCGGCGGCGCATGGCAGGATCAGACACCGATCCACACATCCGTCCGACGGGAACTATCGGAGCTGTTGCTGACAACACCGGGTTTGCAATATACCTTCCTGGAGCCACATCCTTATCAGGAGCGGATGATCCGGCTCTCCCGGAAGGTACGGGGAGTCCGGTGTCTCGGCTCCGTGGCCCTGGAACTTTGTGAGGTGGCTGCTGGCCGGGCAGATTTATTCGTTACCATGCGCTCTTCCCCCTGGGATCACAACGCGGCGCGGATCATTCTGGAGGAGGCTGGAGGTGCGATTTTCACAGTGGCTGGAGATGAACTGCCTCTGGAGCAGAAAAGCACTGTGCTCGCTCTCAATGCTATTGACTTGAAAGACCGCGTCCTCTATGTATGAGGATTTGTCCGCTGTAAAGTATTAGGGACGCTTTTTGAAACCTAACGACAGGTGGGATTGGCTCTGTTTGCTGCTTCGTGAATTTTGCGTTGTCTGAGTGACCCAGCCTACATTGTATTCCCTCCGAAGCCACAATACAGACAGTTAGGAAGCACAAAGTGCCTCTCCTTTGTACCGGCAGAAGTGTCGGAAGGAAAAGGAGAGGCATTTTTGATTATATGTTCACCCACAGTGAGTTATGGAACACAGCTGTCCAAAATTTGTCACAAAAAATGTGTGTCTTCTTACGCCAATTTAGTCTAATTGCTTGGTAATTTCGTGTCAATCGCGCCCAATCGCGCCCAATATTTACGAATACTTTACCTTGGTTTCACCCCATAAAACAAGCTGAGTGTTATAATTGAATTGAAAACAGATCTACTGACCTATGAACAAAACGATGAGGTGAACTATATGACTTTATTCATGAATGAGAAAGATATGAATGAAATGTTAGCCAGTATTTGCCCAGAAGGAGAAACGTACCAGGGAAAAGCATGGGGGACCCTGATGTCCGGTACGGCCGAAATGCTGGCACTGGGAGCCTTGAGTAATGTATATTGTTATGTTGGCGTGACAGAAAAAACATTGGTTATCGCAGTGTTGGAAACTTTTGATATCTCGCATATTTACGGTAAAATCTGCATTCCGTTTGACCAGTTTGACGAACTGAAAGTACAAAAAGGGCTACTGCCTTCCCAGCGGATCATCAAAGCGAAAAGCGGGAAAACCAAAATAAAATTGTCGCTGGTCAATAACAGCATCACCGCCAAAATCAAAGATCAAAAACAGGGGATGCTCGCGATTTGCGAGGCGCTGGAGCGTTTGAAACACTGATTTTCATAAAAGCAAGAGAGAAAATGAACAATATAAATGAGAACCGAACAGACAAAAGAGCGCCCGGCGGCGAAAAAAGCAAGGCGGAGTTAAAATGGTTTATTTTGTTCCTTGCCGTCATCTTTTTTCTGCCGATCACCATCCTCGCGGTGGTGGAATGGTTTACAAGCGCCGATGCCTTTGCCATCGGCATCACAGGGTTTATGCAAGCCGTCATTGTCTATGGCGGCTTGGGGCTGGTGGCGGTGATCATCGCCCTTGTCTTATTCATACTGCTGATTCAGCCGGACACAACGTTCCTGCAAAAGGTCGGCAGAACTGCAGGCATTCTGCTTTGCCTCGCCGCCGCTTTCTTCCTTGTCCGGCCACTCGTTTTGGACATCCCCTACCTCAAGCGCCCGGAAGCCGCCTATTTGGAGCGGCTGGAGTTTGAATATTCGAGAGGAATCGGGGACTATGGTTCGGACGACTATTATCTGCGCGGCGTAGATATGACCGGAGAACGGCATTCCTTTGAAATCAGTGAAAAGAGGTACGAGGAAGGGCGCGCGCTGTGGGGCGAGAACGACTTTGCTCTGTTTGCGAAAGTCACCTACCTGCCGCACACCTCCACCTTGATAACGCTCGAATTTATGACAGAACTCGACGCGCCGGAGGCCGAATTGTACCCCACATCCCCCGAACTTTCGGATGATTGGGAAAGTTTTTCCATCCAGATCAATGACGCGGTGTATACGTTGCCGCTTCCCCTTGCGGATTTTCTTGACGACGGGTGGGTGATTTCCGAGGAGGATGCCGGGCTTTCTCTGTCCGGCGCGGAAGGCCCGTATGCGTCCTATGAATGGGAATGGGTCTCGCTGACCAACGACCGCGAACAGGATATCAGTGTCTGTGTCTTCAACACCACCGAAAGCACGATCCCTGTCGCCGAGAGCACGGTGGGAGGTATTCATGTAATATATGGCAACTACGACTTTTCCGGTACAGAACTACGCCTTCCCGGTGGGTTGATGCTGGGATGGTCTGCCAGAGAAGATGTCTTAAAACTGTATGGCCAACCGAACGATAGCTTTGAGGCAACCTATGGTGGATATAGCTTGAAATACGAAATTGATGACCCTCTTGACCCGGCCTCTTGGAAGCTTGGTTTTGATGATTCAGGCATTCTAGACGATGTTATGGTACACCACCAGGCTTATTTCCGTTCTGACTAACGTCATGGAATATGTACATCTTACCAGTCATCATTTAAGGCAAAGAAAACCGCTTGTCCTAGTGACCCTTATCTCGGCCATAGGGACAGGCGGTTTAGTTTTTTCTGATTGCTTACACGCTGCTGATCTTGTGTCGTGTTTATGCAAAATTTTAGGACTGCGGTGAAAGTCGACGGCTCAGAAGCTCAAAAAAGAAAAATGTATAACTCCGGGGTAATCTCCCCTTGACAAATCGCTTTCCAGTAACAAATGCTTACGGAAACCTTCCGGTTACGCCATTAAAATCCATTCCTTGCTCAGGCCCCCCAGGGCCTGAGTAGGCCGTCGTAAGGTGGCCGCACTCCCCGGGTCCAGGGCCGCAGCCCTGGTCGGCGTCCACCGCCTCGAAACGGTGGCGGTTTGCACCGCAGGGGCAAGCAACGCGCAGCGTTGTTTCCGAAATTGGCGGCCGCGTTCAGCGGCAATCTAGAGGTTGCTTCCTAGATTTACGGCGCCAAAAAGGAACACATAACGGCAGACTCCCGTCTGCCAAGAAAGCCAGCAGCAAAGCAACAAGCAACAAAAATCCCGGCCTTTCCTTTTTTCAGGAAAAGCCGGGATTTTATACATTCATACGATGGGATCCGGAATGCCCACGGTCACCTGCATGTGCAGGATCTGGCTGATGCCGCTCTTTTCGTAACGGCTCAGCAGCCGGTCCCGCACCACCTTGTAGTCGTCGGCGTTCTTCACCGACAGCATCAGCACATACTGGTTGCGGCCGTACCGGGAGAACACATCCCCCTTGCGCAGCATGTTCTTGATGAGCTCCTTCACCGAAAGCATCACCCGGATGCGCTCCTGCTTGGGGGCTTCCTGGGGGGTCAGGGTCACCAGCAGCAGGATCACGTCCTCCGAGTTGCGGGTGGCACTGCGCACCACCATGTGGTACATGTGCTTGAACACCTCATAAGGGCAGAAATACGCCCCCCGGATTGGCCGGTCGTCCCGGGTGATCTCGTCCAGGTCCTTCTGGATGTGGCGGATGTCCTCCATGGGCAGGTCGGCGCCCTCGGAGGCCCAGCGGAAGATCTCCCGGATGGACTCGGGCAGGGGCTCCCCCACCTCGTCAAAGAACATGTTGGCCACCACCGGATAATGGTTCAGTACGGCGGTCTTCATGTCCAGCTTGCGCAGGGCGGTGAAATGGCGCAGCTGCAGCTCCTCGCTCAGGGGTTCCAGCAGCAGGGCCCGGGAACACAGGTTCATGACCTCCTCCGCTCCCGACCGGTCCTCGGACGCCAGGAGCAGGTCGCTCAGATGCAGCACCATGCTCAGGTACCGCTGCCGCAGGGTGCTGGCCCGGGCCATGAGCCAGTACCGGTCACTGAGCGCGGGCAGAAAATCCCCCGCGTACAGGGCCACGGCTTCCCGGCAACACCGCTCCACCTTTTCCGGCGGGGTGCCCGGGGTCTGCATGGCGGTCTCATACAGCTTGTTGAACCGGTCAACGTCCAGCTCCACCGGCACTTCCGGGTTCCAGGCATACTGCCGGTCCCGGGTGATGATGCACTCCTGCTGCAGGCCGGCCTTGGCCAGCTGACGGCGCAGGGAGTAGGCGGCGTTCTTCAGGGCGCCGGCGGGATTCTCCACCTCATCGTCCCCCCACAATGCCTCCATGATCTGCTCATTGGAGGTCTGCACCCCGATGTTCAGAAGCAGGTACACCAGCAGCTCCATGGGCTTGTTCACACGGCCGCCCTGCTCGACCAGATACTGATCCCCTACATGGATCTGTAATCCGCCGAACATGCTGGCCTGCAGACAGTTGGTTTGTTGCATGGTGGTCCCTCCTTTATGGACGGATGCGTGGCCGGAGAAAACGGATGCAGCCGGCCCGGGGCCAGGACAAAGGCTCAGCTGTAATGTTTCTCTTAATTGTAGCACGGCCCCCCTGGAAAAGCAAGCCCCCATATCTGGCCGCATTTTTCCGGAAAACCACAAAAAATAGCATGGTACGGTGCGTTTTGCCCAAAAAACGCCGGCGCTTTTTAGCAGTGTTTTGCAGGATGCCCGCTGTGGAAAAACAAGGCTTTTGTTACAAAATAACCTTTTCCGGCGCCGCCCCGTACCGGCCGCTCCCCGGTTGCCGCAGCAGGGGTTTTGTGTTATGATAAAATGTAAGAAACCATGAAGAAATCTGTCACATACGGCCGCAAAGGAGGAAGCCCGTGCTGCGCATCGCCATTGTGGAAGATGAGGCGCCATGCGCCGAACAGCTGAAGGAATATATTGAGCGCTACGGCCGGGAAAAAGGCCGTACCTTTGAGGTGCTGCGATTTTCCGACGGCAGCGAGATCCTGCAGGATTACCAGCCCCGGTATGACATCATCCTGCTGGACATCGAGATGCCGAAAGTCACCGGGATGGACGCCGCCAAAGCCATCCGGGAACAGGATGAGAACGTGGTGTTGATGTTCATCACCAACATGGCCCAGTATGCCATCCGGGGATACTCGGTGGGGGCGCTGGACTTTGTGATGAAACCGGTGAGCTACTACACCTTCCAGCTCAAGTTCACCCGGGCCATCGAGCGGGTGGTCAAGCGCCGCAATGAGGAGATCCTGCTGGCCCTGCCCGACCGCCTGCAGCGGGTGGGGGTGCGCAGCATCTGGTATGTGGAGGTACAGGACCACATGCTCCACTACCACACCGAACAGGGGGAATATGTGCTGCGGGGCACCCTGCAGAGCGCCGAAAAGCAGCTGGCCCCCTACAACTTTGCCAAGTGCAACCACTGGTACATCGTCAACCTGATGCATGTGGAACAGGTGCGCAAGGACACGGTGGTGGTGGCCGGCCATGAGCTGGAGATCAGTCGTCGGGCCCGCAGCGCCTTCCTCAACGCCCTCACCGATTATATGGGAGGCAGCAGCTGATGGGCGGCACCGAACTGATGGTCCAGGCCATGGCGGTGGTGCTCATGCACGGACTGTGCGCCGCCCTGTACACCTGGCCCCTGCGCCACCGGGACAACTACGGCCTGCGCCTGGGCCTGAGCCTGGTCCTGGGTGCGGTGCTGGGCTACGCCTACTGGGCCGCCGGTCTGGCCGCCGAACGCATGCAGTGGTGGCAGCTGGTGGTGGTCTTCGGGTATGTGGCGGGCATGGTGCTGCTGCTGTGCCGGCAGCCGGTGTTCGGCAGCCTGTACTGCGCCACCTGGATGATGATGGCCCAGCAGTTCTTTGTGCAGATCTTCAACACCTGGTTCACCTGGATGAACGTCCGCCACGGCGGTGCACCGGTCCCCTGGCTGTCGGTGGTGGTCTTTGCGGGGGCATGCAGCGCCCTGGTGTATGTCCTTGTGGTGCGGGGCATGGCGGTGGACGGTCAGTTCCGGGTGGGACCCCGGCAGACCATCTCCGCCCTGCTGCTCTTTGTGGTGTTCGAGTTCCTCACCGCTTCCACCGTGGTGGATTTCCGCATCGTCTCCCTGCGGGGCAACTGGGCGGTCATCCTCATGTGTGAGTTCTACTGCCTGACCATCCTGTTTCTGCAGAACGCCCTGTTCCGCAAAAGCGCCATCCAGCATGACCTGGACGCCCTGGACATCCTGTGGCACCGGCAGAAGGAACAGTACCAGCTGGCCCGCAAGAACATCGCCCTCATCAACCGGCGCTGCCATGACCTGAAGGTGCAGATCTACGCTTTACGGGACATGGCCGACAGCTCCGAGCGCCGCCGCTACCTGGACGAGATCGACGACTCCATCGGCATCTATGATGCCATCGTCAAGACCGGCAGCGAGGTGCTGGACACCATCCTCACCGAAAAGAGCCTGCTGTGCCGGGACAAGGACATCCACATCCAGTGCGTGGCCGACGGCAGCCGCATGGGTTTTCTGGACCCGGCGGATACCTATGCCATCTTCGGCAGCGCCCTGGACAACGCCATCGAGGCGGTGCAGCAGTTTGCCGACAAGGACAAGCGCCAGATCGACGTGCTGGTGCATGTGAAACAGCAGTTCCTGGTCATCAGCATCACCAACCCCCTGGCCCGCCAGCCGGTGTTCCGCAACGGCCTGCCCGTCACCACCAAGACCGGCGGCGACTACCACGGCTTCGGCCTGCGGGGGGTGCAGCGGGTGGTGCGCAAGTACGGCGGCCACCTCACCGTCAGCACCGAAAACGACTGCTTTGCCCTGAAGATCCTCATTCCCCTGCCCCAGGCAGAGTGACCCCGCGCCGCCCTTTGCGTCATACCATGGACCCTGTAAGACCCCCGGATTCCGGGGGTCTTTTTGCTTTGTGCAACTTGCTTAAAAAATATCGTTTATTCCTTGACAAGTTGACGAAGGCGTTTTCCAGATGGTGCACAAAAACGACCACTTCCGTCAAACCCATTGTGAAATAATAATGAACAGGATATGATGAATCCATGAAGAAAATCGATAAATGGGCCCCCTGCCCGGAAAAGAGGTCGTGAACTGATGAGAAGAAGCCTGCTCCTGGACAAGTCCTGGCACTTTTCCCAGCCCGGACAGCCGGATGCCGTTGTGACCCTGCCCCACACCTGGAACAACATCGACGGTCAGGACGGCGGCAACGATTACAAGCGCTGTGCCTGCACCTACCGCACCAACTTTGACGCCCCCGCCTTTGACAAGGCGGCCGAGTGCGTCTACCTCCAGTTCGAGGGGGTCAATGCCTCCGCCCGCGTCAGCCTGAACGGGTCGGAGGTCTGCCGGCATGACGGCGGGTACTCCACCTTCCGCGCCGACATCACCGCCCTGCTCAAGGACACGGACAACGAACTCACCGTGGTGGTGGACAACACCGTCAACGACACCGTCTACCCCCAGAAGGCCGACTTCACCTTCTACGGCGGCATCTACCGGGACGTGAGCTTCGTCATCGTGAACAAGGCCCACTTTGACCTGGACCATTTCGGCGGCACCGGCCTGAAGGTCACCCCCAAGCCGGAAAACAACTACCAGGACGGCAGCGTCCATGTGGAGACCTGGCACAACGCCCATGAGGGCGCCCAGGTCACCGTCACCCTGCTGGATGCCCAGGGCCAGACCGTGGCCGAGGGCAGCGGCACCGACCAGACCCTGACCATCAACGGCGTGCATCTGTGGGACGGCATCGAAAGCCCCTACCTCTACACCGCCGTGGCCACCCTGAACGTCAACGGGCAGCCTGTGGACGAGGT
Source organism: Subdoligranulum sp. DSM 23681 (assembly GCF_057005535.1). Classification (NCBI taxonomy): domain Bacteria; kingdom Bacillati; phylum Bacillota; class Clostridia; order Eubacteriales; family Oscillospiraceae; genus Subdoligranulum; species Subdoligranulum sp. DSM 23681. Next base: position 1,438,257 of record NZ_CM168050.1, on the reverse strand, counting down.
GCGCACCCGCTTCGGCGTGCGGGACTTCAAGGTGGAAGCCAAGACCGGCTTCTGGCTCAACGGCCGGCAGTATCCCCTGCACGGCGTCTCCCGCCACCAGGACCGCAAGGGCCTGGGCAACGCCATCACCAAGGCCATGCACGACGAGGACATGGCCCTCATCAGGGAGATGGGCTGCAACACCGTCCGTCTGGCCCACTACCAGCACGACCAGTACTTCTATGATCTGTGCGATGAGGCCGGCATGGTGGTCTGGGCGGAGATCCCCTACATCTCCGAGCACATGAACAACGGCCGGGAAAACACCATCAGCCAGATGAATGAGCTGATCATCCAGAACTACAACCATCCCTCCATCGTCTGCTGGGGCGTGTCCAACGAGATCACCATCTCCACCAAGGACAAGAAGGACATGCTGGACAACCACCATGAACTCAACGACCTGTGCCACCGCATGGACCCCACCCGCCTGACCACCCTGGCCTGCTACGCCATGTGCGGCCCCTTCAACCCGGTGGCCCACATCACCGACCTGGTCAGCTGGAACCTGTACCTGGGCTGGTATGTGCCCGGGCTCTTCCTCAACGACCTGTGGATGGACTTCTTCCATCTGGTCTACCCCAACCGGCCCCTGGGCTTCAGCGAATACGGCGCCGAGGCCATGCCCAACCTGCACAGCGCCCATCCCCGCCGCGGCGACCACACCGAGGACTACCAGGCCAAGTACCACGAATATATGCTGCGCTGCTTCGACCGCCACAAATGGCTGTGGGCCACCCATGTGTGGAACATGTTCGACTTTGCAGCCGACGCCCGTGACCAGGGCGGCGAACCGGGCATGAACCACAAGGGCCTGGTGACCTTTGACCGCAAAACCAAGAAGGACAGCTTCTATCTGTATAAAGCCTGGTGGAGCAAGGACCCCTTCGTCTACATCGCGGGCCGCCGCTATGCCGACCGTACCGAGTCCACCACCACCGTCACCGTCTACACCAACCAGCCGTCCGTGGCCCTGTATGCCAACGGCCAGAAGGTGGGCGAACAGACCGGCGACAAGGTATTCCGCTTCAAACTGCCCCTGAACGGCCAGGTGGAACTGAAGGCTGTGGCCGGTGACTGCATCGACCAGGCCGCCATCCGCAAGGTGGACACCCCCAACCCCGCCTACAAGCTCAAGAAGGGCAAGAGCAAGAGCGCCAACTGGGTGTGAGCACCCGCTGCCAAGGTTTGTCCCTGCGCGGTTTCCATCCCGCAGGGTGAGATACAGGACGCAGACCCCCCGCCCCGTTTTTCCGCCGGCCATGCGCGCAGCCGGCGGCGGACACAGAGCCCGGGACCCGCGCCCCGCACAGCAGGCTGCGGCGCCGGACTTTCCCCCGAAAGGAAGGACCGCGCCGCGGCAAGACAAACGGAAGAGAGGAAAACAACATGCAGAAAAAGCCCAAAGTTGCGTTGTGGTCCGGCCTGACCGCAGTCAGCGCCGTGCTGACCGCCGGCGCCATGGTGGCTACCTTCGTGGTGGCCCCCATGTACGAGACCACCATCAACGTTGCCACCAATGCGTCCACCTACAAGATCGTCAAGGGTGAGACCACCGAAGACACCAACTATTTCACCAGCGATTTCGCCTCCGACGAGGAGCGGGAAAGCTATGAAGAAGAGCTGTGCGCCACCGTGGAATCCGAAGGCGCCGCTCTGCTGAAGAACGACAACAGCGCCCTGCCCCTGGCTTCCGGCGCCAAGGTCAGCCTGTTCGGCCGCGGCTCCGTGGACCTGATGTACGGCGGCACCGGTTCCGGCGCTGTGGACACTTCCTCCGCCCCGACCCTGAAGGACGCCCTGACCGCTGAGGGCATCCAGGTCAACGAGACCCTGTGGAACTGGTACGACAGCGAGGACGTGGCCTCCAAGTACAGCCGCGTCACGCCGGACGCCATCTCCGACGCCCTGGCCGCCAACAGCCAGTATGAAGTGAACGAAGCCCCCTGGAGCGAAGTGGAGAGCGCCAACGCCTCCAGCTTTGCCGAGTACGGCGACGCCGCCATCGTGGTCTTCTCCCGCTCCGGCGGCGAAGGCGCCGACCTGCCTTCCGGTGACAACGGCTCCGGCGTGGACTGGACCGGCACCACCAACTACCTGGAACTGAGCCAGGAAGAAAAGGATATGCTGGCCGGCCTGAAGGCCCTCAAGGATGCCGGCACCTTCAAGAGCATCATCGTGGTGCTCAACACCTCCAACGCCATCGAGCTGGACTTCCTCAACCCCGAAATCAGCGGTGTTGACTACGGCATTGACTCCTGCCTGTGGGTGGGCGATGTGGGCCAGACCGGCGCCAACGGCGTGGGCTGGCTGCTGTCCGGCAGCGTGAACCCCTCCGGCAGCCTGGTGGATACCTTCTGGTATGACAACCTGGCCAACCCGGCGGTGACCAACTTCTACTCCCGTCCCTACTCCAACAACGCCGACTACGGCTTTGTGGCCGACGACAAGGACAACGGCAACCAGGGCTACTATGTGGTCTACCAGGAAGGCATCTACCTGGGCTACCGCTACGCCGAGACCCGCTATGAGGACGTGGTCATGGGCACCGCCAACGCCGGTGACTTCGACTACGCCAGCGTGGTGGCCTATCCCTTCGGCTATGGCCTGAGCTACACCACCTTCGCCTACAGCGACTTCTCCGTGGGCGAAAGCGCTGACGGTTTCACCGTCAACGTGACCGTGACCAACACCGGCAGCGTGGCCGGCAAGAAGACCGTCCAGGTCTACTTCCAGAGCCCCTACACCGACTACGACAAGCAGAACGGCATCGAGAAGGCCAGCGTGGAGCTGTGCGGCTTTGACAAGACCGACGTGCTGGAACCGGGCGCTTCCGAGACCGTGACCATCAGCATCGACAAGAGCGAACTGCGCACCTACGACGCCAACGGCGCCAAGACCTACATCCTGGATGCCGGCGACTACTACTTCACCCTGGGCAACGGTGCTCATGAGGCTGTGAACAACATCCTGGCCGCCAAGGGCTACACCACCGCCAACGGCATGACCGCCGAGGGCGACGCCACCCTGACCTGGAAGTGGAACAACCCCGCTCTGGACACCACCACCTTCGCCACCAGCGAATCCACCGGCAATGCCATCACCAACCTGTTTGACGACGCCGACCCCAACAAGGTCAGCTACTCTCCCGGCACCGTGACCTGGCTGAGCCGCTCCGACTGGACCGGCACCTACCCCACCGGCACCTTTGACTTTGCTCTGAACGACGACCTGGCCGCTGCTCTGGCCAACACCCAGTACGACGGCAGTCTGGCCGACAGCGTGGAAATGCCCACCATGGGCGCCGAAAACGGCCTGACCCTGGCTTCCATGATCGGCAAGGAATTCGACGATCCCCAGTGGGAGACCCTGCTGGACCAGATGACCTTTGACGAGATGAACCTGATGATCACCCAGGGCTTCCACAACACCAAGGCCGCGGCTTCCATCGGCAAGACCGCTACCAAGGACGAAAACGGCCCCCAGGGTCTGACCGCTGCCCTGACCGGCGGTGCCTCCGCCATGTGCTACACCTCCGAGGACGTCATGGCCGCCACCTTCAACCGTGAACTCATCAACGACGTGGGCCGCTGCATCGGCGAAGACTGCCTGGCCATGGGTTACTCCGGCCTGTACGGCCCCGGCATCAACATGCACCGCACCGCTTACTCCGGCCGTAACTTCGAGTACTACTCCGAAGATCCCTTCATCGCCGGCGAGATCTGCGCCGTGGAGGTGCAGGGCATCCAGTCCAAGGGCGTCTACGTCTACCTGAAGCACGTTGCCCTGAACGACTCCGAATCCAGCCGTATGGGCCTGAACACCTGGGTCAACGAGCAGACCGCCCGTGAGGTCTATCTGGAAGTGGCTGACAAGGCCATCGTGGACGGCGGCGCCTGGTGCACCATGTCCGGCTTCAACCGCTGGGGCGCTACCTGGTGCGGCAAGTACGAAAACCTGCAGACCGGCTACCTGCGCGATGAACTGGGTATGCGCGGCATGTCCATCACCGACTACTCCGGCGGCAGCAAGTACATGGATGCCTGCGACGCTCTGATCGCCGGCACCGAGATCTGGGACAGCCCCACGCCGCTGCACACCGAGATCCTGAACAACTACGAGGATGACGCCTACATCGTCACCGAAATGCGCGACGCCGTGCACCTGATCCTGTACACCGTCGTGAACTCCAACGCCATGAACGGCTGGTCCAGCGCCGACCGTCTGGAACTGATCACTCCCTGGTGGAAACTGGCTGCCTGGAGCCTGTGCGGCGTGCTGGCCGTGCTGACCGTGGTCTGCGTGGTCATGCTGGTCAAGGCCATCAAGAAGAAGAAGGCCGCCAACGCCTGATTTCCATCCTGCGCGCAAAAACGACATTCCCCAGCGGGTCCTTCTGTGTGAGGAACTACCCGCGACCTGCCCAACAAACGGGAACCCCGCCCCTTTTCCGGGGGGCGGGGCTTCCCCGTATGTAAGGTTTTACCGGCCACTTGTAAAGGAGAGGTTTCTATGAACGAAAACGCCGCCGCCAGTGCGCACAACGGCGGGCTGAACCGCGCCAAGCTCTACCAGCTGGTGCTGTTCCCCTTCAACAACGGCGCAACCAATGTTTATTACATTCTCACTTCCGCCTACATCGCCTACTACGGCGGCGTGCTGGGTCTGGCCCTGGTCTTTGCCAGCACCATGGTCACGGTCATGCGTCTGTTTGACGCGGTCACCGACCCCATCATCGGCGCCCTCATCGACAAGACCAACGGCAAGTTCGGCAAGTTCCGCCCCTTCATGCTGATCGGCAACATCATCATGATCGTCAGCTCCATCCTGCTGTACTTCTGCACCCAGCTGGTGCCCACCAGCATGATGCCCCTGCGGTATGTGCTGTATGTGGTGTTCTACGCCATCTATGTCATCGGCTACACCTTCCAGACTTCCGTCACCCGTTCCGGCCAGACCGTTCTGACCAACGACCCCAAGCAGCGCCCCCTGTTCACCATCTTCAACCTGGTGGCCAGCATGGTGGGCATGGGTGCCATCCAGTTCCTGGCCCCCATCCTGCGCTCCATGGTGGGTGACTACACCACCCAGAACTTCTTCAACGTCATGGTCCCCCTGGCCATGATCATCTCCTTCGCCCTGACCATCCTGGCCATGATCGGCATCTGGGAGAAGGACCGCCCCGAATACTTCGGCATCGGCGGCGAGACCCAGCAGAAGGTCAAGGTCAGCGAGTATGTGGCCCTGATCCGCGCCAACCAGCCCCTGCAGCGGCTGATGGTGGCCGGCGCCGGCTGCAAGCTGGCCCTGGCCATCGCCACCAACACCGCCGTTCTGTGCATGCTGTACGGCGGCATGATGGGCAACTATGACGCTTTGTACCTGCCCATGATGGTGCTGGGCTATGTGTTCAGCGCTCCCTTCTTCGTGCTCACCGTGCGCACCAGCCAGAAGTACGGCCAGAAAGCCAGCCTGATGCGGTATGTGGCCGTGGCCTTTGTGATGTACATCGGCGTGCTGGTCCTGCTGCTGCTCTGGAATCCGGAGAACCCGGCCCTGAACCTGGCTCTGTTCAGCACTGAGGGCGGCTTCCACCTGACCCTGAACCTGTACACCATCCTGTTCATCCTCTTCTTCGGCATCGGCTACGGCGCCTACTACGCCACCGCCGACATGCCCATCCCCATGGTGGCCGACTGCTCCGACTATGAGACCTACCGTTCCGGCAACTACGTGCCCGGTATCATCGGCACCCTGTTCAGCCTGGTGGACAAGCTGGTCTCCTCCCTGAGCTCCACCATCGTGGGTCTGGCCGCCGCGGCCATCGGCTTCACCACCACCCTGCCCGGCGGCGACGATCCCTTCCGCCCCGGCATGAACTGGGTGGTCATCATCCTGTTCTGCATCGTGCCCATGGTCGCCTGGGGCGCCACCCTCATCGCCATGAAGGGCTACAGCCTGACCGGCGACAAGATGAAGGAGATCCAGGCCGTCAACGCTGCCCGCCGTGAGCTGGTGGCCGGCGGCAAGACCATCCAGCAGGCCATGACCGAGGTCACCACCCTGGAACAGGCCAAGGCCATCACCGGCGAGGAATAACACCCGCCCTTCTCTCTTCTTTTCCATCCGACCCCGCATCCCGCACCCTTCCCGGGTGCGGGATTTTTTTGTGTTTTTGGGGAAATGGGCCTGTCCCGCTTTTGCATGCCGGACACCCTTTGCTTTTTGCCCGGGCTGTGATACAATGTTTTTATTGCGCGGCGGCCGCTTCGGCGGCCGCCTGTTATTTCCGGGAAAGAAGGCGTATCCATGTCCGCAGGTACCATAGCCCCCCACAGCATGGCCGAAGGCAGCATCGGCCGCTGGATGTTCAGTCTGGCGGCCCCGGCGGTGGTGGCCCAGGTCATCAACCTTTTATATAATATTGTGGACCGCATCTACATCGGCCACATGCCCGGGGTGGGGGCCACCGCCCTCACCGGGGTGGGGCTGTGCATGCCCATCCTCATGCTGGTCAACGCCTTCGCCATGCTCTCCGGCGCCGGGGGCGCGCCCCGGGCGGCCATCGCCATGGGCCGGGGGGACAACCCGGTGGCCGAGCGCATCACCGGCAACTGCCTGACCATGCTGGTGGGCATCGCGGTGGTGCTCACCGCCGTGTTCTACACCTTCGCCCCCGCCCTGCTGCGGCTCTTCGGCGCCAGCGACGCCACCTTGCCCTATGCCCTGAGCTACACCCGCATCTATGTGCTGGGCAGCGTCTTTGTGCTCATCGTGCTGGGCATGAATCCCTTCATCACCACCCAGGGCTTTTCCAAGTTCAGCATGTTCACCACCGTCATCGGGGCGGTGTGCAACATCATCCTGGACCCCATCCTCATCTTCGGGCTGGGCATGGGGGTGGCGGGGGCCGCCGTGGCCACCGTCCTGAGCCAGGGGGTCAGCGCCGTGTGGGTGCTGCTGTTCCTGTGCGGGGAGCGCACCCGGCTGCGCCTGCGCCCCGAAAACCTGCGCCCCAAGGCCCGGGTCATCCTGCCCTGTCTGGCCCTGGGGGTCTCCTCCTTTGTGATGAACGCCACCGAAAGCCTGCTGAGCATCAGCTTCAACGCCAGCCTGTCCCGCTACGGCGGGGATGTGGCCGTGGGCGCCATGACCATCATCACCAGCGTCAGCCAGCTCATCTCCATGCCCAACCAGGGCATCTGCCAGGGCGGCCAGCCCCTCATCGGGTACAACTTCGGCGCCGGACGCCCCGACCGGGTCAAAAAGGCCTTTGCCTGCCAGTTCGGCATCTGCGTGGGGTACGCCACCCTGTTCTGGGTGGCGGTGATGGCCTTTCCCCATTTCTTCGTGCACATCTTCAACTCCGACCCCGCCCTGGTGGATTACACCGTCTGGGGCATGCGCATCTATATGGCGGGCATCTTCGCCAGCGGGTTCCAGACCAGCTGCCAGCAGGCCTTCGTGGCCCTGGGTCAGGCCAAGGTCAGCCTGCTGCTGGCCTGTGAGCGCAAACTCATCCTGCTCATCCCCCTGATCTTCCTTTTGCCCCTGCTGATGCCGGACAACAAGGTGTTCGCGGTGTTCCTGGCCGAGCCGGTGAGCGACATCCTGGCCGCCGCCACCACTGTCACCGTCTTTATGACCCGGTTCAACAAGATCATGCGCCAGGGCCCCGGCAAAGCCTGAAAACCGGCGTCCTTTTGCCCAAAACCAGCCGCCCCCGACCCCGGACTCCTGTCGGTTTGCACAGGTTTCGGGGCCGGGGGCGATTTCGGCTTTTCTTGTGGGCGGGAGTGTGCTATACTGTTGCCACGGGCCGGTTGGCGGCCACGTTTTTTTTGCTGTTACGAAAGGATTTGCATTATGAACGAAACACGTCCCAACGCCCTGCGCCTGCTGCTGCGCTTTGTGCAGGGGATGCTCATCGGGGTGGGGGCGGTGCTGCCCGGTATCTCCGGCGGGGTGCTCTGTGTGGTATTCGGCATCTACAAGCCGGTGATGGAACTGCTGGGCGACCCCCTGCACAAATTCCGCACCCATGTTCCCAAGCTGCTGCCGGTGATCGCGGGGGCAGCGGTGGGATTCCTGGGGGTGGCCAAGATCCTGGCCTTCTTCCTGGAAAGCTACCCCGGCCCCTCGGTCTGCCTCTTCATCGGGCTCATCGTGGGCATGCTGCCCTCCCTCTTCCGGGAAGCGGGAGAGCAGGGCCGCCCCAAAGGCTGCGCCGCCGCCCTGGGCATCGCCTTTGCCCTGATCCTGGGCCTGCTCATCGGGCTGAACCTCTTCTCGGTGGTCATCACCCCCAACTTCGGCTGGTATCTCTTCTGCGGGTTCTGTCTGGCACTGAGCGTCATCGCCCCGGGCATGAGCTTTTCCACCCTGCTCATGCCCCTGGGCCTGTACACTCCCTTCGTGGACGGCCTGGGCAGCCTGAATTTCAGCATCCTGATCCCGGCGGGCATCGGCGCCCTCATCACCATCGTCTGTCTGGCCCGGGCGGTGGACGCCCTCTTTGACCGGTTCTATCCCTATGCCTTCCACGCCATCATCGGGGTGGTCATCGCCGCCACCATCATGATCGTGCCGGTGGACAGCTTCACCGCCTCCCCTCTGGCGGCAGCGGTGAATGTGGTCTGTCTGGCCGTGGGCGTGCTGGCGGCCCTGGCCCTGGACAAATTCAACTCCCGGGTCCCTAAGCAGGACTGATTTTCCCAAAAACAAAAGCGGAACACCTATACGGGTGTTCCGCTTTTTGTTTTTTACAGCAGTTTGGGGGCCAGGGCCTTGGAGGTGCGCTGCTTGGCAATGGTGGTCAGTTCCAGGTTGTCCATGGTGAACCGCAGCACCAGCACCTCCGCCACATACAGCATGGCGATCTTGGCGGCAATGCTGCCCCCTTCCAGGGGGCTTTCCTGGGCGCCGCACAGCAGCACCACGTCCGCCAGGGCGGCGCCGGGGGCGTCGGCATAATGGGTCATCAGGATGATGCGGGCCCCGCAGCTCTTGGCCAGACGCAGGGTCTCCAGCATATCCCGGGTGGCGCCGGAGTAGGACACGAACAGCACCACATCCTCCGGCCCCATCAGGCTGGCGGTGAGAGCCTGCATATGGCTGTCTCCGGCGGTGTGGAACTTGGTGGTCACGGTGGCGAACCGGGCCCAGATATCGTTGGCCAGCACCTGGCTGCCTCCCTGGCCGAAGCAGTAGACCTGCCGGGCCCGCTGCAGAAGGGTGGCGGCCCGGTCCACGGCGGCGGGGTCCAGGGTGTCCCGGGTGCCGGTGATGGCCTCGGTGCTCACCGCGGCGGCATAGGCACACAAAGCGGCGGTGTCGCTGCCCGGCTCCGGTTTGCCGGTGGCGGCGGGCTGGGCGGCGGCGTTGGCCTGGGCCAGGGCGATCTTCATCTCATTGTAGCCGTCAAAGCCCAGGGAGCGGCAGAAACGGAAGATGGTGGCTTCGGCCACGCCGCAGGCCTTGGCCAGGGAGGAGATGGACAGATACTGTGCTTCCTCGGGATGTTGAACCAGATAGTCCGCCACCAGCCGGCCGGACTTGGTCAGGTCGTTGTGTTTGTCGCGCAGCAGCTGCCAGAAGCTCTGCTCTTTCATTCTCGGAATCGTTCCTTTCTGCAGGTCGCCCTGCCTGTGGCCCGGGGGAGGGCCGGTTTTTTTTGAAAAATATTTTCTGTATTTAGTATAAAAGAAAGATTGCCATTTGACAAGTGCGGCATATTGCTTAATATGCGCATGTTTCCTTGTATATCTTGCCGAAAAGACGATAAAAAAATGAAAAGGTTTCCGCTTTTTGCAGGCCGGCCGGAGAGATTCACACACAAAGGGGATTTGTGTGCAATGGAAAGACAGCGGCTCAAAAATAACGAAAAAACGGAAAACAATCCACCGCCCGCTTTGGCCGGGAAGAAAGAGAAAGAGACTTTGAAAAAGAAAAAAACTTACATTTTATAAAAGTCTGAAAATCTGGCCCCGATGACGGGAAAGGGGGAGCCGGACCGGCGGCAGGCAGAAAAAAGAACGGTATTCCCGGAAAAAAATGGCGGCGTTTTCCACCGGCTTTGTACAAAACGTTCAAAATTCCTGTAAAAGATTGGGCAAAGAGCCCCTAAACAAAATGAAAATAATTTTCTAAAATGAAAGCAACGAAAGGGCGATGACCTCCATCGCCCGACAAAGGAACGAATACCAAAGGAGAACACTTATGAAAAAGCAGCTTTCCATGTTGCTGGCGGCCGGTATGGCCGTGAGCCTGCTGGCCGGATGCGGCGGCACCCCCTCCAGCACCGGGTCCGACAGCACCGCCACCGCTGATACCGGTGCTTCCACCGCCGCCACCGGCGATGCCACCGCCATCACCCTGTGGACCTACCCCATCGGCAGCTTCGGCGATTCCGCCACCGTGGACAGCCTCATTGCCAAGTTCAATGAGACCCATCCCGAGATCAGCGTCACCGTGGAATACCTGGACTACACCAACGGCGACGACCAGGTCACCGCCGCCATCGAGGCCGGCACCACCCCCGACATCATCATGGAAGGTCCCGAGCGCCTGGTCTCCAACTGGGGCGCCAAGGGCAAGATGCTGCCCCTGAACGACCTGTGGACCGATGAGGCGGTGGCCGACATCTCCGCCACCAGCGAAAACGTGGTCAGCGCCTGCCAGTGGACCGACGGCAACTACTATGAATACCCCCTGTGCATGACCACCCACACCATGGCCATCAACAAGGAAATGTTCGAGGCTGCCGGCGCGCTGCAGTACATCAACGAGGACGGCACCTGGACCACCGAAAACTTTGAAAAGGCCCTGCAGGCCCTGAAGGATTCCGGCGTCACCACCACCGCCATCGTCTACTGCGGCGGCCAGGGCGGCGACCAGGGCACCCGCGCTCTGGTGAACAACCTGTACAGCGGCCAGTTCACCAACGCCGACCACACCGCCTACACCGCCGACAGCGACGCCAACAAGAAGGCCCTGCAGCAGCTGGTGGACTGGGCCAATGAAGGCCTCATCACCTACGACGCAGCCGCCCAGGCCAGCGACGAACTGCAGCTGTTCGCCAACGGCAACGTGGCCATGACCCTGTGCTGGAACGCTTCCAACCAGGCCAACTACGCCGAGTCCGTCACCTTCACCGCCATGCCGGTGGCCTTCCCCTCCGACGACGGCGTGCCCGAACTGTGCGGCGGCATCTGGGGCTTCGGCCTGTTTGACAACGGCGACGACGCCAAGGCCGCCGCATCGGAACGGCGGGCCCTTTTCGCTTCCTTTTCGGGCACGAAAAGGAAGGAGCAAACGGCCGGATGCCGTTCCCTAAGCAGACTGCCGTCTGCCAGTCAAGAAAAACTTGCGCTCGTCAAACAAACAAACTCTCCACCAGCAGCAATGCCAACAACCCCACATTGCACAGGGTAAACCACAGGAAATATTTCGGCCGCATCTCCGGGTGCTGTTTGGCCACCAGCTTGTAGGAGATCAGGCTGGCCATGGAGGCGATGAGGGTACCCAGCCCGCCCAGGTTGCAGCCCACAATGAGCCGGGACCAGGCGCTGCTGTACCCCGAAAGGAGCAGGGCCGCGGGCACGTTGCTGATGACCTGGCTGGCCAGCACCGCCACTGCCACCTCGTGTCCGGCCAGGATGCCGGACAGAAAATTCTGGAAGCTCTCGATGCGGCCCATGTTGCCGATGAACACAAAGAAAGCAATGAAGGTGCCCAGCAGGGAATAGTCGATCTTGGCCAGAAGCTTGCGGTCCCCGATGATCAGCACCACCGCCGTCAGGGCTGCCACCCCCAGGGGCGGCAGCACCTTGGCGATGCATCCCAGGCAGAGCACCGCCCCCACGGCACAAAAGGCCAGCTTGCGCTTGTCACCCAGCTGGGTTTCGGGCAGGTCGGCGTGCACCGGCACGCTGCGGGGCAGCGCCCCCAGCACCCCGATGCACACCCCGGATACCACCACATAGGGCAGCATCAGGGCACAGAATTCCCCGAAGCTCATCCCCGAACGGTTGTACAGGTAGAGGTTCTGGGGATTGCCCATGGGGGTGAGCATGCTGCCCAGGTTGGCCGCTGCCGTCTGCAAAACCACCGTGGGGATCACCAGCCGGTCCTGTCCGGCCATGTGCAGCACGGTCAGGGCAAAGGGAACAAAGGTGATGAGGGAGACGTCGTTGGTGATGAGCATGCTGAAAAAGAAGGGCAGGAACACCAGCACCAGCACCATCCGGCGGGTGGTGGCCATCCGCCGCAGCAGGGACGCCCCCAGGGCGTCAAACAGCCCCAGCTGCTGCAGCCCCTTGGTCACCGCCATCAGGCTGAAGAGCAAGGCCAGGGTGTCCCAGTCGATGTACCCGGCCCAGGCCGCGTCCGGCGGCACCGCAATGGCCGAAAGCAGCGCCAGCACAATGGCCGCGCTGAGCACCACTTCCCCTTTGACAAACTTCTTGACCCGCTGCAGCCAGCAAAGAATGCGTCCGTATATCGTCAGTTCCACCAAAACATCCGCTCCGTTTTCGTACAGAATCACGCCGGGGAGCCCCCGGCGCGCGTCCTTTATTATAGCAATCCGCCCTGGCGGATGCAAGGCATGGACCCGGATTTTTTGGCGTGGGTGCGAATTTCCTGCCCTGCACAAACCAAAAGCCGGACGGCCTTTGCGGGGCCGTCCGGCTGGGATACTGTATATGGGATAGAGGTTATTCCTGGGACGCGGGCTGTTCCGGTTCCAGCAGGGTCAGGCGCACCTCCTGCACCCGGCGGTGGGTGGTGCGGGTGACGATGCCCTCGTACTTGCCCCAGCGGAAATGGTCGCCCACCTTGGGCAGACCGCCCAGCTTTTCCTGCACCGGCCGCTGATGGATACCGCCTTGCTCTTGTCCCGGATGTGCAGCTCCTCGGCCACATCATCCACACCGGCGTCGCCGGCAATGAGCCAGCTGCCGTTGCTCTGGGCGCGGACTTCCTCCACCACGTCGTCGTGCTCGTCCCAGATCTCGCCCACCAGCTCTTCCAGGATGTCCTCCAGGGTGACGATGCCGGCGGTGCCGCCGTACTCATCCACCACAATGGCCATGTGATGCTTGCTCTCCCGCATGGTGCGCATCAGTTCGGAGATGCGGCTGCCGGAGGTGGTGTACAGCGCCGGGGCAATGAGCTTTTCCAGCTCGGCATCCCCCCGGCGGGCGGCCACGAAGTAGTCCTTCTCATGCACCACGCCGATGATGTTGTCAATGGTCTCGTGGTAGACCGGCAGGCGGGAGTATCCGCTCTCCGCAAACTGGTCGGCCACCTCTTCCAGGTCGGCGTCGTCGGCCACGGCCACCACGTCCACCCGGGGGATCAGCACATCCTCCACTTCCACGTCGTCAAAGCTGATGGCGCTGCGGATCAGTTCGCTTTCCCGGTCGGTGATCTCGCCGTCTTTCTCGGCTTCGCTCACCATGGTGACCAGCTCACCTTCGGTCACAGTGTCGTGCTCGTCGGAATGGAACCGGCGGGCCAGAAAATCCTTCCATTTGCCGAAGAGGAAGTTCAGCGGGGTGAACAGGGTGGTCAGGGCGCTGAGGATCGGGGAAAAGGAAACGGCAAGGGTCTCGGGCATTTCCTTGGCCAGACCCTTGGGGGTGATCTCACCAAAGATCAGCACGATCGCGGTCAGGGCGACCGTGGAGGCAGTGGGGCCGTACACCGGGCCCAGCAGGTTGGTGAACAGCACCGTGCCCAGCGAAGCCGCTGCAATGTTCACGATGTTGTTGCCGATGAGGATGGTGCTGAGCAGACGGTCGAACTTTTCCGCCAGGTTCAGGGCCTTGCCGGCGGGCTTGTCGCCCGCCTCGGCGCGGGAGCGCAGGCGGATCAGGTTCAGGGAAGAAAAGGCGGTCTCCGAAGCGGAGAAAAAGGCCGACATCGCCACCAGTGCTACGATCAGAATGATGGTGATAATACTGTCCTCGTCCATGGGGGGAAAGATCAACTCTACTTTCTGTATTGAATTTTTGCCGGCGCCGACACGCAGGTATACAACGCCAGACTAATTGCTATTGTAGCATATCCCGGCAGGAAACACAATTGCTTTGCCCGGTACTGCCGGGATTTTACCCGCTCTTTACCGGAAAATCATATGGACAAAACGCCGCCCTCCCGCGGGGAGGACGGCGCTCCAGCGTGTCGGAAAACCCGACACGCTGCAAAAGGGGGAACAGTCCCGCACGGCAATTGCCTGACGGGCCTATTCCCCCTCTTGTACACCCCCCTCGACAAAATTGGGGGTCAAATCGCGCACTCGACGCAGTGCGTCTCGCACACAATTTGACTCCCGATTTCCCTGTAGGTGTCTGCGCCGGTCGGCGCATGTCCGCCGGCGCAGACGGTTTTTATATTTTGTGTTCAGCTTTCGGCAATGCCGAAGAAGTACCGGTTCAGGCGGTATTTGTTGTCCTCATACAGCCCCAGGTCCCGGTACAGGTCCTTGTAATAGGTGAGCAGCTCCCACCGGGTGGTGAGTACCTTCACCGGGTTCAGGTTGTGCACCAGGCTGTCCGGGTTCTGCACATAATTGTAGATGGGGGTGGACAGGGCGTAGAACCGCTCGGCATACCGGATGAAGCTCAGGTTGAAGTAAAAGTCCTCGCTGTAATTCAGGTCCTCGCTGCACACCACGTCCGGGTGCTGGCGCACGATGTCCGCCCGGTAAAGCTTGTTCCACATGACCCCATAGTAAAAGCTGGCCGGTTCCTGCATCAGCCCGTAGGCAAACTGGGCCTTGCTCATGTACCCTTCCATGAGGAACCCGAAGGTCTGCACCTTGGTGAAGGGGTCAAATCCCGGGTCCACCTCCTCCGGCAGGGGCGGGGTGCGCTGGGCCCGCCATTCTTTGGGGGGCTCCACCCGGTTGTAGTGTGCAATGACCATATCGGCGGCGTGCTCCTCCGCTTTCTGCACCAGCAGCTCGGTGGCGTAGGGCTGGAGGGTGTCGTCCGCGTCCACAAACTGCAGATACTTGCCTTTGGCCGCCCGCATCCCCAGATTCCGGGTGGCGGACACCCCGCTGTTGGTCTTGTCGATGAGGGTGATGCGGTCATCCACCTTGGCGTACATGGCGCACACCGGGCCGCTCACGTCGCTGCTGCCGTCGTTGAGCAGCAGGATCTCCAGGTTGCGGTAGGTCTGGCGGCGAATGCTCTCCACACAGCGGGCAATGTGGTCCTTGGCGTTGTAGATGGGCACAATGATGCTCACCAGCGGCTGTTCGGCTCCGGACATACAGACACCCCTTTCTCTATATAAGGATGGATTTGTGTTTACCATACCACAAAACCGCCCGGGACACAATGGCACCGGGGCACAAACCGTGGTATACTGGAACCAGAATTTTTTTGCAGGAGGACCCCACCCATGCCCAACACCATTCCCGAAAAGCTCCGCACCCTGGAGGACAAGCTCTACGCCTGCCGCTACGCCCAGGCCCTCATGGGCTACGACGAAGCCACCGCCGCCCCCGCCCGCAGCGAGGACGGCCGCGCCAAGGCCGCCGAGGTGCTCAGCCGTATTTCCTTTGACGCCCTGGTCAACCCGGACACCGAAGCCCTGCTGAAAGAGGCCGAGGCCGCCGACATGGACGAGCGTACCGCCGCCGAGGTGCGGGAACTGCGCCGCCAGTACGACGCCATCGCCCGCATCCCCGCCGATGAGTACGCCGCCTTCACCGGGCTGGTGCAGCAGGCGGTGCCCGCCTGGGGCCGCGCCAAGCGGAGCAATGACTTCGACGCTTTTGCCCCGTACCTGGAAAAGATCGTGGCCGCCCTGCGCCGGCAGGCCGGGTACTTTGCCCCGGACAAGGACCCCTATGAAGCATGGCTGGACCGGTATGAGCGGGGGCTGACCATCGCCCGGTGCGATGCATTCTTCGCCGCCCTGCGGGGGGAGATCCTGCCCCTGCTGAAAGAAATCCAGCAGCGCGGCAAGCCGGTGCGCACCGACTTCCTGGACCGGGACTGGCCGCTGGAAGGCCAGCAGGAGCTGGCCCGGCGGATCATGGCCCTGTGGGGGCTGGACCCGGACCACTGCGTGCTGGATGAGAGCGAGCACCCCTTCACCGAGGGTTTCTGGCACGGGGATGTGCGCATCACCACCCATTATATGAAACGGGATGTGCTCAGCAGCCTGTACAGCGTGGCCCATGAGGGCGGCCACGCCCTGTATGAGCTGGGGGTGGACCCGGCCTGCGATTTCACCGTCCTGGGCGGCGGGGCCACCATGGGCCTGCACGAAAGCCAGAGCCGTCTGTTTGAGAACATGGTGGGCCGGTCCCGGGCCTTTATCCACTGGCTGTGGCCGGTGCTGCGGGAACTCTTCCCCGGCCAGACCGCCGACTTCACCGAGGAGGAACTCTACCGCGCCGCCAACCGGGCCGAAGCCAGCCTGATCCGCACCGAGGCGGACGAGCTGACCTACGCCTTGCACATCATGGTGCGGTACGAGCTGGAAAAGGCCCTGCTCCAGGGCACCCTGGCGGTCAAAGACCTGCCCGAAGCCTGGAACGCCAAGTATCAGGAATACCTGGGCATCCAGGTGCCGGACAACGCCCGGGGCGTTTTGCAGGACATCCACTGGGCCGGGGGCGATATGGGCTACTTCCCCAGCTACGCGTTGGGCAGCGCCTACGCCGCCCAGGCCTGGGACGACATCACCGCCAAACTGGGGGACGGGGTGCTGGAAGCCCACATCGAAAAGGGCGACCTGAGCCCGTTGAAGGACGCCCTGCACACCCGGCTGTGGCAGTACGGCAACAGCCGGGAACCGGCGGACCTGGTGAAAAGCCTGTGCGGCGGGGAGTTCGACCCCACCCACTACACCCGCTACCTGCGCCGCAAATACACCGACCTGTACGCCCTGTGAGCCCCAAACATTGCATAAAAATACAGAAAAACGCCCTGCAAATGCAAACCAACTGCAAATATATGGAAATTTATACAAAATTCTGCCCGCATGTGGGGTGAGTTTGTGGGAGTTTGTGCCTTGATTTTGGGAAAATGGCGTGTATAATAAGAAGCATCAGATGAATAAATATTCAGCTACGCGCTGTGAGAAGAGAGAAAGGGTGCTCACCATGAAAAAGAACAAGCAGGACATCAAGAAGGTCGTTCTGGCCTATTCCGGCGGTCTGGATACCTCCATCATCATCCCCTGGCTGAAGGAAAACTACAACAACTGTGAAGTCATCGCCGTTTCCGGCGACGTGGGCCAGGGCACCGAGCTGGACGGCCTGGAAGAGAAGGCCAAGAAGACCGGCGCTTCCAAGCTGTATGTGCTGGACCTGAAGAAGGATTACGTGGAAAACTACATCTGGCCCTGCCTGAAGGCCGGCGCCAAGTATGAGGACTACCTGCTGGGCACCTCCCACGCCCGCCCCTGCATCGCCAAGGCCCTGGCGGACATCGCCATCAAGGAAGGCGCCGACGCCATCTGCCACGGCTGCACCGGCAAGGGCAACGATCAGGTCCGGTTTGAGCTCACCCTCAAGGCCTTCGCCCCGGATATGACCATCATCGCCCCCTGGCGGGAATGGGACATCAAGAGCCGTGACGAGGAGATCGACTACGCCGAAGCCCACAACATCCCCCTGAAGATCAGCCGGGAGACCAACTACTCCAAGGACAAGAACCTGTGGCACCTGAGCCATGAGGGCCTGGACCTGGAAGATCCCAAGAACGAGCCCCAGTACAACAAGCCCGGGTTCCTGGAACTGGGCGTCAGCCCCGAACAGGCGCCCGACAAGCCCACCTATGTGACCATCCACTTTGAGAAAGGCGTGCCCACCGCCATTGACGGCAAGGAAATGGGCGCTGTGGAGATCGTGGAGACCCTGAACAAGCTGGGCGGCGAAAACGGCATCGGCCTGCTGGACATCGTGGAGAACCGGCTGGTGGGCATGAAGAGCCGCGGCGTGTACGAGACCCCCGGCGGCGCCATCCTGTACAAGGCCCACAACGTGCTGGAGACCATCACCCTGGACAAGGAGAGCGCCCACTTCAAGGAGATCGTGGCCCAGAAGATGGCCGATCTCGTCTACAACGGCCAGTGGTTCACCCCCCTGCGGGAAGCCATCAGCGCCTTTGTGGACCAGCTGGAAAAGACCGTCACCGGCGATGTGACCCTCAAGCTCTACAAGGGCAACATGATCAACGCCGGCGTCACCAGCCCCTTCACCCTCTACGACGAGCAGACCGCTTCCTTCGGTGAGGATGAGGACTACAACCAGGCCGACGCCACCGGCTTCATCAACCTGTTCGGCCTGCCCATCGCCGAGCGCGCCAAGCTGGCCAAAAAGTGGCCCGCCATCGACTGATTTCTGAAAGCAAAACCCAACAGCCAACCCGCCGCCGGGGAGGAATCTGCCTCCTTGGCGGCTTTGGCGTTCCTGAAAACTCCCTGATTGTACGGAAAGAGAGGTTATCTCCATGCCCCAACTTTGGCAGGGCCGCGCCAGCAAGGCGGTGGACAGCCGCGTCAATGACTTCAACTCCTCCATCCGGTTCGACGCCCGCATGATCGAACAGGACATCCGGGGCAGCCTGGTGCATTCCGCCATGCTGGGCGCCCAGGGCATCATCTCCGCCCAGGATGTGGAGGATATCCACAAAGGACTCCACTCCATTCTGGACGATCTGCACAGCGGCGCGCTGGAAATCGACCCCACCGCCGAGGACGTGCACACCTTTGTGGAACAGACCCTCACCGCCCGGGTGGGGGATGCGGGCAAGCGGCTGCACACCGGCCGCAGCCGCAACGACCAGGTGGCCCTGGACATCCGCCTCTACCTGCGGGACGCCGCCGCCACCCTGCAAAAGGAGATCAAAGACCTTATCGACGCCATCTGCCGGAAAGCCGAGGAGAGCGCGGGCTACGTCATGCCCGGTTACACCCACCTGCAGCGGGCCCAGCCGGTGAGCTTCGGCCACCAGCTCATGGCCTACGCCTGGATGCTCCTGCGGGACCTGGGCCGGATGCAGGACGCGGTGCGCCGGATGGACGCCGAATGCCCCCTGGGCTCCGGCGCTCTGGCCGGCACCACCTACCCCCTGGACCGGTTCTACACCGCCAGGGAGCTGGGCTTTGCGGCCCCCTGCCACAACTCCATTGATGGGGTGTCCGACCGGGATTTCTGCATCGAGCTCTGTGCCGCCATGGCCACCTGCATGATGCACCTCTCCCGTTTGTCGGAGGAGGTCATCCTCTGGTGCAGCTGGGAATTCCGGTTCGTGGAGCTGGACGACGCCTTCACCACCGGTTCCTCCATCATGCCCCAGAAGAAGAACCCCGATGTCACCGAGCTCATCCGGGGCAAGACCGGCCGGGTGTACGGGGACCTGAACACCCTGCTGGTCATGATGAAGGGCATCCCCCTGGCCTACGACAAGGATATGCAGGAGGACAAGGAGGCCATCTTCGACGCGGTGGACACCCTGGACCTCTGCCTGCGCACCCTGACCCCCATGCTGGCCACCATGACCCCCCGCCCGGAAAACATGCGCAAGGCGGCGGCCCACGGCTTCATCAACGCCACCGACTGCGCCGACTACCTGACCAAGAAGGGCATGCCCTTCCGGGATGCCTACAAGTGCACCGGCACCATGGTGGCCGCCTGCATCCGGGAAGGCAAGACCCTGGAAGAGATGTCCCTGGAAGAATTCCAGCGGTACAGCCCCCTCTTTGAGAAGGATGTGTATGAGGCCATCGACCTGACCCGCTGCTGCGAAGGCCGCACCAGCTACGGCGGCCCCACCAGGGCCAGCGTCCTTTCCCAGATCGCCGACGTGCGCGCCGCCCTGGCCCAATAAAAACCGAAACGGGTGTTTGCTGTGAAAAAGTATCGTATTTTTGTGGACGGGTCTTCCGGCACCACCGGCCTGCGCATTGCGTACCGTCTGGCCGCCCGCCCGGAATTTGAACTGCTGACCATCCCCGAAGCCGACCGCAAGGACCCCAATGCCCGGGCGGCGGTCATCAACCGGAGCGACCTGACTTTCCTCTGCCTGCCCGACGCGGCGGCCCGGGAGATCATCCCGCTGGTGAAAGAGGAGGTCCGCATCCTGGACACCTCCACCGCCCACCGCACCGCCTCCGGCTGGCTGTACGGCATGCCGGAGCTGGACAACACCCGCAAGGCCCTGAAAACCGCCACCCGGGTGGCGGTGCCCGGGTGCCACGCCTCCGGGTTCATCGCCCCGGTGGCGCCCCTGGTGCGCCGGGGCCTGCTGGCGCCGGAAGCCGCCCTGTGCTGCTTCAGCCTGACCGGGTATTCCGGCGGCGGCAAGTCCATGATCGCCCAGTATGAGGCCGACCGCACCGACGAAGGGTTGTACGCCCCCCGCCCCTACGGCCTGACGTTGCACCACAAGCACCTGCCCGAGATGATGGCCATCTGCGGCCTGCACACCGCCCCGGTCTTCTGCCCGGTGGTGGCCGACTACTACGCCGGCATGGAGACGGTGGTCCAGCTCCAGCGCAGCCAGCTGAACGGCGACGCCAAAGATCTGGCCTCCGTGCTGGCCGACTATTACGCCGGCAGTCCGGTCATCACCGTCCACCCGTTTGACCCCGACAATATGCCGGGGTTCCTGCCGTCCAACGCCCTGGCAGGCAAGGACAGCATGGAGATCTTCGTCACTGCCTCCCCGGACGGCGGCCAGATCCAGCTGATCAGCCGCTTCGACAACCTGGGCAAGGGGTCCTCCGGCGCGGCGGTGCAGTGCATGAACCTGATGCTGGGCCTGGAAGAAACCGAAGGTCTGGCTCTGTAATCCGCGGCAGTGTCCGCAACCTGAATGAGGGGGAGAAAGATGAACTTTACCACAATCGAGGGCGGCATCTGCGCGCCCCAGGGATTTTCCGCCGCGGGCATCCACTGCGGCATCCGGCATAACCACGCCAAACCGGACCTGGCCCTGATCAAAGCCGACGTGCGCTGTGCGGGCGCCGCCTGCTACACCACCAACAAGGTCTACGGGGCCCCCATCACGGTGGACCGGGAACACCTGGCCGACGGCTACGCCCAGGCCATCCTGGTCAACTCCGGCAACGCCAACACCTGCGCCCCCGGCGGGGTGGAGCTGGCCCGGGAAACCTGCCGTCTGGCCGCCCAGGCCCTGGGCGTGGACGAAGCCGACGTGCTGCCCGCCTCCACCGGCGTCATCGGTCAGGCCATGACCATCGCACCCTTTGCCTCCGGCATCCCGGCCTGCGCCGCCCAGCTGGCCCACAGCCCCCAGGGCAGCCTGAACGCCGCCTTTGCCATCATGACCACCGACACCCACCCCAAACAGGTGGCCGTGGAGTTCACCCTGGGCGGCAAGACCTGCCGTATGGGCGCCATCGCCAAGGGTTCCGGCATGATCCACCCCAACATGGCCACCATGCTGCTCTTCATCACCACCGACGCCGCCATGGAACCCGCCGTGCTCCAGAAGGCCCTGTCCAGCGTGGTGCCCGCCACCTTCAACCAGATCTCGGTGGACGGGGATACCTCCACCAACGATACCGTCCTGCTGCTGGCCTCCGGGTTGGCGGGCAATGACACCGTGGCCGCCGACAGCGAGGATTATGTCACCTTTGTGGCTGCCCTGACCCAGGTGGCCGAGACCCTCTGCCGGGAACTGGCCGGAGACGGGGAAGGGGCCACCAAGCTGCTGGAATGCGTCGTCACCGGCGCCCCCACCCTGCAGATCGCCCGGGATGTGTCCAAGAGCGTCATCCACTCCACCCTGTTCAAGGCCGCCATGTTCGGCGAGGACGCCAACTGGGGCCGGGTGCTGTGCGCCATCGGCTACACCCCCGGGGATTTCTCCATTGACAAGACCAGCGTGCGGCTGAAGAGCGCCGCCGGTGAGGTGCTGGTGTGCGAGAATGCTGCCCACCATATCTTCAGTGAGGAGGAAGCGGCCAGGATCCTCCAGGAGAGCGAGATCCAGATCCTGGTGGACCTGGGCTGCGGCGACGCCACGGCCAAGGCCTGGGGCTGCGACCTGACCTACGATTACGTCAAGATCAACGGGGATTACCGCACCTGAGCGGGCAGGGGAGAGGAAGAACATGAAGAACGAAGAGATGGCGCGGCTCTTTTCCGAAGCCACGCCCTATATCCAGAAATACCACGGCAAGACCCTGGTCATCAAGTACGGCGGCAACGCCATGGTCAACGGCCAGCTGAAACTGGCGGTGATGAACGACCTGGTCACTCTGACCCTGCTGGGGGTCCGGGTGGTGCTGGTCCACGGGGGCGGCCCCGCCATCAACGCCATGCTTACCAAGCTGGGCATTGAATCCAAGTTTGTGGGCGGCCTGCGCTACACCGACGCCGAGACCATGACCGTGGTCCAGCAGGTGCTGGCCGGGCAGGTGAACAAGGACCTGGTGGCCCTGCTCAAGGGCCGGGGCGTGGGGCTCTGCGGCATGGACGGCAACACCATCAGCTGCCGCCGCTACACCAAGGCCGACCTGGGCTTTGTGGGCGAGATCACCGGCATCAGCACCACCCTGATCAACCACCTGCTGGACGACCAGTTCATCCCGGTGGTGGCCACCGTGGGCATGGACCCGGAAAACGGGGTGCTCTACAACGTCAACGCCGACACCGCCGCCGCGGCCATCGCCGTGGCCCTGGGGGCGGAAAAGCTGGTCTCCATGACCGACATCACCGGCCTGCTGCGGGACAAAAACGATGATTCCACCCTCATCCCGGAGGTGGAGATTTCCGAGATCGAGGGCTACAAGGCCGAGGGCATCATTGCCGGGGGCATGCTGCCCAAGATCGACGGCATGGCCGACGCCATCCGCCGGGGGGTCAACGAGGCGGTCATCATCGACGGCCGGGTGCCCCACTCCATCCTGCTGGAAATGTTCTCCGACCGCGGTTCCGGTACCTTGTTCTATCGCGGCCACAACCGCTGAACTCCCAAGGAGGTTTCGTTCATGAATACCCAGAAGGTCATCGACCGGGACAACAAATACATCATGCACACCTACGGCCGCAGCCCCCTCGTCATTGAGCGGGGGGAGGGCATGACCGCCATCGACGCCGACGGCAAGCGCTACCTGGACTTTACCTCCGGCATCGGGGTTAACGCCCTGGGCTACGCCCATCCCGTCTGGCTCCAGGCCGTCACCGAGCAGGCCGCCAAGGTGCAGCACACCTCCAACCTGTACTACACCGCCCCCTGCGGCCGTCTGGCACGGCGCATCTGCCACCGCACCGGCCTGGACCGGGTGTTCTTCGGCAACTCCGGCGCCGAGGCCAACGAGGGCGCCATCAAATGCGCCCGCAAGTACAGCGTGGACACCTACGGCGAGGGCCGCAGCAAGGTCATCACCCTGGTGAACTCCTTCCACGGCCGTACCCTGGCCACCCTCACCGCCACCGGCCAGGATGTGTTCCACCATGACTTCGGGCCCTTCCCCGGGGAGTTCGCCTACGTCCCCGCCGGGGACTTTGCCGCCCTGGAAGCCGCTGCCGATGAACATACCTGCGCCGTCATGATGGAGCTGGTGCAGGGCGAGGGCGGCGTGGTGGCCCTGGACCCGGACTACGTCCATGCGGTGGCCGACCTGTGCGCCCAGAAGGACATCCTGCTCATTGTGGACGAGGTGCAGACCGGCGTGGGCCGCACCGGCAAGTTCCTGGCCTGCGGGAACTACCACCTCCACCCGGACATCGTCACCCTGGCCAAGGGCCTGGGGGGCGGGCTGCCCATCGGCGCGGTGGTCACCACCGAGAAGGTGGCTGCCCACATGGGCCCCGGCAGCCACGGCTCCACCTTCGGGGGCAACCCGGTGGTGTGTGCCGGCGCCTGTGCCGTGCTGGACACCATGGATGAGGAATTCATGCAGAACGTCAACGACTGCGCCGGCGCCCTGTGGACCGGGCTGCGCACCCTGCCCCATGTGGAGGGGGTCAGCGGTCTGGGCCTGATGATCGGCATCCAGCTGTCCGACGGCCTCAAAGCCGCCGACATCCGCGCCGCCTGCGAGAAGCAGGGCCTGCTGGTGCTCACCGCCAAGGACCGCATCCGGCTGCTGCCGCCGCTGATCCTCACCGAACAGGACGTGAAACAGGCCCTGGCCATCCTGCGCAAGGTGCTGGAGACCGCCTGAATTTCCGCAAAAACTGAACAGTCCTTCCGGGGGCATGCCGCAATTTTCTTGTGGCATGCCCCGTTTTGTTGTGGTATACTTATCCTGGGGACAGAGGCCGCAAGGACCGACCCCCGCCGTTTTGGGAATGTGCAATCAGGAGGAATGTCTGCAATGGGGATCATCCGCAAGATCCAGGCAAAAACAGGGGAAGCGCGGGCCAAGGAGAAGATCCGGCCGCTGGTGGAAAGCCGCATGATGCGGGATATTCTTTTGGAGATCGGCCAGCGGGGCAGCGAGGCCCTGGACCCCCAGTCGGTGCCCATGGACCAGCGGGCCCGGGCGTCCCGGCTGGCCAGCGAGTGCGGCATGGCCGGCATGCGCCAGAGCGTGGTGGACGAAGTGCGCCTGGACGCCGAGGGCATCACCCTGGTCTGCGGGGAGGAAAAGACCGCCTTCCTGTACAGCGATTACAACTACGAGAACATCGACGACACCGACTGCCTGCCCGCCGTGGCCCAATACCTGGTGGCCCATATGCGGGGGTATTACAACATCAGCTGCACCTTTGCGGCGGCCCCAAAACCCCACGGCCGGGGCGTGGGCCGCAAGACCCGGGAAGTGTTCATCCGCCGCCACCATGAGGAGACCCCCTTCGCCCCCGGTCCCATGCAGAAACAGCACCTGTTTTGAAGCCCCGACGCTCCGAAAAAGAGCGCCCCAGCGCGGGCAGCCCTTGACGCCGGGAAACCGGTTTGGTATAATAATTTGTACGCTGCGGCCCACCCGCAGCGTTATACGGAGCATTACTCAAGAGGTCGAAGAGGTCGCACTCGAAAGTTTGCAGCCCACTGGCCGATTCGTCCGTCAGGAATTGCGTGACGGCGGGATTTTTCAGGGGTATGCATCCGGTTTTTATCCGCTTATCTTGCATCGAAATCTTGCATTTTTCCGAAAGGTTTGCAAGGCGGTGCTGGAAAAATTAAATATGGAGATGTACTCAAGAGGTCGTAAGAGGGAGCACTCGAAATGCTTTAGGTCTCGAGAGAGGCGCGTGGGTTCGACTCCCACCATCTCCGCCAGAAGGACGTCCTGTCAGATATGACAGGACGTCTTTTTTACTCCCCGGTGGCGTTACCACCGGTTTTCCGGCAGCTCCTCTGGCAGCGGCAGCGCCTGTTCCATCGTGGCGGCGCTGAGCTGCTTTGATTGAGAATCCAGGTGGGCGTAGATGTTGGCTGTGGTGGAGATGTCACTGTGGCCCAGCCATTCCTGAATCTGCTTCATGGGTACCCCCTGCTTGAGCAGCAGGCTGGCGCAGGAGTGGCGCAAATCGTGGAAGCGGATCTTCCGCAGACCGTAGTCGGCCAACAGCTTGGCAAATCCGTCGGTCACCGCGTTGGGCAAGATGAGATTGCCCATCTCATCCACGAACAGGTAGCCCTTGTACTTCTGGTTGTAGCAGTTGCCGCAGAGCTTCTCGTTGTAGGCCTGCTGCTCTTTCAGCGCCCGCAGCCGCTGGGCAAAGCTGGCCACCAGGGGCAGGGTGCGCAGGCTGGACTTGGTCTTGGCCCGGTCGGCCTCCACCAGAACGTGTTTGCCCTCCAGGTTGGTGCAGGTCACGATGTGGCGGATGGTCAGGGTACCGGCCTCAAAGTCTACGGCATCCCACCGCAGGCCCAGCACCTCGCCCCGGCGCAGCCCGTAGAAGGCTGCAAACTGGATGATCAGTTCCAACCGGTGGCCCCGGGCGGCTTCGAACAGCTGCTCCATCTCCTCGGCGGTGTAGTAGGCGGCCATGTACTTCTCGGGTTTGGGCTGTTCCACCTTGTCCACCGGGTTGCCGGGAATGAGGTCCAGCTTCACGGCGTATTTCAGCGCCTTGTGCAGGTTGGCATGCTGCCGCAGTACGCTGGTGGCTTTCAGCGTTTCCAGCTCGTGGAGATAGAAACTCTGGATATGCCGTGCCTGCAGCCCGCCCAGCGTGATGCCGGTGGGCTCAAAGTAGGGAACGATGTGGTTCTTCACATTGAAGTTGTAGGAGGACCAGGTGGTCTCCTGCACGGCGGGGCGGATGATCTTCAGCCAGTAGAGCATATAGTCACTAAACAGCATATCGGGGCTCAGTTCCTCTTTGCGGTTGGGTTTGGGCGGCGTGAAGCTGCGGCGCAGTTCCCGCAGCATCTCCTCCGCCCGCTTTTTGTTGCCTTTCACAGGCAAGCCGGTGGCGTGCCAGGGCTGTTTGCGCTTACCGTCGGCACCGGTGTAGCTGAGCACCATGTAGTAATATCCGTTTTTCTCTTGCAGTCGGCCTGCTACCATAGGCATTTCTCCTTTCATACTCGTTTGTACGGTTTCCCGGGTCCAACACAACAATACCCGGAATCCCTGGCAAAAGCTAGTCACAAATCTACACAAGGATACGCCCTTGTTTTGGGTACGAATCTACCAAAGCGCCCGCGTCGGGAACTTCCCGGCGCGGGCTTTTGGTATGGTTGCGGTTCAGCGCTCCAGACTGCGGCGGCGCTTGCGGTGGCGGGCTTTTTCCTCGGCCCGCTGGCGGGCCTGCTCCTCCAACGCCTTGCGGCAGGCGGTGGTGGCTCGTACCCTCCGGAGAATCCTGTCACAGACTTCATCCTCGTGCCGCAGCTCCTTGATCTGGCGGGTCAGTTCGGTCCTGCGCTCGGCGGTGCCGGGAGGCGGAACCTTGTGCCGCAGCAGCCGCGCACAGTCGGTGCGCTCCTTGCAGAGAGCGTCGATCTGCGCCGTCAGTTTCCGGCGACGGGCCTCCACCTCGTCGGTGGTGTGGAAATCCCGGTCATAGCAGAGGTGCATCTCCTCCAGCGTGCGCTCCACGTTGCGCCAGATCGCTTCGATTTCCGGCCAGTTGATGGACGCCCGGGGATTCGGCTTGGCCTGCACCTTGTACCGGAAGTAGAGATACTTCCGGCCCAGGTGGGGCTTGCCGAAGAGTTCGTCCAGCAGACCTTTGTACCGCACCTTGGCCCAGGAACGGCAGGGGGAACGCCTGGGACGGTCATACCCACCGAACAGGCTGTAATAGTGGGGGCCGAACTGGTAATAGTGGGCGTCAAGCACCCGGGCCAGCGCGGGCCAGTCGAACTCCGGGCCCAGGCGATGCACCCGCACCGGGCGGCCGCCGTCCACCGAGCGAAGCGTGGCGTACTTGCGGCCCTCCTCCCGCCGCCACAGGTAGCCCATCCGACGCAGGGCCAGGGCAAAGTCCTCCTCGGTGCTGGTCTGCTGGAGGGCGGTTTGCAGAGCCTCCCGCATCCGGTTGTACCGGGTGGGTTCACCCCGGCGTTCCGCTTCGTAGAGGGGACGCGGTGTGCTCTTGCCGGGGGTCTGTACCACCGACAACCCCTGGGCCCGGCAGAGGGCATCGGAGGCGCGGCGCAGTTCCCGGTATTGGCTGCGGCGCTGCTCGTACTTTTTGCCATCCACATAGGACACTGCGTTGATGACAAAGTGGTTGTGCAAACAGTGAGTGTTCATGTGAGTGGCCACCAGCACCTGGAACCGCCCGCCCCATACCTGCCGGGCCAGCTCCACCCCGATGGCGTGGCACTGTTCGGGGGTTACCTCGCCGGACTGGAAACTCTGATAGGCGTGCATCGCCACCACGCCCTCGGTCTTGCCGAACTTCCGCTGTACCGCCCGCATATCCGCCCAGGCGGTTTCAGGGCGGCAATGAATGCCAGACACCAGTTTGGCGCTTTCCGGCAAGGTGGTCTTGGCGTCGTTCCCGGCGTAGTGCAGCGCCTGGGACAAGGCACCGTATTCGGTTTTCTCCGGGTTTGCGGCGTAGTCCACCACCCGGCGCAGGTTGTCCCGCACCGGCCAGATCTTGGTGACGGCCAGGAATTACTCCTTCGGCAGCAGGGCATCCCGGATCTGGTCTGTGGCCGCCCGGCAGGGGAGCGCGTCCCCGGGCGGCAGACGGTCCGCCAGCGCGTCCAGTTCTTCCAGAGCGGAAAACAAAGACGCGGGCGGATGAAACTGCGGTGTGTACCCCAGTGCCCGCTGCCGGAGATATTCCGACAGCGTCAGACCGCAGCGCCGGGCGGCGGATTCCATCCTGTGTTTTTCAGCCGGTGTCACCCGCACGTTGATGCCCACGGTGCGGTTTCTCACGAGGCAGTCTCCCGTGAGAAATCGGGGCCCGGGGTCGTCCCCGTAGAAGCGGCGGTGTCCGCCGCGGCGAAGGGTTGCCCGTCGGCAACACAAAGCCCATGCTCGCTACCGTGATGCGGCCCCGGTGGCGGTGCCTGTCCAGCTGTCGGCGCGCCAGACAAAGTCCGCCGCCCGCCACAGGTAGTCCGGAACGGCCTTCCGGACCTGCTCCTCAGCGGATTCCTCCTCCAACAACTGCCAGATGCAGTCCCGGGTCTGCAGATGGAGGGTGCAGCTGTCCATGTCACGGCCTGCCACCAGCAGCCGGGCCGTGTCGCTCATCCGCTGACGCTGCAGCAGCCAGATGGTGTCGGCGGCACCCATCAGGCCGTTGGACCCGGAAATCTGCTGGAACGGGTCGGATGCGTCCTGTTTGCGCAGATGATGCACCAGCAGCAACCCGATGCCGCGGCGGTCCGCCAGGAATTTCAGCGCACTCATATCCTGGTAATCGCTGGCGTATGCGCCGTTGTTCGGGTCAGCGGTGCGGACCTTCTGCAAGGTGTCGATGACCACCAGCCCGGTTTCAGGGTGCTGGGACAGGAATTTCTCGATCTGGAGTTCCAGACCGTCCCCGATGGCGCAGCTTCCGGTCTGGAAGTACAACCGGCTGGGAACGGAGTCCTCGGTCAGGCGGAACAAACGCCCCTGGATGCGGGCATAGGTATCCTCCAGACAGAGGTACAGTACGGTCTGTGGCTGGGTGGTGCGGCCCCAGATCTCGCCGCCCCGGGCCAGCTGCAGGCAAAGCCACAGGCACAGCCAACTTTTGCCTGCCTTGCTGGCACCGGCCAACAAGGAAAGCCCGGCGGGCAGCAGGCCGGGAATCAGCCACCGCACCGGCGGCAGCGGGGTGGAAAGTAGAGTTTCAGCGTCAATAGGTTCGTTTCTCTGCATAGCATACGCCTTCTTCTTGCTGGGCCACAGGCCGCCAAACGGGGCCCTGTGGCGCGACCTTTGCGACAATGCGGGTAACGTGCCCCCCGCCCGGCGGTGCGCGGCACGGCGCGGCTTTGGGCGGAGATGCGGAGTGAATCTTAGTAAGATTCACTTTGTCGGGAAAATCGCTTGCGTGAATCTTGTTAAGATACCTTTGGCCGCAATACAGTAGAAAGTGAATCATGCTATGATTCACTTTTCCTACGGCGGATTTCCAGTGAATCATGCTATGATTCACTTTGCAGGTCTTGCCCGGCAAAACCCGCCCCTTGTG
Source organism: Subdoligranulum sp. DSM 23681 (assembly GCF_057005535.1). Classification (NCBI taxonomy): domain Bacteria; kingdom Bacillati; phylum Bacillota; class Clostridia; order Eubacteriales; family Oscillospiraceae; genus Subdoligranulum; species Subdoligranulum sp. DSM 23681. The sequence goes on along the minus strand of NZ_CM168050.1, from coordinate 1,408,664 downwards.
CATTGGTCAGCAGATAGCGGATGACGTTGATTTTGGGAATCTTGTAGGCGTTGCCCAGTTTGAGGGCTCCGATTTCCCCTTCTCCCAGCAGATCATACGCCGCATGACGGCTGATGCCCAACATAGTTTGCAGTTGCCGGACCGTTACCACATCGGGATAGTCGGCAAACAGCAGGCCATAGCAGGCTTTCAGCTCTTTTTCCGGGATGAGGCGTTTCGCAGCCATGCGACCCTCATAGAATGGAAGTGTACGAATTGGATAATCATAGGAAAATCTCCTTTCTGTAATCATTTGCAAATGTTCTATTCAACTTTCGCAAATTTGATAAAGATATTATAGTTCGCAAAAATGCGAACGTCAATATATTTCGCAAATTTGTTACAATTTTCTTGTAAATCGGGGACGGGTAGGGTACAATGAATACAAAAAGACGCGTCCACGGGAAATCCGTGGACGCGATAACGGCTTGGAGAGGAGCAAAACCGTGACAACCGGCGAGAAAATCAAGCGGATACGCCGCCATCGGCAGATGACGCAGAAGGAACTGGGAGAAAAGATCGGACTGGGCGCAGGCGGTGCCAACCGCATTGCCCAGTATGAGATGGGGTACCGGATTCCCAAAAAGCCGCTGCTGGAGAAGATGGCTGAAGTACTGAACGTATCCGCGATGGCCTTGTCAGAAGGCGGAAACGGTGCAGCTGCCGATATGATGGAGCAACTGTTCTGGCTGGATGAGGAAGTGCCCGGTATTATCAACCTGATCCGTACACAGCGGTCCGAGACCCGGTACAATGCCAACCAGGATTTTTCGTTGCACTATGATGATAACGATGACTGGCCGCCGGACAGCCCTGTGGCCATGTGGTTCAATTCGACGGTCTTGAACGATTTCCTTAAAGACTGGGCGGAAGTGCAGCGGAAGCTTCGCCAAGGAGAAATTACCGAAGCGGAATACTTTGAGTGGAAGATTTGTTGGCCGGAGAGTGCAGACAAATAGGGAATAGCAGAAGTGCTTTTGTGAGAAAAGAGACCTGCCTTATAAAGTTGTGTGGATCTGTTGCTCTACAGTGAAATCTGAGACTTTGAAAGAGACCTATAGTGGCTTTGGTGTTTATTGGGGAAAATTTGATCTTTCGCACGATAATTAAGTTGTAAGTACACAGCAGCAGAAAAATTGCTTGTCTTGATTCTGTTGAACAAAAAAGGAGAGCTCTTCTCCGCGGTGGCAACCGAAATTCTGATCCGGCTCATTAAGTAAAGTGCCCTTCAGACTGTGCTCTTCCAGGCCGGTGATGCGAACCCAGCAACCTTCCGGCGAAAGACTCTCTTTGAACAGATAGACCAGTACATCATCAATGTAAGAAGGGTCACGGCTGGCATCCAGAAAATTCATCTGCCGGGTCTGTTCTACTTCCTGGCTTGCATCGTAGTGATGCAACTGTTCGATTTTGGTTGCGTGTTCAGCATAAAGGGAGCCGTCTTCATCCCTCAGAGCAAAAAACTCCTGCTCCATGACGGCACCAATGCGGAGAAAGGAGCGATAAGTGTCTGTGCCGTCAAAAAAGGTGACATTGTCCTTCTCTGCCACACCAACAGCCAGAATCTCCAGAGTCAGGCCGGCAAAACGGTCAATATAACCATACGTCAAGATACAGTTCCCCTGCTCGGCACCGGGGAAATTTTTTGTGACCTCTCGCAAGGTGTCTGTGAACATAAAAACAGTGAATTTCTTGTAGAAAGCACGGAATCCGGTTTCTTTGTATTTCATGGGGAATGTGGCCTCCTCTTCTGCAGTGACGGACGACATTTCTTTGCTTCTTTTCATTATAGCAGAAAGCTGGTCCGATAATGCGGATGGTCAGAACCTAAGGTGCACAAATGTGACTGAGAGTTAACCGCAGTTTGAAAGAGCAGGACCGCTATCTGGCAGTGGGGGCTTTGTGGGGATGCTCATCCAGTCTCCAGGCGTAGCTGTTGGCCAGTCGGTATACCTTGTCGATGCGGCAGGTATCGCTGATGACCAGCACCGATTTGCCGTCGATGGTATAGCTCTCCCCGTCCTTGGCAGCGGATGGGGAAACTCAAGGGCTACCCAGACCGGGTTTCCCTGCAAGGTTGCGATGCAGAGCGCCGTGGGTGTATGATGGAATAAATACTGGACGGAGGAAAACACTATGAAAGACAACAAGCTGGTGATTCCGGTGTTTTGGGCAGAAAAGCAGATGGAGGCGGAGGCTTTTTCAGCGTGGTGTCACCAAGAACTGGAAGCCCTGCAGACCTGCGCGTTGGGGAGGTCTTTCCGCGTGGGTGTAGTGCAGTTGGAGGATGACGATCAGACCAATGCCTTTGTGGCTGCGCAGGAACACCGGTGTGAAAGCAGCTTTGGCCAGACGGTGGTTCGCTTAAACCGGGAACAGAGTCGACGCGGGTGGTTTGTAAAACTTTTTCCCGAAATGCAGGCGGAGGGATTGCCCTGCCAGATTCTTTGTGTGGACCTGACCGGTGGCGATGCGCCGCTGCCCGAAGATGTGCCGGAATTGGCGGCGGTACTGGAATTTTTTGGCCGCTTTTGCGAAGAACAGGCCGTGGTATGGATTTTGACCCGGTGGGAGCAGGGCGGCCATCTGGCTGCAATGCTGGGGCAAGCCCTGGCGGACTGAAGAACAGGCTATAAAAAAAGAGCAGGTACCCTGGTTGGGGGCCTGCTCTTTTTTGGGATTAATGAGAGGCAGTCTGGGCGGGGAGGGCAATTTGCTCCAGCAAAATCCGCGCTACATCCTCCACACAGCGGGCGAAGTAAAGACTGACGTTGGCTTTCTCCAAGGCACTGCGCAGATCTTCCGTCAAATGGACTCGGTTGTCCTCCGGCAGAATCAGGTGGCGAATCAGGGGCTGGCACCGCAATACAGCATCAATTTTCTGGCGTATGCCGCCGACGGCCAGAATTTGGCCGTGGAGAAGGAGCTCGCCTGTGGCGGCTACAGCCGGTAGCCGGAGATTTTTGTACGAAGAAAAAAGGGCGATAAATTCCGGCAGCCCGGCGCTGGGACCGTCCCGGCCGGTACCGGCGTCCATGGCCAGGAGCATGGGGCGATACTTCTGACAGGCTACTTGTGGAGCCAGCAAGTAGGCCAGATTGGCAGAATCCAGCATAGTGGCGCTGGATCCTAGCCCGAAACTTTGAGGAGGGGTACCCGGTGGGGCGGATGAGGCCTGAACGGGGGTCACTACGCCGGAGCCATCCGTACAGGCGGCCAGGGCATAGGCCATACCTGGCCCCGGCCGGCATGCTGGCGGCGGGTAATAGGTAGGTGCTCCCAAAATAGCGGTCAGAGCTTTTTTGTCGCTGCTGGGAACCCAGCCGCTGCGGTAGGCGGAAGTCAGCTTTTGCAGCGCTTTCTGTATGTCCCGGCAGCCGCCGCTGGGGCACCACCAGTGTACGATCTGTTCGCAGATCTGTTTCTCCAGAGCAGGTTCGCCGGGCAGCTGGCGGTTCCACAAAAATGCGCATAACTCTGCTTTTTCCGGCAAGGTATAGCTGGGCATCTTCAGAATGATCAGTCTGTCCAGCAGCGGACGGGGGAGGGGCTCCAGGCTGTTGGCTGTCAGAATCAACGGACGCTGGCGCAGATCCATCGCTCCCAGGGCGTTGTCGAGAAAGATGCCGCTTTGCAGGAGATCCAGCATGGCAAAACATACCTCGGGGGAGGCCTTGTCCACCTCGTCCAATACAAACGGTCGTTGTTCACCTTTATCTTGGGTGATTTTCCGGGCAATTTCCCCCGGAACCGAACCGTGCAGCTTGCCGCTGCCGCTGAGCAGGGATGGCGTCATGTGTGCCATATCCAAATGTACCACATCCTTATACCCCATGGCGATGGACACGGCGTGGGCGAGGCTGGTTTTGGCACAGCCCGGTGGGCCTACCAGCAAAAGTCCCTTTCCCTGGGGATTCACAATCCACTGGACGATGGCGTCTTTTTGGTGGGACAGTCCTAAGATATCGCGATCCAGCGAGGCGTGCAGTTCCTGCGGGGCAGGGATCGGTTTGGCAAGTGGGATGCTATCCAACATCATTTGCAGCAGCCGGGCGGCTTCCCTGCGTTCGTGGGCAGAGGATGTGTCCGGGTCGGCGCTAAGAAGATCCACATGGGCCTGGGCCAGCTCCCGGGCAGAGGGCAGCAACTGATCCTGGTGGCGAAGGTACCGGCTGATCAGACGCTCCTCCGGCGTCAGAGAAGGCGTTTTGAGGATGCGGTTGACTGTTAGCACCGAGATTTCCTCGGCGGGATTGCTGGCAGCAACCACCCGATCCAGCAAGTGCACCGCCTTTGTCAATGACAGGGGCGCATAGCTCAGAACCAGGGTTTCAGCCGCCGGGCGTGTCAGGTTGCCCTGCGATGCTCGCGCTTGCAGGATCTGAATTTTGTCTTCCACTGAATAATCCTCGGTTAAATCAATACTGTACTGGAAAAGCCCCTCAAAGGAACGGGCAAGTTCCCGGGGGAGATGGTGCACCACCACAACGCAGAGTTTGGCCTGGAATTCCAGCTCTACGTCGAGAAAACGGTCGCACCAACGATTGCTGGCCAATAAGGTTTCGAGCAGAAAAAAGGCGGAATCCTTATCATCCTTTTTGTGCCAGGCATCATCAACATTTTTCAGGATCAGTACTTGCTTGAACCGCTCGGTACTCACTGAGCCGGCGTTACTTTGATCATACCCCACACTAGATCCTGCCAGGTTCAAGGGCGCGCTGCTGCATTCGACGACACCCAGCTGTGTTTTGTCAACGGCCTGACACAGACGCCGGAGGAGAGTACCTCCTCCATGGCCGGGCGGTGCAATGATCAGTACCAACTGGCGGGAGCCTTTTGCGGCCTCGCGCAAGGCTGTGCCCAGGGTATGCAAGGCTTCCGTCCGGCCCAGCAGAGGCCTGTCAAAGGGCGTGGCGTCGAATGAAAGTTTGGCGGTTTTTGGGGTGTAGCCGTATTGTAAAATTTTGTGTAACCGGATCATCTGCCGGTTGCTGGTGAGAGAGAGACGGGCCAGTTGCTGAAGAGTCTGGCGTATAGCCGGGGGGTAAAAATTTTGGTTTTCCTTGACAAAGTCGGCAATGAGGGACGGATCCTGAGGAATAGGCGGCGGCAGCGTGGGGTCATCCTCCGGGAAGTGCATGGCGTGCTGTTGTAAGAAGCTGTGAAAGGAGGGGGGCTCTTTTTCCTCTGCCGCCAGATCTTTGATGATGACTTCCGCAGCGGGTTTGGGCGGCGGGGTTCGGTGATTTCCTGCCCGTTCCCCAAGCAACCGGGCGGCTTCCGTCCATTCTTCGGCTGTGAGGTGCGGCGAAAGCAGCTGTGGATCTGTTGCGGGCCAGAGGTCTGGGGAGACTTTGGAAGTGGACCCGTCCTCGGACAGGGCGTATACGGCTTTGAAGTGATCCTGTTCCAGGCGAAACAGTAACTGTTCGGCCCGCAAGGTATAGGAACTTTCTCTGTGCAGGGCGCCGAAACAGACAATGGAGTGAGAAGGAACTTTTTCGGCGATATCACGTCCCAGAAGCAGGTTTCCGGAAAATTGCGGGATGCCTCCTTCATACTGCACGGTGCTGAACAATTGCCCGGTGGTGGTGCCAGCTACCCAATTGGGTAATGTGGACGGTAATTTGTAAGGGCTGGCCAGTAGGATTCTCATGCGGGGCTCCTTTCTTTTCTTGCGGGGGGTTATATCCCGTCGGGATAAAGTGCTTTTGTGTAGGAGATAAGTTCTTTCATGGGTTCGTAGAGTTCGGCGCTGCTAGTGCCATTGCTGAAGCTAAGAAGAAAAGTGTAGCCCTCGTCGCAACCGGCAACAAGCCAGGTGTGAAGGCGGTCGCCGCTGCACTGAGCAGTACCGCTTTTGGCGCCCACGGTCACCCGAGTCGTTTCTTCGGTGAGGCCGTACTTTTGGGCGGCGGCGGTGAGCAGGCTTCTGGCCGTTTTCAGCGTGGAGGTGGAGGCAATCGCTTCGCAAAGCACCTGGGGTTGGGTGTCGCTTAACAGATGGGGAATCATCATGGCACCGTCAGAGTTCCAGTATGCTGCATAGGTGGCGGCGAGCTGCAACGGGGTGATGGTGACCTCACCCTGACCGAAGGATGTTTGAACCAATTCCTCCGGGCGCGAGAGATCTCCTATGTTTGATTTCAGGGTGCAAAAATCCAGCGGAAGTGGGCTTCCCCAGCCCACACGTTCCAGCAGATCCGCCAGGGGGTCAGGTCCGCTTTGCAGGACCAGGTTGGCAAAATATGTGTTGGAAGATCGCGTAAAGGCCGTTTCTAAGTCAAGTTGGCCCCAGTTTTCATTATCAAAGTTGTGGATGGTCATGGTTCTGCCCGGAACAACCAGGGGAGTGTTGTCATCGTACAAAAAAGTAATACTTCCTGGACTTTTTCGTTCGGCTTCCAACGCGGCGGTGGTGGTCAGAATCTTCATGGTAGAGCCCGGCGGATCCTGCTCCGAAATGCCCCGCACCAGAAGGGAGCCATCTTCAAGGTTGGCGGCGGCCAGGCTTTCTTCCAGGTGGTTGGCGTCAAAGGGGACGGTACTCTTGGAGGCAAGGGCCAGAATGGCACCGGTGGTGTTTTCCAGCACTATGGCACAGGCGTCTTCGGGAAGAAGGCTATAGGCATATTCCTGCAGGTGGATATCCAGCGTGAGAGAAACATCCTCTCCCCGGAGATATAGGGTGTCGGCGCAGGTTTTCCGCAGGCCGCTGGCACCGAAACGCTGGTTGTTATACCCAATGAACAGGCTGGTGGTTTCGGGATAGAGCAGTGTGCCTTCTTCCCCTTCAAGGTGGCTTTCTGTGAGAGGGATGCCGTTTCTGTCGTAAAAATTGCCCGGAATGGTTTGGGCCTGTTGCTTTTGTTGTTTCAGGTCATGCAGCATGGCGGCGGCCTCGGCGTCCACAACTGGTGCCAACACGGATTTGTACACCAGGGCCCCGCAAAGGAGCAGTGTTCCAGCCCCCATACAAACCTGACAAAGGGAAAAGGCTTTCTTCATAAACGATTTGCGCCTCCTTGGGGAAATTTCCGTTTCCAATTGTATTAAACCATAAATTCCCAAGGAACTGGAGAAAATAAAGAAACCGTCCGCGTTGCCAGAGCAACACGGACGGTTTTGCCGCTAAAACGTTATTTTAAAAATAGAGGGATCAGCCAGAACAGCAACGCACTCACCCCCAGGCCAATGGGCAAAAGAAGGAGGTAGGACCATCCTTTTGTATAAAATGATATTTCATCTAATACTTCTACCAGAATAATAATTATGCCAGCTATAATATAAAAAGGAAATCCCATGAAAAGACGGAATATATCGGGCCACGAAGTTTTTTCTTTGTAAAGGGCAAAACAGGTGATGCCGGAGGATGCAAGCAAGCCCAAGGTTATCAGGATTCCTAGGGACACTGGTTCCCCCCTGGAAAAACGGAGGCAGAGCACCGTAAAGGGAACCGCCGAGAGGAGGGTGACGAAGATGAGGGTTGACAAAAGCAAAGTCCTGATGTCCTTTATTTCCGCGGCGGATTTTTTTTTGTATTCCGCAAACTCTTTGTGCTGCTCACGCCAACGGGTATGCCAGTTGTCTTGTTGAGCGTTTGTCGCGGTCTCTTCCTTTTCCGGCAGTTTTGTGGCTAAGGCAAAGGCAATTTCTGCATCTTTTTCCTTCAGCTGCTGCTGCAACCGCTGGATTTGCTGTTCCGTTTCCTGTTTCTTCCGGAACAACCGCTTGTTCTCTTCCTGCAAAAGCTGTTCGGACTGCTGGGTAGAACTGAAGAGATCGAAATAACCCTCCATCTGGCGACGCATTTTGGCGGAGGATTCTTTCTCCCGGTTCAGTTCCTGTATGAGCTGCTCTTTTTGCCGTGCCAGCAGTTGTTGCTGTTGCTGCAGCTTTTGAGCTTGCTGCTGGATGGTCTGTTTCTGACGGGGGGTAAGAATGGTTTGAGCGGGGGCAGCCAAGCGGCGCTGTTCCAGCGCATCCCGCATGGCCTGGGCCGACTGCCAGGGCCGTTCGCTGGGGATTTTGTTCAGCATTCCCAGCAGGTCGCACAGCAATGATACTGAACAAACGTCCATGCAGGCGTGCTGCAAAATTTCAGTTTTTGCTTCCGGTGCAATCAGGGCGTTGCGCCAGACCGTATACAGGCATTTGGCCAGCACAAAAAAGTATTGGCCGGGGTGACATTCGTTGGTGCGGTACTGCAGGGTTGGATCCGCCGTTTTGCACAGGGTCAGCAACCGTTCAAAGTCGTCGGTGGAACAGTTGCCCCACAAGGCCCAGAACATCACCATGGCCACCGAATACAGGTCGGAAGAGGGGGTGACACGGAAGGGGTGGATGGATAGTTCCGGTGCTTTGAACAGATCCGCCTGGATGCCGGTAGGGGTGGTATCCGACGGGGTGATCATCCGGGTGATGCCGTAGTCCCCCAGGATAAAGTCTACCGAGAGAATCCGACCGTTCTTATCCTGCCTGATGCGCAGGAAAATATTGTTCGGCTTTACATCCCGGTGTAACAGATGGGCGTCAGGCTCCTCCTCCTGAATCAGAAGTATCTGTACCGCAGGGGGAAGTGGTTTTCCACCGGGGGCGATCTGCCCTGCCGGTGCGGCGATATTTTGCCGAGCTTTCAGCGCGCCGTGCCTTCCCATTCCGTCCAGTATCAGCAGGCCGCTGCACAGATCGGAACCCAGCTTGAGCAAGAGCGGCTCATCCAGTTGGCCCTGGCACAGCGGATGGAACTGGTCGGCCATGCAGGGCTGAACAGGCATACCGATCAGCCAGATGATACGGTCATAGTCAAGATTCAGCACTGTGCGTACATTGAGGGAATAGACAAACCGGGTGGGCATCAGGTTGGGGCATTCGGTGGAAAGTACCAGGGTGGCAATCTGCAGTTCGTCCTGGGCTCTTTTTTCAAAATAGCGATATTGGGCCTGGGCTTCCCGGGCTTGTAACTCGGTCAAACGTCCGGTGGAGTTCTGCAGGCAATCGGTGGCAACTTTGTACAGCGGGTCGGTTATTTTTACAGCAAGGGGCTGCTCGGTGTTGCGGTTCTGCACCCGGTATACCGAGGAAAAGCCACCTGCGCCCAGGCAGCCATCCAGTTCCAGCGGACCTAGTTGCGGCACCAAGTTCAGGATCTTTTGAATCTGGTCCTCCGTCAGTGGCTGTACTAGATTGCACCGCTGCCCTGCGGCCAACGCATTTAAGGGGGAAGCTGCCTGGGAGGCTTCGGGGACACGGGCTGTTTTGGCAGGAAAAAATCCCATAGGAGGTTACACTTCCTTTCTCAGGCGGGAGCCTTTGGTGCGGTGAGCCAGCAGGGGAGCTCCTCATAAGGCAGGTTCATGCCCAGAATCACGTGCCGTACAAAAGTTTTGATGCCGTCCCGGTTGTGTGTGCCGCGCAGCATCAGGTAAACGGTAGCCTGCAGCGAAAAAGTGGGATCCCGGTAGTCTTTGGCAAGGTCTGCGCCATCAATGCTCCACCAGGCCTCCAAATTGGGCAGGTCTTCGGGTATTTCCCGGGTGGGGATGAAATCCTTGGAAAGATACCCCGCCTGCACCATCCGTTGCTCAAAGGCCGCTTCGTTGCGCCGGGCAATCTCGTAGCCGTCGAACTGGGCTTTGATCATCTTTACCGCGGAGGGCCAATGGGCAAACATTGATGGGAAGGCGTTGCGCAAGGCCCGCAGCGCCAGTTTCAGCGCGCCCTCCAACCCGCCGGACAGGCCATAGCGCTGGCCCTGGACGTCCATATCAGACAGTCCGAGCGGCGTAAAGCCGCCGGCAAAAAGCAATTGGTCAATGTTTTCGCAGGGCATACCCAGTTTCAGGCCCCACAAGATCACTTCGTCCCGTTCGGGGTAGGTGTGCCGCCGGGGCAAGTTTTTTAGCTGATCCGTCACTCGTTCACCGTCCCACTGCACCCCCTGGTCCACCAGCATTTCCCCTTCGGGGGCGTCGGCAAGCCAGGCGTTCAGGTAATCCAGCATTTTTTCCCGCTGGGTGCGCTGATACCGGCAAAGGTCCCGGCAGTAGGTCTCCAGGTGTGACAGCCAGTTTTGCGGTGTGGCCTGTGTGCTGAGCAACTGGTCGGCCAGCAAAACCTTGGTTTCTGGGGCGGCTGGCTGGCAGACCGGTTGGTTGCCGTCGGGGCCTTGCGTGGCCCAGGTGCAACAGGTCTGGACCAGGCGGCGGTACAGAGGCCCCGGCAGAGGTGGCTGGCCGGCTTCCAGGGGAATTTCCCGGAGCAGGGCACCCACCGGAAGGTTTTCCCGTTGGGCCAGGTATAAAAGCAGCAGGGCGGCGGCATCGCCGGGGGTCTTGGCATACAGTTTGCTGTGCCGCCCCAGACGGCTGAGCTTTTTTTGGGCGTCTTCCAGCGAAACGTTGAAATATAACAGAAGAAGGATAAAGTTTTCCCGGCTGGGCAGGCAGCTGCCATTATACCATTTGGACACGGTGCCCTTGCTTATCTTGAGCGCCTGGGCCAGATCCTGGCTGGTCTGGTTGTGGCGGTTCAGCTCTTCCCGCAACCAGGAAGTAAAACGGTAATCGCCGGTGAAGTCCTGCACAAAATCTCGGTAGCTGACATAGTCCTCCTGCCGGTCCTGGTCGTCCAGGTAGATACGGGAGGCGCCGTTTACACCGGGGTATTCCTCTGCCGCAAAAGAATTATGTGAAATCATGGGTGGGTTCCTCCCTTCTGTTTCGTTGGATTAATCATACCACAAATGCAGGAACGGCTCAATTGCCAAAAGAGGCAGGCGGAAAAAATGAGGAAACCGGACTGCAAAAGAAAACGCGGGAGAATAGAAAAAATGACGTGGGAAAAAGAAAAAAGTGGGGTTTGCTGGCGGGAGAGCCCCGGATGACAGGTTTTTGACCCTCGGGGCGGTGCCGTGCTATAATCAAGAAAAGCAAAACGCCACCAGCCCGACCACGGGAAAAGGAGAACTTGGATGCGGATGTTATGGAAGGATGAAACGGTTCCCGCCCTGCGCCTGAACGTGACGGCGGTCACTTTGAGCGGCCCCCGGGGTGGCAACGATGACCGATATGTGATGGGAACCAAAAATGACCTGCGATTTGCAAGGGCAAAAAGTCAGATGCAGGTATGCGGAGGTGTGCCGTTCTTGGCTGCTGTAGCTGACGGGGTGAGCAGTACCCCCGAAAAAGGAGAAATTGCCCAATTTGCGGTGGAGCGGTTGGGAAAACTGTTCCAGCAGGGGGCTGACCCACACACCTGGCTGCAGGATGTAAACCGGGCGGCATCCAGCTTGTATCTGGATCCCGAAAAAAGTATCCCCACTCCTAGCGGCGCTACTACCCTTTCGCTGCTGGCTTTTATGGGCAGGCGAGTCATCGCTGCCAATGTGGGGGACAGTCCCATCCTGCGTATTCGCGGGGAAGAGATGATGCCTATGTATCTCCCCCATAACCAATATGCGCAGGAATCCCTTCAGAGGGAGTGCGACCAGTGGCAGGATGGCGGCGCGCTGACAAATTTTATTGGTAACCCGTATTACAGCAAAAGCAAAGAATTTTTTATGGAAGAGTTGGTGCAGCCGGGAGATATTTACGTGGTGTGTAGTGACGGAGCCGCTCGGGCGGTAACATGGCGCCGCCTGCTGGACTGCCTGCATACCCGGAAAAAAACCACTGCTGACCAGTTGCTGCACCACTATGCAGATCCTCTGCGGGACGACAGCACGCTGATTTTAATTCGGGTTTTGCCGGCTGCCAACGGTTTGCCGGGGATTTTTCAGCCTGTCCGATTAGTGAAAAAGATAATGCCTTAAAATAGAATAGAGTCTCAAAAAGGAATGACTTTGATGTTTCCTCGTTTTTTTCGGCGAGGTGGCCTGTTGCGATACAATGTAAGCAACAAGGGTGCCTTACCGAAAAAAGGAGGAATTTTTTTATGGTACAGGAAGTGCTGAATGCTATGCTGACGTTAGTGGTTCTTGCGGCGATTGCAGTGGGAGGTGGTGCGCTACTGTTCAAGAAAAAACCGGGCATCTTCAAAAACCCGGTGGAGTCGGTTTTGTCGGACACCTTGGGTAAGAGCGAGGAGTCTTCCGCTACAAAAATCATCACCAATTTCTTTGAACAGAAGGTGTACCTTACCTATTGGGGGCCCCACGGTAAGCAAGTTTTTGAGATTTCCCTGAAAAAAGGAGAGTATTTTTTAATCGGGCGTGGGCCGGAATGCCATTTGATCTTACCGGATCTTTGTATCAGCGGGCAGGAAGCCTTTGTGGGCCGGGATGACAGCGGGTACTACTTGGGTTACCGCGGAAGAAACGGAATGTTCGATGTAAATCATCTGCCACTGGATGAAGTGTCTCTTATCCCTGGGGAAGACAAGGAGCTTTTTCTGGGGGGCGGCCCCGTTCACATTGCGCTGAGCTTTGCGGTGCCCGAAGAAAAGATCCCTGCTGCAGGTTCTCCTTTTGCTCGCAAGCATCCGGTGGCATCAAAGGGGGAATAGGCTGTGATTCGTAGAGCTTTTGTCCGGGTGAGTGCGGTGCATCTTTTTTCGGTCGTTTTGTTCGGGGCGGTGTTGGCAATGGCGGCCGGTCGGGGAAGTACCTGCTGGTTCGTCTGCCTTCCCGGGCTTCTGGGGGGCGGAGCGGTCTTTCTGGCTATGTGCCACGGCCGGGGCGAGGCACTCCTGGCGTGGAGCCTTGTGGCCTTTGCGGTGTTAGTGCAGTCTCTTTTGGGTGATTCCCCCGGCCCCTTGCTGCTTGGTCTTGCCCTGGGGGGGGGTGGTTTGTTCGGACGGTTGATGCGCTTCGGGATGCGCCGGACCATCACCCGCCACCTCCATAGCGGCCGGTGTATGGCCTGTATGGCTGGTGCCGCCATGGCCGTTGTGTACGGCATCCTCTATCTCAACGGTGGGCTGTGGCTGCGGGTGGGGAGTTTCTCCGTACAACTATCCGAAACCGTTAAGCCATTGCTGGCAGTGTTTGTGGCGGGGGTCCAAACCTCTGCCCTTCAGGTACGACAGCGGTATCTGGCACTGCTCGGGTGCGGTCTGATGAATGTCGCCTTGCTGGCCGGGCTTTCGGAATTGGGCACGGCTGCGGTTGTGTGGCTGGCCGTTGTCATTGTCCTTCTTTATTACTACCCGTGGCAGTTCGGCTTTTTTACCCTGGTGGTCTCAGTTGGTGGGGCTTTTGGGGGAGGAGCGGTAGCCTTATTTGTGGCCGAAAAAAATCTGCCCTTACCCGTCCTGTTGAAACGGCTTGTCGACAAGGTGTCATCTAGGGTGACCCTGTTTTTGCATCCCGATCAGGCCGATCCGCTGGGGGCGGGGTACCAGCAGGCCAAGGCGGTCCAAGCGTTGCTTACAGGCGGTTCACTGGGAACGCTGCAGCCAGAAGCGGTTCCGGTTGCTAGTTCGGATTACATTTTGATCGGGGTGGCAGCTACCATGGGTACGTTTTTTGCGCTGCTGGTGATAGGGCTGCTTTGGTTGCTGTACCAATTGTTCTTTAAGGTTGGGGAAAGTCTGAAGAATCCTGCGGTGCAGGCCTTTGCCCTGACGGGGTGGGCTGTTCTCGTGGTCAGCTCCTTGCTGCCCGCGGCCGGATCGCTGGGATTATGCCCCGTGATGGGTATTGCAGTGCCTTTTCTGGCCAGTGGCGGAACGGCTCTGCTTGTGAGTTGTTTGTTTTTGATAGTACCCTTGGCCGAGGCGGGGAGTGTACCTGCGGTATACAGGGGGCGACGGTATCCGGTCTCGAAAGGAGTGTATGATGGAAAAAATGCGGTGGATTTTGATCGTTGCGGCGGTAGTGCTGACCTTTCAGTGGGGGGTGTACCGGAGTCAGCTGACATGGCAAATACCGTGCCAACCTCCGGATCAGGAGATTCGCCTGCATCGGACTGATCTGCCGGGGTTCGGTCCGGTGACTCTGGCCGACCCGGAGGGAATCGTTGTGGTAAAAAAGCTGGGCGGTATAGAGTTCTACGACGTGAACTTTTCCTACTTGGACAACGAAACCTTTGACGAGCACTATGTTTCTGTGCCGGAGCAGGGCGGTGGCAAACTGATCCCCGAGGGTCTATGCAATCCCGGCCAGGTCTACACGGTGAGCCGGGGTAGATCCGGCATGATTGGCGTTTTCCGCTTGGAAAGCCAGATGTTGCCGGGAAGTGGAAAGTTCGAGCGTACCGGAATTGGTTCTGACCGGGATGCAAAGGAAGCCACCAACACCGCCTTCAACTACTTGAAGGCGAATGGCGGCCGCATCAGCGGCTCTATCAGCACATCCACGAAGGACTACATCATCAACTACCAGGACTTGCAAGGGATCGGCATGACAGGCAAGCTAGCGCTGCCTACGCTGATCGCGCTGTGTTCCATCGCTCTTGGAAGACCGGTGCTAAGCTCTACTGCTGTTTTAGGCGAGATCAGTATCAGCGGTACGATGATCAAGGTAGACGAGCTGCCCAACGCTTTACAGGTTTGCCTGGACAGCGGAGCCAAAAAGGTGCTGCTGCCCATGACCTCCGCGACAGAATTGGGGACAGTTCCTGCCGACCTGATCGGCAGCTTCAATTTGATTTTTTACAGCAGCGCCGAGGATGCTGTGTTCAAAGCACTTGGCGTGGAATGAAAAGAGAAGGGAAAGCACCCTCTTTGAGATCCCAATGGTGCTTGTGTTGTGTTTTTGTAGCATACCGGCAGGATAAAAAGCACAACTTTGTCCGCTCGATTCGCTAAAATGAGGAAAAGTAATGCGATATGGTTGCTGTGGAGTGTGAGGAGGCAGAACCCGGAATCATGCAAAACCATAAGGCGTGCGGAAACTTCCGCACGCCTTATGGTTTCTCCTCAAGAAGAAAAGTTGCAATTGCATTTGGATGTTTGTCCACTCACTCCATCCCTTTATAGCCGTTTCGTTCGGCATGGCCGAGCAGATACAAAAAGGCAAATGCCGGGATTCTAAGCAGCTGTTTCCCACTGGGGGTATCATGCGCACCAAAATCATCCATGCGTTTGGTGATAACGATCGCGGATTCTGCGGCTGCACAGTGCTCCACAATGGCAGAATCATTTGGGATCGGCGCCTCTTCACGATATTTCACTTCAATTAGGATGTTGTTGATGTTAGGATAATCTACGACGATATCGATTTCTTTCCCTTTTCTCCCTCCCCGGTAATAGCCGACCCTTGTGGCCTTCTGGTAATAGAAAGCGGCAACATGCTTGTATACTGCGGTTTCCACCATCTTTCCCAGTTCTATTGGGTTGGAGAGAACATCACTGTCCATAAGGACGGCGTTTCGGATAGCTGCATCGGCAATATAGATTTTTGGCTTTGCTTTAAGAATCTTTTTCCCGTCGAGATCTACAGGATAGCTCAAATAAATGAGATTTGCACTTTCCAGATAATCAACGTAGTTTTGCACCGTTTGGCGGCTTACGCCATTCAATTCTTTGGCAATGGTGTCGATGGCGACCACCTCGGAGGACACGGTGCAAAGGTATAGAAAAATTCGTTCCAGTTCTGTTACATTGCGAATATTGTAAAGAGCAGGAAGATCCCGTTTAAGAACTTTATCCACAACATCTTCTCGCATGACCTGTGCGGCAAAAAGGTCATTATCCGCAAGAGCCAGTTCCGGGAATCCTCCAACCTGCAGATAACGGGTAAAGTGCTTCTGTACGACAGACAGTTTGTTCATGATTTGCCCACGTTGCTGCTGGCTGAATCTCAAAAGCTGAGAAGGCTTGATGGCTGGATCCAGCACCAAGCCATCCGAGGCGCCAATTAAGGCACAATATTCATAGAAAGATAGTGTGGGAACTTGGATTACCGTGGAACGCCCTGTTCCACTTTCAATGTTCCCGCGAACGAGGGCGGGACTCGCGGAACCGGTAGCGACAATTTTGGTAGTAGGCTGTGTGTCGTAGAGCGTTTTTAACCACATGGACCAATCTGTAGCGTACTGAATCTCATCAAAGAAATAGTAAACATCTTGGTTGGCGTAGATATTTTCATGATAGCATTCCAAGACATCGTTTAATCCAGCCAGTTTCAACATGGGGTGATCCAACGAAACAAACACGATCTTTTGCGGAGGCACGCCATTTTGCAGCAGATGATGGATCAATTGATATTCAATTGTCGTTTTTCCCACGCGGCGAGCACCGGTCAGAATCACCGTTCGACGGATTGATTTGTTTTCCAAACGATTTATTGCTTCATAATATGCGAATCTCTTATAATTCCGCAATAATTCTGGATTGACAGTACCAGTTGCCCACCAGGGGTTAAACCCTCTTAAAACCTTCAGGATGCCTTCCTTTGTGGTGATTGGCATAGCATTCACCCACCTTTCATTACAAATTATAACTACACCTTGCAATATTGTCAACAATAATGCAATGTATAGATTACATTTATGCGCTGCAAAATGCCACCTATACTTTAAGAATGTGGCGCTGGCTTCAATGTCGTCCAATCCAATTGCGATTAAGCTGGACGATATATATTCAATGAGGGAAAAATATAATTGATATTCTAACAATTTGCTAACAATGATTGTTAGAATGTTAGAATGATGATTAGAAAGTCGGGCTTTGTACCGCTTTGATGCGGCAAAATGGAAGTTAGTTATAATAAATGTCAGCAAATATTCGAAGTATACTTACAAATCTGCGACATCACAGTTTGAAATTACAAGAATCAACAATTCCGTGTGGGTTCTAACTGAAGGGGCAATGATTCTTGCAAATGACACAGGGGGAGCATTTTCCAGGTTGGAAAATGCTCCCCCTGATCTCACCTTCAGTCTTTCTTCTTCGGTCGTCTGGGCTTCGGCGCCACCTCCTCAATCATAGCGTAGTGAGTCTTACTCTTCCTGGTGATCCTGTTATAATCATCCGATATCAGATAATCCAGCAGCCACGTTTTCGGTACCATAAACCGCGGGCGGCGCTGGATGGTGTGCAGGCGGCCCTCGGTGCACCAGTGGCTGACGGTGTGGGGCGTGTAGCCGGTGAAGCGGGCGATCTGCTCCACGGTCAGTACGTCGGGGGCGTCGGCCAGCTGCTGCTCCAGATGGCGGCGAAGCAGCAGGCGGTTGACGATCTCATAGTCGAGAGTGCGGGTCAAGGATACGGCAGGCGGCTTGCGCTGAGGATAATTTTTGTACCACCCGCTGGGAGGAGCATAATGCTCCGGTTCGGTGAGACGGCGGCGCAGGTAGGCGGCCACGTCCACCTTGGCGATCTTGTAGCAGCGGGTGCGTTTGCCGGTGTGGAGGCAGGGCACCAGACCGCTCTGCAGAAGATACAGGAAAGTGCGGGTGCCGATGTGGCAGGCGATGCGAAAGTCATTGCGGCTCATGGGATCGGGATAGGGCGCCAGCAGCGCGTCGATCTCCTCTGCCAGCCGGTCTTTCGTAATGGTCTATTCGATCATGGTCGGATTCTCCTTTGATGAAATTCGGACCCGGAGAAACCGTATCTGTATGACAAGATTCTTGGATTTTGGGGTGATTTTCTCGCCTGTGGGGAAATTCTGCGCCGGGACAAAAGCCAGAACCCGCCCCGGCGGGCCAGATGCTGTGCCGGTTATCTTGCACGGTATCTTGCATTTTTCCCGGAAGGCGTTGCTTTTCGCCCCAAAGGGTGGTACTATACTTTTACTTGTACCCACGCGGTTTTGTGGGCGGATACGCCGGAAATCCGCGTGGTGTGGTCAAAATGGACTGGACGAAACGGCCCGTTTTGACCCTGGGGGAGCACAGACAGCATTGGGGACACAAAACTCGAAATGCGATAGGGCGTTAACAGCGCCGCCAGAGTTCAAATCTCTGATGCTCCGCCACACAAGGGGCAAGGACGGGTCCGTCCTTGCCCCTTGCTCTTTTATCAGGTTCATTCTATCCGGAAAGGAGTCCTGTGCATGACCATTCAACCGCTGACCGCCTCCAGCGCGGACGCTGTGGCGGTCCTGATGTCCACCCTCAAACCGGAATGGTGGGATTTCGAGGGGGCCCATCAGCAGCTGCAGGATGTACAGCTGCTGGCCACCCTGGCGGGATGGTATCTGGAAAGTGACGGCAAACCCAAGGGCTGGATCCTCTGTGCCGAATTCCCGGGCTATTCCACCATGACCATTGAAAACCTGGGATTTGAGGAGGCCGGCACCCTTGTCATGGAAGAACCGTTGGAACCCCTTTTGCAGAAGGCGGAGGAATACGCCCGACAAAAAGGGTACCGCAACCTCAAATATGTGATCGGGTCCACCGGGATGTCCTGCCACGGTCGCCCCATCACCGATTTCGCCGAGGAACTGCGCACACTGCGTTCCCACGGGCGGGCACACTTTGATTTTTTCCGCAAGCTCGGGTTTGTGCCTGCCGGATTCATCCCCAACTGCTATGGGGAAAACTATCATGGCATCATCATGATCAAATCGCTGTTGTAAAGCAGACGCGGCGAAGGAAGCTACAAGGATAGAACAGGGGAGTCGGGCAAACACCCGGCTCCCTGCTTTTGCCGCCGCATTGGCATTTCACTCTCCGGCAGCGGTGGCGCGCCGCTGTTCGGACAGGGAATGCAGGCTGGCGCAAATGACAGGGCTGTCTCCTTTTAATTACAACCAAATCATAGGAAACACGTTGAAATCCCTATTCCGGTATGCTAAAATTCAACTGGCAAAATAGATCATGTGATGGGGCGAAAACGATGAGCATGGATTTTGAAGAAAACTGGATCGGAATCGGGGATGCAGCCATCCATCTGGGCGTAACCAAGGACACGATCAGAAACTGGATAAAGAAAACGAATATCCCCGCGCATAAAATCGGAAAGCTGTGGAAATTCAAACGTTCCGAGCTTGATGAATGGGTCAAAAGCGGGGAAAGCGCAATCGACAATCATTCTTCCCGGAATCAGTAAGGAAAACCGGGAGCGCATATTTTTGCTGTAATCCATGTGATGCATAGGAGCGATCTCTTATAAAAATCATAATAGAGGTAAAACGCTGAGAAACAACGACGGAGAGAATGCCAAGGAATGAAGCAGACAATGAGTACCACGAACTATATTGATTTTTTCGCTGGCTGTGGAGGGCTATCACTTGGCCTTGGATGGGCAGGCTGGTCAGGGGTGTTTGCCATTGAAAAAGACCCCATGGCGTTTAAAACATTTACATCCAATTTGGTGAACGAGGATGCTCCTTATAGGCATTTTACCTGTTGGCCGGCATGGCTCACCAAGCAGCCGCATTCGATAGAAGAATTGGTGGACGATGATGCCTATGCGGCGCATCTGAAAGAACTGGCCGGAAAAGTGCTGCTTGTGGCAGGGGGGCCGCCTTGCCAGGGGTTTTCCGTAGCGGGGGCAAGAAATGGCAATGATCCCAGAAACCTGCTGGTATTCAAGCAGATCAAAGCGATTTCCATGCTGAAGCCCGTTTTCGGAATCATAGAAAACGTGGGGGGCTTTGAACGAAAATTTGTTTGCAGGCCCATTGACGGAATGACCATGAGTGTGGCCTCGGAAGCGGTAAAGCAGCTGGAGGAACTGGGATACAAGGTCGGAAAAGTTGTGATCAATGCCGCTGATTTCGGCGTGCCCCAGGTCCGAAAGCGCGTGATCCTGTTTTCCATCAGAGAAGACTTCTGCGGCGAAATGGATGTCGCACGTCTGCTCACGGATATTTTAAGCGAAGTCGGCATGGAGCAGCGCGCCCAGTTCGGGCTTGCTACGGACCGATATGTAAATGTCGGCGAAGCCATAAGCGATCTTGCAGGGGGGGACAAAGTCCCCGATCCCGAATTCCCCGGGTATGAAACCTGCAAGTACAGGCCTGCGCAAAGTGCCTACCAGAAACTGATGAGAAAGAACAGCCCCGGTGAGGAAGTGCCGAGTTCGCACAGATTTAACCGGCACAGCAAAAAAATCGTGACCCTGTGTGAGACCGCGCAAAGGACGCAGCCGCCGGGCCGATTGAGCAAGGAATTCTTATATGCAAATGGCTGCCATTCCAACAAAAGGTTCGTTCTGGATACGGAGAAGCCCTGCTCTACCTTGACGACCGCACCGGAGGAACTCATCCATTTCAATCAGCCAAGAGTTGTGACCCTGCGTGAAATGGCAAGGCTGCAGTCATTCCCGGATGACTATACGTTCTATGGCCGGTACACCCTAAACGGTCCGGCACGAGGAATTGATGTGCCCAGAAATGCGCAGATCGGCAACGCCATACCGCCGTTGGTGGGCAGAGCCCTGGGCCTTGCCCTGATGCGAATATATGGCCTTGTCACAAACCAGGATCCCAGGCTTGAAAAGTATCGGACATAATAAAGAGGAGGCAGCCTTTTGGCTGCCTCCTTCTTATTTGTTTGGGATATTGCGCAAAATCAGCTCTGTGACCATCTCGTCGGCGTCAATATGATTGTCGTCCGCAAATTCATGCAGCAGTTTCAGAACACTTCCGGGAACTTTTATGGGGCGATAATACTCCGGGTAGGCCCAGCCGCACTTGGAACAGTCTTCTGTGCAGGACCTGCAAGAGGTGCTTTTCACATTGTTGCACCTGTCACACAGGGGCTGCCAATTGGTTATGGCGTCCGTACCCCCTCGGGACCGGGGCACCTTATGGTCCTGCTGAAATTTTTTCCCGGCATTGGTGGCCCCGCATACGGCACACTTGTTCTGGTAATGCGCCACAACGCGATCCCACTTTTCATCGGAAAGGTGGATTCTCGGTGTCTTTTTCTGATATACATTCAAGGTGCTCAGCTGGTACTGATTGCCATGCTTCACAATGCCGAGAAGGCCTTCCTCCCCCTGCAGTTCCCGCAGCCGCCGGAAGGTGTCTATGTAGGTCTTTTGTTTGGCCAGATCGACCGCTTTCCGAATTTCTTCCCGGTTCACGATCGGACCGGGAATGCCATGGCCTTTGGGCCACAGGGTTTCAAGGATCACCCTATAGATAAATCTGTTGGCCGGACTTTTTGAGATAAACCCTGCCGTAGTTTCCTCAATCCATGCATCACGATCCACCAAGTCATCGGGTTCGGCAGCAGGAGTCAGGAAGGGGGACTGCTCAATCCGGGCTTTGCTTTTTCTCTCTGCCATCTGGAAGGCCTCCTGCACAGTATTTTACATTAGATTATAACACGGAATGCCATTTGTGTATAGAGACAATCGGAAAGACCTTCTGCCGGATGGCAGCCCCCGCAAGTGGCACAGGGCGTCTGCTGGCAGCCGGCGGAGCGGGCGGGCTGCGCCAAGGACAATGGGGGCTGGAAATGGCGCGGGACCCATGCTATGATAGAGGTGTTGCCGAAAAAAGCAGAATTTTGTCGATTCCCGGTTGCGGGAAGTTGACCGTGCAGTGAAAATCAGGCTGTACACGATTGAAAACGGATGTACATAGAAAAAGGAGAAATCTATGCCCTGTACCACGATTCTGGTTGGCAAGAAGGCCAGCCATGACGGTTCCACCATCATTGCCCGCAATGATGACGGCGCATTTGAAGCCAAGCGCGTTTTGGCCCATCCGGCCAGGGAGGGGGCGGCCACCTACAAAACGGTCATCTCTCACCTGACGGTGGAACTGCCGGAGAAGGCCATGGGCTATACCGACTGTCCCAACGTGAACAAGTCCAATGGCGTCTGGCCCGCCTGCGGCATCAACGAAGCCAATGTGGCCATGACCGCCACCGAGACCATCACCAGCAACGCCCGGGTCATCGGCGCGGACCCCTATGTGCGGTATCAGGAAAAGAAAGGCCGCCATACCAAAGAGGTCCCCGGCGGCATCGGGGAGGAGGACCTGGTGACCCTGGTGCTTCCTTACATTCATTCCGCCCGGGAAGGGGTGCTGCGCACCGGTGCGCTGCTGGAGCAGTACGGCACCTACGAACCCAACGGCATGGCCTTTGCGGATGCCGATGAAGTCTGGTGGCTGGAAACCATCGGCGGCCATCACTGGATCGCCCGGCGGGTGCCGGATGACCGGGTGGTGGTCATGCCCAACCAGTTTGGTCTGGACCATTTTGACTTTGAGGATGCCTGCGGCGCGCAGCAGGAAAACCTTTGCTCCCAGGACCTGCGGGAGTTCGTGGAAACCCACCACCTGGCGCTGGATACGGGGGCAGAGTTCAACCCGCGGCTGGCCTTCGGTTCCCGTTCCGACGCGGACCATATCTACAACACCCCCCGGGCCTGGTTCATGGCCCGGTATTTCCTGCCCCGGACCTACAAGTGGGACGGGGAGAACGCCGACTTCACCCCCGAGAGCAACGACATCCCCTGGTCCTTTGTGCCGGAGCGCAAGGTGACGGTGGAGGACGTGCGGTACCTGCTGGGATCCTATTACCAGGGAACGCCCTACAACCCCTACGACAGGACCGCGGCCTGCAAGGGCAAATACCGCACCATCGGCGTGCCCAACAGCGATGTCTGCGGCATCATGCAGATCCGCGGGTATCTGCCCGAGGCGATTCAGGGGGTGGAGTGGCTGTCCATGGGCGGCAGCGGCTTCACGGCCTGCTTCCCGGTCTATGCCCGTGTGACCGAGTTCCCCAAGTACTTCAGCGGTACCACCGAAACGGTCTCCACCGGCAGCATGTACTGGCACAGCCG
Source organism: Subdoligranulum sp. DSM 23681 (assembly GCF_057005535.1). NCBI lineage: Bacteria > Bacillati > Bacillota > Clostridia > Eubacteriales > Oscillospiraceae > Subdoligranulum > Subdoligranulum sp. DSM 23681. Next base: position 1,385,987 of record NZ_CM168050.1, on the reverse strand, counting down.
GCTCATTGCCGCCCTGACCGACGCCCAGTTCGGCAGTGCGCTGCTGTTTGATGAGCGGTATGTGAACGCCGTGATGAACCGCGGACAGCAGTTCCTGTACGAGTACGACGAAAAGATCCGGCAGGGCGCACCGGTCGAAATTCTGGAGGAAGCCAACCGCAAAATTGCGGATATGGTGAAGGAGGAGTCGGACAAAGCCCTGGCCCAGATCCTCAAAAACGCCTCCGAGAAGATGAAGATCCGGTATCACAGAGGGGATAACTGAGCGTAGAATAGCAGGAAAGAAAGCAGCACCAACCGCTGGGAACAGCAGCGGACCGGTGCTGCTTTTGTTTTTTTCCACTCTTTTTCTCGGGCTGCCCCTGGTCATCGACAATACCTTCGGCACCCCCTATCTCATCCGGCCCCTGGAGCACGGCGCCGACATTGTGCTGCATTCCGCCACCAAGTTCATCGGCGGCCACGGGACCACCCTGGGCGGGGTGATCGTGGACGGCGGCCGGTTTGACTGGGCGGCCGGCGGCCGGTACCCCTGGCTCAGTCAGCCCAACCCCAGCTACCATGGCGTCCGCTTCACCCAGGCTGCGGGTCCGGCGGCCTTTGTCACCTACATCCGGACGGTGCTGCTGCGGGACCAGGGCGCCTGCATCAGTCCCTTTGCGGCATTTCTGCTGCTGAAGGGCACCGAGACCCTGAGCCTGCGCCTGGAACGCCATGTGGAAAACACCAAAAAGGTGGTGGCCTATCTGGCGGCCCATCCCCAGGTGGAACAGGTCAACCACCCCTCGCTGCCGGACCACCCGGACCACCGGCTGTACGAAACCTACTTCCCCAACGGCGGGGCCTCCATCTTCACCTTCCGCATCCGGGGCGGACGGGAGGAGGCCTTCCGGTTCATCGACCATCTGCAGATCTTTTCCCTGCTGGCCAATGTGGCGGACGTGAAAAGCCTGGTGATCCATCCCGCGTCCACCACCCACAGCCAGCTGACGGCGCAGGAACTGGCAGAGGCGGGCGTCTACGAAAACACCATCCGCCTTTCGGTGGGCACCGAACACATTGACGACATCCTCGCCGACCTGGACCAGGCCTTCCGCAGCGTACGGGAAGGATGACGGGAACGCCGCTGCTGGTCTTGGCACCGTGAAGGCGGCAGACGGGAACCCAGCCTGCCAAAAATGCCCCGCTGCGGGCCGGCGCATGCCGGTGTCTGCGGCGGGGCTTTTTGGGGGAACGGGGCGTCGGTTGAAATACAAAATGGCCTATGCTATAATTAAAAAATCCGGGGTATTATTGACCGAAAGGGCGCAAAACCGTTGAAAACCGGCCGCCGCCCCCGGGCTTTGCCCGCGGCGCAGACGTTTTACAGGGGGAACAAGCATGAAAATCGCAGTTGCCGGTACCGGTTATGTGGGGCTGTCCATAGCCACGCTGCTGGCCCAGCATCATCATGTCACGGCGGTGGACATCCTGCCCGAAAAGGTGGAGAAGATCAACCGCCGGGAATCGCCCATCCAGGACGAATACATCGAAAAGTATCTGGCGGAAAAACCGCTGGACCTGACCGCCACCCTGGACGGGGAGGCCGCTTACCGGGACGCCGAGTTCGTCATTATTGCAGCGCCCACCAACTATGACAGCACCAAGAATTTCTTTGACACCTCCGCGGTGGAGGAGGTCATCCATCTGGTGCAGAAAGTCAACCCCGACGCCATCATGGTCATCAAGTCCACCATCCCGGTGGGCTACACCGAACATATCCGCCGCAGCACCGGCAGCCGGAACATCCTGTTCAGCCCGGAATTCCTGCGGGAGAGCAAGGCCCTGTATGACAACCTCTATCCCAGCCGCATCATTGTGGGCACCGACCCCCGGGACCCCCGTCTGGTGGAGAAGGCCCATGTCTTTGCCGGTCTGCTGCAGGAAGGGGCCATCAAGGAGAACATCGACACCCTGTTCATGGGTTTTACCGAGGCCGAGGCGGTGAAGCTGTTCGCCAACACCTATCTGGCCCTGCGGGTGAGCTATTTCAATGAACTGGATACCTACGCCGAGACCAAGGGCCTGAACACCAAGGACATCATCGACGGTGTCTGTCTGGACCCGCGCATCGGCAACCACTACAACAACCCCAGTTTCGGGTACGGCGGCTACTGCCTGCCCAAGGACACCAAGCAGCTGCTGGCCAACTACGCCGATGTGCCGGAAAACCTCATTGAGGCCATTGTGGAATCCAACCGCACCCGCAAGGAGTTCGTGGCCGACCGGGCCCTGGAGATCGCCCGGGCCTGCGCGGCCGGGGACGGGGGCGACGCGGATGCCCCGGTGGTGGGCGTCTACCGCCTGACCATGAAATCCAACTCCGACAACTTCCGCCAGTCCAGCATCCAGGGCGTGATGAAGCGGATGAAGGCCAAGGGGGCCCGGGTCATCATCTACGAACCCACGCTGGAGGACGGCACCGACTTCTTCGGCAGCCGGGTGGTCAACGATCTGGCGGACTTCAAGGCCCGGAGCAACGCCATCATCGCCAACCGGTACGACAGCTCCCTGGACGATGTGAAACAGAAGGTCTATACCCGGGACCTGTTCCGGCGGGACTGACCCGCGGCAGGAACCCGGCCCGAAAAAAGCGGCGGCACGGAAACTTCCGTGCCGCCGCTTGCCTTTGCCCCCAGGGTCAGGCCAGGGGGATGAGATCGTGGAAGAGGAACTGCATCCGGTCCACCGCCTTGTTGATGTGCCAGTGGCCGCAGTACCAGCGGCCGTACCGGGTGCGGGATTCGATGGTGTCCAGCCAGAGTTCGGTGGAGCGGTCCACCCGGCTCTGGTCCAGCCCGGGCAGCAGGGCTTCCTGGGGAATGTACCGGGCCGGACAGGTGTGGGACAGGATGAGGTCCACCTGCCAGTCCCGGGCGGCCAGCGCCGCCTCCACCCGCTGCCGGGTGGCCTGGTCCGGCTGCTCGTCCGCCCACCAGGGGTACCCGTGCATCAGGCGATAGTATTTGTCCACACTGTACGCCCCGCCGATGACCAGCGCCGAACGGCCGTCCAGGTCGTAGATCTCCCCGTCCCGGGCAAAGATCAGGTTGGGAAAGGCCGGTTCCACCCACACCTGCCCGCCGAACCGGGTCTGCTGTTCATACAGGCCGGTGGGGGCGGGGCGCTGTTCGTGGTTGCCCTGGATGCAGAAAAGGGGGATCCCCAGGGAATTCATCAGCTGTTTGTTCCAGCGGTCCTCGTCGCCGCCGTGGTAGTTGAATCCCACATCCCCCAGGATGATGCAGCCCCGGCAGTCTGTGCGGGGCAGGGCGTCCAGGCGGTCATACAGCGGGTAGAAGCTGGCGTGGGTATCGCCGGTGACATACAACATACAGACACCTCCGTGAGAGTTGGCGGCGCGGGTGCGCCGACGGAACAAGGAAGGATTTGCAACAGGCTCCAAAATTGTGTACTATGATGGGTAGGGACAAACCGTCCGCAGGACGGCTGAGGAGGAGAGAGACGATGAAGGAAAACAGAAGACTCCGCCGGTGGCTGGCGGCGCTGCTGGCCGCGGCGGTCCTGGTGGGGGCGGGGGCGGCCCTGCGCTGGACCTTCCGGATGTGGTACGGCGGGCAGGGCAGCGCCCTGGAACGCACCGATCTGCCGGGATACGCCCCCGTGCCCAACGATCTGCCCGCGGGCGCCTACGCGGCGGAAAACCACTGCACCGAACCCGGGGCAGTGACCCTGACCGACGACGCGGGCCGCTGCTGGCGGGTGTCGGCGGAAGGCTGGAACCTGCAGTGGGTGCAGACCAACGGGGTGGGGGCTGTGATCAATGCCCGGAACGTGCGCACCGGGGCCACCCACAGCTTTTATCTGGGGGCCCAGGCGGACAGCTTTGACTTCTTCCCCCAGAAACTGGGGGAGGACCTGTATGCGGACCCCCTGGGCACCATGCGCAAGACCCTGGGCCGGCTGTGGCGGGTGTGCGGATGGACCGAAAGCGGCTTCCGTGACTTCACCGGCGGGATGAGGGTGGAGGCCATCTCCCCCGGGGAGGTGGGCCAGCGGGTGGCGCTGGGCAATGGTCTGGACCTGCAGCAGGACGCGGGATTCAGCGGCAACCTGCTGCTGGTGGAAGACACGGTCACCGCCCCCGAACTGACCCTGCGCCAGGAGGAGCCGGCAGACCTGGCCCAGGCCTCCCAGACCCGCACCTACACCAACGCCGACGGCCTGACCTGGACCCTGCGGTGGCAGGATTTCCAGCCGGGGGAGACTCTGCGTCTGGCCGCCGGGTGTGAGACCGGCGACTGGCTGGAGATCTGGCTGTACAGCGGGTTCCTGGAATACAAGGACATCACCACCCAGGAGCAGGCCCTGGAAGAGGTGTTCCGGGCCCTGGACCACATTTCCCGGGCCCCGGCCTGAGTCCATGGTTCCATTATAACAGGGACGCTTCCTGAAAGAAAGGGAGGCGGCGGCCGAAACCGGCCGCTCTCCCACAAAAGCAAACCGGGCGAAGACGGTAAGTCTTCGCTCGGTGTTTTTTATGCCTTGGCAGGTCTCCGCCGCCGGAAAGCCAGCAGCAGCACCAGCCCCAGACCCAGGGCACTCAGGGCCAGTCCGGCCCCGGTCCCCGGCTGGGTGTAGGTCAGGGTCAGGGTGTGGGTGCCGGCGGGCACCGCCACCCCCAGCAGATACCCGGCGGCCTGCACCTCCACCGGCTGGCCGTCCAGGGCGGCGGTCCAATTCCGGTCATAGGGCAGGGTCAGCACCGCCAGACCGTCGGCGGCGCCGTCGGTCTGCAGGGTCACGGCCCCGTCCCGCCAGCTTGTCACGGCGGGGGCGGCGGCTTTCAGGGCGTCACAGGCATCGGCCAGGGCCTCCTCGTCCAGCACCGCAAAGAGGGCGCTGTCTGCCGGGGCGTCCAGGGCTACGGTCACCGTCTGGCCCGCCCGGACCCGGCCCAGGTCGATGACCGACCCGGAGGACCGTTCCAGGCTGAACAGGGTGCCGGCGTCGGCCCCGTCCACCGTCAGGGGCACATCCGACGCCGTGCCGGTGAACACCCCGTACAGGATGCCGTCCCTGTCCGCCGTGAGGGTGTAGCGGTCCCCGGCGCCGCCCTCCTGCACCGAGAAGAGGGCTGTCTGCCGCCCCAGCAGGGCAGAATAGAGGGTCTCGGCGGCGGTGAAGGGGTCGGTGCCCTCCGCCAGGACAAAGTCCCCGGCGCTGCCCGGGCTCCACAGGGCCCGGGGCAGGGCGTTGGGGGTTTCGTACACCTGCCAGGGGGTGTCCAAGTCCGTCCGGGTGAAATGGGTGGGCACCCGCCCGCCGTCCCGGTCCAGAAAATACCCGATGGACAGAAGGCTGTCCGCCGCGGCGGTGCTGCCCCCCAGATATCCGTAACTGGCCCCGTAGTTGCAGTAGCCCAGGGCCATGAGCAGCAGGGTGCCGGTGCCGTCCTGCACGCTGCTGAAATGGGTCAGCCCCTCAAACCCCAGCAGCATGGGGTCGTTGAGGGTGCGGAAAAAGGTCTTTTCCAGCCGCAGACCGGCCGGGTTGCGCTCTTCCACCGCCTGCACGGTGGCGCGGCCGTCGGAAACAAAGGTTTGGTAGTCTGCCACCGTATAGACCTCAAACTGCCGCAGGGCCCAGGCGGCATTCAGGGCCAGTTCCCCCGCCGCCAGCACCGCCAGGGCGCCCGCGGCCATCCGCCGCCGGGTCCCGGCGCTGCGGCTCCACAGCCAGACCAGCCCCACCGATGCCAGCAGCAGCACACAGGCCAGCGCCCACCGGCGGCGGCCGTAGGTCTCGGCCCGGGTGAGAAAGACCACCGCCGCCAGCACCAGGGCCAGCCCGCCGGCAGTGAACACCCGGCGGCGTGTGAGAGGGGCCGCCAGCGCCCCGGCGCCCAGGCTCAGCAGCCAGAACACCAGCAGAAAACTTTCCCGGTAGGGGAACCAGTTGGGGGCGGCAAAGCCGTGCCACACCAGGTCCGCCGGCTGCCACCACATGCTCAGGACCAGCACCGCCCCCAGGGCCAGAAAAGCAGCCTTTTCCCGCCCGGGGCGGGGGCTGACCAGATAGAGCAGCAGTCCCGCCAGACCCAGCATGCCGCAGTAAACCAGGGGCAGGCCGGTCTGGACGTCTGCCCACACAAAGTTGCCGGTGAAGAACTTCTGCACCAGGTCCGGCAGGGAAAACTGCACCCCGCCGGTCAGATCCAGGGCGGTGTTTTTCACCGTCAGGATCCCGGCCACAGCGGGGACCAGCACCGCCCCGGCCAGGGCGGCGCCGGTGATGCCGCACACCCCGAACCGGGCCAGCAGAAGCACCGTCCCGCGGCGTTCCCCCGCCGGAGGGCAGGCGGCCAGCTGGGCCAGAATATACAATACGGAGAAAATGCAGAGCATATACCCCATGTAGAAATTGGTGAAGATGGCGGCGGCCAGGGCCAGGGCGAAGCCCAGCCCCCGGCTGCCGCGCAGCAGTCCGTCCAGTCCGGCGGCCACCAGGGGCAGCAGGATCACCGAATCCAGCCACAGCACATTCTGGGCGTAGGCCACAGTGTAGCCCATGAGGGCATAGCACCAGCCCAGGGGCACAAAGAGGGGGCAGGCGCCCCAGCGCCGCCGCAGATACCACACAAAGGTCAGGGCGGCCAGCAGCACCTTCAGTGCCCAGACCACACAGCACAGCCAGCCGTAGGTCTCGGGGGCAAAGAGGAGGTACAACCAGGCAAAGGGGCTGGCAAAGTAGTAGGCAAACAGGGCAAAGCTGCCGCCGCCCAGCCCCATGTCCCCGGCATAGGTCAGGCTGCCGCCGGTGCGCACCGCCTCATAAAAATGGGCATAGAAGGGGATGTACTGGCTGTTCAGGTCCCCGGTCATCACCGAGTTGGGGCCAAAGGGCCAGTATCCGCACAGGGCATACAGGGTCCCCAGGATCACCGCCATCCCTGCCGCCGTGAGGAGATAGGGCAGGGCGCGGTGTTTGGATGTTGCGGTCATAGGACGTTCTCCTTACAGGAAAGGGAAATTCAGCGGCGCAGGCGGGCGGCCCAGAAGGTCCCCAGATCCCACAGCGCCGCCAGCAGGGCGGGCAGCACCGCCAGGGCCAGGGCCTGCTCCCCCAGCGGCCGGAAATACTGCCACAGGGGCAGGGGCGCGTTGACGGTGAGGACGGCATCCGCCTCGCCCAGCACCACCCCTTCGCTGCCGGCGGGGTCGATGCGCACCGAACCGTTGCCCATGGGAAAGACCAGGGTCACCTGGCCGGGGGCTGTTTCGGCGGCCCACACCCGGCGGCGCAGGCTGGGGTCCTGTCCGGCCTTGCCGTAGTAGCCCTCAAAGCCGGAGGCCGGGGCATCGGTGGCAAAGGTCACGCTGCGCACCGGCTGGTCCAGGGCCAGCTGCAGCTGGGGGTCGCCCCCGGCGGTGACCCAGCTGCCCGCCTCATCCTGGACGATGTCCTGCATCGCCAGGTCGGAAAGGGCCAGGGTCTGGGTGTGCAGCCGCCCGGTGGCAAAGCCCAGGGCGTCCCATCCGGCACAGGCCAGGGCGTACACCGCCCACAGCACCAGGGCCAGAAGGTACAGCGAAAGCATCTTGTGTTGGTCCAGCCATTTCAACTTCTGTTTCATGCCGTCCCTCCCACATTGCAGACAAAATCGAACCGGTCGGTGCCGGCGTTGTATTCATACACCGCCGAACCCGCCGCGCACCCGGCCAGCCCGTCGCTGAACAGGGACGCGTAGCCGTCGGCAAAGAGGTCGTCGGACTTTTCGATGAACAGGTAGCTGCAGCCGCTGTCCAGGATGCAGTCGCGGAGTTCTTCGGTGGTGTAGGGGTGGTAGTAGAGGGTGTCATCCGGCAGGGCTCCCGGCAGGGCAAAGGTGCCGCCGCCGCCCATCTTCTCGGTGCCGCTGTAATCCAGGTACCAGGGATACAGCTCATAGGTGTACAGGAACCACCGGCTGCCGTCGTCCCCCTGGCTCACAAAGAAGATGTGGGCGTCCTCGGGCACCACGGCCTGCACTTCCCGGGCCACCGCGCGGGTCTGCCAGCGCTGGGCGTAGGCAGCGTCCCCGCAGCCGAAGACGGTGAGGGTGAAGGGCACCCGCAGCCACACCAGTCCGGCCAGACCCAGCACAAAGACCCCGAACCCGGTCTGTACCAGTCCGGCGGGGCGTTCCTCCTCCATGGCCCGGAGCACCAGCGCGCCGGCGGCCAGCAGCCAGCCCAGCAGATAGGGGTACATGTACCGCTCAAAGCCCACCAGGCCGTCGGACACTTCATCCCGGAACACATACACATAGGTCAGCCCGATGAAGAAGAAGTAGGCCGCAAAACCACCCAGCCCCAGCACCGCAAACACCCCGGCCTGCCGGCGCAGGGCCTTTTCCCGGGTGAAGAGGGCGGCCCCCACGGCCAGGGCCAGGGTCAGGCCCACCACCAGGAAGAAGGGCCCCACCATGGTGGTGGTCGTGGTGAAGAGGTTTTTCACCATTCCGCCCATAATTGTGGAAAACTTTTCCGTCCGGCCGATGCCCAGCAGTTCCTTGCAGCCGGTGATGACCATCTCGGCCATGCCCATCTGCTGGGTGCCGCCCACGTTGGAGGTGTCCGCCGTGCTGGCCACCGACAGGTACCGCTGCCAGGACCAGAAGGACACCCCGCAGGTGAGGAACAGCCCCGCCGCCTTGGCCAGGGTCCTGCCCAGGGCGGGGGCGGGGGCTTTTTCCGCCAGGGCGGACAGGAAGGCGTCCGCCCCGATGATGCCCGCCGCCACCAGGGCCATGGCAAAGCCGGTGTCCTTTTCCAGGCAGAGGGCGGCCAGGGCCAGGGCGGTGGGCCACAGGGCGCGGCGCCGGTCCATGTAATACACCGCCATGGCGCCGCCGAAGGTCAGGCCCAGGGGGATGTCCGACAGGCTGGAGGCGTACAGGTCGGTGGTGCGGGTGACATTGCCGTACAGGGTGATGAGAAAGGGCAGCAGAAACCCGAAGCCCAGGGCCGGCACCGCCTGCCGCCAGGCGCCCTTGGGGGCGGCAGCCGTCAGGGTGGTGAAGAGGGCAAGGAGCAGGATGTCATATCCGGCCAGCACCCGCCATTCCGCATAGGGACCGAAGAACTGGAAGAAATATCCCAGCACGATGAGGGCGGGGCGATGGGAACCCACCCAGTCCCAGCCGATCTCGGCGTTGACGTAGAGATGACCGGAGGTTTTGACGATCTTGGCGGCGGTGCCCCAGAAGCTGAACTCATCCCAGGTGCTGAACATGGGCTGCCGCCAGGAGAAAAAGACCAGCAGCGCCGCCGAAAGCACCCAGAAGGCCAGGAACCCGGGTACGTTCAGGGCCGACAGGGGCTTTTTGTGCCCCACCGGGGCAAAGGCCAGCACCCAGGCCCCCGCCGCCAGCACAAAATACACCCACCCGGCGGGCACCAGCACCCCCAGCATGCCGGCGGCGGCAAACCACAGCATGGTGGCGCACAGGGCCGTGAAGGGGGCCAGGGGCGCGGGCAGGGCGGTGCGCCGGACCAGCAGCAGGGCATAGCCACCCAGCGCTGCCAGCGATACCAGACTCAGAACCAATTCCATTACATACATTCCCCCGTATCGGGTGTAGTCAGCGGTCGTCCCGCCGCAGGGTGAAAAGACAGCCCGCCAGCCCGGGCAGCACCGCCAGCCAGAACAGCTGCCAGCCATCCGGCACAAAGTAGGTGTACCAGGGCGGGCGCCCGTTCAGCACAAGGGCGGTCACCTGCACGGTGACCCCGGCGGTGTCCGCCAGGTCCAGGCGCAGGTTCTGTCCCGCCGTGCGGGGCAGGGTATATTCCCAGCTGTCCCCGTCCGGGGCCGCCGTGGGCCAGACCCGCAGCCGGGGGGTGTAGCCCATACCCGGCAGATGATAATACAGGTCCTTCTCCCCGCCGTCCCCGGTGTAGTCGGCCACCAGGCGCAGCCGGCGGACCAGGGTGCCCGGGGTCAGCAGCAGCTGGGCGTCCCCGGTGGTGCTGGTCAGCACCCCGGGCGCCGTCTGCTCCATATTCACCAGGGTATACTGGCCGGTGTCGGCCAGGGTCACGGTCTTTTGCTGGTACACCCCCAGGGCGTACAGCACCCCGTCCAGCCCAAAGCTGCCCGCCATGGACAGCACCAGCACCACCACCCCCAGGGCGTACAGCGCCCGGAAGGGGTGGCGGCGGGCGGCGGCCAACCGTTCTTTCCACTTCATGCGCCCGCCTCCTTTTCCAGCATCCCGGCAAAGGTCAGCCCCTCCGGGGTGACCCTGTACAGTGCCGGACCCTGTCGGGCGGCGGCCAGGTCGTCGGTGAACAGGGTGTGGTAGCTGGCCACAAAGCCTTCGTCCACCCGGGCTGCCAGAAGCCAGGTCACCTCTTCTTTTTCCAGCATGGCGGCAAATTCCGCCGCCGTGTAGGGGGCAAAGTAGGGGTCATTCTCCCCGCCGGTCAGGGCCGGGTCGCCGTAGGTGGCGCCGCCCTCCCCGTACACCAGGTCCAGGGGCCGCAGGGTCTGGTTATACAAAAACCAGTAGAACCCTTCGTCCCCCTGCCGGATGAGGAACACCCGCTCCCCGGGCGCAATGGTCCCGGCGGCGGCTTCGGCCACCGCACGCTCAGCGCGCACGGCGGCGTATTCCCCCTGGCTCACCCCCAGGAGGGTGAACTGGGGCTCCCCCTGCACCGCAAAAACAAGGGCAAAGGCCGCCCCGGTCACCAGCGCCCCCGCCCGTCCCCACAAGGCTTTGGGAGCGGCGTCGCAGGCCAGGGCCAGCACCGCCAGGGCGATGAGCAGCCAGCCGCTGTAGTAGGACCCGAAGTACCGGGCGTAGCTGGCCAGGTCGTCGGGGGAGGAATCCTTGAGCAAAAAGGCGTAGCTGAGCCAGAGCATGAAGAAGTAGCCCAGAAAGCAGAGGCCGCTGCCTGCCCCCAGCACCAGAGTGTGCACACGGGCCCGGGCGTTCGCACCCAGGAGCAGGGCCAGCACAAACAGCACCCCGGCCAGGGCGGCGACCATCACGCCGGTGCCCAGCATGGACACATTGCGGGTGAAAAAGGCGGTTTGCAGAGCGGCGCCGTAGTCCTGGAACAGGGTGCGGCGGGCTTCAAAGTAGTCGGTCACCGGCAGGCCCAGCAGCATTTTGATGCCGTTGACGGCCACCTCCGGCAAAGAGGCCCCTGCCGTGTCGCCCATGCCGCCGGAGGCGGCGTTCTGCAGCACCAGGGGGGTGATGTGGGCGTTCCAGACCTGGTACTGCACCAGCGGCGCGGCCAGACAGACCAGGGCAAAGGCCGCCCGCCGGAGGGCGGACGAAACCCGCCGCACAGCACCCGGGGCGGGGAAAAAGACCCAGTCCAGAGCCAGCAGTCCGGCGGCGGCCAGGGCCAGCACCAGGGTGTTGCTCTTCACGTTGGCGGCCAGCAGCAGCACCGGCAGCGCCAGAATCTGGGCGGGCAGGGGGGCGCGGCGCACCGAAAGCCAGAAGGCCACCGCGCCGCCGAAGAGCATCCCGGCGGGCATGTCCCCCAGGAATTCCAGCCAGGCGGTGCTCAGCAGGGCGGTGTGCCCCGAAACCGAGAGCAGGCTGGGCACCAGCAGGGCCCCCAGCATCAGGGGCAGGGAGACCCGGGCTTTGCGGGCACAGCCGCCCACAGCGGCCGCGGCGGCCAGCATGGCCGCATCCGCCGCGTAGATGGCCCGCCAGGGGACGAAGCCCCCGAAGAACTGGAAAAAGTAGCTCAGCAGGGGCAGGGCGGGCAGCTCGGTCATCTGCCAGGGCAGGCCCGCGTCGCACAGGGTGTAGAGGCGGTTGTTCTGCACCATGAGCTTGGCGGCGGTGCCCCAGGAGGAATACTCGTCAAAATTGAGGAAATCCGGCTGCACCCGGGCAAAGTACAGCGCCAGCAGCACCGCCAGCGCCCAGAACACCCGGGCGGCCGGGTGGGCCAAAGCGGCCCGGGCCGGGTCCGGGCGGCCGGAACGGCGGGCCAGCAGCCCTTCCGCCCCCAGGCCCCACACCCCGCCCAGCAGCAGGACCAGGCCGGCCAGGGGCAGAATGCGCAGCAGCCCGCCTGCCAGCAGGACCAGCTCCGCCAGGGCCAGGGCGGCCAGGGGGGCGGCGGCAGGCCCCACCCCGGTGCGGCGCACCAGGATGGTGCTCAGGCCGAAAAGGGCCAGCAGCGTGAGCAGCAGCCCTGACAGTGAAGCCCAGGCCATGGACGGGCCTCCTTTCTTGCAAAAACAGAAAAAGCCCCGGCCCGCGGCCCGGTTCGGCCGGGGGTGGGCGGGGCTTATTGATGCGAAATTGTTCGGAATCAGTATACCCCATTCGGGGGATGATTTCAACCGCGGCCCTTTTGCGGAAGGAACTCCGTGCAAAACAAAAGGCCGCGCCCCGGCGGGGACGCGGTCACCTGTGCAGCAGGGTCTTATTGGCAGCCGTTGATGCCACAGCTGCGGTGTTCGGTGATCTCTTCCTCCCGCACCGGGGGCTGGCCCAGCCAGGAAAGGGCGGTGTTCAGGTCAAAGGTCTTTTCCCCGTCCTCCCGCACAAAGAGGGGCACGCCGATGCCGCCGCGCTCCCGCACCGGGGCAAAGACCGGGTCATGGTCCCGCAGGGCCAGGAATTCCTTCAGGTTGGCGGTGCTTTCGGTGATGTCCACATACTCCGCCGCAAAGCCCCGGGATTGCTGCAGGGCCTTGTAGTTGCGGCAGTCGATGCAGATGGGGGTTCCGTATACTTTCATGAAAAAGGCTCCTTTCGCCGTGTTTCGTCCCTATTGTACCCGGAAGGGCCACCGGGCGCAAGGGGCGGACGAAAAAAGCCCCGCTCACGGGGAGCGGGGCGCTGAAAAGCGGACGGGTTGCGGAAGGCGCTCAGACCTTTTCCCACTGGGCGGCAAAGAAGGCCTTGTCCTGGGCAAAGTGGGCGGGGTCGGATTCCTCCAGCAGACCGATGATCTCCGGCTTGGCTGCCTTCACGTTGCGCATGAGGGCGTCGTAGCACACAAGGCCGGTGCCCGGGCGCACGCATTTCTGGACTCCGTTGCTGTCAAAGACGCAGTCTTTCAGGTGCAGCACCGAGATCCGGTCCCCGTACAGGTCGAAGGCCTTCTGGATGACGGCGTTCTGCTCCTCCGGCGCGGCGGCCCAGGGCGCCACCAGGTTGGCGGCGTCCAGGATGACCTCCACCGCCGGGGAGGCGATGTCCTTGAGGAAGCGGTCCATCATCTCGGGGCTGCGCAGGGTGTGGTCGAACACCCCTTCCACGCCCACCGTCACCCCCAGGCGCTCGGCGGCGTCCACAATGGTGGAAAAGCTGTCCAGCAGGGTGCTGTAGCATTCGGCGCTGCGGGTGGCGTCGGTCACCGCCATGTCCGGGCTGTAGCGCCCGGTCTCGGTGCCCACCATGTCGGCGCTGCAGTGCTTGGCGTAGCGCAGCCGCTCCACAAAGCGGGCCACCTCCCCGGCGCGGGCGGCGGGGTCGGGGTTCACCGGGTTGATGTAGCAGCCCAGCACCGCCACATGCAGGTCCCGCCGGGCCAGTTCCCGGCCGATCTTGTGGGCAAAGCCCGCCGAATAGTGGCCGGTGGTGAAGTCGTAGTCGGAAAAACTCTTTTCAAAGGCCAGCTGCAGATGCTCCAGGCCCTGGTCCCGCATGGCATCCAGGGCTTCGGCCATGGGGGCGGGGCGGTAAGCATCGTGGGCACGCATACCAAACTGAATCATTGCAATCCCTCCTGACGGTCCAGGACAGCCGCGCCGATGATGCCGGCGGCGTTGCCCAGGCTGGCCAGTTCCAGCCGGGTGTTGCGGCGGGAATACCGGGAGTAGACCATGGGGGCCACCTTCCGGCGCAGGGGGTCCAGCAGCTGGGCCCCGGCCCCGCTGAGCCCGCCGCCGATGCACATCAGTTCGGGCTGCAGAACGTTGATGATGTTGGCCACGCCCTCGGCCAGATCGTCCAGGAAGGCGTCCAGCACCCGGGCGGCGGTCTCATCCCCCGCCTTGGCGGCGGCAAAGACCGCCCGCCCGTCGATGGGCCCCTGGGCCAGCAGGCTTTCGGGGGCATCGGCCGCCGCTTCCCGGGCACGCTGGACCAGGGCGGTGGCGGAGGCGTAGGCTTCCAGGCAGCCCTGGCGCCCGCAGGTGCAGGACCGGCCGCCGGTGTGGATGACCATGTGGCCCATCTCCCCGGCAGCGGCGTTGCAGCCGCTCCACAGGCGGCCGTTCAGGATGATGCCGCCGCCCACGCCGGTGCCCAGGGTCATGGCCACCATGCTGCTGACACCCTTGCCGCAGCCGGCCAGGTACTCGCCCCAGGCGGCGGCGCCGGCGTCGTTGGCGGCCAGCAGCCGGCAGGAGAACCGTTCCTGCAGCAGCCGCACAAAGGGCACGTTGTCAAACCCGAAGTTGTTGGCGTATTCCACCGTGCCTTCGGCCTGGTTCACGGTGCCGGGAATGCCGATGCCCGCGCAGCCCACGTCAGCTTCGGTCAGGCCGCGGTCGGCCAGCATCCGCACCACCAGGGCGTGGATGTCATCGGCCAGTTGTTCGGGGGTTTTGGGCAGGCCGGTGGGTTCGGAAACCTGGTACACCAGACGGAACGCTTCGTCTACCAGGCCGACGGCAATGTTGGTGCCGCCCAGGTCAATACCGATGTTATACATGGGGAACCTCCTGTTTTGCGGGCTGGCTGCGGGGGACCACCGCAAAGGTCTTGATTTCGTAGGGGCCGAATTCGGCGGTCACAACGCCGTTTTCCGCCGTAAGGGGAGTCTGCCGGTGTTCCAGCAGGTCACATTCCCACACTTCCAGGTCGGGGGCGCCCGCCAGCTCCCAGTGGACCCGGGTCTGCATGCCCGCGGCCTCGTACATGCGCAGGATGGTGGCGTCCTGGCTTTCGGCGTGCTTGAACACCTCGCAGAAGACGTTCTCCCGGTCGATGCGCACCTCCGGCCACAGGCCGGCGCTTTCGCCGCCGCGGCGGCCCAGCCAGGTCAGGGCGGGACGGTTCAGCCGGCCCGCTTCCCGCACCACCCCGCCGGTGCGGAAGTCGCCGGCATGGGGCATCAGGCTGTAGGTGAAGGTGTGGGTGCCGATGTCGGCGTCCGGCGCCGGGAACACCCCGGATTTGATCAGGGTCAGGGCCACCTGGGAATCCTTGGCGCTGTAGCCGTACTTGCTGTCATTGAGCAGGGCCGCGCCGTAGCCGCCGTCGGACACATCCAGCCAGCGGTGCATGCACATCTCGAACCGGGCCTGCTCCCAGCTGGTGTTGGTGTGGGTGGGCCGCTCCACGCTGCCGTACTGGATCTCGCACTGCAGCTTGCGGGTGAAGATGGCAAAGGGGAAGTGGACCTTGAGCAGCTGCTGGTGTTCCTGCCAGTTGACGGTGGTCTCAAAGTCGATGCGGGGGCTGTGGCCGTAGAAGATGATCTTCTGCTCGATGGTGGAGTTCAGGTACCGCAGCCGGGTGCGCACCACCCAGCGCAGCGGACCGGATTCCAGCAGCTCGGCGGGGCCGCAGGCCTCCGGGTCCCAGTGCTTGCGCACATAGGCTTCGTCGATGTTCCAGGCGTCGAACTCGTAGGGGCGGTCGTCGTACACCCGCAGATGGTTGCCGGCTTCCCCGGGGGCGAAGAGCTCCCGCTGGGCCTGCTCGTCATACAGCGAGTTCAGCCGGCCGTCCGGTTCGATCTGGGCCCGGTACCGCCCGGTGCGCACCAGCAGGGCGCCGTCGGGCAGGTATTCCGCCCGGGGCAGCGGCCGCCGGGGCAGTTCCTGCCGGGTCAGGGCCACCGCCTTGTGGCCCAGGGGCGGCAGGGCCTCCACCAGGCACAGGGCGGAACCGTCGGCGGTGCGCTGGCAGGGGGCACCCTCGGGGCGGGGGGCGTCGGCGGGCAGGGTGAGCAGCAGGTCCTGGGGATAGCTCAGGGGGTTCCAGGCCAGCAGGGTGTCGGCGGTGTCCACGCCGGCAGGCTGGCAGCCCGCCCGACGGCCCAGGGCATTCAGGGCTTCGGCCTGCAGGGCGGCGCACTCGGCCTTGACAAAAGTATACTCTCTTTCGGTCTGTTCGTAAACCTCCGCGATGCTGGACCCGGGCAGGATGTCATGGAACTGGTTCAGCAGGACCAGCTTCCAGGCATCGTGGAGCCGCTCGGCCGGGTAGGGGGTATCGCAGCACAGATGGGCGGTCTGGGCCAGCCATTCGGTGGCGGCCAGGTCCTCCTCGCACCGGCGGTTGTCCCGCTTGTTGGCGGCCTGGGAGGTGTAGGTGCCCCGGTGGAATTCCAGATAGAGCTCCCCGCTCCATTTGGGCAGGTCCTTGCCCTGCACTTCCTGTTCCAGGTCCTCAAAGAATTCCCGCACGCCGGAGAACCGCACCACCGGACAGCCGGGGACGCCCTGTTCCAGGCGGCGGCCCATCTCGATCATTTCCCGGGTGGTACCGCCGCCGCCGTCGCCGTATCCGTAGACGGTGAGCACCTTATGGCTGCAGGCCTTCTGCTGGTAGCGCTGCCAGCAGCCCATGATGTGGCGGGGATTTTCCAGCCCGTTGTAGGTGGTGCCCATGGGTTTGCGGCGCAGTTCCGGGTAGGGGTCGGCGTCGGCGGTGGTGATGAAGTGGGACAGCACCTGGGAACCGTCGATGCCCTCCCAGTACATGGTGTCGTAGGGGAAGAGGTTGCGCTCGTTCCAGGCGATCTTGGTGGTCATGAAATACCGCAGCCCGGTCTTGCGCATGATCTGGGGCAGGGCGGCGCTGTACCCGAAGACGTCGGGCAGCCAGAGCACCACATTGTCCCCGGTGCCGAACTCCTGCTCAAAGAACCGCTTGCCGAAAGCAATCTGCCGGATCAGGGATTCGCCGGAACTCAGGTTGCAGTCCGCTTCCAGCCACATGGCGCCTTCGGTCTCCCAGCGGCCCTCCGCCACCCGGCGGCGGATCTGGGCAAAGACTTCGGGGCAGTCCTCCTTGACGAACTCGTACAGCTGGGGCTGGCTGGACATGAATTTGTATTCGGGGTATTCGTCCATGAGGGACAGCACGGTGGAAAAGCTCCGCAGTGCCTTTTCCCGGGTCTGGCGCACCGGCCATTTCCAGGCCACGTCAATGTGGGTGTGGCCCACGCTGTACACCTGGGGGGCGTGGGCGTCGGGGTGGCCCAGCACCTCGGCGGCCAGCAGTTCCCGCACCCGGTGCAGGGAGGCCTCCCAGGCTTCGGGGCCGATGTTGCGCAGGTCCAGCAGGTCGGCGGCGCGGCACAGGGCCTGGAGCAGCCGGGTGCGGCGGTCGTCGTCGTCCCGCAGGCGGCAGGCGGTCTCAAAGGGGGCTTTCAGGTCATAGTAAGCGGCCTGGGCCAGGGGTTCGGGGATGCGGGCCCGCAGATGCAGGAAGTTGGATTTGCCCGCCGTGTTGCTGTACCCGTACAGCCGCAGGGCCACCACGGTGCCCGGTTCGGCCTTGTCGGTGAGCACCACCTCCCGGTGGTTCATGTCCAGGGCGCAGCGGAGCCTGCTGTCCACATAGGCCAGGAACTGGGGGTTGTCGGTGTTCCAGATATCGCTGGCCCCGGTCTCCAGCTCCGCCACCACCTGCCGCCCCCGGGCGGCTTCGGGCAGGGTGTAGTCGGCCCCGAAGCAGAAATGGGCGTCGGGACCGCCCCAGGTCTCGTCGGTGCCGAAGGGCGTCCAGGCGGCCATGTCTTCCAGCACCCGGCGGCGCTCACCGTAGCCGATGGCACACATCCGCACCCCGCTGATGGGGCCCAGCTCGGTGTACAGCCGGGGCTGCAGGTGATCCAGGGCGCTGTGCACGTATTTTTCCATCTCGGTCAGATTCATAGGGATTCTCCTAAAAAAAGAGGAGCACTGTTTCCCCTTGCTTGGAAAACAGCGCTCCCCGGTTTTGTCAGGCGTCGTGGTTGACGCGGATGCTGAGTTTGCGCTCGGTGGGGGTGTAGGCGTTGCAGTACACCGTGAAGCCGGCGGTGTTCACTTCCTCGCCGGAATAGTGGCCCTGGAACTCGTGTTCCCCGAAACCGGGGCCGATGGTGATGTGCTTGGCGCCGTCCCGCACCGTCAGGGTGCCGTCCCGCAGGATCAGGCCGGAACCGGCCTGGGCACGGATATTGAAGGCAGGATGGTCCAGGACCGTGTCCGCCGGGACACAGAACTCCACCCGCAGGGGCAGCCGGTCCAGACCCTCGGTCTTCAGGTGGAGGTCCAGCCCGTCGGGCTGCTCCACGATGTCCAGGGTGATGGTCAGCTGGCTGCTGATGAGCTTGTCACGGCTGGCGTGGTCCATCTGCCACCAGTCGGAGGTGGCGGGAGGCTCCTGGAAGGGCAGGTAATACCAGCCCTTGGCGGTGGCCTTCAGGGTGCAGCGGCCTTCCCCTACCTCGATGGTCTGGGGAATGAAGTTGCGGATATCGCAGTAGCTTTCCCCGATCTTCAGGTAGATCATGGTGGAGCCGCTCTTGAAGTACAGGAAGGCGCTCTTGCCGTTGAGGACCGTGTAGGTGTACTGGGGGTTCTGCACCCGCAGCACCCCGGCATGGTGGAAGAACTTGCGGTACTGCGCCGGGAACCCGCAATGGGTGAAGTGATGGTGCAGCATCTCGTCGTGGGCCATGATGATGTGCAGGCAGTCGGGCGCGATGTCGCCCCGGGTCATGTTGTCCCGGATGATGCGCTGGGCAGCGGCATCAAAGACCTCGTTCTCCTCATGGCTGCACATGTACAGGTACTGGTAGAAGTACTTGTCCGCGTATTCCAGCTTGCCCTGGTCCTGGCGGGTGGAGTTCTGGGTGAAAACGGTGCCGTCCGGGTCGATGTAGGTGAGCATCATGCTCAGGTTGCGGCGCACATAGCCCAGGAACTTGTCGTCCCCGGTGGCCTGGTACATGGCCATCATGGCGTTGTTGACCACCGCGTTGTAGTTGCCGGTGGAACGCTCGGCGTACTCGCCGTCCTCGTCCCCGTCAATGCCCTCGGCCAGGTACTGGCCGGCCCGGTCCCGCAGGCTCCGGGCAAAGTCGGCTTCGTCGGCAAAGAGGTTGGCGCCCTGGAGCAGGGCCGCCGCAATGCCCCAGCGATGGTTGGGGGTGTGGAAGCCGCCGTCCCGGATGGCCGGCAGGGCCTTGTGCATCAGGGCCAGATACCGCTGACGCAGTCCGGCGATCTGCTGGGAGCCGTCGTCGTACTTCACCAGGATGCGGTGGGTGGCGAACAGGCGCTTGAAGCAGAAGGAGGTATCCGGCGCCGGATGGAAGTTGCAGGTGGGGTAGTCAAAGCTGCCGTCCTCCCGCTGGGTGCGGGCCACAAAATCCAGGGCCAGACAGATGGCGTCATACAGGGCCGGGTCCTTGTGGTAGCGGCTGTCCGGGTTGAGCCAGACGGCCACCGCCGCGGCCAGGGCATAGATGGTGGGTTTGGCTTCCCACACATTGCTGCGCAGGCCGCCGTACTGCAGGTCCTGCTTGTCTTTGACCTGCATGGCCAGGAAATTCGCGGTGCGCTGCTCGGCGCCGGCGATGAGGTGTTGGATATAACGTTCCATGGTTTGCTCCTTGAGGGGATCAGCCCTTCACGCCGGTAGCGGCGATGCCGCCGGTGATGTACTTCTGCAGGAAGATGAAGATGATGATGACGGGCACGATGGACAACACCGAGGCGGACAGGATGGAGTTCCAGTCAACGCCCATGGTGCCGATGTAGCTCTTGACGGCGATCTGGATGGTGAAGTTCTTCTGATCGGACAACAGCATCAGGGGCAGGATGTAGTCATTCCAGCGCCACATGAAGGAGAAGATGGTCAGGGTGATGGTGACCGCACTGCCCAGAGGCAGCATGATCTTGCCGAAGATCAGCGCTTCGTTGGCGCCGTCGATACGGGCGGATTCGGCCAGTTCCAGGGGGATGGACATGTAGTGCTGGCGGTACATGAAGATACCGGTGGTGGTGGTGACCACGGGCAGGATGCAGCCCCAGATGTTGTTGTACAGGCCCATCTCGGACACAACGGTGAACTGGGCGATGGTCAGGATCTCACCGGGGATCAGGGTGCCCAGCAGGAAGACGGCGAACACCTTGTTGGTGTAGCTCAGTTCCTTGCGGTAGATGGCCAGGGCGTAGCCGCACATGGCACTGGTGATGACGGTGATGATGGTGCCCATGACAGCCAGGAACAGGCTGTTCTTGAAGTAGACAAAGATGCCGTCCTCCACAACGCTGAAGTAGGATTCAGCGGTGGGATTCTGGGGGAAAAGATGCAGGGGGTAGGCAAACAGCTCATTGGAAGGTTTGAAGGAGCTGAACAGCAGCCAGATGATGGGGAAAATGATCAGAAAAGCGACCAGAAGACCCACCAGGGTGACGACCACATTGGAAACGGTACGTTTTGCACTCTCGCCCATCAGATCTCGCCTCCTTTAGTTGCTTTGAACTGCACAACGGCAATGATGATGAAGACCAGGCTGACCAGAATGCCCAGAGCGGACGCGTAGCCGTACTTGTACTGGTTGAAGCCCTGATCGTAGATGTACTGCACAATGTAGGTGGTGGAGGTGCCGGGGCCGCCCAGAGAGATACCTTGGACCAACGCGTATTCCTTCAGGGAGGAGACGGTGGTCAGCAGCAGGACGATGAAGGTGGTGGGCATGAGCAGGGGCACCGTGATGCCGAAGAAGGCCTGGACCTTGCTGGCGCCGTCCACGCTGGCAGCCTCATACAGGTCGGGGGAGATGTTCTTGATGCCGCCGATGTACATGAGCATGTAGTAGCCGGCGGACACCCAGTTGGAGGCCACGCTGATGACGATGGTGGCCAGGGTGGGGTTCAGGGACCACTGCAGGGGCTGAATGCCGATGCCCTGCAGCAGGAAGTTGATCAGGCCGTATTCCTGGCCGAACATCCAGTTGATGGTGATACCGGCGACCAGCGCGGAGAACAGAACCGGGATGTAAACCAGGGTGCGCACCAGGGTGGTGCACTTCAGGCTCTTGGAGGTGACCAGAGTGGCCAGCAGCAGGGGGATGGCCACCTTGAAGGGCAGATTGCAGATGGTGTACAGCAGGGTCCGGCCCAGGGTCTTGTAGAAGTCGGCGTTGGTCAGGGCGGTGATGTAGTTCTTCAGGCCCACAAAGTCCATGGTCTTCCAGCCGTCATAGTTGGTGAAGGAAAACCAGATGCTCAGGAACAGCGGGATCATGAAGAAGAAGGTAAAGAGCAAAAGGGATGGCAGGACGAACATCCAGAAGGCGCCGGTGTGTTTCAGCGCCGTATTCTTTGTTTTGGTCATGACACTCTCCTAATTCGTGGCGGGCAAAATGCCCGTTGAAATTTTCAGGGAGTTGCCGCCGTGCGGCAACTCCCTGAAAACACTTGTGGCAACGGTCAGGTTGTCAGCTGCCGGATCAGTATGCCATCTCCCAGCCGGAAGCTTCGGCCAGTTCGGCAGCGAAGGTGTCCAGAGCTTCCTGGGCAGTCACTTCGCCGGCGACAGCGCGTTCCAGCGCATCGCGGTACTCGGCATCCTTATAGGTTCTCCAAGAGGAGGCTTCATCGGTCATGAAGGAATCGGTGACGTAGTTGGTCTCGTTCTGCATGATGGCGAAGTCTTCCTTGGCCTTATCGGTCTCGGGCTGATAGGAAACGTCGTTCATAACGGACAGGCCCTTGTGCAGCTGCAGGTAATCCTGGTAGTTGGAATGGTCGTCGCCGTACAGCCACTGGATGAACTGCTCAGCCAGTTCCACGTTCTCAGCATCCTTGGGGATGGCCAGAGCGGAACCGCCGATGATGGCGGACTGGCAGGTGGTGCCCATGGGGCTGGGCATGACGCCGAAGTCGAAGGAAGTGATCTCGGAGCTGAAGGTGTTGTAGTTCCAGCTGCCGGACAGCAGGATGGCGGCATCGCCGTTCTTGAAGTACTCAACCGGGTTGTCGGTGGTGCCGCCGGCCCAGATGGCCTTGGGCATGACTTCGTTGTTGGCCTGGACAAAGCGATCCAGGGTGGAAACGTTCTGCGGGCTGTTCAGAGTGACCTTGAAGGTGTCGCCGTCAGCTTCCACGATGGAGCCGCCGTTGGCGTACATCAGGATGTCGTAACGGGCGCGGGAAACGTCGGCGGCAAAGCCGTACTTCACGCCGGCCTTCTCCTGCAGGATGGCCGCATTCTCATACAGTTCATCCCAGGTCCAGGGATCCTCGATGGTCGGGGCTTCGATGCCGGCGGCCTCGAAGGCGTCCTTGTTGTAGAAGATGCAGGTGGTGGTGTACTGTTCCGGCACGCCGGTGATGGTGTCGGAGGTGTAGCTCTTGCCGACCAGCTTCAGGGCGTTCTCATTGAACAGGCTCAGGTCCAGCACGGTGGACATATCCACGAACTCGTCGGGATACAGCTGGTGCAGGAAGGTGGTGGCGCACAGGTCGGGCAGGTCCTTGTTCTTGGCCATGGAGGGGAACTTGGTGCGCATGTCATCATGGGAGATGATGATCTTCTCCACGGTGTTGCCGGTCTCGGCAGCCCAGGTGTCCAGGGCGTTGCCCAGAGCGTCGCCTTCGCCCGGTTCCTCGGACAGGGTGACCTTCAGGGTGCCGCCGGTGATGGGAGCGGACTCGGAGGTTTCTGCGGTGCCGGTGGAATTGGTGCTGGCAGAGCCAGAGCCGGAACCGGAGCTGCCGCAGGCGGCCAGAGAGGTCAGCATGGCTGCTGCCATGACCCCGGCCATGGTGTTTTTGATGAGCTTTTTCATTGTGGTTTCTCCTTTCAGTTTTTATCTAAAAAGCATTGGCTTTCCATAAAGAAGAGCATGGCCAGCGCCTGACCATAGGGCATGGGCTTGAGTTCGATGTTCTTGTAGAAATCCTTGGACTCACGGCCCATGGGGGTGCCGTAGGACACCTGATGGACAACGCCCTCTTCGTCGGTGTAGCCGATGATGGGCTCCAGGGCCCGCAGGGCGGGTTCGATCCAGCTTTCCTCGCCGAATCCCAGGGACACGCCTTTCAGGATGCCGTAGGCAA
Organism: Subdoligranulum sp. DSM 23681; assembly: GCF_057005535.1. Taxonomy (NCBI): domain Bacteria; kingdom Bacillati; phylum Bacillota; class Clostridia; order Eubacteriales; family Oscillospiraceae; genus Subdoligranulum; species Subdoligranulum sp. DSM 23681. Next base: position 1,362,935 of record NZ_CM168050.1, on the reverse strand, counting down.
ATCCGCAGGTGGCGCTGGATTCCACATAGGAATCGGGATCATCCACCACCGTGTGCCACATGCCGTTGGGCTCCTGGTACTGCAGCAGCGCTTCCACCTGATGGCGCCAGGTGGCGATGAGCAGCTTGCGCACCGCCGGCGTGCGGCCAGGGGCTGCCAGGAATTCGGGGATGGCGGCGGTGATCCAGCAGTTGCCCCGGCCCCAGAAGGCGGCGGCAAAGTGGCTCTTTTCCTTGAAAGACCAGCCGTGGTACCACAGCCCGGTCTTGCGGTCCGCCAGGTACTTGACGTGGAGCAGGAACTGGTATTCCGCTTCCTCGCAGTATTCCGGCCGGTTGAGCACCCGGCCCATGTTGTCCAAAAACAGCACGGTCATGAACAGGGTGTCGTCCCACAGTTCTCCTTCGTTGACCGAGTCGGAGGTGATGTGCTGCAGGCCGCCTTCCTTGGTACGGGGGAAATCCTTGTAGATCCATTCCGCCCATTCGCGGCAGGTGTCCCGGTACGCGGGCACATCCAGCTCGTCCAGCATGTAAGACAGGGGCAGCAGCGGGGTCACGGTGTTCACGTTCTTGCTGGGCAGCCCGATCTCGAACTGCTTGGCATAGTACCGGGCCAGAATGTTCTTGTACCGCTCATCCTTGGTCCGGTCGTACAGCTTCCAGACGCCGTACAGCCCCACACCCTGCGTCCATTCCCAGTGTTCATATTTGCGCAGGTCGTCATTCGCAAGGCTGTTGGTCTGCATGCCTTTGAGGAACTGTTCGTCGTCCTCATACAGAACTTTTTCGAAGCTTTGCAGGTATTGGTCGATGTAATGGCAAATATCCTGTTTGGTCGGTTTCATGTCTCTGTCCTCCTACACGCTTATGATACCATCCGGCCCACAAAAAACCTACGCGTTTTCGGCTTTCTTGGGGGTGAAGATATTGCGTATTTTGCGTTTTTTGAGTGATTCGCACACAAAAATGCAATAAGAGTCAAGACTTATAGGCAAAGTGTACAGCAAAAACCGGCCCAAAACTGTCAATTTGCCATGGAGCGGGTCTTGCGCATGAGGATGAGGTAGCAAAGATAGAACAGGATCATGCCCACCGGCAGGATGCCGAAGCTGACCCGGTAGCCGAAGGCGTCGATGGCGGCGCCGAACAGGGCGTTGAAGGCGATGTCCGCCAGGGTGGCCAGACTGATGATGCTGCCGGTGCGGGTGGCGGCCACGTTTTCCGGGTAGACCTGCTGGATGAGCAGCACCATGGTGGGATACAGCACCGAGATCAGGAACCCGGAAACGCCCAGGATCACCAGCCCGCTGCTGCCCAGCACCACGCCCAGCACGAAGAGCACGGTGCCGGCGCCGCCGAAGAGATACAGGCTCCGGCGGGCGCCCAGCTTCTGCACCGCGGGGGCCAGGACCAGACGGCCCAGGGTCATGCCGCCCCAGAACAGGGACAAAATGCCGGAAGCCCGGGCGGAGGGCATGTCAAAGGCGTTGATGCAGTAGGAGAGCAGCCAGTTCATGATGCCGTGCTCCCCGATGAAATAGAAGCCGAACATGGCCACAAAGAACCAGAAGACGCTGCGGGCGGGTTCCGGGCGGGCCTGCAGGGGCGCCGCGCCGGGGGCGTCCCCCTGGGCGGCGGGGGTGTGCTGGGGCACATACAGCCGGCTGAGCAGGATCAGGACGATGACGCCCGCCGCCAGCATGATGCCGTTGATGAGCTTCCAGCCGCCGAAGCTGAAGGCGTAGTTGCCCAGCAGGAACTGGCTGCCGCTGGTGCCGATGCCCTGCAGGAAGAAGAGGATGTTGACCATCAGCGGACCGTAGCCGAAAAAGACGGCGGGGGCCAGGATGTTCAGGGTGGTGTTGAGCAGGGTGGAGGCACCCAGGGCCAGGAACATGGTCAGCAGGATGGCGTAGTAGCTGTCGCTGACCAGGTTGATGATCAGGGCCAGCCCCCACAGGCAGATGGCCGCCGCCGTGACCTTCTTGCGGGGGAACACGTCCAGCAGCTTGCCGCCGATGCTCAGGAACAGCAGGTTGCCCGCGTAGCTCACCGTGACGATCATGGACAGCATGGTGTCGGTCAGGCCGTAGCGCTCCTGGAAGATGGGGGCGAAGATGCCCCGCAGGGCGTCGTTGATGCCCAGGGCCATCATCAGCAGCCCGAAGCAGAGCAGGGGCAGCCAGGGGCTCAGGCGTTTGGTTTGGGAATCGGTTTGGTTCATCATGAAGCTCCTTTCTGGAGATCAGCGGTCACCGCGGCCGCCCAGGATCAGGGTCCAGCGGGCGTGGAGTTCGGCACCGTCCAGGCGGTACTGCTCCTGCAGCTGGGGACCGCAGCTGTTGGAGCCCACCCCGCTCTGGTCCGCATCCAGGCAGAGGACGCAGTGGTCGGCGGGGGTCAGCTCCCAGGAATGGGCGGCAGCGGTCAGGGCCTCCTGGGTGTCAAAGCCGGCACTGAAGGCGAAGGGACGGTCGGAGGTGATCTTCAGGCCGCCGATGCGGGTGGGGTTGGTGAACACCACCTGGTCGCAGTCCCAGTGGCTGCCGTATTCCTGGGGCTTCAGGTAGGGACAGTGCAGCTCCCGCAGGTCCTGTTCAAAGGAGCCGTGCCAGCTGGCCTGATGCTTGTCCCGGTAGCTTTCCCCGGGGCCCATGCCCTGGTACGCCACATGGCAGAATTCCTTGGGCAGGAAGAACCGCAGCCCGAACCGGGGCAGGAAGGGAAACTCGGTGTCCCGTCGGGCGTCGATGTCCACCGTGATATTGCCTGCGCGGAGGATCGTCCAGGTGATGGTGCCCCGCACAAAGGCCTGACGGCTCACCGAGCCCAGAGAAAAGTCGGTGGCTATGATAATCTTGCCGAGCGAGTGGAGAATCCGGGTGCCGTAGGTGCGCAGCCGGGCCTGATCATACCCCGCATACTTCCACTGGGGCACCATCTCGATGTCGTTGTCGGTGGGGGCCCGCCAGACGTTGAACTGGATGGGCTGGTCCAGCAGCTGGATGCGGGAAGGTTTGTCCTCCATCCGGTCCAGGCTGCCGGCATAGGTGTCATAGCGGTAGAGGAAGTCCCCGCCGTCCACCGTGATGTAGCGTGCGTCCTCCTCCGCTACCAGGCAAGGGATGCCGTCAAGGCTTTCGGGCTCTGCCGGGGCGGTGCGCACACCGGCGGGCAGCTCGTCAAAGCCCAGCAGGGTGCCTTCGGGCTGGAGCAGGCCGGTGGACAGGTATTCCACCCGCCAGAAGCAGCGGCCGTACACATTCTCAGGCAGGGTCAGGGCCGGCAGTTCGGTCCAGGCATCCCCGTGGGGCGCCGCCGCCGGGGCGGGACAGTAGCCGCTTTGCAGGGTGCAGGTTCCGCAGGTCAGGGTCCAGCGCAGCTGCACCGCCTTTTCCAGACTGGTGAAGTCCAGCATGTTGCGCAGCAGCACCCGGCGGTTGTCCAGGTCCCCCTGCTGCAGCCGCACCGGGCGCCAGACGTTGCGGAATTCCAGCAGGTTGGGCTTGACCTCCCGCTCGGGGCTCACCAGGCCGTCCACGCAGAAGTTGCCGTCGTGGGGGTATTCGCCGCTGTCCCCGCCGTAGAGCAGGTGGCCTTCGGCGTCCCGCACCGCGTGGTCGCACCATTCCCACACAAAGCCGCCGCACAGGAAGGGATACCGCATGATCCGCTCGTGGTAGTCCTCCAGGTCTCCGGGGCCGTTGCCCATGGCGTGGGCGTACTCACACAGGATGAAGGGTTTGTGGTGGGCGGGCTGGGCGGCGGCGTAGGCGTCGATGTCCGCAAAATCCGGGTACATCCGGCTGTAAAAATCCAGGTCGCTGAAATCGTAATGGCTGCCCTCCGGCACATACCGGGCGCCCTCGTAGTGGCGCAGGCGGCTGGGATCCCGCTGGCGGGTCCAGCGCAGGGCGGCCTCAAAGGTGCAGCCGTAGGCGCACTCGTTGCCCATGGACCAGAACAGCACGCTGGGACGGTTCTTGTCCCGCTCCACGCACCGCTGCACCCGGTCCACCGTGGCCTCGGTCCAGTCGGGGTTGTCCGCAATGGGCTGGTTCCACCGGTTCAGGTGGGTGGTCCAGTTGTTCTCCTTCTTGTACACCTGGTCGGTGCCGTGGCTCTCGTCGTCCGCTTCGTCCATGATGTAGAAGCCGTACCGGTCATACAGCCAGTAATACTGGGGGCTGTTGGGGTAGTGGCTGGTGCGGATGGCGTTGACGTTGTGGGCCTTCATCAGCTGCAGGTCCCGCTCCATCTGCTGGCGGGAGATGGTGTACCCGGTGTCCGGGTCGGAGTCGTGACGGTTGACCCCGTGGAGCTTGATGGCCTGCCCGTTGAGCATCAGGCGGGTGTTTTCCACCCGCACCTCCCGCAGGCCCACCTGCTCGGTGATGCATTCCCCGGCCGTGCGCATGACCAGCTGGTAGAGGTAGGGGTCCTCCCCGCACCAGAGATGGGGCTGTGCCACCTGGGCGGTGAATTCGGGACCTTCGGCGGTGCCCTGGTCCACCACGGCGCCGTCGGCGTCCAGCAGCTGCCAGTCCACCGGCACGGGGGCATCGTCCAGATACTGCAGCTCCACCCGCACCGCGGCATGGTCGGCGTGGCCGGGGGTCACCCCTTCCAGGCTGGTGTGCAGGAAATAGTCCCGGATGCCGGTTTCGGGGCGCAGCAGCAGGAACACATCCCGGAAGATGCCGCTCATGCGGAACTTGTCCTGGTCCTCCATATAGCTGCCGTCGCACCACTTGAGCACCAGCACCCGCAGCTCGTTCTTGCCGGGATGGAGCAGGTCGGTGATGTCGAATTCGCTGGTGGAGTGGGAGACCTGGGAGTAGCCCACAAATTCCGTGTTCACCCACAGGTAGAAGCAGGAATCCACCCCTTCAAAGTCCAGCCACACCCGGGGCGTGTCCGGACGGGGGGTATATATAAAGGTACGGCGGTACAGCCCGCAGGGATTCTCCCGGGGAACATAGGGCGGGTCGAAGGGGAAGGGGTACCGGGTGTTCACATACTGGTGGTGGTCCACCCCGTAGTTCTGCCACACGGCGGGCACCGGTACGGAGCGCCATTCCTTGGGGGAGGGGCAGGAAAAGGGGGCCAGACGTTTGGCAATGGCGGGATCTTCCGAGCTGATGTCCGTAAAGGAATCATACCAGCAGAAATCCCAGGTGCCGTTGAGGGAGAGGAACCGGTCGGAGCACTCCCGTTCCAGGGAGTAGGGGCCGGGGCCCGCCGCGGGGATGTAATAGGCGCGGTTGGGCAGGGTGTTCAGATGCAGTTGGTGCGGGTCCTGGTGACAGATGGGAATCGACGACATGGCACAGCCTCCTTGGAAAGAAAGAGTGGTGGCTCCTGCCCGCTGCACGGGCAGAAACATCTAGCTTGAGTATACTGGACAAATTCGCTAACAACAAGCGTATTTTTGCCGAATTTACCATTTTTCATTGCATTTTATGCGGTTTTATGGTATGTTGGGCTTAATGAGAACCCAGTGGCGATCCCGTTGGCCGGGGGAAAGGAGGGGAAGGGAAGATGAAATATTATCACAACTCACCTTTGCTGTATGAGAAGGGATTCTCGGTGGAGGTGTGTGACGCGGACAGCTTTGCCCAGGCGTCCACCTACTATTACTTCGACTACGATGAGCGCAACCATTCCATCAACATGGAGTTCCCCCACTTTCATCTGTACTATGAGATGATGATCCTGCTCAGCCCCAAGGCCTACCACTTTGTCAAGGGCAAACGGTACGACATCGTGGCCAACGACATCGTGCTGCTGCCGCCCTCCACCCTGCATCAGTCGGAATATCTGCCCGGGCCGCCCAGCGACCGCATCATCATCGGGTTCCTGCCGCCCCGGTCCGCCGGCTACTATGAACCGGGCTACCAGCGGCTGCTGTCCATCTTTGATGAAAACAGCCCCATCCTGCGCTTTCACCGGGAACAGCAGAACGCCATCTTCCAGCCGCTGAACGAGCTGGCGGAAGCCTGCCAGAACGAGCGGGACCGCAGCGTGCGGGACCTGATGATCCACACCAAGTTCACCGATTTCCTCACCCGGCTGTATCTGGCCCGGGGCAACAACCAGTACGCCCCCAATGTGCAGAACGGCATCAAGGAAAAGATCTACAACATCGCCAACTACATCCAGACCCATTACTGCGAGGACCTGTCCCTGAAACAGCTGGCGGACTGCTTCTATGTCAGCCCGTACTATCTGTCCCACCTGTTCAAGGAGGTCACCGGCTACACGGTGGTGCAGTACATCCAGCTCACCCGCATCAAGAACGCCCAGTTCCTGCTGCTCAACTCGGACACCCGCATCACCCAGATCGCGGCCCAGACGGGCTTTTCCAGCTTTTCCCAGTTCAACCGGGTGTTCCACAAGTTCTGCGGGGTCTCCCCCTCGGACTACCGCCTGTCCACCCAGCACACCCCCTACAGCGCCGAAAAGAGCATGTGAGCGCCCTTTTCCGGCATCACGAAAAAAAACAAAGGCACCGGAGCCGGGCTTCGGTGCCTTTTGCTGTATTTGCAGGGGAGGAAAGAGGGGGATCAGCCCACCACGGTCACGCTGGTGATGTGGGGGTTGACGCCTTCGTACCAGTACAGGAAGCCTTCCATGTCGATGGTCTGGCCCACTTCCAGGTTCTTGACGGCGGCATACACATCGGTGGTGTTGTCGCACAGATAGCTCTCGATGGTGAAGGTGTAGGTCTGGCCGTTGCAGGAAGCGTTGAAGTACAGGTCATCGCCGTCGGTGCCGGAGCCGTCCCAGTTGTACAGGAACGCGTACTCCTCGTCGGAACCTTCCACGGTGGAGGGCTCCACGGTCAGGCCCTTGAAGCTGACCAGCTCGTTCTGGTGGTCGATGAGTTCATCGGTGCCCAGCAGGTCGGTCACGTCCAGGGGCTGGGCGATGAAGGGCTCGGCGTCGGCCACGATCTCAAAGGTGCCGTCGGTGATCTCCACCTCGCCGGACCACTCGCTCTTGTAGCCGGTGACCCGGATGCAGGTGCCCGGGGTCAGCTTGGCGTAGTCTTCCTCCGAGCAGGCCATGTTGTACAGGAAGTAGGCGCCGTCCTCGCTCTGGGCGTAGACGGTGGCCTGGTCTTCCCACCAGGACTGCTTGGCCTGGACGTAGGTCTCGATGGTGACTTCGGTGTCCACATCGGCGGCCATGTACTCCTCATGGGTCAGCACGGTGCCGGCCGCGGCAGCGGTGTCGGCGGTGGCGGCTTCGCTCTCGGAAGCGGCAGCGGACTCGGACGTGGTGTCGGCGGTGGACTCGGACGGGGCAGAAGAGCTCTGACCGGCGCAGGCGGTCAGGGAAGCGATCATGCCGAACGCCACCAGCAGGCTAAGAATCTTTTTCATTGTTGTTCCCTCCTAAAGGTAGGCCGGGGCATCCCTCGCGCCCCGGACAGTTCCATTATAGCCCAACGGGGCAAAAAATCAACAGATTGGGGCGTCTTGTCATTTTTTGAAAGATTTTCCTGCCGGTTTTTTCCGGGCCCGCACCCGGCGCAGCACCACACAGGCCAGGATGCCCGCCCAGGCCGCGGCCAGGGCGCCCAGCAGGGCCACCGCGGTGGGGGGCAGGAGCCCCAGGTCCGCCTTGCCCGCCATGGCGGAGGTCTGGTCCAGGTGGTACAGGGCCACCGTGTCGGTGTACAGGTCCTGGATGTAGGCGTCATCCACCGTCTGGCTGCGGCGCACGCTCTTGGTCACGCTCTCGATGAGGGAGCCCGCCGCGTCCCGCAGGGAGGCGGAACCGTTGAACACCGGGGTCACAAAGGTGTTGTCCAGGTTGTCCAGCAGCAGCTGTACCGCCGCCAGCTTGACGGCGTAGTGGGTGTCGTCGTCCTCCCCGGCCCGGGAAAGGTAGTCCTGGTAGGCCGGGTCATTCTGGGCCTTGGTGGTCACCGGCACATAGCCTTCGGTCTCGGAGTAGGCGATCTGCACATCATTGGTCAGAAGATACTGGGCAAACAGCCAGGAGGCCAGCACCTCCTGGGGGTCGTCCTTGTTGAAGATACACACCGACGGCCCCTGGGAGATCATCTGGGGATGGTCCGGGTCAAACTGGGGCACCATCCGCACGGCGGTCTCAAAGTTGACCACCTTGTCCGGGGCAATGTCCATCAGAGGGGCGCTGCTGCCCATCCAGGTGGAGCCGGCGGTGGAGTCCACCGCAAAGACGCACTGTCCGGCGTTCAAAAAGTTGGCGGGATAGCCCGACAGCTTGAAGGTGGAGAAGGCCCCGTCCGCCGTGTACCCCGCAATGCCTTTCAGAAGGTCGGTGGTCACGTCGTTGAACAGTTCGATCTCCCCGCTCTGGGTGGAGTAGCCCGCTCCCTTCTGCTTGAGCATCTGGATCATCATGTTGTCGGTGGATTTGTACAGGAAGGGCACCATGACCTTCTGCCCGTTGAGGGCGTAGGTGCCGTCGGCGTTCTGCTTGGCTGCCGCCTCGGACACCTCCCACACAAAGTCCCAGGTGAGCACATCGGGCAAGGTGTAGCCCAGGGCTTCCACATAGGTTTTGTTCACATAGCAGGCCTCGGTGGAGCGCATGAAGGGCAGGGCGTAGCAGGTATCCCCCAGGTGGCATTCCTGCCAGAACTGGGGTACGATCTCACTCTGGGTGGGACCGTCGAATTTCAGGGCGCTGCCCCCCAGCCCGTACTCCGGGTCGGCAGCCAGGTCGTCCAGGGGCACAACCACATTGTCCCCGGTGAGGTAGGTGGCAATGTGGTCGGGGTAGGTGATGCAGACATTGGGGGTGGTGCCGGTGGAGATGTTGGTGATGACGTCGTTGTAGATGTCCCCGTAGTCGGTGTACAGCCGCAGGGTCACGGTGATGTTGGGGTACAGCGCCTGGAAGTCCTCGATGGCCTTTTTATAGATGTCGGTCTGGGTCTTGTTGGTGTCGTTCTTGGCCCAGAAGGTGATCTCGTAGTTCTGGCTCTCGTCAAAGGAATCCGGCACCGCAAAGGCGGCCCGCTCCTGGCTGCCGTGGCACCCGGCCAGCAGGCCGGCGCACAGCACCCCGGCCAGCACCGCCCCCAGGGGGCGCAATAACCGATGGTTCATCCTTTCAACCCTCCTCTGGAAGCGCCTTCCATGATCTTGTTGCGGAAGGCCAGGAACAGCAGCACCAGCGGCACCGAGATGACCACCACGGCGGCCATCATGGCGGGGACGTTCTCCCGGCCGAAGCCCTCTTCCCGGATCTGCTGGATGCCGTTGGACACCAGGAAGTAGGCCTGGTCGTCGGTGATGAGCCGGGGCCAGACGTAGGAGTTCCAGCACTCGATGAGTTTCAGGATGGTGATGGTGACGATGGTGGGCCGGCAGATGGGCACCATGACCTTCCACAGATATTTCAGGTCGGAGGTGCCGTCCACCTTGGCGGCCTTGTACAGCTCCTCGGGCACCTGCTCAAAGTTCTCCTTTAATAAATAAATGTAGAACACCGAGGTGATGGAGGGCAGGATCAGACCGGGAAAGCTGTTGCGCATGTCCAGGTTGGTGATGGTCACAAAGTTGGTGATGACCACCAGCTCGTTGGGGATCATCATCATGGACAGAAACAGCCCGAAAACGAAATCCCGGCCCCGGAACCGCAGGCGGGCAAAGGCGTAGGCGGCCAGGGTGCTCACCACCACCATGACCGCGGTGGTGATGACCGCAAAGATCAGGGTGTTCAGCAGATACCCGCCCAAAGGCACGGCGGTAAACGCCTGCCTGTAGTTGTCCAGAGTGGGGGAGAGGGTGAAGAAGGAGGGCACATACTCCGAGTTGTAGGCGCTGTAGCTTTTGACCGAGGTGAGCACCATCCAGTAAAAGGGGAAGAGCACCACCACGGCCCAGATGCTCAGGGCCAGGTAGGTCAGGGCCTTGAGAAAGCCGTTTTTCCGTCCGGCGGCCTTGCGGCGGGCCTCAAATTCGGTGTGGGTCATTGGATATGCACGCCTCCTTCCGAAACCCGGCGGCTGATGAGCAGGTTGATGCAGGTGATGGTCAGCACGATGACGAACAGGATGATGGCCGCCGCCGATGCGTAGGAGGGATAGCCGCCGCTGTCCCCGTAGAGCATGTCGTACACATAGCCCACGATGGTGTTCATCCCGGCGGCGTTCAGGTCGGTGCCGAAGAGGGCCACCGCGTCACTGTAGGCCTTGAAGGCGCCGATGAAGCCGGTGATGACCAGGTACACCAGCATGGGGGCGATCATGGGCAGGGTGATGCGGAAGAAGATGCGGGCGCGGGAGGTGCCGTCCACCCGGGCGGCCTTGTAGTAGTCCGGGTTCACCGAGGCCAGCGCCCCGGTGAGTACCAGGATCTTGAAGGGCATGACCACCCAGATGGTGTAAAAGCAGAGGACGAACATCTTGGCCCAGTGGGGACCGTTGATGAAGTCGATGGGGCCGGCGCCGAACCAGCGGAGCATCAGGTTCACCAGGCCGTCGGTGTACTCGGTTTTCTGGAAGAGCACCATGAACACCAGGCCCACGGCCAGGGTGTTGGTGACGTAGGGCAGGAAGTAGATGGTCTGGTAGAGGTTGCGCAGAGGCCGGATGGAAGCCAGCGCCGCCGAGATGGCCAGGGCCAGCCCGGTGGACACCGGCACCGTGATGATGACCAGCACAAAGGTGTTCTGCACCGCCTGCAGGAAGTAGGGGTCGTGGAGCACATAGGAGTAGTTGTACCATCCCGTGCCCCAGTAGCTCTGGGAGGCAAAGTTGAAGCCTTCCTCAAAGGAATAGATCAGCACGTCGATGACCGGGTAGACCAGGAACACCGCCAGCAGTGCGGCGGCGGGCAGCAGGTACAGCCAGGCCTTGCGGGAAGAGCGGTCCATGCACCGGCCCCCTTTCAGCGGCGGGCGCCGGACAGGGCAAAGGGCAGGCGGCGCTCATCGGCTTTATCAAAAAGGAAGACCTTGTCCGGTTTCAGGGCAAAGTGAACGGTGGGGTCGGCGGCGTTGACCAGGTTCCGGGAGGGGATGATGGCCCGGATGGTGTCCGCCTGACAGGCGGGATGGGTGCAGACGATGCTCACGTCCCGGCCCAGCACTTCCACCCGGCTCAGGGCGCAGGCCACCGGGCCGGTGCCGTCGGGCACAAAGCCTTCGGGGCGGATGCCTGCCCAGACCGGGCCGTCGGGGACGCCGGGAACATCCAGCACCGGGGCGTCAGCACCCTTCAGGTACAGCTTGCCGTCCTTGACGGCGGCGTCAAAGACGTTGATGGGCGGGGTGCCCAGGAACTTGGCCACAAAGAGGTTGGCCGGGTCGTCGTAGACCTGCTGGGGCTCCCCCTGCTGCATGAGCACCCCGTTCTTCATCACCACGATGTGGTCGGAGATGCTCATGGCCTCCTCCTGGTCGTGGGTGACAAAGATGGTGGTGATGCCGGTGGCCCGCTGGATCTTGCAGATCTCCTCCCGGGTCTGCAGCCGCAGGCGGGCGTCCAGGTTGGACAGGGGCTCGTCCAGCAGCAGTACCCGGGGCGTCTTGACCAGGGCCCGGGCGATGGCCACCCGCTGCTGCTGGCCGCCGGACAGTTCCCGGGGCTTGCGGTCCAGTAAATCCTCGATCTGCACCAGCCGGGCGGTCTCCACCGCCCGACGGCGCATCTCCGTCTTGGAAAGCTTCTTGTCCCCCTTCAGGTTCTCCAGGGGGAAGGTGATGTTCTGCAGCACCGTCAGGTGGGGGTACAGGGCGTAGTTCTGGAACACCATGCCCACACCCCGCAGCTCCGGCGGGGCAGCGGTGACGTCCTCCTCCCCGAAGAAGATCTGTCCGGCGGTGGGGGTCTCCAGACCGCAGATCATATTCAAAGTGGTGCTCTTGCCGCAGCCGGAAGGGCCCAGCAGCCCCACCAGCTTGCCGTCCGGCACCGTAAAACTCAAGGAATCCACCGCCGTGACCTCGCCGGACGTTCCCTTGCCCCGGGCGGGGAACCGCTTGGTCAGGCCAACCAATTTGATATTCATGCACACATCTCCCCAATGTCAGCAATATGAAGCCATTATACCGCATTTGCCGGGGCATCACAAGCGCGGTCGGGGGCGGGGCCGGGGGTGCTCCGGGCCCGGGAAAGCCCGCCGTGCAGGGGTCCGGGGGAAAGAGCAGGGGGGATATCTGATAAAGAGTCCCAATAACGGGACATATTTTCAGAAGGGACGGTGGAAAATTCTTCCAATTCTAGGCAAAGTGCGGTGGTGGAAAGCAGAACCGAAAGAAAAGAAATCCTCCTGTTACAGCCAGATAAACATGGATACAGGCTGAAATCCGGGAAAAACAAGAAGTGTTAAAAAGATGTGAAGAATATGAACATTGTGTAAAGTGCATAAAAAAACGCCCGGACTATCGTGATTATGGAGATAGACAAACTGATATATCAGTAGTAATATATCAGTGTAATATATTTTTCAAGGAGGTATCCCATGGTTAATCTCATTGCGGGCGTATTGCTGCTGATCACCTTTATCGGGCTGATCGCGTACTGCGCCAAAGGCGGCAACCTGCTGATCGGCTTTATCGTGACGGCACTGCTCTGGTGCATCATCGGTCGTGTGCCCATCACCACGGTGGTCAATGATGTCTTTGAAAAGTCGGTGGAAAGTTACGGCGCGACCATCGCCATCATCGTATTCGGTGCTTGGTTCGGCCGCGTTCTGGTGGACACCGGCATTGCGGGCTACATCATTAAAAAGACCGTGGAGCTGGCCGGCGACAAGCCCCTGCTCACCACCCTGCTGCTGAACTTCGTCTGTGCCCTGATCTTCTGCAGCGCCTTCGGCGTCGGCTCGGTCATGGCCATCGGCATGATCGTGCTGCCCATCATGTTCTCCCTGGGCATCGACAAGAAGACGGCCGTCGGCTCCTACATGCTGGCGGTGGCTGCCGGCATGTACCTGAACATCGCCTACGTCAGCCAGTTCTTCGCTGTCTTCCCCGACATCACCTATGATGCCAAGTACCGCACCTTCGCCATCATCGCCACCATCGTCAGCGTGCTGGTCATGGCCGTGTACATCGTCTTCAACTACACCAGACAGCGCAAGAACCGCGCTTTCGCCGCCGCTCCCAAAGTGGAGGCCAAGCCCCTGCCCTGGTACTGCGTCATCGTTCCCTTCGTTCCCATCGTGATGGTCTCCTTCTTCTCCTGGCAGCCCGTTCCCTCCTTCCTGCTGGGCATCTTCCTGGGCCTGCTGTTCACCCGCAACATGACCAGCTACTCCAAGGCTGTGGAAAAGGTCCAGAAGACCCTGTATGACGGCGTCGCGGACTCCGGCCTGCTGATCGGCATGCTGTACGGCGTCAACATCTTCCAGGCGGCTGCCAAGCAGGTGGCCCCCATCCTGCAGGACCTGCTGGGTGACATCATCCCCACCTCTCCCGTTGTGCTGCTCATCGCCTTCTGCGTGCTGGCTCCGCTGGCCCTGTTCCGCGGCCCCCTGATGATCTGGGGCTCCGGCATCGCGCTGGCTTCCATCCTGCAGGCCATGGGCGTGTTCACCGAACCTTATCTGTTCATGCTGTTCCTGGTGCCGCCGGTGGCCATCGTGGCTTCCGCCTGCCCGACCCAGTCCTGGACCATGTGGGCTCTGAGCTATGCCAAGCTGGAACCCAAGAACTACATCAAAGCGAACCTGCCCTGGGGCTGGATCGCCTGCATCATCATCCAGATCGTGGGTTATCTGACTTACAGCATCGTCTGATCTTCCCCCTTCCGTACGCACAACGGTGCCGGCCAACATTGCGCATGGCTGGCGCCGTTTGTGCTTGAAGGGCGGCACACCGTGACACAATGAGGGAAAATACTATGGCAAAAAGATCCATCCGCATCGGCATCGACGTGGGCGGCACCCACACCAAGGCTGTCGCCATCGACAACAATACCAACGAGATCGTGGGCAAGGGCTCGGTCATGACCACCCACTTCGCCAAGGAGGGCGTGGCCCGGGGCGTTGTGGAATCCTTCCAGAAATGCCTGGAGACCAGCAACATCAGCCCGGATGAAGTCATCTTCATCGCCCACAGCACCACCCAGGCCACCAACGCCCTGCTGGAAGGCGACGTGGCCAACGTGGGCGTCATCGGCATCGGCAAGGGCGGCCTGGAAGGCTTCCTGGCCAAGCGCCAGACCCGCATCCAGGACATCGACCTGGGCACCGGCAAGTTCATCCACATCGACTCCGAGTTCATGAAGTCCAAGGAGATGAACCACGACAGCGTCAAGGCCATGATCCAGAAGATGTACGACCAGGGCGACCGGGTCATCGTGGCCTCCAAGGCCTTCGGCGTGGATGATATGTCCGAGGAACGCCTGGTGGCCGAGACCGCCGAGGAGATGGGCATGCCCGCCTCCATGGCTTCGGACATCACCAAGCTGTACGGCCTGACCACCCGCACCCGCACCGCGGCCCTGAACGCCAGCATCCTGCCCAAGATGATGGAGACCGCCAACAGCACCGAGTCCTCGGTGCGCTCCACCGGCGTCAAGGTCCCCCTGATGATCATGCGCGGCGACGGCGGCGTTATGGAAGTCAACGAGATGAAGAAGCGCCCGGTGCTGACCATGCTCAGCGGCCCCGCGGCTTCGGTCATCGGCGCTCTGATGTACCTGCGTGCCTCCAACGGCATCTACTTTGAGGTGGGCGGCACCTCCACCAACATCGGCGTCATCAAGAACGGCCGTCCCGCCGTGGACTACGCCATCATCGGCGGCCACCGCACCTACGTCAACTCCCTGGACGTGCGCGTCCTGGGCGTGGCCGGCGGTTCCATGGTGCGTGCCGGCAAGGGCGGCATCGTGGACGTGGGTCCCCGTTCCGCCCACATCGCCAACATGGGCTATGCCTGCTTCACCGACACCGCCCTGTTTGAAGGCGCCACCCTGTACCACATGCAGCCCCGGGAGAACGACCCCGACGACTATGTGGCCATCCGCCTGAACAACGGCGAGAGCGTCACCATCACCAACACCTGCGCCGCCAACGTGCTGGGCATCCTGGCCGAGGGCGACTACGCCCGCGGCAACGTGGAATCCGCCCGCAAGGCCATCGGCCTGCTGGCCCAGGAGGTGGGCATGTCCATCGAGGACACCGCCCGGGCTATCCTGCAGAAATCCACCGACAAGATCAAGCCGGTCATCGAGGACCTGATCGCCAAGTACAAGATCGAGCGCGACCAGATCGTGCTGGTGGGCGCCGGCGGCGGCGCGGGCACCCTGCTGACCTTCACCGCCAACGACATGGGCTTCAAGTACCAGATCCCCGAAAACGCCGAGGTCATCTCTTCCATCGGCGTGGCCCTGGCCATGGTCCGTGAGATGGTGGAACGCACCATCCCCAACCCCACCGCCAAGGACATCGCCGAACTGAAGAAGGAAGCCAAGGAGATGGCCATGAACTCCGGCGCCGTGGAGGACAGCGTGGAAGTGTACGTGGAGATCGACGAGCAGGCCCAGAAGGTCACCGCCATCGCCATGGGCTCCACCGAGGTCAAGACCACCGACCTGATGAAGAACTGCGACGAGACGGAAGCCGTGCAGATCGCGGCGGAATCCGTGGGCGTGGACCCCAAGGACGTGGAGCTGGAAGCTTCCAACGGCCAGGTCTTTGTGGTCACCTGCCAGCAGGGCAGCCGCAAACAGCTGCGGGTCATTGACAAGAAGGGCTTCATCAAGATCCAGCGCTCGGACGGCGGCTGCCTGCGCACCACCATGGCCAACGTGGCCGACGACCTGAAGAAGATCTGGGATGCTTCCTCCAACTTCTCTTCCGAAGTGCGCATCAACCCCGACGTGTATGTCATCGCCGGGTCCCGGGTCATTGACTATTCCGGCATTCCGGAGTACGCTCAGGTGGAAGGCCTGATCGAGGCCGAACTGGCGGACAAGGAACCGGATGACGAGATCATTCTGGTGCTGGCCAAGAACGCATTGCGCTGACCGGCTTCCAGGCCAGGGCCGGCCCCGTGGGGGACCGGCCCTTGTGCGTGCGGACCCGGGCAAAGGAGAGGGATATGTGCACCCAATGGAGCGATGAAAACTGGTACGCCCTGTTCCTGCAGGGGGATCCTGTTGCCAGACCGTTGAATTCTTCGCAGAAATCTTCTATAATAAGGCTGTCAATGCAGGAAGCAAAGAGACAAATGCAGACGCTGCGGCAGCGGTTCGGCACCGAAGAACCCGAACCCTGCCTGCGGCAGCTTGGCTACCGGATCGAAGAAGAAAACCCGGAACTGATGCTCCATTTCCTTTATATGGGACTGACGGTGCCGGACGAACACAAGGTCTGTCTGAACAGGACCGTCCTGGGCGTATTGGAACAATACATGCACACCCATCTCCCCGCCGGGGACCCGCAGCAGGAAAAACTGCGTGATATCGTCTTGTATCACGAGCTTTTCCACGTGCTGGAAGAAACGTCCGAAGGCATTTACACCCGCCGCGTCTACGCCACGCGCAAGCTGCTGGGCTGCATCCCCTGGAAAAGCAAGGTGGAGGCGGCCAGCGAGATCGGAGCGGTCCACTTTTCCAAGCTGATGGCAAGGGCGGAATTCTCCCCCTGTCTCTACACCAGGTATCTTCTTGCGGCAACGAACCAAAAGACAGATATGGATGGTGCGTACGGTGATGGAAAAGAAAGTGGATGGCGGTGACGTTTACTCCGTCCTGCGGGACGACATTATCAATCTGCGGCTGCGCCCCGGTGCGTTTTTCAGCATCCGGGACCTGTGCGCCTTCTATAATGTCGGGCGTTCGCCCGGGCGGGAAGCCCTGATCCGGCTGGAACAGGAAGGCCTTGTGACCTTTCTGCCCCAGCGCGGGACCATGATCTCCAAACTGGACCTGGAACGGATCGACAACGAACGCTATATCCGCCGCTCCATCGAAGAAAATGTAATGAGGGACTTCGTCGGTATGTTCTCCAACTCGGTGATCCTGCACCTGGAAGAGATGATCCGGGAGCAGCGCGTGCTGCACAAAGGCGGGGATCATCGGGGATTCCTGGACGCCGACGACCGGTTCCATCGGGTTTTTTATCAGGGGGCAGAGCGCGAATACTGCTGCGATGTCATCGACAAGGAATGCAGCAACTATCGACGGATGCGCCTGCTGGCCCAGATGACCGACAACGACGCCATGGAAAAAACCATCGAAGAACACGTCCAACTGGTCAATGCCGTGGCCCTGCGTGACATGGAAAGGGTCATGTCCTGCTTTTCTCTTCACCTGGACCAGATCAAGAGCCAGGAACGCAAGATCCTGCGCCGCTTCGGCGATCTGTTCCAGAACGTCTCCGGCCAGGAACGGCGGGAAAACCCCGACCTGGACACGGATTTTCTCCTTTCCATCCGCGGCCACGGGCTCTGAGCCCGCCCACCCGCCGCGCCCTGCCTGCCGCAAACAGGCAGGTGAACAGGTTTGAACGATATGACAATGCCCGTCCGGCTGGACCATGCCCGCGCATGGCGTACCTATCTGGGCGGAAAACTGCTGGATACATGGAACGGCATCCCCGATGCCAGGGACACCAACTTCCCCGAAGAGTGGATCGCCTCGCTGGTGACCGCCCGCAACCCCGGCCGGGAACAGTTCCCGGACGAAGGTCTCAGCCGTCTGGCGGACCTTCCCGGGACCCCCTTCCTGCGCGACTGGATCGAACAGCAGGGCCCCCGGGCGGTGGGCGCGGACCACTGGGCCCGGTACGGGGCCTCCCTGGGGGTGCTGGTCAAGCTCATTGATGCCGGCGAACGGCTGACGGTGCAGGTCCACCCCGACCGGGACACCGCCGAAAAGCTCTTCCACTCCCGGTACGGCAAGACCGAGTGCTGGTATGTGCTGGGCGGCCGCACCATCAACGGGGAGGAACCCTGCATCTATCTGGGGTTCCGGCCCGGGGTGACCCGGAGCCAGTGGAAGGAGCTGTTCCAGGAACAGAACTGCGCCGGCATGCTGGCATGCCTGCACAAGATCCCCGTCCACAGGGGAGATGTGATCCTGATCCGGGGCGGGGTGCCCCACGCCATCGGCGCGGGCTGCTTCCTGACCGAGATCCAGGAACCCACCGACTACACCATCCGGGTGGAGCGCACCACCCCTTCGGGGCTGCGCATCGCCGACAGCGCCTGCCACCAGGGACTGGGCTTCGAGCGGATGTTCGACTGCTTCCACTTTGAGCCCGTCACCGAGGCAGAGGCCCGCCGCCGGTGGTTCCTGCACCACGACCCGACCCCGCTGCCCGACGGCGGGACCCGCCGGGTGCTGGTGGACCAGGGGGATACCCCCTACTTCGCCATGGAGGAACTGACCGTGACCGGTACCGCCCAGCTGCCGCCGGACGGCCGGTTCGGCATTCTGGTGGCGGTGGAAGGGGAGGGCTGTTTCCTGGGCCCCCAGGGCCAGACCATGCCGGTACGGCGCGGGGAACAGTTCTTTGTGCCCGCCTCGGCCGGGACGCTGGGCGTCCGGGCTTCGGGCACGCTGCGCCTGCTGCACTGCGGCGGGCCGCGCTGAATATCTGTACAGCCAACGGGCAGGGACCGCAGATGCGGCCCCTGCCTTTTTGCACGCCGCCGCGCTTGACAACCTCCGGGCGCCGCGCTAGGATTAGATACGTGTTTTGTATATTTATAAAGGTGTGTGGTACAAAGGTGTATGAAAAATCTGTTTCCCTGACCGAGGGCAGTGTGGCCCGGGGTATGCTGGTGTTTGCGGTGCCGATCTTTTTCAGCAACCTGTTCCAGCAGCTGTACAACGCGGTGGACTCGCTCATCGTGGGCAACTTCCTGGGCGGGGACGCCCTGGCCGCGGTGGGCTCTTCCGGCAGCCTGATCTTCCTGCTCACCGGCTTTGTGAACGGGGTCAGCCTGGGCGCCGGGGTGCTGGTGGCCCGGTACTACGGCGCAAAGGACGAGGAGGCCCTGCGTCGGGCGGTGCATACCACCGTGGCCCTGGGCCTGGCCGCCGGGGCGGTGCTCACGGTGGTGGGCATGGTCCTCACCCCCCAGATCCTGCGCTGGATGGGCACCCCCGCCGAGGTCATGCCCAACTCGGTGGCCTATTTCCGGATGTACTTCCTGGGTTCCCTGGCCGTGGTCATGTACAACGTGGGGGCCAGCATCCTGCAGTCGGTGGGAGACAGCCGCAGCCCCATGTATTACCTTATCACCGCCTCGGCGCTCAATGTGATCCTGGACCTCTTCTTCATCGCCGTGCTGGGCATGGGGGTGGGCTCCGCCGCCCTGGCCACCATCCTCTCCCAGACGGTGAGCGCGGTGCTGGCCTTCCGCAAGCTGAGCATGACCAAAGCCCCCTACGGGGTGTGCTGGCGCCAGGTGCGGTTCCACGGCCCCACCCTGCGGGCGGTGGTCATCCAGGGGGTGCCTTCCGGGGTGCAGAACTCGGTCATCTCCCTGGCCAACGTCATCGTGCAGGCCAACATCAACGCCTTCGGCGCCCAGGCCATGGCCGGGTGCGGCGCCTACAGCAAGGTGGAAGGCTTCGCCTTCCTGCCCGTGACCTGCTTTGCCATGGCCCTGGCCACCTTCATCAGCCAGAACATCGGCGCCGGCAGGCTGGACCGGGTGCGCCGGGGCATGCGCTTCGGCATGCTGACCTCCGCGCTGCTGGCCGAAGGGGTGGGCGTGGCCATGTTCCTGCTGGCCCCCTGGCTCATCGGGGCCTTCAACCCCGAACCGGAGGTCATCGCCTTCGGGGTGCGGCAGGCCCGCACGGTGGCGCTGTTCTACTGCCTGCTGGCCTTCAGCCACTGCTCCGCCGGCATCCTGCGCGGCCTGGGCCGGCCCATGGTGCCCATGGCCGTCATGCTGGCGGTGTGGTGTGCGCTGCGCATCACCTACATCACCGTCACCCTGCGGTTCATTCCCCAGATCGGGGTCATCTTCTGGGCCTATCCCATCACCTGGACCATCAGTTCGGTGCTCTTTGCCTGGTACCTGACCCACTGCCCCCTGCCCAGCCCCGGGGGCGGCGCCCCCGGCCACGGGGAACACGCCCGCGCCTGACCTGGTTTTGCCTTTCTGCGCCCTGCTCCGGCAGGGCGCTTTCTGTTTGTGAAAAAAACAGGAATGCTGATTGTAAAGAAATGGAAAAAGTGCTATAATACGACAGACTATCACATCCCCGGAGGCTGTGCCCCGGAAAAGGAGTTTGGGCAAAGATGAGCAAACGTCAGATCCTGGAATACCTGCTGGAAACCAACACCAGCGTTTCGGTGACGCAGATGTGCGTCTCCCTGCTGGTGGCCCTGGCCAACCTGGACCTGTACGATTCGGTGAGCTTTCTTCTGGTGGTCCGGGGGCAGGAAGGCGCCCTGGACCTGGACGGGGTGCAGAAGGCCATCCGGGAAAAGACCCGCACCGCCAGACTGCGCATGCGCAGCCGCAGCGCCGGCAGCGATGAGGTCACCTTTGAACTGCGGCTGAAAAGCAAGTACGAGCACGACCTGGTGGAGGCGGTGGGAGCCTGCGCCGGGGTACAGAGCGTGAACCTGGTGAGCTACAGCGGGGAAAGCATCGGATGACGCCCTCCGTATACAAGAGGATTCTGGCGGTGCTGCTGCCTCTGGCCCTGCTGGCGGCCCTGGGGGCGGCGCTGGCCCTGCACTGCAGCGCCGACGCCATCGTGTTCGGCGCCCCCAAGGAGGAGCGGGACGGCCGCCAGACCCTGCTGACCCTGTTTGCCTCCATGGACCAGACCCAGCGGGAACTGACGGCGGAGGTGCTGATGCGGATGCTCAAAGCCCTGCCCGCCGAGGCAGAATAAAAAAAGCCGCCCCGCGGAAAACGCTGCAAGGCGTTCGCCGCGGGGCGGTGTTGTGTTGGTATGTCGGGGACTCAGCGGCCGATGGGGGCGCACTTGGCCTTCAGCCAGGCCTTTTCCTCCTCGTTCAGGCGGGGAGCCAGGGTCTCGTACACATGGTGGTGGTAGTTGTTCAGCCAGTCGATCTGGGGGCGGCTCAGCTCGTCCACCAGCACCGGCTCGGTGGAGATGGGCACCACGGTCAGGGGCTCAAAGGCCAGCCAGTTGCCGTACTGGTTGGTGCCGGCAGACACGCATTCCAGCTCGTTCTCAATGCGGATGCCCACCTCGTCGGTCTCGTACACGCCGGGTTCGTCGGTGATGGTCATGCCGGGTTTGAAGACCACCCCGTTCTGAGGACGCAGGCTCTGGGGGCCTTCATGCACGTTGGCAATGAAGCCCACCCCGTGGCCGGTGCCGCAGCGGTAGTTGATCTTGTGGGCCCACAGGGGCGCCCGGGCAAAGGTGTCCAGGGCAAAGCCGGTGCAGTAATCCAGGAAGACCGCCCGGGCCATGTCGATGTGGCTCTGCAGGGTCCAGGTGTAATACTTGCGCTCGTTTTCGGTCAGGGGGCCCATGGGATAGGTGCGGGTGATGTCGGTGGTGCCGCAGTCATACTGGCCGCCGTTGTCAATGAGCAAAAAGCCCTTGCGCTCAATGGGGCTGTTGACCTCCCCCTCGGCGTGATAGTGCATCATGGCGGCGTTGGGGCCGTAGGCGGCGATGGTGTTGAAGCTGTCCTCCATGTACCCGGGCTGTTCGCTGCGGCGGCGCTGGAGCATGACCTCGATGTCGGTCTCCATCAGCTGCTTGCCTTCGGCCAGGGCCTTTTCCAGGTCCATCTCAAACCGCACCAGGGCCACGCCGTCCCGGATGTGGCATTCCCGGCTGTTGGCCAGCTCCACCGGGTTCTTGACCCCCTTCAGGGCGATGATGGGGTCGGCGCCCTCCTTCACGGTCAGGTGGGGGTTGGCCTCAATGGCGCTGTACAGGTCGTAGTTGGTGGTGGCGGGGCTGACCAGGATGGTCTCCTCGTCGGTGCGGCTGCGCACAAAGTCCAGCAGTTCGGTGTAGTCCCGCAGGGCCACACCCTGGGCGGCCAGGGCGGCGGCGTCTTCCTCGCTCAGGCGGCCCGGAGCCAGGAAGAGGGTGCAACTGTCGGCGGTGATGTAGGCGTAGGACACCGCCAGCGGGGTGCAGGGCAGGTCATGGGCCCGCATGTTCAAAAGCCATGCCACGCAGTCCAGCCCGGTGACGGCCAGGGCGTTGGCGCCCTCCTTGGCCAGTTCCGCCCGCACGGCGGCGATCTTCTCGGCGGCATCGGCGCCGGTGACCTCCTTCTTCAGAAGGAAGCAGGGGGTGTTGGGCAGGGCCGGACGCTCGCCGCCCCAGATGGAGCTGACCACGTCCAGGCTGCGCAGGCTGGCGCCCACCTTTTCCAGGGTCTTGGCGTAGTCCCGCACGGTGGCGGTGGGCACGCAGGAGCCGTCCAGCAGCAGGGTCTGACCGGCGCTGAACTTCTGGGTCAAAAACTCCGCCACGGTGGGCACACCGGCGGCGCCGGCGTGCATGGACTGGATCTCGGTGCCGGCCAGCTGCTTGTCCGCCTGGACATAGAACCGGCCGTCCACCCACAGGGCGCTCTCACTGCCGGTGACCACCAGGGTGGCGTTCTCCCCGATAAAGCCGGTGAGCCAGGGCAGGGCGTTGTAATAGGCGGGAACATATTCACTGCAATGAGGGTCGCTGGTCATGACCAGCACGCCGTCGGCACCGTTGGCCTGGGCGGCCGCCCGCAGGGCGGCGATTTTTTCGTTCACGGTCAAAGTTGAACACTCCTTTATCTATCCCACAGGGGAACCGGATTTGGATGATATCCTTTGTAATTGTAGCACGTTTTGCAAAATAGTAAAGGGACGGGGTTAGCAACGGCAAACCCTGCCCCTTTCCCGATAGGATCCCGGTCCCCTCACATGCGCACGATGCGGTAATACTGCCGTGCGGTCAGGGCGTACACCCCCACATAGCACAGCCCGAACACCGCCAGGGTGCCCCCGGCGCACAGCCAGAAGAGCACCGGGTCGGACAGCCCGAACACCGCGATCATCCGCATGAGCATGGGCGAGGCGGCCCCCAGGTGCAGGGCGGCCCCCGCCAGGGGCAGGAAGAACACCCCCAGAACCTGGGTGCGGATGGCGCCCCGGACCTCCCCGGCGCTCAGGCCCACCTGCTGCAGGATGACGAACCGGCTGCGGTCCTCATACCCTTCGCTGAGCTGTTTGTAGTAGATCATCAGCACGGTGGCCAGACTGAACATCAGGGCCAGGAACACCCCCAGAAAGACAAAACTGCCGTTCATGGCGTAGTACTGCAGCCGGATGCCCGCCCGGTTGTACACATACAGTCCGGCGTCAAACCCGGGCTGGATGCCCTCCCGGGGCAGGACTGCGTCGATGGCGGCGGCGCAGTCCAGCAGCTGGTCCTCACTCAGGCCGGCGGGGTCCAGCAGCACCGAGTACCGGGCCCCCGCCATGGCCCCCGAGGCTTCGGCGGCCCGCACCGCTCCGGCCAGGTCCGCCCGCCGGGGCAGCACCACCCAGACGGTGCCGTTGTCAAATCCGGCGTCAAAGATGTTGGGCAGGGGCCATTCCGTCGGCTGGCCGGCGTTTTTCCAGGTCTGGCCGTCCAGCACCAGGTCCCCGCTGCCGCCCTCCGGCCAGAGGAGCAGGGCGGTGCCCGGGTCCAGGGTCAGGGCCTGCCCGGTGAGGGCGGTGTAATCTTCGGCGGCAATGAGGTAGAAGCCGGTCAGGCCGGTGGGGTCGTTGGAACTGCGGGTCACATACCCGGCCTGGGTGGCCTGCGCCCCCAGGGTGCAGTAGGCAAACCCCTGGGCGGGGGCGTCGGTCCAGGGGGCGGCGGCATGGGCGGTGAGGGTATCCAGCCAGGTATAGTCGGTGTCGGCCAGGGCGTCGGTGTCACAGCTGCCGGAAACCATGATCTCGTGGGGATAGCTGCGGTCCAGGGTGACCTCGATGCCCGCGTACAGGCAGACGGTGGTGGCCACGCTGACCAGCACGGTGGTCACCAGGATGCAGATGTTGGCCAACCCCCTGGCGTTCTGGTTCATCCGGTAGAGCAGCCCCGACACCGCAATGAAACGGCGGGGATGGTAGTAGAAGCGCTTGTTCCGGCGCAGGGCCTTGAGCAGCACCACGCTCCCCGCCCCGAAGAGGCAGTGGGTGCCGATGATGACCAGCCCCACCGCCGCGAAAAACAGCAAAAGGACAAAGAGCATGTCGGTGGTGAAGAAGGAGAGGGCGTACCCGCCGCCCAGGCAGAGGACCCCCAGCAGGGCCAGCAGCCTGCGGCTGCGGGGTTCCCGCTCACCCATCTGTCCGGCGTGGAGCAGCTCGATGGGCCTGGCCCGGAAGATGCGGCGCAGGTCCCACAGGTACAGCCCTGCAAACAGAAGGGCGAAGGCGGCGGCGCTCTCGGCGGCGCCGGGAAGGCAGAAGGAAAATCCCATGGGCACGCTGAGCAGCATCAGCCGCAAAAGCAGCACCAGGGCCAGCTTGCTGAGCAAGGCCCCCGCCCCGATGCCCAGCACCGTGCCCGCCAGCCAGACCAGCACCGTCTCCACGGCGTGGATGGCCCCCACGTCCCGGCGGCGCAGGCCCAGCACGCTGTACAAAGCCAGCTCCCGGGCACGGCGGTGCATCACAAAGCCGTTGGCGTAGACCAGGATCCACACCACCAGGAACACCAGGATACCGCTGCCCAGGTTGAGCATGAGGCCGGCATACACCCCGCCCCGCATGGTGGCCACCAGTTCGCTGTAGGCCAGGAACCGCAGGATGTAGCACATGGCCACACAGCCCGCGGCGGCCAGGGTGAAGGGCAGGTAGAGCTGCCGGTTGCGCAGCACCCCCCGGGCACCCATGCGCAGATACAGCCGGAATTTAGACATGGTCCGCACCTCCCGCCAGAGCGGTGAGGGTGTCCGAAATGCGGGCGAACATCTCCTCCCGGCTCAGAGCCCCCCGGTACAGCTGGTGGTACACCTGGCCGTCCCGCAAAAACAGCACCCGCTGGGCGTGGCTGGCCGCCCGCACGCTGTGGGTGACCATGAGGATGGTCTGGCCTCCGGCGTTGATGGCCCCGAACAGCTCCAGCAAGGCGTCCGCCGACCGGGAATCCAGAGCGCCGGTGGGTTCGTCCGCCAGCACCAGGGCGGGCCGGGTGATGAGCGCCCGGGCCACCGCCACCCGCTGCTTCTGCCCGCCGGAGATCTCGTAGGGGAACTTGTCCAGCAGGGCCGCAATGCCCAGCTGCAGGGCCAGGGGCTCCAGCCGGGTACTCATCTCGGCGTAAGGGGTGTCTGCCAGCACCAGGGGCAGCAGGATGTTGTCCCGCACCGAGAGGGTGTCCAGCAGGTTGAAGTCCTGGAACACAAAGCCCAGGTGGTCCCGGCGGAACTCCGCCAGGTCCTTGTCCGGGATTTTGGTCAGGTCCCGGCCGTTCAGGCAGACACTGCCCCCGGTGGGCCGGTCCAGGGCGGCCAGAATGTTCAGAAGGGTGGTCTTGCCCGCCCCCGATTCCCCCATGATGGCCAGGTACTCCCCTTTGGGCACCGTGAAGCTGATGTCCGCCAGGGCCTGCACCCGCAGGGACCCGAACCGGGCGGTGTAGACCTTTTCCAGGTGGGTGATGGCCAACAGCGGCGTTTCCTTGTTTGGCATGGGTGTTGCTCTCCTTTGTTCAGACTGTCCGGCCGCCCGGAACCGGTCGGCTGGCTGTTTCCAGCATACCCCCGCCGCCCGGTCCCTGCCATGGCTTTGGCTTACAGTCCGGGGCCGCTGCCTTACGGTTTTGTCACATGCTCATTCATAGAAGGCGCCTGCGGGGGGAAAGGTGAGCACAAAAGTACAGCCCTGCCCGGGGGTGCTGCGGGCCTGCAGGGTACAGCCCATCCGCTCCGCCGCCCGGGCACACAGGTACAGCCCCAGCCCGCTGGACACCGCCCCCGCCGCCCTGCCGTTGGCTCCGGTGTAGCCTTTTTCAAACAGGCGGGGCAGGTCGGAGGGAGAAACACCCGGCCCGGTGTCGGAGACCCGCAGGGCCTGCCCGTCCGCCTGCACCGTCACGGTGCCCCCGGGCGGGGTGTACTTCACCGCGTTGGACAGGAGCTGTTCCAGAATGAACCCCACCCACTTGGGGTCGGTGACCGGGCGGGCCTTTTCCGGGGCGCCCGCATAGACCAGCCGCAGCCGCCGCAGAATAAACATCCGGGCATACCGGCGCAGGCTGCGCCGCACCACCGGGTCCAGGGCGGTGGGGGCCAGGGCCAGGTCCCGGCTGTCCGCCCCCAGGCGCAGATACCCCATGGCCGCGTCCACGTATTCCTCGGTGCGGAAAAGCTCCGGTTCCAGCGCGGCGGGGTCCGCCCGGTTCTGCACCAGCAGCCGCATGGCCGCCAGAGGCGTCTTGACCTGGTGGGCCCAGACCGCAAAATAGTCCAGCAGGTCGTCCCGCAGCGCCCGCCGGTCCCGGCCCAGGGCGGCGGCCCGGGCCACCTGGGCGTCCAGGGCCTGTTGGTAGGCGGCCTCCAGCCCGCCGGCGGGGGACCCGGGCAGGGGGATGTGGTCCCGGTCCGGGTCAGCGGCGGCCTGTCGGGCGGCCTGCACCCGGCGGTGCCACCCCGGCCACCCGGCCCCCAGCAGCAGGCAGCACCCGGCCAGGGCCAGCGCCGCCCCGTAGGCGGCGCCCTCGGCGGGCAGGCCGTACAGCAGGGTCACCAGGGCAAAGACAGCGGTGCACAGCCCCCAGGTCAGGGGCACCTGCCGCCGCTCATACAGATAGGCCAGCACCGTTTTCATGGAATGCAGTATCCCTCCCCCTTCACCGTTCGGATGAGCCCCGGCACCCCGGCGGCTTCCAGGCGCTTGCGCAGGCGGGCCACATTCACCGTCAGGGTGTTTTCGTCGATGTAGCAGTCGGTGGCCCACAGGGCGGTCATCAGGTCCTCCCGGCGTACCACCTTGCCCCGCCGCTCCAGCAGTGCCTGCAAGATCCGCAGCTCGTTGCGGGTCAGGGTCACCGGGCCGGTGTCCGCCCGCAGCACTCCGGCCCCCAGGTCCAGGGGCACCCCGCCGCAGTCCGCCAGCTCGAGGGCACGGCGGTAGGCGTAGGCGCGGCGGAGCAGGGCCTGCACCCGGGCCCCCAGCAGCTCGGCGTCAAAGGGCTTGGCGATGTAATCGTCTGCCCCCAGGTCCATGGCGGTGACCTGGTTCAGACTGTCCGCCGCCGAGGACAGAAACAGAATGGGCAGGTCGGACACCTCCCGCAGCCGCCGGCACCAGTGGTAGCCATTGTGGTAGGGCAGGGAAAGGTCCAGGATCACCAGCTGGGGGTCAAAGGCCCGGAACCGGGGCAGGATGTCGGTGAGGTCTTCGGCCACAGCCGGGTCGAACCCCCGGTCGGCCAGCACCCGGGCGATGGACCGGGCCAGGGACTGGTCGTCCTCCACGATCAGAATACGGTACAAGAAAGGTCCCTCCCATCGGATGGTGTTTGCCTGCGGCACGGCAGGAAAAGGGAAAGGGCACGGCAGCCCCTTTGTCTGATTCTACGAATCAGCTCCGGGCATTTTGGCACGGGAACGTGCAAAAAACGGTGGTTTTCCCATGGAAAATTGTGCCCTTTGCCCCTTGACGGCTTTGTTATAATAGTATTAGCAGACGGCGGCCCGGAGTGCCGGGTCAGCCGCCCTTTCACTGTAACAGAAAACAGAGGTTGATTGAATATGAACAAGACCAAGATCGATATTTTCTCCGGCTTTCTGGGCGCCGGCAAGACCACACTCATCAAGAAGCTGATCCAGGAAGCCTTCGGCGGCGAAAAGCTGGTGCTCATCGAGAACGAATTCGGTGAGATCGGCATCGACGGCGGCTTCATGCGGGAGGCGGGCATCCAGGTCAACGAGCTGAACTCCGGCTGCATCTGCTGCTCCCTGGTGGGCGACTTCCGGGAAGCCCTGAAAAAGGTGGTGGAGACCTACCATCCCGACCGCATCCTCATCGAGCCTTCCGGCGTGGGCAAGCTGTCCGACGTGACCCGGGCCGTGGAGGGCGTGGCCGAGACCCTGCCCGTCACCCTGAACAGCTTTGTCACCGTGGCCGACGTGAACAAGGTCAAGATGTATATGAAGAACTTCGGCGAGTTCTATGACGACCAGGTCAGCCATGCTTCCTGCCTGATCCTCAGCCGCACCGGCAACGCCGACGAGGCCAAGGTGGCCAAGGCCGTGGCCCTGCTGCAGGAAAAGAACCCCACCGCCACTATCGTCACCACCGACTGGGCCGCCCTGAACGGCAAGCAGATCGTGGCGGTCATGGATGGCAAGCGGGACCTGGTGGCCGAGCTCATCGAGCAGGCCCAGGCCGCCAACGAGGCCCATGCCGGGGAGGACGAGCACCATCATCACCACCATCACCACGACGGTGAGTGCTGCCACCATCACGATCATGACCATGAGGAGGGCGAGTGCTGCCATCATCACGATCATGACCACGAGGAACATGACCACGAGTGCTGTCACCATGACCACGACCATGAGGAACACGACCACGAATGCTGCCATCACGACCATGAGCACCACGAGCATCATTACGATGAGCATGGTGTGTGCAGCTGCGGCCATCATCACCATGACCACGACGCCGACGAGGTGTTCGTGAGCTGGGGCCGGGAGACCGCCCGCCACTACACCAAGGAAGAGCTGGAAGCGGCCCTCACCGCCCTGGATACCGGCAAGTACGGCAGCGTGCTGCGGGCCAAGGGCATCGTGGACGGCGGCAGCACCTGGTATGAGTTCGACATGGTCCCCGGCGAGCATGAGATCCGCACCGGCAGCCCCGACGTCACCGGCAAGCTGTGCGTCATCGGCTCCGGCCTGGACGAGCAGGGTCTGGCGGAACTGTTCGGCCTGTAAGCAGGAAAGGGGTACACCATGGCAAGCAAACAGATCCCCGTATACCTCTTTGTGGGCATGCTGGAGAGCGGCAAGACCAAGTTCATCCAGGAGACCATGGAGGACGAGCAGTTTGATTCGGGGGACAAGACCCTGCTGCTCATCTGCGAGGACGGCGAGGAAGAGTACGACCCCGACCGTTTCGCCTTCGGCGGGGTGACCGTCGAATATATCAGCGACAAGGCGGAGCTGAACCAGCAGAACCTGACCCGTCTGGCCGCCAAGAGCGGCTGCGGCCGGGTCATCATCGAGTACAACGGCATGTGGCTCATCCAGGACCTGGCGGACGCCCTGCCGGCCAACTGGGTGATCTACCAGTGTCTGGCCACCGCCGACGGCACCACCATCAAGACCTATGCCGGGGACAACGCCATGCGGTCCCTGCTGCTGGACAAGCTGCGCACCAGCGAGCTGCTGGTGGTCAACCGGGCGGAGGCGGTGAACGACGACGAGAGCCGCCAGCTCATCCACAAGCTGGTGCGGCAGGCCAGCCGCCGGTGTGACATCGCCTACGAGTTCAAGGACGGCTCGGTGGCCTACGATGATATCCCCGACCCCCTGCCCTTTGACGTGAACGCCCCGGTCATCGAGATCCCGGCGGAGTTTTTCGGCATCTGGTATATGGACTGCATGGACGAGCCGGACAAATACAACGGCAAGACGGTGAAGTTCCTGGCCCAGGTGTGCCAGACTTCCCGGGCGGGCAAGGATTCTTTCGTGCCCGGGCGGTTCGCCATGACCTGCTGCGTGCAGGACATCCAGTTTGTGGGCTTCCCCTGCAAGTACGACGCCTACAAGACCCTGAAACAGCGGGACTGGATCACCCTGACCGCCAAGGTGGCCATCAAGTTCCATCCCATCTACAAGGGCCAGACCCCCGACTCCACCGGTCCGGTGCTCACCGCCCTGGCTGTGGAACCTGCCGAAAAACCGGTGGAAGATGTGGTCATGTTCAGCTGATTGGCCAAAAAACGCCGATTTAACAAACATTTTACAGTTGGGTGCTTGCAAAGGCGGCCGGGGCCTGTATAATAGCTAATGGAATGAATGTTGGCTTTTCCCGATGACGGACCTTACAAAGGAGGAACGCCGATGCAGGTGACCAACCTGGCTCTTGAAATTTCCGCCGTGGCCAAGCGTCTGGAGCGCGAAGGCCGCTACGCCCGCACCCATGACTTTATCCAGCATGGCGGGGTGAGTGTGTACGAACACTGTGTCCGGGTGGCGGCGCTGAGCTGCCGTCTGGCCGATGCTTTCGGGGTACAGGTGGACCGGGAAAGCCTGATCCGCGGTGCCCTGCTCCACGACTACTTCCTGTATGACTGGCACGAAAAGGACGACAGCCACCGCCTGCACGGGTTCACCCATCCCCGCACGGCGTTGAAGAACGCGTTGCAGGACTGGGACCTGGACGAGGTGGAACAGAACGTGATCCTGCGCCACATGTTCCCCCTGACCCCGGTGCCCCCGGCCTGCACCGAAGCCTGGCTGGTCTGTCTGGCCGACAAGATGTGTGCGGTGCAGGAGATGGTCTACACCCGCACCCGCCGTCTGCGGCCGGCGCTGGCAAGAAGCAAATAAATCTTATTAGTCCCTGGCAGTGATGCCGGGGGCTTTGCTTTTTTGGCAGACGGGAGGCTGCCGGGTTCCGGCAAGCGGGTGCTTGCGGGGGAGACGTTCTTTTTTTGGCAAGCGGGAGCTTGCGGGAGAGTTGTTCCTTTTTGGCGTCAAAAAGGAACCGAAAAACCGCCACCGTTTCGAGGCGGTGGACGCCGACCAGGGCTGCGGCCCTGGACCCGGGGAGTGCGGCCACCTTACGACGGCCTACTCAGGCCCTGGGGGGCCTGAGCAAGGAAAATTTTTTAAAATCCGTACGGGAAAGCAGCTGGCAACCCATAGCCTGCCAATAGCAGCAGCTTGCGGGAAATGGTTTTAAATTCCTTCCTTGTTCACCGGCCCCCAGGCCGGTGAATAGGCCGTCGTCAGGTGGCCGCATCTCGGGGTCTGGGGCCGCAGCCCCAGCCGGCGGCCGCCGCATCGGAACGGCGGGCCCTTTTCGCTTCCTTTTCGGGCACGAAAAGGAAGGACTAAACGGCAAGATGCCGTTCCCCCGGCAAGGAACACCATCTTCCCGAAAACAGCAAACAAAAAAAGAGGTTCCCCTCATAAACCAGGGGGAAACCTCTTTTTTTGTTTGGAAATCAGTCCGCACAGCTGCTGCAGCCGTCGCAGTCGTCCTGGGCAGGCGCCGGGGCGGCATTCTTGGCCAGCTCGGGGTCCAGGCTCTCCGCCACCTTGATCATCAGCGCGCACTCGATGCGCTTGCGGAAGACCTGACAGCCGTACTCATACACCCCGTGGATGTCCCCGGTGGCGTGCAGGGCGTTGGCGGCACAGCCGCCGGCGCAGTACAGACGGGCCCAGCAATCCTTGCAGTCCGGGCGGGCATAGACGTTGCACATCTTGAACTCGTCCCGCAAAGCGGTGTTGGTCACCCCGTTCCAGATGTCGCCCAGCTTGTAGGCCGGGTCGCCCACGAACTGGTGGCAGGGGTACAGGTCGCCCCAGGGGGTCACGGCCATGTACTCGGTGCCGGACCCGCAGCCGGAGATCCGCTTGTAGATGCAGGGGCCGTGCTCCAGGTCCAGGATGTAATGGTAGAAGGTGATGGGCTTGCCCGCCTTCTCCCGGCGGAGCATGTCCTTGGCCAGCAGCTCGTACTGGTCAAACAGCACCGGCAGGTCGGCCTCGGTCAGGGCTTCCGGGTCACCGGGCTTGGCCACCACCGGCTCCATGGACAGCTCCGCAAAGCCCAGATCGTCGGCCATGTGGAACAGATCGTTGGTGAAGTCGGTGTTGTAGTGGGTGAAGGTGCCCCGCATGTAATAGCCCTTGCCGCCCCGGGCCTTGACCAGCTTCTGGAACTTGGGCACGATGCGGTCGTAGCTGCCGTTGCCCGCCAGGTCCTTGCGGAACCGGTCGTTGACCTCCTTGCGGCCGTCCAGGGACAAAACCACATTGTAGCATTCCTTGTTGGCCCACTCGATGACCTCGTCGGTGATGCCGATGCCGTTGGTGGTCAGGGTGAAGCGGAAATTCTTGCCCTTTTCCTTCTCGATGCTGCGGGCGTAGGCCACCAGCTGCTTGCAGACTTCAAAGTTCATCAGCGGTTCGCCGCCGAAAAAGTCCACTTCCAGGTTGTGGCGGGTGCCGGAATGCTCGATGAGGAAATCCAGCGCCCGCTTGCCGGTCTCAAAGCTCATGAGACCCGCCTCGCCGTGGAACTTGCCCTGGGCCGCAAAACAGTACTCGCAGTTCAGGTTGCAGGTGTGGGCCACATGCAGGCACAGGGCCTTGACCACCGTGGACCGGTTCTTGAAGTCAAAGGCGTGGTCGGCGTAGATGTCCGGGGCGAACAGCTGTCCGGCGGCGGTGAGCTCATCGATGTCCGCAAAGCAGTCCTGGATGTCTTCCCGGGTCACTTCCGGGTGGTCCGCATACTTGGCGGCCAGCTGTTCGATGGCTGCGTCCCGGGCAACCCCGGCATCCACAAGGGCGATGGCGTCGTAGGCCACGTCGTCCACCGCGTGCACGCTGCCGCTGTACACGTCCACCACGATGTTGTAGCCGTTCAATTTGTACTGATGGATCATTGGAAACCCCTTACTCTTTTTCAAAAACGCAAAGTGCGTGTGTGCAAACAAAATGCCGGAACAACCCCGCGCGAAAGCAGGGGGATGTCCCGGCAGACAAGCCAGAAAAAAGATTACTTCTTTTCGCAGGGCTGGTTGGCAATGCCGCAGCTGGTCTTGCAGGCGCTCTGGCAGGAAGTCTGGCACTCGCCGCAACCGCCGTTCTGCAGGCTCTTGGCCATGTCACGGGTGTTCAGAGTCTGGATGTGCTTCATAAAACAGTCACCCCTTTTATATTGGTATGGTTTTATTGTACACGGGCGCCGCAGGGTTGTCAAGGCTTGGCGGGGTGGCAGACGGCCAGCGTGCCCGGTGTTCTGGCCACGGTGTGGTGCAGGGCAGTGCCGGCTTCTTCCAGGGCAGCGCAGGCGGAAACAAAGGCCGGGGTCACCCGCTCCCCGGGGGCGATCAGGGGCACCCCTGGCGGGTAAGCCCAGACGTACTCGGCGGCCACGGCGCCTTCGGCTTCGGCCAGGGGCTGTTCCCGGCGGGGCAGGCGCACCGCCTGGGCAATGGTGCAGACGGCCTCCCCCGGCGGGCAGAGGCCCGGGGACTCGGGCGCCGGGGCGGGAACGGCCCGGGCGTCCAGGGCCAGCAGGGCCCGGGCAAGACGGTCCAGGGCATCCGGGGCGTCGCAGACGCTGGTCATGGCCAGCAGGTTATAGCCGCAGGCCATCTCGGTCTCAAAGCCGTAGGCGGTCCGCAGGATCCGGGCCATCTCCCCGCCGGTCAGTCCGGCGGCGGCCCCGTTCACGAGGATTTTGCCGCTGTCATGGGCAAAAAAGCCGGGGTGGGCGGCCAGGGTGTCGGTGCCGTGGCAGAGCACCCGCAGGTGCTTCAGGGACGCTGCGGCGGCGGAAAACCGGTCCAGCCGTTCCCGCCATGGGGCAAAGAGGGCGGGGCCCTCCTGCGCCATCTGGGTAACGCAGCCGTCCAGGCTGACCATCAGGGGATAGGAGGGGGAGCTGGTCTCGAACACATCCAGCTGCCGCTCCACCTCGTCGGGGTCGATGCGGGTGCCGTTCAGCTGCAAAAGGGCGGTCTGGGTCAGGCTGGGCAGGGTCTTGTGGGCGCTCTGGACCACCAGGTCCGCCCCCGCCGCCACCGCCCCGCCCTGCCAGCCGTATTCCGCGGCGGCGGGCAGATAGTGGGCGCCGTGAGCCTCGTCCACCACCAGGGGGATGCCCCGGTCATGGCAGAGGTCCGCAATGGCGGCTATGTCGCTGAGGACCCCCTCATAGGTGGGGCTGGTGAGCACCACGCAGGCCGCACCGGGGTGGGCGGCCAGGGCGTCCGCCACCGTGGCGGGGGAGAGGCTGCCGTACACCCCGAAGGCCCGGTCCACCGGCGGGGTGAGCCAGACCGGCCGCAGCCCGCACAGCTCGATGGCGTGGTAGACGGATTTGTGGCAGTTGCGGGCGCAGAGGATCTCGCTGCCCCAGGGGGCGGCGGCCCGGATGGCCGCCAGCAGCCCGCAGGTGCTGCCGCCTACCAGGAACCAGCAGCGGCGGGACCCCCACAGGGCGGCGGCCCGGGCCATGGCCTGGGCCAGGATGCCGTCGGCGTCGTGCAGGTCGTCGGTGCCGGGGACCTCGGTGGTGTCCCAGGCCGCGCAGGAAAGCCCCGGGGCAGGGGCGCACCGGCGCTTGTGCCCCGGCATGTGCAGGGGATAGGCGGCTCTGGCACAGGCTTCCAGCTGCGCCTGCAAAAGGGATTGGGACATACAAACCCTCCTTTGGGGTCAATCGGTGAGGACTTCCACGCAGCTGCCCTGGCGGGTCTTGTGCACCAGGATCTTGCGGCGCACCCGGTCCTGCAGGGATTCCACATGGCTGATGATGCCCACCAGCTTGTCCGAACCGGCCAGCGCGGTGAGGGTCTCGATGGCTTTTTCCAGGGCCTCGGAGTCCAGGGTACCGAAGCCCTCGTCCACGAAGAGGGTATCTACCTGCACACCGCCGGCGTTCTGCTGGATGGTGTCGCTGATGCCCAGGGCCAGACTCAGGGAGGCCAGGAAGCTCTCCCCGCCCGAAAGGCTGCCCACCGGACGGCTTTTGCCGGTGTAGGCGTCGAAAACATCCAGGTCCAGGGCGGTCTTGGCGGCGATGCTGCCGCCGCTGTGCCGCAAAAGGCGGTACTGGCCGCCGGTCATGCGGCTGAACCGCCGGTTGGCGGCGGCCACCACCCCGTCAAAGTAGAAGGCCTGCACATACTGCTCAAAGGGCAGTTTGGGCTTGCCGGCCAGGTTGCCGTTGATGGTGCGGGAGAGGTTGTCCAGCATGGCGCTACGGGCCCGGGCGGTCTCTGCCTCGGCCAGGGCCTTTTCCAGGGCGGCCAGACCGTCCCGGTTGGTGGCCAGCCGGTGGGTGGTGACCTGCAGGGTGCGGCGCAGTTCGTCCCGGGCGGCCTGGACCTTTTCCAGCTCGGCCTGGGCGGCTGCCGGGTCGGGGGCCGCCTGGGCGGAAGCGGCCTCCTTTTTCAGGGCGCCGGCCCTGCCCTGGGCCTCGCTGAGGCGGGCCTCAAAGGCGGCGCGCTGCTGGCCGGCGGTGTTCAGGGCGGCGCTCAGGGCGTCCCGCTCCCCGGCCACCCGGCGGCGCTCCTGGGTCAGGGCCTTCCGGTCCGGGTAGGGCAGACCCTTGCGCAGCTCCTCCTGGCGGGCTTCGGCGGCCGCCAGGTCCGCCTGGGCCCGGGCCGCGGCCGCCTGGGCTGCCGTCAGGGCGGCGTTCAGCTCCGGCCCCTGGGTCTGCAGGGCGGCAGCCTGCCGGGTCAGTTGGGCGCGGCGGGCCGCCCGGGTCCGGGCCTGCTGCAGGGCGGCCCGCACCTGGGCCAGCCCCCGTTCCAGGGCTGCGGACTGGTCGGACAAAGCCGCCCGCAGGCCGGCAGCATCCAGCTGGGCGGCGGGGGCCCCGGCGTAGAATTTGTGCCGTTTGCCAAAAAAGTCGTGGGCACTTTTGTACAGATTTTCCCGCAGCACCTTGCAGCGGGCGGCGGCCTGTCCGGCCTTGACGCTGGCGTCGGCGGCGGTGCGGGCGGCCCGGGCGGCCAGGGCGGCGGCCTCCTCACAGTCAGCCTCGGTCACATGGCCGGGGTCCAGGGCGGCGGGGGCCGGGTGATGGGTGGCGCCGCAGACGGGGCAGGGGGCGCCCTCCTGCAGGGTCTGGGCCAGCAGGCCGGCCCGGGCGGCGTTGAGCTGCCGCTGCAGGTCGGCGCTGCGGGCGGCGGTCTCGTCGGCGGTGCGCTGCTTGGCCAGATAGACGGTCTGCCGGTCGGTGTACTCGGTCTCCGCCCGCTGCCACACGTTCCAGTCGGTGAGCAGGGCATCACAGTCCCGGCGCAGGCCTTCGGCGGTCTGTTCCAGGGCTTCCTGGCGGGCCACCTCTGCCTCCGGCTCCCCGCAGGCGGCCAGGGCCTTGTCGGTGTCGGCCCTGCGCTGCTCCCAGGTCTGGACGGCCTGACGGGCTTTGGCTTCGGCGGTCCGGGCGGCGGCAAGACTCTTTTGTGCGGTCAGGGCCGCGGCCCCGGCGGCGGAAAGAGCCTCGTATTTGGGCACCAGCTCGTCCAGGGCGGACAGGCGCGCCCCCAGGGTCTCCAGCTCCGGCCGGCGGGCTTCGGTCTTGTCCCAGTCCGCCCGCAGGGCGGGGGCCTGGGCCCGCAGCTGGTCGGCCTCCTTCTCGGCGGCCTGCAGCCGGCCCCGCAGGGCGGCGGCCTGTCGGGCGGCCTCGGCCCGGGCGGCGGCTGCGGTTACGGCGGCATCCCGCTGGGCCAGGGTCTTTTCCCCGGTGCGGCAGGCTGCCTCGTCGGCGGCGATCTCCGCCCGGACCAGGGGCGGGATTCCCACCGCTTTGTACGGGTCGAACTCGTTGATAATGTCGCGGATGGCGTCATTTTCCGGCGCTCCGGGCACCGGCTCCAGCCGGTTCAGCTGGGCAAGGACCATGTCGCCGGCGTTTGCGGCGAGCCGGGCGGCCTCGGCGGCCCGGTTGCGGATGTTGATGCCCAGTTTCTGGTACGCACCGGTGTCAAACACCTGGCGCAGAATGTCGGCCCGCTCGGCGCTGGAGGCGTTGAGCAGGCGGGCAAAGTCGTTCTGGGCGATCATGGAGATCTGGGCAAACTGTCGGGCGTCGATGCCCAGCAGGGTGCAGACGGCGCCGGTCACCGCCCGGGTGCCGGTCACCGGTTCTTCCGGTTGGCGCACCAGGCTGGCCCGGGCGGGAACGGTGGTAAAGCCCTCTCCCCGCTGCTTCCTGCGGGTCTGTTCGGGGGAACGGGTCACGGTGTAGGTCCGGCCCCGGTGGGAGAAGGTCAGCTCCACAAAGGTCTCCTCTTTGGGGTCGGCAAAATCGCTGTGCAGCATTTCCGGGGAGCGGTAGGCACCGGTGGTCTCCCCGTACAGGGCGTAGGTGATGGCGTCAAACAGGGCGGTCTTGCCCGCGCCGGTGTCCCCGCTGATGAGGAACAGGCCCCCGGACCCGAATCCGGTCAGGTCCAGGGTGGTGCGCCCCGCGTAGGGACCGAAGGCGCACAGGGTCAGACGCAGCGGTTTCACAGGGGTCCCTCCTCTCGCATCTCGTTCAGGATGTGGCGCTCCTCCTCGGTGAGGGAGCGGCCGTTCATCTGTTCAAAAAAGTCGCTGAACAGCTCCTCAAAGCTCTTGCGGCGCACCGTCGCGGCGGTCTCGGCCTGCCAGTCCGGGGCGGCGCCCCGGGGGGCGTAGTCCAGCCGCATGGCGTTGGGATAGGCCGCCCGCAGCACCGCCATGGCGTCGGGCTGGGGGGTGTCGTCGGTGAGGGTGGCCCAGATGTAGTCCTCCGGGTCGGTGACCCGGGCGGGGTCGGTGAGCTCGGCCAGGGGCCCGGTCAGATGGCGCATGGCCCGCAGGGGCTGCAGGGGCAGCAGTTCGGTCTCGGCCCCGGCAGGGGTCAAGGTCACCAGCACGGCGCTCTTCTGAGCACCGGCCTCGTCCAGGCTGTAGCACAGGGGCGCACCGGCATACCGGATGTTCGGCGCCCCGGCGGTCTGGGGCCGGTGGATGTGGCCCAGGGCCACATAGTCGAAGCCGCCGTTCTCGGTAAAGCGGGCGGCGCTCACCGCGTCCAGGGTGCCGATGTTCACATCCGCACCGCTCATCTCGGCGGCAATGCTCTCGCTGCCCGCGCACTGGGGCACGCTGCCCCAGCCCAGGACCGTCTGGTGCGCCACCAGCACCCGGCTGACCCCGTCGCGCCGGGGCGGCAGGGTGGCCAGCGCGGCGGCCACGGCGGTGTCCTGGTTGACGATGCCCTCGTCCGGCAGGTAATGGCGCACGGTGGCCGGACGCAAAAAGGGCAGCAGGCAGAATTCCACCGGGACATCCCCGGAAAGCGCGGCGATCCGCACCTTCCCGGTGAACCGTCCCGCAATGTGCACGCCCTGGCGGGCCAGCAGGGCGGAAGCGTAATCCAGGCGGTCGGGGCTGTCGTGGTTGCCGGACACCGCCAGCACCTGGATGTTTCTGTCGGTCAGTTCGGTCAGGAACCAGTCCAGCAGGGTCACGGCGCCGGCAGGGGGCAGGGCGGCGTCATAGATGTCCCCCGCCAGCACCACCGCCTCCACGCCCTGCGCCCCGCACAGGTCCAGGATCTGGGCCAGGATATAGCGCTGGTCCTCCAGAAAATCGAACCCGTTCACCCGCTTGCCCAGGTGCAGGTCCCCAAGATGCAGAAATTTCATCGCCACAGTTTCTCCCATGTCTTGATGTCCAGGGTCACCCCGGGCAGTACCTCCACCGGTTCCACCCCGGCGGGACGGAACCGGCACCGTTTGCAGAAGCCCTCGGCCTTCAGGTCCTTGGCCCATACCTGCATATACAGCCGGCTGCGGCCGTCGCCCTCGGCCAGTTTCTGGGCGTAGGCCACCACGCCCCGGCCGATGCCCCTGCCCCGGGCTTTTTCCAGCAGAAACAGCCGGCTGATGCACACCGCCCCCACCGGGCGCAGGTCCAGGGCAAAATAGCCCACCGCCTCGCTGCCCAGATAGATGAGGAAGTAGTTCACCGCCCCGCAGTGGACCTCATCGTCGGTCAGGTCCTCGTTCTGCCAGGCCTCGGCCAGCTGGGCCGCGACCTTGGGGGTCAGTTTGGTGTAATGCTGTACAAAGATCTCCCGGGCCAGGTCGCTGACCTGGCGGATGTAGCGGGCTTTGGTCACTTGTTTGTAGGTGGCGTTCATGGTTGGTCCTTTCTGTTTGCGGTCAGTCAACGATGGTCAGGCTGGCCCGGGCGGGCAGACAGGCCGCCCAGTCCCCCACCCTGCGCAGGGTGCCGAACCCTTCGCACAGATGGTCGGGGCAGGGGCTGTCCACAAAAGCGATGCCCCCGTCCCATACCTGCAGATGAATGGTGTAAAATCCGGTGTCCACGTCATAGGTGGCGTCCTTGTCCAGGGGAATGCGCATCTCCCGGGCGGGGTCACCGTACTGGAGCACAGCTTCGGTGCCGGCGCCGCCGGACTGTCGGGCGGTGTACCGCCAGAACAGCAGCCCGCCGATGACGGCCAGCACCACGGCCAGAAAAATCAGGTTTTGCCTGGTGGAAGCTTTCATGGAATGTCCTTTCCGGGGTCTTCAAAGGTGAGGGTCAGGGTCTTGCCGTCGAACCCCGCCTCCGCACCGGGAAAACGGGCCCGGGCGGCGGCCAGACCCGGTTCCGGGTCGGTGACGGCGGCGCTGTAATGGGTCAGCCACAGCCGCCGCACGCCGGCCTGTGCCGCCAGGGTCCCGGCCTCGGCGCAGGTGGCATGGCCGTACAGCCGCGCTTTGGGGGCGTCGGCGTCGTCGGCGTAGGTGGCGTCCATGCAGAGCAGGTCCACCCCCCGGGCCTGACGGCACAGTTCCTCGGTGGGGCCGGTGTCGGTGGCATAGAGGATGCGCAGTCCACGGCGGGCGGGGCCCAGCACCTGGTCGGGGGTGAAGCCCCCGGCGGGGCAGCCCGCCTGCAAGGTCCGCCAGAGAGCCACCGGAATGCCCAGGGCCCGGGCCTTGCCGGGGTCAAACCGTCCGGCCCGGGGCAAGGTATACAGGTAGGAGCAGCAGGGCACCCGGTGCAGGGCGGGAAAGGCGGTGATGCTCGCCCCGCCGCACAGGGCCAGGGTGCCCCGGCCTTCCGCAAAGGTATGACGGCGGATGGCAAAGGGCAGCGGCCCTGCCAGGGTCAGCACCGCGTCCAGAACGGTATCCAGCCCCGGGGGGCCGGCCACCGTCACCGGGTCGGTGCGGCCCAGGGCCGCCATGGATTGCAGCAGCCCCGGCAGGCCGAAGAGATGGTCCCCGTGGTAGTGGGTGAGCAGCAGGGTGTCCAGCTTGTACAGGCTCGCCCCGTACCGCTGGGCCGACACCTGGGTGCCCTCCCCGCAATCGAACAGCAGCCCCCGGCCGGCCGTCTGCAGCCACAAGGCCGCCAGTGCCCGGTCAGGCAGCGGCCTTGTGGCCCCGCTGCCCAAAAGAATCGCCTGTACCACGGCAGACACCTCCCCATTTTTGGAATTGTACCTTATTATACCACGGATGCCCGCCCCTGCCTACCCGCCGCCCTTGCATGGCGGGGAGGAGAGTGCTACAATAAAACAACCGACAAAAATTTCCTGAAAAAGGCAATGAGGGGGCTTTTACCCATGGGAGCCATGGAATTTTCAAAGCGGCTGGACCTGTTCGGACCGGAGATCTTTGCGGCACTGAACGACAAGAAGATCGCCCTGGAAGCCGAAGGGCGCACGCTGTACAATCTTTCGGTGGGCACACCGGATTTTCCGCCCGCGCCCCACATCAAGCAGGCGCTGCTGGACGCCGCCGCCCAGGACGAAAACTGGAAGTACACCCTGCGGGACCTGCCCGAGATGCTGGAGGCCGTGGGCCATTACTATGAGCGCCGGTTCGGGGTCAAGGGCATCACGCCGGACAAGGTGATGAGCTTTTCCGGCAGCCAGGACGGCATCGGCCACCTGGGTCTGGCCCTGCTCAACGAGGGGGACACCGTGCTGCTGCCCGATCCCTGCTACCCCGTCTTCATGACCGGCATGCGGCTGGGCGGGGGTGTGCCCTGGTTCTACCACCTGACGGCGGAAAACAACTTCCTGCCCGACGTGCACAGCATCCCGGAAGAGGTGGCCCGCAAGGCCAAGCTGATGATCGTCTCTCTGCCCGCCAACCCGGTGGGCAGCATCGGCACCCCGGAACTGTACAAAGAGATCGTGGATTTCTGCCGCACCTACAACATCCTGCTGGTGCACGACAACGCCTACAGCGACATCATCTTTGACGGCGCGGTGGGCCACAGCGTCTTCAACACCCCCGGCGCCGAGGAGGTGGCGGTGGAGTTCTTCTCCCTGAGCAAGAGCTTCAATGTCACCGGCGCCCGCATCAGCTTCCTGGTGGGGCGGCCGGACGTGGTGGCCGCCTGCAAGAAGCTGCGCACCCAGATCGACTTCGGCATGTTCGCCCCCATCCAGAAGGCCGCCGTGGCCGCCCTGGAAGGACCCCTGGACGGGGTGCGCGCCCAGTGCGGCGTCTACCAGGCCCGACGGGATGCCCTGTGCGGCGGGCTGCGGTCCATCGGCTGGCCGGTGCCGGACAGCCACGGCAGCATGTTCGTCTGGGCGCCCCTGCCCGCGGGCTGGCACAGCAGCATGGACTTCTGCATGGCCCTCATCCAGGAGGCCGGGGTCATCTGCACCCCCGGTTCCAGCTTCGGGCCTTCGGGGGAAGGGTATGTCCGTTTTGCCCTGACCCTGACCGAGGAGGTCATCCGGCAGGCGGTGCAGGCCATCGCCGACAGCGGCATCCTCACGGAAATCGAAAAGTAAACAGAAAAACAGCAGCCGCTTTCCGGGGCAGAGGTTCCGGAAAGCGGCTTTTTGTGTTTCTGAGAATAAAAAAGAAAAACCTGTCACAAAAGGGCGGGGCAGGGTGTACGGGAAGTGAGGGACCTCACAGGAAAGGAGGGCGCACATGGGACTGTCTGGCGGAAAGGACCGGCAATCCGCAGAAGAAACACTGGCCCGGGTGTATCATGCCCGGTATGCCCGCCTCTGCGCCGTGGCCGCCGCCGTGCTGGGCGGGGACAAGGCCCTGGCCCAGGACGCGGTGCAGGAGGCGTGGCTGCGGCTGCACGCTCCCGGGGTGGGGGAACGGCTGGACCCGGAGGACGTGTGTACCATTCTGGGCGGGATGCAATAAAAAAACAGCCGTTCCCCGCCGGGAACGGCTGTTTTTGTGTCAGAGGGATAAAGGTGTGCGGGATCAGCCGGGCTGCTTGCCGATGTAGGCCAGGATGCCGCCGTCCACGTACAGGACCAGACCGTTGACGAAGTTGGAAGCTTCGGAAGCCAGGAAGACGGCGGGGCCGCCCAGGTCTTCCGCCTCGCCCCAGCGGCCGGCCGGGGTCTTGGAGACGATGAACTGGTCGAAGGGATGACGGGAACCGTCGGGCTGGATCTCACGCAGAGGAGCGGTCTGCGGGGTGGCGATGTAGCCGGGTCCGATGCCGTTGCACTGGATGTTGTAGGCGCCGTACTCGGAAGCGATGTTCTTGGTCAGCATCT
Source organism: Subdoligranulum sp. DSM 23681 (assembly GCF_057005535.1). Lineage (NCBI taxonomy): Bacteria > Bacillati > Bacillota > Clostridia > Eubacteriales > Oscillospiraceae > Subdoligranulum > Subdoligranulum sp. DSM 23681. The sequence continues at coordinate 1,320,780 of NZ_CM168050.1, read as the reverse complement.
TCAGGCCGCCCTTGGCAGCAGCGTAGGCGGAGACGGTCTCACGGCCCAGCTCGCTCATCATGGAGCAGATGTTGATGATCTTGCCGCCGCCCTGCTCGATCATGTCGGGGATGACAGCCTTGGAGACGATGAAGGGAGCGTTCAGGTCAACGTCGATGACCTGACGGAACTGGGCAGCGCTCATCTCGCACATGGGGATGCGCTTGATGATGCCGGCGTTGTTGACCAGGATGTTGATGTGGCCCACTTCTTCGGTGACCTTCTTGATGAAGGCGTTGACGGCGTCCTCGTCGGTGACGTCGCAGACGTAGCCGTGAGCGTCGATGCCGGCTTCCTTGTAGGCAGCCAGACCCTTGTCCACCAGTTCCTGCTTGATGTCGTTGAAGACGATGGTGGCGCCGCAGTTGGCCATGGCGGTGGCGATGGCAAAGCCGATGCCGTAGGAAGCGCCGGTGATCAGGGCGATCTTGCCGGTCAGGTCAAAAGATTTCGGAGTGCAAACAGACATGTTAAAACCTCCCATTGTTTGTTGCATTGTATTCAAGGCGCCGCGCAGCGGCGCCGGGAACCGGGGTGATAGAATCAGCGCAGGTCGGTGGTGGCGATGTTGTCCATGTCGTCAAATTCCATGTTCTCGCCGCCCATGGCCCAGATGAAGGTGTAGTTGGACGTGCCCACGCCGCTGTGGATGCTCCAGGACGGGCTGATCACCGCGTCGTAGTTGTGCATCAGGATGTGGCGGGTCTCGGTGGGTTCGCCCATCATGTGGAAGACCGCCTGACCTTCGGGGATCTCAAAGTAGGTGTAGATCTCCATGCGGCGCTCGTGGGTGTGGCTGGGCATGGTGTTCCAGTTGCTGCCGGGTTCCAGGCAGGTCATGCCCATGGACAGCTGGCAGGTCTTGAGCACGCTGGGATGGATGAACTGGTTGATGGTGCGCTTGTTGCAGGTCTCCAGGCTGCCCAGGGGCCGCTTGGCCGCTTCCTCAATGGTGATGAGCTTGGTCTCATAGCGGCAGTGGGCCGGGGCGGACACCATGTAGAACTTGGCCGGCTTTTCGGGGTCCACGCTGCGGAAGGTGACTTCCTTGGTGCCCTGGGTGATGTACAGGCAGTCCTTGTAGTTCATGGGGTATTCCACGCCATCGGCGGTGACAACGCCGGCGCCTTCGCCGATGTTGAACATGCCCACTTCCCGGCGCTCCAGGAAATAATGGGTGCCGAAGTTGGCCCAGACATCAATGCCCTTGTCGATGGACACGGTCTCATGCACGGGCATGCAGCCCAGGGTGACCATGCGGTCAACATGAGAGTAAACGGCCACGACCTCGTCGGCCTTGTACAGACCGGTGATGAGGAACTCATTGCGGGTCTCTTCGGTGGTGTAACGCTTAAAATCGCGCTGGTTGCAGGAATAACGGATATCCATGCGGCAAAGACCTCCCTGTGTTTTTTCGGATGGGAAAGGGGGAACACACTGTCCTCCTGACCTTGTATACAATCTTATTATAAACGAAACCGGGGCGGCGCAAAAGTGTATACAAGCACAAGAATGGGGCAGTTTTTTTGGCTGGTTTGTCGTACAAGCACAAAGGAGGAAAAATCCCCCCTGCCGGCGGCCGGCGGGAAAAACGAGGCCGCCCGGGACCGGGCAAAAACAGTTTTGGGCGGGTTCCACAAAAAGAAAACCGGATTTTGTACGTCTGCACGCCGTATGCGTACATGGTGAATAGAATTCACTTTACAAATCAATTGCGTTCAACTATAATCATGCTCATACGCTCGACGCCTCAAAGGGGAGACGGGAAAGCGGCCCGGTGCAACTGCCGGGCCGCTTTCCCGCACTCTTGGGGGCGGCGGGCAGGAACCAAGGAAGGGAAGGACGTCCATGCTCACGCTCGACAAGATCTATCATGCCGCCTTTGTACTGCGGGATGTGGCCCGCCGCACCGACCTGATCGCGGCCGAACGCCTGCACAGCGACAGTGAACTGTATCTGAAGACCGAGAACCTGCAGGTCACCGGCAGCTTCAAACTGCGGGGCGCCTATTACAAGATCAGCCAGCTCAGCGAGGAAGAGCGGGTCCACGGGGTCATTGCCTGCTCGGCGGGCAACCACGCCCAGGGCGTGGCGCTGGCGGCTACCCGGCTGGGCATTCCCAGCGTGGTGTGCATGCCCGACGGCGCTCCTATTATGAAGGTGGAGAGCACCAAGCGGCTGGGCGCCCGGGTGGAACTGGTCAAGGGCACCTATGATGACGCCCACGACCGGGCGGTGGAACTGCAGAAGGAGACCGGCATGACCTTCATCCACCCCTATGACGATGAGCTGGTCATGGCGGGACAGGGCAGCATCGGGCTGGAGATCCTGGACCAGCTGCCGGACGTGGAGGCGGTCATCGTGCCCATCGGGGGCGGCGGCCTGATCGCCGGGGTGGCCATGGCGGTGAAGAGCCTGCGCCCGGAGGTGAAGATCTACGGCGTGCAGGCGGCGGGTGCGGCCAGCATGTACCAGGCCTACCACGACGGGGTGTACGAGACCCTGGACCGGGTGGACACCTTCGCCGACGGCATCGCGGTCAAGACCCCGGGCGAGAAAACCTTTGAACTGATCCAGAAGTATGTGGACGACATCGTCACGGTGAGCGAGGACGAGATCGCCGCCGCCATCCTGGCCCTGATGGAGAACCAGAAGCTGGTGGCGGAGGGCGCCGGCGCCACCCCGGTGGCCGCGGCCCTCTTCGGCAAGCTGCCCATTGCGGGCAAAAAGACGGTGTGCCTGCTGTCCGGCGGCAACATCGACGTGAACATCCTGTCCCGGGTCATCACCCGCGGCCTGATCATGAGCGGGCGTACCGCCAGCCTGATGATCGCCCTGGAGGACAAACCGGGCCAGTTGCTGAAGGTTTCGGATATCGTTTCCGCCTGCGGGGCCAACATCGTATCGGTCCACCACGACCGGGGCGATACCAACATGGCCATCACCAGCTGCTTCCTCAAACTGGGTCTGGAGACCCGGGACGCCGCCCAGATCGAGCAGATCAAGACCCGGCTGCGGGAGGAAGGGTTCGCGCTGGTCAGCGAGAGGGCGTAACCCGATTTTACTTCCTGGCTTGCGGGCAGACGGCTGCCTGCCGTTCAGTCCTTCCTTTTTGTCACCAAAAAGGAAGCGAAAAAGTGCCACCGTTTCGATGCGGTGGACGCCGACCAGGGCTGCGGCTTTTCCTATCGTGTCCGGCACGATAGGAAAAACAACACGAAGTGTTGATTCCTCTATCACCCGGCCGCGAACAGCGGCCATTGGTTGGGTGAAGAACCTTGCCCCGCTGAGCTGCGGCCACCTTACGACGGCCTACTCACCGGCTGGGGCCGGTGAGCAAGGAATGGATTTAAAAATCCGCTGCGGAAGGTTCTTGGCAACAAAAAACGCCCCGGCATACGCCGGGACGCAAACGAATATAAGGGTTACAGCTGCACCCCGCCGGCCAGCAGTTCCACAAACTGCTTGGCCACCCGGGGACTGCGGCCCCCGGCCCGCAGGGCGAAGGCTTCGGCCCGCATCATCAGCTGGTCGGAGGGCATCTGCACCCCGCAGCGGGCGGCAAGGTCCATGACGATGGTCTCGTACAGCGCCTTGTCCGGCCGCTGGAAGGTCACCGTCAGCCCGAACCGGGCGGACAGGCTCATCAGCTCCTGGCGGGTATCCCCCGCGTGGATGTCATCCCCCGCCGTGCGGTCGGACATGGTCTCCTTGACCAGGTGCCGCCGGTTGGAGGTGGCGTACACCGCCACGTTGCGGCTGCGCCCGCCCACGCTGCCTTCCAGAATGGCTTTCAGGGCGGCAAAGTTGTCGTCGTTGGAGGAAAAACTCAGGTCGTCGATGAAAAGGATGAACTTCAGAGGGTTGTCCGCCAGGTCGTCCATCAGCGCCGGCATCTGGTAGAGCTGGTGCTTCTTGATCTCCACCAGCCGCAGCCCGTCGCCCCGGAATTCATTGGCCAGGGCCTTCACCGTGCTGGACTTGCCGGTGCCCGCGTCGCCGTACAAAAGCACGTTGGCCGCCGGCAGCCCCGAAAGCAGGGCCTTGGTGTTCTCGATGATCTTCTGGCGCTCCCGCTCATACCCCGGCAGCTCGCTGAGCCGCTGGGGGTCCGGGTACCGCACCGGGGTCAGCACCCCTTCCTCCAAAGTAAAGACATGGTAGCGGGCAAAGATCCCGTACCCCGCATGGGGCACCTGCCGCCGCCGCGCCGCGTACTCCCTGGCATAGACAAGCTCCGGCTCCACCTTCCAGGGCAGGGGCATCTGGTGCATCAGGGCATCCCCGCCTTCCAGCGGCGCCAGCAGGTCCGCCAGGGTCAGCGACCCCGCCGCCTGCAAAACGCTCAGGTCCCGGGCCAGATTGCCCTCCGCCACCTCTCCGGCGCCCTGGGGCGTCTGGCTGTGACGGATGCACAGGTTGTCGTCATTGAGCACCAGGTCCAGCAGGACCCGGCTCCAGTTCTCCCCCCGGGGCAGAAGCGCCGCCTCAAAACCGGCCACGGCGTCGGCCAGCGGTGCGGCGTCCCCGGTATAGGCCAGCGCCGCCCGTAGCATGGCGGTGAAGCGGGCCACGGTTTCGTCCCGCAGCACCCCGCGCAATACCACCAGAGAACCCAGACGGACCGAAAGGTCACGGATGGTCATATACAAACTCCCCCTTTAGTACATCCAACAGACAAATGCAGGCTGACCCCAGTATAAACGCTCAGCCGCCGGTGCGCAAGGGTTTGTGAAAATTACCAAAATCCTGTTGACATCGGGTAAAAATTGCGGTACAATCCTATATACACTTTACTTAGCTAAACAGCTGAACTGCAGCGATGGGAACCAGTAACGCCCCACACCACCACCAGAGAGCTGCCGGCCGGTGCAAGGCAGCGGGCAGGCAGGGCGCGAAGTCATCCCGGAGCAGGCCCGGCGAACGTCCAGTAACCGGACCCGGATGCACCCGTTACCGTGCGGGGCTTTGTCAGAAGCCCAGTGAGCGGGCATGGACGCCATGCCAAGAAGAGTGGTACCGCAGAGAGCCTACACGGCCTTTGTCTCTTGGAAACAGGGGACAAAGGCTGTTTTTTTTACGCTTTACGGGCTTGTTGTTCGGCCCCGTGGGTAAGAAATACGAAAAGAGGAATCCAGAGGAACGAAAGGAGTTGTCCACCATGCTGCTGACCGGCGCACAGATCTTTGTTGAAGTTCTGGTCGAACAGGGCGTTGATACCATCTTCGGCTATCCCGGAGGCGCGGTACTGAACCTTTATGACGAATTGTATAAAAGTTCTGATAGAATACAGAACGTTCTGACTGCCCACGAGCAGGGCGCCGCCCACGCGGCGGACGGCTACGCCCGGGCCACCGGCCGCACCGGCGTGGTGCTGGCCACCAGCGGCCCCGGCGCCACCAACCTGGTCACCGGCATCGCCACCGCCTTCATGGACAGCGTGCCCATGGTGGCCTTCACCGGCAACGTGGCCACCAGCCTCATCGGCAAGGACAGCTTCCAGGAAGCCTACATCGAGGGCATCACCATGCCCATCACCAAGCACAACTACACGGTGCGCAGGGTGGAGGACCTGGCCGACACCATGCGCAGCGCCTTCCGCATCGCCCAGAGCGGCCGCAAGGGCCCGGTGCTGGTGGACATCCCCAAGGATGTCACCGCCAACAAATGCGAATTCACCCCCAAGGCCCCCGAACTCATCCGCACCGTCACCCGGGTGGATGAGGAGGAAGTGAAGGAAGCCGCCGAGATGATCAACCAGGCCCAGCGCCCCATCGTCTACTTCGGCGGCGGCGTGCGCAGCGCGGCGGGCTGCCAGCCCCTGCGGGACCTGCTCATCAAGGCGGGCATGCCCGCCACCCACACCCTCATGGCCGCCGGGGTGCTGGGCTACGGCGAACCCCACAACCTGGGCATGCTGGGCATGCACGGCGGCTATGCGGCCAATAAGGCCATTGCGGAAGCCGACCTGGTCCTGGCCGTGGGCACCCGCTTCTCCGACCGGGTGGCCCTGAACCCCGACACCTTCGCCTCCAAGGCCAGGATCATCCAGATCGACATCGACCCCAGCGAGATGGGCAAGAATGTGGATGTGGACCTGTGCATCGCCGGGGACGCCGCCTATGTGCTCCAGGCCATCCTGCCCTATGTGAACAAGACCGAGCACAAGCTCTGGATGGAACAGATCCGCTCCTGGCAGAAGGTGGACTACCACCCCCTGGACAGCGAGACCGAACTGCGGCCCCACCAGCTCATTGACGAGCTCTGCCGTCAGGCCGGACCGGAAGCCGTTTACGTCACCGACGTGGGCCAGCACCAGATGTGGGCGGCCCAGTACCTGCACCACACCAAGAGCCGCGGGTTCCTGACCAGCGGCGGCCTGGGCACCATGGGCTTCGGCTATGGCGCCGCCATCGGCGCCCAGATGGCCCTGGGCCGGGACCAGCGGGTGATCATGCTCACCGGGGACGGCTCCTTCCACATGAACCTCAACGAAGCCTGCACCGCCGTGAGCTACCACCTGCCCATCATCACCGTCATCTTCAACAACTCGGTGCTGGGCATGGTCCGGCAGTGGCAGACCAGCTTCTATGAAGGGCGCTACTCCGCCACCGACCCCCACCGCCACACCGATTTCGTCAAGCTGGCCGAGGGCTTCGGCCTCAAGGGCTACCGGGCCACCAACCCGACGGAATTCCGGGAGGCCCTGGCCGACGCCATGAAGCAGGACGGCCCCACCTGGATCGACTGCCGCATCGGCAAGGACGAGCGGGTGCTGCCCATGATCCCGGGCGGCGGCGACATCAACGACATCATCATGGAATAAAGGAGGGCTCAGCATGAAAAAGGAAACGCACAGCGGCCCGCCCGCCGATCGCCGCCGGGTCATCAGCCTGCTGGTGGACAACCAGAACGGTGTTCTGGCCCGGGTGTCCAGCCTGTTCTGCCGCCGGGGCTTCAACATCGACAGCCTGACCGTGTCGGCCACCAACGACCCCGCCGTCAGCCGTATCACCGTGGCCACCCACGGCAAGGACCAGGAGATCGAACAGCTGATTCTGCAGACCGAACGGCTGGAAGTGGCCCGCCAGGTCTTTGAACTCAATGCCGACAACAGCCTGCAGCGGGAACTGCTGCTGCTGAAGGTGGCCTGCTCCACCGCCAACCGGGCCGAACTGCGGGAGATCGCGGCGGTGTACAAATCCAAGATCATCGACCTTTCCCCCGACAGCATGGTCTTTGAACTCACCGGCAAGCCGGAAAAGATCGACGCCTTCCTGAAGATGTTCGACGGATACGAGATCCTGGAGCTCTGCCGTACCGGCGTCACCGCCCTGGAACGGGGCGGCAAACACCAGCACATGCAGAAACCGCCCCAGGAAGTGCGGGCCGCCCAGCTGCCCCTGCCCGGTACCCACTGCCCCACACCCTGACCCCATTTGTTTCCCGGTAAAACCTTTATTATAAAAATGTGATCAGCAAAGGAGAAATGAACCCATGGCTATCAACAAGTACTACGATTCCGACTGCAACCTCGGCGTGCTGGACGGCAAGACCGTCGCCGTCATCGGCTTCGGCAGCCAGGGCCACGCCCACTCCGAAAACCTGGCCGAAAGCGGCGTCAACGTGGTCGTCGGCCTGCGCAAGGGCTCCGGCCACTGGGCCAAGGCGGAGGAGTTTGCCGCCACCCATCCCAACTTCAAGGTCATGGAAGTGGAGGAAGCCGCCAAGGCCGGTGACGTGGTCATGATGCTGGTGCCGGATGAACTCTGCGCCGACATCTACTACAGCCAGGTCGCTCCCTACATGACCGAAGGCAAGGCTCTGGCCTTTGCCCACGGCTTCAACATCCACTTCAAGACCATCACCCCGCCCAAAAACGTGGACGTCATCATGATCGCGCCCAAGGGCCCCGGCCACATCGTCCGTCGCCTGTACACCGAAGGCGAGGGCTGCCCCTCCCTGATCTGCGTGGAGCAGGACTACACCGGCAAGGCCAAGGAGATCGCTCTGGCCTACGCTTCCGGCATCGGCGCCGGCCGTGCGGGCATCCTGGAGACCACCTTCAAGGAAGAGACTGAGACCGACCTGTTCGGTGAGCAGGCAGTCCTGTGCGGCGGCGTCTGCGAGCTGATCCATGCGGGCTTCGATACCCTGGTGGAAGCCGGCTACGCCCCCGAGATGGCCTACTTCGAGACCTGCCACGAGATGAAGCTCATCGTTGACCTGATCAACGAGGGCGGCTTCGACAAGATGCGCTACTCCATCTCCAACACCGCCGAATACGGCGACTACCGCACCGGCAAGCGCCTGATCACCGCCGAGACCCGCAAGGAGATGAAGAAGGTCCTGCAGGAGATCCAGGACGGCACCTTCGCCAGCGAGTTCCTCACCGAGATGAGCCCCAAGGGCGGCCGCAAGGTCCACTTCCTGGCCGAGCGCCGGATGCAGTCCGAGCACCTCATCGAGAAGGTGGGCAAGGAACTGCGCCAGATGATGAGCTGGCTGAAGAAGTAAGCTCCAACCCCAAACACAACAGCACGGCCGCCCCGGGCGGCAGAGGAGGATGTGCCCCATGCACAGCGATAACGTCAAGAAGGGCCCCGAGCGCGCCCCCAACCGCAGCCTGTTCTACGCCCTGGGCTATACCCCGGAAGAACTGGACCGCCCGCTCATCGGCGTGGTGTCCGCCTACAGTGAGATCGTGCCCGGTCACATGAACCTGGACAAGATCGCGGACGCCGTCAAGGCCGGTATCCGTATGGCCGGGGGCACCCCGGTGCTCATGCCCGCCATCGGCGTGTGCGACGGCATCGCCATGGGCCACATCGGCATGAAGTATTCCCTGGCCAGCCGGGAACTGATCTGCGACAGCGTGGAGACCATGTACATGGCCCACCAGCTGGACGGTCTGGTCCTGGTGCCCAACTGCGACAAGATCGTGCCCGGTATGCTCATGGCAGCCGTGCGCATGGATGTGCCCGCGGTGGTCTGCTCCGGCGGTCCCATGCTGGCCGGCCGCTACGGCGGGGAGGAGGTCAGCCTTTCCAAGATGTTCGAGGCGGTGGGCGCCTACAAGGCGGGGCTCATCAATGACGAACAGCTGGAGGACTGCACCTGCAACTGCTGCCCCGGCTGCGGCTCCTGCTCCGGCATGTACACCGCCAACAGCATGAACTGCCTGTGCGAGGCCATCGGCATCGCCCTGCCCGGAAACGGCACCATCCCGGCGGTCTACGCCAAGCGGCTGCAGCTGGCCAAGCGGGCTGGCATGGCCGTCATGGACCTGGTCAACCGGGGCATCACCGCCCGTCAGATCGTCAACGAGCGGTCCATCCGCAACGCCCTGACCTGCGATATGGCCCTGGGCTGTTCCACCAACACGGTGCTGCACCTGCTGGCCATCGCCTATGAGGCGGGGGTGCCCATCGACCTGAAACTCTTCAACGAGATCAGCGCCAAGACTCCCAACCTCTGCCATCTGGCCCCGGCGGGCCCCACCCACATGCCCGATCTGTACGAGGCGGGGGGCATTCCCGCCGTGCAGGCCGAGCTGGCCAAGGAGGGGCTGCTGGACCTGGATGTGCCCACCGTCACCGGCAAGACCCTGGGCGAGAACATCGCCGGGGCGAAGATCCTGGACGAGAAGGCCATCCGGCCCATCGACAACCCCTACTCGGTCAACGGCGGGCTGCAGATTCTGTGGGGCAACATTGCCCCGGACGGCTGCGTGGTCAAGCGCAGCGCCGTGGCCCCCGAAATGCAGCACCACACCGGTCCGGCCCGTGTCTTTGACAGCGAGGAGACCGCCATCACCGCCATCTACAACGGGGAGATCCACCCCGGGGACGTGGTGGTCATCCGGTACGAAGGCCCCAAGGGCGGTCCCGGCATGCGGGAGATGCTCAACCCCACCAGCGCCCTGGCGGGCATGAAGCTGGACACCACCGTGGCCCTCATCACCGACGGCCGGTTCTCCGGCGCGTCCCGGGGCGCGGCCATCGGCCACGTCAGCCCGGAAGCGGCGTCCGGCGGGCCCATCGGTCTGGTGAAGGAGGGGGATACCATCGAGATCGACATCCCCAATGCCTCCATCACCCTGCATGTCAGCGACGAGGAACTGGCCGCCCGCAAAGCGGCCTACCAGGCCCCCGAACCCAACGTCAAGAGCGGCTGGCTGGCCCGGTATGCCCGCATGGTCACCTCCGCCAATCTGGGCGCGGTGCTGCGCTGACAATAACAGTCCTTTTCACAGCCAAAAAAGGAAAATATCCTGCCTGTTTGGGCCGCGCCGCAAGGCGCGGCCCTTTTTTGTGGTGAGGTTCGCAGCTACCGGGTGTAACGGTATCCGGCCGGATACTTGTTCCTTTTTGGCGTCAAAAAGGAACCGAAAAACCGCCACCGTTTCGAGGCGGTGGACGCCGACCAGGGCTGCGGCCCTGGACCCGGGGAGTGCGGCCACCTAACGACGGCCTACTCAGGCCCTGGGGGGCCTGAGCAAGGAAATTTTTTTAAAATCCGTACGGGAAAGCCGCGGCCAACCCATAGCCTGCCAATAGCAGCAGCTTGCGGGAAATGGTTTTAAATCCATTCCTTGTTCACCGGCCCCCAGGCCGGTGAATAGGCCGTCGTCAGGTGGCCGCATCTTGGGGTCTGGGGCCGCAGCCCCAGCCGGCGGCCGCCGCATCGGAACGGCGGGACTTTTCGCTTCCTTTTGGTCACAAAAGGAAGGACACTCCCGCAGGCAGCCGTCTGCCATAAAACAACAACACTCCCGCAAGCTCCTGCTTGCCAGAACTCGGCAGTCCGCCCCGTCTTGCATCCGCTCCGTTTCGTGGTATAATTTCCCACGTGGGTCCGTTTTTGAGGACCGAAATCTTTTGGTGGGAGAGTATTTGTATGGCATCCCTGTTATTGCCGATCATCTATCTGGCCTTCATCAGCCTGGGCCTGCCTGATGCCCTGCTGGGCGCTGCGTGGCCCAGCATGTACACCCAGATGGGGGCGGACCTGTCCTGGGCGGGCATCGTCTCCATGATCATTTCCGCCTGCACCATTGTGTCCAGTCTGGCCAGTGCCCGACTCAACACCGCCCTGGGTACCGGCAAGGTCACCGCCTACAGCGTGCTGCTCACCGCCGTGGCTCTGCTGGGCTTTTCCTTCAGCGGCCGGTTCTGGCAGCTCTGCCTGTGGGCCATCCCCTACGGCCTGGGAGCCGGCAGCGTGGACGCCGCCCTCAACAACTATGTATCCCTCCATTATGAAAGCCGCCACATGAGCTGGCTGCACTGCATGTGGGGCGTGGGGGCCAGCATCGGCCCCATCATCATGGGGCGGGCCCTGGCCGGGGGCGCATGGCAGGGCGGCTACCGCACCATCGCGGTGCTGCAGTTCGCGCTTACCCTGGTGCTGTTCCTCAGCCTGCGCATGTGGAAACGCCCCGAGCAGACCCTGGACGGGGCGGACTTCACCCCCCAGCAGCGGTCCATCCCCGAACTTCTCCGCCTGCCCGGTGTGCGCCAGGTGGTGACCTGCTTCTTCTGCTACTGCGCCCTGGAAGCCACCGCCGGCATGTGGGCCGCCAGCTACTGCACCGTGGTGCGGGGCATCGACGCCGAGACCGCCGCCTCCTGGGCCAGCCTGTTCTATCTGGGCATCACGGTGGGCCGCGGGGTCTGCGGGTTCCTGACCATGAAGATCAACGACCAGAACATGATCCGCCTGGGTCAGGCCCTCATCGCCCTGGGCCTGGTGCTCATCCTGCTGCCCGCCGGCAACAACGTCCTGTTCGCCGGACTCATCACCGTGGGCCTGGGCTGCGCCCCCGTCTACCCCTGCATCATCCACGAGACCCCTGCCAACTTCGGCCGGGAACTGAGCATGTCCATGACCGGCCTGCAGATGGCCTGCGCCTATGTGGGCAGCTGCCTCATGCCGCCCCTGTTCGGGCTGCTGGGCCAGCATATCTCCATGGCCCTGTACCCCTGGTACATGGCGGTGCTGCTGGTGCTCATGTTTGTCATGGCCGAAAGCCTGCACCGCAAGACCGCCGCCCGCCGCCGGGATCTGATTCTGTAAACACTCGGCTCCGTGTAAACCGAAAGGAATTTCTATGGCAACCCAACTGTATTTCACCCGCCACGGCCAGACCGTCTGGAACGTGGAGAACAAGATCTGCGGCGCCACCGACAGCCCGCTCACCCAGCTGGGCCGACAGCAGGCCACCGAGCTGGGCCAGAAGATCCTGACCGAAAAACTGCCCATCGACCGCATTCTGTGTTCCCCCTTGTCCCGGGCCGCCGACACCGCCCGGTGCATCGCCCAGGTGACCGGCCTGCCCCTGACGGTGGAACCCCGCCTGACCGAGCAGAACTTCGGCCGGTTTGAGGGAACACCCCGGGACGGCGCGGAGTTTTCCACCGCAAAGGCCAATTTTGTGGAAAGCTTTGACGGCGGTGAGAGCATGCTCCGGGTGGCCGCCCGCATTTACAACCTGCTGGACGAGCTGCGCGGCCGGGAGGAGACCTGCCTGCTGGTGGCCCACAACGGTATTGCCCGGGTGGTCAACTCCTACTTTTTCGACATGACCAACGGGGAGTACGCGGCCTTCGGCATCCGCAACTGTGAGATCCGGCACTATACCTTCTGATAAAAGCAAGACCCCCACCGTCCCGACAAGGGCGATGGGGGTCATTTTCTACATTTCGCAATACCCCGGGCAGACAATGTCCCGTTCTCCGGCGGGGGTTCCCGGTTCCACCAGGGAAAACTCCTGCCGCAGCAGCCGGATGCCGATGTCCGCATTGACCAGGCGGCGGATATAATGGGGGGCATCCCCCCGGAACATCCCGGTTTTGAAAAATCCGATGGACACGGTCAGGTCGGCGTGTACGGCCAGTTCGGCCTCGCCGGTATCCCCGTTGAGCCCGCTGTTGATGTCGGCGCTGACCACGTAGGCCCCCGCCTCCCGGGCACGGTTCAGGCAGAGGATGGCATCCCGCACCGCCCCGCGCACCGTGCCCGCAAACCCGGTGCCCAGCAGGCAGTCCACCAGCACCGGACAGGCGGCGATTTCCGCCTCATGCCCCGCAAAGGGGCGTACCGGCACCCCCAGGGCTTTCGCCTTCTCCAGATAGAAGGCGTTGTCCGGGCTGGCTTTCTCCGAGACACGGTAGACAACGCAGGGCCGCCCCGCCTGGGCCAGCAGCATGGCCAGGGCGGCGCCGTCCCCGCCATTGTTGCCCGACCCGATCACGATGCCCGCCGGACTGCCCCGGTCCCAGTCCACCGCGTCCCGGATGCCCCGGGCGGCCCGGAGCATTAACTCGGGGCCGGGTGTTTCATGTTCAATGGTCCATGCGTCGCATTCCCGCATGGTCTGTACGCTCACCACTGGCAGCATAGGCAAACCCTCCCGTTTTTGATTGATTCCAGTGTAGCAGAAGCGGGTGGGGAAGTCCAGCGGCAAAGGCAGAGGCGGGGCGGAACCGGCGGTACTGCTCCCGGGCGGCGGTCTGGCTATTGCCAAGCGTAAAAATCAGCAGTAAAATACAGTAAAACAGGAAACCGCCACCACACCTGCCGTGTGGTGACGGTTCCTTGTTTCTATTCTTATTTTCACTTATCAGAACAAGGAGGTGGCTCTGTGAGTAGGCTGCGGCGCATAGCCTTCCTTTTCTTTGGCGTTGTCTTTACGGTCAGTCTGTTTATGGTGGCCCGCATTCTGGTGCAGGGCGGGCAGGAACAGGCTGCCTTTGATCGGCTGTCCGCCTCCCTGGAGCAGCCGGAGAGCGCCGACGGCCAGGAGCCTGAGAAATCTCCTTATGCGGACCTGAAAGCGCAAAACCCGGACTTTTTCGGGTGGATCTCCATAGAGGGGACCCACATCGACTACCCGGTCATGTTTACGCCCGATGACCCGGAACAGTATCTGCGCCGTGCCTTCGACGGCAGCAGCTCCCAAAGCGGTGTGCCCTTTCTCTCTGCCGATTGTTTTGCAGGGGGCGGCAACTGGCTCATCTACGGTCACAACATGAAGAACGGCTCTATGTTTGCGGATCTGCTCAACTACGCCAGGGAAGATTTCTGGCAGGCCCATCCCCTGATTCGGTTTGATACCCTGGAAGAAGAAGGCACCTATGAAGTGGTTGCGGCCTTCTACGCCCGGGTGTATACAGAGGGAGAAAGCGGCTTTGCGTACTATGCGTACACGGATATAAGCCGGCAGGCCGATTTTGAGGCGTATCTGGCACAGGTTTCCGGGGCTGCTTTATACGATACAGGGGTGCAGGCCCAATACGGTGACCAGCTGATCACCCTGTCCACCTGCACGAACCGCTCTCAGGATGAGCGGTTTGTGGTGGTGGGCAGACAGATCCAGTGACAGGACGGCTGATGGTGAACCACACAGAAAGATTGACGTTTTTGAAGGGCCATCCAGGGACCGAGCCACCCACGCCCTAAAAAACAGTCCACAGGACTGTTTTTTCCGGCTTTGCCGTCGGGCTTTCAAGTCCTGGATGGCCTTTTTAATTAAAAAAACGTCCCCTGTTCGGGGACGTTCTTTTATTGGTGGGCCATCCAGGACTTGAACCCGGGACCAAGCGGTTATGAGCCGCCAGCTCTGACCAACTGAGCTAATGGCCCGCAAAAACGGGATAACTGATTTAGTATAGCAGATTTTTTGCCGTTTGCCAAGGCGGGCGGAAAAGTTTTTGTGGGACGTGCATACCTTGTACCAGGTCAGAAACGGGGAGGGGTATGCATGAGCCGGATGCGCAGAGGCGGGGCTGTGTTGGGGGCGGCGGTCTTATTCTGCCTGATGCTGGTGCTGCCGGCTCTGCCGTTGGGCGGGCCGTCCGGGCCCGCCGCCACCCCCGAGACCGCCGCTCCGGCCGCAACGCCCGCCCCCACAGCCAGCCCCGCTCCGACACCGGCGGATGCAAAGGAATACCGGGCGGTGTGGGTTTCGTATCTGGAATGGCAGGGGGTGGACTTTTCCTCTCGGGACGCTTTCGCCGCCGACGTGGGGGAGATGCTGGACAACATTGCCGGCCTGGGAGCCAATGTGGTGCTGGCCCATGTGCGGCCCTTCGGGGATGCGCTGTACCCCAGCACTTTGTATCCCTTCAGCCATTTATGTACCGGCACCCAGGGGCAGGACCCGGGCTTTGACCCGCTGGCGGTGCTGGTGCAGGCCGCCCATGACCGGGGCCTGGAACTGGAAGCCTGGATCAACCCCTACCGCCTGCAGAGCGGCGGTACGCCCTCTGCCCTGGCCGACACCAGCCCCGCCAACACCCACCCGGACTGGGTCAAGACGGTGGAGGGCGGGCTGTATCTGGACCCGGCCAACCCGGAGGTGCAGGCATACATTGCGGCGGGCATTGAGGAACTTTGCCAGAATTATGCCATCGACGGTGTGCACTTTGACGATTATTTCTACCCCACCACCGCAGCGGCGTTTGACGCCGACGACTATGCCGCCTACTGTGAGGGCGGGGGATCGCTGGCCCTGGAGGACTGGCGGCGGGAAAATGTGGATGCCCTGGTGTCTCTTTGCTGTCAGGCGGCCCACAAATATGGGGGGCGGTTCGGCATTGCCCCCCAGGGGGACCCGAACAGCAACTACAACAGCCAGTACAGCGACACTGCCCGCTGGCTGCGGGAGGCCGGATTTGTGGATTACCTCATGCCCCAGCTGTACTGGGGGCTGGACTATAAGAAGGACGGGGATGCTTCCCACAGTCTGACCGCCCTGGCTTCCCAATGGCTGGCCCTGGAACGGCGGGAAGATGTGGCCCTGTATTTCGGGCTGGGGGCCTACCGCATCGGGGAAGGGGACGGGGGCGACCGCTCCGGTCCCGGCACCGAGTGGCAGTCCGGCGGGGCGCTGGCCGCCCAGGCCGACGAGCTGGCCCGACGGGGCGGGCAGGGCATCGGGCTGTACCGGTACGATTCCCTGTTCAAGAACACCCTCTGGCCCACCCTGGCCGCCCAGGAGGCGGAAGCATTGCGGGAACGATAAAAAGGGCTCCCCTCTGCAAGGGGAGCTGGCGCCGCTTGAACACGTTGCTGCCAGGGTGACGGCTGCCTGCCGGAGTAGCCTTCCTTTTCGTGCCCGAAAAGGAAGCGAAAAGGGCCCGCCGTTCCGATGCGGCGGCCGCCGGCCGGGGCTGCGGCCCCGGACCCCGAGATGCGGCCACCTGACGACGGCCTACTCACCGGCTGGGGCCGGTGAGCAAGGAATAGATTTGAAATGGCGTATCCGGTAAGGCGGTTATAAAACGGTGGAGCGCGGTCTGGTCAGCGACAACCTTGCCAAAAAACTTCAGTCGTGTACCTTGCAGCTCCACGCCTGCACCGTCAGGCGCAGCATGGCCATGTGGCCGAAATACTGGGGCATGTAGGTCCAGCCTTCCCGGCCGGTGTAGTGGGCCATGACCCGTTCCAGGGCGTGGCGGCGGTCGTTGTCGTCGGTGAGCAGGGTCAGCTCTCCCTTGCCCATCACACTACTGTACCGGCAGGTGTAATCGCAGGCCTCCGGGCCGGCCACCAGCTGGTGGCTGGTGTCCGCCTCAAAGGCCACAAGCTTCTGGCTGGGCACCAGGTCGATCTTGCGGCCCTGGGCGGCACTGTGAAAATACAGGGTCAGACTGTCTCCCTCGGCGTCATAGCCGAAGTTCAGCGGCACGATGTAGGCTTCGCCGTCCTCCACCAACCCCAGGCGGCAGCAGTCGCAGTCCTGCAGGATGGAAAGCATCCGGGAAAAATCCGTCACTTCACGGTCTTTTCTGCGCATCTTGAAAACTCCTCTCCCCGGGGCGGGCCCCGGTTCCGTATCCCAGTATACCGGTTTTTGCCCCACCTGACAACCGCGCCGCTCCGGCCTGCCCGCCGGGGCGGCGATTGTATTTTACGGCCAAACATGGTAGAATAAACACTATGATTGGCGGACTGTACTCTTTTATCAATCAATGCCGCCTCCAACAGGAAGGAAACAGATTTCTATGGCTGAATATCATCCCCAGTCCCCGGCCGCGCCGGAGGAAGGCTGGACCACCATCATACGCCCCCGCACCGGCTGGTTCGACATCGACCTGGCCGAACTCTGGCGCTACCGCGACCTGACCCTCATGTTCGTCAAGCGCAACTTCACCGTGCTGTACAAACAGACCGTGCTGGGCCCCGCCTGGATCATCCTCAACCCCCTCATCACCACCGTCCTCTTCAACGTGGTCTTCGGCGGGCTGGCAGGGCTGTCCACCGACGGCTCGCCCTCCTTCCTCTTCTACATGGCGGGCAACACGGTGTGGACCTTCTTCTCCAGCTGCATCAACAACACCGCCAATACCTTTGTGGCCAACAGCCAGGTGTTCGGCAAGGTGTACTTCCCGCGGCTGACCACCCCCATCAGTCAGGCGCTGACCAGCCTGATCAACTTCTTCATCCAGTTCATCATGTATGCGTTGTTCTGGGTGGGCTTTGCCCTCACCGGGGCCGAGATGCATCTGACCCTCTGGCTCCTCGCCCTGCCCCTGGTCATCCTGGAAGTCATGCTGCTGGGACTGGGCGTGGGCATCATCGTGTCCAGCCTGACCACCAAATACCGGGACCTGGCCATCGCCGTGGGCTTCGGGGTGCAGCTGTGGATGTATGTGTCCCCGGTGGTCTACCCCCTGTCCAGCCTGAGCGAGAGCCCCCGCCTGCGGGCGCTGATGATGCTCAATCCCATGACCGCGCCCATTGAGGTCTTCCGCATGGCTACCCTGGGCACCGGCACTGTGAGTGCGGGCGGGCTGGTGTACAGCGTGGTGTTCACCCTGGCGGCGCTGGCCCTGGGCATCATCCTGTTCAGCCGGATCGAAAAGACCTTTATGGATACCGTGTAAGGAGGATACCCAATGGCACAGGCAAGTGAAAAACGCCCGGTCATTCAGGTATCGGGCCTGAAAAAACAGTACAAGCTGGGCCAGATCGGCGGCGGCACCCTCACCCACGACCTGCAGAGCTGGTGGGCCCGGGTCCGCGGCAAGGAGGACCCCAACACCGTCATCGGCACCGACAGCCGCCTCTTCGGCCAGACCTTCATGGCGCTGAACGGGGTGGACCTGACCGTCTACCAGGGGGAAGCCCTGGGCATCATCGGCCGCAACGGCGCCGGCAAGAGCACCCTGCTCAAGATTCTGTCCCGCATCACCGCCCCCACCGAAGGGGAGATCCGGCTGCGCGGCCGGGTGGCCAGCATGCTGGAAGTGGGCACCGGCTTCAACAATGAGATGACCGGCCGGGAAAACATCTATATGAACGGCGCCATCCTGGGCATGACCAAGGCCGAGGTGGACGCCAAGCTGGACCAGATCATCGAATTTTCCGAGTGCGGGGAGTTCATCGACACCCCGGTGAAGCGGTATTCCAGCGGCATGTTCGTCAAGCTGGCCTTTGCGGTGGCCGCCCACCTGGACAGCGAGATCATGGTCATGGACGAGGTCCTGGCTGTGGGCGACATGAAATTCCAGCAGAAATGCCTGGGCAAGATGAGCGACGTGGCCGGCCAGGAGGGCCGCACGGTGCTGTACGTCAGCCACAACATGTCCACCATCCGGCAGCTGTGTACCCGGTGCATCGTGCTGGACAAGGGCAAGGTCATCTTTGACGGGGACGTGGAACAGGCCATCGCCGTGTATATGGAGACCACCGACGTGAACGTGGTCCACTACGACCTGACCCATGTGTCCCGCATGACCGGCAGCGCCGGCAAGCGGCTGCGGCTGGAGACCCTGGACTTTGTGGACAAGGAATCCAGCGTCTTTGCGGACAACGAGAAGGTGCGGGTGCGCATCACCTGGCGGGTGGCGGAGCCCTTCTCCGGGGTGAACATGAAGCTGAACCTGCATTTCCGGGATTCCACCCCGGTGGGCATCACCCATCCGGTGGACCTGGGCCCCGCCGAACCGGGCAAGCTCTACACCACCGATTTCACCTTTGATCCGTCCCTGCTGGGCGAGGGTCAGTATTTCTTCTATGTGGACGTGTTCGACGGGTCCCTGGCCCAGGCGGTCTGCCTGGACAAGCCGGTGACCGAGTTCGCCTTTGAGGTGACCAGCGCCGACCTGTCCATGCCCGAATGGGCCGCCGGCTGGGGCCGCATCCACTTCCCGCCGGTCCAGGTGACGGGAACCACCGCGGAGGCTTGAAGATGGCAAAACCCGATTTGTACATCTGCCACACCGCCTACCACCTGCTGATTGCCCTGGTGCGGGCCCTGCGGGCGGGGGGCGGTCAGGCCGTCTGGCTCAGTGAGCAGATCCCCGGCGCCGACGCCCTGGCCGCTTCCGGCAAGCTGGACGCCGCCTTTGGCGAGGCGGCCGTGCTCCACGAATCCCGGTGGCAGGGCATCGTCACCGGACCGTTGGGACATTTCCGCAACCGCCGCGCCTATGAAAAGGCCGGGGTGGGCCCGGAACTGGACAAGAACGCCTACGGCACCATCCGCATCAGCAACGACTGGAGCGTGGCCGGACGGTATCTCCAGGACTGCGGCGCGCCCTATACCCTGTGTGAGGACACGGTGGGCGGCACCCTGGACACCGACCAGCACCTGCTCACCGAACAGCGGGCCGCGGCGGACTTTGCCCGCCGTCCCTACCTGTACTGGGGGGACAGCCCCGCCTGTGCCGCGGTGGAGAGCGAGGACCCGGACCGGTGCACCCTCTTTCCCCGGGAAAAGCTGCGCAAGTTCAGCGCCCGGGAGATGCTGGCTGACCTGACAGCGGAAGAAAAGGCCGCCGTGCGCCGGGTGTTTGTCTCCCGGCCTTTGCCCGAAGACCCGGCCACCTACGCCGGAGCCACCCTGCTTTTGCCCCGCAGCTTTGTGCAGGACGGGCTCATGGACCAGGCCCAACAGGATGCCATCTTCAAAGCGGTGGCCCAAAAATATACCACCGGACCGCTTTTCATCAAGACCCATCCCCGGGACGACACCGACTATGCGGCGCTCTTCCCCGGTGCCACCGTGCTGGAACGCACCATGCCCAGCGAGGTGCTGAACTTCTGCCTGCCCGGTAAATTCCGTCGGGCGGTCACGGTGCAGAGCTGGGTGCTGCGGGGCTTTACCGCCGCTCAGGAAAACATCTTCGTCTCCCTGGACGACGCCAGGGCCCTTGTGTCCCAGACTGGCCAACCTGAATAAACGAAAGGTCGCGTTTTATCATGAAAACTGTTGCCGTCATTCCCGCCCGCTACCAGAGCTCCCGCATGCCGGGAAAGCCTCTGGCCGATATTCTGGGCAAACCCATGATCTGGTGGGTGTACAACGAAGCCAAGAAGTGCGCCGCCCTGTCCGATGTGGTCATTGCCACCGACGACGAGCGCATCGAAGCTGCCTGCAGGACCTACGGCATGAACTGCCTGATGACCAGCCCCGACCACGACACCCCCACCGGGCGCATCTGGGAGGTCTCCACCAGACTGGAAGCCGACCTCTACCTGCAGGTCATGGGGGACGAACCCCTCATCAACGTGAAGGCCTTCGACCTGATCCTGCCCGAAAGCCTGCCGGAAGACCCCTACTATGTGGCGGTGCTCACCAACGTGATGACCCACCCGGCGGACGTGGTGGATTTCTCCAACCAGAAGGTGGTCACCAACGCCGACCGGGAGATCCTCATGATCTCCCGCAGCCCCATCCCGTACCCCAAAGGGACCCTGGACTTTGAGTACGAGAAGGTCACCGGCATCCAGCTGTACAGCCGCAAGGCCCTGCAGTTCTACCACGACACCCCCAAATCCGCCCTGGAACTGGCGGAAGAAAACGATATGATGCGCTTCATCGAGCACGGGCACAAGGTGCATGCCATCAAGAGCCCGTACAAGACGGTGAGCGTGGACACCCCCAAGGACCTGGACCTGGTCCGCCGCACCCTTTCCGAAACCAACTGAAACAACAACGAGGTACTTTGTTATGGCAAACACCAAACTGCTGGACTGCACCCTGCGCGACGGCGGGTATGTGAACAACTGGCGCTGGGGATTCTCCGCCGCCCGTGACATCATCGCCACCCTGACCCGCGCCGGGGTGGACATGGTGGAAGTGGGCTTCCTGCGCAATGTGGACAAGTATGACCCCGATGTGACCGTCTGCCGCACCATCGAGGAGCTGAACCGTCTGCTGCCGGAGCACACCGGCCACACCATGTATACCGGCATGGCCATGCGCTCCAACTACGATATTGCCCAGCTCTCCCCCTACGAGGGCCACGGCATCGAGCTCATCCGCATCACCGCCCACGACTACGACATCCGGGAAGGCATGGACTTCGCCCGGGAGGTCAAGGCCCGGGGATACAAGCTGTCCATCAACCCCATCAACATCATGGGCTATGCGGACAAGGACATCCTGTGGATCCTGGACCAGGTGAATGCCATCCATCCCTACCAGTTCTCCATCGTGGACACCTTCGGCAGTATGCGCCGCCGGGACCTGGAACGGATCGTCAGCCTGGTGGACCACAACCTGGACCCGGATATCCGGGTGGGGCTGCATCTGCACGAGAACATGGCCCTGAGCTTCTGTCTGGCCCAGGAATTCCTGGACAAGCACCTGCTGCGGGACACCACCGTGGACGCCAGCCTGCTGGGCATGGGCCGCATCCCCGGCAACCTGCCCATCGAGCTGGTGGCCGACTATATGAACGACACCCTGGGCATGGGCTACGACATCGACGAGCTCATGGACGCCATCCAGGACCACATCGCCCCCCTGAAAGGGGAGACCCGGTGGGGCTACACCCCGGCCTACTTCCTCTCCGCCCGGTACAACCTGCACCGCAACTACGCCGAGCATTTCCTGGGAAAAGGGGATCTGACCAACCGGGACATCAACCACATCCTGGCAGGGCTGGACCGGTCCAAGGCCACTGTCTTTGACGCCGCCTACGCCGACGGGCTGTACCGGGACTACCAGAGCCGCCGTATCGACGATACCGCCGCCCTGGACACCCTGCGCGCCGCCCTGGCGGGCAAGAAGGTGCTGGTGCTGGCCCCCGGCGCCACCCTGGGCACCCCCGAAGGCCAGGTGGCCGCGGGCAAGGCCGGGGCGGACGTGGTGATCTCCGCCAACTTCTGCCCGGAGTTCTGCACCCCGGACTATGCCTTCTTCTCCTCCAGCAAGCGGTACGACAAGATCGACGCCGCCAGCCTGCCCTGCCCTGCGGTGCTCACCAGCAACCTGCGCACCGACAACCCCCTCACCGTCAACTATGACCGGCTGTGCGCCGCCGATGCCCCGGCGGGCAACAGCGTGCTCATGCTGCTGCGGCTGCTGCGGCTGTGCGGGGCCTCCCAGGCTTTGCTGGCCGGGGCCGACGGCTACCGGGAAGGGGAGAACGCCTACGCCGAGGGCCGGCTGCACACCCACACCGACCGGGGCGCCGCCTACAACGCCCAGGTGGCGGCGGCGCTGCGGGCCATCCAGGCCGGGGGGCTGCCCATCGGCTTTGTCACCCCCAGCGAGTACGCCAAACTGATGAACGCCTGAACCGGAGACTTGCCATGATCAAACTGCTGGTGCTGGACGTGGACGGGACCATGACCGACGGCGGCGTCTACTACGACGCCACCGGAAACGAACTGAAAAAATTTGCCATCAAGGACGGGGCGGGCATCGTGGCCGCCCGGGCCGCCGGGGTGCAGGTGATGATCTGCACCGGGCGGGAGTGCGAGGCGGTGCGCCGCCGTGCCGCCGACCTGCACATCGACTATGTGTTCCAGAATGTGAAGGACAAGGCCGCCTTCCTGCGGGATTTCATGGCGGAGCACGGCCTTTCCCGGGAGGAAGTGGCCTACTGCGGGGACGACTGGAACGACCTGCCCGCCATGGCCCTGTGCGGCTTTGTGGCCTGCCCCGCCGACGCGGCGGCCGCCGTGGCCGCCCGGGCGGACTTTGTGGGCAAAAGAAAAGGCGGCGAAGGGGCCGTGCGGGAAGCCATTGAGGCATTCCTGGGCCGGGAAGGCCGTCTGGACCAGGCCCTGCACCGGGCTTTCGGCATTGAAACGAAAAGGGAGAACCCTGTATGACTGGCAAACTGCGCAAACTGATGCAGGCCCACCGCCCCACGGTGCTGGCCCTGGGAGCGCTGCTCCTCTGTCTGGCGGTGGCCGCCGGACTGTGGTTGGCTGTGGTCCGGGGCAACACCCAGAAGAGCCTGTCCCAGAAGATCAGCGACGACTACACCCTCATGAGCGCTCCCCTTGAGGAGGGCCAGAGCGTCAGCCAGACCTTCTCCTATGAGGAGGACCTGCTGGCGGTGGCGGTGGTCTTCGGCACCAGCGGGGAACAGCCCGCCGGCACCCTGAACGTGACCCTCACCGACGCCGACACCGGCGAGGTGCTGGCCACCTCCTGGGGGGACATGAGCCTGATCGTGCCCGGGCAGTACACCGGCCTGGGCCTGGACCACGCGGTGGCGGGCAAGCTGGGCGGGCATTACTGCCTGACCCTGACCCCTGAATACACCGGCACCGGGCGGCTGTGCGTGGGCACCTCCGACGGCACCGCCCTGTGGGAGGAAAGCTACACCTTCGCCGGACAGGAACAGGATGCCACCCTGTCCCTCATTGTCACCTACCGCACCATCGGCGGATTCCTGGACCGGTTCTTCCTGGGGGTGGCGGTGCTGGCCGCCCTGCTGGTCTTTTTCGGGGTGCGCACGGCCCTGCGCCGCCGCATGCCCCTGCACCGGCTGGTGCTGGTGCTGACGGTGGCCTTCGGCCTGTTGTACAGCGTGGTGCTGCCGCCCTATTCCGCCCCCGATGAAAAATACCACATCAACCAGTCCTTCACCCTGGCCTGCCGCTGGGCCAACTTCTTCAGCGACGAGGACTGGCGGATGGGCAACGTGCCCATTGATATGAGCTACCGCCGGGAACACGATGTGAACGCCCTGCTCCAGGACGAAAACACCACCGTTTTCACCTGGCAGGAACTGTCCGAAAATCTTCTGACCCTCTCTCCCGACAGCTTTGACAGCCACACCCAGCTGGAAGAATACCAGACCGACCGCAACCCCACCCTGTATGTGGTCAGCGCGGCGGCGGTATTCCTGGGCTTTGTGCTGCACCTGGGCTTTGTGCCGGTGCTCATGCTGGGGCGGCTGGCCAATCTGCTGGCCTTTGCGGTGCTGGCCTCCCTGGCCGTGCGGTTCGCCCCCTTCGGGCGGCGGGTGTTTGCGGCGGCGGCCCTGCTGCCCATGACCCTGCACCTGGCCGCCTCCTTCAGCCGGGACGCCCTGCTGCTGGGGCTGGCCTTCGTCTTTACCTCCCTGTGCATGCAGGCGGTCTTTGCGGATGAGGGCCATCCTGTCACCCTGCCCCATCTGGTGGGGCTGGGGGCGGCCGGGGTGCTGCTGGCCCCCGCCAAGCTGGTGTACCTGCCCCTGGCGGCGCTGTTCCTGCTCATCCCCAATGCCCGCCTGGGAGCCCGGGCCCGGGTGAAAAAGGCGGTGTACCTGGCCGCCTGCTGCGCCCTGGCCCTGGCCCTGAACGGCGCCATGCTCACCGGCCTGCTGCACAGCGACAGCACCGAGACGGTCTCCGCCGCCGCGGAAACCGCAGACGCCGCCCAGGCGGACGCCGCTGCGGCGCTGACCCCGGAAGCCCACGGCGCCCCCCAGGCCGGCGATGCCACCGCCGAAACGGCGCAGGCCGACGACCCGGCCAGCCCGCTGCGGTCCTATCTGGATGCCATCCCCGCCCAGTACCTGGAACACAGCCCCGAAGCCTTTGTGCGCCGGGTGTTCTACTGCGGCCTGTGTCCGGATGTGGCGGACAGCGAGGTGGAATTCTGGGCCCAGGCCCTGGTGGACGGGGACGTGAGCGCCGCCGAACTGGGCCAGAGCTTCTTCTTCGGCCCCGACGCCATGGAGCAGAACACCTACACCGATGAAGACTTTATCCGGGCCGTGACCCTGACCTATTTCGGCAAACAGGCGGTCAACGACTGGACCTGGGGTGTGCTCAGGGACCAGAGCCGGGTGAACCTGTTCAAGGCCTGCTACACCGAGGACCAGGGCGTCAACGAGCTCACCGCCTGCGGGGTGACCATCGGCATGGAAGATGCGGAACACTACCCCCTGGACCGGCGGCTCCTGGTGCAGCGGGTGGAGGAAGCCCGGGCGGTGCGGTCCACCCAGAGCGTGGCCGCCCCCGAGGACCAGATCACCTACACCCCGGGCTATGTGCTGACCCACCTGCCCGACACCCTGCTGCTGGTGGTACGCACCGCCGTGAACAACACTGACGACTATCTGCGGGGACTGGTGGGCGGCCTGCTGAGTTATAATTCGGTGGAACTGGCCTGGGGCTGGGTGCTGGCACTGTACGGCCTGCTGCTGTTTGCGGCGCTGCCCGCCCGCCGGGACACCGAATACGACCGCCTGCCCGCCGGCCATTACCGGGCCTGGTGCGTGGGGGCGGTGCTGGTCTGCTGCGCCCTGGCCCTGGCCGGGTGCATCGTCTGGACCCCCACCTATTACCAGACCGTCTACGGGCTGCAGGGGCGGTATCTGCTGCCGGTGCTGCCCCTGGCGCTGCTGGTCTGCGCCCCCCGGCGCATCCTGGCCGCCGACGCCGACACCGCCGCCTCCCAGCTGGTCTGCGGTCTGTGCGCGGTGAATTTCGGCGTGATTTTGAACATTATGCTGGTCATCCTTGCCCGATGACCCGGAGGAGGCTGCTGTGACCATCCTGTTCTTTTCCGCCCAGTACCTGCCCACGGTGGGCGGGGTGGAGCGGTATACCTGGAATCTGGCCCTGCGCACCGTGCGCGCCGGACACCGGGCGGTGGTGGTGACCAGCGCCCTGCCCGGTCTGCCGGACCGGGAGACCGACCCCGACGGCATCGAGATCATCCGCCTGCCGGTGTGGCCGGTGATGAAAGGCCGGTTCCCGGTGGTGCGCCCCGCGGGGGCGACTGCCCTGGAACGGGCCATGGAAGAGCGGAAACCGGATTTCTGCGTGATCCAGACCCGCATGTATACCCAGAGCATCCTGGCAGCCCGGGCGGCCCGCCGCCATGGGGTGCCGGCCATCGTCATCGACCATTCCACCGGCTACATGCCGGTGGGCGGCGGCGCGGTGGGGCTGGCGGGGCGGCTGTATGAACAGCTGGCCTGCGGGCTGATCCGCCGCACCGGACCGGACTTCTACGGGGTGTCTGCGGCGGTGTGCCGGTGGCTGAAGACCTTCGGCATCACGGCCAAGGGCTGCCTGCCCAACGCCGTGGACCCGGAGGCCCTGCAGCGGGAAGCTGCCCAGCGGCCCATGGACTGGCGGACCAGGCTGGGGCTCTCTGCAGATACCCGGCTGGTGCTGTTCGTGGGACGCCTCATCCCCGAAAAAGGGGCGGCGGCCCTGGCCGAGGCGGTGCAGGGACTTCCCGGCACCGTGCTGGTGGCGGCGGGGGACGGCCCCGACCGCAGCCGGCTGCAGGAACTGGGGGCGGTGGCCGCCGGGGCGGTGCCCCACCGGATGGTGGTGCAGCTGCTGAACCAGGCGGACGTCTACTGCCTGCCCACCCGGTACGCCGAAGGCTTCCCCACCACCCTGCTGGAAGCGGCGGCCTGCGGATGCCCCATCCTGTGCACCCCCACCGCCGGCACCGAGGAACTGCTGCCCGGGCCGGCATACGGCACCCTGCTGGAAGATACGAGCCCGCAGACCATCCGCGCCGCGCTGAAGACCCTGCTGGACGACCCGGACACCGCCCGCGAAAAGGCCCGGGCCGCCCGCAGCAACCTGTGCGCCCACTTTACATGGGATGCGGTCTTTGCTAGAATAATGGCGATCGCACAGGAAAAAACCAAGGAACGGGCCGGGGACTGAACCCCGCCCGAAAAGGAGCAGATATGGCAAGATTGCTCATTGTCATCCCCGCTTACAACGAGGAAGCCAACATTGAAAAAGTCGTGGGAAACCTGGCGAAAAACTATCCCCAATATGATTATGTGGTGGTCAATGACGGCAGCCGGGACCACACGGCGGCCATCTGCAGGGCCCGCGGCTTCCGGCTCATTGACCTGCCGGTGAACCTGGGACTGGCCGGCGCCTTCCAGACCGGGCTGCGCTACGCCGCCGAAAACGGCTACGACTGCGCCATCCAGCTGGACGCCGACGGCCAGCACAAGCCGGAATATATCGCCCCCATGCTGGAAGCCCTGGAAGACGGGGCGGACATCGTCATCGGCAGCCGGTTCCTCACGGTGAAAAAGCCCAAGACCCTGCGCATGCTGGGCAGCTATATCATCAGCTGGGCCATCCGGCTGACCACCGGTCGGGCCATCTGCGACCCCACCTCCGGCATGCGGCTGTTCAACCGGGCCATGGTGGAGGAATTCGCCCAGAACCTGAACTACGGCCCCGAACCCGACACCATCAGCTACCTCATCAAGAACGGCGCGGTGGTCAGGGAAGTCCAGGTGGAGATGGGGGAGCGCACCGCCGGCCAGAGTTACCTCACCTTCTACAAGAGCGTGCAGTATATGGTCAAGATGGCCATTTCCATCCTGCTGATCCAGTGGTTCCGCAAACGCGACACCGAAACCCCCTATCCGGAAAGGAGCCTGTGAGATGCTGTTCGACCAAATGATCATCCGGGTCTGCCTGATCGTGGGCAGCCTGGTCACCGCTTTGTATGTGCTCATGCGGGTGCGCCGCGCCAAGGTCCAGATCGAGGACACCATCTTCTGGCTGCTGTTCAGCGTGGTGCTGCTGGTGCTGGCCATCTTCCCCGGCATCGCCTACTGGGCGTCCCGGTTGCTGGGCTTCCAGAGCCCCATCAACTTTGTGTATATCGTCATCATCTTCCTGCTGCTGGCCAAACAGTTCTTTTTGTCCATCCGCATCAGCCAGATGGACTCCCGCCTGCGCATCCTCACCGAACAGGTGGCCCTGGACCGGGAAAAGGTGGAGCGGGAGAAATTGGACTTGTGACCTTGTCACCGCCCGGTATTTATGGTATACTGACTTAGTATCATCAAAAAATACAAAATGGCGTTTTGTATCCCATATCCCCAGTGAAAGAAGGTATTCCGATGGCTTTTACCCCTCAGCTGACCTATAAAGGCCGCCCGCTGGTGCGCTGCGGCAACGATATCTACTACGGCAACATGACCGATGCGTATATCGTCTACCTGCAGATCCTGACCACCAAGAAGGAAAATGGCATCGATGTGGCCGACAAGGTCCACATCATCCTGCTCTCCACCGATGACTCCAAGCCCCTGCCCGAACGGATCGTCCGGCAGGCCAACAAGGTGGGCCTGTTCAACGCCCTGTCCTTCGGCGACATCATGCTGCGCGGCCAGCTCAAGGAAAACAAATAAACCCAGAAAAGCGCTCCGCCGGGATCTTTCCCGGCGGCTTTTTTATGCCCCGGGACTTGCATTTCTTCGGATATGGGCGTATAATAATACACGAATCTTGTAAATTTATGCAGTATATACAAAGGAGCGTTCCACGATGGCGCATTGCGAACTCAAGGGCCGGAACTTTCTGACCCTGCTGGATTTCACCCCCGAAGAGATCGGCAGCCTGCTTTCCCTGGCGGCAGAGCTGAAAGCCAAAAAGAAGGCGGGCATCCCCCACGACACCCTGCGGGGCAAGAACGTGGCCCTGATCTTTGAAAAGACCTCCACCCGCACCCGCTGCAGCTTTGAGGTGGCGGCCCACGATTTGGGCATGGGCACCACCTACCTGGACCCCACCGGCAGCCAAATCGGCAAAAAGGAATCCATCGCCGACACCGCCCGGGTGCTGGGCTCCATGTTTGAGGGCATCGAGTACCGGGGCTACGGCCAGTCCATCGTGGAGGAACTGGCCAGATACGCCGGCGTGCCGGTGTGGAACGGCCTGACCAATGAATTCCATCCCACCCAGATCCTGGCGGATTTCCTGACCCTGCAGGAGCATTTCGGCCATCTGAAAGGGCTGACCCTGGCGTACATGGGGGATGCCCGGTACAACATGGGCAATTCCCTCATGATCGGCTGCGCCAAGATGGGGCTGCATTTTGTGGCCTGCGCTCCCAAGGCCTACTGGCCGGCCCCCGAACTGGTGGACAAGTGCCGGACCATTGCCGCCGAGACCGGCGCCACCATCACCCTCACCGAGGACACCGACGGCGTCAAAGGCGCCGATGCGGTGTACACCGATGTGTGGGTGAGCATGGGCGAGCCGGTGGAAGTGTGGGCCGAGCGCATCGAGGCCCTGGCCCCCTACCAGGTCAACGGCGAACTCATGGCCAAGGCCGGTCCCCAGGCGGTGTTCATGCATTGCCTGCCCGCCTACCATGACCACAAGACGGCCATCGGCAAGGAGATGGGCGAAAAATTCGGCCGCGCCGAGATGGAAGTCACCGATGAGGTCTTTGAAGGGCCCCAGTCGGTGGTGTTCCAGGAAGCGGAGAACCGGATGCACACCATCAAGGCTGTTATGGCCGCCACCCTGGGCGCCTGAATCCGCCCGCAGCAGCATATAAAAAAGGCCCGTTCCCTCTGCGGCAGGGAACGGGCCTTCCTTATTATAATACAGGGAACTCAGCGGCAGTCGTGGCATTTGGCGGGGGGCAGCATCCGGGTGCACAGCGCCCACAGGGCGTCGGCGCCGCCCCGGACCTGGTCCTCCGGCAGGATGTAGGCCAGATCGGCCCGCACATACAGGTAAAAGGCCCCTGCCGTGCGGTATACGCCCCACACATTGGCCCAGGCGGCGGTGGTGTCGGCGGCTTTCTGCTGGCGGCCGGGAACATGCACCGTGATGCCGTCCGGCCCCAGTTCCACCCGGTACGCGGTGCGGGGACGGGTCAGGCCCATCTGCTTCACCTGCTGGTTCACCGAATGGAGAAACCCGCCCACATAGGCGGCCGGCAGGCCCAGGCCCACCACCGCCAGCAATACGCCCAGGATCACCGCCCCGTGCTGCTGTCCGGCCCGGAAAAAGCACAGGCAGGCCAGGACGACCATGACCACCGCAAAGACCAGCGGCCGCCGCCAGCGTTTCTGGTGGCGGAAAGCGTCAAAGCGGGCGAACGCCCGGAACCGGTCGGCGGTCATCTCAACGGGCACGGTGATGGTGCGGGGCATGGGGGATTCCTCCTTGGTCGTGTTCTGCATTCCATTGTAGCACGGCCCCGCATCCGGCGCAAGCCGGACAAAAAAGCGCCGGGGCGCTCCCCGGAAAGGGAAGGTCCCGGCGCGTTTGTGCCGTATGGATCAGGCAGCGGTGGTTTCGCTGTTCTTGCGGGCCGCAAAGTAGGCGCGCAGAGAGTTGATGACGATGGTCAGGCCCAGGGCGATGAGCAGCACGGCCAGGATCAGCTGCAGACCTTCCACCAGGAAGGTGGCGCTGCCGGCCTGGTAAGCCTGGATCATGGCGATCAGGCGCTGCACCAGCGCGGTGAAGGTGACGCAGAGCATGATGATCAGCGGCGGGAACAGCATCTTGTTGCTGCGGCCGGTGACCTTCAGGAAGACGCACAGGGTGACCAGCACCAGGGCGGACAGCAGCTGGTTGGCGGCGCCGAACAGGGGCCAGATGTTGGCATAGCCGATCTTGGCCAGGATGAAGCCGTACACCAGGGTGATGATGGTGGACACATAGGTGTTGCAGAAGAACTTGCGCCAGGGGGCGGCGTTCTTCATGTCGTCCACGGACAGCAGTTCCTGCAGGCTCATACGGCCGATACGGGAGACAGCGTCCAGGCTGGTCAGGGCCAGGGCGGACACGCACATGGTCATGAAGCACTGGGCCACATACACGGGCACGCCGAACATCTCAAAGAAACCGGCCACGCCGGAGCTGAAGATCTGGAAGGGGGTGCCGGCGGCAGGGGTACCGTCCGCGGCGGCGGCAGCGCCGGCCACGCACAGGGCCAGCACGGCCAGCAGGCTTTCCAGCACCATGGCGCCGTAGCCGACCTTCAGCATATCCTTTTCATTCTCCACCGTCTTGGAGGAGGTGCCGCTGGACACCAGGCTGTGGAAGCCGGAAACGGCGCCGCAGGCCACGGTGACGAACAGGATGGGGAACAGGTCGCCCAGGCTGTCATTGTGGAAGCCGGTGTAGGCAGGCAGGTTCATGGACGGATGGGCCACCAGCAGGCCGACCACCGCACCGGCGATCATGCCGATGAACATGAAGGTGGTCATGGCGTCACGGGGCTGCTTCAGCAGCCACATGGGCAGCACGGCGGTAAAGAAGATGTACACAAAGGTGATGTAGATCCAGGTGTCCTTGTTGGCGATGAAGGGCAGGACCATGCCCAGAGCCAGGGAAGCGATGGTGAAGACCAGGCCCACGGCGCCTTCCTTCCAGCCGGTCAGGTGCAGGCGGCGCTGCAGCAGGCCGAACAGGATGGCAAAGACGATGAAGAACAGGGAGATGCTGCCCGCAGCGCCGTTGGTCTGGGCGGCAGCCACCAGGGCGCCTTCGGTGTCATAGGCGTTGAAGGTGCCGGCCACCATGTCGGCAAAGGCCGCAATGACCAGACCGCAGAACAGCCAGCTGAACAGCAGGAACAGCTTGCGGCCGGTCTTGCCGATGTACTTCTCGATCAGCAGGCCCATGGATTTGCCTTCGTTCTTCACGCTGGCGTACAGGGCACCGAAGTCGGTGACCGCGCCGAAGAACACGCCGCCGATGAGGATCCACAGCAGCACCGGCACCCAGCCGAACACCGCCGCCTGAATGGCACCGGTGACGGGGCCTGCGCCCGCGATGGAGGAGAACTGGTGGCTGAAAACAGTCCAGCCGTCGGTGGGGACGTAGTCCTTGCCGTCGTTTTTGACCACGGCCGGGGTCTTGGCGTTTTCGTCAATGCCCCAGGTGCGGGCGATCCAGCGGCCGTAGAGCGTGTAAGCCGCGACCAGGCACACCGCAGCGACGAGAACGATCACGAGTGTGTTCATAAAAAAATTCCTTCCTCTTTTTTGGTTTTGCAGGTCTCAGCAGCCAAATGCGGCGGACGGGATATGAAAAAAGCCCCCGTCTCTGCTTCCCCACAGTTTCCTGTGAAGGTTGCAAAGACGAAGGCTTGCATTCCGATTGTTCCGGGGGATTCTGGCCCCCTGCAGGCTTCCGCGTTACCACTTTGCTTGCCGCTTTCGCACAAAAACGGCCACTCTGCCGCAGGGAATACGGTGCACCCGGCATTGCCCCCGCGCTCCCTGGTAACGGTGGGATTCCGGCCTGAATTACGCAGCGATCCCGGCCCTTCCGGCCAGGGGTACGCCTTCACGCAGGCTGCTTGCAGGTGAGAACCCCTTCGCGCCTTGCTGCCGCCTCGCACAACCGGCGGCTTTCTGAAAGCGGTGAGCAAAAGGGTCATGTCCTGTTCGTCGCATTTGACTGATGAAACTGTCTATTAATTTATACCCATTGTCCCGAAATGTCAATTCAATCCGCTGAAGTTCGGCGAAAAAGCGGGGCTGGACGGAATTTGGGCAGGAAAATTTGGACAAATTGTGAATAAAGGAAAGATTACTGTCCAAAAAACAGTACAAACAAAGGCTTCCCGGCAGCGGCGGGGCAGGACGGAAGGGGCGGGAAACTGTGTATTTATGCAGTCGTATGCAGGCGCCGGAACCCGTGATAATGGCCAATCCGGCAAGGTGTTTGTTGTGCAGTCGGCCCATTGACGGCCAAAAGTGAGGACTGTTATAGTATAATCAAGAAATACTATCCTGTTTTCCGCAAAGGAGGAATGATGTATGCAGGCATGGCAATGGCTGATCGTGGTCCTGGTAGTGGTGATCCTGGTGCCGGTGGTGCCCCGTGTGCTGGCCAAAATCGATGCCAAGCGGCAGCTGCGGGGGGACATCCCTGAGCGCAAGGCCAGCGAGAACTTCAATCCCGATACGCCCCGTCCCGGAGACGGCGGCAGCACCGATGGGGAGATCCTGGCCGGACAGGCCCGTATGAAGTCCGGGCAGAATGTGATGGGCATGAGATGACAGTTCCGCCGGAATCATTCCGGAAAGGAGAGCCCAGGATGAAAAACGAAAAGATACTGTCCCTGGCATTTCTGGCGGCAGGCACCCTGGTCCTGGCACTGCTGCTGCAGATGGCGGGCCGGGGCGTTTTGCCCCGCGGCAGCGGGAGCGGGGGCCCCGAAGAACAGGGGGTCTACTGTTATCAGAATGGGACGGTGAAGGTGTGAGCAGCCCGTGCTGCAGGCGGCAGAGAGCCCACTGAAGGGTTGGTTGGCTTGTTTTTGGCAGGCGGGAGTTTACCGGGGAACGGCTGGCAGCCGTTTGGTCCTTCCTTTTCGTGCCCGAAAAGGAAGCGAAAAGGGCCCGCCGTTCCGATGCGGTTTTCTGGCAGACGGCCGCCTGCGGGAGTGTCCTTCCTTTTGTGACCAAAAGGAAGCGAAAAGTCCCGCCGTTCCGATGCGGCGGCCGCCGGCTGGGGCTGCGGCCCCAGACCCCAAGATGCGGCCACCTACCGACGGCCTACTCAGGCCCTGGGGGGCCTGAGCAAGGAAAATTTTTTGAAAGCCGTACGGGAAAGCAGCTGGCAACCCATAGTCTGCCATTAGCAACATCTTGCGGGAAATGGTATTAAATCCATTCCTTGTTCACCGGCCCCCAGGCCGGTGAATAGGCCGTCGTCAGGTGGCCGCATTCCCCGGGTCCAGGGCCGCAGCCCTGGTCGGCGTCCACCGTCTCGAAACGGTGGCGGTTTGCCCCGCAGGGGCAAGCAACGCGCAGCGTTGTTTCCGAAATTAGCGGCCGCGTTCAGCGGCAATCTAGAGGTTGCTACCTAAATTTACACCGGCAAAAAGCGACAACCCAACGGCTGCCAGCCGTTTCCCCGGCAGCCGGGAAGGCATAAAATCAAACAATACAAAACCCGGGGCCTTCCCGTATACGGAAGGCCCCGGGTTTTTGCTTGTTATCGAAAAATCAGGATGTGCGAAACCTCACACCCCGGCAGGGACAGCGTCGCTCTGGATGGAAGGGGCGCCGCCGGCCAGGTCCTCCGCCGTCAGGGGGGCGGTGGACTGCACCGGATGGTTCAGCCGCTCCCGGGCCACCGCCAGCATCAGCTTGATGCGGTTTTCCTGGTTGACGCGGGTGGCGCTGGGGTCGTAGTCCACGGGGGTGATGTTGGCGTCCGGGTGCAGGGCGCGGATCTTGTTGATCATGCCCTTGCCCACAATGTGGTTGGGCAGGCAGCCGAAGGGCTGGGCACAGACGATGTTGGCGTAGCCGCCCTCCACCAGTTCCAGCATTTCGGCGGTGAGCAGCCAGCCTTCGCCCATCTTGGCGCCCAGGGAGATGATTCCCTTGGGCTTCTCCATCAGCTCCCGGAAGGAACCCGGCGCATAGAAGCCCGCCTTGCGCATGGCGTCGTTGCAGGCGTTGCCGATGCCGTCCAGCCAGTTCAGCAGGGCGGTGGCGCCGCCGGCTTTCAGCAGGCTGCCGCCGTAGAGCTTCACGTCCAGCTCGGTGTTGGCGATGCAGTACTCCACAAAGCCCATCAGACCGGGCAGGTTCACCTCGCAGTCCTGGCTTTCCAGGAACTTTTCCAGGTCGTTGTTGCCCAGGGGCGAATATTTGACGTAGATCTCACCGACCACGCCCACCTTGACCTTGGGCACCCGGGTCACCGGAATGGACGCAAAGTCCGCCGCGATCACCGGGAACTGCTTCTTCATGTCGTGGGCGCTGAAGTTGCGGTTTTCGTGCATCCAGCCCTGGATGGTGGCGATCCACCGCTCGGTGGTGGCTTCGGCGTCCCCGGGATGGTTCTCGTAGGGCTTGACCTGGCTGCGCAGGGCGCAGAGCATGTCGCCGTAGAAGATGCAGGCAATGACCTTGCGCAGCAAAGGCAGGGTCAGGGGTAGGCCGCTGTCCTTCTCCAGGCCGGAAAAGTTCAGGGAGGCCACCGGGATGTCCCCGTAGCCGGACTTGACCAGGGCCTTGCGCAGCAATTTGATGTAGTTGGAAGCACGGCAGCCGCCGCCCGTCTGGGTGATGAGCAGGGCGGTGTGCTTCAGGTCATACTTGCCGCTGTTCAGCGCGTCGATGAACTGGCCGATGACCAGCAGGGCGGGGTAGCAGGTGTCGTTGTGGACGTATTTCAGCCCCAGCTGGGCCACCTCGCTGCCGCAGTTGCCCAGCACTTCCACGTTGTAGCCCTCACATTCCAGAGCCGCCGCCATGAGCCGGAACTGGGTCACGGCCATGTTGGGGATCAGGATCTTGTGGGTGCGGATCATATCCTTGGTAAAATTGGGGGTCATGTACTCCATACGCTCAGCTCCTTGCTTTGTCCTCGGCGCGCTCATCCAGTGCGGCAAACAGGCTGCGCAGGCGGATGTTCACGGCGCCCAGGTTGGTGATCTCGTCGATCTTCAGCTGGGTGTACAGCTTGCCGCCCTCCTGCAGGATCTCCCGGGTCTCGTCGGTGGTGATGGCGTCCAGCCCGCAGCCGAAGCTCACCAGCTGCACCAGGTCCATATCAGGCTGGGTGGTGCAGTACTTGGCGGCGGCATACAGGCGGCTGTGGTAGGTCCACTGGTTCAGCACCGAGGTGGGGAATTTCTCCATCAGGTGGCTCACCGAGTCCTCGGTGACCACGGCGGCGCCCTGGCGGATGATCAGCTTGTCAATGCCGTGGTTGACCTCCGGGTCCACATGGTAGGGACGGCCGGCCAGCACCACGATGCGCTTGTGTTCTTCCCGGGCTTTGGCGATGATCTCGGCGCCCTTGGCCCGCACCTGCACCATGTGGCGCTCGTACTCGGTATAGGCGGCGTCGATGGCCTCCGCAACCTGCTTGTGGCTGAGACCGGGGAAGTATTTGTCCAGAATGGCCGGGAACCGCTTGGTGAAGTCCTTGCGGCGGGCCAGGTTGACGTAATCGTAGATGAAGGTGGTGTGTTCC
The DNA here is from genome assembly GCF_057005535.1 of Subdoligranulum sp. DSM 23681. NCBI lineage: Bacteria > Bacillati > Bacillota > Clostridia > Eubacteriales > Oscillospiraceae > Subdoligranulum > Subdoligranulum sp. DSM 23681. The sequence continues at coordinate 1,284,798 of NZ_CM168050.1, read as the reverse complement.
AGCTCGGGGCAGTTGCCCTCCAGCACTTCGGGATAGTAGGCCACCACCGGGCAGTTGTAATGGTTGTCGCCCAGGTGTTCATCCACGTTGTAGCTCATGCAGGGATAGAAGATGGCATCCACCCCCAGCTTGACCAGCTCGGCAATATGGCCGTGGGCCAGCTTGGCCGGGAAGCAGGCGGTGTCACTGGGAATGGTGGCCTGACCTTCCTGGTACAGGGCGCGGCTGGACACCGGGCTGGTCCTGACCGCAAAGCCCAGCTTGGTAAACAGGGTATGCCAGAAGGGCAGCAGCTCATACATGTTCAGGCACAGGGGCAGACCGATGGTGGCCCGGGGACTTTCGGGCTGGATCTTCTGGTAATCCAGCAGCAGCTGCAGCTTGTAGGCGTACAGGTTCAGCTCGTCGTCCGCGGCCTTGCCGGTCACCGGCTTGTCGCACCGGTTGCCGGAGATGAACCGCTTGCCGTCCGCAAAGATGTTCACGGTGAGCTGGCAGTGGTTGCCGCAGCCGTTGCAGGTCACGTTCTGCACCTTCTGGGAGAAGTGTTCCAGCTCCTCCTGGGTGAGGACGGTGCTGTGGGAATCGGCATGGCTGTGGGCCTTGCCGTGCAGCGCCGCGCCGAAAGCGCCCATCAGACCGGCGATGTCCGGGCGGATGACCTCCACCCCCATCTCCTTCTCAAAGGCGCGGAGCACGGCCTCGTTGTAGAAGGTGCCGCCCTGGACCACGATGTTGCGGCCCAGTTCCTCGGGGCTGGAAGCCCGGATGACCTTGTACAGGGCGTTCTTGACGACGGAAATGGACAGGCCCGCGCTGATATTCTCAATGGAAGCGCCGTCCTTCTGGGCCTGCTTGACGCTGGAGTTCATGAAGACGGTGCACCGGCTGCCCAGGTCCACCGGGCGGTCAGCGAACAGCCCCAGGGCCGCAAACTCCTTCACGTCATAGCCCAGGGCCTGGGCGAAGGTCTGCAGAAAGCTGCCGCAGCCGGAGGAGCAGGCTTCGTTCAGGAAGATGTTGCTGATGGCGCCGTCCTCGATCTTGAAGCACTTCATGTCCTGGCCGCCGATGTCGATGATGAAATCCACGTTGGGCATGAAATGCTTGGCGGCGGTGAAGTGGGCCACCGTCTCCACCAGGCCCCGGTCGCAGTGGAAGGCATTCTTGATGAGCTCCTCGCCGTAGCCGGTGGTGGTGACGCTGGCGATCTGCAGGCCGGGATGGTCCTTGTACAGCTTGAGCAGGGTCTCCTTCACCAGGGGGATGGGGTTGCCCAGGTTGGGGCGGTAGCTGGTGAAGAGGATGTTGCTGTTCTCGTCAATGACCACCAGCTTGATGGTGGTGGAACCGGAGTCGATGCCGATGTGCACCGGGCCGCACTCGGCCCCGAAGGGCACGCAGGGCACACAGGCCCGCATGTGGCGGGCGTGGAAGTCCTCGTACTCCTGCTTGTTGGCAAACAGGGGCGGCAGGCTCACATAGGTGGCGGTGGCGCTGTAGTTGGCCAGCCGCTTGACCACCTCGGCCAGATCGGATTCCCGGTCGGCGTAGAAGGCCGCGCCCAGGGCCACATACAGCAGGCTGTTCTCCGGGCAGGTGCCGGTAAGGCCCAGGGTCTTGTCAAAGCTCTGGCGCAGCACGCTGGAGAAGGTCAGCGGCCCGCCCAGGTAGAGCACGTTGCCCTTGATGGGACGGCCCTGGGCCAGACCGGCGATGGTCTGGTTGACCACGGCCTGGTAGATGGAGGCCGCAATGTCCCCGGCCAGGGCGCCCTGGTTGATCAGGGGCTGGATGTCGCTCTTGGCAAAGACGCCGCAGCGGGACGCGATGGTGTAGGTCCGGGTGGAAGCCTGGGCCGCCTTGTCCATCTCGTCGGCGCTCATCTTGAGCAGGGTGGCCATCTGGTCGATGAAAGCACCCGTGCCGCCGGCGCAGGACCCGTTCATCCGGACCTCGGTGCCGTTGGTGAGGAAGAGGATCTTGGCGTCCTCGCCGCCCAGCTCGATGATGCAGTCGGTGCCGGGGGCCAGACGGTTGGCCGCCACGCGGGTGGCGAACACCTCCTGCACAAAAGGCACGCCGCAGCTGTCCGCCAGACCCATGCCCGCCGAACCGGAGATGGCCAGCATGGCGCGGCCGCCAGGGACATAGTCCTTGGCCACGCGCTGCAGCAGCTCCTGACCTTTTTCCAGAATATGACTGTAATGACGTTCGTATGTAGAATAAATAATCTTGTCCTGCTCATCCAGCACGACGCATTTGATGGTGGTAGAACCGATGTCGAGACCGACTCTCATGAATTGACCTCCCGCCTGTGGGGTTATGTGGAAACACCGCGAAAACCGCGGACGAAAATAAGGGTAAATCAGTTTATTGTATCGCAAGACGGCGAATTTTGCAAGAGGGGTTCGCCGTATGCCCTACAAACCCACTATCTAGTATAGCCGGTCTTTTTGAACTGCATTTGAACGAAAGAAGGCAGATTTTGCCTTTTTTTTGCAAAATCTGCCTTGTTGTGGGCTCAGCCCCGGGATGCCCGACGCAGCGCCTCCACTTCTTCGGTTGTCAAAGGCCGCCAGCACCCCGGTTCCAGGCCCTGGTCCAGGGCCACCGGGCCGATGGCGGTGCGGTGCAGCCCGTTCACCCCGGCGCCGTACACCCCGAACATCCGCTTGATCTGGTGGTACACCCCCTGGTGCAGGGTCACCTTTACCACGCAGGGGTCGGCGCCCCAGGGTTCGGCTTCCGCCGGGTCCATGGTCTGCCCGTCCGCCAGGGTCACCCCGGCGGCAAAGCCCGCCTGCATGGCGGGGGTCAAGGGCGTGTCCAGGGTGACGATGTACTCCTTGGACACATGCCGCCCCGGGGCCAGGATGTCATGGGCAAAGCCCCCGTCGTCGGTGAGCAGCACAAACCCGGTGCTGGTCTTGTCCAGCCGTCCGGCGGGGAACAGCTGCCGCCGGGGGTAGGCCTGTGCCACCAGGTCGGTGACGGTGGTATCCCGCTTGTCCCGGCTGGCGCTGACCACCCCTTCGGGCTTGTTCAGCATCAGGTAGACGTATTTCTCATACTGGCCGGACAGGGGCGTGCCGTTCACCGCCACTTCGGCGGTGTGCTCGTCCAGCTGGGTGTCCGCCTTGCGGCAGGGCACCCCGTTCACCGTCACCGCCCCGGCGGCAATCCGCTTGCGGCTCTCGCTGCGGGGAATGCCCAGCCGCTCGGCCAGATACTTGTCCAGCCGCATCAGCCCCTGGCCTCCGCCGTGATGGGGGCCGTCTTGCCCCGGGTGACCTTGATCAGGTCGGCGGGCGCCGCCTCGATCTGGGTGCCGATGCGCCCCGCCGACACCAGGATGGTGTCCTGGGCCAGACAGCTCTCATCAAAAACGGTGGCAAACTGCTTCTTCATGCCCACCGGGCTGCAGCCGCCCCGCACATAGCCGGTGGTTTTCAGCAGGTCGGCCACGTGGAGCATGGACACGCTCTTGACCCCGGCGGCCTTGGCGGCCTTTTTCAGGTCCAGTTCCTCCTGCACCGGGATGACAAAGACATAAAAGTTCCGGTCCGCCCCCTGGGTGACCAGGGTCTTGAACACCTTGGCCGGGTCCTGCCCGGTGAGGGCGGCCACGGTGGCACCGTCCACGGCGGCGCCCTCCTCGTGGGGATATTCGTGGGCGGAATAGCTGATCTTGGCGCGCTCCAGCATGCGCATGGCGTTGGTCTTGGCTTCTTTGGACATGGTGAGAACCCCTCTCTTGTGAATCCGCTTTTGCACGGTCTCGTGCACAAAACCCGGCCCCGGCCGGGGACTGTCCCATTCGTTTGCACCCAAATTATAGCCCGAAGGAGAAAAATTGTAAAGCACTCTTGACTTTAGCACATTAAAGTGCTAAACTAAGGCCTGTTACAAACAAAGCCCGCCGGGGCTGTTTCATAAGGAGAGGGAAAACCATGATCATCGTACTGAAGCACAACGCCCCTCAGGACCAGGTGCAGCAGTTCTGCGGGGAACTGCGGTCCATGGGATTTGAGATCAATGATTCGGTGGGCAGCGATACCCACATCCTGGGCCTGATTGGGGACACCAAGGCCCTGAGCGAAAGCTGGGTGCTGGCCAATCCGGTGGTGGATACCTGCCGCCGGGTGTCCGAACCCTACAAGAAGGCCAACCGCAAATTCCACCCCGACGACACGGTGGTGGACGTGGGCGGCCACAAGATCGGCGGGGGCTATTTTGCGGTGATGGCCGGCCCCTGCAGCGTGGAGAGCAAGGAGCAGATCATCGGGGTGGCCCAGCGGGTGCAGGCTGCCGGGGCGTCCATTTTGCGGGGCGGCGCCTTCAAGCCCCGCACCAGCCCCTACAGCTTCCAGGGCCTGCGGGCCGAGGGTCTGGAACTGCTGCAGGAAGCCCGGGCGGTGACCGGCCAGCCCATCGTCACCGAGCTGATGAACAACGAGCACATCCCCCTGTTCGAGCAAGCCCGGGTGGATATGATCCAGATCGGCGCGAGGAACATGCAGAACTTTGAGCTGCTCAAGGCGGTGGGCCGCACAAAGATTCCGGTGCTGCTCAAGCGGGGGCTCTCCTCCACATTGGAAGAGCTGGTCATGAGCGCCGAGTACATCATGGCCGAGGGCAACCCCAACGTGGTGCTGTGCGAGCGGGGCATCCGCACCTTTGAGACCAGCATGCGCAACACCCTGGATATTTCGGCGGTGCCCATGCTGAAAAAGATGACCCACCTGCCGGTGGTCATCGACCCCAGCCACGCGGCGGGCATCGCCTTCATGGTGCCGTCCCTGGCGGCGGCCGCCGTGGCCGTGGGGGCCGACGGGCTGATGATCGAGGTGCACAACGACCCTGCCAAGGCCAAGAGCGACGGCGCCCAGAGCCTGACCCCCGATGCTTTTGACAGCCTGATGCAGACCCTGCGCCCGGAACTGGAATTTTTTGGCAAAACGCTGAACTGAGAACCAGTGCTTGCATTTTTTGACCCAAGTACGTTATAATAGGGGACGTGCTCCGCAAAACGGCGGGGCACGTCCCTTTGTGTATTTTCCCGAAAGGTCGTGAATCTGCCCTTGATGCAAGCAAAAGCTGTGGCCGAAACCCGGCCTTTTGTGCGTTTTCTGGCCTCCTCTTTGTCCTCCAGCGTGGTGGACCTGGGCGCCTTTGCGGTGCTCTGCGCCCTGCTCCAGGACCATATGGGGGAAAGCGCCGCCATCCTGGCCGCCACCATCGCGGCCCGGGTGCTGTCCTCCCTGTGCAACTACCTGCTGAACTACTTCCTGGTGTTCCACAGCCATACCGCCCACGGGCGGTCGGCCACCCTGTACACCACCGTCACCGTCCTCAAAACCCTGTGCAGCGGGGTGCTGGTGGCCGGACTGGCGAGGCTGCTGCCCGCCGTGCCGGAACTGTTTTTGAAGATCCCGGTGGACTGCGCCCTCTTTTTCGCCAACTATCTGGCCCAGAAGAAATTCGTCTATTGAGCGTATCTGCGAAAATTGCCCCCGACCGTACTTGGCCGGGGGCTTTTTTTATGGTTTGGGGGCGGCTTCCAGGGCTGCCAGGGCGGCGGGGGTGTCGATGTCCGCCAGCTCCCGGCCGTCGGGGCAGTCCAGCAGCTGCACGGGGCAGGGGGCATCCCGCAAAATGCTGCGCCCGCCCTGCCCGGGGGCCAGAGTTTTCAACCGGGACAGCAAAAACTGTGGAAAAAACACCGGCGCCCCGGGTTCTCCCTCATGGGCGGGCCGCCAGACAGCGCCCGGGTCGTGGGCGGCACACAAGAGCAGGGCCTGGACCGTCTCAACGGTGAGCAGGGGCTGGTCGGCGGGGCAGAAGAGGCACCCTTCCGGGCTGCCCAGGGCCTCCAGCCCCAGGCGGATGGTGTCGCTGCGGTTGGGCAGGGCGTGCAGTTTCACCGGGACCCCTTCCGAACGGCAGAAAGCAGCAGCCGCTTCGCTGCGGGTCACCACGATCCGCCGGTTTGCCCGGAAAAGCCCGGTGGTGGTGTCCAGGGCCCGGCCCAGCAGCGGCCGGCCGTGAAAGGGCACCAGCAGCTTGCCCCCGGGCCCGAACCGCACCCCCAGCCCGGAAGCCAGGATCACGCAGCCGGGGTCAAGGGGCCGGTCCAGGTCCAGCACAAAGACATCCGGCCGAGTGAGCAGTTCTTTCAGAAAAGGCAGCTCCGCCTTGCGCACCGCCGCCGCCACCCGGCAGCGGGCAAAGGCCGCCCGCAGAGCGTCGCAGTAGGGGGCGCAGGTGGTTTCCAGATAGCCGATCTCGTCCACCGATACCCAGCCCCCGGCGGGGGCGGCGGCCAGGGCGGCCATGCCCAGGGTGCAAAAGCCCTCGGGCACGGGACGCATCCGGGTGTCCGGGCCGGAGAGGGAAGGATCGAACACCCCGATCCGTGTGCACTCCCCGGCGGCAGTCCGGCGCAGGTACACCGCCTGCCTGGGTTCGGCAAAGGTCAGGATGTCCGGGGCACTGCCCGCCCCCAGCAGGGGCAGCACCGCGGCCAGCAGGGTGCTTTTGCCGGTCCCCTTGCCCCCGGTGACAAGGAAATGCCGCCTGCCCGAAGCCAGAAAGGCCCGCACCGCGGCCTGGGGGATGGGGTAGAGCAGGGATGAGGGCATGGGGCGGACCTCCTTTGGGAATGAATGTTGGTGGTTTCAATGTAGCACCCGCCGGGTCGGGCGTCAAGAAAAAAGCCCGGACGGGAAAGGCCGTCCGGGGTGGAGTGTATGTGGGCGGCAGGGAACGGCCCCTGCCTTTATTTTATATTTTCCGGCTGCTGGTGGGAAAATTCCTGCTGCCAGAGCAGGCGGTTCTCTTCGGCGCAGCGGTCCCGGAAGCGGGCGTAGGTATCTAAGAACGCCTTTCCCTGGGGGGTCAGGCGGCTGCCGCCCCCGGCATGGCCCCCGGCGGCCCGCTGGGTCAGGGGATAGCCCAACGCTTCCTCCGCTGTGCGCAGCAGACGCAGGGCCTTGGTGTAGGCCATGCCCATGGCCATGGCGGAGGCCCGCAGGGAACCGGTGTCCTCCACCCCCCGCAAAAGGCGGTAGGGACCTTCCCCAAAGAACTTGTTGCCGTTGTCGTCATACAGATACACGCGGGTCACGGGCTGCATGGGAAATCCTCCTCCTTCAGCATCACCAGATGGGATTGGCCGTTGTCGTCGGTGCAGCGGCGCAGGCAGACCGGGCCGTAGATGCGGGACAAGGCGGCGGTGAGGGTCTCATCGCTGTCGGTGCCCGGGTGCACCAGCCCCGCCCCCCGGCCCTCCTCCACCAGCAACAGAGCATCGCAGAAGTTGAGGGCCAGGTTGGGGTCGTGCAGGCTCAGCAGCACACCCCGGTCCCCCTGGGCGGTGAACTGCCGCAACAGATGCAGGGTGCGGTGGCGGGCCCGCAGGTCCAGGGCACTTTCCGGCTCGTCCAGCAGGAGCAGCTCCGCCCCGCCTGCCAGCGCCCGGGCCAGCAGACACAGCTGTTTCTGGCCTTCGCTCAGGGTCAGATAGCTTTCCCGGTCCCGCCCGGGCAGGCCCACCCTTTCCAGCATGGCGGAAGCCGCCCGACGCATGGCCGGGGTGGGGGGCTGGAGCAGCCCCAGATGGGGGTTGAACCCCATGAGCACCACATCCAGGGCGCTCAGTTCAATGGAAAGCCCGCTGCGCTGGGGGATGTACCCGCACAGTCGGGCCAGGGCCTTGGGGCGCAGGCGTTCCAGCACCCGGCCGTCCAGGGAGCACTGCCCCTTGTGGGGCAGGATGCCGCAGATGGCCTTGATGAGGGTGGTCTTACCGCTGCCGTTGGCCCCCAGCACCCCCAGCACCTGTCCGGCGGGCAGGGTGAAGGACAGGTCGTGGACCACCTCCCGGCCGTGATACCCGGCGGTGAGGTGGGAAACTTGCAGCTGCTTCATACTTTCCGGCCCTCCCGCACCAGCAGAAAGACCAGGAAGGGGGCTCCCAGCAAACTGGTGAAGATGCTCACCGGCAGCTCGGTGGCGGCCACGCTGCGGGCCAGGATGTCCGCGGCGCAGAGCAGCGCCGACCCGCACAGCCCGCTGAGAACCAGGGTGGGCAGGCGGCTGCCTTTGCACACCAGTCGGGCGGCGTGGGGGGCCAGCAGCCCCACAAAGCTGACCAGCCCGGTCAGGCTGACCACCGCCGCCACCGCCAGGGTGGCCGCCAGCAGCACCAGCAGCCGCAGGGCGGTGACGTTCACCCCCAGCATCCGGGCTTCACCCTCCTCGGCACTGAGGAGCAGCACCTGCCGGTGCAAAGCGAACAGGGCCGCCACGCAGAGGGCGCAGATGGCCAGGTTCACCGGCAGGGCGGAGGCTTTCACCCCGTTCAGGCTGCCCATGATCCAGTATTCGATGGAGGCCAGCTCCCGTTCCGGGTCGGCGGTGAGCTTCAGGGCCATGAGCACCGTCTGGGCCAGGGCGTGGACGGCGATGCCCGCCAGCACGATGGTGCCGCTCTGGCCCCGGCGGTCCAGGGCCGAAAGCCCCAGGGCCAGCAGCACGGCGGCCAGAGCGCCCCCGAAGGCAGCCAGGGTCACCTCCGCCGCGCCGGACAAAAACAGAATGCCCGCAGCCGCCCCAGCGCTGGCCCCGGAGGACACCCCGATGATGTCCGGGGAGGCCAGGGGATTGCGGAAGACCGTCTGGTACACAAAACCGCACACCCCCAGGGCAAAGCCGCCGCACACCCCGGTGAGGGCCCGGGGCAGGCGCAGGGTCAGGAACACCTGGCGCTGCATCTCATCCTGAAAAATGCCGGACACGGTCAGGGGATATTTGCCCACCAGAAGGCTGGCTACGGCCAGCGCCGCCACCAGAAGGGCAGCGGCGCTGAGCAGGGCGGCCTCAGGCCGCCGGGTAGGTGAAGTGGTAGAAGGTGTCATAGTAGTTGCCCATTACGGCGTTGGCATCCTCGGTGCTCATGACCTCGGGATGCAGGATGGAAGCCAGCCAGACCGAACCCAGGATGCCGCTGGGCACCGGGCTGTCCCAGGCTTCGGCGTCGCCGGGGATCTGGTAGACGTTGCCGTTCTGCACAGCGGTGCAGGAAGCCAGGGCCTCGTCATTGAGCACGTCCTCACAGGTGTAGGCGGCGTCGGACGCCAGGATGATGTATTCGGGGTTCCAGTCCAGGATCTGCTCGTAGCTCACCTCCGCCCAGTAGATGTCGGTGATCTCGGCCGCCACGTTCTGGCCGCCTGCCAGACGGATCATGTCGCTCTGGTACATGGCGTCGCCGGCGGTGGACAGCAGGTCGGAGTTGCCCGCCAGATAGACGGTGGGACGCTCCACGTCGGCCATCAGGCTTTCCAGCTGGGTGGCCTCGTCGTCGGAGAAGGCCAGCAGTTCATCGGCCAGGGCGCTGCTGCCGGTGGCGGTGCCCACCAGGGAGATGGTCTCGGTCAGGAGCTCCTGGTCCTCGGGGTTAATCAGGATGACCGGAATGCCCATGCCGGACAGGGTTTCGGCGGCATCCTTCAGCTTCAGGGGCAGGATGACCAGGTCGGGCTCCAGGGCGGCGCAGCCTTCCAGGTCAAACTCCTTGGCGGAGCCCACGTTGGGCAGTTCCAGCAGCTGGGGGGCGCTCAGAGAATAGATGGGCCGGGTGTCGGCCTTGGCCTCGATGCCCACCAGCTTGTCGGTCTGGCCCAGGGCGATGAGCAGGCTGGTGGAGATGTAATACCCGCTGACGATGCGCTGGGGCTCGGATTCGATGGTGACCGAACGGCCCGCCTGGTCGGTGACGGTGACCGGGAAGGCGGCGGCAGCTTCTTCCGGGGAAGCGGTGGCTTCCACGGTCTCACTGGCGGCCGGGGTCTCGGCGGTGGCGGTGGCGGTGGAAGCGGCGGGGGCACAGCCCACGGCGCTCAGGGCCACAGCGGCGGCCAGCAGGAAAGACAACAGACGTTTCATGGTGATTCTCTCCTCTTTCTTGGAATTGCAAAGCGTTGTAGTTCAAAAACTACAACGAGATTGTAGCACAGATGGCTTTCGGTTTCAATGAAAATGTGATACTATAATGCTATATAGTGGCAAAATAGCGGGAAAATGCGGATTTTTGCCCAAAATACGGCCCCGGCAGCGGGGCCGCGAAGGAGAAATGTTCCGATGCTGAGCATCCAAAACTATCTGCGCGCCGAAAGCCTGGACCAGGCCTACCAGCTCAACCAGAACCGGCGCAGTCATGTGCTGGGCGGCATGCTGTGGCTGCGCCAGTCCGACATCACGGTGGGCACCGCCATCGACCTGTGCGACCTGGGCCTGGATACCATCGAGGAGACCCCGGAGGAGTACCGCATCGGGGCCACGGTGCCCCTGCGCAGGCTGGAACACCACCCCGGCATCGCCGCCCTTACCGGCGGCGCGGTGGAAGCGGCCCTCAAGGACATTGTGGGGGTGCAGTTCCGCAACATGGCCACGGTGGGGGGCAGCATCTGGGGACGGTTCGGCTTTTCCGACGTGCTCACCGTGCTGCTGGCCGCCGACTGCCAGGTGGAGCTGTACAAGGGCGGGCGCATCCCCCTGGAAACCTTCGCCGCCATGCCCTATGACCGGGACATCCTCACCCATGTGGTGGTGAAAAAGACCCCGGGGCCCATGGCCTATTCCGCCGTGCGCATCGCCCGCACCGATTTCCCGGTGCTGACCTGCGCGGCCTCCTGCCTGCAGGGGGAGTACAAGGTGGTCATCGGCGCCCGCCCCGGCAAGGCCGTGGTGGTGCGGGATGAACGGGGCCTGCTGAAAAACGGGCTGACCCCCGAGAGCACCAAAGCCTTTGCGGACTACGCCGCCGAAACCGTGCCCACCGGGTCCAATTCCCGGGGCAGCGCCGAATACCGCACCCATCTGGTGCGGGTACTCACCCAGCGGATGCTGTGCCGTCTGGCAGAGAAGGAGGGCTGAAATTATGGAAATCAAACTGCAGCTCAACGGTCGGGCGGTCTGCGTGCCCGACGTGGCCCCCGATACCACTTTGTATGATTTTCTGCGCGCCCAGGGCTGTGCCAGCGTGAAATGCGGGTGCGAGACCTCCAACTGCGGGCTGTGCACCGTGTTCCTGGACGATGTGCCGGTGCTTTCCTGCTCCATGCTGGCCGCCCGGGCGGCGGGCCACAAGGTCACCACCCTGGAAGGTCTGCAGGCCGAAGCCGCGGAGTTCGTGGGCTTCATCGCCGACCAGGGCGCCGACCAGTGCGGCTTCTGCAACCCCGGCTTCGTGATGAACACCATCGCCCTGCTGCGGGAAAACCCCGACCCCACCGACGAGGAGATCAAGGCTTACTTATCCGGCAACCTCTGCCGCTGCTCCGGCTACGAAGGGCAGCTGCGGGGCATCCGCCGCTTTCTGGATTCCCGCAAGGAGGTGCCCCATGCCTGAGAACAAGACCAGATACGTGGGCAAGGCGGTGCGCAAGAAGGACTCCCTGCAGCTTTTGCTGGGCAAGCCGGTGTACACCGGCGACATCGCCCCCAAAGGCGCCCTGGTGGTCAAGCTGCTGCGCAGCCCCCACGCCAACGCCCTTGTGAAGACCATCGACACCACCATTGCCAAAAAGGTCCCCGGGGTGGTGGATATCTATACCTGGCAGGACGTGCCCGCCACCCGCTTTGCCATTGCGGGCCAGACCTACCCGGAGCCCTCCCCCTATGACCGGCTGATCCTGGACCGGCATCTGCGGTTCGTGGGGGACCCGGTGGCCATCATTGCCGCCGAGACCGAGAAGGCCGCCCAAAAGGCCATGAAGCTCATCAAGGTGGAGTACGAGGTGCTGGAGGCGGTGCTGGATTTCCGCACCGCCAAGGACAACCCCACCCTGGTCCACCCGGAGGAGGACTGGTTCCCGCCCTGTGAGGTGGGCGGGGACAACCACCGCAACCTGGTGGCCAGCGGCGAGGAGAAGGACGGGGACGTGGAGGCCGTGCTGGCGGGATGCGACATCGTCCTGGACCACACCTACCACACCCGGGCGGTGAATCAGGCCATGATGGAGACCTTCCGCACCTACACCGACCTGGACCGGTACGGACGGCTGCATGTGCTCTCCTCCACCCAGATCGTCTTCCACTGCCGGCGCATCCTGTCCCGGGCGCTGGGCATCCCCAAGAGCCGCATCCGGGTGGAAAAGCCCCGCATCGGCGGCGGCTTCGGGGCCAAGCAGACCGCCGTCTGCGAGGTCTACCCCGCCTTTGTCACCATGAAGACCGGCCGCCCCGCCATGATCACCTACACCCGGGAGGAGAGCCAGATCGCCGGTTCCCCCCGCCACGAGATGGAGGTCCGGGTGCGCCTGGGCGCCGACAAGGACGGCCGCATCCGGGCGCTGGACCTGTACACCCTGTCCAACTCCGGCGCCTACGGCGAGCACGGCCCCACCACCGTGGGCCTGTCCGGCCACAAGTCCATCCCCCTGTACACCGGCAGCCTGGAAGCCTTCCGCTTCCGGTATGACGTGGTGTACACCAACCTGCAGGCCGCCGGTGCCTACCGGGGCTACGGCGCCACCCAGGGCATCTTTGCGGTGGAATCCATCGTCAACGAGCTGGCCGAAAAGCTGCACATGGACCCCACCGAGCTGCGGGACCGCAACATGGTGCGGGAAGGGATGGTCATGCCCGCCTACTACAACGAACCCGCCAACGCCTGCGCCCTGGACCGGTGCATGGCCCGCTGCCGGGAGATCTTTGACTGGGAACACCGCTACCCCGTGCGGGATATGGGCAACGGCAAGGTCCGGGCCGCCGGCGTGGCCATGGCCATGCAGGGGTCCGGCATCTCCGGGGTGGACGTGGGTTCCGTGACCCTGAAACTCAGCGAGGACGGCACCTACAACCTGATCATCGGCGCCGCCGATATGGGTACCGGATGCGATACCATCCTGGCCCAGATGGTGGCCGAGTGCATGGACTGCCCGGTGGAGGATGTGGCCGTCTTCGGCGCCGACACCGACGTGTCCCCCTATGATTCCGGCTCCTACGCCTCCTCCACCACCTACGTCACCGGCAAGGCGGTGGAAAAGGCCTGCACCGAGCTCACCGGCCGCATCTGCACCATCGGCGCCGAGCTGCTGGGCTGCGACGCCGCCGACGTGACCTTTGCCGGCAGCTGCGTGCGCACCGCCGACGGCCGCACCGCCAGCCTCACCGACATCGCCTACAAGTCCCAGGTGTCCAACAACTGCGCCGCCGAGGTCACCGCCACCCATTCCTCCCCCATCTCCCCGCCGCCCTTCATGGTGGGCATGGCGGAGATCGAGCTGGACAAGCTCACCGGCGAGGTCCGGGTGCTGGAATACGACGCCGTGGTGGACTGCGGCACCCCGGTGAACCCGGCCCTGGCCCGGGTGCAGACCGAGGGCGGCATCGCCCAGGGCATCGGCATGACCCTCACCGAGAACGTGACCTACAACGCCGCCGGCAAGCCCATCGAATCCAGCTTCATGCAGTACAAGATCCCCACCCGCCTGGATGTGGGCCACCTGCATGTGGAGTTCGAGAGCAGCTACGAGCCCACCGGGCCTTTCGGCGCCAAGTCCATCGGCGAGATCGTCATCAACACCCCGGCCCCGGCCATCGCCCACGCCATCATGCGGGCCACCGGCGTCTGGCACCGGGAACTGCCCATCACCCCCGAGGTCATCGCCATGGCCACCCCCGACCAGGACTGACCCCCCGCACCACAGAAACAATGCCCCCGCCCGCCGGAACCACCCGGCGGCGGGGGTTTTTCTTTGCGGCTTTTCAACGGTTCCGGGCTTTTTTGTGGAAAACCCGGCGGTTGACAGGCGGACCGGAGCATGGTATGCTGACCACATAGAAGTTAGAAAAAGCTAACCGAAGCGCTTTTCCTGCATCCGGAACAAGGCCCATACGGGGCCGGAGGAGGCGACGATCATGCAAGGAATTCTGTGGGCGGCCGGCGGGACCGGCTTTACCTTTCTCATGACAGCCCTGGGGGCGGGGACGGTGTTTTTCTTCCGCGGGTCGGTGCAGGCCGGACTGCAGCGGGTGTTTCTGGGCTTTGCGGCGGGGGTGATGGTGGCGGCGTCGGTGTTCAGTCTGCTGCTGCCCGCCATGGAGGAGGCCGAAGCTGCCGGGGTGCCCGGATGGCAGCCCGCCGCCGGGGGCTTTGTGGTGGGCATCGCCTTCATGCTGGCCCTGGACCGGCTGCTGCCCCACCTGCACCTGAATGAACAGGAGCCGGAGGGCCTGCCTACCGGCTGGCGGCGCACCACCCTGCTGGTGCTGGCGGTGACCCTGCACAACATCCCCGAAGGTATGGCGGTGGGGCTGGCCTTTGCCCTGGCCGCCCAGCACGGCGACCCGGGGGCCCTTTCCGCCGCCTGGGCCCTGGCCCTGGGCATGGGCATCCAGAATTTCCCCGAAGGGGCCGCCATCTCCCTGCCCTTGCGGCAGGCCGGGTTCAGCCGGTGGCGGGCTTTCCGCAACGGGGCGGCTTCCGGGGCGGTGGAACCGGTGTTCGGCATCCTGGTGGCCGCATCGGCGGGGAGCGTACAGCCCCTCATGCCCTGGCTGCTGGCCTTTGCCGCCGGCGCCATGCTCTATGTGGTGGTGGAGGAGCTCATCCCCGAAGCCAACCTGGGCCAGCACTCCCACAGCGGCACCCTGGGGGTCATGGCCGGCTTCCTGGTCATGATGGTGCTGGATACCGCCCTGGGCTGACCCCTTGCCAAGGGGGACCCGGGCTGGTATACTGGGACAAAAAGGTGAAAGAAGGCAGAACCTATGGAACGCAACGCTGTTCATACCCCCAACGCTCCCGCCGCCATCGGCCCCTATTCCCAGGCCATCCGGGTGGGGGATACCGTCTATGTCTCCGGCCAGATCCCCATTGACCCCGCCACCGGGGCCTTTGCGGGGGAGGATATCCGCACCCAGACCCGCCAGTGCCTGAAAAACCTGGGCAACATCCTGAAAGAGGCGGGCACCGACCTGTCCCATGTGGTCAAGACCACCGTCATGCTGCGGGACATCGGGGACTTTGCCGCCATGAACGAAGTCTACGCCGAGGCCTTCACCGAGCCCTTCCCGGCCCGGGCGGCCTTCCAGGTGGGGGCCCTGCCCAAGGATGCCCTGGTGGAGATCGAGTGCGTGGCCGTGCTGTGATCTGAAACAAGCAGAAAAACCGCCCGCCGGTGCCTGTACAGGCTGACCGGCGGGCGGTTTTGTTTGTGAAATCAGGATTTTTTGGGGGCGGGGAAGGTCACCCGGATGGTGGTGCCGGTGCCCACGGTGGAGCGCAGGTCGATGCGGGCGTTGTGCAGCACCGCAATGTGCTTGACGATGGCCAGCCCCAGGCCGGTGCCGCCGGTGGCCTTGGACCGGCTCTTGTCCACCCGGTAGAACCGCTCGAACACCCGGTTCTGGGCATCCTGGGGGATGCCGATGCCGTTGTCCTCCACACAGACGTAGGGGGCGCCGGCGTTGTCAGTACCGCAGCGCAGGGCCACATGGCCGCCGGGGCGGTTGTAGCGGATGGCGTTGTCGCACAGGTTGGTCACCAGCTCGGTGAGCAGGTCCCGGCTGCCCAGCACGGTGACGGGGGCGGGGTCGCACTGCAGGGTCACATAGGCCTTGCGGGCGTTCATGGTCATGTTGCCGTTGACCTCCTTCAGCAGGGAGGCCAGGTCCACCGGCAGCGGCTCGGACAGGGCCGCGCCTTCACTGTTCATGCCGTCCAGCTCGCTGAGCTGCAGGATGTCGGACACCAGCCGGATCATCCGCCCCGCTTCCTTGTGGATGCGCTTGCCGAACACCGGCACGTCCTCCGGCTTGGCCATGCCGGTCTCGATGAGCTCGGCGTAGCCGGAGATGCTGGTCAGGGGGGTCTTGAGCTCGTGGCTCACGTTGGCGGTGAACTCCCGGCGCATGGTCTCGTTGTTCTCCCGCAGGCGGCGGTCGGACTGGATGGTGTGGGCCAGGGGGATGAGCTCCTCATAGGGCACGTTGGCCTCGATGGTGTCCAGGTGGTCGGCCATGCGGGTGATGGGCCGCACCAGCCACCGGGTCATGACCGCGGCCAGCAGGGCCGACAGCAGCACCACCAGCACGCAGCCCGCCCCCAGCAGGGGCAGCACCTGGTTGTACAGGCTCCACATGGTGGAGGTCTCCTCCCCCAGGCGGAGGATCTGGCCGCTGTCCAGCCGCACCGAGTGGTAGTGCACCTCCCGGCCCAGGGTGGTGCTCTGGCGCACGCTGGAGCCTTCGCCCATCTCCCGGGCGGCGGCGATCTCCGGGCGGGCGTAGTGGTTCTCCATCTTTTCGGCGGGCTCGGTACTGTCGTGGAGCACGGTGCCGTCGGTGTCCACCAGGGTCAGGCGCAGGGTACTGCCCGCCATGGCCTGGTCCAGGGCGGCGTAGGCGGGGTCGCTGTCCGCCTCATACACGGCGGCCAGGGCCCGGGCGGTGCGGCCCAGGTCCCGGTCCACCTGGGCCGCAAAGGCCCGGTGAAACAGGAAGGCTGCCCCCACCGAGGTCAGCACCACCGCCAGCAGCCCCACCAGGATCAGGGCCGCCCGCAGCAGGTGGGACATGCGGCGGGGGGCCGTGCGGGATTCTTCAGGTTTCATCGCTGTTCTCCGTGCCCCGGGCGCTGAGTTTGTAGCCGACCTTGCGCACCGTGCGGATGGCTTCCCCGGCGTCGCCCAGTTTCTGGCGCAGGGTCCGCACATGCATGTCGATGGTGCGGGATTCCAGCAGATCGTCGGTGTCCCACACCGCCTTCATGATCCGCTCCCGGGCCAGCACCTCCTCCGGATGTTCCAGGAAGAAGTGCAGCAGGGCGTATTCCTTGAAGGTCAGTTCCACCGGCTCCCCGTCCACCGTCACCATGCGGGTCAGGTCGTCCAGGGCGATGGTGCCGAACCGCAAGGCGGAGGGGGTGCTGACGGCGGAGCTCTGGGCGCGGCGCAGCACCGCCTTCACCCGGCTGATGAACTCCATGATGCCGAAAGGCTTGCACAGGTAATCGTCGGCGCCCTTGTCCAGGCCCTTGACCACGTCGATCTCGCTGGTCTTGGCGGTGACCATGATGACCGGCACGTTTCGGGTGGCGGCATTTTCCCGCAGCTTGCCCAGGATCTGGTAGCCGTCCTCGTCGGGCAGCATCACGTCCAGAATGACCAGGTCGGGCACGGCCTCGTACACGGCGGCCCAGAAACTGGCCCCGTCGGCAAAGCCCTTGGCGGTGTAGGAATTGGTCTGCAGGGCGTACTGTTCCAGTTCCCGGATGCTGGCGTCATCCTCCACAATGTAGATCATGGGTAAAAACACTCCTTACAATACGAAACCCGCCGCAAAACGGGCGGGCTTCGGTTTATTTATCCGTTGGATGCGGCTTCGGTGGGAAAGGCATAGCGGTCGCGGTACTTCTCGTACCGCTCCTCAAACTTCACGCTGGAGCCGTTCTTGATGTTGTTCAGGTACTCGTGGGTGTCGAACTTGTCCTCGGCTACCTCGATCATGGCCACCGCAATGTTGGAGCAGTGGTCGGCGATGCGCTCGTAGTCGGTGAGCAGGTCATCCAGCACAAAACCGTACTCGATGGTGCAGGTGCCGGCCTGCAGGCGGGCGATGTGGCGGGTCTTGACCTCCCGCACCAGGCCGTCCACCACCTCTTCCAGCGGTTCGATCTTGCCGGCAGCGTACAGGTCGTTCTGCTGGTAGGCGTCCACCGTGCGGTTGACGATGTCCTGCAAGGCGGATTCCAGCACGGCCAGGTCGCTCAGAGCTTCCTTGCTGAAGCGGATGTCCTTCTCCTTGATCTCCTTGGCGGCTTCCAGCAGGTTCACCGCGTGGTCGGAGATGCGCTCAAAGTCGCCGATGGTCTGCAAGAGCTTGTTGACGGTGCGGTTGTCCTCCCGGGACAGGTGCTTGTTGCCCAGCTTGACCAGGTAGGTGCCCAGCACGTCCTCGTAGTGGTCCACGGCGTCCTCTTTGTGCAGGATCTCCTCGGCCAGGGCGTCATCCCACTTGTGGGTGATGGACATGGCCTGCAAAAGGGACACCCGGCAGATCTCGGCCATATCGCCGCCGGTGAGCATGGCCCGGTTCACCGCCACAGAAGGGGTGGAGAGCAGACGCTCGTCCAGCAGGGAGTGCTGTTCGGGGGCGTCGGACTTGCTGTCCGGCACGGTCATGATGGCCAGGCGTTCCAGCACCCGGTTGAAGGGCAGCAGGATGGCGGTGGTCACCACATTGAAGACGGTGTGCACGATGGCGATGCCGAAGGTGTTGATCTGGTTATTGAAGAAGGGGAACTGCAGCAGGGCGTGCAGCCCGTAGAACCCGCACAGGAAGATGATGGTGCCGATAACGTTGAAGTACAGGTGCACGAAGGCGGTGCGCTTGGCGTTCTTGTTGGCGCCGGCGGAGGAGATCAGGGCGGTGACGGTGGTGCCGATGTTCTGGCCCATGATGATGGGCACGGCAGCGCTGTAGGTCACCGCACCGGTGGAGGACAGCGCCTGCAGGATGCCCACGGAGGCGGAGGAAGACTGCAAAATGGCGGTGAGCACCGCGCCGGCCAGCACGCCGAACAGGGGGTTGGAGAAGGCCAGGAACAGGTCCATGAACCATTCTTCCCCGGCCAGGGGGCTCATGGAGGTGGACATGGTGTTCATGCCGGCCATCAGGATGGCAAAGCCCATCATGATCTTGCCCACGCCCCGCTTGCGGTCCTTGCCCAGCATATACATCCAGATGCCGATGAAGCCCAGGATGGGGCTCCAGGCATTGGGGTTGAGCATCTGGGTGAGGAAGTTGTCCCCTTCCAGACCGGACAGGGAGAGCAGCCAGCCGGTGACGGTGGTGCCGATGTTGGCGCCCATGATGACGCCGATGGCCTGGTGCAGCTGCATCAGCCCGGAGTTGACGAAGCCCACCGCCATGACGGTGGTGGCGCCGCTGGACTGGATGACCGCCGTGACCACCAAGCCCAGCAGCAGGCCCTTGATGGGGGAGGAGGTCATCTTGCTCAGGATGCCCTGCAGTTTGTTGCCGGCGGTCTGCTCAAGGGCCTTGCCCATCATGTCCATGCCATACAGGAACATGGCAATGCCGCCCATCAGACTGAACACATTGAAAATGCTCATACTGGGAAAACCTTCCGTTCTCTTATTTTTCTTTTCACCGGGACCAACCTGCCCCGGGCCGCGCCCTGCGCGGCACTATACCGTCTCCTATTATAACGGTGCTGCGCCCAAATGCGGTAGCAAAAGGCGGTAAAGTGTTTGTAAAATTTGTGTAAAATGGTCCTGTACAGGCAATTTTTGGGCATATTGGGAGAAAATCTTGCCCGTTTTTTTACGAATTTTACAATTCCTTTTCATTTCGCCGCCCCATTTGACCGAAATTTTACGCCGATTGTACGGCGTCATGGTCGAAACCCCGGCCCCGGTTTTGCTACAATACCCTTGCGCCCGGAAGGACGGGCACACCGCAGCGGGACGGTTGGAAAGAAACCCGCAGCGGACACTTTGCTACATGAAAATTGAGCAAAAAGGGAGAAGAAAGACAGTTATGAAACGTAAGATTGCTTTGGTTTGCGCCGCCGCCATGGCCCTGAGCCTGGCCGCCTGCGGCAACACCGCTTCCACCACCTCCGACAGCACCGCTTCCGAGAGCACTGCTTCCGAAAGCAGCGCCACCGCTGAAGCCGCCGGAGAGGAAGCCGCTGCCAGCGATTTTGACAACACCCAGGCCATCACCGTCATCACCCGTGAGGAAGGCTCCGGCACCCGCGGCGCCTTCATCGAACTGACCGGCGTGGAAGAAAAGAACGATGCCGGCGAAAAGGTGGACAACACCTCCGCCGGTGCCGCCACCCAGAACTCCACCAACGGCGTCATGACCACCGTGGCCAACGATGAGACCGCCATCGGTTACATCAGCCTGGGCAGCCTGAACGACACCGTCAAGGCCGTCACCGTGGGCGGCGTGGCCGCTTCCGCCGACACCGTCAAGGACGGCACCTACACCCTGGCCCGTCCCTTCAACATCGTCACCAACGGCGATGCTACCGACCCCGTGGCCGTGGACTTCATCAACTACTGCATGAGCGCTGACGGTCAGGCCCTGGCCACCGAGGATGGCTACATCGGTTCCGACGATGCCGCCGCCTTCGAGAGCACCCAGCCTTCCGGCAGCATCACCGTGGGCGGTTCTTCCTCCGTCAGCCCCCTGATGGAAAAGCTCATCGAAGCCTATGAGGGTGTGAACCCCAACGCCAGCATCGAGCTGCTGACCACCGACTCCACCGTCGGCGTCTCCGGCGCCCTGGACGGCACCTACACCATCGGCATGGCTTCCCGTGAACTGAAGGATTCCGAGGTGGAAGCCGGCGCCAAGGCCACCGTGCTGGCCATGGACGGCATCGCGGTGGTCGTCAACCCCGCCAACCCCATCGAGGACCTGACCATCGACCAGATCAAGAGCATCTACACCGGTGAGACCACCACCTGGGACGCCATCCAGTAATCAAAACTCTGTAAAAGCGAATGGCCGTTGCCGCCCATCAAGCAGCGGCCATTCTTTTGGTAAAAAAACGAACCCCCTGACGGACCCCAAGGGTCCGCCCCCAAACAGGATTGGAGTATAGGAAAATGAGTACGAGAGCATCCAACACAAAAGAAGTGGTGATGAAATGGGTCTTCACCGCCTGCGCCTGCATCTCGATTCTGGCGGTGGCCCTCATCTGCATCTTTCTGTTTGCCAACGGTCTGCCCACCCTCTTCAAGATCGGACCCCTGAAGTTCCTTCTGGGCACCACCTGGAAACCGGGCAATGACATCTACGGCATCCTGCCCATGATCCTGGGCAGCATCTATGTCACCGCCGGCGCCATCGTGGTGGGCGTGCCCATCGGTCTGCTCACCGCCATCTACATGAGCCGCTTCGCCTCCAAGCGCATCAACAAGGTGCTGCTGCCCGCCGTTCAGCTGCTGGCCGGCATCCCCTCGGTGGTGTACGGCTTCTTCGGCATGGTGGTGCTGGTACCGGCCATCCAGGCAGTGCTGAAAACCGACTTCGTGCGCAAGACCCTGCACATCACCAACGGCAAGGGCATGAGCCTGTTCACCGCCAGCCTTCTGCTGGGCATCATGATCCTGCCCACCATCATCACGGTGAGCAAGACCAGTCTGGACGCCGTGCCCCAGAGCTACTACGAAGGCAGTCTGGCCCTGGGCGCCACCCATGAGCGCAGCGTCTTTTTCACCGTGCTGCCCGCCGCCAAGAGCGGCGTGCTGTCGGCGGTGATCCTGGGCATCGGCCGCGCCATCGGCGAGACCATGGCTGTGGTCATGGTGGCCGGCAACCAGACCTGGATGCCCCAGGGCCTGTTCCAGGGCCTGCGCACCATGACGAGCAACATCGTCATTGAGATGGGCTATGCCGCCGACCTGCACCGGGAAGCGCTGATCGCCACCGGCGTCGTGCTCTTCGTGTTCATTCTGCTCATCAACGTGAGCTTCAGTCTTGTGAAGGAGAGGGAGAAAAATGCCTGAGTCCACCATTACCACCGGGGCTCATACCGATGAATACAGCGCTTCCGGCGCACGGCTGGTGCCCCCGGCCAAAAACCGTGAAAACCGTATGTCTGCCCGCGTCTGGGCCCTGGTCATGCGCTGGCTGGTCCGGCTGGCGGCCCTGATCACCGTGGCCGTGCTGGTCTTTTTGATCGGCTACATCCTGGTCATGGGCATCCCCAACCTCAAGCCCAGCCTCTTCGAGTGGGAATACAACTCCGAAAACGTTTCCCTCATGCCGGCGCTCATCAACACCATCCTGATGACCGGCTTCTCCCTGCTCATCGCCACCCCCCTGGGCATCTTCGCCGCCGTCTGGCTGGTGGAGTACGCCAAGCGGGGCAATAAACTGGTCAAGCTCGTCCGTCTGACCACCGAGACTTTGCAGGGCATCCCCTCCATCGTCTATGGTCTGTTCGGCATGCTGTTCTTCGTCACCCAGCTCAAGTGGGGCTACTCCCTCATCGCCGGCGCCTTCACCCTGTCCATCATGGTGCTGCCGGTCATCATGCGCACCACCGAGGAAGCCCTGCTGGCTGTGCCCGATTCCTACCGGGAAGGCAGCTTCGGCCTGGGCGCCGGCAAGCTGCGCACCGTCTTCAGCATCGTGCTGCCCTCCGCCATGCCCGGCATCCTGTCCGGCGTCATCCTGGCTGTGGGCCGTATCGTGGGTGAGACCGCTGCCCTGATCTACACCGCCAGCACCGTGGCGGCCATCCCCACCAGCGTCTTCAGCTCCACCCGCACCCTGGCCGTGCACATGTATATGCTTTCCAACGAAGGCCTGCATGTGGGCGAGACCTACGGCACCGCCGTGGTGCTGCTGGTCCTGGTCCTGGCCATCAACAGCCTGTCCGGCTTTGTGGCAAGCAAACTTGCGAAAGGAAATTGAGTGACGATGAATAAATTTGAAGTCTCCAACATGGATCTGTACTACGGCAACTTCCATGCGCTGAAAAACATCAATATCTCCATCCCCGAAAAAGAGATCACCGCCTTTATCGGACCTTCCGGCTGCGGCAAGTCCACCTTTCTCAAGAGCCTGAACCGGATGAACGACCTGGTGGAAGGCTGCCGCATCTCCGGCGACATCAAACTGGACGGGGTGGACATCTACAAGGACAAGATGGACGTGAACGTCCTGCGCAAGCGGGTGGGCATGGTCTTTCAGAAGCCCAACCCCTTCCCCATGAGCATCTACGATAACATCGCCTACGGCCCCCGCACCCACGGCATCCGCAGCAAGGCCCAGCTGGACGAGATCGTGGAAAAGAGCCTGCGGGGCGCCGCCATCTGGGACGAGGTGAAGGACCGGCTGAACAAGAGCGCCCTGGGTATGTCCGGCGGCCAGCAGCAGCGTCTTTGCATCGCCCGTGCCCTGGCCGTGGAGCCCGAAGTGCTGTTGATGGACGAACCCACCAGCGCCCTGGACCCCATCTCCACCTCCAAGGTGGAGGAGCTGGCCATGGACCTGAAGAAGGACTACACCATCATCATCGTCACCCACAACATGCAGCAGGCGGCCCGTATCTCGGACAAGACGGCCTTCTTCCTGCTGGGTGAACTGGTGGAGATGGGCCCCACCGAGCAGGTCTTTGCCACGCCTGTGGACAAACGCACCGAAGATTACATTTCCGGCCGTTTCGGCTGATAAAGGGGGAGATACCATATGCCTACCAGCAGCCGCAAGATTTACGACGAAGAGCTGTTGCAGCTGGATACCATGCTGGCCCGGATGGGCCATTCGGCGGGCGGCGCCATCGAGAGCGCCCTCACCGCCCTCAAGACCGGGGACATCGAACTGGCCCGCAGCGTCATTGCCCGGGACAGTGAGATCGACGCCGCCGAGCACGAGGTGGAACACCGCTGCCTGACCCTGTTTTTGCGCCAGCAGCCGGTGGCCAGCGATCTGCGCAAGGTGTCCACCGCCCTGAAGATGGTCACCGACATCGAGCGCATCGCCGACCAGGCCTCCGACATTGCAGAAATCATCCTGCACCTGCATGTGGACACCGCGTCCACCGTGGGCGTCATGGAGGACATCTACCGCATGGGCGACCTGGTGCTCCGGATGGTCAAGCAGGCCATCGGCGCCTATGTGCAGGTGGACCTGGCCAGCGCTGCCGAGGTCATTGCCAAGGACGACGTGGCGGATGCTTCCTTCAACCGCATCAGCGGCGAGATCGCCCACTACATTGCCGACCACCCCGACGAGGCCCAGACCGCCCTGGACCTGTTCATGATCACCAAGTATCTGGAACGCCTGGGCGACCATGCGGTGAACGTGGCCGAATGGGTGGAGTTCCTCAAGACCGGCGTGCACAAATCCCGCAAGATCGTGTGATACGCCCTGACAGTACCATTCTCTTATTTTTCCTATACCAACCGGGACGGGACTTTGCGCATGCAAGGTCCCGTTCCGGCTTTCTGCGTGCAAAAGCCTTGTGATTTTTTGTGAAGTTGAGTATACTGGAACCAGATGAACACCGAAAGGGGGAACCTGAATGGAAGAACAGAACCAACACGGCGCAGGGGATCACCGCACCCTGCTGATTGTGGATGATGATGAATTCAACCGTGCGATTTTGGATAATCTGTTCACACCCTACTACACCATCCGGGAGGCGGAGAACGGCCGGCAGGGGCTGGATGCCATTCTGGCGGGCCCCGATGCCTTCAGCGCCGTGCTGCTGGATGTGGTCATGCCCGAGATGGACGGCCTGCAGGTGCTGCAGCATCTGAGCCGGGAAGGGCTTCTGCAGAAGCTGCCGGTCTTTCTCATCACCGCCGAAGCCCGGGACGAAGTCATGCGGGAAGCCTACCGCCTGGGGGTCATGGACGTGATCAGCAAACCGGTGGTGCCCTATGTGGTGCTGCGCCGGGTGCAGTCGGTGGTGGAACTGTTTGAGGCCCGCCGCCGCCTGAGCAATACGGTGGAAAGCCAGCAGTCGGAACTCATGCGCCGGGCCGAACAGATCGCCGAGCTGAACATGGGCATGCTGGAAGCCCTGTCCACCGCCATTGAGTTCCGGGACGGGGAGTCCGGCGAACACGTCCGCCGCATTCACGACATCACCAAGACCATGCTCACCGATACCCGGCTGGGACAGGGCATCACCCCCGCCGAGATCGAGCTCATCGCCACCGCATCCATCATGCACGACGTGGGCAAGATCGCCATTCCGGATGCCATCCTGAACAAGCCCGGAAAGCTCACCCCCGAAGAGTATGAGATCATGAAGACCCATACCATCCGGGGGGCGGAGATGCTGCAGCGCATCCCCCAGCTGCGGGACAACGAAGCCTATCCCTACGCCTACGACATCGCCCGCCACCACCATGAACGGTGGGACGGCCGGGGGTATCCCGACGGACTCAAGGGCGACGAGATCTCCGTCTGGGCCCAGGTGGTGTCCCTGGCGGACGTGTACGACGCGTTGAGCTGCAAGCGGGTATACAAGAAAGCCTTTGACCGGGCCACGGTGCTGGAAATGATCCGCACCGGCCAGTGCGGGGTGTTCAACCCGGCACTGCTGGAGGCCTTTTTCGCGGTGGAACCCAAGCTGCACCGCCTGTATGAGACCAACAAGGAGGATTGACCATGGACTCTGTGCGCAGACAGCGTCTGATGGACGCGGGTATCGATGTGGACAGCGCCCTGGGGCGCTTTATGAACAACGAGGCTCTGCTGGAAAAATTTCTGGCCAAATTCCCGGCGGACCCCAACCACGGGCGTCTGGTGGCCGCCATTGCGGCGGGGGACCGGGAGGCAGCCCTGACCGCCGCCCATACCATGAAGGGGGTGTGCGGCAATTTGTCCATGCCGGCCCTGTTTGAACTTCTGACCCGCCAGGTGGCGGCGTTCCGGGCGGATGACTGGGACGGCGCCGTGGCCATGATGCCGGAGCTGGACCGTCTGTACGACGGTCTGTGCACGGCCATTGCCCTATGAGCGCCCGGTTGAACGCCGCCCCGGGCCGGGTGCCGAATGAACTGCGCCGGATGGTGCAGTCACTGGCCGACACCGGCCGCGGCGCCATTGTGGCGGTGGACGGGCGCTGCGGCAGCGGCAAGACTGCCCTGGGTACGGCCCTGGGCCGGGTCTTCGGCTGCCCGGTGGTGCATACCGACGACTATTATCTGCCTTTTGCCCGCCGGTCCCAGAACTGGCAGGCAACCCCGGCGGCCAACATGGACTTTGCCCGCCTGCGGGCCGAGGTGCTGGACCCCCTGCGGGAGGGCCGGGACGGCGTGTACCGCCCCTATGACTGCCACGCAGACTGCTTTGAGGCCGAGATCCCGGTGCCGGCCGGCAGCCTGCTGGTGCTGGAGGGCAGTTACAGCCACCATCCCATTCTGGGCGGGTACGACCTGACGGTTTTTGTGACCTGCCCGCCTGCCTGCCAGGAACAGCGGCTGCGCCTGCGGGAAGGGGAACACTATGACATGTTCCGCAGCTGCTGGATCCCCCTGGAGGAAGGGTACTTCCGGGTGTTCGACATCCAGAACAAGGCCGACTGCGTGGTGGATACCGACACCACCGGCCAGTGAGCAAGAAATACGGAAAATGCGGGCCCGCCGGCAACGGCGGGCCTTTTTGCGGCCCGTTTCCATCGAAAAACGAAAAAGATTTATTGAAAAACGATAAAAAACACTTGCAAAACGATATGGACTGTGGTATGGTAAGGCTAAGCTGAAGACAGAAAGGGGAACTTTGTATGCCGGATAAGACCCCCGCCCCCGGGCGGGACAAAAGCATTGCCCTGAGCCAGTTCAGTACCCTGTGCATGGGGCTGATCTGCCTGTTCATGGTGGGGTGCGGTCCGCAGCTGGTGAACTGGGCCCTGCGGGACTACACCGGCAGCGCCGCCCTGGGCGCATTGCGCGCGGGGCTGCTGGGGCTGGGCTATGTGTGCGCGGCGCTGGCCTTTGCCACCCTGTACAACCTGTACCGGTTCCTGGGCCGGGTGCAGCAGGGGGCCGTCTTTGTGCGGGCCAATGTCACCGCCTTATGGCGCATCAGCTGGTGCTGTGCGGGGGCGGCCTTCCTGTGCGTTCCCACGGGATTGGCCCTGCGTCTGCCCTTCGTCTTTTCCCTGGGGCTGTGCGCCGGATTCATGGCGCTGATCGTCCGGGTCATCATGAATGCCTTCCGTCAGGCGGTGGACATGAAGGACGAACTGGACCTGACGGTGTAAAAGGAGAAGACGGATGTCCATTTATGTGAATCTGGATGTGATGATGGCCCGCCGCCACATGGGCGCAGGAGAACTGGCCGACAAGATCGGCATCACACCGGCCAATCTGTCCATCCTGAAAAACAACAAGGCCAAGGCGGTGCGCTTTTCCACCCTGGAAGCCCTGTGCCGGGTACTGGACTGCCAGCCCGGAGACCTGCTGGAATACCGGCCCGATGACGGGGCCGAACCACACTGAAATATACAGAGGGTAATATTATGCAAAATGATTACAAAGAGGGCGCGGGGCGTCCCCTCTATTCAAGTGCGCCCCAAAATCTGCCCGCGGTGGCCGGAACGGCCTTTCCCCCTCTGCCCGGAAGCCCTCTGGTGTGGGGCGCGGCGGCGGTGCTCAGCTATCCGCTGGCCTGGTACTACACCAGACATGTGCTCATGGGCTCCATGCGGGGGCCCGCCTATATTGTCTTTGCGGTGCTGTTCCTGCTGGGGGTGGAACTGTTCAGCCGGGGCATGGGCCGCAGGGGAAACCGGGAGACCTGGTTCTGGGCGGCCTGCTGGCTGGCCCAGAGTGCGGCCCTGGGGGCGTACGGCCCCCACGCCGATGTTCTGGCCCCCTGGCAGACGCTGGTGTGGCATCTGACCGCGGTGTATTGTGTGCTTTGCCGCACCGGCATGCAGGCCGCCGGCAAGGCCAACGCCATGGTGGCGGTGGATGGAATGACCGGGGTGTTTGTGCTGCCCTGGACCGGATTCTTCCTGCGGCTGCGGTCCCTGTGGGCCGGGGGCAAGGCCTGCCTGAAAGGCCGGGTGCGCTCCCGCCGCCGGATCCTGGAAGTCCTGGCCGGGGTGGTGCTGGCCCTGGTGCTGGCCTGGTATGCGGCCGCCCAGCTCTCCGCGGCGGATGCCGCTTTCGGACGGCTGGTGCAGGACCTGCTGCGGCCGCTGGACTGGAAACTGGACGGGATGGATGCCGTGGCCCTGGTCCTGTCCATCCCGGTGGGCATGTGGCTCTTCGGGCTGGTGGGCGGCGGACTGCGCCGCAGCGCCCCGCCCCTGACCGAGTCCGCCTTCTACCGCACCCTGGGTCTGGCACCCCGGCTGCCCGCCGTCACCGCCAACCTGGCGGTGGGGGCCCTGTGCGCCGTGTATGCCCTCTTCTTCGGGGTGCAGTGCGCCGAGTTCGCCGCCGCCCTGGGGGCGCCTCTGCCGCTGGAAGCGGCGGAGGCCTCCCGGTTTGCGGTGGAAGGCTTCTGGGAACTGTGCCGGGTGCTGGTGCTGGACTTCGGGGTGCTGGCCGCCCTGCATTTCCTTGGCCCCGCCCCGGTGGACCGCCCCGGCCGACGGCGGATCCTGCTCACGGTGTTCTGCGTCTTCGGGCTGGGATTCGTGGGTCTGGCCGCCGCCAAGCTGGGGGTATACGTCCGGCTGTGGGGCCTGACGCCCCGGCGGGTCATCTCCGCTTGGTGTCTGGCAGTGCTGGGGCTGGCCGCCGTGCTGGCCCTGCTGCGGCTGTGGCGCAGACTGCCGGCGGTGCGCATCTGGGTGCTGGCGGCGGCGGTGAGCTTCTGCGTGCTCTGCGGTACCGATATGGAGAATCTCTGCATGCGGGACCACCTGGACCGGGTCCGAACGGGCACGGCAGCCGAGATCGACTGGTACCTGCTGGACGACTGTACCCGCAGCCGCCCTGATCTGGCCGCTGCCCTGGAGGAGGCGCTCCTGTCCATGGATCTGAACCCGGAACAACAGTGGGAGATGCAGACCTACGCCTGGATCTGGGAATAAAAGCCGCAAGACCCCCGTGCGCTGCCTTCGGGCAGAACACGGGGGTTTTGTTTTTATCTGTGCTTTTTGCGGCGGTACAGCGTCCGTCCCGCCAGGGCGGCCAGGGTGACCGCCGAGACCAGGTCGGCGGCCAGCCAGCGCTTGGGTTCCCGCCAGGTCACGGTGACGGTGCCTTCAAATCCGGCAGGCACCGCCAGCCCCACCAGACCCTGCTCCGACGGGTAGAGGGTGCCGGTGTCGGTTTGATAGCCGGGATAATACAGCAAAGGCAGGTCCACAAACCCTTCCCCGTCCCCGGTGGAACAGGTGATGGTGGTGGTGCGGCCGTCCCGCAAAATCTCCTCCACCTGGATGCCGGCCGGCTGGGCGGCGGCAAAGCCCAGGCCTTCCGGCACGGCGCCCCGGGGCAGATACAGGTCATCCATGGGCCAGACCTGATTGGAATTGTCCAGCACCAGCCACTGGGAGGGATCCCCCAGATAGCTGTCGGTGTCCAGGGATACATGGTCGGGGAAAAACTGCAGGCAGAACAGCAGGGTCAGGCCCAGCAGGGCCGCGCCGGCACCCCGGGCGGCCGAGGCCCTGCCCGCCTGCCTCAGTCCCTGCACCGCCCAGCCGGAGGCCAGGGCCAGCGCAAAGGCCGCCAGACCCAGGAACCGCCAGGGAAACTGGATGGAGCCCAGCAGGGTCCCCAGCACCGGCAGGCGGGTCACCGTCTGCCAGGGGAAAAGGTCGGTGCTGGCAAAGAGGGAAAAGGCGCCCACCGCCAGAGCACACAGGCCGGCGGTGCGGGCCGGACCGGGGGCGGGCGGGAACAGCAGGTACACGGCCAGGAGCAGCGCCCCGCCCAGGGGCAGGGCCAGCCCGCAGACGGCGGTTTCGCCCCGGGTCAGCAGCTGGGCCAGCGTCAGCCCGGGCGCGTCCAGGCCGCCGCTTTTCTGGGACAGCCGGCTCCCGGCCATGCTCACAAAGGGCACCAGGAACCACAGGTTCACCAGGATGCAGACCCCGGCGGCCTTGCCCCATTCCAGCAGAACGCGGCGGCGGAAGGTCCGGCGCCACAGGGCCAGTACCAGGCACAGCACCAGAAGGGTGGTGAGGATCAGGGTGATGATGTGGGTCTGCAGCAGGCCGCCGAATCCCACGGCCAGCAGGACCCAGGCACGGCCCCGGCCGGTGTACAGCCGCCACAGGCCCAGGGCGATGAGGGGCAGAAAGAGCAGGGCGGTGTATTCGCCCACGGCCGCCCGCACATACAGGCAGACCAGCCGGTAGGGGGACAGCAGATACAGGGCGGCGCCCAGCAGCGCCGGTCCGCGGCGGCCGAAGATCTCCCGCAGGCAGCGGTAGCTCACCAGGGCGGTGGCCAGGGTAATGGCCCAGATATATCCCTGGTAGCACAGACGCAGATCCAGCCCCAGCAGGCGCAGCAGCGCCGCCGGATACAGCAGCAGCTCCCCGTAGTACAGGGAGGGCGCATACCCGTACCCGCTCTTCACCTCATGGTACAGCCGCACCGGGAACTCGCCCCCGGCCAGACTGTCCGCAATGCCCTGGATGCGCTGCAGATGGAAGTACAGGTCATGGCCCCCTATGGCCCCGTTGTTCTGCAAGAGGGGCAGGCAGGCCAGGACCACCATACCCCCGAGCCCCAGAAGGGCCGCCCGGGTTGGGACCGGCACCGCCAGGGGACTGGAAGGCAGCAGCGCCGCCAGCAGAAGGTCGGCTGCCAGCAGGCCCAGGGCCAGCCCCGCCGCCAACAGCAGCATCAGGGCCCGGTTGGGGGCCAGGGAAAGGCTTTCCAGATAAAACACCGCGCCGTTGTGCCGCAGAAGCAGGCGGGCGTCGGTGCTGTGCCCGCCCACACACAGATCCAGGGTCTGGCTGTCTGCACCGGGGTCCAGATGTCCCTCATAGGTGTACACGGTGCCGGATTGCTCGGTGTAGGAACTCAGGCTGGGAACGGCGATCTTTCCGTCGTCATTCACCCAGGCCTGGGCCCGGTAGCGCACGGTGATCCGGTAATACCCGGCGGGCAGGTCCAGCATCGGGGTGGAAAACAGGGTCTCCGCCGGGGCCTGTCCCGGAGTGCCGTTGCCGGTACGGCCCGCTTCGTCGGTGGACAGGGCTGCCTCCACGGCCCAGTTTTCCAGGTCGGCGGGGGCAAAGGTACAGGCGGGCAGGGGGCGCAGCGCCCCGTAAAAGGCCACCACCAGCAGCAGAAGTTCCGCTGCCAGCAGGACCAGAAGGGCGGGCCGGCGGCGCACCCGGGCCGCCACACCGGCGGCCGGCAGATTGGACGGCATAGGCCGCCTCCTTTCAACTGATTTTGGTCAGGGTCACTTCCTGCAGGCGCAGGGAGCGGTCGTCCAGGGTATGAACGGCAAACTCCCATCCCGGGGCGTTGGTCCCCAGGTCAAACTGGAAGGACACCACCTGGGCGCTGCCTTCCAGAAATACGATGTCCAGAGCCTGATACGGCTGCTTTTCCAGGTGATAACCGCTGCGCACATAGCAGTGGTCCAGCCCTTCGCCCCGGATGGTACAGACATACCGCCCGGGCAGCAGGGTCCAGCCGGCCCCGGAA
This sequence comes from Subdoligranulum sp. DSM 23681, assembly GCF_057005535.1. Classification (NCBI taxonomy): domain Bacteria; kingdom Bacillati; phylum Bacillota; class Clostridia; order Eubacteriales; family Oscillospiraceae; genus Subdoligranulum; species Subdoligranulum sp. DSM 23681. Next base: position 1,253,647 of record NZ_CM168050.1, on the reverse strand, counting down.
ACACTCTCCCCGCCGGCCAGGGTGATGCCGCCGTCGGCATCATGGGTGCTGGAAGAGCCTTCCGCAAATCCCAGGGTGTCCAGGTCCACGGCCACCGTGCCGGAGGCTGCCTCGGCGGGCGGCAGGGGCAGCTCTTCCAGGCTGCCCACCAGCACCCCGTCCAGGCGGTAGTAATGCAGGTCATACAGACCCCGGCGCAGCTCGTCCCCCTTGCTGGAAAAAACGTACAGGGTGGCGGGCTGGAGGGTGTCCATCTGGGCGGGGATGCTGTCGGCGGCGGTGACGGTGTCCATATGGGCCAGATAGAAGCTGTTCATGGTCCAGTCATTTTCCGCCGCCAGCGCCGCGCATCCCCAGAAGGTGGAGGAGGACCAGTCCAGCGAAGCAAAGGACAGGTGCTCGATCAGGCCGCTGTCCGCCACGGCCTGCCACCCCGGGTCCCGCAGGGGAGAGGTGTAGGTGTAGCGGGCATCGCTGCGGTAATTGGCGGCGGTGGCGGTCAGGGAGGGCCACTGGGAGGCCGCCTGTACGGCCAGACAGACCGCCAGCAGGGCCAGGGCGGAGCGGGGTTCGCAGACCCGCAGCAGCAGACCGGCCCCCAGCACCAGGAGCAGCATGCCCAGCAGCCATGCCAGTCGGGCGCAGGAGGAAAACATGGACCAGAGGGTGAGCAGGGGTCCGGGCATGGGCCAGGTGAACAGGGTGTGCCCCGCAAAGGTCACGGTGTCGGACATGGCCGCAAAGGCACTGAGCAGACCGATGACCAGCGCCGACACGGCCCAGGGGGCGATGCGGCGCCGGAGGGCGGGCTTGTCCTTCCGGCGGACAAAGGCGATCAGCCCCGCCGTCAGGGCCAGGGCGCAGAGCAGTACCCCGCCCAGGCCGATATAGACGTAGGATTCAAAGCCGTCATCAAAACCGGGCACAAAAAGATCGGCCAGGTCGGCTCCGTTGAGCCAGCCCGCCGAAGTGCCGGAATAGTTGCCGGAAAAAGCGCCCAGCAGGAACAGTTCCCCCAGGGCGGCGGCGCAGAAGGACAGGATGGGCAGCAGCGCATAGGCCGCACCCCGGCGGCGCAGCAGCGCCGCCACGGCACAGCCCACGGCCACAATGCCCATCATGGGCAGATAGTACAGGTGGGTCCCGGCACCCAGCAGACCCAGCAGGGCCCACCAGAGGCAGGCCCGCAGGGTGGTGCGGCACAGGGTACCGGCAAAGGCCCACAGGCACAGGGCAGCCAGCACCAGCCAGGTGCCGGCCAGGGCGGTGTGGGCGAACATGCGGATGCGCAGGGCGGGAAACAGCAGCAGCACCCCCGCCCCCGCCAGGGCGGCGGCATGGGCGGTGTGGGTGCGGGCGCCGCCCACACGGGCGATCAGGCATTGGCCCAGGGCCCCCTGCAGCACAAAGCACAGCAGCCCCCACCAGCCGAAATACTGGAAGGTATCGGGCAGGAGCGGGCTGAGCAGCTTGAAAAACACCGCGAACAAGGGCAGGGAATCGGTGTACAGCACGCTGACCCGGTGGGGATAGATGGTGGCATAGGACATGCCCAGGTAGGGCAGATGCCAGTCACTGTGGCGGTACTGCACCCATCCCAGATAATGCTGGGCGGGGTCCGCCCCGGCCTGCAGCATCCAACCGGCGTCGGTGGGGTCCAGCACCCGCACGCCGTACAGGGCCAGAAAAACAGCGGCGCCCAGCAGGGCGCCGGCCAGCGCCCAGGCCCGGGCGCGGCAATGGGGTGTACAGCGGGCCATCACCGTTCAAAGGTGGTGTACAGGGTGGTGGACCAGGTCTCGCCCTCTTCCAGGCTGGCGGCACAGGGGCGCTGGTCCCAGTCGATGGGGCCGTTCTCCTCCCCGGGCAGGCTCTGCCAGGGCTCGATGCAGACGAACCGCACCGGCTTGGCCTTGGCGGACCAGATCAGCACATAGGGATATCCCTCAATGTTGCAGGAAACCATCCGGCCGGTGTCCTTTTCCACAATGGCCAGGTTGGCGCTGCGCAGGTTTACCATGCAGAAGCTGTCGTTCTGGAACAGGTCGTCGGTGAGGGGGATGGCCTTGGTGTTGCGGGCCAGATAGTAGAACTCCCGCCCGTTGAGCAGACCGTTGGGCAGGCTGCTGATGCACAGGGGGCTTTCCAGCTCGCTGAACCGGAATTCGTAGTCGGTGGTGGTGTGCTTGTCGTCAAAGGGGATGGCAAAGGCCGGATGATACCCGATGCCGAACCGCAGCTGGTCCTCCACCGGGTTGTCCACCGTCAGGGTGTGGCCCACGGTCTTGCCGTTGAGGGTGAAGGTGGAGCGCAGGACAAAGGCATAGGGCCATTTCTTCAGGGTCTCGGCATTGGCGTGCAGCTCAAACACCAGGGTGTCGTCGGTCCGGTTGACCAGGGTGTGTTCCACGTCCCGGGCAAAGCCGTGCTGGCCGCCGGTGTACTCCATCCCCTTGGCCAGCATCTTGCCGCCGGTCAGCTTGCCGGTGTAGGGGAACAGGATGGGCGCGTGGCGGGCCCAGACGGACGGGTCGGCCTGCCAGAGCATCTCGGCTCCGGTCTGCTTGTTGATGACGCTGACAGCCTCGGCACCGTGGGTGTCCACGGTCAGGCGGATGAATTCGTTTTCAATGGTATGGCGCATTTCAGGATACCCCCCAAGGATTTGTTTCCTTCAGTATAGCGCAAACCCGGAAAAATGGGAAGGGCACCGCCCTGTTTTTTCCGCCGCGGGGGCACAGGGGTGCGGGGAAAAACATATTTTGTTGGCAGGGAGGTGTTACCTATGCCGATTGGCAGTATTTGGATCGCCGCGGCCCTGGCCGAACAGGCCGCGCCGCTGGCGGGGGTGCGGGTGACCGTTCTGGACGAGACCGGGGTGGTCGTGGCCCGCCTGGAAACCGACGAAAACGGCACCGCCGTACAGACGGGGCTGGCCGCCCCCGACCGTTCCTACAGTCTGGACGAGGGGAACACGTCGGTGCGGCCTTACGCCGTGTATGACCTGGTGGCCGAAAAGGAAGGCTGGCAGACGGTGCGTCTGAGCGGCGTGCAGGTGTTCGACGGACAGGAGACGGTGGCGCGGCTGCAGTTCCTGCCCGCCGATGCCGCGGTGGCCACCGCGGGCATTGCGGCGGAAAACAATGTGACCATTCCGCCCCATCCCCTGTTTTCGGGGCGGGGCGGCAGCGGTCCGGCCCCGGCGGGAAACTGCCCCCAGGGCAGGGTGCTCACCGAGGTGGTGGTGCCCAAGACCATCACGGTGCATCTGGGCCGCCCCACCGAGACCGCCCGCAATGTGACGGTGCCCTTTCAGGAATATATCGCCACCGTGGCCTCCGGCGAGGTCTATCCCACCTGGGCGGGACGCTGCTTTCCACGCCGCACCGGTTAAAAATCCCAGCGGATCTCGATGGGGCGGGCCCCGCCATCCGGCGGGTACACCAGGATCTGCCGGATGGTCAGGCTGACCAGGGCCCGGTCCAGCACGGGCAGGGCGGCGGCTTCCCGCAGTCGGGCCTGCAGAGCGGCCCGGGCGGCTGCGGCGTCGGGAGCGGATTCCAGCGCCTGCAGGCGCTCCTGCAGCCGGGAACTCTCCTGCCGCAGACGGCGGTTCAGGGCCAGGAACTGGCTTTCCTCCAACAGGCCGCTGCATTTGTCCAGGTAAAGGCTTTCCAGGGCGGCGTCCCGGCGGGCCAGCTCTGCCCGCAGCCGGGAACACTCCCCCTGTCGGGCGGCCTGCTCCCGGTCGGCGGGGAGCAGGGCCGGGTCCTGGGGCTGCAGAAAAGGGCCCAGCTGCCGGCGCAGGGCTTCCAGCACCGCCTGTTCCAGCGCCGCCGCGGGCAGGTACGGCTGGCCGGGACACAGATGCTTGTCGGCCAGGGCGGTGCGGCAGCGGAAATACCGGGGCCGCCGGCCGTCCTTCCCTGTGCGGCCGGAACCGGTCTGCTCCATCACCCGGCCGCACAGACCGCAGACCACCTTGCCCGCCAGGGGATGGACCTGGCCGCCGGTGCCGCTGCGGGCCCGACCATGCAGCATCTGCTGGACCCGCTGGAAATCGGCGGGGTCAATGATGGCTTCATGGGTGTGGGGGACCACGATCCAGTCCTGGCGGGGCAGCCAGACGGTCCGGCGGGACTTGTAGCTCACCCGCCGGTGCCGCCCCTGCTCCAGGTCCCCGGCGTAGGTGCGGGTGGTCAAAAGCCGGTGGACGGTGGCCTTGGTCCAGCTCTGCCCGGAAGCTTCGCCATTATAATAAGGTACGGTTCCTTTTTGCAGGCGGTAGCGCCCCGGCGGCAGGATGCCCTCGGCATTGAGCAGGCGGGCGATGCGGGTGGTGCCATATCCGGCCAGATACAGCCCGAAGATCCGCCGCACCACCCCGGCGGCTTCCGGGTCGATGACCAGACGGTTGTGGTCGGCCGGGTCCTTGGCATACCCGTACAGCGCAAAGGCGCCGATGTACTGCCCCGCCTGCCGCTTGTGGGTGAGCACCGAGCGGACGTTGGCGGACAGGTCTTCCAGATACCACTCGTTGATGAGGCCGTTGATCTGCCGGCTTTTCTTGCCGGCGGCGTCGGCGGTGTCCACATGGTCCACCACCGCAATGAACCGGATGCCCCACAAAGGAAACAACCCGTGCAGGTATTTTTCCACCAGCTCCATATCCCGGGTGAAGCGGGACTGGGTCTTGACCAGGATCACATCGAATTCCCCCGCCCGGGCGGCCGACAGCAGCCGGTTGAATCCGGGGCGGCCGCGGTCAATGCCGGAGTAGTCCTCGTCGGTATAGATGCCCGTCACCTCGTAGCCCTGCTGTCGGGCGTAGTCCAGCAGCATGGCGCGCTGGTTCTGGATGCTTTCGGATTCCCGGGGACCGTCGGGCAGGGCTTCGTCCTCCTTGCTCAGGCGGCAGTAGATGGCGGCCCTCATCCCCGGACCTGCCGGACAACGGTGCGCAGCCAGGATTCTGCCAGCCGGCACAGGGTGCGGCGGCGCTGGGACAGATCGGCGGTGAGAAATACTTCCCGTATGGACAGCGGCGGCTGTTTCATGAAAGGACCTCCTTCCGGAAAATAGCAGGTGCGGTCCCTTTATGGGTATGCAGGCCGAGGGGCCGCCCATGCGTGCGGGACGGTCCACAGCACAAAATTTCCGCCCGCGGCGAACGGAAATGGACCTGTTTTGGACAGAAAACGGAAAAAGTTTGAAAAAAGAGCCGGCTTTTCTATTCTCGCAGGGGTTTTGTGACCAAATTGTGACCGGCGGGGTGTATGATAGGAGCATAAAGTCATGAATTGTCCTCTGATGAGGCAATTAGTGAAGGGTGCTGTGCACCCGGAAAGGAGAACTATATGGACAAGTTATGGTTCAAGGCACGCCGCGTGATCAGCGTACTGCTGGTCTTTGCGATGCTGGCTTCCCTGACTCCGGTCCAGGCCTTCGCCGTGGATGAGGGCACAACTGATGTGCCGTCTGAAACGCAGGTCGTGGAGCAAGAGCCGGCGTCTACGGAAGGCGGCGATGCCGATGGTGAGGATGGTCAGAAAACCGATCCTCCTCAGAATGAAACAGGAAGCGAGGACTCCGTCATTTTGGAGAACAATGACGAGGGAACCCCGACAGACCCTGCGCAGGAGTCTGGGACGCCCACCGAGGAACCCGCTGCCACGCCTGAAGTGGTAGCGACCCCGGAGCCGACGGCTGTCCCCACACCGGAGGCTACCCCTGAAGTGGTGGCCACTCCGGACCCGACGGCTGCGCCGACCGCGGAACCTGAGAAGACTGAAGAGAAGCAGGCTGAGGAAGCGCCCGCAAATGAGATGGATGCAGCGGGGCTGTCGGATGAAGCGGAGCCGGAGACCCCTGCCACGGTGGAAAGCGTGTCCACCCAGGCGGGCAGTGTTACCGCTACGGTCACCGCGACCCTGCCGGCGGAGGCAGCTCTCACCATGACCGAGACCGAGCTGACGAACGATCAGCTGACGGCTGTGGAGAAAGCCCTGCCCGAAAACACCGAAATCGTGGAGCTGCAGGCCTGGGATATCGCCCTGACCGGCGCTGAATTGGAAGACAAGGTCCCTGTTGCCATCACCGGTACCGATCTGGAAGCCGGCGACGGTTACTTTGTCGCGCACATCAACAGCGATAACACGGTGGATACCGGCTCCTACGCGGATGGTGTGGCCACTGTCTCCGTGTCCTCTTTCAGCCCCTTTGTGGTGGCATCTACCAAGAAGGTGGAAGAAGAGCCTGAAGCGACCCCCACGCCTACACCCACCTCTGCACCGCTGATGAGCTTCTTCTCGCAGAACGGCCTCAATGACGCCGCCAATGCGCCGAGTGTATTGGCAAATGGCCAAGTTATTCAGGTTGATGTTGGGGAAACTATCACAGTTACAGGAACGAGTTCGGGCTATACCAACTATTGGTACACCCAGAATAATAACAGTCAAGATGATACAAAATACATTACTGTTTCTGGGTCCGGATCTTCGGTTAGTGTTACTGGTAATGCAGCGGGTACAACTAAACTGATTCATCAATATAGGGGATGGTCTACTAAAACTGAAACCTTCACTATTGAGGTAAGTGAAGCCCCGAATACTGTTGTAACAGCCTACTTCTATGCGGTCCGCCCGGATAAAGATCCGGCAGATACCGGAAATGGTAGCTTCTTCTACATTGGAGATGGCCAGTTGGATGTTTCCGGACTGAGCTTGGCAAATGGTGAAAATACAACCAGTATTGGCAACCGTGTCGTGAAGGGACCTGATGAAGCTACTGCCAAGGAAAGAATTGCCCAGATTTATGGTGAAGACCCGGATGATGTTAACATCTCGTATACTTATTACAAAATTGGTCATGTAAAGGGTGCTCCGGGATTTAATGCCGACAACCCGGATGCCAGTGGAAGCGACTTGGTTGAGGGCGCGTTCTGTTATCATGTGGATATGAACGTGGACATTGTGACGAAGCAAAAGACCACCTATTATTTCTATTTGAAAGACGCAGGCAGTAGCGATTTCGGCTCTGCTGTTAAGCAAGGGTGGGTTGAGATCGGCACTACTGTTGAGGCTCCGTCGTATCCAAGTGAAAAAACTGTTAATGGCGTAAAGTATGTCTTCAGCGGATGGTATACTGACGACGAATTTACTCAAAAAGCTACTGATTTTACAATTACGGCTAACAATAATAGATTCTATGCGAGCTATACACCGGTTCCAGAAAAATTCACCGTGACCTGGATGAGCCAGGACGGCCAGACGCAGCTGGAACAAGATATCGACGTCACATACGGCAGCCAGCCGGAGTACAACAGCGACGAGCCGACGAAGGCCTCCGACGCACAGTATGACTACCAGTTTGCTGGCTGGGCAACGAGCGCAGACCAGGAGAGCGGTACAGCTGCGGAAGAACTGCCGACGGTAGATGGCAACGAAGTCTACTATGCAGCATTCAGCAAGACGGTCCGCAGCGACTACACCGTGACCTGGATGAGCCAGGACGGCCAGACGCAGCTGGAACAAGATATCGACGTCACATACGGCAGCCAGCCGGAGTACAACAGTGACGAGCCGACGAAGGCCTCCGACGCACAGTATGACTACCAGTTTGCTGGCTGGGCAACGAGTGCAGACCAGGAGAGCGGTACAGCTGCGGAAGAACTGCCGACAGTAGATGGCAACGAAGTCTACTATGCAGCATTCAGCAAGACGGTCCGCAGCGACTACACCGTGACCTGGATGAGCCAGGACGGCCAGACGCAGCTGGAACAAGATATCGACGTCACATACGGCAGCCAGCCGGAGTACAACAGTGACGAGCCGACGAAGGCCTCCGACGCACAGTATGACTACCAGTTTGCTGGCTGGGCAACGAGTGCAGACCAGGAGAGCGGTACAGCTGCGGAAGAACTGCCGACAGTAGATGGCAACGAAGTCTACTATGCAGCATTCAGCAAGACGGTCCGCAGCGACTACACCGTGACCTGGATGAGCCAGGACGGCCAGACGCAGCTGGAACAAGATATCGACGTCACATACGGCAGCCAGCCGGAGTACAACAGCGACGAGCCGACGAAGGCCTCCGACGCACAGTATGACTACCAGTTTGCTGGCTGGGCAACGAGCGCAGACCAGGAGAGCGGTACAGCTGCGGAAGAACTGCCGACGGTAGATGGCAACGAAGTCTACTATGCAGCATTCAGCAAGACGGTCCGCAGCGACTACACCGTGACCTGGATGAGCCAGGACGGCCAGATGCAGCTGGAACAAGATATCGACGTCACATACGGCAGCCAGCCGGAGTACAACAGTGACGAGCCGACGAAGGCCTCCGACGCACAGTATGACTACCAGTTTGCTGGCTGGGCAACGAGCGCAGACCAGGAGAGCGGTACAGCTGCGGAAGAACTGCCGACGGTAGATGGCAACGAAGTCTACTATGCAGCATTCAGCAAGACGGTCCGCAGCGACTACACCGTGACCTGGATGAGCCAGGACGGCCAGACGCAGCTGGAACAAGATATCGACGTCACATACGGCAGCCAGCCGGAGTACAACAGTGACGAGCCGACGAAGGCCTCCGACGCACAGTATGACTACCAGTTTGCTGGCTGGGCAACGAGTGCAGACCAGGAGAGCGGTACAGCTGCGGAAGAACTGCCGACAGTAGATGGCAACGAAGTCTACTATGCAGCATTCAGCAAGACGGTCCGCAGCGACTACACCGTGACCTGGATGAGCCAGGACGGCCAGACGCAGCTGGAACAAGATATCGACGTCACATACGGCAGCCAGCCGGAGTACAACAGCGACGAGCCGACGAAGGCCTCCGACGCACAGTATGACTACCAGTTTGCTGGCTGGGCAACGAGCGCAGACCAGGAGAGCGGTACAGCTGCGGAAGAACTGCCGACGGTAGATGGCAACGAAGTCTACTATGCAGCATTCAGCAAGACGGTCCGCAGCGACTACACCGTGACCTGGATGAGCCAGGACGGCCAGATGCAGCTGGAACAAGATATCGACGTCACATACGGCAGCCAGCCGGAGTACAACAGTGACGAGCCGACGAAGGCCTCCGACGCACAGTATGACTACCAGTTTGCTGGCTGGGCAACGAGCGCAGACCAGGAGAGCGGTACAGCTGCGGAAGAACTGCCGACGGTAGATGGCAACGAAGTCTACTATGCAGCATTCAGCAAGACGGTCCGCAGCGACTACACCGTGACCTGGATGAGCCAGGACGGCCAGACGCAGCTGGAACAAGATATCGACGTCACATACGGCAGCCAGCCGGAGTACAACAGTGACGAGCCGACGAAGGCCTCCGACGCACAGTATGACTACCAGTTTGCTGGCTGGGCAACGAGTGCAGACCAGGAGAGCGGTACAGCTGCGGAAGAACTGCCGACAGTAGATGGCAACGAAGTCTACTATGCAGCATTCAGCAAGACGGTCCGCAGCGACTACACCGTGACCTGGATGAGCCAGGACGGCCAGACGCAGCTGGAACAAGATATCGACGTCACATACGGCAGCCAGCCGGAGTACAACAGCGACGAGCCGACGAAGGCCTCCGACGCACAGTATGACTACCAGTTTGCTGGCTGGGCAACGAGCGCAGACCAGGAGAGCGGTACAGCTGCGGAAGAACTGCCGACGGTAGATGGCAACGAAGTCTACTATGCAGCATTCAGCAAGACGGTCCGCAGCGACTACACCGTGACCTGGATGAGCCAGGACGGCCAGACGCAGCTGGAACAAGATATCGACGTCACATACGGCAGCCAGCCGGAGTACAACAGTGACGAGCCGACGAAGGCCTCCGACGCACAGTATGACTACCAGTTTGCTGGCTGGGCAACGAGCGCAGACCAGGAGAGCGGTACAGCTGCGGAAGAACTGCCGACGGTAGATGGCAACGAAGTCTACTATGCAGCATTCAGCAAGACGGTCCGCAGCGACTACACCGTGACCTGGATGAGCCAGGACGGCCAGACGCAGCTGGAACAAGATATCGACGTCACATACGGCAGCCAGCCGGAGTACAACAGCGACGAGCCGACGAAGGCCTCCGACGCACAGTATGACTACCAGTTTGCTGGCTGGGCAACGAGCGCAGACCAGGAGAGCGGTACAGCTGCGGAAGAACTGCCGACGGTAGATGGCAACGAAGTCTACTATGCAGCATTCAGCAAGACGGTCCGCAGCGACTACACCGTGACCTGGATGAGCCAGGACGGCCAGACGCAGCTGGAACAAGATATCGACGTCACATACGGCAGCCAGCCGGAGTACAACAGTGACGAGCCGACGAAGGCCTCCGACGCACAGTATGACTACCAGTTTGCTGGCTGGGCAACGAGTGCAGACCAGGAGAGCGGTACAGCTGCGGAAGAACTGCCGACAGTAGATGGCAACGAAGTCTACTATGCAGCATTCAGCAAGACGGTCCGTCAGTACACCTATACCATTCAGTATGTATATCTTGATCGTTATGGCCAGGTTTACGGGACAGATAAAGAAAATGGTGCGGCTGTTGACTATGGGACGGCTTTGAGCGAACTGATTCAGTTGCAGAAGCAGAAACAGTATGACAACAAGACTTTTATCTATCTCGAGGATGACGCCGGAACTCGGACAATTACTGAAAATGTTGATGCTAATGTGATTACCATTAAGTACGACATTGACGACATTGGTAAGGATTATAACGAGAATGATCCGGATGGTACTGCCGATAAGGACCAAATCGTATTTACCTATCAGGTAAACAACGATAAAGCGGGTACCGTTAGCAAGACCCGGGAAGTCGTTAAAAAGGGTGCGGACGATACGGCATTGGCTCCCGCAGCTGAGGCAAAAGTGATCAAAGGTCAGCCGTATGTATTTGATTACTGGACCCGCAGCACGGATCAGGAAGAAGACTATAATGCAAAAATGAAGTCCTTCGCTGCCGATGCCTACGGTCAGGATGTAACCTTCATTGCTCACTTTGCCGAAGACAAGAAGGGCGGTGGCCCGGATGGCGGTAGTGGCGACGGTGTGCCTGACTATGCTCAGATTGTTCTGACGTACAAGAGCAATGATGAGAGCATCGGCACGGTTACCATTCAGTCTGAGACGTTTACCTTTAAGCGTGCCGGCGGGCATGTCATTGAAGAAATGACGGCGACTCCTGGTGGCAAGAATGACGGCAAAAAACCTGCTGTTACTCTCCAAAAGCCTGGTTACGTCGCCGACTACTGGTCTGATGGCAGAAACGCCGAAAATGTCGTGGCGTATGGTGAATCTCAGCCGATGTTCGAAAAGAGCTACACCCAGGATACCACGTTCACCGTTTTCTTTGCAGAAGATGTGAAGGGTGGCGGCGATGACGGCGAAGAGCCGGATGGTATCCCTGATAAGGATCAGGTTAAGGTTACCTTCGACGTTGTCAACGGCACCTGGACGGAAGGCGGCAATGGTCAGAAGTTCGCTTGGCTGGTTCTGCGCGACGAAAACGGCAACCGGTCTGAAAATGGCAGCGCTGTCGCTACCATGCCCGGAACCACTCCCATTAATGGTTACAGCAATGGTGTTTGGAGCCCTGCCGATACCAAGGTTACCAAGGACAGCGTGCACGCATTTGTCTGCACATACAGCATCCGCACCGACCTGAGCTACACGGTCCGTTATCTGGAAGACGGTACCGCCCGTGAGCTGAATGGTGCGAAGGTTGTGGGCGGCCAGACCTTTGGCGCTACGGTGACCGAGAGTGCCATCAACATCCCCGGCTACACCATGACCAGCGACAAGAACCCGCAGAGCATCACCATCGGCACCGGCGAAAACGTCATCACCTTCTACTACAAGGAAATTGGTCCTGACGTTGAACCCACCCCGACGGAGACTCCCACCACGCCTACGATTCCGACCACGCCCACTACGCCCACCACTCCGGCTGGGCCCACCACGCCCACCGTGCCCGCGACCGGCGGTCCTTCTGTGACGGCCGCACCGGAAGCCACGCAGGCGCCCGCTGAGGAAGAGATCCAGGAAGAGGAAACTCCGCTGGCTCCCGAAGCAGGTGAGGGCGAAGAAGAAACCATCGGCGAAGGCGAGACCCCGCTGGCTGGCGGCAACGCGGCCTGGGCTCTGCTGAACCTGATCCTGACCATCCTGACGGCCCTTGGCAGCCTGATTCTGCTGATCGGTTATTTCATCGGCAGAAATCGTCGGGAAGAGGAAGATGAGACCACCGGCGAGACCCGGACTGAATATGAGGTCAACAGACATGGATTCTGGCGCCTCGTCAGCCTGATCCCCGGCATCGGTGCCATCATCGTCTTCATCCTGACCGAGGATATGAGCCTGCCCATGGTCTTCGTGGACAAGTGGACTCTGCTGATGGTCATCATCGCAGTGATCCAGATCGTCATCGCGGTTCTGAGCATGCGCAATCGCGAAGAGCCCGATGAAGATGATCAGGCGAATGCTTGATGCATCGCGCAATCCCTGACCCTAAGGCGAAGGAAAACGCCTGAATAAAAGTCCCGTGCAGTTCCGTCTGCACGGGGCTTTTTATGTTGGCAGATCCCTGGCAAATGTCCGGAAACGGACAAGAAACCGGGAAAGACAGCATCCATCCGGACGATCCCGGGAAAAACGATGTGCCAATCTTTCGCCGCCGGACTGCATTCCGCGCCGGCCATATCCCACCTGACCGGAAAAAGTCGGTGCTCTGCCCCCACAAAAGGGCGCTCTGCCCACAAGAGGGCGCGGAGGACGGAAACAGCTGCGAAGCAGCCAGACAGGGCGCCCCGCAAGGCGGCAGAGGAGCAGCCGGGAAAGGCAGCCCCGCCGGAAGTTGCACCCAACGCACAGCAAACCCTGGGTTTGTCCCCACGCGGAAATTCTCTGCGTGGGGCTTTTTGGTTTTTTATGGAGGGAGAAGGCACCATCCTGCATTGTTTTGCCCAAAAAGTGGCGCAAAATGTGTGGATGTGGGGCAAGGTGGAAACAAAGTGGGGATAAAGTGGGAGAAAAGGACGCCGGTTTTGTGCTTCCGGACCGGAAACAGCGGCAAGACAGCACTTTTGGTTCCGGCGTGGAAAGGAATGTCCCCCCTGGCCGGAACAGGCCCTGCGGGCCAATATCCTGGCCCAGATCAGTCTGGCGCTGAACCGTATCTGGACCGAGTGGTATCCCAGCCGGGGCTACAACTTCAACATCACCGGCTCTCCGGCCGTGGACCAGGTCTTTACCGAGGGCCGCACCGTCTATGCTGTCATGGAACGGCTGACGGCGGAGCTTTTCTCCACCTATGTGCGCCGCACCGGAGATGCCGAACCCTACTTCACCGAGTACTGTGACGGCAAGCTGGTGACCTGCAAGGGAATGAAACAGTGGGGGACGGTGGACCGGGCCAACGAGGGCAAGACTGCTTTGCAGATCCTGCGGTATTACTACGACAATGATGTGAACCTGGTCACCACCAACAACATCGCCGCCATCCCCGAAAGCTACCCCGGTACCGCTCTGCGCCTGGGCAGCACCGGCACGTCGGTGCGGATCATCCAGCGGCAGCTGGACCGCATTGCCAAGGACTACCCGGCCTTCGGCAAGCCTACGGTCAACGGCACCTTTGACGCCGCCACCGAAAGCAGCGTCAAGGCGTTCCAGAAATACTTCTCCCTCACCGCCGACGGGGTGGTGGGGCGGGCCACCTGGTACAAGATCAGCTTCATCTACGTCAGCGTCAAGGAGCTGGCCCAGCTGACCAGCGAGGGCGAAAGCTGGGCGGGCACCGTCACCGGCGGCGTCTGGCCCGAGGTGGTGCTGCGCCGGGGGGATACCGGCGCCTATGTGGAGCTGGTGCAGTTCTGGCTGTCCACCCTGGCTGAATTTGACAACGCCATCCCCGACCTGACGGTGGACGGCAATTTCGGCGCCGGAACCGAACGATCGGTGAAAGCCTTCCAGTCCGAAAACGGCCTCACCGCCGACGGCGTGGTGGGGCAGGTCACCTGGGATGCCCTGTACGGCGCCTGGGTGGATGTGCAGAGTGACATGGGCGGCACCGCCTACCCCGGCACCGCCCTGCGCACCGGCAGCAAGGGCAACGATGTGCGGCTGGTGCAGTTCTGGCTGCGCATCGCCGCCGACAACTACCCCACCCTGCAGACGGTGACGGTGGACGGCAGCTTCGGGTCCGGCACCGCGGCGGCGGTGAAAGCCTTCCAGAGCCTGTTCGGTCTGACCTCCGACGGGGTGGTGGGCCGAACCACCTGGACCAAACTCAACGAGGTGGGCATCGCCGTGGCCAACAAGCTGGTGGAACCCGGGGTGGAGCCGGGACAGTTCGTCACCACCCTGCGCCAGGGCAGCACCGGAACGCCGGTGCGGGCACTGCAGTACTATCTGCGCCTCATTGCCGAATACTGGGCCGGTGTGCCTTCGGTGGCGGTGGATGGCGTCTTTGGCGCCGCCACCACCGAGTCGGTGAAGGCATGGCAGCAGCAGGCGGGGCTGACCGTGGACGGCATCGTGGGACCAGCCACCTGGCAGAGCATCTACGAGAACGCCATGCGCATGGCCGCCAGCGGGCCGGTGGTGCGTCTTTCCCCCTTGCCCGAACCCGCCCGCACCCTGGTGCCCGGGGATGTGGGCACCGAGGTGCTGGTCCTGTCCCAGATGCTGGCCTTCCTGGCCCAGTGGCTGCCGGATATCCCGGCCCCGGCCGAGACCGATGTCTTTGATGCGGCGGTGGAACTGGCCGTACAGGCAGCCCAGAAGCTGCTGAACCTGCCGGTGACCGGGCAGGTGGGGCCGGAAGACTGGCAGACCTTTGCGGATGCCGCCGCCGCTCTGTACACCGTCACCCCCTCCGCTGCGGCGCCGGAACCGGCGGGCGTCTGGCCGGGGGCCGCTCTGGCGGCGGGCAGCGCCGGTCCCGCCGTGCTGCAGGTCCAGCAGTGGCTCAACGTGCTGGGCAGCGTCTACTGCGGCTACAGCTTTGTGGAGGAGACCGGGGTGCTGGACGCCCAGACCCTGGCGGTGCTGGAAGCCTACCAGGAAAAGGTGGGCCTGGACCCGGTGGGCGTGGTGGATGACGCCACCTGGCTGAGTCTGCGTGCGGCAGCGGCCCCGTACGCGGCACAGGAAAGCTGAGCGCCGCAGAAAGAAGGGGACCGCTATGGCCAAACTGTTTGTGTACGATGTTTATGCCAACAAATTCCTGATCTACCGGGATCTGAGTGAGAACGATCCCATGCCCTACAGCTACGGCAATACCCTGACCCTGCGGGAATTCCGGGGCTCCTCCAACGCCGCCGTGCTGTGGACCACCACCGCCGCCATGGAAGCCTGGAACCTGACCCGCCGTACCTACGGGGCGGGCATTCCGGTGGGGTACGCCTTCAAGCGAATCTGGGAGGGCGGCCACGGCACCGCCAGCCAGCACTACGCCGGGGTGGCTTTTGACGTGGGACAGAGCACCACCGCCGCCAACCGCCGCAAGATCCACGCCGCCGCCACAGCCACCGGGGCCTGGGGGTATGTGGAACCCTTGTCCATGACCCCCACCTGGGTCCACTTTGACCGCCGGTACGGCACGCCCGCCTGTTCCGGCACCACCGCGGGCTACCCCACCTGCCGCAAGGGGGACCGCAGCACCTATGTGCTGATCCTGCAGGATGCCCTCAACGCTCTGGGCTACAGCACCGGCACCCTGGACGGCATCTTCGGCAGCAGGACCTATACCGCCCTGCAGGGGGCCCAGCGCAGCTTCGGGCTCACCGCCGACGGCGTCTGCGGCTGCAGCACCTGGAAAAAGCTCACCGTTGCCGTGGTGGGCATCGGGCGCACCCAAACGGTGATTGATTCCTGAAATGGCTGTGCTATAATAAAAATAAAGAAAAGCGGGCGCGGCCCGAATCGGAAGAACAAGGAGATGTAGCCCATGCAAGATGTGATGGAATTCCTGCGGGGCCGCCGTACCTACCGGCGGTTTTTGCCCAAACCCGTGCCCGAGGAAGTGCTGCGGGATGCCCTGGAAGCGGCCCGCATCGCCAGCTGCGGTGCCAACCGCCAGACCCTGAAATATGTGCTGGTGCAGACCCCCAGTGTGGTGGCCGAGATGAACCATCTGGTCCGCTGGGCGGCCTTCCTGCCGCCGGAACAGGGCCAGCCCAAGGCAGGGGAGACCCCCACCGCCTTCATCGCGGTGTTCCAGGACGAAAGCCTGCCCGGGGTCAACGACACCGACGCGGGGCTGGCTCTGGGCAGTCTGACCGCCGCGGCCTGGGGCCACGGGGTAGGCAGCTGCATCATGGGCGCCATCGACCGTCCCGCCATCAAGACCCTGCTGGGCCTGGATAAGCAGGAACGCCTGCGGCTGCACAGCGTGGTGGCCCTGGGCTATCCCGCCCACCACAGCCGTGTGGTCCCCATGCAGGGGGACGACGTGCG
Source organism: Subdoligranulum sp. DSM 23681 (assembly GCF_057005535.1). Classification (NCBI taxonomy): domain Bacteria; kingdom Bacillati; phylum Bacillota; class Clostridia; order Eubacteriales; family Oscillospiraceae; genus Subdoligranulum; species Subdoligranulum sp. DSM 23681. The sequence goes on along the minus strand of NZ_CM168050.1, from coordinate 1,237,187 downwards.
GTACTACCTGGACGAAAACCGGGATTACTGCGTGCCCAAGCGCGCCATGAAAGAGATTCTGCTGGGCGAATTCTGAACCTAAAAGCGGGCGGTCTGCTGCAGGACCGTCCGCTTTTTTTGTGGAACTTCCACAATTTTATGTGTGAAAATTGTGAAACCGCCTTATTGACAATAAAATAACAATATGATATGATACATCCTAACGAAAGGGAGTAGTTGCACAACGCCCGTTGTGTTGGATTCCGACAAGCACAGCCGCAAGGCTCGGATATTCAAGCCCCCGGCAAGGGTTGACAAGACTTTTACCACAGGTGATGCCTGGGGCAAAAGTCTTTTTTGTTTATCTTTTCGTTTCGGGGGCGGTTCGCCCGGACCCGCCCCGCCGACCCTGACCCGGGCTGTGCCAAATCTCATTGGCAAGGAGGAGTACCATGAACCTGAATCTGAATTTCCGCATGCCCCAGGGGGACGGCGCCGCCAAAGGCGCCCGCCGTCTGCGGGGGCTGGGGCTGGTGGCGGTGCTGGTCGTCCTGGTGCTGGTGCTGCTGGGCAATTCCGTCTACAGCATCCGCGAACAGGAAAACGCCGTCATCACCACCTTCGGGGTGCCCCACACCGTATCCACCAGCGGCCTGCATTTCAAGATCCCCTTTATACAGCGGGTACAGAAGGTGGACATGACCATCAAGGGCATTTCCATCGGTTACGACAGCGCCACCAACGAGTCCACCATCAGCGAAAGCCTGATGATCACCAGCGACCTGAACTTTGTGAACGTGGACTTTTTCCTGGAATACCGGGTGGTGGACCCGGTGGCCTATCTGTATGCCAGCCAGGAACCCACCCTGATCCTGCGCACCCTGGCCCAGAGTTATATCCGGGACACCATCGGGCTGTACCCGGTGGATGAGGTCATCACCACCGGCAAGAACCAGATCCAGAGCGAGATCAAGGACAAGCTGGCCGCCCGCATCGAGGCCGAAGCCATCGGCCTGCAGGTGGTCAATCTGACCATCCAGGACGCCGAGCCCCCCACGGCGGAGGTGCTGGCCGCCTTCAAGGAAGTGGAGAACGCCAAACAGGGCGCCGACACCGCCGTGAACAACGCCAACAAATACCGCAGCGAACAGCTGCCCGCCGCCGAGGCCCAGGCCGACCAGGTGCGCCAGAACGCCGAGGCCGCCAAGGAGAGCCGCATCAACGAAGCCAACGGCCAGGTGGCCCGCTTCAACGAGATGTACGCCGAGTATGTGAAGTATCCGGCCATCACCAAGCAGCGGATGTACTATGAGGCCATGGAGGACGTGCTGCCCGGGCTGCGGGTCATCATCACCGACGGATCCGGCACCCGGCTGGACATGTTCGACATGAGCGATACCGCCGCCCCGGCCGCTGCCTTCGCACCCGAAACCACCGAGTAAGCAAGAGGAGTGTACATAGATGGAAAAGACAACCAAGAAAACGGCCCGGTGGGCCGTGACAGTGCTGGTGGTGGTCCTGGCCGTGCTGCTGGTCAACGGCAGCATGGTGGTGACCAGCAGCAATGAATATTCGGTCATCCGGCAGTTCGGCCGGGTGGTGAGCATCCGCTCCCGGCCGGGTATCAGCTTTATGGTGCCGGTGATCCAGACGGTGGACAAGATGCCCAACACCGTGCTGCTGTATGACCTGCCGGTGTCCGACGTGATCACCCAGGACAAAAAGACCATGGTGGCGGACAGCTTCATCCTCTGGAAGATCACCGATCCCCAGAAGTTCATCCAGACCCTGAACGGCAGCGTGGCCAACGCCGAAAGCCGCCTTTCCAACCTGGTGTACAACAGCATGAAGAATACCATCTCCGGCATGACCCAGGCGGAGGTCATCAGCGGCCGCAGCGGCGCCCTGGCCGGGGCCATCCGGGACGGGGTGGGGGATAACCTGGACGCCTACGGGGTGGAGCTCATCGCCGTGGAGACCAAACACCTGGACCTGCCCGACGACAACAAGGAGGCGGTCTACACCCGCATGATCAGCGAGCGGAACAACATTGCCGCCAGCTACACCGCCCAGGGCGAGAGCGAGGCCCAGATGATCCGCAGCCAAACCGACAAGGAGGTGCAGATCATGCTCAGTGCCGCCCAGGCCGATGCCGAAAAGCTGGAAGCCGAGGGCGAGGCGGAGTACATGCGCATCCTGTCCGATGCTTACGCCGACCCCCAGAAGGCGGAATTCTACAGCTTTGTGCGCAGCCTGGACGCCGCCCGGGCCAGCCTGCAGGGCAGCGGGGACAATGTGCTGTTCCTGGACCGCAGCTCCCCTCTGGCCGAGATCTTCTACAACAAGACCGCGTAAGATTGCCCGGGAAAACCTTCCGGTAAATGGATAAAGCAAAGCGCCCCTGCCGTATGGCAGGGGCGCTTTTGTGCGGTATGAAAAGAGGATCATTCGTGCCGGATGGCTTCCAGGGCGCTGATCTTCACCGCCCGGTTGGCCGGGGCGATGCCGGACAGGATGCCGATGACGGTGGCAAAGGCCAGGGCCGCCGCGATGAGCCAGGGCGGAATGATGGAAATGACGGTGGAACCGGTGTACATACCGCCGCCGCTGAGCAGGCTGGTGATATCAAAATACACGTTGATGCCCATGCTCTGCAAAAGCATCATGACCAGGCTGGCGATCAGAGTGAGGTTGTTGAGCACCAGCCCCACCAGCAGGCTGAGCACGGCACCCGCCACCCCGCCGATGAAGCCGATGAACCCGCTTTCGATCAGAAACATCCGGCGGATGTTGCGCAGCTCACAGCCCAGCACCTTCATGACGCCGATCTCCCGGGTGCGCTCGTAGATGGCCATGGTCATGGTGTTGGCAATGTTCAGCGCCGCCACAAACAGGCTGATGGCCGCCAGGCCGCCCAGCATCAGCTGGTTGCGGGCCACCTGCTTCTGCATCTCCTTGCGGGTGTCGGACATGGAGTAGGTGCCGAAGCCCAGCTCCTTGATCTCGTCGCTGACCTTGTCCACGTTGTCGATCTCGTCCACCTTCACGTAGACCTGGTTGTACTGGGTGGTATCGGCGTTGTTGTTCTTGATGAGCTTGTTGTACTCCTCCATGAGCATCTTCATGTCCTTGAGGCGCAGCACAATGCCGCTCTGGGTCCAGTAGTTCTTTTCGTCCAGGGCCATGGTGCCCACCACCACCAGCTCCCAGCTTTCCTCCTTGGGATTCTCGGTGTCGCCGTTGGACAGGGTCAGGGTCATGGTATCCTTGTTCACGTCCACAAAAGGTTCCAGCTCGTTGCCCATGGCATCGGTCATGCCGTAAAAGCGGTACCGCTTGGAGCTGTTCATGCTGCGGCGGGTATCCTCAAAGTTATAGCCGGTATAGGGCCCTACCAGCACCGGGATCTTGCCCTTGCCGTAGGAGGTGGAATCTGACATCCATTTGCCGTCGGTGAGGGTGAAGCCCATGGGTTCCATGGCGGCGGGGTCGATGCCGTACAGATTGTACAGACCGGTCATCTGGTAGCGGTCGCTGCGTCCGGCGCTGATGCGTCCGTTCAGGCTGTACCCCTCATAGTAGGGGGTGGCGGCCACCACATGGTCCAGCTTCTTGAATCCGGCCACGGCCTCGTCGTTGAGCACGGCGGGCTGGTCGGGGCTGGACGAGGAGGTGGTCACGCCGCCAATGGACACGGCCATGCCGCCGCCTCCGCCGTAGACCTGGATCTGGGTCAGGTCGCCCCAGCTCTGGAGCATTTCGTCGTAGGCCTTGTTCTGGGCAATGCCCAGACTGATCATCACGATGACCGCGCAGGTGCCCACCACCACGCCGATCACGGTCAGCGCGGTGCGCCCCTTGCGGCGGGAAAGGTTCTTGGCGGCCAGCGCCACCTGATCAGAGATCTTCATCGTCTTCCTCCAGGCTGGCCAGGGCGGCCGCCTTCTTCTTCTTGCGGACCACGACCACCACGATCACCACCGCGGCGATGACCGCCACCAGGATGAGCACGATGCCCCATACCGGGAACCCGGCGGAAGGCTGGTCCATCTCCATGCCCGGGTCCATCATGCCCATGTCGTCGTAGGTGGGCATGTCCATGACGGTGGCGGAAAAGTCCTTGGTCACCGTCTTGAGGCTTCCGTCCTCCGCCTCATAGGTCAGGGTGATGGTGCCGGTCATGGGGCCGGCCTGGGTGGGCATCAGGTCGAAGTCCACGCTGTTTTCGGTGCCGGCATTCACGTTGCCGATGTACTGCTGGGTCAGGTCGGCGCCCAGGTTTTCCCCGGAAATGGTGGCTTCCAGGTTGGACACCGGGTTCTTGCCCTTGTTCACAAAGTTCAGGGTCACGCTGGTGGAGTTGCCCACATAGATGGTATCGCTGATCTGCAGCTGGCCCACCTCAAACCGGTCGGGCTGGCTGATGGGCACCGAGATCACGGTGGAGCCGGTGACCGAATTGCCGCTGAGAGCGCCGGCCCCCACCAGGTTCACGGTGATGTCGGCCACGCCGCCGGTAAAGCCCGCGGAGGCCTGCAGGCTGAAGCTCACATCCCGGGTGGACTGGGGACTCATGGACCCCAGATAGGTGGACAGGCTGCCGCCGGTCATGGTCACGCCCTCGGGCAGGGTGAGGGAGGCCACCACGTCGGACAGGCTCTCGGTGCCGGAGGCGGCATAGACGGTGAGGGACAAAGTGAAGGGGCTGCCGGCGGTGATGGTCTCATTGCCGTAGCTGGACTGCCGCACGATCAGGCTGGGGGCCCGGGCCTTGCTGGGGTCGTTGGGGTCCTCGTCCACACACTGGCCGATGTTCACCGAGAACTGCTGCATGGGCAGGGCGTTGTCGATGTAGCTCAGGTCGATGGGCAGGCTGGTGCCGCCGCCGTTGTAGATCACGTCCCGGAACAGCAGCACATAGCTGTAATAGTTGTAGGCCGGATCGTCCTTGCCGGTGGGGTCGTCGTTCTCCTCATAGAACTGGCCGATCTCCGCCGTGCCGGTGAAGGTGAACACCGAGGAGTTCACCCGGGCCACGATCTCCTCCGGCTTGACGTTGAACTTGGCCGAGGCCCGGTCCACGATCTTCAGCACGATGTTGACCTTGTCGCCCCAGTTCACGGTGGACACTTCGCCCCCCGCCACGTCGGTGACGGTGGCTGCCACCACATAGGCCGCCCCCTGGGGGCTGGCCGTGCCGGGTTCCTGAGGGATGGGGGTGGGAGTGGGTGTAATTTCTTGAGTATTGGTGGTGCCAGAATTATCACCTTCCGCCAGGGCCGGGGCCATGACCGGGCCCGCAAACAGGGCGGCCGCCAACAGCAGGCTGGCTGTCAGTTTCAGTACAGATCGTTTCACGGGAATGGTTCCTCCTCTGATGATTTATGATTCCTTGGCCGCAGCGCCGCCGATCTCCAGGTTGTCCCGGATGGAGGCGAACAGTTCGTCGCGGTGTTGTTGCTTCACATCGTCCGGCTGGCGGACGTTGCTCTGGACCTTGCCGTCCAGAATGGTGATGATGCGGTCCGCACAGGCCGCCAGGGACGGCTCATGGGTGACCATGACAAAGGTGATCTGCTCCTGCTTGGACAGTTCCAGCATCCGGTGCAGCACCTGCTTGGAGGTGGTGGAGTCCAGGTTGCCGGTGGGCTCGTCCGCAAAGATCACCTTGGGCCGGCTCACAAAGGCCCGGGCAATGCCCACCCGCTGCTGCTGGCCGCCGCTCATCTCGGTGGGCAGGTGGTTGGCGCGGCCGCCCAGGCCCATGGTCTTGAGCTCCTTGCGGGCCATGGCCAGCCGCTCTTTGGGCGGGATGCCCTTGAACATCAGGGGCAGGGCCACGTTCTCCGCCGCCGTCATGCTGGGCAGCAGGTTGTAACTCTGGAAGATGAACCCCAGATGCTGCTGCCGGAACTTGGCCAGCTGGTCCTCGTCCATGGCACTGATCTCGTGTTTGCCGATGAATACCCGCCCTTTGGTGGGCTTTTCCAGTCCGGCCAGCTGGTTCAGCAGGGTGGATTTGCCGCTGCCGGACTGGCCCACGATGCAGCAGAATTCCCCTTTTTCGATGTTGATGTCCACGTCGTTGAGGGCAATGACCCTCTCCTTGCCGACGGCGTAGACCTTGCGCAGTTTTTCGGTGTGGATGATCGCCGCCACGGGGCGCCTCCTTTCGGGCAAAAGAGCCGCCGCAGCGGCAATTGTCGAAAACAGATATACCTTCATCATACCATAGCCGGCACCGGGTGAGAACCCCCTTTCCCGGCCGGGAAATGTAAATTTTCAGTGCCCCATTCCTGTTTTTGCCTCCGGGGCGCCATACAGAGCGGCGCCATCGGCAATCAGCACGTCGGGCAGGAACTCCAGCCCCGGCTTGCCGCCCTTGCGGGCCTGCAGCAGGAACAGCCAGGGGCGGTCCCCGGCCCGGTTCTTGACCAGCGCCAGCCGCTTGGGCTCCAGGCCGGCGGCACAGAGTACCGCGCAGACCTCGGCCAGCCGCTCAGGGCGCTGGCACAGGGCCAGCCGGCCCCCGTGGCGCAGGGCCCGGGCAGCACAGGCGGCCAGGTCGGCCAGGGTGCAGGTATCGTCATGGCGGGCGGCGGCCCTGCGGGCAGCGGGACTCTGGATGCCGCCGTGGAAGTAGGGCGGGTTGCAGGCCACCAGGTCGAACCGCTCCCGCTCCGGACCGGGCAGACAGAACTGCCGCAGGTCCCCGCACACCGGGATGATGTGGGCGGCCAAGGGGCCGTTGTCCGCCGCCGAGGCGGCGCACAGGGCCGAGGCCTCCGGGTCCAGTTCCAGGGCGGTGCAGGGGCCCCGGTGGCCCATATCGTGCCAGCACAGGGCCACGATGCCGCACCCGCTGCACAGGTCCAGGGCCCGCTCCCCCGGGCGGGGCGGGGCAAACCGGGCCAGCAGCAAGGCGTCGGAGCCGAAGGTGGCCCCGGGGGCGGTGTGTACCCGGGTACCGTTGTCCAGAATCTCAACAGACATGACCATTCTCCTTATTGGATGACCGGCGGCTGATGAACCGCCGGAATTCTGCCCATTATTATACCATAAGCGGCGCAGTATCGGAAGAAAGGGGAAGGATTTGCCTTTGGGGAGCAAAACGTGTACAATAGGCAAAGAAGAATGGGGTCGAAAGGGGGCGATGGCCATGGCCCAAGGCAAAACCACCCGGCGCAGCGCCGGCGGGGTGGAGTATGCCCTGACCCGGCGGCGGGTGCGCAACATCAACCTGCGGGTGCGGCCGGACGGCAGCGTGGCGGTCTCGGCGGCCGGTTGGGTGCCGGTGTCGGCGGTGGATGCCTTTGTGGCTTCCCGGGCCGACTGGGTCCGGCAGGTCCGACAGCGGCTCACCCTGCGCCGGCAGACGGAGGAAAAAACGCCTCTGCCCGCCAGAACCGAAGCCCTGGCCCGGATGCAGGCCCTGTGCGAGGCCTATTACCCCGTGTTTGCCTCCACCTGCCCCGGCGGGCGGATGCCCAAAGTGGCGGTGCGGGACATGCATACCCGGTGGGGGTCCTGCAGCCTGCGCACCGGGACCCTGGCCTTTTCGCTGCGGCTGTGCACCATGCCTGCCGCCGCCCAGGAATATGTGGTGGTGCATGAGTTCTGCCACTTTGCCCACCCTGACCACAGTCCGGCTTTCTGGGCCGCCGTGGGCCGGGTGCTGCCCGACTACAAGGCCCGCCGTGCGCTGCTGCGCACCCCGGTGCCCCCACCGGGCATAGAATGACCCAATCCTATCAAAAGCAGGGAGGCCCGCCCTTTGTCTGACAATAAAAAGTATTCCATGCTGGTGAGCAACACACTGCTGTTTGCCATCTCCAACTTCAGCTCCAAGCTGGTCAGTCTGTTCATCCAGCCCTACCTGACCTACGCCCTGGAAAGCCCCGACGTCATGGGCGTCATCAAGCTCATGCAGAGCGTGACCAACCTGCTGATCCCGGTGGTCAGCCTGGGGGTCAGCTATGCGGTCATCCGCTTCGGCCTGGATAAGACCAAGGACAAATCCAGCGTCTTCATGAACGGTCTGGCCACCATTCTGGCCGGATTTGCCCTGATGGTGCTCTTCTGGCCGCTGGTGCGGATGATCCCCAACGCGGCATCCTACCTGGTGCTTTTGTATATGTGCGTGCTGGCCAGCTGCCTGCGCACCCTTTGCACCCAGTTCATCCGCGCCCGGATGTGCAACCGGCTGGTGGCCATCGACGGTGTGCTCACCACCCTGACCCTGCTGGGGTTCTATTTCCTCTTCCTCAGCGTGCTGAACATGGGAGCCACCGGCTATCTGCTGGCCCTCTTCTGCTCGGACATGTGTTCGGCCGTCTTTGTGTTCCTGGCCGGGGGATGCCGGCATTATTTTAACCTGCGCAAGTTCAGCGCCTCTCTCTGGAAGGAGATGCTGCGCTACTGCGTGCCCATGATCCCGGCATCCATCAGCTTCTGGATCATCAACGCCTCCGACCAGTTCTACGTCCAGGCCATGTGCGGCGGCTACGAGGGCCGCAGCAGCGAAGCCTGGGTGGGCCTGCTCAGTACCGGGTACTATCTGCCCCAGATCATCACCTTTGTGGGGCAGTTCTTCTACGAAGCATGGCAGCTCTCCGCCGTGACGGTGGAGGAGGACCGGGAAGCCTTCTTCAGCAAGGTGTTCCGGGTGTACGCCAGCGTGCTTTTCTGCTGTGCGGCGGGCATCATCTGGCTGTGCCAGCCCATGATGCACCTGTTCCGGGCGGACTACTACGACGCATGGCAGTTCGTGCCTTTCCTGGTGCTGGCGTCCATGTGTACCTGCCTGAACAACTTCCTGAACAGCGTGTACGTTGTGTACAAAAAATCTTCCGGTTCTCTGTACACCATGCTGGCGGGGGCGCTGCTCAACCTGGTGCTGAACTATCTGTTCATCCTGTGGATGGGACCGGTGGGGGTCACCTCGGCCAGCTTCCTGTCCCTGCTGCTGGTGTTCCTGCTGCGGGCCTACTCCACCCGGGGGCTTTTGTATATCGACTTCCACCCCAAATGGATGATCGTCAATCTGGGGCTCATCCTGGTGGAGATCTGGGTGCTGTTCTATGTGGAAAACTGGGTGGCCCCGGTGACCATCCTGACCATGGTGGTCTGCGGGCTGAATTTCCGGGAAGTATACAGCATGGCGCAGAAGCTGCTGGGCATGGTGTCCGGACGGCTGCGGCGCAAGAAGTCCTGAAGGAGGCAACAGTATGGCGGATGTGACGGTGTGGGGGACGGTGCTTTCGGCACCGGCCCGGGCCACGGCGGGAAGCTGCAAGGTGATCGTGCCCCTGACGGCGGCGACCCCGGCGGAACTGGCCGGACTGGCGGTGCAGGCGGCGGAGGCAGCGGACCTGCTGGAAGTGCGGCTGGACGCCCTGGAAACCCTGACGCCCCGGACGGCGGCCCAGGCCCTGGCGGCGGTGCGCAAGGCAGCGCCCAAGCGGGCCATCCTGGCCACGGTGCGCACCGCCCGGGAGGGCGGTCCGGCGGACCTGACCCCCGAGGAATATGCTGCCCTGCTGGAAGGACTCTGTGAGGAAGCTCCCGGCGGGTTCGACCTGCTGGATGTGGAGTTCTCGGTGGGAGAGGCCCTGCGGGGGTCCCTGCTGGGGGCGGCCCATCAGGCGGGGGCCGCGGTGGTGTTCAGCTGCCACGACTTTGACAAGACGCCGGTGACCGGCGCCATGACCGACCTGCTGGTATCCATGGCGGATGCAGGGGCGGATGTGGCCAAGCTGGCCGTGATGCCCCGGGACGCGGCGGATGCGGCCCGACTGCTGCAGGCCACCGCCCAGGCGGCGGCCCGACGGCCGGAGACGCCCCTCATCACCATGGCCATGGGGCCCATGGGTGCGGTGACCCGGCTGTGCGGCGGGGCTTTCGGGGTGTGCGCCAGCTTCGGCGCCGTGGGCGGCGCCGCCAGCGCCCCTGGCCAGCCCGACGCCCGGGATCTGCGGGCAGCCATGGAGGCGGTGGGGAAGGCGATGCAATAAAACTTCCTTGCGTAGCCTTTTGGTAAATGGTGGTTGCTATGGCGGACGGCAGTCTGCCGGTTGGTCCTTCCTTTTTGTCACCAAAAAGGAAGCGAAAAAGTGCCACCGTTTCGATGCGGTGGACGCCGACCAGGGCTGCGGCTTTTCCTATCGTGTCCGGCACGATAGGAAAAACAACACGAAGTGTTGATTCCTCTATCACCCGGCCGCGAACAGCGGCCATTGGTTGGTCGAAGAACCTTGCCCCGCTGGGATGCGGCCACCTTACGACGGCCTTCTCACCGGCTGGGGCCGGTGAGCAAGGAATGGATTAAAATGACGTTTCAGAAGCTTTCCGATAGAGAGGAAGGGCTTCGCGTCTACATAAACAACCAAAAAATAAAGCAGACAGCCCTTTGCGGACTGTCTGCTTTTTTCGGTGTTTATCCCCGCGGTGGCACAACGCTGGAATCGGTGCTGTAGCCCTGCAGGTCGGTGGGGGTCAGGCTGGAGGACCAACGGCCATCGGCCTGGGCGGCGTTCCATTCGTCCCAGGCGGCCTGACTGCGAATGGCCGTGCCGCTCAGGTACTTGTCATCCCAGGGGTTGGCCGGGTCGGGATCGGTAGGGTCCCAGCCCCGCAGGGTCTCGTCGGCGGGGTCGGTGTAGATGGTGCCCGGTTTGCCCATGGGGCCGGGGTCGTTCTCGTCGTCGTAGATGATGACCCGGGTGCCCAGCTCACAGTTGTCGTAGATCCATTTCACGTCCGCCACGGCCAGCCGGATGCATCCCAGAGAGGCCAGGGTGCCCAGCTTGTTGTACTCGTCGTATTCCAGGTCGTCCTTGTGCTGGCTGTAGTAGGGCACGCTGTGGAAGAGGTAGGAATCCCAGATGCGGGTGGAATACTGGCCGTACACATTGCCGCTGAGCAGCCGCCAGGGGTAATCCACCGGGGTGGCGAAGAAGCCCAGGGGGGTATCCGAACCGCCGGAGCACACCATGGCCATATAAGGCACGGTGTACCGCTTTTCCTCGTCCAGGGTGTAGACGGTGACGGTGGAGGCCGCCCGGTTCACCGCGATCAGGTAGGGAAAGCCCGCCTTTTCACCGACATTGATGCCTTCCTTGACAAAGAACTCGTCGGAACTCAGCCGGTCCATCAGCTCCTTGCCCCGCTGGTTCCAGGTATCCGGGTCGGTGACAGCGGGCGCCGTGCCGGTGGTGTTGGCGGACGCTGCGGCGGTGGCCTCGTCGATGCGGGCCTGGGCCGGGTCCGGGGTGGGCTCGGTCACAGGGGTTTCCGCCTCGGTCCCGGCGGCCACGGCGTCGGAGGCGGCGCCGCCGGCGGGGGCGGTGTCCGGTTTGGGGCGGTTGAGCAGCAGGAACACGCTGGTGCAGATCAGCACAAGGGCTGCCAGACAGACGATCAGCCTGACCCGTGCCTGACGGCGGCGGGCAGCCCGGCGGGCGGCGGCCCGCCGCTTGGCAGCAGCGGTCACCGGGTGCTGCGGTACATAGGATGCCCGGTCAGGGCGGCGGTCGGGTCGGCGGGATGTGGGCATAGGAAACTCCCCTTTTCAGTGTGGATGGAAAAGCGCAGGGCTCTTCAGTCAGTATATGCGGCGGAAGGGGGAAGGCGGGGCGCTGCCAGTATTTACCGGTTTACCGGCCGTAGCAGTCCCGCACAAAGCGGCGCAGGGCCTCAAAGCTGCGCTCCACCTTTTCGGTCTCGATGCAGTAGGCCATACGGAAGTAGCCCGGGCAGCCGAAGCCGTCGCCGGGGACCAGGGCCAGGTCATAGTCCTGGGCCTTGCGGCAGAAGGCGGTGGCGTCCGCCTCCAGGGCCTTGGGGAAGATGTAGAAGGTGCCGCCCGGTTTGAGCACCGTAAAGCCCAGCCGCACCAGCTCGGCATAGATCAGCTCCATGTTGCGCTCATACACCGAAAGGTCGCTGGTCACGTCCAGGCATTCGGCCACCGCCAGCTGGATCAGGCTGGGCGGGCAGTTATGGCCGGTGCCCCGGCTGATCTGGCCGCACATGGGCACGATGAGCTCGGCTTTTTCGCAGGCCGGGTTGGCGGCCACATAGCCGATGCGCTCCCCGGGCAGGGAGAGGCTCTTGCTGAAGGAATAGCAGGTCAGGGTGTCGGGGTAATAGGCGGCGGGGTGCTGCTGGGCGGCGCCGCCAAAGACGATCTCCCGGTAGGGTTCGTCAGAGATCAGGAAGATGTGGTGGCCGAATCTGGCCGAAGCGGCCTGCAGGCAGGCGGCCAGGTTCCGCAGGGTCTCGGGGCTGTAGGCCACGCCGGAGGGATTGTTGGGGGTGTTGATGAGCACCGCGGCGGTGTCCTTGTCCAGCAGGGCTTCCAGGCCGTCAAAGTCGATCTGGAAATCCTGTACCCGGGGCGGCACCACCCGCAGGGTCATGCCCGCGCCCTCCACATAGGGGGTGTACTCCGAGAAGAAGGGGGCAAAGGTAATGATGTTCTGCCCTGGCACCCCCACGCAGCGCAGGGCATGGGCCAGGGCCCCGGCAGCGCCGGTGGTCATGAAGATGTGGTCGGCGGTGTAGGGCACCCCGAACCGGCTGCGCAGGTTTTCGGCCACGGCGGCCCGCACCGAGGGGATGGTCAGGGTGGGGCTGTACCCGTGCAAAGTCACCGGGTCGCAGGTCTGCAGCAGGTGCAGCATGGTCTGGGTGAACTTGGGCGGGCAGGGCACGCTGGGATTGCCCAGGGAATAGTCAAAGACGTTCTCGTACCCGATCTCCTTGCCCCGGGCGGTGCTCCATTCGGACAGCTGCCGGATGACCGACTTGCCGCCCAGCATGTCCACATAGTGTTGTGCGATCATACAAACGATACCCCTTTCCGTAACTCAGCGGCCGGGATGGCCCAGCACGATCTGTTCCAGTTGTTCGGCGTCGGCGGCCAGGTATCTGGCGCCGGCCTGTTCCAGTTCCTCCCTGGTCCGGAAGCCCCACAGCACCCCGCAGCCGTCCAGGTCCGCATTGCCCGCCGTCTGCATGTCCACGTTGCTGTCCCCCACATAGAGGGTGTCGGCCGGGTCGGCCTTCAGAAAGGCCAGCAGGGCTTTGGTGCCTTCCGGTGCGGGCTTGGTGGGCACTTCGGGCCGCTGGCCCCGCACCACCGCAAAGAGGGACATATCAAAGTAATCGGCCACCACGGCCTGGGCCAGGGCGTCCGCTTTGTTGGAAAACACCGCCATCTGCACCCCGGCGGCGTGCAGATGCTGCAGCATGGCCTTGATGCCGGGATAGGGGGCGGTCTTGTCCCGCATATGGGCGCCGTAGTCGGCCTTGAACCAGTCCAGCGCCGCGGCCAGGATCTCCGGGGTGCGCTGCTCCGGCGGGGCCAGGCGTTCGATGAGTTTGGGGATGCCGTTGCCCACAAAATAGCGGTAGGCGTCCACGGGATGCTGTTCCCAGCCCTGATGGGCACACAGCCGGTTGCCGGCGTCGGCCAGGTCGTCCAGCGTGTTGAGCAAAGTGCCGTCCAGATCAAAGATCACGGTCTTGTACATACTTTCCACCTCTGCAAATCCTTATGTGTTCATTATACCGCGGCTGTCAATCGGGGCGGAATTTGTAAAAGGTGTAAAAACAGGGTGCCAAATGCATAAAAGTATGGTATGATAAAGGATACAATAGGGGGACATAATCATGGATTTACTTGTGGAAATTTTGAAAGCCGTGGTATACGGCGTGATCGAGGGCGTCACCGAATGGCTGCCCGTTTCCAGTACCGGCCACATGATCCTGGCCGAACAGGTGCTGAAATTCCAGCTCAGCGACGCCTTTATGGAAATGTTCCGGGTGGTCATCCAGCTGGGCGCTATCCTGGCGGTGCTGGTTCTCTACTTCAAAAAACTGTGGCCCTTCTGCCGGGACAACGGGCGGGACAGCGGCTTCGGCCGGCATTTCCGCTGGCCGGTGATGCGGCTGTGGTACAAGATCATCGTGGCCTGCCTGCCCGCGGCGGTGCTGGGATTCCTGCTGGATGACTGGCTGGATACCTACCTGTACAACAGCATCACGGTGGCCGCCATGCTGATTATCTACGGCGTGGCCTTCATCCTCATCGAGCGCCGGCCCCGTCCGCCCCGCACCACCAAGCTCAGCCACATCGGCTACAAGCAGGCACTCCAGGTGGGCGCCTGGCAGGTGCTGGCCATGATCCCCGGCACCTCCCGCAGCGGCGCCACCATCCTGGGCGGCATGCTCTGCGGTCTGTCCCGGCCCTGCGCCTCCCAGTTCACCTTCTTCCTGGCCATCCCGGTCATGGCCGGCGCCAGCGCCCTGAAACTGGTCAAGTTCTTCCTGGACGGCAATACCCTCACCGGCACCGAGGTCATCGTGCTGCTGGTGGGCTGCGTGGTGGCCTTCCTCATCTCCATGCTGGCCATCCGGTTCCTGATGGACTACGTCAAGCGCCACACCTTCACCGTCTTCGGCTGGTACCGCATCGCCCTGGGCGTTGTGGTGCTCATCATCTGGGGCGTGCAGACCTTTGTGCTGAAAGCCCCTGCCGCGGCGGCCTGAATCCGGACGCAGCGACCCCATACACGAAAAAAGACCCGCTCTGCCAATGGCAGGGCGGGTTTTTGCAGTTTCTGCGCAGTTTTTGGAAAAACTCAGCGGCGCCGGCGGGAACGGGGGCGCATCTGGTGGGACATGAGGGCGAAAAACACGATCATGCCAAAGAGGGCGGCTGCGGCGATGACCAGCAGCACCAGCTGGAATACCTGGGCATTGAACCCGGATTTGAGGGTGGCGGTGGCTTCGTCCAGGGCGTCGGACACGGCGCCGGAGGAAGAATTGGCCGCACCGGCGGCGCTGCTCAGGGCGCCCAGGGCGGCGTTGGCGGCATCACTTTCGCCCAGGGCGTTCAGGGCGTCGGACAAGGACTGCCCGGACATGGCCTTGAGGGCGCTGCCGTCGGACTTGACCTGCTCCCCGTTGACGGCGGAGGAAAGGTAATCCGCAAAGACGTAGGCCGCACCCCGCAGGGCGGGCTCGGCATCGCTGTTGATGGTCCAGCCGTCGGAGGTCCACATCCCCTTGAGGTAGAGCAGCAGCTGCATGCCGGCGTCGGAGGTCAGGGTGGAGTACACCGTTTCCCGGAAATCGTTGGTGTTGCCGGTGTTCACATTGCCGAAGCTCAGGGCGGTGAAACGGTAGGCCCGGTCATAGTCGGACAGGTCGGCGTAATAGGTGCGCATCAGGTCGGCCAGGTTGGTGTCCGCCGTGAGCTGGGAGCCGATGTTGATGGAGTCCAGGTCGGCCCGCAGGTCCTCGGCCCCGAAAGTGCTGGTGCCGTCCTCCGAACCCAGGGAACTCTGCATCAGGGAGATGTAGCCGTCCACGTCGGAGGCCTGTCCGCTGAACTGCTGGGCCAGCTCCATGCAGTCGCCGCCCCAGCTGCCGGTGATGGGCACCCCCCGGTAGACCAGGTTGATGGAGGCCAGCAGATGGCCGAAATCAATGGACTGACCGTTGGGCAGGCTGATGTTGCCCATCCCCATCAGGTCGGCCAGGTCCCCGTTCTGGTCCAGCACATAGGTCTCGAAATCCGGGTCCTTGGACCCGGCGGTGAGCTGCCAGACCGTGTCGTTGTAGGCACCCATGCGGGTGTAGGCCAGCATCAGCTCGATGGGGTCGGTGTCATCCCCCTGCTTGTCCGCATAGCTTTCGGCCAGGGACTGCAGCTCGCTGAGCTGGTTCAGGGTGGTGTCGAAATCGTCGGCGGCCAGGGCCGGGGTGGGCATTCCTACGGCCAGCAGGCAGGCCGCTGCGCAGCCCGCCAGGGCGCGGCGCAGACCTTTGCTTGAGAGTATCGTGAAAAAGCACCTCCAAGGCTCAAACCAAGCGCGGCGGAAGATTTCTCCCGCCGTGCACGGCAATTGTAATCAAATTGTATCCTTTAGTATACCATAACCGCCGCGGCCTGTCACGCGGTAAAATGTGAAATTCCAGAAATTTGCAAAATGGAAACATCGGTCTTATAATACCACCATGGGGTTTTGTCCCCCTGATTCGGAAATTATCCGGGAAAGGCTGTGTTATCATGGAAAAAGCAACCGTGTATTATACCGACTTCCGGGTGCATGCGGGCACCAATCTGCAGGAAAAGCTGGAAAAACTCATCAAGGCCGCCGGCATCGACCAGATCGACATGGACGGCAAGTTCGTGGCCATCAAGATCCACTTCGGGGAACCGGGCAACCTGGCCTTCCTGCGCCCCAACTGGGCCAAGACGGTGGCCGACGTGGTGAAATCCCAGGGCGGTCTGCCTTTCCTCACCGACTGCAACACCCTGTACCCGGGCCGCCGCAAGAACGCCCTGGAACACCTGGGCGCCGCCCAGGAGAACGGCTTCTGGCCCATGACCACCGGCTGCCAGGTCATCATCGGTGACGGCCTGCGGGGCACCGATGACATCGAGGTGCCGGTGCCCAACGCCGAATACTGCCCCACCGCCAAGATCGGCCGGGCCATCATGGACGCGGACATCGTCATCTCCCTGAACCACTTCAAGGGCCACGAGTCCACCGGCTTCGGCGGCGCGCTGAAGAACCTGGGCATGGGCTGCGGCTCCCGCGCCGGCAAGATGGAACAGCACAAGTCCGGCAAGCCGGTGGTGCAGCCTGGTCTGTGCCGCAACTGCAAGCAGTGCGCCAAGGAGTGCGGCTCCGACGCCATCCACTACGACACCGGCAAGGCGGTCATCGACCAGGATCTGTGCAAGGGCTGCGGCCGGTGCATCGGCCGGTGCAACTTTGACGCCATCTACGCCCCCGACGACAACGCCAACGCCCTGCTGGACTGCAAGATGGCGGAGTACGCCATGGCCGTCTGCCACGGGCGCCCCAACTTCCACATCAGCCTGGTGGTGGATGTGTCCCCCTTCTGCGACTGCCACGGGGAGAACGACGCCCCCATCGTGCCGGATATCGGCATGTTTGCCAGCTTTGACCCGGTGGCTCTGGACCGGGCCTGCGCCGACGCCGTGCTGGCCGCCCAGCCCCTGCCCGACAGCCTGCTGGGCGAACACCGGGCGGACAAGAATTTCACCTGCTGCGGTGACAACTTCATCGACGTGACCCCCGCCGCCACCTGGCGGGAGTGCCTGGACCATGCGGAGAAGATCGGCCTGGGCACCCAGGACTATGTGCTGAAGAAGGTGTGAGCATGACCGACAACCAGACCCTGCGGGAGCTGTACGCCCGCAAGTCGGTGCGGGCCTTCACTGATGAGCCGGTCACGAAGGAGGAGCAGGCCGCCATTCTGGAGGCCGCTTTCCAGGCGCCCACCGCCGGCAACCAGCAGCTGTACACCATCCTGAACATCACCGACCCCGACCTGCGCCGGACCCTGGCCGATTTGTGCGACCACCAGCCCATGATCACCAAAGCACCTTTCTGCCTGGTGTTCCTGGCGGACTGCCGCCGCTGGCCCCGGGTGTTCCGGGCAGCGGGGCAGGAAATCCGGGACCCCGGCCCCGGGGACCTGCTGCTGGCCGTGGCGGACAGCTGCATCGCGGCCCAGAACGCCGTGACCGCCGCCGAAAGCCTGGGCATCGGCAGCTGCTACATCGGGGATGTGCTGGAAAACTGCGAGGAAATGCGCAAAGCCCTGCACCTGCCGGCCCATGTGGTGCCTGCGGCCATGCTGATCTTCGGCCGCCCCACCCAGCAGCAGAAGGACCGGGCCAAGCCCGTCCGCTTCCCCCGGGAAGCGGTGGTGTGCGAGAACCTCTATCGGGACCGCACCGAGGAAGAGCTGCGGGCGGATTTTGCGGCCCGGGCCGGGGGCGAGTACGATTTTGACGCCAAGATCCCGCCCTTCTGCGCCTTCAAGTACAACAGCGATTTCAGCAAGGAGATGAGCCGCAGTGCGGCCGTCTACCTGAAGGATTTCACCTTCGGCGTGGAATAAACCACAAAACAAAGGAGCCGTCCCGGCCGGGGCGGCTCCTTTTGTCATGCGCAAAACCTTACGGTTGGGCCAGGGCCTTGGTCAGCTCCACGAACCGGGCCACGTCCGGGATGGGGTCCAGCTGGTAGAGCAGGCCGTAGGGGATGGTGAAGTCCCAGTCCACCGGCAGGGTCACCAGGGAGGGGTGGACCTCCGCCCAGCAGTCCAGGGTCATGAGGGGCTGGCGGGTCTGGGCACAGCGGTTGAACACTTCCAGGTCGTAGAACTGGGAGGTGTCCTCGATCCGGATGGCCGGGTGGCGCTCGATCTCGTCCCGCACCCGGTCCACCGAGGGGGAATCCCCCCGTTTCACCATCATCAGGGTCTGGCCGTACAGGTCCCGGATGGTCAGCTTTCCCCGGGCGGCCAGGGGATGGTCCCGGGGTACCGCTATGCAGTGATGGTACCGTCCCAGGGGCAGGAACCGGCACCGGTCCAGCCACTGGCGGGAATCGCAGGCCCCGATGAGAAAGTCGAACTTCACCCCCAGGGCCCCGATCTCGTTGAGGATGCCCTGGTGGTCGTCCTCAAAGGGGACGATGTGCAGCCGGTAACCGGGAAACTGCCCGGACAGCCTGTCCCACAGATCCATGAAGGGCTTGCAGGGGTTGAGGATGGAGGTGCCCACGCAGAAGGTGGTGGCCGCAAAGTCCGCCGCCGCCCGGGCCTCCTGCACCGCTTTGGCCGATGTCTCGAACATCTGACGGGCATACCGGTAGATGACCTGCCCTTCCGGGGTCAGGGTCACACCCCGGCGGCCCCGCACAAACAGGGTCAGATCCAGGTGCTTTTCCAGGGCGTTGACCTGCTTCATCACGGCTGTGGGGGAGATGTACAGGCTTTCCGCCGCCTTGTTGAAGCTGCCCAGGTCCGCCACCCGGACAAAAACGGTGAGCTGGGGATTGAACATGGGACAACCTCCTGACAGTAGAAACTTTTGGTTGATACTATGGTACAAAACCGGCACTTCCCTGTCAAGGGGCGGCGGGGTACAATAAAGAAAAAGGTCAGAACAACAGGAGGTCTGCGATATGGACTGGAACGAACTGAAAGAGACAAGCATCTTCCCCGTGGGGCAGCCCAACGACGCCTACGCCCGGTTTTTTGACGGCCAGAGCTGGCTGCAGAGCCTGTCCACCGCCCAGGTGGGCATTGCCAACGTGAGCTTTGAGCCCGGGTGCCGCAACCACTGGCACATCCACCACGCCAAGCAGGGCGGCGGCCAGATCCTGCTGGTCACGGCAGGCCGGGGCTACTACCAGGAATGGGGCCAGCCCGCCCGGGAACTGCACCCCGGGGATGTGGTGAACATTCC
Organism: Subdoligranulum sp. DSM 23681; assembly: GCF_057005535.1. Taxonomy (NCBI): domain Bacteria; kingdom Bacillati; phylum Bacillota; class Clostridia; order Eubacteriales; family Oscillospiraceae; genus Subdoligranulum; species Subdoligranulum sp. DSM 23681. The sequence goes on along the minus strand of NZ_CM168050.1, from coordinate 1,217,905 downwards.
GCCGGAGGTCAAGCACTGGCACGGCGCCGCCAAGGACAGCGCCTTCCAGCATCTGGCCATCGAGGTGCCCGGGGTGGAGACCTCCAACGAGTGGTGCGAGCCGGTGGACGAGGCAGAGTATCAATTGTTACCCTGAATTGCTATTGCAAGGGCTGGTCACAATGTGATACCATATTTTTCAGATAGGCCGCATTGCGGACCGACAACCTTTTGCAAAGGAGAATCCCGTTTTATGGAAAACAAGAACCAAAATTCCCGGGTACAGAACCTGGCCCTGGCCGCCATGTTCATGGCCATCGGCCTGGTGCTGCCCTTCCTGACCGGCCAGATCCCCCAGATCGGCAGCATGCTGCTGCCCATGCACCTGCCGGTGCTGCTCTGCGGGCTGATCTGCGGCTGGCAGTACGGCGGTCTGGTGGGCTTTGTGCTGCCCCTGCTGCGCTATCTGCTCTTCGGCATGCCCCCCATCTATCCCACCGGCGCTGCCATGGCTTTTGAGCTGGCCGCCTACGGCATCCTGGCCGGCTGGCTGTACGCCCACTCCCGCTGGAAGTGCGTCAAGGCCCTGTACGTCTGCCTGATCGGCGCCATGCTGGGCGGCCGTCTGGTCTGGGGTCTGGCCGAAGTGCTGCTGCTGGGCCTGGGCGGTTCCGGGTTCACCTGGGCGGCCTTCCTGGCCGGGGCCTTCACCAACGCCATCCCCGGCATCATCCTGCAGCTGGTGTTCATCCCCGCCTTCATGGTGGCTTTGGACCGCACCGGTCTGCGCCGGTTCAGCCACGCCCACAACCCGGCCAAAAAAGAAAGCTGAACCCCCAAAATCAGGACTTTCCCCGGCCCCTTTCGCCCACCCCGCGGCGGAGGGGCCTTTTTTGATGGCCGGGGGCTTGTCAGCCGCCGCAAAGATGATACAATAAAATCAAAGTAAGGCCGCGGCTGCGGGTCGGGCCGGAATACAGGAGGAAAACAGATGATCTATCTTGGCGTGGATCTGGGCGGCACCAACATCAAGGCCGCCCTGGTAGAGGAGGATGGCCGCATCCTGCGGGAGGGCAGCCGTCCCACCCGTCTGCCCCGTCCGGCAGAAGCGGTGTGTGATGACATCGCCGGTTTGTGCCGGGAACTGATGAAGGAAGAAAAACTGGGCACCGCCGATGTGGCCTGCGTGGGTGTGGGCTGCCCCGGCACGGTGGATGACACCACCGGCATGGTGCTGTACTCCAACAATCTGGACTGGGCGGACTTTGCCATGGGGGATTACCTGCACAAGGCCCTGGGCATGCCGGTGCGTCTGGCCAACGACGCCAACGCCGCCGCTTTGGGCGAGGCTTTGGCCGGCTGCGCCAAGGGCGCCCAGAGCGCGGTGATCATCACCCTGGGCACCGGCGTGGGCGGCGGTGTGGTGCTGGACGGCAAGCTGCTCACCGGCTACACCGGCGCCGCCGCCGAACCCGGTCACATGGCCATTGACGGCAGTGCCGACGCCCCCCTGTGCACCTGCGGGCGCCGGGGCTGCTTTGAGGCTTTTGCCAGCGCCACCGCCCTGATCCGCCAGACCCGGGAAGCCATGCAGGCCCACCCCGAAAGCGGGCTGTGGAAGCTGGCCCCCACCCTGGAAGAGGTCACCGGCCGCACCGTCTTTGATGCCCGGGATGCCGGGGACCCGGTGGCCGCCCAGGTGGTGGACAACTACATCGGCTATCTGGCCGCCGGTGTGGCCAACCTGATCAACATCTTCTTCCCCCAGGTGGTGGGGCTGTCCGGCGGCATCGCCAACCAGGGCGAAGCCCTGCTGGTCCCCCTGCGGGCCAAGGTGGAGCCCCTGGTCTTCGGTGCGGCCCACGCCCACAAAAAGACCACCATCACCACCTGCACCCTGGGCTATCGGGCCGGGGTCATCGGCGCGGCGCTGCTGGGCCGCACCGCCCGCTGAACGTACATCTGCAGCAAAAAAGGACCGCTGCCCCCTGTGGGGCGGCGGTCCTTTTCGGTTGTCTTATCGGGCGGGTTCGGGCGAGGGCTCGGGGGCGGCGTCGGCGTGCACCTGGATCTTTCCGCTGCGCACCAGGTCGATGAACAGCTTGCCCAGGCGGGGGTCGAACTGGGAACCCAGATTGTCCTCGATCTCCTGCAGGGCCCGGTCCACGCTCAGCGCGTCCTTGTAGCTGCGGCGGGAGACCATGGCGTCAAAGGAATCGGCCAGACACAGGCACCGGGCCCCGATGGGGATCTGCTCCCCCGCGATGCCCCGGGGATATCCCTGGCCGTCCCACCGTTCGTGGTGGCCCAGCACCGAAGGGATGACGTAGTCCATGGAGGGCAGGTACCGGATCATGGAGATGGAATCCTCCACATGCTGCTTGATCACATCGTATTCCTCGGCGGTCAGGCGGCCGGTCTTGGAAAGGATGGTCTCCGGGGTGCCGATCTTGCCGATGTCATGCAGCAGACCCGCCTGCCGGACGATCTCGATGTGCTCGGCGTCCAGACCGGCGGCCCGGGCCAGGGCGGCGGCGTATTCCGCTACATGCTGGGAATGGCTGAAGGTGTAATGGTCCTTGGCGTCGATGGCGGCGGTCAGGGCGAAGATGGTGGAAGAACAGCTGTCCGCCAGGGCCCGCTTGGAGGCGTAGCTCTTGGCGATGCGGGTGTCCTCCGGCTCGGGGGTGTACAGGCACACCCGGTTCTTGCCGCTGTTCTTGGCGGAGTAGACGGCCATGCCCGCATAGGTCAGCAGCTCCTCCACGCTGCGGGCACAGGTGGGATAGCTGCTGATGCCGGCGCAGAAGGTCAGGAAACGGCGGGTGGTCTGACCGGAGCCCACCACTTCCCGCCGCAGCCACTGGCGGGCCTGCTCGGCGCAGTCGGCGGCAGTGTCCGGCGCACAGAAGGGGAAGCTGATGACAAATTCCTTGCCGCTGTACCGGGCCACGGTGCCCCGGCTGCCCACCAGCACCCGCAGGGCGTTGGCAAACCGTTTGAGGATGCGGTCCCCTTCGGCGGCACCGTACAGTTCGTTGTACAGCCGGAAGTCGTCAAAGCTGATGATGAGCACCGTCAGCTGGTCGTGGCGGGCCAGATCAAAGTCCCGCTGCAGCACTTCCTGGAAATAACTGCGGTTGTACAGCCCGGTGAGCGGGTCAAACTGGGCCTTTTTGCGCAGCGCCTCATACAGGGAGGCGTTGTTCAGGGCAATGGCCAGAACCGCCGCCACCGAATCCAGCATGCTCAGCCGGTCCTGGGACAGGGCGCGGCGGGCGGCCGTGTCCTGCCGGGAAAACAAGGTCAGGGCGGTCATTTCTTCCCCGCTCATGACGGGCAGCAGCAGTTCCACCCGCATCTGGTCCAGGCGGTCCTTCTCCTTCTGCCACAGGGCCCGGAAATACCGGGACCGGGTGAATTCCGCGTACTGGGAACAGCAGCCCCGGGATTTCAGCCAGACCATCAGCGGATCGTCGGCGGCAAAGCTGTCCCGGCAGGCCACCGACATCTCGGTGGCATCCCGCATCTCGTAGCAGCCGGCGCGGCTGTCCAGCACAAAGATGCGGGCGGTGTATCCGGGCATGGTGTGCTGCAGGTAATCCCGGTACAGCTGCAGCAGGGCGTTCATGCTCAGGGTCTTGTTCACGTCGGTGCTGAACCGGCGCAGTTCCTCGTTCTGCTGTTCGGCGCCCTTGAGCAGGATGGCGGTCATGAGGCGGCGGACCAGGCAGAACAGCAGCACCGTGAGCACCGACACCGCCACCGAGAAGACGATGGTCTTGTAGGGCATGAAGTTGGCAAAATACCGGACATAGAAGGCGTCCGCCGCACGATAGCAGCTGACCAGCAGCACGCTGGCGCAGATCAGGGCGATGGCAAACACCGGCCCGTTGGAGGCAAAGCTGTGCAGGGGCACCAGGCGGCGCCGGTACAGCATGTAGTACAGGCAGCAGGCGTTGACCATGCAGGAGAAGGTGTCCACCGGCAGCGAGACCATCTGGGGCAGCACCGCCGATACGGTGCAGGCGAACATGACCGCCACACCCACCAGCATGGGGCGGAACTGGGCGATGTCCGTCTGGCCGTTCCGGCAGCTTTTGTATGCCAGACGCCAGGAGGCCAGCAGGGTGTACACAGCCATGAGGATGGGGATGGCCACCAGGGGCGAGACACCGTACTCAAAGCGGGTCTCGTGGCCCACCGTGACCATGTGGGGGTCGGTGATGAAGACGTTGCCCGCGTTGAGCAGCAGGATCACCAGCCAGATGGCCCCCTGCACGATGTGGGAGAAGGGCGCCTTGGTGGCGGTGAACCGGTAGATGAAGTTGTAGACCAGGAAAGGTACCAGAAAGATGCCGGTGATGGACACCATGTACCAGAACGGGGACCCCGGTGCCAGCTGCAGGCGCATGAAGAGGGACCCGCCGGACCACATGGTGAAAGCACCCAGCAGGGCGATGAAGGCATAGACCAGGCGGTCCTTCTTGGTGCTCAGGGCGGTGAGGAACAGAAACAGGTTGCACAGCAGGGAAAGCAGGGGCACAATGATGAACAGGCGTTCGTTCAGGGTCACCGGTCCTCACCCCCTTCTTCCGCCGGACCCTGCATATGCAGGATGTCCAGCACGATCTCCCGGGGTGCGCCCACCGGCGGGACCCGGCGGCCGGTGCGGGCGGTATAGGCATCCACCGTGCCGGATTTCAGGATGGTCACCCGCAGCGGGTCCATGCCCAGCAGGCGTTTCAGGTCCTTGTAATCTCCGTCATAGGAGCGGAAGTAGATGGACAGATGTTCCTGCAGAATCTGCCGGGACAGGCTGGCGGCGCCGGGATCGTCCGAGTCCAGCTCCGCGTACAGGTCCAGGTAGGAGTGGCCGTCGGCGTCGTATTCCTTCACCGCGAACCAGTGCCCGATGGGCAGGCGGGAGAGGGTGATGACCTTTTCGATCTCCCGTTTGGTAATGCGGGTGAAGCCCGCAATGTCGATGACGGTGGGGATGCGGTCCACATACTCGAACTGGGGCAGGTCCAGCTTGTCCTCCGGGTTGCGCAGGCGCAGGCAGCGGTAGATATCCCCCACCCGATAGCGCAGGAAGGCGCCGCCCTTGAGCACCGTGATGACCAGCTCGTATTTCTGGCCGGCCACCAGCTCGTCCATCAGATAGGTGCGGGGCGTGTAGGCGGGATCTTCCAGTTCCCGGAGATATTCGTGCTCGGGAATGAACTCATAGAAGCAGGCGTCCGGGAAAAAGACCAGCCCGTTCTTGCTCCAAGTCTCGGTGCCCATGCAGGAAGGCTCGGTGCCGCCGGCCAGTTCCAGGGGACGGATGCCCCAGGCTTCGGCCAGCTCGTTCTTGTACAGGGCGGTGTCGGTGCCCACACAGACAAACCCGTCCAGCTTGAACAGGTCCCGGGGCCGCAGATGGGTGCCGTCCCGCCGGCAGCGGTACAGGGCCGACAGCAGCCGTACCAGCATGCGGGGACTCATCCCCCACAAAAGGTTCAGACTGCCGCCGCCCCCGCCTCCGGCCAGACTGTCCAGGTTGCGGGTGGCGCCGTACAGCACGCTGCTCATGCCGAAAAACAGGTTCATGCCGTGCTTGACGGCCAGCTTGTATCCCAGGCGGGTCTGCTGGCCGAAGCTCATCTTGCGGGCTTCCCGCACCGAGGGCATGAACCGCAGGCGGATCTGCGGGCGGATCAGGTCGGGAAACATGCCGGTGGCGTAGGGCATGGGGGCCAGACTGTACAGCACCCGGGCCCCGGGCCGCACATGAAAATGGCCCCGGCCCTTGCTGGTGGACAGGATCATGGCCGCCAGGATGTTGCGGGTGTAGGCTTCCAGCATGCTCTCGGTATAAGGAGCGCGCTTGGAGGGAAAATCGCCGCCCTCCCAGGTGGTGTGCAGCCACACCACCGGCTTGGCGGGCAGCATCTCCTCCCGCTGGGGCAGCAGTACGTCGGCGTAATCCTCAAATTTCGTCAGGGGGACCAGGGCGCGGAACTCCTCCACATTGCGGGGCACACCGTTCTTGAACAGGCTCTGCCCCAGCGGGCAGGCGGCCATCAGCGACACCTGCTCCATGACCAGGCGGTTCTGGATCTGCATGTACTCCGGCAGAGTCAGGTCCAGAAAACCGCAGTATTCCTGCCAGATTTCGGCGGCCGGACATTGTTTCAGCTTTTCCTCAAAGGTCATGGTAGGACATCCCTTTTTTCAGATTTTACTTCGGGGTGCGCAGGGTACGCAGGCAGCGGCGCAGGCTGCGGAGGGTGGGCAGAAACCGGGGCGTGACGGCCCGGTAGGCCGCATAGTTCCGGATGCTGCGGGGAAAGACGACGGCGCCCTGCCAGGCGGCATAGGCGGCGTCCAGGGCGGTGAACAGCACAAAGGCACAGCCCAGGGCCCAGCCGCCCAGCGCGCCCCACAGGCAGGCGTAAAACCCGCCCAGGAACAGGACCCCCGGATGCCGGCACAGGGCGAACACGCCAGTGTCCACCAGAGGGCGGAGCTCATCCGGTCGGGCGGTGGCAGCGCTGCTGCCGCCCGACGGCAGGGCAAAAAACAGGGTGTAGACCAGAAGGCCCAGCAGCAGCACCGCCCCCGCGCCGAACACCAGGGAGACGGGACCGTGGGCATACCGGCGCAGGGCGTCGGCGGTCAGCACGGCGGTGACCAGGGCCAGCAATCCGCCGCCCGCCGGAAACAGCGCTCCGGCGCCCCGGCGGCCGTGCAGTACCTGGGCGTAATCGGAAAGGAACATCAGCCCGAAAGCCAGGGCGCCCAGACCCAGGCAGGCCAGCCGGATGGCCGTCATTTCTGGCGGAAGGCCAGACCCAGGCAGCCCGCCCCGGTATAAATGCCGATGACGGCGCCCACCCAGCCGATGGTGATGCGGATCTCCGGGTCGATGGCCCGCAGCCGTTCGGCCACGGTCTCGGCCAGCTGGGTGCGGTCGGCGTGAAAGACAAAGACCTCCCCGCCGTAGACCGCTCTCTCCCGGTACAGGTCCACCACCCGGTCCACCGCCCGGTCAAAGCCCCGGACGATGCCGATATCGCTGACCAGCCCGTCCTTGAACACCAGAATGGGTTTGACCTTGAGCAGGTCGGCGGCCAGCACCCGGATGGCCCCGGCGCGGCCGCCCTTGCGGGCGTTGGCCAGGGACTCCATGGCAAAGTAGACCCCCACATGAGGACGCAGTTCCTCCAGCTTTTCCACGATCCGGGCAGCGGTCAGGCCTTCCGCCGCCAGCCGTGCGGCTTCCCGGACCAGGACCGCCAGCCCGTAGGAGACCTGCTGGGAATCATAGATGGTCACGGGGGTGGCAAAGCCCTGTTCCTCCAGCAGCTTGACGGCGCTGCGGGCGGTGTTGCAGGAACCGGACATCTTGCTGGTCAGGCTCAGGCAGAGCAGCTCGGTGCAGCCCGGTTCGGCCGCAGCCGCCTGGAACGCCTGCATGAACTGTTCCAGATTGGGATGGGCTGTCTTGGGCAGCTCCTCACAATCCGCCAGCCGCCGGTACAGGGTGGGCGGGTCGATCTCGATGTTGTTGCGGTATTGCTCGGTGGGACTGAAGGCAATATAATCCGGGATGGCGGTGACGCCCAGCTCCTCCACCTGCTGCGGGGTCAGATCACAGACCGAATTGGTCAAAATATGTACCATCCGCGACAGCTCCTTCTTGTATACAAAACAGAACGGGTCCCGCCAACTCCCTTTGGAGCGGGCCGGAACCGATTTCAAGACAGACGAAATCTACTTTATTATGCGCGCGGGAGAGGGAACTTGTCAAGAAGTGCACAATCTTGTCGAAGTCCCAAAAATGACGCGGGGAAAAGCGGCCTCACACAATCTGTTGCGGCAGCGGGGGCGGTGGGGACCAGCCAAAAGGCATATTGCACAACTGTACAGGAAAAAGAGCTGGTTTGGGACGGCTGAACGCCAAAAATAGATATAGATCAAGAGTGGACCCCGCTGCCTTGCCGGGGGCAGCGAATTGTGCTATCATAGGGAAAAAGCAGAAGAGGCTGCGAGGTGTAAGGAAGATGGAACAATCCAATCCGAAGGCGCGCCGGGTGCTGGCGGCCGGCTGTGTGTGCGGGCTGCTGGGCAGTCTGGCCCTGCCCTGGGACGCGGTGAGCTGCGTGCTGTACGCGCTGGCGTCGGTGCTGCTGGCGGTGGGCTGCGGCATGCTGCGCAAGATCCGCCCGGAATACGGCAGCGCCGCCAAGCCGGCGGTGGCGGCCGCGGTGGCCTTTGCCCTGGGCACCGTGCTGGACGGGGGCAGTCTGGCCCAGATGCCCATGGTGGCGGGAGCGGCGTTTTTGTATTTCAGCATCGCCTACTATGCCAACGGCGCCGTGCAGGAAGCCGGCGTGCGGGAAGCCCGGGGCGGTGCGCCCCGCCCGCCCAAGGCGGCCATCCGGTTTGAATATGCGGCCGGCCTGTTTGTGCTGGCGCTGCTGCTGGGCGAAATGATGCCCGCCATCCTGCGCCTTGCCCAGGTGGTGGCCATGGCCGCCATGGGGGTGGGCTTTGTGCAGCTGACCCGGTTCATGCTGAAAGGACCGGACAGGGAAGAACCTGCCGAGTGAGGCATCCCCGAAACATCACAGAAAAAGACCCCCGTCAACGGATTGCCCGTTGGCGGGGGTCCTTTGTGTTCTGCATCAGTCGTCCAGTTCAAAGTCCCCGGGCAGCAGCAGGTCCAGGGGAGCGGCCGGGTCGGCCACCAGACGGCGGGACTGGTTCAGGATGGCCCGTTCCAGGGCGTTGCGGGCCATGCGGCCGTTGCCCGCCTTGGCGGCGTCCTCTGCCTGACGGCGGGCAAACCAGGATTTGAGGGGCAGGGCACAGCCTTCGTCCAGGCGGTAGCCCTTGGCGGCGGCCAGACTCCGGGTGATGGCCCACAGTTCGTCGGCGGTGTAGTCGGGAAACTCGATCTGGTTGGGGAACCGGCTGGCCAGACCGGAGTTGGCGGCCAGGAAGGTCTGCATCTCTTTGGTGTAGCCCGCCAGCACCACCACCAGATCGTTGCGGTGGTCCTCGATGCCCTTCACCAGGGTGTCGATGGCTTCCAGACCGAAGCTGTCCTCCCCGCCCCGGTAGAGGCTGTAGGCTTCGTCAATGAACAGCACCCCGCCCAGGGCGCTGCTGATGACCTGGTTGGTCAGGGGGGCGGTGTGGCCCACATACCGGCCCACCAGGTCGGCACGGCCCACCTCCACCAGCTGGCCGCCCCGCAAGGCGCCGATGGCCTTCAGGTACTTGGCCAGGATGCGGGCGATGGTGGTCTTGCCGGTGCCCGGGTTGCCGGTGAAGATCATGTGCATGTTGATCTCCGCCACCGGCAGGCCCTGGGCCTTGCGCCGCTGTTGGGCCTGCACGTTTTTGGCGATGTCCCGCACAAAGGTCTTGACCTGGGCAAGGCCCACGATGCGGTCCAGCTCGGCCTCCACCGCCTCCACGTCACCCCGGTACTGCTGGGGCAGCAGGCTGAGCAGGTCGAAGGCCTCCCCGCCGTCCACAGCGGCAAAGGCCCGGCCTTCCCGCACCGTGAGCACCGCGGGGGTGCCGTCGGCGGGGGCGGTGTCGGTGGAAAGAACATATTCCGCCAGGGCGCGGAAGAGCAGGTCCGCAAACTCCCGCATGGCGCTCATGCCGCCCCGCTTGCCGTACTGGGCGGCCAGATAATCCCGCATGTCCGCCCCCATGGACAGGGCCAGCCCGCACTGGCGGCGGGTCTTCTGGGCCAGGAAGTTCAGTTCCCGGGCGGCGATGGCGGCCAGACTTTCGGGGGTGAAGGGGTCGGTGCGGCAGATATCCCCGGCCAGGGCGTCCACGAACCGGGCGCCGAACCGGTCGGCCAGGGCGGCCTCATCCTTCTCGGAGAAAAAGACGAAATACTTGCCCCCGGCACTGAGCTCGCCCACGGCCCCCGGGGCCAGGGCAGTGCCCACATCCACCAGGATGCCCCGTTGCAGCACATACCGGCTGGAAAGGGCCAGGGTGCCGTCCATGGCCAGGTCAGCCACCATGTTCAGGTAGGAGGAGGCACAGGCTTCGTAGTGGTCGAAGGCCAGCACCTGGGCGGGGGACTGCAGGGCTGCGTACAGGTCCTGCAGAAAGAGCTTTTCCTGGGCGGGGCCGGGGTAAAGGGCCAGGTCCAGGGTCTCGATGTGGGCGTTGGGCAGCAGGCCCCGGTCGGCCATCTGCCGCACCACACACCGCAGGGTGTAGTGGCGGCCGGTGCCCTCCGGCCCGCAGAGCAGCATGGGCCCCCGGGCTTTGCGGGGGTCGTCGGTGCCCATGACAAAGGGACGGCGGAAGGCCTTGACCACATCCGCCACAAAGGCGTCCTGGCCCAGGACCTCGGTGCGCACGGCGGCGGCCAGCCCCTGGAACCCGGCACCCCGGGCGGGGGCTGGCCCGGGCGCGGAGGCTTTGGTATCGTCCAGCAGACCGTCGCTGCGCAGACTGCGGGTCAGTTCGGTGCTCATCCGGCGGACGTTCTCGGTGGTGGCGGCTGCCGCCCGGTCCACTGCGTCCAGGGCGTCGGCGGCAGAGCGGCGGCGCTTGCTGCCAGCGGCCAGAGCATCCAGCTGTGCCTGCATGTCGGCCAGACTGGCGGCGGCCGCATCGGCCTGTTCCTTGCTGCCGGAGCCCCGGGAACCCATCAGGCTCCGGACCCAGGCGTCATACCCGTCCTCAATGCTCATGGGGCGCCTCCTTGTCACTTTTCACGGTGATACGGTAAAAATTCTTCACGCTGCAGCCGGCCCGTCCGCCGCCCGCACAGGCGCAGGCACAGGCACAGCTGGAAACACAGGCACAGGCACATCCGCCGCCGGTGCGTCCGGCACCGCCGCCCCGGAAGGAACCGCCGTCCGCATGGAAGCCGGCGGGCGGTGCGGTGGGGGTGTAGCCCGGGGGCGGGACTGCCCCCGGCGCCAGATGGATGACGTGATGGCCGTTGCTGTACCAGCGGCGGTCACTGCGGCCGAAGCCGCCCCGCCAACGGGGACAGGTGGTGGCGTACATCCAGAAGATGAAAAAGACAAAGGCGAAGACGGAAACCATGAAGACCAGGATGATGAGGCTGTCCCTGCTCTGGATCTCGTCGGGCTGCATGCGGGTGGTGGGGTCGTAGGTGTCGGCCAGGGCGGCAGGGACCTGCACCCGGACGGTGGCTTTCTCCCCGTGGTCCAGGGCACCGAAGTCCCACACATAATACCCGTCTTCCATCGTGTCGGTGTCGGCGGTCATGCCGTCAGCGGCCTTCCACCGGATGGTCAGCTGGTCCACGCACAGGTCGTCAAACCAGCCGGGGGTGAAGTTGTAGCTGGCCGTGCCGTCGTCCGACACGGTGTACAGGTGGCTCTGGTGCACCCGGAAGGAAAAGCGGACCCGGCTCTGCTGGCCGGACTGGGCCGCATAGACGGGCTCATAGTACCGGTACACAAAGGTGATGCGGGCAAAGGTGTTGCCGTCCTCGGTCTGTACCCGCACCCCCGAGACCGTGTCCGGGGTCAGGTTCTCAAATTCGTCCACATGCCCGTTGGCCAGACCGATCTTGACCCAGGACAGAGGCTCGTCGGAACTGCCGCCGATAACCTCCCAGTCGATGTCATAGGTGATGTCGGCGCTGCCGTCCGCCCGGGGGTCCACCGTGACGGTGTAGGCGTTGATGCGGTCCAGATCGCCGCTGTCCGCCCGGGCGGGCAGCGCCGCCAGCAGGCTCAGCAGCAGGATCACAGGCAGCAGGGCGGCCAGACGGCGGGTGCGGAAAAGCAGTGTGTTCATGATTCGTCCTCCTGCAAAGGCGTTTCGCCCAGAGGGCAGATGTGCAGCATTTTGGCGCTCTGCCGGCGGATGCGGCGGCAGGCCGGATGGTTCCAGATGCGCCGCCAGGGCTGATGCAGGATACTGCCCAGCCCTGGTCCGCACAGCCAGCTCTGGCAGGGCAGCACGGTGCCGTCCGGGGCGATGGCCATGTTGGACAGGCAGGCCCCGCAGCTGGGCAGCTGGGTAAAGCCCAGCTCCCGCAGGGTCTCCTCCTTCAGCCAGCCCGGACTGGTGAAGTCCAGCTCCATGCCGTGCGCCTCCGCAAAGGCCCGGGCGTCTTTCAGGGTCCGGGTGAGTTCGGCGGGGGACAGGCGGGTGCCCCGGCTCTCGGGGCTCTGGGCGCTGCCCGCGGGGATCAGCCCGGAACAGGTGGCGTACCGGATGCCCAGTTCATGGGCCAGGGCCAGGGTGGATGCATAGTCCCGGTTCAGGCTGCACAGCGGGGTGTTGATGCTCACGTTCAGGCCGGCGGCCAGGGCGTTGCGGATACCGGCAATGGTGTCCGCATAGCCCGGGGCTCCCACCAGGGTATTGTGGATGGATTCGTCGGCGGAATACAGGGTGACCTGCACGCTGTCCAGGCTGGCCTCATACAGGTCGTGGCACAAAGCGCTGGTGAGCATCCGGCCGTTGGTGTTCAGCCGGGTGACGAACCACTGGGCGGCGTCCACCAGCTTGACCAGGTCGTGGCGCAGAGTGGGTTCACCCCCGGTGAAGGTCAGCTGGGGGATGCCCGCTGCCCGACATTTCTGGATGACCGCCAGCCACTGGTCGGTGTCCAGCTCCTCGGTCTCGCCGTAGGGCTGGCGGGCGGCGTAGCAGTGCAGGCATTTCTGGTTGCAGTGCCAGGCCCCGTCCTTGACCATGGCGCTGATGAGCAGGTCCATGCGGTGGGGCGCCGCCATGTGGCGGGCATAGGAACCCAGGTCCATGGGCTGGATCTCCTGGGCGGGGGCCTTGCCTCTGGCGATGGCGGACAGCGCTTCCATCATGGAGCGCAGGTCGGCGGCGATCTGTTCCGGCGGGGTGCGTTTGTACACGGCGCAGGTGGCCTGCACGGCGGCGTCGGCGGCCTGCTGCCACTGCTCCTCCCCGATCTCCTGGCCTTCAAAGGGCTGCAGGGTTTCCATCAGGTTGGCCAGCAGAATGGCCCAGGAAACGCTCAGGGGCAGGATGTCCTTCCCGTTGAGGATGGCCACAAAGGGCACGTCGGTGTGCTGGTGCCGGCTGGGCACCAGATGGATGCGAAGGGCGCCGGGTCCTTCCGGGTCCAGGGTGATGTGGCACACATGGTCCAGATGGCGGCGCAGAAACTGGGTCTCGGCCCGGCTCAAAAGCGGCATGAGATACCCTCCTGTATCGTATTCAGAAAAGCAGGCGGCGGCCCCGCGGGCGCGCCCCGGCAAAGATTGTACAAAAGCCCGTGTAAATGTGTGGATATTATACCACACAACTGCCCATGGGACAAGGAGAGTGCCCAACAAAGAAAAACACCCGCCCGCGGTGTGCGGACGGGTGAAACCAAAAAAATCCCGCCCGCAGGCCGCGGACGGGAGATAACGCTCAGAAGGTGAGGTTGCCGAATTCGGACAGGCGCAGGTCGGAATTGTGTTCCTGGGCCCAGTTGATGCTCCACGGGCTGCCGAAGAGCAGCAGGCGGTTGCCCTTCAGGTCCTCGATGGCCCGGGTGTCGCTGGTCACGTCCAGGGTCTTGGGGTCCAGCTCGTCCGGGGTGTTGAGGATCCAGCGGATATACTCATAGGGCAGGGTCTGCAGGCGGATGTCCACGTTGTACTCGTTTTTCAGGCGGTACTCCAGCACTTCCAGCTGCAGCACGCCCACCACGCCCACAATGACTTCCTCCATGCCGGAACCCAGGTCCCGGAAGATCTGGATGGCGCCTTCCTGGGCGATCTGTTCCATGCCCTTGACGAACTGCTTGCGCTTCATGGTGTCCACCTGGGTCACCCGGGCAAAGTGCTCGGGGGCGAAGGTGGGGATGCCCGCAAACCGCACATGGGGCTTGCCGGTGCACAGGGTATCGCCGATGGAGAAGATGCCCGGGTCAAACAGGCCGATGATATCCCCGGCGTAGGCCTCGTCCACAATGGCGCGGTCGTCGGCCATCATGCTGGTGCCGGTGGCCAGTTTGATGTTCTTGTTCTCCTGCACATGGAAGGCTTCCATGCCTCGCTCGAACTTGCCGGAGCAGATGCGCACAAAGGCGATGCGGTCCCGGTGGTTCTTGTTCATGTTGGCCTGGATCTTGAAGATGAAACCGGAGAAATCCGGGCTCTGGGGGTCCACCAGCTCGCCGCTCTCCGCGTCCTTGCGGGGCAGCGGGGTGGGGGTCAGGCGCAAAAAGTCCCGCAGGAAGGGTTCCACGCCGAAGTTGGTCAGCGCCGACCCGAAGAATACCGGGGACAATTCGCCCCGGTGCACCGCGGCCAGATCAAACTCCTCCGCGGCGCCGTCCAGCAGCTCGATGTCGTCGGCCAGACGCTGGTGGTTGTCCGCCCCGATGAGGTCGTCCAGGGCAGGGTCCCCCAGACCGGCCTCGATCTCGTCCACCATCTTCACGCCGTTGGCGCGGCCGTCGCCCTCAAAGGCCAGGACCCGGCGGCTGTTGCGGTCGAACACGCCCTTGAAGCCCTTGCCGCAGCCGATGGGCCAGTTCATGGGGTAGGTCTTGATGCCCAGGATCTCCTCAATGTTCTCCATCAGCTCAAAGGGGTCCCGGGCTTCCCGGTCCATCTTGTTGATGAAGGTGAAGATGGGGATGTGGCGCAGGGTGCAGACCTTGAACAGCTTGATGGTCTGGGCCTCCACGCCCTTGGCCGCGTCGATGACCATGACGGCGGAGTCCGCCGCCATCAGGGTGCGGTAGGTGTCCTCCGAGAAGTCCTGGTGGCCGGGGGTGTCCAGAATGTTGATGCACTTGCCCTGGTACCGGAACTGCAGCACCGACGAGGTGACCGAGATGCCGCGCTGCTTTTCAATGTCCATCCAGTCGGACACAGCGTGCTTGGCGCTCTGCTTGCCCTTGACAGAACCGGCGGTCTGGATGGCGCCCCCGTACAGAAGCAGCTTTTCGGTCAGGGTGGTTTTGCCGGCGTCCGGGTGCGAGATGATCGCAAATGTGCGCCGGCTTTCGATTTCTTCACGCAATGAAGCCATATTTCCAATTACTCCTTGTTGATTGTGACAGTGACGGCCCAAACGCATCGGTCACATGGGGGCACACTCCTCTATTCTAAGCATACCTTTCTATCATACCTTGTTTGGGGCGCAAATGCAACGGATTTTTGCCTTCCGGCGCACAAAAAATCCCCCGGACCGCCTTGGAGGGGCGTCCGGGGTGTGGTATAATGGTCAAAGACCTGCCTGAAAGGGCTTTTTCAGCACAAAGCAGGGCAGGGGCGCCGTGGACGCCCAGTTGGCAAACTCGCACACCAGCACGGTGTACTTGGTCAGGGGCAGGGCACGGAAAAATTCCAGGACAGCCTGCTTTTCCCCGTCCCCGATGACCTTGCCGCTGTACAGCACCGCTGTCAGCACGCCCCCGGGCTTGAGGGCATCCAGCGCCGCCTGCAAAGCGGGCAGGGTGCTTTCCGCCGCCGAGTGGACCGCATGGTCCGCCCCCGGCAGCCAGCCGAAGTTGAACACCGCTGCGTCCAGGGTGCCGGGGGGCACCAGATGCCCCAGGTCCCGGTGGTCGCAGACGATGGCCCGGCCCACCCCCTGCAGGCCGTGTTCCGCCAGCAGCCGGTTGGTGGCTTCCACCGCGGCGGGCTGGATGTCCAGGGCCAGCACCCGGCCGTTGGGAGACGCCTTGCGGCAGAGGAAGAGGGTGTCGTGGCCGTTGCCGCAGGTGGCATCCAGGAAGGTCCCGCCCGTGGGGATGGTGCCTTCCAGAAACCGGTGGCACAGCTCCACGGCGGTCATGTCCGGGGAACGCACCCGCTGCCAGGAACCGTCCGCCTCCCCCGTGGGGGAAAAGCCGAACTTGTGCAGCAGGGCCGCCGCCGCGGCATTTTCCGGCGCGGGGGCGGTGAAATGGCTGGGCGTCTGGCGGGCAAAACCGTCGTTGAGGCGCAGCATCTCCCGCAGAAGATAGCTGCCGTACCCCCGGTTGCGCCACTGGGGCTGCACCGTGAACATGGTGATGCGGTCCCCGTCCAGTTCGGCCTGACCGATGAGGGTGGATTCCTTGTACAAGAGATAGCGGTTGTCCTGCCGGGTGACCTGCATGGCGCGGCTCCTTTCCTGGGATTTGTCATTAGAATACGGCCAAAAACCGGGTTTTGTCAAGGGCGGAAAGGGGCTTGCGGGGCGGGCTTTTCACATTTGTTTCACGGTCAGGAAAAACCAATTTCACAATTGGCATTTATACTGGGAACCAAGCTCAAGGAAAGAGCCGGAGGCGCTTCGGGCGCCGATCCTGGTATGAAATAGATTAAAGGAGTGCACGAATATGAGCGAATATGATTACTCGGGTCTGTATCACCAGAACCCGCAGAATACTCCGCCCACCGGCGGACAGACGCCGCCGCAGAACCCGGCGGACAGCGGATATCCCAACGTGGGCAGCAGCGGCATGAACACCGCCAACACCGCCCAGACCGATTTTGCCAGCGACGGACAGGGCGGCCAGCCGGCGGGCGAGGCCCATACCGGCTACACCGCCCCCCACAGTGAACCCTACGGCAACCCCGGCGGTCCTGCCGGCCCCAACGGTCCGGTGAACGGGTACGGCGCACAGCCCACCCCGCCCACCCCGCCCCGCAAGAAGGGTGGCAAAAAGATCGGCCTGCGCATCCTGGCCGGTGTGGGCGTTGTGGTGCTGGGCTTCGGCGGCGGCCTGCTGGGCACGGTGGCGGCTTCCCGCGCCGGCCTCACCGGCAGCCAGGTGGTGGTCCAGCAGGTGCAGCGGGACGAAAACGCCACCGCTTCCACCCAGGGCAGCACCGGCGGCACCAACCTGTCCATGACCGAGATCGCGGCCAAGGCCCAGCCCAGCGTGGTGGCCATCACCACCGAGCAGATGGTGAGCACCAACAGCTGGTTCGGCAACTATGTGCAGAGCGGCGCCGGTTCCGGCGTCATCATCAGCCAGGACGGCTACATCCTGACCTGCGCCCATGTGGTCAACGGCGCCACCAACATCAAGGTGCAGCTGCCTGACGACACCGAATACACCGCCACCGTGGTGGGGGCGGATACCACCTCCGACATTGCGGTGGTCAAGATCGACGCCACCGGCCTGAGCGCTGCCACCATCGGTGATTCCGATGCCCTGGCGGTGGGCGAGCTGGCGGTGGCCGTGGGCAACCCCCTGGGTACCCTGAGCGGCACCGTTACCGACGGCATCATCAGCGCGGTGAACCGTTCGGTGGAAGTGGAAAGCAATGAGATGAGCCTGATCCAGACCGACGCGGCCATCAGCCCGGGCAACTCCGGCGGCGGCCTGTTCAACGGCCAGGGCGAACTCATCGGCATCGTCAACGCCAAGAGCGGCTCCACCACCAACACCGGTGAGGCCACCAACGCCGAAGGTCTGGGCTTTGCCATCCCCATCAACACCGCCATGGACATTGCCCAGGATCTGATCGAGAACGGCTATGTCAAGCGTCCGGCCCTGGGCGTGACGGTGGTCACCGTCACCCAGGAGAACGCCATGCAGTTCGGTGTGTCCGACTACGGCGTGTATATCTACCAGATCACCCCGGGCAGCGGCGCGGCCAACGCCGGCCTACAGGTGGGCGACCGGATCATCGCCATTGACGACAACTCGGTCTCCCAGAGCAGCGACCTGACCGGCTACCTGCAGCAGAAAGCGGTGGGCGACACCGTCAACCTGCAGATCGAGCGGGACGGCAAGATGGCCACCTACCAGGTGGTGCTGGGCGAAGGCACCAACACCAGCGCGGCTTCCAACACCGAGAACGCCGCGGGCTGATACGTCTGACTCTTGCGTGAATGAATAAGAACACCCCCGGCACGAAGCGTCTGCTTCGCGCCGGGGGTGTTTTGCTATTGTCAGACTCTCGTCAGGCAAAGGCCATCAGAAGCCGTGGTTCTCGATGAGCTTGCGGCCCATGAGCACGCCCATGACCGAGGCCATCATCAGGCCGCGGGTCCAGCCGGAGGAGTCGCCCAAGCAGTGGAGGTTGGCCACGTTGGTCTCCAGGTCGGTGTCCATCCGGACCTTGTTGGAGTAGAACTTCAGCTCGGGGGAGTAGAGCAGGGTCTCGGGGGCGGCAAAGCCCGGAACCACATGGTCCACCATCTTGATGAACTCGATGATGTTCACCATGGCCCGGTAGGGCATGGCGGCGGTGATGTCACCGGCCACCGCGTCCTTCAGGGTGGGGCGGACGTTGGAGCGGGCCAGCTCCTGGGGCCAGGTGCGCTTGCCGTTGAGGATGTCCCCGTACCGCTGCACCAGAATGTGCCCCGCACCCAGCATGTTGGTCAGCTCGCCCACCTTCTGGGCGTAGGCGATGGGCTGGTTGAAGGGCTCGGTGAAGTTGTGGCTGACCAGGATGGCCAGGTTGGTGTTGGAGCTCTTCAGGTCCTTGAAGCTGTGGCCGTTGACCACCGCCAGGTCGTTGTCGTAGTTTTCCTGGGCCACAAAGCCGCCCGGGTTCTGGCAGAAGGTGCGGACCTTGTTCTTCCAGGGGTTGGGATAGCCGATGAGCTTGCCCTCATACAAAACGTTGTTGATGGTCTCCATGATCTCGTTGCGGCATTCCACCCGCACGCCGATATCCACGGTGCCCGGACGGTGGGCGATGTTGTGCTCGGCGCAGATCTTTTCCAGCCAGTCGGCGCCCCGGCGGCCGGTGGCAATGACCACCTGGCGGCCGGTGACCTGGACCGCCTCGGCGTCCGGCTTGCCGGCCCTGCGGGCCACCACGCCCCGGCAGGTGTCCCCGTCCAGCAGGATGTTGTCGCACTCGGTCTCGAACCACATCTCCACCCCCTGGGCAGCCAGATAGTTCTGGATGTTCAGGTAGAGCTGCTGGGCCTTCTCGGTGCCCAGGTGACGGATGGGGCAGTCCACCAGCTGCAGGCCCGCCTGGATGGTCCGCTTGCGGATCTCCTTGATCTCGGCCCCTTCATACACGCCCTCCACATGGGGATCGGCGCCGAATTCCAGGTAAATCTTGTCGGTGTAGTCAATGAGGTCCTGGGCAAAGTCCTCCCCGATGAGTTCGGGCAGCTCGCCGCCCACCTCCCGGGACAGGGACAGTTTGCCGTCGGAGAAGGCGCCCGCCCCGGAAAAACCGGTGGTGATGGCGCAGTTGGGTTTGCAGTTCACACAGTGGCCGACCTCCGCTTTGGGACAGTGGCGGCGCTCTACCGGTTTGCCCTTCTCGATGAGCAGGATCTTGAGCTCTTTGGAGCGGCTGCTCTTGCGCAGCAGTTCCAGGGCGGTGAAGATACCGGCAGGGCCGGCGCCGACGATGATCAGGTCATACTGAGTTTGCATGGGTCGATGGGTCTCCTTTTGTTGTGTTGTGAAAAATCGGACGGAATCAGCTCTGCGGGTCACTGGGGTCGGGGTCGGCGGGGGCCTCCCCGTCGTCCGTGGGTGCCGGGGCTTCGGCGGCCTTGTCCAGGTCGTGGAGCAGCAGGGCGGTGTACAGGGTGCATCCGGCGTTGAGCACACCCTCGATAATCAGCAGCAGGCCGGACAGCCAGATGGAATCCACCGGCCAGTGGGAGAAGGGCTGCAGGATCAGCAGGATGCCCGCAATGCCGGTGACAAAGCCCAACAGCAACAGCACCCACCAGCGCTGGCCCTTGCGGCGCACCAGCTGCCAGGCGCTCTGTTCCCGGGCGGCGCCGTCCACCAGGAGAAAGACGCCGAACACCACCGGCAGCACCCACTGCACAAAATCGGGGCGCAGCAGGGCAAACAGGCCCAGGGCCAGGGTGACCACACCGCCCGCCAGGGTGAACCAGGCGGCCAGACCCTTCTCCTTGTTGCGGGAATACCGCCACAGGCTGCGGGCGCCGGTCAGGGCGATGAGAAGGCCGAATCCGGCGCACACCCAGGGCAGGCTGGCGGCGGGGGCGGCCAGCAGGGCCAGACCCAGGACAAAATACAGCACACTGAGCACCAGCATGCCGGTACGCAGATGATGAAGCATGACAAAAACCTCCTTGCGGGGCCTCAGGCCGCCGCGGCGGCGGTGCGCATGGGGCGGATGATCTTGTTATAGCAGACCCGCTGGAAAATGATGCACAGCAGGAAAGCCACCACCTCGGCGATGGGGAAGGCCCACCAAACCACATCCATCCGGCCGGCCAGACTGAGCAGCCAGGCGGTGGGCAGCAGCACCACCAGCTGGCGGATGACCGACACCCACAAAGCCAGCACACCGTGCCCCAGGGCCTGGAAGTAGGCGGAGGAGATGACGTTGAAACCGGCCATCAGGAAGGAGATGGAGATGATGCGCAAAGCCACCGTGCCCAGGCTGAGCATGTCCGGGCTGGCGTTGAAGATGCTGAGCATGACCCCCGGCAGGAACTGCCCCGCCAGAAAGCCCAGCACCATGATGCCCACCGCGTAGATGGCGGCCAGCCGCTTGGTGCCCAGGATGCGCTCCGGCTTGCGGGCGCCGTAGTTGTAGCTGACGATGGGCACCATGCCGTTGTTCAGCCCGAACACCGGCATGAACACAAAGCTCTGCAGCTTGAAGTATACCCCGAAAACCGCCACCGCCGTGCTGGAATAGGCAATGAGGATGGCATTCATGCCGAAGGTCATCACGCTGCCGATGGCGTTCATGGCGATGGAGGGGATGCCCACCTGGTAGATGCGCAGGATGGTGCGGGGGGCGGGACGGAAGCCCCGCAGGGAGATGTGCACGTCCTTGTTGTACAGAAAATGCAGGGTCAGGGCGGCGGTGGCGCCCACAAACTGGCCGATGACGGTGGCCACGGCGGCGCCGGCGGCCTCCAGACGGGGCACCCCGAACAGGCCGAAGATGAAGATGGGGTCCAGCACGATGTTGGTCAGCGCACCGATGAGCTGGGTGGTCATGGCAAAGGTGCTGCGGCCGGTGGAGACCAGGATCTTTTCCATCATGCACTGGACGCAGCAGCCCAGGCTGAAGATGGTGCAGATGCTCAGGTATTCCGCTCCGTAGCGGGCAATGAGGGGGTCGGTGGTCTGGGCCCGGATGAAGGCCCCGGCCCCGAACAGCCCGAACAGGAGGAAGGCCACGGCGCTGCACACGGCCAGGAACAGGCCGTTGGCGGCGGCGCGGTCCGCCTCGGCGTGGTTTCCTTCGCCCAGATTCTTGGACAGATAGGCGTTGACGCCCACCGCGGTGCCCACCGCAAAGGCGATCAGCAGGTTCTGGATCGGAAATGCCAGACTGACGGCGGACAACGCCGCCTCGTTGACATAGGATACAAAGATGCTGTCCACCACATTGTACAGGGCCTGCACCAGCATGGAGATCATCATGGGGATGGCCAGGGAAAGCAGCAGCGGGTTCAGCGGTTCGGTGCCCATGCGGGCGGCGGAAAGGGTCTTACTCATTCTCGGACGGAAGCCTCCATTGCCTTGGCGGCCTGAACGATGAGCTGGGCGCAGGCTTCCCGGCCCAGGGCGGCGTTCAGGCACAGGTCGTAGTTTTTGGCCTCGCCCCAACGGTTTTCGGTGTAGTAGTTATAATAGCTGGCGCGGGCGCGGTCATGCTTGGCCAGAGCGGTCTCCCACAGGCGGTCGGGCATGTCCTTGGCGCCGGGGCGGTCCTTCGCGTTGCGGATGCGCAGGTCCACCGGCGCATAGACGAAGGTGCTCAGCACATTGGGACGGTCCCGCAGCACGTAGTCGCCGCAGCGGCCCAGAATGACGCAGGAGCCTTTCTGGGCCAGTTCCTTGATGACGTTGGATTGCAGGATGTACACCTGGTCGGCCAGAGGCATGGTGTTGCCCATCATGTACAGGCTGTAGATCAGGCTGCCGCTGCGCTGATTCTCGCTGGCGGCAATGGCTTCTTCGGTCAGACCGCTTTTCTTGGCAGCCAGGGTGATGAGCTCCTTGTTGTACAGGGGCACACCCAGCAGGTCCGCGACCCGCTGCGCGATCTCGCTGCCGCCGGAGGCATATTCGCGTGCCATTGTGATGACCAGGGGTTCCATAAAATCCACCTCACAATTCAATTTTTCGGGGCGGGAAAGACCCGGAAGGCCGTACCACCCCCACTATACCCATTATAACGGCGGACGGGGCAAAAAACAAGAGGAACTCCTTCCCGTTTGCACCCGGGGCCGGGGTGGAGTATAATGGAAAAAACGTCCCGTGCCGACGGGGGAACATCAAAGAAAAAACAACGAAAGGTGGAAGTTTTCCATGCCGCTGAAACTTGCCGTTCTGTCCACCAGCCGCATTGTGGCGGAGTTTATGGACCATCTGGCCGAAATGCCCGAGATCGAAGTCACCGCCCTGTGCTGCCGCCCCCAGAGCGAGGCCAAGGCAAAGGCCATGGCCCAGGCCCACGGGGTGCCCCGGGTCTTTACCGATGAGGATGCCTGCTACGCCGCCGGCGGATTTGAGGCGGTGTACATCGGCACCGCCAACCACCTGCACTATGCGGCGGCCAAAAAGGCCCTGGAAGCGGGGTATCATGTGATCCTGGAAAAGCCCTTCACCGCCACCGCCGCCGAAGCCCGGGAGCTGTTCGGTCTGGCCGACCGCAAGGGGGTCATCCTCTTTGAGGCCATCACCACCCCCTACCTGCCCGCCTACCGCTTCCTGCAGGAGAACATTGCCGCCATCGGTCCGGTGCGGGGGGCCATGGCCAGCTTCTGCGCCCGCAGCGCCCGGTATGACGACTACCTCAAGGGCATCTGGAACACCACCTTTGACCCGGCCTGCAACGGCGGCGCCCTCAACGACATGAACGTGTACAACCTGCACTATTTCTGGGGGCTGCTGGGCATGCCGGAATCCTGCGAATACCACCCCAGCCGGGGAGCCAACGGCATCGACACGGCGGGTACGGTGGTGCTCCACTACCCGGATTTTTGTGCCGTGGCCCTGGCCGCCAAGGACAGCGAAAGCGAAAAGTTCGCCAGCATCCAGGGCCCCGGCGGCTACCTGGTGCTGCACGGCGGCACCAACAGCCTGGATGAGGTGTACAGCGTGCTGGGCGGGGTGCGCGGCGGCGGAAAACGCACCGACTGTCCCCCGGCTGCCCGCCACCGCATGGCCTACGAGTTTGCGGAATTCGCCCGGATCGTGGCGGAAAAGGACCGGGCCGCCGAGGCCGAAGCCCGCACCCGGACCCTGGCTGTGATGGAGCTGCTGGACCGGCTGCACGCCGCTGACATACAGTAATGCCTCCTGATTTTTAACGGGATTGCACAAGAATTCTGGAAAACTTTCCCTCTGCACCCACAAAAACCCACAAAGATGAACGGAATGTGAACAAAATCCCTTGACCCGCCGCCGCGGCTGTGCTAGCATGGGGACAACAAAGCAAATGGCAAAGGCGCCGGATGGTGAAATACCGTCCGGCGCCTTTTGCTATTTGATTTTGAACATGCAAGAGGGGAGTCATGTATATGTACAATTCCGCAGACGTAACATGGACGCTGGTAGCGGCGTTTATGGTGTTCTTCATGCAGGCGGGCTTTGCTTTGTGCGAAGCGGGCCTGACCCGTGCCAAGAACACGGGCAACATCCTCATGAAGAACATGATGGACTTTTGTATCGGCACACCTTGCTACTGGCTGGTCGGTTTCGGCGTGATGTTCGCCGGTTCCGGCGCACTGATCGGTGGGTTTGACCCGTTCATCCGCGGCAGCTACGATTTCGGTACCCTGCCTGTCTGGGTGTATGTGGTGTTCCAGACCGTCTTCTGCGCCACCGCCGCCACCATCGTTTCCGGCTCCATGGCCGAGCGCACCAAGTTCAGCGCCTACTGCCTGTACTCCGCCGCCATCAGCCTGATCGTCTATCCCATCTCCGGCCACTGGATCTGGGGCGGCGGCTGGCTGGCCCAGCTGGGCTTCCATGATTTCGCCGGTTCCACGGCCGTCCACTTCGTCGGCGGCGTCACCGCCATGCTGGGCGCCTGGATGCTGGGTCCCCGTATCGGCAAGTACGACAAGGACGGCAAGCCCCGCGCCATCCCCGGCCACAACATGACCGCCATGGCTCTCGGCGTCTTTATCCTGTGGTTCTGCTGGTTCGGCTTCAACGGCGGCTCCACCGTCTCCATGACCGGTGACGACACCATGATCTCCGCCGGCCTGATCTGCTTCAACACCAACCTGGCGGCGGCCCTGGCTACCTGCGCCGCCCTGATCACCACCTGGGTGCGCTACGGCAAGCCCGATGTGTCCCTGACCTTCAACGGCGCGCTGGCCGGTCTGGTTGCCATCACCGCCGGCTGCGACGAGGTCGATCCCTACGGCGCTGCCATCATCGGCATCGTTGCCGGTGTGCTGGTCGTCCTCTCTGTTGAATTCTTCGACAAGATCGCCCGCATCGATGACCCCGTGGGTGCTGTCTCGGTGCACTGCGTCAACGGTGCCTGGGGCACCCTGGCCGTGGGCCTCTTCGCCACCGACGGCGGCCTGTTCTACGGCGGCGGTTTCGCCCGTCTGGGCATCCAGGCTCTGGGTGTTGTCAGCGTGGCAGCCTGGGTCCTGGTCAGCATGTTCATCATCTTCAGCCTGATCAAGAAGTTCGTGGGCCTGCGCGTCTCCGAGAAGGAAGAGATCGACGGCCTGGATGTCCATGAACACGGTCTGGCCAGCGCCTACGCCGGCTTCGCCATCGCCGACGCCAGCTACGCCGACCTGTCCGTGAACGAAAACACCGACCTGGGCCAGAGCGACCTGGCCAAGGCCAGCCCCGCCCAGGTGGCCGCTGCGGTCCGCGTCCAGAAGGAAGAACCGCTGCCTCCCGAGTTGGATTCCGGCATGCACAAGGTCTCCATGATCGTCCAGCTGGCCAAGTTTGACGATCTGAAGCGCGCCCTGAACGCCGTGGGCATCACCGGCATGACCGTGACCCAGGTCATGGGCTGCGGCCTGCAGAAGGGCAGCGGCAAGAAGTACCGTGGTGCTGAGATCGACTCCACCCTGATTCCCAAGGTCAAGGTGGAAGTGGTCGTCAGCAAGATCCCCGTCGACAAGATCATCGACGCGGCCACCAAGGCACTGTACACCGGCCATATCGGCGATGGCAAGATCTTTGTCTACAACGTGGCCAAGGTCGTCAAGGTCCGTACCGGCGAGGTGGACTACGACGCCCTGCAGGATGTGGAGTAAGCACACATCCCGGTCGGGTTGCGCCATCCCATAACAGCCATCCCAAAAGCGGGACCCCGTTTGTGCGGCGGGGCCCCGCTTTTTGTCATAACATCCCCCGGTGGCGGAAAAACAAAAGGCCCCCCACCACCAGCACCGCACACACCGCCCCCACCGTGGGATAGCCCCAGGGCACGCTGGGGGCCAGCATGCCGTCAAAGTTCATGCCGTACCAGCCCACGATCAGGCTCAGGGGCAGAAACAGGGTGGTGACCACCGTGAGCATGGTGACCACCTGGTTCTGCTGCAGCTCGATGCGGGACTGGTAGACCTGCCACAGCTGCAGGATGTACTCCCGCAAGGTCTCGGCCTCGTCCCGCAGGCGGGCGGCCCGGGTGGTGGCCCGCTGCCAGGCCGCCCGCTCCGCCCGGTTCAGCAGCCGGGGGGCGTCGGCCTGGAGCTCGTCCCCCAGCAGCACCAGCTGGGCATAGGCCCCGTGCAGGGCGGCCAGGGTCCGGCGCTCCGCCATGACCGTGGACTCGAACCCCCGGATGTGTCCGGCGGCCAGGGCTTCCTCCAGGGAATTGAGCCGCTTTTCCAGCGTCTGCAAAATCAGGGCGTCGGCGCCCATGTGCTGTTCCAGCAAAGCCAGCAGCACCCCGGCGGGGGTGGCGGGGGCCGCCGCCGGCAGGGACGGGGAGAGGGGCGGGGCGCTGTCCGGACCGGGAATGAGGTAGAGGGCGGTGTCGTTCAGGCAGAAGCAGAACCGCAGCGGCGCACCCCCGGTGGGCAGACGGATGGTGCCCTGTACACAGTCCCGGTAGGCGGCGGCCCGACAGTAGCGGATGTTTTCCAGGGCGGCGGCCAGGGTCCGCCGGTGGGAGATGCCGGGGCAGCGGGACAGCTCGGCGGCGCTGAGCACAAACACGCTGCCCCGGTCCCCCGCTGCCGTGTGCAGATGTCCGGCGGGGTCCAGGCGGTAGCGGCGCATGGTGCATCCTCCTTTTTTGGATTTCGGCCAGAGTATGGCCCGCCCTTCCCCGCCTTAATCGCCGGACCCCGCATACCGGCGGCTAAACCGCATATACTGGCAGAGGGTGATGCTGTTATGTGCAAGCAAGGGTGGAAAAATATCGCGTTCTGGATCATCGTGACCGAGGCGGTGGGGGCCTTTTCCGGCTGGCTCAGCCGGGGCGGGGCCCAGCTGTACGCGGAGCAGATCAACAAACCGCCGTTCTCGCCGCCGGGGATCGTCTTTCCCATCGCCTGGGCCATCCTGTATGCCCTGATGGGCTATGGCGCTTCGGTCATCGACCGCAGCCCGGAATCCCAGGCCCGCACCAAGGCCCTGACCATCTACCTGGTGCAGCTGGGGTTCAATTTCTTCTGGAGCCTGATCTTCTTCAACGGACAGTGGTACGGCTTCGCCTTTTTCTGGCTGGCGGCGCTGTGGGTCATGGTCCTGGTGATGATCCGCCGGTTCCGGGAGGTGGATGTGTGGGCCGCACGGCTGCAGTGGCCCTACCTGGCCTGGCTGACCTTTGCAGCCTATCTCAACCTGGGTGTGTGGATTTTGAACTGATGTAAAGAAAAAGCGGCGGCGGACAAAAGTCCGCCGCCGCTTGGTATGTTGTGCGCAGAAAAAGGGAAAAAACGATGCCTTCCAGAAGAGAAATGGTACTGTTTTTTCTTGCGGAACCGGGAAATAAGGAATATACTGTTGTTATGGAAAAGGGCATGTGATTTTGGTTGATCCTTGATGAAACGGGGCCCCGGCATAAAATTGCGGTATGGATAACCGGGTACCCCGGACACAGAAAATCAAACAGGAAAGGAATCGTAAAATGAAAGCAGACAAAAAAGTCATGGGCATAAAATGGATGGCAGGTATCATTTTCGCCGCGGCCTTCATGATCATCGCAGGGCCGATTGTTATCAACGAATTGTATGAACATGAAGGATATCGTACCATGTGGAGCTGTGCCGACATGCTTTCCTATTATGGGGGCATTCTCGGAGCGGGCGTTGCGGTCGCAACCCTCGCCGTGACCATTCGGTTTACCAAAAAGCAGGTCCAACGGGAGGCATATTTGCAAAGCGAAAAGGAAAAGTGGTCCAAAATCGAAGAGGTCCTGATCAATGTGCTCCGGTCGCTCAATCCCTACGGTGTCATGCGGGAACTCATCAAAGAAGGACAGCAAAATCCGGTAAAGGCGATAGCACTGTTTCAGGAATATCAGTTATCCTGCCTGACAGTCAAGGATGAGGTCAGCTTGTACATGGGCAAGGAAGAAAATGCCAGATTGCAAGAGCTGCTCTGCGACATCGAGGAGAAGGCGGGAAAATTGGCGGAGACTGCCGACAAGGGAATTCAGGCGTACAGCAAATTGCGCGACGCCAAAGGCCGGAAGGCCGCGTTGGAAAAACTGGAAGCGGAGAAGGCAACGCCGGGAGCCTTCTCGGAGGAGGAACTCTCCGCCTGCAGAATTTTTCTGGACAATACAAACGAGGTGGAGATAGCGTCCGTTTTTGTGGAAGTGGAAAAAATCGCTGAAGAGTTGGATAAACTCCACGACGGCGTGTATGCTTCTTTGCTGGAAACAAGGAAAGATGTCTTTAATCAAATATATGCGGACATCCAAAAGCAGGCAGACAATATGCTGCGCCTGTGATGAAAAAAACGGATTTTTTCCGTAGTATAATCCAAAACAGGACATGGGCTGTGGGCAAAAAGCTGCTCATGTCCTGTTTTGACAGGTGACGATTGTTGCTATGATCCGTTGGCTGGGGGTACAGAGGCTGTGGCGGAGAGGGAAAGAAGCATCTGCCGCTCCCGCAGGGGGCCTTCCCCCTGGGTGAGGCCGGTGTCCCGGAAGCCCCGGGTCCGGTAATAGCCGATGGCGCGGGTGTTGGTGTCCAGCACCCACAGCGCGGCCCGGGCACAGCCGCCGGTTTGCAGGGCGTCCAGCCCCGCCTGCAGCAGCCGGGTGCCGATGCCCCTGCGCTGGGCTTTTTGCAGCACATACAGCCCCACGATCTCCCCCAAAGCGGGGGCTGGATCCGCGCCCCGCCAGGGACCGTAGCCGCAGAAGCCCACGGCCTCCCCGTCCAGTTCCGCCACCAGGAGGTTGCGGCAGCCTTCCCGGCGGAAATTCTCGGCGCTGCGCGTCTCCGAAAGGCGGGCCATCATGGCATCGGGCAGCAGGCCGGTGTAGGTCTCCCGCCAGGCCAGACAGTGCACCCGGCCAATGGCAGGCGCGTCGGCAAGAAGAGCGGGACGGATGACAAGGTCGGACATGGCGGGGCTCCTTTCTGCAAAAATCACGGTTTGGGCACCAGAGCGCAGACGGTCTCCAGATGTTCGGTGTGGGGGAAGAGGTCCACAGGCTGGAAGCCCGTGGCCTGCCAGCCCCGGCGGGCAAACAGACCCACGTCCCGGGCCAGGGTTTCGGGGTCACAGCTCACATAGACGATGCGTTTGGGGGCCATGGCGGTGACGGCGGCGATGAATTCCGGGGTGGTGCCTGCCCGGGGCGGGTCCAGAAAGACCACGTCGGGGCGCAGGCCTTCCCGGGCGGCCTGCTGGATCCAGGCGGTGGCGTCGGCGCAGAAAAAGCGGGCATTTTTCTGTCCGTTGCGGGCGGCGTTGGCCACGGCGTCCTTCACGGCGGCGGGGGTCTGCTCCACCCCCATGAGCCGGCCTGCCCCGGCAGCCAGCGCACACAGCCCGATGGTACCGGTGCCGCAGTAGGCGTCTAGCACCGTTTCCCGGCCGGTGAGGGCGGCGGCTTCCATGGCCTTGCGGTAGAGCACCTCGGTCTGGGCGGGGTTCACCTGGTAAAAGCTGGAGGCGGAGATGGAAAACCGCAGCCCGCACAGGGTGTCCAGGATATGCCCCGGCCCGTACAGCACCCGCACGTCCCGGCCCAGCACCGCGCTGGTGCGGCGGGGATTGCAGTTGTGCACCACCGTGGTCACCCAGGGGGCGGCCTTGCGCAGGGCCGCCACAAAATTGCGGCTCCCGGGCAGGCGGGGGGCGGCGGTGATGAGCACCACCATCACCTGGCCGGTGTGCACGCCCCGGCGGACCAGGACATGGCGCAAAAGACCTGTGCCCCGGTCCTCGTCAAAGGCGGGCCAGCGGCAGGTGCGGGCGGCATCCACCGCGGCTTTCAGGGTCTGGTTGAGGACCTTGTCCTGCAGAAGGCAGCCCGCTTCCGGCATGGGCAGGACATGGTGGGTGCCCGCGGCGTAGATGCCTGCCTGCAGCCCGCCCCGCCCCTGGGTGAAGGTGGCAATGGCCTTGTTGCGGTAATGCCAGGGGTCCGGCTGGCCCAGGATGGGCGCCACGGGGGCGTAGCGTTCCAGCAGGGAACGGGCTTTCTGCTGCTTTTGGGCCAGCTGCCGCTCATAGGGCAGAGACAGTAGCGGACAGCCCCCGCATTGGCGGGACTGCAAAGGACAGGTCTTTGTGGACATAGGGCAACTTCCTTTATATATAAGGTAAAAGAAAAGGCGGCTGCACGGGGGCTTGCCGCATATGATATACTGGATATGGAAACATTTTCAGTCCGGTCACAAGACCGGCGCCATATACGGAGGGATTTTACAATGAATGTTCTGCTCATCAACGGCAGTCCCCATGCCCACGGCTGCACCGACGCGGCCCTGCAGGAAGTGGCCAAGGCGCTGAACGCCGACGGCATCGAGACCACCATCTTCCACATCGGAGCGGCTCCGGTGGGCGGCTGCGTGGGCTGCGGCGGCTGCGCCAAAGCCGGCCAGTGCGTTTTCGGCGGTCCGGTGGCCGATGTGGTGCCCCTGGCTGAGAAGGCCGACGCCTTTGTTTTCGGCGCGCCGGTGCACTATGCCACCGCCGCCGCGGGGATGCTGGGCTTTATGCACCGTCTGGCCTACAGCGCCGGACGCACCCTGCGCCACAAGCCGGCGGCCATCGTGACCAGCGCCCGCCGCGCCGGGACCACCAGCGCCCTGGAAGCCCTGGAAAAGGTGCCCCAGTTCTGCCAGATGCCGCTGATCAGCTCCACCTACTGGCCCATGGTCCACGGCAGCAACGCCGAACAGGCTGCCCAGGACGAAGAGGGCATGCAGATCATGCGCAACCTGGGCCACAACATGGCCTGGATTCTCAAGTGCATCCAGGCGGGCCGCGCCGCGGGCATCGAACCCCCGACGGCGGAAAACGCCCTGCGCACCAACTTCATCCGCTGAGACCGAACAAAGGCCGGGGCCTGTGCCCCGGCCTTTTGCGTTGCCTGTCAGGCCGCGGGCTCCAGCAGCGCGGCGGCGCTTTCCGGCGTCTGCGCGGTGGGGAACACCCCCTGCAGCAGGGCCACGATGTGGTCGGTCCCGGCGGAGTGGGTCATGGCGGAAACATACACCGTCAGCCCGCTGTCATAGGTGATCTGGGCGAACACCGCCTGGTAGCTGCCGCAGTCGTACCCCACGGCCTGGGTGACGGCATCGGGCACGGTGAAGGAGACATCCTGCTCAATGGCGGTGGTCTCGGCGGCCAGCTCCTCCCCGGACTGGGCCAGGAAATCGGTGTAGGTGTCGGTGACCTGCAGCAGCACCGCCGTATAGTTGAAGCTGGTGCCGCACATCAGGCTCACCGTGTCCGGCTGGGGTTCGGTGGGAGCTTCCCACACGCTGGTATCGTAGATCACCGAGACACCGTTGGAGCCGTCGTACTGGACGTAGGCCGGCTCCTCCTTGACCGCATCCTCACTGCCATAGAGGTAGGCCATGAAATCGGCGGGGGAGCAGGCACACAGAGACAGGGCCAGCCCCGCAGCCAGCAGCGGCAGAAAAATCTTGCGTTTCATGAAAATCCTTTCCTTATCCCACAAAATGGAACCAGAGGGCGTATCCCGCCCCGGCCGCGGCGGCGCCGAAGACCAGACCGGCCAGCACATCGGAGATGTAATGCACCCCGCTCAGCACCCGGGTCAGGGCAATGAGCAGCGCCAGCACCCCCAGGATCAGGGTGCAGACGGGGGAGACCCGGACGGCCGCCACCGCGATGCAGGCCGCCGAAAAGCAGTGACGGCTGGGAAAGCTCTGCCCCCGGGTGTCCTTGGGGAACAGGGGGGTGAAGGCCAGCGTCTCATAGGGGCGGGGGCGGTCGATGGCCCGACGCAGGAGGGTGCCCAGCACAAACACCCCGGCGGGCACCGCCAGAAAGGGCCACAGCAGCGGGTCTCTCTGCAGCGCCAGCCAGAAGGCCAGTCCGGCGTACAGCAGGTAGACGGCGGTCACCGCCCCCAGGGACGCGGCCCGCAGCAGGCGTTTGGCGGCGGGGCGGGCGCGGAACCAGCCGATCACCGCCCGGTAACGGTCTGCGGTCATGGGGAAGCCTCCTTTCCGGAATTTGGCAGGGCACACAGCCTCTTTATAATAGGTACAGGTCAAGGATACCATCCCCCGGGCGGCTTGTCAAACCGGGGGGCGGCGGGTATAATAGGCCCAGAATGTTTTTGAAAAGGGGGCCGGACCGGGTGTTCGGATTTGCAAACGGACTGCTGCTGGCGTTGTTCGCGGCGGCGGTGTGGGACCTGGGGCAGGCATGGCTTGCCCAGGGGCCGGGGCCCGGCCGGATCCGCCGGACCCTGGGCGTATTGTGGCGGCAGGACCATTACCTGTTCGGCGGCTGGGGGGCATCCTGGCGGCCCAAGGCCGGCGCGGTCTGCTTTGCTGTGGGCATGGCGTCCTATGAGGTCAGCGTGGCCTTCTGCAACAGCATGGCCCGGGACGCATGGCCCTGGGTGCAGGGGGTGCTGTCCCCGGTGCTGGACTGGGTGACCTTCCTCTGTTTCGGGGCCAAGATCCTCTTGGGCACCCGGTATACCTGGCGCAGCCTGGGGGTGGCCGGAGCGCTGTACTTCATTGCCCGGTGGGTCTATTTCAACTGCCACAACATCTGGTGGATCGGCATTGCGGTGGCCGTGCTGGCCGCCAAGGACCTACCCCTGGACAAGGCGCTCAGGACCTTCCTGATGGCCGGGACGGCGGCCATCCTACTGGTGGTGGGACTCAACTATGCGGGCATGCTGCCGCCTGCCCCCGGTCTGGCGGCGGAACGCAATCTGTATGAGATCCGCGGCACCTACGGCTACGGCCATCCCAACACCTTCGGCGGGCTGGTCTTTGGGCTGGGAATGGCCTTTGCCATGCTGCGGGCCCGCCGGCCCCGCTGGGCGGACCCGGTGATCGTCGCGGCGGTGGGGGTGTTCCTGTACAAGGGGCCGGCCTGCCGCACGGCGGCTTTGTGCTGCTTCGCCCTGGCGGTGCTGCTGGTCTGGTGCCGTCTGCGCCGGGACAAAGCCATGCCCGGGCTGGCGGCGCCCCTGTGCGCGGCGGTGGTCCCCGCCCTGGCGGCGGTGAGCTTTCTGCTGCCCCTGCCCATGGTGAAAAACGGTCCCTGGTGGTCGGATTTCGGCCCCGCCTGGATCGCCCGCCTGGATGACCTGCTCACCGGGCGGCTGGCGCTGGTGTGGATCGCCTACCGGCTGCTGGACGTGAAGATCGCCGGACAGGTGCTGCCCGAGTGGCCGGCCCTGGACAACAGCTTTGTGTTTTCCCTCTACCAGTTCGGCCCGGTGATGGCCCTGCTGCTGGCGGCGGTCATCGCCGCGGCCCTGTGGGGCTTTGCCCGCCGGAGCGGCCGGGTGGAGGTGTGCTGTCTGCTGGTCATGCTGCTGTACGCCTATATGGAATGCCAGAGCTTCCACCTGACCACCAACCCGGCGGCCCTGCTGCTGGCGGGGGCGGTGTTCGCCCAGGCGCCCCGGCAGTGGGCGGGGGTGTACGGACCCTCCGAGACCTGATCCTGAAAGAAAAGCGGCACCCGCCGGAGCGGATGCCGCTTTTTGTGTATGGAGAGTAAAAAGGGAAAGTTGGCGATGAAACCAGGAGCCGCCGATTACAGGTCGGCCTTCCACAGACCGTGGAGGTTGCAGTAGGCGTAGACGGTCTTGGCGGTCTCGCCTTCCGCCAGGGCGAAGGTGGCGGCGGGCTGGGCGTCGGGGGTCAGGTGCTGGACGGCAAAGCCCTTGTCGGTCTCCAGCAGGATCCACTCGATCCAGTGCTCGGCGGTCATGGGATGGGTCACGGAACCCACCTTCACTTCCACGGTGCTGCCGTTGACGGTGGCCACGGGAACATGCTTCTCCTGGGCGGCGTCCACGCTGCCGGGAACCAGCAGGTCCATCTTCTGGCCGCAGCAGAACACGGGAACGTTGGAATCGTGGAGCATGGTGATGATGTTGCCGCAGTGGGCACAGCGATAGATCTTGATCATGGTAAAAACCTCCGTTTGTATATTTGTGGGGGTGAAAGCGCGGCACAGCCCGCCGCGTCTTGGTTCTGAATCAGTTCAGGTCCGGGCGTCGCTGCCCTTCCCGTGTTTATAGTATACACGACAGGGGCACAAATGGTTTGTTGCCACGGCAATATTTTTCAAAAGTTTTTCCGCAGCGGCGAACAAAACGCCAAAAAGCGCAAAAGTTCGGGCAAGACACCTTGAAAATTGCACGGCAGGAACGTATAATAGAATTGGCTGTGAATGAATTCACAAGGCGTGCGCCGGCTCTCGGCATGCGCACAATACAGGCAAAGGAGAGAAAATTATGACCTACTCTGCACAAGTCGAACACATGTGCCCCATCGCCAAAGGCCCGAAGCACGGCCCCGCGCCCATTCCGGAAGAGGGCGAGTGGGTAAAGGCCTATAAGATCGAGGACATCAGCGGTTACACCCACGGCGTGGGCTGGTGCGCTCCCCAGCAGGGCACCTGCAAGCTGAGCCTGAACATCAAGAACGGCATCATCGAGGAAGCCCTGGTCGAGACCATCGGCTGCTCCGGCATGACCCATTCCGCCGCTATGGCCGGCGAGATCCTGCCCGGCAAGACCATTCTGGAAGCTCTGAACACCGACCTGGTGTGCGACGCCATCAACGTGGCTATGCGCGAGCTGTTCCTGCAGATCGTCTACGGCCGCAGCCAGACCGCTTTCTCTGAGGACGGCCTGCCCATCGGCGCCGGCCTGGATGACCTGGGCAAGGGTCTGCGCAGCATGACCGGCACCATCTTCTCCACCAAGGCCAAGGGCGTCCGTTACCTGGAACTGACCGAAGGCTACATCCTGAAGACCGCTCTGGACAAGGACAACCAGGTCATCGGCTATCAGTTTGTCCGCCTGGGCAAGATGATGGAAGACATCCGTCACGGCGTTGATCCCAAGACCGCCTACGAGAAGAACATCGGCACCTATGGCCGCTTCTCCGCTGAGCAGGGCGCTGTGAAGTACATCGACCCGCGCGAAGAATAAGACAGGGAGGTATCATCTATATGGCTACTTTTGAATCTCAGGAGCGCCGCATGCCCAAAATCAACGAGTGCCTGAAAGCCAACGGCCTCGAATCCCTGGACGCCTGCAACGAACTGCTCCTTTCCAAAGGCATCGACTGCGACAAGATCATCCGCGGCGTGCAGCCCATCTGCTTCGATAACGCTGTCTGGGCCTACACCCTGGGCACCGCCATCGCTGTCAAGCGCGGCCTGAAGAACGCTGCCGACTGCGCCGCCGCCATCGGCGAAGGCCTGGAAGCCTTCACCATCCCCGGCTCCGTTGCCGAACAGCGCCATGTTGGCCTGGGCCACGGCAACCTGGGCGCCATGCTGCTGCATGAGGACACCCATTGCTTCGCCTTCCTGGCCGGCCACGAATCCTTCGCCGCCGCCGAAGGCGCCATCGGCATTGCCCGCACCGCCAACAAGGTCCGCAAGACCCCGCTGCGCGTCATCCTGAACGGCCTGGGCAAGGACGCTGCCATGATCATCAGCCGCATCAACGGCTTCACCTATGTGCAGACCGATTTCGACTTCAAGACCGGTGAGGTCAAGGTCGTCAACACCACCGCTTACTCCGACGGCGAGCGCGCTGCTGTCAAGTGCTACGGCGCCAACGACGTTCTGGAAGGCGTGGCCATCATGAAGATGGAAGGCGTGGAAGTTTCCATCACCGGCAACTCCACCAACCCCACCCGCTTCCAGCACCTGGTGGCCGGCACCTACAAGAAGTGGGCCATCGAGAACGGCAAGAAGTACTTCTCCGTCGCTTCCGGCGGCGGCACGGGCCGTACCCTGCATCCCGACAACGTGGCTGCCGGCCCTGCTTCCTACGGCCTGACCGACTCCATGGGCCGTATGCACGGTGACGCTCAGTTCGCCGGCTCCTCCAGCGTGCCCGCTCACGTGGAGATGATGGGCCTGATCGGCGCCGGCAACAACCCGATGGTCGGCATGACCGTCGCCTGCGCTGTTGCGGCTTCTCAGGTCGCGGAATAATCCTTCCGACGCTCTGACATAAAACTTGCAAAGCCCCGTCTGCTTTTCAAAGGCAGGCGGGGCTTTTTGCGTGCCGACGCGGGCGGGACGATGCGGAAAATCCCCGGCCTTGGCGCAGACCTTTCCCTCTGGTCAAAAAGCCGGAAAACCACCCGGATTTTTGGCGCATTTGCGCGTTGATTCCCGCCGGGAGGGGGAGTATACTTGTATCAAAGATTGATAAAAGTTTATCAATTGTGAAAAATTGTGACCAGCTTTTATCAGCCTTGTGCCGGACCCCCCGGCAAGCACGGTCCGGCACCCCGATGGGGCCCGCCCCCGCCAATCCGTATGTACACGGGCAAACAGACCCGATTAAAGGAGGTAATTCCCATGGCAAGATTTACCCTGCCGCGCGATCTGTATCACGGCAAAGGCGCAATGGAAGCGCTCAAGACCTTTGAAGGCAAGAAGGCCATCGTCTGTGTGGGCGGCGGCTCCATGAAGCGGTTCGGCTTCCTGGACAAGGCGGTCGGCTACCTGCACGAGGCCGGCATGGAAGTGAAGATCTTCGACGGCATCGAGCCCGATCCCTCGGTGGAAACGGTCATGCGCGGCGCGGCTGCCATGGTGGAATTTGAACCCGACTGGATCATCGCCATCGGCGGCGGCTCGCCCATCGACGCGGCCAAGGCCATGTGGATCAAGTACGAATACCCCGACATCACCTTTGAGGAGATGTGCAAGGTCTTCGGTATCCCCAAACTGCGCCAGAAAGCCCATTTCTGCGCCATTTCCTCCACCTCCGGCACCGCCACCGAGGTGACGGCCTTCTCCATCATCACCGACTACGCCAAGGGCATCAAGTATCCCATCGCGGACTTTGAGATCACCCCCGACGTGGCCATCGTGGACCCGGAACTGGCCGAGACCATGCCCAAGAAGCTGGTGGCCCACACCGGCATGGACGCCATGACCCACGCCATCGAAGCCTATGTCTCCACCGCCAACTGCGCCTACACCGATCCTCTGGCCATCTTTGCCATCCGCATGATCCAGGCCGATCTGGTGGGCAGCTACAACGGCGATATGGCCAAGCGGGACGCCATGCATGACGCCCAGTGTCTGGCCGGCATGGCCTTCTCCAACGCGCTGCTGGGCATCGTCCACTCCATGGCCCACAAGACCGGCGCGGCCTTTGCGGACTACGGCGCCCACATCATCCACGGTGCGGCCAACGCCATGTATCTGCCCAAGGTCATCGCCTTCAACGCCAAGGACCCCACCGCCAAGGCACGGTACGGCGTCATTGCCGACGAGATGAAGCTGGGCGGGGCCAACGACGACGAAAAGGTCAAGCTGCTGATCGAGTATCTGCGCGGCATGAACGACGATCTGAACATCCCCCACGGCATCAAGTTCTATGGCGCCGACAGCTATCCCTGTGAGCAGGGCTTCGTACCGGAAGAGGTCTTCCTGGAGCGCCTGCCTGAAATCGCCAAGAACGCCATCGGCGACGCCTGCACCGGGTCCAACCCGCGGCAGCCCAGCCAGGAGGAGATGGAAAAGCTGCTGAAGTGCTGCTACTACGACACGGAAGTGGACTTCTGATCCCTGTACTTACCGACCAAACCCAACCCGGGTGCTCCGCTGCAATGGCGGGGTGCCCGGGTTTTTGTGTGTTGCGTGGAAGGCGACACCAGATTTTTGGCGGACGGGAGTCTGCCGGGGAGTTGTTCCTTTTTGGCGTCAAAAAGGAACCGAAAAACCGCCACCGTTTCGAGGCGGTGGACGCCGACCAGGGCTGCGGCCCTGGACCCGGGGAGTGCGGCCACCTGACGACGGCCTACTCAGGCCCTGGGGGGGCCTGAGCAAGGAAAATTTTTTAAATCCGTACGGGAAAGCCGCGGCCAACCCATAGCCTGCCAATAGCAGCAGCTTGCGGGAAATGGCTTTAAATCCCTTCCTTGTTCACCGGCCCCCAGGCCGGTGAATAGGCCGTCGTCAGGTGGCCGCATCTCAATGGAGCAAGGTTTCTCACCCTGACCATTGGCCGCTTTTCGCGGCCAGCCAATTTCGGAACCAACGCTGCGCGTTGTTTTTTGCATCGTGCTTCGCACGATTTCGCAGCATAGCTGCTCAGGCAAAAAGCCGCAGCCCCAGCCGGCGGCCGCCGCATCGGAACGGCGGGCCCTTTTCGCTTCCTTTTCGGGCACGAAAAGGAAGGACCACCCGGCAAAATGCCGCTTTCCCGGCAGCAACGAGGTCAATCAACCCCACCGCCGCTGCACGGCACCTCCCCTTGCACAGGGACATCCTTGACAGGATACAGTCCGGTTTATGACGAATCCTTTGTGGTAGGATAAACACAGGAAACAGCTCCACAGGGTTGACAGAAAACTGAAAACAAGATACTCTGAATTCAGGAACAGAAACACCACCCAAAGGAGCCGGCCCATGAACGCCATGTATGAGAATATCCTGGAACTCTGCCGACGTGACGGCATCAATGTGACCCAGATGTGCCGTCAGCTCAGGATCCCCCGCAGCACCCTGTCCGAACTGGGCGCGGGGCGCACCCGACAGCTGACCCTGAAGCATGCCGGTCCCATTGCGGAGTTTTTCGGGGTGAGCATCGCCCAGCTGGCCGGGGAGGAACCCCTGCCCGCCGATCCGACCCAGCCCGCCCCGGCGGACGACCCTGCCCTGCGGGATGAACCCATCGCGGCTTACGAAAACTGCAAACGCTATCTGACCGAGGACGACAAGGCCGACATCGCCACCCTCATCCGCCTGCGGGCGGAGATCAACCGGGGCCGCCGGTGACCGCCCCCGTCCCGGAGAAAGGAACACCATGCCCTACGACCTGGACAGCACCGTTGCCGAACTGGAACGGGAGGATATCGTTGTGCTGGACTGCCCGCTGCGGGCCAACCGCTGTCTGGCCCTGGCCAACGGACGGATGGTGGGGGTGGACAGCCGCCGCTTCGGCACCCAGGCCGAACTGCGCACCGCGCTGATCCATGAGGACGGTCACTTTGCCTCGGGCGCCTTTTACACCGCCTACAGCCCCTATCAGCTCAGGGCCCAGGCCGAACACCGGGCCGACAAGGCCGCCGTGCTCAAATACCTGCCCTATGAGGAGCTGTCCGTCCGGCTGCGGGCGGGGGATACCTTGTCCGAGGCGGCGGAATATTTTTGCGTGACCGAGGACTTTTTGCGCAAAGCCTGCGAATTGTACCGCAATATGGGCAAAACCTTTGCCGGTACAGAGGGGGAATCGGTTTGATTTTGGGACAGGATATGCTATAATAAACAGAAATCATGGTTTCCCGCACACAGCCGGGGAAAGAACGGGCGTGTTCCGCCTTTCCGGTCAGGAAGGCAAAAGGACGGCTCCGGCGTTCCCGGCGGTGATTCCATGCCCGGAATCGGGCAGAGGCGGAAACCGCCCTTTCCCGCAGGGGCCATCCCGGCCGCCGGGAACAGGACCCTGCACCGGAACGGCGCGGCAGATACGGAGCCCGCGCAAAGTTTATCAGAATAAAGGAGTGGTAGCGTGGACAACGCAGCGAAACAGATGAAATCAGGTCAGTACAAGGTGATGGTATCTCACTTTGTACAATATGTGCCGCTGGTCCGGGAACTGGTGGGCCGTGACCTGAAGGTCAAGTATCGCCGCAGCTTCCTGGGATATATCTGGAGCGTGCTGAACCCCTTGCTGATGATGATGGTCCAGACCATCATCTTCTCCTATATGTTCCGCAGCAACATCCCCAACTACCCGCTGTACCTGATCTGCGGCAATACCCTGTTCACCTTCTTCAATGAAAGCGCCAACATGGGCCTTGTTTCCATCATCCAGAATGCCGCCCTGATCAAAAAGGTATATATCCCCAAATATATCTTCCCCCTCAGCCGGGTCGTGTCCAGCTTTGTGACCATGAGCTTCAGTCTGGCCGCCGTCGTGCTGGTCATGCTCATCACCCGGTCGCCTCTGCACTGGACCATCCTCCTGTTCTGGATCCCGCTGCTGTTTTTGCTGATCTTCTGCGCCGGCGTGGCCATGACCCTGTCGGCTCTCACCGTGTATTTCCGGGATATCCAGCATCTGTTCGGCGTGGTCACCCTGGGCTGGAACTACGCCACCCCCATCTTCTACCCCATTGAACAGCTGCCCGACTTCGCCCAGACCCTGATGAAGTTCAACCCCATGTACCACTATATCAACTTTTTCCGCAACCTGGTCATGTACGGCAACATTCCCGGTCCCAATACCTGGATCGCCTGTGCCGTGTCCAGCTTTGTGATGCTGTTTGTGGGTCTGTGGACCTTCCGCAAGCTGCAGCGCAACTTTATCCTGTACGTGTAAGGAGGCCCACATGAACATCAATGAGCAGCCGGTCATTGTGGATGTGAACCATGTATCCATGCGGTTCAATCTGGCAACCGAAAAGACCGAGACCCTGAAGGAAACCCTGGTCAAGCGCCTGCAGGGCAAACTGAGCTTCAACGAATTCTACGCCCTGAAAGACGTATCCTTCCAGGTACGCCGGGGCGAGGCTGTGGCCCTCATCGGCCGCAACGGTTCCGGCAAGAGCACCATGCTCAAGGTGGTGGCCGGCGTCATGTACCCCTCCCAGGGCTCCTGCGGGGTGTACGGCAGCATCGCCCCCATGATCGAGCTGGGCGCCGGCTTTGATATGGACCTGACCGCCCGGGAAAACATCTACCTCAACGGCGCGGTGCTGGGCCATGACCGCAGCTTTATGGATGCCCATTTTGACGATATCGTGGATTTTGCCGAACTGCGGGAATTCATCGACGTGCCGGTGAAGAACTTCTCCTCCGGCATGGTGACCCGTCTGGGCTTCGCCATCGCCACCGAAGTCACCGCCGACCTGCTGGTGGTGGACGAAGTGCTGGCCGTGGGCGACTTCATGTTCCAGCAGAAATGCCTCAAGCGTCTGGACCGGATGCTGTCCGGCGGCACCACCCTGCTGTTCGTCAGCCACAGCACCCCCCAGGTCTGCGAACTGTGCGACCGCGCCATCTGGCTGGACCACGGCGTCAAGCGCGGCGACGGCCCCGTGCGGGAAGTCTGCGACGAATACGAGGATGCCATGCGCAGAGGGGAAGCATAAATCAGGACCCAGGCCGCCCGCGGGGCGGCTTTTTTGTATGGACCACCGCCCTTGCATCCGGGCACAGGGCATGGTACAGTAGGAATGACCCCGGTCATACCTGCTTTTCGGCAAAACCCAATGGAAAGGACCCCTATGGAGGAAGTCAGAAAAAAGATCAAAAACCTGCTGCAGTTCGTGTTCAGCCGTCTGGTGGTCACCATGCTGCTGTTGCTGCTGCAGGTCATCTGGATGTTCGTGCTGTTCAACGAACTCACCGTCTATGCCAGCTGGATCAACTTTATCTGTCTGGCCATCAGCATCATCATGTGCGCGGCCCTGATCCGCAAGGACTCCACCGTGCCGGAATTCAAGATCAGCTGGATGGCCCTGTTCATGCTCATGCCGGTGCAGGGCGGGCTTCTGTATCTCATGTGGGGCGACCACCGCCCCGCCTACCGCCTGCGCCGCAAGCTGGAAAAGGCCAGCAAGCGCATCAGCCCCCTGCGCACCGACGCCCCCGGCCCCTATGCCGCCCTGGACGCCGTGGACCCCCGGGCGGGGCGCACCGCCAACTACCTGCGCAGGCAGGGCGGGTTCCCCCTGTACGGGGACACCGAAGTGACCTATTACCCCTCCGGCGAAGCCATGTTCCCCGCCATGCTGGCAGCGATGGAGAGCGCCGAACAGTATATATTTGTGGAATTCTTCATCATTGCCCAGGGCAAGATGTGGGACAAAGTCCATGACGTGCTCCGGCGCAAGGCCGCCCAGGGGGTGGACGTGCGGCTCATCTACGATGATGCCGGCAGCGTCACCCGGCTGCCGGTGGGGTACTGGCGCAAGCTGGAAGCCGAGGGCATCCGGGCGCTGCCCTTCAATCCCTTTGTGCCCATGGTGAACCTGGTCATGAACAACCGTGACCACCGCAAGATCCTGGTGGTGGACGGCAAGGTGGCCTTCACCGGTGGCATCAACCTGGCGGACGAATACATCAACCGCATCCGCCGCTTCGGACACTGGCGGGATGCGGGGGTCCGGCTGTGCGGGCCCGCCGCCTGGAGCTTTGCCACCATGTTCCTGGAATTCTGGACCGCCAACCGTCCCCAGAGCGACGAGCGGGCGGTGCCCAGACCCCGGATGCCCGAGGGCGTGCGGCATACCGGGCTGGTGCAGCCCTTCTGCGACACCCCCGTGGATGACGAGTGCGTGGCCAAGAACGTGTATCTGGAAATGATCAACCAGGCCCAGCGGGAGCTGTTCATCACCACCCCGTACCTGATCCTGGACAACGATATGCTCACGGCGCTGTGTCTGGCGGCCAAACGCGGGGTGGATGTGCGGGTGTACACCCCCGCCATCCCGGACAAGAAGAGCATTTACCAGCTCACCCGCAGCTACTTCCCGGTGCTGATCCGGGCAGGGGTCAAGATCTTCACCTACACCCCCGGGTTCCTCCATGCCAAGAACTGGCTGTGCGACGGGCACATCGGGGCGGTGGGGTCCATCAACCTGGACTACCGCAGCCTGTATCTGCACTTTGAATGCAGTGCGGTGCTCTACGGCTGCCAGGCCCTGGAGGATCTGCGGGCGGATATGCTGGACATTGAGGAAAAGAGCCATCTGGTGGATCTGAGCGAATGCCGCACCGGCTGGTTCGGCACCCTGCTTTCCGCCGCCCTGCGGCTGCTGGCGCCTTTGTGCTGAAGTATCAAAACACGGTATACCCCCGGCGGGAACTTCCGCCGGGGGTATTTTTGCAGCAAAAACAGGGAAATAAAAATAGTTCTCCGGAAGGGCTCCGCAGGGTTGACAACCAAAGGTTGTTGGAATATACTGGCCTTACAGAAAACTGTAACACTATTGCCAGACAAAAGGAGGATCTATGAACAATCGGGAAAAGAGCAAATGGATGGAACAGTATCGCCGTGAGCAGAGCCGCCTGCGGCTGCTGTGCAGCGAACTGGATGCGCTGCGCAGCCAGGGGCGGGAGCTGTGCCGGCTCCGGGACGGCAGCGAGGAGGCGCCGCCGCCGGACTGGCTGGCCAGGGACCTGGCCCAGGCGCGGCAGGAGATGGAGG
Organism: Subdoligranulum sp. DSM 23681; assembly: GCF_057005535.1. NCBI lineage: Bacteria > Bacillati > Bacillota > Clostridia > Eubacteriales > Oscillospiraceae > Subdoligranulum > Subdoligranulum sp. DSM 23681. Next base: position 1,175,240 of record NZ_CM168050.1, on the reverse strand, counting down.
CCCAGGCGGCCCGGTGCGTGGTGCTGCGGCGCCGCATGGTCAGGGCCATCAGCCGGCTGGAGGATGAACGGCAGCGGGAGGTCCTCTGCCGACGGTTCCTGCAGGGACAGACCGCCGCCGAAGCCGCCGACGAGATGGGGGTGGTACCCCGGCGGGTGGAGCAGCTGCAGACCGAGGGCATGCGTTTGCTTGTGGTGGACTTGCAGGAAACAGGAACGGAAACCAAACAAAAAGGGCGGCTGAAGGGTACATATTGAGCCTGCGGGGATGTTTCGTCCGGATTTCTTACAGAATACGGTAACGTTTTGTTGAACTTTCGGGACGGAACATGGTAGGCTATGAATGCGGAAAGGGGGATGGACGATGCAGGACGGGATCACACCCGACCGTGTGCTGGACGAACTGGCGCTCATCGCCTTTGCCGACCTGCGCGGCGGGGACCTGCCGGTGAAGGCGGCGGACAAACTGCGGGCGCTGGAAATGATCTACCGGTACCTGGGCATGGGGGACGGCCCGGGCAGCGAGGAGGGGGTGGTCATTGTGGACGGGGAATGACCCCCGCACAGGAAAGGAGGAACGACCCATCCGTGTACGACTGAAAGAGGTGATCGCCCCGGTGTTCTGGGGCGTGCACTGCGAGATCCGCCGGGGGAGCGTGCAGGAACTGGTGGCCAAAGGGGGCCGCGGTTCCGGCAAGTCCAGTTATATTTCCCTGGAAATCATTCTGCAATTGCTGCGCCACCCTGACTGTCACGCCGTGGTGCTGCGCAAGGTGGGCGGCACCATGCGCACCAGCGTCTACGCCCAGATCTGCTGGGCCATTGCCGCCCTGGGCCTGGGGCGCAGGTTCCGGTGCACCGTCAGCCCCATGGAGTGCACCTACCTGCCCACCGGGCAGAAGATCTTCTTCTTCGGCCTGGACGACGCGGGCAAGCTCAAGAGCGTGCGGGCACCCTTCGGGTATATCGGTCTGGCCTGGTTCGAGGAACTGGACCAGTTCGACGGCCCCGAGGAGGTGCGCAGCGTGGAGCAGAGCGTCTTCCGGGGCGGCGGGTTCAGTCTGGCCTTCAAAAGCTTCAACCCGCCCGCCATGGGCCGCAGCTGGGTGAACCGGTATGTACTGGAATCCCGGGACGGACGCCGGGTGCTCCACTCCACCTACAAGGATCTGCCGCCCCACTGGCTGGGACCCCGGTTCCTGGCCGATGCCGAACACCTGAAACAGGTCAACCCGGTGGCCTACCGCCACGAGTATCTGGGCGAGGTGGTGGGCAGCGGCGCGGCGGTGTTCGACAACCTGAAGCTGGAACCCATCCCCGAAGCCCGGATCGCGGCCTTTGACCGGCTGTACCACGGGGTGGACTGGGGCTGGTACCCGGACCCCTGGGCCTACAACGCCGCGGCCTACGACCCCGCCCGACGGGTGCTCTACCTCTTTGATGAGCTCACCCGCCACCGCACCTCCAACCGGGACACCGCCAGACTGCTGCTGGACCGGGGCGTAGGCGGGGACGAGGGCGGCTGGCTCACCGCCGATTCCGCCGAACCCAAAAGCTGTGCCGACTACCGGGCATTCGGCCTGCCCTGCCGCGCCGCCCGCAAGGGACCGGGCAGCGTGGAACAGAGCATGAAATGGCTGCAGAGTCTGGGGGCCATCGTCATCGACCCCGCCCGCTGCCCCGACACCGCCGCCGAGTTCACATCCTATGAGTATGAGCGGGACCCCCGCACCGGCGCGGTGCTGCCCGGGTATCCCGATGTGAACAACCACCACATCGACGCCGTGCGCTACGCGGTGGAAAGCATCTGGCGGCGCCGGGGCCGCTGAGTGACAAAGGAGGAAGGATTGAAAACATTTCTGGAACAGGCCTTTGGCCGGTCCGATGTGACCGGGCCGGCCATGCACGCGGCCATCCGCGAGTGGTTCGACCTGTATTTCGGCCGGACCCTGCCGGGGGAGGACCCCTCCGGCCGGCTGCCGGTGCTCATTGTGGACAAACTCTGCCGTGCGGTGTTTGCGGAGTACGAGACCCGCCTGGAAGGGGCAGACTGGATGGAAAGCAACCTGCAGGCGCTGAACGCCGTGCGGCGTCGGGCGCTGCAGAACGCCCTGGTGGGCGGCGAATGCCTGCTCAAGCCGGTGCCCCGGGACGGGCACTTCGATTTCGTGCCGGTGCGACGGGACTGCTTTGCCCCCCTGGCCCGGGACGCCCACGGCCGGCTGCAGGCGGTGGGCACCATGGAACTGCTGGCCCGGGGCGGGCGGCGGTACGCCCTGCTGGAACGCCGCAGCGCGGGGAACCAGGGGCTTTGCATCGAGACCCGCCTCTTCGAGCTGGCGGGGGACGCCCTGGGGCGGGAAACAACCCTCGCCACCCTGCCTGAGACCGAGGCCCTGCGCCCCACCCTGCTGCTGCCCGGTGTGCCCGGGGTGGGACTGGCCACCCTGCGCACCCCCCTGCTCAACTGTGTGGACGGCGGCCCCGAGGCGGTGGCGGTCTTTGCCCCGGCGGCTGGGCTCATCCACAGCCTGGGCCGCACCGAACACCAGCTGCGCCGGGAATTTGAGAACGGCGCCGCCCGGGTGTTCGCCTCGGAGGATCTGCTGCAGGAGGATGCCTCCGGCCGGCGCAACCTGCGGGACGACCTTTTTGTGGGCCTGCCCGACGACCCCGCCAACCTGGGGGTGACGGTGTACAGCCCCGCCTTGCGGGAACAGAGCTATCTGGCCCGCAAGCAGGACATCCTGCGGGGGTGCGAGAGCCTCATCGGGCTCAAGCGGGGGCTGCTCAGTGAGGTGGAAGCCACCGAGCGCACCGCCACCGAGGTGACCGCCTCCACGGGGGATTATGACCTGACCATCCGGGATTTTCAGGCCATGTGGGAGCGGGCCCTGCGGGAGGCCCTGACCCTGTGCGACGCCCTGGGCCGTGCCTACGGCCTGTGCGCCGGCGCACCCTTTGACCCCGATGCCGCCCTGACCCTGGACTGGGGGGACGGGGTGCTGTACGACCGCACCCGCACCTGGAACGAATACCTGGACATGGTGGACGGCGGCCTGCTGCGCCCCGAACTGGCCCTGGCCTGGTATTTCGGACTGCCCCACGAGACCGAGGCCGACCTGGCCGCCATCCGTGGGCGGTATATGCCCGATGCAAAGGAGGTGAAACCGGATGGAACCCAACCAGAATGAACCCGCCACCACCCCCGCCCCCTACGCGGCGGGCACCGGCACGGCGGCCATGCTGCCCGGGCGGGAAGCCCTGGACCGCATGAGCTACCGGGAACGGCTGGCCCTCAAGCACAGCGACCCCGCGGCCTACGAACAGCTGCGCCGCGGCTGAACCTGACATCTGAAAGGAGAACATACATATGGCAGATATGACCACCAAACTGGCGGACCTCATCGACCCCGAAGTCATGGGCGATATGGTGAGCGCCCGCATCCCCAAGAAACTGCGGGTGGCGCCCTTCGCCAAGGTGGATGACACCCTGGTGGGTGTCCCGGGCGATACCATCACCGTGCCTGCCTACGGCTACATCGGCGACGCCGCCGACGTGGCCGAAGGCGCCGAGGTGGCCATCGAGAAGATGACCACCTCCACCCGCAAGGCCACCGTGAAAAAGGCCATGAAGGGCATCAGCCTCACCGACGAGGCGGTCCTCTCCGGCTACGGCAACCCGGTGGGCGAGGCCAACACCCAGCTGGCCCTGTCCATCGCCGCCAAGATCGACAACGACTGCATGGACGCCCTCCAGGGGGCCAGCCTGACCTTTGACGGCAGCAGCGCCAACATCAGCTATGCGGGCATCGTGGACGCCCTGGACCTGTTCGAGGAGGAACAGGGCAGCGACAAGGTCATCTTCGTCCACCCCAAGCAGGTCACCCAGCTGCGCAAGGATCCGGACTTCCTCTCCGCCGACAAGTACCAGGCGGGGGTCATGGTCTCCGGCGAGATCGGCATGGTGGCCGGCTGCCGGGTGGTGCCCTCCAAGAAGGTGCCCCTGGTGGACGACGACGCCAACTACTCCTGCCCCATCGTCCGTCTGGAAAGCGATCCCGAAACCGAGGACGAGATCCCGGCCCTGACCATCTACCGCAAGCGGGAGGTCAACGTGGAGGCCGAGCGCAAACCCAAGATCCGTACCACCGAGATCACCGCCGATGAGTTCTATGTGGCGGTGCTGTCCAACGAAGCCAAGGTGGTGCTGGCCAAGTTCAAGGTCTGAGAGGGGGCATCGCCTTGCCGGACTACGCTTTTTACACCGATGCCTACCTGGGGGAGGATATCCCCGAAGCGGACTTCCCCCGCTACGCCAAGCGGGCCGCCGCCAAGCTGGCCCACTACAACCAGGTGTTCCGGGTGAGCCCCCGGGAGGGCATCCCCGACGCCGAGGACAACGCCCTGTGTGCCATCGCCGACGCCATGTACGAGTTTGACGCCGAGGACAGCCGCCGCGGTCTGGCTTCGGCCAGTGTGGGCTCGGTGAGCGAGACCTATGTTGCCCCGGCGGAACTGTCCGCCACCACCCTCTATCTGCGGGAAGCCTACTTCCGCCAGGTGGCCGGGGACTTCCTGCTCATGCGGCGGGGGGTGCGCCATGGGTGAACGCCTGCGGTATCCCCTGTGCACCCAGACCGTCACCCTCTACCACCCGGACGAAGCGGCCGGGACGATCAGCCGCACCGTGGTGCAGGGGGTATTCCTGGACCGGCGGGTGCGGATGACCCACACCGAGACCGGACAGCAGCAGGCCCAGGCCTTTGTGCTCATCATTCCGGCGGCGGCGGGGCTGCCGGGGCAGGACTACACCCTGGAACCCGGTGACCGGGTACTGGAAGGTACCGGGCCGGAACTGGCCCGGGAGGACTGGCCGGAATTTGTGTCTGCGGTGCGCCCCGGCGTCTGCTGTGTGCAGTATGTGGACCCCAAAACGGTGCGGGGGCGCCTGTGCCACCTGGAAGCCGGCGGCTGGTGGACCCGCTCCGGCAGCGGCGCCCACAGCCTGACCAACTGAGGAGGACCGCCCATGGAAGAGCAACTGAAGACCCTGTGCGACTGGCTGCGCACCGCGCCCGCCCTGGCCGGGGTGAAGACCCTGTGGGTCGACGGCGCCCCGGCGGTGCCGGGGACGGCGGGGCTGTTCCCGGCGGGGGTGCAGGTGACCGAACGGCGGGTGAACCTGTGGGGGGAGCTGCGCCTGCGCTGTCGGGCTTCCTTCACCCTGCGGCTGGTGCTGCCCTACGGCGGGCGCAGCGCCCGCGACAACGCCGCCACCCTGCTGGAACTGCAGCGCTGGGTGCTGGAACAGAGCGCGGCGGGAACGGCCCCGGTGTTCGGCAACACCGACACCGCACAGGAACGGCTGACCGCCGCCGACGCCAAACTGGAACGTGCCTCCGATGAGGGTACCGCCGTCTATGCCGTGCAGCTGAAAGCCGAATACACCCTGCAGTACTGAAAGGAGAGAACCCTTTGAAGATCGAACGCAAATACATGGCCCACTACCTGAACGCGGCCTTTTCCGACGCGGACAGCGAATACTGCCGCCTGGGCGCCGACCTGGAGGAATATTCCCCCGAACTGAGCGCCAATGTGGAAAAAAAGACCAACATCCTGGGCCAGACCTCGGTGGTCATCGACAGCTACCAGAAGCAGGGCGAAGTCTCGCCCTACTACGCCGAGAAGGACGACCCCCTGTTTGAGAAGCTCCAGGCCATCATCGACGGTGACCTGGTGCTGGACCAGCTCAAGACCGACATGGTGGAGGTCAAGCTGTGGGGCGATGAGGGGGACGGCGCCTATCCGGCCGTGAAGGAAGAAGTGTACGTGGAGATCGTCAGCTACGGCGGCGACACCACCGGCTACCAGATCCCCTTCAACGTCCACTACACCGGCGTCAAGACCGCCGGCACCTTCAACGTGAGCACCAAGACCTTCACCCCCACCCCGGCGGCGTAAAGCCCGCAGGGCGGGTGGGCGGGAACTGCAAAGGAGCGTGATTTTTCGATGCACAAACTGCTGGTGGATACCGGTGTGGAGGAATTCGAGGTCAACGGGCGGGGCGTGCTGCGCTTCAACCCCGGGGACCCCAACCTCTACCACCGCTTTTTCGCGGCCCGGGAGGAACTGGCCGCCCTGGATGAGGAGCTGACCCGCCAAAGCGCGGCCCTGCCCGAAGACGGCGGCGGGGCGGCGCTGGCGCTGCTGGCGGACTATGACCGGCGGATCAAGGCCCTGCTGAACCGGGTCTTCGGCGCCCCCAATGACTTTGATGTGCTGCTGGACGGGGTCAACCTGGCCGGTGTGGGCACCAACGGCCGCCGTGTGGTGGAAAATCTGCTGGAAGCCCTGACCCCCATCCTGCAGGCAGGCGCCCAGCACACGGTGGAAGCCACCGCCCGACAGGCGGTGGCGGCGGCGGACGCAGCCCGGGCCGCCCGGGGCGGACAGGCATGACCGGCTGGGACCTGCCCGCCGCCCTGCCGGTGGGGGAACAGTCCTGGGCCATCCACGGGGACTTCCGGGATGTGCTGGAGGTGATCGGCTGGCTGGACGGGGACCAGGGGGAGACCCTGCTGCCGGAGGAACGGTGGTATGTGGCCATGGCCCTGTTTTACCGGGACTTTCCCCGCATGCCGCCCGCCCTGTATCCGGAAGCGGCCCGCAGGCTGGCGGAGTTCATCGCCGGCGGCCGGCCGGATACGGCGCCTCCGGGCCCACGGCTGCTGGACTGGCAGCGGGACGCCCCCATGATCGTGGCAGGGGTGAACCGGGCGGCGGGATGTGAGGTGCGGTCCCTGCCTTTTCTGCACTGGTGGAGTTTCCTGGCCTGGTTTTCGGCCATCGGGGAAGGGCCGCTGGCCACGGTGGTGTCCATCCGGGACAAGCTGCGCCGGGGTAAAAAGCTGGAAGCCTGGGAACTGAGCTATTACCGGGCCCACCGGTCCGAAATCGACCTGCGCCCCGCCCGCAGTCAGGCCGAGCAGGCGGAACATGACCGTCTGCTGGCCATGCTGACAAAATGAGAGAGGGGGAACGATTTGGCAAAAACCATTCTGTTTGAGGAAAATTCCTCCGCCCTGAAGACCAGGCTGGGAGCACTGCAGGACAGCCTGAGCGGGCTGAACACCGCCCTGCGCACCGCCGAGACCGGGGCGCGCAGGGCAACCGCGGTCACCCAGGGGCTGCGGTCGGCCTTTGTCCATGCCGCCGCCCCGCTGACCGATACCCTGAACCCGGCCCTGGCCCAGCTGAACACCCTGACCGGGACGCTGGGCGGGCGCAGCGGGGCAGCCAAGGCGGCGGTCGGCCTGGACCAGGTACAGCAGGCGGCGGCTTCCGCAGCCAAGAGCACCGCCAAGGCGGTGCGCAGTCTGGCCGGGTTCGACGAGATCATCCGGCTGGGCGCCCCGGCGTCCTCGTCGGCAAGCAAAGGCTCTTCCGGCAGCAGCAAGAAGAGCAGCAGCACCAAAAACGAGGCCGACGAGGCGGTGCAGGAGACCCGGACCGCGGTGCAGACCGTGCGGGACCTGCTGGATGCCCTGTGGGCGTACCTGCGCAAATATTACGCCGACACCATCCTGTCCTGGGGGTCGGTCTGGCGGCACATGCGGGACGCGGCCCTGCAGGTGTGGGAGCCGCTGCGCACCGCCATCAACGACCTGTGGCAGGGCAGTCTGGTGCCGCTGGGCAACTATCTGCTCACCGAATTCATCCCCGGGGTGGTCAACAAGTTTTCGCTGGCCCTCTGGCCGGTGATCAACGGGGTGGGGACCGCGGCCATTACCGGCCTGGGCAACGCCTTTGTGTGGCTGGCCGGGGTGATCGGGCAGGCGCTGGACGGGGTGGTGCTTCCGGCCCTGCAGACCGGGCTGGCGGTCTGGACGGAACTCATGCGGGGCATCTACACCGTCTGGCAGACCTACGGCGCCCCCATCCACCAGGGCATCATCCAGGCCATCGACAACCTGGTGGGCATCCTGGACGCCCTGTGGACCGGGACCATCCTGCCCCTGGCCCAGGGGCTGCTGGCCCAGGTGTCCGCCGTGTGGCAGGACTGTCTGGTGCCTCTTTTCGGGGAATTCACCCTGTACATCGGTTCGGTGGCCAACCTGATGCTCCATCTGTGGAACCAGGTGCTGGCACCGCTGCTGGAATGGCTGTCCGCCGCCTTCGGACCGCTGGTGACCCAGCTTTGTCTGGCCATCAGCGGCGCGGTGACCACCGCCGTGGGCGTGGTGGCCGGTCTGGTCAGCACCCTGCTCACCGCCCTGCGGGGGCTGGCGGATTTCCTGTCGGACGTGCTGTGCGGACAATGGCAGAAAGCCTGGAACGATATGGCCGACACCGCCGCCCGGGTGTGGGAGCGCATCACCTCCACCATCAGCAGCGCCATCGACCATCTGAAGTCGCTGTTTGACGGGTTCGTGTCCGGCATTACCGGCTGGCTGGACAGTGTCTTTGCCGCCGCGGACCGGCTGGGCGGTCTGCCCAGCAACGCCCAGAAGGTGGGCAACACCCGGGCGGCGGAGTTCCGCGCCCTGCCGTCCCTGCCCGGGGAGGTCCTGCAGGTCCCGGCGCTGGCCCGGGGTGCGGTCATCCCGCCCAACCGGGAATTCCTGGCGGTGCTGGGCGACCAGCGGCAGGGCACCAACGTGGAAGCCCCCCTGGCCACCATCCAGCAGGCAGTGGCCGCCGCCATGCAGGACATGCAGGAGGGCGAACTGGCCGCCCTGACCCAGGTGAGCCGGCTGCTGAGCCAGATCCTGGAGGCCGTCTGCGGCATCCGGGTGGGGGATGAGGTCATCGGCCGTGCGGTGCAGCGCTACCAGCGCCAGCAGGGCGTCATGACGGGAGGATACTGAGCATGCGGACAAAAGTGGACTTTTATCAGGTGGACGGGGTCCCCATGCTGGTTCCCGACGACGAACCGGAATTCAGCTTTGCCGATCTGGACGCTTCCGATTCCGGCCGGGACGAAAGCGGGGTCATGCACCGGATGATGGTGCGGGAAAAGGTGGGCAGCTGGAGCTTTTCCTACGCATGGCTCACCGACGAGGAACTGCGGTATCTGCGGGACCTTTTTGCGGGCAAGGCACAGTTTGCCTTCACCCATCCGGTGTTCGGCGCCAGCGGCGAGACCGAGACCTGCACCGCCTACATGAGCCAGTGCAGCGCCGTCTGGAAGAACCGGCGCACCGGGTTGTGGCGGAACTTCAATTTCAACATCATTCAGTGCTGAGGAGGGACCCATGCTGAAACACAAGATCCTGCTGGCGGATGGCCGGGTGCTGACCAGCGGTCCCGATACGGACAACGCCATCCGCAGCGTGACCCTGACCGAGCAGGTCAGCGATGAGGATGATCTGTGCCCCGGTGCGGCCTGTGCGGCCTGCGCCGAGATCGAACTGTGGGCGCCGGAAAACGGGCTGCGCATCGCCCAGGGAGAGGAACTGACCCTGCTGCGTCTGGATACCGCAGCCGGCACCGAGACCCAGGTGGGCATCTTTCTGGCCGAAAAGCCCACCAAGGACAGTGCCAACGTGTACAGCATCACCGCGTATGACCGCATGACCCTGTTCGACCGGGATATGTCCCACTGGCTGGAAGAAACCCCCTTCCCCCTGACCATGGCCGACTTCCTGAAAAGGCTCTGCGAGGCCTGCGGGGTGGAACCGGCGGCGGGGACCCTGGACGGGCTGCCCCAGGGGGATTACCAGATCCGGCCCTTTGACGGGGGCAGTGTGACCGGACGACAGCTGCTGCAGTGGACGGCCCAGGCCAACGGCCGGTTTGCCCGCATGACGGCGGAGGGACAGCTGGAACTGGCCTGGTATTCCCGGATGGAGGGCATGCCGGCGATCGCGGCCCCCGGGGAGGCGGCTGTGCCGGTGGGGCTGCGCCTGTCCGATGGGATCCTGCGCACGGCGGAAGAGGCGGTGTGGCGTGTGTCCCAGCAAGCCGGCTATTATCTGCAGGGGTCCCTGCAGTACGAGGACTACCAGACGGCCCCGGTGGACAAGGTGCAGCTGAAACAGAGCGATGGGGATGTGGGGGTCATCTGGCCCCCGGCAGAGACCGGGACCAATGCCCTGGTGATCCGGGGCAATCTGCTGCTGACCACCGACAGCGCCGCCGCCCTGGAACCGGTAGCCCGCACGGTGTTTGCCTCGGTGGAGGGGATGGGGTATACCCCCCTGCGCCTGACCATGCCGTTTGTGCCGGAGATCCGTCCCGGGACGGCCCTGGATGTGGTGGACGCCTACGGGCAGGTACGCCGCACCCTGGTGATGAAGCGCCGGATCAGCGGTCAGACCATGGAGCTGGAAAGCACCGGCAACGCCCGACGGGACACCACCACCGCCGTGAACACCCGCAGCTACCGGGATCTGCAGGGCAAGGTGCTGGAAATGCAGACCACGGTGGACGGCCTGGAACTCAGTGCACAGCAGGATTTCCCGGGAAACCGTCTGGCATCGGCGGTCTGGCGGCGGGGCAGTTCCTCCGAAGGTGCGGGCGGCACGGTCACCCTGAACGGGCAGCAGGTCACCCTGCAGGGGGACGGCACCGGCAGCTGCGGGGCGGTCATGGACCTGCCGGAACAGGACCTGCCGGTGCTGGCGGGGGCTGCCCTGCAGGTCCGGCTGCGGTATCGCATCACCCGGGAGATCCAGGTCGCCGGGGCGGGCAACCAGGCATACATCACGCTGTTTGCCATGCATGAGGACGGCAGCTATCAGAGCAGTACCCTGGCCATTCTGGCCTCGGAGGGCAGCTCGGGGGCTGTGTGTGACTGGACCGAGCTGGAACGGCGGATGGAGCTGGATTCCCGGGCCGTGACCCGCCTTTACCTCTTTGTGAACATCCGGCAGGGCACCGGTACGCTGGAAGCGGACAGCCCCTCCCTGGAGATCGATGGGGTCAGGAACACCCGACTGAGCCTGACGGCGGCGGGGGTGCAGCTTTCCAGCGCGGTCATCGACCTGACCGGTACGGTCAGCTTCACCGATCTGGCCGGAGAGGGCAAGACCACCATCAACGGCGCCAACATCACCACCGGCACCATCGATGCCGGCCGGGTGAACGTGACCAACCTGAACGCTGACAACATCAAAAGCGGTACCCTGGCCAGCCAGAATGGTGCGCTGACCATTGACCTGAACAGCGCGGCGCTGGTGGCCGGCAACGGGGCGTCGCTCCGGGCCGGTTCGGACCAAGACTATACCCGGTTCCAGTGGAACGGCTTCAACAGCTATACCGGCGGGGCACTTCGCTCCGGCATGGAAAACAACTGGAGCTGGTTCAACCGCAGCATGACGGCGATCTTTTCCACCTCCGGCCTGACCGGAATCGGATACAAAAACGCCGCCGGAAGTCTGCAGGTGGGCTACACCTACGACCCCTACTCCGACATCCAGAGCGGACATGTGAATTATCTCAGCGGGGCGGTCTATGGCAGCGACACCATCAACGCCCGCATCCAGCGCTGCCGCTACCAGATGTATCTGGAAAATGGGGTGGCCGGCCAGAACGACGCCCAGATCCAGGCCTATGACAATGCGGTGCGCATCTACGGCCAGGGGTTTTACGTCAACGGCAATATAGGGTGCTCCGGCGCCAAGAACCGCATCGTCGCCACCGGGCATTACGGAAACCGGGCCCTGAACGCCATGGAAAGCCCCGCCGCCATCTTCTGTGACAACGGCAGCGGCATTCTGGATGAGGAGGGGCTCTGCCTGCTGGTGATCCATCCGGTGTTGGAGGAATGCCTGGACCCCCACGCCCTGCCCCAGTGGCTGGTGACCGGGGCCGGTCCGGGATTCTGGGTGGAAAAACAGGGCCGGAACGCCCTGGTCCACGGGCCGGCGGGCACGGCCTTTGACTGGCTGGTCCTGGCACCCCAGCAGGGATACAGCGACTGTTACGCCGACGCGGTGCCGGACAGCGGCGGCGTGCCGGACGCGGCCGGGGAGACCGAGCTGGATTTTGTGGCCGCCCGGACGGCCCGCCGCACCCAAGAACTGGATGCCCTCACCGACGCCGTGGCGGCGGAGTGGGCCAGACTGGAAGAAATGGAGGAGACCGTATGAAAAAACTGACGGCTTTTACCGTACACACCACCGCCGAAGGCAAGCGCTGTGCCTACATGTACAGCGTGATCGACGGTGACGGCAATATCACCGAGAGCAACAAGCGCGCCAACTGCGTGCTGCTGGACGAGTCCGCCCTGGCGGCGGTGCAGGAGCTGGAAACCTTCCTGACCGGCCGGCTGACCGAGCTGGACTGAGGCGGGAAAGGGGGAACGCCGATGGCGGATGTGCAGACCTACTATGACAGCTCCCTGACCGGCGCGGAACTGGATGCGGCCCTGAAAAAACTGCCCCAGGTGGATGAGGCCGTCCAGCAGGCCCGGGCGGGCGCCGACCTGTCCCGGAGCTGGGCGGAAGGCGGCACCGGACTTCGGGAGGGGGAAAACAGCAACAACGCCCGCTACTGGTGCGGGCAGGCCCAGACCATCACCCAGGGGGCCCTGGGCTGGTATGCCGATGCGGCCCAGCTCACAGGCAGCTATCCCACGGGCAGCAACGGACAATGGGCCATTATCGGCTCCACCGACACCATCTGGACCTGGGACGAGGATACCGGCGCCTGGGTGGATACCGGGGCGCAGATCGACCTGTCCAACTACTATACACGGCCCCAGGCGGACGCCCGGTTCCAGCTGCCGGTGGGGTATATCTTTGACTGGGCACCGGTGGCGGGGCAGAGCGCCGACCTGTCCACCCCCGAAAAGGTGGCACAGCATTTCGGATACGGTACCTGGCAGGAGATCACCGGGCGGTTTACCTTCGGCCGGGATGCCTCCCATGAAGTCGGGTCCACCGGCGGCGAAGAAAAGCACGCGCTGACACAGCCGGAACTGCCCACAAGCCTGGGACAGATGTCCTACTGGTCGTCGCGAAACCTGACCAGTCTGTACGAGCCTGGGTACGATGGCACCGTGGCCGGATTTACCAATACCGGCGGCACATTCCCCGTGTCAAATCCCGGCGGCGGGCAGGCCCACAACAACATGCCCCCCTATCTGGCAGTGTACAAATGGCAGCGGATCGCCTGACGGCGGAAAGGGAAAAGTATGAGACTGACAAACGGAGACGTGCTCCTGACCTGGCCCCTGGCCCTGCATGTGCTGACGGCGGGATACTTTTACAGTGACGGCAGCCGCCACGAGGCCATCGACCTGCGCACCAACCAGGGCGGGAGCGTGGTAAAGCCGGTGTATGCGGCGGAGGACGGCACGGTGCAGGAGACCCAGACCTGGGACGGGCACACCCGGACCGGCATGCAAAGCTACGGCACCATGGTGCGCATCCGGCACCGGGATTATGAAGGCGTTACCCTGCAGACCCGCTATGCCCATCTGTCCTCCTTTTGCGTGGAAAAAGGCCAGACGGTGCGGGAAGGCCAGCTGATCGGGTATACCGGGGAGACCGGCAACGTATCCGGGGCGCATCTGCATTTTGAGGTGATCCTGGGCGGCACCCGGCGCAACCCGCTGGTCTGGCTGGACGGGGACTTCACCACCGCCGGCAGCCAGGTGTATACCTACCAGCCCGAGGAAAGCGCAGTGCAGCGTCCGGCAAAGACCACGGCGCAGCAGCCGGCGGGACGGCTGCAGACCATCACCATCGGACCGGTGACCCAGGGGGATGCGGATGCCATCCTGGCGGTGTGTCAGGCCCGACAGCTGGACCGGCTGGGCCTGTACCGGTCCGTCTGGGCGGACGGAGATGCGGGGTGATGGAAATGGAGATGATTTCCGGCCTGATCACGGCGCTGCTGCCGCTGCTGACGGCCTTCGGCGGCTGGGCTGCCGCCCGCCTGACCCAGGGCCGCAAGGAGGAAAAGGCCATACGGGATGGGGTGAAGGGGCTGCTGCGGGCCAAGGTCATCGACCTGGGCCTGCACTACATCCAGGAGCGGGCGGTGCCGCCCTATGGGGTGGAGACGCTGCGCAGCTGCTATGACCCCTACATGGCATTGGGGGACGGTGACCCCGCCGTGACCCACATCATGAAAAAATGCGAGAATCTGCCGGTCCATTCCGGCGGGGATTGAGGGGGGAGGCAAGGCATGGAAGAATTCTGGAAAAACCTGGCGGCGCTGGTCAAGGTCAAGACCATTGTGACCCTGGTGGTCATCGGGGTGTTTGCGGTCCTGGCCCTGCAGGGCGCGCTGCAGCCGGACACGGTGATGACCGTGGTCACCATGGTGGTGGCCTTCTATTTCGGTACCCAGAGCCAGCGGCAGGGCAAGGGGTGAAACAAACGGTACAGCGCGGCGCGGCGGGGGCTCTTGTCGAGTTTGCACAAGAAAATTCCCGGGATTTCTAACAGGATAGGTGGCTTCTCCTCTTGACGGTGCAGGCGCCGATTGGGTATCATAGGGCAAAAGAAAGCAAGCGGCCCGTCTGCGGCCGCAGGAATGGGGGAAACTGCGATATGACCAAGCAGGAACTGAAAGAGATTCTGGCGGAACAGTTCAGCTGCGATGAGAGTGAACTGTCCCCCGCCACCACCCTGTCCGAGCTGGGGGCCGATCAGGAGGATCTGATCGAGCTGGCCTGGCAGCTGGGCGAAGCCATCGGTGTGGAGGTGGACGAAGCACGGCTGGCGGAAGTGGAAACGCTGGAGGAGCTCTGGAAACTGGCCCGCGAGCTGGAAGAAGAAGAGTAAAAGCGGCGCACCGGATGCGCGGCAAAACAATACGCCGGCTGCCTTTGGGGCAGCCGGCGTTTTTTCTTGTATCCGGGGGAAACGGCAACTCAGGACAGCCGCCTGCGCAGCCGTTTGCGGACCCGTTTGAGCCCTTCTTTTACAGGGTCGGTCAGGGACCAGTACCGATCAGCGATCTGCATGAACTTGGAGTTGACCAGGCGCAGAGCCTTCTCGTCGCCCGCCAGGGACCGCACCGCACCCTGGCTGCCCGACTGGGCGTTGTCCAGCAGCAGGTTCATCATCAGGCGGGATTCCGCCGGCGCCACATAGGCCTGCCCGGTGGGGGTCTCCAGGCTGTCGAACACCGCCCGCCAGGCCCCGGCCAGATCAAAGGCGGCCAGATCTTCGGCGCTGCGCCGTGCCGCTGCACGCATGCGCTGCCGGTATTCCCCGTCCCGCAGCAGGCGGACGGTTTCCTCCGCCAGCCGGGAAACATCGGACTGGGGAACGGAAATGACCCCGCGCTGGTCCCGCACCGTTTCCAGGTAGCTCAGGTCGTACATCACGATGGGCACGCCATGGCTTTTGCTCTCCACCAGAACCATGGGAAACCCTTCGTACCGGGAGGTGAACAGCAGGGCCGCGGCGGTCCGGTAGTACGGGCCCACCTCGGCCTGGAACCCTTCAAACCGGACAGCATCCTCCAGATGCAGGGTCCGTGCCAGGGTCTGCAGCTCCTCCAGCGGGGCGTCGGTCTCCCCGGTGCCCACCACCGTCAGGGTGGCCTCGGGAATCTGCCGGCGGATCAGGGCAAAGGCCTGCAGCGCATCGGCCGGCTGCTTTTCAGGGCTCAGGCGGCCCACCCATAAAAGATTGGGAGCGGTGCAGCGGGAGACCTCCTCCGGCGGGCACAGCTTTCCCACCGGGTTGGGAATGTAGAAAGAGGGACAGAAGTTTCCCCAATAGGTGTTGCAGACCCGGGCCAGGGTCACCACCCGGTCGGCCAGACGATAGGCGTGGGTCAGGGTGAAGCGGTTGGGCATGGCCTCGTAATACAGGAAGGAGAAGATGCTGTGGGAATGCACGATGCAGTTGCAGCCCAGCCCTTTCAGGACCAGCAGGTCCCAGGGAAGCAGGGCGCAGACGTGGGCCGCGTAGACCACGGTGTCGATGCCGTACCGTTCCACGGTCTCCTTCCATGCCCGGGCCCGGGAAGGATAACTCCGGCGGGCGGAATTTTCGGTGGCGGGGATCTGTACCCGCTCCAGGTCCGCCGGCAGGGGATAATCTTCCGGAGAGGGGGGCTGCTCGGTCATGAGCACCACCCGGTACCCCATGGAGCGCCACAGAGGCAGCAGGTAAGAGAGGACCCGTTCCACACCGCCGTTTGCCATTCTGTAATAAAAAACACCTATTGTACGGACTGGAATTCCTTTCTTCTCCCGCACGGGCGCAGAGGAAGGCACCAGACGGGCCAGAATGTCATCCAGGTTGTCCCAATACCGGTTGACCAGCTCTTCCAAAACCGGCAGGAGACCCCAGGTGTCTACCAGCGTTCGGAAAGCGGTTCTGCTGTCCGCAACGGGCAGACGGGAGAACCACTGGCAGACCAGCGCGGTCAGGGCTTCCCGGCGCATGTCTGCCAGAAGAGGGGCAAGACGGGACAGGGATTGGGTACGGTTGAGAAATTCCTCAATGGCGTCGTAAGCGGCGGCACCGGCCACATGGCTGCCAAACTGGGTGGCGGTCATGGTAATCTGCCCGGTCAGGCCCCGGCCCAGATTGTAGCAGTACAGCGGTTCCGGGATGCCGCGGTAACTGCGGGCAAAATACGAGAGCAGGAAGAACAGGTACTCGTCCTCGGCAATATTGATGTAGGCCGGAGAGATGTATTCCAGGATCTGCTGCCACAGGCCGGCCCGGTAGGCCTTGTTCCACAGGGTATGGCTCCAGAGACGGTCCCGGTAGCAGGGGGTGAGCAGGTCCCCCTGGCGGGAACGGCCTGGCTGCAGAGTCTCCCGCAGATGGGCCTTTTCCGGCTCGGGCACCGGGCTTTCAAATCGGACCTGTGTGCCGAACTGCAGGATGTCCACGGGATTTTTTTCTTCCTCCCGCCATACAGTCTCACAGGCGGTGGGGAACAGGGTATCGTCGCTGTCCAGCAGCAGGATGTACCGGCCCCGGGCAGCGGCGGCTGCGGTTTTGCGGGCGGCCACAAGACCCCGGTTGGTGTCATGGAACAACGGGCGGATGCGGGCATCCCGGGCGGCATAGCGGCGCAGAATATCACCGCTGCCGTCGGTGGAACCGTCGTCCACGCAGATCAGTTCAAAGTCGGGCATGGTCTGGGCCAGTACACTGTCGATTGCCTGCGGCAGGTAGGGCTCCACATTGTACACCGGCATCAGAATGGAAATTTTCGGTGCGGCGGAAGCCATCATGGAATCCACTCTCCTCTTTTGGGTCTGCGAAAATTTATTGGCAGAGATATTCAAGAAAGGCGATGCACAGCCGTCTGAGGCGCAGGCCGGTCAGCAGGTTCAGGACTGTTGCCTTGCGGCCCAGGCAGGGAGGCAGGGCTTTCAGGGCGTGCCAGACCGCCGGTGCGGTGACCCAGCGCTGCAGGTAGGCCTTCCGCGTGGCTCTGTCCGGTGCATACTGCCGGATGTAGCGGCAGACAGCCAGGACCTTTCCGTATTCCCAGACGCGGTATGCCGCTTCCTCCTCCGCCGGCAGGGCGGCTGGGTGGAACAGGGCATGCTGTCGTTCCATCAGCGGCAGTTCGTCCCGGCACACGCCGGTATAAAACCGATGCAGCGCCGACCCTTCGTGCTGCTCGTAATGGTACAGCTTGTCGGGGCAGACGGCAATGCTGCGGCAGGCCAGCAGACAATCCTGCGCGAAGTAGGCGTCCTCACACCGGCGCACCCCCTCGGGAAACCGGATGGCGGGCCTGACCAGGGCCGTGCGGTACAGCTTGTTGCAGGCATAGTTGATAAAGACCGGATTGGCGTACCGGGAAGGCGTGGTGCGCAGCACCTGCAGGGAGACGGTCTCGCCGCAGACTTTTTCGTTCCAGTCGGAGAGATCCCAGACACAGCACACCGCCATATCGTGGGAACCGATGCAGTTGAACAGGGTCTGCAGATAGTCCGGCTCCACCCAGTCATCCGCGTCCACGAAGGCCAGATAGTCGCCCCGGGCCGCCGCGATGCCGGCGTTGCGGGCCGCAGAGACCCCTGCGTTTTCCTGGTGGATCACCCGCAGACGGGGCTCCTTCTTTGCCCAGGTGTCACACAGGCGGGCGGAACCGTCGGTGCTGCCGTCATCCACCAGGATGGCTTCCCAGTCCTGCCAGGTCTGGGCCAGCAGACTCCGCAGGCAGGTTTCCAGATAAGGGGCACTGTTATATACAGGGACTACCACCGAGATGAGAGGGGGCATACGATCACTCCTTGTCCGGTACAGTTCTCAGGGGGCGGGCATGCGGCCGGTGCGGCCTTTCAGAAAGTCCACGGCGCCGCGCCATTCGCCGTAGCTGCGGCCTTTGTGATGCCCCAGGGCGGCCGCAGCCAGACAGCACAGACCGCCCTTCAGGGCCGCCAGGGTCCCGGCCAGACGGCGGAAAGCCGCCGAACGGCCCCGGCAGCGCAGGGTCAGGGTGTTGCGGGTGATGTAGTATACCGAGAGCATGCCCCCGGCGGTTCCGCCGGCCTTGTGGTGCAGCACCGCATCCGGCAGGTACCACATGGGCACGCCGGCATCGGTCAGGCGGATGCAGTAGTCCACATCCTCACAGTACATGAACAGCGATTCGTCCAGGTAGCCCACAGCCTCGATGACCTTCCGGGGCAGCAGGACACAGCAGAAGGTGATGAACCCCACCTGCTTTTTCCGGGAAAAATCGGGCCCGTCCTTGGCGTGCCCGCCCAGATGGACCACCTTGCCGGTCTTCCGGTCCAGGGTGCCGCCGGCAAACCAGATCTCGTCCGGCGGGTCCATGAAAAGCATCTTGGGACAGCTCACCCCATCCGGCGGGGTCTGCTGCAGCAGGGTTTCCAGCATATCCGGGGCGCAGGCGGTGTCGTTGTTCAGCAGCATCACCCAGTCCGCACCGTCCGCCAGCGCCCGCCGGATGCCCAGGTTGTTGATGGCGGCAAAGCCCTGGTTGCGCGTCTGGGGCAAAAACACCACATTGTCGTCCAGCATGCCGCTCAGCTGCTGCACCGAATCATCGGTGGAGGCATCATCCAGCAGGATGACCTCGAAATCCCGGAATGTCTGATGGCGCAGACTTTCCAGACAGACCCGGGTATCCCGCCAGCCATTGTAGTTGGAGATGACGATCCCGATTTTCGGCATATTGACCCCTTTCTTTTCCGGCGGCTCCATGTCCGGCAGCAGAAAATGTGACAGCAATTTACAAAGAAATTTCGTGTTATTATATAAAGTCAGTGTACCATATCACCCAAGGAAATTCAACAAATGAACAAAGTGAAAAGTATTCCCACTCATTGTCAAAAGCCGCCGGATATGGTAGAATTATCAGTAAGCATGCAATCAGGTAGGTGACAGTATGAAAGTAGTAATTCTTGCCGGCGGGTTTGGAACACGCATCAGCGAAGAGAGCGTTCTCAAACCCAAACCCATGGTGGAGATCGGCGGCAAACCCATTCTGTGGCATATCATGAAAGGGTATGCCCATTACGGCTACACCGATTTCATCATCTGCGCCGGGTACAAGCAGGATGTGATCAAGCAGTATTTCTTTGACTACTATCTGCACAACGCGGATGTTTCCTTTGATCTGGCCACCAATTCCATGCAGGTGCTGAACTCGCACGCTGAACCCTGGAAGGTGACGGTGGTGGACACCGGTCTGAACACCATGACCGGCGGCCGCATCAAGCGGGTGCGCCCCTATGTGGGGGAGGAGCCGTTTATGCTGACCTACGGCGACGGTGTGTCCGACATCGACCTGAACGAGCTGGAGCGCTTCCACCGTGCCCACGGCAAGGCGGTGACCATGTCCAGCTACAATGTGGGCCAGCAGTTCGGGGTGCTGGATGTGGATGACACCGGTCTGGTGACCGGGTTCCGGGAAAAGCAGGAGATGGACGGCAGCATGATCAACATCGGGTTCATGGTCTGCAACCCGGAGATCTTTGATGCCATCGAAGGGGACGAGACCGTCCTGGAAAAGAAACCGCTGGAGACCCTGGCCGCCCGGGGGCAGCTGCAGAGCCGCTGCCACGGGGGATTCTGGAAATGCATGGACACTGTGCGGGACAGAAACCAGCTGGAAAAACTGTGGGCGGAAGGCAAGGCGCCCTGGAAAGTGTGGAACGACTGATGCTGGACCTGAATTTCTTTGCAGGCAAACGGGTGTTTGTGACCGGGCATACCGGGTTCAAGGGAACCTGGCTGTGCCGGATGCTCACCGGCGCCGGTGCCCTGGTCACCGGATACAGCCTGGAACCGCCCACCGACCCTGCCCTGTTCCGCATGGCGGATCTGGACGGAAAGATGACCAGCGTCATCGGGGACATCCGGGACATGGACGCTCTGAAGGCGGCCTTTGAGCAGGCAAGACCGGAGATCGTGCTGCATCTGGCAGCACAGCCCATTGTGCGGGACAGCTATAAGGACCCGCGCTACACCTACGAGACCAACGTGATGGGCACCGTGAACCTGCTGGAATGCGTGCGCACGGCGGCACAGCCGCCCCGTTCGGTGCTCAACGTCACCACCGACAAGGTATACGAAAATAAGGAATGGCACTGGGGCTACCGGGAAAATGAGCCTCTGGACGGGTACGATCCGTACTCCAACAGCAAGAGCTGCTCCGAACTGGTGACCCACAGCTATAAATGCAGCTTCCTGGACGGCATGGGGGTGGCGGTGTCCACCGCCCGGGCCGGCAATGTCATCGGCGGCGGGGACTTCGCCAACGACCGGATCATTCCGGACTGCATCCGTGCCATGGCCAAGGGCGAGGCGATCGGGGTGCGCAATCCCTATTCGACCCGCCCTTATCAGCATGTGCTGGAACCGCTGGCGGTGTATCTGATGATCGCCAAGGCCCAGTATGAGGACCCGGCCTTCGCGGGATATTACAATGTGGGCCCGGACGACTGCGACTGCGTCACCACCGGGGATCTGGTGGACCTGTTCTGCCGCTGCTGGGGCGAAGGCGCCCGGTGGGAGAACCGCGCCGAAGCCAATGCCCCCCACGAAGCCAACTTCCTCAAGCTGGACTGCAGCAAGCTCAAGGCTGCTTTCGGCTGGCATCCCCGCTGGCATATAGAGGAGTGCATGCGCATGACCTGCCGTTTCGGCAAGGTCTGGCTGGCAGGCGGGGATATCCCGGCGGAGATGGATGCGGAGATCGCGGAATTCCTGCACGGATGCTGATGACAGAGGAGAACACAGACAAGGTGAAAAAGCAACAGGAAACACTGAAAAGAAATGTCCGCGCTCTCACGGGGGCGGCCTGGTTCTGGTGGATACTGCTGGCAGTGGCACTGGCGGCGGCCGTGAGCTATCTGAGGGTCACGCTGCTGGCGCCGCTGGGCGGGGACGATCAGGTCAACAACCTCAGGTCTTATTACGAACTGACACACGGCTCCGTGTGGGAGCTGATGAAACAGGAAACGGCCGGCATCTGGAAGGCTCTTACCCTGCAGAACAGCCGCTTTTTCCCTTTTTCCACCCTTCCGGTGCCCCTGCGCTATTGGTTCAAGGGCAATATTGACCGGTACCGGCTGTTCATCATCGGCCATACCCTGGTGGATGCAGCCCTGTTGGGCCTGCTTGTGACCAAAGCCACCGGCCGCAAACGGCTGGGCGGAGCCCTCTTTGCCCTGCTGCCCCTGATGCTCTGCCTGTGGACGGACTGGTCCAGCAACGGAATGTTCAGCTACGAAGCCCTGCCGCAGATGGCCCTGTGTCCGGCCCTTCTGGCAGGACTGTGCATGGTGGCGCTGCATAAGACGGGGCATTGGCGCTGGGGCGTGCTGGGCGCGCTGCTGACATTCTGGACCTGCGGCACCTACGAAATCGGATATACCTATATCCTCATGCTGGGGTTTCTGGCGCTTGTGCTGGAACCCCGCTTCTGGAAAGCGGTGCGCCTCGGCCTGCCGTTCCTGGGCGGCGAAGTGGCGGCGCTGTGCCTGTATGTGATGAGTTCCCGGCTGAATACCTCTGCCGGGAGCCAGTCCTATGCCGGCGTGCAGGCCTCTTTTGATCTGAAGGAGATCGCTTTGACCTGGGTGCAGCAGATGTCCGCCGGATTCCCGCTGAATACCATCCTTTTGTCTGACTACCACCCCACTTCCTACACGGCAGGGGACTTTTTCTGGCCGCTGGTGCTGGCAGCCGTGGTGGTTTGCTTTTTGTGGCTGGGCCGTCCGGAACCGGATAAAAGGCAGAGTGTGTTTCTGTTCCTGATGGGACTGTCCATGCTGGCGGGACCGGCCTTTCTGGTGGGCCTGTCCGGCAAGTATCAGGACGGCTGGGTGACCTGGACCACCGCGTACATCCCGGCGGCGGTGGAATCTTTCGGTGTGGCCCTGATGGTCCTGGTGGTGCTGGTCTGGCTGTTCCGCCTGGTGCGCGGCAGCCGGTATGCCCGCTGGGGCATGGTCGTGCTTGCCGTGGTGGTCATCCTGGGGCTGACGGCCTGCGGAGCCTATCAGCGGGCGGCCACCCGCCAGCACAACGGAACGGAGAAGCGCGCCACCTACGAATTCCTGTGCGACAGTGTGGAGGCCGGACTGGCGGCGGATGTGCCCCAGGATTCGCCCCTGGTGTGCGAGTTCAATGTCTGGGGCAGCGATAAGGGCGCCCAGGAGGCTTTCTTCCTGCGGTACGGCGACTGCAGCCGCAATGCCTACCATGTGGATGCGTGGGAAAACGATCCCCAGCCCAACGGCGAACCCATTTACTTTTTGTGCTATGCCCGCGATTACGAAGGATATGACGTGGCGTGGGTGGCACATGTCACCGACGATATGACCCGCTATGCGGACAGCGTGAAGGTCTACATCCAGGGGGATAAGGTCCCGGCGGATGCGATCCTGAGCTATATCACTCTGGGGGAGGACGGCAGCGAAGTCTGGCATGAAGCCTGCCTGCGGGACCTGCCCCGGACCGAACCGGATGAAAACGGCGATTACTTTGTCACCGTCCGGGATGACAACATCATTTCCCGGCGCATCAGCCTGTGGCCCTGAAAAACAAGGGGAAAGAGGGATATACAAGCCATGAATTCTGACCTGAACTGTCGGGCAAACAGCTTTTTTCTGGCCACGGCGGCGGCCATGGCGGCGCTGTGCGCAGCGCTGTATACGTTTGGTGCCACCGACCAGAGCAGCCAGCTGATCCGGGTCTATCTGTGCATCGCCGGCGCGCTGGTGCTGCAGATGCTCCTGTATCACGGGCTGGTCTGGCTGCACCGCCGCGGGCTGCCGTCGCTGCCCGCACTGCGCTGGGGCGCAGCCGTGGTGGGTGCCGTGGTATTTGCGGCGGGGCTGGCCGCTCTGGTTTCCCGCTTCCCCGCGGATGGCGTCTGGACCGGGTTCCCCGCTTGGCTGATGCTGGGGGCAATCGCCGTGTTCGCCTTCATGCTGTGGCCCTGGCTGACCGGCACGGAACAGAAGACACAGAGCTGGCTGCCTGTGGCGGGCATCTACCTGTTTGCGATCTTTTCCTATGCCGCGGTGTGCTATGTGCCCAATCTGCTCAACGGCAGCGGCCATCAGATTCACCATGTCACCGCGGTCACCCAGAGCATCTACAACGCGGCGTTCAGTGAACCGTACACCATCCGTACCACCGGCATGTACGGCCATTATGCCATCTTTTTCTGGCCCTTCCTGCATTTGTTCGGCCACAAAGCCCAGACGGTGGCTTTGCTGCTGGCGCTGTGCGGCGTCATAACGCAGACGCTGCTGGCCGCCATCCTGCTGAAAACCGTGCGCTCCCGGGCTGTGGCTGCCCTGGCCCTGCTGGCATCGGCCTGCGTGACGGCCAATATGGAGACAGCCTATTTACAGACCATCCCCCTGCGGCATCTGTGGCCGCTGGCCGTCCTGCTGTATACCCTGCACTGTGTGGACAAGGGCGGGTTCAGCCTTCGCCGGATGTCGGCGGGATATCTGCTGTGCTGCCTTGCCATTGTGTGGAACACCGACAGCGGCCTGGTGGCCACGGCGGCATTTTCCCTCTTCATCTGGCTGTGGGGCTGGCGCCGTCAGAAACCCTATGCCCGGTCCATGTGGAAGGTCTACCTACAGACGGTGGCGGGAAGTGCGGCGGCGGTGGCCGGCATGATGGCCATTGTGAACCTGTACAACCTGCTGTGCGGCGGTCCGCTGATCCTGCGGGCCTGCTTCTATCCGCTGCTGGGCGGGCAGGGATACACCCAGGGACTGTCCTCCAATCTGCTGAACAGCGACGGCATTTCCTGGTTGCTGCCCATTCTGCTGTTCAGCGGCTGCATCCTTCTGGGACTGACGGTGACATCCTGGCTTCCCATTGCTCCCGACCGGCAGACGGAACCCCGTTTCTTCCTGGCACTGTTCGGTGTTATGGGCATCGGCCAGAGCTATTACTACTTCAACCGCGCTGCTGCGGGGACCATGTGCATCCAGCCCTATCAGATCCTCTGCATGGCGGTGCTGGCATCCCTGGTACTGCCCGCGGCGAAGGAATCCCTGCAGGGCCGTGCTGTCTGGCAGGGGGCCCTCGCCGGCGTCGGCGGATTCATGACGGTGGCGCTGTGCGGGCTGTCCCTTGCCGCGGTGACCGGTGTGGTGCCGGTTTTGTCCCAACGGATCGAGACCGGGACCTACTCCATGCAGTCTTTGCTGGATGTGGCGGCCGAGGTGGAGGCCAAGGTCCCGCAGAATACCTACGCCCTGGGCGACTTCACCCAGGAAATATATGCCCAGCTGGGCTGGGACCCGGGCTATCATGAGCGGGACGTCTCGGATATCCAGTGCGATATCCGGGCGGCCAAGGAGACCAACGACGAAACGGCACTGGCCATGCTGGCCGATGTCAACAGCCAGAACGCGGTGCTCATCCATCCCTGGCAGATGGGCGCTATTCAGGATAACAATGAACTGGTGCCGGAATTCGGGATCCCGGAAAGCGAGCCGGTGGTGTATTACTGCTCCCGCAATGTGCAGATCCCGTCGGCCTTCTCCACCGAAGACCTGGGCAAGAATTCCCTGCCCATCTACCAGACCAAGGCCACCGGCATCAACCGGCGGGAAAAGCAGTACAACTTTGAGACGGTCTCACAGGCCGATCTGTTGCTGGCCGCCGATGCCATCCACGAAAAGGGCTTTGTGCTGCGGGTGGACACGGACGATGAGCTGTTCAGCAGCAACGGACAGGAGCAGTTTACCATTGAAGTGCTCCTGGACGGCACTTCGGTGGGGACCCTGGACGTACAGGCGGCCCGGGACCCCCAGCACCTTGAAATGACGGCGCCGGCGTCCGCCATGCCGGCGATCCCCGAAGACGGGCTGTACCGGGTGGAACTGGTCTGCCATACGTCGGAGGAAGTATCCGAAAGCACCGTCATGTATTATCTGACCTACGCCGGAGCGCCGGCTGAATAAACCCATGATACGGCTCCCTGTGGAGTCTGTTTGAAACGAAGGAGGACACCATGCAGAAAACCTGGTCCAGCGAAGCCGAAGCCCGTGAACAGATCAAGGCCCTTGTGGCGCAGTATTACCACGATTTCAAGGAAAAGAAAGAGGAGTTCCGCCCCGGAGACCGCATCACCTATGCGTCCCGCGTCTTTGACGAAAAAGAGATGTGCGCCCTCACCGATGCGACGCTGGATTTCTGGCTCACCACCGGCCGGTTTGCGGATGAATTCGAAAAGGAATTCGCCCGGTGGATCGGCGTGCGTTTTGCCAATCTGGTGAACAGCGGCTCCTCCGCCAACCTCATCGCCTTCATGGCCCTGACCGCTCCCGAACTGGGGGACCGCCAGATCAAGAAAGGGGACGAGATCATCACGGTGGCCTGCGGGTTCCCCACCACCGTCACCCCGGCGCTGCAGTACGGCGCGGTGCCGGTGTTTGTGGACGTGACCGTGCCCCAGTACAACATCGACGTGACCCGGCTGGAAGCGGCCCTTTCCCCCAAGACCAAGGCGGTGATGATCGCCCACACCCTGGGCAATCCCTTTGACCTGAGCGCCGTCAAGGCCTTCTGCGACAAGCACAACCTCTGGCTGGTGGAAGATAACTGCGATGCCCTGGGCACCCAGTACACCATCAACGGCGAGACCCGGTTTACCGGCACCTGGGGGGACATCGGCACCTCCAGCTTCTATCCGCCCCACCACATGACCATGGGCGAAGGCGGCTGCGTCTACACCAATAACCCCCTGCTCAACCGGCTCATCAAGAGCTACCGGGACTGGGGCCGGGACTGCGTGTGCCCCTCCGGCCACGACAACTTCTGCGGCCACCGCTTTGACGGCCAGTACGGTGAACTGCCCTTCGGCTACGACCATAAGTATGTGTACAGCCATTTCGGCTACAACCTCAAGGTCACCGACATGCAGGCGGCCGTCGGCTGCGAGCAGCTGAAAAAGTTCCCCGCCTTCATCGAGCGCCGCCGCCATAACTGGGACCGTCTGCGGGCGGCGCTGGAGCCCGCGGCGGACAAGCTCATCCTGCCCGAACCGGCGGCCAACAGCCGGCCGTCCTGGTTCGGCTTCCTGATCTCGGTGCGGCCGGAAAGTGGCCTGGACCGCAACGCCATGACCCGGTATATCGAGTCCAAGAACGTGCAGACCCGGCTTCTGTTCAGCGGCAACCTGATCAAGCATCCCTGCTTCGACCAGATCCGCGGCACCGACGCCTACCGGGTGGCGGGCGAGCTGACCAACACCGATTTCATCATGAACAACACCTTCTGGGTGGGCGTGTACCCCGGCATGACCGACGCCATGATCGACTATATGGCCCAGGTCATTCTGGAAGCGGCACAGGCGTAATTATCGTATTCCCTATCAGAAAAAGGATTTCTTATGGATTACAGAAGGCAGGCGGCCATCAATTCCATGGGGTCGGTGGTCCTGATGTTCGGGCAGTGGCTGATCTCGGTGTTGCTGGTGCGGATGTCCGGTTATGAGGATGCGGGCGTTTTTTCGCTGGCTATGACAGTGTCCAACGTGTTCAGCTTCTTTGCCAACTATGGACTGCGGAACTATCAGGTATCGGATGTGGAGGGCCGGTTCACACAAGGGCAATATATCCTTACCCGTGTGCTTACGGCACTAGCGTCCAGTGTGGCCTGCGCGGTATATCTGTTGGCTGCTGGGGGGTATTCCCCGCTGGAGCGCTGGGCGATCCTGTTGTACCTGTTGTACAGCAATATAAATGTGTTGAGCGACACACTGCTGGGATCTCTGCAGCTGCATGAACGGTTGTATATCAACGGCTACTCCAACATGATGCGTGGTACAGTGTGTTTTTTGGCATTCGTGGGCACGTATCTTGCAGTACATAATCTGCTAGCGGCGTTGACGGTCATGTGCCTAGCTACGTTGCTGTTAGCGGTATTGTATGACTGGCGGTGCTTCCGCAAGGTGGAAACCATAGCGTTGTGGAAGCGCGGGGACTGGAATGCTGCTGTCCGGCTGTTGCGTGTGTGCTTTGCACTGATGCTTTCCAACATTTTTCCGGTGATCACCACCGCACTGCCGCGGCGTTCGATTCAAAAGCTGGCAGGCACGGAACAGCTTGGGTATTTTTCTTCTGTCTTTACCCCCACGGTGCTTATCACCACCTTGGTGCCTGCTATCGTCATCGCACTGGTACCCCGGTTTGCGGATGCATGGAACCGCCGAGATCGCAGCAGCCTTCTCCGGCTGGTGGGGCACACTTATGTCTTTACCACAGGTTTTGTGCTTCTGGCGGAACTGGCTGCCGTGGTGGCCGGCCGATTTGTCATGCGGCTGATTTTCGGGGCAGAGATCCTGCAGTACTATGACCTTTTGTACTGGGCTATCCTGGCAACAGGCATCAATGCGCTGACTTCCTGCGGCAATGCGATCCTGGTGGCCATCGGCAGCAACCGGGCGGTGGCCGTGGGGGCTGGGGTGGCCGTGGCCGCCACACTGGTTTTGTCAGACACGCTGGTCCGTGTGCAGGGAATTAACGGTGCCGCTTATGTGCTGGCTTTTGCCTATGCGCTTCAGGCCGTTATACAAACGATTGTGTTCCTTACGAAAATTTTGATTCGAAAGCAGAAGGTACAGTAAAGAGATGTGGCAGTATTTGGAAATGAGGGCTGGATTTTGAAACATGGGAAACCGATTGTGATTGATGGACGGCAGCTGTGCGGCGAAACAGGCGGTGTACAGAGATTTATCCGGGAAATCCTGCAAGAACTGGATCAGATTTCTCCGCCGGACAAATACGAGATTCTTGTCCCGCCGGATGCAGAAGATCTGCCGGCGTATAAAAACCTTGCGATACGGCGGTACGGGGCTTTAAAAGGGCTTGTCTGGGAGCAGATCTGCCTGCCGTGGTATCTGCTGACGCGACGCCGGTTCGGGGTGTTTCCCTGCACCATTGTGCCGATGCTCTATCCCCATGGTCTGGCAATTCTGCACGATGTTATGATCGCGAAACTGCCGGAACTGCGGCAGTCCATTGAAAGCCCCTTCGCCCGTTGGATGCTGCTGCTGAACTATCGGATCGCAGCAAAACGGGCATCGGTCCTTGCTACGGTTTCGGAATTCAGCAAGCAGGATATAGCGGAACTGTACCATGTTCCTAAGGATCGGATTTATGTGATCGGCAATGCATGGCAGCACATCCGCCGGGTGGGAACGGATGAATCCTGGCGGGAAGCTTATCCACAGCTGAAGGACGGAGAATACTATTTCTCTCTTTCTGCCAACCGCAAACAAAAGAATTTCAAGTGGATCCTGGAAACGGCCAAACGAAATCCGGACCGCTATTTTGCCATTGCCGGCTGCCAGGAAGAATGGCAGAAGAACGTTGAATTTGACGCTCCGAACATTCTTCACCTTGGGTATATATCGGATGAGATGATCCGTTCGCTCATCGAACATTGCCGTGCATTCCTGTTCCCTTCTTTCTATGAAGGCTTCGGGATACCTCCCATGGAAGCATTGGCACTGGGCGCCAAAATCGTGATTGCCAGAGCTTCCTGTCTGCCGGAACTGTACCGGGATAGCGCATACTATGTGGATCCCTTTGATTATAATGTGGACCTGGACAAATTGCTGGTGCAGGAAGTGGAACCCGCCTCAAAGGTGCTGGAACGTTTCGGGTGGGATATTTCTGCCCGTAAAATGGACCGGATCTGCACAGAAATGGCCGGCATCCAGGAATAAACCCGAAGCAAGGTTCCCGCGGTGATTGTGCCCGATCAAATATCAAGTAAAGGATGGTTGCTTCTTATGCGTCAGCGTCTGGCCGATTATGTGGCCGATTTCTTGTGCGCCCACGGTGTCACCGATGTGTTTTCGGTGGTGGGCGGCGGTGCCATGCACCTGAATGATGCTTTCGGGCACCATCCCGGTCTGCATGTGACCTACAACCACCATGAACAGGCCTGCGCCATGGCGGCGGAGGCCTACGCTCGGCTGGACAACCGCATCGCGGCGGTGTGCGTCACCACCGGCCCGGGGGGCACCAACGCCCTGACCGGCGTGCTGGGGGGCTGGCTGGACTCCATCCCCATGTTCGTGGTCTCCGGGCAGGTACGGTACGACACCACCGCCCGCTATGCCATGCAGTTCACCGACGGCCTGCCTCTGCGGGCGGTGGGGGACCAGGAATACGACATCGTGAAGTCGGTCACCCCCATGACCAAATACGCCGTCATGGTGGAGGACCCCACCCGCATCCGCTATATCCTGGAGAAGGCCTGGCACCTGGCCACCACCGGACGCCCCGGCCCGGTGTGGGTGGACATCCCGGTGAACTACCAGGGCGGCTACATCGAGACCGATACCCTGGAAGGCTACGACCCCGCCGAGGACGACGCCAAGCTGCCCCCGCCGGTGGAGGACGCCACCATTCAGCAGGTGCTGGACCTGATCGCCGGCGCCCAGCGCCCGGTGTTCCACGCCGGATACGGCATCCGGCTGTCCGGGGCGTACGATGCCTTCCGTTCGGTGGCCGAAAAGCTGAACATCCCCATCGTGACCTACTGGAACGCGGTGGACCTCATCGAGGACGACAACCCCCTGTACTGCGGCCGGGCGGGCAACATGGGCGACCGCCCCGGCAACTGGGCCATCCAGAACGCCGACCTGATCCTGGCCGTGGGCACCCGCATCTCCATCCGCCAGGTGGGCTATAACTGGAAGACCTGGGCCCGGGCGGCCAAGGTCATCATGGTGGACATTGATGCGGCGGAGCTGAAAAAGCATACCCTCCATGTGGAGATGCCGGTCTGGGCGGACGCGGCGGATTTCCTGGGAAAACTGGACGCCGCCGCCGCGCCCTTGGCCCCGGTGTGCCGTCAGGAATCCTGGCTGGAGACCTGCCGCCGCTGGAAGCGGGACTACCCGGCCGTGCTGCCCCGTCAGTGGGAGGAGAACGGCCAGACCGCCAACGTCTACGCCTTTGTGCGGTACCTGAGCAGCCGCCTGCCGGAGAACAGCCTGACCGCCGTGTCCAACGGCGCCTGCTGCGTGGTGGGCAATCAGGCCTATGTCATCCAGAAAGGCAGCCGCATGGCCAACAACAGCGCCGTGGCCAGCATGGGCTACGGTCTGCCCGCCGCCATCGGCACCTGCATCGGCGGGGGCCGCCGGACCACCATCTGCCTGGAAGGGGACGGCTCCATCATGATGAACCTGCAGGAACTGCAGACCATCCTGACCAACCGTCTGCCTATCAAGATCTTCCTCATCAACAACCAGGGGTATCATTCCATCCGGCTGACCCAGAACAACCTGTTCAAGGAACATTGCAAGGTGGGCATCGGGCCGGAATCCGGGGACCTGTCCTTCCCCGAATACAAAAAGCTGGCCGAAGCTTTCGGCTACCCCTACCTGTGCGCCCACTCCAACGCCGAAATGAAGGAGGCGGTGGACCAGGCCCTGGCCGTGGACGGCGCGGTCTTCTGCGAGATCTTCACCGATACCCGGCAGGTCTGGGAACCCAAGAGCAGTACCAAGCGCCTGCCTGACGGCACCCTGGTCAGCCCGCCGCTGGAGGACCTGGCCCCCTTCCTGCCCCGGGAGGAACTGGAGCGGAACATGTTCATCCCCCTGATGCTGGAAGAATAAGGAGGCGCCTGCCATGGAACGTACCCTGAAAACCGCCGTGGTCACCGGCCCCACCGGCGCCATCGGCACGGCGCTGTGCCAATGCCTTTTGGACCACGGCCTGACCGTGTACGCGGTCTGCCGCCCGGGCAGCCCCCGGGCCGCGTCCCTGCCGGAAAGCGGGAATCTGTACAAGGTGGACTGTGACGCCGCCGACTACGCCTCCCTGCCCCGCAAGGTGGGGCAGGCCGATGCCTTCTTCCACTTTGCCTGGGCCCATACCATCGGCCCCGGCCGCAATGATATGCCTGCCCAGATCGACAATATCCGGTATACCATCGACGCGGTGCGGGCGGCCGCCGCCCTGGGCTGCCGGGTCTTTGTGGGGGCGGGCAGTCAGGCGGAGTATGGCCGGGTGGAAGGCATGCTGGAACCAGAGACCCCCGCCAACCCGGAAAACGGCTACGGCATGGCCAAGCTGTGTGCCGGCCTCATGAGCCGGACCGAGGCCGCCGCCCTGGGGGTGGACCATGTGTGGGCCCGGGTCCTCTCGGTGTACGGGCCCCACGACGGCCCCGCCACCATGATCTCCGGGACCATCCGGGCTCTGCTGGCCGGACAATGCCCGCCCTTGACCCAGGGGGAACAGAAGTGGGATTACCTCTACTCCGCCGACGCCGCCGAGGCCTTTTACCGTATGGCCCGCAGCGGCCAAAACGGGGCGGTCTATCCCCTGGGCAGCGGACAGGCCCGCCCGCTGCGGGAATACATCCTGGCCCTGCGGGATGCCATCGATCCCGCCCTGCCCCTGGGATTCGGGCAGGTGGCCTACGGGCCGAACCAGGTCATGTACCTGCAGGCGGACATTGCCCCCCTGACGCAGGACACCGGCTTTGTGCCCCGGACCGGATTTACAGAAGGAATCCGCAAAACCATTGAATGGGTGAGGAAGGATAACCATGGCTAAAAAAGTGATCTCGGTGATGATCCCGACCTACAACGAGGAGGAAAACGCCCGCCCCATCTATGAGGCGGTGCGGGACGAGCTGCAGAAAAGCCTGCCCCAGTATGATTATGAGATCCTCTTCATCGACAACAAGAGCCAGGACAGGACCCGGACCATTATCCGGGAGATCTGCGCCCAGGACAAGCATGTAAAGGCCATCTTCAACTGCAAGAATTTCGGCCAGTTCAACAGCCCCTACTACGGCATGATCCATACCAGCGGGGACTGTACCATCACCATCTGTGCCGACTTCCAGGACCCGGTGGAGATGATCCCCAAGTTCGTGGCCGAATGGGAAAAGGGCTACAAGATCGTCATCGGCAAAAAGACCAAGAGCCAGGAGAACGGCCTGGTCTATTTCCTGCGGGGCTGTTACTACAAGACCATCCGCAAGATGTCCAGCGTGGAGATGATCGAGCAGTTCACCGGCTTCGGTCTGTACGACAAGAGCTTCATCCGTACGCTGCGGGACCTGCATGATCCCACCCCTTTCATCCGGGGCATCGTGGCCGAACTGGGCCCCGAGCGCAAGGAGATCGAATACGAACAGCCCCGCCGCCGTGCCGGCAAGACCCACAACAACTGGTACAGCCTGTTCGATGCCGCCATGCTCAGCTTTACCAGCTACACCAAAGTGGGCATGCGGGTGGCCGAATTCTTCGGCTTCGGGGTGGCGTTCATCAGCTTCTGCTTCGGCCTGTTTTTCCTGATCGCCAAGCTGGTTTCCTGGCAGAGCTTCGCCGCCGGGTATGCCCCCACCATGATCGCCGTCTTTTTCATGGGCGGCGTCCAGCTGGCCTTCATGGGATTTCTGGGTGAGTACATCATGGCCATGAACACCCGCATCATGAACCGGCCTCTGGTGGTGGAGGAAGAACGTCTGAATTTTGAGGATGACGCTCACAAAGCGTGCGAGGAAACGACCTGATGCACAAGAACATGCAAAAACGCAGCCCTGCGGATGATCTTCTCTGGCTGGGCGTTGCCCTGGCGGTGTGCCTGGCGGTGGAATATGTGAGCTTCGGCCTGTCCCGGATAGACTGGTCGGTGCCGCTGCTGTACGGCGGGGATGGAGTCACCGGCGTTCTGTCGGTGAAGGAGATGCTGCAGGGGGGCGGCCTCAACGGCTGGCCCTTCTATGAGCCGGATTCCCCCTACCAGGCCAACTACAGCATGCTGTACACCCTGTTCATCCGGTTCTGCGGGCTGTTTACCCGGGACTTTGCCCTGGTGTTCAACCTGTATGTGCTGGTGATCCCCCTGGTCACCACCCTCAGCGCCTACTGTGTGTTCCGGGCCCTTTCCCTGCGGGGAACGGTGTCGGCGGCGGGGGCGGTCACCTTCGGGCTGTGCCCCTATGTGCAGCAGCGGCTGGCCGGGCACATGGGCCTGGCCGCCTGTGAATGTATCCCGCTGCTGGTGCTACTCTGCTTCTGGTGCGTGGAGGACGACCGGTTCCTTCGCCCGGGAAAAGGCTTCTTCCGGTACAGGCGCAACTGGCTGGCCCTGTTGTTTGCCTGGCTCATCGCCAACAACGGCATGATCTATTATCCCTTCTACGGCTGCTTTTTGCTGTGCATCACGGCCCTGTGCCTGCTGCTGCGGGAGCACAGCTGGAAGGCACCGCTGGCCCCCGTCATCGCGGTGGGGGAGATCGGCTTCTGGGTGGCGGTGGCCTTTGTGCCTGCGGTCATCGGCGCCCTGGTGGGGGCGGGCGGCTCGGTCACGTCCGGGGCGGTGCGCGGCACCATCGGCGGGGATATCTACGGCATGCGCATCAGCAGCCTGCTCCTGTCCCCCAACGGGTACGGCATCGGCAAGATCGCCGCTCTCATCACCAAATACCGGGATACCCTGGCCAAGGATGAGGGCATCATGTTCAACGAGAACGCCATGGGCTACCTGGGCATTCTGGGGGTGCTGGGATTCCTGCTGCTGCTGGCGGTGCTGTTCACCGGCATCCGGTGGGACCGCAAACCGAGCCTTTCCGGCCGGCTGTGGCTGCTGGCCCGGCTGAACCTGGCCGCTGTGCTGCTGGGCACCATCTCCGGGTTCGGGGCGCTGGTCACCATTGCGGTACGGCTCATCCGGGGACATACCCGCATCAGCTCCTACATCGCCTTTTTCTGCATCCTGGCCGCGGCCCTGTGTGCGGAAGAACTGCTGCGCCGCCTGCGGGGAAAACGGCTGGCGGCGGCAGCGGTGTGCCTGGCCCTGGTCTTCGGGTACGGGTTCTGGGAGCAGCAGGGCTTTTTCCGGCCGGATTACGCCGGCGTGCAGGAAACATGGGCCAGTGACGACGCCTTTGTGCAGCAGATCGAGGCGACCTCCGGGGCGGACGCCGTGGTCTACCAGCTGCCCTATATGAAATCCTTCGAGAACGGCCCCGTCCACAAGATGGCCGACTATACCCTCTACCGCGGGGTGCTGCATTCCGACACCCTGCGCTGGAGCTACGGCGCGGCGGACGGCAGCGAAAACGATATCTGGAACAAGGCCACCAGCGAACTGGACCCCGCCGCCATGGTGGCGGAACTGCGGGCCCGGGGTGTGGGAGGCATCTACATCGACCGGGACGGCTACGAGGAGGCCGACTGGCAGGCGCTGGAATCCGCCTTGTGTGAAGCGGCGGGTGTGGAAGCGCCGCTGGTGAGCGAACAGGGAACCCTGAGCTACATTCCTCTTTCCTGATTAAAAAACCACCCCTGCCGGGCATGGGCCCCCAGGGGTGGTTTTGTTTGTGTTCAGTTTTCTTCCGTTACCGGGTGCTTGACCAGAGCCAGCATCCCGGCGGTCAGGGCGGAACCCAGGACCAGGGCGCCCAGCAGCAGCCAGGGCTTCTCTGCCAGGGGCAGCAGGTACAGCCCGCCGTGGGGGGCCGGTACACCGCACCCGAAGAGCATGGACAACGCCCCGGCCAGGGCTGACCCTGCCATGCAGCTGGGGATCACCCGCAGCGGGTCCCGCAGGGCGAAGGGCAGGGCACCCTCGGTGACAAAGGAGGCGCCCAGCAGATAGTTCATCAGGGAGGAATGCAGTTCCGCCTTGTTGAACCGGCTGGGGAACAGGGTGCAGGCCAGTGCCACGCCCAGGGGCGGGACCATGCCGCCCAGCATGACCGAAGCCATGAAGCGTTCCTGGCCGGCGCCCAGGGTGACGGTGCCGAACAGGTAGGCCGCCTTGTTCACAGGCCCGCCGAAATCCACCGCCATCATGCCGCCCAGCACAGCTCCCAAAACGATGCTGCTGCCGCCCCGCATGGATTCCAGGCACTGGTACAGCCAGTCGTTGAAGTGGCCCAGGGGCGGATTGATGGCGGTGACCATGAACAGGGCCATGATGGTCAGACCCAGTACAGGGTAGAGCAGGGTGGTTTTGAGGGGGTCCAGTCCGGCCGGGAACCGGCTGAACAGCTTGCGCAGACCCCGGATGACCCAGCCGGATACGAACCCGGCCAGAAGGGCGCCCCAGAACCCGGAGGAGATCCACTCACTTTCCGGGCCGATGGTCATGCCCAGGTAGGCCAGATAGCCGCCCATCATACCGGGCAGCAGGGCGGCCGGACCGGCCATGGCGCTGCCCACAAAGCCCGCCATGATGGGATACATCATGCGGAAGGTGAGCTGCCCCACCTGGGTGACCAGCCAGGACAGGGAGGTGCCGCTGCCGAAGGTCAGGTCCCCCACATTGGCCCGGTCCAGGAAATACCCCAGCGCGATCAGGATGCCGCCGCCGGTGACGAAGGGGATCATGTGATTGATGCCGTTCATCAGGTGCTGGTACACATGGCGGCCCCGGGTGCGCAGCCCGTCCCGGGCCGCCGACAGCGGCGGGAAAAAGCTGTCCTCCTCCCGGCCGCCGGGATTCATCACCGGAACACCGCCGGAAACCGCCCGCCGCAGCAGGGCCTCCGGCTGGCGCAGGGCTTCGGCCACCGGCACAATGAGCACCGGCTTGCCGGCAAACCGGTTCAGGTCCACCGTGCGGTCAGCCGCCACCACAATGCAGCTGGCGGCGTCGATCTCCGCCGGCGTCAGCACATTCTGGGGTCCATCGGCGCCGTTGGTCTCCACCTTGAGGGAGATGCCCATGGCAGCCGCCTGACGTTCCAGGGCTTCCGCCGCCATGAAGGTGTGGGCCACCCCCATGGGGCAGGCCGTCACCGCCAGCACCGAGCAGGGCCCCTGGGCCGGCTGCGGCTCGTGGGGCGGCGGGTCTCCCGCCGCGGCGGGGGTCTCCCGGGCGGCAATGACCTGCAAAAAGGCTTCGGGGGTGGGGGCCTCCATCAGTTGGGTGCAGAAATCCGGTTCCAGCAAAAGCCGGGCCAGATCGGCCAGCACCGCCACATGCAGGTTGGCGTCGGTGTCCGGCACCGCGATCTGGAAGATCAGCCGCACCGGGGCGCCGTCCAGGGCGCCGTAGTCCAGGTCTTCGCACAGGGTCATGGCGGCCAGGGCGGGCTTTTCCACGCCGGCACTTTTGGCATGGGGGATGGCCACCCCGCCCCCCACGCCGGTGGAACCCTGGGCTTCCCGGTCCAGGACTTCCCGCTCGTAGAGGGCCGCGTCACGCAGGCAGCCTCCGGCGTTGAGCAGCTCGGTGAGGGTGTGGATGGCAGCGGCTTTGTCGGCCGCTTTGGCCCCCAGCACAATGCGCTGCGGGCTCAGCAGTTCGGTGATGCGCATGATGATGTTTCCTGTTCCAAATGATTTTACGAAAACGGCGGCCCAGCCGCATAGGCGGGGCCGCCGTTCAAAATGGTTCTGTTGTGATACCGGATCAGTTCAGGATGGTCAGTTCGGTATCGGGATCGAACAGGTGGATCTTGTTGGCATCCATGGCCATGACGACCTTGCTGCCGCGGCGAGCCTTGGAAGTCGGGGCAACGCGAGCCATCAGGTTCTGGCCCTGATAGGTCAGGTACAGGTAGATCTCAGCGCCCATCAGTTCGGAAACTTCCACTTCGGCGTTGATCTTGGTATCGGGATGCTTGGCCAGGAATTCCTCGTCATCCTTCATGTCTTCGGGACGGATGCCGACCTTCAGGGTCTTGCCGACGTAAGCGTCCAGCTTGCCGTCCGCGGTCTTGGCCTTGGGCAGAGGAATGTCGGTGCCGGCCAGGTCGATGATGTACTGGTCGCCGCTCTTCTTCAGGGTGCCGTCCAGGAAGTTCATCTGCGGGCTGCCGATGAAGCCGGCAACGAAGACGTTGCAGGGATAATCGTACAGGTTCTGCGGGGTATCGACCTGCTGGATGACGCCGTCCTTCATAACGACGATGCGGTCGCCCATGGTCATGGCCTCGGTCTGGTCATGGGTAACATAGATGAAGGTGGTGGCCAGCTTCTTGTGCAGCTTGATGATCTCGGTACGCATGGAGGTACGCAGCTTGGCGTCCAGGTTGGACAGAGGTTCGTCCAGCAGGAAGACCGCCGGGTTACGGACCATGGCGCGGCCCAGGGCAACACGCTGACGCTGACCGCCGGACAGAGCCTTCGGCTTACGGTCGAGCAGGTGTTCGATCTCCAGGATCTTGGCGGCTTCACGCACGCGCTTGTCGATCTCGTCCTTGGGCATCTTGCGCAGTTCCAGACCGAAAGCCATGTTCTTGTACACGGTCATGTGGGGGTACAGAGCGTAGTTCTGGAACACCATGGCGATGTCGCGGTCCTTCGGGGGAACGTCGTTGATCAGGCGCTCGCCGATGTACATCTCGCCCTTGGAAATTTCTTCCAGACCGGCGATCATACGCAGGGTGGTGGACTTGCCGCAGCCGGAAGGACCGACGAAGACGATGAACTCCTTGTCAGCGATTTCCAGGTTGAAATCCTTGACGGCGGTGACATTGCCGGGATAGATCTTGTAGATATGACGGCAGCTGATACTGGCCATGATGGTACCCTCCAAATGTTTTTTTATTGACGCCTTGCGGCGCCTGATTTTCTTGACAAACTTATAATATCAGCTTAGAATGGGAAAAGAAATAGCATTTTATTGATATAGGAGGCCAGAAATTGATATTTGACTGGACACGCTGCTGCCGCCCCTGCGAGACCCGGGAACTGCAGGGGGAAGACCCCCTGGTGCTGGACGGGGCGGGGCTGTGGACGGGGGTCCTTTCCAGCGGCGGCTGTACCCTGGAAGGCCCCGGCGCCGTGCAGACCACCGGCAGCTCGGGGGATATCCTGCTGGGGTTCGGCGCCATCACCCTGCGGCCCCTCTCTCCCTGCCACCTGCTCTGCCTGCGCCTGGACGGGTCGGCGGTGACCGAATTCCTGCAGGGGCTGGCCGCGCCCCGCTTTGTGGACAGTGCCGCCTGTCCCACCGCCGCCGAACAGCTGGCCCGCCTGTGCAGCGCCCCCGCCCCGGAGGCCGGCGCCGCCCCGGACCCGGCCGTGGGTGCCGCGCCCTACGCCCTGCTGTGCGCCCTGGCCCACGCCGATGAGCCGCCCCGCCGCCTGTCGCCCCTGGTGGCGGAGGCGGTGGAGAGCATCCGCAACAATTATATGGCCCTGTATGGGGTGGAGGACCTGGCCCAGGCCCTGGGGGTGAGCAAGTGCCACCTGGTACGGGTGTTTTCGGCGGAGATGGGCATTTCTCCCGGGAAATACCTGACCCACACCCGCATCGAGGCGGCCAAGCTCCTGCTGCTGGACCGGGAGTACAACCTGGAAATGATCGCCAGCCTGTGCGGATTTTCCGGCGCCAACTATCTGTGCCGGGTTTTCCGGCGGGAGACCGGCACCAGCCCCGCCGCCTGGCGGGAGGCCGCCGCGCCCCATGCCGAGGTCAAGCGCCTGCCGCCCCGCCGCAATGAGATCTATGTGTGAATCCCCTGGGCAAAGGGGCAGCATTGTGCTACACTGAAAACCATAAGGAGGAATCAGCCCATGGACACGCTCAGATACATGCGGCGGCGGATCCTGTGCGCCCGCATCCCGGTCCTGCTGCTGACCCTGCTGCCGGCTCTGGGGCTGGCGGCGGCGGTGATGCCGGCACTGTGGCAGCTGGTGCAGGGACCGCGGGACCTGTACGCCATGACGCCGTCGGAGCTGGAAGGCGCCTATGCGGCGGCGGAGATCGACACCATCTGGGACTGGTACGCCGATACGGTGGTCACCGACGCCATCGGCGGGGAGACGGTCACCGCCCGGGAATATCTGGTGCCGCTGTCGGACGGCCGGACGTTCATCGGGGTGCAGGTGCCCGCCCGGATGATCCCGGCGGGGGACAGGGTGCTGGAACAGACCGGGCTGTGGCGCAGCAACCCCGCAGCCTACCTCTGGGACGGGTCCAGCCTCACGGTGCGGGGCGGGGTCCGGCCCATGGATGAGGAGACCCGGGAACTGTATTACGATTACCTGCAGCAGGTTTACGGGCTGTCCGGGGAGGAACTGGACAATTTCCTGCCGCTGGTGCTGGTCCAGGGCAAGGTCCGGGGGATGGACGGCGGCACCATCCTGCTGCTGGGGCTGGGGGCCATCGCCTTTTTTGCCCTGACGGGGGTGAACCTTTCCCGGGCCCTGCGGGACGCCCGCCTGCAGCAGATCACCGACTACTGCCGGAACCGTCCGTACCCGGAGGAACAGGTGCAGATCCTGGACGCGGTGGTCCATCTGGGCAAGGGGGAAAGGGTGCTGAGCGCCGAGGACGGATGGCTCATCAACCTGGAAGGCCCCCGCAGCTGGATGCTGCAGCATGAGGATGTGGCCTGGATCTATATCAGCCGGGTCAGACAGGTCCGCCATGGCTCCGCTTACCGGCTGCTGGTCTACAGCCGCAGCGAGCCGCCGGGACGCCGCTGCCACGAGATCTTTGTGCAAAGCGCGGAGGACGGACGGGAGCTCATCGACCAGCTTGTGCCGGTGCTGCCCGGGACCGTTTTCGGGTACAGCCCCGAACGGGAACAGGCCTACCGCCGGGACCCGGCCGGGTTCGGGCCGGTCTGCCGGCCGGGGGCCCCGCAGGAACCGTGAACAAAAAAATGCCCTGCCGCATCAGCGGCAGGGCTTTTTTCATGGCAAAAACCTTATTTTCTGGCGTAGAAGTTGTGGTCCGGGGGCAGGGGCAGTCCCGCGCCGGCGGCATACCAGGCGCACACCAGCCCGGTGATGCCCCAAAGGCCCATGGCAAGGCCTGTGGCCAGATCGGCAGGGCCGGACCGGCCCCACCAGAACTCAAAGACAGCCTGGGGCAGTTCGTGGCAGGTGCACACCAGAAAGGCGATCATCCCCCCGGCAAACACCGCGTGGCCCACCGGCAGGCCCGGGGTCAGGAAAACCCGCAGCACCATGGCCAGAAAGAGCAGGGCGGCGGCGCTGCTCAGCACCCGCAGGGTACTGCCCAGCCGCATCACCGAGGCAGGGGCGATGGCGAAGCGTTCCACCATCAGCCACAGGAAAAAGAGGGCCCCGGGCAGGGCGGTGAGGGCACCGGGCAGCCGGCGGGTGGGGTCGGCCAGCGGGCCGAAGGCGCGCACCCCCCACAGCAGGGACCACAGGGCGCAGAGCAGGGCGGTCACGGTGCTGATGAGAAGCAGAGGGTCAAAGGCGGCGGCCAGTTCCGGCACCCCCAGCAGGGCCCCGCATGCCAGCGCGGCGGTGAGCAGCAGCAGGCAGACGCCCAGGCCGGCGCAGGGCCCCAGCAGGGCCCGGGGCCGCCGGTTGACACGGCCCGCCGCCGCATAGCTGAGCACCACCCCCGCCGCCGGCACCGCAATGCGGGCCCAGAACGGGCCTTCGGTCACAAATCCGGTGGCCGGGTCTGTGCAGAAAGCCAGGTCTGCTATGCGCAGGGCCAGCGCCAGCAGACAAAACCCCAGCATCAGGAAAAATGGCAGACGATGGGGGGAAGAGTTGGTTTGGGTCATGTAAGACGGCCTTTCCCGGCGGGGCATATCCGCCCCGGCCGATGAATATACTGGAAACAAGCGGGCGGGACAAGCCCGGTGCCGCAGCTGTGTTTCCTTATTGTAGCCTGCCGCGCCGCAAAATGCAAGTTGTCCCCGCCGGGAGGTGCCCTTGTGAAACAGACTTTCGTGTGTGCGGCGGTGCTGGCCGCAGTGGCGGGCGCGGCCCCCTTCCTGTGTCTGGCGCTGCCCCGGTCCCCGGCGTCAGTGCCGGCAGCGGTGTCCGCCACCGCCGAGACCGCCGCCCCCTCGCAGCCGGAACCGGCTGCCACCTCCGCCCCGGAGGACCCCCTGCTCACCGATGCCCGGGAACCGGTCCTGCTGTACGATGGCGCGGCGGGCGGTACGGTGTCGGTAAGTCCGGTGGATTACATGGCGGGAGCCGCCGCCAGCGAGATGCCCCTGACCTGGCCGGATGACGCCCTTCTTGCCCAGATGGTGGCCAGCCACACCTATGCCCTGTACAGCCGGGACCACGGCGGCAGCGACACCGACGGCTGGCTGCAGGTGAACAGCGCCCTGGCCAGCGGCTGGACCGATGAGGCCGCCCTGCGCGCCCGGTGGGGGGAGGACTTTGCGGAAAACTGGGCCCGTCTCACCAAACTGGCCGAGCAGGCGGCGGATTCCCTGGTACTGTATGAGGGGGCCCCCGCCCTGACCGCCTACCATGCCATCAGCAGCGGCCACACCGAGGACAGCCGCCAGGTATGGGGGGAAGCCCTGTCCTACCTGTGCGGGGTGGATTCGGCCTGGGACAAGTACAGTGACGAATACGAGGTCACCATCCAGTACAGCGATACCCAGTTCGCCGCAGCGGCGGCTTCCCTGGGACTGTCCCTGGACGGTGACCCCGAAGATTGGATCGGTGCCAGCCAGTGGGATAAGGCCGGCTATGTGCAGAGCATCGAGATCGGCGGTGTGTCCTGCGCGGGTACGGCGGTGCGCAGTGCTCTGGACCTGCGCAGCGCCTGCTTTGCCATTGCCTGGAGGAACGGACAGTTCGTCATCACCACCCGGGGCTACGGCCACGGGGTGGGCCTGAGCCAGTACGGCGCCAAAGCCATGGCCGAAGGCGGGGCGGACTGGCGCAAAATTCTGGAATACTATTTCCCGGGATGCACCGTGAGCTGAATTTCAGGAAAGCTCGAACATGCCGTTGTACAGCTGGTAGTATTCCCCGTGCAGGGCCAGCAGCTCCTCGTGGCTGCCCCGCTCCACGATCCGCCCGTGTTCCAGCACCATGATGGCGTTGGCGTTGCGCACGGTGGACAGCCGGTGGGCAATGACAAAGACGGTGCGCCCCTCCATCAGCCGGTCCATCCCCTTTTCGATCAGGGCCTCGGTGCGGGTGTCGATGGAGGAGGTGGCTTCGTCCAGGATCAGCACCGGCGGGTCGGCCACGGCGGCCCGGGCAATGGCCAGCAGCTGCCGCTGCCCCTGGCTCAGGTTGGCCCCGTCCCCGGTGATCATGGTCTCGTAGCCGTGGGGCAGGCGGCGGATGAAGGAGTCGGCGTTGGCGATCTTCGCCGCCGCCTCGATCTCCTCTTGGGTGGCGTCCAGCTTGCCGAACCGGATGTTGTCCGCCACCGTGCCGGTGAACAGGTGGGTGTCCTGCAAGACCATGCCCAGGCTGTGGCGCAGGTCGTCCTTGCGGATGCGGCGCACGTCGATGCCGTCGTAGGTGATGCGGCCCTTGTTCACCTCATAGAACCGGTTGATCAGGTTGGTGATGGTGGTCTTGCCCGCGCCGGTGGAGCCCACAAAGGCGATCTTCTGCCCGGGCTTGGCGTACAGGTTCAGGTCTTCCAGGATGGTCTGCCCCGGCTCATACCCGAAGCTGACCTCCTCAAACCGCACATCCCCCCGCAGGGGAACCAGCGGCGCATCCGGGTGGGTGGAATCCCGCCAGGCCCAGCCGCTGCCGCCCTGGGGGCGCAGGTCCACCAGCTCCACCGTGCCTTCGTCGATCTCCGGCTTTTCGTTCATGGCGCTGAAGATGCGCTCCGCACCGGCCATGGCGGCCAGCAGCAGGTTGCTCTGCTGGGTCAGCTGGTTGATGGGCATGCTGGACTGGCGCACGAACACCAGATAGCTGGCCAGACTGCCCAGGTCGGTGCGGCCCAGCATGACCAGGATGCCGCCCACCACCGTGATGACCGCATAGTTCAGGTAGGCGATGCTGACCACCGCCGGGACCATGGTGCCCGCATAGGTCTGGGCGCCGGTGCCGGCGGCCCGCAGTTTTTCATTGCGGCGGATGAAGCCGTCCAGGTTGGCCTGCTCGTGGTTGAACACCTTGACCACCTTCTGGCCGGTGACCATCTCCTCGATGTAGGCGTCCAGCTCGCCCAGGCTGGCCTGCTGCTGGCTGAAATACTGGCGGCTGCGTTTTGTGCTGTACCGGATGTACAGGAACATGGCCCCGTACCCCACGATCACCAGCAGGGAAAGCTGCCAGCTGAGCACAAAGAGCAGGATCAGGGTGCCCGCCACCTGCACAAAGCTCTGGATGAGCATGGCAAAGCTGTTGTTCAGCGCATCCGAGAGGGTGTCCACGTCGTTGGTGAACAGGCTCATCAGGTTGCCCTTGCGCTGGGCGTCGAAGAAGGGCAGGGGCAGGGTCTGCAGATGGGCGAACAGGTCCCGGCGGATGTCGCTGAGGACCTTCTGGGCGGCCTGCACCATGATCTGGGTGTAGCCGAAGGTGGACAGGGCGCCCACGGCGTAGATGGCCGCGGCGATGCTTACCCCCGCCACCAGACCGGACAGGCTGCCGGTGTCGGTGATCTGGTTCACGATGGGCTTGATCATGTAGGTGCCCAGCAGGTTGGCGGCGGCGCTCATGGCCGCCAGGATGCCCACCAGCACCAGCAGCACCTTGTGCCGGCCCAGATACCGGCCAAACTGCTGCAAGGTGCGCCGCAGGTTCTGCGGGCGGCGTCCGTTAAAGGGCTTGGCCATGGCCGTCCCCTCCTTTCATCTGGGATGCATAGATCTCCTGATAGATTTCGTCCCGGGCCAGCAGGTCCTGGTGGGTGCCCACGGCGTGGATGGTGCCGTCTTTCAGGATCACGATCATGTCCGCTTCCATCACCGAGGTGATGCGCTGGGCAATGATGATCTTGGTCACATCGGGCAGGGCGGTCAGGGCCTTGCGGATGCGGGCCTCGGTGGCGGTGTCCACCGCGCTGGTGGAGTCGTCAAAGATCAGCACCTTGGGATGCTTGAGCAGGGTGCGGGCGATGCACAGCCGCTGCTTCTGCCCGCCCGAAACGTTCACACCCCCCTGGCCCAGGTCGGTGTCCAGTCCGGCGGGCATCCGCTCCAGGAACTCATCGGCGCAGGCCTGCCGGCAGGCGGTCCACAGGGCTTCGTCGTCGGCGTCCGGGTTGCCCCAGCGCAGATTGTCCCGGATGGTGCCGGAGAACAGCAGGTTTTTCTGCAGCACGATGCCCACCGCGTCCCGCAGGGCGGCCAGATCGTACCGGCGCACGTCCTGCCCGCCTACCAGAACGGTGCCCTGGGTGGCGTCGTACAGGCGGGGGATCAGCTGCACCAGGGTGGTCTTGGCCGACCCCGTGCCGCCGATGATGCCCACCGTGGCCCCGGCGGGGATGGTCAGGTCAATGTCCGACAAAGCGGGGCGGCCGGTGCCCTCGGCGTAGCGGAAGGTCACGTCCCGGAACTGGATACGGCCGTCGGGCACGGTCATCAGGGGCGCTTCCGGCTCGTCCAGGGCGGGGCGCTCCTCCAGCACCTCCCGGATGCGGTGGGCGCTGGCCAGGGACCGGGTCAGCAGCAGAAAGACGTTGGAGATCATCATCACCGAGTTCATGACCTGCAGCACATAGCTCAGGAAGGCGGTGAGTTCGCCCACCGTCATGCTGCCCACCAGGATGAACCGGCCGCCGAACCACATGATGCAGACCACCGC
Source organism: Subdoligranulum sp. DSM 23681 (assembly GCF_057005535.1). Classification (NCBI taxonomy): domain Bacteria; kingdom Bacillati; phylum Bacillota; class Clostridia; order Eubacteriales; family Oscillospiraceae; genus Subdoligranulum; species Subdoligranulum sp. DSM 23681. The sequence goes on along the minus strand of NZ_CM168050.1, from coordinate 1,130,379 downwards.
CGTGTACATGACCACCTGGAACACCGGCTGGTTCAGCGCCGCGTGGCGGAAGGTGTCCACGCTGGCGCCGGTCAGTTCCCGGTTCACCCGGTCAAAGGCTTCGTCCTCGTGTTCGCCCCGCACAAAGGCCTTGATGGCCCGGATGGCGGTGAGGCTTTCCTGGATGCGGCCGTTCAGATGGTCCACGGCGGTCTGCTGGCGCACATACAGCGGTCCGATGCGGGTGACCAGAAAGGCCATGGCGATGCCCAGCACCGGGGCCGCCACAAAGAAGACCACCGACAGGGAGGGGTTGAGCAGAAAGGACATGCCTACCCCCATGAACAGCATGACCGGGCTGCGCACCAGCGGCCGCAGCCCGCTGGTGACGGCGTTCTGCATGACGGTCACATCGGTGGTCATGCGGGTCACCAGGGAGGAGGTGGAAAACCGGTCCAGGTTGGAAAAGTCGAATTCCTGCACCTTGCGGTACTCCGCCAGACGCAGCTCGGCCCCGAAGCCGTAGGCCGCCCGGGCGGCATACCGGGCGTACAGCAGCCCGGTGACCAGGGCCAGCAGAGCGCACAGCACCATCTTGCCGCCCTGGCCCAGCATGTAGGGCACGTCCCGGTTGGCCACCCCCACGTCCACCAGGCCGGTCATGAGCATGGGAATGCTCATCTCAAAGATGCACTCGATGAACACCAGCCCCACGGCGGCGGCTACCTGGCGGCGGCAGGGGCGCAGATAGGCAAAGATATATTTCAGATCCTTCATACAAGCACCCCTCCGTTCACAGCTTGCCGCCCACGTTGCGGTAGGCCCGTTCCAGAAAATCCCGCAGCAGGGCCTTCTCCTGCTCCGAAAAGCCGTCCAGCATCCGGCTCTCGAAGGAAAGGCAGCGCTCCTCCCAGGCCTGCAGGGCGGTGCGGCCCTTTTCGGTCAGATGGACCTCCCCGGTGCGGCGGTCGGCCTTGCTGGGGCGGCGCTCCAGCAGCCCCCCGCGCTCCATGCCGTCCAGCAGGCGGCAGATGGCGGCGGGGTCCACATCGCACCGGTCGGCCAGCTCCCGCTGGGAACAGGGCCCCTGGGCGGCCAGACACCGCAGCACCTTGGGCTGCCCGGTGGAAAGCCCCAGCTCTCCCAGGGCGGGGCGCAGGGCATTCTGCTGCCGGTGGGCGGTGCGGATGAGTAAGGTATGGATGGGATAGGACATAGACACACTCCCTTGCGGGTGACGCACCAGACCGTTGATGCATCACTAATTGATATATCAATGAATCGCGTCCCCATTATATGCCAGCCCTCCGGCAGAATCAAGACCCGGGCAGCAAAAAGCCGCCGCAGCGTGCCAAGCGCTGCGGCGGCTTTTCAACAAATAGGGGGCATCCGGTGGAAAACTCAGCGGTATTTCCGGCCGCGGGGGATCAGCACCACCGCACCGATGATGCTGGCGGCAGCCAGCAGGCCGGCGCCCAGGGCCACCAGGGGCCAGCGGTGCACCGTCTTGGTGCCGGGGGCCGGTTTGGGGGCGGCGTCGTTCTGCGGGGCCTGGGGCTCGGCAGAAGTTTCCGGCGCCGCCGTGGGAGCCGGGGGCACGGTGGGTTCCGGTGTGGGGGAAGGCTCCGGCGTGGCGGTGGGTCTGGCCGTGGCTGCGGGGGCCTTGGTGGCGGCAGGCGCCTGGGTGGCCGCGGGCAGGGCGGGCAGGACCGGCGTGGGGGCCGGGGTGGCCGTCGGTTCCTCCTCCGAGTGGACGGTCACCACATTGCCCTGGGTGTCCGGGGCGGGCGCCTGGGTGGGCGCGGGAGTCTGGGTGGGTTCGGGAATGTCCCCGGCCAGCCAGTCCACCCGCACGGTGTACTCGAACTCGTAGCCGGTGTCCCGCAGGCGCAGGCGGAAGGTGTACAGGCCGTTCTCGCTGGCGGCCAGCACGTTGCTGTCGGTGGCTTCGCCGTTCAGGCTCAGCACCTCCACGGCGGCGGGGTCAATGTTCAGGGTGACGGTAGAGCTCCCGTCCTCGGTGACAACGGTGAGCAGGTCGGCTTCGGCAGGCTTGGTCCTGTCGATCCAGGTCACTTCCGCCTCCACTTCGCCCTCGTTGCCGGCGGCGTCCACCATCCGGAAGGTGTAGCTCTCGTTGTCGGTAAAGGTGTGGGTGCCTTCCGAATCATCCAGGAAGGTCACCTCCTCGTCGGCCTGTACGGTGGCGGTCACGCTGCCGTTGGTCCAGTCGGCGGGGGAGTAGAGGATGACGGCCGTGGGCGGGGTGCGGTCGATCCAGCTGACGGTGGCGTCGATGGTCTGCTCCCGGCCCAGGGAGTCGTAATACACAAAGGTGTGGGTGTCATTGTCGGTGAACTCGTAGCTGGTCTCGTCGGCGCGACAGCCGTCGGGCAGCACCAGGGTGGCGGTGACGTTGCCCTGGGTGGGTTCCTGGGGCTCGTAGGTGATCTCCGCGGGCAGGTCGATGACCAGGGCCTGGTCCTCGTAGAAGTTCAGCATCTTGCCGCTGAAGTACATGTCCTTCTCCCCGGCATTGTTGTAGTAGGTGGAGGTGGCCACGATCTTCAGGTAGCGGCCCTGCACCGGCTGGTCGATGTCGATGGTCTTGAGGCTCTCGTCGTTGGCCAGATCGGTGAAGGTCTTCACCGGCGTCCAGTCCTGCCCGTCCATGCTCACATAAACGGTGCCGTCCTTCAGACGGCCGTTCTTGCCCCCGGGCAGGTAGGTCAGCCGGGTGATGGCCCGGACCTTGTCGAACCTGACAATGTAATACTTGCCGGTGTCGAAGGTGTTGAACTTGGTGTGCCAGGCGGTGTAGGCGCTGCCGTCGATGAAGTTCTTGGCAGCGTGATCGGCGCTGGTGCTGTTCTGGCTGGAGTAGCCCTCCATGGTCACATACCGCAGGGGCAGGTATTGCCGGCCTTCCTCGTAGCTTTCGGGGGTGAAGTGGTAGGTGTATTCGGAGCTCTGCAGGTAGACGCCGTGGGCCTTGTAGCGCACGGTCACGGCGGCGTTGCCGGTAAAGCGCACGGTGCTGTCCAGCCCGCCGGGATAGTCGGCCCAGTGGGCGCCGCCGTCGGTGCTGTATTCCAGGGCGTTGGTGTCCCCGATGAGCAGGTTTTCATCATCGTTGGCGTACAGGGTCTTGGCCGTCAGGGTCTTGCCCGCCTTGATGTCGATGATGTGGTTCACGTTGGTGCCGGTCAGACCCACCTTGATGTCGGTGTCGGCGGTGATGCGCTCGATCTGGTCCGGGGTCAGCTGGATCTTGTGCTCCGGGGTGTACTCAATCTCGGAGCCGTCGGCGGCGGTGAACTTCTCCCAGTTGTGGCCGCCGTCCAGGGAGACGCGGACCATCAGTTCATAGGTGTCGTAGCTGGGGTCCAGCACCACGCAGCCGGCGTTGTCCCCGCCAAAGGAGAAGGTGGCCAGTTCCACGCTGTCGGAACCCAGCAGAGAGTTGGCCACGGCGCGGCAGGCGTCGGGCTGCAGGCTCTCGCTGGCGGTGGCGGCGGCCGCCTGCTTCAGGGCGTTGGTCTTCATGGTGTTCAGCTCCACCAGCACCGAACCGGTGGAAATGTGCTTGGTGATCTGGCCCAGCAGGTCCACCATGGGGGCGGGGTAGTAGGTGTAGGTCCTGATGACCAGGCGGGCCAGGTCGGCCCATTCCGCCTCGGTGGTATCGGGGTCGGCGCGGTAGGACTTGACCTTGCCGTACAAAGCGTCCAGGTTCAGGTCCAGGCATTCCAGAGAGCGGTCCAGGGCCTGCTCGTGCTTGTCGCTGCCGGCGGGATAGACGTCCGCCACCATCTTGTACAGCCAGGACTGCAGGAACTGGTCGTACCGGTTCAGGGCCGCCTGGGACAGCAGGATGTAGGAGGTGTTGTTGCCCCCGTCCACCTTGTTGTAGTCCATCTGGCCCCAGCCCAGCAGGATGCGGGCCTCGGCGCCGGTGTTCCAGCCCCAGCGGGTGTAGGAGGAAGCCCAGCCGGAGATGTTGTTCCAGATGCTCCAGATGCCTTCGCCCTTTTCGTTCTGGGTGTAGAGCAGGTACGCCTCATGGCTGGGCTGGTAGGTGTTCACGGCGGGGATGCCGTGGGTCTCGTTGATGGACAGCCCCATGCCGGAAATACCCCAGCAGATGCCGCCCACCTCCATCATCATCCACAGGTGGAAGTAATCCTTGGCCCCGTAGGTCACGCCGTAGCGGAGGAAATCATATTTGGCGTCCCAGCTGTCCTTTTGGGCCGGATCATAGAACTTGGCCTGACTGTAGCTGATGTTGTAGTAGCGCACAAAGGTGTAGGGGTTCAGCCGCTTGGTCAGGTTGTCGGGATATTTGCTTTCCACATATTCCCGCAGCCACAGGATCTCGGCGTCCTCGGTCTTGGAGTCCATGACGTAGCGCACCAGTTCCATGGGATAGGTCTTGAACTCATCCTTGCGCACAAAGTAGCCTTCATCGTACAGCTTCTTGAAGGTGGTGTACTTGACCACCGGGTCGGAGGGGTAGGCGTTGCCGCCGAAGCCCACCATGTAGGTGACGATGGTCTTGCAGTAGGCCACGGCGGTGGCCAGCATCATCTTTTTATACACCAGGGCGTCGCCCTCGTCGCCGATGTCGTTTTTGGCTGCGGCGTACAGATTGCCCAGGGCGGTCAGGGTCTTGTAGCCGGAGCCGTTGTACAGGTTGCCCGCTTCCAGGAACAGCTGCAGCGAGTCCACATCCCCCCGCAGCCAGTCCAGGGCGTCCTTCACGTTGGGCTGGGCCTTCACCGCGTTCTGGATGGACTGGTAGCCCACCCGGGCCACAAAGGCCCGCTCCAGGATCTCCTGACGGTGCAGGGAATAGTTGTCCTCCACCGAATTCAGGGACAGCGCGGCGTCGTACTCTTCCAGTGTCTTGAAGCCGGTGTACAGTTCGCTGCGGATGTCGTAGCCTTCCTTGAGCAGGCGCAGGTCGCCGTACACCGCGTGGTCGTTGCCGGTGGCGCCGTTGTCGTTGGCGTACAGCCGGATGTACCGGTATTCGCCCACCGGGATGCACAGATACTCGGCGTTCTCGCCGGGGGTCAGCACGCCGGTGCGTTTCAGTTCGGTCCACTCGCCGTCCAGGTCGTTGGAGCCGGACACGGTGAACCACACGCCGTTGCCCTTGCCGTTCTGGCTGTAGTCCACACCGGCGTACAGGGACAGCAGAGGATAGGTATCCTTCAGCTCCCCGATGTCGTAGATCAGGGTGGAGGTGGCGTGGGCGCCCATGCCTTTTTCAAACTCGGTGGGGGTGCCGTTCACCAGCAGCTGGATGGTCTTGCCGTTGGGGGCCAGGTTCTGCATCAGGCTGCCGTGGCCCGCCTTGGAACCGGGTTCGTAGGCCCGGTCGGACAGGAAGACGTAATCCGGGGTGCCGTCGGTCTCGTCGGCGGCCTCCTCGCCAAACAGGGCGATGCCGTCCACCTCATCGGCGGTGTCCTCCTCCCAGGTGGGACCGGTCACCCCCCACAGGGCGGAAAAGTCGTCCTGCATCTCCTCCGGGTTCAGTCCGGCGGCACCGGCCATCTCGTCGGCGTCCACCACCGACTCTTCGTCCAGGGCGGGCAGTTCCCCCTCGTCCTGTGCCTCCTGCTCTGCGGGCACCGTTTCGGCGCCGGTGTCGGCAGAGGCGTCGTAGGCCGCGCGCACCGGCGCCGCCATCATGGCGCATGCCAGCATCGCCGCCAGCATGCCCGCAAAGGTTCTCTTCATTCTCATCTTGACCCTTTCGTGATTCCTTTTTATACCCCGAACAGGCCTCCCGAGGGCAAAAGAAAAGCCGCTCAAAAAACGGAAAAAATTTCGCATTTGGGCGGATTATCCGGGAATATTTTGCTGCCTGTTTTGTGATATTGATGCATCTTATCACAATAGTCATAAAGCGTCAATTGCCTGCGCAACAATTTTTTTGGTTGTGACCAAAAACCGGGGCGGGAAGAGAGCTTTCCTGGGCAAGTTGGAGAGAGTCCGCCTGAACACAAAGAAACGGACCCGGCAATTTTTTTCAAAATGCACAAGGCAAAATGCACAACGGCATACGTCCTGCCATGCCAGGGAACACGTCCTGCACGCAAACCGGAACGTCTGACGCAGGACTGCGGCGTCCGGGTGCTGTAAAACGTTGGTGCATCGTAAAAATTCGTCGGTTTACCAATGGACGGAGGGCCCGAAAGGGAGTATACTGCCAGTATCGGAAGGGCCTTACGAAATACAGAGGAAAGGAGGTACACCCGGATGGCAACACACAAGCAGAACAAGCTGCCGGTCAGCAGACACTGTACCAAGGCGGAACTGATGTGCAGGCTGGAGAACGTTTATCGCAGATTGCAGAAGCAGGGATTCACAGAGGATCAGCTGGAATACCTGTTTTAGCCGCTGGACGACGGGGAAGCCCTGCGCATATGCGAGCGGAAGATGCTGCGGAGAATGATGGAACGGAACGAGATCTGAGAAGCACCCATCCCTTTTCCCCCAACGGTTCTATATAAAGAGAAGGACGGAACGAGCCCCCCCACTCGTTCCGCCCTTTTTTGTGTACGGGGCAGGGAACAAGAGCGGCAGAAACGCAAAAAAGGCGACGGGGGCCGAGCCGGAAATGGGGAAACCGGGCCTGCGGATTTTTCTCCATGGGCAGTCTCCGGGGCTGCTGCCGGCTTTCACCTTTCCCATCGGTTTGATTGCCGAGAAGAAAGGTGCAAAGATTAGGACCGATATTTTTCTGGAAGTCCTCCGGCAAAAGGAAGAAATCCTCCGGCCGGACACCCCGCCGGAAGGATCCTGCCTGTGCCGGCAGGCGAGTTGGCGGATACCGGACAGCGGATCGGCAACGATTTCTCTCCGTGCCCGGATGTCCGCTGTCTGCGCATCACCGATCTGCCCTCCGCGCATTTTGACCCGGAGGGGGGCAGCCGGAGCGCCAATCGCTGGGCTCTGCTCCCATTGGACGGTTGCTGCGGACTTTCGCAATCCCCAGCATCATTTCCATGGTGGTCAGTACTCTGTATAATATCGTGGATCAAATTTTTATCGGTCGTGGGGTGGGGGATCTGGGCAATGGTGCCACCAACGTCATTTTGCCCATTACCGTCATAGCACTGGCACTGGGGTTGATGATCGGGGACGGTGCCACCGCCTATTTCAGCCTTTGCCTCGGGCAGAAGGAACTGAAAAATGCGGCGCAGGGAGTGGGAAATGCCCTCACTCTTACCATAATCGTGAGCGTGGCCCTCACGGTGGGTTCTTTCGTATGGCTGCAGTCACTGTGTGTCCTCTTCGGCGCCACCGAGACCATTCTGCCCTATGCGCTGGAGTACGGGTCAGTCATCGTGCTGGGGTTCCCATTTTATATGTTCAGCATGGGATTCAATTCGGTGGTACGGGCGGACGGCAGCCCGGTCTATGCCATGATGGCCACCCTCAGCGGAGCCATTCTGAATACCATTCTGGACCCGATCTTTATCTTTGTCTTTCATATGGGAGTGACCGGCGCGGCCATCGCAACGGTGCTGGGCCAGATCGTATCCAGTATTCTGACGGTGGTCTATTTGCGCAGGTTCCGGTCTGTCCGCCTTACCCGGAAATGCTTGATTCCACAAGGAAAGCTCTGCCTGAAACTGTGCAATCTGGGCGTTTCCAGCTTCTTCCTGCAGCTGGCCGCCACCATTGTCATTGCAGTGATGAACAATGTGCTGGTCAAATACGGTGCTGATTCCCGGTACGGTTCGGAAATCCCCATGACCACCCTCGGCATTACCATGAAGATCAACCAGATCATCACCGGTATTGTCATCGGCATTGCCGTGGGTTCCCAACCCATCATCGGTTACAATTACGGGGCCGGGAAGATGGCCCGGGCCAGAAAAACCTATTTTCTGGCCGTGGGCTGCTCTACAGCGGTGATGGCGCTGGGCACGGCCATTTTCCAGCTGTTCCCGGAGACCATTATCAGCATCTTCGGGTCGGAATCAGAACTTTATCGGGAATTTGCCGTGAAAAGTCTGAAAATTTTCCTCCTGCTGATCGCCCTGAATGGATTCCAGCTGTGCACCGGTGTCTTTTTCCAGGCCATCGGCAAGCCGGTGCAGGCTACCCTGGTATCGCTGTCCCGTCAGGTGTTGTTTTTGCTGCCGGCACTGGTGATCCTGCCCCGTTTCCTGGGGGTGAAGGGCGCTCTGTGGGCCGGCCCGGTGGGAGATGCCTGTGCCTTTGTGCTGGCTTTGACCCTGGGGTTCCTGGAACTGAGAAAACTGGATTCCCGGTCCGTCCGTCTGTAACATGATTATTCCGAAAGAAAGGAGCTGCCGACCTGATCGGGGTGGGACGGGCCATTTTCCGGGATTCCCACTGGGCTGACTGATCACAAAAACAGAGGCGGCGAAGGCGTGTTCCTTCGCCGCCTCTTTCTGTGGCCGGTCTGTGGGATCAGAAATCATTGGCCCGGGGCTTCGCCGAATTTGGCGTTTTATTTAGGGCGTTATCCGGATGAGCAAAAGCCAGAAAAAACAAAAAAAGCGATAGAACGTAAAAGTTCTATCGCTTGTTGGCTGCCCCAGTCCGACTTGAACGGACGACACCCTGATTAACAGTCAGGTGCTCTAACCAACTGAGCTATGGGGCAATATTTGAATCAGCGTTGATAAGTATACTGCGGGAAGTGGAATTTGTCAAGGGATATTTTCAAAAAAATGAAAACTTTTTTTCCGGCGGGAAAACTTTCCGGAAGTTCAAAAAGTTTTTTACGCCCCGACACACTTTTGCAACTTTTGCATCCCGGGGCGGCTATACTCATCATGCGGGGCGAAACCCGCGGGGCTGCCGGGAAAGCGGCAGCCCGGGGTCCGGCGGCGCAAAGGAAAGACCGGCGCCGGCCCGGAACAGACGGATACATATGCCCGCGGGGCGCGCAGCCGCGCGGGGAAGAGCGCACACCACACCCGGGCCCAGGAGGCCGGGAACGGAACCTGACGAACAGGACAGCGCTTTCCCCGCAGACGGCCGCAGGGGCCCCGGGCCCGACGCCATGCGTCTTTACGCCGTCATGAGACCGGGACGGACCCGACCGACAACAGATTCGCCGCATCCCCGCCGTGGGGGCGGCTGTACAAAACGGGAGGGGTGTACAAGATGAAACGACATCTGCATCTTGCCATGGGACTGAGCTCTGTTCTGCTGGCGGCCTGCTGTCTGGCAGGGGCCGGTCTGGTCTGGCTTCGTGCCGCGGTAGGCGCGGTGGCACGCACCGCCCTGCTGTGCACGGTGTCCGAACCGGCACAGGCGCCCGCCGACTCCATCACCATGGCTACCAGCCGTACCTCCGAAACTGCGCTGCCCCGCACCAGCTACTGGTTCGGTCCCACCCTGGGGGTGGACCGGAGCCCTGTGCTGCGGGAACCAGCCCGGGCACCGGCCTTTGATGCCGCAGCCTGGAACCCCGGGCCACCGGGCATCGCCCGGGCCGGACCCGTCCCGGCGCCTTTGACCGGAACCCGAATATGACCGCTGTGCCCTGAATCCGGCAGCGCCGGACGGCACCGCGGGGAAGGATGGACCATGAAGCGATTCCTGCACACCGCGGCGCTGTGGGCGCTGCTTTTGCTGGGAGCGGCACTGCCTGCCCGGGCGGCCGAGTCCGCCGTCTCCCAGACCGAACCGACCCTGTGCCTGACCCAGCAGATCACCTGCGGGGAGGACGGCACCTATACCCTGACCCTGCAGGCCTGGGCCGAAGCGGGCACAAAGACAGCCCCCGGCCCCGACACCCGGCTGCGCTATACCCTGGCGCCCGAATATACCATGACCGATAACACCGATGTCCAGGTGTATGCCGTGGACAAGACCCACAGCGGATGGGGGCAGGTGAAACTGGACCTGTCCGGCCTGCAGCTGACCACCGATGCAGCGACCGGCACCCTGACCGTGACCGGTTTTGACTATACAACCAATGCCGTAAGTGAAAAACCCCGTCTGGACGGGCAGGGGCGCACCACCTTCGGCCGCAGGCTGGTGGTGCGGCTGTCCGGGCTGAAACCGGACTATGCCGCCACCTTCGGCGGCTGCGGGGTGCGGGCAGGCACGGGCGGCCTGTACACGGCGGAGGACGGGGACACACAGCCGGTGTGTCTGGCGTCCTTTCCCGCCGCGGCGGCCGATATCCCCCTGCGCTGTACGTATGCCCCCGCCGACCAGACCCTGACCGCAGAACAGGAGGTGAATTTCGGATACATGATCAACCCGCCCGACGGCAATGCGGGCAACATCCCCGACGGCAAAAACAACGCATGGTGCACCGTGCGGTATACCGTCTCGGACGATACGGGCCCGGTGGCCGAGTACACCGTGCCCGCCGCCGCGGCCATGTCCGGCGGCAGCTGGACCCTCTGGCCTTCCCGGACATACCACGCTCCCGGCCGTTACACCGTCACCGTGACCCTGTGTGCGGTGTATGAGCCGGCGGGCACCTCTGCGCCCCAGGGCAGCGCCCGACGCCTGGTCCTGCAAACCGACGCTCTGGCGGAAAAAAAGGCGTCCTGACCGGACGTCCGGCCCCGGGTTCATATCCCAATCAGCCCTTCCCCACCCATGTCGGGCGCCCGACATGGCGGGGAAGTTTTTTGTTGCGTTCGGTCAGGGGCCTTGGTATAATAATACCATATGTAAACGAAAAAACGCCGGGGAGTGCGCTGGGGGGCGCATCCGGCGGGAAGTACATTGAGGAAGGAACGGGGTGCGTTACCGTGCCAAAGATCGACGTCAGCAAATTCATTGAACAGAGCGGCATCCGCAAAGCCCGCTTCGGCGGATATGAGACGGTGGATGTGCGGCAGGCCATGCAGGCCCTGTGCACCGAATACGAACAGCGGCTCAACCGGGCCGAAAGCCATGCCAAGGCCCTTGTCCAGCAGAATACCGCCCTGGAACAGCATTGCCAGAACCTGACCGCCCAGAACCGCCGTCTGGCGGAACAGAGTGCCGCCCTGGCCGGCAATACCCAGACCTATTCCCGCCAGCGCACCGAGCTGGACAACCGTCTGGCCAGCCTGAAGGAGAAGTACCATTCCCTCAGCGATCATTGCGCGGTCCTGCAGCTGAAAAACAGCGACCTGACCAAGGAAAACGAGGAACTGAAGGAGGCGGCCGCCCAGGCCCGGGCGGAGCTGCGCATCAAGGGCCGGGAGCTGGACGACGAGAAGGCTGCCCAGGTGGCGGCTCGCCGCCAGCGGCTGGAAAAGGCGGAGGATGAGGCCGACCAGATGGTGGAGGAAGCCCGCAAGAAGGCGCAGAAGATCACCGATCAGGCCAAGCTGGCAGCCCAGGCCACCGCCCGGGCTGCCCAGGCCCAGGCCCAGGCCCAGGCCCGCCGGCTGGTGGACGCCGCGGCGGCGGAAGCCAACGAAGTGCAGAATGCCCATCAGCTGCGGCTCAACAGCCTGCGGGACGAAGTCCGGGTGCTGGAACAGCGCCGGGACAAGCTTATCGAATTCCTGAACCGGATGGCCCGGGAGCTGATGCAGGTGGAAGGCACCGCCAAGAGCGAAGGTGCCGCCGCCGAAGCGGTGCCCGCGCCGGCGGTGGATGAGCTGCCCGACCTGCATGAGGTGCCCACGCCGCCGGTGGAACTGGACCTGGGACCGGAGGCCATCGCCCGGGCGGTGGATGAACTGCGCGCCCAGGCTGCCGCCGGCCAGGAGGACGACGAAGAGGAGGAATCCGCGGAGCCCGCTCCGGACGAAAACAGTGTGGCCGCCCGTGCCGTCCGCAGCTTCCAGCTGGTGGCGGAGGACGAGGAGGCGGAGCCCGATGCTTCCGAACCCCCGGTCCAGCCGGAACCGGAGACGGCGGAACCCGCAGAGCCGGAGCGCCCCGCACCGGAAGAGCCGGAAGCCCCCGCCGCCCCGGCGGAGGAACCGGAACCCGCCCGTCAGACAGGTCCGGCCCTGACCGCTGTGCCGGGAGCCATCTTCTCCTCGCCCATTGTGCGGCAGGAGACCCCCGCCGAGCCCGACGAGGACCCGCCCGCCGCCGGCCCCCAGATGCCGGTCATGCCCAGTTTCGGGGATGATGAGGAGTATGACGAGCCGGAAGAGGAGCCGGAGGAACCGGAAACTCCCGAACCGGAGGCGGACAAACCCGTGCCCCAGCCCGGTGTGACCCGGGAAAAGGCGGTGCGCGCCCTGCGCGCCCTGCGCCGCCGCACCAAAAAAGAGTAAGGCCTCGCGCCGTTTCCGAAAAGAAGACCTGAGAAGAAAGAGAAAGCCAGCGCCCCGCGGTGATGCCGCGGGGCGCTGGCGCATAGATTGGGTTATTCGGCGGATTCGGCGGTGGCGGGCTCCGGCCCGGGATAGGTGGTGATGGTCACCTTGTTGACGATGATCTCTCCGTCCGGGCGGAAGGTATCGGTGCCGTCCTCGTTCACCACGGTGGGGCAGCTGGCCATGATGTCCACCACATCCATCCCCATATACACCTGTCCGAAGACCGTGTCGGTGTTGTCCAGGTAGGGCAGGCCGCCGCCGTCGGCGTAGGCGGCGATCTGGCTCTCGGTGTAGCCGTTGGCAGCCAGCTCTTCCTGCATGGATTTGTCCACACTGTCCGGCAGGGCCGTCACGAAATAAAACTGGCTGGTGCCGCCCTGGACATCTCCGCCGGAGGCAAAGGCCGCGCACAAAGCGCCGGTGTAATGGCGCAGGTCGGCGCTGGCTTCCAGGGGATAGGGGTTGTTGCTCCAGATGGTGGACCCGCCGGTGCCGGTGCCGGTGGCATCGCCCCCCTGCACCGCAAAACCGTATTCGCAGCGCCAGATGGCCGTGCCGTCATAGTAGCCGGTGCGGGCCAGCCCCACAAAATTTTCCACCGCCATGGGGGCGGCGTCGGGGTACAGCACCGCCCGCACTTCACCCAGGCTGGTGTCGAAAATGGCGATCAGGTCCCCGTCCGACGGGGCGGTGAACTGGCGCTCGCCGCTTTCCACCACCGGGCGGTCGGGCCGGGGATGCCCGTCCTCCGCAGAGGAACAGGCGGTCAGACAAAGGGCCAGCAGCGCCGCAAAACACGCCGCTGCGCGCAGTTTTTTCGTTTTGGGCATAAGCAGCCTCCTTCAGGGGAATGATCTTGGCGCATGATGAATTCAGTATACCACAATTTCCTCGCAAAGCATAGCTTGACGCGAAACAAAAAAACAAGTACACTATAAGCGTACAAGGAAACCAACAGGGCCCTGCGGCCCGATGTTTTTTAGGAGAAACGAACTATGGCTGACGAACTGAACCCCGAAATGCTGGAAGAGGCTTCCCCCGACCTGCTGACGCTGGAGGATGAGGACGGCAAGGAGTGCACCTTTGAAGTCATCGACGTGACCGAGATCGACGGGACCCGTTATATGGCGGTGGTTCCCTATCAGGAAGACCCCGAATCCCTGGAAGAGGATGCCGAACTGATCCTCATGCGCATCGGCACCGACGAGGACGGGGAATATATGGACATCGTGGACGATGATGAGGAGCTCATCCGCGTCGGCAAGGTGTTCGAGGAACGCCTGAAGGCGATGTTTGACATTGACGATTCCGAACTGGAAAACTGAACCCAAAAAACACCCTGCGCGGTTCGATTTGTTGCGGCTTTATATGATCCTACTAATCAAATCTAGGGAGCCCGGAAAAGTCCTCTGCAGGATCGCAGACCTCCCGCCCCGCTTCGGCGGCCAGCGGAAGAAGGGAGCGTGAACGCAGCGGCAGGGCACCCACCTGCTCATAACAGTAGGTTTTGATTGGTCGCAGACGGCTGTGCGGGGTATATTAGGCAATTCATCGCCGGACGGGTCCGCCGCCCGGCGTTTTTTGGAATAAAAAAGTGTGTGAAAGGGGAGTGTTTGGCTTGGCCGGTCGTGTTGCGGCAGGGGACAAGCTGCCTTTCTTTTTGTATGATACGCCCTACAGCGCCCAGAACCGTTTCCGGGACCTGCTGGCCCAGAGCGCACCGCTGGTCATGGTGTTCATGAACAACTTCGGCCATCCGGTCACCCGCACTTTTGCGGAACGCTACGCATCCACCTTCGACGGTCTGCGCAGCGGCGGGTTTGCCATGGTGGTGCGTTCCCGTGCGGACAAACTTTCCCACAGCATCGGGCCGGATACCCTGCCTTTCCCCCTCCTGTGCGACGCGGACGGGGTGCTGTACGACCTGCTGGACATTCCCCAGCGCAGCGGTACCCTGACCGCCTACAGCCTGGAAGCCTGGAAGATCCTGCGGGAAGCCAAGCGCAACGGCTACAAGCCGCCCAAGAACAATGTGCTGGACATGCCCCTGACCCTGATCCTGGACGTGGACGGCACCGTGCTGTTCGCCCACTACGGTTCCAGCCTCACCGACCTGCCCGAGGACTGCGACGCCATCCAGGCCCTGCTGGAAGAGCTGGAACTGGTGCCCGGAGACGATGAGGAACCCGACGAGGACGTGCCCATCTACACCCCGGCGGACGAATCCCCCCGGATCCCGGGGCTTACCGACGCTGACAACACCGAAGATTTCGACCGTACCGGTGTGCTGCGCCTGTTTGAGGATGCCTACACCGACGAGGACCAGTGACCCCCAAAAGCGATTTATCAAAAACCGTTCCCGCCCACCCGGCGGGGACGGCTTTTTTGTTGTCCGCCTTGCCGTTTGACACCAAACGGTTTATAATAAAGACTGAATTTTTGTAATTATAAGATCGGGGGACGTATCTATGTCTGCTTTTATCCCGTTGTCTGTACCGAATTTCGGCGAAAAGGAGGCCGCCCGGGCGGCCGAAGCCATCACCTCCGGCTGGGTGTCCACCAGCGGCGCCCGGGTGGGTGAATTTGAGCAGGCCCTGGCCGACTATGTGGGCATGCCCCGGGCCGTAGCCTCCAACGCCGGGTCCTCGGCGCTGCATCTGGCCGCCATGGCCTGCGGCATCCGGCCCGGGCAGGAGGTCATCGTACCCACCCTGACCTTCATTGCCGCCGTCAGCCCCCTGACCCGCTATGTGGGGGCGGAACCGGTTTTCATCGGCTGCGACGATTCCTGGTGCATCGACCCCGACGCTGTGGAGGACTTCTGCGCCAACCACTGCACCCTGAAGGAAGACGGCCTGTACAACAACAAGACCGGCGCCAAAGTGGCCGCCCTGGAAGTGGTGCATGTCTTCGGCAACATGGCTGCTATGCCCCGCCTGCTGGACATTGCCAAAAAATACCGCCTGACCCTCATTGAGGACGCCACCGAGGCCCTGGGTACCAAGTACGTCTCCGGCCCGTTGTCCGGCAAGTTTGCCGGCACCATGGGCGACGTGGGCTGCTACAGCTTCAACGGCAACAAGATCATCACCACCGGTGCCGGCGGCATGCTGGTGTCCAACCATCCCGACTGGGCGGAGCACGCCAAGCACCTGTCCACCCAGGCCAAGAGCGACATGCTCCAGTTCTTCCACGACGAGGTGGGCTACAACTACCGCATGACCAACGTCCAGGCCTGCCTGGGTCTGGCCCAGCTGGAACGTCTGGAGGACTTCATCGCCACCAAGATCGCCCGCTACAACCAGTACAAGGACGCCCTGGACGGCTACCACGGCCTGCGCATCCTGCCCTTCAAGACCGAGGCCGAAGGAGTGCGCGCCAACCACTGGTTCTACAGCCTGTATCTGGGTGAGACCTCCCTGGACCGGGATACGGTCATTGCCACCTTGCAGGACCAGGGCATCCAGACCCGCCCGGTGTGGGCCCTCATCCACGAGCAGGCGGACTACCCCCGCAACGAGGCCTACCATCTGGAAAAGGCCCAGGACCTGCGGGCGCACATCGTCAACCTGCCCTGCTCCACCAACCTGAGCGAAGCCGACTGCGCCCGCGTCATCGACGCGGTGAAGGCGCTGGTCTGAAACTGACTGCATAAAAGGGGAGAACCGCCTTGCTCAAAATCGAAGAACTCTTCGTGGACCGCCACGCCACCGTGCTGGAAACCATGAAAAAGCTGGACGAGACCGGCCAGCGCATCCTGTTCATCGCACCGGACGGGGTGCTGCAGGCCGTGGTCACCGACGGCGACATCCGCAAGTTCCTGCTCCGGGGCGGCACACTGGCCGAGCCCGTGGAACAGGCGGCCAACTTTTCGCCCAAGAGCCTGCCCGTGTCCGAGCGGGGCCGCGCCCGGGAAGAACTGCAGAAATACGGCATCGACGCCCTGCCCATCCTGAACAAGAAAGGGGTCATCACCGATATCGTCTTTGCGGGCGGTGTGGATGTGGACAACCGCAAGAAGGTGGACATCCCGGTGGTCATGATGGCCGGCGGGCTGGGCACCCGGCTCTACCCTTATACCAAGATCCTGCCCAAACCCCTGATCCCGGTGGGGGAACAGCCCATTGCGGAGATGATCATCGACCGCTTCCGGGAATTCGGCTGCCACCGGTTCAAGATGGTGGTCAACTATAAAAAGAACATGATCAAGTCCTATTTCGGGGAAGTGGAGAAAGACTACGACCTGGAATTCGTGGACGAGGAACAGTTCATGGGCACCGGCGGCGGGCTCTGCCTGCTCAAGGGCAAGGTGGATTCCCCCTTCTTCTTCACCAACTGCGATACCCTGCTGGACCTGGATTTCGGGGACCTGTACGCCAAGCACAAGGAGCGGGGCAACCTGGTCACCATGGTCTGCGCCCTCAAGCACTACACCGTGCCTTATGGCGTGGTGGAACTGGGGGAGGACGGCGGCATTGCCGCCATGCGGGAAAAACCGGAACTGAACTTCCTGACCAACACCGGCGTGTATGTGGTGGAACCCCGGGTGGTGGAGGAGATGAAGGAAGGGGAGAACATCGGTTTCCCCGATGTCATCGAACGCTACCGCGCCGCCGGGGAGAAGGTGGGCGTCTACCCCATCAACGAGAGCGCCTGGATGGACATGGGCCAGATGGAAGAACTGGAAAAGATGCGCCGCAAACTGGAAACACAACGCTGAAAGGAAACGATTATGCCTGTTACGATCATTGCCGAAGCCGGTGTCAACCACAACGGTGACCTGGAAATGGCCAAAAAGATGGCCCTGGTGGCCAAGGAATGCGGCGCCGATATCGTCAAATACCAGACCGCCGTGCCCGAGCTGGTGGTGAGCAAGTTCGCCGAGAAGGCCGAATACCAGAAGCAGACCACCGATGCCGCCGAAAGCCAGCTGGAGATGATCCGCAAGCTGCACTTCTCCTTTGAAGGCCACAAGGAGCTGAAGGAATACTGCGATTCCATCGGCATCCAGTACCTGTCCGCCCCCTTCGATATCCCCAGCGTGCGGTTCCTGGGCACCCTGGGCCTGCCGCTGATCAAGATTCCTTCGGGGGAGATCACCAACCTGCCCTATCTGGAAGAGGTGGCCAAGCTGAACACCCCGGTGCTGCTGTCCACCGGCATGAGCACCCTGGGGGAGATCACCGACGCCCTGGGCATCCTGGACGACAACGGCTGCCCGGAGGCCACCATCCTGCACTGCAACACCCAGTATCCCACCCCCTATGAGGACGCCAACCTCACCGCCATGATCGAGCTGTTCGAGCAGTTCGGCCTGCCGGTGGGCCTGTCCGACCACACCCCGGGGTGGGAGTGCGACGTGGCCGCCACCGTGCTGGGCGCCCAGGTCATTGAAAAGCATTTCACTCTGGACAAGACCCTCCCCGGCCCCGACCAGAAAGCCAGCCTGGACCCCACCGAGTTCAAGGCCATGGTGGACGCGGTGCGCCATGTGGAAGCCGCACTGGGCGACGGCCACAAGCACCTGACTGCCAGCGAGGCCCCCAACAAGGCGGTAGCCCGCAAGAGCATCGTGGCCGCCCGCCCCATCAAGGCGGGGGAGACCTTCACCGCCGACAACCTGACCACCAAACGTCCCGGGGACGGCATCAGCCCCATGCGCTGGTACGAGGTGCTGGGCCAGACCGCCAAGCGGGACTTTGCGGAGGATGAAAAGATTGAACTGTGACACTGTGGCACTCCTCACCTCCACCCGGGCGGACTACGGCCTTTTGCGCCCGGTGGCCCGCAAACTGGCCGCCGCGGGGCGGCTGGAACTGGTGGTGACCGGGGCCCATCTGTGTGAGCGCCTGGGCAACACGGTCACGGAAGTGGAAGCTGACGCCCCGGCGGTGGAAATCGCCGCCCGACTGCCCATTTTCCGGGAAAAGGACCCGGACGAACCGGTGGGACGCACCATCGCCCGCACGATTGAAGTCTTTGACGACTATTTTGCCGCCCACCGCCCCGGCTGTGTGCTGGTGCTGGGGGACCGGTTTGAAATTTTTGCCGCCGCCACCGCCGCTGCGGCCCGCCATATCCCCATCGCCCACATTTCCGGCGGGGATGTGACCCTGGGCGCCGCCGACGAGTACTACCGCCACTGCATCAGCAAGATGGCGGCGGTGCATTTCCCCTCCTGCGCCGACAGCGCCGCCCGCCTGGTGCGGATGGGGGAGGACCCCGCCCGGGTCTTCTGCGTGGGGGGCCTGGGGGATGAAAACATCCGCGCTGTGCCCAAAATGAGCCGGGAGGAATTGTGCCAATCCACCGGCTTTGACCTGATGCAGCCCTTCGCCCTGGTCACCTTCCACCCCGAGACCGCCGCCGGCGCCCCGGACCCCGCCATCCAGGCGGAGGCCCTGTGCGAGGCCATGGAGGCGGTGGAGGGGGTGTTCTGGCTCATCACCGGCTCCAACGCTGACGCCGGGGGCGCCGTCTGCACCGCCCGGATGCAGCGCTTTGCCGCCGACCACCCCGACCGGGCGGGCTTCATCAACAGCCTGGGCCTGCGCCGGTATCTCTCGGCCATGCAGTACGCCGCCCTGGTGGCGGGCAACTCCTCCTCCGGCGTGGTGGAGACCCCCAGCTTCGGGGTGCCGGCGGTGAACATCGGCAGCCGTCAGGCCGGACGCATCCTCTGCCAGAATGTCATCCGCTGCGGCGGGGAGCGCACCCAGATCGAGGACGCCCTGCGCACCGCCCTGACCCCGGCCTTCCGGGTGGTGGCTGCGGGGGCCGTCAGCCCTTATCACGGGGGCGACACCAGCGGCAAGATCGTGAAAGTGCTGGAACATTTCGACTTCACCAAACCCAAAACATTCTACGACGGCCCGGTGCCGCCGTTTGACCCGCAGGCGGAACCCTGCCTGTAACATCGGGAGGTATTGGTATGAAACTTCTCATCGTCGGCCTGGGCAGCATGGGCAAACGCCGCGCCCGCCTGACCCGGGGCCTGCTGGGGGCGGAAAACGTCCGCATCTGCGGCGTGGACAGCGCCGAAGCCCGCCGCACCGAGGCTCTGTCCCTGGAGCTGTGTCAGGCAGCCTACCCCTCCATTGGGGAGGCCGTGGCAGCCGAACACCCGGACGCCGCCCTGGTCTGCACCTCGCCTTTGAGCCATGCGGCCATCATTTCGGAGCTGCTGGACGCGGGCCTGCCGGTGTTCACCGAGCTGAACCTGGTGGACGACGGCTACACCGAGAACCTGGCCAAGGCCAGGGAAAAGGGTGTGCCCCTCTTCCTCTCCTCCACCATGCTCTACCGCAAGGAGACCCAGTACATCAAACGCCGTGTGGCTGAATTCGGCCGCCCGGTGCATTACATTTACCATATCGGCCAGTACCTGCCCGACTGGCACCCCTGGGAGAACTACAAGAACTTCTTTGTGGGCAACGCCCGGACCGG
Source organism: Subdoligranulum sp. DSM 23681 (assembly GCF_057005535.1). Lineage (NCBI taxonomy): Bacteria > Bacillati > Bacillota > Clostridia > Eubacteriales > Oscillospiraceae > Subdoligranulum > Subdoligranulum sp. DSM 23681. The sequence goes on along the minus strand of NZ_CM168050.1, from coordinate 1,110,667 downwards.
CGGCGTGCGGGAGATCTTCGGCATCGACCTGCCCTGGCTGCTGGATGCCTTCGGGGATGTGGAACACATGACCGTCCAGACCGACACCATCAGCGACCTGGGCCTGCCCTATCCCGACTGCGCCACCCTGCTGCTGCGCCACAAAGGCGGGGTACAAGGGGTGCTGGCGGCGGACGTGGTCAGCCCCAAGGCGGTGCGCAGCTTTGAATGCTTCGGCGACGGGCTGCACCTCTTCTGGGAGGGCAACCCCAAGGCCCTGTATGAGTTCAGGGACGGGGACAAGCAGCCGGTGGACACCTACGGCAGCTTTGAGCACGACAGCCGGTACAGCGACAACATTGTGGAGAACGCCTACGTGGACGAGCTGGCCAACTTCTTCGCCGTGCTGAAAGGGGAGGAAGAACCCCGCTGGACCTTTGAGAAAGACCGGGCAGCCATCCGGCTGATGGACGCCGTGGCCCAGGCCTGAATACGGCACTGCCCCCACAAGAAAGGGCTCTGTTATGATACTGTTCAATCTGATGGAAATCTTTGTCCCTGCCATGTTTGTGCTGGTGGTGGGACTGATGGTGGTCATGGTGATCCGCAACGTGGCCGAATGGTCCCGCAACAATGCCTCGCCCCGGCTGAGCAGCCCCGCCACCGTGGTGGCCAAGCGGCAGCACCATTACAGCTACAACAACGGCGGAGGCGGCACCACCTACTACGCTACCTTTGAATTTGAGAGCGGCGACCGTCTGGAACTGCGCCTGCCTGCCCGGGAGGCCGGCCTGCTGGCCGAAGGGGACCGGGGTATGCTCCACTTCCAGGGCACCCGCTTCCTGGGCTTTGACCGCCAGTGACTGCCCCATTACATCTGACAAAGGAGTGAGGAACATGGGCACTGTCACCGCCCTGTTCATCGGCCTGGGGTCCATCGGGACCCGCCATCTGAAAAACCTGCATGCCATCTGCGAAAAACAGGGCCTGACCCTGTGCGCCCACGCCCTGCGCAGCGATTTGAACCGTCCCCTGCGTCCCGGCGTGGCGGAGCTGCTGGCGGCCCAGTTCACCACCCTGGAGGACCAAGCCGCCCTGCCCCGGTATGACATGGCTTTCATCACCAACCCCACCAGCCTGCACGCCGCCGCCCTGGAACTGGTCCGCGGGCGGGCGGGGGCTTTGTTCATTGAAAAGCCCATCTTCTCCGCCGAGGAGACCGGCCGGACTCTTTCCGACCTGCTTCCTGCGGGGCAGAAAGCCTATGTGGCCGCCCCCATGCGGTGGTGCGGGGCCATGCTGGCGCTGAAAAAGCACCTGCCCGAGCTGCGTCCCTACTGCGCCCGGGTGATCTGCTCCTCCTACCTGCCCGACTGGCGCCCCGGGGTGGATTACCGCACCGTGTACAGCGCCCACAAGGCCATGGGGGGCGGGGTGACCATCGACCTCATCCACGAATGGGACTACCTGGTGGAACTCTTCGGCAAACCGGAGGCGCTTTACAACCTGCGGGGCCAGTATTCGGAACTGGAGATCGACTCCGACGATGTATCGCTGTATATCGCCCGATATCCCCACCTGCTGGTGGAGGTGCATCTGGACTACTTCGGCCGGGGCTACCGCCGCAGCATCGAGCTCTTCTGCCCCACCGGGTCCGCCGTGGCGGATTTCGGCGCCGGCACCCTGACTTTGCCCGACGGCACGGTGGAGGACTGCCGGGAGGATGTGAATGAACGGTATATCCGGGAGATGGAATACTTCCTGCACTACGCGATGGAAGGGGAGGGCGACAGCCTGAACACCCCCGCCACCGCCCTGGATGTGCTCAAACTGACTTTGGGGGAACTGTAATATGAAACGTCTGCTCATTACCGTCTGCGGCCGCGCCGGCAGCAAAGGCTTCAAGAACAAAAATCTGAAAACCTTCTGCGGTCATCCGCTGGTGTATTATTCCCTGAGTGCCGCGGAACTTTTTGCCAAGAATCATCCCGAACTGCACATCGACTTCGCCCTGAACACCGACAGCCCCGAGCTGGCGGAGCTGGTGAAAGCCCGGTACCCGGAAGTGGTCTTTCTGCCCCGGGGCGAGGAACTGGGCGGGGACAAGGTGCCCAAGATGGCCGTCTACCAGGACAGCCTGCGCCGGATGGAGGAACAGACCGGCGCGGCCTATGACTATCTCATGGACCTGGACATCACCAGCCCCCTGCGCACCGCCGCCGACATCGAGAACGCCTTTGCCAAAAAGCAAAGCCGCCCCGACCTGGACCTGGTGTTCAGCGTCTGCGAAGCACGGCGCAATCCCTGGTTCAACATGGTCAAGACGGTGGGCGACCATGTGGAGCAGGTGAACAAGAGCGAATTCACCGGCCGCCAGCAGGCCCCGGAAGTCTTTGATGTGAACGCCTCCATCTATGTGTTCAAGCGGGACTTCCTGGCCAATAACACCGACGGCATGCTCTGGCGGGGCAAGATCGGGGTCAGCGTGATGATGGACACCGGCATCATCGACATCGACTCCGAACACGACTACCGCCTGATGGAGGCCATCGCCGCCCATCTGTACGAGAACTATCCCGACTTCGACGCCGTGCGCCGCAACATCCGCGGCTGAGGGCGTCCTGGCTGCAAAGGAGACTCCATGGAAACGAATATCCGCCGCCGCCAGCGTCAGAACGTGGGGGCAGCCTTCGGGCTGTCCCTCTTGCTGGTGCTGGGGGCGTATTTCCTGCTGGGCTTTGCGCCTTTCGGGGATGACACCATCCTCACCGGCGACCTCAACGGCCTGTATGTGAACTACATCACCGATATGTGGCGCCGTGTGCGCGAAGGCGGCTTCTTTTACAGCTTCGCCAAGCTGTGCGGGGGCAGCACCTTGGGTCTGTTCGCCTACTACATGAGCAGCCCCTTCAATCTGGCCTATCTCCTCTTCCCCGTGCGGGCCATCCCCTATGTGGCCCAGGCCGTCTTTGCGGTGCGGGTGGCCTGCACCGGCGCGGCCTGCTGCTTCTTTCTGCAGCGGCACTACAAAAGCGCTTCCCGCCTGCTGCCGGTGCTCAGCCTGGGGTACAGCCTGTGCGCCTTCTGCGTGGTGTACAACCAGAACATCATCTGGATGGATGTGGTCCTGCTGGCACCGCTGGTGCTGTGGGCGGTGGACGAACTGGTGGACAAGGCCCGCCACTGGCCTCTGACCTTTCTGGTGCTGGCCTGCGTGCTGCTCAACTTTTACACCGCCTGGGAAGTGTGCCTGTTCACCCTGCCCTACTTTGCCTACCGCTGGTGGGGCACCGACCACCCCTCCGCTTCTCTGCCCCGGCGGGTGGGGCTCTTTGCCGCCTCCGGTGCTTTGGGGGCGGGCCTGGGTCTGGTATTGCTGCTGCCCGCCCTGCTGGAAGTGGAGCAGAGCAAGGGCGGCCTGTTTGAGATGGAATTCTCCCTCAAACCCAACTTCCCCCTGTGGCAGCTGCCCTACCGGCTCTTCTTCGGGGATTTCTTCTGGGATGATGTCACCGGCACCCTGCCCAATATCTATTGCGGCGTCTTCTGCGTGGTGCTGGTGGTCCTCTTCTTTGCGGGAAAAAGCGCTTTGCGGCAGAAGCTGGCCGCCGGGGCGGTGCTGGCCGTCATGGCCCTCAGCTTCTGGCTCTACGGCATCGACCTGATCTGGCACGGCTTCAAGCAGCCGGTGTGGTTCCCCTGCCGGTACAGCTTCCTGGTCAGCCTGTTCCTGGCGCTGCTGGCCGCCAAAGCCCTGCTGGAAGGGGCGCCCCGCCCCAAAGCCCTGGTGCTGGCCGGGGGGCTGGGAGCCCTCTGGTGCGTGGGCTACTGCTTTGCCTCCGGGGAGACCTTCTCGGTCTTCAAGGTGGCGGCCACGGTGGTGGTCTTTGCCGCCACCCTGGCCTGTGCGGTCTGGCTCCACTCTTCCCGCCGTATGCTGGCTCTGGCCGGGGCGGTGGGCTTCGGGGTGGTGGCCGTGGGGGATATGGGCGCCAACACGGTGCTGGCCCTGCGCAAGTTTGAAAGCTACACCGTCAGCGGATTTGAGGAATTCTACGACCAGAACACCGCCGCCGTGAACGCCATCCGTGCCCTGGACGGCGGGTACTACCGCATCGAGAAAAACTTCATGCGCACCCTCAACGACCCCATGCTGCTGGGGTACTGGGGCATCAGCCACTATTCCTCCACCAAGGCCAGCTCGGCCAAGGAACTGCTGGAAGCCCTGGGCTACATCAACTACTCCACCTACGGATGGGGTTCCACCGGGGTGGCGGACAGCCTGCTGGGGATCCGCTACCTGTACAGCGACGGCTCCCGCCTGGTACCCGGCCAGTATGAGGCCCTGGACACCGGCACCGAACTTTCCGTGTGGGAAAACCCCTGCGCCTTGCCCATGGCCTATGTGGGCTCCTCCGACGCTTTGAACGTGTCCATTGCAGACAGCGAAAATACGTTTGAACTGCAGAATGCCATGCTCACCGCCCTGGTCCCCGGCACCCCGGATGCCCTGCTGCCCGCGGACCTCAGCTTTGAGCAGCCGGAACAGGGCATCCTGCTCACCTTCACCGCCCCCTGCGACGGCCCCTGTTATCTGGCCATCCCCACCCTTACCGACATGACCCCGGCGGACGTGGCGGTGAACGGCACCCTGCTGGGCGAATACTTCAACGGGGATTCCCTGGGCGGGGTGTTCCCCCTGGGCACCTTCCAGAAGGGAGAGACGGTGGAGCTGCGCCTGGGCTTTGCGGACAGCGAGGAAGCCCGGGCCGCCATCCAGGTGTACAGCCTGGATGAAAGTGTGCTGGCGGCTGCCTCCGCCACTTTGCAGGCCACCGAACCGGAAAAAATGACCATCCGGGAGGGCGGTCACATCGACCTCGTCGCCACCGGCACCGCCGACGCCGACCTTTTGGTTCTGCCCTTTGCCTGGGAGGATTCCGCCCACTGGAAGCTCACCGTCAACGGGGAGAAGGCCGAGACCGAATGTGTCTTTGGCGGCTTCATCGGGGTGCGGCTGCATGAGGGCGAAAACCATGTGGAGCTGCACTACGCCCATCCCGGCGCGGCGGCAGGGCTGGCGGGCACCGTGGTCTGTGCGGGCATCGCCGCGCTCTGGTTTGCCCGGGAAAAACGCCGCAAGGCGAAAGGAGAGAACCCATGACCGATCGTGCCATTGAGATGGTGGTGGAAGCGGGCAAAGCCATGCTGGAAAACGGGGGCGAGGTCTTCCGCGCCCAGGACACCATGGAGATCATGGCCCGCAGCCTGGGCATCCGGGAATTCCGGGTGTATGTACTCACCAACGGCATCTTTGCTTCGGCGGAAGGGGAGGACGGTCCCATCAGCGCCGTGCGCCACGTGCCCCGGGTGAGCATTCATCTGGGCCGGGTGGAGGCGGTGAACGCCATTTCCCGGGAACTGGCCGCCGGCAAGCTGGACCTGGACAGCGCCGAAAAGGCCCTGCAGGACGCCTGTGCCATCCCGGCCTACGGGTTCCGGGTGTCGCTGCTGGCGGGCGCGGTGGGCAGCGGCTGTTTTGCCTTTCTGTTCGGCGGCGACGGACCGGAGATCGTCACCGCCTTCTGCGCCGGCATTGTGGAGATGCTCATCATGCAGCTCTTCCACAAAGGCGGGGTGAGCAAGGTCTTTACCGACATTGCGGCGGCCGCCGCCTGCACAGCCCTGGCCCTGGCCATGCGGATGGTGTGGGGAGCCGGGTACAATCCCAGCGGCGCCATCATCGGCGCCCTGATGGTGCTTACCCCCGGCGTGGCCCTGACCATGGGCATCCGGGACATCATCAATGCCGACTACCTGTCCGGCACCATCCGCCTGTTCGACGCCCTGCTCTGCGCCGGGTGTCTGGCCTGCGGCGTGGCTCTGACCTACATGGTGGCCGTCAGTCTGTGGAGGATCCCCCTGTGATGAACCTGCAATTTTTCGGCAGCTGTGTGCTGCAGTTCTGCGTTGCCATGGTGGCAACGGTCTGTTTCAGTCTGGCGTTCCAGGTGCCCCGCCGCCACTTCCTGGCCTGCGGCACCGCAGGGGCGGTGGGCTGGGTGGTGTACATCATCTGCACCGCCGCCGGCCTTTCCATGCCCGCCGCCACCCTGGTGGCCACCTTCCCCCTGGCGGGCATCTCCCGCTTTTTTGCCATCACCCACCGGGCACCCGTCACCCTGTTCCTGCTGTGCGCCATCTTCCCCCTGGTGCCCGGGGCCGGTATCTACTACACGGCTTATTATCTGCTCAACAATGAACAGGTGCTCTTTGCCAGCAAGGGTGTGGAGACGTTGAAGACCGCCGTGGCCCTGGCCATGGGCATCGCCATCGTCTGCAGTATCCCTCTGCCCCGCAAACTGTCCCGCCATCAGTATCGCGGTCCCAAAATGAACTGAAAAACAGCGGTGTGCCCAGGCACACCGCTGTTCTGTTTCCCGTTTTTGATCCTTACCGTCCGGCGTTGCCCAAAATCCGCCCCAGGTCCGCCAGGATGTCATGGGGCAGCATGGTCATCTGGCTGGTGCGGGCGGCGCAGGCATCCGCCGCCGCTCCGTGCAGCCACACCGCACAGTACGCTGCCTCAAAGGCGGGCAGTCCCTGGGCCAGCAGGGCCGCCAGCATCCCGGCCAGCACATCCCCGCTGCCGCCCCGGGCCAGACCCGGGTTGCCGGTGGTGTTGCGCACCAGCCGCCCGTCCGGGGCGGCCACCAGGGTACCGGTGCCCTTCAGCACCGCCACACACTGGAACCGTCTGGCGCAGCGCTGCGCCGCCCCGGGCCGGTCCGCCTGCACCGCCTCCACCGTGGTGCCAAGCAGGCGGGCCATCTCTCCCGGGTGGGGGGTCAGCACCGTGTCCCGGGGCAGGAACGGGGTGGTGCCCAGGTCCCCGGCGGCTATGGCGTTCAGGACGTCGGCGTCCAGCACCGCTCCGCGCCAGGGCGCGCCGATGCCGCACAAAGCGTTCAGCACCCGGCCGGCGCTCTCCCCCAGGCCGGGGCCGGCCAGCAGAACGGCGGAAGTCCCGCTGAACCGCTGGCGCACCGCCGCCGCATCCGCCGCCAGCACCCCGCCGTCGGCGTCGGTGCGGCAGGGCAGGGCACAGCATTCGGGGGTGCGGGTCAGCACCAGCTGGATCACCGGCTCCACGCTGGCCAGATACACCAGTCCGGCGCCGGTGCGCAGGGCGCTCTCACAGCACAGGGCCGCCGCGCCCCGGTAGGCCATACTGCCCGCCACCGCCGTCACCCGGCCGTAACTGCCCTTGTTGGTGTCTGCCTCCCGGCGGGGCAGGCAGGCCAGGACCTCCTCCCGGCTGATCTCGTGCATACAAAAGCCCCCTTTATGGCACGCGGGAACGTGCCGTTTTTCCCATTATACCCCCAAAAAACCGAAAGGAGCAAGACAATGGTACCTGAACTGGAACGTTTGATCCAAAAAAGCAGCCGCCTGGTGTTTTTCGGCGGCGCCGGTGTTTCCACCGAGAGCGGCATCCCGGATTTCCGCAGCGTGGACGGTCTGTACCACCAGACCTTCCGCTATCCGCCGGAGACCATGCTTTCCCACACCTTCTTTGTGCAGCACACCGCCGAATTCTTTGACTTCTACCGCAAAAAGCTCATCGTTCACGGGGCCAAGCCCAACGCCGCCCATCTGCGGCTGGCGGCCCTGGAAAAGGAGGGCAAATGCAAGGCGGTGGTCACCCAGAACATCGACGGCCTGCACCAGGCCGCGGGCAGCAGGACGGTGTATGAGCTCCACGGTTCCACCCTGCGCAACTTCTGTACCCGGTGCGGCAAATTCTACGGGGTGGACTTCATCGAGGAAGCAGCCGGCCACGGGGACGGCGTGCCCCATTGCACCGAGTGCGGCGGCCTGGTCAAGCCGGATGTGGTGCTCTATGAGGAAGGCCTGGACGAAGCCACGGTGGAAGGGGCCATCCAGGCCATCGGTCAGGCGGACCTGCTCATCGTGGGCGGCACCAGTCTGGCGGTGTACCCGGCGGCGGGTCTGCTGCGGTATTTCCGGGGCGATGAGCTGGTGGTCATCAACAAGCAGCCCACCCCGGCGGACGAGTCCGCCAGCCTGGTGCTGCACCTGCCCATCGGGCAGGCACTGGGCCCGGATGCTGTAAAACCGGAGAATCCCGAAACCCCGTGATTTGCACAAAGAAACGCGAAAAACTTGGGCAATGTGCGGATTTTTTTGGCGTTTTTTTACAAAAAGACTCTTGGCTTTTTTGTCTGGTTCTGTTATGATAGAAATATAGTCTGCATGAACTATCGGAAAGCAGACATGTGGAACAGCAGGGGGGCTGGAAGGTATGGCAAGTGCGTTGACAGACTTTGTGAAAAAGCGGGAATTTCTGGTTTGCATGGACTCAGACGGCTGCGTGATGGACACTGTGCGCATCAAGCACTGCACCGTCTTCTGCCCGGAGCTGATCCGTGTGTTTTCGCTGGATGAATATGCCGATATGATCACCTCCGCCTGGAAGGAGATCAACATCACCGGCATCACCCGGGGCATCCCCCGGTTTGAGAGCGTGGTGCAGATCTTTGACCGGCTGAAGAACCGCGGGGTGGAAGTGCCCGGGTCGGAGGATATCGCCGCCTGGGTGCGCACCGCTTCGGAGCTGAGCACTGCCAGCCTGCAGCAGGAGATGCTGCGCACCGGCAGTCTGGCACTGCGCAAGCTGCAGGAGTGGAACAACGCCTGCAACCGCCGTATCCAGGCCCTGGAACCCACCTTTGAGCCTTTCCCCGGGGTGGAGACCAGCCTGCGCCAGCTGCACGCCGTGGCTGACGTGGCGGTGGTGTCGGCGGCCAATGAGTCCGCTATCGAGAGCGAGTGGACCCGGTACGGTCTTTCCCGCCATGCGGACGTGATCTTCGGCCAGGAGGTGGGCAGCAAAGCCAACTCCATCGCCGTCATGCTGGCCTGCGGGTATGAGAGCCGCAAAGTCATGATGGTGGGCGACGCCATGGGGGACGCCCAGGCCGCCGCTGCCAACGGGGTGGCCTTTGTGCCCATCCTGCCCGGTAAGGAGGCCGAAAGCTGGCGCCGCCTGCAGGAGGAGGCCCTGCCCAAACTGCTCCACGGCACCTTCAATCCCACCTACCAGAACGAATTGCTGGCGGCGCTGCGCAGTGCTCTGCACGGCTGATGACCCCGGCTTTGCGCAAGGCCCCCCGCCCGGGGCCTTGCGTTTTTTTATGGGGTTTTCCGGGATTTTCAGATACAATTCGGGTACAATCGCTCCATATGATAAAGGATAAGGGGGCCTGTGTGGATGAATCGGATCCTGATTGTGGAAGATGAACAGACCATTTCCCGGCTGATCGAAGTCAGCCTGACCCGGGCCGGGTATGCATGTACCGTGGCCAACGACGGGGTGAAGGCCGCCGACCTGATCCAGGACAACGACTTTGACCTGGCGCTGCTGGACATTATGCTGCCTGGACTGGACGGCTACGACCTGCTGGAATACCTGCGGCCCATGGGCACGCCGGTGATCTTTATCACCGCCAAATCCAGCGTGAAGGACCGGGTCAGGGGGCTGAGCCTGGGAGCGGACGACTACCTGGTCAAACCCTTCGAGGTGGAGGAACTCATCGCCCGGGTGGAGGCAGTCCTGCGCCGCACCGGCCGGGGCGGGCAGACCCTGACCGCCTTTGATGTGACCCTGGATCTGACCGAGCGCCGGGTGATGCGCGGCGGTGAGCCGGTGGACCTGACGCCCCGGGAATTCGCTTTGCTGGAACAGCTCATGCGCAACCGGGGGGCGGCGCTCTACCGGGACGTGCTGTATGAGCGGGTGTGGGGCGGCGAGATGGCCGATACCCGCACCCTGGACCTGCACATCCAGCGGCTGCGCAAAAAACTGGACTGGCACGACAAGATCGAGACGGTCTATCGTGTGGGATACCGGCTGAAAAAAGAGTGAGGTGCATCCCCGGGACGCACCGGAAGGGAACCGCCTATGCGATTTTCGGAAAAACTGGTCTGCACCATCCTGCTGGTGGTGGTGACCTTTTTCGCCCTGGGGGGCAGCGCCCTTCTGTACGGCGATTTCCAGGACCGCCTTTCCTCGCTGGCGGACCAGGAGCAGAACCGCCACGATATGCTCTGCTATACCCTGGAAAATGAGATCCTCTCCCTGCACCGCCAGGGGGAGGCCGTGACCGAATCCGGCCTGGGCAGCTTCTGCGCCGATCTGCTGGAACCGGCGGAAGGGGGCACGGCCCAGCTGGCCGCCCTCTACCACACCGACAGGCAGATGGGGCAGGGGGCGGTGTATTCCTGTCTGCCCGCGGTCTGGGGCGCCAGTGTGCTTCCCGGCAGCGGCCAGCAGGCCATCCTGCGCAGCGGCGATTCCCTGTGGCGGGTCTACTGCACCGACCTGCTGGACGGGTGGACCCTCTACTCCGCCTATGATCTGTCGGAGGCCTTTGCCGCCCGGTCCCGCAGCCTGCAGCGGTTCCTGCTGCTGGAGGCGGCGGTGGTCATCGGGGCAGCGGCGGCGGCCGCCATCTTCAGCCGCAAACTCATCCGGCCCCTGGCTCTGCTGAACCAGGCCAGCCGGCGCATTGCGGCGGGGGACTATGCCCTGCGCACCAACGTGCGCACAGACGACGAGATCGGCCAGCTCAGCGAAAGCTTTGACAGCATGGCCGCCGCCGTGCAGGACAAGGTGGCGGCGCTGGAACTTTCGGTGCAGCAGCGGGAGGACTTCATGGGGGCGTTTACCCATGAACTCAAGACCCCCATGACCGGCATTTTGGGCTATGCGGACCTGTTGCGCAGCATGCAGCCAGACCCGGCGGAACAGCGGGAGGCGGCGGGAGCCATCTACCATGAGGCCCACCGTCTGGAAAGCCTCAGCGGCAAACTGCTGCAGCTGCTTCACCTGGACGAGGAGGAGCTGGCCCTGGGCCCGGTGGCCCTGGACCGGGCGGTGACCATGGCGGTCAAGGCCGCCCGCCCCGCCCTGGAACAGAACGGCCATGCCCGGGTGGAGACCCTGTCCACCGGACTCTGGGTGCAGGGAGATACCGACCTGCTCTGTGACCTGGTCCTCAACCTGATCACCAACGCGGCCAAGGCCGGACCCGGGGGGACCATCACCGTTTCCGCCGAACAGGCGGGCCGGACGGTGCTGCTCCGGGTGCGGGACCAGGGCTGCGGCATTCCCGCTGACCAGCTGGCCCGGGTCACCGAGCCTTTTTACATGGTGGACAAGTCCCGCGCCCGCAAGCAGGGCGGCAGCGGGCTGGGGCTGGCGTTGTGCAGCCGCATCGCCCAGGCCCACGGGGGGACCCTGACCATTGACAGTGCCCCCGGCAAGGGGACGGCGGTCACCGTCACCCTGCAGGCAGTATCAAAACCGAAAGAAGGGGGTGCCGTATGAAGCGGAACCGGAAGCGGGGCTGGATGCTGGCTTTGTGCGCCGCCGCCATCGTGCCCCTGGCAGCCATCCCCCTGGGATGGTTTGCCCTGACCGACGCGGCCATGGTGGGCCAGACCCACACCCAACAGACCCCCTACACCTCCCTGGTGCCCACCGGGGACGACTACTATCTGCTGCGCCAGCTGAACACCCGGGTGGAGCTGGCCTGGCGGAACTACAACGGCCAGATGTATTCCACCGAAGACGGGGTAGAAGGCATGTACTTTTCCGGCGCCACCTACTCCGGCGGCATGACCTACGCCGATGCGGATATGCAGCAGTACCGGGATGAGGTTCTCCAGACCCTGGTGGATGGAGGCGTGCTGCCCCAGGCCTGGTGGGACCAGGTCAAGGAAGAGATCGACTACTGGGCGGCCCCTACCTATTACAGCACCGATTCCCTGGGCTTTCTGCGGCTGAAAACCTATGTGGGGGAAAATTCCCAGACCTGCCTGCTGAACATGGAGGTGGACAGCCGCACCGGCAAGGTGGTGGCGCTGTGGATCAGTGCCCTGCAGAGGCATGAGATCGATCCTGCCGTTGCCCTGCCCGCCTGGGTGGAACTGAACGAGCTGGACGGGCTGGGGGACTGGACCGTGCCGACGGGCACCGACTATGAACAAAGCGGCCTGTACAGCGAGAACGGACAGGCCCTGATGACCTGCGCCACCGGGGAGGATACTTTCAGCAGCAGCGGCGAGACCCGGCAGTTCCTCAGCCTGCAGCTGGGACCTTACACAAAGGAGGTGAGCGGATGAAACACCTGCTGATCCTCGGGCCGGCGCTGTTGCTGGTCTTTCTTACCGCCTGCGGGAGCGCGCCGTCGGACACCGCCACCACCGAGACCGCTGCCACCGCCGAAACCGCCGCCACCTGGACGGTGGGGAAGATGGAGCCGCTGTACAGAGCCAACAGCCAGGGCTATTACCGGACAACCTACCGGGAGCGGGAGGGCGGTAACACGGTATATGCTTACGACCTGATCACCAGGGTATCCTTTGATACCCTGGAAGAGGAAGTCCTCTGCCATCTGCCGGGGTGTGAGCACGACACCCCGGATTGTGTGTCCTACATCAACATCCAGACCTCCGATGTCATCCTGGCCCAGGAGGACGGGTCGGTGCTGATCTACCATCCGGCTTTCTCGGAGAAGAGCAATCAGGTCCTGCTGCAACAATACCAGCAAATTCTCAATGACCCGGTACAGATGGAGACGGAGTTCCCCGGAGAGGCGGGGAAAGCCTATGTGCAGGACTGCATCGACATGCTGCAGAAGCCCAGCTATGTGGACCGCATCAGCGCCGACGGCCTGACCCGGGAGAGGCTGGTCACCCTGCCGGAAGGGGTAAACCCCGGGCTGGTCTGCCGGGACGAAAACGCCCTGTACGGGATCGTGAAAGAGGGCGTCTTTGAAGCGGCCACCAACATCTACGGGGTGCGCATCGGTCTGGACGGGCAGGTGGATACCTTTTCCATCCCCGACCCGGACTACACCACCCTGCTGGGCGGCTGGAACGGACAGCTGGTGCTCTGCCATACCCGCAGCCCGGTGGACATGAACACCATGTACCTGTACGGCAACTACGACGGCTATTATGCCCTGATAGCGCAGGATACCCATGACTGCTGGCTGTATGACCCTGCCACCGGAGCGGTGGACAAGATCCGCCTGCCCGACCAGAATGTGGAGCTGTGGCAGGTGGTGGGGGATCAGCTGCTGTACAACCGCAAGGAGGCGGGCCGGTACACCCTGTGCGCCTACGACCTGATGACGGGGGAAGCCCGTGCCCTGTGCGAGGAAAGCAACATGGGGACGGACGCCTTACCGGTGCAGAATCTGGGCGGGATGCCTCATTTTGTGGTCAGCTATCTGAACGGAAGCATCACGACGGTGGAACTGTCCACCGGGTTGACCTGGTCCCAGGCCGAACTGGGGGAAATGGCCGAGGAGATCCCTGCCGGATTCTATGTGAACCGCCCCGTGTGCGAAACCGCCGACGGAAACCTGTTGCTGGAACTGTACAGCAACAGCTACCGGAACCCGATCTACCTTATGGTGCCCAGCCCCGTCACACCGGAGGAGGACGCGGCGGATGTGTCCGCTTCCCTGCAGGCAATACAGGACTACTTGCAGGTAACACAGGACTACGAGGAGGCCGCGGAGGAACCCTCGTCTTGACGGCGGCGCAAAATACATTTACGGCGGGTGCCGGCACCAGCCGGGACAGGAAAATACAGCCGCCTGCCTATCCTGGCCCAGTTCGACTGCTGCCACACCCATCCCATGCTCACCCTGCCCCTGGGCTGTGAGATGGAGCTGGATGCGGGCGCCAAGACCCTGCGCCTGCTGGAATCCCCCGTCCGCTGAACCCTTTCCCCAAAAATCTGCCGCCGGGGCCCGGGCCCCGGCGGTTTTTGCGTTTAGAAAGGGAAAAAATCTCCAATGTTTTCCTTGTGTTCAAAATGACTTCACGGGCTGTTCATTTTTGAGGTGCATGCTATACCCATGGGCCGGAAGGCCCATTTCAAAAGAGAGGATTGTTTTGTATGCAGGAGACCAAGAAACCCCGTGATCCCAAAAAGTCTCTTGGGATCAGTTATCTGGTGATCTTCCTCATCGTGCTGCTGTTCAACACCCTGGTGTTCCCCATGATGCTGCGCGCCGGGGTCCAGCAGGTGGACTACGGCACCTTTTTGCAGATGCTGGAGGAGGACAAACTCAGCACCGTGCAGATCGACGATGAGAAGATCTATTTTATCGACAAGGAAAACAACAGTTACGAGACCAACGCCATTGCCCAGGACCTGAAACTGGTGGACCGGCTGGAGGATGCGGGCGTCAAGTTTGACAAGGTCATCAACGACCCCGGCCCGCTGGACACCATCCTGAACATCATCCTCATGTTCCTGCCCATGATCCTGCTGGTCACCTGGATCAGCTACATGATGCGCAAGCGGATGAACAACATGGGCGGCCCCAACGCCATGATGTTCGGTACCGGCAAATCCGGTGCCAAACAGTATGTGGTGGAGGAAGGCACCGCCATCAAGTTTGCCGATGTGGCCGGCGAGGACGAAGCCAAGGAAAGCCTGCAGGAGATCGTGGATTTCCTGCACAACCCCCAGAAATACGAGACCATCGGCGCCAAGATGCCCAAGGGCGTGCTGCTGGTGGGCCCTCCGGGTACCGGCAAGACCCTGCTGGCCCGGGCTGTGGCCGGCGAGGCCGGCGTGCCCTTCTTCAGCATCGCGGGCAGTGAGTTCGTGGAGATGTTCGTGGGCATGGGCGCCTCCAAGGTGCGGGACCTGTTCAAACAGGCCGGCGAAAAAGCGCCCTGCATCGTCTTTATTGATGAGATCGATACCATCGGCAAAAAGCGTGACGGGGCCTCCGGTATGGGCGGCAACGATGAGCGGGAACAGACGCTGAACCAGCTGCTCACCGAGATGGACGGCTTCGACGCCACCAAGGGCGTCATCATCCTGGCCGCCACCAACCGTCCCGAATCCCTGGACCCCGCCCTGACCCGCCCCGGCCGTTTTGACCGCCGGGTGCCGGTGGAACTGCCCGACCAGAAAGGCCGGGAAGAGATCCTGCGCCTGCACGCCAAAAAGGTCAAGCTGGGCCCCGACTGTGACTTTGCCATTGTGGCCCGCATGACCTCCGGCGCTTCCGGCGCCGAGCTGGCCAACATCATCAACGAGGCCGCCCTGAGCGCCGTGCGCCACCAGCGCATGGCCGTGACCCAGTACGACCTGCAGGAGGCCGTGGACACCATCCTGGCCGGTGCCCAGAAGAAGAACCAGATCCTCAACGACAGAGACCGCAGCATCGTGGCCTACCACGAAGTGGGCCACGCCCTGGTGGCGGCCATCCAGACCAACAGCGCCCCGGTGCAGAAGATCACCATTGTGCCCCGCACCTCCGGTGCCCTGGGCTTCACCATGCAGGTGGAGCAGGGGGACCAGGTGCTCATGAGCAAGGAACAGCTGCTGGCCAAGATCGCCACCTTCACCGGCGGCCGTGCCGCCGAAGAACTGGTCTTCGGCTCGGTGACCACCGGCGCCTCCAACGACATTGAGCAGGCCACCCGGCTGGCCCGGGCCATGGTCACCCGCTACGGCATGACCGACGACTTCGACATGGTGGCCCTGGAAACGGTGAACAACGCCTACCTGGGCGGAGATGCCTCCCTGGCCTGCAGCGAGACCACCGCCGCCGACATCGACCGCCAGGTGGTGCAGATCGTGCGCACCCAGCACCAGAAAGCCCTGCAGATCCTGCGGGAGAACCGGGGCAAACTGGACGAGATCGCCCAGTATCTGTATGAAAAGGAGACCATCAGCGGCGAAGAGTTCATGCGCATCCTCACCGCGGTGCCCCAGCTGCCTGCCGGGGAAAAGGGCGAAATCCCGGCCCAATCCTGACACTCCCTGTCTGCTATAGAAAAAGACCCCGCCCCGGAAGCTGTCTTCCGGGGCGGGGGTCGCTTTATGCGGAAATCAGGGAACGGTTACTTTTCCACCGGACCGGTGTAGTCCAGGATGCCGCCGATATTCTCTGCCTTGGTGTAGCCGTGGGCCTTCATCCAGCTGGTGGCCTGCCCGCTGCGGGCGCCGCTGCGGCAGTACAGGAACACCGGGGTGTCGGCGGAGGGCAGGGGAATGCCCGGGGTGTCCAGCAGATGCAGGGGCAGATTGCGGCTTCCGGGCAGATGGCCGGCGGCATACTCTTCACTGGTGCGCACATCCAGCAGCACGGCGCCGGGGGTGGCCTGGAACCGGGCAAAGCCCTCGTTGATGTCGGTACGGCGGAACATATCCAAAAAGCTCATGACAGACCTTCCTTTGCTTGTAAGAGGTGGTGGGACCCGGCCCGCAGAGGCCGGGTCTTTCTGTATTAGTATACTACAAACCGGAACAAAGTTCTGTGACACTGTTACTGATATTCGGGCATTTGTCGGCGAACGTACCAAATTTTTTGAAAAAAGTGCTACACAAACCGTGCGGAACGTGCTATAATGTTGCTAAATTGGCCGCGTCTGCGGCCACTGCCTGTACTACGCGGGTAGACGCCGCGGTATGCTGCAAGGAGGAATCGAAACTATGTCCCACGTCGCAATGCTCGCCCTGGAATTCGGCGATGCAAACGTAGTCGTGACCAGCCTGGTGCTCGTGTTCGGCATGCTGGTCGCCCTGTGCCTGATCATCACGCTGGAAGGCAAGATGATGGACCGGGCCGAAAAGCCCGCGGCCCCCAAACCCGCCGCACCCAAGCCTGCCGCGCCGGCCCGCCGGCCTGCCCCTGCGCCCGCGCCTGCCGCCCCTGCGGTGGAAGCCGGGATCCCCGCTGAGGTGGTGGCTGCCATTGCCGCCGCCGTTGCCTGCACCGAAGGCGGCGGTGTCATCCGGGCCGTGCGCCGTGCGCCTGCTGCCGGTTCCCGCCGCGGCAACTGGGGCGATGCCGGTGTTGTGGCCAACACCACGCCGTTCCTGGCATGAAGGGTGAGGTGAGCGTATGAGCATCATTCAGAATATTTCGGAAATCTTCGCCAATTCCGGTTGGGCCCAGATCTTCTTTGCGGAGGGCGGCTGGAAGTACGCCATCATGCTGGTGGTGGCCTGCGTGCTGCTGTACCTGGCCATCGTCAAACAGTTCGAACCTCTGCTGCTGCTGCCCATCGGCTTCGGCATGCTCATGACCAACCTGCCCCTGGACGGTCTGTTCCACATGGAGATCTTCCTGAACGAGACCAACCACATCAACTGGGAACTGCTGGGCAGTTCCGGCGGCATGGCCGACTATATCTACCTGGGCGTCAAGCTGGGCATTTACCCGCCCCTGATCTTCCTGGGCATCGGTACCATGACCGACTTTGAACCCCTGATCGCCCGTCCCTCCAGCCTGCTGCTGGGCGCTGCCGCCCAGCTGGGCATCTTCTTTACTTACCTGGGCGCCAAGCTGCTGGGCTTCACCGGCCCTGAAGCGGCCTCCATCGGCATCATCGGCGGTGCCGACGGCCCCACGGCCATCTTCACCACCACCAAGCTGGCCCCCCATCTGCTGGGCTCCATCGCGGTGGCCGCCTACTGTTACATGGCGCTGGTGCCGGTCATCCAGCCGCCCATCATGCGCGCCCTGACCACCGAAAAGGAACGTCAGATCATCATGGAGCCCCCGCGCCGGGTTTCCAAGACCGAAAAGATCATCTTCCCCATCATGGTCACCATCATTGTCAGCCTGACCCTGCCGGATGCAGCCATCCTGGTGGGCTGCCTGATGATGGGCAACCTGATGAAGGAATCCGGCGTGGTGGAGCGTATCACCAAGACCGCCGGCAATGAACTGATGAACATCATCACCATCTTCCTGGGCTTCAGCGTGGGCTGCACCACCAACGCGTCTACCTTCCTGAACGTCCAGACGGTGGAGATCATCGTCCTGGGCGTCATCGCCTTCGGTGTGGGCACCGCCGGCGGTGTGTTGCTGGGCAAGGTCATGTGTGCCGCCACCCACGGCAAGATCAACCCCCTCATCGGCTCCGCCGGTGTTTCCGCCGTGCCCATGGCCGCCCGCGTTTCCCAGAAGGTGGGCCAGGAATACAACCCCCGCAACTATCTGCTGATGCACGCCATGGGCCCCAACGTGGCCGGCGTTATCGGTTCCGCCGTGGTGGCCGGTATCCTGATCAACATGTTCAGCTGATACCTCCTGCCTGCATGAACAAAATCACCCCCGCACCGCTTTTCCGCGGCGCGGGGGTTTTTCTATGGGGCGGAAAGGGCCGGTGCCGGTTCCCGCACAATCAGCCGGGTAAAATCCGCCCTTTCTCTTTCCTTTTATCGCCATACGGGGTATAATAGATAAAATGCCGAATTATACGGATTGGAGGAATGACGGTGGAAAAAACAAGCTACAATATCCTGCTGGTCCACTGCCATTACCGCCTGCCCGGGGGCGAGGACGCGGTCTTTGTGGACGAGCGGGCCCTGCTGGAAAAACACGGTCATAAGGTGTTCACCTACGAGCGCGCCAACGAGGGCGGCGCCCTGGCCATGGGGCTGGAAGCGGTGTTCAGCTGGAAAACCTGGCGGGAGGTACGTGACCTCATCCGCCAGCACCAGATCGATATTGTGCATGTGCACAACACCCTGCTCACCGTCAGCCCGTCGGTGTTCTGGGCCGCCCGCTCCCTGGGGGTGCCGGTGGTGCAGACGCTGCACAATTTCCGGCTCTTCTGCCCCAACGGGGTGCTGCTGCGGGACGGGCGGGTCTGTGAGGACTGCCCCCGCCGCCGCGGCGGGCTGTGGCAGGCGGTGCGCCACCGGTGCTACCGGTACAGTCTGGCCCAGAGTGCTGTCTGTGCCTTTGTGTACGCCTTCCACCGGCTGCTGGGCACCTACCGCTGGGTGAACCTGATCACCCTCACCGACTTTGACAAACAGAAACTGCTGGAATTCAACACCCGCCGCCGGGTGTTCGACCCAAAACGCCTCTTCGTGCGGCCCAATACCGCCGCTTCGGGGGAGGCCCTGCCCCCGGTACTGCCCTGGTCACAGCGGAAAAACCAGATCGTCTTTGCCGGACGTCTGGAAGAACTCAAGGGCCTGCGCACCGCCGTGGAAGGCTGGAAGCTTCTGGCCCATGACCCCGATGCCCCCGAACTGCTGCTGGTGGGGGCCGGTCCTCTGGACGACTGGGTCCGGCAGCAGGCGGTGCCCAAGGTGCGGCTGCTGGGACTTCTGCCCCGGGGGGAGCTCCACGCCCTCTTTGCCCAAAGCCGGGGGGTGCTGGCCCCCAGCCTGTGCTATGAAAGTTTCGCCTTGGTCCCGGCGGAGGCCCACGTTATGGGCACGCTGGTGCTGGCCAGTGACCTGGGCAACGTGGGAGCCATGGTCCGTCCCGGGGTGGACGGTCTGCGCTTTGCCCCCGGAGACCCGGCCGCCCTGGCCGCCGCCGTCCGGGCATTGCCCGACCTGGGGCTGACCGCCGATCTGGACGCCATCCGCACGGCCGCCCTGGCCGCCTTCGGGCCGGAGGACAATTACCGCCGTCTGATGGAAATTTACCGCGCCGTCCTGGACGGGACGCCCGCGCCGTGATAAGGAGAACCCTGCATGAATCAACTGTACCGCGCCCTGCATATGCCCCCGGCGCGCCTGTTCAAAAAGCTGACCGGGTGGAAAGAGATCTACACAATCGCCCTGCGCCCGGTCCCCACCGCACCGGGATGCGACCCGCTGCCCGCGCTGGGGGAAGAACCGTATACGCCGCTGCCTGCCCGGGCGGGGGTGTGGTACGCTGACCCCCTGCTCTTTTCCCATGAGGGCAAGCGCTGGCTGTTCTGCGAAGCCTTCGACATGGCCAAAGGCAAGGGGGATATTGCGGTCATCGACCTCACCGACCCCCGCCATCCCGGGGAGCCCCGGACGGTGCTGAGCGAAGCCTTCCACCTCTCCTTTCCCACGGTATTCAGCTGGAACCGGGAGATCTGGATGATCCCCGAGACCGGCACCAATCACACCCTGAACCTCTACCGGTGCAGGCACTTCCCCGATACGTGGGAACTGGCCGCTTCCTTCCTGACCGGGGACAAGGAGCTGGCCGATACCATCCTGCTGGACATCCGTCCCGGGGGACTGGCCCTGCTCTGCAGCCAGGTCAAGGCGGACAACGGCCTGTACACCCGCTACCGCCGGTATGAACTGCGTCGGGAGGAACAGGCCGAAGGGGGCTTTGTGCTGGAAGAGGACGAGACCTTCGGGCTGGAAAACCGCAACTACGACCTGGGCGCCCGCAATGCCGGCCCCCTGTTCCGGTGGGCCGGCCAGACGGTGCGCCCCGCCCAGGTGAGCACCAAGGTGGACTACGGCGTTTATCTGCAATTCTGGAGCCGCCGGGATGAAAAAGAGTTCCCCCTGTGCGCCGCCATGCCTGCCAACGTCTCGGTGGAGGGGCTGGACCCGGCCACGGTCATCGGCATCCACACCTATTGCCGGGATGAGGAGATCGAGGTCATCGACGCCCGGTATCTGGCCAAAGTGGGGCCCGTTCCCGCACCCAAACAGGAGGATTCCAAGTCATGCTGACCATCGCCATTCCCCAGCTGTACTGCGGGGCTTCGGGCAAAAAAGGCGCCTACAACCGCCAGGAGGTGGGGCTGGCCCGGGCCCTGGCCGCCCAGGGCTGCCGGACCGTGGTGCTTTACCCGGCAGTGGGGGCCCAAGACATCGAGACCGAAGAACCGGCGCCCGGGGTAAAGATCCTGTATGTGCCCGCCAAAGCCTGGCGGGTCCATGCCTTTTATTCCACCTGGCAGCCCTTGCTGGATGAAAAGGTGGACGCCGTCCACGTTATGGGGGATAACTCCCTGGGAGTGCCGGGGCTGTACCGGTTCTGTCAGGAGCACGGCATCTTCTTTTACAGCCAGCTGGGGGCGGTGCGCTCCGACGCCCGCAACCCCCTGGTGCGGGCGGTGATGGACCTGCTCTGCCGCCGCAACCTGGCCATCTACCGCAAAACGCCCACCTATGCCAAGACCCTGGCGGTGCAGAACACCCTGGAAGAAATGGGTGTGCCCTGCGCCGGGGTGCTGCCGGTGGGCCTGGACACTGCCATCATCCCCCGAGTACAGGGGACCAAACCGGAACTGCGGGTCCAGCTGGGCCTGGACCCGGACGCCCAGATCCTGCTCTTTGTAGGCCGGCTGGACACCTACAAGCGCCCCCTGGACCTGGTACCGCTGCTGGCTGCCCTGCCGGAAAACTGGCAGGCGGTGGTCATCGGCAACGGGGCTTTGGCGGAGACCCTGAAAGGGGAGATGCAGGCCGCCGGGCTGGCCCACCGCTGGGTGCACATCCCCAGCGTGCCCAACACCCAGGTACATGCCTATTACCACGCCTGCGACGTGTTTGTGAACTTCAACGACCATGAAATCTTCGGCATGAGCCTGCTGGAAGCCATGTACGCTGGCTGTGTGCCGGTGGCCCGCCACGCCCCCGGTCCCGACCAGATCATCGAGGACGGCATCAGCGGCCTACTGCTGGACGGCGGCGCCGAAGTCTTTGCCGCCGGGGTACAGGCGGCGGCCTGCAGCGCTGTCATGGGGCAGGCGGCCCGCCAGCGCATCCGGGAACACTTTTTGTGGGACAACAGCGCCCGCACCGTGCTGGCCATGCTGCAACAGGAAGGGGTGCACCGGGATGGACAATGACGGCAAACTGCTGGAACTGGCTCGCAACCTGGTCAAATCCGCCCGTTTCGGCTGGAAATACCGGGGGGTGACCGTGCTGTCCGCCGCCGAGGGCAACCGGCTGGCCAAGGAAGCCCTGGAACAGGGCAGGCCCTTCTGCTTCGGCCGCTGCGGCGCCACCGAGATGCGCACCGTGGCCGAATACCTGCAAACCGGCGGCCAGGACTTTTCCGACCGCATCCGGCGGGAGATCCGGGACCTGTCCGGGGTCTTTCCCACCGACGACGATACCCTGCGCCGCTTCTGCGAACGGTACATCCGCTGCGCCCAGCAGGCCGACCTGCTGGCCTTGTGGGACGTGGGGGCGGAGCGGCAGGTCATCCGGGGCTGCACCCACACCGCCTTCACCCAGCTGCGGGCCCTGGAACCCTATTACCATGAAGACCCCTGGAGCGCCGCTCTGGCCGGTAAAAAGGTGCTGGTGGTGCATCCTTTCAAAGAGAGTATCCTGTCCCAGTACCAGAAGCGGGAAGCCCTTTTCCCCGGCACGGATATCCTGCCGGAATTCGCCTCCCTGACGGTGGTGCAGGCGGTGCAGGGGCTGGCCGGACAGGACACCGGATATGCATCCTGGTTCGATGCTCTGGCCGCCATGGAAAGCCAGATGGACGCCGCCGACTATGAGGTGGCCATCATCGGGGCGGGGGCCTACGGCCTGCCCCTGGCCGCCCACGCCCGGGACACCGGCCACATGGCCGTCCAGATGAGCGGGGCCACCCAGCTGCTCTTCGGCATCAAGGGCCGCCGCTGGGACGACCACCCGGTCATCGGCAAGCTGTACAACGATGCCTGGGTGCGGCCCCTGCCCGCCGAACAGCCCGCCGCCAAGGAAAAGGTGGAGGGCGGCAGCTACTGGTAAACACATCCCAAAGGAGAGTTTCATGCGCATCCTGATGATCGGCAACAATCTGGGCATCCAGAGCGGGGTGCAGCGGTATATCCAGAATCTGCTGCTCCACATGGATACTCAGACCTATCAGGTGGACCTGCTGGCCGGCCCCTGCCCGCCCAACCAGCAGAGCACCGGCCCCGCCCTGGAAGCCCACGGCGTGCACTGGTACGCCATCCCGGACGACGACAAAAAACGTCTGCCCGCCCTGGTCAAGTTCCTGCGCACCCACAAGGGGTATGATATCGTGCACCTGCACACGGCCAGCAAGGTCAACGCCCTGGCCTGCGTGCTCATCCGGCTGTACTGCCCGGGGGCCAAGCTCATCGTGCACAGCCACATCGTCTACCCGCCCATGACCCTGGTCTGGCGGATGGCCCACGGGCTGTACCAGTGTACGGCCCACTGGTTCCTGGGCTGCGGGGTGGCGGCGGGACGGTTCGTCTTCGGGGACCACATCGACCAGAAAACCAACTTCACGGTGGCCTGCAACGCGGTGGACAAGGGCCGGTTCCATCCCGATGAAGCCGCCCGGGCCCGGGTGCGGGAACGGTATCACATCCCCGACTCCGCCCGTCTGTGCGGTTTTGTGGGACGGTACAACCACCAGAAAAACCTGCTGTTCCTGCTGGACGTCTTTGCCGCCATGGTCCAATCCGACGACCGCTGGCATCTGATGATGGTGGGCGGGGGCGAGGACCAGAAGGCCATCGACGAAAAGATCGCCCGCCTGGGCCTTTCGGACAAGGTCACCCAGACCGGCGTGCAGGAGGATATTCCCGCCTTCATGAACGCCTTCGACCTGTTCCTGCTGCCCAGCAACTTTGAGGGAAGCCCCATCACCCTGGTGGAAGCCCAGGGCTGCGGCACCCCCTGTCTAGCCTCCACCAACGTGCCGGATGACGGCGCCGTCACCGACCTGGTGCACTTCCTGCCCCTGGATGCGCCCCTGGATCAGTGGGCCGCCGCAGCCAACAAGGCTGCCCAGGGCGGCCCCCACGCCGACCACTGGGCCGAGCTGGAAGGGGCGGGCTACGAACAGCAGGAAGCCGCCCTGCGGATGCAGGCTTTGTACGAACTGCTGGCGGGGGTGGGGAGCAAATGATCTACGCCGAACTGGCCGGAGGGCTGGGCAACCAGATGTTCATCTATGCCTTTGCCCGGGCCCTGGGACTGCGCTGTGCCGAGCCCGTGACCCTGCTGGACCGGCAGGACTGGCGGGACGGCGCTCCCGCCCATACCAGATGTGCCCTGCAGGCGCTGAACATTGCCCCGGAGGTGCGGATCCTGGCGGAACCGGGTTTCGCCAAAGCCCACCTGCCCCGGCAGAATGCCGCCAAGGCCCTGATGATCAAATACGAGCAGCGGGGCGGCATGATGGACCGGGACTACACCGCCTTTGAGCGGCGGATGGCCCCGGTCCTCAACGCCCTGGGGCTGCATTTTGCCTCCGACGGCTATCTGCCCGCCCGCCGGGGCCACAGCAAGGATTTCCTGGCCTGGGGGTACTTCCAGGCGGAAGGCTATTTTGCCGATGCCGCCCCCCACATCCGCACCGAGCTGCGGGCCAAAGGGGACCTGCCCGGGGCAGCGGCCTCCGCTGCCGCCGCCATCGCCGCCTCTCCCTGTCCGGTGGCGCTGCACTGGCGATGTGGGGACTACCGCAAGCCGGAAAATGCGGCTTTGCAGGTCTGCGGACCGGCCTACTACGCCGCGGCCTGCCGTGCGGTGCAGGCTGCCCTGCCCGGGGCGGAACTCTTTGTCTTTTCCGACGAACCGGACTATGCCCAGGCCCACCTGGACACCGCCGGCCTGCCCGCCGTCTTTGTGCGGGGCAGCTGGCCGGCGGTGTGGGACCTGGACCTGATGGCCCGGTGCCGTCATTTCATCCTGAGCAATTCCACCTTCAGCTGGTGGGGACAGTATCTGGCCGAACCGGAAGGGCGCCGCGTGTTTGCCCCCGACCGGTGGTACGCCAACGGCAAGCGCACCGCGCTGGTTGCCCCGGACTGGACCCTGCTGCCCACCCGCCAAGGATAAGGGAGGTACGCCCATGCGGCGCAACGAAGCAACACCCATCCGGTTTTCGGTGATCGTGCCGGTGTATAACGTGCAGAATTATCTGTGTGCCTGCGTGAAAAGTGTGGTGGAGCAGCCCGGTCCCAAGGACTGGGAGTGCATCCTGGTGGACGACGGCTCCACCGACCAGAGCGGGCAGATGTGCGATGCTTTCGCCGAGACCTGCCCCGGGGTCATCACCCTCCACCGGGAAAACGGCGGTCTGGCCGCCGCCCGCAACACCGGGCTGGCCGCGGCCACGGGAGAATGGATCCTCTTCCTGGACAGCGACGACCTCTGGCCTGCGGATATGCTGTCCAGACTGCGGGCCGCCCTGGACGACGCCCCGGGCTACGACTGGTATGTGGGGCGGTATCTGGAACTGGACGCCGCTGCGCCGAAATCTGAACCCGCCCCGCCGTCCCTGCCCGTCTTTACCCCCGGCCCCTTTGAAAGCCCCGACTACGCCCGACGTGTCCAGAAACTCTACGAAAACGGCAACTGGTCGGTGTGGCGGTTCTGCATCCGTCGGGCCTTTCTGGAACAGTCCGGCGTGCAGTTCTGGCCCAAGGTGGTCTGGGCGGAGGATTATCCCTTCGACCTGCTCCTGCTCCACCACTGTACCCGGCTGTATTTCCTGGATTTTCCCATTACCATCTACCGGGTCAACCGGGCGGGGAGTCTTTTGAACAGCAACCTGCCCAAACATTTTGTGGGCATCCTGGCCGCCCGCAAGGGATTCCGCAAGCTCTTTGCGGGACCCGGGGCTGGGGGCTTCACCCCGGAAGAACAGGCAGAGGTCTGGCGCCGGGTGGCCAACGTATTCTGGCCCCAGGCCCGGGCCGCCGCCGTGAAGGACAAGGGGGTCCGCCGTGCCTGTGCAGCGGGCATTGCCCGCTGCCGGGACCTGTACAACAAGGGCGAGCAGGCCTCCGGCCGTACGGACTGGGTTCTGTTCCGCTGGATGATCACCCTGCTGGGACCCCGGGCCGGACTGTGGCTGGCCGCACACCTGAAACACTAAGGAGAATCCGCCTTGCGAACCAAACGCACCCTCATCAATCTGGTGTACACCCTGGGACAGAGCCTGGTGCTGCTTCTGCTGGGCCTTGTCACCCGCAAGCTCTTTGTCACCAACTTCGACGCCTTCGTTCCCGGGTACTCGGACACCATCAACAACCTCTTCAACTTCTTCTCCATCGCGGAGTTCGGGGTGGGCAGCGTCATCAGCTACCGCCTGTATGAGCAGATCGCCGCCAAAGACATCGACCGCATCAGCCGGTATATGTCCCTGTACAAGTGGGCCTATCGGGCGGTGGGGGCTTTCATCGCCCTCATGGCGGTGGTCTGCGCCTTTTTCCTGCCCCTGCTGGTGGTGCAGGAACAGGAACCGGACTGGCTCATGGTCTACGGCATCTACGCCATGACCGCCTTGTCCACCCTGTCCAGCTACTTCCTCATCACCCGGCGGCTCATGTACACCTGTACCCAGCAGGGGTATGTGTGTACCAAGATCGACCTGGGCTTCAACGTGGCCACCAGTCTGGCCAAGATCGCCATCGCTCTGTGGATCCCCAACTATTTCCTCTATTTCGGCATCCAGATCCTCTTCAACACCCTGGCCAACGTGGTGGTGGCCTGGAGGTACAAGAAGGACTTTCCCGAACTGTACGAGGCCAAGGTCACCCTGGCCGACTTCAAGGAACTGGGCATTTTCCACGATCTGCGGTACTATCTGGTGCACAAGCTGTCCAACACCATCTACGGCTCCTCGGACAACATCGTCATCACCAGCATGCGGGGCGCCGCCCTGGTCACCCGGACCGGCAACTATTCCACCATCTCCACCAGCGTCAACAACATCTGCAACAAGATCCTGGATTCCTTCGCCGCGGCCATCGGTAGCATCGTCTATGACCGGGACGCGGAGGCCGACGGCCATGCCAAGGCGGTGTTCTGGGGGCTGGACCTCTTCAGCTACTGCTTCGGCAGCTTTGTGGCGGTGGCTTATTTCTGCCTGTTCCAGCCCTTCATCCGGCTGTGGATGGGGGAGAGCTACCTGCTGCCCATGGCCTATGTGTTCTGGTTCTGCATGAACGAGTATATCGGCTGGAACCACCGGATGCTGGGCTCCTACCGGGCGGTGCTGGGCCATTTTGAGGAGGACCAGTGGTTCATGGTGGCTTCCGCCGTCAGCAATGTGGTGCTCAGCTTTGCCCTGGTCATCCCCTTCGGGCTGGCCGGGGTGGTGGCGGCCACCGTCATTGCCCACTGCTTCATGTGGATCGGCCGGGGCCGGGTGGTCTGCCGCCAT
This sequence comes from Subdoligranulum sp. DSM 23681, assembly GCF_057005535.1. Classification (NCBI taxonomy): domain Bacteria; kingdom Bacillati; phylum Bacillota; class Clostridia; order Eubacteriales; family Oscillospiraceae; genus Subdoligranulum; species Subdoligranulum sp. DSM 23681. The sequence goes on along the minus strand of NZ_CM168050.1, from coordinate 1,083,722 downwards.
TACATGAAGGGCTGCGGCTGGCGATACCTGGGCCTGCAGCTGGTCCACATCGGCACCCTGTTTGCCATCATGTTCTTCACATCCTGGCTGTGCAGCCTGTGCGGTACGGGCATCCTGGCCTTTGCGGGCAAGGTGTGCATCGTGGCGGTGGTGCCCAACCTGTGCAACCTGCTGCTTTACGGCTGGACCAGCGACGCCGCCTATCTCCGGGGCCGGGGCATGGAACTGGTCCGCAAACTGTCCGCGCGTCTGCGCAAGGAGGAAAACCCATGAGAGTCGGGATTCTGTACATCTGCACCGGGGCCTACACCGTCTTCTGGCCGGATTTTTTCCAAAGTTTTCAACAGAACTTCCTGCCTGGTGTGGAAAAAACCTACTATGTCTTCACCGACGCCGAGCACATCGACCATGACGACGATCCCGCCGTGCGCCGCATCTACCAGAAAGCCTATGACTGGCCCTACAGCACCCTCAAGCGGTTTGCGGTCTTTCTGAGCGCGGAGGAGGAACTGCGGGGCTGCGATTACCTCTATTTCGCCAACGCCAACCTGCTGTGCACCCAGACCATCACCCCGGCGGATGTGCTGCCCCGCCCGGAAAAGGGGGAGGACCTGGTGGTGGCCTGCCACCTGAGCTACTGGCACAAGAAGCCCATCTTCCTGCCCTATGACCGCAACCCCCGCTGCCGTGCCTATATGCCCTACAACGCCGGACAGATCTATGTGGCGGGGGGCTTCAACGGGGGCACGGCCCAGGCCTTCCTCTGGCTGTGCCACACCCTCAACGACCGCACCGAGGCCGACCTGGCCGACGGGGTGATTGCCCAGTGGCATGACGAAAGCCAGCTGAACCGTCTGGTGGCGGAACAGCCCCGGCGGTTCCGGGTCCTGGACCCGGGCTACTGCACCCCGGAGGATCTGGACTCGCCCTTTGAGACCCATCTTCTGATACGCCAGAAGAGCAAGTGGATCAACGTGGGGGCCATCAAGCACAACCAGGGGCCCCGTCGCAGTTTTGTGCGCCGCAAGTGGGAGGCCGCCTGCGAAAACTACCTGCCCTATCTTCTCTGTGCCCGGGATACCCTGCTGGGCAAGAAGGTGGAGAGCCGGTAAGCCCGCTTTCCTGTAAAAAAAACAGCCCGGATGCTTCTGCCGAAACATCCGGGCTGTATTATTTTACTGGATTATTCCTCTTTGGCGAAATCCTGGATCTCGTTCGCGATGGCTTCCGCGGTCAGGCCGTACTCACGCAGCACGTCCCAGGCCGGACCGGAATGGCCGTAGGTGTCCTTCACGCCGATGCGGCGCACGGGGGTGGGGCACTTTTCGGACAGCAGGGAGCAGACCGCTTCGCCCAGACCGCCGATGATGCTGTGCTCCTCCACCGTGACGATCTTCTTGCACTCCTTGGCGGCGCGCAGCACCAGTTCCTCGTCCAGAGGCTTGATGCAGGGCATGTTGATGACCCGCACGCTCAGGGTGCCCTGCTTCTTCAGCTGCAGGGCGGCCTTCAGCACTTCGCTGGTCATCAGGCCGGTGGAGATCACCGCAATGTCGAACCCGTCGGTCAGGGTCTCGCCCTTGCCAATCTCAAAATGGTACTTTTCCGGGTCATGGAACACCGGGGTGGCCAGACGGGACAGGCGCAGGTAAACCGGACCATTGAAGGCGTAAGCGGCCTTCACGGCGGCCTTGGCCTCTACGTCGTCGGCGGGGCAGATGACCGTCATGCCGGGAATGGCCCGCATGAGGGCAAAGTCCTCGCAGCACTGGTGGGAAGCGCCGTCCTCACCCACCGAAAGTCCGCCGTGGGTGGCGGCGATCTTCACGTTCAGGTGGGGGTAGCCGATGGAGTTGCGCACCTGTTCCCAGGCACGGCCGGCGGCAAACATGGCAAAGCTGGAAACAAAGGGCACATAACCGAAGGTGCTCATACCGGCGGCCACGCCCATCATGTTGGCCTCGGCAATACCGCAGTTGAAGAAGCGGGCGGGGTATGCCTTGGCAAAAACGGCCGTCTTGGTGGAAGCCGAAAGGTCGGCGTCAAACACGACCAGATCGTCGTGGCCGGCATCCGCCAGCTCGACCAGCGCCGCACCGTAGCTGTCACGGGTGGCGATCTTTTTTACTTCAGCCATTGTTCATACTCCTTCTCCAGCTGGTCGTGGGCAGCCTGCAGCTCCGCCATGGCGCGCTGGTATTCTTCGTCGTTGGGGCCCTTGCCGTGCCAGCCGACGGCATTCTCCATAAAGCTGACACCCATGCCCTTGGTGGTGTGCAGCAGCATGCAGGTGGGCTTGCCGCTGCCGTGGGACCGGTCAAACAGCACAAAGGCCTGTTCCAGGTCGTTGAAGGAGTTGCCGTTGCACACGATGGTGTTGAAGCCGAAGGCGTCCATCTTCTGGTCCAGGGGCTCGCTGTTCATGATGGAACTGGTGGCGCCGTCGATCTGCAGCCCGTTCACATCGATCATGATGCACAGGTTGTCCAGTTTGTAGTGGGAGGCAAACATGAAAGCTTCCCAGCATTCGCCTTCTTCGATCTCGCCGTCACCCATGATGGTGTAGACGTTGATGTCCTTGCCCTGGGTGCGGGCGGCCAGAGCCATGCCGCAGGCCGCCGAAACGCCCTGCCCCAGGCTGCCGGTGCTCATATCAACGCCGGGAACGGTGTTCATGTTGGGATGGCCTTCCAGATAGCTGCCGCAATGACGCAGGGTCCGCAGATCCTCCACCGGGAAGAACCCGCGTTCCGCCAGCGCCGAATACAGCCCCGGGGCCGCATGGCCCTTGGACAGCACGAACCGGTCACGGTTGGGGTCCTGGGGATTTTCGGGGTCGATCTGCATCTCCTTGAAGTACAGATAGGTCAGCGCATCCGCGGCCGAAAGGCTGCCGCCGGGATGCCCGCTCTTGGCCGCATGGGTGGACTCGATGATGCCCATGCGCACGCGGGTTGCAGTCATCTTCAGCTGCAACATATCTTGTTTTAACATAAGTCGCGCTCCTCTTAACAGAAAGATCTCCCGGTCATACCGGGGAAGGTTTCCGAATCTGTTCCACCTTTATCTTATACCAAACCGTTTTGGCGCGCAATGCCTTTTTGGCCCTGCGGGTGAAAAAAACGCAAAAAAATGCCGGATCGCGGCACCAGAAAGACACGGCTGATACGATAATTTTCAATTATAGCACAAATTCCCCCGGGGGAAAAGCCCCCCCTTGCCGGTGCGCTGCGGCAAAGCGGCCGGTTTTTGTGCTTTACTTTCGGTAAAAAATGCCGTACAATAACTTATAATAGGCCGACTGTCCGGCAGCCGGCCACATCATCGGGCGGGGCTTGCGCGCCGTACCGCCCGCAGGAAAAGCGAGGGTACAACAGTGTTCAAAATCGTGAAAAGACGCGAACTGAACCCCACGGTGACCGAGCTGGTCATCGAGGCACCGCTGATCGCCAAAAAGGCCAAGGCGGGGCAGTTCATCATCATCCGCGCCAAGGCGGACAGCGAGCGCATCCCGCTGACCATCGCGGGCTACGATCGTGAAGCGGGCACCGTCACCATCATCTTCCAGGTGGTGGGCGCCGGCACCATGGAACTCAACACCCTGCCCGAGGGCGGCTATGTCCACGATTTCGTGGGCCCCCTGGGCAAAGCCACCGAGATCGAAGGCCTCAAGAAGGTCTGCGTGGTGGGCGGCGGCGTGGGCTGCGCCATCGCCCTGCCCGTGGCCCAGGCCCTGCATGCCCAGGGCACCAAGGTCACCGGCATCGTGGGCTTCCGTGACAAGGACCTGGTCATCCTGGAAGACGAGTTCCGCGCCTGCTGCGACGAGCTCATCATCATGACCGACGACGGCTCCTACGGCCGCAAGGGCGTGGTCACCGTGCCCCTGGAAGAAAAGCTTTCCGGCGGCGAGACCTTCGACGAAGTCATCACCATCGGACCCCTGATCATGATGAAGTTTGTGGTCAAGACCACCAAGCCCCACAACGTCAAGACGGTCGTCTCCATGAACCCCATCATGGTGGACGGCACCGGCATGTGCGGCGGCTGCCGCCTGACCGTGGGCGGCCAGACCAAGTTCGCCTGCGTGGACGGGCCGGACTTTGACGGCTTTGAGGTGGATTTTGACGAGGCCATGCACCGCGGCACCATGTACAAGGATTTTGAGCGCCATGCCCGGGACGAGGCCTGCAACCTGTTCAAGAAGGAGGTCGAGTAAGATGCCCAACATGGACCCCAAAAAGTGCCCCATGCCCAGCCAGGACCCCAACGTCCGCAACAAGAACTTCAAGGAAGTGGCCCTGGGCTATACCGCCGAGATGGCCGTGAATGAGGCCAAGCGCTGCCTGCAGTGCAAGAACCATCCCTGCCGTTCCGGCTGCCCCGTGGACATCGACATCCCCGGCTTCATCGCCGAGGTGGCCAAGGGCGACTTTGAGGCCGCCTACCAGGTCATTGCCAAGTCCAGCGCCCTGCCTGCCGTCTGCGGCCGCGTCTGCCCCCAGGAAAACCAGTGCGAAGGCAAGTGCGTCCGTGGCATCAAGAATGAGCCGGTGGGCATCGGCCGCCTGGAACGTTTCGTGGCCGACTGGCACCGGGAAAACGTGCATACCCCCGCCGTCAAGCCCGAACCCAACGGCCACAAGGTGGCGGTCATCGGCGCCGGTCCCTCCGGCCTGACCGCGGCCGGCGACCTGGCCAAGATGGGCTACAAGGTCACCATCTACGAGGCCCTGCATGTGGCCGGCGGCGTGCTGATGTACGGCATCCCCGAGTTCCGTCTGCCCAAGGACATCGTCCAGAAGGAAGTGGACGGCCTGAAGGACCTGGGCGTGGACATCGAGTGCAACATGGTCATCGGCAAGGTGCTGACCATCGACGAACTGCTCAACGAGTACGGCTATGAGGCCGTGTACATTGCTTCCGGCGCCGGTCTGCCCCGGTTCATGGGCATCCCGGGCGAAAGCCTGAAGGGCGTCTACTCCGCCAACGAGTACCTGACCCGCGTCAACCTGATGAAGGCCTACCTGCCCGATTCCCACACCCCCATCAAGAAATCCAAGGCGGTGGCCGTGGTGGGCGGCGGCAACGTGGCCATGGACGCCGCCCGCTGCGCCAAGCGCCTGGGCGCCGAGACCGTCTACATCGTCTACCGCCGCGGCATGGCCGAACTGCCCGCCCGTAAGGAGGAAGTGGAGCACGCCGAGGAGGAAGGCATCATCTTCAAGACCCTGACCAACCCGGTGGAAGTTCTCGGCGACGAGGACGGCTGGGTCAAGGGCATGACCTGCGTGGAGATGGAACTGGGTGAGCCGGACGCCTCCGGCCGCCGCCGTCCCATCGTCAAGGAGGGCAGCGAGTTCGAGCTGGACGTGGATACCATGATCATGGCCCTGGGCACCAGCCCCAACCCCCTGATCCGCTCCACCACCCCCGGTCTGGATGCCGACAAGCACGGCTGCATCATCACCAACGGCCCCGACGGGCTGACCAGCCGTCCCTTCGTGTATGCGGGCGGTGACGCCGTCACCGGCGCCGCTACCGTCATCCTGGCCATGGGCGCCGGCAAGGAGGCCGCCAAGGCCATCGACGAAGCCATCAAGGCCAAGAACCAGTAAGCGCGCATACCTGCCGCCAACCGGCGTATACTAACAGCAGGCCGCCGCGCCGCCGTCCGTTCCGGGCGCGGCGCGGCGGCTTTTTGCGCCCTTTTGCCAAGGAAAGGATTTTCTTTCAACATGTATAACCGTTTCATCCAGTTCGTGATCCCCCGTATCGGCCAGGGGCTCATCGCCCTGGTTTTGTACCTGAATTTCCTCGCCCTGCCCTTTCTGCAGCCTCTGGCCGGACAGCCGGTACTCTTCTTCGGCCTGCCCCTGGTCCTGCTGGCCGCCCTGGTCTGGCTGGCCCGGGACCCCCTGGGGGTGGGGCTGGCCGCCGCCGCCCAGCTGTGCGGGGTGTACGCGGCGGGGGATCTGGTCACCCTGCTGGCCCATGCCCTGGACGGCCCGGTATGGCAGGTCTGGCGGCTGGTATGGCAGGGGGGGCTGCTGGCCTGGGCGGTCACGGTGGTGCTGCTCCTGTGGGGCTGGCGCAAGGCGGTGCGGCTGTGCACCACCTGCTACACCATATCCACCAAAAAGCCCCTGCCCGGGGGCCGGCTGCGGGTGGTGCAGCTCAGTGACCTGCACCCCGGCACCGGCGCCATGAACCACACCCGCATCCCCGAACTGGAGGAGCGGGTGGCGGCCCTGCATCCGGATGTGCTGGTGCTCACCGGGGACATCTTTGACGAGTATACCTCCCGGCAGGACTTTGAGGCCTTCTGCGCCCTCTTTGGCCGGTGGGATCTGCCCGGGGGCAAATGGTTCGTGCCGGGAAACCACGATCTTTTCCATTACTGGCACACCCCCAGCTACACCCGGGCGGAACTGGAAGAGCGATTCGCCGCCGCCGGGGTGACGATCCTGGAGGACGATTCCCGCCTCCTCTCCCTGCCGGACCGGCAGGGGGCGCCGGTGCGCATCATCGGCCGCAGGGACTGGCTGGATACCAAGGGCAGGCGTCTGGCCCCCGCCGAACTGCAGCCCGGTGGTCCGGACGGGGTGTTCACCCTCTGGCTGGACCATGAACCCCGGGAACTGCGGGATGCCGCCGACGCCGGGGCGGACCTGATCCTCAGCGGCCACACCCACGGCGGGCAGATCTGGCCCGCAGGACTGGCGGCCCGACTCTTCCGGTACAATGAGGTCAACTATGGCCGCAAGCGCATCACCCCCACCTGCACCGCCGTGGTCAGCGGCGGCACCGGCACCTGGGGCTACAAACTGCGCACCGCCGGCCGCACCGAGATCGTCTGTGTGGACGTGACGCAGGAAATGTGATATTCTCTTATGGCGTCATATCCGTTGCGCAAGCAACCGAATACAGCCCACAATTTGGGTATACTAACAACGGATATCAAGACAAGGGAGAGTATATATATGAAGATCGTTTTTTACGGTACCCGCGATTACGACCGCCTGTACTTTGAACTGCTGGCCGCCGACCCGGACTACGGCTGCTCCATCCGTTTCCTGGCCGCCAACCTGGACGTGGACACCGCGCCCCTGGCCAAGGGCGGGGACGCAGCCTGCGCCTTTGTGAACAGCGACTGCTCCGCCCCCGTGCTGGAAGCCCTCCATGAAGCGGGCATCCGGCTGCTGCTCATGCGCTGCGCCGGGTACAACAACGTGGACCTGGCCGCCGCCAAGCGGCTGGGCATCACGGTGCTGCGGGTCCCCGGCTACAGCCCCGAGGCCGTGGCCGAACACGCCATGGCCCTGGCCCAGGCGGCCAACCGCCGCATCTGCAAGGCCTATATCAAGGTGCGCAACAACAACTTCGCCCTGGACGGCCTGCTGGGCTACAACCTCTACGGCTCCTGCGCGGGCATCATCGGCACCGGGCGCATCGGTGCGGCCATGGCCCGCATCTGCCACGGCTACGGCATGACCGTGCTGGCCTATGACCAGTACCACAACCCCGAGCTGGAAGGCATCGTGCGCTATGTGGAGCTGGACGAGCTGCTCCGCGCCGCCGACCTCATCAGCCTGCACTGCCCCCTGACCGCCGACACCCACCACCTCATCAACGCCGAGACCATCGCCAAGATGCGGGACAACGCCATCCTGGTCAACACCAGCCGGGGCGGCCTCATCGACACCAACGCCCTCATCGACGCCCTGCGCGCCCGCAAGTTCGCCGGCGTGGGTCTGGACGTGTACGAGGACGAGGACGGCCAGGTGTTCGAGGACTTCTCCGACGACGTGCTGCAGAACGAGGTGGTCCCGGTGCTGCTCAGCTTCCCCAATGTGGTGGTCACCAGCCACCAGGCCTTCTTCACCCGCACGGCGCTGCAGAGCATCGCCATCACCACCATGGAAAACGCCCGTGCTTTTGAGCGGGGCGAAAAACTGGTGAACGAAGTCCACGAGTAATCATACAACAAAAACAGCCCCTTCCCGCAGACAATACGGGAAGGGGCTGCATTTTGTTATTTACCAGATGCCGATGATGTGCTGCATGCCCAGGCTCACGCCGGTGATGGCCACCCAGCACACAAAGCCCATGACGATGGCCTTGCCGCCGGTGCGGACCATCTTGACCAGGTCGGTGTTCAGGCCGATGGCCGCCATGGCCATGACGATGAAGAACTTGGACAGTTCCTTCAGCGGCTGGAACAGGGAAGCATCCACGCCCGCGGACACGCAGACGGTGGTGATGACCGAGGCCAGCAGGAAGAAGATGATGAAGAAGGGAAAGACCTTTTTCAGGGAGAAGCTGCCCTGCTGGGCTTCGCCGCTCTTGCGGGCCTTGGCAGCCCCCATGAGGGCCAGCACCAGGGTGATGGGGATGATGGCCAGGGTGCGGGTCAGCTTGACGATGGTGGCGCCTTCCAGGGCGTTGGCGCCGGGGTGCATCCCATCCCAGGAGGCCGCCGCGGCGGTGACGGAGGAGGTATCGTTGACGGCGGTGCCGGCAAACAGGGCAAAGCCCTCATTGCTCAGGCCCAGCTGGCCGCCCAGCCAGGGGAAGATCAGGGCCGCCAGCACGTTGAACAGGAAGATGACCGAGATGGACTGGGCGATCTCCTCATCATCCGCATGGACCACCGGGGCGGTGGCAGCAATGGCGGAGCCGCCGCAGATGGAGGAACCCACGCCGATGAGGGTGGAGGTGTTGCCCGGCAGATGCAGGACCTTCTGCAGCAGGAAGGCCACCACCAGGGAGGTGGTGATGGTGGACACGATGACCGGCAGGCTCTGGGCGCCCACCCGGGCAATCTCGGACAGGTTCAGCCCGAAGCCCAGCAGGATGACCGCGTACTGCAGAATCTTTTTGGAAGTGTAGGTGATGCCCGGCTGGGTCAGGGTCTTGTTCTTGTAGAACAGGGCAATGACCATGCCGATGAGGATGGCAAACACCGCGCCGCCGATGACGGGGAAGGCCTTGCCCAGCAGCCAGGACGGCACCGCAATGACCAGGCAGGCCGCAACGCCCGGCAGCAGTTTCTTGATGGTTTCCATAGGATGGTTCTCCTCCTGATATCGTTGGTTTTGTTTTCTCCGTGGACCAGTATATGGCATTTTCAGTATCATGTAAAATTATAATTCTTTATTTATATATAATTGCGTGTTATAATAAGGCCATCAACTGCGCCACGCTATCCGAACAGGAGGAATCCCCATGCTGGACCATAAGGTGGAAACCTTTCTGGCCTTGTGCCAGACCATGAATTATACCCGCGCCGCCGAACAGCTGCACATCACCCAGCCCGCGGTGTCCCAGCACATCCGCGCGCTGGAAGCGGAGTACGGTGCCCGTTTTTTTGCCTATGAGGGCAAACAGCTCTCCCTGACCGAGGCAGGCACCCTGTTTCTGCGCACCGCTTCGGCGGCCCGCCATGATGACCTGCACCTGAAGGAACTGCTGCGGGCCCAGGCAGGGCGACACACCCTGCATTTCGGGGCCACCCTGACCATCGGGGAGTACCTGATGCCCGGGCCCCTGTCCCGCCTGCTGCGCACCGACCCCGACCTGCGGCTGCGGATGGTGGTGAACAACACCGACGCACTGCTGGCCATGCTGGACCGGGGGGAGATCGACTTTGCGGTGATCGAAGGCTTCTTTCCCCGGCAGGACTACGACGGTCTGGTCTTTGCCCGGGAGGAGATGTTCCCGGTGTGCGCCCCCGCCAACCCCCTGGCCGCCGGCACCCACGAATTGCGGGACCTGCTGGACGCCCATCTGCTGGTGCGGGAGGAAGGCTCCGGCACCCGGGAGATGCTCCAGCGGGCACTGCAGGAGCGGGGCCTGTCCCTGGCGGATTTTCCCCATCTGGCGGAGCTGGGCAGCCTGAACGCCATCAAGGCCCTGGTGCTGGAAAACTGCGGCATCACCTTCTGCTACCGGTCAGTGGTGGCCAGAGAGCTGGCGGCGGGCACCCTTTGCCGGATCGACCTGCCGGATTTCACCCTGGCCCACGATTTCACCTTCCTGTGGCAGAAAAACAGTGTTTTTGCGCCCTATTACCGGGAAGTCTTCACCAAGCTGCGGCCATAAACCAAAAAGCCCGCCCGTTTCTTATCAGGAACGGGCGGGCTTTTGCGATGGTAAAGCAAAAAGAAAAAGCCGGACCAACTGTCCGGCTTTTGGTGTGGTGCGCGGTACAGGACTCGAACCTGTGACCTCCTGCACGTCAAGCAGATGCTCTACCAGCTGAGCTAACCGCGCATGTCGACTTGCGACTTGTATACTATACCAAACCTTGCGGAAAAAATCAAGCCCTTTTTTCAAAAAAATCCGAAAATTCTGTAAAACCTCTGCGCCTTTTGGAAAAATAAACGGTGCAGCGCGCCTTTGAAACGGCGGGGCGGCGGGCAAAATCTTGCCGCAGCAGCGTTTTTGTGGTATACTGTTACGGTTAAAATGGAGAGGTGTAACGAAATGCGAGTTTTGGGCATCGACCCCGGCTATGCCATTGTGGGCTGGGGGGTCGTGGAATATGTGGGCAACCGGTTTGCCCCAGTGGGATACGGCGCGGTCATGACCGACAAGGATACCCCCTTTGAGCATCGTCTGCAGGAGGTGTACGAGGGCATCCTGGACGTGTGCAGGCGGTACCAGCCCGAAGCCATCTCGCTGGAAAAGCTCTTCTACCAGCACAACCAGACCACCGTCATCGGGGTGGCGGAAGCCCGCGGGGTCATCCTGCTGGCCGCCGCCCAGTGCGGCATCCCCATTTATGAATACACCCCCATGCAGGTCAAGCAGGCGGTGACCGGCTACGGCAAGGCGGTGAAAAAGCAGATCCAGGAGATGACCCGGATGCTCTTGCACCTGCCCGAGATCCCCAAGCCTGACGACACCGCCGACGCCTTGGGCATGGCGGTGGCCCACTGCCATTGCAGCCGCAGCCGCCTGATGGGCACCCAGCCCCGCTGATTGGCGTTCACCGCCGTAATATAGAGAAGAAAAGGGAAGCACCATGATCTATTGTCTTACCGGAAAAGTTCTGAAAAAGACCCTGGATACCGTCGTCATCAGCTGCGCGGGGGTAGGGTATCTGGCCCAGGTGCCCCTGTCCACCGCCGAAGCCCTGCCCGCCCCGGGCAAGGAGGCCACCCTGTACACCGTCATGTCGGTGAGCGAGAACGACGTGTCCCTCTACGGCTTTGCCACCGAGGACCAGCGTGCCTGCTTCAAGATGCTCACCGGCGTGTCCGGCGTGGGCCCCAAGGCGGCGCTGGCCATCCTGTCGGTGATGAGCCCGGAAAAGGTGGCCCTGGCGGCCTCCTCCGGGGACCACAAGGCCTTCACCGCCGCCAACGGCGTGGGCCCCAAGCTGGCCCAGCGCATCGCCCTGGAACTGAAGGACAAGGTGGGCAAGGGTCTGGCCGCCGGCACCGGTTTTGCGGGCAATGTGTCCGCCGCCCCGGCGCCCCAGAGCGCCCCTGCCCAGGCGGTGGCCGCCCTGGTCAGTCTGGGCTACAGCACCTCCGACGCGGCCGCCGCCGTGGCCCGGGTGGACGATACCCTGCCGGTGCAGGACATCATCAAGATCGCACTGCGCGGGCTGTCCCGCGCCTGAATCCCTGAAAGGAAGGTACCATGGCACAGAATCAGGAATACACCGTCGATCCCAGCCGTCTGGTCAGCCCTGACCTGGGTCCGGCGGAAGTGGAAGAAAACAGCCTGCGCCCCAAGACCCTGGACGACTACATCGGCCAGGACAAGGCCAAGAGCAACCTGCGCATCTATCTGCGGGCGGCCCAGCAGCGGGGCGAAGCGATGGACCATATCCTGCTGTACGGCCCTCCCGGTCTGGGCAAGACCACCCTGGCGGGCATCGTGGCCCAGGAGATGGGGGTCCAGGTGCGCATCACCTCCGGTCCGGCCATCGAAAAGCCCGGGGACCTGGCCGCCCTGCTCACCAACCTGCAGGAGGGGGACATCCTCTTTATTGACGAGATCCACCGTCTGTCCCGCCAGGTGGAGGAGGTTTTGTACCCCGCTCTGGAGGACTACGCTCTGGACATCATGATCGGCAAGGGCCCCAGTGCCCAGAGCATCCGCATCAACCTGCCCCACTTCACCCTCATCGGGGCCACCACCCGGGCCGGCCAGCTCACCGGCCCTTTGCGGGACCGGTTCGGCATCCTGCTCAAGCTGGAACCCTACAGCCCGGACGAGCTGGCCCGGATCATCACCCGCAGCGCCGGCATCCTGGGCATTCCCATCGACCACGACGGCGCCCTGGAACTGGCCCGGTGCAGCCGGGGCACCCCCCGTATCGCCAACCGGCTGCTCAAGCGGGTGCGGGACTTTGCCACCGTCCAGGGGGACGGCGCCATCGACGGCCCCACCGCCGTGGCGGCCCGCAAACAGATGGACATTGACGAGATGGGCCTGGACGAGCTGGACCGGGGGGTCCTGCGGGCCATCATCGAACTGTACGGCGGCGGGCCGGTGGGTCTGGAGACCCTGGCCGCCGCCCTGGGGGAGGAGAGCGTCACCCTGGAGGACATCTGCGAACCCTACCTGATGCAGCTGGGCTATCTGACCCGCACCCCCCGGGGGCGCTGCGTCACCCGTCTGGCTTATGAACATCTGCATCTGCCGGTGCCCCGCCGCCTGCGCGAGGAGGACGAGGACGACGGCCAGCAGAGTATGTACTGATATTGTGACCCTTACACGCCCGAAAGGAGCCTTGAATCTATGCGCTGTGCCGATACCTGGCAGGACTACGAACTCATCGACGCCACCGGCCACAACCGGCTGGAACGCTGGGGCAAGACCCTGCTCATCCGTCCCGACCCCCAGGTCATCTGGAAAAACCAGCCCGTCAGCCCCCTGTGGAACCGGGCGGACGCCGTCTATCACCGCTCGGCCAAGGGGGGCGGCAGCTGGGAACAGCACCGCAAGCTGCCCCAGCGCTGGCAGATCGGCTGGCAGGGGCTCACCCTCATCGTCAGCCCCACCGGCTTCAAGCACACCGGCGTTTTCCCCGAACAGGCGGTGAACTGGGCCTGGTACCAGGAGAAAATTGCCGCCGCCCGTCGTCCTATCAAAGTGCTGAACCTTTTCGGCTACACCGGCGGCGCCACTCTGGCCTGTCTGGCCGCCGGAGCTTCGGTCACCCATGTGGACGCCTCCAAGGGGATGGTGGCCTGGGCCCGGGAGAACGCCGCCGCCAGCAATCTGGCCGACAAGCCCTGCCGCTGGATCGTGGATGACTGCGCCAAGTTCGTGGCCCGGGAGATCCGCCGGGGCAGCCGGTACGACGGCGTCATCATGGACCCGCCCAGCTACGGCCGGGGGCCCGGGGGCGAGATCTGGAAGCTGGAAGACAACGTCTACGACCTCATCACCCTGACCCAGCAGGTCCTCTCCGACGACCCGCTCTTCTTTGCCATCAACTCCTACACCGAGGGCCTGAGCCCCGCGGTGATGGAATACATTCTGAAAACCAACCTCTGCCCCGTCAAGGGCGGCAGGACCTGGTGCGATGAGATCGGCCTGCCGGTCTCGGCCACCGGGGGCGTGGTGCCCTGCGGCGCCACCGCCGTGTGGGAACAGGAATAAAAAGGGGGAATCTGACATGGAACCCATGCTCAAAGCCCAGGATGTGCGCTTCCGCTATGACCCCGAACGCCCGGACTACGCCGTGGACGGCGTCAGCCTGGAAGTGAAGCGCGGCGAGTTCGTCGCCGTGCTGGGGGGCAACGGCAGCGGCAAAAGCACCCTGGCCAAACATTTCAACGCCATTCTGCTGCCCGAGACCGGCACCGTGCTGGTGGAGGGCATTGATACCCGCACCGAGGAAAAACTCTACGACATCCGCCAGAAGGCGGGCATGGTGTTCCAGAATCCGGACAACCAGATCGTGGCCACCATCGTGGAGGAGGACGTGGCCTTCGCCCTGGAAAACCTGGGCGTGCCCAGTGAGCAGATCCGCACCCGGGTGGATGAGGCCATGAAGATGACCGGCATCTATGAATACCGGGAAAAGGCCCCCTTCAAGCTGTCCGGCGGCCAGAAACAGCGGGTGGCCATCGCGGGCGTCATCGCCATGCGGCCGGACTGCCTGATCCTGGACGAAGCCACCGCCATGCTGGACCCCCGGGGGCGGGCCGCCGTCATGAACACCATCCACAGCCTGCGGGCGGCGGGCATCACCATCGTGTCCATCACCCATTATATGGAGGAGGCCGCCCAGGCCGACCGGGTCCTGGTCATGAGCCGGGGCCGCATCGTCATGGAAGGTACCCCCGAGGAAGTGTTCAGCCAGACCGAGCGCCTCAAGCGCTACCGGCTGGACGTGCCCCAGGCCGCGGAACTGCGGGATGAGCTGGCGGCCGCCGGACTGCCCATGCCCGCCAACGTCATCACCCCCGAAGCCTGCGCCCGGGCCCTGTACGACCTGCTTCGCTGAACAAACGGCACCACGCCGCAGAATCTGAATGACCGCAGCTTCACCGGCAAAGGCCGGGCGGCATGCGGAAGGAAGGGAAACGAACGTGTCTGAAATCATTCGCTGTGAACATCTGCGCTATGTATACAACGCCGGACTGCCCGACGAGACCGCTGCGCTGGACGATGTGAGCTTCTCCATTGAGGAGGGGGACTTCGTCGGCATCATCGGCTCCACCGGCAGCGGCAAATCCACCCTCATCAGCCATTTCAACGGGCTGAACCGCCCCACCTCCGGCAAGATCTATGTGGACGGCCGGGACATGTGGGCGGAAGGGGAGGACCTGCGGAGCTTCCGGTTCCTGGTGGGGCTGGTCTTCCAGTACCCCGAATACCAGCTCTTTGAGGAGACCTGTGCCCAGGATATCGCCTACGGCCCCCGCAACATGGGCCTGAGCGAGGAGGAGATCCAGCGCCGGGTCAATGAGGCCGCCGAATTCACCGGCCTGAGCGAGGACCTGCTCCAGCGCAGCCCCTTTGAGCTCTCCGGCGGCCAGAAGCGCCGGGTGGCCATTGCGGGCGTCATGGCCATGGAGCCCCGCATCCTGGTGCTGGACGAGCCTGCCGCCGGACTGGACCCGGAAGGCCGGGACACCATCCTGGCCCAGATCAAGGCCTACCACAAAAAGACCGGCGTGACGGTGGTGCTGGTCAGCCATTCCATGGAGGACATCGCCAAATACGCCGACAAGGTGCTGGTCATGCACAAGGCCGGGGTGGCCATGTACGACACGGTGGAAAGCATCTTTGCCCGGGCGCCGGAACTGCTGGAGCTGGGGCTTTCGGTGCCCCAGGTCACCCAGATCTTCCTGCGCCTGAAGGAGATGGGCCTGGACATCAAGACCGACGTCTACACCATGCCCTACGCCGTCAAGACGGTGCTCAAGGCCTACAACGCCCGCCATCCCGAAAAGCCTCTGCCCATCCCGGCAGAGAAAGGAGGGGAAGACCATGCTTCGTGATATCACCATCGGACAGCACTTCCCCGGCAATTCGGTGCTGCACCGCTGCGACCCCCGCCTGAAACTGGTGGGGACCATCGCCTATATCATCGTGCTGTTTGTGGCCTCCAACCCTCTGGGCATTGCCTTGTCCCTGGCCCTGCTGGCCCTGCTGTACGCCGTAGCAAAAATCCCTTATCGCCTCATTCTCAAGAGCCTGAAGCCCATCGTGCCCATCATCATCTTCACGGCGGTGCTCAACCTCTTCTTCATCACCGGGGACGGGGAACCCCTGGTGCGGCTGTGGATCTTCTCCATTTATAAGGAGGGCGTGTCCTACGCCATCCTCATGGCGGTGCGTGTGGTGGCTTTGATCGCGGGCACCAGCCTGCTCACCTACACCACCAGCCCCATCGTCCTCACCGACGCCATCGAATCCCTGCTGCGTCCCTTGCAGAAGCTGCACTTCCCGGTGCATGAGCTGGCCATGATGATGACCATTGCCCTGCGGTTCATCCCCACCCTCATCGAGGAGACCGAGAAGATCATGAACGCCCAGAAAGCCCGGGGCGCCAAGCTGGACAACGGCAAATTCACCGAGCGCATCCGCGCCCTCATCCCCATCCTGATCCCCCTGTTCATCAGCGCCTTCCGTCGGGCCGACGAGCTGGCCATGGCCATGGAGTGCCGCTGCTACCGCGGGGGCGAAGGCCGCACCCGCCTGAAGGTGCTGCGCTTCGGCAAGCTGGACGTGCAGTGCGCCCTGGCCCTGGCGGTGCTGCTGGGCATCATCCTGTCCACCACCCTGCTGTTCTGAGGAGGGGCTCATGACCGTACTTTTGTGGCTGGCCTACAAGGGCACCCGGTACGCCGGGTTTCAGGTGCAGCCCAACGCCCTGACCGTCTGTGAGGTGCTGCAGGATGCCATGGAGGCGGTGCTGGGTTCCCGCCCCGACGTGAAGGGCTGTTCCCGCACCGACGCCGGCGTCCATGCGCGCCGTTTCGCGCTCAGTTTCCGGTATGATGGGACCGTGCCGCTGCGGCGGCTGCCCCTGGCCCTCAACGCCCACCTGCCCCCGGATGTGCGGGTGATGCAGGCGCAGGCGGCGCCGGAGGACTTCCACGCCCGGTACGCCGCCCACGCCAAGACCTACTGCTACCGCATCCGCAACGGGGCGGTGGACGACCCCTTTGATGGGGAGTACACCCACCGCATCCCCAAGCCCCTGGACGAGGGGGCCATGCAGCAGGCCGCTGCCGGATTTGTGGGGACCCACGATTTCCTGGCCCTGTGCGCCGCCGGGTCCTCGGTGGCCGCCCACGGGGACACGGTGCGCACCATCACCCGGTGTGAGGTGCGCAGGGAAGGGGAGATCCTGACCATCACCGTCACCGCCGACGGGTATCTGTACAACATGGTGCGGATCCTGGCCGGCACCCTTGTGGAGGCGGGCCTGGGCAAGCTGGACCCGGCGGAAGTGCCCGCCATCCTGCAAAGCCGGGACCGCCGCCGTGCCGGACCCACCCTGCCCGCCAAAGGCCTCTGCCTGATGCAGGTGGACTATCCCGGCCTTGTGCCGCAGACCGACGACAAAACGCATCATGCGTGATTTTTTACGAAAGGGGGAGCGCCGATGAGAGCGGAAGACAAGGAACGTCTGGCCCGACGCCAGCGTATGCTGGCACGGGAACGCGGCGAGCCCCTGCCTGAACCGGAGGAGACGGAATCCCGGCCGCCGGAGGAGGAATCCCGCAAGGCGGACAAAAAATCCAGGAAGGCCCGGGGCCGCCGGCTCTTCAAGGACTCTTCCGCCGACAAGTCCCAACCTTCCGCCGGCACAGACACCCCGGCGCAGGCGGATACCGCCGCCCGGACCCGCACGCAGAACAAGGCGGAACCGGTTTCTGCCGAGGGCGTCCGCGGTCCCCGGCTGGGCAATACCCGCCCGTTCAGCCCCATCCTGCGCCGCCGTGCGCGCCGCCGCCGCATCCTGCTGGTGGTGCTGGTGCTGGCCCTGCTGGTGGGGGCTGCCTGGTTCACCGGGGTGCTGGGGGCGTCCCTGTCCTCCCTGGGCGATACCATGGATTCCATCAGCCTGTATTTCCGGCGCAGCGGCGGATTCCCGGCCGCCACCGGCATTGAGGAACCCACCCGGATCGAGGAACTGGCCGGTGGCTTTGTGGAGCTGGACAAGGAGGACGTGGCCGTCTACTCGGCTTACGGCACCCAGGTCCGCACCCTGCAGCCGGGATATGCCCGTCCGGCCCTGGCTGTGGGCAATACCCGGTTCGTGCTGTATGACCGGGCCGGCACCAGCCTGCAGGTGGAAAGCCGTACCCGCACCCTCTACACCAAAACCTTTACCAACGCCATCATGCTGTGTGCCATGTCCCAGAACGGCACCCTGGGGGTGGTGACCGAATCCGAGCGCTATGCGGCGGAACTGCTGGTCTTCAGCCCCACCATGCGCAGCATTTACAGCTGGAAGATGACCCAGGACCAGGGCACGCCGCTGGCCCTGGGCTTTGCCACCGACAACCATCGGTTCGCGGTGGGGACGGTGGCCGCCCGGGACGGCCGGCTGGCCTGCCGCGTCTACCTGATGGACACCGCCAGGAGCGAGACCGGCCCCGCCTATACCGCCGACGAAGGCAGCCTGCTGCTGCAGCTGCACTGGCTGTCCGGCGACCGGGTGCTGGCCATCTTCGATACCTACGCGGTGGTGGTGGATGCCGCCACCGGGCAATCTCTCAGCCGCTATGACTTCGGCGGCGCCAACCTGCAGGGGGCTTCGGTGAACCGCCGGACCACCGCCCTGCTGCTCTCCACCCACAGCGGCAGCCAGCTCATCGTCCTGAATGCCGACCTGCAGGTGGTGGGGCAGGGGGATGCGGGGCAGGCCGAAGGCATTGCCTGCGCCGATACCGCGGTCTATCTGTGGGGCGCGGATACCGTGTACTGCCATGAACTCAGCGGCGCCCTGCGCTGGAGCAAGGCGCTGGATACCCGCCCCCTGGCTGTGCTCAACGCCAGCCAGCCGCTGCTGTTTACCGCGGGCCGGGTGGAGGTGCTTTCTCCCCCCGCCTGACCCTGAGCATATTATACAAAGCGTATTATATCTAAAGAGGAACACAAAATGGAATACTCAATCACCGGTCTTTTGTATGACATTCTGTTCGCCGTGGTGCTGATCCTCACCGCCGTCTATGGCTGGAAGCAGGGGTTCGTCTCCTCGCTGACCCTGTTGATCGGCAGTGTGGCGGGCATCTTCGGCGCCGCGTGGGCCGCCCAGACCTTCGGCCCCGTGGTCTACAACAACTATGTGGGCGCCTCCATCGCCGAAAGAGTTTCCGCCACCCTGGCGGAGAGCGGCGGCGATGTGACAGCCGCCGTACAGGGCATGTCCTTCCTGCCGGAAGCTGTGCGCAATGCCCTGCTGAACACCGTGGCCGAGATCACCGGCGAAGCCACCCCCCGTGTGATGGAGGTGCTGCAGCCCATCATTCTGCCCCTGATCCAGGTCATCATCTTCCTGGTGGTGTGCATCCTCATCCGCTGGCTGTTCCGGGCGCTGGCCTGGGCCCTGCGCGGATGCAACGGCATCCCCCTGGTGGGCGGTCTGAACCGGCTGCTGGGCCTTGTGCTGGGGGCGCTGTCCGGCGCGCTGAACTGCTGGCTGCTCTCTCTGGCACTGTGGCTGCTGAGCATGCTCAGCGACGGGCATATCGAGATCCTGCGCAGCGCCGTGCTGGGTAAAAGTGCCATCTACAGCCTGCTGGCCGGCTTCAATCCCTTTGTCATCCATTACTGAAAAAACAGGGGCGTTCCCGGGGCGACCCGTCCCGGAACGCTATGAACAATATCTGAACATTCGCCCCGTGCCCTTGCAAAAGCGGTGCCGCAGGGAGATAATGGTTCTTATAGCGGCCGGTTTTTCCCAGCCGGCCGCACAAGAGAGGTGAGACTATATGTTGTGTGTCCGCTGCAAAAAACGTACCGCAGTGGTTTTTGTACAGCGCATGGAGGGCGGCAAGCCCATTCAGGAAGGCTACTGCCTGACCTGCGCCAGAGAAATGCATATCCAGCCTGTGGATGATCTGATGAAGCGATTCGGCATGTCGG
Source organism: Subdoligranulum sp. DSM 23681 (assembly GCF_057005535.1). NCBI lineage: Bacteria > Bacillati > Bacillota > Clostridia > Eubacteriales > Oscillospiraceae > Subdoligranulum > Subdoligranulum sp. DSM 23681. The sequence goes on along the minus strand of NZ_CM168050.1, from coordinate 1,064,144 downwards.
ACCAGGACCTGGAAAATATGGAAGAGCGCATGACCAGCTTCCTGGAGGAAGCGGAGCAGTCCGGCGCCATGACCCCCGCAGAATCGGAGGAGGATGAGGAATTCATCCCCGGCGGCAGCCCCGCCTTCCCCTTCGGCTTCGGCGGTTCCACCGAACGCCGGGAGGAGCGCGGCAAGAAGAACGGCAAAAAGGAAAAGCCGCCCCGCCGCAAATATCTGGATACCTACTGTGAAAACCTGACCCAGAAGGCCAAGGAAGGCCGCATCGACCATATCGTGGGCCGTGACCGGGAGATCTACCGGGCGCTGCAGATCCTCTGCCGCCGGCAGAAGAACAACCCCTGCCTCATCGGTGAAGCCGGCGTGGGCAAGACGGCTATTGCCGAAGGCCTTGCCCAGCGTATCGCCGAGGGCAAGGTCCCGGCCCGCCTGCAGGGCAAGGAGATCTACCTGCTGGACCTGACCGCCCTGGTGGCCGGCACCCAGTTCCGGGGCCAGTTCGAACAGCGGGTCAAGGGCCTGCTCGGCGAGATCAAGGCCGCCGGCAACGTCATCCTGTTCATCGACGAGATCCACAACATCGTGGGTGCCGGTGATTCGGACGGCGCCATGAACGCGGCCAACATCATGAAGCCTGCGCTGTCCCGGGGACAGGTGCAGGTCATCGGCGCCACCACCTTCACCGAGTACCGCAAGTATATCGAGAAGGATTCCGCCCTGGAACGCCGCTTCCAGCCCATCAAGGTGGAGGAGCCTTCCATCAACGAATCCATCGAGGTCATCCGCGGGGTGAAGGGCTACTACGAAAAACATCACTGCGTGCGGGTGCCCGACGCGGTGGTTGCCAGCGTGGTGCAGCTGTCCGAGCGCTACATCACCGACCGCTATCTGCCCGACAAGGCCATCGACCTGCTGGATGAATCCTGCGCCAGCTGCAACCTGCGCCATCCGGAGATCACCGAGCTGTACAAACTGCAGCGGAGCATCGCCGATCTGGAACAGAAGGAGCGGGACCTGGAAAATCCCGACGAGGACAGCGCCGATTCCGCCATCGACTATGAGGAACTGGCCAAGACCAAGACCGAGCTGGCCCGCCAGCGGGAACGTCTGCCCGCCCTGGAACTGCAGGTGGCGGACATCCAGGTGACCCTGGACGATGTGGCCAAGGTGGTGGAGCTGTGGACCGGTATCCCGGCGGTGAAGATCAAGGAAAGCGAATACGGCCGCCTGCAGGGGCTGGAAGATGCCCTCAAGGCCCACGTCATCGGCCAGGATGAGGCCGTGCACAGCGTGGCCCAGGCCGTCAAGCGGGCCCGGGCGGATCTGTCCGGCCGCCATCGTCCGGCCAGCTTCATCTTTGTGGGCCCCACCGGTGTGGGCAAGACCGAACTGGTCAAGCAGCTGGCCAGCCAGCTGTTCGACACGGTGGACCCGCTCATCTCCATCGACATGAGCGAGTATATGGAAAAGCACACCGTCTCCCGCCTGATCGGGTCGCCTCCGGGCTATGTGGGCTACGATGAGGCTGGCCAGCTCACCGAGAAGGTCCGCCGCCGTCCCTACAGCGTGGTGCTCTTCGATGAGATCGAAAAGGCCCACCCGGATGTGATGAACATCCTGCTGCAGATCCTGGACGAGGGCAAGATCAACGATTCCCAGGGCCGGGTGGTGGATTTCTCCAACACGGTCATCTGCATGACCTCCAACGCCGGTTCCACCGACCGTACCGGCGCCACCGGCTTCAACCGCACCGCCGAACAGGCCACCCGGGACAAGAGCATGAAGGCTCTGCAGGAATTCCTGCGTCCCGAATTCCTGGGCCGTGTGGACGAGGTCATCACCTTCCGTCCCCTGGAACAGGCGGATCTGGAAAAGATCGCCGCCCTCATGCTGGAGGAATACCGTCCCGGTCTGGCCGCCCGCGGCCTGAACCTGGAATACAGCCCCGAGGCGCTCACCGCCATCGTCAAGGCCACCTCCACCCGGTTCGGCGCCCGGGAACTGCGCCGCACCATCCGCAAGACCCTGGAGGACCCGGTGGCCGAAGCCCTTGTCAACGGTACGCTGCAGGGCAATGCCACCGTCACCCTGGAAGCCGCCGAGGACGGTTCGCCCCGGCTGAAACTGCCGTCCTGAGCGGCGGCCGCAAGGAGGAACGGATGAAACGACATTTGCGGGCCCCGGCGCTGCTGCTGGCAGCGCTGGTCCTGGCCGGCTGCACCCGGGGGGAGATCTCTGCCGCCCGGGGTCCCGGCAGCCGCCTGGAACAGGTGCCCGACCTGACCGAGCCGTCCCCCGAACCGGAGGAACAGCAGCCGGCCGCCCCGGCGGCCCCCTGGACCGATGGCCTGACCCCTGCCCAGCAGAAATACGGCAGTGCCGGACTGCTGGCCTGGCCCTGCGTGCTGTACAGCATCTACCTGCAGCAGCCCGAAGGCCCCGGCTGGACCGAGGAGGAGATCGCCCGCAGCCAGGAAACCCTGGCCACGGCGGTGGACTGGATCGGGGAGCAGGCAGGGGAATACAATGTGTCACCCACCCTCTATTACGGCGAGGACCTGCTCTCGGTCATCGACTACGCCCCCGGCTTTGTGGGCGGCGAGGAGTCGGACGAAGGGCAGCAGTTCTACGACGATATGGACGAGGTGTGCGGGTCCCTGCGCACCAACGAGCTGGCCGAGACCTACGGCACCAGCAACATCGGTTTTCTGGTGTTTCTGCCGGTGTCCGGCTGTTCCTTCACCATGGTGCATTACCTGGAGGACGGCGGCTACTATTTCAACGAATACTGCTGCCTGTACAAGGACAATGTGTTTTTTGAGCCCGGAACCTTTGACGGTCCGGCGGTCTATGCCCACGAGATCCTGCATCTTTTCGGGGCCCCCGACCTGTACAGCGGCAGCAATGACCTGTTTGTCAGTGAGGAACTGGTGGACTATGTGGCCGATACCTGGCCGGAGGAGATCATGTACGATACCTACGCGCCGGACGGGTCGCTGGAATACGGGACCATCCACAAGGAGATCGGCCCCCTGACCGCCTACCGCCTGGGTCTGTGCGATGCTTTCCCCGGCATGGACCGGTTCCCGCTGGTCACCCTGGACCCGCCCGGGACCTTCCGCCTGGACGAAAGCACCTCCACCGACCGTTTTGACGAGCAGGACGGGGCGGTGGCCGCATAACAAAGGAGGCAAACCATGGGTGTGCCCGGAACGGGCGCCGTCAAGGAAACGCCCACCCTGCAGCTGCAGGAGGTGCAGGCCGCCGCCGCCGCCGAATGGCGGGTGGGCGACACCCTGCCGCCCCGCCTGTGTGAGGTGTGGATGCTGGTATATGTGATGGACGGTGTCATTGAAGAGACCGCCGACGGCCGCACCACCCTGGTGCGGGCGGGCCGGGTGCTGGTCCATCAGCCGGAAGAGACCTGGTCCATGCGGGCCGCGGGGGAAGTCCCCCCCGAAGTGCTGCGTCTGGCCTTTGCCGCCTCCGGCACGGTCCTGGACCTCTTCCGGGACCGGCTCATCCGGGTGAATGCGGTGGAAAAGAACGTGCTGCACCTGCTGGCCGATGCCGTGCGGGAAACCTGGCAGCGCCCCGAACAGCCGGGGCTGAATCCCACCCGCCGCGCCGACCCGCCTTTCGGTGTGCCGCGGCTGCTGCAGCTGTACCTGGAGGAGTTCCTCTGGCTGGCTGCCCGCCGCCTGCGCCGCAGCGGCCGCAGACCTTCCCCCCGGTTGGTGGCGGAACAGAACCAGCGGGCCATTGTGGATGCCGCACACCTGTATTTTTCCGACCATATGGAGGAAGACCCCGACCTGGACCAGATCTGCCATGCCCTGGGCTGCGGCCGGGTGGCACTGCAGCAGGCCTTCCGGGTGCGCACCGGACTTTCTCCCCGGGAATATTACGCCTGCCTGCGGGCGGAGCGGGCCGGGTCTCTGCTGGCCCAGGGGCATACCCCCGGCGAGGTGGCCCGGATGCTGGGATACTCTTCGGTGTCCTACTTTTCCCAGCGGTTCCGCGCCCTGACGGGCCAGACGCCCTCCGCCTACCGCAAGGACCCGCAGCCCCTGCATCTGTGCAACAAATAGGCATGGCAAATACTGAAACGTCTATTCTAAATTTCAGTTGTTCCGGTATAAAATAAAGGCAAGAAAGCGGGACAACCAAGACCGCTTGCAACAAAATTATAAAATTGCAAAGGAGCGTTCATTATGTCCATTCTGGTCAGCGGCGGCGCCGGCTACATCGGCAGCCATACCTGCGTCGAACTCCTGAATGCCGGGTACGACATTGTGGTGGCGGACAACCTCTACAACGCCAGCCCCGAAGCACTTGACCGGGTGAAAAAGATCACCGGCAAGGATTTCCGTTTCATTGAGGCAGACATGACCGACCATGACGCGGTCGATGCCATCTTCCGTGAAAATCCCGGCATTGAATGCGTCATCCAGTTCGCCGCCTACAAGGCGGTGGGCGAGAGCGTCTCCAAGCCCATCGAATACTACTCCAACAACCTGGGCTGCACCCTGACCATTCTGGACGTGATGCGCCACTACGGCTGCCACAACATCATCTTCTCCTCCTCGGCCACCGTCTACGGCGACCCCGCCAGCGTGCCCATCCGGGAAGATTTCCCCACCGGCGCCACCACCAACCCCTACGGCACCACCAAGGTCTTTACCGAGCGCATCCTCACCGACTGCTGCAAGGCGGACCCGGAACTGAACGTGGCCCTGCTGCGCTACTTCAATCCCATCGGCGCCCATCCCTCCGGCCTGATCGGCGAGGACCCCAACGGCATCCCCAACAACCTGGTGCCCTACATCGCCAAGGTGGCCGTGGGCAAGCTGGAAAAGGTCCATGTCTACGGCAATGACTATCCCACCCCGGACGGCACCGGCGTGCGGGACTACATCCATGTGGTGGACCTGGCCCGGGGCCATGTGGCGGCCGTGCGCAAACTGCAGGAAAAGCCCGGTCTGTTCATCTGCAACCTGGGCACCGGCCACGGCTACAGCGTGCTGGACGTGATCAAGGCCTTCAGCAAGGCCTGCGGCAAGGACCTGCCCTATGTCATCGACCCCCGCCGCCCCGGCGACATCGCCGAGTGCTGGTGTGACCCCGGCAAGGCCAAGCGGGAACTGGGCTGGGAAGCCCAGTACGGCATCGAGGAGATGTGCCGCGACAGCTGGAACTGGCAGAGCCACAACCCGGACGGCTACAAGACCAAAGCCGAGTAACACCCCGGCATAAACAAAACAAAACCGCCGCAGGCAAACCCTGCGGCGGTTTTTGTATGTGTCTTTTACGGGAAAGCAGCGGCCTTACAGCGCGGCCAGAGCGGCGCGCAGGCGGGCCAGGGTCTCCTCCTTGCCCAGCATGGCGGCCAGGTCGGTGCCGCCGCCCGGGGTGCGGGACTTGCCGGACAGGGCGATGCCCAGGGGATACAGCAGCCAGCCGTTCTTCTTTTCCATCTCCTCCGCCTTCTTGCGGCAGACTTCAAAGATGGCGTCCCGGTTCCAGTCGGCTTCCCCTTCCAGCACCGGCAGCAGGGCCTCCAGGGCTTCCTTGGCGGATTCCGGGGTGGTCTTCTGCTTCTTGTTGCGGTAGAGCTCGGCGTCAAAGGGCAGCGCTGCGTCAAAGAAGTCCAGCTGGGGCGGAATGTCCTCCAGCACCTCGCAGCGGGGCTGCAGGTTGGCGCACAGCAGGTCACGGTCAATATCGCGGTGCACGGCCTGGTCAATGAAGGGATCGGCCAGACGGCGGAACTCCTCGGCGGGCAGGGCCCGGATGTAGGCGGCGTTGATGGCCCGCAGCTTCAGCGGGTCAAAGATGGCCGGGGACTTGGAGATGCGGGTGGGGTCCCAGATGCGGATCATCTCGTCCAGGTTGAAGATCTCCTGTTCTCCCTCGGGGGCCCAGCCCAGCAGCAGCAGGTAGTTCAGCACCGCTGCGGGCAGGTAGCCCTTGGCCACCAGGTCCTGGTAGCTGGCGTCGCCGTTGCGCTTGGACAGCTTGTGCTGGGCGTCCTTCATCACCGGCGGGCAGTGGATGTAGGTGGGGATCTCCCAGCCGAACGCCTTGTACAGCAGATTGTACTTGGGGGTGCTGGACAGGTACTCGCTGCCCCGGATGACGTGGGTGATGCCCATGAGGTGGTCGTCCACCACGTTGGCAAAGTTGTAGGTGGGCATGCCGTCGGTCTTCAGCAGGATCTGGTCGTCCAGCTCGCTGTTGTCCACCTCGATGTGCCCGAAGACCAGGTCGTCAAAGGCGGTCTTGCCCTCGGTGGGGATCTTCTGCCGGATGACGTAAGGCTCCCCGGCGGCCAGCTTGGCTTCCACTTCCTCCTGGGACAGGTTGCGGCAGTGCCCGTCGTAGTGGGTCATCTCGCCGGCGGCCTTCTGGCTTTCGTGCAGGGCTTCCAGCCGCTCGTTGGTGCAGAAGCAGTAGTAGGCTTCACCCTTGCGGACCAGCTCCTCGGCATACTGCTTGAACATGCCCATGCGCTCACTCTGCACATAGGGGCCCACCGGACCGCCGATGTCCGGGCCTTCGTCCCAGGTCAGGCCGGTGGCCTTCAGGGTGTTGTAGATGATGTCGGTGGCACCTTCCACCAGGCGTCCCTGGTCGGTGTCCTCAATGCGCAGGATAAAGGTGCCGCCGTTGTGGCGGGCCTGCAGATAGGTATACAGCGCGGTGCGCAGGTTGCCCACGTGCATGTAGCCCGTGGGAGACGGCGCAAAGCGGGTGCGTACGGTGTTGGCCATAAAACAAACTTCCCCCTGTATAATAAAGGTTCTCTATCCCACAGTTTAGCGGTCACGGCCGGGTTTGTCAACCAAAGGGCGGGGGATTCAGTCCTCCGGGTCGATCTGGATCTTGTCCTTGGCAAAATCCAGCGCCAGACCGATGAGCTCGTTGCGGGACCGGTTGGTCTTTTTCGCCAGGTCATCATAGAAATCCACGATGGATTTGTCCACCCGGATGGTGAACATCACCGGCTCCGTCTTTTTGGAAATTTTCAGTGTTTCCATATTTTACCACCACCTTATCACCCATTATCCACGCAGAAAACATGGAAAAATATGGCTAAAAAATGTTTACATTTTAACATAAAGTGATGTATACTGATGATATTCGACCCTGTTATCCCAGAAGGAGACGGTTATGAGGAAGAAAAATTCTTTTCCGCTTCTGGAAACCCTGGCCCGCGGCATGGGGTGCGCGTATCTGTCTGATCTGAAATATCTGGATGCATCCGGACAAAGAAAACTGGCCGGACTGGTGCGGAGCGTGCCGGTGCAGGCGGCGGAGGCAAACGCCTGGAACGACGCCCTGACCTACCTGACCGGACAGCCGGCGCAGCCCGGAGCCGGACAGGCGCGGCAGGCCCTGCTGCAGGCCCTGGAATCCTCCCTTGACACCCGGGGACCGGCTGGCTATAATGTAGGGGAATAAACCGACGAGGCGAGGGTAAAACCGTGCCGGCGCCCACAGAGAGCCCCCGATGCTGGGAAGGGGGCGGAAGGCCGCACGGACAAATGGATCGCCGAGGGCGGCGGGGAACCCCTCTATCCGGGCAGTATCCGCCGACGTGAGCCCCCGTTACCGGGCAGGGACGCAGACTGCGCCCCGTCAAGAGGCCGCGCACCCAAAGGGCGCGGCAAGCAAGGTGGCACCACAGGTAAACAACAAGCCTGCCCTTGCACAGAATCCACTTCTGTGCGGGGGCAGCTTTTTTTATCTCCTCCGCCAACATCAAAGGAGCTGAAATACCATGTCTGAACTTCTCAAACGCAAACGGATCCTTTCCGGCATCCAGCCCACCGGCACCCCCACCCTGGGCAACTACCTGGGCGCCCTGCGCAACTGGGCCCTTCTGCAGAACAACTACGACTGCCTGTATATGGTGGCTGACCTGCACGCCCTGACCGTGCGCCAGAACCCGGCGGAGCTGCGCCGCAACACCCGGTCCCTGGCCGCCCTGCTGCTGGCCCTGGGCATCGACCCCAAGGAGCATGTGCTCTTTGTGCAGAGCCATGTGCCCGCCCACTGTGAGCTGAGCTGGATCCTGGCCTGCAACACCCAGTTCGGGGAACTGTCCCGCATGACCCAGTTCAAGGACAAGAGCGCCAAGCATCCGGACAATGTCAACGGCGGCCTGTTCACCTACCCGGTGCTCATGGCGGCGGATATCCTGGTCTACAACGCCGACCTGGTGCCGGTGGGCCAGGACCAGACCCAGCACCTGGAGCTGGCCCGCAACATCGCCGGCCGGTTCAACAACGTCTACGGCGAGACCTTCACCCTGCCCGAAGGCTATGTGCCCGCCGCCGGTGCCAAGATCACCTCCCTGGCCGAGCCCACCAAGAAGATGAGCAAGTCCGACCCCAACGCCAACAGCTTCATCCTGCTCACCGACGACCGGGATACCATCGTGCGCAAGTTCAAGCGGGCGGTCACCGACTCCGACGGGGTGGTGCGCTTCGATATGGCCAACAAGCCCGGTGTGTCCAACCTGATGACCATCTATGCCGCCTTCACCGGCAAGACCATGGCCGAGATCGAGACCGAGTTTGCGGGCAAGGGCTACGGCGACTTCAAGATGGCCGTGGCCGAGACCACCGCCGACGCCATCTGCCCGGTGCAGGAGGAACTGCAGCGCATCCTGGCGGACAAGGCCTATGTGGACGGGGTGCTCAAGGACGGCGCCGAGCGGGCTGCCCGTCTGGCCAACCGCACCGTGTCCAAGGTGTACCGCAAGGTAGGCCTGCTGCAGCTGGACAAGTAAGGTTTCCGATACCGGAAACTGCTTGACAGCGACACAATTTTTGGATATAATGGTACAACTGGTGCGGCCCCCAAGGGCCGCACAACTTTTACTTTGAGTAAGGAGCTATCCAAAATGGCCAAAGAGGTTATTGTTACCCGCGAGGGATATGCGAAGCTGGAGCAGGACCTGGACAACCTGCGCACCGTCAAACGGAAAGAAGTGGCGGACAAGATCAAGGTGGCCCGCGGCTACGGCGACCTTTCGGAAAATGCCGAATATGACGCCGCCAAGGAAGAGCAGGCCATCGTGGAAGCCCGCATCGCCGACCTGGAAGCTACCCTGAAGGTCGCCCGCATCATCGACGACAACGAGCTGTCCCATGACACCGTCTCCATCGGCATGAAGGTCAAGATCCTGGCCGACGGCGACGACGAGGAAGACGCCGAGGAATACGACATCACCGGCTCCACCGAAGCCGACATGGACCTGAACCGCATCAGCGACGAGAGCCCGGTGGGCGCTGCCCTCATCGGCCACAAGGCCGGCGACGTGGTGGCCGTCACCCTGCCCAACGGCAATGTGATCGACTACAAGATCCTGGCCGTCAGCCGCAGCAAGTAAGTCAAGGCATACAGCGCCGGGCGGGTCCGACCCGGCCGGCGCCGTTTATTTACAGAAAAGAGGAATCTTCTCATGCAGAACACCCCCGTCAACGCTGCCACCGAGCAGGCTGTGCGCCGCCAGAAGCTGGCGGACCTGCAGGCTGCCGGGCATGACCCGTTCACCATCACCAAGTATCCCCAGGACGCTTTCTCCGCCGACCTGCAGGCCGAATTCAAAGACCTGCCCGCCGAGAGCGAGACCGGCAAGGTGGTCACTCTGGCCGGACGCCTGATGTCCAAACGTGTGATGGGCAAGGCCAGCTTTGCCCATCTGCGGGACGCCAAAGGGGACATCCAGATCTTTGCCAAGCGGGACGTGCTGGGCGACGAACCCTACGCCGCCTTCAAAAAGCTGGATGTGGGCGACATCGTGGGCTGCAAGGGCGAGGTGTTCCGCACCCGCATGGGCGAGCTCAGCGTGCGCATCAGCGAACTGACCCTGCTGTCCAAGAGCCTGCTGCCCCTGCCGGAGAAGTTCCACGGCCTGACCGACCGGGAAGCCCGCTACCGTCAGCGGTATGTGGACCTGATCGTCAACCCGGAGGTCAAGCGGACCTTTGTGCGCCGCAGCCAGATCCTGCGGGAACTGCGCGCCTTCCTGGACAACAAGGGCTTCCTGGAAGTGGAGACCCCCATCCTGACCCCCTTTGAGATCGGCGCATCCGCCCGTCCCTTCCTCACCCACCACAACACCCTGGATATGGACATGGTCCTGCGCATCGAGACCGAGCTGTATCTGAAGCGGCTGGTGGTAGGCGGCATGGACCGGGTGTACGAAGTGGGCCGCATCTTCCGCAACGAGGGCATGGACCCCAAGCACAACCCCGAGTTCACCACCATCGAGCTGTATCAGGCCTACACCGACTACCACGGCATGATGGACCTGGTGGAAGAGATGATGAAGACGGTGGCCCAGAAGGTCTGCGGCAGCCTGCAGATCGAGTACCAGGGCAAGCAGATCGACCTGTCCCACTGGGAGCGGCTGACCATGCTGGAAGCGGTCAAGAAGTATTCCGGCGTGGACTTCACCACCGTGGCTTCGGACGAGGAAGCCATCGCCCTGGCCAAGGAGCATCATGTGGAACTGCCCGAAGTGCCCACCAAGGGCGCCATCCTGGCCGAGTTCTTCGACGCCTTCGTGGAGGACAAGCTGATCCAGCCCACCTTCATCTATGACTACCCCGTGGAGATCAGCCCCCTGGCCAAGCGCAAGCCCGACGACCCGGCGTTCACCGAGCGGTTCGAGTATTTCATCAACTGCACCGAGTTCGGCAACGCCTTCAGCGAGCTCAACGACCCCATCGACCAGAAGGGCCGCTTTGAGCGCCAGGTGGAGGAGCGCAAGAAGCTGGAACCCACCAGCAAGGCCCAGGTGGACTACGACTACATCACCGCCCTGGAATACGGCCTGCCCCCCACGGGTGGCCTGGGCTTCGGTGTGGACCGTCTGATCATGCTGCTCACCGACTCCGCCTCCATCCGCGATGTGCTGCTGTTCCCGACCATGAAGCCGCTGGACTGAGAAGCCTTCCCGCATAACAGAGACTAAGAAAGAGCACCCTCCGATTGGTTCGGAAGGTGCTCTTTTTGTTTGTATGGCGATGCGCGGGCGCGTCAGTCCATCTCCCGCAGCTGCCGCTGCAAAAGGGTCCCCACCGCCCCGGCCAGCTGGTCCACCTGGCGGATGCGCACGAACTCCCGGCCGTAGATGGTTTTCAGGGCGGGCACGTCCCGGTCCAGGCCCAAAAAGATGGCCCCCACCCGGAACCCCTGGCTGCGCAGGGCCCGGACCTGGGCAGCGGTGTCGTCCACGGCGGCCTGGTCCCCGTAGTCCCGGCCAATGGGCATGGCCGCAGAGGGGGCGATCTTCTGGCTGTCGTTGGGGCTGGCGTCGGTCAGGATCAGCAGCAGTTTGTGCCCGCAGCCGGAATCCGCCAGACGGGCGGCGGCGCGCAGGGCCAGACCATCCCGGTTCCACCCGGCGGCAAAATAGTCAAAGACCGACCGGCAGCCCGGGTCCTGGTAGCCTTTCAGCCGTTGCAATACCGTATACCCCCGCAGGCTGCGGAAGGCGAAAATCTGCAGTTTTACCCCGCAGCGGAGCAGGCTTTCGGCCAGGATGTACCCTTGTGCGGCGATGGTCTCCTGGCTGTTCAGCCGGGAGGCGGAGGCGTCCAGCAGCAGATCCACCGAAAGATCCGGCTGGATGTCCTCGGCCTGCCGCAGAAAGACGGACGGGTCCCCCAGGCAGGGCGCCCGCCAGACCCGGCGGCTGTTGAGCCGTCCGGACCGGGCCCGCACCGGCTGGGGCTGGCTGTAGGAGCGCAGGGCCTCCGCCAGCTGCTCGCTCAGCCGCCGGATGCCGCTGGCGCAGAGCCCGCTGTTTCTGGCGTAAAAGTCCAGGTTGCGCTGCCGCTGGAGGGCTGCGTCCCGGGCCAGACGGGCGGCCTCCCCGTCCGGGGGCCGGTGGGAGGCGGGCTCTCCCCGGGTGATCCACAGATGGCAGGTGCGGTGGCTGCCGGTGCACAGCTCCTGTTCCAGCATGGCCAGGTCGTGGTCGTTGTACAGGCAGCGGCCGAAGCAGGTTTCAATGTAGGCCCGGTCGCTCTCGGCCCGACGGGCGGAAAGGTGTCGGGCCAGCAGGGCCTTGCCCGCCGGTCGGGCGTTGACCGCCTGCAGCTGGTCGCTGCGCCGCAGCACCAGCTGGTCGGTGTGGCGCACCTCGGTGGGGACCAGCTTGGTGAGCAGGGCGGCCGCCAGCCCTTTCAGGTGCAGGGCGTGGGGCCCCCGGTCCGGTTCGTCGCCGGAAAAGAGAAAAAAGGTCTGCAGCATTTCCTGCAGGGCGGCAATGACCCCTTGGGTGTCCAGGGACCCGGGCAGGGCCAGGGCCTTGGCCAGCTCCCGGGCCCGGGGCGTCAGCAGGGGCGGGCGGCGTCCGGCCAGGGGGGCCCAGCGGGCTTCCTGCTGTTCAAACACCCGGTTGTTCTTGGCCATCCATTGCTGGCGGGACATGGTTTTCTGTCCGGCAAAAAAATCCAGGGCATGCTGCTGCCGCAGCTGGGCCAGGATGGGCCGGTGGGGCAGCTCCTTCTCATAGACGCAGTTTTCCAGCCCCAGCCAGACCAGCTCGTCGAACATGGTCCGGCGGGGACTGCCTCCGTAAGAGGCAAAAAAGCCTTCCAGGCGGGACATATCCAGCCATCTGGCCGTCAGCCCCACCACGCAGTTGAAGTAGAAGTCAGGCTGCCCGTCCGGGGTAAAGGCCATGAAAGGCGGGTCCAGGTCATATCGGCCGGCGGCGGCCCAGATGAGATTCAGCGCCCGACGCTGTTCCGGGCTGTATTGACGCTGCAGCATGCCATCACCCCGGAAAGACCTTGCCCCGGTCCAGGTTCCTGGGGATGCGGGCCGCGATCACGTCCCGGATCAGGGTCTGCTCGTAGGGGTCGAAGGTCTTGTTGGTGATGCACAGGTCCAGGGCCGCGCTGGCGTCCAACCCCCGCTGGATCAGCCGTAAGGCGTCCAGCAGGCCCCGCAGGTCCACCGCCCGGGCGGAGATCTCGGCGCTGTCCGCCTTCTTGTTCAGGTCGTAGAACAGCTGGACGAACTGTCCGGCAAACCGGGGGCTGATTTGGGGAAAATGGTGGCGCAGCAGCTTGTTCATGTCCTCCTCAGAGATCAGCGGCAGGTCCAGCACCGCAAACCGGGAGACCAGTGCCTCGTTCAGTTCCCGGGTGCCGGCGTAGCCGTAGTTCATGGTGCCGATGAACCGGGCGGCGTCATCCACCCGGATCAGGTCGTAGCCCGGTACGTCGATGGTGCGGCGGTAGTCCAGGGTGGCGTGGAGCACGGCCAGAGCCTCGTTCTTGGCCATGTTGATCTCGTCCAGCACCCCGAACCCGCCGCAGCGGGCACACTGGCACACCGGCCCGGGGGAAAAGACCACCTTTTCCCCGTTGAAGGTGTCCGACCCGATGAGGTAGGAGGCGTCCATATTGATGTGGAAGGACACATTCCAGCAAGGACGTCCGAACGCCCGGGCCAGGTTTTCGGCCAGCACATTCTTGCCGGTGGCTTTGGGACCGGCCAGCAGCAGGTTCTCCCCGCACAGCAGGACGGTGGCGGCCTGGTTCCACACCTCCCGGCCGTAGTAGCGGTAGCGGGGCTCCGGGATGCGGTCGGCCATGCCCTGGGGCACGGGGTGTTCGGCGCGGAAATCCGCAATGCCCTGGATGACCGCCGGGGCCACCCCTTCTTCTTTCAGAAAATCCAGCATAGAAACCATCCCCTTTTGTCTTAACTATAGGAAGTCGGTCCGGGATTGTCAATAAAGGGCGTCCGGGCGCAGACAGGGAAAAAGTCCCCGGCGGCCCGCAGCCCGCCGGAGACTTTCTGGTGCAAAGGAAAACGCTTATTCCACCGGCAGCAGCACGGCGCTTTCGGCGGGCATGGTCAGGGTGCCGTTTTCCAGCGTGACCGGCCCGCCCAGGGCAAACAGGGGCTGTCCGGCGGGGGAGAGGCCACAGGGGCAGCGGACCTGTCGGGCAGCGGGGTTCACCGCCGCCAGGATCTTCTCCCCGCCGCCGGTGCGCAGGTACACCAGCGGGTAGGCGTCGGCCTCGCAGTAAATGAACTCCATGCCGCCGTCCGCCTGCAGGGCCGGGTGGGCCTTGCGCACCTCACACAAGGTCTGTACCGTGTGCCACAGGGAGGCACTGTCGGCCATGCCGTCGGCCACGGTGGGGGCGTCGGCGGCAGGGTCCTGGGCGGTGTACAGCTGATCCGCTTCGGCTGCGGAGAAGCCGTAGTTCTTTTCGTGGTCCCACTGCATGGGGCTGCGGGAGCCGGTGCGGTTATAGCCGCCCTCCACCGAATCCAGGTCCAGGTACCGCATGGCGATCTCGTCCCCGTAGTACACGAAGGGGGCCCCGGGCATGGACAGAAGGAAGGCGAAGGCGATCTTCATCTCCTCCGGGTCCAGCCAGTGGCGCAGCCGCTCCATATCGTGGTTGCCGGAGGGGATGCACATCAGCCCCTTGCCGCTGGTCAGGCGGTAGTTCTTTTCATAGGTATCCGCAAAGGCCCGGGCATTGCCCTTGCCCTCCCGGCTGAAGAAGGGATGGCCGCACCGGAACAGGTCCATGTAATGGGAATTGCCGAAATGCAGCAAAAAGTCCATGTGGAACCCGCCCATCAGGGACTTGTCCGGCTCGCCCCACTCGGAGAGCATCACCGCGTCGGGGTACTTTTCATCCAGGAACCGGCGCACCTGCTGCCACAGCTTGATGGTCTCCTGGCTGTCCGGGTCATTTTTTACCAGCGATCCGGCCATGTCGATGCGGAAGCCGTCGCATCCCCGGGACAGCCAGAAGTCCATCACATCCATCATGGCCTGCCGGGTGGCCAGGGCTTCGGGGGAGTCCACCGCGCTCTGCCAGGGCTCGGTGGGGTGGGCAAAGCCGTAGTTCAGCGCCGGCTGGTTGGAGAAAAAGTTCACCGCCACGCAGCCGTTGCGGGGATACAGCCCCCGCAAAGACCCGGTGATGTTGCCATAGCCCGCCACATCGTGCCAGATGGAATCGCTCCAGATGTACCGCCCGGAATACTCGTTCTTTTCCACCTTGCAGGACTGGGCGAACCAGGGATGCCGGATGGAGGTGTGCCCCGGCACCAGGTCCAGGATCACATGCATGTCCCGGCGGTGGGCCTCCGCAAACAGGCGGATCAGGTCCTCGTTGGTGCCGTAGCGGGGGGCCACCTGGCAGTAGTCCTCCACATCATAGCCTGCGTCCCCGAAGGGGGAGAGGAAGCAGGGGTTCAGCCACAAAGCGTTGCAGCCCAGCTCCCGGATGTAATCCAGCTTGCGGATGATGCCGGCCAGGTCCCCGATGCCGTCGCCGTTGGTATCCAGGAAACTTTGGGGATAGATCTCATAGAAGATGCTTTTTTTCAGCCAATGGTCCATAAACATACAGCCTCCTGCCAGGATCGCCGGCGTTGCCGGACGGTTTTTCTGCCTGCATTATAGCGCGTTTCGCCGGCGGAAAAAAGAGCCAAAACCCACAAAAAACACCGCCGAAAAACCGGCATCCCCGCCAACGAGTGCCAAAACCGTTAAAAAAGTGTCAGCTTCCCCTTGCGCTGACGCCCGTTTATGCGTATAATAAAGGCATAGCGAAAGGGGATACTGCGCCCCGCCGCCAGGGAAACCCCAAAATGCAGAAACTAAGGAAAATCTACGGATCGAGAGGAGATTTTTACCATGGGTTTGGGCAAAAAGACCATCGACGATGAAAACTACGCCGGCAAGCGCGTTCTTGTCCGCTGCGACTTCAACGTCCCGATGAAGGACGGCGTCATCACCAATGACAACCGCATCAATGCGGCCCTGCCGACCATCAAGAAGCTGATCAACGACGGCGCCAAGGTCATCCTGTGCAGCCATCTGGGCAAGCCGAAGAACGGCCCCGAAGAGAAGTTCAGTCTGGCTCCTGTGGCGGTGCGCCTGTCCGAGAAGCTGGGCCAGCCCGTCACCTTCGCTGATGACGACAACGTGGTCGGCCCCAAGGCCAAGGCTGCTGCTGCCACCATGGGCAACGGCGATGTGGTCCTGCTGCAGAATACCCGTTTCCGCAAGGAAGAGACCAAGAACATCGACACCTTCAGCCAGGAACTGGCTTCTCTGGCTGACGCTTATGTGGATGACGCCTTCGGCTCCTGCCACCGCGCCCACTGCTCCACCGCCGGCGTCACCGACTATATCAAGGACACCGCTGTGGGCTACCTGATGGAAAAGGAAATCAAGTACCTGGGCAACGCTGTCAACGATCCCGTCCGTCCCTTCACCGCCATCCTGGGCGGCGCCAAGGTCGCGGACAAGCTGAACGTCATCTCCAACCTGCTGGAAAAGGTCGACACCCTGATCATCGGCGGCGGCATGGCCTACACCTTCCTGAAGGCCCAGGGCTACGAGATCGGCACCAGCCTGTGCGACGACTCCAAGCTGGACTACTGCAAGGAAATGATGGAAAAGGCCAAGGCCAAGGGCGTCAAGCTGCTGCTGCCCGTTGACACCGCCTGCGTGGCTGCCTTCCCCGATCCCATCGACGCTCCCGTCGAGACCAAGATCTGCCCCGTCACCGATATGCCCGCCGACATGGAAGGCTGCGACATCGGCCCCGCTACCATGAAGCTGTTTGCCGACGCCGTCAAGGCTTCCAAGACTGTTGTGTGGAACGGCCCCATGGGCGTGTTTGAGAACCCGACCCTGGCTGCCGGCACCCTGGCTGTTGCCAAGGCCATGGCCGAAAGCGACGCTACCACCGTCATCGGCGGCGGCGACAGCGCGGCGGCTGTCCAGCAGATGGGCCTGGGCGACAAGATGACCCACATCTCCACCGGCGGCGGCGCCTCCCTGGAATACCTGGAAGGCAAGGAACTGCCCGGTATCGCTGTCATTCAGAACGCATAATCTACCCGCTATGCGCGGCGGCTCTGCCGCCGCGCATTTTTGACGGAACAAAAACAGGAGGTTTTTCTCATGGATAAGCAGAATCGCAAAGCCGTTATCGCCGGCAACTGGAAGATGAACATGACCCCCACCGATGCGGGCCATCTGCTGGACCACCTGATCCCGCTGGTCGCCGACGCCGGCTGCGAGGTCGTCGTCTGCGTGCCCGCCACCGACCTGTGCGTGGCTGTGGCCAAGTGCTCCGGCACCAACATCCATGTGGGCGCCCAGAACGTGCACTTTGAAAAGTCCGGTGCCTTCACCGGCGAGATCAGCGCCGACATGCTCACCGACCTGGGCGTGGAATATGTGGTCATCGGCCACAGCGAGCGCCGTCAGTACTTCGCCGAGACCGACGAGACCGTCAACAAGCGCACCAAGGCGGCTCTGGCCGGCGGCCTGAAGCCCATCGTCTGCGTGGGCGAGAGCCTGACCCAGCGTGAGCAGGGCGTCACCGAAGAGCTGGTCCGCATGCAGGTCAAGATCGCCCTGAACGGTGTCACCGCTGACGAGCTGAAGAACGTCATCATCGCCTACGAGCCCATCTGGGCCATCGGCACCGGCAAGACCGCCACCGCCGACCAGGCCGAGGAAGTCTGCGCCGCCATCCGCAAGGTGGTGGGCGAGCTGTACGGCGAGGACGCCGCCAAGGCCCTGACCGTCCAGTACGGCGGCAGCATGAACGCCAAGAACGCTGAGGAACTGCTCAGCAAGCCCGACGTGGACGGCGGCCTCATCGGCGGCGCCTCCCTGAAGGCCGACCAGTTCGCCATCATCGTGGACGCAGCCACCAAGGGCTGATCCCGGCGGACCAATATCCCAAATTTAGGTAAGGAGCAATTTTTCCCATGTCCAAGAAACCTGTTCTTCTTTGCATTATGGACGGCTTCGGCTGGACGCCGGACAACACCTTCGGCAACGCCGTGGCCGCCGCCAACACCCCCAACCTCGACAAGATCTTTGCCGAGTGCCCCATGACCACCATCCAGGCCTCCGGCATGGCTGTGGGCCTGCCTGACGGCCAGATGGGCAACAGCGAAGTGGGCCACACCAACATGGGCGCCGGCCGCATCGTCTACCAGCAGCTGACCCTCATCACCAAGAGCATCCAGGACGGCGAGATGGTCAAGAACCCGGTCCTGGTCAAGAACATGAAGGCTGCCATCGACGCCGGCAAGGCCATCCATCTCATGGGCCTGGTGGGCACCGGCGGTGTCCACAGCCATGCCGACCACTGGTTCGGCGTGCTGGATATGGCCAAGCATATGGGCGCCACCAAGGTCTACCTGCACTGCATCATGGACGGCCGTGACACCGACCCCCATTCCGGCAAGGGCTTCCTGGCTGACCTGCAGGCCAAACTGGACGAGCTGGGCATCGGCGAGATCGCCACTGTCACCGGCCGTTACTACGCCATGGACCGCGATTCCAACTGGGATCGTGAGGAAAAGGCCTACGCCGCTTTCGTCTACGGCGAAGGCCGCCGCGCCGCCAACGCCCAGGAGGCCATCGACGCCTCCTACGCCGAGGATGTCACCGACGAGTTCGTGGTCCCCGTCATCACCTGCGAGGGCGGCCGCGTTCAGGAAGGCGACACCGTCATCTTCATGAACTTCCGCCCCGACCGTGCCCGTCAGATGACCCGCATCTTCGTGGACGACGACTTCAAGGGCTTCGAGCGCCGCTACGGCCGCTTCCCCGTGAACTACGTCTGCATGGCCGAGTACGACGCCACCATGCCCAACTGCGAAGTGGCCTACCCGCCGGTGGAGCTGAAGAACGTGCTGGGCGAGTACCTGGCTGCCCACGGCAAGACCCAGCTGCGCATTGCCGAGACCGAGAAGTATGCCCATGTGACCTTCTTCTTCAACGGCGGCGTGGAAGCCCCCTACGAGGGCGAGGACCGCAAGGTCATCCCCAGCCCCAAGGTGGCCACCTACGACCTGAAGCCCGAGATGAGCGCCCCCGAGGTGGCCGAAGAGTGCCGCCAGCGCATCGAGAGCGGCAAGTATGACGTCATCATCCTGAACTTTGCCAACTGCGACATGGTCGGTCACACCGGCGTGTTCGACGCGGCCGTCAAGGCCGTGGAGGCTGTGGATGCGGGCGTCAAGAAGGTCATGGACGCCGTGCTCAAGATGGGCGGCGTCATGTTCCTGACCGCCGACCACGGCAACGCTGAGAAGATGAAGAACCCGGACGGCTCTCCCTTCACCGCCCACACCACCAACGTGGTGCCCTTCGCGGTCATCGGAGCCGGCGACGTGAAGCTGCGGGAAGGCGGCTGCCTGGCCGACATCGCCCCCACCATGCTGCCCTTCATCGGCCTGGAAGTCCCCGCCGAAATGACCGGCAAGAGCATCATCGTCGGCTGATTTTTCCCTGCATCTTTGCCCGGAGGCTGCCCGCCTCCGGGCTTTTTTGTCTGCCCTTGCACCCGGGGAGCAAATGGGGTATGATAAGGACAGGCAAAACCGCAATACTGTGCCGCTCCCCCGCGGCCTAGGAATCAGAAGGAGAACACCATGCGTTATTGCAAAAAGTGCACCATGCCGGACACCCGTCCCGGCATCACCTTTGACGCCGAGGGCGTCTGCAGCGCCTGCCGTCATTACGAGCACCGCAAGGATGTGGACTGGGATGCCCGCTTCAAGGAATTTGAAAAGTTCTGCGATAAATACCGCGGCATGAACGGCCCCGGCGGCTATGACTGCGCGGTGGCGGTCTCCGGCGGCAAGGACAGCCATTTCCAGGTCTGGATGCTCAAGGAAGTCATGCACATGAACCCCATCCTCTTCAGCGTGGAGGACAACTTCCCCATGACCCAGGCCGGCATCCACAACCTGAAGAATATCAGCGAGGAATTCGGCTGCACCATCATCAGCTGCAAGCCCAACATCAAGGTCCAGAAGGTCCTGATGCGCAAATTCTTTGAAAAGTACGGCAAGCCCACCTGGTATGTGGACCGTCTGATCTACACCTTCCCCCTGCACATGGCCGCCAAGTTCAACACCCCCATGCTCTGCTACGGCGAGAACGTCAGCTTTGAGTACGGCGGCAACGCCGACCAGGAGACCTACTCCGCCATGGACCAGATCGAAAACGGCGTGGCTGTGGGCATGCCCATGGAGGAACTGCTGGGCGACGGCGTCACCGAGAAGGACCTGAGCCTGACCCTGGCCCCCTCCGCCGAGGAGCGGGCCAAGCTGGACCCCTTCTACCTGAGCTACTTTGTGCCCTGGAACAGCTACAAGAACTACCAGATCGCCAAGGCGCACGGCTTCCATGACCTGACCCATGAGTGGGACCGCACCCACCATGCGGAAAACTTCGACCAGATCGACTCCCGCGCCTACCTGGTGCACTCCTGGCTGAAGTATCCCAAGTTCGGCCATGCCGCCGCCACCGACTACACCGCCCGCTATATCCGCTACGGCATGATGACCCGGGACGAGGCCATCAAGATCATCAAGGAACGGGACGGCAAGCTGGACCCGCTGTGCGTGCGGGATTTCTGTGACTTCTGCGGCTACACGGAGAGCGAGTTCTGGGCCATCATGGACAAGTTCTACAACCGCGACCTGTTCCAGAAGAACGAGTACGGCGAATGGGTGCTCAAGCATCCCATCTGGGAAGAAAACGCCTGAGCCGGAAGGAGCAGATCGTTACAATGGTCAAACACATCATTCTGTGGCAGCTCAAGCCGGAGCTGACCGCCGACGAGAAGGCCGAAGTCAAGGCGGGCATCAAGGCCGGACTGGAAGGTCTGGCCGGACAGATCCCCGGCCTGGTGGAGATCCATGTGCAGACCGAAGGCCTGCCCTCCTCCAACGCCGACGTGATGCTGGATTCCACCTTCACCGATGAGGCTTCCCTCAAGGGGTATTCGGTCCATCCCGCCCATGTGGCGGTGGCCGACGGCAAGGTCCGCCCCTACACCGCCACCCGCACCTGTCTGGATTACGAGATGTAAGCCCCCTTGCAAATACTGACGGGGTATGGTATAATCTCCAATATCTGAGCAAGGCAACGGCGCCGCGCATACAGGCTTATTCTGTATGCGCGGCGCTTTTTTTGATGGTGGAAGAAAGGAAGGAAACCTCTCATGGAAAAACTGCCCCGCTACGTGGAGATCGATTACTCCAAATATGCGCCCGATATCCCCGAAGACCAGCTGGAAACCTATTACGGTCTGCCCCAGAAGGTCCGATTCTGCAAGGAATGTGTCATGAGCAACCAGAAGCCCAACTCCTGCTACGAGTTTGAGCACACCATCCATTCCATCAAGAAGACCATGGTCATCCAGGATGACGGCGTCTGCGATGCCTGCCACGCCTGCCACAACAAGGCCAACGGCCATATCGACTGGGCCCTGCGGGAGAAGGAACTGCGGGAACTGTGCGATGAGTACCGCAAGACCGACGGCTCCTACGACTGCCTGGTCCCCGGCTCCGGCGGCAAGGACAGTTTTTATGCTGCCCACCTGCTCAAGTACAAGTACGGCATGCACCCCCTCACCGTGACCTGGGCGCCCCACATCTACACCCCCTGGGGCTGGGACAACATGCAGGCCTGGATCCATGCGGGCTTTGACAACTATCTGTGCACCCCCAACGGCATGACCCACCGTCTGCTCACCCGTCTGGCCACCGAAAACCTCTTCCACCCCTTCCAGCCCTTCATCCTGGGTCAGAAGCAGCTGGCCCCCAAGATGGCGGCCAAGTTCGGCATCCCTCTGGTCTTCTATGGCGAGAACGAGGCCGAGTTCGGCAACCCCATCGCGGACAACAACTCCGCCCTGCGGGATGAGCATTTCTTTGCGGTCAACGACTATGACCACATCTATCTGGGCGGCGTGAGCCTGCGCCAGCTGGAGGAGGACTACAAGATCGACAAGGCCGACCTGGCCATCTATCTGCCCTCCGAGACCTCCAACCTGGAGAAAAACCATGTCCAGGTGCGGTATCTGGGCTACTATGAGAAGTGGCATCCCCAGGGCGCCTACTACTACAGCGTGGAGCACGGCGGCTTCCGTCCCGCGCCGGAGCGCACCCAGGGCACCTACTCCAAGTACAATTCCATCGACGACAAGATCGACGATTTCTTCTACTACACCACCTACATCAAGTACGGCATCGGCCGCACCACCTACGACGCCGCCCAGGAGATCCGCAACGGCGAGATCACCCTGGACGAAGGCAAGGCCCTGTGCAAGAAGTTCGACGGCGAATACCCCGACCGCTTCGAGAAGGAGATCTTCAAGTATCTGTCCATCGACAAGAAGCACTTCCCCTGGGCCAGCCAGCTGTTTGAGCAGCCCCGCATGGACCGTGAGTACTTCATGCACCTGGCCGACCGCTTCCGCTCTCCCCATATCTGGAAGTATGAGAACGGCATCTGGAAGCTGCGCCACACCCCCTATGAGGGCGACAGCGAAGTGCTGTGGGGCGATCCCAAGGGCACCCATCACGAACAGTAACACAGGGAGCATACCATGGAAAAAGGGCATAAGAAAATCCGGCTCATCGCCCGGTTGGATGTGAAGGATGAAAACCTGGTCAAGGGCATCCAGCTGGAGGGTCTGCGCAAACTGGGCGACCCCAACGCCTTCGCCCGCCGGTATTATGAAGAGGGCATCGACGAGCTGCTGTATATTGATATCGTGGCCAGCCTGTACAACCGCAACAACCTGTCGGGCATCGTCCGCCGCACGGTGGATGAAGTGTATATCCCGGTGTGCGTGGGGGGAGGTCTGCGCAGTGTGGAGGACGTGCGCGCCATTCTGTCCATGGGCGCTGACAAGGTGGCGGTGAACACCGCCGCCGTCAAGCGCCCCGAACTCATCACCGAGATCGCCAAGGCCTTCGGCAGCCAGTGCATGGTGCTGTCCATCCAGGCCAAGCGCAGCCATGCCATGCCCAGCGGCTGGGAGGCCTACTATGACAACGGTCGGGCCCATTCCGGCTACGACGTGGTCGAGTGGGCCAAGCGGGGCCAGGAACTGGGGGCGGGGGAGATCCTGCTCACCAGCGTGGACTGCGAGGGCCTGCGGGACGGCATGGACCTGGACCTGATCCGTGCCGTGACCGGGGCGGTCACCGTGCCGGTCATCTGCGGCGGCGGTGTGGGCTGCGGGGACGACATCGTGGACGCCGCCGAAGCCGGCGCCGATGCGGTGGCCTGTGCCTCGGTGCTGCATTACGGCCAGGAGACTGTTCAGGA
The DNA here is from genome assembly GCF_057005535.1 of Subdoligranulum sp. DSM 23681. Taxonomy (NCBI): domain Bacteria; kingdom Bacillati; phylum Bacillota; class Clostridia; order Eubacteriales; family Oscillospiraceae; genus Subdoligranulum; species Subdoligranulum sp. DSM 23681. Next base: position 1,040,972 of record NZ_CM168050.1, on the reverse strand, counting down.
ACTGAAAGAGGAGATCCGCGCAGGCGGGGTGGAGGTGCGCGCATGAAGGTGACCATCATTGATTACGGACTGTCCAACCTGCTCAGCGTACAGCATGCCTTTGCCCATTTCGGGGCCGAGATCTGCCTGACCAACCGTCCGGAGGATGTGCTGGCGGCCCAGCTGCTGGTGCTGCCCGGTGTGGGTGCCTTCCGGGACGGCATGGCCGGCCTGGAACGTCTGGGCCTGATCGAGCCCATCCGCCAGAAGGCAGGGGAGGGCACGCCGCTGCTGGGCATTTGTCTCGGTATGCAGATGCTGTTTGAGGAATCGGAGGAGTTCGGGGTGCACAAGGGCCTGGGCCTGATCCCCGGCCGGGTGGTGCGCATCCCGGACAAAGACGCCGGCGGCAATCCCCAGCGGGTGCCCCACATCAGCTGGCAGGGCCTGATCCCCGCCGAGCACCGGGACCAGGAAACCGGTTTCGCCGGAACCGCCCTGGAAGGGGTAAAACCTGGCCAGGAGTGCTATTTTATTCATAGCTACGAAGCAAAACCCGCGGCGCCGGAATATCGTCTGGCGGATACCGTCTACGGCGGACGGCGCATCTGCGCGGCCGCCATGTGCGGGTCGGTGCTGGGGGTCCAGTTCCATCCCGAAAAGTCCGGGCCGGTGGGACTGGAAATTCTGCGCGCTTTCGCCAAACTGCCGAAGGCGTGATCCGCCGGGTGGGCTTTACCGCAATTTTACGCAACAAAAATCCATAAACGCGGAAAAATCGGCGTTCTATCCATTCACAAACGGGCGGATTTGTTGTATAATCAACTAGCAGTTAAAAAATTAACCGCTTGTGTGACAACGAACAGAAAGGGTGTCTCCGTTTGAAAAAACTGATCCTGGTCACAAGCCCTCCGGCTTGCGGCAAGACCTTTATCTCCCGCCAGCTGGCGGCCGCGCTCAAACATGTGGTGTATCTGGACAAAGACACCCTGATCCCGCTGTCCAAGCAGATCTTCGCGGTGGCGCATCAGCCCTATGACCGCAGCAGCATCTTCTTTGAAAAGTATATCCGGGACCTGGAGTATCAGGTCACCCTGGATCTGGCCATGGAAGCCCTGCTCTACGACGATATCGTGCTGATCAACGCCCCCTTCACCCAGGAGATCCGGGACAACGAATATATTGCGAACCTGCGCAAGGAACTGGCCAAGAAAGAGGCCGAACTGGTGGTCATCTGGGTGGATACCAAACCCGAAGTCTGCCACCAGCGGATGATCGACCGTGCCAGCGACCGGGATATCTGGAAGCTGAACCACTGGGATGAGTACATCCTGGGCGTCAACTTTGAGCCTCCCACGAACCTCAAGCTGGAAGAGCAGCCCGATTCCCTGCTGATCTTCCACAACTCTTCGGAGGAAGAGTTCCAGCAGTCCATGGACGAGATCGTGGCCCAGCTGGAAGCGTCGGTCAAAAAAGGCCGCCGCCCCCGCACGCCCCGCCGGCTGTAACGGCGCGGCACAACCGCAGAATTCCTGCTTTTTCCGGCAGCCCGCCGGTCCCTGTGACCGGGCGGGCTGCCGTTTTTCTTTTTTGGGCAGAAAAAGCGCTGCGCCGCCCAATCCCACCCGGTCGGGGCATTGCTTTTTGGAAGAGGAACCACTATAATGTATCTTGTACAAATGTGCAATTCTGCCGCATGCAAGGGGGAAGACCATGTCCAAGGATCTGCTGGTGGGTTCTACCGGTTTTGTGGGGGGCAATCTGATGGCCGCACACACCTTCGCCGCCGTCTGCCATTCCACCGATATCGCCGCCCAATACGGCACCGCACCCGACCTGTGCGTCTACGCCGGGGTGCCGGCTGCCATGTTCCTGGCCAATGCCGACCCGGAGGCCGACCTGGCCGTGATGGCCGCTGCCCGGGACAATCTGCGCAAAATCGCACCCAACAAGCTGGTGCTCATCTCTTCCATCGCCGTCTATGCGGACAGCAGGGGCAAGGATGAATCCGATGCCCCCGATTCGGCGGACCTGCCCGCCTATGGCCGCAACCGCCTGCAGCTGGAACACTGGGTGCGGGAGGATTTCCCCGACGCCCTCATTGTCCGCCTGCCCGCTTTGTACGGCAAGGGGCTGCGGAAGAACTTCCTCTTTGACCTGCACACCATCACCCCCGCCATGCTCCGCCCGGAAAAATACGGGGAACTGGCGGAAAGCAGCGAACTGGTCAGGAACAGCTACGCCCTGGCGGACAACGGCTTTTACAAGCTGGTTCCGGGGGCGGACGCCGTGGCTCTGCGGACCTTCTTTGCCGCCAACGACTTCAACGCCCTGGCCTTCACCGATTCCCGCAGCCGTTACCAGTTCTACAACCTGGGCCGTCTGTGGCAGGACATCGGCAAGGCCCTGGATGCCGGCCTGACCCTGCTCAACCTGACCACCCCGCCGGTGAGTGCCGCGGACGTGTATACCGCCGTCACCGGCCGCAGCTGGTGCAATACGCTGAACAAACCGCCTTTTGATTACGACCTGCGCAGCCGTCATGCCGACCTGCTGGGCGGCCGGGACGGCTACCTCTGCACCGAGGCGGAGGAGCTGGCCGACATCTGCGCCTTCATGAAAAACTGGAACTGAAAGGGGCTCACCATGCCTTCCATTCAACTGGCCGTCAGCAACATCGCCTGGAACAAGGCCGATGACGAATTGATCTACACCGCCATGAAGAACGCGGGCTTCACCGGGCTGGAACTGGCCCCCACCCGCATCTTCCCGGAACAGCCCTACGACAACCTGAGCGCCGCCGCCCTCTTCGGCGGCTACCTGCACAACCGGTGGGGCTTTGCGGTGCCCAGCATGCAGAGCATCTGGTACGGGCAGACCGGCAATATCTTTGACGATGCCCAGGCGGAAACCCTGCTTGCCTACACCGAGGAAGCCTACAACTTCGCCCATGTGCTCAACTGCCCCAGTCTGGTCTTCGGCTGCCCCAAAAACCGCATGCTGCCCGAAGGCGCCGACCCCGCCAAGGCGGACGCCTTCTTCGACAAGGCGGGCCGGCTGGCGGCCCGGTACGGGGTGCGGCTGGCCATCGAGGCCAACACCACCCGGTACACCAACTTCCTGAACCGCACCGCCGACGCCTTTGCCCTGGTCAAGCGGCTGGACAACCCCGCCCTGGCCGTGAACCTGGACCTGTCCACCGTCATTGAGAACGGGGAGCGGCTGCGGGATTTCATCCCCGACCTGAACTGGATCAGCCATGTGCACATCAGCGAGCCCGGGCTGGAACCCATCCAGCCCCGCCCGGAGCACAAGGAACTGGCCATGATGCTCAAGGCGGTGGGGTATCACGGGTTCGTCTCCATCGAGATGCGCAACCCCGGCAGCACCGATGGGGTGCTGCGCGCCATTGACTATATCGCGGAGGTGTTTGCATGAATCGCCAGCCTTTTGACGTGGCCTATACCATCACCGAATTCGCCCCCCGCAGCAGCGACTACTGCCTGCTGATCCCGGTCATCAACGAAGGAGCCCGCATCCTCACCGAGCTGGGCCGCGCCCAGAAAGCCGGGGTGGACAAGATGGCCGACATCATCCTGTGTGACGGCGGCTCCACCGACGGCAGCATGAAACCGGACACCCTGCAGCTCTACGGCGTGAACACCCTGCTGGTCAAGACCAGTGCCGGCCGCCAGGGCGCCCAGCTGCGCATGGGCCTGCACTTTGCCCTGGCGCGGGGCTACAAGGGTTTTCTGACCATCGACGGCAACAACAAGGACTCCATCGAGGACGTGCCCCGCTTTATCGAAAAGCTGAAGGAAGGCTACGACCTGGTCCAGGGCAGCCGCTTCATCAAGGGCGGCAAAGCCGTCAACACCCCGCCTGCCCGGTTCCTGGCCGTGCGGCTCATCCATGCCCCCATCATCAGCGCGGCGGCGGGGCAGTGGTTCACCGACACCACCAACGCTTACCGGGCGTACAGCCGGGAATATCTGACCCACCCCGGCGTCCAGCCCCTGCGCCCCATCTTTATGGGCTATGAGCTGCTGGCCTACCTGAGCATCCGGGCCACCCGCCTGGGCCTCAAGGCCTGCGAGGTCCCCGTGACCCGGGCCTACCCCGCCAGCGGCCGCACCCCCACCAAGATCAGCGGCTTCAAGGGCAACAGCGACCTGCTCAAGGTGCTGCTGGCTGCCGCCACGGGCAAATACGACCCGAAGTAAACACTTCATAATATACATTTTGTATATTATTTGGGAAGGAATCCGCCATGAACTACGACAAGATCATCCTGGGCGCGGGGCTGTACGGCCTGTACGCGGCCCGGAAATGCGGCGCCGCCGGCCAGCGGGTGCTGGTGCTGGAGCGGGACCCGGCCCCTTTCATGCGGGCCACCTACATCAACCAGGCCCGGGTGCACATGGGGTACCACTATCCCCGCAGCTACTCCACCGCCATCAAGAGCGCCCATTATTTTCAGCGTTTCTGCCAGGACTACGGCTTCTGCCTGCACACCAGGTTCGACCAGGTCTACGCCACCAGCGCCCATTTCTCCTGGACCGATGCGGCAGCCTTCCGGCGGTTCTGCGCCGCGGCGGGCATCCGCTGTGACGACGTGCCCCCCACCCGGTATTTCAACCCCGGGCTGTGCGACGGCGCCTTCCTCACCACCGAGTACACCTACGACGCCCAGGTGCTGAAAAAATGGTTCCTGGAACAGCTGGCCAAGCTGCCCAACGTGACCATCCTGTACAGCCACAAGCCGGACTCCATCAAGGAGCACGGGGATGTGTGGCAGGTGACGGCGGGGGACGTGCGGGCAGAAGCCCCCTTCCTGCTCAACGCCACCTATGCGGGCGTCAACGATGTGCATGCCATGCTGGGGCTGCCGCCCTTCCAGATCAAGTACGAAAAGTGCGAGATGATTCTGTGCGAGGTGGCCGAGCCTTTGAAAAACGTGGGCATCACCGTCATGGACGGACCCTTCTTCAGCCTGATGCCCTTCGGCCAGACCGGGCTGCACAGCCTGACCAGCGTGACCTTCACCCCCCACGAGACCAGCTATGATCCGGTGGCCACCTTCCCCTGCCAGCAGCGCAGCGAAGGCCACTGCGCCCCCGGCAACCTGTACAACTGCAACGAATGTCCGGCCAAACCGGAATCCGCCTGGCCGTACATGAGCCAGCTGGCCCGCAAATACCTGAAAGAGGAGTACGGCTTCACCTACAAGACCAGCCTGTTCAGCATGAAGCCCATCCTGAAAGCCAGCGAGATCGACGATTCCCGCCCCACGGTGGTGCGGGTGATGCACAAGGCCCCCACCATGATCAGCGTGCTTTCAGGCAAGATCAACACCGTCTACGATTTGGATGAGGTATTGGACGTATGAACCAGGAATCTCTGAGCGAAAAGCTCAACAAAGAAAAAAATTTCATCTCGGCGGTGGTGTATCTGCGGGGGGACGCCGACCGCACCCTCCGGTTTTTCAAGACCCTGGCCGCCCAACTGGAAGCCCACTTTGCCCAGTATGAACTGGTGGCAGTGGATGATGCCGCCGACCCGGCGGTGGTCAAGGCGCTGCGGGAATGGGCCGCCGACCTGCCCAAACCCCTGACCATCCTGCACATGAGCCTGCATCAGGGGCTGGAACCGGCCATGAACGCCGGTCTGGACGCCGCCATCGGCGACTATGTCTATGAGTTCGACTCCACCGAGATGCCCTACGACGCCTCCCTGATCTTCCAGGCCTACCGTACCGCCCAGCAGGGCAGCGATATCGTCTCGGTCTGCCCCAAGCAGACCCGGGGCGGCAGCGGACTGTTCTACCGCATCTTCAACGCCAACTCCCACAGCGCCTACCGCCTGCGCACCGACGCCTTCCGTCTGGTCACCCGGCGGGCCATCAACCGGGTACACGCTTCCAGCGCCCACCTGCCTTACCGCAAGGCGGCCTATGCGGCGTCGGGCCTGCGAATGACCGACCTGGAATTTGACGGCCGCCTTACCGACAAGCCCGCCGGCCGGTTCGCCCTGGCCGCCGACAGTCTGGCCCTGTACACCGACGCCGGGTTCCGCCTGAGTGCGGGCATCGCCCTGGCCATGATGGTGCTGGCCCTGGCCGAACTGGCCTATACCTTTATCATCTTCTGCACCGGCCATCCCATCGAGGGCTGGACCACCACCATGTTCGTGCTGACCCTGGGCTTTGCCGGGGTGTTCGCGGTGCTCACCATCATCATCAAGTATCTGTCCCTGCTGGTGGACCTGACCTTCAAACAGCAGAAATACCTGATCGAGAGCATCGAAAAGATCCAGAAGTAAAACCGCCGCGCTGTCTGCGCCCCGAAAGGACCCCTCATGTCGTTTCCCCGCCTGAAAAACCGAATCGATCTGTCCCGCCGCGCCTTCTGGGTGTGGGTGGTTGGGCTGGTGGCGGTGCGTCTGGCACTCACCGCCTTCCAGCAGGCCTACACCTGGGTGGGCGGCGCCCCCCTGGACGATGAACTCATGTTCCGGGCTGCCCAGTCCATCTCCGCCGGCCAGTGGCTGGGCGGGTACGATTACCTCACCCTGTCCAAGTCCATGTTCTTCCCGGTGTGGCTGGCCTTTCTGCACGCCCTGCACATCCCCTACCTGCTGGGGGGCGTGGGGCTGTGGTGTGCCGCGGCCCTCTTTGCGGCCTTTGCTTTCTCGCCTTTGTGGGAAAAACTGCCTGCGGGGCAGGGCAGGGCCGTGACCCTGGGCCTCTTTGCCGCCCTGGTCTGGCTGCCCACCTCCTGGGCATCCTATACCCTGCGGGTCTACCGGGACAACATCTTCCCGGCGCTCTGCCTGCTGGCCTTCGCCGGGTTTTCGGCGGCGGCGCTGCGGGTGCTGCGCACCGACCGCACCCCTCTGTGGCCCTGGCTGCTGGCGGGGGGCGCGGGTCTCACCGCCGGGTATCTCAACCGGGAGGACGCCGGCCTCTTCCTGCTGCCCTTCACCGTTCTGGCCACCCTGGGCATGCTGGGGGTGGCGGTGCGCCGCCGCCGGTGGACCCGGGCGCTGGTGCAGCTGCTGCCTTACGCCATGCTGGCGGGGGGCATCGGCATCTTCTGCGCCCTGAACCAGGCTTATTACGGGGTGTTCACCCTCTCCGATTTCTCCGGCGGTGCCTTTGCCGACGCCATGGGCGCCATGAGCCGGGTGGCCACCGACGCCGAGGACCCCATGCTCAGTGTGCCCGCCGACGCCCGACAGAAGCTGTATGCGGCGGTGCCGGAACTGGAGCCCCTTTCCTACTGGCTGGAGGAGGACCCCCAGATGATCAACGATTTCCGGGACCCCCAGCTGGAAGACTACCGCGCCGGCAGTTTTTACTGGGCGATCCGGAGGGCGGCGCAGTACGAGGGCATCTATGATACCGCCGCAGGCGCGGAAGCGTACTGGCAGACGGTGGCGGACAAGGTCAACGCCGCCTGCGAGGACGGCACCCTGCCCACCCGCAGCGGGCGGCGCAGCGGCACCACCCAGCCCATCCGGGCGGAATATGTGCTGCCCACCCTGCAAGAAAGTGTCCGCAGCCTGGGATGGGTGCTCACCTTCCAGGACTGCGCGGCCTACGAGACCCAGCGCTCCATCGGCACCCCGGAGGACTTTGCCCAGTGGTCCGGGTATCTGCACTGCGGGCTGAACGGCGCCGCCGAGGCAGGCAAGGACACCCCCTACTACAGCCCCAACCAGAAGCTGGTCTTCGGTCTGTTCGGCGCCCTGCGGCTGGTGTGGGCCTTTGCCCTGCCGGTGTGCTTTATCCTGGCGGTGCTTTTCTGGCTGCGGGCTCTGCCTGCCAGTGTGCGGGCTGCCCGGAAATGCTTCACCGCTCTGGTGCCTTGGACGCTGCAGACATTGCTTCTCTTCATGGCCGCCCTGCGCTGCGGCATGATCGCCTTTGTGGAGGTGTCCAGCTTCGGCATCGGCACATCCACCATGTATCTGGCAACGGTGCAGCCGCTGCTGCTCCTGTTCACGGCCCTGAGTTTTGTGTGGGCCGCTCAGCAAAGGAGGAACCCCCATGCCGCTGGATGATCTGGTAATTGTGGGCGGCGGTGCGGCCGGACTGATGGCCGCCGGGGCCGCCTGTGCCCGGGGGGCTTCGGTCACCGTGCTGGAGCACAACCCCAAAGGACCGGGGCAGAAGCTGCTCATCACCGGCAAGGGCCGGTGCAACGTCACCAACGACTGCGACCCCCGGGAATTCCTGCGGTATGTGCGCCGCAATCCCCGTTTCCTGTATTCCTGCCTCTACGCCTTTCCGCCCTCGGCGGCCATGGAATTGTTCGAGTCCCTGGGCGTGCCCCTCAAGACCGAGCGGGGCCGCCGGGTCTTTCCCCAGAGCGACCGGGCCGCGGATGTGCTGGCCGCCCTGCGGCAGTACGCGGCGGACGCCCGGTTCGTGAAGGCGGACGCCCAGGACCTGATCCTGGAGGACGGCGTCTGCAAGGGCGTCATCGCCGGGGGCAAGGCCTACCGGGCCCGCCATCTGCTGCTGGCCACCGGCGGGGTGAGCTACCCCGTCACCGGCAGCGACGGCAGCGGCTACCGGCTGGCCGCCAAGGCGGGGCACACCATCGTCCCGCCCCAGCCCAGCCTGTGCAGCCTGGTCTCCCCGGATCCGGCCTGCCGCAAGCTCATGGGGCTGTCCCTGCGCAACGTCACCCTGACCCTGCTGCGGGACGGCAAGCCCCTGTTCACCGAACTGGGAGAGGCTCTGTTCACCCACTTTGGCCTGTCCGGGCCGCTGGTGCTCTCCGCCTCTACCTACATCGACGACATCCACGCCCACAAGTATGTGTGCGAGTTTGACCTCAAACCCGCCCTGGACGAAAAGCAGCTGTATGACCGCCTGACCCGGGACTTTGCGGCGTTGGGCGGGCGCAGTGCCCAGGGCGCCCTGGAAAAGCTGCTGCCCCATTCCATGCGCCCGGTGGCGGTGGAAAGGTGGGGCGTGGACCCGGCCACCCGGGCCGCCCAGATCACCCGGGAGCAGAAGATGGCCCTGGTGCAGCTGTGCAAGCACTGGGCGGTGCCTGTCACCGAGCTGGGGGACCTGGAACACGCGGTCATCACCGCCGGTGGTGTGGACGTGCGGGAGGTGGACCCCAGGACCATGGCCAGCAAACTCTGCCCGGGGCTGTATTTCGCCGGGGAGATCCTGGACGTGGATGCCCGCACCGGCGGGTACAATCTGCAGATCGCCTGGGCCACCGCCCGGGCTGCGGCGGCCGCTGTGACGGAAGCCGACCAATAAAAAGGAGCGTTTTCTCATGATCTCTGTTGCCATCGACGGCCCTTCCGGGGCTGGTAAGTCCAGCATGGCCCGCCGTCTGGCGGCTGACCTGGGCTACACCTATGTGGACACCGGCGCCATGTACCGGGCCATCGGTCTGTATGCCCGCCGTGCCGGCGTGGATACCAAGAATGCCGATGCTGTGGCCGCCCTGCTGCCCCAGGTCAGGCTGGACATCCGTCTGCAGGACGGCGCCCAGCACATCCTGCTCAACGGGGAGGACGTGACCGAGGCCGTCCGCGCCGAGGAGATCGGCATGGCGGCATCGGATGTGTCCGCCCATCCGGCGGTGCGGGCCTTCCTGCTGGACACCCAGCGGAATCTGGCCGCCAGCCGGGACGTGCTCATGGACGGCCGGGACATCGGCACCGTGGTGCTGCCCAACGCCACCGTCAAGATCTACCTCACCGCCAGCGCCGACGCCCGGGCCCGCCGCCGTCTGGCCGAGCTGCTGGAAAAGGGCAAACAGACCGATTACGCCACCGTCCTGGCCGACATCGAACAGCGGGACTACCAGGATACCCACCGCGCCGTGGCGCCCCTGCGTCAGGCGGAGGACGCCATCCTGGTGGATACCAGCGATATCGGCATCGAGGAGAGCTTTGCCCTGCTGAAAAAGACCATCCTCGGGCACATCTGAACCGCGTCTGTCTCATATGGATGTAAAAAATTAGGAAATGGTGAATTTATGCTTCTGTACTGGATCCTGCTGCCCATCGTGTGGGTGCTGATGCACATTGTCTATCGGGTGGAGGTCGTGGGCCGCAGCCTGATTCCCCGGGGCCGCCCCATCGTCATTGCCCCCAACCATATCTCAGATCTGGACCCGGTCTTCATCCTGGTGGTGGTGTTCCGGTTCCGACGCTTCCGCATCCTGGCCAAGCAGGAGCTTTTCCGCAATCCCTTCATCGGGTGGTTCCTGCGCTGCATGGGCGCCGTGCCCATCGACCGGGGCCATGGGGATATGGAGACCGTCAACAAGGTCACCGAGGACTGCAAAAAGGGCACCGGCGTGCTCATCTTCCCGGAAGGCACCCGCAGCAAGGACGGCAAGCTGGGCAAGCTGAAAAGCGGCGCCTTTGTCATTGCGGGGCAGGCCGGGGCGGATCTGGTGCCCTGCCGCATCATCTACGACACCCCGGACCACCGCATGCGTCTTTTCTGCCGCATGCGCATCTGCTTCGGGGAACCCATCCCCGCATCGGACCTGCGCATCACCGACCCGCGCCACCAGATCAAGGAACTGCGGGCCCTGCGCACCCGCCTGACCGACGACCTGGAGGAACTGTACCGCCAGAACAGCTTTGAGCCGGCGCCCCTGCCGGCCCCCGAACCCAACCCGGGCACCGAGCCCGGAACCTGAACACAGGAGAATCTGCCATGGAGATCATTCTGGCCAAGACCGCCGGTTTCTGCTTCGGTGTGAACCGGGCGGTGAAGCTGACCTATGAACTGCTGGACAAGGGCTGCAAGGTGGCCACCCTGGGACCGCTGATCCACAACCCCCAGGTGGTGGCCGATCTGGAAGCAAAAGGCGCCCTGACCTGCCCGGATGTGGACGCCGTACCCGACGGATATGAGGTGGTGATCCGCAGCCACGGGGTCCCCCGCAGCGTATATGAAAAAATTGGCACACGCGCCCTGGCGTTTCATGATGCCACCTGCCCGTTCGTATCAAAAATCCATAAAATTGCCGAAGAAGCGGGCAAAAACGGTGCGCTTTTGCTGGTGGCGGGGGATGCCTCCCACCCGGAAGTGCAGGGAATTGTAGGCCATACAAGCGGCGAGGTGCGGGTTTTTGCGAACCTGGACGAGCTGGAAGCCATGCGCGAAATTCTTGCGCAGCAAAAATCCATTTATGTGGTGGCCCAAACCACTTTTCGGGTCCAAAGTTGGGAAAGTTGCAAGGCTTTTCTAAAAAAGTGGTGTACAAATGCCAAAATATTTGATACAATATGTAATGCAACGTGGGCGAGGCAACAGGAGGCGGAGGACCTCAGCCAAAAATGCGATCATATGATCGTCATTGGTGGTCATCATTCCTCCAACACCCAGAAACTGTTGCAGGTCGCCGCTCGGCATACCGACGCCGTTACCATCGAGACAGCTGATGAACTCGACCGGGAATGGCTGCGGGGCGCCAGGGTGGTAGGCGTAACAGCAGGGGCTTCCACGCCTTCGTCTATAATTGAGGAGGTACTTAACTGTATGAGTGAAGAAATCCGTGACGACATGAGTTTTGCCGAGATGCTCGAGGCTTCTGAGGCAAAACCGCTGTTCGCAGGTAAGATCGTTAAAGCCAAGGTCATCAGCGTTAGCCCGACGGAGTGCGTTGTGGGCATCGACGGCTCCAAGCACACCGGCATCGTCAAGCTCAATGAGATGACGCATGATCCCAACGCCAAGATGGAAGACCTTGTTAAGGTGGACGACGAGCTGGATCTGGTGGTTGTCAAGACCAACGACCAGGAAGGCGTCGACACCCTTTCCCGTGTCCGCTTTGAAGCCCAGAAGGGCATGAAGGACGTTTCCGAAGCTGCCGAGAACGGCACCGTCATGGAAGGCGACGTCATGGAAGCCAACAAGGGCGGCGTTGTTGTCAACGTCAAGGGCGTGCGCGTCTTCGTGCCCCGTTCTCAGGCCACCATGCGCCGTGATGAGGACTACACCAAGCTGGTGGGTCAGCATGTGCGTCTGGTCATCACCGAGTGCGCCGGCCGCAAGATCGTCGGCAGCATCAACAAGGTGACCGCCGAAGAGAACAAGGCCAAGCGGGAAGAGTTCTGGCAGAACGTGGAAGTGGGCAAGCACTACACCGGCGTTGTCAAGAGCCTGACCTCCTACGGCGCCTTTGTGGACATCGGCGGCGTGGACGGCCTGTGCCACATCAGCGAGCTGAGCTGGTCCAACCTGAAGCATCCGTCTGAGGTCGTCAATGTTGGCGATACCATCGACGTGTATGTCAAGAGCTATGATCCCGAGAACCAGAAGGTTTCTCTGGGCTACAAGAAGGAAGAGGACAACCCCTGGGAGAAGCTGAAGAACGAGTATCCCATCGGCAGCGAGTTCACCGCTCCGGTTGTCTCCATCACCAAGTTCGGTGCCTTTGTGCGCATCCTGCCCGGTGTTGACGGCCTGGTCCACATCAGTGAGATCTCCAACGAGCGCGTCAACAAGGTCAGCGACGTGCTGAAGGTCGGCGACGAAGTGCGCGTCAAGCTCATCAACGTGGACTTTGACCGCAAGCGCATCAGCCTGTCCATGAAGGCCTGCGAGGGCGAAGTGGAAGCTGAAGGCTCCGACGCTGAATAATCTCTGAACGATCCCAATGGGAGGCCTGCCTGGTAACAGGCGGGCCTCTTTTTGGTTCACGGGTGTATCATGCAGAAACTCAAAGACCTCATTGTGAAATACTATGAACAGCTGTCTTACCTGTTCTTCGGCGGGCTGGCCACGCTGCTCAACTTTGTCATCCTCAATATTTTCCAGGCGGCTTTCGGGCTGGATTTCGCCGCCGGTGTGGGCAACGTCCTCAACAATGCCATCTGCATCCTTTTTGCCTACTGGACCAACCGCACCTTCGTCTTCCGCAGCAAAAGCCGCGGTGCCGTTGCCTGGCAGGAATTCACCAAGTTTGTGGGCTGCCGTATCTTTACCGCCGTGGTGGATCAGCTGATCATGTGGGGCGGTGTGAGCGTGCTGGGCCCCATGATCGCCTTTGTGTCTCCCCAGCTGTGGGCCAACATCGTCAAGCTGTTCTCCCAGGTTGTGGTGATCGTGTCCAACTATGTGTTTTCCAAGATCCTGATCTTCACCAAAAAAGCGCCGTGATCCGTGCGCGATAAGGAGGCATTCTTATGAAAAACAACGTTCGCGGCGGAGGATTCCGCCTCACCGGCCTGATCCTGGGCATCATCGCCACCGTGTGCGGTGTTACCTCCATCATCTTTGCGGGCATCGGGCTGCACCAGGCACATCTGTGCAAGCACTGCAAGAAGGGGGCGGAATACCGGTGAGCCATTACACCAAAGAACATCTGTTCTCGGTCGTTGACCACACCCTTCTCAAACCCGAAGCCACCTGGCCCCAGATCCAGAAACTCTGCGACGAGGCCATGGAATACCACACGGCCTCGGTGTGCATCAACACCTGCTATGTGAAGCAGGCCGCCGAGTATATGGCCGGCCGGGTGCCGGTGTGCTGCGTGGTGGGCTTCCCCCTGGGGGCCATGGATACCGCCAGCAAATGCTTTGAAGCCCGCACCGCCATCGAAAACGGCGCTTCGGAAGTGGACATGGTCATCAACATCGGCCGGCTGAAAAACGGCGAGTACGACGCCGTGCGGGAAGACATCGCCGCCGTCAAGCAGGCGGTGGGGGACCACTGCCTGAAGGTCATCATCGAGACCTGCCTGCTCACCGACGAGGAAAAGATCAAGATGTGCGACATCGTGCCCGAAGCCGGTGCCGATTTCATCAAGACCTCCACCGGCTTCTCCACCGCCGGCGCCACCTTCCATGATATTGAGCTGTTCGCCAAGCATGTGGCAGGCCGCTGCAAAATCAAGGCCGCGGGCGGCATCTCCACTATCGGGGATATGGAAAAATTCCTGGACCTGGGCGCCGACCGACTGGGCACCTCCCGTGCTGTGGGCCTGCTGACCGCCGAATAATCACAAAGAAAACCGCCTTCCCTTTGCCGGGAAGGCGGTTTTTCTGTGAGGTCAGTTCTTTTTTGTAGCGGCAGGGAACGGCCATTTTGCCCGGAATCGGGTGAACATGACCTGGATGGCCAACGGCAGAAGAAGCCCGGTAAGCGTATAGGGAATCCACCACCATCCGCCGGTGAAAAGCACCGGAAAGGAGGCCAGCAGGTAGCTCGCCCCGCCGGTGAGCCGGAGTCCTGCCCAGGAGACCGGCTTGAAGCAGAGCAGATGCAGGATCAGCACAATGCGGCTGTGGCGTCCGGCAAAGGCAAAGAAACGGCGGCAGACCCCGCAGGCCAGCAGCAGGCGGGCGGCGCCGTAGACCATGTACCAGCCGTACACCGAGCCGACCAGCAAAAAAAATGGATTGGGATACTCGTTGGAGGCCAGGGAAACGCTGCCGAGGGTATTCAGAACACATAACCCTGCAGCGCTGCCGATCCCGGCCGCCGCCACCATAGGCGGGCGGTGGGGCAGGACGGAAAATTGCCGCAGCAGGACCCCCAGATGGTACAGCGGATAGCAGCTCAGGGCCACGTCCAGCAGCCATACCGACCAGTGTGCCCGCTGACAGGCAAAACCGATCCCCAGGAACACAAGGGCCAGCGCTGTCTGTACGGCCAGGGTCTGGCGGGGAGAGAGAACCCGTTTGAGAAGAAAATCCACAAAGGCATACAGCACCGACACCTGAAACAACACCTGGAGAAACCACAGGGCGCCGCCCAGCTGGGTCCCGCCGTCAAAGAAACACCAGTGGACGGTGCGGCCCACAATGTCCCGCCAGGTGACGGGCGCATGAACCAGGTTGCCCGGTATGTCCAGAATCCGTGCATCCTCCGTCAGGATGTTCAGCCGCAGGAAGAGGTTGTTGCACAGGGTAAATGCCGTGTTGGCGATTACAAAGGGAAGCCACAAGGTGAGAACCTTGCTTTTCCAGCTGTGCAGCAGACCGGATAGGGGAACGGTGTGTTCCGGTTTGTAAAACCAGCCGCTCAGCAGGAAAAACAAGGGCATATGGAATAGATAAATCCATCCGCTGAACGGGAACCCGGCGTGCCCCAGCACGACCAACAGAATGCCGATGCCGCGCATGATATCAAACACGGGATTTCGTCTTTGCAGATTCATGACCAAAAACTCCTTTTCAGGTGTGTTTTTTATGCCCGCATCAGCAGCCAGCCCACAGCAATGCAGGCGGCGCAGAGGACCAGGCAGAGCATGGCGGACCGGGCCCGGTCGGGGGCGGGGGCATCCTTGGGGCGCAGCAGGCTGAGTCCGGCCCAGACCAGCCAGGGGCTGGCCGCGGCCAGGAAAAAGTAGGCGCCCAGCGCAGGAAGGGTCATGACCGTGCCGGCGGTCTCCGCCGCCTCCAGCGCCGCGGTGTCGGCGGAGGCGGGCACCAGGGTGGCCAGGGCGGACAGACTGTTGTTGAACAGGTGGAAGAGCATGGCGTACAGCAGATTGCCGCTGCGCAGGGCACCCCAGGTGAGGAAGATGCCCAGGATGGCGGTGGGCAAAAACCGCACCGGGTCCAGATGGAACAGCCCGAACAGCCCGCCGCACAGCAGGATGCGTCCCCAGGCGGGCATGGGCTGCATGTGATGGAGCAGGTATCCCCGGAAGAGCATCTCCTCACAGAACGCCGGGGTCACCGCCACCAGCAGAAACCGCAGGACAAAGGGGACCTGGGAAAACAGGTCGGTGATGGCGGTGCTCACATCGGTCAGCTGCTGGGGAACGAGAAGCATGGTAAACATGGACACCAGCATGACCAGGGCGTATGCGCCCATCCAGAGCAGCAGGGTGCCGGCCACCCCTTTCCAGGTGGGGCGATGGAAATTGAACACCTGACGCCAGGGGGACCGGAACACGGCCGTGCCCAGCAGGGCCAGGGCCAGCAGCCCCAGCTCGGTCCACAGCAGCCCCAGCATGCCGTACCGCAGCTGCAGGGGAGCAGCAACGAACAGCAGGAAGAGCAAAGCCAGAAGATAGCCGCTCACGGCCGCCAGCAGGTTCTTTCGGGATGTACGCATGGGAAAACGCCTCCTTTGATGGCAGATACGTCACAGCACACGGCTGTAATACAGGCGGAACAGCAGATACAGCACCGCAAACACCAGGATGCCCGCAAGACAGAAGGCGAACAGTACCGGCGCAAACAGTCCGGCTGCCAGCAGAATGAGGTACAGCACCAGGAACAGGACAAAGGCGGCGGCCAGCGCGGCCTTTTCGTTGATGCGGCAGTTCCGCTCGTCGGTGGTCTGGGTGAAGCGGCGGCGCAGGGCGGCGTCGTCCCGCAGCAGCCGTCCGGTGCGGAAGAACAGGATGCATCCCAGGGCGATCAGAGAGAAGCCGGTGCCGGTGTAAAATCCGCTGAAAAAGGAAATATTTCTCTCTTCGCCCAAAAGGCGGGGCACCCCCAGCAGGGCAAACAGCACGGTGGCGGCGCCCAGCACCGGCAGCACCGCACAAAAAGGGCGCAGGGAACGCAGGCGGGCCCGGTACTCTTCCAGGCTGGCCGGATGCCCTTCCAAAAGCTGACAGATGATCATAGCTCTCCCTCCAAATGGCTGAAATCGAAAACTTCTTCGATGGAAAGTCCAAAATAGTGGGCGATCTTGTATGCCAGTTCCAGGCTGGCCGTGTACCGTCCCACCTCAATGCTGGTGATGGTCTGCCGGGTCACGCCCACCGCGTCGGCCAGCTCCTGCTGGCTCATCCGTCGGGCTTTGCGCAGTTCGGGAATACGGGTCTTCATGGGTCATCGCCTTTCCGGCCCGCGGGGCGAATGCCGCGGACTGAAATTGCAAAGCCTGCTTTGCAATTTCAGTATAGCTTGCTTTGCAAAAACTGTCAAGCATACTTTGCAAAAATTCCGGTGTGCCCCGGCACGCATTGCGGCAGGGGACGGTTTGTGGTATACTGACCGTGTATATCCTGAAACGGCGGAAAGGAGGGGCGTCCATGGTCCATACACCCGGAACGGCCGCGGCCGCCCTGGCGCTGGCCCTGTGTCTGACCGGCTGCAGTGTGCTTCCCGGCGGCGAGACCGAAAGCCTGCTGCGGGCTCCCCGTCTGTCGGGGCAGAGCAGCGCGGTGCAGAAGGCCCTGAACAGCTATCTGGACGGGGTGGCCACCCTGAAATATCCGGCCAGCGGCGATTTTCTCTCCCCCTTTCTGTTCGGCGACTGGGACGGTGACGGCACCCAGGAAGCCGCCGTCCTCTACACGGTGGAATCCGGCGGCTCCAATGTCTGGCTGGCCATCCTGGAACCCACCGATTCCGGCGGCTGGCGGGTATCCCAGCGCACCGAGGGTCTGTCCAGCGAGGTGGAAACGGTCAGCTATGCCCACCTGCGGGACGCGGATTCCCTGCAGCTGCTGGTGGGGTATGACAGTGCCCAAGGGGACCGCTACATGGTGGTCTACCTGTACAACAGCGACGAGACCCTGCAGACCGTCAACAAACAGAGCTACACCGACATGCTGGTGGCCGACGTCACCGACGGCGGCGACGGTACCGAGGACCTGGTCCTGGCCCTGCCCACCGAGACCGAAAACGGCGGCATCAACCTGCAGCTGCTGACCTACACCGGCGGCGATACCTTCCTGGCCGCCCAGACCCTGGCCGTGGGCGAAGGCTTTTACAGCGGCTGTGCGGGTCTGCATGCCGGGGTGGGGGAGGACGGCGCCTCCTATGTGGTGGTGGACGGCTGGACCGGATCGGCGTCCAGTCTGGCCTCCAGCATCATCATCTATGACGCCGAAAGCGGCTTCCTCAAGACGTATATGCCGCCGGGGGTCCCGGACCTGTACAGCGCCACCCAGCGCTATGACACCGACCTGCTGAGCATGGACGTGGACGGCAACGGTACCGTGGACATCCCCACCCAGGTCGCCGACGGCGGCACCGTGCCGGAATCCCTGGCCAACCAGCTGCACTTCCTTTTGTGGAAGGATTACGCCACCGAGGAGGGCAGCAACAACATCTTCGGCGTGTATGACAGTGAGCACCGGTTTTTCCTGCGCCTGCCGGAATCCATGCACGGCAATGTCTCCCTGAAATCCAACGCCGACGGCAGCGGCTGGATCATCGCCAACCTGGCGGGGGATGTCCAGTACTGCGAACTGCGGGTGATCGACCCGGCCGAAACCGATCTGCGCACCGACAAATACAGCCGGGTGGCCACCATCGGCAGCCAGCAGCTGCAGGCCCGCATCCTCACCGAATATTACGGCCTCACGTTGGAGGATATCCTGTCCGGCGTGACGGTCCTGCCCTGAATTCCGTGGAATTCCTTGTCATGGAAAGGAGTTATCTGTATGAAACGAGTCCTGGTTGTGGAGGACGAAAACAGCATCCGGGAAATGGAAGTGCTGAACCTGCGCATGGCCGGATGGGAAGTGCTGGAAGCCCCCAGCGCCGAGCGCGCCCTGGAACTGCTGCACGCCAACCCGCCCTGTGACGCAGCCCTGCTGGACCTGATGCTTCCCGGCATGGACGGCCTTTCCCTGTGCGAGACCATCCGCCGGGACGACCCCGATATCGGCATCATCATCGTCTCGGCCAAAGGGCAGGAGACCGACAAGATCCGGGGCCTTTCCATCGGTGCCGATGACTATATCACCAAGCCTTTCTCGGTGTCCGAGCTCATCGCCCGGGTGGAGGCCCTGGCCCGCCGGGTGCACCGCAATGCCGGCGACAGCCGGGAAGGTTCCGGCCCCGACCAGCTGGTCAGCGGCAGCTTTGTGCTGGATGAGAAGAGCCGGGTGCTGTACAAGGCCGGCAAACCCATCGACCTGACCCAGGTGGAGTTCCAGATCATGGAGCTGTTTTTCCGCAATCCCGGCGCCGCCCTGGTGCGGGAAAAGATCCTGGAAGGGGTCTGGGGCAAGGGATATTACGGGGACGTGAAGATCGTGGATGTGAACATCCGCCGTCTGCGCATGAAGATCGAGGATGAACCCAGCAGCCCCACCCACATCCTCACCGTATGGGGATACGGCTACCGCTGGAGCCCCTGATATCCACACCCGCATGCACCGGAAGAAAGGGGGGACCCCCGCGTGCAAAGCATTACCAAGCGCTGGCTGCGGGGCAGCCTGCTCATCACGGTGCTGATCCTGGCCCTGGCCGAAGGGCTGTTCCTGTATTTCTGTTACCAGAACCTCTATGGCGGCATTGAGCGTGCCATGGAAAGCCGGTTCTCCACCTTCATCGGCCGGCTGCAGGCCACCGGCACCGCCGGCGACAGCGACAACAACGCCGCCAGCCGCGCCCAGTCCCTGCGCCGCACGGTGGAACAGTTTGAGGAAAAAGACAAGTTCGAGTTCATGCTGCTGGACCAGAACGGGGTGGTGCTGGCCACCTCCAGCGGCACCATCAACGAGAACCTTACCGAAGGGGTGGACTATTACCACGCCCTGGTCAGCCCGGACGGGGTGGGACGGGCCATCTTCCGCACCCCGGACGGGGAGCGGGTCATGGCGGTCACCGCCCTGGTCCCCTATGACGCGGGCAACATCACCGCCATGCGCCTGGTCACCAGCCTGACCCTGGCCGACCGGCAATGGTGGAACACGGTGCTGCTTTCGGGGGGCATCGTGCTGCTGGCCCTGGCCTTTGCCTTGTGGAGCGGGCTGTTCTTCATCCGGTCCATCGTCCGGCCCCTGGGCCAGGTGGAGGTCATCGCCAACCGCATCGCCGGGGGAGACCTGCAGACCCGCCTGCCCGATACCCGCTACAACGATGAGATCGGCCGGCTGTGCCGCACCATCAACGAGATGGCGGAACACCTGACCGAGACCGAGCGGATGAAAAACGAATTCATCTCCTCGGTGAGCCATGAACTGCGCACCCCCCTGACTTCCATCAAGGGCTGGGTGGAGACTATCGCCAACCTGAAGGATCCCAGCGACGAAAACTACCGCAAGGGCCTGGAGGTCATCGGCGCCGAGACCGACCGCCTGTATGCCATGGTGGAGGAATTGCTGGACTTTTCCCGCCTGCAGAACGGCATCAAGCTGGACTGCCAGGTGCTGGACCTGGTGGCCGAGGCCACCGATGCCGCCCTCTTTGTGGAAGGGCGGATCCGGCAGGAAGGCCTGCGCCTGGTGTATGAGGAACCGCCCGAACCCTTCCCGGTGTGGGCGGACCCCGCCCGCCTGCGCCAGGTGTTCATCAATGTGCTGGACAATGCCATCAAGTATTCGCCCCCCGGCGGGTCGGTCTTTCTCACCCTGACCCGGGGTCCGGCCACCGCCACCGTGTCGGTGCGGGACCAGGGCCGCGGCATCTCCCCCGAAGACCTGGAAAAAGTCAAGGTCAAGTTCTTCAAAGGCAAGAACGCGGTGCGCGGGTCGGGTATCGGTCTGGCGGTGGTGGATGCCATCGTCACCGCCCTGGGCGGCACCACCGACATCACCAGCACCCTGGGGCAGGGCACCACCGTGCTCATCACCCTGCCGCTGTACCGCTCCGGGCAGGAACACCTGCACGAACCCATCTGAAACCAACAAAGGAGACTCTTCGTCTTATGCCGCAAGAATCGCGTCCCACCGAAAAATTCCGTACCAGTGTGGGCGGTCAGGCCCTCATGGAAGGTATCATGATGCGCGGCCCCAAAAAGATCTGCTGCGCCGTGCGCCGTCCGGACGGCACCATCGACCTCACCTTCGAGGAGGTGCACACCCACTGGTACAACCGGGTGCCCCTGGTGCGCGGGGTCTGCAATATGGTGGAAAACCTGCGCAGCGGGTACAAGTACCTGATGCACAGCGCCGACATCGCCCTCACCGAGGAGGAACAGGAAGCCGAGCAGTCCCGTTTTGAAAAGTGGCTGGACGAACACACCGGCCCCGCCTTCCAGAACGCCCTCATGACCATCTCCGCCCTGCTGGGGGTGGTGCTGGCCCTGTTCCTGTTTCTGTATCTGCCCACCTTCCTCACCGGCCTGCTCTCCCAGGTACTGACCCTGGGCCGGTGGCCCCGGGGCATCATCGAAGCCGTCATCAAGCTGGCCCTGTTCCTGGGGTACATGTTCCTGTGCACCCGCACCAAGGAGATCCACCGGGTGTTTGCCTATCACGGTGCCGAACACAAGACCATCGCCTGCTACGAGGCCGGGGAGGCGCTGACGGTGGAAAACATCCGCCGCCATTCCCGCTTCCATCCCCGCTGCGGCACCAGCTTCCTGATCCTGGTGCTGCTCATCAGCATTGTGCTGTACGCGGTGCTGCCCTGGACCAGCACCGGCCTGCGGGTGCTGTACAAACTGGCCATGCTGCCCCTGCTGGTGGCCATCTCCTATGAGGTGCTGCGCTGGTCCGGGCGGTCCAATTCCTGGCTGGCCAGGGCCGTGGCGGTGCCGGGGCTGTGGCTGCAGCGGCTGACCACCTTTGAACCGGAGGACGACATGATCGAGGTGGCCATCGCCGCCGTGACCCCCGTCCTGCCCGAGACCCCGGAGGAGGCCGCCTGGAATCGTGACTGAACTGTCCCTGGCCGGTCTGGCCCCCCGGGATGCCCTGCGGACGGTGCGCACCCGGCTGGAAGAAGCGGGTGTACCCGACGCCGCCTTTGATGCCCGGGAACTCTACCGTCTGGCGGTGGGGCGGGACCCCCGCCTGGATACCGCCCCGCTGCCGCCGGACAAGGCGGCTGCTCTGGCAGCCTTCGCCGCCCGCCGTGCCGGACGGGAACCGCTGCAGTATATTGCAGGGAGCTGGGATTTCCTGGACTTTACCCTGCGGGTGGGCCCCGGGGTCCTCTGTCCCCGGGCGGACACCGAGGTGGTCTGCGAGACCGCCGTGGACCTGCTGGGGAAAATGGCCGTCGCCGGCCCTGTGGTGCTGGACCTGTGCGCCGGCACCGGCTGTCTGGGGCTGGGCGTCCGGCGGTTCGTGCCCGATGCCCGGGTGACCTGCTGGGAGAAAAGCCCGGAAGCTCTGCCTTACCTGCGCCGCAATGCCCGGGAAGCTCTGCCCGGGGCGGAAGTGGCCGTGCACGAAGGGGATGTGCTCATCGGGTGGCGGGACCTGTCCCCCGGGAGTGTGGATCTCAT
This sequence comes from Subdoligranulum sp. DSM 23681, assembly GCF_057005535.1. Lineage (NCBI taxonomy): Bacteria > Bacillati > Bacillota > Clostridia > Eubacteriales > Oscillospiraceae > Subdoligranulum > Subdoligranulum sp. DSM 23681. The sequence continues at coordinate 1,018,900 of NZ_CM168050.1, read as the reverse complement.
CGTCAGCAATCCGCCCTACCTCACCGGGGCGGAGATGCAGGCTCTCATGCCCGAAACCGCCCGGGAACCGGCCATGGCCCTGGACGGCGGGGCGGACGGGCTGGTCTTTTACCGCTGCCTGACCGGGCCCTGGCAGAAGGTCCTGCGCCCCGGCGGCTGGCTGGTGATGGAGATCGGCTATGCACAGCGGCAGGCCGTGCTGGACCTGGGGGCCCGGAACGGCTGGGTCAACGGCGGCTGCCGGCAGGACTACGGCGGCAACGACCGGGTCATCCTGCTGCAGAAGCCCGGAACAGACCCCGGATCCCCGGCCGGAGACACAACAAATAGTTGTAATCTGCGGCCGGACAGGGTATAATAGGGGCATACAAACCATACCAAAGGCGGGGGAGCGATCCCCCTGAAAAGGAGAAAATACAATGGCAGCCAAAAAAGAAACCAAATCCACCGCCGCACCGGCCGGCGACAAGAAGGCCGCGCTGGAAACGGCCCTGGCCCAGATCGAAAAGCAGTTCGGCAAGGGCGCCGTCATGAAGCTGGGCGCCAATGTGACCATGCAGGTGGATGCCATCTCCACCGGCAGCCTGGGCCTGGATATGGCTCTGGGCATCGGCGGCGTGCCCCGCGGCCGTATCGTGGAGATCTACGGACCCGAATCTTCCGGCAAGACCACCCTGGCGCTGCAGGTGCTGGCCGAAGCCCAGCGCAACGGCGGCGAGGTGGCCTTCATCGACGTGGAACACGCCCTGGATCCCACCTATGCTCGGGCCCTGGGGGTGGACATCGACAGCCTGCTGGTCAGCCAGCCGGACACCGGTGAGCAGGCCATGGAGATCTGCGAAGCCCTGGTCCGCTCCGGTGCCATCGACGCCATCGTGGTGGACTCGGTGGCTGCCATGGTCCCCAAAGCCGAGATCGAGGGCGAGATGGGCGATTCCCACGTGGGCCTGCAGGCCCGCCTGATGAGTCAGGCCCTGCGCAAGCTCACCGGCATCATCGGCAAGACCAACACCGTCTGCATCTTCATCAACCAGCTGCGTGAAAAGGTGGGCGTGGTCTACGGCAGCCCCGAAGTCACCACCGGCGGCCGTGCCCTGAAGTATTATTCCTCGGTGCGGATCGATGTGCGCCGCATTGAAGGCCTGAAGGATTCCAACGGTTCCTTCATCGGCAACCGCACCCGCGCCAAGATCGTCAAGAACAAGGTGGCACCTCCCTTCCGGGAAGCCGAATTCGACATCATGTTCGGCGAAGGCATCTCCAAGGTGGGTGAGATCATCGACCTGGGCGTCAAGCTGGGCATCGTGCAGAAGAGCGGTGCCTGGTTCAACTACGGGGATGTGCGCCTGGGCCAGGGCCGGGACAACGCCAAGCAGTTCCTGAAAGACAACCCCGCCGTGGCCGAGGAGATCGAAAAGATCGTGCGGGAGAACGCTGACCGGCTCATCGCCGCCGGCAAGAAGGGCACCGTCAAGCCCATCGAGAAGGTGGCCACTCCGGTGGCCGCTGCCCCTGCCGCCGAAGAAGCCCCCGCTGCCCCCAAGACCACCGGCAGCGAGGTGGACCTGGATATCATGGTTGACGACTGATGCCGCAGCTGACACAGATTTCCGAGACCAAAAAGGGGCGGTATGCCCTGTTTTTTGACGGAGAGTTCGCCTTTTCCCTGGACGAAGGAACCTTTGCCGACGCCGGCCTGCACAAGGATGACGAGCTGGAACCCTGGCAGATCGAGGAACTGCGCAAGAAAAGCGATACCCGCCGCGCCCTGGACAAGGCCATGGACCTGTTGGCTCTGCGGGACCATGCCGCCGGGGAACTGTACGACAAACTCTGCCGCAGGTTCGACCCCCACAGCGCCGCCGCCGCGGTGGCCAGGGCCGGGGAGCTGGGCCTGCTCAACGACGAGGACTTTGCCCGCCGTCGGGCCGCCGAGCTGCTGCGCAAGCGCAAGAGCCGGCGGGAGATCCTCATGGACCTGAACAAGAAAGGCATCGACCGGGACACCGCCGCCGCGGTGGTGGAAGACCTGGGCGGCGAGGAAGAGGACCCCGACCTGGCCAGCGCCCGGGCCCTGGTACAGCGGCAGTATGCCGCCAAACTGGCCCAGGGCAAGGAACCCCAGGTGGCTGCCGCTCTGGCCCGCCGGGGCTTTTCCCACGGTGTCATCCGCACCGTCCTGCAGGAAGCCCGGGACGAATGACCGCCCCTCATCACACAGATAAAAGGAAACCATCATGACCAAAAACATTGCCATCATCTCCCTGGGCTGCCCCAAAAACCAGGTGGACGCCGACGTTTTCTGCCACGCCCTCCTCAAGGCGGGGCACCAGACTGTGGCCGACCCTGCCCAGGCGGACGTGATCATCGTCAACACCTGCGGCTTCATCCAGTCCGCCAAGGAGGAGGCCATCGAGAACATCCTCATGGCCTGCCAGTACAAACAGCAGAATCCGGACCTGAAGGTCATTGTCACCGGCTGTCTGGCCGAACGCTACAAGCAGCAGATCGCCTCCGAAATGCCGGAGGTGGACGCGGTGGTGGGCATCGGCTCCAACGCCGCCCTGCCCGCCATTGTGGAGCGGGTCTGTGCCGCCGGGGCTGACCGGCTGGAAAGCTACGGCCCCAAGACCGATATGCCCCTGGGCGGCGCCCGGGTCATTTCCACCCCCTCCCATTACGCCTACCTGAAGATCGCCGAAGGCTGCAACAACCGCTGCCGGTACTGCGCCATCCCGCTGATCCGGGGCCCGCTGCGCAGCCGTCCGCTGGAGGACTGCGTGGCCGAAGCCCGCTGGCTGGCCGGAGAAGGGGTGCGGGAGCTCATCGTGGTGGCCCAGGACCCCACCGCCTACGGCGAGGACTGGGGCAAGCCCAGAGCGGTCTGCGAGCTGCTGGACCGGCTGAACGAGATCGACGGCATCCGCTGGATCCGCATCCTGTACGCCTACCCGGAGCGCATCACCGACGAATTCATCGCCGCCATGGTGCGCAACAAAAAGGTGGTGCCCTATCTGGACCTGCCCATCCAGCACTGTGATGACCGGGTCCTCCAGGCCATGAACCGCCGGGGCGGCCGCCGGGAGATCGAGGACGCCATCACCCGGCTGCGGGCGGCCATCCCGGGCCTGACCCTGCGCACCACCCTCATCGCCGGCTTCCCCGGTGAGACGGAGGAGGAGTACGCCGAACTGTGCGACTTCGTCAAAACGGTGCGGTTCGACCGGCTGGGCTGCTTTGCCTACTCGGCGGAAGAAAACACCCCCGCCGCCACCATGGACGGCCAGATCGACGAGGAGGTCAAGCAGCGTCGGGCGGAGCACATCATGGAGATCCAGGCGGATATCAGCGCCGCCGCCATGGCCGCCAAGGTGGGCAAGACCTTCGAGTGCATCTGTGACGGGGTGGACGACGAGACCGGCATGTATCTGCTGCGCACCCAGGCCGACTGCCCGGAAATCGACGGCAACGTGCTGACCCCCGCCGATACCCCCCTGACCCCCGGCGAATTTTACCGCGTGACCATCACCGACAGTGATACATACGACCTGTACGGCTATGTGGAATCCGAGGAGGAGTAAGCAATGAATCTGCCCAACAAGCTGACCCTGCTGCGGGTCGTTCTGGTGCCCGTGTTCATGGTGTTTGCGGCGTATGGCCGCATCGGCACCGCCGCCTACAATCCCAACGCCCATCTGGTGGCGGGCATCGTCTTTGCGGTGGCCAGCCTCACCGACTTCCTGGACGGCTACCTGGCCCGCAAATACCACCTGGTCACCGATTTCGGCAAGTTCATGGACCCCCTGGCGGACAAGATGCTCACCACCGCCGCTTTCATCTACATGCTGGTGGACGGCCTGTGCTCTCCCGTGGTGCTGGCGGTCATCCTCTTCCGGGAATTCGCCGTGGCCGGCGTGCGGATGATCGCCGCCGGGTCCGGCACCGTCATTGCCGCCAACATGTGGGGCAAGGTCAAGACGGTGCTGCAGATGCTCACCGTGCTGTTCTACTACTTCGTGCCCTTCTTCATGGGGGATTCCGACATCATGGCCTTCGGCCTCATCACCCAGGTGCTGTGCTGGCTGGTGGCCCTGGTCACGGTGATCTCCGGCTGTATCTATCTGTGGCAGAACCGCCGCTGTTTCATGCAGGCAAAATAAGACTTTCCGGCCCCTTGCGCCGCTGCGGCGCCGGGGCTATAATGAAACAGCAAGGAAGATCCCGAAACCATCCGGAAAGGAAGCTCCGTTATGCAGATTTTCAACACCCTGACCCGCCAGAAGGAAGAATTCGTCCCCCAGACCCCCGGGGAATACCGCATCTACGTCTGCGGGCCCACGGTCTACAACTATATCCATGTGGGCAACGCCCGCCCCATGATCGTCTTCGACACCCTGCGCCGCTATCTGGAATACCAGGGCAACAAGGTGTATTACGTTTCCAACATCACCGATATTGACGACAAGCTCATCGCCAAGGGCCAGCAGGAGGGCGTCTCCATGCAGGAGGTGGCCCGCAAGTTCGAGGCCGAGTACATCAAGGACTCCGAGGGCCTGAACGTCAAGGAGCCCACCGTCCGCCCCCGTGCCACCGAACATATCGGCGAGATCATCAAGATCGTCAAGGACCTGGTGGCTTCCGGCCACGCCTACCCTGCCCGCAACGGGGACGTGTACTTCCGGGTCAAGTCCGATCCGGGCTACGGCAAGCTGAGCCACCTGAACCTGGACGACCTGGAAAGCGGCAACCGCGCCCTGCGCAGCCAGATGGACGACGACCTGAAGGAAGACCCGGCGGATTTTGCCGTCTGGAAGGCCGCCAAACCCGGCGAGCCCTACTGGGACAGCCCCTGGGGCCACGGCCGCCCCGGCTGGCACATCGAGTGCAGCGCCATGGCCCGCAAGCATCTGGGCAAGACCATTGACCTGCACTGCGGCGGTCAGGACCTGATCTTCCCCCATCATGAAAACGAGATCGCCCAGTCGGAGTGCGCCAACGGCTGCACCTTCAGCCGGTACTGGATGCACAACGGGTTCCTGAACATCAACAACCAGAAGATGTCCAAGAGCGCCAACAACTTCTTCACCGTGCGGGAGATCGCGGACAAGTACGGCTATGAGCCCATCCGGTACTTCATGCTCACCGCCGGCTACCGCATGCCCCTGAACTACACGGTGGAGCTCATCGAAAGCTGCAAGAACTCTCTGGAACGGCTGTATACCTGCCGGGACAACCTGGACTTTGCCATCGAGCATGCCCACGGCACCGACACCACCCTGGCGGAGAAGGCCCAGGAAGCCAGGAAGAAGTTCGTCACCGCCATGGACGATGACCTGAACACCCCCGACGCCCTGGCCGCCATCTTTGAGTTCGTCAAGGAGATCAACACCCTGTCCGATTCCGCGGACAAGGCCAGCCTGCAGGCTGCCGCCGATATGTTCGACGAGCTGACCGGCGTGCTGGGCCTGGTGTACAACCGCAAGACCTCGGCCATCCCCCAGGAAGTCACCGACCTGGTGGCCGAGCGCGCTGCCGCCAAGAAGGCCAAGGACTGGGCCCGTGCCGACGCCATCCGCGCCCAGCTCACCGAGATGGGCTGGAGCGTGGCCGATACCGCCCAGGGCCCCCAGATCAGCAAGCTGTAATCAACAAACCGTCAGGAATGGGCAGACATTGCGCCACGGGGCGCAGCTCATTCCTGTTTTTTGTATCCGGCGCGCACCGCGCCCCTACGGAAAGACCTGCGTATGTACAAAGAACGCCTGAAACTATCCCCGGAGTGGAAAGCCTTCCTGCCGGTGCTGGCCGCTGCCTTTGCGGTGCGGCTGGTGCTGGCCGCCGTGACCCAGGGCTATACCTACGATATGTCCTGCTTCATCGCCTGGGGCGAAAGACTCCTGCATGAAGGTCCTGCCGCCTTTTACAGCGCGGACTACTTTGCGGATTATCCTCCCGGCTACCTGCCGGTGCTGGCCCTGGTGGCGGCGGTGCGGGGGCTGCTCGGCCTGACGGGGGACTCTGCCCCGGGACGGGTGCTGCTGGTTTTGGTGCCCTCCCTGTGCGACTGCGCCATCGCCGCCCTGGTCTACCGGGAAGCGCTGCACGGGGTGAAAGATCCCGCCCAGGCACGGCGCATGGGGATCTTTGCCGCATTCTGTCCGCTGCTGCTCTTTGCCACCGGTGTGTGGAAGCAGGTGGATGCCGCTTTCGTGCTGCCGCTGCTGTTCTGCTTCTGGCTGCTGGAACGCCGCCGGTATCTGCCCGCGGCCTTCCTGTACGGGGTGGCGCTGGCCATCAAACCCCAGGCCCTGCTGGCCGGACCGGTGCTGGCCCTCTGCTTTGTGCTGGGGGTGGCCGACGGGGCAGGGCAGGGGCCCAAGGCCGCTGCCCGGGCGGTGGGCCGCATCTTCGGCGGAGCGGCCCTGGCACTGGCGGTGCCTCTGGCTGCCGGACTGCCCTTCTACGGTCCGGTGCGGCTGCTCCCCTCCCTGGTGGAAAAGTACATCTCCACCTCCTCCGGCTACCCCTACGCCACCATCAACGCCTTCAACTGGTTTGCCGCCCTGGGCGGCAACTGGACCCCGCTGACGGACCCCGTGGTGGGGCCGGTCACCTGGGGCATGCTGGGCACCTTCAACATTGCGGTCCTCACCCTGGCCGTGCTGGCCCTGGGCATCATCGCCTGGGCCGCCGACCGCAAAGCCCCCCGGGAAAAACGCCGGTTTTCCCCGCTGCTGCTGGCCGGCTTCTATCTGGTGGGCATCTTCACCTTCGCCCACTGCATGCATGAGCGCTATCTGGTGCCCGGTATGCTGCTGGTATTGCTGGCCGCCGCCCGCTGGAACGACCTGCGCCTGTACGGGGTCGCCTTCGGGCTCTCCCTCACCGGCTTCCTGAACCTGGCCGCCGTCTACACCCAGGTTGGCACCGAGGACGAATGGCTCACCTCCGCCGCCAGCCGGCTGTTCACCCAGCTGGTGGGCTTTGCCGAGACCGCCGCCTTCGTGCTGCTGGCCTTTACCGCCTGGACCCTATGCCGCCACGGCCTGACCTCCCCCATGGGACCCCGGATGGGCCGGAGCGGGGAACGGACGCTGCGGTTTTCCCGGGCGGCCCAGAGCATCGCCCTGCCCGACACCCAGCCCCGCTGGACCCGGCGGGAGGTGCTGGCCCTGCTGGGGCTCACCGCCGCCACCGCGGTGCTCAGCTTCACCTACCTGGGCAGCCTGACCGCCCCCCAGAACCCGCTGGATGCCACCGACACCACCGTGACCCAGACCGTCACCCTGCAGGGGGACGCCGCCGAACTGTGGATCTACCCCGGCATCAGCACGGGGGGCAGCCTGACCGTTACCCTGAACAGCGGCATGGACCTGTACACCCAGGAACTGGGATACTCCACCGTTTTCAGCTGGGAGTCGGTGTCCATGCAGATCCCTGCAGGCACCACCCTGCAGATCACGGTGAACAACGCCCAGATCTTTGAACTGGCCCTGCGTTCCGCTGACGGTTCCCTGGTGCCGGTGGAGGGCGGGGGCGAGATGTTCGACGAACAATCCGCCGTGCCCGAAACCATCAGCCAGCTGAACAGCATGTACTTTGATGAGATCTACCACGGCCGTACCGGGTATGAACTGCTCCACGCCCTGAAAGTGTACGAGACCACCCACCCGCCTCTGGGCAAGGATTTCATCATGCTGGGCATTGCCCTCTTCGGCATGACCGGCTTCGGCTGGCGGTTCTCCGGCACCCTGTTCGGGGTACTGCTGGTGCCCCTGGCCTGGTGCTTCGGCCGCCGCCTCACCCGCCGTGTGTGGGCGGGGGCGCTGGCCGGGTGCCTGCTGGCGCTGGACTTCATGCGCTTTGCCCAGAGCCGCATCGCCACCATTGATATCTACGGCACCTTCTTCATCCTGCTGGGGGCCTACTTCATGCTGTGGTACTGCCAGAGCGTGCTGGAAAAAGGGGTCATGAAATCCCTGTGGCCCATGGCCCTGGGGGGACTGGCCTTCGGGCTGGGCTGTGCCTCCAAGTGGACCGGCATCTATGCCGGGGCGGGACTGGCCATCCTCTACCTGGGGGTGCTGTACGCCCGGTGGAAGCAGCACAAGCCCGGTTTCTGGCGGGAATTCCGCACCGCCGCCCTGGGCGGCGTCATGTTCTATGTGCTGCTGCCTTTTGTGATCTATCTGGCCTCCTACCTGCCCTACCTCTGGCGGGACCCCTCCTTCGGACTCAAGGACTGGTGGGACTGCCAGACCTATATGTTCTGGTACCACTCCACCCTCAAGGCCACCCATCCCTTTGAGAGCCGCTGGTACACCTGGCTGCTGGGGCTGCGCCCGGTGTGGTATTACCAGAACACCCACCTGGCTGCCGGACTCAAGGGCAGCATCGCGGGCCTGGGCGGACCGGTCATCTGGCTGGCGGGGCTGGCGGCCATCCTGCTGCTGTTCTGGCGGCAGATCAGCGGCCGGGGCACCCGCACCGGCATGGGGGTGCTGATCCTCTACGCCACCCAGCTGGTGCCCTGGATGCTGGTCACCCGCTGCACCTTCCTGTACCACTATTTCCCCAGCTCCCTGTTCTGTCTGGCAGCCATCGTGCTGGTGCTGGGGGGCGCCCGCAACCAGCAGCGGGCCAAGCGCATCGGCGTGGGGCTGACGGCGGCATCCCTGGTGCTGTTCGTGGCCTACTACCCGGCCTTGTCCGGTCTGCCGGTGCCGGAATTCTGGGCCCGGTGCCTGGAAATCCTTCCCAGCTTCGGATTTTATTGAGAGCAGAACGGCTCCTGCCTGCAGGCGGGGGCCGTTTTTGGTTTCTGCAAAGGATTTCTGGTTGTAAACACTGGCCCGCCTTTGTTGGCGGGGGCGGGGACGCTGTGGTATAATAAACAGCAAGTCATACAGCAAAAGGGGGAAATGACCGCATGCCGGATATTCTGGTGGTGGATGATGAACGGGAAATTGCCGACCTGGTGGGGGTGTACCTGCGCAACGAGGCCTTCACGGTGCGCACCGCCGCCACCGCCGCCGAAGCGCTGGACGCCATCCGGCAGTCCCCGCCCGACCTGGCCCTGCTGGACGTGATGCTGCCGGATATGGACGGCTTTGCCCTGTGCCAGCAGATCCGGCGGGAACATCTTTTCCCCATCATCATGCTCACCGCCCGGGTGCAGGATATGGACAAGATCACCGGCCTGACCCTGGGGGCGGACGATTACATCACCAAGCCCTTCAATCCCCTGGAACTGGTGGCCCGGGTCAAGGGCCAGCTGCGGCGGTACATCCGGTACAATCCTGCCGGGGCCGCCGCGCCCGCCGACCCGGAGGAATACGACATCCACGGGCTGGCCATCGCCAAAAACTCCCACAAATGCACCCTGTACGGCAAAGAGGTGGCCCTGACGCCGTTGGAATTTTCCATCCTGTGGTATCTGTGCAGCCACCGGGGCAAGGTGGTCTCCAGCGAAGAGCTGTTCGAGGCGGTGTGGGGCGAAAAATACCTGGACAGCAACAACACCGTGATGTCCCACATCGCCCGCCTGCGGGAAAAACTGGGCGAAGCGCCGCGGCATCCCAAGTTCATCAAGACCGTGTGGGGGGTGGGCTACACCGTTGAATAAGCTTTTCAAAAAGCGGCGGGGCACCCGCAAACCCCGCACGCCCTACTACGGCCGCAGCCCCATGGGTCTGCTGGCCCTCTACCTGCTGGCCATACTGGGGGTGGTGCTGGGCATCGTTCTGCTCTTTTTTGCGGGCTATGCCCTGTATCGTTCCATCCGGGACCTGTACTGGACCAGCTTTGAGGACGCCCGCCTCTTTCCCGTCCAGATGCTCCTGCTGGGGTTGTACAGCGTGGCCCGGTTCGTGCGGGACATCGCCCTGTTCCTGGTCTGGATGCTGCTGGCCGTGGGCTGGATGGCAGTGACCTATCTGTTTTTGCGGTGGGGGCAGCGGGACCTGAGCCGGGTCATTGCCATGGCCGACCGCCTGACCGATCCCTCCAAAGGGGAGATCGAACTGCCTCCCGCCCTGGCAGAAGCCGAAGTGCGGCTGAAGCTGGCCCGCCAGAAGGCCCTGACCGACGCCGCTGCCGCCCGGGAAGCGGAACAGCGGAAAAACGACCTGATCATGTACCTGGCCCATGACCTGAAAACCCCGCTGACCAGCGTCATCGGCTACCTGACCCTGCTGCAGGACGAACCCCAGATCAGCACCGAGATGCGGGCCCGGTATACCGGCATTGCCCTGCACAAGGCCCAGCGCCTGGAAGACCTGATCAACGAATTCTTTGAGATCACCCGGTTCAATCTTTCCCGCCTGGAACTGGACACCCAGCCGGTGGACCTGAAACGGCTGCTGGAACAGGTGGCCAGCGAGTTTGAACCGGTGTTCCGGGAAAAAGAGCTGCACTGCACCCTGGACCTGCCCGCCGAGCTGCGGTGCGAAGGGGACCCGGACAAACTGGCCCGGGTGTTCGACAATCTTCTGCGCAACGCCGAACATTACAGCTTCCCCGGCACCTGTGTGCAGGTCCGGGCGGAGCAGGGGGCGGACACCGTCACCCTGCAGTTCACCAATGCCGGACGCACCATCCCGCCGGAAAAGCTGGACCGTCTGTTTGAGCAGTTCTTCCGGCTGGATTCCTCCCGGGGCACCTCCTCCGGCGGGGCGGGGCTGGGGCTGGCCATCGCCCGCCAGATCGTCCAGACCCACGGCGGCACCATCCGGGCCGACAGCGCCGACAACACCATCACCTTCACCGTCACCCTGCCTGCCGCAAGAAATTCGTAAGAATTTCGCATACAAATCACAAACACCCCGCAAGGCGGCCTGCAAACAACCCGCGCCCTGTTTTGCTACCATAAAGGAGCAAGGCAGGGCGCTTTGTGCTGGCAAAATTTCTGCGTCCTGCAAGGAGGAATCCCCATGCATGCACGCAAAATCCTGGTGTTTTTCGGCGGCTGCTCCACCGAGTATGCCGTTTCTCTGCAGTCGGCGACCGCCGTGCTGGAAAATCTCGACCCTGCCCGCTGGGCCCCGGTGCCGGTGGGCATCACCCGGGAAGGGGAGTGGCTGTACTATACCGGCCCCCTCCCGGCCATTCCCGCCGATACCTGGCACAAGGACCAACTCCACTGCGTCCCCTGCACCCTGAACGCCGCCCGGGGCGCCGGGGGACTGTGGCTGGCCGACGGCCGCCGCATTGCCTTTGATGCGGCCTTCCCGGTACTTCACGGCAAAAACGGGGAGGACGGCACCCTGCAGGGGTTGCTGGAACTGGCCGGGGTGCCCCTGATCGGCTGCGGCTGTCTGGCGGGTGCCCTGTGCATGGACAAGGACCGGGCCCACAAGCTGGCCGCCCTGGCCGGGGTGGCGGTGCCCAAGAGTGCGGTGTTCCCCCGGGGAACCGACCCGCAGGAGATCCTGTCCGCCGCCGAAGCCATCGGCTGGCCGGTGTTCGTCAAGCCGGTGCGGGCGGGCTCCTCCTTCGGCATCAGCCGGGTGGAAGGCCCCGACGCCCTGGCCCCGGCGGTGGCGGAGGCCTTCCGCCACGATGACGAAGTCCTGCTGGAAGAGACTATCCCCGGCTTTGAGGTGGGCTGCGGGGTCATGGGCAACCCGGGCGGGCCGCTGACCGTGGGGGCGGTGGACGAGATCGAACTGGCCCCCGCCGACGTGCTCTTTGATTATACCGAGAAATACACCCTGCGCCATGCGGCCATCCACTGTCCCGCCCGCATCCCGGACTCCACCGCCGCCCGCATCCAGAACGCTGCCAAAGCGGTGTACCGGGCCCTGGGCTGCCGGGGCTTTGCCCGGGTGGACCTCTTTCTCACCCCGGACGGCCGCATCATCTTCAATGAGGTGAACACCATCCCGGGGCTCACCTCCCACAGCCGGTTCCCGGCCATGATGCGGCAGGCGGGGTATTCGTTCCCGGCCTTGCTGGACAGGCTGGTGGAACTGGGGGTGGAAGCATGACCCCCGCCGACCTGCACCTGACAGCCGCCGCTTGCCGCAAGGGCAGCCTGATCCTGGTCAACCGGGACCATCCCCTGCGGGAGGAACTGATCCCCGACCTGGTTCCCCTCACCGGCGGCTGGCCGGACCAGCACCTGGACCGCACCGCCGCCCGGATGCTGGCCGCCGCCATCCGGGCAGTGCACGGGGAAGGGCAGATCCTGCCGGTGTCCGGCTGGCGCAGCCAGGAGGAACAGCAGGCCATCTGGGACGGCTCTCTCACCGACCATGGCCCGGACTTTACTGCCCGGTATGTGGCCCGCCCGGGGTGCAGCGAGCACCAGACCGGTCTGGCGGTGGACCTGGCCCTCAGCGCCGACAAGATCGACTTCATCCGCCCGGAATTCCCTTACGACGGGGTGTGCGGGGCCTTCCGCCGGGTGGCCGCCCGGTACGGTTTTGTGGAACGATACACCGAAGAAAAACAGGACAAAACCGGTATTGCCGCCGAGCCCTGGCATTTCCGGTATGTGGGGGTGCCCCACGCCGCCATCCTCACCGATGCGGGCATCTGCCTGGAGGAATACCCTGCCTTCCTGCGGGAGGCACCCCGGGTGGTCCGGCTGGAAAACGGCCGCCGGGTACAGGTGCGGTATCTGCCCTTCTGCGGCACCGGCACCACCCGCCCCGCTCCGGGGCCCTGCTGGCAGCTGTCCGGCACCAACGAGGGCGGGTTCATCCTGACGGTGTGGGAGGGACAGCCATGAACAGACAACCCCTCCCGTCCCTGGACCGGTTCCGGCTGCTGGCCGCCGTGCTGGTGGTGGCCATCCACACCGGCCCGCTGGGCAGCTTTTCCCCGGTGGCGGACCTGTGGCTGACCCGGGTGCTGGCCCGGGTGGCGGTGCCTTACTTCGCCATGGTCAGCGGGTATTTTCTGGCCCGGGGCCACTGGCAGGGCACCGGGCGTCTGTGGCGGCACACCCTGGGGCTGTATGCCGCATCGGTGCTGCTGTACCTGCCCCTGAACCTGTATGCGGGCAACCCTGTGGGGTGGCGGGAGCTGGTGTTCAACGGAACCTTCTACCACCTGTGGTATCTGCCCGCCCTGCTGCTGGCCCTGCCCATTGCCCGTCTGCTGGCCGGAACCGGCCGGACCGGGTGGGCCGTGGCCGGTCTGCTGTATCTCATCGGCCTGGGCGGGGACAGTTATTACGGGCTGGCCGGACAGCTGCCGGGATTGGGGGCCCTGTATGAGGCGGTATTCCTTTTCTGGGACTACACCCGCAACGGGCTGTTCCTGCTGCCCCTCTTTCTGCTGCTGGGGGCGGCCTTTGCCCCGCGGCCGGTGCCCGCGGCCTGCCCCAGCACCTGGCTGTTCCTGGCGGGTCTGGGCGCCATGACATTGGAAAGTCTGGCCCTGCACACGGCCGGCATCCCCCGGCACGACAGCATGTATCTTTTCCTGCCCCTGACCATGTGGGGGCTCTTCGGGCTGCTGCTGGCGGTCAACGGCGGGCAGGACCGGGCGGTGCGCCGCACGGCTGCCCTGGTGTATATCCTGCATCCCTGGTGCATCGTGGCGGTGCGGGGGGCGGCCCGGTTCCTGGGCCTGCGGGGATTGCTGGTGGAAAATTCTCTCGTCCACTTCGCGGTGGTGGTGCCGCTCAGCGTGGCCCTGGCCTTTGCGCTGCAATCCCTCACCGGCCGCCACACCCTGCCCCCGGACGTCCGGGCGTGGCGGGAGATCGACCTGGCCGCCCTGCGCCAGAATACCGCCCTGCTGCGGGATGCCCTGCCTGCCTCCTGCGCTCTCATGGCGGTGGTCAAGGCGGACGCCTACGGCCACGGGGCGGTGCCGGTGGCCCGGACTTTGCAGCGGGAAGGCATCCGCCTCTTTGCGGTGGCCTGCCTGTCGGAAGGCATCCGGCTGCGCAAGGCAGACATCCGGGGGGATATCCTGATCCTGGGCTGGACCGACCCGGCCCAGGCCCCGGTGCTGCGCCGCTGGCGCCTGTGTGCCACGGTGGCGGACGCGGACCACGGTCGGGCTCTCTCGGCCCAGGGGGTGCCGGTCCGGGTGCATCTGGCGGTGGATACAGGCATGCACCGGCTGGGCATTCCGGCGGAGGAGATCGGCACGCTGGCGGAGCTGTTTGCCCTGCCCCATCTTCGGGTGGAAGGGGTGTACAGCCATCTGTGCACCTCCGACGGTACCTCCCAAGGGGACCGGGCCTTTGCCCGACAACAGACCGGAACCTTTGTGCGTACCCTGGCCCTGCTCCGGGGGATGGGGCTGGACCCGGGGCTGACCCACCTGCAGGCCAGCTACGGCATCCTAAACCCCGCCTGCACCGCAGGCCACACCTTCGGCGCTGCCCGACCGGGGCTGCTTCTCTACGGGGTGTACAGTGACAGCAACCCGGTGGACCATCCGCTGCCCCTGCGGCCGGTGCTCAGCCTGCGGGCCCGGGTGGCGGCGGTGCATCGGGTCCCGGCGGGGGAGGGGGCCGGGTACGGTCTGGCCTTCACCGCACGGCGGGATACCTGTCTGGCGGTGCTGGCCATCGGGTACGCCGACGGCCTGCCCCGGAACTATGGCGCCCAGGGGGGCGTGGTGCTGCTCCACGGTGCCCGCTGCCCGGTGGTGGGGCGGGTGTGCATGGACCAGATGCTGGTGGACGCCACCGACCTGCCCACCCCGCCCAAAGCGGGGGAGTGTGCCACCCTCATCGGCACCGACGGCGCCGGGACCCTGCGGGCGGAGGAGGTGGCGGTCGCCTGCGGCACCATCACCAATGAGCTGCTCTCCCGCCTGGGCTCCCGGCTGGGCCTGCTGGTGCGGGACATATAAAAAGCGCCGGGTGCTTCCCCAGACAGGGAGGCACCCGGCGCTTGTTGTGGGTGATGCCAGAATATCAGGTATCGGAATCCAGCTTGAGCACGGCGGTGAAGGCCTCACTGGGCAGGGTTACGCTGCCCAGCTGGCGCATCTTCTTCTTGCCGGCTTTCTGCTTTTCCAGCAGTTTTTTCTTGCGGGTGATGTCGCCGCCGTAGCACTTGGCCAGCACGTCCTTGCGCATGGCCTTGACCGTCTCCCGGGCGATGATCTTGCCGCCCACCGCTGCCTGGATGGGAATTTCAAACAGGGCGCGGGGGATGTTCTCCTTCAGCTTCTCGCAGATGCGGCGGCCCTTGGCGTAGGCGTTGTCGCTGAAGACGATCATGGACAAAGCGTCCACCGGCTCGCCGTTGAGCAGGAAGTCCAGCTTCACCAGATTGGACTGGTGCCAGTCCTCCCACTCGTAGTCGTAGCTGGCATAGCCCCGGCTGCGGCTCTTGATGGCGTCAAAAAAATCGTAGACGATCTCGCCCAAAGGCAGCTGGTAGTGCAGGTCCACACGGGTCTCGTCCATATATTTCATGTCCACCAGCACGCCCCGCTTCTGCTGGCACAGGTCCATCAGCGGGCCCACATAGTCGTTGGGGGTGTAGATGTGGGCGTTGACGAAGGGTTCCTCCGCCTTTTCGATGCGGGTGGGGTCGGGGTAGGCGGAAGGATTGTCGATGATCTCCACCGTGCCGTCGGTCAGGGTCAGGCGGTACTGAACACCGGGGGTGGTGGTGATCAGATCCAGGTCAAATTCCCGCTCCAGCCGCTCGGTGATGATCTCCATGTGCAGCAGCCCCAGGAACCCGCACCGGAAGCCGAAGCCCAGCGCCGCGCTGGTCTCGGGCTCAAAGC
This sequence comes from Subdoligranulum sp. DSM 23681, assembly GCF_057005535.1. Classification (NCBI taxonomy): domain Bacteria; kingdom Bacillati; phylum Bacillota; class Clostridia; order Eubacteriales; family Oscillospiraceae; genus Subdoligranulum; species Subdoligranulum sp. DSM 23681. Next base: position 1,003,189 of record NZ_CM168050.1, on the reverse strand, counting down.
TCAGGCTGGCGTCGTTGAGCTGCAGCTTTTCCAGCGCGTCCTTCAGGTCGGGATAGTCGGCGCCGTCGGCGGGGTAGATGCCGCAGAACACCATGGGGGTCACCTTGCGGAAACCGGGCATGGGCTCGGCAGTGGGGTTGGCGGCCAGGGTGACGGTATCGCCCACCCGGGTATCCCGCACCGTCTTGATGCTGGCGGTCAGGTAGCCGACCTCGCCGGCTTTCAGACAGTCGCAGGGGGCCAGGGCGGTGGCGCCCATGTGGCCCACCTCCACCAGCTGGAACTGGGCGCCGGTGTGCATCAGCTTGATGGTGTCGCCCGGACGCACGGTGCCCTCGAACACCCGGATGTAGACAATGACGCCCTTGTAGCTGTCGTAGACGCTGTCAAAGATCAGGGCCTTCAGGGGGGCATTCTCGTCCCCCGTGGGGGCGGGGACGTCCTGCACCACCCGTTCCAGCACGTCCTTGATGCCGATGCCCAGCTTGGCGGACACCCGGGGGGCGTCCTCGCAGGGCAGGCCGATGATGTCCTCCACCTCCTTGGCGGCGGTGTCGGGGTCGGCGCTGGGCAGGTCGATCTTGTTCAGGATGGGCACCACTTCCAGGTTGTGGTCGATGGCCATATAGCAGTTGGCCAGGGTCTGGGCCTCCACGCCCTGGCTGGCGTCCACCACCAGCACCGCGCCCTCACAGGCGGCCAGACTGCGGCTGACCTCGTAGGAAAAGTCCACGTGGCCCGGGGTGTCGATGAGGTTGAACATATAGGTCTTGCCGTCATCGGCCTTGTAGTGCATGGTCACGGCCCGGGCCTTGATGGTGATGCCCCGCTCCCGTTCCAGCTCCATGTCGTCCAGGATCTGGTCCTCCATGGTGCGTTTGTCCACACTGTCGGTCAGTTCCAGAATCCGGTCGGACAAGGTGCTCTTGCCGTGGTCGATGTGTGCGATGATGCAGAAATTGCGGATGGTATCCTGTGCCATTAACCTTCCTCCAAGTTGTTCCAGATGCTCACCGGTTTGCCGTCCTGCATGTACAGGCGGGGCACCCGGCGGGAAATGCCGCACACCACCTCATAGTTGATGGTGCCGGCCTTTTGCGCAATGGTATCGGCGGTGTCGGCGCCGCCGGGACCGAAGACGGTCACCTCGTCCCCCATGGCGGCTTCGGGAATGTCGGTCACGTCAATGACCGTCTGGTCCATGCACACCCGCCCCAGCACCGGGGCCGGCTTGCCGTGGACCGTCATTACCCCGCCCCCGGCGCTGCCGGACAACAGACGGGGATAACCGTCGGCATAGCCCACGCTGACGGTGGCTATCCGGCGGGGTGTCTGGGCGGTGTAGGTACGGCCGTAGCACACCGACTGCCCGTCCTGCAGGGTCTTGACCTGGGTGATGACGGTTTTCAGGGTCATCACCGGGCGCAGGGCGTCAAACTGTACCTGGGGGCTGGGGTTCAGCCCGTACAGGATGATGCCCGCCCGGGTCATCCGGGCCCGCCATTCGGGGTGGCGCAGCTGGGCGGCGCTGTTGGCGCAGTGGGTGGTGCCGGTGTCCAGCCCGTCGGCCTGCAGGGCCTGCACCGTGCGGGCGAACAGAGCGTGCTGCTCGTCGGTGTAGGTCTCGTCGTCGGGCTCGGTGCTGTCCGCCACCGCAAAATGCTGGAACACCCCGGTGATGCGCAGCCCGGGCAGGGTGTAGCAGTGCTCCATCTCCTTCAGGGCTTCGTCAAAGCCGGACCGCACCGCAAAGCCGATGCGCCCCATGCCGGTGTCCACCTTCAGGTGGCAGTCCACCGTGACACCGGCCGCCACCGCCGCCTGGGAAAGGGCAGCGGCGTATTCGGTGGAAAACAGTGCCTGGGTGATCTGCTCCCTTGCCAGGTCGGCGGCAAAGGCAGGGGAGGTGTATCCCAGGATCATCACCGGGCGGGTGATGCCGTGACGGCGCAGATGCTTGGCTTCGCCCAGACAGCTCACCGCAAAGCCCGCCGCCCCGGCGGGCTCCAGGGCCCGGGCCACCGCCACCGCGCCATGGCCGTAGGCGTCGGCCTTGACCACCGCGCACACCGGCCCGCCCACCTGGCGGCGGATATACTCATAATTGGCCCGCAGGGCATCGAGATCAATCTCGGCCCAGCAGTGCTTTTCAAAACGGGATGTGTTCAAACCCAACCACCTCGTATCTTCGGGATGCCTGTTTCTGGCCATATACCTTACTATTATACCACACACCATCCTGTTTGAGAAGTACGCCGGCCCAGCGGAACAAAATCAAAAATGCCGTAAAAGAAAATGGGAGAAAGCAAGAGTAAACAAGAGAAAACGAGAGCTACACAGGAATAAATGAAAAAAACATGCCCGAAACCGTTGACTTGTCCGGCCGGGTCTGTTATAATCACTCTTGCGCTAAAAAACGTCCCAAAGGACGTTCCCGATACCCCTGCGGACCAAGAAAGCCGAAGGGCGCGTGAATATACAGTATGGAGGATTCAGTATTATGAGTACTACGCTCGCTAAGCCCGCTGAGATGGCTGACCGCAAGTGGTATGTGATCGACGCCGCCGGCAAGCCCCTGGGCCGCGTCGCCGCCCAGGCTGCCGTCATTCTGCGCGGCAAGAACAAGCCCACCTTCACCCCCAACGTTGACTGCGGTGACCATGTCATCATCATCAACTGCGACGAGGCTGTCCTGACCGGCAAGAAGCTGGAGAAGAAGTTCCATCGCACCCATTCCGGCTGGATCGGCGGTCTGAAGGAGACCCAGTACAAGACCCTGATGGCCGAAGCCAGCGACAAGGCCATGACCTACGCTGTCAAGGGCATGGTGCCCTCCAACACCCTGGGCGCCAAGGCCATGACCCGCCTGCACTGCTACAAGACCGCAGAACACAACCACACCGCCCAGAAGCCTGAAGCGGTCGAATTCTAAGCAAGGAGGCAGCGAAAATGTACGAGACTAAAGAATATTTCTACGGCACCGGCCGTCGTAAGCATTCCGTTGCCCGCGTCCGCGTGTACAACGGCACCGGCAAGTTCATCATCAACGGCCGTGAGCTGGACACCTACTTCGGCCTGGACACCCTGAAGCTGCTGGCTCGCAGCCCCATGGTCCTGACCGGCACCGAAGGCCAGTTTGACGTGGTCGTCAACGTGGTCGGCGGCGGTTGCTCCGGCCAGGCCGGCGCCATCCGCCATGGCCTGTCCCGCGCCCTGCTGCAGTTCAACCCCGAGCTGCGCACCACCCTGAAGAAGGCTGGCTTCCTGACCCGCGATCCTCGTATGAAGGAACGTAAGAAATACGGCCTCAAGGCTGCCCGTCGCGCTCCGCAGTTCAGCAAGCGCTAAACTTTATCAAAAGTGGTCAAAAACCCCGGAACTACGCGGTTTCCGGGGTTTTTCCTTTTCAAATGGTTTGACGCAATTTGACAGAACGAAGCCTCTTTTAACCCGTTTTCTATGGGTTAAATGGTGGACAACCACCCCAAAAAGAGGGCTTATGGGTTAAAAAATAGGACAACCGAGACGCGATTTTGGGATGCCAAGGGGATGTTTATTTATACATCTCCAAGAGACCTTTTTCGTGAAAACGGTTTGTCTGAATTTGACCTAATTTGAACAAAAGAGAATAAATCTAATCGCCAAGCGCTCAGTATTTTCTACTGGGCGCTTTTTGCGTTTCCGGGGAATTTCATTCCGGGATAAGAAAAGGCCGTCACTTTCAATTTTTGAAGTGGCGGCTTTTTCTATTTCCAGAAGCCATAGAACAATTCAGAAATGAGTCCTGCAAACAAAAGTCAATAGATGAAATAAAAAAAGTCCCGCAAATTTTGCGAGGCTAAAAAAGGTACAACAAACCAGACCGGAGAGAAAGCATCTCGCCAGCCGGAAAGAAATTCGGTTGTTAAAGATTACGATTGCTTAGCAGGTTCTGTATCAAAAGCCTCCAGGCATTCTTTCACGCGGGCGTAGTAGATGCGCAGGAACTTGTTCTGAGCGGCAGTCATGTAGACAAAGTAGGGCTTGCCCTCTGCGCGTTTCTTATCAAGGAACTGGTACACCGGCTCATCCGCTGGAGACTTTTTCAGGTATGTGCAGATGATTTGGTAGAGTGTTTTACGCAAATGTGGTGAGCCTCGCTTTGTGGTGGGAACGCTCTTTGCGCTGTGCTTGCCGGATTCATCCACGCCGGGATCAACACCTGCAAAGCCCACGATGGAGCTGCGGCGCGGGAAACGGCGCACATCTCCAATTTCGGCCATAAGCTGCGCGGCAGTTATTTTCCCAACGCCGTACATGGCGCACACGGTTTCGTATTCTGGAAGTTGGGATGCAAGCCGCGTCATTTCCGCCCGCAGAGTGGCCAGCGTGGTCTTTCCCGCCAGAAGTTGTTGAGCAGCCGTGACAATGAGCAGCTTTGTGTTCTCGTTTTTCGGCAGTGTCGTAAAATGGCCACAGCTTCCGGCGTAAATGTCCAGCGCCTTCTCTGCACTGAAATGGTATCCCTTGCGTTTGCACCACTTCTGGTAACGTTCTGTAAACGCCTTTTCGCTGGCACGGCAGATGCAATCGCAATGCCAGAAGGTCATGACAAAATCCACCCATTTCTGGTGGCCGTCAGCACGCTCTGGGCTGGAGAAAAGCTCGTTTACACCGGGAAAGGTCTTGTCGGTCAGCGAAATGAGATTGTTTTGCAGCGACACCACTGTTTTCATGTAGAGATTGTATTGGCGGCTGCACAGCTTCAGTTGTTGTCTAATCGTATCCATGGGAGTATATTCCCGCAGATCCACCCAGTTGTCAAGGCCATACTTTGCAATCTTCAGAGCGTCAGCCTTGTCGGTCTTGACCTTGCGGATGGAGCCGCCGCCGCTCTGCTTGATGAGCAGCGGATTCAGGACGCAGACGTAGATCCCGTACTCATGTAGTGCTGCCGCTACCGGTTCGTGGTAACGGCCTGTGGATTCCATGATGACGCGGGTATCTTCGCCCAATGCGACGATGGCGCCAGCCATCTGCTCCAAACCAACTTCGGTATGGAGAAATTCCTGTGGCAGAAATGCCACTTCACCCATTGGCCGCAGGGCAGCCACCGTGCTTTTCCCTTTGGAAATGTCGATCCCTACTGCGTTCATTTTGCTCCTCCTTCTGATTGGATATGGCTTTCCGCCGTTTACTCATCGCCTGTTCAATCTCCTGGGTGACGCGAACGCACCGCAAATCGGTGGTACAACCTGCGCAAATCGAATGCTGCGAATGAGAGAGGCGGCTGACGGACTCATTTACGGGCGTGTCGGCCCAAGGTGAGCTATGTCAGGCAATTTGCTCTCCCATTCTAACAGCTTCGGCTTTGAGATGGAAAAAGACGCGGCTGGCTGCCGCGCCTTGAACCGTAACTTTATTGTAGGAGGTGAAGTCATTGAACACGCAAATCATCGCCATCGCCAACCAGAAAGGCGGCGTTGGCAAGACAACCACCTGCGCGAACCTGGGGATTGGGCTGGCGCAGGCCGGAAAGAAAGTGCTGCTGATCGACGGGGACCCGCAAGGCAGCCTGACCATCAGCCTGGGCCACCCCCAGCCGGACAAGCTGCCCTTTACCCTGTCCGACGCGATGGGCCGTATCCTGATGGACGAGCCGCTGCGCCCCGGCGAGGGTATCCTGCACCACCCGGAGGGCGTTGACCTGATGCCCGCAGACATCCAGCTCTCCGGCATGGAGGTCTCCCTGGTGAACGCCATGAGCCGAGAGACCATCCTGCGGCAGTATCTGGACACGCTCAAGGGACAGTATTCCCATATCCTGATTGACTGCCAGCCATCCCTGGGTATGCTCACGGTCAACGCCCTGGCCGCCGCCAACAGGGTCATAATCCCCGTTCAGGCGGAGTACCTGCCCGCCAAGGGCCTGGAACAGCTGCTCCAGACCGTAAACAAGGTGAAGCGGCAGATCAACCCCAAGCTCCAGATCGACGGCATATTGCTGACGATGGTGGACAACCGCACCAACTTCGCCAAGGAGATTGCCGCCCTGCTGCGGGAGACCTATGGCAGCAAAATCAAGGTGTTCGGCACCGAGATTCCCCATTCTGTCCGGGCAAAGGAGATCAGCGCCGAGGGCAAAAGCATTTTTGCCCATGACCCTAATGGCAAGGTGGCCGAGGGCTATAAGAATCTGACCAAGGAGGTGATAAAACTTGAAAAGCAGCGCGAAAAAAGTAGAGCTGGCTCCATACGATGATTTGTTTTCCACCGAGGAAAGCCGCCAGGATGCCAAGCTGGAGAAGATACAGGAAATTCCGCTGTCTGAGCTGCACCCATTTAAGGGGCATCCCTTCAAAGTCAAGGATGACGAGGCCATGATGGAGACCGCCGACAGCGTTCGGCAGTATGGTGTTCTGGTTCCGGCGATCGCCCGCCCGGACCCGGAGGGCGGCTATGAGCTGGTTGCCGGTCACAGGCGGCACCGGGCCAGTGAGCTGGCCGAGAAAGAAACCATGCCTGTCATTGTCCGAGACCTGGACGATGATGCTGCCACTATCATCATGGTGGACAGCAACTTACAACGTGAAAGCCTGCTCCCCAGCGAAAGGGCCTTTGCTTACAAGATGAAGCTGGAGGCTATGAAACACCAAGGCGCACGGGGGGACTTAACTTCGTCCCAACTTGGGACGAAGTTGCGTGCAGATGAATTGTTGGCGCAGCAGGCTGGTTCGAGTAGGAACCAGGTGCAGCGCTATATCCGCCTGACGGAGCTGATTCCCGAACTGCTGGATATGGTCGATGAAAAGAAAATCGCCCTCAATCCGGCTTATGAGCTGTCCTTTCTCAAAAAAGAAGAACAGCGGGATTTGCTGGACGCGATGGACAGCGAACAGGCTACCCCCTCTCTCTCCCAGGCTCAGCGACTCAAGAAATACAGCCAGGAGGGACATCTGACCCTCGATATGATGCGCGTCATCATGGGTGAGGAAAAGAAAAGTGATCTCGACAAAGTGACTTTCACCTCCGACACCCTGCGGAAGTATTTCCCCAAAAGCTATACGCCCCAGCGGATGCAGGAAACCATTATCAAACTGCTGGAGGCGTGGCAGAAGAAGCGCCAGAGAGACCAGGAACGATGAAAGGAGCCGCCTATGAGGGATATTTCAGCCCGTGAGCTGAAAGGACACAATATCTTGGCCGTAGAGCGTTTTCAGGACAGCACCCGCTGGATGATCGAGTTTTCCGTTCAGCGCCCTTGTTCCTACGGCTGCCCCGGCGATGATATGCGGCTGTTTCTTACGGAGGACGGGTATCAGGCCGCCCTCGTAAGCCAGAAGCGTCGGGAAATCAAAATCAAGCGGTATGCCCGTGTGATCGAGGGCCATGTGCTCGACTTCAAACCGGACAAGCGCCGCCGCCACCCGTAAACTCATTATCACTACGAAAGGAAAGGAATGAATATGTGTACTGTCCAGAGCATCAAAGATGCCATCCGGGAAAGTTGCCAGTCCCAGTATGATATGGAATCCACCGACATTGACCGGGTTTTGCAGACCCTCCCGTTTTCGGAGCATGAGCCGATGTTCAGTCATCCGCCGAAGTACAAGCGTCCTTACCGGCCCTGGCAGAACAACAAAAACAGCTGAAAGCCACAGTCTTTTTCACGAAGGATTGTGGCTTTTTTCATGCCCTAAAATTAGAAAGGAGTGAAGTCAATGGCCGTTTTTCGCATTGAACGGACCAAAGATTATACCGTGATGAGCAATCATCACCTGCGGAACCACGAACTATCCCTCAAGGCAAAGGGGCTTCTTTCCATGATGTTATCCCTGCCTGATGACTGGAACTATACTACCCGTGGACTTGCGAAAATCTGCAAGGAGGGCGTTGATGCCATCGGCAGTGCGCTGCGGGAGTTGGAAACCGCCGGTTACATCGTGCGGAACCAGCTGCGGGACCAACAAGGCCGGATCAGCGACACCGAGTATGTGATTTATGAGAAACCCCAGCCCAGGCAGCCAGAAACGCCAAGGCCGGATACGGCTGTACCAGATACGGCTTCACCAGATACGGAAAACCCGTATCTGGATAAACCGGATACGGAAAAGCCCGCAGAATTAAATATAGAGAAACCAAATACTCAAAAACAAAATACTCATGGAGCAAGTACCGATTCCATTCCCTTCCGGGAAACAGCGGCAGCACAGCTGCCGGAACGGAAAGGAAGGGATGCGATGTCTGTCTCAGAGATAGAAAATTATCGGGAATTGATTCTGGAGAACATCGAGTATGACTATCTGTGCAGAGAGTTTTCGACCTACCGTGAGGACCTGGACGAGATTGTGGAGCTGATGGTGGAGACCGTTTGTGCCAAACGTAAAACCACTCGGATCGCTGGCAGCGACTTTCCCCATGAAGTCGTGCGCTCCCGGTTCTTGAAGCTGGATAGCGAGCATATCCGATTTGTCATGGACGGTATGCAGAAAAACACCACGGAGGTCCGCAATATGAAACAGTATTTGCTTGCAGTGCTGTTCAACGCGCCCACCACGATCAGCAATCACTACACCGTACAAGTCAATCACGATATGAACACAGGCGGCTGGTAAACAGCCGCTTTTCTGTTGCCCGGCAATACCGGGAGAAAGGATTTTGCCATGAAACGACCTCTTGCCTACATTACGGCTCCCTGGAGCAACAACCAGTATGAGAACGCCGAGAACGCTGCCACCTACTGCCGCCAGGTGTACGACGCCGGGTATTCGCCCATCTGCCCGGTTCTGTTCTTGTCCACCTTCCTCAAGGACGAGATTCCCCAGGAACACAAGGACGGGCTGGATATGGCGCGAGACTATCTGCGCCGGTCCCATGTGCTGGTGGTCTGCGGCCACGGCATCGACGAGACCGTGAAGAATGACATCGCCACCGCTGAGCGCCTGCGGATCACCGCTACCACCCTGGACGGTATCCTGACTGTGAAAGGCCAGGGACGCGGGAAAGGAGGTGCGCGCCATGCCTGAGCGTAAGACCGTGGGCCAGCTGATGGAGGAAATGCGGCTCAAGGCCGGGGCGCAGAACTACCACGGCCATGAGTACATGGATTTGGAGCGGTTTGCCGAGGACACCCGGCACATGATTATCTTCGATGTGCTGACCCACGATTCGCCGGTGGGCTGGAAAGGCGAACGGACCCGCCTGTTTCTGACGGAGGCCGGATACCAGAAAAGCCTGGAGAACCAGGAAAAGGGCCACATCAAGATTCTCAGCCATGCCAAGGTGCGCCAGGGACATCTGTACTATGACCGCTCCGATCAGCTGCGTTGAAAGGAGCCTGCCATGATGAAATACCTGCTGCGGCGGCTGGTGGTCCCGCCTTAGTATCAAGCGCCACCCCTGCAAAATCCGTGGAAAGGAGGCGATGACCTATGCAGGAGGAAGTGGAAAACAGGACTTTGACGCTGGTAGTCAGCGGAACAAAGTTTACCGGGCGGCTGTTTAAGGCCGCCATCACCAAGTACCTTGCCCACCGCAAGGAAAAGAAGCTGCAAATGGTAATTTACAATAAGGATAAAGGGAGCGCGCACCCTCAAGAAAGGAGGTTACACCCCATGAAGAAACAGCCGGACAAGGGAAAAATCACAGCCCTGTACGAGCGTCTTTCCCATGACGATGAACGAGCCGGGGAAAGCGTGTCGATAGAAAACCAAAAGCGCATTTTGGAGGACTACGCCCAAAAGAACGGCTTTACGAATATCCGGCACTTCACCGATGACGGAGTGCGGGGAACGACTTTCAAGCGTCCGGGGCTGGACGCTATGCTGGAAGAAATCCGGGCGGGAAATGTGGCTACGGTCATTATCAAAGACCAAAGCAGGATTGGCCGTGATGTTGTCGAAGTGGGGCTTTTGAAGCGCACCTTTGACGAGTACCATGTACGCTTTATTGCGGCAAATGACAACCTTGATACCGCCAACGGCTTTGATATAATGTCAATTTTTCGAGATGTGATAAACGAGTGGTATGTTGCCGACACCAGCCGGAAAATCAAGACCGTTTTCAAGTCGAGAATGGAAAAGGGCTTGCGCTGCTCCGGCAGCGTCAGCTATGGCTACCTTGCGTCCAAGGAGAACAAGGGCGAATGGGTAATCGACGAGGAAGCCGCCGCCGTTGTGCGCCGTATCTTCCACAGCGTTGTTGCCGGGGAGAGTATCGCCAGCATAGCAAGGGCACTCCGCGCCGAGAAAATCCCTATCCCGTCCGAGCATTGGAAGCGGATAGGCGCACCCGTCCGGGCGGCGAAGTACACAGACCCCTACGCATGGTCAACAACAACTATCAGCTATATCCTCAAACGCCCGGAGTACACGGGGCGCAAGGTTTTAGGGAAAACCGTCTGCGAGAACTACAAGACCAAAAGCACCCGCAAGACCGCGCCGGAGGAACAGTATATTTTTGACGGGGAGATACCCGCCATTGTGGACGAGGAAACATGGAATACCGTCCAGCGGCTTATGGGGACAAAACGCCGCGCCCCCAAGCGGCAGACCACCCCAAACCGCTTGACCGGGCTTCTCTACTGCGCCGACTGCGGCGCGAAGCTGACCCACCGCAGCAGCCTTGTGCAAGGCAAGTATCTGGACGACGCTTTTGTGTGTTCCAGCTACCGCCAGCTTACCCGCGACTGTACCATGCACTATATCCCCACCGCGAAAATGGAAGCCGCCATTCTTGCTGCAATCCAGCGCGTGAGCTGGTATGTGCGGCACAATGAAGCGGAGTTTATCGAGCGTGTGCGGGAAGCGTCCGACCAGCACCAAGAGAACGCCGTCAAGGAGTACCGGCAGAAAGTGAGCAAGGCACAGCGGCGGTGTAAGGAGCTGGACAGCCTTGTAAAGAAGCTATACGAGGGCAACGCCACAGGCAAGATACCCGATAAGCACTTTACCCGTCTGCTTGCCGAATACGACGAGGAACAGACCAAGCTGGAAGCCGCTATCGCACAATGGGAGGAAGCAATCGAGAGCTGGAACGCCGACAGGCTGAAAACAGATAAGTTTATCGAGCTTGTGAGCCGCTACACTGATTTTTCCGAATTGACAACGCCCATGCTCAACGAGTTTATCGAAAAAGTCGTTGTCCATGAGGGCGAGGGACGCGGGAACAGCCGCCGCCAGAGGATAGATATTTACCTCAACTTCATCGGCGCGTTTGAAGTCCCCGCCCATATCGTTACCCCAATGGAAGCCGAGGAACAACGCCGCCAGCAGGAGGAACAGGCTGCAAAGGAAGCCCATTCACAGGAGCTTGCCAAAGCGCGGGAAGAAAAGCGCAAGGCAGAGAAACGGGAGTTTACTGCGAGGAAGAAAGCGGGTTTGCTGACCCCAGAGGAACAGGCGGCAGATGAAGCGCGGTTAGCCCATAACCGGGCATGGCAAAAGGAATGGCGGGAGAAGCGGAAAGCCGCCGAACCGCCCAAGCCCCCGAAGCCGAAATCCTTAAAGGAGCTTGCCGCGCTGCAAAAGGCCGGAGCCGACCTCACGCCGGAGGAAGCAGAGCGTCTTGCCGCCTACCGAGAGAGGAAAAACCGCCAGCACAAGGCATGGTATGAGCGTCAGAAAGCGGCACAGCCGCCCAAGCCCCGGACGCTGAAAGAGCTTGCCGCCGCACAGGACGCAGGCCAGCCACTCACGCCAGAGGAAACGGAACGCCTTGAAGCAAGCCGGAACCGCAAGAAAAACGCCTACCAAGAACTGAAAATCCAAGCGGAAACCGACCCCGTCGCAGCCGCCGAGCTTGCAAGGCGGCGGGCATACCATAGTGAAGCTACCAAGAAATCCCGCCAGAAGATGTACGAGGAAGCCGCAGCCGGAAATCCCGAAGCTCAAGCCCGGTATGAAAACTTCCTTGCTGCAAGGCGGGAGAACTACCACAAAAAGAAGCAGGACGAGAAAGGAGAACAAATCGCATGAGAAGATTGATTGACAACGGGAACCGCCCTATTACCCCGAAGCCCCATATCGGCCACTATGGGCGGCTGCGGAAAGCCTATCTGGAACAATACCGCCACCGCCTTTATACCGCCCTTGTAGCCAGCGAGAAGCTATACCCCCACCTTGCGGAAACAGACCGGGCGGCGCGGGATATGCTGGACTACCTCATGCCCCGCCTTGCCAGAGAAGCGGGAGCCACCGAAGCCCTCAAAGCCGCCGACCCGATGAAATGGGTAGGTTTGATGAACAACTGCAAGGCGAGAGCCGAGGAAATCATCAGGCATGAGCTAATCTATGTCTGACGGTCAAGAGCCGGAAAAAACAGAAATCTTGCGATAACAGCCGCCCCGACGAACCATTCCCCCGTCCGGGCGGTTTTTATCGTCAAAAACGCCGTTTTCCCCAAGTCAAGAGCCGGAGAAAACACCCGAAAATGCCCTTATTGCGTAACAGGGGCGCAGAAAGGAGCTTGCATGAGAACAGGGCTTACCAAGCAGGAAAAGACCACCGATATTTGGTTTGACGAGAAAGACCCCCTTATCCATATCCGCACCCACAACACCGCCTTGAAAAAGCGTCTGCTTGCATACAGCCGCCGTTATCCGGCGATCTGCCAGCAGACCGACACAGACCCGGAAACGGGCTGCATGGAGTTTGATATTGAGAAAGGCCGCTTCTCTTTCCGTCTGACCGCCCCATACAGTGAGGAACGCCGGGAAGCAGCGCGGCAGTATGCCAGAGAGAACAACGCCACTGACAGGCTGAAATGATGTAGATTTGTTCATAGCCCCATGAAAAATTTATCTTCAAAAAATGTAAAACGCTCTTGACTTTTTGGGATAAATGAGTATAATAAGAAATGTAAAGAGTCCTTAACATTCAATGGAGGTGATCTTATGAAAAAACTTGATGAAATGGATAAAAAAATCCGCCTGCAATCTCAATCCCTTAGCTTCAAAGTTGCCCTGTTGCTTTTATCCTTTTGGACGATTTATGAGTGTTGTGTTGCTTTCATGGAGAAACACGCGCCGAACTCTATCTCCATGTATATCTTACTTGCTGTTGTGGTGTTTGAAAGTATCTATGAGCAAATATTGAAGCACCGCATGGTTCAAGACGATGAAGAATACAAGGAACCGAATAAGGCTTTTTTGACGATTATCGCAATCGTTGTAGTTGTTGCTGTACTCCTTTCCGTTGGCGCTATGTTCATGTTCAGATAAGAAGGTGGTGAAAAATGGAGAATGACATTAAAAAACTAAGAAAAGCAGCGGGGCTACGGCAAGAAGATTTAGCAAATCAAGTCGGTGTAAGCAGGCAAACGATTATTGCTGTAGAAAACAACAAATATGATCCGACATTGGAACTGGCCATGAAATTAGCAAAAGCCTTAGAGAAGAATGTTGAGGACATTTTCTTTTTGAACTAAGTCATAAGTCAATATCCCGGAAGTTTTAGCAGCGGGATAAGTAAATGGGAATTTCACACTTATCTTATAAGGAAGCACACCGCCAGCACAGACAACTGAATACATCAACCGAGAGCAGCTATTTTCAATCTGAAATCTGAAAACGGCTGCTCTTTTCTTTTGCCCATGAGCAGAAAGGAGCGACCAGCCATGACGAAACCGAAAGAGAAAACCCGCGAGGAATTGACCGCCGAGATTGAGGAAGGCAAGAAGAAAATCCGGCAGTTTGAGAACCGGGAGAAAATCATCAAGCAGAAACTATCCGTTGAGGAACGCAAGGCGAGAAACCACAGGCTTTGCAAGCGCGGCGGCTTCATGGAGAGCCTTGTGCCGGAGCTGATTGCCATGCCGGACGAGGACGCGAAAGCCTTTTTACGGCTTGCCTTGACGAGCGAGCCAGCACAGGAGTTTTTGAAAAAACGAGCCGGAGCCGGGAACGCGGAATAATCCCTTTGGAGCAAAGGGCGCACTTATACACCCTTGCGGGCGTGTGCGCTCTGCCGAGGGCTTATCTCCGCACAGGGAACTTTCCCCGCGCTCCGATATGGCGGCTTTGCCGCAACAAGGGGCTGCACCCCTTGCGCCGCTTTGCGGCTATCCCTGCACACCCACAAAAACAGTACACCCGCCTTTGGCGTCTGTACCATTTTTGCGGGTTTTGTTATCCTATCCGGGAGGTGATACCCATAGCCATTTACCATTGTAACATCGGCATAGTCAGCCGAGGAAAAGGCAAGTCAGCCGTTGCCGCAGCCGCCTACCGAAGCGGCGAGAAAATCACAAACGAATGGGACGGAATGACCCATGACTACACCCGCAAGCGCGGCGTTGTCCATACGGAAATCCTATTGCCGCCCCATGCCCCGCCCTCTTTCTCTGACCGTTCAACCTTGTGGAACAGTGTGGAGCTTTACGAGAAAGCCGGGAACGCCCAGCTTGCCAGAGAGATTGACGCAGCACTCCCCATAGAATTATCCAGAGAGGAACAGATCCGGCTTGTCCGGGAATACTGTTCCTCTCAATTTGTTTCCAGAGGAATGTGCGTTGATTTTGCCATTCACGATACCGGCAGCGGCAACCCCCATTGTCATATCATGCTTACCATGCGCCCCCTTGACGAGCGCGGCGCGTGGGCGGCGAAGTCCAAAAAGGAATATGACCTTGACGAGAACGGCGAGCGCATACGCTTACCAAGCGGCAGATACAAGACACACAAAGTTGACCTCACAGGCTGGAACGACAAGGGCAACGCGCTTTTGTGGCGTAAGGCATGGGCAGATATTTCAAACGCCTACCTTGAACGCGCCGGAAGCCGGTCGCGTATCGACCACCGCAGCAACGCCGAGCGCGGCATTGACGAGCTGCCTACCGTCCACATGGGCGTGGCGGCTTGTCAAATGGAGAAGAAAGGCATACGATGCCACTGTGGTGTTGGCGGATGATGGGCAGTACGCCAACTTCAAGCTGGAGTTTGACCAGCAGAAAGGTGGCAAACGATGAAGCTCTCACGCTATGAACAGGAAACCATCATCCTCTACAACCAGGCCGAAGCCACCGCCGAGGTCTATACCCATGACCCCCGGCTGCTGGAGAAGCTGCGGCGACTGGCAGAGAAATACCCGGACCAGATTGTGAAAAAGGACCGCCAGACCTTTCTCGTTCCCAAACGCTGTGTGTCCGTCCGGGAACCTTACAGCGCCGAGCGCCGTAAGGCAGCCAGTGAACTGGCCAAGGCTGCCGGATACAGGCCGCCCACCCCCAAGAAAGGCAATGAGTAAGCATGGCTGAAAGTGTCTTTGAGGCTGTCAAGCAGTCCATCACCGTCCGAGAAGCAGCGCAGATGTACGGAATCGAGGTCAACCGGAGCGGCATGGCCTGTTGTCCCTTCCACGATGACAAAAATCCCAGCATGAAGCTGAACGAGGAATATTTTTATTGCTTTGGCTGCGGAGCCACCGGCGATGTGATTGACTTCACAGCGAGGCTCTACAATCTGTCCCCCAAAGAGGCCGCCGAGAAGCTGGCCCAGGATTTTGGCCTGGCTTATGACAGTCAGGCCCCTCCCCGGCGACGCCATGTCCGCCAGAAATCCGAGGCGCAGAAATTCAAGGAGGACCGAGACCATGCCTTTCGTGTCCTGGCCGACTACTTTCATTTGCTCCGCAAGTGGGAAACGGACTACACACCCAAAACACCGGAGGAAAATCCACATCCCCGATTCATGGAGGCAATCCAGAAAAAGGACTATGTGGGCTATCTGCTGGATTTTTTTCTGGAGAACAGCCCGGAGGAGCAAAAGCTGTGGATTGCCGAACATCAATCAGAAATAGCCAAATTGGAAAGGAGAGTGAAATTCATGGCTGATAAGACCACCAATCGAGAACGGTTACAAGAGATCACAGCGGGCATTGAACAGGGTATCAAGGAACTGTTTGAGAGCGAGAAGTATATGCGCTATCTGTCCGTCATGTCCAAGTTCCACCGCTACTCCGTCAACAACACCATGCTCATCTATATGCAGCGCCCGGACGCCACCCTGGTGGCCGGGTTCAACAAGTGGAAAAATCAGTTTGAGCGCCATGTGAAAAAGGGTGAGCATGGTATCACCATCATTGCCCCCACGCCCTACAAAAAGAAGATCGAGGAAATGAAGCGCGACCCGGATACTCATGCACCCATCCTGGACGCGGATGGCAAGGCGGTCATGGAGGAAAAAGAAATTGAAATCCCCATGTTCCGTCCGGTGAAGGTGTTCGATGTGAGCCAGACGGACGGAAAGCCCCTGCCAGAGCTGGCCTCCAGCCTGTCCGGGACGGTGCCGCACTATGAGGCTTTCATGGAAGCTCTGCGCCGCTCGGCTCCGGTTCCCATCGAGTTTGAGCCGATGGCCGAGAACATGGACGGCTATTTCTCCTCTGACCAGCAGCGGATCGCCATCCGGGAAGGCATGAGCGAGGTGCAGACTGTTTCCGCCGCTGTCCATGAGACCGCGCACAGTAAGCTCCACGACCCCAAAAAGTACGAAGCGGAGCCGACCTGGAAGATCGTGATGGTGAGCGAGGGCGGCACCAAGCATGACTTCCGTCTGGACTTCGCCACCGAAGCAGAGGCGGAACAGGCCGCCGCCGAGGAAGGCTGGCGCTATGTGGACGAGAATCGGTTTGAGTGGCGGTTGGAAGTGGAGGAAGATCTGACGGCGGTGAAACAGGCCGCCAAGAACCGCAACACCGAGGAAGTGGAGGCCGAGAGCATTTCTTATGCGGTTTGCCAGTATTTCGGCATCCAGACCGGCGAGAACAGTTTTGGCTACATCGCTTCCTGGTCGAAGGACAAGGAGCTGAAGGAGCTGCGGGCCAGTCTGGAGACCATCAACAAGACTTCCTGCGAGCTGATTAACGACATCGAGCGCAACTACAAGGAAATCTGCAAGGAGCGCGGCATTGACCTGACTGCCGCCACGGAACCGCAGCAGGACTCTATCGAGCAGCTGGCAGCAGACATCGACCAGTTCACTTTCGATTATGACCCTTATGAGTATCGGAACAATGCAGATAGCCGTGAGGACGCACTGCACGAACTGACTGCCACACTCCGAAGCGGAGATGCCAGCGGTGTACGCGAATGGCTCCAGAATATCGTGAACGAGGATGAACCGGATGAAACCACCCAAAAAGCTGCCGAGCTTATGGGACGCTTGGATCAGCTGGTGCCGATGACTGAACCGGAACAGCTGACCGAGCCGGAAAATACCGAAAGTGTCCAGCCCAGCGCCGAGTACCGGGAGGCCCTGTTGGTGCTGGATGATACCAGCTACCTTCATGTTCAGCCCTGCGACACCGGCTGGGACTACACGCTCTACGATGTGGCAACCATGAAGCAGATGGACGGCGGCCAGTTGGACGGGCCGGATATGGGCCGTTCCACAGCGGTTAGCCATATCTGCGAGGACCTGGGGATGGGCGGCAAGTCCATCAAGTATGCGCCGCTGTCCATGATCGAGACTTTGCAGGAGGCGGCTTACCACCAGATGCAGGAACAGGTCAGCCAGCAGACCACAGAAGCTGCCGCCACCCAGCTGCCGGATGCCCAGGAGCAGGCGTTGGACGAGTATCCCATGCCGGACCCGGCACTGACTCAGGATGATCTGGAGAAATGCGGCTACCTGGACGGTGACCTTCTGCCCCTCTCCAAAGAGCGAGCCTATGAGCTGATGGAGCGAGACCTGACCGTTTATATCGTCCAGGAGGGTGAAAACCCGGAAATGGCCTTTGACACTGCCGACCTGGACGCCCATGACGGTATCTTTGCTGTGTCCCGCGAGGAATGGGAGCAAAGCCCGGACTTTCACGAAAAAGTTTTGGAACGACAGGATCGGCAGTTGGAACGGGAACAGGCGTTTCTTTCCCATGAGGGAAATTGTTTTGCTATTTATCAGGTGAGCAAGGATGACCCGCAGAATGTGCGTTTTATGAATCTGGATTGGCTGCAATCGCACAATCTGTCCGTAGAGCGGAGTAACTATGACCTTATCTATACCGCCCCTCTGGACGGTTCCGGCAGCACTATGGAGCAGCTGGAAAGGCTGTATGAGCAGTTCAATCTGCAAAAGCCGGTGGATTTTCACAGCCCGTCTATGAGCGTCAGTGACATCGTTGCCATCAAGCAGAATGGTCAGGTATCCTGTCATTACTGCGACAGTGTTGGTTTCACCCAGGTGCAAGGTTTCTTGCCGGAAAATTCGCTGAGAAATGCGGAAATGACGGTGGAAGATGATTACGGCATGATCGACGGTATCATCAATAACGGCCCAAAGGAGCCGACAGTGGCCCAGCTGGAACAACAGGCCCGCAGTGGTCAGCCCATTTCTCTTATGGACTTGGCAGCAGCCGTCCATCGAGAGGAACGGGAAAAGAAAAAGTCCGTAATGGAGCAGCTGAAAAGCCAGCCCAAGACGGAACACAAAAAGACAGCGCAAAAAAAGAGCGCGGAAAGGGAGCTTTGATATGAACAACTTCACCTTTGAGGAAACGAACCTTCTTTGCATCTACAACACCGGCAGCCGCACCGGGCTGATCGACGCTCTGACGGAGATGCGCGGTGAGCTTTCGCCGGAGGAAGCCGAGCTGCGGGAACTGACGGACAGCGCCCTGGGTAAACTCCAAGCTATGAACGACACCGAGTTTGCCGAACTGGAGCTGTACCCAGATTTCGACGAGTAAAAAACACACATAAAGACCTGATGGGACGGCCTGATATGCCGTCCCATTTCTATTCAACATGAAGGGAGGACAGAAAACCATGCCATCCAAAGCTGAATTTTACCGGCAGATGGCCGAACAGGTATCGACCCAGCTTGTAGGCAGCTGGAAGGAGTGGACGGCTTTTCTCACCACCGCCGCCCGCCTTTATAAATACCCATTCCACGAGCAAATGATGATTTACGCCCAGCGCCCGGATGCCACCGCCTGCGCCGAGTATGACCTGTGGAATGAAAAAATGGGACGGTATGTGCGCCGTGGCTCCAAGGGTATTGCCCTGGTGGACGATTCCGGCGACAAGCTTCGCCTGCGCTATGTGTTCGATATTTCCGATACCGGCACCCGTGAACATTCCCGTACACCCTGGTTGTGGCAGCTGGAAGAACAGCACATTGGGCCTGTGTCGGCCATGCTGGAGCAAAACTACGGCGTTGCCGGTGACAATCTCGCCCAGCAGCTCACGGATGTAGCCGGAAAGCTGGCGAGTGAGTATTGGGACGATCATCAGAGAGATTTCCGCTATATCGTTGACGGTTCGTTCCTGGCGGAGTACGATGATTACAACATCGAAGTCCAATTTAAGTCCGCCGCCACCGTCAGTATCGCCTATGCCCTGATGTCTCGCTGTGGGCTGGATACGGAACAATATTTCCAGCATGAGGACTTCATGCCGATTTTCGATTTCAATACCCCGGCCACGGTTGGGGCGTTGGGCGCGGCGGTCAGCCAGATTAACCAGCAGGTTTTGCGGCAGATCGGCGTCACCATCCAGATCTATGAGCGCGAGCAACTCGCGGAAAGGAGCGTTACACATGGAGAACAGCCTGACTTACACGATGAACGGAGATTATCAGATTCCCGACCTGAAGCTGACCGAACAGCCGGAGAAGCCCCTGGGCAAGTACGGCAGGATGCGGAAAGCGTACCTGAAGGAACACCGGCCCCTGATTTACAATCAGCTGCTGCTGACCGAGAAGCTGTACCCGCACCTCATCGAGATCGACGAGACAGCGCAGAGCCGTCTGGAGCAGATGATGCCCCAGCTGGCGAAAGACGCGGGCGCGACGGAGCAGCTGAAAGCCAGCGACCCGATGCGCTGGGTGGGCCTGATGAACACCTGCAAAGCACAGGCCGAGGAGATTCTGATGGCGGAGCTTATTCACAGCTGAGTTTCTTCCTCTCCGAAGCAGAACAAATCAGAATCATAGATGAAGCAGAGAATGTGAAAACATCCTCTGCTTTTTCTTTTGCCCAGGCTGACATCGACCATGTGCTGCGGCTGGGCGGCAACACCTATCGCCAGAGAGAGCGCATTGTCGCGGCCTTTGAGGAGCAGAAGTCCACCACCGAGATCGCAGACACCCTGAAAACCCTGTACCATGGCGGCAACGGGATTGGCAGCATCACTGCATGGTATGCCGAGGATGGAATCCATCTTTCCCACGGTAAAACTGCCCGTTACGATAAGTCCGCCCAGGTCATTTCCTGGGAGAGTGCCGCTGAGCGTATCGGCCAGCTTTTGCAGGACGGCCAGTTTGCCACCAATGTGGAGCTGGCTGAGGCTGCGGGCTATGAACGCTCCCTCCTCGCGGAAAAGTTCTGGAATCTGTACCACGATTTCAGCGAGGAAGCCAGAGAAGCCGGGTATCTGCCCATCCTTTCCAACAATCCGGGGCGCGGTTTCCCGGAGGAATCTGCATGGCTCACCGAACAGCTGAAAAGCCCGGAGTTTCGCCAGAACCTTGCGGAAGAATATGCTGCCTTCTGGACGGCCTACCAGCAGGATCGGGATTTGCTGCGCTTCCACTACCATAAACCCAAAGAAATTTGGGAGAACCTGCAAGATCTGTCCTTGCCTCGCACCACCTTTACCTCTCAGTTGACGGAAGTACCTTCGGTCAAGCAGTTTATCTCTGAGGACGAGATCGACGCCGCCATGACCAGAGGCAGCGGATTTGAGGGCGGTAAGGGCCGAGTTTTCACCTTTTTCCAGGAACCCCATACGGATAAGGAAAAGGTGGATTTTCTCAAACATAAGTATGGTATTGGCGGTCACTCCCATGCCCTGTCCGGTGCAATGAAAAGCGATGAAAGCCACGACGGAAAAGGTCTGCACTACAAAAAAGACGGCTGCCCGGATGTGCATTTCACCTGGGAGAAAGTCGCCAAACGGATTACCGACCTGATCCAGAAGGGACGCTATCTCACAGAACAGGAACAGGCGGAGTATGACAAAATCCAGGCAGAAAAGGCCCTGGCGGAAGAAGATGCCCTGCAAGCCCAGCAGCCGGACCCGGCTGTGTGGGAATACAACGGCGTCAAGGAGCGCCACCCGGATGATATAATCCTCTACCAAATGGGGGATTTTTTTGAGCTGTACGGTGAGGACGCCAAAACTGCTGCTGCGGAACTGGACCTCAATCTCACGACCCGCGCTATCCCCGGCGGTGGCCGTGTGGAAATGTGCGGCTTTCCGGCAAACCGGCTGGAGCAGGTTGTGGAACAGCTGCGGGATAAGCATGATGTGACCATTTCCGCTGTCCCGAAGGGCGGCAGGGAGCGGCAGGAGTATTCCATGCCCTCTATCGACCATGAGGCGGAACAGCACATCAATGCCCAGGAAGCGGAGTTTGGCGCAGACGGGACCAGAGTATTTCAGGAGACCGAAGCAGCCGCAGCCCCTACGATTCGAGAACTGCATGAGCAATACAAGCCCATTGTACTTGCCGCTGTTATGGAAGATGTGCCATATCGCAATGCCTGCGGTCACAGTGACCATGAGAACGCCGTGATCGAGGGCAATGCCGCTATTCGCCGTGCTGTCCTGGGATCTGGCAACATGGAGCTGCTCCGCCTCTATTCCGACACACCGGAGTTCCGCCAGCGCCTTCATCGAGAAATCATCGACGAGACCTATCCCAAGCTCCATGAGCTGCTGCACCCTCTCACGGACAATGACATCGACAAGGCTATCCAGGACTGGAACGGCAAAATCGAAAGTAAACACGCCGTTGTCCGTTACATGGAGAAACATGGGCGGGAAAAAGATACCGCTGCATGGCTGGCCCATGAGTTTGACGGCGGCGATGGCAAAACCCCGTTTTCGGTTCGCCCGGAAAGCCCCGAAGGAACGGTGCTGCCCTGGCCCAAGGTACAGCGCCGGATCGCTCAGCTTATCAAGGAGGACCGGTTCTACACCGAAGCGGAACAGGACCGGTTCGACAACATCGACCCCATCGCCATTCGGGAGGCTTTGGCCGAGCGCGGCATTGTGAATGGTGAACTGGTGGATGAGGAAAAACTGGATAATGACCCATTCATCCAGCGTGTTATGGCGGATGTGGAGGCCATATCCAGAGAGAGCGTCCCGGCAGATGAGCCGGAACAGCCTTCTCCCCATAATTTGCGTGTTCTGGTTTCAGATGAGGAATACGCTGCGGCTCGTGGCACACTCCGGGAGCGAACCTCCTACGATCCAGCGGTTCCTCCTTACAATGTGGGTGATATTGTCTATCTGGATGACCGGCCCCATCAGATCACAGAGCTGCGGGATGACACGGTGCAGCTGCTGCCCACCGGCATGAGCTATCCCATCTACCGGGCTGAGAGCCGGGAACGGTTTGAGCAGCTTTTGCGGGAGGATAACCGCAACGACTTCTATACCGAATTCCTGCCTGCAAATCTGGATACGGTGGACCAGGACCTTCGGGATGTGCTGGCCCATGGCCTGATTGGTGAGGCGGACAAGGCGGAGCTTTCCGAGCTTCTTCGCAACGGCAAGAGTAACCAGGAGGTAGCCTTGTGGCTGAGCCGGGCCTATCCCAACATCGTGGAAACGATGGAGCTGGAGACCGGCGAGACCGCCGATTACCGCACGATGCCGGAAGGTATCGAGCTGGAAGTGCTGGATGCAGATGAAAAGCGTCTGGCCATGCTGTTCTTCCAGTGGAGCGAGGTTGCGCCTTTGCTGCGCGGGATGTATGCCCGTCAGTTGGACGGTTTTGAGCAGGAACGCCCCGAACCGGCTGCCGAAACCCCGGCCTTCCAAGCCGAGACTGTGGCTGTCTATCCGGGCGATAAGAACAATCTGCCCTATGATGTGGTTGTTCAGACCCTGCGAACCAATGAGCCGGAGCCGCCCACGCCTGCTGTCGAGCCGGAAAAGACTCTGGATGAGGTACTGGACGAACACCCCGTTTCCATTCAGGTAAACGGCGAGTGGCAGACCTTCCCCAATGTCAAAGCTGCCGAGGAAGCCTCTTATGAGGAATACAAGGCCAATCTGCGTCGCACCGCCGAGAATTTCCGTATCACTGACGATCACCTGGGCGAAGGCGGCCCCAAGGCTAAGTTCCAGGCCAATGTCGAGGCAATCAAGCTGCTGAAATACCTGGAGGAAACCACCGAGCAGGCAACGCCGGAACAGCAGAAAATCCTTTCTCGGTATGTGGGCTGGGGCGGCCTTGCCGATGCCTTTGACCCCGACAAGGAAAGCTGGAGCAAGGAATATGCCCAGCTGAAGGAACTGCTGACCCCGGAGGAATACGCTGCTGCCAGAGGTTCCACCCTCAACGCGCACTACACCAGCCCTACGGTCATCAAAGCGATTTACGAGGCTGTGGGCCGCATGGGATTTGAGACCGGCAACATCCTGGAGCCGTCCTGTGGTGTAGGCAATTTCTTCGGTATGCTGCCGGAGGAAATGCGAAACAGCCGTCTTTACGGCGTGGAGCTGGATTCCATCAGCGGGCGTATTGCCCAGCAGCTCTACCCCAAGGCCGACATCACCGTGGCAGGGTTTGAGACCACCGACAGGCGGGATTTCTACGATCTGGCGGTGGGTAATGTTCCGTTTGGCCAGTATCAGGTTCGGGATAAAGCCTATGACAAGCTGAATTTCAGCATTCACAACTACTTTTTCGCCAAGGCTCTGGATCAGGTTCGTCCCGGTGGCGTGGTGGCCTTTGTCACCAGCCGCTACACGATGGACGCCAAGGATTCCACCGTGCGCCGGTATCTTGCTCAGCGCGCCGAACTGCTGGGGGCCATCCGTCTGCCCAATGACGCTTTCAAAAAGAACGCAGGTGCCGAGGTCGTTTCGGACATCATCTTCCTGCAAAAGCGTGACCGTCCGTTGGACATCGTGCCGGAGTGGACGCAGACCGGGCAGACCGAGGACGGCTTTGCCATCAACCGCTATTTCCTGGACCACCCGGAAATGGTGCTGGGCCGACAGGAACCGGAAAGCACCGCCCACGGCATGGACTACACCGTGAACCCCATCGAGGGGCTGGAGCTTGCCGATCAGCTGCATGATGCCGTGAAGTACATTCGCGGCACCTACCAGGAGGCCGAGCTGCCGGAGCTGGGCGAGGGCGAAGCCATCGACACTTCTATCCCTGCTGACCCCAATGTGAAAAATTACTCCTACACCGTTGTGGACGGCGATGTGTATTACCGTGAAAACAGCTGTATGGTACGGCCTGACCTGAATGCCACCGCCGAAGCCCGTGTGAAAGGACTGGTGGGTCTGCGAGAATGTGTCCAGCAGCTCATTGATCTGCAAATGGACGCCGCCACACCGGACAGCGCCATCCAGGACAAACAGGCCGAACTGAACCGGCTCTATGACAGCTTCTCTGCAAAATATGGTCTTATCAATGACCGGGCGAACCGGCTGGCCTTTGCTGATGATTCCAGCTACTATCTGCTCTGCGCGCTGGAAGTCATTGACGAGGACGGCAAGCTGGAGCGCAAGGCGGATATGTTCACCAAGCGCACCATCAAGCCCCACAAGGCGGTGGACACTGTGGATACCGCAAGTGAAGCTCTGGCCGTATCAATTTCCGAAAAAGCCTTTGTCGATATGGCGTATATGGCGGAGTTGACCGGCAAGACCGGCGACGAACTGGCCGCCGAGCTGCAAGGCGTGATCTTCCGTGTACCTGGGCAGTTGGAGAAAGACGGCACTCCCCATTATGTAACAGCCGACGAATACCTGTCCGGCAATGTGCGGCGCAAGCTGCGTCAGGCACAGCGGGCCGCACAGCAGGACCCTTCCTTTGCAGTCAATGTGGAGGCCCTTACCGCTGCCCAGCCCAAAGACCTGGATGCGTCGGAGATTGAGGTGCGCCTGGGCGCTACCTGGATCGACAAAGAGTACATCCAGCAGTTTATGTATGAGACCTTCGACACGCCGTTTTATCTCCAGCGCAATATCGAGGTCAACTATTCTTCTTTCACCGCTGAGTGGCAGATCACCGGCAAAAGCTCTGTAAGCCAGAACAATGTGGCAGCCTATACCACCTACGGAACCAGCCGTGCCAATGCCTACAAGATTCTGGAGGACAGCCTGAACCTGCGGGATGTCCGTATCTACGACACCATAGAGGATGCAGACGGCAAAGAGCGCCGGGTGTTGAATGCCAAAGAGACCACCCTGGCCGCCCAAAAGCAGCAAGCGATCCGGGACGCTTTCAAAGACTGGATTTGGAAAGACCCGGACCGCCGCCAAGCTCTGGTCCGCCAGTACAATGAGGAAATGAACTCCACCCGTCCCCGTGAATACGACGGCGGACACATTACTTTCGGTGGTATGAACCCGGCCATCACCTTGCGGGAACACCAGAAAAACGCTATCGCTCATGTGCTATATGGCGGCAATACGCTGTTGGCGCACGAGGTAGGCGCTGGTAAAACCTTTGAAATGGTGGCTGCCGCCATGGAGAGTAAGCGCCTGGGCTTGTGTCAGAAATCCCTCTTTGTGGTACCGAACCATCTGACCGAACAATGGGCGTCGGAGTTTCTGCGGCTCTATCCTTCCGCCAACATTCTTGTCACCACCAAAAAGGACTTTGAGACCCACAACCGCAAGAAGTTCTGCGCCCGCATTGCCACCGGCGATTATGACGCCATCATCATGGGACACAGCCAGTTTGAGAAAATCCCCATCAGCCGAGAGCGTCAGGAACGGCTCCTTCAGGAGCAGATCGACGAGATCACCGAGGGCATTGCCGAGGTGAAGTACAGCGGCGGTGAGCGTTTCACGGTCAAGCAGTTGGAACGCACCAAGAAGTCCCTGGAAGCCCGGCTGGAGAAATTGCAGGCCGAGAGCCGCAAGGACGATGTGGTAACATTCGAGCAGTTGGGTGTGGACCGCCTGTTCGTCGATGAGGCGCATAACTATAAAAACCTGTTTTTATACACCAAGATGCGGAATGTGGCAGGTCTCTCCACAAGCGATGCCCAAAAGTCCAGCGATATGTTTGCAAAGTGTCGCTATATGGATGAACTGACCGGAAACCGTGGTGTGATTTTCGCCACTGGCACCCCCGTATCGAACAGCATGACCGAACTTTACACCATGCAGCGGTATCTCCAGTATGACCGCCTGCAAGAGCTGAACATGACCCACTTCGACTGCTGGGCCAGCCGCTTCGGAGAAACCGTCACGGCGCTGGAGCTGGCACCGGAAGGCACCGGCTACCGGGCAAGAACGAGATTCAGCAAGTTTTTCAACCTCCCGGAGCTGATGAACTTGTTCCGTGAAGTTGCCGACATCAAAACCGCCGATCAGCTGAACTTGCCCACCCCGGAGGTGGAATACCACAACATCGTGGCCCAGCCTACTGAACACCAAAAAGAGATGGTGCAGGTTCTCTCCGAGCGCGCCTCCAGGGTACACAGCGGCAGCGTTGACCCCTCAGAGGACAATATGCTCAAGATTACCGGCGATGGCCGCAAGCTGGGTCTGGACCAGCGTATCATCAACCAGCTGCTGCCGGATGAACCCGGCACCAAGGTCAATCAGTGTGTGGGTAATATCATGCAGATCTGGCGGGACGGCGAGGCTGACAAGCTGACCCAGCTGGTATTCTGCGACATTTCCACGCCCCAGGCAGCCCCCTCCAAAAAGGCAGCCAAACAGCTGGATAATCCCACACTTCATGCGCTGGAACAGGCTGTGCCGTTGGATGAGCCTGAGCCTGCCTTTACCATCTATGAGGACATCCGCCAGAAGCTCATCGCCCAGGGAATGCCCGCCGAGCAGATTGCTTTTATCCACGAAGCCAAGACCGAGGTGCAGAAGAAAGAACTGTTTTCCAAGGTTCGCACTGGGCAGGTGCGCGTCCTGCTGGGCAGCACCTCCAAAATGGGCGCTGGCACCAATGTGCAGGACCGGCTTGTGGCGCTCCATGACCTGGATTGTCCGTGGCGTCCGGGAGACCTTGCCCAGCGCAAGGGCCGTATCGAGCGCCAGGGCAACCAGAATCCGCTGGTCCATGTGTACCGCTATGTTACCGAGGGAACTTTCGATGCCTACCTGTGGCAGACGGTGGAGAACAAACAGAAATTCATTTCGCAAATCATGACCAGCAAAAGCCCGGTCCGCTCCTGCGATGATGTGGACGAAACGGCGCTGTCCTTTGCCGAGATCAAGGCCCTGTGCGCCGGAGACCCCCGTATCAAGGAGCGCATGGATTTGGATGTGGAGGTTGCGCGTCTGAAGCTGATGAAAGCTGACCATCAGAGCAAGCAGTACCGCCTGGAGGATCAGTTGCTCAAATACTTCCCCCAGGAAATCGAAACTAACAAGGGGTTTATTAAAGGCTTTGAAGCGGATCTGGAGACCCTGGCCGCCCATCCTCACCCGGAGGATGGCTTTGCTGGAATGGAGATCCGGGGCGATGTGCTGACTGACAAAGAAAACGCCGGTGCAGCCTTGCTGGACGCCTGTAAGGAGGTCAAAGGCTCCGAACCGGTGCAGATCGGCAGCTATCGGGGCTTTACTATGTCCGTGGAGTTTTCCGCTTGGAAACAGGAATATACGCTCCTGTTGAAAGGCCAGATGACCCACCGGGCAAGCCTCGGCACAGACCCGCGCGGAAACCTCACCCGTATCGACAATGCACTGGCTCAAATGCCTCAGCGTTTGGAAGCCGTGAAAAACCAGCTGGACAACCTTTACCAACAGCAGGCCGCAGCCAAAGAGGAAATCGGAAAGCCGTTTCCCTTTGAGGATGATCTGCGAGTCAAGTCCGCCCGTCTGGTGGAACTGGACACGCTGCTGAACATTGACGGCAAGGGCCATGCCCAGCCGGAAACTGTGGTTGCCAAGAGCGCACGGCCTTCGGTGCTGGACAGCTTGAAGCGCCCGGTGCCACCCCGTAGCCCTGAAAAGAAACCGAAACAACATGAGGAGGTGCGATAACATGAATACCAACGATCTGAATACGGCCCTTTATGAGAAGATGGCCGCTGAACAGGACAAATACCGGGACTGGCTGAAAAGCCAGCCCCCGGAGGAAATCCTGCACCATACCTATGAGTACACCGTCCGGGAGGACATTGTGATGGCGATGGAGGACTTGGAGCTGACCGATGCCCAGGCCCAGGCGCTTTTGGATTCGCCTACACCGCTGGCCGATGTGTACCGTCACTTTGAGAAGCTGGAGACCGGCTACATGGATGTGATCCGGGACAGCATTGAAAACCGAGCGGATGATGTGTGTAAGGTTTTGGAAGAACAGCGGTCCATCCCTCTCTATCTCCATTCTGCCGCCTATGCGTCCCAGCATGGGGAGATGGCACAATATAACCGCTCTTATCAGGCAAACTTTGACTGTAAAGAGGCCATTGAACACGCCATCAGCGCCCACTATGCGGATAACCGACTGGATACGGAGTCTGCGGTTAAGGCGGTGCTGGAAAAGTTCGGGTCGGAACGAGTACAGTTCATCCTTGCCAACACCATCCAGCATAAGGACAGCGACGGTCGCGTTTCCCGTGACAACAAAGCCTGGGCAAAGACCATTCCCATGCCGGAGGACAGCGGCACTTCGCGCCACTGTGCTTATCTGGTTGTGGATGAGGTCAATCTTGGTCTGACCGATCTGTTTACACGGCAGGCACGAAAAACGCTTCAGGAACCGGAGAAAGGCTCTGTCTTGCAAAAGCTCAAACAGGAGCCTACCACCCACAAGCCTGCTTTATCGAAGAAACAGGAGCCGGAACGATGAGCGCCAAAAAGCGTAAACGGGATGTGCCGGTCCTGTTTTGGGTTTCCGATGCGGAGATGGAAGCGATCCAGCAGAAAATGGCACAGTTCGGAACAAAAAACCTGAGCGCCTATCTGCGGAAGATGGCTGTGGACGGCTATGTGGTACAGCTGGACTTGCCGGAGCTGAAGGAACTGGTATCCCTGTTGCGCCGAAGCAGCAATAACCTGAACCAGCTCACCCGACGGGTACATGAAACGGGGCGGATTTATGATGCTGACCTGGAGGATATAGCCCAACGGCAGGAGCAGTTATGGGAGGGCGTGAAAGAAATCCTAACCCAGCTTTCCAGGCTTTCGTAACAGGGATATATGCCCCAACTGCGGAGGGAGGAACGGCGTTCTTTTCGCCGCGCCTTCCTCCGTTTTTTCTTTTGCCCATATCCTTGTCTTTTTGAAATGTTGGAAGGATAATATGGGTAGAAAACAGATTGCCGCAAAGGAGTTGAGAATAGATGAAAACCTTTGAGAAGGTGTTGGAGATTTTTCGTGAGTATTTGGACTGTGATCTAGAGGAAGAAGTCCTCCCTTGTCGAGAAGGTTATCTCCGCGTCACATGGAATGGAGATTCCCGCTACTGTGTGGATGGACTTCTCAGCCGGACACCGGACGAACTATTCGAGGTGCTGTTATCTGATTATCGCAGCTATGAGGAACTGCGGCTAACCAAAGGATGCCGAGAAGTGACGGAAGAAGATGAAAGACAGGCAGAAATTCTCTGTCAGAGCTTTCGGGAACGATGGAAGGAGGAAGAAAAATGAGGGCGATCTGGTTCATTCTGAAACTGCCGTTGAAGATTTTAATGGCTCCGGTGATTCTGTCGCTGACCCTGTTCGTCTGGATTTGTGTGGGGATTGTCTATGTCTCCGGTTTGGTGCTGGGGCTTATCAGCATGGTGGTTGCCCTGCTGGGTGTGGCAGTTCTGATTACTTACTCCTTGCAAAACGGCATTATCCTGCTGGTGATAGCATTTCTCATTAGTCCCTATGGTTTGCCAATGGCTGCAATCTGGCTACTGGGCAAGGTACAGGACTTGAAGTTTATCATTCAAGATTTGGTTTATGGATAATATGAAAACCTCCGACGAATTTCGTCGGAGGTTTTATGGTTCTAGGTTATCTTCTTGAAAAAGCGGCGATGCAAAAAAGGTATCTATCCCAATCCCCATTCCTTGGCACATCTCATGAATGATCCGTAGCTTAACCGAATCATACGAGCAGTTGATGACATTTCCAATCGTAGACTTGGGAACACCGCTTTTCATATACAGTTGATATTGTGTCATTTTTCTTTCATCTAGTAATTCTAACAGACGTTTGCTTACCGCCTCGTTTAGCTTCATTCTATACACCGCCCCTGTGACTGTACTATATTTAGTATATGGGCAGTTTTGCTAAATTAGTCCCTGTACCTGTACTAATAGAGCTATTTGCAGTATGATGGTAATAGGGGTGCCATCGTATGAACGTAACTTTTTGTGGCCATTCGCAAATCACAAAGGCAGACAATATTGCGAATTGGCTTCGCAATGTAACACAAGACCTAATTGAGCAAGGAGCAACAACTTTTTATCTTGGAGGATATGGAGAGTTCGACAGTTTAGCAGCGTCTATTTTACGGGAACAAAAGAAAAAGTATCCGCAAATCGAGCTGGTTCTTGTATTGGCATATTTGAACACTGGCCGGGATGTTTCTGGCTATGACAGTACCGTGTATCCACCGCTGGAAAACGTACCGCGCCGTTTTTCGATTTCTCATAGAAATCGCTGGATGGTAGAGTCCGCCGATGTAGTGGTGGCCTATGTTCTCCATGATTGGGGCGGAGCAGCCACAACGTTACGGTGTGCCAAACAGAAAAAGAAGCAGATTATTTCATATCGTGATGAAATGGGCAGCTGAGGTTGTCTATTTTGCTGCCACTTCATATTTCCAAAACTGTTGAACGTTAAGCTGTCGGTAAAATTATGCCGAATTTTCATCACTTTACTTTTGAACTAATATTGCTTATAATATTAGTGTGAAAGGAAGTGGTACGGTGGGACAATTTGAACAGCTGGATCAGCTGCTGGAAACACAGGATGGGATGCTGCGAACAGCTCAAGTAGTATCTGCTGGTATTTCTAAGCCTGTTTTTTATGATTATGTGCACTCACGGGAATTGGAGCGGGTCGCGCATGGAATTTATCTTTCCAAGGATGCCTGGGTCGATGCCATGTACTTACTTCATCTGCGGGTCGAACAGGCAGTGTTTTCCCATGAGACAGCTTTATTTTTTCACGATCTGACAGACCGCGAGCCGCTGGAATATACGGTCACAGTCAAGACCGGATATAATCCCTCCAAGCTGAAAGCAGAGGGCGTACAGGTATTCACCATTAAGGCGGAACTGCATGGGGTGGGCCTGACAACGGCTCAGACACCATTTGGGCATACAGTTCCTGTCTATGACCTGGAGCGCACCATCTGCGACCTGCTCCGCAGCAGGAACAACATGGAGATGCAGACTTTTCAAGGGGCATTAAAGATGTATGCCAGAAGAAAAGACAAAGACCTGCGGACATTGATGCGGTATGCCGGTATGTTCCGGGTAGAAAAAATTCTGCGGCAGTATTTGGAGGTGCTTTTATGATAAAAACAGCAAGGCAGTTGAAGGATCTGATCCGCAATCTTTCCAGAAAAAAATCTGCGGACGCCCAGCTCTTGATGCGGAACTACATGATGGAGCGTTTTCTGGAGCGTATCTCCCTTTCTGAATATCGTGACAAATTTATTCTGAAAGGCGGTATGCTGGTAGCGGCTATGGTTGGTCTGGATGCCCGTTCCACGATGGATTTGGACGCTACTGTAAAAGGAGCCAATGTCAATGTGGAGGACATAGAGAATTTGATTTCCGCTATTGTGAGTGTCCCGCTTGATGATGGCGTCAAATTCCAGCTGAAAAGTATTTCGGAGATTATGGATGAGGCGGAATATCCGGGGATTCGCGTAAATATGACTACAACCTTTGACGGTGTGGTGACGCCTTTGAAGATTGACATTTCCACAGGGGATGCCATTACCCCCAGGGAGATCCGCTACTCTTTCAAGCTGATGCTGGAAGATCGCTCCATTGATATTTGGGCGTACAATCTGGAAACGGTTCTGGCCGAAAAGCTGGAAACGATCATTACCAGAACTACCACCAACACCCGCATGAGAGATTTCTATGACATTTATATTCTGGAACAGCTGCATGGGAATACATTGGACCCTCAGATTCTCCATGATGCGCTGCGGGCCACTGCTCACAAACGCGGGACAGAACGACATCTTGCAGAAGCTGCCGAAGTTTTTGAGGAAGTGGAGAACAGCTCGGTTATGCAGAAACTTTGGGAATCGTACCGCAAAAAATTTTCCTATGCGGCAGATCTGGAGTGGAACATCATCATGGGGGCGGTGCGCAGTTTATACGCTCTCAGTGAAAAGGAATCGAGCCTATGAAGAAGCACGGCCATTATTGTAAAGTCTGCGGAGAATATAAGGCTAATGAAAAATTTTCCGGCAAAGGTCATGCGGCGCACGTCTGTAAATCCTGTGCTTCTTTGCCGCCGGAGAAGCAAGCGGAGCAAATGACAATAAACCGCTTGCTGAATCTCCCATGGAGATTATCAAAGGAGCAGATTTCCTGGCTGAAGAACCGAATGAAAGATAAGCGCCGGGAAGTTCGTGCGCTGGCAAAAGAACAATACGAGATGAGGTTTCCTCCGAAGCGGTTAGAGGACATCGAGGACAATTTTGATTTTCTCGATGAGGACGATTTAATAGAATAACAAAAGCGGTCTGCACCATGCAGGCCGTTTCTTTTTTGGAAAGGAGGTCTCCCTTATGGCAACCACACGCATCATGCCGCTGCATATCGGCAAGGGTCGGACTGAGAGCCGTGCCATCAGCGATATTATTGACTATGTGGCAAATCCCCAAAAGACCGACAACGGAAAATTGATTACCAGCTATGGATGTGACAGCCGCACTGCTGATGCAGAGTTTCTGTTGGCAAAGCGGCAGTATATTGCCGCCACCGGACGAGTGCGCGGTACAGATGATGTGATCGCCTACCATGTGCGCCAGTCGTTCAGGCCCGGAGAGATCACACCGGAGGAAGCCAACCGGCTGGGCATAGAATTTGCCAGGCGGTTCACCAAAGGCAATCATTCCTTTGTGGTCTGCACCCACATCGACAAATCGCATATTCATAATCACATCATCTGGTCGGCGGTCAATATGGATTGTGACCGGAAGTTCCGTAACTTTTGGGGAAGCACCAGAGCTGTTCGACGTTTAAGTGACACCATTTGTATCGAGAACGGACTATCCATTGTGGAGAACCCCAAGCCCCACGGAAAAAGCTACAACAAGTGGCTGGGCGAACAAGCCAAGCCCTCCCATCGGGAACAGCTACGGGTGATGATTGACCGGGCGCTGGAGCAAAAGCCAGCAGACTTTGACACACTTCTGCAACTGCTTTCCGAGATGGGCTGCGAGGTATCTCGGCGCGGGAAAGCAATCCGCCTTAAAGCTCCCGGCTGGAAGAATGTAGCCCGTATGGATGACAAGCTGGGAGCCGGGTACAGCGAAACAGAAATCCGTGCGGTGCTGGCTGGAGAAAAGCAGCACACGCCCCGCAAGAAATCCACCGTGCAGCCGGAGCCACCCAAGGTCAATTTGCTGGTGGATATTCAGGCAAAATTGCAGGCCGGGAAAGGTGCTGGATATGCACGCTGGGCCAAGGTTTTTAACTTAAAACAGATGGCGCAGACCGTGAATTTTCTTACCGAACATCACCTACTGGACTATACAGAGCTGGAAGAAAAAGCGGTGGCGG
Organism: Subdoligranulum sp. DSM 23681; assembly: GCF_057005535.1. Lineage (NCBI taxonomy): Bacteria > Bacillati > Bacillota > Clostridia > Eubacteriales > Oscillospiraceae > Subdoligranulum > Subdoligranulum sp. DSM 23681. The sequence continues at coordinate 969,570 of NZ_CM168050.1, read as the reverse complement.
CTACCGCCCATCACAATGAGCTGTCAGCGCAGATTAAGGCGACGGAGAAACGCATGGCAGAGATCGCCGTCCTGCGTACCCATATCGTTAATTATGCCAAGACCCGCGAGACCTATGTTGCCTATCGCAAGGCCGGTTATTCCCGAAAATTTCGGGAGGAACATGAGCAAGAAATTCTGCTCCATCAGGCGGCAAAAAATGCCTTTGATGAGATGGGAGTGAAGAAGCTGCCCAAGGTCAAAGACCTGCAATCTGAGTATGCCAAACTGCTGGAGGAAAAGAAGAAAACCTACGCCGAGTACCGGCGTTCCCGTGAGGAAATGCGGGAACTTTTGACGGCAAAGGCCAATGTGGATCGGCTGCTGAAAATGGATGAGGAACAGAAAAAAGAACAAGAAAAAGACCACGGCCAGCGGTAAGCCGGTCATGGTCATAAGCGTCCATCGGACGCGTAGCCGCAGAATGAAATTCTGCGTTCAAAGGGGCTTGGGGGCGCTGCCCTCAACAAGCAAAGCAGAGGGGGAAATCACGTCAGGATTTTTCCCTCTGTGGGCCGAGTGTATTAACACCGGCATTGCTTGCCACTTTTGTTCGCAAACAATATCCGTATCCTTTACACGATGATTTACTTTTATTATCATAGTCGTAATAAGTATATAAACTACTTACATATAAGCACCTAAAATATGAAAGGGCTGATAAAATGATGACCTTTGAAAAGGTTTTAGAAGTATTCAACGATTACCTAAATAAAGATAGTGTTTTGGAGGTGGTGAACACTAAGCGAGGATACACCGTTATGATTTGGGATGAAAAAGATGAGCAATGGTTTGGTGTGGAACATTGCAAAGCCCCCGAGCTTTTACGGGATGCCTTACTTGATGGCTATCGTGATTTTTTAGAGCAACAACTTACTCATAACCGCAGGAGTTTAACCGAAACAGAAATCTTAGATATTCAAAACCGATGTGAACAGCTTTATGATTTGTGTGGAGAATAAAAAAATAACCTAAAAAGTGCGATAGCCTGTGTAGGTGTCGCACTTTTTTCAGTTGGCTTGGCTTACGAAAACAGCGTTAATTATTCCGCAGTTTCTCTTGCCTTTTTCAAGCCTTGAGCCGTAGCTTCCATCACGATAAGCTCCTTTTCTTCCATATCATTCAACAGTACATCAACTTGTTTGCGGCGATTGTTGTCGCCATCTTCATTGCATGGAAAAAAGAACTGGTCTACAGAGATGTCAAGCAAGGTAGTAATGAGATAAAATTTGTTAAGCCTTGGGTGCTGCCCCCTGTTCTCTATATACATAATAGAGCGTGGCGTAAGGTCTACCAGTTGGGCAAGATATTCCTGTGTCCACCCTTTTGCTTCCCGAGCTTTTTTTATCGCTATACCTAACGGCTTAAAATCAAGTTTTCTTTCATCTTGGTACATTTTAATATCATCCTATATCATTGTACATTTCGGGTGATGATATTTGAACGAAGTATGATTTTATGTTTAGTAGTGTATAATTTCGTATTAGTGGAGAGAAACTTGCTATTATTCGTCATTCCGTATATAATAATTATATACTCTTTGCGAAAGGAAGTTGATATTATGAATTACATTTCTGTGAAAGCCGCTTCTGAAAAATGGGGCATATCGGAAAGACGGATACAAAAATTATGTGAGGAAAATCGCATTGACGGAACTGAAAAATTTGGTCGTGCATGGATGATACCAAAAGATGCAGAAAAACCCGTTGATGGACGTATGAAAACAAGGAACAAACAGGAGGAGAATCATGGAATTTAATGAAAAGCTACAACAGCTTAGGACTGGAAAGAACTTAACGCAGGAACAACTTGCGGAGCAATTATATGTATCAAGAACAGCCATTTCAAAATGGGAAAGCGGCAAGGGTTACCCTAACATTGAGTCGCTCAAGTGTATTTCTAAATTCTTTTCTGTGACCATAGATGAACTGCTATCGGGCGAAGAACTGATTACACTTGCCGAAACTGAAAATCGTTCCAACTTGAAAAAAATTTACAGTTTCATTTATGGAATATTAGATATGATGGCGGTTACTTTTATACTTTTGCCGTTGTATGGTAACCTTGTTGACGGATATATTTATTCTGTCAATCTACTTTCATTTACAGACACTACCCCAATATATCTTGCAATCTATTGGATTGTTTTTATTGTTTTGATTGCACTTGGGATAGCGAAACTGATGTGTGTTTGTTTTGAAAAGGAATCATGGAGCAACATAATCACAAAATGCTCTCTCGTGCTGAGTACGCTTTTTATCTGCTTCTTCGCTGTGGCAAGACAACCCTATGTAACCGCCCTTATGTTTCTGCTATTTGTTGCTAAAATATTTGTCTGGATAAAGCAAACCCAAACAAAGTAAAATGCCATAAACCCTTTAAAATAGGCTCTGACACGATAAGTGTCGGAGCTTTTTTCGTGCTGACATCTATTGTGTCGGCATTGTGACGGTAGATTTCTTGGCTTCTATGCAATACTCGTGGATAATAAGATTGTGGTCAGCGAAAACAAGAACAGCAACCCACGGAAAGGAGAATCAAATATGGATTATATCATTGAAACAGAAAATCTTACGAAGCGATACGGAACAGCCACCGTTGTCGATAAGGTAAATCTTCATGTGCCAAAGGGCAAAATTTATGGTTTGCTCGGCAGAAACGGAGCAGGCAAAACCACAGCAATGAAAATGATGTTGCAGCTTGCTTTCCCAACGGAGGGAACGGTACGCTTGTTTGGCACAAACTATAAGGAAAATATCCATACCCTTTATAGCAAAGTAGGCTCTATTATCGAAACACCGGGATTTTACAGTAATTTAACAGGGTATGAGAATTTGCAAATTCTCGCTAAACTGCGAGGGGGAGTATCTAAAAGTGGAGTAGAAAAAGCTCTTGAAGTTGTGGGGCTGCATAAGGAGAAAAGAAAAGTCTTTTCCGATTATTCCCTCGGAATGAAGCAACGGCTTGGTATTGCCGCCGCCATTATGCACGAGCCGGAGCTTTTAATACTTGACGAACCGATTAACGGACTTGACCCCATTGGAATAGTTGAAATACGCTCATTTTTATCTGAACTTAGTCACAATCATGGCATTACCATTTTTATCTCAAGCCATGTTTTAAGCGAGATTGAACAGATAGCAGATATTATCGGCGTTATGCACGAGGGGCATTTAGTAGAGGAAGTGAATATATCCGAGCTTCACAAAAGGAATCGAAAATACATTCAATTTGATTTATCTGACAGTGAGATAGCCGGAAAGATTTTAGAAAACCACTACCACATGACGGATTTTACAGTGCAGGACGGTACGGTGAGAATTTATGACTTTAGCCAAAGTGTTGGAGAAATCAATCGAGAATTTGCACGAAATGGACTGCTCGTGACAAGGATAAATGATAGTGAGGAAAACTTAGAGGACTACTTTTCTAAACTGATTGGAGGTGGCGGTATTGCTTAATCTTATTTCTTGTGAATTATTAAAACTAAAGCGTTCAAAAATGGTGCTAATTAGTGTGGCAGGGGTATTATCTACCCCACTTTTGATGTTAATAGAAGCCTTGCAAACACATTTTGATAAGCCGGAGATTATCTTTACCTTGTCTGACATATACAGCGACAGTGTACTGTATATCATGCTGCTGGTAAACATTATGATATATGTGGCAATTGCAGCTTACTTGTTTAGCAGAGAGTACACAGAAAGCACCCTCAAAACCATATTGCCCATACCCATTTCAAGGACAAAACTATTAATTGGAAAATTTTGCACCCTGCTTCTTTGGATTGTTATGCTAACCCTTGTAACATGGGCAGGTATATTTATCGTTTGTGGGCTATATGACGCTGTCTTTACATTGGAGGGATATAGCTTACTAGTGGCAATAGTATGGCTCCCCAAGTTTTTGTTTGGCAGTATCCTGATGTTTTTAACAGTTTCTCCTTTTGTGTTTGTTGCTATGAAAACAAAAGGATTTGTCGCCCCGATGATTGGCTCTGCCGTGATTGTCATGGGAAGTGCCGCACTTTCAAATCAAGAATGGGGAGCGTTGTATCCGTGGACAGCCACCTATTTCTTGGTGCAGGGTAAACTTCAGAGTACCGGCTATCCTACACTGCTGTCTGTATCTATTATTATTCTTGTATCAGCAGTTGGTTTTCTTATGACCTTTCATCATTTTAAAAAGGAGGATTTGAAATAATGGTACTTGATTTTATAGAAATTTTAAAAGTTATTTTTCTTGGAATTGTTGAGGGTATTACTGAGTGGCTACCTATCAGCAGCACAGGACATATGATTCTTGTGGACGAATTTATCACACTTAATATGAGCGAAGCATTTAAAGAAATGTTTTTTGTTGTTATTCAACTTGGAGCTATACTCGCAGTGGTTGTAATGTTTTGGAACAAGATGTTTCCCTTTCAATTTAAGAACAAAGCACAGTCAATTGTTAAAAAGGATACTTTCTCGTTGTGGTTCAAGGTTGCGGTAGCTTGTGTACCGTCAGCTATTATGGGGATTCTATTTGATGATTATTTGGATGCTTACCTCCAAACCCCCATTGTGATTTCAATCATGTTAATCTTTTATGGTTTGTTATTCATTCTCATAGAAAATTGGAATAAAAAGCGTACTCCTACTACTATGGCACTTTCTGACATCAGCTATAAAACAGCAATCTTGATAGGGGCATTTCAAGTGTTATCACTTATACCCGGCACATCACGGTCGGGAGCAACGATTATAGGTGCTTTACTCATAGGAGTTTCACGAGTGGCAGCAGCAGAGTTTACTTTTTTCCTCGCAGTACCTACTATGCTTGGAGCAAGTGCTTTTAAGCTGTTAAAATTCGGGTTTGAATTTACAAGTGCAGAACTGCTCGCTCTTGTTCTCGGTATGGCTGTGGCATTTGCGGTATCTGTCTTAGTAATTAAATTCCTAATGAACTTTATCAAAAAACATGATTTTAAGGTGTTTGGTTGGTATCGAATTGTGCTTGGTATACTTGTTGTACTTATAAAATCTTAATAATGCGTTTTCTTTGTGCGCGAATAAAAATGCCAGTTGGTCCTTAAGATCAGCTGGCATTTTTGTTTCTGGGGATGGAAAACAACCCAGAGATTCTCGTTGTCGATCTCCTCCTGATTTTAGTTTGCATGGTGAATTTTGCAAATTGAATCTACAGGAGGTTAATAATGGGATTTAATTATGGATATGAGAAAAAGAAGTTTGATAGTAGATGGAAGCGTTTAGAAGTTGAGTATTGTGATGCAGGGATGAGCGAAGAACAGATTGCTGCCATGAAAGAATATGACTGGGCATGGTTTTGCAGTCAAAGGGTTTTTCAAAACCATACGCAACCAATACCTTGTGAACAATATGATGAAGTATGTGGTCAATCACAGCTGTTCCGAAAGTTTGCATCGTTATCTTATCAATGGGATGTTGATAAGATTGATCAAACGCGATATGGATGGTTGGCTTCGGTGGAAAACGAACAACTACTGTTGAGATTGAAGAAGCTGTCGAAGAAAGATTTGGAGCTATTGACATTACTTTTTGTGGATGGTTATCGTCAAATTGATGTAGCACGTCTTTGGCATTGTTCCAGAAGTGCTGTTGCACAAAGATTTAAAAAAATAAAAAAATTTTTGAATAACACTTAACAAATGAAGCGTATCAGTGCCTACCCATTGAGGGAAGAACATTCTCCCAATGTGGAGCTTGACAATTTCATAGACGGCATTTCCGGTACATAACCTATGTACGAGCGAATCAGGCACGCCGCGAAGATGGACAGCCCCAGGAGGTGATGAATAGGACTGTTCCGAGCGATCCACGTCAGCCTGATACCCGAAAGTGGCATTTCAGGGCGCGATGACTGCATAGGGGTTAAAGATACTTCCTCACGGCCTCCTAAAGACTTGGGGGGAACTCTGCGGCGCACGAGTAAAACGACGCTGTGGAGTTATGACAGCCGCGCCAGCGGAGACCGGAATGTCCCCATCGCCAGGGGTGCGTGGCAAATGTGGCGAGTAAATTTTTCAAAGTCAGATACCATGCGCTGGCAGCTTCGGTTGCCAGCGCATTCATGTGATTTTGAAAGCAACAACCACATCTTTGACAGAAAGGGGGACCACCTATGGAAAAATTGATTTCGCGGAAAGAGGCTGCCAAATTACTGGGGATTAGCATTGCCACTTTGGATGCAGCTCGAAACAGTGGGCTAATTTCCTATGTTCAGTATGTGCAAAATGGTTGCGTGTACTTTACAGATGCTGGCCTTCAGGAGTATATCGCAAAATGCACCCATCGTGCAAAGCCAGTGGAAAAAAGCGCTACATACCGCAAGCTGCGAAGTGTCCGAGCTTGAGCTGTTCCGTATCCTTGCTGGAACCTAATATGTCTGATAAAACAAAGGTACAGCGCTGGACATTATTCTTAGGAGGTGACGGAATTGGCAAAAAGAAAAAGGGCAATTCCTCAATATGGTACGGTCGTGCTTAACGGCATTGAATATTATAGAACCAGAGTCGAAGATTCGGATGGAAACAGAGTGGCGCTTTATGCAAAGACGCCCGAAAAGCTTTATGACAAGGAACTGGAGGCGTTAGAGCAGATTGACAGTACTACGTTTCGTCGAAGATCGCCTACGGTTGCTGAGTACTGTGAGAAGTGGCTGCTGATGCAGTCCGTCCATGTTCGGGCCACCACCTTGACAGATTATACCTCTAAGGTGCGGCGGCACATTATTGGAGGGCTGGGAGACAAGAGAATGGCTGATGTATCCCTGGATGACATCCAACTTGCCCTCGTACCTGTTTCCAAGAAGTCGGCTTCGGTTTATAAGTCTGTGGTGATTCTCTGCAAGTCCATTTTCCGGGCGGCCAAGGAGAGCCATGTGATTGACGAGGACCCGACCATATACCTGGATGCAAAGGGAGGAGTTCCCCAGGAAGAAAGACAGGCATTGACGGATGAACAGGTTGAGCGGCTTTTGGACACGATCCGGGATTTGCCGCCCTATGTATTTGTGATGATCGGTTTATATGCCGGTCTGCGCCGGGAAGAAATCCTGGCGCTGCAATGGGATTCTGTGTATCTGGATGCAGAGGCTCCGTACTTAACGGTACGGCGGGCATGGCACACAGAACATAACAGGCCGGTCATTCTTACCGAGCTAAAGACCAAAGCGGCACAAAGAAACATTCCTCTCCCGGTCTGTCTGGTTGAATGTCTGAAAGATGCAAAGAAAAAATCCACTTCGGATTATGTGATTGCCAATCGGGACGGTGATCCGCTATCCTATACACAGTTTAAGCGGCTGTGGCAGTATATTGTGACGCGGACTGCAAAGCCGAGAATGGCCAGAAAACTTGTGGACGGAAAGTATGTAAAATATATGCTTTACCCGAAACTTGGAGAAAAAGCCAGGAATAACGGCCATGTGGTATATAGCCTGGATTTTGAAGTGACACCGCATCAGCTGCGGCACACCTACATCACCAATCTGATTCATTCTTCGGTGGACCCCAAAACGGTACAATATTTGGCGGGCCATGAAAGCAGCAAAATCACGATGGACATTTACGCAAAGGTCAAATACAACAGGCCGGATGATCTTGTCAAAGCAATGGGCTGTGCCTTTGACTTATGGGACGCTGTGTAAGTTCCGAACAATTCAGAAAATGAAGTAAGAGCGAGACAAGGATGTCTCGCTCTTAGTTTTTCCTTGGCCGTATCTTTGATTCAATTTGAAATCTCTGATAAAAAGGAGGTGTAGATACATCACCACGCGAGAAAGGAAATTAATTATGGCAAAGAAGAAAAAAAACATACCTCAATATGGAACCGTCACACGAAAGGGTGTCCTGTATTACAGAACCCGGATTCTGGACGCAGACGGCAAGCAGGTGAGCTTGTATGGGACTACCTGCGAGGAACTGTACGATAAAGAGCAGGAGGCGAGACGCCAGGTAGCGGAGATCATCTTCCACCGGGAGCATCCTACTGTGGCCGAGTATTGTGAGAAGTGGCTGTTGATGCAATCCGCAAAAGTGTCGCCGGCTACACTGAAGGGCTACGCCTCCAATATGAAGAACTACATTATCAAGCCTTTGGGAGATATGTATATGGAGGAAGTAACAGCGGATGATATTCGTCTGGCGCTGATCCCATTGTCCAATAAGTCCGAGAGCCTGCACAATACGGTGAATATGCTCCTCAAGTGCATTTTTTACTCGGCAGAGCGGAGCCAGTTGCTGGAATACAATCCGTGTGAGGGGATTTCGGCAAAAGGAGGGAAACCGACCCAAAAGAAAGATTCGCTGACAGACCAGCAGGTGGAAGTGCTGCTGGAAACCGTCAAAGGACTTCCGCCGTATCTGTTTACCATGATCGGCTTATATGCCGGTCTGCGCCGAGAAGAAGCTCTCGCCTTGCAATGGGATTGTGTGTTCCTCGATGCACCCACTCCATATATCTCTGTGCGGCGCGCATGGCGATCAGAGCATAACAGACCGGTTATCTCTACAACGCTTAAGACGAAAGCAGCAAGAAGGGATATTCCCATTCCCAAATGCCTTGTGAATTGTCTGCGGGAAGCCAAGGCTGCCTCCAAATCGGAATATGTGATTGCCGATAGTGAGGGACAGCCCTTGTCATATTCGCAGTTCAAACGTGTCTGGCAGTACATCGTTGTTCGGTCTACCAAGGAGCGTACCTATTATAAGTATGTGAACGGACAGAGCATCAAGTACACTGTTCAGCCGAGTCTGGGAGGACATCAGAAAAACAATCCCAACATTGTGTATAGCCTGGACTTCGATGTGACACCGCACCTGCTGCGGCATACCTACATCACCAATCTTCTGTATGCAGGTGTTGACCCCAAGACGGTCCAGTACCTTGCCGGACATGAGAACAGCAAGACAACTATGGACATCTATGCAAGAGTAAAGTATAATAAACCAGAACAGCTATTCGATGTAGTAAATTCTGCATTTCATCAAGCTGTCCCCTCGTAAAAGTGGCCTGTTTTTTGGTTAAGGAATAGGACAACCGAGGGGCCGAGGCTCAAAAAAGCCCGGAATATCAAGGAAAATCATCGCTCAGACGATTGAAATACGGCCTCAAAGCCGCTCGTCGCGCTCCGCAGTTCAGCAAGCGCTGATTGTCCGCACTACTTGCGAACTTTTCAGTACGCTTCACGACTTTTTTGCACGATTGTGTGCAGAAAATCGGATGCGCCTGACGTGGTGGAATGCAGCAAATCGCCTTGGTTCTTGCTGAAAAAGCAGCAGGTAAGAAGCAAGTATGCAGCAGACCTTACAAAAGCAAATTGCCTATTGCAGGAGACGTTTTCCGCAAGGAGAACGTCTCCTGCTTTTTTATTTGCAAAAAAGAAAAACCTTATGGCTTGCAAATCATGTTGATACCGTCGATAAGGGTCTGGATATCCAGATGAGTGTACACACGCTCGGTCAAGCTCATGGCACCGGAATGACCGGCAATCTTCTTCTGAATGGTGGGGTTCACACCGGCATCAGCCATCATGGAAATACAGGTGTGCCGGGTGTCGTGGGGCTTGTGCTTCATCCCGTATTCTTCCATCAAAGGGTCCCAGTAGGTGTCGCAGTAATTGAAGTAGTCCAGATGCTTGCCGTCGGTGGTGCAAAGCAGATACTCGCAGGGCGAGCGCTCCATCCATCCTTTGTAAAAGGGCAGCATCTTGTCTGCAATGGGCACCTTCCGGATACCGTTTTCGGTTTTGCTTTCCACCACATCAAAATACTGTTTTTCCAGATGGACGTTCTCCTTCTTCAGATCCAGAAACTCCGAAATGCGGCAGGCATTGTAATTGAGCATGAGCAGAATCTGGCAATAGGGATTGGCTTTGTGTGCCCATAGGGTTGCCAGCTTTTCTTTTGTGAAGATATTGCGGTCACGCCGGTTGGGATTCTTGTCCCGGTAACCTGCCAGATCGACAAATTGGGAATAGTCCTTGTTGCAGATGTCGTTCTTCATGGCATAGGCATACATCTGGTTGAACAGACCCTTTAGCTTTTTCAGCGTAGGATAGTTCTTGCCGCAGGTTTCAATGACAAGCTGCAAGTCACACAGTTTGATCTCACGGAAGGCTTTATCGTACAAAAATCCGCAGACTTTGTACGAAGCCTCATACCCCTTTACATTGGAATGTGAGATGGTGGGATATTTGGATTTGGACCAGCGCTCGTACACTTCGGCGAAGGTGACCTTGGCGGTATCCACATCATAAGGGTTCTGATTGTATTCAGCCAGCATTTTCAGACCTTCGGCTCTGGTTTCAGCATAGCCGATGATGATGAAATCCTGAATCTGTCTGCCTTTTCCTTTATCCAAATGCCAGCCGATGGTTTTGCGTACCATATAGGGTTTTCTGCGTTTTCCGGACATTTTGACTACGCTGCCGTAGCCATTGGGTAATTTCATGTTTTTATCAAACTCCCTTTCGCTCAGGCAGATTTTATGATAAAGAGGAAAACCTCTTATCAACGTCACTTCAGATTCTCCAGCTGCTCCTTGGTCATGGCCTTCAGCTCGGCAAGGCTATATTTGCTGAGATCGGCAGAGTAAAGGGGTTTGTCTGTCAAGGGCGTTCCGGCATATTGGGCCGTATTCTCCTGCATCCAGCTTTTCATTTGTTTGGGATTGTGCCAGTACTCTTCGGACCAGGTGCGCGCGGAGGAGAAGTTCTCCAGAAGGTAGCAAAGCGTTCCATTCAGACTGGCATCGGGATTGTCAGCACGAAAAATCAGGGAAGCGGTGAAATTCCCATCATCGTTTTGCTCGTGTTTGATGTCCACATCAAAATGAAGCTCTTTCTTTTTATTGAGTTCATAAACCAAGGCGGTGAGCGAATATGTGCCGGTTTGGCTGAAAAAGGACAGGCTTACCCATTTAAATTTCCGCTTTTGCTTTATCAGAAATTTGAAATTCAAAGACGGAACTATCATTTAAAAAGTTCACATGCGCTCTACAAGAAAGCCGGAGGTACTCATATATTTATTTTACTTGTGTTTTACAGATAATTAACTCCGGTTATATGGAAAACCAAATGCATCAAATGTATAATAGAAATATGGAGTGGATTGCCTATGCTTTTTGCCCTATATGATTTCCTGGCATATTGCCTGTATAGCATCAGCCGGTTTTCCGGAGGAAGTGCGTTGCTTTGCGCCGCTTTTTCTGAAAAACCGGCTGTTTTCGTTATGAAGAGAATCAAATTTCTGTAATGAAAAGGAGAAAACGCCATGCAAAAAACGTATATTCTGGATACCAATGTTCTGATCCAGGCGCCCTATGCCCTCCAATCCTTTGAGGACAACCATCTTGTTTTACCTCTTGCCGTCCTGGAGGAACTGGATGGATTGAAAAATGCAGAGGGGGAAAGGGGCGCCAATGCGCGGCAGGTCATCCGGTATCTGGAATCGCTGCGCACGGCGGGAAACCTGCTGGAAGGCGTCCCCCTGCCCGGCGGCGGCACGCTGCGCCTAGAGGTCAACTGCGTGGACGTGAAGCTGCCGGAAGGCTTCCCGGATCATAAAAACGACAACCGGATTTTAAAAGTCTGCCTTGGCCTGCAAAACAGGAAAACGCCGGTTATCCTGGTGACAAAGGACATTGTGGTGCGCGTCAAGGCACAGATGCTGGGGATTCAGGCGGAGGATTTCACCACCGAGCAGGCGCCTGTCAGCGAGGAGCAGTATACCGGCCGGTGCGAGGTATTTGTAGCGGAAAAGAAATTCGAGGACTTTAAAAAAAAGCATATTACGCCGGAGGATGTATATCAGGTGGACGAAGCCGGTGAAAAGCTTCCTGTGACGCTCATGCCCAATCAGTTCGTCATCCTCAAAGCGGACCAATCCGCCAGGAAAACCCAGCTCGGCCGTTTTGACGGGAAGAAAATCGTTCCGCTCTCTTTTCATAAGAAAAAGCCCTACGGTGTTTCCCCAAGAAATATCGGCCAAAAATTCTTACAGGAGGCCTTGATGGCCGATGCGGAGGGAGCGCCGCTGGTGATCGTAAAGGGGATGGCCGGCACAGCCAAAACCTTCTACACCTTGGCGGTCGGCCTGCACGCCATGCTGGAACAGGAGGAACCGGCTTACCGGCGCATTTTGATCAGCCGCCCCAACGCCCAGTTTGACGATGACATCGGCTTCCTTCCTGGAGATGAATCGGAAAAAATCGCCCCGTTGCTCCGACCGGTCGTCGACAATCTGGAGCTCCTGGTGGATCAAAATGAAAAGGAACGGTTTGCCGACGAGCGCAGCCTTTCCGGAAAAGTAGAGGAGTTGTTCGACCGGGGCATTGTGGATGCCCAGGCCCTTAACTTCATCCGTGGCCGGTCGATTTCCAAAACCTATCTGGTCATTGACGAGGCGCAGAACCTGACGCCCAAGCAGGCCAAGGGGATCATCACCCGTGCCGGGATGGGTACGAAAATCATCCTGTTGGGCGACCCGCAGCAGATTGACCATCCCCTTTTGGACGAACGCACCAACGGCTTGAGCTACGCAGCGGAAAAAATGAAGGGCAGTCCGCTGTGCTGGCAGGTCACCATGTCCGCCGAAGAGTGTGAGCGTTCCGCACTGGCTATGGATGCGGTAAAAAGGATGTAAATGGATTGGATTTTATATATGCACAGGAAAGGTTGTTAGCGATATGAAGGGAAATCATTCTTTTCAGGAGACCATCGCACGGATAAGGCAAAAGCTCAGGAGCAGCCGGAAACGATGTATCGGCGTACTGCTGATCCTGCTCGGTATTGTTTTGGGGATTGTTTCCAGGGCGGCGGGCGGATCTCCGTCCCAGGATTTCACCTCCGGTATCCTCATGGGTCTCTCGGCCGGCATCCTTCTTGTTGGGATTCTTGCAGTCCTGCTGTCCTTCATCCGGAGGCGATGATATACTGGATAAAGCTTCCAACCTGCCGAAGCTTCATGCCGAGGCGTCGGACGAGGACGATCTTATGAGCGCCCAGGTGGTATGAGATTTTGTAGACGCCGTGAACCGCTTTGAAAAGAAAATTCACGACCTAAAGCTGAGCAAAAACGTCGCCATCCAGACTGCGCCGCAGATCCGGTTGATCCAGAGCAACGATAAAATGCCGGCAGATAAAATCCAAATGGCGGCTCTCAGCACCGTTCCACTGTGGGAAAGCCAGATCAAGATCGCTCTGGGACTGCACCGGCAGGAGGGCCGCGCTGCCCGCCAGAGTGCGGAAGCGGACCTCCTGAGGATCGAGCGGCAGCTTAAAAAGGCGCTACTTGAAGCTGCGCAGCAGTAATAGACAAAATGGCAAAATCCCTTTCAGGTTGCAAAACTGACTGCTCAGCACAACCTGAAAAGGGATTTTATGTTTTTGCTGTGTGTGTAGCAGGATAAGCTTATTCACAGGTAAGCAGCGTAAATTGGGTGAAATTTTTATTTTATCCTTTTTCGTGCTCACAAACTTCGGTCGGTTGGGGAGCCTTTATCTGTCTAAAAACCAGAATCCCCTTGGAAGAAGGTGTAATAGAACAAGAAACCAGTTCAAATCCTTCCTGTTCCATTTGATTGGCTACATCTTCGATTCTTGCCGCCATTTCCTTTGCTTTAGGAGAGTATTTTACAACAATCGTCTTATACATTCTGAAGCCTCCTTTGTTATCTTTTTTGGAGTGTGTGAGCGCAAATCATTTTACGGCTACGCTTTTCTTAAAAAATCCAGCAGGATCCGTTCCTGCTCCACTGGAAAGGTGCGGGGAATCCAGAGCGTCTTGGAAAAGGCATTTTTCTGATGCGTACCGTAGGCGTCCTTTGTCTTCCGGGTAAATATTCCCCGGATACAGATGGATCGTCTTCCCACAGAATACTCTTTCAGCCGGAGCAGCACAAAGGCAAATTCCACCCGCTCGTCCATGCTGCCGCTATAACCGGTATAGCACAGCCGGTTTTCCGAGAGATACACGCGCTGAACCAAAGACGTCCCTGAGCAGTTCGCCCAGTACAGCAGAAGCGGGATCACAGCGAAGATCGAGGCAGCCGCCAGAGCCATAAACGGCTGACGCAGCATCAAGACCGCCAACTGGTCCTGATGGTTCTTGGTGAAATACAGCACGAGAAAAGAAAGCAGGAACGAGCCCGGGCAAACCACCAGCACAAGCAGCTTCGGCAGCCGCAGATACTGTTTGCGGCGAATGGGATCGGTTTCTAGGACCAGGTTGCCGGACACAACTGCGGCCTGCCGTTCCTTGTCCCGCTTTATTTCATGTTCCGCCTTGTCTCCCTTAAACCCGGAGATAAAAGTGAGAATGAGTGGGATCAACAGCAGGAGCAAAGCGGTCAGGGCGATGGTAAAAATAAAAGCGTTGCTTGCCGCGTTGGATAACGGTGCGAAGGTGACGATGCAGACCAGCAGCGTCAATATCTCCAGGATCAGCATATAAAAGGCGATGGGAAGGAAAATATTTAAAAACCGCTTGCCTTTCAGATTGTACCGTTTGCTCCTGTTCAGGCTTTTCAGCCCTTTGCTTTCGATGAGTCCGCTGCTCAGATCCGCTGCGGTCTGGGCATTGGACAGATTTGCAAGCATCAATATGGCAGTGACGGCAAGCAGAACTCCCCTGTTTTGTTCGGCGGTGTCATTTTCTTTATGCTTTATTGCGGCCAGAATTGTCAAAACAATTTTTACGATCAGAGAGAGATAAATGGGGCCAAACAGCATGAAAAACATCCGCAGATCGAAAAACATATCCTCGGAAAGGCCAATTCTTTCAGCGGGGATCCGCCCGAGAAGCCAGCCGATCCCGATAAACACCGCATAAGATATCACAACCTTAATCAGCCATTTTACAAAGCGGACAGTTCGCTTTTCAGCCATCAATACACGCCCCTTTCTGCGAATTCGGAAGCGCCAGACAACCCACTGTCACGGCAAAAGTATCTGTCAGCGTTCGAAGGATGAGATCGGGGATGTCGGCGGCAAAAACCAGCGGCATAAAGAAATTGAACAAAAGCAGATCCACCCCAAACAGCAGGCCGCCCAGGATCAACGATCTTTTGATCCGGCTGTTACCGTCCACATAACGGTTCAGCCACGCCATAGCGCAGGCAATCACAAAACCTGCCAGCAGGCACCATAACAGGGTCTCGACAGTTTTTTCTGGGAAGGACGAATAAATACCGATAACGCAGTACAGAAGCAGCCGCCCGGCTATAAAGCAAAGGGTTATGATAAGTCCGGGAAGGGCGGGCAGCTTCCGACTGCGCTTTTTTACAGGCAGCCTTGTTTGTCCGAACAGCCAGCCCAGCAGCAGCCCCATGACGATGAGAGCCAGACCGTCCGCCACAGGATAGGTGATGCGATCCAAGGGAGCCACATGGGGCAGAGGCTCCCAAAGGTAGACGATCCACACTGCGCAGCAGGCAAAGCCGTATCGCAGCCCCTGCCAGATACGGTTCCCGCCCGTTCTTTTCCGTATGAGCAGGAACAGCGCGGCGATTAGGGAGTAGGCAAAAATCCCGTAAATCGTAAAAGCAACCGGCATGGTTCCGTTTTGTGCGAATATGCTGGGAGATAGAACAGTTTGCTCGCCTGTCGGGATAGCGAGCTGTCCAATAATACGAACAATTGTGGTAGCCGTACCAATGAAAATAAGCCTTAAAATGTTTATTATCGGTTCTGTCATTCCGTATCCCCCTGTATCTCATTGACAATCGGCCGCAGGGAAGCGAAATCGGCAAAATCCGCCCGCTTGCCGTAGGTTTCCATTAAAGCCCTGTCTTCTTCGTTCCATTCTTCCGCCGATTTCTTTTGCAGAGATCGGTGCAGCAGCGCCATCATGGTTCGATGTCCCAGAGATAGCGCCTGATAATCGATGGCGCCCCGCAGATGGAAAACCGCTGCTCTGCCATATAGCTGGGCGGGAATCTGCTTTTGCAGGGCGTTTCGGATATTCTCCCTGTTTTGCAGTATATCCGGGTCGGCCAGTCCGACCGTAACGATCACCAGCCTTTGATGCTCTCCGAATGACTGCCTTCGCAGCGTCTTTGTCAATCCCAAAACACCACCGGCATACAGCGCGCCGATATACACGATCGTTTCCAGTTTGGAAAGCGGCGGTGCTTCTTGATAGCTGACAGCAGGGATATCGGTTTGCTTTGACAGCTCCTGCGCATACCGGCGGGCGCTTCCGTACCTGCTTCCGTATAAAATGACAGACTTCATGCAATCACCTTACCCCTTATTACGAGAACAATCGTCCTGTTTTAAAAGTGCGAACAGGAACCGGCCGCAAGACAGAGAGGATAGAATCATAAACAGATCGGCAATCGGAACAAACAGGAAGGATGGAAGCAGCACACGGGTGTAGCGGCTCTTTACGGTTTTGCGCTTGTATACGGCCGCAGACAACCGGGCCAGGCAAAACAATACACCGAAATTGAAAAACAGCCAGCTTCCCGCCTGAATGGCGAGGGTATAAAGCATGTCCGGCGGTACGCTTCCTGCCGTAAGAAACGAAACGGCGATCTGTACGATAGATAGCGCGATCAAAACAGGATAGACGATTCCCAGCACCCGCAGCATGACGCCTCCGCCAATCCCGATCCCGCCGCTCCAGACGGCGCCGGAATGTAGGCACCAGGATTCCAGTATCCGCAGTGCAGTACGGTTTTGCTGTCCCTCTATAAAGCCGTTGTTGGCAATGGCGTACAGGCGGAACCGAAGAGAACGGGCTTTACAATATTCTTCTGCCAGCGATAGGAACTCTGCTAAATGAGAGGGCAATCCATCCACATAAAGCGGGAAAGAGATACATACGGCGTCCGCGCTGCCCAACTGGGAAAGCGCATGGTCAAAGTCTTTCCGGCTCCGCAGAGGAACCGTTTTTTTGACAAGGCTGGGAAGAAACAGCCGGAGGATACCGGAGAAAAATTGAGAAGCGCCGCCTCTCTTTTTGGGGCTTGCATTGAAGATCAGCAGCTTCATGATATTGCTCCCCTGATCTGTGCAGGATTTTGGAAAAACAGCGTTTCCGCTGTTTTGTATCCAAGGTTGAGCCGGTTACGCTCGGCAAGCTCTGTGGCAGTCTGCCGTTCCGATTCCGTAGAATCTCCGTAAAAGAGAACCCGCAGCAGTTTTCGCTGCGGGTAGCGCCCTATATGATGGGTTTGGCCGCCCCGCCAGGTAAAGAAGGGGAGGGATACTCCAATAGCGCGGTCAAAAACAGCCTTGACGCCGGGGCTGTAGCCGCCGTAGCACAAACGGCTGATAATGATCAGCGGGTCGCTTTGCCCGATCAATGCGCCCGCATGTTTCAAGGAGTCGTCCATCACACAGAATCCGGTATTTTTCAGCCAGCATGCAAAGCAGCCACTGCACGGAGCATACTGGCCGTCCGCAGTGAAAACCACGACATTTTCATCTGGAAGTTCAAAAGCAGAGAAGTCTGCTTTATTAAGATCATGAATGATCGTTTTCAAAACGCAATCCTTTCTTTTGCGGCGTTATCCCGGACAGGAAAGAGCACTCACCATTCAAGCCCCGCTTTTCTCAGGAACGACCTTCGTGGCTATATCCGTTACGATACCGAAAACGTCCTCTTTGCCCGGCACAACGCTGATGTCGATGTATTTGCCCGGAACCATATGCCTAAGCATCTTGTCGTTTAGATAAAGGGTGCGGTTCATGACCGTGTCTCCCGCCGCATTGTCCGTGACCCGAACCGTCACTTCCGCTTCCCAGTCCCCGGCCTCCTCTTTCCCGGTCAGCCGCAAACTCTCCAGCAGCGCTTTTTTGACCACGCTGTTTCTGTTAAACTCCATGCGCTGCTCATAGGTCAGTTCGCCCGGATGCCTGCGGCACTGGTAGCGGGCGATGCGCTCATTCAGTACATCGGCATCCGGATTATCATCACCGATGGCATGGGAGCGGTCTGCCGGGTCATACCGGATGGAGAGCGGATCTCCGACGGCGCACATGGAAAGCTGTGCCCGCGGGATGACCTCCGTCACGGTGGTCTCAAAAAATGTCCCGTCCTCGGCCAGCGCGTCCACCACGAAACGGATCTCGGGATTGTCATTGACGCATCGTCCCGTATGCTTTGCAGAACGGATAAAACCCAAGGTCTTCACTGTGCGGGCATCCCTCCAGCGCTGCTCCTTCTCCCTTTTCCGCCTTTCGGATCTGGCCGGGAGCACAAATCCCAGCAGGATACACAGCGCAATGACCACCGCAGATATGATCACGGTGGCCCGAATCGGATTTTCAGCCATCCAGTTGAAAAAAAGACTCCATACGTTTTCCACGAAACACCAGCCCCTTTCTCTGTATCAAGAGGACGCCGTATCCCTCTTAACTGATACCGGACACCACGGAGGAATCCAGTACAAAAGCAAAGAGATTTTCCCTGCCCGGGATGACGCGCACGTCTACATACCGGCCGGGGATCATGTATTCCAAAGCGGTGTCGGACACATACAGAGTTCGCTTAAATGTGTGGCCGTCCCGCTCCTCGCCGGCAAGCTGGATGGCCGCTTCTGCTTCATAGTCCCCGGCTTCTTCTTTCCCTGTCAGCCGGAAGCTTTTCAGCAATGCTTTTTTCATCACGCCGTTTTTTAACAGTTCCATCCGCTGTTCATAGGAAAGATCGCCCGGGTGCTTCCGGCACTGATAGCGGGCGGCGCGTTCCTGCGCCAGCGACTCGTCCGGATGATTGTCCCACACTGCCTGCGTCCTGTTGTCCGGGTTATAGCGGATGGGGATCGCCCTGCCGGGAACCATACCGGCCATCGCCGTCATGGGAATGATTTTCCGCACGCTGGTCTGGAACACCGTTCCGTCCTCCGCCAGGGCGTCCAGTTCAAAAAGCAGCTGCGGGTTTTCGTTGACATACATGCCGGTCTGCCGAGTGGAGCGGATAAACCCTACTGTCTGCACGGTGCAGGAACTTTTGCTGACATGCCCTTTCGTCAGCCTGCGGATCACGGACAGAATCGGGAGTGCAAACGCCAGGATGAAGATCACTGGAATGATCCAGTTCAAATTTGACAGCAGCCAGTCAAAGAAAGCCCCCGTAAAAAACACCTCCTCAATTAGGTACAACAATTCAGTATAATTATATCTTGATTCGTGTTTGGCATCTATCATGAGTAGGTTAAGCCTGCGTAAAATTATGGAATATGAAAGCGAAAACGTGCGGGAATGAAGAAGCGCCGCCTTCTTCCGTCGTTCGATTTACATCGATTTTACACAAATTTAACCCGTTTATGGTCGCACCTTAATACCGATAGAGGTATCATTACATAATGGGATTTTATACATATAAGTTTTTGGTTTCGACCCCGGTTTTTTCAAAATGGGGACGTATTCTATATACAGGAGGGATTCTGCTGCATGAACGATGCACATAAAATCGTAGAACAGGTCTATGCGGCCAAAGAAGATGTCCGGGCGGCGGATGACCTGATCCGCGCATACCTGCCCTTTATCAAAGCGGAAACGGCAAAGTTCTTAAAGCGTCCTCCCATGGAGGGGCAGGACGATGAGCTGAGCATCGCCATGATGGCCTTTCACGAGGCAATCGGCGGGTATTCCCGCACCAGGGGTTCCTTCCTGAAATATGCGGCCATGCTGATCCGAAGCCGCCTGGTTGATTACAGCCGCAGGGAACAGCGTCACAGCCGCGTCCTATCGCTGGATGCACCGATAGGAGAAGAGGACACAACTCTGGGAGAGACTCTGGCGGACGACAGGGAGCCCCACGAAGAAACAGCGTTGCGGGACGCGACTCGCGCAGAGATTGAGGAACTGACGCGGCAGATGAAGGAATTCGGCGTCAGCCTCAGCGATGTGGCGGACAACTGCCCTAAGCAGCAACGGACGCTGGACGCCTGCCGGAAAGCCCTGCAGTATGCCAGGGAGAACCCAGAGCTGTTGGATGACCTTTTAAAGACAAAACGCCTGCCCATCGGGCAGCTGACAGCCGGCAGCGGCGTGGAGCGCAAAACGCTGGAACGGCACCGCAAATATATGGTGGCCCTGCTTCTGATTTATACCAACGGGTATGAAATCATACGCGGGCATTTGAAACAGGTGATGAAAGGAGTGGCAGTGCGATGAGCTATCTGGTTATGGAATGCCACCCCGGCTATGTGGTTCTTCTGGATGAAGAGGGGCGCTTTTTGAAAGCGGCCAATCTGCGATACGAAA
This sequence comes from Subdoligranulum sp. DSM 23681, assembly GCF_057005535.1. Taxonomy (NCBI): domain Bacteria; kingdom Bacillati; phylum Bacillota; class Clostridia; order Eubacteriales; family Oscillospiraceae; genus Subdoligranulum; species Subdoligranulum sp. DSM 23681. Next base: position 949,291 of record NZ_CM168050.1, on the reverse strand, counting down.
CCGGGCAGACGGTGTATGATCCGGTGCTGATGAAGGAGACGCCGGAAAGGCAGCGGCATACCGTCCGGTGGATCAGCAGCGGCGTTGCGGCAATCGCCGCCTGCTTCCTGCTGTTCTTTGGCATCGGCTATTACCAGAATTATCTACAGCCCTATTCATCCATATATCTGACCATCAACCCGGAAGTACAGATGGAGCTGAACCGGCAAGGTACGGTTGTAGGGCTGACGGGGACGAATGAAGACGGGAAAACGTTGCTGGAGGGCTATGACGGAAAAGGAAAAGACAAGGTAACGGTTGCCGATGAGCTGATCGACCGCGCCATTGAAATGGGCTTCCTATCGGAAGGCGGCCGGGTTTCCTTCTCTATTGATTCCCCGGACGAAGTCCTGTTCCAGGAATATGGGACAGAGCTGCGCACCAAAGTAACAGAGTATTTGGACGGACGGATTACCATTACAATAGAAATTACGAACCATCAAGACGGACAGGGACAGGAAAGCCCGGAAAACAGCTCATCTTCGACCCCCTCTCAGCCGAGTTCTTCTCAGCCGGAATCCACACTGCCATCTTCGTCCGAGCCGTCCCGGCCGGCGGTTACCCCTCCGACGTCTTCCAACGCCACCGATTATGATGATACCGATTACGGCCCGGATAACGACGGCGTCACCGACTATACGCCGCCGGCCAGCAGTTCGCCGGCGTATACGGATACCGACTACGGACCTGGAAATGACGGCGACACGGGTTATATACCGCCTTCTTCCACCAGTATGCCGCCTGTGGATACGGACTATGGTCCCGGCAGCGATGGGGTCACGGATTATACGGACGGAGACACCGATTATGATCCGGATAACAACGATGACGACAGCGGCTATGACGACGATGATTCGGATGATGATTCAGACGATGACAACGATCCGGACGATGACGACTGAATTTTTCAAAAAAATTTTCCAGTTTACCCCGGTTTTGAAAACCCGTTTCCGTAATCTATGAGTGTAAGGCAGAACAAAAGCCAAAAACAAACGGAAACCGAAAGGAGCAAGTAATATGAAACTGAGAAGAAAACTTTTTGCAGCGGTCTCTTCCCTGGCTGTCGCCTCGGCAGTCCTTCTGACCGGATGCGGGGCACCGGCGCAGGAGGGAACGGCACTGAAGGAAACCGGTGTTCTGACCTTGAGCGTCAATCCGGAAATCCAAATCGAATACAACAGGGACGGCAAAGTCACCGCCCTGACCGGCCGGAACGATGATGGCAAGGGCATTGTGGAGGCCTATCCGGATTATATCGGAAAAGACTGCGAGGCCGTCCTGCGGGATCTGATTGTTGAGATCAATGAGGCGGGGTACTTTGTGGATGACATTGACGGCAACAAAAAGAACATCGTCCTGCAGCTGGAGCCGGGCTCGGTACTTCCCAGCGACGATTTTCTGGCGGATATGAGCGCCAGCACGCAGGAAGCGGTCAAGGGATTGGAGATTTCCTCCGGCATCGTGACCATTGACGACGATGACTATGATCCCGCCTATGCCAAAGACGGCAAGCCGTCCCCCTACATCACGCTGGAAAAGGCGCAGGAAATTGCGCTTGCCCAGGCGAATGTCAATGCAGCGGACGCGGTATTTGACGATAAGGAATTCGACCACGATGACGGAACCCCGATTTTTGAGCTGGAGTTCATGGCGAACGGGAACGAGTACGAGTATGACATCCACGCGGTCACCGGCAAGGTTGTCAAGGCGGAACATAAGACTGCCGGCACGCAGGGCGGAACCCCGGCCACCGGCAGCGGTTCCACCAATTACAACGATACCGACTACGGCCCGAATAATGACGGCGTGACCGATTACAATGACACCGACTACGGTCCCAACAACGATGGCGTCACCGACTACAACGACACGGACTACGGTCCCAACAACGACGGCGTCACCGACTACAATGATACCGACTACGGTCCGAACAACGACGGCGTGACCGACTACAATGATACCGACTACGGTCCGAACAACGACGGCGTGACCGACTACAACGATACCGACTACGGCCCGAATAATGACGGCGTCACCGATTACAATGATACGGACTATGGCCCGAATAATGACGGTGTCACTGATTACAACGATACCAACTATGATGATCACGGCAATACCAATTACGGCGATACCAATTACGACGACGGCGGCAGCGATTACGACCGGGAAGCCGACGATGATTGGGACGATGGGGATTCCGGTTATGACGACTAAGCCGGAAAACGAGCTCCCCTTGCGGCATGAGCTGAAGCACCGGATCAACCTGCGGGAAGATCTGGTGCTTTCCCAAAGGCTCAAAAAGCTGTTTGCCCACGATAAAAACGCCGGACCGGGGGGTACATACCGGGTCACCAGCCTGTACTTTGAGACACCCTATGACAGCGCCCTGCGGGAGAAAATCAACGGGGTCAACCGGAGGGAAAAATTCCGGCTGCGGTATTACGGGATGGACACCTCTTTCATCCGGCTGGAAAAGAAGTACAAAATAAACGGCCTGTGCGGCAAGCGCAGCGCCCAGATGACGCAGGAACAGGTAAAGGAGTTGCTTTCGGGCAGCTCCGAATTCCTGCTGGATTCGGATGAACCGCTCTTCATCGAGCTTTACAGCAAAATCAAAGGGAAAGGTCTGTGGCCGAAGGCCATCGTCCGTTACGACCGGGAGGCTTTTCTCTATGCGCCCGGCAATGTGCGTATCACGTTAGATCGGGATATCCGCACCGGGCTTGGAAATGTGGACTTCCTGAATCCGGCGATTTTCTACATGCGCACAATGGAGCCTGGCACGGTACTGGAAGTCAAATACGATGCGTTTTTGCCGGAGCTTGTCCGCATGGCGGTGCAGGTACCCGGAAGGCAGGCTGCGGCCTGCTCCAAATACGCCCTGAGCCGGCGGTTCGATTAAAACCATCTGAGGAGGAAGGGCCTTATGACCTTTCAGGATATTTTCAAATCCAGCTTTCTGGAGAATATCGCCAGCATCTCCATACTGGACATGGTGATTGCCATGGTATTGGCCTTTCTGCTGGGATTGTTTATCTTTTTCATCTATAAAAAGAGCTACAGCGGCGTGATGTATTCGGCCAGCTTCGGCGTGACGCTGATTGCTCTGTCGCTTATTACCACCCTGCTGATTATGACGGTGGTGAGCAACATCGTGCTGTCTCTGGGCATGGTGGGCGCTCTGTCCATCGTCCGGTTCCGCACCGCCATCAAGGAACCCATGGATATCGCTTTCCTGTTCTGGGCCATTGCGGTAGGCATCGTGCTGGCCGCCGGCCTGATTCCGCTGGCGGTATTCGGCAGCATCTTCATCGGGGTGGTGCTGGTTGCTTTCTCCAAAAAGAAGACGGTGGATTCCCCCTATATCCTGGTGGTGCACTGTGAAAACAGCGGGATTGAGGAACAGGCACGGATTTTTGTGAAGTCCCAGGTCAGGCGGCTGAATCTCAAGAGCAAGAGCGTGGACAACGGCTGTGTGGAACTCAACTATGAGGTTCGTTTGAAAGAGGACAGCAGCGCCTTTGTCAACGAGCTGGAGGCCATGCCGGGCGTGTCCCGGGTGGTGCTGGTTTCCTACAACGGCGACTACATGGGATAACGCAATGGTAAAGTATAAGTATATCGACTGGATTTGCATCGGCGCGGCGGTTTTGGCAATCCTCCTCACTCTGCTGCTGATGTTCGGCGAACAGCTGGGGCTTCCCAAAGCCAGCGCCAACCCGGGATATGTGACACGGTTATTTGACGACAGCCGGGTGCACGTCATTGATATCCAAATTGCGGACTGGGGCGTTTTTATTGAGGACGCCGAACAAGAAGAATATGTGGCCTGCACCGTCGAAATCGACGGAGAAGCGTTTCATAATATCGGGCTGCGGGCAAAGGGCAACAATTCCCTGCGGCTGACGGAGGAATACGGGCTTTCCCGCTACAGCCTCAAGCTGGAATTCGACCAGTTCCTGGACGGCGGGAATTATTATGGGCTGGACAAATTTTCCCTGGACGCTTCCTTTCAGGACAACAGCTACCTGAAAACCTACATGGTCTACGATATGATGGCGTTCATGGGGGTGCCTGCGCCCCTTTGCAGCTATGTCTGGGTGACGGTCAACGGAGAGGACTGGGGCTTGTTCCTGGCGGTAGAGGAGCCGGAGGAAGCCTTTGCCCGCCGGAATTTCGGGAATGATCACGGGAAACTGTACAAGCCGGATTACCGTTCCCTGAATGCGGAAAACGCCGATGTGGCGTTGCGATATATCGACGATAACCCGGACAGCTATCCCGGCATCTTTGAAAACGCCAAATTCAAGGTATCGGAAGCCGATCAGAAGCGGATGATCGAAGCGCTGAAAACCCTGTCCACCGGTGAAAAACTGGAAACCGCCGTCAATGTGGACGAGGTGCTGCGGTATTTCACCGTGCAGGTTTTTGTGATGAACTGGGACAGCTATCTGGGCCATACCGTGCATAATTACTTTTTGTATGAGGAAAACGGAATCCTCAGCATCCTGCCCTGGGATTATAACCTGGCCTTCGGCACCTATGCCCTGGGGATGACTGATCCTGTCAAAGATCCCAACATTCTTATTAACTATCCCATAAACACCCCGGCGGAAGGTGAGGTTATGCTGAACCGGCCGCTTTACCACAACCTGATGAAGCACGACGAGTACTTTGCCCGCTATCACGCCTATTTCGACAAGCTCCTTTCGGAATACTTTGAAAGCGGTCGGTTTGCAGTCACCCTCCGACAAACGGCAAAGCAGATTGCTCCTTATGTTCAAAAAGATCCCACCGCCTTTTGTTCCTATGAAGACCACCAGCTGGCGGTGGATACGTTGGAAGAGGTCTGTCTGCTGCGGGCTGAGAGTATACGCGGGCAACTGGACGGTGAAATCCCCGCCACCATCCGGGGCCAGCAGGAAAACCCGGATGCCAAGGTTGACGCTTCAGTAGTTAAATTGACCGATTTGGGAGATTTTGAAGATTTAGAGTCGGCAAAAGAGAGGCAAGATGCGGCTTTGAGGAACATAACAGGAAAAAGCACTTAGAACCGGAGCGTTCTAAGTGCTTTTTACAATGAAAGAGACTCGTTTTATTTTTCACGCGATTCATAGCATTCTGATAAACAAAATATATCCTTGACAAATCTCGTCTCAGAAAGAAATGGCATTCGTACATAACAGAAAAACCTTGCCTCTTCACACTCCCTCCACAGCCCTGAGCTGCCGTGGATAAGAAGCAGAAAAGAAGCAAGGCGCCTTGTAGATTTTGGCTGAAGTTATGAAAACTTTTGCCTGAATGATTGTAAAATGCACGGCTCTGTGTTATTATTGCCTCCGGAAAACGCTTAAACCGAAGCAACCAGAACACATTTTCCGCACCGGAAACAGTTCAGCAAGCGCTGATTGTATCTTCTGCCTTTTCAAAGCCGCCGACCCGCCTGGGCCGGCGGCTTTTTTGTCGCTTTTGCTGCGGAAGCAAACCAAAAATTGCCCGAAAAGGCTGTCGAAGTCTGTGCAAAAGCCCGATAATAGGTGAAAAAACTGGTATTTGTATGGACAAGCGCCCCAAAGTGAAGTATAATAATCCGGAACAGCTGCCGGGTACGCCGTATCCGGCGGACACTGTAGCGGCACTTTTCCGCGGCATCTGACTCTGCAATGGGTGCCGGCCCCCGCGGCCGGCCTTTTCTTATGCGCCGGAAAAGTCGTAAACATCCGGCATCATTCCTGAAATGGATGCCGAAGCCTGAAAGACAGGAGCTGCCATGTTATCAGTCAAAACCCGTGAACATATCCGCCGCCGCATGGAGATCACCGGCCCGCACCTGGCGGTGCTGCTGTGCGGAGCGGTCTCTTTGGGCGTATCCCTGGCCGTTGTCAGCGACAGCCTGCGCATTGTGGAAATCAGCGATACCCATGGCCAGAGCGGCGTCATCGTCACCTGTGCCACCGATGTGAACACCCTGGTGGACCAGGCCGGACTGACTGCTCCCGGCAGTGAGGACGAGCTGGAGATTGTGGAGAGCAACGGCCGGGACCGCATCCATGTGCTGCGGGCCTTTACGGTGCCCGTCACCGCCGACGGCGCCACCACCGACCTGGTGGCAACCGATGAGACGGTGGGGGAACTGCTCTCCGAAGCCGGCATTGCGGTGGGGGAGCACGACATTGTGGAACCCGCCCTGGATGAGGAACTGGAGCGGGGGGACAGCGTGACCCTGCAGCGGGTGGAGTACGTGGAGTACACCACCGAGGAGGCCGTCCCCGCCGAGACCGAATACCGCCAGACCAGCCTGTTCTACCGCAATCAGGACAAGGAAACGGTGCTGGAAGAGGGCCAGGACGGCCTGGACCAGGTGACCTGGCGGGAGATCTGGGTGAACGGCGAGTGCACCGAAACGGTGGAGATCGGCCGCCAGACGCTGACCGAAATGCAGCCCACCGTCATCAAGTGCTACGGCGAAGGGGTGCCGGTGTCCATCTTCCACGGCCCCGAGGTGGTGGACGGTGTGCCCACGGAGGGCGTTTCTGCGGTGTATACCGGCAAACGCTCCACCGGATACTCGGCCTCCCTGACTTCCAAGGGGGCTTCCGGCCAGCGGCTGACCTACGGCACCGTGGCCGTGGACCCCTCGGTGATCCCCTACGGGACCCTTCTGTACATTACTTCGGATGACGGCCGGTTCGTGTACGGCTATGCCTATGCGGCGGATACCGGCACCGCCATGATGGCCGGCCACGCCTTTGTGGACCTGTACTATGAATCCTACGACGAGGCGGTGACCAGTGCGGTCATCCCGGTGACGGTGTACGTCATTGACGACGAGACCGCGGCTGCCTACAAGGAGGAAAACGACGCCATCCGGGAAGCGGATCTGGCGGAGCACCACTGAAGCGCTTTTCTGTCCCTATATAAATTAAGGTGCGGCCCCGTCCGGTGTGAACCGGGCACGAAGCCGCACCTTCTGTTTTTGTCTGCATCCGGAAAGGGGAGTGCCTCAGACCTCCACCCGGCCCACAAAAGCGGTCTCGGCGGGGCCTGCCATCTGCACCGCGTCGTCGGCATCGATGGTGATGGACAAAGTGCCGCCCAGCAGCTCCACCTGCACCGCCTCGCCCCGGGGACATACCCCCCGCAGGACCATGGCGGCCACGGTGGCACAGGCGCCGGTACCGCAGGCCAGGGTCTCGCCGCTGCCCCGCTCCCACACCCGCATGACCAGGTGGTGGGGGTCCCGCACATACACGAATTCGGTGTTGGTGCCTTCGGGGAAGGCGGGGTGCTTCTCAAAGGACGGCCCGATCTCCGCCAGTGCCGCGCCGGTGGGCAGGGTGTCCAAATCCGGCCACTCCACGATGCAGTGGGGATTGCCCATGCTCACACAGGCCACGTCCCAGCTCTTTCCGGCGGCCACCAGATCGGCATGGACCAGCGGTCCGGCCCCCAGGCCCACGGCGGGCAGGGCGTCCGGGCTGGCGTCAAACCGGCCCATGTCCGCCTGCCACATGCCATCCCCCAGACGGCGCAGGGTCTTGCGGCCGGCCATCAGGGTATCGATCTCGATCACATCCTTGGCCATGCCGTGCTCATACAGGTACTGCGCCACACAGCGCACCCCGTTGCCGCACATGCGTCCCTCGCTGCCGTCGGCGTTGAACATCCGCATGGTGGCGTCGCCTCCGGCCAGTACCGGCGGGCAGATGCAGATGATGCCGTCCGCTCCGATGGAGAAATGCCGGCGGGACAGTTTGCGGCTCCAGTCCGCGATCTGTTCCGGCAGGCCGGTCTCCCGGCAGTCCAGATAGATGTAGTCATTGCCGCAGCCGTGCATTTTGGTAAAATCCAGTTGCATAAAAGGCCCTCCTGTGTAATCTCTCTCTCTATCATATCGCGTTTGGAGCTGCCGTACAACCACCGGGCCAAAAAAACTGCCGCGGCGCTTGACAACCCGCATGGGATACGATATAAAATTACATGAAGACTTGCATTCTGCCCGCAGCGTGGGCAACCATAGATGAAGGAGAGTTTATAATGGAATCCGAAGTTTTTGAACGCATCCGTGAGTATCTGGCTGACCAGCTGGATGTGGAGCCTGAGAAGATCACCCCCGAGAGCGATATCGTGGAAGATTTTGGGGCCGACAGCCTGGATGTCATCGACATGATCACCACCCTGTCCGACGAGTTCGGCGTGGAGATCCCCGACGAGGAGATCGAGAACTTCCACACCGTGGGCGATGTGGTCAGCTATGTGGAGGAACGTCTGTAATCTCCCGGAAAATTGTAGAAAGTGTGAGGAAAAGCAATGGCAAACGATAAGAAAAAGATGGTCGAAGCCATCACCGCGCAGGAAGTGGATTTTGCGCAGTGGTATACCGACATCTGCACGAAGGCCGAACTGGTCGAATATTCCAGCGTGAAAGGGTTTGTGGTGCTGCGCCCCTATGGCTACGCCATCTGGGAGAACATCCAGAAAAACCTGGACAGCCGCTTCAAGGCCACCGGCCACGAGAACGTTGCCATGCCTATGCTGATCCCCGAAAGCCTGCTGAAGAAGGAGGGCGAGCTGGTCAACGGCTTTGCCCCCGAAGTGGCCTGGGTCACTGCCGGCGGCAGCGAACCCCTGGAAGAGCGGCTGGCCGTGCGTCCCACCAGTGAGACCATGTTCAGCGACCACTTTGCCCATGTGCTGCAGAGCTACCGTGACCTGCCCATGCTGTACAACCAGTGGTGCAGCGTGGTCCGCTGGGAAAAGTCCACCCGTCCTTTCCTGCGCACCCGCGAATTCTGGTGGCAGGAAGGCCACACCATCCATGAGACCGCCGCGGAGGCCGAGGCCGAGACCGAGCAGCAGCTGAACTGCTACGCCGATTTCTGCGAGAACGACCTGTGCATCCCGGTAATCAAGGGCCGCAAGACCGACAAGGAAAAGTTTGCCGGCGCCGAAGCCACCTACACCATCGAAGCCATGATGAAGGACGGCAAGGCGCTGCAGAGCGGCACCAGCCATTACTTTGGCGACAAGTTCTCCCGCGCCTATGACGTGACCTTCACCGGCCGGGACAACACCCTGCAGTATCCCTTCCAGACGTCCTGGGGCGCTTCCAGCCGCCTCATCGGCGCCATCATCATGACCCACGGCGATGACGACGGCCTGATCCTGCCCCCGGCCATCGCCCCGGTGCAGGTGGTCATCGTTCCGGTGGCCGCCCACAAGGCTGGTGTCACCGAGAAGGCCCGGGAACTGGCCGCGTCCATCGGCAAGTACGCCCGCGTGAAGCTGGATGATTCCGACAAGGCTCCCGGCTGGAAGTTTGCCCAGTGGGAGATGAAGGGCGTGCCCCTGCGCCTGGAAGTGGGTCCCCGTGACATCGAGCAGGGCCAGTGCGTGCTGGTCCGCCGGGACACCCGCGAGAAGCAGTTCGTCAAGTTCGAGGACTTGGAGACCGCCATTCCGGCCGCTCTCCAGGCACTGGCCAAGGACCTGTACGACCGTGCCCTGAAGAACCGGGAAGCCCGTACCGTCAGCGCCACCACCATGGAAGAGGTCAAGGCCAAGGTGGCCGAAAAGACCGGCTTTGTCAAGACCATGTGGTGCGGCGATCTGGCCTGCGAGGAAGCCATGAAGGAGCAGGCGGGGTTGTCCAGCCGCTGCATGCCCTTCGCCCAGGAGCATCTGTCCGATGTCTGCCCGGTCTGCGGCAAGCCTGCCAAGACCATGGTCGTCTGGGGCATTGCGTATTAAGTTCGCTTTCTGGCAGCGCCCGCAGGGGCGCTGCTTTTTGGTTACGGGGACTTTTTTGCCTTCCGTCCGCTGATTTTTCCGGAAAGGTCGTTGCCGCATGTTTCTGCTTGTGACACTGGGGGTATACGCCGTGGGGCTGGTGCTCACCGCCGTGGGCAGCCGGCTGGCGGGCCGCTGCGCCACCTGGTGCTGCGCCTTGTGCGGGCTGCCCATGTGGGTGGTGTCCGGCACGGTGGCGTCTCTCAGCGTGGCTTTGCCCCAGCTGGTGCTGGCCTTTCTGGCGTCGGGGCTGTCCATCACCTCCATGGCGGTGGGGGTGGCCCTGGCGGGGGCCGTTACCGACCTGGGGCTGGTGCTGGCCCTGTGCCTGCTGCGCCGGTCGGTCACGGTGGACCGGGGGGAGTTCTGCCGCAAATGCGGCATCCTGCTGGCCGCCTGTCTGGTGCTGGAACTCTTTGCCGGGGACGGCGTGCTCACCCACACGGGGGCGGGGCTGCTCATGGCCCTGTTCGTCCTGTTTGTGCTGGAAAGCATCCTCTACCAGTACCGTCTGGCCTATGACGAGGACCTGCAGCCCATCGGGGTGGGGCCCCGCCGCCTGCCCCGCAGCGCCGCTGTGCCCGCCATGCAGACCATGGCCTTTCCGGCCATGAGCCTGACCAACAGCATGAAGAATCTGGCCGGCATGCTCTTTGGGGCCGCGCTGCTCACGGTGGGGGCCTGGGCGCTGCTGTACAGCGCTACGGTGTTTGCCAATCTCACCGGTACCATCCAGGCGCTGTGGGCGGCCACCCTCATCTCCTTCGGGTTCAGCCTGCCCCTGCTGGCCGAAGTTTTGCACCATCCCTTCGGTTCGGTGTGGAAAAAATTTGCGGTGCGCTGCCGGGTGCATCCCCCGGCCGCCCTGCCCATGCAGATGCTGAACAGCGCCATCCTCAGCCTGACCTTTGTGCTGCCCGTGTGCAGCCTGACCTATCGCCAGCACCTGCCGGTGGGCGCCCAGTTCCGCCGGTACGACATGCCGGCCTGTCTGGCTCTGGGCCTGATCCTGCTGCTGCCCGCCCTGCTGAAAAAGCGGCTCTACCGCTGGCAGGGAGCCCTCTGCTTTGCCATCTATCTCATCTATGTGGCAGCGGTGCTGCTGGCTCCGCTGGCCGGCGCCTGAACCGTTCCAGACAAAAACCGCCCCGGGAACCTTGCGGCTCCCGGGGCGGTTTGTTATTGTTACAGGGATTTCTGCATCCAGTAGGCATCGGCATAACGGCCGTCGGCGTATTTCATGTTGTGGGGCAGGGTGCCGCAGCGCACAAAGCCCAGCCGCTCATACAGAGCCACGGCGGGCCGGTTTTCGGCCATGACCGTCAGTTCCGCCTGCTCATATCCGGCAGCTTTTGCCTGCGCCAGCAGGGCGGTCATCATGGCGGTGCCGATGCCCTTGCCGCAGAACTTCTGATACAGGGCAATGGAAACTTCGCACCGGTGGGCCACCCGCCGCCGGAAAGGCCCCACCGATGCCAGAGCGCAGCTGCCCGCCAGCTCGCCCTTATAAAAGCCCAGCAGCATCAGATCCCGGGGGGAATCCAGCCGCCCCTGCAGAAACTGCTGTTCCTGGCCGAGAGAAAAGCTGCTTTCCCCCGGTTCCCGCAAAAGGTAGGGCGTTTCGGCGGTGGTACCTTCCAGATAGGCCAGCACCGCTTCGGCGTCCTGGGGGCCGGCGCTGCGCAGGGTCAGGGAACTGCCGTCCCGCAGAGGGACTGTCTGTTCAGCAAAAACCATGAGGCTGTACCTCCTTTTTATTCGGTGTGGCCTACGGGCAGGGTGAAGGTGAACCGGCACCATTTGCCCTGCTCGCTCTCGGCCTTGATCTGGCCGCCGGACAGGTTGATGAGCACCTTGCAGATGTGTAGGCCCAGGCCGCTGCCCCGGGTGTTCAGGCCCCGGGAGCGGTCCTCCTTGTAGAAACGCTCAAACACAAAAGGCAAAGCTTCGGGAGAGATACCTTCGCCGGTGTTCTCCACCGCCACCACCACCATGCCGCCGTCCCGTTTTACCGAGAACCGGATGATGCCCTGGGGCGGGGTGAACTTGATGGCGTTGTCCACCAGATTGTACACCACCTGATGGATCAGATCCGGGTCGGCGTAGACCGGTTCCCTGGCCGGTTCCAGCCCCTGGATGTCGATCTGCCCGTCCTCGATGCGCTTCTCGTCGGACAGCACCACGTCGGTGATGGTGTCCCAGATGTTGCAGTTGCGGGCCTGGAATTTGTATTCCCCGGATTCCAGCTTGGTGATGTCCAGCATGTTCTGCACCAGACGGGCCAGCCGTCCGGTCTCCTGGGAGACGATGCCCAGATAATGCTTGTACTCTTCCTGGGGGATGGTGCCGTCCAGCATGCCGTCGATGAAGCCCTTGATGCTGGTCATGGGGGTGCGCAGCTCGTGGGCGATGTTGCCCATGAACTGGCCCCGGGCGTTGTCAATGGTCTGCAGGCGGGCCGCCATGTTGTTGAAGGTGGTGGCAAAGTCGGCCAGCTCCTCACACCCGTCCACCGGGGCCCGGGCGGTGAAGTCCCCGCTGCCCAGCTGTCGGGCGGCCTCCCCGATCTGCTCGATGGGGGCGCTGATCTTGCGGGCAAACAGGATGGAGATGGCGCTGGCAAAGATCAGGATGCCCACCGCCGACATGAGGAAAATGCTCAGAAGATCGCTCACATACTGGTGCAGGGCGTCCATGGAGGTGGCCACAAACAGATAGGCGTTGGTGGTGGGGCCTTCGATCAGCCGTCCGGCGGTGTAGTATTTGGTGCTGAACACCCCGTCCAGGGTATCCTCGCTGTAATAGTCCACCCCGCTGTTCAGCAGGTCCAGCACCTCGGCGGGCACGCTGGCTCCGGTCAGGTCGGCGGCCTCGGTGTGCAGGATGACCTTGCCGGTGGGGTCGGTGATGAAGATGACCGCGTCGGCGGAGGTATGGAAGAGCTCAAATCCGCTCTCAATGTTCTCCTTTAGTGCCTCGTCGGTGATGGGCCGGGTCACGTCGCTGCCCTGGTCGGCAAACCGCTGGCTCAGGGCGGTGGCGCCGTCCAGCACGCTGGTCAAAGCGCTCATCCGCTCGTTGGAAAAGTAGGCGATGGACAAAGCACTCTGGATGCCGCACATCAGAGCCAGACTCAGCAGCAGGACCAGGGCAATGCTGGTGAACAGCTCGCGGCTGATGGTTTTGCGATGCACTTTACTCTTTCACCTCGAACTTGTACCCCACGCCCCAGACGGTCTTCAGGCACCACTGGTCGGAAGCGCCCTCCAGCTTTTCCCGCAGACGCTTCACATGTACGTCGATGGTGCGGGAATCGCCGTAATACTCAAAGCCCCAGACTTCGTCCAGCAGCTGGTCACGGGTGTACACCCGGTTGGGGTGTCCGGCCAGACAGGCCAGCAGTTCCAGTTCCTTGGGCGGGGCGTCCACCACCTTGCCCTTGACCTTCAGCTCGTAGCGGTTCATGTCCAGGTGCAGGTTGTCAAAGCTGTACACGCCCTTGTCCTCCTCGTTGGACACGGCGCACCGGCGCAGCACCGCCTTGATGCGGGCGGTGACCTCCTTGGTCTCAAAGGGCTTGACGATGTAGTCGTCGGCGCCCAGTTCCAGGCCCAGCACCTTGTCGTAGGTCTCGCCCTTGGCGGTGAGCATGATGATGGGGGTCTTGTGGTTCTGGCGGATGCGGCGGCAGACTTCCCAGCCGTCCATATCCGGCATCATCACGTCCAGTAGCACCATGTCCGGGTGCAGCTTGTCAAATTCCTGCAGAGCGGTCTTGCCGTCGTAGGCCAGCGTCACCGCAAAGCCTTCCTTGACCAGATACAGCCGCAGCAGTTCACAGATATTTTTGTCGTCGTCCACGACGAGAATTTTTTCGTTCGCCATTCCGGAATTTCCCTCCAATAGATGGTATTTCTCTTATTATACGGGGCAAATGTTGAAAAATAAAGAAGAAACCGTACATTTTCCCTTTTTTGGGCAAAGAAACAGGCAAAGATTTTTCCCGCTCTTCCCCGGCGGCCCCGCATATGGTATACTGAAGAAAAATCCCACCCTCTGCAGGAAAGGAGTGCTGCCCATGGCCGGTTCGTATGTATGGGAAGACCGCAAGCGCATCATCTTCGGTCTGCCCTTCACCTTCACCACCTATCACCTCACCAAGGAAAAGCTGCTCATCCGCAGCGGCATCCTCAACACAAAGGAGGAGGAGATCCGCCTGTACCGCATCATGGATGTGACCCTGAACCGCTCTTTGTGGGAGCGCCTGTTCGGGCTGGGCACCATCCACTGCTGCTCGGCGGACAAATCCACCCCGGAATTCGACATCCGCTGGATCCCGCACTCTGCCGATGTGAAGGAGACCCTCTCCAACATGATCGAGGAGGAGCGTCAGGCCAAGCGGGTGAGCAGCCGGGAATTCATGACCGACGAGGGCGACGGGGACGACGACATGATGTGAAGCCCCTTTATCAGCACACAGAAGCGGCAGGGAACAGACCCTGCCGCTTTTTGCTGCCTGCCGCCCCTTGCCTGTTGGCCCCGGGATGTGTATAATAAACACTGGTATAAAATGCAGCAGTACGCCAAAGGAGCGAATCGTAATATGAAACTCGGTATCGGCGTTCACACGCCGGATTCCATATCTCCATACTACTCCACAAACGCCGCTGAAGCCTGATATAGCGCGGTTTTACGCAAAACCAACCAAATTATAACTTCATATTTCTCTATGCAGTCCCACGCGGAAATGGCGTAAAAATGGCGTAGAGAAATCGGCTAATTTGCAGATGGAAAAGAGCACTACTACTTTGAGAAAGCACAAGATGAGCACGGCCTATACAAACGGGCCGTGCTCATCTTTTTTATACGGTCAAACGGTTCCGTGTTTACTTGTCATCGCTATTGGCGGGATTCGGGCGGAAATCCTCCTGAACGCCTTCATTCAAATCGAAACACATGGTTTTCGCGTCCGCAATCCAGAAACCGCGAACGCGGTACCGCTTGCCCGGAACCCAGTCCTCGCCCGTGGCGGCGCGGAGCGGTTCCAGCAAATTCTTGCTGGAAATCGTCACAACGCCCTTCTGTTCGCCCCTCGGCTTGGAGAACTTAAAGCCCTTCGGCTCGTTGCTCTTGCACATACGGATTGCAAACACCTTTGCCTTGGCATCCAGCAGGCACAGCACATAGGCGGGATAACCCAGATCCTCCAGCACCTTCTTGCTGAAGGTGACACCGCTCTGGTTGAGGTACATATCCGGGTAAGCGTTGATGTTGGAGTCAATCGTTTCAAAATTCAGAGAAGAAAAATCAAAATTCATTGTAAAAATCCTTTCATTTCGTGTTATCCTGTGTGTCATCGACAATTTTCATAAATTCCTGCCGTTCAGCAGGAGACCACCGGGAATCAAGAATCAAATACCCTTTGAACAGGCCATCTTTGACGCGGTGAGCGACAAATCGATTGCTCAGGAAACGCAGTTTCGCCTTATGGGGTGAAGTGTGCCGCTCAGACAGCAGCTTTTGCACTTTCAGCCAGTCCTCTTTTTTGATAATTGCTGTATGGTGATTTTCCTTGAAGTACATATTCAGGTCTGTATTTTTCACAGACTTGTGGGTGCGGAAATCCTTGGTATAGGTTTTCTGCATCAAGGCATCACCACAGTATTTTTCGTTTCGGAGGATGCTGCGGACGGTACCGGCAGACCAGCTGTCGTTGCCCATAGGGGATTTAATCCTCTGTTCGGTCAGTGCAGCCGCAATCTCTGACAGCGTTCCCCCTTCCAAATAGCTCTCGTAGATATACTCAACAATCCTCGCCTCAGTCGGTTCAATGACCAACCGGCCAAAGTGGTCGCGGTAGAAGCCCAGCGTATTCTGTACAGAGAATTTGTAAATTCCCTCGGCCATTCGCCAACGAATCCCCGCTTTGATGGCCTCGCTTTTTTGCTGGGATTCCATTTCGGCAAGTGCGGACAGAAGTACGATCAGCAGATTGTTTTTTCCATCGCCCGTGTAGGTGATGTGCTCCGTCTCAAATTCCACCGAAACAGGAGGGTTCAGAGCAGAAAGAACATTCAGGTTATCCAGTATATCCACAATATTCCGGCCAAAACGGCTGATGCTCTTGGTAAGGATCAGATCAATTTTCCCGTCTACTGCATCGGCAATCATTTTTTGAAAGCCAAGGCGCTTTTTGACGGTTGTAGCACTGATGCCCTCGTCCTGATAGATTTCCACCAGTTCCCAATCAGGATTGCCTTCAATCCGCTGGGTAAAATGCCGGACCTGCATATCAAAACTGCCAACCTGTTCTTCTTCCTGTGTGCTGACGCGGCAGTACGCCGCAACACGCAGCTTGGGGCGCTCTTGCTGCACTTCCTGCAACTTCTTGGGCGGAATCACAATAACGCCGTTGCTGCGCTGATTTTCCGCAATCTCGTCCTGCATGAGCTTCCGCCGCTGCTCCCTGCGCTCGGCACGGCTGCTATACTGACGGGCCGATTCTATCTTCTTCGGATCAAGCGGCTTCGCCATATCCTGCCTCCATCAAGTTTACAGCCTTTTTCCAGTGCTGCATGGGTATGCCACCTCCTTTGCGCGAATTTGTCTTTTCACCTGTATCGCCTCCCTGTACGTTTATTTATGACAAGCCCACCGGGACGAATCTCGGTAGGGTAGTCACCATAAGAAAAAGGCAGCAGAAACGCTCCTGCTGCCTCAAAATATCGCAATATTCAGTATAAGGGTTATTTCACTGACTTCCCAAGCGAATTCACCAGAAAAACGAGGATGAGCCAAAGAAGAAAGATGTTTGACGAAAAGAGCCCGTATGATAAAGAACTGCCAACTTTTAAGAAAATAGGAGGAAATATAATGTTAGATGGAATCAGGAATAGACAGCTTGTTAGAATTAGCAGAATACATGAAAACCCTGCACATCTGAAATAGTCAGCTAAAACGCCCAACAATGTCTTGCTTGGTAGTTCTCTGTCGGTCGTACTTTTCAAATCTTTTGAATATTGGCTTCCCAACAAAGCAGAGACTGCTGCAATATATACCCCCATTGCAATTGAAGCTACTGTAACGGCAATTTCTGCTATTGGAGTAAAATCCCAATCAAACATAAACGCCATAGCCGTTGTTGCCATTACACAAATTGAAAGTTGGCGCTTATGGCGTTTATACATAAGCCATCACCTCAATTTCTGCAATAGAAGTTCTCTGACTTCACATGGATCAAAATGCTCATTTTCGTCTTTAGTTGGCTGAACCGTGATATGTTTTAGCAAAGAAGAAAAGTCAAAAGTTTGCTCTACGCCCGCATCATCGCAGCCGATTATGATAACATCTTCAAACTCGCATCTATGGCGGCTAAAAATATCTACAAGTTGTCTCCCGCCGCCATGTACTGGAATATCATTATACGCCATTTTGAGTTGAATTTTGCTTGGCAAATCTTGCCCCCATATATTTCCAACCCGCGCAAATAAATCGCTACTTCTTCCAAACAGGTTATCAACTTGCGTGTATTTGAAGCCACGAATTGTTTTTATCCGATTGCAAAAATCGTCTACAGAACTGTACACATTGTTTATCTGGAATTCTTTTTGAAGGGTATCACTCAAATACTGCGAAAGGAACGAGCGGCGATTTAGATCATTCAAATACAGAAAATGCTCGGAACAATCATAACAAGCAAAAAATTGTTGCTTAGGCTCAATCTGCGCTTTGGAGCGGGGGTTGGGCTCTTTTTCACCCGTTTCTCTGTTGATTACATAATCCCGAAATTTAACAGCATCGTCATAATCACAGGACATCCAGAAAAAGCGATCATCAATGATCTCCATCTCAATGGAATACAGGTATTTCTGGTGTTCTGGTCTGTATGTACGAAGTCCTTTTTCTATAACCGACTTAAAATCGTCTATAGATGCTTCGCGTATTCCATCAACACGCAAAAGGAAGTTGCAAAATTTCAAAACTATCACTCTCCCAAGCAATAATATCAGAGAAATTTACAATGCCTTGACCGTCTCCACAAATTGCCCCATGCTCACCGCTCCGTGTGGCAGATTTTCCTCGTTCCGGAACACCATGTAATAGCGGTACTGGTTCCCAGCAGCATTCCGCCAAGCCGCACCTAGCTCGATTTTCTCCTGACTGTCATCGTTTTTCAGGTGTTCGCCCTTGGTTTCGGCGAGGATGATCTTACCGCTCTTGGTCATAATCATAATGTCCGGATAGTGGTTAAAGTAGCCGTTGATGGCAAAGCCATGCCGGGCAATATTCCGGTGCCACCACAGCACATTGGGAATGGCCGTCAGCCGCTTCACCAAATCCTGTTCCAGCGCGTTCATGTCCTCCTCGGCTTCATAGAGTGACCTTCCGTAAATCGCCGTACTGTTTGTAGGATGGATTGCCGATGGCAGACGGTAAGACGATTCGCACACGATTTTGCCCCGGTCAAGCCATGTAAAGAAAGTCTCCTTATAGTGCTGATCCAGCAGAGTCTCGATTTTAGCTCGGATTTTTGCGGCAAAGCCCAGCGGGGCTTTTTCCATCGCGGCAAGCTGTTCCCGATCCATCCCGTCCACAATGAGATTGACATAGGCGCGCAAATCGCTGCCATCCACCATGTTCAGCTTGTCCAACTGGTGAATCATCATGTCCTTGCACTGGCGCACGCGGCTTTCCGGGGGTAAACTGCTGAAATACTCCTTGAAATACCGCTGGTCGGCAGCTTCCATCTGGTAAGCCCTCGGCACACTGCGGCCAGTCTCCACATCGACCTTGACGATCTCATCGTCCGCTGCGGCAAAATCAATGTCGTATGCCTTGCCTTTCAGGGTGAAACCGTCTGCAAGCTGTTCCTTGCTCAACAGCACCTTGTCCCCATCGGTAAACAGGGATTGCGGAATCACTTGAAAGAACTGTGGGATCAGCAGCCCGTCTACACTCTCCTGATATTGATGGATGATATGGAATGTGTTCACTTTGTCCCGCACCTCCCATGGCAGAGCGGCGGCAAACGGGTCGTTGTCCGCGCCTTGTACCGCCTGATTGTATGCGTCTCCAGCCTGCTGGGCCTCAGCAAGCATACTGTCCGCTTTCGGGGCGGATTCCGGCGAATTTTCGCTCTCTCTGCGCCGTTGCAGCTCTGCCCCGATGGATTTCCCGTCCAGCCCAGCAAAATCCTCCTGCGGGGCTTCTGGTTCGATGATCGGAAGCTGCTCCGGTACGGGCGCGGGTTTGGCCGGTTCTACCGGTTCGGCAAGGCGGCAATCCCTGTCGCTGAATCCGGCGCTGTTCAGTCCTCGGATGATCTGCTGCACTGTATCGTTGAAATCGTTGGAGGAAGTCAGCACATAGGACATATTCAGGGCCTTTGCCCTGTGCTCCACAGTATAGGGCAGGCGCAAAATACGCCCTAAAATCTGCTCCACATCCACCTGACTGGTTTTGTTGGCAAGGGAAGCCAGAATATAGGCAAAGGGACAGTCCCAGCCCTCTTTCAGCGCGTTTACCGTGATGATGTACCGCACCGGACAGTCCGGGGACAACAAGTCCACATTTTTCAGCTCATTCACATCGGCGGTGCGGATGGCGATATATCCGGCGGGGATCCCGGCATTTATCAACTCCGCCCGCAGTTTTTCAAAAGTGGTCGCATCCTCCTTGCCCTTCGGCTGGGCCTGGAGCAGGGCGATGGGGCGGATGTATTTTCCACCGTTCTGATATTCTGCCGCAGCGATTTCTTCCAGCCTGTCCCGCAGGTCGACCGTGTCCATCAGCACTTCGGCCTGACTGCCCCGGTTGTAAACGATCACCGGCAGCTTGACCATGTGCTCCGCCTTGAGCTGCACCGCGTCCACATAGGAGATGATGTTGCTGCGCTTCTTGGGGGTAGCGGTCAAATCCAGCACAAAGCAGGGGTTAAAATTGGCGAGCATCTCAATACTCAGTTCTGAGCGGGCGTGATGGCTCTCGTCCACAATCACCAAAGGGTTGAGCTGATTGATGACCTGAAACAGCGCCGTCTCGTCCGCTTTCTCGATGGGATTTTCCGGCGTACCCAGCACCTTGGCAAAGGCGGCAAGGTTGCTGTTCTCCTGATAGGCTTTCAAGCCCTCCTTGCCACGACCGCGGAAGGAATCATAGGACAGCACCATAATGGAGAGCTGTTCGGTGACAGCGGTGGGGTTGAAGTTTTGGCCGTTCAAAAGCTCCTGCTTGGTATAGACTTCCACCCGCCCACCGAAATCCACATCAATTTTCTGGCGGTAGGGGTGGCGCGGGTCTTTCAGGGCTTTGACCGTCTGCGTCAAAATTGCATCGGACGGCACCAGCCACACCACCGCTTTTGTCTTGGTGAACGGCAGCGCGTCAAACACAGGCCGGACGGCGTTGCAGGCAAGAAAGGTTTTCCCGCCGCCGGTGGGCACCTTGAAGCAGAGATTGGGAACGCCGGGCAGCACATCCTGATAGATGCCCAGCGTGGGCGCGCCCTTCTCCTGCCAAAAGAGGCGGAAGGAGGCGATATAATCCTTGGTTTCGCCCAGCAATTCCAAATAGCGGTTCAAATCGGCGATGACCTGCCGCTGATAGGTTTTCAGTTCCATGTATGTCGCCTCCTTACAAGCGGCTGATGTCGCGGGGAATTTTCTTGAAAACAATCCCCATCTGCGACAGTTTGCTGTCATCGATGGAGCAGCGGTCGGCGTAAATCACGGTGCCGCCTGCTTTTTCGGTGACGGTAGCCAAGAAATCATAGTCCAACACCGTGATCCGCTGCGGCTCGTAGTAGAAGTAATAGCCGGTGTCGTTGTGCTGGCCGAGGTAATAGGGGGTGTCCCCGGCGGCGGGCGTGTAGGGCGTCTTGGTCTCCATGAACCAGATGTACTCCCGGATTTTTTCTGGCTCTACGGCTTCGTTCAGGTTTTCGCCGATGAGCAGCGGCTCGCCCAGCTCGTAGTAGCTGAAACTGCCGCCGGTGCCATCCACCGCGTTCTTGCCCTCGCCGTAGCCACGGATGACCCGGCGCACGCGCTCGGCGGTGATGCTTTCGGCGTAGTCCATCATTTCCACCAGGATGAATTTGCGGTGTCCGCCGTCGGCCTTGTTCATGTTGAGGACGGCGTGGGCAGTGGTGCCGGAACCAGCGAAGGAGTCGAGCACAATGTCAGTATCTTTCGTTATAGCTTGAATGACGCTTTCAATCAATGAAACCGACTTTGGATAATCAAATTTTTTGGGAGATTCCGGGAAAATTTCTTTGAGTGTCTGTGTGCCATTAACAGTAAAAAAGGACTTTTCTGCCCATATAGTAGGTACCTGCCCGCCTACCGTCTGATTATCTCCAAAAAGCAGTGTAGGAACACCTTCTTCGTGACCTAAAACCTCCAGTTCACCACTTGTTATCTTTTTGATAACACCGCTCGGCAAGTACTGAACGCTAAATTCGTTCTGGTTGTTTCCACTCTTGTTTTTTGAAATTTTTATATATCCCTTTTTCCAGTCGCTTTGCAAGCGTTCCGGTATTTGCCGCCAAACACATTGTTTCCCCTTTGCGGTTACAGGCCATACAGCGACAGTCCCCTGCGGGGCAACAGAATAGTCATAGGGAAAATCAGCCTTTTCTCCGGTATATGTTCCATCGTTAATTTGGTCTTGTAACGATTTTCCAACACCTACAAGCACGCCTTGGTCATTTATAAAAATTGGATATGTTTGATTCGGACGCTGTGTTTTATCGAAAGTACTCAATGTAAGCCCTTCAAATGGGGTTCGATTATTGCCTCCACAAAAATCAAGCGCATTCGCATGAAAATCCATAGGAACAACGAAAATCAAGTACTCATGGACATAGTTAAAACCACCCGATGGTTTTCCTCCAGAAGTCTGAACTGTGATGGTAACAATCTGTTTTGATCCGAAAATCTCTCGCAACAAAGTGACAAGATTATTCAATTCATGATGACCAATGCTTATAATTAAACATCCGTCCTCGGCCAGCAGCTTTTGCAGCAGTTTCAGCCGGGGGTACATCATGCACAGCCACTTATCGTGGCGGGTTAGGTCCTCGCCCTCTTTGCCCACCACTTCGCCCAGCCACTTCTTAATCTTGGGATCGTTCACATTGTCGTTGTACACCCAATTCTCGTTGCCGGTGTTGTAGGGCGGATCGATGTAAATGCACTTTACCTGCCCCTCAAACCGGGGCAGCAGTGCTTTGAGGGCTTCCAGATTGTCCCCGTGGATAATCATGTTCTCGCTGCCGTTATCCCCTGCGTGCTGACCGCTCTCATCGAAGCTGTATCGCCGGTCAAGCACCCGGAAGGGCACCTCTTGATGGTGGTTGATGACCTTCTCTTTTCCAATCCATTCCAATGTGGGCATGGGTCGTTCCTCCCTATTGCTGTTGTCGCAAAAGACCTTTCCCGTATCGGGAGGGCCGTACTTTGTCCAATCGAACCCGCGCTGAGGTGCGGGAGCCTTAATTTCGAGTCCGGGCCGCTGTCAGGTAACCAGCGTTTTCAGTACATCCATGATCTGGCTGTACTCAATGTGGGCGGCGTAGGCAAATTGCTTGCGGTACTTTTCCCACATGGCTTTGAGTTCCCGGCTACTCTCAATGTTGCGCAGAATGGCGGGCACATCCGCAATCTGCCGGGCGGTGCCGCGATGGGCTGCGGTGGCGTTTAACGCTTCGGCGAACACGGCCTTATCAAATTTCTGCGTGGTCGCCAGTATGTACGCATCGTAAAAATCTCTGGGGCGGGTATTGAACACGCCACGCCGCAGAATGGTTTCCACCTTCTCCGCCATAACGGTTTCGATGTTGTATGCCCACAGCTCGTAGGATTTTTCATCATCGAAAATTTCAGAAAACTGGTACTGCACCGCGTGGGGCGTAATGGCGTCCCCAGTGGACACATCAATACTCAGCGGGGTAATCAGCGTGTCAAAATGGGCGTTCAGCATCACACGGTAGCCGCCGTAGATGTCATCCTCCCGGATGGGAGAGATTTTCCCCACCTCAAAGGCCACGCCGTCATCAAAGGGCACGGCGGACACCTGTTCCAGTGCGCTGCGGATAGCCTCCGGGGTCAGGGGCAGGTTTTTTAGAGTTGTGTCCAAATCCATCGTCGCCCGGTTGTCCAGCCCCACGATGGCCGCCACCAGCATCCCGCCTTTCAGCACAAACTTGTCTTTGTATGCAGAGGCCGCAAGGCGGACAAGCAGGCGCTCGAACATATAGTTCTGCAAAATGACCTGCGCCGGGATATTTTTCTGCTTGGCGATGTTGCGGATTTTCGCTTTCAGGCTCATGGCATTGCTCACAGTAGCACCTCCAAATATTGGCGCAGGACGCCCGACACCCGCATCTGACGGGCGTACTCATCCAGCCGGTTCAAATCCTTCTTTGGGCTGATAGCGTATTGTTTCAGCGCCGATAAAAATGTCTCTGTCCCGATCTTGTTGCGGCTGCGGATCACATCACAGATGGTGCGCTCCAAATCGTAGCAGGGAACGGGGTTTCCGGCGGGGGTTTGCAGCATTGTTTTGCCCAGCTCGAACAGCTCCGGTTTGATGTAGTACACCTTGCACTCCGCTTTGATGGCCGCAGACGGGATGCAGCCGGAGGGCGCGGTTACGGTGTGCTCAAAGGGTGTCCGGTCGGAAATCCCATGAAGGAACAGCGCCGTCTCGTGGGAAAAAATAATCTTTCCTGACCGGCGGCTAATGGACAGCAACTCGTCCTGCATATCTTCCGGGAGAACATATTGCCCCTTGACAATGCGGTGAATCTTTTCCGCCTTGCACAGCTTGTAGAGCATCGCTTTGGAAATGCCACGCTGCGCCGCTATTTTCGTTTCGATAATGCCGCCATTTTTATTTGCAATCGCGGCCAGTTCCGTCATATAGTCCATCCGCTCACCTCGCAGCAACAATCTGATAATAGTATATCCAAAATCACGATGATAGTCAACATCTGCATTGACAACATAGAGATAAAATCAGAGTTGATATTATGATGCAAGTCAATTTTTCTTGCGAATTAGTAGGGGTTTGGGTGCTCCCAACAAGAACAAATGGGCAGACTGGCCGACAGGCCGGAACGCTCATTTCGCCGCTGTGTACGGACAGCGGCTGTGCTTGCTGTTCTCTCAAATCTCATATCCGCAGAACATGATGCTTCCGCTTTTTCCAAAGCCGGGAGCATTTTATTTTCACTTTTTTCAGGCAGACCCCTGTTTTTCTCGGAGAAAATGTCCGTTGTAAAGTGAAAAGATTTTTTTGGAGATACCCCCCAATCCATAAAATATTGTCCGTTGTAAAGTAGGAGTGATCTTTCGGATTTTTTGAAAAGTCCCGGACAAACAGCAAAAAACTGTCCGTTGTAAAGTGAGGGGGATTTGCGGATCAAAATTTTTTGCCTGTCATACCCGCTAATCGGCTGAAAAAATGTCCGTTGTAAAGTGAACAACAAGATTTCGCACACGAGTGGACAAAGGCAGAAAATTTGTCCGTTGTAAAGTGGGAGAGAAATTTTTCCCTGAACAGGTACCAAGTTTTTGCTCGAAACTGTCCGTTGAAATATGGGAAGGGATATTTTTTCGGGTGTCCCCCCCAATCTGCAAAAAATTGTCCGTTGTAGTTTGAGGAGGCGAATATCCAATGGCCGAACGCACAAGACCGATCCGCATCGAGTTCTGCGTCACCGAGCAGGAGCGGCGGCTCATCCAAAACAAGATGGCGCAGCTCGGCACCAGGAACATGGGTGCATATCTCCGCAAGATGGCGATTGACGGTTACATCATCAAGGTGGATTACACCCAGCAGAAGAAACTGGCCGCAGCCGTCAGCCGGGCTGCCAGCAATATCAACCAGATTTGCCGCCGCATCAACAGCACCGGGCATTTCTATGCTGAGGATGTTGCGGAACTGAAAGAACGGCAAGCCGAAATTTGGTCGCTGCTCAAAGAGACCCAGCGAAAGGAATTATAACCACAGGAGGCCGCTATGCCGCGTATGAGTAAAAAACGAAAAGAAGAATGGGCGTTCTTCCTGAATGACCGTGGACGCATCGCCTATAACGCCTTGTGCCGCAAGTGCGTCTACAACTGCAAACAAAGTTTCCGTGCTGCGGTGATCGTCTGCCCACATTACCACTCCAAACGATCCCGCCGCCCGCCTTAATTGCCCTGTGCCGGAGAAAGGAAGTGATGCACCATCTACTACAAAACCGATACCCAGCTGCCGCCTTTCGTGCCGTTGCCCCGGTTTATCCTTTGGGGCGAATACTCGATCAATGCCAAACTGCTCTATGCCCTGCTGCTGGGGCGCACACAACTCTCCCAGAAATCCGGCTGGGTGTCGGAGGATGGGAATGTCTATGTGATCTATACCATCCGGCAGATGGCGAATGACCTGAACCGGAGCGAACGGACGGTCAAGGCCGCGCTGGCCGAGCTGGAAAATACGGGCCTCATCACCCGCGTCCGGCAGGGCTGGAACCGGGCAAACCGTATTTTCCTGCAACTGCCCGATGAGGTGCAGCTTTCTTCCCGTCCAGAGGGCAATATCTGCCCGGTGGATGGGCAGAAACCTTCCCCTCGTATGGGGCAAAATTTGCCCACAAGTAAGAAAGAGAAGAATAAAACAGATTCCAGTCAGAATAACAGGAGAGAGAACGCCCGCCGCTGTTTTGGGCAGTATCAGAATGTTTTTCTTTTGGACAGTGAACTGGCCGATCTGCAATCGATATATCCCGGCCAATACGAAGACTACATCAACCGGTTGTCGGCCTATATGGCTTCCAGCGGAAAGCACTACGCCAACCATTACGCTACAATCCGCAAGTGGCTGGACGAGGACAGCAAATCGAAACCCGGTAAGAATTACGACTACACAGAGCCCTATGAGGAAGGAGAATGTTTGTGAATGTGAATCCAATCATGGCTGCAATCGTTGAGGCAGCCGATACCCTGAACACCGCGCCGGAGGATTACATCAACCCGGATGACGGGCTGAAATACTGCGGCAAGTGCCACACGCCCAAGGAAGCCTATTTTCCTGAACAGTACCGTAAAAACGGGCTGGACAAGCATCCGATTGCCTGTAAATGCGCGGCTGAGGAACGGGCACGGCGTGAAGCAGAGCAGCGGGAGCTGGAACGGCTAAATCGGATTGCCGTGCTCCGCTCCGAGGCGTTCCGGGACATTCCCGCCGCCGGATGGCGGTTTGAAAACGCCAAAGTGATGACTCCACAGCTCGTGAAAGCGAGAAGATATTCCGAAAACTGGGATGCTTTTCGCAGCGAGGGAACCGGGCTGCTTCTATTCGGGAATGTGGGCACTGGAAAATCCTATGCAGCGGGTTGCATTGCAAACGCCCTGATTGAGAAAATGGTTTCCGTCCTGTTTGTCGGGCTGTCCGATGTGGTGAACCGGATGCAGGGCAACTTCGGCGCGGATCGGGATGCCTACCTGAAAACGCTGATGCGCCCGGAGCTGCTGATTTTGGATGACTTGGGCGCGGAGCGTAACACCAGCTTCGGCAAGGAGCGCGTGTTTGATGTGGTCAATAAGCGTTTGTTGACTGGCAAACCGATGATCGTCACCACCAACATCCCACTCTCTGTGATGCAGAAAGCTGCCGATCTGGATGAGCGCCGCATCTATGACAGGGTTTTGGAGGCCTGCGTTCCCATCCAGTTTAACGGTGAGAATTTCCGAAAAGGCAATGCTGCGGAAAATGTGAAACGGGCGGCGAAAATTTTGAACCAGGAAAATTGATGAACTTCTATTCTACGAAAGGGGCAATCAGATGGATAATTCCATCGGCAAGGTACCGATCCACCTGAAAATGACGCTCACGGCAAAGGAAGCCGCCGAGTACAGCAATATCGGAATCAATAAAATTGACAGTATGCTGCGTTCGCCAAACTGCCCGTTTGTGCTTTTTGTGGGTAGCAAGAAATTGGTGAAGCGCAAAGAGTTTGAACAGTACATCAGTCAGGCGCTCGTGATCTGACATAGCATTTGAAAAATTCGCGGAGAAGCCTTGAGGAAAAGAGCACCATGCGCTATACTATATAGTGTAGTAGTATGCTCTTTTCTTCTCTGCGGGAAAGGAGCTCGTCCATGGGAAAGAATCTCAAGGGAAAAGACTGCGGTAAGGGTATCTACCAAAGAAAGGACGGATTGTATAGCGCACGATTTGTTGATAGAGCCGGGAAGCGGCATGAGAAGTATTTTCAGACGCTGCCCGAGGCGCGAAACTGGATTGAGGACGCAAAGTACGCCGATAAGCACGATGATGTATTTGTGGCTACCGATACGACGGTTGATGAGTGGTTCAATTTCTGGATTGAAAATATTGTCGGGGATCTGGCACCCAACACGCTCAGAAATTACCGGGAACGATATGTCCGCAATATTCAGCCGGTAATCGGGAAGATGTTGATTGCCAATGTAAAACCGATGCACTGCAAAAAGGTGTTCATCCAGATGGGTGCGGATTACGCAGGCTCCACCATTCGCCAGGCATACATCACAATGGGGACAATGTTTAAGGCGGCGAAGATGAACGACCTGATTGCAAAGCACCCCATGGATGGCGTTCGGTTTTCAAAGCCCGTTCGCGCTGTGGATGATATTCACTATCTGACGCGGGAGGAACAGCGCCTATTTCTCGAAACCGCACGGCGCTCCCACAATTACAACCAGTATGCGCTCATCCTCGAAACGGGATTGCGCACCGGGGAAATGATTGGCTTAACATGGGACGCCATCGACTTTGAGCGCCGGACGCTTACGGTAAACAAGACCTTGGAGTTTCGCCATGCACAGAAAGTTTGGCGTGCTGGTCCTCCCAAAACTCAGCAGAGCTATCGCACTATTCCTTTGACGGATAAAGCGTATGACATTCTGAAAAAGGTGTGGGATAGCCGGAGCAGCAGAAAAGAATCCCCGCTGCTGTCGCAAACGCTGGAATATATGGACAGGCGCACCGGCGTTACTTCCCGGCTTGTGATGCGTGATCTGGTCTTTATCAACTGGCGCACAGGGGAACCGGCGAAAAACAGTTCCTATGATACCCACCTCTATAAGCTTTGCGATGAAGCGGGGATCAACCGCTTTTGTATGCACGCGCTGCGCCATACCTACGCAACCCGTGCGATTGAAAGCGGAATGCAGCCGAAAGTGCTGCAAAAGCTGCTGGGACACGCCAGCATTAAAACCACAATGGATCGGTATGTCCATGTAACCGATGAAACGCTGGATCAGGCAGTCAAGCAATTTCAACTCAGCAGCGTATGTTGATATAACTTAATACAAGTCGATGCGCAAATGGCGTAAAAATGGCGTAGCCACCAAAACGCCAAAGCGCGAAAACCCTTGTAAATACAGCATTTTTTAAGGAGATGTAGAGATATATGAAATTAGGTATCGTCGGCCTGCCCAACGTGGGCAAGTCCACTCTGTTCAACGCCATCACTTCCACCCGCAACGCCCAGGCGGCCAACTATCCCTTCTGCACCATCGAGCCGAACTCCGGCATCGTGGCGGTGCCGGACCCCCGTCTGGACAAGCTGGCCGAGATCTGGAAGACCGACAAAAAGACCCCTGCCACCGTGGAGTTTGTGGACATCGCCGGTCTGGTCAAGGGTGCAGCCTCCGGCGCGGGCCTGGGCAACAAGTTCCTGGGCCATATCCGGGAATGCGACGCCCTGGTGCATGTGGTTCGCTGCTTTGACGATGACAACATCGTCCATGTGGTGGAGGATGTGAACAAGCCGGAGAGCGTGGACCCCATCCGGGATATCGACGCCATCGACCTGGAACTGATCCTCTCCGACCTGGAAATGGTCAACAACCGTCTGGGCCGCCAGCAGAAGGCTGCCAAGACCGGCAACAAGGCCGCCGCCGCAGAAGCCGCCTGGCTGGCCGACCTGGCCGCCCATCTGGAAGCCGGCCAGCCCGCCCGTACCTTTGCGTTTGATGAGGAGGACATCGCCCAGCTGGCCGCCCGCAAGGAGCTGGGCCTGCTGTCCGCCAAGCCGGTGATCTACGCCTGCAACGTGGGCGAGGATGACCTGCTGGGCGGGCTGGATGCCAACCCCTACTACCCCCTGGTGGTGGCCCGGGCCGAGGCCGAGGGTGCCCAGGCCATGCCCATCTGCGCCAAGACCGAGGAGGACATTGCCGACTCCACCCCCGAGGAGAAGCTGGCCTTCCTGCAGGAGATGGGCATTGAAGCCACCGGTCTGGACAACCTGATCAAGGCCAGCTACAAGCTGCTGGGCCTCATCAGCTTCCTCACCGACGGCAAGAAGGAATGCCGCGCCTGGACCATCAAGGCGGGCACCAAGGCACCCCAGGCTGCGGGCAAGATCCACTCCGACTTTGAGCGGGGCTTCATCCGCGCCCAGGTCATCAGCTACGACGAGCTGGCCGCCGACAACTTCGACTACGCCGCCGTCAAAGCCAAGGGCAAGCAGCGCACCGAAGGCAAGGAGTATGTGGTGCAGGACGGGGACATCATCGAGTTCCTGTTCAACGTCTGAGGAAAGGGGAAAAGACCATGGTCATCGGCATTATGGGCGCCATGCCCGAGGAAGTGGCACAGCTGTGTGAGAAGCTGTCCGATGTGCAGAAGGAGACCTACGCCGGGGTGGAGTATTACCGCGGCAGCCTGGCGGGCAAGCAGGTGGTGGTCTGCTGCGCCGGCATGGGCAAGGCCAACGCTGCCGCCACCACCCAGGTGCTGGCCGGCCGCTATGGCGCCGAAAAGATCATCTTCTCCGGCATTGCGGGCAACATGACCAGCAAGATCGGCATCGGGGATGTGTGCGTGGGCCGCACGGTGGTCTACCACGACGCCCAGAATGATATGATCTGCCAGAGCGCCCCCTTCCTGCAGGAGTTTCCCGGGGACGAGACCCTGGTCAGCGCCGCCATGCAGGCCTGTGAGCGCTGCGGCGTGAAAGCCATTGCGGGCAAGATCGCCACCGGCGACACCTTTGTGGGTGACGCCGAGACCAAGCGTCTCATTGAAGAAAAATGCCACCCCGACTGTGTGGAGATGGAAGGGGCGGCCGTGGCCCAGATCGCGGCGCGCAACGGGGTCCCCTGCGTGATCCTGCGTGCCATGAGCGACAACGCCGACGAGGACGGGTACGAAGTGCTGGTGGTGCGGGATTTCAGCATTGCCGAGTATGTGCGCACCGCCACCGCCATTGTGGAGACGATGATCGAAAGCCTGTAACAGGCTCCCGGACAAACAACAAAGCCCTTCCCGGTATGCAGTTGCCGGGGAGGGCTTTTTCACTCTCTTATTTTTCCTATACAGGGGATCACGGATTCAGGATGGTGCGCCAATCCAGGTCGCCGTGTTCCAGACCGTGGATGAGCACTTCGGCGGTGGCGATGTTGGTGGCCACCGGGATGTTATGTACGTCGCACAGGCGCAACAGGTTCATCTCGTTGGGTTCACCGGGCTTGGCGGTGATGGGGTCGCGGAAGAAGAGGAGCATGTCCACCTCGTCGCAGGCGATGCGCGCCGCGATCTGCTGGTCACCGCCGTGTTCCCCCGGCATGAAGCGCTGTACATCCAGCCCGGTGGCTTCGGACACCAGCCGCCCGGTGGTCCCGGTGGCGATCAGCCGGTGCGACGCCAGAATGCTGCGATACGCGATGCAGAACTGAACCATCAGTTCCTTTTTGGCATCGTGTGCAACCAATGCAATCGTCATAACAAACCCCGCTTCCCTCATGCCAGCGGCATGATGAACAACATATAATTCTCGACCAAAGAAAAACCCCGCAATGGGTTCAACCGGTAAATGTCAATGGAATCCGCTGCCCCAGCACCCGGCCCGCCATGGCGGCACCGGCTTTCTGGGCGGCACAGCCCTGGGGCAGGGCCTCGCCCTGTGCCCCGGCCAGCTGCAGTTCCCGGCTTTCAGGGATCACGGCCAGCAGCCGCACCCCCACGGTGTCGATGCATTCGTCCAGATCAAACACCGGCGCTCCCCGCCCGAAACTCTGGCGGGTCACCCGGTTCATGACCAGACGCACATTGTCCTGGGGATGTCCGCCCTCAATGAGCGCGTCGGCCACAATCCGCCCGTCGCGCAGCGCCACCGGGTCCGGCGTAAGCACGATCAATGCCTGTTCCGCCAGCTGGGCAGCGGCCTGGAAAGGGGCGCCCATACCGGCGGCGGTATCAAACAGGATAAAATCAAAATATCCGCGCATGGCCAGGATCAAAGCGGCCAGCGGCGCCGGACGGACTTCGCCGCCCTCATAGGGTGCACTGATGACCGAAAGCCCCGGATAGATGGGACTGGGCACAATGGCCTTGTCGCCCTGACAGCGGCCGCACAGTACATCCTCGATATCATACACGGTCTTGCCGTATACCCCTGCGATCAGGTCCACGCTGCGCAGCCCGGAATCCAGCTCAATGAGCAGGACCCGCCGTCCCTGTCGGGCCAGTTCGGCGCCCAGCAGGACCGAGGTGGTGCTTTTGCCGGTACCGCCCTTGCCGGAACAGATCATGATGGTTTGTGCGTTCACGTCAGCGGGCCTCCGGTCGGTTTTTGTGGAAATGATGCAGCAGACATTACCCCGAGCATAGTACACTATTTAACTATACATGGGGTTATCCTTTATTATTCTAGCACAAGACAAGACCCCCGACAACTGTTTTTTTGATAAAAATTGGACAGAATTTTTGCACACAATCACGGCAAAATACGCCGCTGGCCCACGGCGTGACGTTAACTTTTGCACACAAAAGGGCTTTCTGTTTGTTGCAGTTTATCCAAATAAAGCATCAGCCACTGCCCGCATGACGGGGGCCGCATTGGCGCCGCCGCCCCCGTATTCCAGCACCACCGCCACCGCATATTGGGGGGCCTGGGCGGGAAAATATCCGATGAGCACCGAGTTGGTGTAGTATCCGCCGCCGGGGGCCCGCTCGGGGCGCTGGGGGCTTCCGGTCTTGCAGGCCAGGGGCACCGGTGCCTCCCGCAGGGCGGAGAGGGTCTGGGCCATCTGGATCATCCCTTCCCGGATGGGGGCAAACACCTCTTCGCCCCCCGGCGCCTGCGCAATGGTGCGGGGTTCATACTGCCACACGGTCCGTCCGGCGGTGTCCACCGCCCGGTCGGCAAAATGCAGGGCGGGGCGCTGCCCGTCATTGGCCAGGGCGGCCGCGTAGGCTGCCAGCTGCAGGGGCGTCACGGCGGTATTGCCCTGGCCGATGGCTGCCTGCAGGGCCAGACCGTCCTGGTAGTTTTCGTCGGTGGTCCAGGTCAGCCGCCCCGCCGCCGCGGGCAGCTCAATGCCGGTGTCGGCCCCCAGCCCCAGCTGCTGGGCGGTGGCCGAAAAGGCATCCACCCCCAGCCGGCGGCCCACATCATAAAAGTAGATGTTGCAGCTGTGCCGCAGGGCGGTCAGCAGATTCACCGGCCCGCTGTGGCCCAGCTGCAGGCATCCCGGCTGGTAGCCGCTGTAATACAGATACCGGCCGGTGCAGTTCACCGTGTCCTCCACCGTGATGAGCCCTGCCGCCAGGGCGCTGGCCGCCACCGCCGGCTTGAAGGCCGACCCCGGCGCATACAGTCCGGCGCACACCCGGTCCAGCAGGGGAGCGCCCTCATCCGCCGCCAGAGCGGCATAGTCGCGGCGCCAGGTATTCAGGTCGTATCCCGGCCAGCTGGCCGCCGCCAGCACCCCGCCGGTCTGCACATCCACCACCACGGCGGCCCCGGCATTGCACTCCCGGCCGGCCCCTGCCCCGGCGGTGGTCTGCAGGGTCCGGATGCGGTCCTGCAGGGCCGCCTGCACCGTCTTTTGCAGCCCGCTGTCCAGGGTCAGGACCAGGGTGTCCCCGGGTACGGGGGATTGGGCCACCGTCTCGCTGCGGGTGCCGTCAAACCCGGCCGATACCCGGATGCGCCCGTCCTGCCCCCGCAGCAGTTCATCGTATACCTTTTCCAGCCCGCTCTGGCCGATCTCCGCGTTCATGGCCACCCCGGCGGTGCGCAGGGCGTAGTCCTCCGCCTCCCATTGTTCGGCGGTGATGGGGCCGGTGTCCCCCAGTGCATGGGGGAGCAGGGTGCCGTCCGGCCAGCTCCGGGTACCCCGGGCCACCAGACGCACCGCCCCGCTCTGGGGCAGACCGGTGGCGTACAGGGCGGCGGCCTGGGCACCGGTCAGCCCCTCGGCCAGGGTCAGCTCCCCGGCACTGGCGGCAGAAAAAAAGGCGGCGAGCTGTGTTTCCACATCCTCGCCGCTTGCGTCGGTCAGTTGATAGTCCTGCAGGATCTGCCATGTCTGCTGTAGGGTCGTGCCTTCCGGAGCGGGCAGGCACAGGTTCAGGTCATACACCGTATCATCCCGGGCCAGGATCTTTCCGTTCCGGTCCACAATGTCTCCCCGGGCTGCCGGCAAGGCCACGCTGTAGCTGGTCTGGCTGGCTTCCGCCACCTTCTGGGCGTAGTGGTCGGCCATGACGAACTGCATCCAGGCCAGCCGCACCGCAAACAGCACGAACACCGCCCCGCACAACACCAGCAGGACGGTCAGCCTCTTTTTGCTCGGCGTGGTTCTGCGCCGTTTGCTCATTGTTCTCACCCAGCCTTCCGCCAGCTATTATACACAGCAAGCGCAAAAAATGCAATATCAGCCGTCTTGTGCGCCCTCCGGCAGAAAGAATACGGCCCCCGCCATGCTGCCGGTGTCCTGTAGGGGGGCCTGCTCGGTCAGACCGGTGCTGTCGGCGGCGGGGGCTTCGGCCAGGGTGCCCACCCACAGTCCGTCGGCGGTGGTCACCGCCGTGCCGGCTTCCAGGCCGCTGTGCCGGGGCAGCCCGCTCACCAGCAGGGCTCCGCCCTTGCGCAGCAGCACGCCGCAGCAGTCCCCGGCCAGCACCGCCGCCGCCCCCCGGTCCCGCCCTGCCGGGGCCACCCGGCTGCCGGTGCCGTCCACGGCGCTCACCACCCCGGCCAGCCGCCCCTCCTCATCCAGCACCGGGGCACCGGGGGCGTACTGCCCCGCCAGGGTCATGGTCCCTTCCGGCTGGCGGGCGATGACCCGGACCGGTGTCCAGCCGCCGGTTTCGGGGCGGGCAGGACTTTCCAGCAGGGTGCGCAGGGCCTGGTTTTCGGCTTCCAGCGGCGCCGCGGCGGCCACGGCGGCGTGCAGGATGGCGCTGCGCCGCCGCAAAGACTGCAGCCGGCGGGTGTACCCGGGCACAAAATGCTCGGCCAGCAGGGTGTCCGCCCGGGCCGGAACCTGGGCCAGCACCGCCCATACCGGGCCCAGCCGGTCCCGCAGGCACCATCCCGCCGCCGTCAGCAGCAATACCGCCCCCAGCACCGCCAGCTGCCGACGTCGCTGCCGCCGGCTCCGCCGTCCCCGGGTGAAATCCAGTCCGTCCCGCATGGTGTCTCCCTCCGCTCAACCGTTCTCTTGTCCAGCATATGCCCGCAGGGCGGATGCTAGACTTTGCGGGGACTTTTCCTGTATAATAGCCACATAGGTCACCGATGATAGAAGGGAAGGAAACCATTATGTCCTATCGTTTGTTTGTGCTGGATATCGACGGCACCCTGCGCCCCCGGGGCTGTACCTGCGTGCCCCGGACCACGGCCAAAGCCATCAAGGCGGTGCAGCGGGCGGGGGTCAGGGTGGCCATTGCCACCGGCCGGGGGTGGGCCAGCGTGCCCAAGGACCTGCTCAGCGGCATCCACCCGGATTACTGGATCTGCTCGGCGGGGGCCCATGTGCTGGATGCCAAAGGCACCCTGCTTTATGATACCCGCATGACCCCCGAACAGATGTATGCCCTGGTGGATTTCTGCGAAAATTACGAGTATCCTCTGCGGTTCATCTTTACCGACGGCAGCTATGCCTACCTGGGGTATGAGGAGTTCCGGGCGTGGGGGAAGACCCACCCCATCGGCATCGACCTGAAGGACGGGATGGACCAGGACCGGCACCTCCTCGACATGCCCTTCACCGCCTTTGCATGGCTGAACCGGGAAGCCGCACAGCGGTTCCAGGACAAGTACGGGTACCTGGGTCTGCGGTTCGTGTTTGACAAGGACGATGCCTGTGATGTGCTGCCGCCGGAGGTGGACAAGGGCCATGCCCTGACCGGCCTGCTGGAAAAGCTGGGCCTGCCCGCCGCCGACTGCGTGGCTGTGGGCGACGGGGACAATGACGTGGGCATGCTGCAGGCTGCCGGCCTGGGCGTGGCGGTGGAAACCGGCAGCGAGGCGGCCAAAGCCGCCGCCGACCGCCTGTGCCCCCCGGGGGACAAAGGCGGCCTGGAAGCCTTGTGCCGGGAACTGTGGCCCCATGCCTTTGAGGAGGGGTGAGCCGTGGCCGAGTATACCCGGGTGGGCCCGGGCCTGCCGCCCCTGCACGGAGAATACGCCCGGGTGCTGATCCTGGGCAGTTTTCCCAGCCCCAAGAGCCGGGAACAGGGGTTTTATTACGGCCATCCCCAGAACCGCTTCTGGCCGCTTATGGCGGCGCTGACCGGCAGTCCGGTGCCGCAGCATGATGACATTACGGCAAAAAAGCGGATTATTATACAAAACGGAATGGCTGTCTGGGACGTCATTCGCAGCTGCGAGATACGGGGCGCCTCGGACGCTTCCATCCGCAGCGTGGAGCCCAACGACCTGGCCGCCCTCATTGCAGAGCTGGGGGTGGAGCGGGTGGTCTGCAACGGCAGCACCTCCGCCAGACTCTACCGCAAGTACGCCCTGCCCCACACCGGGCTGGAAGGCATCGCCCTGCCCTCCACCAGTCCGGCCAACGCCTCCTTCCGTCTGGACCGGCTGCAGCAGGTCTGGGGCCAGGTCCTGGGGCCCTTCCTGCCCCGGCGGGGTGTGACCAAACTGTAAAAAAACCGAAAACTTTGCATGCACACGCCCGAATCAATTTGCATAGCGTGTGCCTTTGCATTATAATGAAGCTATCACCATCCTGGGAGGTACGCCCATGCGCAAGTGGGAAGAAATACGCCGCCGTCCGGTGCTGCCGCTGTATCTGGCGGCGCTGGTCTGGCCGGTGGCGGCCCTGATTCTGCCGGTCTATACCCTGTGGGGGCTGCTGGTCACGGCGGCGCTCAGTGCGGCGGTGGGACTGGCGGCGGGGCGGCTGTGCCCCACCCGGGTCATCCGGCGGGAAGTGCCCTTTTCCACCGGCAGCGAGGACACCGACGCCATGCTCCGCGGCATTTCCGATAACCTGGACGCTCTGGCCGGACTGAACCGGGCCATCCCGGACGCGGGACTTTCCCATCAGCTGGACCGGATGGAAAAAGCCGGTCGGGCCATCGTGGCCGAGATCGAACACGACCCCAAAAAGGCGCCCCAGGTGGACCGTTTTGCCCGTTACTACCTGCCTGAAGCCGTCAAGATTTTGTCGGCGTACGCCCGGATGCAGACGGTGCAGGGGGACAATGCGGTCCAGGTCCGGACCGAGGTCAACGATACCGCCGGCACCATCGCCCAGGCCTTTGAAAATCAGCTGGATGCCCTGTATTCGGCGGAGGCGCTGGATATCAGCACCGACATCGAGGTGCTGGAAGGCATCCTGAAAGGGCAGAATCTGACCCGCTGAAGGATACACAATCATCATTGTACCTGAAAATACCCGAGAATATGAGAAAGGATTGATTTTTTATGGCAGAAAAGACCACCCCGGAATTTGACCTGAACGCGCCCGCCGCACCCAGCCTGACCCTGGATGCTGCCCCGGCGGCGCCCAGCCTGACCCTGGACCCCGAAGCGGATGCCAAGGTGGTGGCCGAAGCCCAGAAAGCCGCACCGGTCAAGGTGGAGGACACCCCCCTGACCCCGGAAGAACAGCAGATGGTGGATGACTTCGCCAAGAAAATCGACATCACCAATTCCCAGATGGTGCTGCAGTACGGCGCAGCCAGCCAGAAAAAGCTCAGCGATTTTTCGGACACCGCTCTGTCCAAGGTCAAGACCAAGGATATGGGGGAGACCGGCCAGCTCATCACCGACCTGATCGGGGAACTGCAGGGCTTTGACGCGGCGGAGGAATCCAAGGGATTCTTCGGCTTCTTCAAGCGCCAGCAGGCCAACATCGCCAACCTCAAGACCAAGTACGAGAAGGCGGATGTGAACGTGGAGCGCATCAAGGCCAAGCTGGAAGACCACCAGGTCACCCTGATGAAGGACATCACCATGCTGGACAAGATGTACCAGCTGAATCTGGTCTACTTCAAGGAGCTGACCATGTACATCCTGGCCGGCCGCAAGAAGCTGGCGGATGTCCGGGCCAACGAGCTCAAGGCGGCCCAGGAAAAGGCCCAGCGCTCTCAGCTGCCGGAGGACGCCCAGGCGGCCCGGGATCTGGCCGATATGTGCGACCGCTTTGAAAAGAAACTCTATGACCTGGAACTGACCCGCAACATCTCCATCCAGATGGGCCCCCAGATCCGGCTGATCCAGTCCAATGACACCATGATGGCGGAAAAGATCCAGACCACCATCATCAACACCATCCCCCTGTGGAAGAACCAGATGGTGCTGGCCCTGGGCATGGCCCACAGCCAGCAGGCCATGCAGGCGGAGCGCGCCGTCACCGATGCCACCAACGAGCTGCTGCGCAAGAATGCCGCCACCCTCAAGCAGGGGACCATCGACATCGCCAAGGAGTCCGAGCGGGGCATTGTGGATCTGGAGACCCTGAAGCAGACCAACCAGGAGCTGATCTCCACCCTGGATGAGCTGAACAAGATCCGCGCCGACGGCAAGGCCAAGCGGGCGGCCGCCGAGGTGGAGCTGGGCCGCATCGAAGGGGAACTGCGGGCCAAGCTGCTGGAAATGAACAAGTAACGCCTTTTTCCAAAAGAGGATACCATGCAACTGCAACAACAGGAAACCTTTACCATTCAGGGCCCCCAGCTGGAAGTGCTGGGTCAGGCCGAGAGCAAACTGCCTGCCCCGGCACGGCGGGCGCCCACCGCTGCCCTGGTGCTGGTGGTGGCTGCCCTGGTGTCGGTGTTCGGCATCGGCGGGCTGAAACTGAAAGGAAGCTATGCCCGGGTGCAGGGGCTGTACACCACCGCCGCCAATGAGTACGGCGATGGCATCCAGACCGACCTGGCCGCCCAGGCCGACGCAGCCGCCAGCCTGATCCGGCTGGCCGGACGTATCCTGGGGGAGACGGAACCCACCGTTGCTCAGGCCAGCACCGCCCTGGACGGCTGGAACGCCGCCGAAGCGACCCCTGACGCCCAGTACCGGGCCAACCAGGCCCTGTATGCGGCGGTGGGGGACACCTACACCGCCGCCAGCCTGCAGGCCGACAGCGACCAGCGCAACCAGCTGGACGCCCTGTATGCGGAATTCACCTCCCGGCAGGCCCTGGTGGAGCGGGCGGCGGCCAACGACTATAACCCGGCGGCGGAAGCATACAACCGCACCACCGCCTCCTTCCCCGGCAATCTCATCGGCGGGCTGTGGGGCGTGGGCCGTGCGGAACTGTTTGCCCCCACCGATACCGCCAACGGCTGAAAGAGGGGAGATACCCATGAAACAATCCATCCTGCCCCGGGCCGTCGGGGTCCTGACGGCAGCGGCCCTGTGCACGGCCTGTGCGCTGCCGGTGCTGGCGGCGCCCCAGGCGGACCCGGACAAGGCCGTCATTGACAACGCGGATATCCTGTCCAAGGAGACCGAGACCTACGTCACCAACATCAGCACCGCCCTGCAGAACACCTGCGGCGCCCAGATCGGTGTATACACGGTGGATACCATCGGCAACTACACCATGGAAGGCTATACCTACGAGCTGGCCAACGAATGGGGCCTGGGCGACGCCGACAAGGACAACGGCATTGTGCTGCTGCTGGCGCCCGGGGAAGACAACTACCACGCCATGTGCGGTGCCGGTCTGGAGACCCAGTTCACCGTCCAGATGCTGCAGACCATCCTCAACGAGGATATGGAGCCCAACTGGGTCAACAAGGACTATGATGCCGGCACCCGCCAGACGGTGTACGCCATGGCCGAAAAGCTCTGCACCATCTACGGCCTGACCTTCGATCTGGACGACGCAGCGGCGGGAAGCATCCCGTCTGCCGGCACCGTGTCCGGCAGCGCCCCGGCGTCCCCGCCTCCCCAACGGGGCGGTGTCTCCTTCGGCGGTGTACTGGTTCTGGTGGCGGTGCTGGCCGTGGTCATCGTGCTGCTGGCCGTACCCCGCCGGTATTACGGCGGCCCCGGCGGATACCGCGGTCCCACCTTCATCTGGTTCGGCGGCTTTGGCCGTCCCCGGGGACCCCGCCCGCCTCGTCCGCCGCGGCCTCCCCGCCCGCCCAGACCGCCCCGCGGTCCCCGTGGTCCGGGTGGTTTCGGCGGCGGAGGCGGCTCCTTCCGCGGCGGCGGCGCCGGACGCATGGGAGGCGGCGGTTCCTTCCGGGCCGGCGGCGGCTCTTTCCGCGGCGGCGGTGCCGGACGGCGCTGAGCCCCCGGCCGTACAACGGACATAAAAACAACGCCCCCCTTCCCTTTGCCGTGCATCGGCGGGGAACGGGGGCGTTTTCATCAGGCAATCCAAAAGGGCGGGCCCTCTTTCCGGGGACCCGCCCTTTGACTTTTATTCGTGGACCATCTGGCTGTGCTCCATCTGGTTGCGCTCCTGCTGATTCTTCAGGGAAGCAGCGATGAAGCTCTTGAACAGGGGATGGGCGCGGTTGGGACGGCTCTTGAACTCGGGGTGGAACTGCACACCGATGTGGAAGTCGCGGTCCGGCAGCTCCACAGCCTCCACCAGGCGGCCGTCGGGGCTGGTACCGGCAATGACCAGGCCCTTTTCCTGCATGGCCTCGCGGTAATCGTTGTTGAACTCATAGCGATGGCGATGGCGCTCGTCGATCTCATGCTTGCCGTAGCTGGCATACATGTGGGTGCCTTCGGTCACCACGCAGGGGTACTTGCCCAGACGCATGGTGCCGCCCTTGGGGATGTTGCCCTGCTGGTCCGGCATCAGCGCAATGACATTGTGGGCGCCGTCGGGGGTGAACTCGCTGGAGTTGGCATCGGCGTAGCCCAGCACATTGCGGGCAAACTCCATGACCATGATCTGCATGCCCAGGCAGATGCCGAAATAGGGGATCTTCTGTTCCCGGGCGTACTGGGCAGCCTGGATCATGCCTTCAATGCCCCGGTCGCCGAAGCCGCCGGGCAGGATGATGCCGTCCACGTCGCACAGTTCCTCGGCGCAGCGCTGCTGGTCCACCAGCAGTTCGCTGTCCACCCAGCGGATGTCCACCTTGCTCTCGTTCTCAAAGCCCGCATGGTACAGGCTTTCCATCACGCTCAGGTAGGCGTCATGCAGCTTGACATACTTGCCCACCAGGGCGATGGTGCAGTTCTTGCTGCGGGTGGCAATGCGGGAGATCAGTTCCTTCCATTCGGTCAGATCGGAGGGCGGGGTGTCCAGATGCAGCTGGCGGGCCACCACGTTGGTCAGGCCGGCCGCTTCCAGCATCAGGGGGCACTCGTACAGGCTGGGCATGGTCAGGTTCTCGATGACGCAGTCGGGACGCACGTTGCAGAACATGCTGATCTTGCGCTTGATGTCGGAACCCACGCTGCCGTCGGCCCGCAACACGATCACGTTGGGGATAATGCCCATGCCCTGCAGTTCCTTGCAGGAGTGCTGGGCGGGCTTGGACTTGTATTCATTGGAGCCGGAAATGTAGGGCACCAGCACCACATGAATGTAGCAGCAGTTTTCCAGGCCCTGCTCCAGACCCACCTGCCGGATGGCTTCCAGGAAAGGCTGGCTCTCGATGTCGCCGGTGGTGCCGCCGATCTCGGTGATGACCACATCGGCCTCGGTGCTCTTGGCCAGGTTGTAGATATAGCTCTTGATCTCGTTGGTGATGTGGGGGATGATCTGCACCGTCTGGCCCAGGTACGCACCCTGGCGCTCCTTGTGCAGAACGTTCCAGTACACCTTGCCGGTGGTCAGGTTGGAATACTTGTTCAGATTCTCGTCGGTGAAACGTTCATAATGTCCCAGGTCCAGATCGGTCTCGGTGCCGTCGTCGGTCACAAAGACCTCACCGTGCTGCAGCGGGCTCATAGTGCCCGGGTCCACGTTGATATACGGGTCCAGCTTCTGGGAAGCAACCTTCAGCCCGCGGGTCTTGAGCAGACGTCCCAGGCTGGCCGCCGTGATGCCCTTGCCCAAACCAGAGACCACGCCGCCGGTGACGAATACATATTTCGTAGCCATTGTACATCCTCCACGTCAAGTAAAAACACATACATGATTATTATACACGGTCTTTATCTGGTTTGGCAAGGCATAAACACGAAAATGCGCAGAAATCACAAAATTTGGCCGTCGGTTCCGTCTTCGTTTTCTTCCAGGATCTCCCGGGCCACGTCGCCCCGGCTGCGGCGGGTGTCCATGGCCCGCTTTTCGATGAGGCGATGGGCGTCGGCCTCGGTGTAGCCCTTGTGCTCGATGAGGAAGCACTTGGCCCGGTCCACCAGCCGCAGCTGGGCGATCTTGTCGGCCAGACGGGCGTTTTCCGCCCGCAGCACGTCCAGACGATGGTAACAGCTGGCCGCGATCTGCATGGCCTGACGGAACTGCGGGCCGGAGAAGGGCTTGCCCAGCACCAGGACCCCCCGCTCCTGCAATTTGGCGCCGATCTGTTCGGCGTTGCCGCTCTTGACCAGGAACAGCACCCCGGCGTGGCTCTTTTCCACGGCGTGGAGCGCCAGTTCATGGCCGAACTCATCCGGCAGAGGCGCGTTGATGATAACGATCTCAAAATCTTTGTCGCTCAGACGGCGGCGCGCCTCGCCGCCGCTGGCTACTATGACCGGCCTTGTGTATCCCAGCTCGGCGGCATGCCGGGCCAGGTATTCATTGGCGTTGTTGCCGGCCGATGCGATCAATGCCAGACCCAATGCCGTTCCCTCCTTTCCTGCGTCTGCATGCGGTATACCGCATCACAGGACCAGGAAGCAGTGTTCCCGCTCCCAGGCGGCAGGGTCGTGTGCGGTCTCGCTGGCAATGCAGAGCTGGGTCTGGTATTCAAAATACTTGTTCATGACAGCCAGGGGCAGTTCCTTGGCGATGAAATCGCTCTGGGCCGCCACCGTGATGGCTTCCCGCAGGGTGCGGGGCAGGCTTTCCAGCCCGGCGGCGGCATCCT
Organism: Subdoligranulum sp. DSM 23681; assembly: GCF_057005535.1. Classification (NCBI taxonomy): domain Bacteria; kingdom Bacillati; phylum Bacillota; class Clostridia; order Eubacteriales; family Oscillospiraceae; genus Subdoligranulum; species Subdoligranulum sp. DSM 23681. Next base: position 907,213 of record NZ_CM168050.1, on the reverse strand, counting down.
TGTGGAACAGGTTCCGGTTGACCGGCGCCGGCAGAGGCAGTTCCCGCTCAATGCCGTCCAGTCCGGCGGCCAGGATCAGGCCGATGACCAGGTACGGGTTGCAGGCGGGATCGGGGCTGCGCAGTTCCAGGCGGCAGAACTCCCCGTTGGCCGAAGGCAGCCGCACCAGCTGGCTCCGGTTCTGGCGGCTCCAGCTGATGTAGCGGGGGGCTTCGCAGGAACCGAACCGGTTGTAGCTGTTGGGCACCGGGTTGCAGAAGGCGGTCAGCTCCCGGGCGTGGGCCAGGATGCCTGCGATGAAGTGTCCGGCTTCGCTGTCGGGGGCGATATCCCCCGCAAACAGGTTGCGGCCGTCCCGGGTCAGGGAAAGGTTCACATGCATGCCGCTGCCGGCCTGGTCGGCCAGGGGCTTGGGCATGAAGGAGGCAAACAGGCCGTTGCTGCCCGCAATGGCCTTGATGGTGCTTTTCAGGGTGTTCACGTTGTCGGCGGTGCGCAGCGGTGCGCTGTACAGGAAGTCGATCTCATTCTGGCCGTGGCCGCTCTCGTGGTGGCTGTGCTGGGGCTGCAGGCCCATGTCCTCCATGGCAAAGCAGATCTCCCGGCGGATGTTCTCCCCCTTGTCCAGGGGCGCCATATCAAAGTAGCCGCCGTGGTCCATGGGAATGCGGGTGGGGTTGCCGTGTTCATCGGTCTCAAAAAGGTAGAACTCACACTCGCAGCCCACGGTGCAGGAAAGCCCCTTGGCCTGGATGCGCTTGGCCACCGACTGCAGATATCCCCGGCAGTTGCCCTCAAAGGGTTTGCCGTCGGGCAGGGTGATGTCGCAGTACATGCGCATGACCCTGCCTTCCGCCGGACGCCAGGGCAAAATGGTCATGGTGTCCGGGTCGGGCCACAGGATCAGGTCGCTCTCCTCGGTGTTCATGAAGCCGGCAATGGAACTGCCGTCAAAGCAGATGCCGTATTCAAACACCCGGGGCAGCTCACTGGAATAGACCGAGATGTTTTTCTGATTGCCGAAAATGTCGCAGAATGCCAGGCGAACAAACTTGACGTCGTTGTCCTCCACATAATTCAGGATGTCCTGCGCGGTGTGTTTCATACAAAATACCTCCGGGTGGGTCGTGCCCCTAAACTCGAAAGGCCCGCCGATGGGGGCGGGCCTTTCGAGCTGGTGTAAGAAATTAGAAAAGGGAAAAGCGAAAATTCAGCGGCGGCCCGATTATTCGGTGTAGAACAGCAGGCGGCTGTAGCACGGCAGAGGCCAGTACTCTTCGTCGCACAGTTCTTCGGTCACATCGGCGGCAGCGCGCAGGCGGGCCATGGCGGGCAGGACCTTGTCATGGAAGGCATGAGCCTTGGCGGCCTCGTCCTCCATAGCGCTCACTTCGTCGGTCACAGCCTTCAGTTCATCGGCCGCATCGGACATCTCGTCCGTATACTTGGACAGCACGGTCAGCAGCTTGGTCTCCGCATGGGTGGAGATGCTCTCGGACACAGAGGTCTTGGCAGCTGCGGTGCCGGCCACGTCGCCCATGTAGCTGGTGGCGGCGGGGATCAGCTGTTTGTTGGCGATCTTCAGCATGGTGCGGGCTTCGATGTTGATGACCTTGCTGTAATGCTCCATCTCCACCTCGTAGCGGGAGAGCATCTCGGTCTTGGTCAGAACGCCGAACTCTTCCATCAGTTCGATGTTCTTGGGATCCTTCAGGGCGATCATCGCATCGGGGGTGCACTTGCGGTTGGGCAGGCCACGGCGCTTGGCCTCTTCCTCCCAGGCAGCGGAGTAGCCGTTGCCGTTGAAGATGACCCGGCGGTGGTCGTTCAGGGTCTGCTTGACCCAGGCCGCCGCGGCGCATTCAAAGTCGGCAGCGTCCTCGGTGGCGGCGCAGAATTCCTTCAGTTCCTTGGCCACGGCGGTGTTCAGGATGAAGTTCGCGTCGGACAGGTTCTCAGCGGAACCGGGCATACGGAACTCAAACTTGTTGCCGGTGAAGGCGAAGGGAGAGGTACGGTTGCGGTCGGTGGTGTCCTTGCTGAACTTGGGCAGGACATCCACGCCCAGGTCCATCTTCATCTTGACGGGGCCGGCGTAGGGAGAATCAGAGCAGATGGCGTCGATGACGGCTTCCAGCTCTTCGCCCACGAAGATGGAGATGATGGCCGGCGGGGCCTCGTTGGCGCCCAGACGATGGTCGTTGCCCGGGGTGGCAACCGCGGTGCGCAGCAGGTCGGCGTATTCGTCAACCGCCTTGACCACCGCCGCCAGGAAGACCATGAACTGCAGGTTTTCCATGGGGGTGTCGCCGGGATCCAGCAGGTTTTCGTCCTTGGTGCCCAGGGACCAGTTGTTGTGCTTGCCGCTGCCGTTCACGCCCTCAAAAGGCTTCTCGTGCAGCAGGCAGACCAGACCATGCTTGGAGGCGATCTTCTTCATCATCTCCATGGTCAGCAGGTTGTGGTCGATGGCAACGTTGGTGGTATCGTAGATGGGGGCCAGCTCATGCTGAGCGGGGGCCACCTCGTTGTGCTTGGTCTTGGCGGGGATGCCCAGCTTCCACAGTTCCTCGTCCAGTTCCTTCATGAACTCGGAGACCACGGGGCGGATCACGCCGAAGTAATGCTCTTCCAGTTCCTGGCCCTTGGAGGGAGCGGAACCGAACAGGGTGCGGCCGGTCAGGACCAGGTCCAGACGCTTGTCATAGTCTTCCTTGCGGATGAGGAAGTACTCCTGCTCCGGGCCCACGGTGGTGGCAACCCGGTCCACGTCCTTGCCGAAGAGCTTCAGCACGCGGCAGGCCTGATCGGAGATGGCCTGCATGGAGCGCAGCAGGGGGGTCTTCTTGTCCAGCGCCTCGCCGGTGTAGGAGCAGAAGGCGGTGGGGATGCACAGAACGTCATCCTTCACAAAAGCGTAGCTGGTGGGGTCCCAGGCGGTGTAGCCGCGGGCCTCGGCGGTGGCGCGCAGGCCGCCGGAGGGGAAGGAGGAAGCATCCGGCTCGCCCTTGATCAGTTCCTTGCCGGAAAATTCCATGATGGCGGTGCCGTCCGGCTGGGGGCTGACAAAGCCGTCGTGCTTTTCACTGGTGATGCCGGTCAGGGGCTGGAACCAGTGGGTGTAATGGGTGGCGCCCTTTTCAATGGCCCAGCGCTTCATGACGCTGGCCACAACGTTGGCCACATCCAAGTCCAGGGGCTGGCCCTTTTCGATGGTGGCCTTCAGGCTCTTGTAAGTCGAGCTGGGCAGACGCTCACGCATTTCATGTTCGTTGAAGACTTTGCTGCCGTAGATTTCCATAACGGTTGCTGCCATACTTCTTTTACTCCTTTACCATGCAGATTGTTGCCCCACCCCGGGACAAAAGCATGAAAAAAGGCACTGCGAAAGAATTTCGCAGCGCCCTTGCTGTATGCCATTATTATACGAGTCCGCCGCCCAAAATGCAACTGGCGGTTTGAACAAATCACAAACCGCCCTCGCGGTGGAAAACGGACGTTTTGGTCAGAATCCTTGTCAACCCGCACAAAACAAGAAAACATTTCTTGTATGAAACGCCCGGACGGGTGTCAAACGGCGACGGGTTTGCGGCGTTTGCGCAGGCCCACAAAAACGGTGGCGGCAATACCTGCCAGACTGACAAGGTCGGCGGCGCGCCAGAACCAGAAGCCCACGAACCGCACGGTGACGGTGCCGCTGTACCCGGCGGGCAGCAGCACGATGAGGTAGCCGTCCTGGCGGCTGAGCTGGGCCGTGCCGGCGGTGTCGGTGAGTTCGTAGCCCGGATAGGCGAACAACGGCACCACCACGGTGGACTGGGTATCGTTGGTGTTGGTGGCGGTGAAGGATACATTCAGCTGGCCGCGGTAGTAGGATTCAGCCTCCACGCCCTCGTCAAAATAGAAGTTGGTGTCGTTGAACTGGGCGGGGGTCAGGTCATCCGAAAGATCATAGGGCAGGTACTCGCCCCCCGCCAGCTGGGACTCCTTCAGCGGGCTGGCCACACCCATGGCGCCCAGGCTAATGTAGGTGGTCACCACGCTGTTGGCGCAGCTGTCGTACATCTGGTACCCGGCGGGGATCAGGGTCAGCAGCACCAGGGCCAGGGCGGCCTGTTTGGCCAGATCCCGGCGCTTGCTCCACAAAAGGGTCAGGGCCCCCGCCGCGCACAGGGTCAGCAGCAGGCTGGCCGGACTCAGGAACCGCCAGGCGAACTGCAGCTTGCCCAGCAGGGAAGAGAGGGCCTTGAGCACCGGGTTCTGGCTCAGGAAGATGTCATACCAGGGGAAGACATCGCTGGCCATCCAGACGCACAGGGCGCCGAAGCCGAAAGCCCACAGGCTGATGCGCAGCACCTTGCGGTTGGACTGGCGCACGGCAGGGTCCAGCAGGACCGCCACCAGCAGCAGGGCGCCCAGGCCCAGGGCGATACCCAGGGTCAGGGTCATCTCTCCGTCCATGCCCAGGGCCAGGGACTGGGAGGTGCCGGTGCCCTTGCCGAAGACCATGAACATCTGCCCCAGCATGACGGCGGTGTCCCGCAGGTAGGAGGCGTCGTACCGGCCGCTGATGCGGCAGACCCCCTGCACCATGTACTGGGCCAGGGGAACCAGGAACCACAGGTTCCACACCACGGCCAGACCGGCGGCCTTGCACAGGGCGGGCAGCACCGGGCGGCGGAAGGTGCGCTTGGCGTACAAAATACAGAAGATGGCGGTGAGGAAGCCGGTCATGACGCTGGTCAGCAGATGGGTCTGCAGCAGTCCCGTAAAGCCGATGGCCAGGGGCAGCCAGCACCAGGGGCGGGCTTTCTCGCCGGGTTTCTGGCGGTAGATCAGCCACAGTCCGTACACCACCAGCGGCAGGAAGACCATGGCGGAATATTCGCCCATGGAAGCCCGCACGTACACGTTGGTCAGCCGGTAGGGCGCCAGCAGATAGAGCGCCGTGCCGGCCAGGGCCACCGTCTCATTGCTGAACATGCGGCGCAGCACAAACCGGGTGACCAGGGCGGTGGCCAGGGTGATGGCCGCCACATACAGCTTGTACACCGTCTGCAGGCTGAAACCCACAATGCGCAGGAACGCCGCCGGATACAAAAGCAGGTCGGCGTACATCAGGCTGAAAGGATAGCCCTTGCCGTCCACCAGGTCGGGGTTCATCCGCACCGGGAACTGTCCGGCCAGCAACCCGGCCTTCAGCCCCTCAATGCGGGACAGATGCACCGTCAGGTCGTGGCCGTAGATGATGTAGCCCAGCCCCAGGGGCAGACAGGCCACCGCCACCAGCACCAGGGTGGCCAGCATGCTGTACCGGGATTCCAGGGTGCGCCAGGGCAGCGCCACCCGGCGGGTCACCACCAGCAGGATCCAGTCGATGGCCGCAAACAGCACCAGTACGGTGAGGAAATGCACATAGGCAAAGGAGTGGGTGGGGATGATCTGCACCCCGGTGATGAAGGTCACCTGGCCTTCGCCGCAGTCGGAATAAAACTGCATCTGGGCCACATCGCAGCCGTGTTCCATCCACAGGGTAAAGACGGAAGAACTGCGCCCCGGGGGCAGGCTGGCCACGTCGTACTGGGCGGTGGGCATGACCTCGTCCAGGAACCGCACCGTGCCGGTGCCGCCGTTGTTGGCGTAGGTCACCACCACCTGGTAGCTGCCCGGTTCAATGTCCAGCCAGCGGGTGGTGGCAAACTGGCCCACATAGTTCTCCACCTGGGTGCCCCGGGAATCATTCACCGCCTCCTCGGCGTAAGGAATGATCAGGTCGGGGGTCACGTTGATGGCTGTGCCCGCCCCGAAATCCGAGACGAACCGCCCCAGCAGAAAAACCACCTCGGCGGCCAACAGCAGCAGGAACCACAGGTTCCTGCGGGTACAGAAACGTTTCAAATGCTGCATGAAAAAACTCTCTTTTCTTGATGTCGTTTTGCGGCATGCCGCAGCTTTCTACCATTATACGCGCTTGCCGGGACCGGCGCAAGCGTGGTATACTGTTCCCGGCGGCTGCGCCGCCCCAATTTCACAAAAAGGCAGGGAACAGGGATGGAGATCGAGCGCAAATGGATGGTGACTGGCTGGCCCCGGGGGCTGGAACCGGTGCGGGTGCAGCAGATGGACCAGGGCTATATCAGCGTGCGGCCCACCGTGCGCATCCGGCGGGAAGCGGTGCAGGGCGGCCCCACAGCCCTGGTGCTCTGCTTCAAGGGCGCGCCCGACCCCACCGGCATGAGCCGCCAGGAGATCGAGACCGAGATCGATGCCGATCTCTTTGCCAAGCTGGAAGCCCTCATCGGCAAGCCGCTGATCAAAAAGGAGCGCCGGGACTACGCCCTGTCCGGCGGGCTGCGGCTGGAAGTGAACGAGGTGGACCCCGGCCTGCCGGGGCATTTCCTGTACGCCGAGGTGGAATACCCCGACGAGGAGACCGCCCGCCGCTGGACCCCGGCGGATGCGGGGCTGGCGGACTACCTCACCGACGAGGTCACCGGCCGGAAAGGTGCCAGCATGGGGGAGTACTGGGAGCAGACCCGGGGCTGAACTCTTTATTTAGGAATCAGACAAAACAAACCGGCGCGGAGAAGGCCAAGCTGCTTTCTCCGCGCCGGTTTTACTTTTGTGTGCTCAGTCGATGCCCTTTTCGGCGGCGTATTCCTCAATGAGCTCCCGCTCCAGGAAGGGGGTCTTGACGCCCTCCCGGTCCCGGTAGGCTTCGTGGCCCTTGCCGATGACCGCGATCAGGTCGCCCTCCTCGGCGTGGTCGATGGCGTAGTGCAGGGCGTCCAGCCGGTCGGGGATCTCCACATAGGGCACGTCGGGGTTGCCCTTGGCGATGCCCTCCTTGATGTCGGCGATGATGTCCTCCACCTTCTCAAACCGGTTGTTGTCCTCGGTGAGGATGAGGAAATCGGCCATCCTGGAGCAGACTTCCCCCATGCCGTACCGGCGCAGTTTGCTCCGGTTGCCGCCGCAGCCGAACACCACCACCATCCGGTGGGGATTGTAGGCTTTCAGGGTCTCCATCAGGCTCTCGGTGGCGGCTTCGTTGTGGGCGTAGTCGATGAGGATGGTGAAATGGTGGCTGATGGGCACCAGCTCCACCCGGCCCTTGACCACCGTGTCCCGCAGGCCCTGGTGGATGGGCTCGTCGGCCAGACCCAGCGCCTTGCCCACCCCGATGGTGGCCAGAGCGTTGTAGATGCTGAACCGTCCCGGCATGCCCACCTGCACGTCCAGGGTATGGCCGTCCGGCTCAGTGAGGGTGAATTCCACCCCCAGCATGGTCTTGTTGCGCAGCAGGCGGTATTCCTGGCTGGCGCGGTAATCGGCGGGCTTGTCGATGCCGTAGGTGATGAGCTCGCAGGTGTGGCCTTCCAGCAATGCCTGGGTGTTCTCGTCGTCGGCGTTCACCACGCCGATGTCGCACCGCTGGAACAGCTGGCCCTTCCAGCTGCGGTATTCCTCAAAGCTGGCATGCTCGCCCGGGCCGATGTGGTCGGGGTACAGGTTGGTGAACACCCCCACCCGGTAGTGGATGCCCGCCACCCGGTCCATCATCAGACCCTGGCTGGACACTTCCATCACGCAGGCGGCGCACCCCGCGTCGGCCAGCTGGCGCAGGATCTTCTGCAGCTCGTAGCTTTCGGGGGTGGTGTTGTTCAGGTCGTAGTGGTGGCCGGGATAGTACACCCCGTTGGTGCCGATCATGCCGGTCTTGTGTCCGGCGGCGGTCAGCACCGACCGGATCATGTGGGTGGTGGTGGTCTTGCCCTTGGTGCCGGTCACCCCGATCATGGTCATCTCGTCGGCGGGATGGCCGAAATAAGCGGCGGACAGCATGGCCATGGCGTAGCGGGTGTTGTCAAATTTCAGCACCGTCACATTGGGCATGCTTTCCAGCACACCGGGGGCCAGATCATGCTGGATCACCAGCACGGCGGCACCTTTTTCCACCACATCGGCGGCGTAGTCGTGGCTGTCACGCTGGGTGCCCACGATGCAGACGAACAGTCCCCCCGGGGTCACCTTGCGCGAATCATAGAAGATGTCGGCCACTTCGACATGCAGGGTGCCCTGTACCACCTGGTAGCGCAGCCCTTTCAGCAGTTGTTTGAGCAGCATCGGCCCTTCACCTCTTTACAAAATATTCGTCGTACCAGACAAGGAAGATAAACACACACCACAGCTGACGCCAGTTGTCCCGCTTGCCGCTGAGATGCTGGTCCAGCATGCGGTTCAGTTCCTTGGTGTTGAAGAATTGTTCCGCCGCCGGGGTGGCAAAGGCCTCCCGCAGGATGGCGGCGTACTTTTCCTCCCGCAGCCAGGCCCGCACCGGAACGGGGAAGCCCAGCTTTTTCTTGTCCGCCGTCTTGGCCGGAATGGTCATCTCGGCGGCGCCCCGCATGGCGATCTTGGTCTGCTGGGCGTTGACCTTGCATTTGGTGGGGATGCGGCAGGCCAGATCGAACACCCGGCGGTCCAGGAACGGCACCCGCAGTTCCAGGGAGTTGGCCATGCTCATCTTGTCGGCCTTGAGCAGAATGTCTCCCACCATCCACAGGTTCAGGTCACAGTATTCCATCCGGGTCACCGGGTCCTGGCCCTTGGTCATCTCAAAGAAGGGGCGGGAGATGTCGGTGGGCTTGCAGTTGCCGGTGTAATGCTTCATCAGCTTGCGCTTGCGGCGCTCGCCCATCAGGTTGGTGTTGCCGATATACCGCTCTTCCAGCGGACGGCCCCGGCGCACCAGGAAGTTGATGCCCGGTACCGGGGGCAGCAGGTTGGCCACCGCGCCCACGCTGCGGCGCAGCCACAGGGGCAGATGGTCGTACCAGCTCACGGTGAAAGGCTCTTTGTAGATGTTGTATCCGCCGAAGAATTCGTCCGCGCCCTCGCCGGACAGGCAGACCTTGACCTGCTTGGCGGCTTCCCGGTTGACGAAGTAGAGCGCCACGCTGGCGGCATCGGCCAGGGGTTCATCCATGTGGTACTGGATGCGGCCCAGGTTGGCCCAGTACTCCTCGGGGGTGATGCGGTAGGCGTAGTTCTTGACCCCGATATGCTTGGAAAACTCGGTGGCATAATCGGTCTCGTCGTACTGCTTGTTGGCAAAGCCCACGGTGAAGGTCTTATCCACCTTGGCCAGGGCGGCCATATAGCTGGAGTCCACGCCGGAGGACAGGAAGCTGCCCACCTCCACGTCGGCGATCTTGTGGGCGGTCACGCTCTCCTGCATGGCGTCGCTGATGGCCTTCTCCCACTCCTGCAGGGTGGGTTCGTCGTCGGGCCTGAACTCGGGGCGCCAGTACCGCTGCACCGTCACCTGGCCGTCCTTCCATTCCAGCCAGTGGGCGGGCATCAGCTTCTTGACCCCCTTGAAGAAGGTGTTCTCCCCCGGTGAGAACTGGTAGGACAGGTACAGGGAGAGCTGGTCCTCGTTGAGCTCCTTGTGGAAGCCCGGATGGGCCAGAAAGCTCTTGATCTCGCTGCCGAAGAGCAGCTCCCCCTCCTCGTTCTGATAGTAGTACAGGGGCTTGATGCCGAAATGGTCCCGGGCCAGCAGCAGGGTCTTTTCCCGCCGGTCCCACAAAGCGAAGGTGAACATGCCCCGCAGCCGGTCCAGCATCCCCTTGCCCCACTGCTCGTAACCGTGGAGCAGCACCTCGGTGTCCGACCGGGTGGCAAAGGTGTGGCCGGCGGCCCGCAGTTCCTCGGTCAGGGACTGGAAGTTGTAGATCTCGCCGTTAAACACCACAACAAGGTTTTCATCCTCGTTGTACATGGGCTGGCGGCCGCCCTCCAGGTCGATGATGGAAAGCCGCCGCTGCCCCAACGCCGCCGGACCTTCCAGGAACTGGCCCTGGCCGTCCGGTCCGCGGTGGGCGATCAGGTCCATCATGGCCTGCAACACTTCGCGCGCGTCATCCCGCGCGCCCACAAATCCAACGATTCCGCACATATACTTTCCCTTTCCTTGGGGTGCCGTTTGATTTTCGATACCCTATATTATACACACATGCCCCCGAAAAGAAAAGCCCGAACGCCCCAAAAGAATGTAAAAGTATGGTGTGAGCCCGGGCCGGGGGTGATACCTTTGGACGCTGCAGCGCATACTGTAAGGGCGGGCGGTTCCTGTTTTCCGGGTATACGGAGATTGACAAGGACACCGCTTTGGACGTAAAATAAGCAGGAATATACCATCTGTATGAACAAAGAGGCTTTCCTATGCTGAAATTTCAACCTGTACTGCTGGGCAGCGACGCCAACGTCTACGGCATGGCCCGCAGTTTTTATACCCAATACGGGGTCGTCAGCGACGCTGTCTGCAAGGGGGTCCTGGTGGCCTGCCGCAACACCCGCCTGGTGCGCATCGCCGTGTGTGAGCCGGACCTGGAAAACGACGAGGTCTTTGTGCGCACCCTGGTGGACTACGCCAAGGCCCACGATTACAAAAACTGCCCGCTGCTGCTGGTCTCCTGCGCCGACGGCTACACCATCCTCATGGCCCGTCACCGCCAGGAACTGGCGCCCTATTTCCATTTTGCCTGCCCGGAACTGCAAACCGTGCTGGATCTTGACATAAAAGACAACTTTTACAAAGCCTGTGCCGCACACGGGCTTTCTTACCCGAAAACGGCCACCTGCACCGCGCAGAACTACAAAAACGCCGAATTTCCCTTCGATTTCCCGGTCATCATCAAGGCCAGCAACTCCCCGGCCTACTGGAACTGCTCCTTCCCCCACAAAAAGAAGGTGTTCCTGGCCCATGATCGGGCGGAGTACGACGCCATCACCGCGGCCATCTACGGCAGCTCCTACCAGGACGACCTGATCCTGCAGGAGTACATCCCCGGGGATGACAACTGCATGCGGGTGCTCAACGCCTACTGCGGTCTGGACGGCAAGGTCCACCTGATGGCCCTGGGCCGCCCCCTGCTGGAGGAGCAGACCCCCGAGGGCATCGGCAACTACGCGGCCATCCTCTCCTCCCCGGAGATCAACGACCCCGCCCTGCTGGAACGGATGCGCGCCTTCCTGGAAGATGTGGGCTGGGTGGGCTACGCCAACTTTGATATGAAGTACGACGCCCGTACCGGGGAGTATAAACTCTTCGAGATGAACCCCCGCCAGGGCCGTTCCAGCTACTTTGTCACCGCAGCCGGCTACAACCTGGCCCGCTGGCTGGTGGAGGACGTGCTGGAAGGCAAGGACACCGGCTTCACCATCGCCGACACCGAAAGCCTGTGGATGATCGCCCCCTACGGCGTCATCCGCAAGTATCTGAAAGACGAAAAACTCCTGGCCACTGCCGCCCGACTGAAAAAGCAGGGCCGCAGCGCCCACCAGCTCTACTGCAAGGAGGACCGCAGCCTCAACCGGGGGCTGTGGTACCTGCGCAGCCAGCTGAACTACTACCGAAAGACCGCCCGCTATTACGGCAACAAGGGTCTGACCGACTGACACAGAGGAGGATAACATCCATGTGTGGTATCACCGGCTTTGCCGAACGCAAACATAACGCCGAGACCGCCCGGGCCACCGTGAAGGCCATGGCGGACCTGATCACCTACCGCGGCCCCGACGGGGAAGGGTATTATGTGGACGACCAGGTGGCCCTGGGCCACCGCCGCCTGTCCATCATCGACCTGGAGGGCGGTCGCCAGCCCATGTACAACGAGGACGAGAGCCTGGTGGTCATCTTCAACGGCGAGATCTACAATTTCCAGACCCTGCGCGCCGACCTGGAAGCCGCGGGCCATACCTTCAAGACCCACTCGGACACCGAAGTCCTGCTCCACGGCTACGAGCAGTGGGGCAAAGACCTGCCCGCCAAGCTGCGGGGCATGTTCACCTTTGTGATCTGGGACCGCAAGAACAAGACCATGTTCGGCGCCCGGGACATCTTCGGCATCAAGCCTTTCTATTACTATAATGTGGATGGTCTGTTCCTCTTCGGCAGTGAGATCAAGAGCTTCCTGGCCCATCCCGGCTTCAGGAAACAGCTGAACGAAAAGCGGCTGCCCGAATACCTGAGCATCGAATACATCCCCAACGAGGAGACCATGTTCGTGGATGTGTTCAAGCTGCCCGGTGCCCATATGTTCACCTGGCAGGACGGGAACCTGACCATCGAGCGGTACTATGACATCCGCTACCACATCGACGAGACCAAGACCCAGGAGGACTGGGAGAAGAAGATCACCGAAACTTTTGCCGAGAGCGTGGCGGCCCACCAGATCGCCGACGTGGAGGTGGGCTGCTTCCTCTCCTCCGGCGTGGATTCCAGCTTTGTGGTCAACGAGGTGGCCAAGGGGACTCCCCATGTGAAGAGCTTCTCGGTGGGGTATGCGGAGGAAAAATACTCCGAGCTGCCCTACGCCCAGGCCTTCAGCAAGGAGATCGGAGTGCCCAGCATCGCCAACAAGGTGGACGCCGACCAGTTCTTTGATGCCAACCGGGTGATCCAGTGGTATCTGGACGAACCCATGCCCAACCCGGCGGAGGTGCCGCTGTACTTCCTGGCTCAGAACGCCCGCAAGTATGTGAAGGTGGTGCTTTCCGGCGAGGGCGCCGACGAACTCTTCGGCGGCTATCCCATGTACTGTCAGGCTGTCCACTTTGAGGATTACAGCCGCAAGGTGCCCGGAGCGGTGCGCCGCTTCCTCTCCCACACCGCGGCCAGACTGCCCCACTTCAAGGGCCAGCACTTCCTGGTCCGGGGCGGCCGTCAGCCCTGGGAGCGGTATATGCGGGCCAACTATGTGTTTGAGTCCCCGGCGGAGCGGGACCGTTACCTGAAAAAGAACTACGGCAACCCCGCCCCCGAGACCTTCTTCAAACCCTACTTTGACAAGGTCCAGGGCCTGGACGAACCCACCCAGCTGCAGTGGGTGGATATGCACACCTGGATGCTGTACGACATCCTGCTCAAGGCCGACCGGATGAGCATGGCCAACTCCCTGGAACTGCGGGTGCCTTTCCTGGACCGGGAGATGCTGGAAGTGGCCCTGAGCATTCCCCGCCGCTACCGCTGCGACAAGGAACATACCAAGATCGCTCTGCGGGGGGCGGCCCTCAAGCAGCTACCCGAAAGCGTGGCCCAGCGCAAAAAGCTGGGCTTCCCGGTGCCGCTGAACGACTGGCTCAGACAGGACAAATACTACAACATGGTGCGGGAAAAATTCACCGGTCCGGTGGCGGAGCAGTTCTTCAACGTGCCGGAAATCTGCACCTTGCTGGATGACCACAAGGCCGGCCGCGCCAAAAACATGACCAAGATCTGGAGCATCTACTCCTTCATTCTGTGGTATGAGCTGTATTTCGTGAACAGCGCCCCGCCGGCGGGGGTATATTCCGCAAAAGTTTGATGTTTTTTACAGCAGGGGCTTGACTTTTCAGGTTGCGTATGGTATATTAACAAACGCAGCTTGTTCCCGTACAAGGGGGTCAAGAACCATGCGCGCCCGTAGCTCAGCTGGATAGAGCAACTGCCTTCTAAGCAGTGGGCCGGGGGTTCGAGTCCCTTCGGGCGCATATGTATGGTGCCTATGGCGCAGTTGGTTAGCGCGCCAGATTGTGGCTCTGGAGGCCGAGGGTTCGAATCCCTCTAGGCACCCCACCAAAGACCGCACAGTCCTTAAAAAGCTGCGCGGTCTTTTTTCTTAGGATTTCGGCGGCCCCGGCCGCCTGTTGCTGGGCCGTAGCCAAGTGGTAAGGCAGCGGACTTTGACTCCGCCATTCGTGAGTTCGAACCTCGCCGGCCCAACCAAACACGCCCCCGTCACACGGACGGGGGCGTGTTTTTTTGCCCGGGCATGTTTAATCAGCCGTGGGGCGGGGCATACTTCCAGTGCAGGGCGGCAAACGCCGTCCCCCAAAAAGCTTTGCCTTGAAAGGAAGGTGACTCCCATGGAAAACCGCGGTGTTTTCTGCGATGTGGACGCCTGCGCCCACAACATCGACTGCCAGAAATGTGACCTGAGCCAGATCAAGATCACCCACCACTCCGACAACTCCTCCTCCGGCGTGGATACCCCGCACTTCTGCCAGAGCTACGAACAGAAGTAACTGATCGGCACGACCGTGCAAAACGGCCCTTCCGGGAAAAGGATTCTTCCCGGAAGGGTCGTTTTTTTGTCTTTTGAAAGATCAGCCGGTGTGCACGAACTTGGGATAAATGCGTTCCATCCGGGCGTTGTCAAAGTGTTCGTCCAGATACACGGCCAGCTGGCTGTCGGCAGGTTTGCCCTCGATGCGGGCGGTGTAGCGGGAGAGGGCCGCCGAACTCACCGCCATGTTCACGCACATGAACACCACCAGGCACCAGGTCAGCACGGTGCCCAGCCGGCGGGGCAGCTTTTCAATACCTGCGGACAGGGGAGGGTAAAAGATCTTGAACCAGGCCACCGCCGCAAAGCCCCAGAAGAAGCAGTACAGCAGGTTGATGCGTCCGCCCAGGTTGAAGGGGATCTTGCTGTAATCCCAGAACACGGCGCCGAAGACGATCTCGGTAAAGACGCTGCACAGGTATTCATAGGCGCCGCCCAGCAGGGTGCCGGCCACAAACAGCCAGCTGGCGCTCTTGTCCTTGTAGCGGTAGAGCAGCAGGGTGACCAGGGCGATGGCCAGCCCCCACACGATGGAGAAGGGGCCCCACACCAGGCTGGACCGGCTCATCCACACCCCGGCGGTGATGCGGCAGAAGATGGTTTCAGCCACATCCCCCAGGAAGGCACCGATGACAAAAAGCAGGAACAGCTTGTAGAAGCTGCAGCCCTCGGCAAAGACGGTGCTCTTTTCCCGCTTGGGGCGCACAAAGTTGGCCTGGGGGTAGGCCTTGGCCATACGGCGCTCGGTGCAGCCCAGCACCCACATGCCCAGGTTCAGGGTGATGGCGGCCAGACGGTTGTGCACCTCCTGCGCCCGGGAAAAGCGGTACCGGATGCCCGCCAGGGTCAGCACGGTGCCGATGCCGTCCAGGGCCAGCAGCACCAGCAGCACCCAGATCAGGATCTGTCCGGCCAGGGTGGGGAGCAGGGCAAAAAGGTCCAGCAGCAGGGGCGCCGCCCATTTGACGGTGACCACACCCAGCACGCCCCAGAAGACCGAGGCCGTCAGGCAGATGTAGCCGTCCAGGTTGAACTTCCGGTCGGAGTAGTCCCACCAGCGGGCGTCGGTGAACCGTTCCAGAATGTGTCCGCCGACCCATTCCACCGCCGTGGCAATGACGGCGCTGAACAGGAAGAGGAAGAACCAGCTGTCCATGGCCAGTTCCCGCAGGCCTACGGTGATGATGCTGCCCGCCACGCCGTAGATCAGGCACAGGGGCCCGCCCAGCACGCCACGGTCCTGGTAACGGCGGCGGCGCACGGCGGTAAACAGGACCTCAGCCAGCCAGCCGAGGAAGGAATAGCAGAAAAAGAGCCAGACCAGATTGAAGAATGTCATACAAGGAACCTCTCGGTTTTAAGAAGGGAGGGGCGGATGGGGCTCAGTCGTCGGGTTCGCAGCGCAGCCGCTGTCCGGCGGTGTCCTCGCTCACATAGTGGGTGCGGCGGGACATCTGGTTGTCCAGGGGCTCGCCGTTGAGATAGTGGCGCAGGTTGCGGGCAAAGATGTCCACAATGTTGTCCAGGGTGCGGGGCAGGCTGAACCGCCCCGAAATGTGGGGAGTGATGAGCACGTTGGGCTGCTTCCACAGGGGATGGTCGGCGGGCAGGGGCTCCGGATCGGTCACGTCCAGGGCCGCGCCGAACAGATGCCCGCTGCGCAGGGCTTCGGTCAGGGCGTCGGTGTCCACCGCCGTGCCCCGGCCTACGTTCATCAGGATGGCCCCCGGCTTCATCCGGGCAATGCGGGCGGCGTCAAACAGATGAACGGTCTCGTCGGTCCCGGGCAGGCTCAGGGCCACCAGATCGGCCTGGGGCAGCTCGGCGTCCAGGTCCTCCTGGCCCACCACCCGCTCGCAGTAGGCGGGGCAGGTGTGGGGGGCATGGCGGCGCACCCCCACCACCCGGGCACCCATGGCATGGGCCCGACGGGCAAAGCTGGAACCGATGTCCCCCAGCCCCACACACAACACCCGGGACCCATCCACGCTGCGCACCGGCCGCTCAATGGCAGCCCACTCACAGCGGTTCTGCCGGTCCCGGTACAAAAACAGGTCTTTGCACAGCCCCAGCCACATACCCAGCATCCACTCGCTGATGGCCAGACCATAGGCGCCGGTGGCGTTGGTCACATAGCAGCCTTCTGGCAGCACACCCGGCTCCAGGTAGGGGTCCGGCCCCGCAAAGTTGCTCTGGAACCATTCCAGATGGTCATTCCTGCGGATGATCTCCACCGGCACGTTGCCCATGATCACATCCGCCCACAGAATGTCCTCTTCCGAAGGCTGGGGAGTGATCTGCATTTCGGTGCCCGGGGCGGCCCGGTGCAGCCGGTCACACTGTTCTTCGTTCAGGGGCAATGCCACCAGAATCCGTTTCATGTTTCTGCCTCCTTCCGGCGGGCCGCCTCCTGGCGTTCCCGCTCCTGTTTGCTGAAGATGCACCCGCAGTAGTCCTGCCGGTACAATCCGTATTCACTGCTCAGGGTCAGGCTGCGCTTGTAGCCGTCCTTCTTGCGGAACTCGCTCTGCAGGTACCGCACCCCGTATTGTTCCGCCAGCCGGGTGCCGATGGTGTTCAGCCGCACCGGGTCCTTCATGGGGGAGATGGACAGGGTGGTGGTGAACCACTCAAAGTTGTGTTCCGCAGCGTAGCGGGCGGCCTGCTCCAGCCGCAGCCGGTAACACACGGTGCAGCGCTCTCCCTTCTCCGGTTCGTTTTCCAGCCCGCGCACCGCGGTGTAGAACTCCTGGGGGTCATAGGGCAGGCGCACCACCGTGATGCCCCGCCCCGCGTAGCCGGCGTCCTGCACGAACCGGTCCAGCTCATCCGCACGGCGGTGGTATTCCTCCGGCGGGGCAATGTTGGGGTTGTAATAAAGGATGGTCACCGCGAAGGCGTCGGCCAGACGCTCCAGGGTGGCGCTGGAACAGGGTGCGCAGCAGGCGTGGAGCAGCAGCCGGGGGCGGCGGCCTTCGGCCTTCAGGGCGCGGATGGTCTTTTCCATTTCCAGCTCATAGTTGATGCGGTTGGGCATAGGCGTTCTCTTTTCTGTATTTGTTCATAGAGTTTTTGAAGTTCTTTCGTAATTTCTTGAAAGAACCATCACTTTTTTGTCACATATTCCGGGTATTCTGTAAGTGTTCCCAAAAGGAACATCCGGGAACAGGGACCCGGATCCAAAGTCCGCTGGGAAGCAGACAAACTTTTTCATCCACTCCTCTTTCTCTTTTCTTCTTTTCGGGAACGGCGTGTCGGAACAGGGACCGACACGCCGTTTTGTGTCGCAAAAGGCCCCCGGCAGTCTGCCGGGGGCCTGCTTTTTTGTCCCGAAGCGGGCCGGAGGCTGTCTGCCGTGAAAGGATGCCCATGGGCGGCCTTCCGGTCCGGTTTTTTCAGAAAGAGAATACTACCTGAATTGTACCGTTTACGGGGAACCTTGTCAAGGAATAGGAAATGCCCGCACAGCGGGAAAAACGGGCAGCAGGCGTCCCGGGGCGGTCTCTGTCCGGTCCTGTTTTACAGACCGTATTCCTTCAGTTCGCCCACCATCTCAATGTACCGGTCCACCACATCCCAGGAGAAGCCGCAGCGGCGCAGGGGACGGCGGCGGAAATCTACCTCGTCCATATGGGAGACGCCCCGCCCGGGAAGCCCCCGCCACTCGGCATGAAAGCCGGTCCACTGGGCGGAAGCGGTGGTCACCAGCCCGTCGTTTTCCCCTTCGATCCGGCCGATGATCAGGTTCTGCCACCACATCAGCAGATCACAGCGCCAGCTGGCCATGGCCCCCGCATAGCTGCGGTACAGCACACCGGGCATATCCGGGTTCTGCCGGTTGAAGTTCTCCGCCCAGGCAGTAGTGAACTGGTAACAGGTGGCGACAAAATCCGGATGTTTGTCTCCCAGCAGGCGGAACCAGCCGTTCACGAAGACGGCCGCCAGCCGGAAGCACCACCGCGGTGCCAGGAGCAGGGCGTCCATGGTGCGGGACCCGTGGTGCGGCGTGGAGATGGTGGTCACCGACGCCACATAAGGGGCCATGCCCAGGGTGGTGACCAGGTGGCGCACATCCAGTCCGCCCTTGGAATGGGCGATGAGATGAACCTTTTCGCTTTGGGTGATGGCCAGCACTTCCTCCACCCGCTGTTTCAGCGCCGCGGCGTTTTCCTCCACCGTGCCCCAGCTGTCCTGCCCGCCCGTGAATACGCGGGCGCCCCGGGCTTCCAGGGCTTTGGGGATGCGGCCCCAGTAACTGATGCCCTTGCGGTCCCGGAACCCGGTGCCGTGCACCAGGATGATGGGGTAAAGGGTACGGCAGCTGTCCGGTTCCTGCATGGGAAAGTCTCCTTTCGGCAATTTTCTGTGCGGCCATATGCAAAAAGCCCAGCCGAGCGGCTGGGCTTTCTGGTGCCGGTGGTGGGGGTCGAACCCACACGGTATTGCTACCAACGGATTTTGAGTCCGTCTCGTCTGCCAATTCCAACACACCGGCATGACTATATCATTATAATACACGCAGGCGTGAAAAGCAAGAACATTTTTCTGCGCCGGAAACAAAAAGCGCCGCTGCACCAAGGGGGCAGCGGCGGCAAAAGGGATACCTTACATCTTGTGGTCCGCGAAGATGGGGTCGTCCTCCCACAGCACCACATGGCCGGCCTGACGGGTGCGGTTCATGTCGATGATGCGCTGGTTCCGGGAACCGCGGAACCGCAGGGAGATGTCCTTCTCATCAATAAGGAACTCCCCGTCCACCAGCACGTCGATCAGGCTCAGCATTTCGTCGGTGACTTCGCACCGGGCGGCGCTGGGGGCCAGCAGTTCCTTCTCGTAGCTGTTGCCGGTGTAGCACCAGATGGTCTTGTGGGGGTACAGCACCCGTACATCGTGCAAAAACGGGACCAGGGCCCGCTGGTTTTCCGGTTCAAAGGGTTCGCCGCCCAGCAGGGAAAGCCCGTCGATGTATTCCGGTGCCAGACTGGCCAGGATGGCGTTGCGGGTTTCCTTGTCAAAGGGTTTGCCGTAGCAGAAGTCCCACGCCACAGCGTTAAAACATTCCTTGCAGTGGCGGCGGCAGCCGGACACGAACAGGCTGGTGCGCACCCCCTCGCCGTTGGCGATGTCGCAGTATTTGATGTTGGCATAATTCATGGGTGGGCCTCTTTCTGTCAAAGAAAATTCGTGATACAATATCTTGTAGCCGGAAGGAATGACCGGCCCTGTATCTGGATAAAATCAGCTTATACAGTATACCAGCCGCCACCATAAAGCGCAAGAGGCATTTCCACTGCCGCTTTGAAAATAAACGATACAGCGATGAAATGAAAAAACTGGCCCATTTTTTACAAAATTCCGCCCGGAAATTCGGCGTTTTTGCAGGCGTTGGCTTTTCTGCGTGGGAACGTCAAAACCTTTCTATTTTGGGGCTGTCTGTTGCAGCAGACACAATATCTTGTGGTATTTTCCCTTGACTTTCCCAGTAGGATACGGTAAGATAGGTTTGCTCGCCAAAGGCGAAATATACATATTGTAATATTTCCGTGCCATATCACTTACTGCGCCCCCCGGCGAGAGGGGTTTGCCATAGAATCATCGAGGGAGAATCACCATGAAGATCATCAAGCGCAACGGCAGCGAGGTCGTTTTCGACATTTCCAAGATCATCGCGGCAGTCAGCAAGGCGAACAACGTCGTGCCGGCCAACCAGCGTCTGACCCAGGAGCAGATCATCGGCATTGCGGACCAGGTGCAGGAAGTCTGCGCCGGACGCAACCATGCCATGAACGTGGAAGAGATCCAGGACCTGGTGGAAAACGCCATCATGGAAGCCGGTGCCCATGAGGTGGCCCGCAAGTATATCACCTACCGGTATGTCCAGAGCCTCAAGCGCACCCACAACACCACCGATGACCGCATCCTGGCACTGATCGAGTGCAACAACGAGGAAGTCAAGCAGGAAAACTCCAACAAGAACCCCACCGTCAACTCGGTGCAGCGTGACTATATGGCCGGTGAGGTCTCCAAGGACCTGACCATGCGTATGCTGCTGCCTCCGGAGGTGGTCAAGGCCCACGAGGATGGCATCATCCATTTCCATGATGCGGACTATTTTGCCCAGCACATGCACAACTGTGATCTGGTCAACCTGGACGACATGCTGCAGAACGGCACCGTCATTTCCGGTACGCTGATCGAAAAGCCGCACTCCTTCTCCACCGCCTGCAACATCGCCACCCAGATCATCGCTCAGGTGGCGTCCAACCAGTACGGCGGCCAGAGCATCAGCCTGACCCATCTGGCTCCCTTCGTGGACATCAGCCGCAAGAAGATCCGCCGTGACACCGAGGCCGAGATGAAGGAACTGGGCATCGATCCGGGCGAGGAGAAGCTTTCCCAGATCGTGGAAGCCCGCCTGCGGGAAGAGATCAAGCGCGGCGTGCAGACCATCCAGTACCAGGTGGTCACCCTCATGACCACCAACGGGCAGGCTCCCTTCATCACCGTCTTCATGTACCTGAACGAGGCCGGGGACGACCAGCGCCTGAAGTCCGACCTGGCCATCATCATCGAGGAGATGCTCCGCCAGCGGTATCAGGGCGTCAAGAATGAGGCCGGCGTCTGGATCACCCCCGCCTTCCCCAAGCTGATCTACGTGCTGGAAGAGGATAACATCCGGGAAGGCACTCCCTATTTCTACCTGACCAAGCTGGCCGCCAAGTGCACCGCCAAGCGGATGGTTCCCGACTACATCAGTGAGAAGAAGATGCGGGAATACAAGCTGTCCAAGGGCGAGAACGAGGGCCACGGCGACGTGTACACCTGCATGGGCTGCCGCAGCTTCCTGACCCCCGACCGTTCCGGCAACGGCTGGAACAACGTGGCCAATGCCAAGAACTACGAACCGGGCAAGCCCAAGTACTACGGCCGTTTCAACCAGGGCGTGGTCACCATCAACCTGGTGGATGTGGCCCTGTCCTCCGGCGGTGACTTTGACAAGTTCTGGAAGATCTTCGATGAGCGCCTGGACCTGTGCCATGAAGCCCTCATGTGCCGTCACAACCGCCTGAAGGGCACCCTGTCCGACGCCGCCCCCATCCTGTGGCAGTACGGCGCCCTGGCCCGCCTGGAAAAGGGCGAGCCCATCGACAAGCTGCTCTACGGCGGCTACTCCACCATCAGCCTGGGTTACGCGGGCCTGTACGAATGCTGCAAGTATATGACCGGCAAGAGCCACACCGACCCGGCTGCCAAGCCCTTTGCCCTGCAGGTCATGCAGCACATGAACGATGCCTGCGCCAAGTGGAAGGCCGATTCCAACATCGACTTCAGCCTGTATGGCACCCCGCTGGAATCCACCACCTACAAGTTCGCCAAGTGCCTGCAGAAGCGCTTCGGCATCATCCCGGGCATCACCGACCGCAACTATATCACCAACTCCTACCACGTCCATGTGTCCGAGGAGATCGATGCTTTCACCAAGCTAAAGTTCGAGAGCGATTTCCAGAAGCTCAGCCCCGGCGGCGCCATCAGCTATGTGGAAGTGCCCAACATGCAGGATAACCTGGCCGCGGTCATCCGGGTCATGCAGTTCATCTATGAGAACATCATGTACGCCGAGCTGAACACCAAGAGCGACTACTGCCAGGTCTGCGGTTACGACGGCGAGATCAAGATCGTGGAGGATGACGGCAAGCTGGTGTGGGAGTGCCCCCACTGCCATAACCGTGACCAGAACAAGCTGAACGTGGCCCGCCGTACCTGCGGCTACATCGGCACCCAGTTCTGGAACCAGGGCCGCACCGCCGAGATCAAGGACCGCGTGCTGCACCTGTAAAAGAAAAACCGAGCACCCGCAGTACCCCAAAGGCGGAGACAGCAACATGAAGATGTTCCTGTCTCCGCCTTTTTTATAAAAACACCGCCGCTCCGGAAAGGCGGCGGAAGGCAGGGAGGAATGAACGATGTCATATCAGGATCGGCGCCAGAAAAATGCGGATGTTTTTGCGGACACACAGCGATGGTACACCGGCGATGAGGCGTTGGGGGATGCGATCCGCCATTCCCAGCGGGGAACGGTGCTGCATGGACCGGAGCCCATCCGGGTCCCGGACCAGGCGCTGTGCCGCTATGAGGGAAAGGCCCGGGTGCTGGTCTCCGCCGACCGCACCCTGCAGGCGGCGGGGAAGTACCCGGGCCGGAAAGTCCTGGTGCTGAACTTTGCTTCCGCCACCACCCCGGGCGGCGGGGTCCTCTGGGGCAGTTCCGCCCAGGAGGAGAGCCTGTGCCGGTGCAGCACGCTGTATCCCTGCCTGAACACCGATACTCTGTGGGAAAACTACTATCTTTTCCACCGCCGCCGGCAGAGTACCCTGTACACGGATGCCTGCATCTATACCCCGGAGGTGCTGTCCATCAAGACGGACACGGCAGACCCCCGGCGGCTGCCCCGGGAGGCGTGGCAGAAGGTGGATGTGCTGACCTGTGCGGCGCCCAACCTGCGGGAAACGGAGCTGGACGGGGCGGTCCTGTATGAACTGCATGTGCAGCGGGGCCGGCAGATCCTTGCAGCGGCGGCTGTCCATGGGGCAGAGGTGGTGATCCTGGGGGCTTTCGGCTGCGGGGCTTTCCGCAACCCGCCCCGGGTGGTGGCCTCGGCATACCGGCAGATCCTGCCCGCTTTTTCCCGGGCCTTTGCCGCGGTGGAATTTGCGGTCTACTGCCCGCCGCATGATGATACCAACTACCGGGTGTTCCGGGAAATTCTGGAATAACAGGCGCCTCCGAAAGTTCCGGGCCGGACCCATGGGGGGCCGGTTTTGTCATATCCCGCCGGCAGGACCGTTGCCAACCGGCCGGCCCCATAGTATAATTGGACCAAAGGCGGAACCGTTCCGGGCCCAAAGGGGGCGTCTGTTTGGAAAAGGAACTTGTAGAAATACGGATGTGGTCGGAATACCATTTCCGCCAGTCCTGCCGGGAACTGTTCGGACGGGATACCGGCAGCGATTACTGGAAATGGTGCGTCTGCAGGATGAGCTACGAAGCCATCATGGAGGAAGTGATCGGGGAATGGGCCGACTACAACACCCCCTTTGATGCGGACCTGTACAGGAGCAAGCTGATCGTGGTGGAGACGTACCGGCAGAAATACGCCGACGCAATCCCCCGGGTCATCGACCTGCCGGGGATGCTGGCGGAATACAAGGAGCTGCGGGACTTTCACCGCCGGCCGGACATCCCGGAATGGGTGCAGCTGAAGATGGCGGCATCCCATGGCCGGACCAAGATGATGAACATGACCCCTGTCCGCTGCGGGGATTCGGATGAATTTCTTGCGGAAGTGGACAGAATGGGTACCCGGGCCTATGCCGACCGGATGGAACGGCTGTACCATGCGTGGATGCGCCTTGCCCGGGAGGCGGCGGCAGCACAGGGAGGTAAAAGATGAAACAGTGTGTTGTGGATGTGATCGTGGACATGCAGAACGACTTCGTCACCGGGGCGCTGGGCACCGCTGAGGCCCAGGCCATCACGCCCAGTCTGGCGGCGGAAGCCAGACGGGCGGCCGGGGCGGGGCATGCCCTCTTCTTCACCCTGGATACCCATGAGGCAGATTATCTCTCCACCCGGGAAGGCAAAAAGCTGCCGGTGGAGCACTGCCTGCGGGGCACCGAGGGATGGAACCTGGTGCCGGAGGTGGCTGCCGTTGCCGAAGAGGCGGACCCGGCCTGTCCGGCCAAGGTGCTGGTGGAAAAGCCCACCTTCGGCGCCAGCGAGCTGCCCGCCGCCGTGGGAAAGTTTTTAACCGAAAAGGACGTTTCTGTGGAAAAGTTCCGGGTCTACGGTGTCTGCACCGACATCTGCGTCATTTCCAACGCCATGCTGCTGCGGGCCTTCTTCCCCGAAACGCCCATCGAGATCCTGGCCGGACTGTGCGCCGGTGTCAGTCCGGAATCCCATGCTACAGCCCTGAAAGCCATGGGCGCCTGTCAGTTCGATGTGCTGGACTGACCCTTTCCCCATACATAAGAAAATCCCCGCCGCGGGGTCCTGGGACCTTGCGGCGGGGATTCTTTTGTTGCTGTAAACCGGTTACAGGGCGCAGGGGACAAAGCCGTCCTTGCCCAGCACCTGCACATGGTCGTAGCCCAGGGCTTTCAGCTGGGCGGCGGCCTCGTCGTAGCCGAAGGTCAGGGCCTTGGCATCATGGGCGTCGGCGGTGATGATGACCTCGCCGCCCAGTTCCTTCCAGGCGCGGAGGATCGCTTCCCCGGGGAAGAAGTCATCCCGGTATCCGCGATACACCGAGGAGGTGTTCACTTCCAGCACGCAGCCGTTGGCGGCAGCCGCCTCCAGGGCGGTGCGGGCCGCGGCCATGTAGCGGGGGCTGTTCTCATCAAAGAACTTGTTGCCCTTGTTGATCTTCTTGATCAGGTCAAAATGCCCCAGAATGGTGGGCTTGTGTTCCGCCACCCGGCGCACATTGTCAAAATACGCTTCCACAACAGCCAGACCGTCACCGTCAAAGTCGTCCTGAATGCAGGCGGCCAGGTCGGCCTCCCGCCAGTCGATCTCGTAATAGCGGCCGGTCTTGGGGCCCTGCACATAGTGGGCGCTGCCGATGAAATAGTCGTAGGCGGTGGGGTCGTCGTCGCTGAACAGGTCCCACTCCAGTCCGCACAGGATATCGAGCTTGCCTGCATACCGCTCCTTGAGCTTGGCCACCTGCGCCTTGTACAGGGCGGTGCGGCTCTGGGTCATGCAGTATTCGATATCACAGGGGGTGTGGCTGTGGCCGGAAAAACCCAGGGTTTTCAACCCGGCGCGCCAGGCGGTGACCGCCAGCTCATCCAGGGTGTTTTTGCCGTCGCACAGTTTGGAATGGACATGTACCGAACTCAGTTTGTATTCGTCAGCCATCTCACTGCATCCTCTCCTGTTTTACTTTATGATCGACCACGTGGCGTTTTTCCAGCTCACGGGTGATGTCTTCCACCGAGATGCCCAGCTCGATCATCAGCACCAGCACATGGTAGGCCAGATCGCTGATCTCGAACACGGTCTCTTCCTTGTCGCGCTTGGAGCCCGCAATGATGACTTCGGTGCTTTCCTCGCCGACCTTTTTCAGGATCTTTTCCAGGCCCTTGTCAAACAGATAGCTGGTGTAGCTGCCTTCCTTGGGATCGGTCTTGCGGCCCTCGATCAGGTGGTACAGCCCTTCCCAGGTGAACTGCTTGAGCTCATCCGAAACATAAACCGGGTTGAAGAAGCAGCTTTCGGCGCCGGTATGGCAGGCAGGGCCGCTCTTCACGACCTCCACCACCAGGGCGTCCTTGTCGCAGTCGGCGGTGATGGACACCACCTTTTGCACATTGCCGGAGGTCTCGCCCTTGCGCCAGATCTCCTGACGGCTGCGGGACCAGAAGACGGTCCGGCCTTCCGCGATGGTCAGGGCCAGGGTCTCGGCGTTCATGTAGGCCAGGGTCAGCACTTCTTTGGTGTAGTGATCCTGCACGATGGCGGGGATCAGCCCGTGCTTGTCGAATTTCAGGGTACGGGAAGTTTCGGTATATTCCATGAGAAAAAACTCCTGCTCATTATAGATATGAGATACTTATAGTGTACAGCGGCGGAAGACATTTTGCAAGAGGGGACCGGGAGAAATCAAAGACGCATCTCGATGCCGTTTTGGCGCAGATACTGCTTCAGCTCCCGGATATCCACCTGTTTGGTGTGGAAGATGGAGGCGGCCAGTCCGGCATCCACCGCCGGATGGTTGCGGAAAAGTTCCAGGAAATCTTCCCGGCAGCCCGCGCCGCCGGAAGCGATGATGGGCACGGCGCAGCGCTGGGCCACGGCGTCCAGCAGTTCCAGGTCAAAGCCGTTTTTGACGCCGTCGGTGTCGATGGAGTTGACCACCAGTTCCCCGGCGCCGCTGCGAACCCCCTGTTCCAGCCAGTCCAGGGCGTCGATGCCGGTGTTTTCCCGGCCGCCCTTGGCAAACAGGCGGAAACTTCCGTCCACCCGCTTGATGTCCGCCGAAAGTACCACGCACTGGTTGCCGTAGCGCTGGGCGGCCGCCGAGATGATGGCGGGATTTTTGATGGCGCCGGAGTTGACGCTGACCTTGTCGGCGCCGCATTTCAGCACCCGGTCAAAATCCTCCAGGGTGTTGATGCCGCCGCCCACCGTCAGGGGAATGAAGATCTCCGATGCCACTTTGCGCAGGATGTCGGTAAAGAGGGTGCGGCCCTCCACGCTGGCGGTGATGTCGTAAAACACCAGCTCATCCGCCCCGGCGGTGTTGTAGTACCGGGCCATTTCCACCGGGTCGGCCATGTCTTTCAGACCTTCAAAATTGACCCCCTTCACCACCCGGCCGTTCTTCACGTCCAGGCAGGGGATGATGCGTTTGGTAACCATGAACTCCGCCCCTTTCAGCCTTCATAGCGGCGCACGGCCTCGGCCAGGTCGATGGCGCCGGTGTAGATGGATTTGCCCAGGATGGCTGCATGGCAGCCCATGGCCTGCAGCTCGGCCAGCTCTTCCAGGCGGGCGATGCCGCCGGACGCGGTGATCTCCACCCCGGGAATGGTCAAGAGGTCCCGGTACAGCTGCATATTGGTGCCCTGCATGGTGCCGTCCCGGGAGATATCGGTGACGATCAGGGCCTGCACCCCGGCGTCGGCGCAGCGGCGGCAGAAATCCAGCCCCGGCTCGGGGGTGACTTCCTTCCAGCCGCTCACCGCCACCTGGCCGTTTTTCATGTCCACGCCCACCGCAATTTTATCGCCGTAGGTGCGGGCCATGCGGGCGGTGAAAGCAAAGTCCCGCACCGCGATGGTGCCCAGGATGCAGCGGCCCACCCCGAGGGCCAGATAGTCCTCGATGCGCTGCTGGTCCCGGATACCGCCGCCTACCTCCACAAACAGGTCACCGGCGTCGGTGATGCTGCGGATGGTGGCAAAGTTCACGGCCTGACCGTCCTTGGCGCCGTCCAGGTCCACCACATGCAGATACTTGGCCCCGGCGGCTGCAAAGGCTTTGGCCTGGGAGACGGGGTCGGGATTGTAGACGGTCATCTGGTCGTAATCGCCCTGGTACAGCCGCACGGCCTGACCGCCCCGCAGATCAATGGCAGGAAACAGTTTCATACAGCGCCCTCCTTACAGTTCGGCGAAGGCCCGCAGGATCCGCAGGCCGGTATCGCCGGATTTTTCGGGGTGGAACTGGGTGCCGTACACCAGCCCCGCCCGCACCGCACCGGTCACCGGGATGCTGTACTCGCTGGTGGCCAGGGTGTTGGAGGCGCAGTTCTTGGCGTAGTAGCTGTGCACATAGTAGACGTATTCCCCGTTCTGGATGTACTTGAACAGCGGGTCCTTTTCCCCTGCCGGGGTCAGGTCCAGGGCGTTCCAGCCGATGTGGGGCACCTTCAGGGTGGGGTCTTTCAGGTCGTCGGCCAGGGGACACACCTGCCCGGGCACCAGGCCCAGGCCCTGGTGTTCCCCGTACTCGTAACTTTTCTCAAACAGCAGCTGCATGCCCAGGCAGATGCCCAGCAGCGGGGTGTGTTGGGTCTCCTCCCGCAGGACCGGCACAAGCCCGGTGGCCTGCAGCTTGGCGGCGGCGTCCGCAAAGGCGCCCACACCGGGCAGCAGGATGTGGGTGGCCTGACGCAGGTCCTCGGCCTGGTGGGTCACCCGCACCTCCGCCCCCAGACTCTTCACGCTGGAAGCAAGGCTGAACAGGTTGCCCACCCCGTAATCCACAATGGCGATCATCTTGATTCCCCCTCTTGTTTCGTTTCAGTGCAGGATGTCGTCCAGTTCCTGCAAAAAGCGCGCCATCTGTTCCGGCGTGCCGATGGTGATGCGCAGCCAGCTGTCGATGCGCGGAGCCGAGAAGTACCGGATCAGCACCCCCCGCTCCCGCAAAGCCTCAAAAATCTCCTTCGCCGGTTTTTCGGCGGGCTTTTCGGCGGGCTTGGCAAACAGAAAATTGGTGGCCGAATCCAGCACGGTGAATCCCCGCTTCCGCAAAGCGTCGGTGGTCTCCTGCCGGGTGCGGCAGATCCTGGCCACCGTATCCCGGAAATAGGCCTCATCCCGCATGGCCGCAGCCCCGGCGGCCTGGTTCAGGGAGCTGATGTTGTAGGGGCTGTAGCTGAACTTGATGCGGTTCATGTCCGCAATCAGGGCGGGCTGTGCCGCGCAGAAGCCCAGTCGGGCCCCCGCCAGACTGCGGGACTTGGAGAAGGTGCGCACCACGATCAGGTTGTCGTATTTGGGCACCAGCGGCAGGCAGGACGCCCCTTCCCCCGCAAAGTCCACATAGGCCTCGTCCACGATCACGATGTGGTCGGGATTGCGGCGGATGACCTCCTCCATCTCCGCCACCGGGGCCAGCAGGCTGGTGGGGGCGTTGGGGTTGGCAATGACAATGGTTTGCCCCAGGTCATAGTAATCGGTCAGGTCCAGGGTGAAATCCTGCCGCACCGGCAGGATTTGGGCCGGGACTTTCATCAGCTGGCAGAGCACCGGATAAAAGCTGTAGGTGATGTCCGCAAAGGCCAGGGGCGTCTGCTCATCGCAGAAAGCCCGGATGGCCAGCAGCAGGTTTTCATCGCTGCCGTTGCCGCACAGGATGTGGTCGGCAGGCAGGCCCACCGCCTCCCCGATGGCGGTGCACAGGTCGGCCTCGGTCAGGTCGCAGTACAGGCGTAGCCCGACCACCGCCCCCGCCACCGCGTCGGCCACGGCAGGGGAGGGGGGATACGGATTCTCGTTGGCGTTGAGCTTGACCAGATCGGGCATCTTGCGCTGCTCGCCGGGGGTGTAGGGCTCCAGCGCCGCCAGGGTGGGGGTAAAATAACGGCTCATACTCGGCCTCCGTCCTTGTGCGGCGCCGGACGGCGGGCACAGTAGATCAGGTGCGGCATATCCACACCGTAGTAATGTTTGGTGAACTGCCCCACCACCTGCATGCCGTTGCGGACTGCCACGGCCCGGGAAGGGGCGTTGTTGTCCCGGATGATGGAATAGACGGCATCGGCATCCAGCGCCCAGAATCCGTAGTTCATGCAGGCCCGGGCACATTCAGTGGCGTAGCCCTGGTGCCAGCAGTCCCGTCGGAAGAGATATCCTACCTCCATCACGTCCCCCAGGGGCGTGGGCTGCATGGTCAGACCGCACTGGCCGATCAGTTCCCCGGTGTCGGGACGGACAGCCGCCCACAGGCCGAACCCGTCCTTTTCGTATCGCATGCGCTGCCGGTCCAGCCAGTCCTGCACCTCGGTATCGGAAAAGGCATGTTCATAGGCATACATGACCTGCGGGTCCTGCAAAATGGCGCACAGAGCGTCAAAATCCGATTGCTCCATAGGCCGCAGATGCAGCCGTCCCGCCGCCAGGGCAAAGGGGGCGGTCATTGGTCGTCCTCATAGCGGATGGTCACGCTCTTGGCGTGGGCGTGCAGGCCCTCCCGCTCCGCAAAATCGGCGATGCGGTCCTTCACGTCCGCCAGGGCATCCCGGGTGTAATAGAGGAAGCTGGATTTCTTGACGAAATCGTCCACGCTCAGGGGGCTGGAGAACCGGGCGGTGCCGGAGGTGGGCAGGGTGTGGTTGGGGCCGGCAAAGTAGTCGCCCAGAGCCTCAGGCACATTGCGGCCCATGAAGATGCTGCCCGCGTTGCGGATCTGGCCCAGCAGGGCAAAGGGGTCCTCCACGCACAGTTCCAGGTGTTCGGGGGCGATGAGGTTGGCGGCTTCTACCGCTTTGGTCAGGTCATCGGTGACGATGATCTTGCCGTTGGTGTCAATGCTCTCCCGGGCGATGGCGGCGCGGGGCAGCTGGGGAATCTGCACTTCCAGTTCGGCCTGCACCGCTTTGGCCAGGTCCATGCTGTCGGTGACCAGCACAGCGGTGGCCAGCTTGTCGTGTTCCGCCTGACTCAGCAGGTCCGCCGCCACCCACACTGGGTTGCAGCCGCCGTCGGCCAGCACCAGAATCTCCGAAGGTCCGGCGATCATGTCGATGCCCACCTTGCCGAAGACCTTCCGCTTGGCGGTGGCCACATAGATGTTGCCGGGGCCCACGATCTTGTCCACGGCGGGCACGGTCTCGGTGCCGTAGGCCAGGGCGGCCACCGCCTGGGCGCCGCCGGACTTGACGATCTTGTCAATGCCCGCCACCGCCGCCGCGGCCAGAATGTTGGGGTTCACCTTGCCGTCCTTGCCGGCGGGGGTGGTCATGACGATCTCACGCACCCCGGCCACCTTGGCAGGGATCACGTCCATCAGCACGGTGGACGGGTAAGCCGCCGTGCCCCCCGGTACATAGACGCCGGCCTTTTCAATGGGGGTGTATTTCTGCCCCAGCACCACGCCGGGGGTGTCGTTGATGACAAAGTCCTTGTGGACCTGATGCTCGTGGAAGGCCCGGATGTTGGCGGCGGCCATCCGCAGGGTGGTCAGGAAATCCTCCCCCACGGCGGCGAAAGCTTCGTCGATCTCCTCCTTGCTCACCAGCAGGCTGTCCAGGTCGGCACCATCAAACTTTCTGGCGTAGTCCCGCAGGGCTTGGTCCCCCCGGGCACGCACATCGGCGATGATGCCGTCCACCACGGCTTCCACATCCGCTTCCGCCCGGATGTCCCGGCTCAGGATCTCCTCCGGCCGCACGGTGTCAAAAGAAAGAATACGGATCATACTTTCAGTGCCTCCTTCATTTTGGCCAGCAGCTCGGTCAGCTGGCGATACTTGAACTGGTAGCTGGCGCGGTTGGCGATGAACCGCGCGCTGATGGGCATGAACTCTTCCAGCACGGCCAGATTGTTCTCCCGCAAAGTCGTGCCGGTCTCCACAATGTCCACAATCACGTCGGATAGGCCCAGGATGGGGGCCAGCTCGATGGAGCCGTTAAGCTTGATGATGTCAATGTCCCGGCCCATGGCTTCGTAATGTTCCCGGGCGATGGAGACGAACTTGGTGGCCACCCGCAAAGCGCGGCTCTCGTCGTCCACAAAGTCCTTGGGGCCGGCCACGCACATCCGGCACTTGCCCATGCCGGTGTCCATGAGCTCGTAGACATCGGCGCCGGATTCGGCCAGGATGTCCTTGCCCACAATGCCGATGTCCGCGGCCCCGTGCTCCACATAGATGGCCACGTCGCTGGGCTTGACCAGGAAGTACCGCACTTTGGCTTCGGGGTTCTCCACCACCAGCTTGCGGGTCTCGTTGTAATCCTCGGCGCAGCCATACCCGGCCTTGGCCAGCAGGCCGTAGGCCTTGTCGCCCAGGCGGCCCTTGGGCAGGGCGATGTTCAGCCAGGTGTCCGGCTCGGCCCCGGCGCTGGGAGCCAGCCGTTCCAGCTCGTCCAGATACAGGGCGAAGCCCAGGGCGCAGGCGCCGGGGGTGAACCGTCGGGCCAGCAGGTCGTACCGGCCGCCCTTCAGCACCGCCCGGGCAGCCCCGGCGGCGTAGCCGGTGAACACCAGCCCGTTGTAATATTCCATATCTCCGGCCAGACTCAGATCCAGCCGCACGGTGGCGGCGTCGGTGCCCAGGTCCTTGTAAAGGGCTTCCAGTTCGTCCAGGGCGTCGGACTGGGCCTGACAGCGGCAGCGGGTCCGTGCCTGGGCCAGGGCGGTGTCAAAGGGACCGTGCAGGCTCAGCAGACCGCACAGGGCGGCGGCGCCCTCCTCGTCCAGTCCGGCGGAAAGGGCGGCCTGCCGCAGCTCGTGGGCGTTTTTGTCCCGCAGCAGTTCCAGCAGCCGGGGCCGTGCGGCGGCATCCACCCCCAGGGCATCCAGCAGTCCGGTGAGATAGCCCATGTGGCTCACTTCCAGGAAGGTCCGGGTGCCCAGGCTGGCCAGACTGTCCACAGCCAGCCGCACCACCTCCGCCTGCCGGTCGGCGTCCACCGCACCGATGCATTCCAGCCCCATCTGGCTGATCTCCGCAAAGGTGTGGCTTTCCCGGCTGGGACGACAGACCTGCTCGGTGTAGTAGTAGCGCTTGCACTCGCCGGGGGCGGGCTGGGCGTTCTTGGCAATGGAGAGGGTCACATCCGGCCGGATGGCCCGCAGCTTGCCGTCCAGGTCGGTGAAGGTGATGACCTGGGCATCGGACAGAAATTTCTGATTCTGCTGGTAGAGGGAATACTCCTCAAACCGGGCGCAGCGGAATTTGCGGTATCCGGCCTGTTCATACAGCGCCCGCAGCTGCAGGGTGCAGCGCTCGGCCGGGGAAAAACGAGTCAAATCCAGTTCCATACAACGATACCTCACATACCCATGCAAAACATGGTCTTATTATACTTTAGCAGACTAAAGATGTAAAGAGCGGCCTTCCATGAAAGGAGAAAACAAAAAGCAGGCGCAGATTCCCCGTCTGGTATACAAACGGAAAAGTGCGCCTGCTGAAAGGTTCGCAGCTGTTGGTTCAACCCTGGCAGCCCATCTCGTCCCAGTCGGCAAAATCCTCGGCCTTGGCAATGGCGGTGGGGTCGAGTTTGCCGTCCACGGTGGGAACGGGGTCGGTGTGGTCCTGCACGGGGTTGGGGTTGGGCGAGCTGTTGTCCGGCACCGGGATATACACCTCGGCGCTTGCGCTGGCCGGGGGTTCCGCGGTTTCAGGCGCGTCGGTTTCGGGCTCGGCGGCATCGTCATCAAATGCCTCCGGGCCCAAAATATGTTCGTGCTCGCTGTTTTCGGAATACCGCTGGGCCAGCAGGGTGGCTGCGCAGCCCAGGGCCGCACCGGCCAGAACCGGCAGCAGATGACGGAAGAATGCCATACGATTGTCCCTCTTTCCCTACATCCGGCCCCAAGCGGCCGGGAATTTGTGGATAGTATACCACCATTTAATCCGGAATACAAGTTTTTTTATGCCGCAAAAGGCGGTATCAGGCCTTGGGGGGCGGTTCGGGCAGCCGCAGCTGTGCGCGGGCGCCGGCGGAGGTGTTGGTCAGCAGCAGTTCTCCTCCATGGGCAGCGGCCACCCGGCGAGCCATGTACAGCCCCAGTCCCTGGTGGGCGTCGTGGCGGGCGGCGTCGCCGGTGTACAGAAGATGTCCCGCCTTGCGCAGGGCCTGGGGGGAAAAGCCGGGGCCGGTGTCCTGCACGGTCAGTATCACGACCCCCGGTTCCCGCCCCGCCGTCAGGGTAATGGTGCCCCCGGCGGGGGTAAAGCGGGCGGCGTTGTCCAGCAGGTTGTCCACCGCCCGGGCCAGCCGGTGGGGCTGGATCTCCAGCACGGCCCCGGCGGGCAAGCCGTTCACCAGCCGGAAATGCAGCCCTGCCGCCGTGCACAGCGCCCGACCGGTCTCCTTCCGTCGGGCCAGGAACTCTGCCGCCTCCACCCGCTGCCGGGGTTCGTCCGCGGCGGCGCCCGGGGCCGCCACCGCCCGCAGGTCGGCCAGACAGCGGGCAGCGGTTTCGCAGCTCTGCTGCACCGCCGCCACACTGTCCGCCGCCCGGGGCGGCAGGTCCTCCTCCGCCAGCAGGTCGGCGTGGCCCGCAATGACGGTCAGGGGCGTTTTCAGGTCGTGGCTCAAAGCGGCGATCTGCTCTGACCGCTCCTGTTCGGATTCCCACTGTTCCCGCAGGCTTTGGGCCAGATGCGCCCGCAGCTGCTGCATGGTGTCCAGGGCCTGGTCCAGCTCCCGGATGCGGGTTTGCCCGAAAGCCTCTTCCGAAAGGTCCCCCGCCGCCAGTCTGGCACAGGCGGCCTGCAGGCGGGCGGTCCCGGCAGACAGCCGGCGGGCGGTGCGGCGGGTGGTCCCCCAGATCAGCAGCCCGGTCAGCACCGCCAGCAAAAGCAGGTAGCAGGTCTGGAAATCCGGCAGTTTCTGCCGCAGATTCGGGTCGGCGTAGGGAACGGTATAATCGTATTGCAGCAGGCACACCGACCCGTCTGCCAGAGTCGCCGGCAGATGATATTGGGTGTAGCCAAGATTGCCGGACCCGCCCATCCAGGCGTTCAGCGCCTTGTCCAGCTGCCAGCCGTTCATGTTGGTGGCCAGCACCGCCGGAGAGCCCGGAGCGGGGAAGAGGGCATACCGGCACAGCGGGTCCAGCCGGGAGGGATCAAAGGTATCGGCGGTCATGGCAGGCAGAACCTCATCCGCAGCCCGACGGCTGGCCTCGGCGGCGGAGGAGGCGGGCAGGATGAATCCTGCATTGAGCAGGATGCCGAAAACCAGCCACCAGACAAAGAACAGCCCCCCGCACAGGGCGGCGGTGGACAGCAGATAGCGCAGCAGCAGCCCCCGCAGGCTGCGCGCGGTTTTTGTGTGTTTCATAGTGCCTCTTTCCACCGGTAGCCGATGCCCCACACCGTCTCGATGGGGTCCGTGCCGGGGAGGACGGCCCGGATCTTGGCCCGGATGTTCTTGATGTGCTCGGTGACGGCCCGCTCATCGGCGGTGCCGTCGTACCCGAACACCGCTTCATACAGCTGTTCCTTGGAGAAGGTACGCCCCGGGTGGAGGGACAGCTGTTCACACAGGGCGTATTCCGCCCGGGTCAGATGCAGGGCCTTTTGTCCCGCATACAGCACCCGGGCAGCCATGTCCAGGGCAAAGGGGCCCCGCAGCAGACGGTCGCCGGGATGGGGGTCCCGCTGCTGGCGGCGCAGATGGGCGTTCACCCGGGCCCGAAGTTCCGCCACCCGGAAGGGTTTGCGCAGGTAATCGTCCCCGCCGGCGGCCAGACCCTTGAGCACATCCTCCTCCCCGTCCTTGGCGGTGAGAAACAGGATAGGGGCCCCGGTCAGATCCCGGATGCGGCGGCAGAGCGCCACCCCGTCCTCCCCGGGCATCATCACATCCAGCAGAAGGCAGTCCGCCCACCGGCAGAGCGCAGGGGTCACCTGGTCTCCCGCGGTGCACAGACGTACCCGGTGCCCGTCCCGCTCCAGAGCGGTCTGCAGCAGGGCGCCGATGGCCCGGTCGTCGTCCACAGCCAGTATGTTTGCCATCACGCCGCCCCCGTCCACACGCACACCGCCCAGGACGCCGCATACAGCAGATACACATGGGCGGGATAGAACCAGTAGAACAGGGCTTTGTGTCCGGCGCCCCGGCGGCCGTTGTACAGCGCCATGGGAATCACTGCCGCCACACCGTACCATTCATAGTAGGTGGTGAACATCTGGGAGAAAGCGAACCCGTCCTGTCCCCGCACCGCCAGCCAGACGGCAAAGAAGTCCATGCCGATGGTCCACACCGCCCAGGCGGCCAGCTGCAGGGGGCGCTTGTCCCGGAAGAGGTACAGAATCACGCCGCCGATGAGGTACAGCGGTCCGCCGTCGGTGATGCACACCCAGGCAGGCAGTACCGTGCTGCCCAGCAGCACCATCGTCGTGGCCATCCCCGGCTGGGCGGCCAGCAGCACCACCGCAAAGCCCCAGACCACCGGGCCCAGAACGGCCAGCAGCCCCCGGGCGATCCGTCCCTGCCGCAGCCAGTCGATGCCCTGCCAGAGGATGCAGAGGATGACGAAGTTCAGAAAGATGCCATTGAGGGGATAGAAGCCGTCGGGGCGGCGGAACAATCCCACATACAGCATCAGGAAGGTCAAAAGCCCCATCCCGGCGCCGATGGCCCAGATGCGGAAAAAGTAGCGCTTGCGGTCGTGGGTGTGGGCGAAGCCTTCCACCGCACAGAAGAGGAACAACGGCGCGGACAGCCGCCCCAGCATGGAGAACCATTCCGGGATCAGGCCGGTGAACTGGAAAAAGTAGTGGATGTGGTCCAGCACCATCAATGCCAGGGCGATGGTCTTGAGAACGGTGCCGTCCAGACCCGGTTTTTTTGTTGTCAGCATGGGCAAGAAACCTCTCTTTTCTTCATAATACCAATATGCTAACAGCCGATTGTGTAGAAAGTATCAGGAAAACCCTATAAAAACAGCCCCCGGGGATTCCGGGGGCCGGCGGGGCAAAAGTCTCAGCGCACCTGCTGCACGGTGTAGGTGAAGCCGTACTCTTCCTGCAGGGCCTTGACGGCGGGTTCGCAGTCCTCAATGAAGGTGGGGGCATACACGCTCTGGCCGTTGTGGGCCTTCTTGTAGTCTTCCACGATCTGGGTCAGCTTGGCCCAGCCCTCATCGGCCTTGGCCTGGTCCATATCCTTCGGGAAGTCGATGATGAATTCGCGATGGGTGGGGATACGAGCTTTCATAGTGATACACTCCTGTTATTTGTTTATGATAATATACGTTCTGTATATTATTGATGGGTCATTCCACGCCGAAAACCCGGCGTGCATTGGCGGCGCAGGTGTCCAGCACCGCCTGGGGGTCCATTTCCCACAGTCCGGCGATATACCCGGCCACGTGGATGATGTTGCGGCTGTCGTTGCGGCGGCCGCGCACCGGTTCCGGCGCCATGTAGGGGCAGTCGGTCTCCAGCACGGCACAGTCGTGGGGGATGGCGGCCAGCACTCTGGCGGCCCGCTTGGCCCCCTTGTAGGTCACCGCACCCCCAAAGCCCAGGCACAGGCCCTGGGCGGTGAGCCAGACGGCGTCCTCGGCACTGCCGCTGTAACAGTGCAGCACCCCTTTGGGCTTGTACCGGCGCAGCAGTTCGTACATCTCGCCGTGGGCCTCCCGGTCATGGATGGACACCGGCAGGTCCAGCTCGGCAGCCAGCTGCAGCTGGGCTTCAAAGAGATCGTACTGTTCCCGGGCGGGCAGGGGCCAGTGATGGTCCAGCCCGATCTCGCCCACCGCCACCACCGCCTGGTCCTCAAACAGGGGGCGCATGGCCTTCAGTTCCGCTCGCCAGTCGCCGCCGTAGACGGCCACGGTGGGGGCGTCCTCCTCCCCCAGACTTTCGGGGTGGATGCCCAGGGCGGCGTGGATGTAGGGGTAGGTGTGGGCCAGTTCCAGCACCCGGGGCGCATCCCCGGAGTGGGTGGCGCATTCCAGCACCCCTACCACCCCGCCTTCCGGCAGGGCCTTGCCCAGGAGTTCATCCCGGTCGGCGTCAAACTGCCGGGAGGAATAGTGGGCATGGGTATCAAAGATGTTGGTCATAGGGAACCTCCGTCCTTCAGGCGGCCTTGCGGGGCTTGTTGACAAGGAAGATGCCGCCGCACACCAGCACCAGAGCGGCCACATACTGCCACTCGAACAGGGGCTCGGCATTGAGCACCGCCGAAAGCAGGGTGGTGACCACCGGGATCAGCAGTCCGAACACCGCAATACGGCTGACCGGGTTGTTCTTCATGAGCAGCGCCCACAGCACATACCCGGCACCGGACACAAAGGCCAGATACAGCAGCACCGGCACGGCGGCGGGGCTCTGGGGGGCCAGGTGGCCGCCCATGGCAAACCCGATCACCGCCAGGGCCAGTCCGCCCGCACCCAGATTCAGGCAGCAGACGGCAAAGCTGTCGGCCTTCTGGGTGACGGATTTGTTCCAGGGGCCGGCAATGGCAAACACCGCCGAAGCAATGAGCATGGCGGTCACGCCCCAGGCGCTGCCGCCGCCGTGGTTGCCCAGGGTGGCCACCAGCACCCCGCCGAAGCCCAGCACACAGCCCAGGGCCTTGCGGCCGGTCATGCGGTCCGCCGCCCCGTACAGAAAATGGGCCAGGATCACGCCCATGAAACTCTGGGTGCTGTTCAGGATGCTGCCGAAAGATCCGGTGAGCTGGGCCACCGCCGAGTAGTAGAAGAAATACTGGGCGGCGGTCTGCCACAGTCCCAAAGCGCAGCATTCCCCCAGCACCTTGCCCCGTGGCAGGGGAAGAGGACGGCGCTCCAGCAGGGAACCGCACACATACACCAGCAGGCTTCCCAGCATGAACCGGATGCCGGCAAAACACAGAATGGAGGGAGTGTCGGCGGATTCGATCACAAACAGACGGTAGCCCAGCTTGATGAAGGGAAACGCCGACCCCCACAGAATGTTGCAGAGAATGGCCAGGACCACCGCTGCGGTAGGAAGAGAGAAGAGCGCGTCCAGGCGCGACTTCTGCACGGAATTTGTCTCCAAAACGATACCTTTCTAGTATGGAAAAATAGTGCCCGAAAGGGTCCGCACACAAAAAGCGGCGCCGCAACCGCAGGAAAACGGCACCGCCGGTGTACAGAATCAGTGGATGCGGGTACCCACGGGCACGTCGTCGCCGTAGAAAGCGATGGCGCAGCCGCCGTCGGCGGTGTCGGCCGCCATGATCATACCCTCACTGACATACTTGCCCTTCATCATGGGGCGGGGAGCCAGATTGGCCACGATGGGCACACGCTTGCCCACCAGGTCCTCCGGCTTGTACCACTTGGCGATGCCGGACAGGATGCAGCGCTCCTTCTCGCCGTCGAAGACGGTCAGGTGCAGCAGCTTCTTGCTCTCCTTCATGGCCTCGCAGGCGCGGACTTCCGCCACCCGCATCTCCACCTTGCAGAAGGTATCGAAGTCGATCTCTTCCTCATGGTCGGTGATTTCGGCCACAGCCTCCGCCTTGGGGGCTTCGGTCTTGGCGGCCTCGGCGGCAGCCTTGGCCTCGGCAGCGGCCTTGCGCTTGGCATCCTCCGCTTCCAGATAGGCGATCTCCGCCTTCACGTCGATGCGGGGGAACAGGGCCTCGCCCTTGTGCACGGTGTAGGAGCTGCGCAGGCTGCCCATGGTCTCCTCCCGCAGCAGGGCGTTCAGCTCGTCGGCGCTCACGCCCAGCTGTTCGGCCATCTTGGGGGCGGTGTTGGGCAGGTAGGGCTGCAGCAGGGCGGCAATCAGCTCCAGGGCGCTGCACAGGTTGAACAGCACTGCGTTCAGCCGGGGCTTGTCCGCCTCGTTCTTGGCCAGCACCCAGGGAGCGGTCTCGTCGATATACTTGTTGGCCCGCTGCACCAGCTCAAAGATGTGGATCAGGGAGGTGGGCACGTCCAGGGCTTCCATGGAAGCATCCACCTTGCCGGGGAGCTCCTGCATGATGGAAGCCAGGGCCTCGTCCAGCGGGGCGTTGGTCACGGTGCCGCCGAAATACTTTTCGCACATGGCCACGGTGCGGGACAGCAGGTTGCCCAGGTCGTTGGCCAGATCGGTGTTGATGCGGTTGATGAGGGCTTCGTTGGTGAAGGAACCGTCATTGCCGAAGGGCACTTCCCGCAGCAGGAAGTAGCGCACGGCGTCCACGCCGTAGCGGTCGCAGAGCTTGACCGGGTCAACCACATTGCCCTTGCTCTTGCTCATCTTGCCGCCGCCCAGCAGCAGCCAGCCATGGCCAAAGACCTTCTTGGGCAGGGGCAGATCCAGGGCCATCAGCATGGCCGGCCAGATGATGGTGTGGAAACGCAGGATCTCCTTGCCCACCATGTGCACGTCCGCGGGCCAGTACTTGTCGTAGTCGTGGTAGGTATCGTTGCCGTAGCCCAGGGCGGTGATATAGTTGGAGAGGGCGTCGATCCAGACGTAGATGGTGTGTTTGGGGTCAAAGGGAACGGGAATGCCCCAGGACACGCTGGTGCGGGACACGCAGGTGTCCTGCAGGCCCTGCTTGATGAAGGCAATCATCTCGTTGCGGCGGGTGGCGGGCTGGATGAAGTCGGGGTGATCTTCATACCACTGCAGGATGCGGTCGGCATACTTGCTGGTCTTGAAGAAGTAGGCTTCCTCCTCGGCCTCGTAGACGGGGCCGCCGCAGTCGGGGCAGCAGCCGTCCTTCAGCTGGGCTTCGGTCCAGAAGCTCTCGCAGGGCTTGCAGTACATGCCCTTGTAGGTGCTCTTGTAGATGTCGCCCTTGTCGTGCAGGGCGGTGAAGATCTTCTGCACGCTCTGGACGTGGTAGTCGTCGGTGGTGCGGATGAACCGGTCGTAGCTGACATCCATGGTCTTCCACAGATCCTTGACGGTGGCCACGATCTCGTCCACGTAGGCCTTGGGGGTCACGCCCTTGGCAGCGGCCTTGTCCTGGATCTTCTGGCCGTGTTCGTCGGTGCCGGTCAGGAACATCACATCGTAGCCCTTGGCGCGCTTGTAGCGGGCCAGAGCGTCACAGGCCACGGTGGTGTAGCTGTGGCCGATGTGCAGCTTGTCGCTGGGGTAGTAGATGGGGGTGGTGATGTAAAATTTCTTGTTTTCCATGGGGAAAAACATCCCTTTCCTTCAAAATAGTTCCATATACAAGTTTGATTTGTCTGTATTCAGCGACCCGGCGGTCACATTCGGAACCCGGGCTGGCGGCATCGGGGACTGGTTTTCATGGTGTGCCTCCCGTCTCGTCAAATCCGATGGGCTGCACGCCGCAGGCCAGCAGGGCGTGGCGGCAGAGCACCTCGGTGCTGTCGATGAAAAAGGCGCCCAGGCCTTCGTCCCGCTTGACCAGACTCAGCTCGGTGCAGCCCAGCACGGCGCGGTCGCACCCCTGGGCTTTCAGGTCCTCCACAGCGGCGTTGAACACGGCCATGTCGGCCCGACGGCCTTTTTTGATCTGGTCGTAGATCACCGACATCACCCCGGCCTGGTGGACGGGGGCGGGCACGGCCCAGGGCAGGTCCGCCTGCTGGCACATGATCTGGTAGGTCTCGGCCTGCAGGGTGCCGTCGGTGGCCAGGATGCCCAGTTTCTTACAGCCGCCCGCCTTGGCTTCGGCCACGGTCAGCCGGGGCATGTTCAGCACCGGCACCGGCAAAGCGGCGGCCAGACGGTCGTAAAAGTAATGGGCCGTATTGCAGGGGATGGCCAGCACGGTGGCGCCATAGGCCACCAGGCTTTCCCCGTCCTGCTCCATCACGGTGAAGGGGTCTTCCTTGCTTTTGCCCAGGATGAAGGCGGTGCGGTCCGGGGTGGAGGCCCGGGAGGACAGCACCAGGTCGATGTGGTCCTGATCCCGCACGGCGGGGGTATGGTCAATGAGCATCTGGTACAGATAGCAGCTGGCCGCAGGGCCCAGCCCGCCCAGAATGCCCAGCACCGGACGTTTCGGCTTGTTTTGTTCCATACACACCCCTCCCATTTTAAGCAGTACATTTCTATTATATCGTCCGGCGCGCCATTATGCAACCGTGCAGACCAAAAAGACCCCTGCACAGCGGATAAAAGCCGCTGTGCAGGGGTTACAGAAGGGCGGGGAAGTATCCGGCGGGGGCGGGAACGGACAGGAAGGGTCGCCCACACAGACAAAAGCCCCGGCGCACCGTTGTGTTGGTGCGCCGGGGCGGTACTACTTGATTGGAGTCATAGCCTCATACCCTGTATTCGTTGTATGCGGATCATGATTTCCAGAACTTGTGATGGTGAAGATCCGCTCCGTTGCGAAAGTGGTTTCAGTGATCCGATCGATCGGATTTTTCAGGGTCTGCCATTGGATCTTGGGATTGTGCTTAAAAGAGGTGTGGAGTGTTATCCCGGGATCTGCGTAAGCAGTTCAATCAGATTTGCCTTCCTAACTAGAGGTTGGCCGGCCATTCAAGTTTGTTTCGGTTTCCATCTGTCGATGCTATGTCGGCGCCTCATACGGGGAAGCCTTCCACAACATCCTTATGGGTTACGATCCAATTTTGTCTGGGTTGATCTCCTGCGGTCTGTACGCAAAACCTTTTGCGTGGGATTTCCTTTTCAAAGCTTGCCTAAGAACGGTCTGAACAGATTTTACTGATCACTGAGATTGCGGGTAAGGGTTTACTGCCAGAGGATGCATCCCTCTTTATCAGTTGTACATTGGCGTTATCTCCCAATTTGGTTAGATGAACGAAGATCGAAACTTATAAGGTTGAATCTTTCGACCCGAACCTTTTCAATCTTTTGAATTCTGATTGCTTTCAGCCGGTATTTTCTTCCCGCTTACCTGAATCTGCTTCCTTAGTGCTTCTCTTTCTTTTTTAAGGAAAGATTTTTCTCGGAAAGACCTGTCAGGATTTTTCTTTGCTCAAAACTTTCAGGCTTACGGGCCTTCCGGTTTTTCTGCTGTTATGGTATTCCTTACGGAATCCTTTTATTTCGGGAATCATCGGCTACGAGGTCAGTCTTTACGTTCCTTTCATCTAATCTATCTGAAACGCTTGGGGTCCTGACTTTGACGGGCCCTGGGACTGCTGATCTCTATTATACGAACCGATCATCGGTGTTTATATTTCTTTTACAGGTAATGACCTGCGGCTGTCAATGTGGTTCGTTTTTCTTCAGCAGGCCCAGGCCCGCCGGTGATGAATGGGATCTTTAAAGTTTGCCATGGGGCTGAGCCTCCTTTCTTACGAATCCCGCCGGCCTAGCCTTTGCACGTCTTTCAAGTTCTCCGATGGCTCTTCGGCTTTCCCTTTACGGAGTCCCTGCAGTGTTCTCTTTGAAGCTGCTGTCCCGTTTATCGAAACCTTTTGGTCCCGAACCGGGTGTTCATACTTTAGAGAAATCTTCTGCAAGCTGTCGAAAGAGTATCCGTGCCTTTTTCGGTTCCTTTTGAAAGTGGCTTACTTGGAACTTTCTGTGGTTCCTTATCTCCGGCTGTTTTCTTTCTGTGACTATACTATAGCACAGGGGTGCAGCTCCGTCCATTCGCAGAAGCGCCAAAGGTAAAATGGAATATTTGTTCATGTTATGGATGGAAATTGCATTGACAGATGTGGTAT
Organism: Subdoligranulum sp. DSM 23681; assembly: GCF_057005535.1. Classification (NCBI taxonomy): domain Bacteria; kingdom Bacillati; phylum Bacillota; class Clostridia; order Eubacteriales; family Oscillospiraceae; genus Subdoligranulum; species Subdoligranulum sp. DSM 23681. Next base: position 864,525 of record NZ_CM168050.1, on the reverse strand, counting down.
AATAAATATGTTCGGTGTACCTAAAAACGGGATGCAGCCTTTTGCAAGAAGGCTGCATCCCGTTTTTCGTTTCAGAACAGAGCTGCCAAAACCGCGCTGTTGCGAAGAATCCCCCAAAGGAGCAGGGCGCCGATGTAGCCGGCGGCCAGAATCTGCCAGGGGCGGCCCGGGCGGGTTTCCGCCCACCAGAACCGCCACAGGATCACCGCCAGCAGGGGAGAGGTAGCCAGCAGAAAGGGATTGGCCACCCAGGCGCCCTGCCAGTCTCCGCGCAGCAGACACAGCAGCAGGGTGGTCACCCCACATCCGGGGCATTGCAGACCGGTCACCAGCCGGAAGGGGCAGGGCAGCCCGCCGAACCGGGCCGCCAGCACCGCATACACCGCACCCGCCCCCAGCACCAGGGCCAGGGTGCGCAGCTTGCGGCGCTTAGCCGGCGTAACGGTTGACCGCATCCTGGAACAGGGCCAGATTGATGATCTGGAAACCGAACAGGGCGATGATCAGGTTGACGATGCCGCTGTCCGACGTGCGGCTGAGGTAGGCCACCTTGCGGCCCATCACATAGGCCCAGTAGATGCCGTAGATGCCGCAGGTGACCAGGCTCAGAAGAAAGACCACGATGCCGCTGGGGGCGGTGGTGTCGTCGGTGAGCTCGTTGATCTCGTCATTGAGCAACACGAACCAGTAGATGCCGTAGATGCCGCAGGTGATGATGCTGAGCACGATGGCCAGAGCAACGCTGCGGGGCGGGCGGCGGCCGCCCTGGTAGACGGGACCCTGTTCATAGCGGGGCTGTTCGTAGCGGGGGCCCTGGGCGTCTGCCTGGGCGGAATCGGTGTGTTCGGGCATGGGATTGCCGCAATTGGGACAGAAGCGGTCATTGTCGGCGCAGGTGGCGCCGCAGCGGGGACAAGTCTTCATGGGGAGATCCTCCTTCACTTTTATACATCCGCCGGCGGCAGGGCCCGCCGGAAGAATTTACATGCTTTCGGGGGCGCTGATCTTGAACATGGTCAGGACGTTGCGGATCACACCGCGCACGGCCAGACACAGGGCAATGCGGCCCTGCAGCACCTGGTCCTCGGCGCCCAGGATGCGGCAGGAGTTGTAGAAGCGGTGGAAGGCGCTGGCCAGATCAATGACAAAGCGGGTGATACGGGCCGGGTCGTATTTTTCAGCCGCGGCGGCGATCTCGGCGGGGAAGGCGGCCAGCAGACGGATCAGGGCCAGTTCGCTGGGGTCGGTGAGCACGGCGGCGTCCACGGCCTCCATGCCCCGGAAGGTGATGCCCTCGCTCTCCAGCTTCTTCAGGATGGAGCAGATGCGGGCGTGGGCGTACTGTACATAGTACACTGGGTTCTCGCTGTCGTTGCGCACGGCCAGGTCCAGGTCAAAGTCCAGGGTGGAGGTGCTTTCCCGCTGGTTGAAGAAGAAGCGGGCGGAATCAATGGGCACCTCGTCCAGCAGGTCGGTGAGGGTAATGGCCTTGCCGGTGCGCTTGGACATCCGGACGGGCTTGCCGTCCCGCATCAGGTTGACCATCTGCATGAGCACCACGTCCAGACGGCTGCCGTCCAGGCCCACGGCGTCCATGGCGCCCTTCATGCGGGCCACATGGCCGTGGTGGTCGGCGCCCCACACGTCGATGGCCTTGTCAAAGCCCCGCACCGCCAGCTTGTTGTAATGGTAGGCGATGTCGGCGGCAAAGTAGGTGGGAATGCCGTTGGCGCGCACCAGCACCTCGTCCTTGGCTTCCTCCTCGGTGCCGTCGGTGGTCTTGCGCTTGTTGGCCACGCCGTACTTGGCGGCAAACTGGGCGCTCTTGTACATGATGGCGCCGTCCTCGGCCTTGTAGCAGGCGCCGGACTCCAGCAGCTTGTCCACCACGGCCTTCACCGCGCCGGACTCGTGCAGGGTGCTCTCATGGAACCACACATCGTAGGTGATGCGGTACTTGCCCAGGTCCCGCTGCAGCCCTTCGATGTTCTTGGGCAGGGCGTAGTCGGTGATGGCCTGCTTCAGTTCCTCAAAATCGGCGTTCACATAGGCGTCGCCGTGCTGGGCGGCAAAGTTCTTGGCATGCTCGATGATGTCGGCGCCCTGATAGCATTCCTGGGGCAGGGGGCAGGCTTCCTCCCCCTTGAACAGCTGCAGGTACCGGATGGCCAGACTCTTGCCGAACTTCTGGATCTGGTTGCCCGCGTCGTTGATGTAGAACTCCCGGGTCACGTCGTAGCCGGCCCAGTCCAGGCAGGCGGCCAGACAGTCGCCCAGAGCGCCGCCCCGGGCGTTGCCCATGTGCATGGGGCCGGTGGGGTTGGCGGAAACAAACTCCACATTGTACTTCTTGCCGGCGCCGGCCTCGGTGCGGCCGTATTCCGGCTCGGAGCAGGCGGCACGGACCACGTCGGTGAACCAGCCGGTGCCCAGGTACAGGTTGATGAAGCCGGGGCCGGCGATCTCCGCCCGGTCAAAGGGGGAGCCGGCCAGATCCAGGCAGCCCACGATGGCCTCGGCGATCTGCCGGGGGGCTTTATGGAACACACGCGCACCGGCCATGGCCAGGTTGCAGGCCACGTCGCCGTTCTTCACGTCCGCCGGGATCTCCACAATGTAGGCGGGCAGTTCGGCGCGGGGCAGCGCGCCGGATCCCATCGCGGCTTCGGCGGCATTCTGCAGCAGACCGCGGGCCGCGTCCAGGGCGGCCTGGCGGGGGTTGTAGTGTTCGTACTTCATGTTTGAAACCTCCGTTTTCACTCAAAAAATCCAAAAAACCGGAATACCCTTATTCTTCCACTTCGGTGGGCAGCTGTTCCACCGTGATGTCCACCAGATTGCGGCTGATGAAGTTCTCGCCCCCGGAATCCAGGGTGTAGCTGAACTTCAGCCGGCCGCCGTTCTCATCCAGCAGCAGCTCGATCACATCGGCCGCCACCCCCAGGGAGATGGACCCGTAGCCCGTCTCATAATGGCAGATGTGGCGGATGCCCTTTTCAATGACCAGCTGGCTGGGCACCTTGCCGAACCGGGTCATCACCACCTGCTGGCCGTCCAGGGTGGCCTTGACGGTGGTGGTGCAGCCCGCATAACCGGTGGCCTCGGTCTCTTCATATACAATGTAATAGGCGGAGCCCCGCTGGGTGAACTTGCCCCGGGTCATCAGCTCCACGCTGTCCTCCTCGCCATTCTGCTGCATGGTGCCGCGGATGGTGATCAGGTAATTGTCCTGCATGTTCTTTCCGTATCCTTATATAGTATAGTGGTCAGTGCGGTCAGTAGGTCTCGATGGCGATCTGTTCCACCGGACCGCCGGCGTACTCGCCCAGAAACAGGGTCTCCAGTTCCTGGAAGGCCTCGGGGGTATCGCTCACATAGTAGCGCACCCGGCCCCCTTCGCTGCGGCCGTTGGTCAGCCCCAGATCGTCCAGGGCGGCGGCGGTCTCGATGGCCGTGACCTTGCCCGGGTCGATGAGGGCCACCTCCGCCCCCATGAAATCCCCGATCATCTTTTTCAGCAGGGGATAGTGGGTGCAGCCCAGAATCAGGGTGTCCACCCCGGCGTCCCGCAGCTCGGTCAGATACTGTTCAATGACCAGGGTGGTCACCGGGTCGCCGTCGGTCACATGGCCGCTCTCCACCAGGGGTACAAAGAGCGGGCAGGCCTTGGCGGTGATCTGGATGTCCGGCATCAGGTCCCGGAGCAGCGCCGCGTAGGAGCCGCTGCGGATGGTGGCCGCCGTGCCGATGACCCCCACCTTGTGGTTGCGGGTCAGGGTCACGGCCTTGCGGGCCGCCGCCCCCACCACGCCGGTGTAGGGCACGGGCAGGCGGGATGCTTCCTCCGAAGGATAGGTGGAGGAGACGGTTCCGCAGGCAGCCATGAGAAACTTCACGTTCTGGCTCAGCAGGAACCGGATGTCCTGTCGGGCATACTGCAGGATGGTCTGGCGGCCGCGGCTGCCGTAGGGCACCCGGCCGGTATCCCCGAAATAGATGATGTCCTCACCGGGCAGCACCCGGCGCAGCTGGCGCACGGCGGTCAGGCCGCCCAGGCCGCTGTCAAACACACCGATGGGCCGTGTATCCATCAATAGGCTCCCTTCCGCTTGGTCAGCGCCAGGTGGATCAGCCGGTCCGCCAGCGCCGCAAAGCTCAGTCCCTCTTTCTCCATCAGCTTGGGGTACATGCTGATGGCCGTGAACCCGGGGAAGGTGTTCAACTCATTGCACAGAACCCGGCCGGTGTCCTTCTGCACAAAGAAATCGCAGCGGGACAGTCCGGCGCAGCCCAGGGCCAGATACGCCCGACGGGCCAGCGCCCGGACTTCGTCCAGCTTGGCCTCGCTCAGCCGTGCGGGGATCAGCACCTGGGACACCCCGTTTTTGTACTTGTCGTCGTAGGTGTAAAATTCCGCTCCGGCCAGGATCTCACCGGGCCGGGTGGTAAAGACGGTGTCGGGGGCGTCGGGGTTGCCGATGGCGGCACACTCCACCTCCTGCCCGTCGATGAACTCCTCAAAGACCACCTTGTCGTCCTCGGCCAGGGCCACGTCCACCGCCTTGCGCAGCTCGGCCCGGTCCCAGGCCTTGGAGATGCCCACGCTGGACCCGGCGTTGGCCGGCTTCACAAAGACCGGGTAGGGCAGCTTGGCTTCCACCATGTCCAGCACCTTGTCGGCGTCGGCTTCCACGTCGGCGCGCAGGGCGAAGCACCAGGCGCAGTGGGGCACGCCGGAAGCATCCATCACGGTGTTGGCCACCACTTTGTCCATGCACACGGCGCTGGCCAGCACGCCGCAGCCCACATAGGGCAGGCCCGCCAGCTCAAACAGCCCCTGGATGGTGCCGTCCTCGCCGTTCTTGCCGTGGAGTACCGGCACCGCCACATCCACCGGATGCTCGCACCAGCTGCCGCCCTCCTTGACCAGCAGGGCGCGCATGGTGCGGTCGGGGCTCAGGGCGCAGGGGGCGCAGTTGGCGGTGTCCGCCTGCCAGCTGCCGTCCTCCACATGCTCAGCGTCGCCGGCATAGCGCAGCCACTGCCCTTTTTTGGTGATGCCCACCGCCGTGACCTCGTACCGTCCGGCGCAGGGCGGCTGACGCAGCGCCCGCAGCCAGGCCGCCGCGGACACGCAGCTGACTTCATGTTCACTGGATACACCGCCGAAAAACAGGACCAGGCGGATCGGTTTATCTTCAACCATACAGATTACATCCCCTCGTGTATTGAAACGCATAACATTTCAGCTTATAATAATACCATATTTACCCGCGGGTTAAAAGATGTTTGCCCAAAAAAGAAAAAATAAAACCGTCCGTGATTTTTCTGCCCGCCTCGGTCAAAAAAGGCTTGACAAGGCGGACACCCCGTGGTAAGATAACGGTTGTAAAAAAAGCAGCGTCCGGCTAGATTGCCGTCGTTCACCTTGCGGGCCGCAACGGGCTCCGGGTCATAGATACCGAAGCGTGGGCACTTTCGCCCGCTTTGGCATGGTATGGTCTGTTCGGCGGCTGCTTTTTACGGCAGCCGCTTTTGTTATTCACTTTACGTTTTGTATGGGAGGTGTATTCCAATCGCCAGCACTAACACTACCAAGGAACTGGAGATCAACGAGCGCATTCGTGACAAGGAGATCCGCCTGATCGGAGCCGACGGCTCCCAGATGGGCATCATGTCCCCCCGTGACGCGCTGCGCATGGCCATGGATCAGGACCTGGATCTGGTCAAGGTCGCCCCGCAGGCCAAGCCTCCGGTGTGCAAGATCCTTGATTACGGCAAGTACCGCTTTGAAATGCAGAAGCGGGAAAAGGAAGCCAAGAAAAACCAGAAAGTCGTGGAAGTCAAGGAGATCCGTCTTTCCCTGAACATTGATACCAACGACTTCAACACCAAGGTCAATCAGGCGGCCAAGTTCCTGGCACAGGGCCACAAGCTCAAGGTTTCCATCCGGTTCCGCGGCCGTGAGATGGCGCACACCAACCTGGGCCTGGACGTGCATCGTCGTTTTGCCCAGCAGCTGGAAGGCAAGGGTGTTGTTGACAAGCAGCCCAAGCTGGAAGGCCGCAGCATGATGATGTTCATGTCGCCCGCGCCCGTCAAGTAACCCAATATTAGGAGGAAAAACAAAATGGCAAAGCTCAAACTGAAGACCTGCTCCGGCGCCAAAAAGCGCTTCAAGATGACCGGCACCGGCAAGATCAAGCGCAATGCGTCCAAGCGCCGTCATATCCTGACCAAGAAGACCACCAAGCTGACCCGCGGTCTGCGCATGAACCACTATGTGGACAAGACCAACGAGGCCACCGTGCGCCGCATGATGCCCTACGGCGGCTGATTGCCCACCCCGCACGAAACCACCGGTTTGAATATGACTGTATAAAAGGAGATAGAATACAATGGCTCGTATCAAAGGCGCTACCATGACGCACAAGCGTCGCACCAAGACCCTGAAACTGGCGAAGGGCTACTACGGCTCCAAGTCCAAGCATTTCCGCATGGCCAAGCAGGCCGTGATGAAGTCCGGCAACTACGCTTTCGTCGGCCGCAAGCTGAAGAAGCGCCAGTTCCGCAACCTGTGGATCACCCGCATCAACAATGCGGTCCGTGCCCAGGGCATGAACTACTCCACCTTCATGAACGGCCTGAAGAAGGCCGGCGTGGAGCTGAACCGCAAGATGCTGTCCGAGATGGCCATCCATGATCCCGCCAGCTTCACCGCTCTGGTGGAGACCGCCAAGAAGGCTCTGTAATCAAGAACATAACCCACCCAAAGACGCCCGCGCACATGCGCGTGCGTCTTTTTTGGAATTGTGAGCAATTTTATGGACATCTTACCTGTGATCACCAGCCGGGACAATGCCCGCATCAAGCGGATGTGCGCCCTGCGTGACAGCGAAAAACAGCGCACCGCCGCAGGCCTTCTTTTTGCCGAAGGTCCCAAACTCTGTCTGGAACTGGCCAAGGACTGCCCCCTGACCGAACTTTACGCCACCCAGGCAGCCCTGGACCACACCCCGGCCCTGGCTGCCTTCGGGGACCGCACCACCCTTATTGCGCCCCATGTGGCGGAAAAGCTGGCCGGGACCCGCTCTTCCCAGGACGTGTTCGGGCTGTTCAAAGCCCCTGACACCGACCCGGCCCCTCTGCTGCAAACCGCCCGCCGGATCCTGGCCCTGGAAGGGGTGCAGGACCCGGGCAACGTGGGCACTCTGCTGCGCAGCGCCGCCGCTTTCGGGTTTGACGGGGTGCTGCTGGGCCCGGGCTGTGCCGCGCCCTTCTCTCCCAAAGTCCTGCGGTCCTCCATGGGGGCGGCGGGGCGGATGCCCGTGGGCGTCTGCCATGACCTGCCCGCCGCGCTGGAAAGACTGCGGGCCCGGGGGGTCACCTGTCTGGCGGCAGCTCTCTATCAGGCACGGCCGCTGGATGCGATGGGCACCGATCTGTCCGGCGGGGTGTGCGTGGTCATCGGCAGCGAGGGCCAGGGCCTGACCGATGCCGCCGTGGCCGCCTGCGACGCCGCCGTGCGCATCCCCATGACCGACCGGGTGGAAAGCCTGAACGCCGGGGTGGCCGGCAGTGTTTTGCTGTGGCATTTCAGAGGAGTTTGATGTACAATGGATACCGTCCTGTATTGGATGTGGCTGGCCGACGGGCTGGGCTCCGGTTACCGGCAGGCCAGGGACCTGCTGCGGCAGTGTCCGGACCCCCGGACGCTGCATGAGCGCATTGCCCGGGAACTGCCCCTGCCCAAAGCCCTGCACAGGACGGCCCTGGCCCGACTGAAAGCCACCCACCCTGCCGCGCTGCAGCCCCGGCTGGAAGCCTGTGCCCGCCTGGGGGCCCAGATCCTCACCCCCCAGGACATTGACTACCCCGAACGGCTGCGCACTTTGCCCGACATGCCGGTGATGCTGTACGTCACCGGTTCCATTGCCTGCCTCAACGGCGGGCGGTATGTGGGCATGGTGGGCACCCGCCGTCCCACCCGCTACGGCCAGCAGGCCTGCCATGACCTGGGCCTGCACCTGGCCCGGGCGGGGGTGGTGCTGGTCAGCGGTCTGGCCGACGGCCTGGACGCCGAAGCCCACCGGGCCTCCGTGGAGGCGCATACCCCCACCGTGGCCTTTCTGGGCACCGGCATTGACAAGACTTTCCCCGCCGCCAACGCCGACCTGCGGTATGCCATCGAAGCAGGGGGCGGGGCGGTGGTCACCGAATATCCGCCCGACTACCAGGGCAAGACCACCGGGACCTTTCTGGCCCGCAACCGGCTGATCGCCGGCCTTTCGGAGGCGGTCTGCGTCACCGAGGCCCGCCGCCGCAGCGGGACGCTGAATACCGTGTCCCATGCGGTGCGGTACGGCCGTCCGGTGTTCAGTGTTCCGGGCAGCATCTATAGCCCCACCAGCGAGGGCACCAACGATCTTTTGCGGGAGGGCAGAGCCCACCCGCTGTGTCAGGCCTCCGACGTGCTGAAAGCGCTGGACCTGCCCGATGCACCCGCCCCAGGGCCGTCTGCCCCGGAAAGGGAACTTTCTTTGAGCCAGGACGCCCGCCGTGTGCTGGAAGTCCTGGGCCCGGTGCCCCGCACCCCCGCCCAGGCGGCGGCGGACACCGCCCTGCCCATGCCCCGGGTACTGGCGGCACTGATGGAACTGGAATTTGCGGGGGCGGCTGCCTCCCACCCGGGACAGCTGTACACCGCCGAGCGGTAAACCTTTATTCAGGAGCGAAGCTATGCCAAAATTAGTCATTGTGGAATCCCCGGCCAAGGCCAAGACCATTGGCAAGTACCTGGGCCGCGGGTACAAAGTCACAGCCAGCATGGGCCATGTGCGCGACCTGCCGGCCAGCCAGCTGGGCATTGACATTGAACACGGCTATACCCCGAAATATATCACCATCAAGGGCAAGCAGAAACTGGTCAAAGAGCTGAAAGCCGAAGCCAAAAAGTGCGACGGCGTTCTGCTGGCCACCGACCCGGACCGGGAAGGGGAGGCCATCAGCTGGCATCTGGCCAATCTGCTGGGCCTGGACCCGGCTGCGCCCAACCGGGTGACCTTTGACGAGATCACCAAAAAGGGCGTCAAGGAAGGCATGGCCCATCCCCGGGCCATCGATATGGACCTGTTCAACGCCCAGCAGGCCCGCCGGGAACTGGACCGTCTGGTGGGCTACAAGCTCAGCCCCTTTCTGTGGCGCAAGGTGCGCCGGGGGCTTTCCGCCGGCCGTGTGCAGAGCGTCACCGTCCGCCTGATCCGGGACCGGGAACTGGAGATCGAGCGTTTTGTGCCGGAGGAATACTGGAACATTGACGCCAACGTGAAGCCCGCCGGCGGCGGGGCTTCCTTCACGGCACGGCTCTCCGCCTCCGCCGACGGCAAAAAGATCACCGTGCGCACCAAGGAGGAGGCGGACAAGATCCTGGCCTCCCTGGAAGGCAAGGCCTACAGCGTGGTCAAGGTGGACAAGGGCAAGCGCCGCCGTGCGCCCGCCCCGCCCTTCATCACCTCCACCCTGCAGCAGGACGCCAGCCGGGCCTTCGGCTTCTCCGCCACCCGCACCATGCGGGCGGCCCAGACTTTGTACGAAGGCATGGACATCGAGGGCCACGGCACCGTGGGTCTGATCACCTATATGCGTACCGACTCCCTGCGCATCTCCGACGAGGCCGTGGCCGCCGCCAAGAGCTTCATCGGCGGGCGCTGGGGGGAGCGGTATGTCTGCTCCACCCCCCGCCACTGGAAGTCCCGCTCCGCCACCGCGGCCCAGGACGCCCACGAAGCCATCCGTCCCTCCATGCCCGAACTCACCCCCGATGAGGTGGAAAAGAGCATCTCCGGGGATACCGCCCGCCTGTACCGGCTGATCTGGTCCCGCTTCATGGCCAGCCAGATGGCCGACTGCCTCATGGATACCATGTCGGTGACGGTGGGCGCGGGGGACTGGCTCTTCCGTGCCTCCGGCTACACCGTCACCTTCGACGGCTTCACCGCCCTGTACGAGGAAGCCACCGACGATACCAAAAAGAAGGAGACCGCCCTGCCTCCCCTGGAAGCGGGACAGCCTCTGGACCTGTACAAGCTGACGGCGGACCAGAAATTCACCCAGCCGCCGCCGCTGTACACCGAAGCCGCCCTCATCCACGCCCTGGAAGAGAACGGCATCGGCCGTCCTTCCACCTACGCCCCCACCATCAGCACCATCATCGACCGGGGCTATGTGGAAAAGGAAAACAAGAAACTGAAGACCACCCCGCTGGGTCAGGCGGTGAACCAGGTCATGCTGGAAGAGTTCCCCGACATCGTGGACCCCACCTTCAGCGCCGAGATGGAAAAGAAGCTGGACGTGGTGGAAAACGGTCAGGCCGACTGGGTGCAGACGGTGGACGAGTTCTACCAGGGCTTTGCCCAGAGCCTGGAAAAGGCCGAGAAGGACATGGAGGGCAAGAAGGTCAAGGTGGCGGACATCCCCACCGATGAGATCTGCGACAAGTGCGGCCGTCCCATGGTCATCAAGTCGGGGCGGTACGGCAAGTTCGTGGCCTGCTCCGGCTTCCCGGAATGCCGCAACGCCCATCCCCTGGTCAAGGACACCGGCGGTCTGTGCCCGGTGTGCGGCGGCCACATGCTGCTGCGCAAGAGCGCCAAGGGCCGGGTGTATTACGGCTGCGGCAACTATCCCACCTGCAACTTCATGACCTGGGACGAACCGGTCACCGAGCGCTGCCCCCAGTGCAACAGCACCCTGTTCAAGCGCAAGGGGCAGCTCATCTGCCTGAAGGAAGGCTGCGGCTTTGTGAAGGAAGCCGCCCCCAAGAAGGAGTAACATGCACAAGATTACGATATACGGCGCCGGTCTGGCCGGGTGCGAAGCCGCCCTCTGGCTGGCGGAGCACGGGGTGCAGGTGGACCTGTACGAGCAGAAACCGGTGCACTTTTCCCCCGCCCACAAAAGCGAGGGCTTTGCAGAGCTGGTCTGCTCCAACTCCCTGAAAGCCGAGCGCCCGGACTCCGCTTCCGGCCTGCTCAAGCTGGAGATGCGCGCCATGGGCAGCCATCTGCTCCAGGCCGCCGAGACGGCCCGGGTGGCCGCCGGGGGCGCTCTGGCCGTGGACCGGGACCGGTTCAGCGCCGAGGTCACCCGGATGGTGGAAAGCTGCCCGGGCATCACGGTGCACCGGCAGGAAGTCACCGAAATCCCGGAGGATGCCCCCATCCTGGTGGCCACCGGCCCCCTCACCGAGGGCGCCCTGGCCGAGGCCGTGGCGGCTCTCTCCGGCGGGGAGGAACTGAACTTCTACGACGCGGTGGCCCCCATCGTCACCGCCGAAAGCCTGGACTACAATAAGGTGTTTGCCGCTTCCCGGTACGGCCGGGGGGAGGCCGACTACCTGAACTGCCCTTTCAATAAAGAGGAGTACGAGACCTTCCACGCCGCTCTCATCAGCGCCGAGCGGGCCCCCCGCCACGACGCCGACAAGGACCTGACCGTCTACGAGGGCTGCATGCCCATCGAGGTCATGGCCGCCCGGGGGGCCGATACCATCCGGTTCGGTCCTCTGCGTCCGGTGGGCCTCAAGGACCCCAACACCGGGCACCGCCCCTGGGCCAACGTCCAGCTGCGCAAGGAAAACACCGCCGGGACCCTGTACAACCTGGTGGGCTTCCAGACCAACCTGAAATGGGGGGAGCAGCAGCGGGTGTTCCGGATGATCCCGGGCCTGGAAAATGCGGAGTTTGTGCGCTACGGCGTCATGCACCGCAACACCTTCCTGAACGCACCCAAGGTCCTGGCCCCCGACCAGAGCCTGAAACAGCACCCCAACGTCTTTTTCGCCGGCCAGATCACCGGCTTTGAAGGCTACATGGAAAGCGCGGCCAGCGGCCTGCTGGCGGCGCGGTCGATCTTTGTCCGTCTGAACGGCAGACCCTACACGCCGCCCCCGGCCTCCACCATGTGCGGCGCGCTCATCGACTATCTCATGACTCCCAACAAGGATTTCCAGCCCATGGGCGCCAACATGGGTATCTTGCCCCGCACCGCGGAGATCACCTCCATCCGGGACAAGCGGGAACGTTATCTGGCGCTTTCCAACGCCGCCCAGGCCGCCATGGCCGACTGGGTGGCCCGACAGGAGGACGTGGAATGAAGATTCTTTTGGATGTGATGGGCGGCGACAACGCCCCCAACGCCGTGCTGCAGGGCGCCGCCGACGCCGTGAAGGAGTTCGGCCAGGGCATGACCATCGCCCTGCTGGGCCAGGAGGAGGTCATCCGCAAGGCGGCCGCCGAGCTGAACATCGACCTGGCACCTTTCGAGATCATCAACTGCACCGAGGTGGTCACCATGGAGGATGACCCGGTCAAGGCCGCCCGCCACAAGCCGGACTCCAGCCTGGTGAAGGGCCTGACCATGCTGAAAAAAGGCGAGGGCGACGCCTTCGTCTCCGCCGGCTCCACCGGTGCGCTGCATGTGGCCACCAGCCTCATCGTGCGCACCGTCAAGGGGGTCAAGCGCCCTGCTCTGGCCACTCCCATGCCCGGTATCCAGCAGCATTACCTGCTGCTGGACTGCGGCGCCAACGCCGAATGCCGCGCCGACATGCTCAACGCCTTCGGCACCATGGGCAGCGTCTATGCCCAGAAGGTCATGGGCCGCAGCAATCCCAGCGTGGCCCTGGTCAACAACGGCGCCGAGGACCACAAAGGCACCCCTATGTACCGGGAAGCCCACCAGAAGCTGAAAGCCAACCCCTCCATCCGGTTCGTGGGCAACATCGAGCCCCGCTACATCCCGGAAGGCAAGGTGGACGTGGTGGTGTGTGACGGCTTTGTGGGCAACGTGGTGCTCAAGCTTACCGAGGGCGTGGCCACCAGCCTGCTGGGCATGCTCAAGCCCATCTTCCTGAAGAACCTGTTCACCAAACTGGCCTATCTGACCATCAAGGACGGCCTGCGCGGGCTGAAAAAGATGATGGACTCGGAGGAAGTGGGCGGCGCGCCCCTGCTGGGGGCTGCCAAGCCGGTCATCAAGGCCCACGGTTCCAGCAAGGCCCGGGGCATCAAGAACGCCATCCGTCAGGCCAAGACCTGCGTGGAGAATGATCTGTGCGGCACCATGGAGAAGGCTCTGGCCGAGACCATGGCTGCCGCCCAGGAATGAGTGAAAGGACGGACCCTGTATGCCGAACCGCTCTTTTGAAAAGCTGGAACAGGTGCTGCATTATCAGTTCAAGAATCCGGCACTGCTGCGCATTGCCATGACCCACACCAGCTTTGCCAATGAGTCCAAGGTGCCCACCCACCACAACGAACGCCTGGAATTCCTGGGCGACAGTGTGCTGTCGGTGGTGGTGGCGGATTACCTGTTCCACCATTCCTCCCGCCCCGAGGGCGAGCTGACCCGCATGCGGGCGGCTCTCGTCTCGGAGGAAGCCCTCTTCCGCTTTGCCGCCGAGATCGACCTGGGCAGCTATCTGCGCCTGGGCCACGGCGAGGAACTGGGCGGCGGCCGCACCCGCCCCAGCGTGGTGTCCGACGCCTTCGAGGCCCTCATTGCCGCTTTGTATCTGGACGGCGGCATGGAGGTGGCCCGCAACTTCATCCTGCCCTTCATCACCGAGGGCAAGACCGCGGACCCCGACTACAAGACCAAACTGCAGGAACTGGTGCAGGAAAAACCCGGCGCCGAACTGCGGTACGCGGTGGTGGGCCAGTCCGGCCCCGACCACGACAAGACCTTTGAGGTGCAAGTCACCCTGAACGGCAAGGCCCTGGCCACCGGCAAAGGCCGGAGCAAGAAGGCGGCGGAACAGCAGGCCGCCAAGCAGGCCCTTGCCGCCCTGAATCCCTGATTACGGAAAGGAACCCGCCTGCATGCGCTTAAAAGAACTTGAGATCCAGGGCTTCAAGTCCTTCCCGGACCGCACCAAGGTGGCCATCGGCGCCGGCATCACCGGCGTGGTGGGCCCCAACGGTTCGGGCAAAAGCAATATCTCCGACGCCATCCGCTGGGTCATGGGCGAAACCAGCTCCAAGCAGCTGCGCGGCGCGGGCAAGATGGAGGATGTGATCTTCGGCGGCACCCAGACCCGCGGGGCCATGGGCTATGCCGCCGTCAGCCTGACCATCGACAACGCCGACCATGGACTGGCCATGGACGCGGAGGAAGTGACCATCGGCCGCCGGTATTACCGCAGCGGCGAAAGTGAATACACCATCAACGGGCAGAACGTCCGTCTGAAAGATATCTACGAACTCCTGCTGGACACGGGTCTGGGCCGGGACGGCTACGCCATCATCGGCCAGGGCCGCGTGGCCGAGATCGTGGGCGCCAAGAGCGCCGAGCGGCGGGAGATCTTTGAGGAAGCCTCCGGCATCGCCCGCTTCCGCTACCGCAAGAACGAGGCCGAGCGCCGTCTGGCCGCCGCCGAGGGCAATCTGGAACGCCTGCGGGACATCCTGGGCGAACTGGAAGGCCGGGTGGGCCCCCTGAAGCGGGACAGCGAGAAGGCCCAGAAGTTCCTGGAATACTCCGAGACCCGCAAATCTTTGGAGGTCACCCTGTGGGTGGACTCCATCCGTCGGGCCCAGGACGCCGCCCGGGACCAGCAGCGCCGGTATGAGGCCGCCGAGTCCGACTACGTCCGCCTCTCCCGCCAGCTGGATGAGTTCGATCAGAAGACCGAAGCCCTGCGGGAGGAAGCCCAGCAGCTCATGCTCCAGGTGGAGCAGGCCAACGCCGACATCCGCGCTTTGACCGAAGCCGGGGCGGGCAGCGACAGCCAGATCGCCGTTCTCCACAACGAGAACGAGCACGCCCGGGCCCAGATCCAGGATGCCGAGGCCGAACTGGCCCGGGCCGGGGAGGGCGCCAAGGGCATCGAGGCCGAGACCAAAGAGCACCAGGACGCCATCGAGGCCCTGCGCGCCCAGCTGGCCCAGGCGGACAAGACCATCTCCGACCTGCGGGCCCGGATGAACGCCCTGGAACAGGAAGCCCTGCAGAGCGGCGAGCGCCGGGACGTGGTGGAAGCCGCCATTGCCCGCCTGCAGGATGCCGCCACCGCCATGAAGGTGCGGGCGGCCTCCCTGACCTCCGCCGCCGAAGCTTCCCGCGCCCAGCTGGACGGCCTGCGCAACCAGGCCGCCGCGGCCTCCGGCGCCGCCGACCGGCTGAACGCCGAGCGGGAACTGGCCGCCCAGGCCCTGAAAGAGGCGGAGGAGAAGGTCACCCGCTGCGACAACATCAAGGCCGGACTGAAACTCAAGCTGGAAAGCCGCCGCCGTCAGCAGGCCGAGGCCGCCGACGCCCTGCAGAAGGCCGACCGGGATCGCTCCAACACTGCCCAGCGCATCCGCATTCTGGAAGACCTGGAACGCAACCTGGACGGCTACCAGCAGAGCGTCAAGACGGTCATGCGGGCCGCCGCAGCCAACCGGCTGCGGGGCATCATCGGCCCGGTGGCCGGCATCCTCACGGTGCGCAAAGGCTACGAGACCGCCATCGAGACGGCCCTGGGCTTTGCCTTGCAGAACATCGTGGTGGAGGACGAGCGCTGCGCCCGGTCCGCCATCGCTTTCCTGAAGGAAGAACGGGCCGGCCGCGCCACCTTCCTGCCTCTGGACACCGTCCAGGGCAACCGGTTCAACGGCCGCCTCACCGGCACCGCCGAGGTGGCCGCAGACCTGGTGGAAGCGGACGACCGCTACCGCCATATCATTGACAACCTGCTGGGCCGCATCATCGTGGTGGAGGACCTGGCAGAGGCGTCCGCCGTGGCCAAAAACCTGGGTTACCGCAACCGCATCGTGACCCTGGACGGTCAGGTCATCAACGCCGGCGGTTCCTTCACCGGCGGTTCCACCGCCCGCAGCGCGGGTGTGTTCAGCCGCAAGCAGGAACTGGAAGAACTGCGTGTCAAGCTGAAAAAGCTGGAACAGCGCCGGACGGACGCCGAGCGGGAAGCCAAGGCCCGTCAGGCGGAAACGGATACCCTGGCCGCCGAGCTGGCCGGGGCGGAGAGCGAGAGCGTCAACGCCGCTTCCGAACGGCTGAAAGCCAGCCTGGACCTGGAACGCCTGGACGCCGCCGTGCAGGAGGGCGCCGCCGCGGCCCAGCGCCGGGGCGCCGAGATCAAGCAGCTGGAAGACCAGCTGAAGGAGAACGAGACCGCCCGCGCCCAGGCCGAGACCGGGGCCGCCGCCGCCCAGACCGAACTGGACAAGTACAACGCCGAGCTGTCCCAGCTGGGCGAGAGCACCGGCGAACTCAGCCGCCGCCGGGAAGCCCTGACCGCCTCCCTCTCGGAAGCCCAGATGAACCGCCTCACCGGGGAGAAGGACATCGGCCTGCATGAGGCTGCCCTGGAGACCCTGCGGGGCCGCACCGGGGAAGCCGAAGCCCGGGCCCGGGAACTGCAGGCCAATATCGAGGCCGCCAAGCAGACCATCGCAGCCAACGAGCTGCGGGTGGCTGAGATCGAGCGGGCCCGCGCCGAGACCAAGGAAAAGATCGCCGCCGCCGAACAGACCATCCGCACGGCCAACGCCGCCCGGATGGAGAAGGAAGCCGCCGTCACCCGTATGGGCCAGGAAAACCGGGCCCTCACCGACGAGCGGGAACGGATGAGCGGGGAGATGGCCCGTCTGGCCGAGCGCCGCGCCGCCGCCGAGAGCGAGCTGAACACCACCGCCGCCAAGCTGTGGGATGAGTACCAGCTCACCGAGGCGGAAGCCAAAGGCTTGTGCGTGGAATTTTCCAACGTCACCGACCTGCGCCGTCAGGTCACCGAAGTCCGGGCCAAGATCCGTGCCCTGGGCAACGTGAATGTGGGCGCCATCGACGAATACAAGGAGGTCAAGGAACGGTACGACTTCCTCAAAGCCCAGGTGAACGACGTGGAGCGCTCCAAGTCCGAGCTGACCCGGATGATCGGGGAGCTGCGGGGCGAGATGGAGGAGATGTTCTCCAAGAGCTTCAAGGAGATCAACCGCAACTTCGGCCACATCTTCCGGGAACTGTTCGGCGGCGGCTCCGCCCGCCTCTACCTCTCGGATGAAAACAACGTCCTGGAATCCGGCATCGAGATCGAGGTCTCGCCCCCGGGCAAGGTCATCCGCAACCTGTCCGCCCTTTCGGGCGGCGAGCAGGCGCTGGTGGCCATCTCCATCTACTTTGCCATCCTGGAAGTCAACCCCTCGCCTTTCTGCATCCTGGACGAGATCGAAGCCGCCCTGGACGACGTGAACGTCACCCGGTATGCCCAGTATCTGCGCCGCATGACCGACAAGACCCAGTTCATCGTCATCACCCACCGCCGCGGCACCATGGAAGCCGCCGATGTCCTGTACGGCGTGACCATGCAGGAGGACGGCGTGTCCAAGCTGCTGCGCCTGGACCTGAACAACGTCAGCGCCGACCTGGTCAACTGACCTTGCCGGTTTTCATCCTACATATCCCACGGAGGTGTGCCCTATGGGCCTGTTTGACAGTTTTAGAAAGAAAAAGCTGCAGGACGGCCTGGAAAAGACCCGCACCGGCTTTTTCCAGTCCATCGTCAACACCCTGACCAATTCCCAGATCGACGACGATCTGTACAACGACCTGGAAGAACAGCTGATCCTGGCAGATGTGGGCCCGTCCACCGCCGTGCGGCTGGTGGATGAGCTGCGGGACGTGGTGGAGCGTGACCACCTCAAGACCGGCGAGCAGGCCCTGAAGGCCCTGCGGGAGATCATCCGGCTGGAGATCTCTCCCCATGACGAGATGGACCTGACCGGTCACCCGGCGGTGGTCCTGGTCATCGGGGTCAACGGGGTGGGCAAAACCACCACCATCGCCAAGCTGGCCTACCTGTACAAGGACCTGGGCCACCGGGTCATGCTGGCGGCGGGGGATACCTTCCGCGCCGCGGCCAGCGAGCAGCTGGAAACCTGGGCCGAGCGGGCCGGGGTGCCCCTGGTCAAGGCCGGGGAGGGCGCCGACCCCGCCGCCGTCATCTTCGACGCGGTGCAGAGCGCCAACGCCCGGGGCTATGACATGGTCATTGCCGACACCGCCGGACGCCTGCACAACAAGAAGGGCCTGATGGACGAGCTTTCCAAGATCGCCCGCAGCGTCAAGAAGGCCAGCCCCGAAGCCAGCCTGGAAGTGCTGCTGGTGCTGGACGCCATCACCGGCCAGAACGCCATCAGCCAGGCCCAGGAATTCTGTCGGGCGGCGGGGGCCACCGGCGTGGTGCTCACCAAGCTGGACGGCACCCCCAAGGGCGGCTGCATCCTGGGCGTGCACGAAAAGCTGGGCCTGCCCATCCGCTTTGTGGGGGTGGGCGAGAAGATCGACGACCTGATCTTCTTCTCCGCCACTGATTTCTCCGAGGCCCTGCTGCCCGAACTGCCCAAGAAAGAGGAGGAACAGGCATGATCTTCTGCGCTGCCACCAACAACCAGGGCAAGCTCAAGGAGCTGCGCCGGATCCTGGAACGGGCCGGTCATACGGTGAAAAGCCTGCGGGAGCTGGGGGTCACCCTGGACCCGGAGGAAACCGGCACCACCTTTGCCGAAAATGCCCGCATCAAGGCGGAAGCTTTCTGCAAAGCCACCGGCCTTGCCACCGTGGCCGATGACTCCGGCCTGTGCGTGGACGCGCTGAACGGCGCTCCCGGGGTGTACAGCGCCCGCTATGCGGGGGTGCACGGGGACGACGACGCCAACAACCGGAAACTGCTTGATGCCATGAAGGATATCCCGGCGGACAAGCGGGCCGCCCGGTTTGTCTCCGCCGTCTGCCTCATGCTGCCCGACGGCCGGGAACTGACGGTGGAAGGGGAGTGCCCCGGCACCGTGGCCTTCGGCCTGACCGGGGAGAACGGTTTCGGCTATGATCCGCTTTTTGTCCCCGACTGCGTGGGCCTGCCCGACGGTTCCACCGCCCCCAACACCGCCCGGCGGTCCTACGCCGAACTGGCGGACGGGGAGAAGGACGCCATCAGCCACCGGGGGCGGGCCATGGAACGCCTGGAACAGGCGCTGCCCGCTTTCCTGGGGGAATAAACAACCAACACCGAAAGGATTTCTGATATGAAAACTCTGACCAGCAAACAGCGTGCGGCCCTGCGCGGCGCCGCCAACACTCTGGACCCCGTGTTCCAGGTGGGCAAAGGGGAGATCGGCCCCGCCATGATCGAAGCGGTGGGTAAGTGTCTGGCCGCCCGGGAACTCATCAAGGTGAAGGTGCTGGAAAACAGTGAATACTCCGCCAAGGAGGCTGCCGCCATCCTGGCCGAAGCCACCGGCGCCCAGTGCGTCCAGGTCATCGGCCGCAAGTTCGTGCTCTTCCTGCAGAAGGACAAGGACTCCGACTTTACCGCTCTGCTGGCCTCGGCCCGCTGACTGATGGAACCGGTGGGCAAGCTGCTTTTGTACGGCGGTACCTTTGACCCGCCGCACCAAGGGCATATGAACAATCTGCGGGCGGCCATGGAAGCGGTGCATCCGGACAAGGTCCTGGTCATGCCCGCGGGCATCCCGCCTCATAAAGCCGCCAGCGCCACCCCCGCCGAACTCCGTCTGGCCATGTGCCGCTGTTTTACCGCCGTGGACCCCCGGGTGGAGGTCAGCCGGTGGGAGATCGACCGGGAAGGGCGCAGCTACACCGTGCATACCCTGCAGATGCTGCGGGACACCAACCCGGGAACGGCCCTGTACCTGGCCCTGGGCAGTGACATGCTGCTCAGCTTTACAAGGTGGCACCGGTGGCAGGCCATCCTGGCCCTGGCCACCCTGGTGGTGCAGAGTCGGGCCGGGGGCGACAGCGCCGACCTGCACGCTGCCGCCGACGCTTTGCGCCCCTGCGGCGGGCGGGTACTCTTTGCCCACGCCGTGCCGGTGCCCTGCGCGTCCAGCCAGATTCGCGCCGGCACCCTGGATGACGACACCCTGCGGCAGGTTCTGCCCGCATCCGTGCGGGGCATCATCCGCCAGAACGGACTCTACGGCCTGGGGGACCGGGTGTAAAGCCCCGGCGCCTGCCTGCCGCCACAGCGTGTCGAGAGACTCGACACGCTGCAAAAAGGGGAACAGTCCCGCACGGCAATTGCCTGACGGGCCTATTCCCCCTTTTGAAATCCCCCTCGACAAAATTTTGCGGCAAACCGCGCACGCGTCGCTTTGCTCCTTGCACACAATTTGCCGCAAAATTTCCCTGTCGGTGTCTCCATCGTCGGCGCTGGTCCGCCGATGGAGACGGATTTGGATTTTTTTGACAGTCTGAGGCAGCCTGCCTGCCCCCAACCGAACTTTTTTGACAAAGAGGGAAGTATACATGACCTGTGAAGAAGCCCAGGAACTGGTAAAAGGCCGTTTGTCCCGCAAACGGTACAAGCACACCGTAAATGTAAAAAATAAGGCGGTGGAACTGGCCCGCCGCTACGGTGCGGACGAGGAAAAGGCCGCACTGGCGGCACTTTTGCATGACAGTGCGAAGGAATTGCCCCAAGAGGAAATGTTGCAGATTTTTTCCGACAATGCTATAATGGCTAAAAATGCCGCGTCCCGGCCCACGCCGGTCTGGCACGGCATTGCCGCCGCCATCCTGTGCGCCACCCAATGGGGCGTTACCGACCCGGAGATCCTTTCTGCCATCGAGTGTCATACCACCGGCAAAGCCGACATGACCCTGCTGGAAAAGATCATCTACATGGCGGACGCCACCAGCGCCGAGCGGGATTACCCCGGCGTGGACCGGCTGCGGCAGGAAGAGATGCAGGACCTGGATCTGGCTTTGCTGCACAGTCTGCAGCAGAGCATTGCCTTTGTGAAAAAGAAGGGCGGAAAACTGGACCCCCAGACCGTAGCGGCCTGTGAGGACCTGCAGGAACGCATCGCCCAAAAAGGATGAACATACCATATTCCCAAAAGGGATGCTCCGGCCCCGTCCGCCGCACCCCGCCACCAAAAAGGGAGGACGCCCATGAGCGAACCACGCAAACTGAACACCGGTGACGCCCAGCGCACGGTGTATCATGCCGGCGACGCACAGCGCACCATCCGCACCTCCGGCGCCGCCGCCTCTTCCAGCCAGCTGGAGGAAGCCCGCCGCCGCGCCCGCATGGCCGCTGCCGAAAGCAGCCGCCGCAGCCGCCAGTTTACGCCGGTACAGCCGGCCGATGTGCAGCGGTATCAGGCTGCCCGTCAGGCACAGAACGCGCAGACGGCCCCGCGCACCATCCATCAGCCGGTGCAGCACACGGCCCGCTATGCCCAGCAGCCTGCCGACCCCCGTCAGCAGGCCCAGCCCCAGCGCACCATTCACCGCGCCCAGCCGGCCCAGCCTGCGGCTCAGCCCCAGCGGCCGGTACAGCGTGCGGCCCAGCCCCAGTCCGGAGAAGAAAACCTGACCATGGCGCAGCGTCAGGCCATGGCCCTGCGCCGTCAGGCCGCCGCCAAGCAGGCGTCCGCCGGCGCCCGGGCCCAGGTGCAGCATCTGGACCTGCGTTCCGCCCAGGGCGAGCGCCCTGCCTATGATTTTGACGGCGACGCCGAGTTCGAGGCCCGTCAGGCCGCCCGGGCCGCCCAGCCGGCCGCCGCGGCCGAACAGCCGGCGGCCCGGGCATCCTCCCGCAGCACGTCCGGTTCCGCCCGCAGCGGTTCCGCCTCCTCCGCCTCCGGCCGCCGCAGCGGCGGCGCTTCCGCCGGCGGACAGCCCCCCAAGGGCCCCGGCAAGGGCCGCAAAGGTCGCGGCGATGACGGCAGCGGCAAAAAGGGCGGCAAGAAAAAGAAAAAGGGTACCTGGTGGAAGATCCTGCTGTCCACCCTGCTGGTGCTGGTGCTCATCTTCGGTGTCACCGTGGCCCTGATCATGAACGCCCTGCGCCCCGAAACCGGCGGCAACATCACCTTCAACCAGCTGCTGAACACCCCCAAGGAATTTGCTGGCAAGGAGATCAACATTCTGCTGGTGGGCATCGACCGTTCCACCGAGGACGGCTCCGGGGAAGACTCCCAGAGCAATGACGGCATGACCGACATGATCATGTGGATGCACTTCAACAATGAGACCGGCGAAGTGAAGATGCTGCAGATCCCCCGCAACATCTTCGTCACCACCGACGCCAGCTATTCCGGCAACTACCAGATCAACGCCATTGCCAAGACCCAGGGCTCCAAGGGCTACAACAACCTCAACGCCCTGTGCGAGGAGGTCAGCAAGGAGTTCCAGGTCTCCATCGACGGCTATGTGAGCATCCGGCTGGAAAAACTGGTGGAACTGGTGGATATCCTGGGCGGTGTGTACTGCTATATTCCCCAGGATATGTCCTACAAGGGCAGTGCCCTGGAACAGGGCTACCGCAACCTGGACGGCGCCGCGGCGGAATTCCTGCTGCGCAACCGTCACAGCTACGCCAACAGCGACCTGGGCCGTCTGAACACCCAGCGCTACTTCTACGCCGCCATGTTCGCCAAGCTGCGCTCCATGACCGCGTGGGATATCGCCAAGAACCTGCCCTTCTACCTGAGCATGGTGGATACCAGCCTGAGCATCTCCGACCTGATCAGTGTGGCGGTCAGCCTGATGAGCGTTTCCAGTGACAAGATCATGCTGGCCCAGGTGCCGGTGTATATGGGCGGCATCAGCTACAATAAAAACGACGTGGTCGTGGTGGCTCGCCAGGAAACCGCCGACCTGCTCAACACCTATTACCGTGAAAACACCGGTCCCGTGGATGCCAGCGAGCTCCAGGTGGTGGACAACGTGCTGGATGTCAGCGGCGTAGGAGCTTCCGACCCCAACGTGCAGTTCATGGCCGCCATCAACGAGCAGGTCAACGACGCTGCGCAGGAATCCGGCGTGGATACCAGCAGCGAGTATGTCTACGACACCCCGACCGAAGCTCCTGAAGGGGACGCTGCCTCCACAGAGGAAGGCACCGATTCCGCCGACTCCTCCAGCGAGGACCAGGCCGCCTGAGCGCCTGCATGCAAAATAAAAGGAGAACAGATTTATGGATAGCAAGACCCTGGCCATCGAACTGGCCCGCGCCCTGGACGCCAAAAAGGCGCTGAACATCCGCGTGCTCAAGGTCGAGGACCTGACCACCGTCACCGATTACTTCGTCATTGCCACCGGCACTTCCACCACCCATGTGGGCGCCCTGGCGGACGAGGCGGACTTTGCTCTGTCCCAGCAGGGGGTGCATCCTCTGCGCAGCGAAGGCCATGACGGCAAGCGCTGGGTGCTGCTGGACTACGGCACTGTCATCGTGCATGTGTTCACCAAGGAAGCCCATGATTATTACGACCTGGAACACCTTTGGGCCGACGCCGCCGAAATGCCCGCCGCCGAATGGATGAAACCGGCCGAATAAATACCATTTTGTAAAATAGTGGGGAGAGATCAACCGTGAAGTACGACTTCAAAGCTGTGGAAGCCAAATGGCAGAAGGTGTGGCAGGATGAACACACCTTCCACGCCGAGATCGACCATTCCAAGCCGAAATTCTATGCGCTGGTAGAGTTCCCGTATCCGTCCGCCGCCGGCCTGCATGTGGGGCATCCCCGCAGCTACACCGCCCTGGATATTGTGGCCCGCAAAAAGCGGCAGTGCGGGTACAACGTGCTGTATCCCATGGGCTGGGACGCTTTCGGCCTGCCCACCGAGAACTATGCCCTGAAGAACCACATCAACCCCGAGATCGTCACCGCCAAGAACGTGGCCCGCTTCAAGAGCCAGCTCCAGGCCCTGGGCCTGTCCTTTGACTGGGACCGTGAGATCAACACCACCGACCCCGAGTACTACAAGTGGACCCAGTGGATCTTCCTGCAGCTGTACAAGAAGGGTCTGGCCTACAAGAAGGAGACCAACGTCAACTACTGCACCGGCTGCAAGGTGGTCCTGGCCAACGAGGAAGTGGTCAACGGCGTGTGCGAGCGCTGCGGCAGCCCCGTGGTCCACAAGGTCAAGAGCCAGTGGATGCTGAAGATCACCGCCTATGCCGACCGCCTCATCGACGATCTGGACGGCCTGGACTTCATCGAGCGCGTCTCCACCCAGCAGAAGAACTGGATCGGCCGCAGCCACGGTGCCGAGATCAACTTTGATACCACTGCCGGTGATGTGCTCACCGTCTACACCACCCGCGCCGACACCCTGTTCGGCTGCACCTATATGGTCGTCTCCCCCGAGCACGCCTACCTGAAGAAGTGGATGGACGCGGGGCTCATCAAGAACCCCGACGAGATCACCGCCTACCAGCAGGAAGCCGCCCGCAAGTCCGAGTTCGAGCGCACCGAGCTGAACAAGGAAAAGACCGGCGTGCGCATCCAGGGCGTGGAGGCGGTCAACCCGGTGAACGGCCAGACCGTGCCCATCTTTATCTCCGACTACGTCCTGGCCACCTACGGCACCGGCGCCATCATGGCCGTGCCTGCCCACGATACCCGTGACTGGGAGTTCGCCAGGAAGTTCGGTCTGCCCATCGTGGAGGTCGTCCGCGGCACCACCCCGGCCAACCTGGACGAGGGTGCCTTCACCGACGTGGCCACCGGCACCCTGGTCAACTCCGGTTTCCTCACCGGCCTGTCGGTGGAGGATGCCAAGAACAAGATGTACGCCTGGCTGGAAGAGAACGGCAAGGGCTGCAAGAAGGTCAACTTCAAGCTCCGCGACTGGGTCTTCAGCCGTCAGCGGTACTGGGGCGAACCCATCCCCATGGTCTACTGCGAAAAGTGCGGCTGGCAGCCCCTGCCCGAAAGCGAGCTGCCCCTGCGCCTGCCCGAGATCAAGGACTTTGAACCGGGCGAAAACGGCGAAAGCCCCCTGGCCCGCCACACCGAATGGGTGAACACCACCTGCCCGTGCTGCGGCGGCCCCGCCAAGCGGGAGACCGATACCATGCCCCAGTGGGCCGGTTCCAGCTGGTACTTCCTGCGCTACATGGATCCCCACAACAAGGATGCCATCGCCAGCAAGGAAGCCCTGGAATACTGGAGCCCGGTGGACTGGTACAACGGCGGCATGGAGCACACCACCCTGCACCTGCTGTACAGCCGTTTCTGGCACAAATTCCTGTATGATATCGGCGTGGTCCCCACCAAGGAACCCTACGCCAAGCGCACCTCCCACGGCATGATCCTGGGTCTCAACCCCCACAGCTTTGTGAACCTGCCCGCCGAAGAACAGCGCAAGCTGGTGGCGGAGTTCGGCTCCGAGAAGGCTGCCCGGGAACACCTGGTGGAACAGTACGGCGAAATGGCCGAACACCCGGTGGTCAAGATGTCCAAGAGCCTGGGCAACGTGGTCAACCCTGACGACGTGGTGGACGAGTACGGCGCCGATACCCTGCGCCTGTACGAGATGTTCATCGGCGACTTTGAGAAGGCCGCGCCCTGGAACACCTCCTCCATCAAGGGCTGCAAGCGTTTCCTGGACCGCATCTGGGCCATGGGGGACAAGCTGGTGGAGGGCGGCGTGCGCCCCGAACTGGAATCCCTGATGCACCGCACCATCAAGAAGGTGGGCGAGGACATCGACAGCCTGAAGGCCAACACCGCCATCGCCCAGCTGATGATCTACGTCAACGCCCTGTCCGATGCCGGCGGCGCCACCCGTCCCGAGTACGAGGTGCTGCTGCAGCTGCTCAACCCCTTCGCCCCGCATATGACCGAGGAACTGTGGGAGCAGATGGGCCACGAAGACCGTCTGGCCTACCACCCCTGGCCCAAGTACGACGAGGCCAAGTGCACCGAGCAGACTATCGAGATCGCGGTGCAGGTCAACGGCAAGATCAAGGCCCGCATCAAGGTTCCCGCCGGTGTGGAAGCCGCCGATGCCATCGCCGCCGCCAAGGCGGAGCCCGCCGTGACCGAAGCCCTGGCCGGCAAGACGCTGGTCAAGGAGATCTACGTCAAGGGCAAGCTGGTCAATCTGGCCGCGAAATAAAACACGGAGCCCCCGCAGCCACGGGGGCTCTTTTCGCATATCATGGCAAATATCCCGTTGAAGGAGAGAAGTATATTGATGCGGCAAAACCTGCGCGCGGCCCTGCAGAAGCGGCTGCCGCGCCATTGGCTGGTGTGGGCGGTCATCCTCATCGAAGCGGTCTTTCTGGTGGGCGGCTTTGTGCAGGACCGGGCGGTGCGGGGCACCACCACCCTGCTCAGCGACAGCATGGGGGACATGCTGGACCACGGCATCACCCATACCACCCAGGGCACCGAGGTGGAGGCGGGGCTTTCGGGGGAAGTGCTGGCCACCCGCTGGCTGGAACTGGAACCGGGCATGTACAACGTCACCGTGGCCTACCTGGGCGGCGGGGACGATGTGACCTGCTATTTCTACAAATCCACCGCCCAGGCCGATACCGTTACCCTGCGGGAAGGCATGCGGGCGGTGACCTTCCAGGCACTGGTGCCCAGCGACCAGCAGCAGGCCACCCTGCGCATCGCCACCGGCGGCAGCGGCTTTACCCTGGAAAGCATCGTCATTTCCTACAGTCAGGCCTATTCCTGGTACAATCTGCTCTGCCGGCTGGTATTTTTCGCAGCGGCGGACCTGATCTGGCTGCTCTGGTCCGGGCGCCTGGTGCTCCCCGGCGGACCCCGGGCTTCGGTCACGGCCCTGGGCCTGGGCGGGGCGGCCCTCATTGCCTCCCTGCCGCTGCTCACCGGCGGGCTCATCCCCGGGCATGACCTGCAGTTCCACCTCAACCGCATCGAAGGTCTGGCCCAGGGCATTGCCGCCGGACAGCTGCCGGTGCGCATCCAGCCCTTCTGGCTGGACGGCCGGGGGTATGCGGTGTCGGTCTTTTACGGGGAACTGCTCCTCTACTTCCCGGCGCTGCTGCGCTTCTTCGGGGTGACGGTGCAGGGAGCCTACAAGGTGTATGTGGTGGCGGTGAATATGGGCACCGCCCTGGTCAGCTGGTTCTGCCTGCGCCGGATGCTCAAAAATCACTGGGCCGCCCTTTTCGGCAGCGTGCTGTACACCCTGTCCATCTACCGCATCATCAACATCTATCTGCGGGGGGCCGTGGGGGAATACACCGCCATGCTCTTCCTGCCCCTGGTATTTTACGGGCTGTGGAAGATCTTCACCCAGCCGGACGGCGCCAAAGCCGCCCCCCTTGTCTGGCTGCCGGCGGTCATCGGCTTTACCGGCCTGATCCAGACCCATCTGCTCAGCTGTGAGATCGTGGGCATGCTCACCCTGGGCAGCTGTGTGGTGCTGCTGCGCCGGACCCT
The DNA here is from genome assembly GCF_057005535.1 of Subdoligranulum sp. DSM 23681. NCBI lineage: Bacteria > Bacillati > Bacillota > Clostridia > Eubacteriales > Oscillospiraceae > Subdoligranulum > Subdoligranulum sp. DSM 23681. The sequence continues at coordinate 837,280 of NZ_CM168050.1, read as the reverse complement.
GCGCAGAAACACCTTCTTCCCGCTGTGCAAGGTGGTGGGCATCACCGCCCTGCTCAACCTGTGGTTCCTGCTGCCCCTGTTCGATTACATGCGGGGGAATCTGGTCATCACCACCCAGGAAAGCTCCGGCCCCCACAACACCGCCGCCTTCCTGGGCCAGATGCTGGGCCTTTCCTTCAGCGGCGTGGCCGAGCGGTACAACCTGGGCCTGGACCAGGGTACTTATGAGGAGATGGCCATCGGCCTGGGCCTGACCCTGCTGCTGGCGGCGGGTCTTTTCGTGCTGGTCACCGCCATGGGCCGGGGCGACCGGAAAAATCCCGTCTGGCGCCTGGGCAGCTTCGGACTGTGGGCAGGCCTGATCTGTCTGGTCCTGGCCAGCGACATCTTCCCCTGGGACAACCTGTACAACCTGAACCCGGTCCTGGGCAAGCTGGTGGCCATGGTGCAGTATGTCTGGCGGTTCCTCAGTCCGGCCACCTGGTTCTGGGCCCTGGCGGGGGCCTGTGCCCTCTGCCTGCTGGCTGACCGGCCGGACCTGCGCAATCTTTCGGCGGGGGTGCTGCTGGTGCTCACCCTCTTCAGCTGGGGCGGCTTTGTGCAGACCGCCCTCACCGACAACGAGACCTTGTTCTGCTACAGCGCCGCAGCCCTGGATTCCTGTGACGCCGGGGCAGGGGAGTACCTGCCTGCCGGCACCGAAAAAACCGACTTCGGCGGTCCCCGGACCATCGAGGCCGACGGGGTGACGCTCACCGACAGCTCCCTCAGCGGCCTGACCGCCACCTTCACCTGCCAGAGTACCGACGGGGGCACCGTCACCGTGCCCATCCTGTACTATCCCTACTATCAGGCCGGAGATGAGGCGGGCAATGCCCTGACCGTGACCCAGGACCCGGAGAGCAAGATGGTCCGGGTGGATGTCCCGGCGGGATACAGCGGCACCATCCGGGTGTCCTATGCCGAACCCTGGTTCTGGCGCGCCGCCGAGGCCGTCAGTCTGCTGACCCTGGCGGGCCTGATCGCCCTGGGCGCATACCGCCGCAAAAACACCCGGACCCCCGTTCCGGCCAAAGGATAAAAGGATGAAACAGACACAACACAATCCGGTTTGGTCCAACCTGGCCGCCCTGGCCCGCCGTCCGCTTTTGTGGGCGGTGCTGGCGGCGTTGGCCGTTCTGGGCTATGGCTACGCCATGGCCGTGCCCGCCGTGGACATGGACGATCTGGCCATTGCCACCTACCAGCAGGGCGGGGAATTCCTGCGCCAGGGGCGGTTCACCGTCTGGCTGCTCCAGGCGGCCACCGGCATCATGACCTACCAGAGATTCTGGCCGGAATTCTTCTTTGCCCTCTGCCTGCTCCTGGCCGGGGTGCTGCTGGCGGCCCTGGTATACACGGCTTCCGGCCGGCAGCCGGCTCTGCCCGGAGCGCTTCTTCTGGCGGGCGGGCTACTCCTCTGGCCTTATCATGGGGAGATCCTCATGTACTCCAACCAGTGCGGGGTGGGGCTGGGGTATCTGCTCTGCGTGCTGGGGGCCTGCCTGGTCTGGCCGGGGATGGCGGCAGGCTGGCGCCGCGGCCTGTCCGGCGGGGCGGGTGCCGCGCTCTGCCTGATGTTTGCCCTGGGACTGTATGAGTCCTTCGCCCCGGTCTGGCTCACCCTGGTGTTCCTGTTGCTGCTGGTGGCCCCGCCCCGGTCCCTGCGGGCCGGTCTGGGCATGGCTCTGCGGGGACTGTGGCCCCTGGCTGCCGCCCTGGTGCTGCGCAGCGGCATGGCCGCGGCCCTGCGTGCCCTGATGGGGGTGAGCGGGGAAAACGGCAGCGCCTCCAAGACCATCTTCTGGTTCCGGCGGGACAGCGTGCGGGATGCTATCCTCATCCCTGTGCGGGAATTCCTGACCAAATACGGGGCCGAGGCGCTGGCCGTGCCGGCGTTGGGACTGCTGCTGCTGGCCTGTCTGGCCCTGGTGGCGTGGGCTTTGCCCCGCCGCGGCCGCCGGCTGTGGGCGCTGTGCCTGCTGCTCTCCCAGTTTTCCCTGGGACTTTTGCAGGGCACTGGCTCCCAGATGGCCCGGGCCTGCCAGTGCTTTGCGGTGTTTGTGCCCTTTGTGGTCTGGCTGTGGCTGGGCAAAGCCCTGGACAGCCGCCGCAGCCTGCCCCTGGCCGCCCTGTGCTCTCTGCTGGCTGTGGCCCTGCTGGGCACCGAGGCCTGGGCACTGACCGATGACCTGCGCTTTGACCGGGACCGCTGGCAGTATGAAAAGGCCCTTCTGGAACAGACCGCCGCCGATCTGGCGGCTCTGGACCCGACGGGCACTGTGCCGGTGGTCTTTACGGGAGAGGTGGAACTCTCCCCCGAGCTGGAAGCCCGGGCGGAGATCCCGGCGGGCAGCCCCGCCTACACGGCGGCGTGGGTCATTGCCACGGCGCTGGATGGGCCCCAGGGGGTTCTGTACCGGTACGAAAACCCCCAGACCCTGGTCATCAACTGGGCCCAGACGGCCTTCGGCAGCCATGAACAGATGTACCTGCTCATGGAGGAGCTGGGTCATGTGTATCCCCGTCCCACCGGCGAACAGCAGGCGGCGGGGGACGCCCTGGCCGAAACGATGCCCGCCGGTGTCACCAGGCAGGACGGCTATCTGCTGGTCTGCTTCTGACCCGTTGCGAAGCGCTGCACACTGCTGTATAATAAGAGAAAGTTTTCTGCCCGAAAGGTGGTTCACCCCTATGCTGATCTCCCTCGTTGTGCCCAGTTACAATGAAGAGGAAGCCATGCCGCTGTTCTATCAGGAGGCGTCCCGCGTGGCGGCCGAAATGAAAACCAGCCACGGCGCCGATTTTGAATTTATCTTTGTGGATGACGGGTCCAGGGACGGCACCCTGCGTGTGGCCCGGGAACTGCATGACCGGGACCCCCGGGTGCGGTATGTCTCCTTCAGCCGCAACTTCGGCAAGGAATCCGCCATTTATGCGGGCCTGAAGGCGGCCAGAGGGGACTATGTGGCCACCCTGGACGCCGACCTGCAGGACCCGCCCGCCCTGCTGCCCCAGATGCTGGACGCCCTGCTCACCGGGGATTTTGACTGTGCCGCCACCCGCCGCACCACCCGCAAGGGGGAACCCCCGGTGCGCAGCTGGTTTGCCCGCAAGTTCTACCAGATCATCAACCGCCTCAGCGACACCGAGATCGTGGACGGCGCCCGGGATTACCGGCTCATGAGCCGGAAGATGGTGGATGCGGTGCTCTCCATGGCGGAGTACAACCGGTTCAGCAAGGGCATCTTCAGCTGGGTGGGCTTCAAGACCAAGTGGTTTGATTACGAAAACATCGAGCGTGTGGCCGGCCAGACCAAATGGAATTTCTGGGGCCTGTTCAAGTATTCCATCGAAGGGATCGTGGGCTTCTCCACCGCGCCGCTGGTCATTGCGGCGGGCGCCGGTGTGATTTTCTGTCTGGCGGCCTTTGTGGGCATCATTTTTGTGGTGGTGCGGGCGCTGGTCTTCGGCGATCCCACCTCCGGCTGGCCCAGCATGGTCTGCATCATGCTGCTGTGCAGCGGCGTGCAGCTGTTCTGCCTGGGTATCGTGGGCGAATACCTGGCCAAGACCTACCTGGAAGTAAAACATCGCCCCATCTACATTGAGCGTGAGACCGAAGCGGACCGCGACGCCCGCCGTTGCCAATAAAACAGGGCAGGGGGGTCTGTTTATGAATGATATGACCCGGGGCAGTGCGTACCGTCATCTGTGGCAGTATGCACTGCCCTTGATGTTGGGCAACTGGTTCCAGCTGGCCTACAACGCGGCGGATTCCATCATTGTGGGACAGTTCATCGGCAAGGATGCCCTGGCGGCGGAAGGCGCTGCCGCCCCGGTGATGAATCTGGTGATCCTGGCCATTTCCGGGGTGACCATCGGCGCCGGGGTGCTCATGAGTGAATTCTTCGGTGCCCGGGACGGGGAACAGCTGCGCAGGGAACTGGCCACCACCCTTCTTGCCGGGGCATGTTTTTCCCTGGCGGTGGCGGTGCTGGGCATCCTGTTCACCCCGCAGATCCTGCGCTGGCAGGCGGTTCCCGACGATATCTTTGCCATCACGGTGGTCTACCTGCGTATCACCTTTGTGGGGGCGCCCTTCACCTGCTTCTACAACGCGCTGGCCGCCGGCCTCAAGAGTGTGGGGGATGCCAAAACGCCCCTGCGCTTCCTGATTTTTTCTTCTGTGCTCAATGTGATGTTGGATCTGGTCCTCATCGGGGCGCTGGATTTCGGCATTGCCTGTTCGGCGGCCACCACTGTCTTTGCCCAGGGGGTCAGCGCCCTGCTGGCGGCGGTGTACCTGGTGCGGCGTCTGCCGGAACTCTGTCCCCGGCGGGAAGAGTGGCGGATCGACCGCTCGCTGTTGGGCCGGACCATGCGCTATGGCAGCGTCACCGCCCTGCAGCAGGCCTGCCAGCCCATCGGCAAGGTGCTGATCCAGGGCCAGGTGAACCTGCTGGGCGTGGATGTGATGGCCGCGTACAACGCCGTCACCCGCATGGATGATTTTGCCTGTATCCCGGAACAGAGCGTGGCCCAGGGGATCACCACCTTCATTGCCCAGAACCGGGGTGCCCGCCGGTATGACCGCATCCGGGCCGGGTTCCGGGCCGGACTGCTCATGGAGTTCGGGTACTGGATTCTGATCGGCAGTATCACGGCCCTTTTCCGTACGCCCATTGTCTCCCTGTTCGTGTCAGGGGAAGGGGCGGAGCAGGTCACGGCCCTGGGCAGCCGGTATCTGGCCGCCATGGCGGTGTTCTACATCCTGCCCGCCTTTACCAACGGGTTCCAGGGATACTACCGGGGCATGGGCCGGATGGGTATCACCCTGGCCGGTACCCTGACCCAGACCTCCCTGCGGGTGGTGTTCACCGTGCTGCTGGCCCCCCGGATGGGGATTTACGGCATCGCCTTTGCCTGCGCGGGCGGCTGGATCGTCATGCTGCTGTTTGAGATCCCCCTGTATTTTCTGCGCATGCGCGGACGGGAAGGCGAGGCCGCGGCCTGATTTTCTTCCCCAAAAAACAAAAACCGGAAGGTGTACCACCTTCCGGTTTTTTGCATCAAAAAGCGGGTCCGCCGCTGTGGACGGACCCGCCTGCTGTTTCTTGAAAGGAAAAAATCAGGCCTTGTTGGCAGAGCCGAACAGCTCGATCTTCTCGCGCACGGTGGCCTTGATGGCCTCGGCGCCGGGAGCCAGCAGCTTGCGGGGGTCAAAGCCCTTGCCCTGCAGATCCTTGCCCGCTTCGATGTACTTGCGGGTGGCATCGGCGAAGCTCAGCTGGCATTCGGTGTTGACGTTGATCTTGGAAACGCCCAGGGTGATGGCCTTGCGGATCATATCAGCCGGGATGCCCGTGCCGCCGTGCAGGACCAGAGGAATGTTGTCGGTGGCCTGATGGATCTTGTCCAGAGCCTCAAAGTCCAGGCCCTTCCAGTTGGCGGGATACTTGCCGTGGATGTTGCCGATGCCGGCAGCCAGGAAGTCGATGCCCAGGGCAGCGATCTTGGCGCACTCAGCGGGATCGGCCACTTCGCCGGCGCCGATGACGCCGTCTTCCTCGCCGCCGATGGAGCCGACCTCAGCCTCGATGGACAGGCCGTGGTCATGGGCCAGAGCCACCAGCTCGGTGGTCTTGGCAACGTTCTCATCGATGGGATAATGGCTGCCGTCGAACATGATGGAGGTGAAGCCGGCGGCCACGCAGGCCTTGGCGCCCTCGTAGGTGCCGTGGTCCAGATGCAGGGCCACGGGAACGGTGATGCCCAGGCTCTCATCCATGGCGCGGACCATGGCGGCCACGGTCTTGAAACCGGTCATATACTTGCCGGCGCCCTCGGAAACACCGAGGATGACGGGGCTGTTCATCTCCTGCGCGGTCAGCAGGATGCTCTTGGTCCATTCCAGGTTGTTGATGTTGAACTGACCGACGGCGTAATGGCCATCGCGTGCTTTCAGCAGCATATTGGTTGCGTTTACCAGCATAGTGAAGATACCTCCCAATGTTCTTCTGTTTCCGTTGCAGGAAAAATCCGCGTGGGGCCGTGCGCCCCGCGCGTCACCAGGGTATAGCTTCATTATAGCCTGACATTGACAAAAAAGCAACAAAAATATTTTGCTTCTTCCAGACAGGACTATTTTGACGATGTACAGATGATTTCAGATGATTTGACCATGGGCGGCGGGCAACCGTTCCCGGTGTGCGGACGCGGCGGCACGGCGGGAAAAAAAGGCGGTGCTCCGGGGTTGTGCGGGCATGCAGGGGCCGGGATGAACTTTTCACCCCGATGGATGTGGAAAACCCGGAGCCTGGAAATCCTTGGGCATTTTGTGGGAATTTCGGAGGGTTTTGGCAGGAAAATCAGAACTTTGCCAACTTGACACGAGGGTTTATCCGAACTGTTATGTGGAAAAATTTTCAACAGGCTGTGGAAAACATCCTTCCATTTGGTGGAAAAATCGCATGGTGGGCGGGTTTTCCACACTTTCAACAGGGTTTTCAACAATGAACTCCGGCCGTTGTGGAATTACGGTTTGTATAAAGCGCGGCGCAGCGCAAAACCTCCCTGGCGAAAAAGCAAAAAATCTGCACTTTTGACGCGGGTTTGCAGGTGACAAAGGCTTCCGGTTTGTGGTATACTATAATCCGTATAATTGTCGCCTGGTCCGGGGACCGGCGGCACAGAATTTCACGGGGGCGGCCATGCCGCCCCGCCGGAGGAACCAGAATGAACAAACCGGAACGCCCGGACAGCCGGGTCAACCCGTCCGATACCCCCGACACCCTCGTCTGGGGCAAAAATCCCGTCACCGAACTGCTGCGCGCCGGCACCGGGGTGGATACCCTGCTGCTGGCGGACAGCCTGGACCCGCGGACCGTGTCCTATTTCACCGCCTTGGGAAAACAGGCGGGGGCCGTCATCAAGCGGGTGCCCTCGGGCAAGCTGCAGAAGCTCTGCGGCACCCCCGATCATCAGGGCATCGCGGCCTGGGCCGCCCGCATCCAGTATGCGGAGCTGGAAGACCTTCTGGATGCCGCAGCCGCCAAGGGCGAACCGCCCTTCCTGGTCCTGTGCGACGGCATTGAGGATCCCCACAACCTGGGCGCCATCCTGCGCTCGGCCCTGCTGTGCGGGGCCCACGGGGTGGTCATTCCCCGCCGCGGCGGGGTGGGCGTGACCGGTACGGTGATGAAGGCCAGTGCCGGGGCAGCCGCCCGCATTCCGGTGGCCCGGGTGCCCAATCTGGCCCAGGCCATCCGCACCCTGAAGGAGCGGGGCGTTTTTGTCTACTGCGCCGATCTGGGGGGCGAATCCCCCGCCCGCACCGACCTTACCGGATCGGTGGCCCTGGTCATGGGCAGCGAAGGCAGCGGTCCTTCGGCGCTGACTCGAAAATTGTGTGACGGTGTCGTCACATTGGATATGGCCGCAGGGGACTGCGGCGTGGACAGCTACAACGTTTCGGTAGCCGCCGGAATCCTTTTGTATCACATCATGCAGTGCCGCCGCGGGCACTGAGCACCGGACGCCGGTGCCGTCGCCCGCGCTGCGGGCAGGGAAAAAGGGGAGAAGGATATGCCAAGCAAACGCACCAACGATTCGGTGGAACAGATTCTGCAGGAACTGAGCCATCAGCAGGCCAGGGATGGTGTGCGGGACAGTGTCAATGAAAGAAAGGTCGATGAGATCCTGAAAAGCGTGGGCATCGATACCGCTGCGCCCGGATCTTCCCAGGATTCGCTGGGCCCCATCGGTGCGGAAGATCTGCCCCAGGTGGAGATCAGCGGCGGTGTGGCGGAAGACCGTTTTTCCACCACGGTGCTGGATGACCTGCTGGGGGACCTGCCCAGCATGAAACTGCTGAAGAAAAAATCCCCGCGCACCGCGCCGTCCAAGCCGGTGTCCACGGCGCCCGCCCAGCAGCCCGTCCGTCCCGCAGCCCCCGCGCGCCGGCAGCCGTCGGCCCGCACGGCGCCGCAGCCGGAACAGCCGGTCCGCACCGTGCCGCAGCCGGAGCAGTCGGCCCGCACGGCGCCGGCACCCCAACCGGAACAGCCTTCCGGACAGCCGGATGCCGGCCGGGACCGCACAAGCCCCGCCGGCCGCACCGAGCAGCCTGCGCGGACGGTGCCCGCCAACCCGGACCCGGAGCCGAAACCCGCTGCAGGGACCGGCCGGGGCAGGACCGGCACGGTCACCGATACCACCAGCACCAGCGTCATCAAGAATTTCCTTCTCAAGATGGCCCCCGGCGCCGACCATGCCAACACCCATGCCCTGAATGAGGGCAAGGAACAGTTCCAGCAGTTCTTCGGAAAGACGGCTGCGGTTGTCCCCGGTGCGGACGGCAAACTGAAAGACCCTTCCACCCATCGCAAGCGGGGCCTGTTCGGCCTGGGCCGTGCGGAGGATTCCGGGCAGTTCGTGCCCATCAATATCTCCCTGGGCGGCCGCCGGGAAGAACCCGAGCCGGAACCGGAAGAGGATACCTATGTCCAGCCGGAACCACAGCCGGAACAGACTTACGCGGAGGACGCCGACGCCTTTGATGACGGGGAAGCCGTCATGCCGGAGGCGGAGACCCCCGCCCCGGAACCGCAGCCAGAACCGGAGCCGGAGCCGCAGCCCGAGCCGCCGGCGGACAAAAAGACCGTTTACCACTCCCAGCACACCGGCGGCATCCCCGGCGGGACCCGCCATGGGGGACTGGGCGGCAACACGGTGAGCATCACCTTCAACAATATCCGGGACGTGCTGCGGGGCAATGCCGCCTCCGGCGCCACCGGGACCATCTACCGCAAGAAGCGCAATACCATCGAGTTCACCCCGGGCCAGAAGCTGGCCCGCAGCCCCGAACCCGACCCGGGGGAGAAATCCCGCGGGGAACCGGTGGGGGAGCCGGTCATGACCTCCACCGCCGACGTTACATCCGGCACCGCATCCTTCAATGTTTCGCTGACCCAGGAGGAAGAGGCGGAGGACACCAAGGACTTCCTCAAAGACCTGGAAGCGGCCTCGGAATCCGCGGCCAAACTGGCTTCCCGGGTCGCCCGGCAGACGCCGCGGCCCCAGCCTTCCGCGCCGGTCACTCCGGCCCGCGGCGGGGAGGACCGGGCGGACCTGCCTTCCGGGCAGCGCACCCAGCCCCGGCAGGACACTCCCGCCCCGCCGGGCGGACGGACGGAACAGCCTGCCCGGGAAGATACCTTTGAGGAGATCTCCCGGGATGATGCCGTCTCCATGACCGGAGAGGTGCGTCTGGCCGACATCGCGGCCGGCCGTACAGAGGAGGATACCTCTGCCTTCGAGGCGGATCTGGCCCACGCGGGCACCCACGAAGTCAGCCCCGACACGGCGGACTTCATGGCCCAGCTGGACGCTCAGCCCCGCCCCCGTCCGGACACCGGTGCCTTTGTGAAGGGCATTGAGCAGTCCATCAACGACGAGGACCAGGAGGCCGAGCCGGAAGACCGCTTTGCCCAGGCCGCCGGCATCCTCACCGACACCTCCGAGATCGACGAACCCACCGCCCACCGTACCAAGGCGGGCATCCGCCTGACCGGCAAGCCGGATGATGAAACCGGCGACGGGGAAAAAGGCGAAGCGCCTTTTGAGGAGGAAGCGGCCGCACCTTCCCGCCATCGGGAATACGAACATGTGGAAGATGCGCCGGCGGTGCGCCGGGACCTGAACAACCAGATCCTGCTGCTGACCGTCGCCGCCATCGTGTCGGGCATTGCCGCGGTGGTGATGCTCTACCTGGGCGTCGCGGCAGGGGGCGGTCTGCCCATGCCCGCGCCGCTGGACCCCCTGACCGGGGCCACGCCGCTGCTGGCCACCCTGCTGGTACTGCTGCTGTTCTGCTGCGCGCTGAACTGGCATACCATGCTGGATGGACTCAAGGGTCTGTTCAAGGGCCCCACTGCCGATACCCTGTCCGCGCTGGCGGCCTTCGGTGCGGTGGTGCAGCTGGCGGCGTTCCTCATCCAGCCGGAATGGTATAATCCCGAAAAACTCTGCCTGCTGGCCGGACCCGCGGCGCTGGTGCTCTGCTTCAATGCCATCGGCAAGCGGCTGGACGCCCTCACCACCCGGGAAAATTTCCAGCTGGTCAGCGCCAAGGTGGACCACGCGGTGGCCTACCGCCTGAAAGACACCGGGATCCTGCGGGCCGTCACCCGGGGGCTGGACCAGCCCCGTCCCAGCGTGCTGGTCAGTCGTCCCACCCTGCTGATGAAGGATTTCCTCTCCTCCAGCAGTTCCCACCGCACATCCGACAAGAACCAGCAGCAGCTGGGCCGTCTGGTGGCCGGCGTGGCTGTGGCGGCCCTGCTGTTTACGCTGCTCTACCGCAAGGACGCCGGTCTGGCCTTCACCGCCATGGCCGCGGTGCTCTGCCTGGGGGCACCCCTGGCAGGTACGCTGCTCAGCGCCCTGCCTGCGCGGCTGATGCAGCGCAGCGCCGCCCAGGTGGGCGCGGTCATCCCCGGCTGGCGGGATATCCGTCAGCTGGGCCGCATCAATGTGATCCAGGTCTCCACCCAGGATCTGTTCCCCCGGGGCTGCGTCAAGCTCTGCGGCATCAAGCCGGTGAATAAGGAGACCATCGATCTGGCCATTATCTATGCGGCCTCCATGATGGCCCAGGGCGCTCCCACCCTGCGGGACGTTTTCCTGGGCATGATCGGGGACAACCGCAAGCTGCTGGACAAGGTGGACGACTTCGAGACCATCTACGGCATGGGGTATGTGGGCTGGATCAAGGGCGAACGTGTGCTGGCCGGCAACCGCCGTCTGATGGAAAAATTCGATGTGGCGGTGCCCAGCCTGGAATATGAGCAGCGCCATACCGTCAACCAGCGCCGGGTCATTTATCTGGCCGTGTCCGGCAAACTGTACAGCATGTTCCAGGTGGTCTACCAGGCGGAACGGGATACCGCCGCCGTGCTGGACGGCCTGCGCCGCAGCGGCATGTCCCTGATCGTGGACTGTGACGACTTCAACTGTGATGAAGCCCTGCTGGAAGCCGCCTACACCCTGCCCACCGGCACGGTGCGGGTGCTGGACGGCACGGCGCGCAAGGCTCTGGAACCGGCCATTGCATGGCTGCCCGAAAGCGAAGGCAACATGCTGCATCTGGGCAGCTTCGTGAGTTATGTGGGCGGCCTGGAAGCCGCTGCCGGCGCCGCCGAAGGCGAGCGCAAAGCCGCCACCATCCTGTCCATGTCGGTGCTGCTGTCCTGCGTGCTGGCTGTGATCATGGTGCTGGCGGGGGGCATTGCGGCCCTGCCGCTGCCCGCACTGGTCCTGTACCAGGCAGCCTGGGCCGTGCTGGCTCTGATTTTCCCGATGCTGCAACGTTACTAAATCAAAGGGGGCGTGGTCTTTGTACCGCACAAGCGAACAGCAGATGAGCATTTATGATTATCTGCCGCCCTATCATGGGGAACTGGCCGAGCGCAACCGCTGGGTGCGTCTGGCCGATGCCATCGACTGGGATGCTTTTGAAAAAGAATACAGCGGTCATTTCGGCCATGTGGGCAAGGTGGCCGTCCCCGCCCGGGTGGCCTACGGCTGCCTGATCGTCCGGGCCGCCTGCGGCGTGTCCGACCGGGAGACGGTGGCCCTGATCCGGGAAAGCCCCTATCTGCAATATTTCCTGGGGTTCGACGCCTTCACCGACACGGTGCCCTTTTCCTCCCGCAGTATGGAGCGCTTCCGCACCCGCATCCCGGCGGACAAGGTCCGGGCGGCGGTGCGGCTGCTGCGCCGGTTTGAGGCCGAGGACTGAACCCGCTTCTCCTGACCAGGGACGCTGAACACGCCCCTGGCTTTTTGTGCCCGGTATGCCGGGACTTCCCATGCCGTCACGGCGGCCACGTTCACCGCCGTTTTCCACTCTTTCCGCATTTTACCCCGCAACCATAAAGGAAATCACATGGAACACATCATTCTGCACACCATCGAACATGCTTTTGAGGACAGCCTCAAAATGCTGCCCTTCCTGTTCCTGGCGTATCTGCTCATCGAATGGCTGGAACGCCACCACGGCGAACGCATCGAAAACGCCCTGGCCGGCGGCGGCCGCTGGGGCTTTGTACCGGGCGCTGTGCTGGGCTGCGTGCCCCAGTGCGGGTTCTCCGCGCTGGCGGCCAACCTGTACGCCAGCCGGGTCATCACCCCCGGCGCCTTGCTGGCCGTCTTTGTGGCCACCAGTGACGAGGCCGTGCCCCTGCTGGCCGCCGAGCCCAGCCTGTGGGGCACCCTGCCCCTGCTGCTCATCGGCAAGGTGGTGGCCGGCGTGGCGGGCGGTTTCCTGCTGGATGTTCCCCTGCGCAGGATCCTGCCCGCCGGCCTGTACGGCGGCTACGCCGGCCATGCCGACGAAATCGACTGCCACGAGGAGCACGAGGAACACAGCGGCGTTTTACTGGCCGCCCTGCGCCATACGGTGGAGATCTTCCTCTTCATCCTGCTGTTCAGCTTCCTGATCGGCTTCGCCTTTGAACTCATCGGGGAGGACACCATCACCGCCTTCCTCACCGGCATGGGCATCTTCCAGCCCATGGCCGCCGCCCTGGTGGGTCTGGTGCCCAACTGTGCGGCCAGCGTGCTGCTGGCCCAGCTGTACGCCCAGGGGGCCATCAGCTTCGGCAGCCTGTTCGCAGGCCTGTGCGCCGGAGCGGGCATCGGTCTGGCTGTGCTCTGGCGGGTCAACCCCAGCTGGAAGCAGAACCTGTTCATGACCGGCCTGCTGTGGGCCGGCGGTTCGGTCTGCGGCATTGTGCTGCAGTTCCTGCCCCTGTGATCCCTCTCTGACAACAATACCCCGCCCGCCGCAAAAACCTTGCAGTTTTACGGCGGGCGGGGTATTATTATATCATGTTTCCGGTCTTACAGCGCTTCGCCCTGGCGGACAAAGACCACGGCCCGGGAGCCCAGCTGGCGGTATACCCGCATAAAGCGGTCCCGGGGCACGGTGCGATTGAAATCCAGGGGGTCCGCTACCGTGAAATGGGTGTCGGTGGCCCCGCACAGCACCATGCAGTGCAGGGTGTGGAATACCCGGTGCACGCCGCCTTTGGGCAGGGGATAGGGGGCCACATCCGCAAAGCCGATGTCATCAAAATGCAGCGATGCCCAGAAGATCACCGGCCGCCCCTTCTGCAGCTGCGCCACCAGGTCGGCTTCCTCCGCCCCGGTCAGGTCGTGGGCGGTGTACCCGCCGCCGTGGCGGGCCAGATAGGTGTTGGCTGCTTCCACAATGGGCCCTGCAAAGCAGTAATAGCCCTCCTCGGGGGTGCCGTCATCCTTGTGTGGGTCCCCCATGTACACTTCGTCCGGGTCGGCGCCGTACCAGCGCTCACTGCGGGGCAGGTAGTGGTCGGCCAGGTCGCACTTGTCCGCCTCAAAGCCCAGATAGCGCAGCACTTCGCAGCAGCTGGTGATCTCACACCCGTTGGGCAGTTCCGGGTTCTGCAATACCTGAGGCACGTTCAGCAAGATTTCGGTCATGGGTTCCTCCCCGCCCGGCGGGGCCGGGACTTGTGATTTTTTCCTTTTTACATTGTATCATATCCCTTTTTGGAAAGGAAGTGCATCCATGCCCACCATCCGCGATTACGGTCTGGTACCCGGGCATCTGCCTGCCGGACCCCGCAACGCCATCACCGATGTGCCCGGGGTGCGGGTGGGCCATACCACCGTCGATGCCGGCAGCCATCACACCGGTGTCACCGTCATTCTGCCCCGGCAGGACGTATATACCCACCGCTGCACCGCCGCCGCCCATGTGATCAACGGCTTCGGCAAGACCGCCGGCCTGGTCCAGATCCAGGAACTGGGCCAGCTGGAAAGCCCCATCGCCCTGACCAACACCCTGAACGTGGGGTTGGTGTACGACGCCCTGGTGCAGTACACCGCCGATGCCTGTGCCGAAACAGGCGGCAAGCTGCGCAGTTTCAACCCGGTGGTGGGGGAGTGCAACGACGGCACCCTCAGCGACATCACCGACCGGGTCATCGGCCGGCGGGAGGTGTTCCACGCCATCGAGACCGCCTCCCCGGACTTTGCGCAGGGCTGTGTGGGGGCCGGTACCGGCATGATCTGCCACGAACTCAAGGGCGGCATCGGGTCCGCCAGCCGGATGGTCAAGGTGGCCGGACGGGATTTCTGCATCGGGGTGCTGGCCCTGTGCAACCACGGCCAGCTTTCGGAGCTGAACATCCTGGGCCGCCATGTGGGTGCGGAGATCCGCCGCCGCATCCAGGGCGAACCCCGCCCGGAAGACAAGGGCAGCTGCATTCTGGTCCTGGCCACCGACCTGCCCCTGTCCAGCCGTCAGCTGGGCCGGGTCTGCCGCCGGTGTGCCGCCGGTCTGGCCCGGGTGGGCAGCTACTGGGGCCACGGCAGCGGGGATATCACCATCGGCTTCACCACCGCCCACGATATCCACCGGGGGGATGCCGCCGAGATCGCCACCCGTGCCGTTTTCAATGAGGACAAGCTGGATCCCCTCTTCCTGGCCGCCGCCGAAGCCGCCGAGGAATCGGTGCTCAACGCCCTGGCCGCCGCTGTGCCCATGGTGGGATACGACGGCACCGTCTGCCATGCCCTCTCCGAATTTGCCGATCTGTTGGGCTGATTGCGGCCCGTCATTTTACCATAAAAAGCAGGTGCATCTTTATGAAAATCACCAACATCACCACCACCGAATGTCAGATCCCCCTGCGCACCCCCTTCAAGACGGCCCTGCGCACGGTGGACAGCGTGCACGATCTCCTGGTCCGGGTCGAGACCGACACCGGCGCTGTGGGCTACGGCGAAGCGCCGCCCACCGCCGTCATCACCGGCGAGACCCTGGGGTCCCTGCACACCGCCGTGGAGGAGTTCATCGCCCCGGCCCTGACCGGCATGGAGGTGGAAGACCTGGACACGGTCATGACCAGGCTGGAACGCTGCATGGTGCACAACACCAGCGCCAAGGCCGCTGTGGACATGGCCATCTATGACCTTTTTGCCAAAAGCTGCGGCAAGCCTTTGTATAAAGTGCTGGGCGGTGCCCGCAACACCCTGGAAACTGACCTGACCATCTCGGTGAATCCGGTGCCGGAAATGGTGGCGGATGCCAAGTCTGCGGTGGCCGAGGGCTTCCGTGTGCTCAAGGTCAAGGTAGGCAAGGAAGGTCTGGCCGACATCCCCCGGCTCAAAGCCATCCGGGAGGCCGTGGGCCCCGATGTGGCCCTGCGGGTGGACGCCAACCAGGGCTGGACCGCCAAGCAGGCGGTGCGGATCATCACCGCCCTGGAGGATGCCGGGGTCAACCCGGAACTGGTGGAACAGCCGGTGCCTGCCCATGACATCGACGGCCTGGAATACATCACCAACCGGGTGACCACCCCCATCCTGGCGGATGAGTGCGTCTTCTCCCCGGAGGATGCCCTGAACGTGCTCCAGCGCCATGCCGCCGACATGATCAACATCAAACTGATGAAGACCGGCGGCATCTGGCAGGCCCAGAAGATCTGTGCCGCGGCGGAGGTCTATGGCGTGCAGTGCATGATGGGCTGCATGCTGGAAAGCAAGCTGGCGGTGTCGGCGGCGGCCCATCTGGCGGCGGCCCGGTCGGTCATCACCTGCGTGGACCTGGACGGCCCCAGCCTGTGCAGCGTGGACCCCTACACCGGCGGCCCGGTGTACGAGGGCGCCCGCATTGTGATGAACGAGACCCCGGGCATCGGCATCACCGGTGTGCCCGGGTTTGAGGAGGTGTAAGCCGTGAAAGTCTGGGACCTGCACTGCGATACCCTGTCCGAACTGCGCCATGCCCAGCTCAGCGGCGCCCCCAAGAGCTTTGCCCACAACGACCTGATGATCGACCTGCAGCGGCTGAAACAGTCCGGCTACGGGCTGCAGTGCTTTGCCTGCTTTGTGGACCTGGGCGCTCCCGAAGACCCCATGCACACCGCCCTGCAGGAGATGGACATCTTCCACACTCTGCTGGCCCAGTACCCCGATGATCTGGTCTGGGTGCGCACCGGGGAGGACGTACAGAATCTGGCCAAAGAAAGCCGTATCGGCGCCATGCTCACGGTGGAGGAGGGCGGCACCTGCCACGGGGACCCGGCCATCCTGCGGGACTTCTACCGCCTGGGCGTGCGGATGATGACCCTGACCTGGAACCACAAGAACGAGCTGGCCGAACCCAACGTGGGCCCTGATTACAACGAGGACACCTGGCCGGTGGCCCCCAACACCACCGGCGGCCTGACCGACCGGGGCGTGGAATTCGTGCGGGAAATGGAGCGGCTCCACATGCTGGTGGACGTGGCCCATCTGTCCGACGCGGGCATCCGGGACGTGCTGCAGCACAGCACCCGGCCTTTCGTGGCCAGCCACTCCAACGCCCGGGCCTGCTGCCCCCATGTGCGCAACCTGCCCGACGACCTGCTGAAAGCCATGGGAGAGAAGAGCTGCCTCATCGGGCTGAACTTCTGTCCGGCCTTCCTGGACGACAGCCCGGAACGCCATAATCTGAAAAGCCGGGTCACCGACATGGCCCGCCACGCAAAATACATCATGAACCTGGCGGGGGAGGACTGTCTGGCCCTGGGCAGTGATTTCGACGGCATCGGCGGCGAATTGGAGATCGCCGGCGCCCAGGACATGCCCCGTCTGGCCGAAGGCCTGTGCAGGGCGGGCCTCACCGAGACCCAGGTGGAAAAGATCTTCTGGAACAACGCCGCCCGCTTCTTTGCCGAAAACCTCTGAGCTTTATATGAAGGAGAATCCCCATGCCTCATCCATCCCTCACTCTGGAAAAACGCATCGACGCCGAACTCTGCGGCCTGGATGCCACCATGTGCGTTTACGCCGACGACCTGCGCGGCCATGTGGTGGAGCGCGGCGCCGACGAACCCTTTGAATCCGCCTCCACCATCAAGATCTTTGTGCTGGGCTGCCTGTATGACCGGGCGGAGCAGGGCAAGGCCAGCCTGGACGAGGTGCTGACCTATGAGGACCGGCACTTTGTGGACGGCTCCGGCATGATCCGCTCCTTAGGCCCCGGGGCCAAGCTGCGGGCCGGTGATGTGGCCACCCTCATGATCATCTGCAGCGACAACATCGCCACCAACATGCTCATCGACTACCTGGGTCTGGACACCATCAACGCTTTCATCCGTTCCATCGGCTGCGGGGCCACCACCCTCCACCGCCGTCTGGCCTCGGACAACTGGGGGGAGCCTCTGGGCACCATCACCCCCCGGGACATGGGCCGTTTCTTTGCCCTGCTGGCCAGGGGCGAGCTGGTCAGCCCCGCTGCCAGTGCGGCCATGCGCGCCATCCTGCGCCAGCAGCACTACAACGCCATGCTCACCGGCAACCTGCCCCCCTACTACACCGACGCCGAGGAATCCGGTGCCGATCCGGACCTGATCTACACCGCCAGCAAGAGCGGCAGCATGGACGCCTGCCGCAATGACGGCGGCCTGGTCCACACCCCCTACGGCGACTATGTGGTGGTGCTCATGTGCAAGGATTTTGCCAACAAGCTGGAAGTGAACGACCATCCCGCCTTTTTGTACGGCGCACGCGTGAGCCGCCTGCTGTTCGACCAGTATCTGGCGCTGGAAGGCAGCTTTTCCCTGACCTGACCCGGAGGTGCCTGCCATGACGATCCTGAATTTTGTGTACTGTGTGCTGGGTGCGGTGTTCATCGTGCTGGGCGCTGCCTGCCTGTGGGAAAAATACCGGGTGGTCCGCGGCGGTATGTGCCTGCCCGCCCGGGTGCTGGAATGCCGCCGGGTGGGCTCCTCCCGCCGCAAACGGGGCGGGGGATACTGCTATGTGGTGGAGTTCACCTCCCCCGACGGCATCCGCCATGTGGCCCCCACCAATGACTCCTTCTGGGCTGACCGCCCCAACAGCGTGGGCACGGTGGTGGAGATCTGGTACAACCCCGCCACCCCCGAAGTGGTGGAGCGCCGCAGCCTGGAAGCGGAGTTGCTGGGCGCCCTGTTCATTGCCATGGGCTTTGCGGTGATTTTCTGGCTGGGGCTGCGCTGATTTTTTTGTGAAAGAACAACAAATGGTTGTAACGGGCGGCTCCCTGTGGTATACTGAACCCATCAAACAAGAGGAGATAGAACACATATGGAACCGCTGATTTATCTGCTGCTGGTGCTGGCCCTGGTGGGGGACGTCCTGCTGGCCGCCGTACTGGTGCTGACCCTGCGCCGCAGCCGGGAGGAGGGGGATGACGGGCAGCTGGCCCGTACCCTGCAAAAGGTCATCGAATCCGAGACCGACCTGCTGGCCGACCAGCTGCGCGCCACCCAGGCCGAGACCGCCCGCTCCACCCAGGCATCGGTGCGGGATCTGGGCACCATTCTGGCCGAAAGCCAGCGCCAGAGCAGTGCCGCTGCCACCGCGCGGCTGGAAGCCATCGACAAGGCGGGGGCTGCCCGCCAGAAAGCCGCCGGCGATGCCACCGCCGCCCAGCTGGCCCTGCTGGAAAACCGGCTCAAAGGCCTGGAAGACTCCAACGCCGCCCGTCTGGACGGCATGCGGGGGGCCCTGGTCCAGGGGCTGAACACCATCCGGGCGGACAACAACCGCAAGCTGGATGAGATCCGGGGCACGGTGGACGAGAAGCTGCAGGACACCCTGCAGAAGCGGATCTCCGAATCCTTCCGCACCGTCAGCGCCCAGCTGGAACAGGTGTACAAAGGCCTGGGCGAGATGCAGACCCTGGCCGCCGACGTGGGCGGCCTGAAACGGGTCCTGTCCGGCGTCAAGACCCGGGGCATGCTGGGCGAAGTGCAGCTGGGGGCCATCCTGCAGGAGATTTTGGCGCCCGGTCAGTATGCGGAAAATGTGGCCACCGTTCCGGGCAGCGCCAACCGGGTGGAATTCGCGGTGAAGCTGCCGGGGCAGGGGGGCACCGTCTGGATGCCCATCGACGCCAAGTTCCCCGGGGACAGCTACGCCAAGCTGGTGCAGGCCCGGGATTCCGGGGATGCCGCCGCCGTGGCCGCTGCCCGCAGGCAGCTGGACACGGTGCTGCGCCAGGAAGCCAAGGACATCCACGACAAGTACATCGAGGTGCCCTACACCACCGCTTTCGGCGTCCTCTTCCTGCCCTTTGAGGGGCTGTATGCGGAGGTGGTCTCCTCCGGCATGACCGAGACCTTGCAGCGGGAATTCCAGATCAGCGTGGCGGGCCCCTCCACCATGGCGGCCCTGCTCAACGCCCTGCAGATGGGATTCCGCACCCTGGCCATCCAGAAACGCTCCGGCGAGGTATGGCAGGTGCTGGCAGCGGTCAAGACTGAATTTGAAAAGTTCGGTACCGGTCTGCAGGCCATGCAGCGGCACCTGAACCAGACCGGCAGCGATCTGGAAGAACTCATCGGCACCCGCAGCCGGGCCATCACCCGCAAGCTGGAATCGGTGCAGCAGCTGGAACCCACCGAGGCCGCCGACCTGCTGGGGCTGGATGTGGACCCCGCCCCCGGTGGGGCACCCCGCCTGCGCCGCCGGGACAGCGATTCCTGATCCTGCCGGACCGGAAACGATCCCGGCCTCTGCCGGGAAAATCAAAGGAGGCAATCTGCCATGAAACATCTGCAATGGGACCGTCTGGTCATGCCTGTGGCCGGGGTGGTGCTGGGTCTTTTCCTGGTGGCCCGTCCCTGGAACGCCACCGCCGCTCTGTGCAGCTTTATCGGCTGGCTGATCCTGCTGGCCGGCATCTGCGGCATCGTCAACGCCCTGGCCTTCCAGCGCGCCACCTTCATCTCCAGCCCGCTGCTGCCCCTCAGTGTGGGCGCGGCGGTCATCGGCTTTTTCTTCATCCTCAGCCCCGGCATGCTGGTCAGCCTGGTGGGCACCATCGTCTGTGTCTTTCTGCTGGTTACCGGCATGAGCAACATCCAGGCCGCCATGGCCCGCCGTGCCTGGGGGGACCGGGCCTGGTGGGTACCCCTGGCTGTGGGCATCGTCTGTGTGCTGCTGGGCCTGTATGCCCTGTTTGCGCCGGGGGCCTCCGCCGCCATGGTCATGCGGCTGGTGGGAATCATGATCCTGTGCTCCAGTGCGGTGAACCTGTTTGCGGTGCTGACCTGGCACGACTGAATCCCCGGAAAAAACTTTGCACAGCGGTTTAATTTTTGACATCCCGCAAAAATATGCTACAATAAAAAGAAACAAACGGTGGACCTTTTGCAGTCTGCACGGTTGCGCCGAGAAATGAGGCTTGCTGTTATGATCCGCATCCTGACCGACTCCGCCGCTGACCTGACCCCCGCCGACGCCAACCGTCCCGGGGTGACCATTGTACCCCTGCACGTGCTCTTTGCCGACGGTGAAACCATCCTGGACGGGGTGGACATGACCGGCGACGAATATTACGCCCGCCTGAGTGTGGAGGCCAAGCTGCCTCGCACCAGCCAGCCTTCCCCGGACACCTTCATCCAGTTCTTTGAGGAGGCTGCCGCCGCGGGGGACGAGGTACTGGCGGTGCTCATCTCCTCCAATCTGTCCGGCACCTACCAGTGCGCCCGTCTGGCCGCCGAAACCTGCGAGTTCGAGAACGTCCGCTTTGTGGATTCCCGCACCGCGTCTCAGGGCGAAGCCATCCTCATCCGGGAGGCCCTGCGCCTGCGGGAGGAGGGCAAGACCCTGGATGAGATCGCCGATGCCCTGGAGGAACTCAAGGGCCGCATCCGCATCCTGGGCATCGTGGACAGCCTGAAACACCTGCACAAGGGCGGCCGTCTGCCCGCTGCCGTGGCCCTGGTGGGCGGCGCACTGGGCATCAAGCCGGTGCTGTCGGTCATTGACGGCGAGATCAAGCTGGCCGATACCGCCCGGGGCCGTCCCGGCGCCATGGTGGCCCTGTTCAAGCAGATCGACAAGCTGGGCGGGGTGGATGCGCGCTACGGCTATGTGCTGCTCTATTCCGACCAGAAGACCATCACCGCCCCCATCCATCGCTATATGCACGAAAACCTGCACCTGTCCGGCGGCCGTGTGGCCCGCCTGGGTGCTGCCATCGGCACCCACATCGGACCGGGCTGTGCCGCCCTGGTCTTTGTGGCCAAGGAAGCCGACGCCGAATAAGTTCCCATAAAAAAGCAGCGCCGCCCCGGCATCACTGGGACGGCGCTTTTTCTTTGGACGGGCCGGACTGTTCAGCCCTGCACAAGGCCCTGCTCTTCCTCCATCCGCTTCTGCAGCAGTTCCTCATATACGGCAGGGTCCACCGGTAGGCGGACCTTGCGCTCCTGCCAGGCCGAAACATAGGCCGCGTTGGTCAGTTCCACCGTCCGCAGGCCATCCTCCCCGTCGGCGATCAGGGGCACACCCCTGCGCAGATGGTCACAGAAATTCTGCAGGATCGTCTGGTATACTTCCGGGTTGGCCTGTACCGGGATCTCCCGGCTGTGATGGGCCAGCTTCCCGTATATCTCCCGGTTGACGGCGGCGTATTCAGTGGTGGTCATCTCATTTTCATCCAGGAAGAGGCGGGCGGTGTCCTCCACGCACAGCCGTCCCTTTTCTCCCCAGATCTCCAGCCGGTTCATCCCCGGATTTTCCCCGGTGGAACTGATATAGGTGCCGTGCAGGCCGTTGTCATAGTACAGCTGCATGTCCACCGCATCATCCACCGTGATGGGCGCATACCGCCCGAAGGACAGGTCGGCGTACACCCCGTCCGGTGCCCCCAGCAGCCACTGCCAGATATCCAGATAATGCTGGCTCTGGTTGATCAGCAGACCGCCGCGCTCTCCCAGCCAGCTGCTGCGCCAGGGCGAAGACTGGTGGTACGCCGGGGTGCGGAACCAGGTGTTGCACACCCAGACCGCCCGCACGGGGGTCCCCACGGCGCCGGCCTGCAGCAGCTCCCGCGCCTTGCCGAAAGCCGCGTTGGCCCGGGTATTGAACATCATCCCGAAGCTGACCCCCGCCGTGCGGGCCTGGTCCACCAGCGCCCGCACATCCCGGGCGTATACGCCGGCGGGCTTGTCCAGCAGGATGTGCTTGCCGGCCGCCACCATCCGGCGTGCGATCTGCACATGGCTGGTGTGGGGCGTCACGATGAGGGCGGCATCAAAATCCCCGGCGTGGGCCAGGGTGTCCTCCACATCCCGGTAGATGGCCACCCCCGGGTATTCCTCCCGCAGAAGCTGCTGCCCGGGGGCGTTGCGGCAGCATACGCCGACGAGCACCATGCCCTCCACTTCCTTGTCCCGCAGCATGGCGGCGTACTTGCGCCCCATGCCGCCAAACCCGATCAGAACCATCCTTACCTGCTGCATGGCAAAACCTCCCTGCACGGCCCCGGGCCGCGTTTTTCCCCATTATACCATGGGCCTGTAAAGAAGGCAAAACAAAAGAAAAACGTGCAAATATTGTCATAAAACGAAAAAAACACACAAAAAATCCCTTGGGCTGTAACATCTTCGATACATGAATCGTTATATAGTATAAGCGGGGTTTTCCTTGCGGCAGAGAAACTCCGCCCGGATTTGCGGGGGAAGATTGCGGAATATCTATGTAAAGAGGCTGTTGAAGTATGGCAACGATCCTGATTGTTGAAAACGAACACGCCATCGCACAGCGCATGGCGGTGAATCTGCACCTGGTCGGACATAACTGTGACCAGGCTGAAACGGCACAGCAGGCGGCGGAACTGGACCGCCGCAAGGTATACGATCTGGTGATCCTGGACCTGGATGTTCCCGGTTCCGGCGGTTTTGAAGGTGTGCATGCCTGGGAAAACGGCCATCCCGCACTGGTGCTGGCGTCCCAGTCCCGGCTGTCCTCCTGCCCGGAGGCGCTGCGCGCCCGGTGTCTGGCCAAGCCCTTTGAGGTCATGGAACTGGTGGGGGCCGTGCAGCATACCCTGGGTGCCGGGGCGGCGTCCGGGCAGGAATTCCACTTCCATGACATCGAGGTGGACATGGCCGGCCGTCAGGTGCTGCGGGGCGGGCATACCGTGGCCCTGACCCCCCAGGAATACTCCCTGCTGGAAACCCTGGTGCTCAACCGCAACCTGGCCCTCAGCCGGACTAAGCTGCTGGAGATCGCCTGGGGCTACGGCTACCAGGGCGCCACCCGCACGGTGGATGTCCATATCCAGCGCCTGCGCCGCAAGCTGGGCCTGGAAAAGGAGATCCAGACCGTGTACAAGATCGGCTACCGCCTGAACACCCGGGAGGAAGTCGGGGCTGTTTGACGCGCCTTCGCAGGAAATGAGAGCATGCCTGTTCCGGTTCTTTTGCCGGAGCGGGCTTTTTTCGTGCAAAAACTGCCAAAAAAGCAAAGGGGGACCCGGAGCCTTTTGCACGAACTGCTGAAAATAGAAGGATGTAATATTTATTCATTGACAATGAATAAATACAAATCTATACTAAAGGGTATCCCGGCGGCGCATGTCCGCCGGTTCAAGAGGGAAAAGAACAGAACATTGTACAAAAAGAGGGTTATCACATGAAAAAGCTTCTTTCCGTTTTGCTGGCCGCCGGCATGGTGTTCAGCGTGACCGCCTGCGGCGCTTCCTCTGAGAGTACCGCTTCCACCGAGACCGGCACCGCCGAGGCTGCCAGCGCTGAGACTGCTTCCGCCGAGACCGCTTCCGGCGAGTTCACCACCGTCACCGACGGCGTGCTGACCATGTCCACCAACGCCGCCTTCCCCCCGTACGAGATGACCAACGACAGCGGTGACTTCGAGGGCATCGACGTGGAGATCGCCGGCGCCATCGCTGACAAGCTGGGCCTGGAACTGCAGATCGACGATATGGACTTTGACGCGGCTCTGCTGGCTGTGCAGCAGGGCAAGAGCGACATGGTCATGGCCGGCGTCACCGTCACCGACGAGCGCAAGGCTGTCATGAACTTCACCGACTCCTACGCCAACGGCATCCAGTCCGTCATCGTGCCGGAAGATTCCGACATCGCCTCCATCGATGACATGCAGGGCAAGCTCATCGGCACCCAGGCCGGCACCACCGGTTACATCTACTGCTCCGACACCCCGGAAAACGGCGGTTTCGGTGAGGACAACGTCATCGCCTACGACAACGGCATCACCGCTGTGCAGGCTCTGATGAACGGCCAGGTGGACTGCGTGGTCATCGACAACGCTCCTGCGCAGGAGTTCGTCAAGGCCAACCCCGGTCTGAAGATCCTGGACACCGAGTACGCCAATGAGGACTACGCCATCGGCGTCAACAAGGACAACACCGCTCTGCTGGATGCCATCAACGGCGCCCTGGCCGAACTGAAGGCTGACGGCACTGTGGACTCCATCGTTGCCAAGTACATCAACACCGACAGCGGCGACGCTGCCAGCAGCACGGCTGAATAAGCACACAACGGCGTGAACAGCGCCGCGGGGCGGCCCCGGAAGGGCCGCCTCTTTTGTGGTTTTACACATTCCAACGAAAGGCGGCTCCTTCATGGCATACCTGACCCAACAGTTTGAAATCCTGTCGGCTCTGGCCGATAACGGCGGGGATCTGACTGCCTGGCAGGACGGATTCCTCAAGTTCTACCGGGCGTTCCTGGCCAATGACCGCTGGCTGCAGTACATTGAAGGCGTGGGCACCACCCTGGTGGTCACGGCGGTGGCCCTGGCCATCGGCGTGATCCTGGGCGGCACCGTGGCCCTGGTGCGTGTGGCCCACGACCAGCAGCGCCCCCACCACCGCAACGCGCTCCTGGGCTTTGTGAACGGCGCGTTCAAGGTCTATGTCACCGTCATCCGCGGTACCCCCATGATGGTGCAGCTGCTGATCATGGGCATGGTCATCTTTGCCTCCAGCCGCAACTTCACCATGGTGGGCGCCCTGACCCTGGGCATCAACTCCGGCGCCTATGTGTCCGAGATCATCCGCGGCGGCCTGATGGCCGTGGACCCCGGCCAGATGGAAGCCGGCCGCAGCCTGGGCCTGAATTACATCACCACCATGGTCAAGATCATCATTCCCCAGGCCATCCGCTCCATCCTGCCGGCCCTGGGCAATGAGTTCATCGTCCTGCTCAAGGATACCTCCCTGATCACCGTTATCGGCGGCAAGGAACTGCTGTATGCGGCCCAGGGCATTTACAGCCGCACCTATGAGTGCATGTACCCGCTGCTGGGCATCGCCGTCATCTATCTGGTGCTGGTCATGATCTTTACCTGGCTGCTGGGCAAGTTTGAAAGGAGGCTGGCGCAGAGTGATCGTCGTTAAGGGACTGAAGAAAAGCTACAATGGTCTGCAGGTCCTGAAGGGTGTGGACCTGACCATCAACAAGGGCGATGTGGTGGTGCTGGTCGGGCCTTCCGGCTGCGGCAAGTCCACCTTCCTGCGCTGCCTGAACCGGCTGGAAGAGCCGGACGAGGGCACCGTCACCCTGGACGGCCAGGAAGTCACCGAGAAGGGCATCGACGCCCTGCGCGCCAAGATGGGCATGGTGTTCCAGCACTTCAACCTCTTCCCCCACCTGACGGTGAAGAAGAACATCACCCTGGCCCCGGTGCACCTGGGCCTGATGGACCAGACCACCGCCGACGCCAAGGCCATGGAACTGCTGGAACGCATCGGTCTGGCGGACAAGGCCGATACCTACCCCAACATGCTTTCCGGCGGCCAGAAACAGCGCATTGCCATTGTGCGTGCCCTGGCCATGAACCCGGAAGTGCTGCTCTTTGACGAGCCCACCAGCGCCCTGGACCCCGAAATGGTGGGCGAGGTGCTGGAACTCATGAAGGAGCTGGCCAGGGGCGGCATGACCATGGTGGTGGTCACCCATGAGATGGGCTTTGCCCGGGAGGTGGCCAACCGGGTCATCTTCATCGACGAGGGCGTGGTCAAGGTGGACAAGCCCCCGCAGGAATTTTTCAGCCATATCGAGAACGAGCGTCTCAAGGCCTTTTTGTCCAAGGTCCTGTGACGCTGTGGGCGGTCCCGCCGGTCGGCGGGGCTGCTTTTTTGTTGTGCGGCGTCCATGCCCGTTTACAAAAAGGGGCGGGGCGTCTACAATAAAGACAAAACCGTCCCGATGTAAGGAGGAACCCGTTATGCCGCTGCAGATCGTCCGGAACGACATCACCAGGATGAAGGTGGATGCCATTGTCAACGCCGCCAACACCTCCCTGCTGGGCGGAGGCGGGGTGGATGGCTGCATCCACCGGGCCGCCGGACCGGGGCTGCTGGCCGAATGCCGCACCCTGGGCGGCTGCAGGACCGGCGACGCCAAGATCACCGGGGGATATGCGCTGCCCTGCCGGTACGTCATTCACACGGTGGGGCCGGTATGGCGGGGCGGCACCCACGGGGAACGGGAACTTCTGGCCTCCTGCTACCGCACCTCCCTGGAACTGGCCGCCGCACACGACTGTGAAACGGTGGCCTTTCCCCTGATCTCCTCGGGGGTGTACGGCTATCCCAAGGTCCAGGCCCTGCAGGTGGCGGTGGACACCATCCGGGACTTCCTGGCCGACCGGGAAATGACCGTCTACATGGTCCTGTTCGACCGGGACTCCACCACCATCGGACAGCAGCTCTTCACGGATCTCCGCTCCTATATCGATGACCGGTACGAGGATGTGCACGCCACCTCCTACGCCGAGCACACCCGCCATCTCCGGGCGCTTCTGGAGGATATGGCGCAGGCCGCACCGTCCATCGACGCGCCGCCCTGCGCGGCCATGTCCGCCTCCCTGGAAGAGGCCCTGGACGGCCTGGATGAAAGCTTTTCCCAGATGCTGCTGCGCAAGATCGACGAGAAGGGCATGACCGATGTGCAGTGCTATAAAAAGGCCAACATCAGCCGCAAGCTGTTTTCCAAGATCCGCAGCCACAAGCTGTACCGGCCCAGCAAGGCCACGGCGCTGGCCTTTGCCATTGCCCTGGAACTGCCTTTGCAGGAGACCCGGGAACTGCTGATGAAAGCGGGGTTTGCCCTCTCCCGCAGCAGCAAGGCGGATATCATTGTGGAATATTTCATCGAACACGGCAACTATGATATCTTTGCCATCAACGAGGCCCTGTTCGCCTTTGACCAGAACCTGCTGGGCGGCTGAATGTCGCCTGACGGGCGACCGTTTTTTCTCCGTGATCCGGTATGATGGATGCACAAGGACAGGCAATCCAACCCATTCACACCAAAACGGAGGAAAATCCCATGCAAGAAAATCTGACCGAACTCGTGTTCATTCTGGACCGCAGCGGTTCCATGAGCGGCCTGGAAGCCGATACCATCGGCGGCTTCAACTCCATGATCGAAAAGCAGAAGAAGGAGCCGGGGGAAGTGCTGGTCTCCACCGTCCTCTTCGACAATGTCAGCCAGGTCATTCATGACCGGGTGGACCTGCGGGAGATCCGGCCCATGACCGAGCGGGACTACACCGTCCGGGGGTGCACCGCCCTGCTGGATGCCATCGGCGGTGCCATCCACCACATTTCCAATGTGCACAAATACATCCGGACGGAGGACGTGCCGGCGCACACCCTGTTCGTCATCACCACCGACGGCATGGAAAACGCCAGCCGCCGCTACAGCGCTCCGGAAGTGCGCAGCATGATTGAACGCCAGCAGAAGGTGTACGGCTGGGAGTTCCTGTTCCTGGGCGCCAACATCGACGCGGTGGGGACGGCCCGGCGGTTCGGCATCGGCGCGGACCATGCGGTGAATTACCACGCCGACTCCGCCGGCACCCGCCTGAACTACGACGTGCTCAGCGATGCGGTCAGCGCGGTGCGCTGCGACTGCCCGCTGGATGCCGGCTGGAAGATGCGGATCGATGAGGATTACCAGAAACGGGAGCAGCGCGGCAGGCGCTGAGCACCTTACGGGAAGGCCGGGGCTTGTGCCCCGGCTTTTCCTTTGGGGAACAAGACACTTTACATGGTGTGTCCGGGTATTGTATCATAGAAACCGGAACAAGGGGGAATGGGAAGATGCCCGAGATCGAGTATAACGGACAGGCCCCGCAGGCGGCAGCCGCCGCCTTTGTGGCACCCACGGCGGTGCTGGCGGGGGATGTGACCCTGGAAGAAGGCAGCAGTGTCTGGTACGGAGCGGTGCTCCGGGCGGACACCGGCCGCATCCGGGTGGGAAAGGACTCCAACGTGCAGGACAACGCCGTGCTGCACACCGGCCCGGACCTGGATGTGGTCATCGGGGACCGGGTGAGCATCGGCCACAGCGCCGTGGTCCACGGCTGTACCGTGGGGGACGACTGCCTCATCGGCATGCACGCCACCGTGCTCAACGGGGCGGTGCTGGGGCAGGGCAGCCTGATTGCCGCGGGCGCCCTGGTCACCGAAAACACCGTCATTCCGCCCCACAGTCTGGTCATGGGGGTCCCCGGCAAGGTGCGGGGGACCGTCACGCCGGAAAAGGCGGCGGAACTGATCCATAATGTGCGGGAATACTGTGATCTGGCCGGGGCCCATGCCCGGGCCTGCGGAAAAGGGAAAGCGGGAAAGGAAGAGTAAGATGGCAGTGAAGATGATCTGCAGCGACCTGGACGGCACACTGCTGCCCTACGGGCAGAGCGCCATCAGCGACGAGATCTGTGAGGAGATCCGGGAACTGGCCGGCCGCGGCATCCTGTTCTGTCCGGCCAGCGGCCGGCAGTACACCAGCCTGCGCAAGCTTTTTGCCCCGGTGGCGGAACACTGTGTGTTCCTGTGCGAAAACGGGGGCATCGTCTTTCAGGACGGCAAGGCCATCGCCAAGACCCCCATGCCCCGGGACCTGGCCGAAGCCATCGCCTGGGATATGTGGAACAACTCCGACGGCCGGGGGGAGGTCATGCTCTCGGGGGAGAACATGAGCTACCTCATGGAGCGGGGCATCGGCATGCACCACCGCATCCATGAGATCGGCAACAACCACACCGTCATCACCGATCCGGCCCAGATCCCGGAGGAGATCATCAAGGTCAGCGTCTACCTGCCCGACGGGGTGGGGGCCTACGCTGACCGGTTCGTGCCCAAATGGAAACAGGCCAACGCCGCAGTGGCGGGGCCTTACTGGATCGACACCACCCTGGCCAACAAGGGGATAGGGGTGCAGAGCCTGTGTGATGCCCTGGGCTTTTCTCCCGCGGAGGTCATGGCTTTCGGGGACAATTACAACGATGTGGCCATGCTGGACCTGGTGGGACACCCCTATATCATGGAGACGGCCGCCGCCGAACTGCGGGGGCGCTACGCCGACCACACCCCCCGGCCGGAGGAGACGATCCGTCGCTTGCTGCAAAGCCTATGATCAATTTGAACAAATCACCGTTTATAAATTTGTTCAAAAAAGTTATGGAAAAGGTATGGGCAAATTTTGAATAAACGGGTATCATATGTACAGAAACAAGGTTGTTACTCACCTCCGAGGCATTACTTGTACACAGCGACCCATGGAATTGAATGTGTCGGCTGGCGTATATGCCTTTGAGGTTATTTTTTTGTCAAAAAAGCCTGCAGCCAACATTCTGACCAGGTGGGATCGCATGGAAATCATCAAGAAGATCAACAACAACAGCGCCCTGGCCCGGGATGCCAAGGGCCACGAAGTGGTTGTGTTCGGCAAGGGAATCGGGTTTCCGCGATATGCACGCCACCATGCAGAGCGCGCAGATCATCACCGAGCTCACCGAGATCGTGGAAAAGGCGTTCGACATCACCCTGGACCGGGACAGCTTCAACTATTCCCGCTTCGCCATGCACCTGCGGTATCTGGTGCAGCGGATGATGCAGGGCAGCCCCCTTCCCGCCGATGCCGGCAGCCGGGACCTGTTTCTAGCCGTGCGGCGCCAGTACCCCGAAATCTACACCTGCACCCGGCAGGTCTCCCGCTACCTCAAGGACCGCTACGGCTGGACCTGTACCGAGGAAGAGGAACTGCACCTGACCATGCACATCCACCGCGTCAAGTCGGAGCAGCAGCCCGACAAGGACGCCGAATAAAGTTTCCAGGACAATTCTAGGATCGTTACCCGTACTCAGCTTGCGGGGCGTCACCCAAAACACTGTCCCGCAGCCGTATGACCCCTGTGGCCGTACTGCCGGTGCGAAAATTGTGTTTTGGGTCCTTTTTTTGCCGGAACCTGTCTTGTCTTCCCGTTGGTATGTCTACGCCCGGCGCGCGAGGGCGGTGCATATACATTTTCCGCAGTCACGCGGCATCCCCGTATGATTGTTTTGAGAGGTGATCTGCTATGGAGCCGAACCGGACCCCGGGCCATCTGCCCGCGGAATTCCTGCCGCCTTTGGGCGGTGCGGCCAACATTGCGGACGCCTCCCGCCGGGGCAGCCGCCTTTCGGTCTCCGTCAAGGACCAGAGCCTGACGGACCCCCACGCCCTGGCAGCATTGCCGGGAGTGGCGGTCTGCACGGTACGAAACGGCCGTGTGCGGATCGAACTGACCGAAGAGTCTCACCAAACAGTAAAGGAGAATCGTCTTATGCCCAGCAAATACGATGGTCTCGCCCGCATTATCATCCAGAACGTGGGCGGCAAATCCAACATCAACAGTGTGGCCCACTGCATCACCCGCCTGCGCTTCAAGCTGAAGGATGAATCCAAGGCCAACAAGGAAGTCCTGGAAGCCACCGACGGCGTCATCAAGGTCATGCAGTCCGGCGGCCAGTATCAGGTCGTTATCGGCAACAGCGTCACCGACGTGTACGACGCCGTGCTGGAAGTGGGTCACTTCCAGGGTGCCGGCACCGTGGACGAGGACGGCAACGCCACCGATGACGGCGATTCCGACGGCGGCAAGAAGAGCCCCGTGAGCATCCTCATTGATATGATCTCCGGCGTCATCCAGCCCACCCTGGGTGTGCTGGCCGCTACCGGCATCATCAAGGGCCTGCTGGCTCTGTTCTCCTTCCTGGGCATCCTGCCCGAGACCAGCGGCACCTACCAGGTGCTGTACGCCGTGGGCGACGGCTTCTTCTACTTCCTGCCCATCATCCTGGGCTACACCGCCGCCAAGAAGTTCAAGATGAACGAATTCATCGGCATGGCCATCGGCATCGCCCTGTGCTATCCCAACATGGTCAACATCACCAGCGGCGAGGTGCTGGGTTCCCTGTTCACCGGCACTGCCTTCGAGATGAGTTACTACACCACCTTCCTGGGCATCCCGGTCATCATGCCCGCTTCCGGCTACACCAGCTCGGTCGTGCCCATCATCATCGCCTGCGGCGTGGGCGCCATGCTGGAAAAATGGCTGCGTAAGGTCATTCCCGACGTCATCAAGCTCTTCGTCGTGCCCTTCATCACCCTGGTCATCATGGTCCCCCTGACCTACCTGGTCATCGGCCCCGTCGCCACCGTCCTGTGCAACCTGCTCACTGCCATCTTCAGCGCCATCTACGGCATCCCCTTGGTGGGCGGCCTCATCGCCGGCATTCTCATCGGTGCCTTCTGGCAGGTCCTGGTCATCTTCGGCCTGCACTGGGGCCTGGTTCCTCTGGCGCTCATCAACTACTCCAACCTGGGCTATGACTTTATCCTCAGCCCCTACTTCTGCGTCTCCTTCGCCCAGACCTTCGTTGTTCTGGCCATGCTGCTCAAGACCCGTGACGACAAGATGAAGAAGGTCGCTCTGCCCGCCTTCATCTCCGGCATCTTCGGCGTCACTGAACCCGCCATCTACGGCGTCACCCTGCCCAAGAAGAAGCCCTTCGTCTACTCCTGCATCGGCGGTGCCGTGGGCGGCGCCTTCATCGGCTTCATGGGCACCCGCAGCTTCACCATGGGCGGCCTGGGCCTGTTCGGTCTGCCCAGCTACATCGACACCATCGGCGACACCGGCATCCAGAACCTGATCTATGTGCTCATCGGCACCGTGATCGCCTCTGTGATCGGCTTCGTGCTCACCTGGGTCCTGTACAAGGATGAACCCGCCAAGAAGTAAGCAATTTTCCTGAACCTGTTCTGACCGCGGAGCCGCCGGAAAGCGGCGGCTCCTTTGCGCGGTCCGGCAAATAATCCACCGAAATCGGGAGGTATTCTGTTATGGCTTCGGTTTTTCGCAAAGATTTCCTGTGGGGCGGTGCCTGTGCCGCCAACCAGTTCGAAGGCGCCTGGGATGTGGACGGCAAGGGCCCCAGCATCCCCGATATGTGCACCAACGGCACCCACACCACCCCCAAACTGCTGACCCCCACCATTGAACCGGACAAGTTCTACCCCAGCCATGAGGCCATCGACTTCTATCATCACTACGAGGAGGACATCGCCCTCTTTGCCGAGATGGGCTTCAAGACCTTCCGTACTTCCATCAACTGGACCCGCATCTTCCCCACCGGGGAGGAGACCGAGCCCAACGAGGCCGGCCTGACCTTCTATGACCGCGTTTTCGACTGCTGCAAGAAGCACGGCATCGAACCCCTGGTCACCATCAGCCACTATGAGCTGCCCTACGCCCTGGTGGAAAAGTACAACGGCTGGGCGGACCGCAAGCTGGTGGACTTTTTCATGAACTACTGCAAGGCCATCTTTGCCCGGTACCAGGGCAAGGTCAAGTACTGGCTGACCTTCAACGAGATCAACGCCGGCATGATGCCCTTCGGCGGCGTGCTCTCCCTGGGCACCTGCCAGGGCTACCGCGGCCCCGCCGTGGCCATGCCCGACGACCCCCAGACCCGCCTGCAGGCCCTGCACCATCAGTTCATCGCCAGCGCCCTGGTTGTGAAGTACGCCCATGACAACTACCCCGAATACAAGATGGGCAACATGGACTGCTTCATCACCAGCTATCCCTACACCTGCGACCCGGCGGACATCCTGGCCAACCAGCAGGCCATGCGCAAGACCAACTGGTACTGCTCCGACGTGCAGGTCCGGGGCGAATACCCGGCCTTTGCCAAGCGCCTGTGGGAGGACCTGGGCGTGACCATCCACATGGAACCCGGCGACGCCGAGATCCTGAAGGAAGGCACCGTGGACTTCTACACCTTCAGCTACTACATGTCCAACTGCATCACCACCCACAAGGATGCCGCCAAGACCGACGGCAACGTGGCCCAGGGCTTCAAGAACCCCTACCTGCAGGCCTCCGAGTGGGGCTGGCAGATCGACCCCCAGGGCCTGCGCTACAGCCTGAACGAGATCTATGACCGCTACCGCATCCCCCTGATGGTGGTGGAAAACGGTCTGGGCGCCCGGGATACCCTGGAAGCCGACGGCACGGTTCACGACAGCTACCGCATCGACTACCTGCGCCAGCACATCGAGCAGATGGCCGAGGCCGTCAAGGACGGCGTGGACCTGATGGGCTACACCCCCTGGGGCTGCATCGACCTGGTCTCCGCTTCCACCGGTGAGATGGCCAAGCGCTACGGCTTCATCTACGTCAACAAGTACGATGACGGCACCGGCGACTACAGCCGCCTGCGCAAGGATTCCTTCTACTGGTACAAGAAGGTCATCGCCACCAACGGCGAGGACCTGACCTGATCCGACATTCTCCGCTTCATCATAAAAGCACGGGGCGCACCGGGCCGTGGGCCCGATGCGCCCCGCTGTTTTTTCATCAAAGGAAAGGAACACCGCTGATGTCCAAGATCATTTTTCTGGATGTGGACGGCACCCTGGTGGATTACCAGAACCGTCTGCCGGACTCCGCCGCCCTGGCCGTGCGCAAGGCCCGGGCCAACGGCCACCGGGTCTACCTGTGCACCGGCCGCAGCAGGGCCGAGATCTATCCCAACCTGTGGGAGCTGGGGATCAATGGCCTGCTGGGCGGCAACGGCAGCTATGTGGAGGACGACGGACAGGTCATCATGCACCAGCTGCTCAGCCTGGACCAGTGCCGCCGGGTGGTGGACTGGCTCCACGCCCGGGGCCTGGAATTCTACCTGGAAAGCAACAACGGCCTGTTTGCCAGCGAGCGCTTTGAGGAGGTGGCCCTGCCCACCCTGCTGGAATATATCCGCCGCAAGGGCAAGGATGTGGAAGGGCTGACGGTGCGGGAGATCTTTCCCGACCTGCAGTTCGGCCTGCAGGGGGAACAGCTCTACCGGGACGATGTGAACAAGATCAGCTTCATTCTCCACAGCTATCAGGACCACCTGGACTCGGTGCGGGACTTCCCGGACCTGCAGCCCGGGACCTGGGGCGGCAGGGGAGAGACCGCCCTTTTCGGGGACCTGGGGGTGAAGAACATCACCAAGGCCCACGCGGTGCAGGTCCTGCTGGACCACCTGGGCGCCGATCGGGCCGACACCATCGGCTTCGGGGATGCCAAAGTGGACCTGCCGCTGCTGGAAGCCTGCGCCGTGGGTGTGGCCATGGGCAACGGCGGGCCGGAGATCCGCGCCGCCGCCGACTTTGTCACCGACGATGTGGAGGAAAACGTCCTGTACAATGCCTTTGTCCGCCTGGGCCTCATCGAAGGCTGAGACGCCGGTAAAGACCGTCTATACGGACAACGGCAGGGCACCGGCGGGGCTTTTTCAGCCGAAATTTTTGTCAAAAATTTCACCAATGTACAAAAAGGACGAAAAAGCGACAGAGTTTGTGCCCGCTTTTGGTTGACGTTGCGGCCCGAACATGCTACTATATTAGTGATACATTGGCACCGGAAACACCGGTGCGTATGGGAGGAAACAAGTATGAAAGAATTCACTTATACCATCCAGGAAGCCGTTGGCATTCACGCTCGTCCCGCCGGCCTGCTGGTCAAGGAAGTCAAGAAATATCAGAGCACTGTCACCATCACCAAGGGCGATAAGTCTGTCAACGCCCTGAAGCTGATGGCCCTGATGGGCATGGGCGTCAAGTGCGGCGATACCGTCACCGTCAAGGTGGAGGGTGCCGACGAGGAGACCGCCGCTCCGGCTCTGGAAGCTTTCTTCAAGGCCAACCTGTAATTTCTGCCAAGACTCCGTCTGCGGCCAGCCACCTGGCTGGCCGCTTTTTTCGTATTTCTATGGATTGAATGAGGTGTAAGCCAATGATCAGTATTCAGGGCAAGGGCGTATCGTCCGGTGTGGGCATCGGTCCGCTGTATTTCTACCATCGCGCCAAGACCGCCATTCCGCGCTACACCGTGGAAGACACCGATGCCGAATGGCATCGTTTCAAGGGCGCCCAGACCGGCGCCATCGAGCAGCTGGGCGAGCTGGCCGAAAAGGCCCGCGCCGAAGCAGGCGACGAGGCCGCCATGCTGTTTGAGACCCACCAGATGATGGTGGAAGATCTGGATTATGAAGAGGCCATCGAGGACCGCATCACCAACGAAAAGATGAACGCCGAGGCCGCCATTGCCGATACCTCCCTGCAGTTTGCCGAGATGTTCGAGGCCATGGACGACAGCTATATGCAGGCCCGCGCCGCTGACGTCAAGGACGTTTCCCGCCGGCTGCTGTCCATCCTGGGCGGTGCCGTGGAGGGTGGTATCGCTTCCGACGTGCCGGTGCTGCTGGCCGCCGACGATCTGGCTCCTTCCGAGACCGTTCAGCTGGACAAGTCCAAGATCCTGGGCTTCATCACCGCCGGCGGCTCCGGCTCCAGCCACACCGCCATTCTGGCCCGCACCATGGGCATCCCCGCCATCGTGGGCGTGGGCGACGCCCTCAAGCCGGAGTATGAAGGCCGCCTGGCCATCATCGATGGTGCCACCGGCAGCGTGGTCATTGATCCCGACGATATGACCCGGGACAAGATGATGAAGAAGCGGGAAGAGCAGCTGCGCCTGCAGCGCCTGCTGGAGACCCTGAAGGGCCAGCCCAACATCACCAAGGACGGCAAGAGCATCCGGGTCTACTGCAACATCGGCAGCCCTGAGGATGTCCACGCCGTGCAGGTCAACGACGGCGGCGGCATTGGTCTGTTCCGCAGCGAATTCCTGTACCTGAACTGCGAGGATTATCCCACCGAGGACCAGCAGTTTGAAGCCTACAAGCAGGTCCTGTCCGATATGGACGGCAAGGAAGTCATCATCCGCACCCTGGATATCGGCGCGGACAAGCAGATCGGCTACTTCAACCTGCCTCATGAGGAAAACCCGGCCATGGGCATGCGCGCTTTGCGCATCTGCCTGACCCGTCCGGAAGTCTTCCACACCCAGCTGCGTGCGCTGTACCGTGCTTCCGCTTTCGGCAAGCTGCGCATCATGTTCCCCATGGTCACCAACGTGTGGGAAGTGCGGGAAGCCAAGCGTCAGTGTGAGGACGTGAAGCGGGAACTGAAGGCCGAGGGCATCCCCTACAGCGAGGACGTGGAGATCGGCATCATGATCGAGACCCCCGCCGCCGTCATGCTCAGCGACCGTCTGGCCAAGGAAGTGGACTTCTTCAGCGTGGGCACCAACGACCTGACCCAGTACACCCTGGCCTGCGACCGTCAGAACAACGACCTGGGCCGTTTCTATGACCCCCATCATCCCGCGGTGCTCCGCATGCTGAAGATGGTGGCCGACAACGCCCACAAGAACGGCATCTGGACCGGCATCTGCGGTGAGCTGGGTGCTGACCTGACCCTGACCGAGACCTTCCTGGCCATCGGCATTGATGAGCTGTCCGTCTCTCCCCGTGCGGTGCTGCCGCTGCGCAACGCCATCCGCATGACCGACACCCGGGAGACCAGCCCCCGCATCCTGGCGGCCCTGGCGGACGAGTACACCAACAACTGAAAAACCGGACCCGCCGGTCCGTAAAACAGCAGGCCGTTCCCCGGCAGGGGAGCGGCCTGTTTTTTATGGTTCGGGTCTGGGGTGCACCCGCAGCTGCAGTTCGGTCACATGGTCGGCGTCGTCCCCGGAAATGTGGATGTCCGCCAGCAGAAATTCCAGCAGCGGCCCCTGGGGCGTATAGCCCTGTCGGCCGGCTTCGGCCAGCAGGCGGGGAACCAGCTCGGCGTTCTGGCTGTTGGGGCCCCGGTAGGCCAGACAGAGGTATTCTCCCCGGGGCAGGGTGCTCTCTCCCCGGGGGTGCAGGATGAACACGCCGGTGTACCGCTGGCAGTCTCCCTGTCCGGCAGCGTTCAGGTCCAGATAGGACCCGATGCCGTCGTTGCCCCACACATACAGATGGTCCGGGTCGAACCGCCGCAGCTGCTGGATCAGCGGGTCCATCTCGGCATCGGTGCGGTAGGCCTGGTGCAGGGCATGGCATCGCCGCGCCGGAAACTTCTGCACAAAGCAGGTGTCCAGCGGCAGGCTGTAGGCCCGCTGGCAGCTGTCCATGCGCTGGCATACGGTGCGGCGCAGCGCCTGCAGCCGCCGGATGCGGGTATCCAGCAGTTCCAGTTCGTCGTGAAGCAGCTGGCGGGTGGTGGCGGCGCTGTGGTCCTGCAGGTACGCCCGGATGGTCTCCACCGGCACGTCCAGGGTGCGCAGATCCCGGATCACGTTCAGCCGCCATACATCCTCGATGCTGTAGGCCCGGTACCCGTTTTCGGTGCGCTGGGGCCGCAGCAGGTCCTGCTCCTCGTAATAGCGCAGCAGGTCGGGGCTGACGCCGTACAGGCGGGCCAGCTCGCCGATGCGGTAAAAGCGGGGCATGAAAAGCGCCTCCTTCCTGTGTCCCTTTCATTATAGCAACCGGGGCAGGGGGGCGGCAAGACCTGCTGCCTTGCATGGCCCGGGTACCTCTGTTATAATAAAACGTAATATTGCACAGTACAACGGGAAGGCTCTGCCATGCCCGACCGGCCCGGGAGAAAGTCATGGAATACGATCTGAAAAAGCTGACGCAGGAAGCCCGCGACGCTCTGAACTTTCTGGGAGAAAGTTCTCACGAATACTATTTCTATTACAATTTTCATGACCGAACAGCGGTGTTTTCCCGCAACATGTGGGACCGGTTCGCCCTGCCGCCCTCCCGGGAGGCAACCTGTACCCCCCGCCAGTTGTATGAGATCGTGCACCCGCAGGACCGGCCCATCGTGACCATGCAGTACCGGCGCCTGTCCCGGGGGGAGGACACCACCTACGAAGGTCGCTATCGCCTGCGGGCCCACACGGGGGAATATGTGTGGGTCAGCAGCTGCGGAAAAAGCCAGATCGGGCCGAAAGGCCGCCCGCAGTGGATGATCGGGCGCATTGCCCCCTGTGAATCCGAAGTAGAATCCCGCCCGGATGTATTCGATCTGAACCGCCTGAAACAGGATGCGGAGATCTATCTGGAAGAAAAGACTCCCGCCAGCCTGCTGGTCATCGGGGTGGACAACCTGCGCTCCATCAACCTCAAGCATGGGCGCCGGTACGGGGATTCGGTGCTGGCGCAGCTGCATGCCTCCTTTGAGGAGGCGGTCTATGGCCGGCAGCGCGTCTACCATACGGTGGGGGACTGCTACGCGGCGGTCCTGCCCTACACCGATGAAGCCCAGGCCACCGAGGTCTTCCGCTATGTGCAGAAGCGCATGGCCGACTGCTGCACCCTCTCTGCCGGCTGTGTGCCCCTGCTGACCTACAAGATCCCGGACGCCGAGACCCTGTACCAGTACGCAGAGGTGACGCTGGCTGCCGCCAAGCGGCAGGGGCGGGACAAGATCGTGTTCTTCTCGGCGGACGATTACGAAAAGGAA
The DNA here is from genome assembly GCF_057005535.1 of Subdoligranulum sp. DSM 23681. Classification (NCBI taxonomy): domain Bacteria; kingdom Bacillati; phylum Bacillota; class Clostridia; order Eubacteriales; family Oscillospiraceae; genus Subdoligranulum; species Subdoligranulum sp. DSM 23681. The sequence continues at coordinate 798,689 of NZ_CM168050.1, read as the reverse complement.
CTCAGCGTCCTGGAACTGAAAGACGAGCTCAGACGCAGTGTGGAACAGGAATTCCGGGGCTTCTCGGTGATGTATCAGCCCCAGGTGCGCACCGACAGTTTCCGCCTGTATGGGGCCGAAGCCCTGCTGCGCTACCGGTCGGAACAGCGGGGAGAGGTCCCGCCCACCGAATTCATCCCGCTGCTGGAACAGTCCGGCCTCATCGGCAAGGTGGGGCTGTGGGTGCTCCGGCAGGCCCTGGCCCAGTGCGGTCAATGGCGGCAGCAGGCGCCGGAATTTCGGATGAGCGTCAACCTTTCCTTCGCCCAGCTCTATCAGGAGAGCATCGCCCGGGATGTGCTGGATGCCCTGCACGAGAGCGGTCTGCCTGGAAATGCCCTGACCCTGGAAGTCACCGAAAGCCTGGAACTGGTGGAGTACACCCGCATCAATGAGATCTTCCGCCAATGGAAACTCAGCGGCATCGAGATCTCGGTGGATGATTTCGGCACCGGGTATTCGGGCCTGAGCCGGCTCAAGGAGCTGGAAGTGGACGAGATCAAGATCGACGGCATGTTTGTGAGCAACATTCACCGCAGCGCCTACAATTACCGCCTGCTCAGCAACATGATCCAGCTGGCGGACAGCAGCCGCATCCGGGTGTGCTGTGAGGGGGTGGAGCGGGAGGATGAACTGCGCGTCCTGCAGGAACTGGGCCCCATGCTGCTGCAGGGGTACCTGATCGCCCGTCCCTGCACCCCGGCCCAGCTGGAAGCCCTTTTCCTGGACGAAAATGATCCGGCCTGCCGTAAACGCCAGGAACGGATCCGGAACATGACGGCCCGCAGCGCGGCGGCTCCCGCACTGCCGGAGGATGCCTGCAATGAAAGCGAACTGGCCCTCAAGGTCCTCAATTCCGAAAGCAACATCTACTATATCAGCGACCCCGAGACCTACGAGCTGTATTACCTGAACCCGGCGGGCCAGAGTCTGTTCGGGGTGCGGGATTACCAGGGCCGCAAATGCTACCGTGTGCTGCAGGGCCGGGACACGCCCTGCCCCAACTGCACCAATTCCCAGCTGCGCCAGGACGGCTTTTACGTATGGGACCACTATAACGAATACTGCAAGCGGCATTTCCTGCTGCGGGACAAGCTCATCGAATTCCGGGGCCGGCCGATGCGGCTGGAAATCGCCTCGGACATCACCAAGCATGAAAACGTCAGCCGGGATACCGGCGAACGGCTGGCCTTTGCCCAGAAAATCGTGGAGAACACCGCCATCCTTTCCGGGGACAGCCGTTATGAGGAAGCGGTGGACAAGGTGCTGGCTTCGGTGGGACAGTATTACCACGCCGACCGTGCCTACCTTTTTGAGCCCACACCGGCCAAGCGCGGGTATTGGGACAACACCTTTGAATGGTGTGCCCCCGGCGTGGCACCGCAGCACGGCAATCTGCAGAAGGTGCCGCCCGAGGCGGTCCGCCGCTGGATGGACCAGTTCGAGCGGGACCGCAGTGTCCTCATCCTGAACCTGGACCTCATCCGGGCCCAGAATCCGGCCGAATGGGAGACCCTGCACGCCCAGGACATCACCCGGCTCATCGCGGTGCCCCTGCGGGACGGCGGCCGCACCATCGGCTTCATCGGGGTGGACAACCCCCGGGTCTCCATCCGGGACGATTCCCAGATCCGGGTGCTGGCCCACTTCCTCATCACCCGCATGCACCAGGAGCGCAGCGAGCGGCGTTACCGGCGCCTGCTGCACACCGACAGCCAGGATGTTTTCGCCCGTCTGGGGCTGGGACTCTGGGTCATCTACATGGACCCGGAATCCGGTCAGCGCACCATGCTGGGGGATGACACCATGAACCGGGCCTTGGGGGCATCCGGCACGCTGAGTGAGGCCGAATACTACGAATTCTGGTATACCCGCATCAACCCCGGCTACTATGAATATGTGGACCGGTCGATACAGAACATGGTGGATTCCGGCAAGGTCATCCAGGTGGAATATACCTGGAAGCATCCCCAGCGGGGGGATGTGATGGTGCGCTGCACCGGCGTGCGCACCGCCGACGAAAACGGGATGATCTGCCTGAAAGGGTATCACCGCATCGTGGATGATATCGAGATGCTGCCCTACATTCCCGCGGCCTGTGACCGGGATATTTTTGAGTATAACGATCTCAACGGGAGCATTTTCTTCCACACCCGGCGGCTTCTGCTGCAGGGGGATGCCCAGCAGGAGCAGAATTTCCCCGGCTGCTGGGTCGAAAGCGGGCTGGTGCACCCCAATTTTGCCGCCAGCTTTACCCAGGCTTTTTCCCGCCTTCGCCTGCAGGATGAGCCGGGGCAGCTGCAGCTGCAGCTGCGGGGCAAGAGCGGGGAATATGAATGGTTCCGCCTGACACTGCAGCATCTCAGCCAGCAGATCCAGGACCTGGACACCGTGCTGGTCCTGGTGGAGCCCATGGGGACCGAGCGCACCCAGGAACTGGAATACATGCGCATGCGGCGGTTCTACCAGGTGCTGCTGGGCGAGGCCATCGCCTACGCCGAGGTGGACCTGGACCGGGACGATCTGCAGTCGGCAGGCGGTATATGGCGCTGTTATGAGAAGGACTACCGCCATACCGGCCGCCATTTCTTCCAGGAGCTGTCCAGGGCGCTGTCCCAGGGCCTGAACGAGGCGGAGATGAAGGTCCTGCATGACTATGCGGACCCCGCCGCCCGGGAAACCTTCTTTGCCGAAGGAAACCTGAGCCACCGTTTTTACTACCGGCGCTGCATCGGCAACGAACTGCACTGGGTGGAGCTCACCGTTTACCTGTTCCGGGAGCAGCTGTCCGGCAGTGTGTACGCCCTGCTGTACCTCAAGGATGTGAACGCCGAGAAGGAGCGGGAACTGGCCCAGCTGGACGCAGCCAACCGGGATCCCCTTACCGAGATCTACAACCGCACGGCCTTTGAGCGGGAGATGACCCGCAGCATCATCGAGTCCACCGCCAGCCCCTGCGGGTATCTGCTGCTGCTGGACGTGGACAACTTCAAGCAGATCAACGACCTGCACGGGCATATCGAAGGAGACGCCATGCTGAAGACGGTGTCCCGACAGCTGCTGCAGACCTTCCGCAAAGGGGATGTGATCGGCCGCATGGGCGGGGACGAGTTCTTGGTGTATATCCGGGGCAGCATCCCCCGGGAAAGCCTGGAACAGCGCCTGAACCAGTTCCTGGAACAGCTGCGCCTGCGTTCCAACAATGTGCTGACCTGCAGCATGGGCCTCACCTGCGTCACCAGCGAACATTTCGACTATGCCCGTTCGGTGGACCGGGCGGACAATGCCATGTATCACAGCAAGCGCAACGGCAAAAACAGCTATACCTTCTATGAGGACATCCATCCCTGAGACCGGCAGAATTTTCCGCGTCCGCAGCCCTTGACATTTTCCGCCGTGGGCTGTACCATGTATACCGTTGTTAAACCGTCCCTCTCGGGAACGGATGTGGATTTTAGGTAAAACAGGTTACTTTTCGCCACACGAGTATGCCCTTCGTTCCGGGCAGCCCGTGTGGCTTTTTTTGCCTGTCAGCCTTTTTGAGCCGAACAGAAAGAGGAACCCGTCCTTATGGAACAGACCTTCATGAAACAAAAACCCGTTCTGCCCCTGGTGCTGTCCATGTCGCTGCCCATGGTCCTGTCCATGATGGTATCATCGCTGTACAACATCGTGGACAGCTACTTTGTGGCCCGGATCAGTGAGCAGGCCATGACCGCCCTTTCCCTGGTGTTTCCGGTGCAGAACCTCATCAACGCGGTCACCATCGGATTTGCCATCGGCATCAACGCGGTCATCTCCTACTACCTGGGCGCCGGCGAGCCCGACCGTGCCGGACAGGCCGCCACCCAGGGCATGGCCTGCAACGCCCTGCACGGTCTGGTGCTGACGGTGGGGTGCATTGCCTGCATGCCGGCCTTTCTGGCCTGCTTCACCGCCGACACCGCCGTCATCGACCTGGGGGTGCGGTATTCCCGCATTGCCTTCAGCTTTGCGGTGGTCATCGCCCTGGCCATGTCCTTTGAAAAGATCTATCAGGCGGCAGGCCGGATGGTCCTCACCATGGTCAGCATGCTCTGCGGCTGTGTGGCCAACATTGTGCTGGACCCCATCATGATCTTTGGGCTGAGCCCGGTGCCCCGCATGGGCATCGAAGGCGCGGCGTGGGCTACCGGAATCGGGCAGGTCATCAGCCTGGTGCTCTACCTGCTCTTCTATACCTTCCGCCCGCTGAATATCCGCATCCGGGCAAAGGCCCTGCGCCCCAGCCGGAAGATCCTGGGCCGCCTGTACGCGGTGGGGGTCCCGGCTGCGCTGAACCTGGCTCTGCCGTCGCTGCTGATCTCGGCGCTGAACGTGATCCTGGCGGCATATTCCCAGGTGTATGTGCTGGTGCTGGGGGTCTACTACAAGCTGCAGACCTTCCTGTATCTGCCGGCCAACGGCATCGTGCAGGGCATGCGTCCCATCATCGGCTACAACTACGGCGCCGGCGAGCATGACCGGGTGCGCAGGATCTACCGGGTCACCCTGGCGCTGTCCGCAGCCATCATGGCGGTGGGCACCTTGCTGTGCTGGGCTGTGCCCGGGCAGCTCATCGGCCTGTTTTCCCAGAATGCCCAGACCATCGCCGCCGGCAGCACCGCGCTGCGGATCATCAGCCTGGGCTTCCTGATCTCCTCGGTATCGGTCATCTCTTCCGGCGCGCTGGAAGGCCTGGGCATGGGCGGGGCGTCCCTCATCATCTCCCTCATGCGGTATACCGTCTTCATCATTCCGGCGGCCTTCCTGCTCAGCCGCGTCTGGCAGGCAAACGGGGTGTGGCATGCCTTCTGGATCACCGAGGTGGTCACCGCCGCGGTGGGATACCGCGTCTACCGCAAGCGGACCGCTGTGTGCGCAGGTACGGACCATCTGTAAAACAAAAACCCGCCCGGGACCCAAGATCCCGGGCGGGTTTTGTCAGTTTGATTCGGCTTGGTAGGGCGGGCACTGGTAGCGGGGCTTGCCCCGGCTGATGCGGCCGTACTCGATGGCATTGACCGGACACCCGCAGATGCAGGCCATGCAGTGGGTGCAGCGGTCGCCCCAGACCGGTTTGCCGTCCTGCAGCAGGATGTTGCCCAGGGGGCAGTGGACTTCACACCGGCCGCAGGCCACACAGGCATCGGAGACGGTGAAAGGCTTGGCCTTGATCTGGAACCGGTAGAAGGCCTTGTTGATGAGCCCAGATTTCAGCCGGTCCAACGCACCTGCCGGCAGGGTGGGGAAGTCCTGACCGGCCCGGATGTGTGCAGCGGCCGCTTCCAGGGCCGGGTGTGCCGCCCGGATGATGGAGCGGGCTTCCTCCGGTTCGGGGGCGCCGAACATGGCAATGTAGTTTTCCGGCATGACGATGGCCGAAGTGCCCCGGTACACCAGTCCCTTGTCCCGGCACAGAAGCCGGTTGGCCGGTTCGGGGCTGCCCGCCTCACTGCCGCAGGTCATGACAAAATAGGCGTCCCGGCTGCCGCTGAACTCGCCGCTGCGGATAAACCGGACAAAAAGGCGGGGCAGCTGCCAGGCATAGGTGGGGGACACAAAGACCCAGGGCTTGTCCGAGGTGAAGTCGGCGGCAATGCCCTCCCGGATAAAGCGGAACGCATCGGTGCACACATCTCCCAGCCTGTCCGCCAGGAACTCGGCACAGTAGCGGCTGTTGCCGGTGCCGGTAAAATAGACGATCATAGTTTTCCCTCCCGTCAGAAGTTCCCATCCCGGGAACGGCTTCATTGTATATCGGGACAGCGGGCGCGTCAAGGGGCGGAGGTTGCCCGTTTCGTCCGCCCCGTGGTATACTGGGAGCAGACCGGAACACAAGGACCGCAACAAGGAGGAACCCGCAATGAAACTGGGAATTCTGGGGGCCGGACAGATCGCCGGCGTCATGGCCAGGACCGTCCGCATGCTCAATCAGAACGGCCACCCGGAGGTGGAATTGTATGCCGTGGGGGCCCGGGACCTGTCCCGCGCCCGGGCGTTTGCCGACGCCAACGGGGTGCAGAAGGCGTTCGGCAGCTATGAGGAGATGCTGTCCGATCCGGCGCTGGATCTGGTGTACATTGCCACGCCGCACTCTCACCATTATGGTCATATCAAGCTCTGTGCCGACCACGGCAAGCACATTCTGTGCGAAAAGGCCTTCACCGTCAGCGCCCGCCAGGCGGAGGACGCCATCCGGTATGCCCGGGGCAAGGGCGTGCTGGTGACCGAGGCTATCTGGACCCGCTATCAGCCCATGCGCCGCCTGATCCGGGAGACCCTGGACGCCGGACTCATCGGCGAACCCCGGCTGCTCACGGCCAACCTGGGATATTTCATCACCGGCAATCACCGGATCGTGGTGCCGGAACTGGCCGGCGGCGCTCTGCTGGATGTGGGGGTCTACACCCTGAACTTCGCCGAGATGGTGTTCGGCCGGCCCGATTCCCTTCACGGGCTGTGCACCAAAAATGAGAACGGGGTGGACCTGACCGACAGCATCACCCTGACCTGGCAGGATGGCCGGGTGGCCAACCTGACCGCTGCCGCCAATTCGGTGTCCGACCGGTACGGCGTGATCTACGGTACCAAGGGATACATGATGGTGGAAAACATCAACAATCCCCAGGGCCTGCGGGTCTATGACGCCGAGAACCGGCTGACCCACAGCCTGAACTGCCCTGCCCAGCTCACCGGCTATGAGTATGAAGTGCTGGAAACGGTGGACTGTATCCGGAAGGGCCTGACCGAATGTCCCTCCATGCCCCATGCCGAGACCATCCACATGATGGAGCAGATGGACCATCTGCGGGCCCAGATGGGCATCCGCTACCCCTGCGAAGAGATCGGCTGACCTTGCAAGAACAGCCCCCGCCGGACGGGAATCCGTCCGTCGGGGGCTGTTTTGTTTTGGCATCCGGGAAAAGGCGGGTCACTTCACCCCGTAGATCTCGGTGCACAGGTCCCGTCCGGCCCTGGTGCGGAAGATGGTATCCCTGGCATGGCGGATGCCCTCCTCACCCACGCCGTCCTCGTACAGGTTGACCAGAAAATCCGCCTCCACCAGGATCTGATAGTCCGGGCCGTCAATGCCGGTGTAGGTGTGATGGTGGCCCACCAGATAGCAGATGCGGTCGATGTCGGGGGCTGCAAGCCCCAGCTCTTCCAGCATGGGACGGGCGTAGGCGGGGCCTTCCTGCTCCTGCAGCTTTCCGGTGCAGCTGCCGTATTTGGCTTCCGCAGGGCGGATGCCGATATCGTGTACCAGGGCGGCACATTCCAGCACCATCTGGGTGTGGTCGTCCAGCCCTTCCATGCGGCCGATGAGCTGGGCAAAGCGGTGCACCTTCATCAGGTGCTGGATGCGCTTGGCGTCTGCCGCGTTGAAGGCCAGCATTTTGCGGGTCAATGTATCGATCAGTTGTGTGGTGTCCATGGCTGAGCTCCTTTCCGGCGGGAGACCGTTTCTCCCGTACCCCTATGATAGCGCAAACTGGCCGAAAGTTCAAAACCCCGGACCGGAGCAAAAGGAATTCCCAGTATTGCCCCGGCGGCCCTTGCCTGCCGCAAAGAGGGGAAAACGAGAAAATGATATAAAGAGTATAAAATAAGAAATATTGGGTATAAGGCTTGAAATTGCACAAAATCAATGGCACCCTGGTGACAGAAAATAGTCGATATTTCAAATAAATGCCCCGAATGTTCCAGAAAACCATGGCGTCCGGCCGGAAAATGACTTCCCTGAAAAGAAGGAATGATCCGCAAATGATATATATGATATGTTAAAGGCGGTCGAGGAAAATGAAAACGAACAGGTACACCATATTCACCGACATCCGAAGAAACAAGGCAGCCTATGCCATGCTGATCCCGGCGGCGCTGTACACCTTTATCTTCGGATACTGCACCATCCCGTACATGGTCATCGCCTTCCAGAAATTCAGTTACCGGAAAGGCATCTTCGGCAGTGATTGGGTGGGGGTGGACAACTTCCGCTTCTTCTTCGGTTCCCAGGACGCGTGGCGGATCATCGGCAACACCCTCAAGCTGAATCTGCTGTTCATCTTTTTCACCATCCTGGCGGCGGTGGCCCTGGCCATCATGATCAACGAGATCCGCTGCCGGTATTTCAAAAAGGTGGCCCAGTCCACCTACCTGCTGCCCTATTTCCTGTCCTGGGTCATCGTCAACTACATCCTGTACGGCATCATCGGCAGCAAGTACGGTCTGCTGAACCGGGTCATCGAATTCTTCGGCGGCACTGCCATCAACTTCTACAACGCCCCCGGGTACTGGACCGCCATCCTGGTGGTGGCCAAGGTGTGGAAGGACCTGGGAATGAACATGGTCATCTATCTGGCCACCCTGGTGGGCTTTGACGATGAGCTGTATGACGCGGCGGCGGTCAGCGGTGCCACCCGATGGCAGATGTGCTGGAAGATCACCCTTCCCATGCTGATGCCCACCGTCATCATGCTGGGCATCCTGTCCATCGGCAAGGTGTTTTACGGGGACTTCGGCATGATCTACGCCCTGGTGGGGGACAACGGTGTTCTGTACAACGCCACCGACGTGATCGACACCTATGTGTTCCGGCTTCTGCGTTCCACCGGCAATCCCTCCCAGGCCATGGCCATCGGGCTGTTCCAGGCCATCATGGGCTTTCTCTGCGTGTGGGGCACAAACTACATTGCCAAGAAGAAATTTGAGGAAGGAGCGTTGTTCTGATGGGCGTCGCGGCCAGAAAAGTCACCTTCGGCAAGGTGCTGCTCTATCTGTTTACCACCCTGGCGGCGGCCTTCTGCCTGCTGCCCCTGCTGCTGATGGTCATTGTCTCCTTCACCTCCGAGCAGGCCATCGTCCGCAACGGGTACTCCTTCTTCCCGGCGGAACTGAGCCTGGATGCCTACAGGACCCTGTTTGAAAACGGCGCCGAAGTTGCCCGCTGCTACCTCAACTCGGTGGGGATCACGGCGGTGGGCACCGTGCTGGCGGTCATCGTCACTTCCATGGCGTCCTATTCCCTGGTGAACCCCTCGGTCAGATACCGCAACGGCATCGCCATGTATTTCTTTGTCACCATGGTGTTCAACGGCGGCATGGTGCCCTGGTACATGATCTGCACCAAGGTGGGCCTGACCGAAAACTACTTCGCCCTGCTGATCCCCAACCTGGTGTTCAGCCCCTTCAACCTCTTCCTGGTACGCAACTACATGCGGGAGATCCCCCTCTCCCTGATGGAATCGGCCAAGCTGGACGGTGCCAATGACGGGCAGATCGCCTTCCGCATCTATTTCCCGCTGTGCAAACCCATTCTGGCCACGGTGGGGCTGTTTTACGGCATCGCCTACTGGAACGACTGGTGGAACTCCATCATGCTGGTGTCCAATTCCAATATGTACACCATCCAGTATTACCTGATGAAACTGAAATCCGATTTGAACTTCATGCGCAATCTGCAGGGCGGCGGCATCGGCGGCGGCTTCCCGCCCACCGAATCCCTGCAGATGGCCACCGCGGTGGTCACCATCGGGCCGCTGATCCTTCTGTATCCATTTTTGCAGCGATATATCGTGAAAGGTCTTGTGATAGGAGGTGTGAAAGGCTGATTCTTTCCCTGCTGCGCGCCGCGCAGACCCGGCCCCGTGACCCTGAACGGGGCGAAACTGATCATCTTCAAGGAGGAGCTTATCCATGAAAAAAGCCATTGCTATGGTGCTGACCGCCGGACTGTGCACGGCGATGCTCGGAGGCTGCGGCCAGTCGGGCAGCAGCAATGCCACCACCGAAAACGCCGCCGCGGCTGCCGCGTCGGGGGAAAAGACCGTTGTCACCTACCTGCGCCCCGGCACCGAGGTGGACCACAATGCCGAGCTGGTACAGGCCATCAACGACAAGCTGGACGCCGACGGCACCGGCCTGCAGCTGGAAATCATGTACATCCCCTCGGATGTGTTCCAGGACAAGGTCAGCCTGATGCTTTCCACAGGGGAAGCCTTTGACCTGCTGTGCGTCATGGAAGACCAGAAGCCCTTCACTTCTTTTGTGGCCAGTGAAGGCATCATGCCCATCACCCAGTATGTGAATCAGTCCGAAAACCTGAAGCGTGTCATCCCCGACTATATGTGGGATGCCGCCACCATCAACGGGGAGATCTACACCATCCCCGCCAACTGGTGCGAGCAGGCCGACCAGAACAACTGCATCACCATCCGCCGGGAAAAGCTGGAAGAGTTCGGCCTGGAAGACCCCCAGACCATGGATGACCTGCTGAACATGTGTGAAGTGTTCACCAAAAACTGGGACGGCCCCAACAAGCCGGTGGTCATCCCTCTGTACAAGGAACCCTTTACCTATCTCTTCCGCACCCTGGACACCTATCCCTTCACGGTGCAGAAGGACCTGATCTTCATCGACCAGCAAGGCAACGTGAAAAACTGGATGGAGACCGATGAATTCCGTCAGTGCGCGGATTTCTTCCACAAACTGTACCAGGGCGGCTATGTGCCCGAGGACGTGCTCTCCGCCGGATGGTCCAGCTGGAACACCATGCTCACCGGCGATTTCATCTGGGTGGACCAGTGCCAGCTGTGGGATACCGAGCAGGTCTGGAAAGAGCGCATCCCCGGCGTGCAGCTGGATACGATCTACCTGAATCAGGACGCGCCCCAGTTCCGTTCCAGCTCTTTCCGCAACGACACCGCCGTCTCCGCCACCTCCGAACATCCCGAAGCCGCGGTGAAATTCATGGACTGGATGTATTCCAGCCAGGAAAACTATGACCTGATGGTCTACGGCGTGGAAGGCCTGACCTGGAACGATGCGGGCAACGGCCTGTACACCAAGAACGATCCCGCCTTTGAGTTCAACGCCGACTGGATGATCGGCAACCTGGACTATGTGCGGTATCAGGAAGGCACCTACGACAAGTTCATCGAGATCATGGGCATCGAAAAGCCCGACGCCGTCAACAGCGTGGCCCTCAACTTTGTCTTTGACCCCGCCAATGTGGCCGATGAGTACGCCGCCTGTCAGGCGGAGGTGGAGCAGAGCATCTACCCCATCAAACTGGGTCTGGTCTCCTATGAGGAAGGCTACGAGAATGCCCTGGCCCGGATGAAGGCCGCCGGCATCGACAAGGTCATTGAGGAATACCAGAAGCAGCTGGATGCCTATCTGGGCAAATAAGATCGTTTGAATGAGAACCGCCCCAGTCCGGCTGCGGCCGGACTGGGGCGCATTCCGGAGGAAGCCTATGGACCGCCTGTGTCTTGACGGGAGCTACAAGCTCAACTATTTTGACCACGAGACCTTCCAAATCCAGGATGTGATGCGCCCGGACTTTTTCCCCGACAGCTGGATCGACACCCAGGTGCCGGAGGACGTGCGCACGGCGCTGCGCCGGTACGGGTATATCGACGGACATTACTACGGCAAGGATCTGGACAAGGAACGCTGGATCGATGAGAAGGACTGGGTATATTACCGCAGTTTCACGGTGGACGAAAGCTGGCGCGGCCGTGCCTGTGCGCTGTGCCTGGAAGGGGTGGATACCGTCGCCCGTGTCTTTCTCAACGGCCGGCTGCTGGGTGTGTGCCGCAATATGTTCCGCCGCTACGCCTTTGATGCCGGCGCAGCCCTGCGCATCGGGCAGGAGAACCGCCTGGTGGTGCAGGTCCTTTCCCCGGTGAACTGCACCGCCGGCATCAGCCGGGAGGGGATCTATCCCCAGGAGGACACCACCCGGATGCTACTCCGCAAGTCCCAGATGAACTGGGGCTGGGATTTCTGCGGGCACTGCCTGACCACGGGCCTGTGGAAATCCGTCTGCCTGGAAAGCCGGGACACCCCCTGCCTGACCAAGACCCGCCTGACCACCCTGTCCCTGAGCGAGGGGCAGGCCTGCCTCCGGTTCGAGTGCGATGCCCGGGCGCCGGAGGACTGCCAGGCGGAACTGGAACTGACGGCGGCAGGAAAACCGGTATACAGCGGGCGCATTGCCGGTGCCCGCACATCCGGGCTGGATTTTGTGCTGCCGGAGACCCGCCTGTGGTGGCCCCGGCCTTACGGGGAACCTTTCCTGTATGATGTGCGGGTCACCCTGCGGCAGGGGAGTACCCTGTGGGAGGAGCGCCGTTTCCGGTTCGGGATACGCACCGCCGAACTGCTGCAGGACCGGGACGAGGGCGGACGGGGGTTTGTGTTCCGCATCAACGGCCGGCGCCTGTTCATCCGGGGCGCCAACTGGGTGCCGCTGAACTGCGTGTATGCCGAGATTACCGACCGGGACTACGACCGCGCCTTTGCCCGGGTCCTGGACTCCAACCTGTCCATGCTGCGGGTCTGGGGCGGCGGTATTTATGAGTCGGAACATTTCCTGGACCTGTGCGATGAAAACGGGATCATGCTCTTTCAGGACATGATGCTGGCCTGCGGCATTTTCCCCCAGGACGACCGCTTCCTGCAGCAGGTGTATGAGGAGGTGGTCGAGGTGGTGGACCACTGCTACAACCGCACCTGCATCGTGATCTGGTCGGCGGACAACGAGCTGGATGAGGCCTACCGCTGGTACGACAAGCTGCCCGAATTCCCCACCAACCGGGTCAACCGGGAAGCCGTGCGGCAGGCCGTGCTGGAAAACGATTCCTCCCGGCCCTTCCTGGTCAGTTCGCCCTGCAGTCCCTTCCCGGAAGAGGAGGGGGGCGATGACCCCAACTCCGACCGGCAGGGGGACATGCACCTGTATCTGACCCGCTTCAAACAGGGGGATGAATACTACTACAAAAAGATCCTGGAATACAAACCCCGCTTCCTCAGCGAGTACGGGTTCAGCAGCCTGCCGTCCGAACCCTCCTACTCCCGGTTCAATTTCCGGCGGGGGGCGCTGGACCTGGTGCGCAACCCCTGGCTGGCCCAGCTGGACTGGCTGGCCCGCCTGGGGGAGGCAGGGGAGAAGGACCCCATCCTCTACTATTCCCAGTTCACCCACGCCCAGGGACTGAAATACTGGATCGAGTATCTGCGGTCCCTCAAGTGGCACTGCGGAGGGTCCCTGTACTGGAAGTTCAACGACCCCGTGGCGCCCAACCGGGAAGATATGCTGTTTCCCTCCCTCATGTCCTCGCTGGACTTCTACGGCCTTCCCAAAATGGCCTATTACTATGCCCGCCGTGCCTACGAAGACCGGATCCTGGCTTTCCGGGAGGAAGCCGACGGAAGCCTGTGCGTGTACGGCTGTTCCGAGACGGAGCAGGACCTGGCCGGGGAGCTGACGCTGCGGCTGATGGACTACGACGGCCGCCTGCTGTGGAGCTGCCGCCAGCCCGCCTGCCTGCCGGCGGACAGTGCCGCCGTGCTGGGGTGCTTCCCGGCCCGGGTGCTGGCTTCGGCGCCGCCCTTCCGCTGCTATGCGGCGGCGGAGTTTGATGGGGGCGAGAGCCGGCTGTGCAACCTGTTCCATCTTACCGAGATCGGGACCTGGGACCGGGTCTGCCTGCCCAGGGCCACGCTGCAGGCGGAACTGCGCTGCCTGAGCCAGCGGGAGTACGCGCTGTCCATCCGGACGGATGCCTTTGCCCAGGATGTCATGGTGGAGATTCTGGATGCGGATGTATATTACTCCGACAATGCCTTCTGCCTGGAAAAGAATGATTCCCGCCGGGTGCATATCCGGCTGAGTGAACCACCTCCCGCCTGGATGCGGGTGCGGGTGCGGGCCGCCAACGGGGACCCGGTCTGTTTTGGCTTTGCGCCGGAAAGGAACTGCCATGAAAATCCATCCCATTGACTGGAATGCCCGGGATCTGCGCTGCCTGGATGAGCTGGCCCCGCTCCTGGGGCTGGAACGGGCCGAGGACGGCATGCCCCTGCGTCTGTGCAGGGCGGCCTCCCCGGGCTGTGCCCTGCAGGCGGGGGAAGGGGTGCTGCGGTATGCCCACCGGGTACAGATCTGGCGGCAGCTGGGCATCCTGTGCGCCGAAGCCGCTTGTGGTGCCGGATTTGACCGCACCGAGACCCCCGCGTACCGGGAACTGTGTGCCATGCTGGACTGCTCCCGCAACGGGGTGCTCACCCCCGAAGCGGTGAAGGACCTGACCCGCCTGCTGGTCCTGATGGGATATACCTCCCTGCAGCTGTACACCGAAGATACCTACCGGATCGACGGGCAGCCCTATTTCGGGTACCAGCGGGGGGCCTATACCCGGGAGGAACTGGCTGATATGGATGCCTATGCAGCGGATTTCGGGGTGGAACTGGTGCCCTGCATCCAGACGCTGGCCCATCTGGACTGCGTGCTGCGCTGGAAAGAGTATGAGGACGTGCGGGACCTGGGCAACATTCTGCTGGCGGACGAACCCCGGACCTACGACCTGATCCGGCGGATGTTCGCCCAGATGGCCGGCAGCCTGCGCAGCCGCCGCATCAACATCGGCATGGACGAGGCCCATATGCTGGGTCTGGGGCAATACCTGGACCGGTTCGGGTACCGGGACCGCATGCAGATCATGCTGCGCCACTACTGCCGGGTGGTGGACATCGCCCACGAGTTCGGATATGAACCCATGATGTGGTCGGATATGTTTTTCCGTCTGGCCACCCATGGGGAATATTATACCGATGGGGAACTGGACATCGACCCCACTGTCCGGGACCTGGTGGGCGGGGATGTGACCCTGGTGTACTGGGATTACTATACCCTGGAAGGGGAAAAGTACGACCGCATGTTTGCCAGCCACCAGAAGATCTGTGACCGTCTGGCCTTTGCGGGCGGCGCCTGGAAATGGGAAGGTCCCTGCCCCAACGCCTGGTATAGCCGCGCGGTGGCACCGGTGGCCCACCGCAGCTGCCGCAAAAACGGTGTCCGGCAGGTCCTTGTCACCGCCTGGGGCGACAACGGGGACGAATGCCCGGTGTATGCGGTGCTGCCGGCCTTTCAACAGTGGGCGGAATTGTGCTATACTGATGATAACGAGGACGAATCCTGGCTGGAGCGGCGCTTCCGTACCTGCACCGGCGGTTCGTACCGGGATTTCCTGCACCTGGGGGATGCCGCCGTCATGCCGGACAATCCGGCCCCGGGACGATGCGGGGTGAACCCCGTGCGGGCGCTGCTGTACCAGGACCTGCTGGGCGGTCTGTTCGACGCCCATGCCGACGCGGCCCAGCCGGCCTATCTGCAGGCCTGTGCCCGCCGGATGGCGGAATGCCGGGACCGGGCGCCCCGCCGCTGGCAGTATCTCTTTGAGACCCAGCGCGTGCTGGACACGCTGCTGGCGGACAAGTGCACCCTGGGTCTGGAGATCCGGGACGCCTACGCCCGCCGGGATATCCGGGCCCTGCTGCAATGTCGGGAAAAGATCCAGGCCCTGCTGCCCCAGGTGGAAGACCTGCTGGCCGCGGTGGAGGAACAGTGGCTGCGGGAAAACAAGATCTTCGGTCTGGATGTACTCCAGCTGCAGCTGGGCGGCCTGAAAGAGCGGCTGACCTTTGCCGCCCGCCGTCTCCAATCCTTCACCCGGGGCAAGGTGACGCGCCTGGAAGAACTGGAAGAACCGCCGCTGCCTTTCTACGGCAGCCAATGCAGGGAAAAAGCGGTGGTCTCTCCGCCATGGCGCAGCATCGTCACCGCAGGCAGCCACTGAACCAAATCCGACAGGGGGCGTATCTGTATGAAACAGGTTCCGCTATATGAACAGATTCACGACACGATTTTGACCCAGATTGATACCGGGGTGTATCCTCCCGGGGAAAAACTGCCCTCTGAAAAGGAACTGGAAGGAATCTACCATGTCAGCCGGATCACAGCCAAAAAGGCCATGAATTTGCTGGCGGAAAGCGGGCGCATTGTGCGCATGCCGGGAAAGGGCTCCTTTGTGGCCGCCCATACGGCGGCCCTGCCGGGGGCTTCGGCGGGGCCATGCCCGCTCATCGGTCTGATCCTGGACGGCTTCAGCCCCAGCTTTGCCTACCATATCCTGCACAGCATTCAGTCGGTGTGCGAGGAGGAAGGCTACAGCCTGGTGCTGCGCTGTTCCGGTGGCAGCCTGGAACGGGAGACCAAAGCCATCGAAGACCTGGTGGCCCTGGGTGTCCGCGGTCTGATCATCATGTGCGTACATAATGAAAACTACAACGAGCGCATCCTGCAGCTGGTCATTGACAAATTCCCGGTGGTGACCATCGACCGGCAGCTCAAGGGGCTTTCCGTCCCCTTTGTGGGCACCGACAACGTCAGCGCCGCCCGGGAACTGACCCGCGGGCTGCTGGAACAGGGGTTCCGCCGCATCGCCTTTGTGCGGCCCGAAGCCCACGAGACCATCACCCTGCTGGACCGCCAGACCGGCTTTCAGCTGGCGTTCAACGATTACGGCCTCATTGCCGACGAATCTCTCTGGATCACCAATCTCCGCTCCACCCTGCCGGAAAGCACCGGCGAGGAATACGGCAAACAGGATATTGCCATTGTGGAGGAATACCTGCGCAGCCATCCCGAAACGGAGGCCTTCATGGCCAGTGAATACAATCTGGCGCGGATCCTGAAATACTGCCTGGAAAAGGCGGGGCGCTACCGCGAGGATATGATCGCCTGTTTCGACGGGCCGGAAGTGTTCCTGGGCGAAGCGGAATTCACCCATGTGGCGCAGGGAGAACGGGAAATCGGCCGTGCCAGCATGGAACTTCTGCTCAAAACCATCCGGGGGCAGGACCGTCCCATGGCTGTGCTGGCTCCCTATCGCATTATCCGACGAAACGAACGAAACTGGGGGTAACACGGGCATGAAAATACCCGAAATCCTGCAACAAAAAGCCATGGAACTGGAACAATACTATCTCAGCCGGCTGCCGGAAGCGGCACCGCTGGTCCGCCGGTGCTTCCTGAACACCATCGAGACCACCGTCAAGCACACCGGGGATGATTATTTCGTCATCACCGGGGATATCCCGGCCATGTGGCTGCGGGATTCCACCTCCCAGATCTCCCATTATGTGCGGTATGCGGGGCAGGACCCGGACCTGCGGCAGATCGTGGAGGGGGTCCTGCGCCGTCAGGCCCGCATGGTGCTGGTGGATGCCTATGCCAACGCCTTCAATGAAACGCCCAACGGCCACTGTTTTGCCCGGGACCGCACCGAGCACCATCCCCAGGTGTGGGAGCGCAAATACGAGGTGGATTCCCTGTGTGCACCGCTGTATCTGCTGCACCTGTACTGGAAGACCACCGGCTGCACCGGAATTTTTGATGGGGACATCCGCCGCATGATCCTGCGTATCCGGGAAGTCTTTGCCTGCGAACAGCATCACGAAAATTCCGCCTATTCCTTTGAGCGCACCGGCTGTGTGGAGACCGACACGCTGCCCTGTGCCGGCCGGGGCAATCCGGTGGCGTACACCGGCATGACCTGGTCGGGGTTCCGGCCTTCGGATGACCGCTGCGTGTACGGGTATCTGATCCCCGCCCAGCTCATGGCCGTCAAAGCCCTGGAATTCGGGGCGGAGATGCTGCGGGCGGTGTACGGGGACGAGTCCTCCGCTTCCCGCTGCGCAGACCTCGCCGGTCAGATCGAAGCCGGTGTGCGCCGGTACGGCCTGGTGGATCACCCCCGGTTCGGGCGCATGTATGCCTATGAGACGGACGGCCTGGGCCATTCTCTGCTCATGGACGACGCCAACTGTCCCAGCCTTCTCTCCCTGCCCTATCTGGGCTGCACCACACCGGAGGACGAGGTGTACCGCAACACCCGCGCCTTTATCCTTTCGGAGGAAAATCCCTGTTATTTCCGGGGCCAGGTCCTGCGGGGCGTGGGCAGTCCGCACACCCCCCGGGATCATGTGTGGCCCATCGGCATCACCATGCAGGCGCTGACCAGCCGGGACCCGGCGGAGATCCGTTCCTGCCTGGAACTGCTGCTGGCCAGCCACGCCGGCACCGGCTACATGCACGAGTCGGTGCATGTGGACGATCCCGCCCGCTATACCCGTTCCTGGTTTGCCTGGGCCAACAGCCTCTTTGCCGAACTGCTGATCCGCATCCGGGAGAGCGGAATGCTGGATTGAACATCCTGCCAGAAAACCAGGCCGGTGACGCTGCCGTCACCGGCTTTTGTTCTGTCCCCGTGCGCCCCTTGGCAGAACGGGAAAACGTGCTATAATGGAAATCACCTGACATGTGTTGTGGAAAAGAGGCTTCCTGTGGCAAAAAAGAACGATATGCAAAAACATTTTCTGACCTGTGAAAAAAACTGGGTCTACTTCACCCTGATCTGTGTGGCGGGGTTCTGGGGGGCTTATACCTATCTGCTGCGCGGGGGCATCTTCTGCAACGCCCAGACCGGCAACGTGGTGCTCATGGGTCTGGCCCTGGGTTCGGCCCAGTGGGGCAAGGCCCTGTATTACCTGGTGCCCATCTCGGCGTATATCCTGGGAGCCTTCGTCTCCGAACTGCTGCCCAATCCTCTCAAACACCGGCTGAAGGTCCGGTGGGACACCATCCTCATCTTCATTGAGATGCTGGCGGTGCTGGCGTTGGGGTTTGTGCCCGATTCCGCCCCGGTGCAGATCTCCCAGGTGGTCATCAACTTCATCGCCTCCATGCAGTACAATACCTTCCGGCAGGCGGAAGGGGTGGCGGTGGCCACCACCTTTGTCACCAACCACATCCGGCAGGTGGGGGTGGGGCTGGCCACCGAGCTGCGTCACCGGCATAACCCGGACAAGTCCCACCGCCGCAAATGGGGCCGCCATGCAGGGATGCTCTTCTTCTTCATCACGGGCGCCGTGGTGGGCACCGTCTGCGGCAACCTGCTGGGCGGGCGGTCCATCTGGGTCACGCTGCTGCCCCTGTGCTTCATCTTTGTCACCCTCCTCCATGCGGACCTGACCACCGAGCGGGCCCTGGTGGAACAGAAACCTTCCGGCCACTGACGGCCGCAGCAATAGGCAGGGAGCTTCTCCCTGCCTTTTTTTCATGGGTTCGGTTGTTTCCGGGCCGGTCCGGCAAAGGCTGCCCTTGCGCATCTCCCGTCCGGCGTACTATAATAAAACATAGCAAGGTGCAGTCGGGCGGAGCCCGGAACTGCAGACAAGGGGACGGCAGATGAAAGTGGAGAAGATGCTTCCGGCCATCGGCGGGCTGCTGGTGGTGGGGATGCTGGCCGCGATCCTGATACCGCTGCTGTGGCTGCCGGGGGACCACTCCGCCGACCAGATCGAAAGTCAGCGGCTGATCGGTGCGACCTACATGACCATGAACAATCCCTTTTACCAGGAACTGGATGTGCGGCTGCAGGCGGCGGTGGAAGCCCGGGGCGACCGTCTCCTGACCCGGGACGGGGTCATGGACCAGGACCGCCAGAACCAGGAGATCGCCGACCTGCTGGACATGGGGGTGTCGGCCATCCTTCTCAACCCGGTGGACTGGGAAAAGGTAAGCGACGGGCTGCAGATGGCGGCACAGGCCGGGGTGCCGGTCATCGTCATCGACGCCCCGGTGAAGGATGACAGCCTGGTGGCTTCCACCATCCTTTCGGACAATTACCAGGCGGGGGTGCAGTGCGCCGAGCATCTGCTTAGCGTGCGGGATTCCGCCAACATTCTGCTGCTGGAACACATTACCGCCCGCTCCGGCGCCGACCGCATCCGGGGATTCCTGGACACCATTGCCGGACACGAAGGCTTTGCGGTGGTGGGAGCCGGCTCCTCCGACGGCCAGATCGAAAACGCCATGCCGGTGATGGAGCAGCTGCTGGCCGAACATCCGGAGGCGGACGTGGTCATGGCCCTGAACGACCCCAGTGCCCTGGGCGCCCTGGCCGCCATTGAAGGCGCCGGTCTCAGCGACAGGTTCCTGGTGTACGGGGTGGACGGTTCCCCGGAAGGCAAGGTCCTGGTGGCCGACGGCCTGATGACCGCCACCAGCGCCCAGATGCTGGGCAAAATGGCTGAGACCGCCGTGGAACAGGCCTATCTGGCCCTGGACGGCGGCACGCCGGAAAAGGAGATCGTGCTGCCGGTCACCCTGCTCACCCGGGACAATGTGGCTGATTACGGAACAGGCGGGTGGCAGTGATGAAGCAGGATAAGACATTGCGCACCCTGCGCGGGCTGATGCTGGCCATCAATCTGGTGCTGGTGGTGTATTACTCCCTCATCCGCGGCCTGACCCCCCTGCGGGTGGCAGCCGGGTTTGAAGCCCGGGACTTTCTGGCGCAGGCCGCCATGGTCCCGGCCCCGCCCTGGCAGATGGCCGTGCTTTCCCTGGGGGTGTTCATCCCCCTGGCGGTGCTCATGCTGGGCAAGGACCATCTGCCTGCGGACCGTCCGGCTCTGCGTGCCTCGGTGTTTGCCGCCGAGATCCTGCTGGCGGCGGCGGAGGTCATCACCCTGGACTTCTATTACCGGGCGTTGTTCCTCATGGTGCTGGCGGACCTGGTCTCCACCGTGCAGGAACGCTATGGCCGGGTGTGCATCATCGCGGTGCTCACCCTGCTGTATGCCCTGTCGGATTATGACATCGCCTCGGCGGTCTTTCCCAGCATCCCCATGCGGCAGTACCTTTCGTACTACACCGACGGATACCACAGCTGGTTCAGCGGGGTGGAAAGCCTGCTCACCTCCCTGCATGTGCTGCTCTTTGTGGTCTTTCTGGTACTGCTTTTCCTGGGCCAGAAGGCGGAAAACACCCGGGTACAGCAGCTGAACGCCCAGTTGCAGGAAAGCTACCGTCAGCTGCAGGAATACGCCGACAAGACCGCACATATGGCCGAACTGCGGGAGCGCAACCGGCTGGCCCGGGAGATCCACGACACCCTGGGCCATACCCTGACCGGGATCATCATGACCACCGACGCCAGCCTGGTGCTCATGGATGCGGCGCCCGACCAGGCCAAACAGCAGCTGCAGCTGGCAAACCGGACCGCCCGGGAGGGGCTCAACGACGTGCGCCGCTCCATCAATGCCCTGCGGCCGGATGCCCTGGAACACAGCGACTTTGCCGAGGCGCTGGAAAATACCATCGAAAAGTTCTGCCTGACCACCTCGGCCCGGGTCACCTATGTGCAGAATGCGGGAGAACTGGATTTTGCCCCCGATGAGGAGGAGGCCATCTACCGTGTCATTCAGGAAAGCCTGACCAACGGGGTGCGCCACGGGCAGGCCCGCAACATTGAAGTGCGGCTGGACCGGGAAGGGGATCAGCTGACCATCACGGTCCGGGACGACGGCATCGGCATGCCGGCGGGCAAAAAGGAAGGCTTCGGACTGCGGCATATGCGGGAGCGGCTGGAGCTGCTGCACGGAAGTCTGCGGTACGGCAATCGTCCGGCGGAGCAGGGCGGCGGTTTTGAACTGACCGCCCGCCTGCAGCCGCGGCAGAAAGGGGAGGAAAACATATGATCCGTGTGGTGATCGCGGACGATCAGGAACTGTTCTGCCAGAGCCTGAAGATCGTCCTCAACGTCAACCCCGATATGGAAGTGGTGGACACGGTGGGGGACGGCGGCGCTGCGGTGGAAAGCGTGGCCAGACACCGCCCCGACGTGGTGCTCATGGACATCCGCATGCCGGTGATGGACGGGGTGGAAGCCACCCGCACCATCAAGGAAAAATACCCCGCCACCAAGGTCATCGTGCTCACCACCTTTGCGGATGATGAGTATGTGTTCGGGGCCCTGAAGAACGGTGCCAGCGGCTATCTGCTCAAGGGTGCCGGGATCACCGAACTGGCCGAGGCCATCCGGGTGGCCCACAGCGGCGGCGCCATGGTCAACCCCAATATCGCCAGCAAGATGATCCAGCTGTTTTCCAGCATGGCCCACGGCGAAGGGGGCATCCCCGTGGAGGACCAGCGGGCTGCCAGCCTGACCAAAGGGGAGATCCCGGTGGTGCAGTCGGTGGGGCGCGGCCTTTCCAACAAGGAGATCGCCGCCGAACTTTGCCTGTCGGAAGGCACGGTGCGCAATATCATCAGCACCGTGCTGGGCAAGCTGGGGCTGCGTGACCGCACCCAGCTGGCCATCTGGGCGGTGGAGACCGGCCTGCGGCGCCGGGACATCCCGTGAAGCGGCGCACGGCGGTCCTGCTGGGGGCCGCGGCGGTGGCGGCGGCAGTCGGGATAACAGCTGTACTCTGCCGCCCCCGGCAAGACACGGTGCTGCACCTGGGTGTCTTTTCGGGCAGCTACTGGGGCACCCCCAACGGCAGCAGCTATCAGGTGCTGGATGATGCCATCTCCCGGTTTGAGTCCAGCCACCCGGGGGTCCGGGTGGAGTATGAGAGCGGGATCCCCACCGATGAATACAGTGAGTGGCTGTCCGGCAAACTGCTGGCCGGGGAAGAGCCGGATCTCTTTTTTGTGCTGCCGGAAGACTTTGGCCTGCTGGCTGAGACCGGGGCCCTGGCCCCGCTGGACTGGCTGATCGACGGCCAGAACGGGCTGGACCGCAGCATCTACTATGACGCCTGCCTGCAGGCGGGACTGTATGAGGGCAGCCAGCTGGCCCTGCCTTATGAGAGCGCGGCCATGGTCATGTTCGTCAACCGGACGCTGCTGGAAGAATACGGCATCCCCATGCCGGAAAATGACTGGACCTGGGATGATCTGTACACCATCTGCCGGACCATCGCCACCGCCCAGCCGGACAGTACCCAGCGGGATTACGGCATCTACGGCTATACCTGGCAGAATGCGCTGTACGCCAACGGCAGCACCCTCTTTTCGGAGGATGGCAGGCAGTGTTACCTGTCCGACAGCCGGGTGACGGCAGCCATCCAGTTTGTCCAGGGGCTGAACGCCCTGGACGCCGGCTACACCGTCACCGCTCAGGACTTCGACACCGGCCATGTGGCCTTCCGCCCCTTCCTGTTCAGTGAGTATCGGGCCTACCAGCCCTATCCCTGGCGGGTCAAGAAATATTCCAGCTTTGTGTGGGACTGCCTGCGTATGCCCGCCGGCCCGGAGGGCGGCAACACCAGTGAGCTGCATACGGTGCAGGTGGGCATCAGTGCCCGCAGTTCCCACACCGAGCTTGCCTGGGAACTGCTGTGCAGCCTGTGTGCCGATGAAGTCACCCAGGGGCAGCTCTTCCTGCAGTCCCAGGGGATCTCGCCCCTGCGGGACGTGACCGAGAACACCGCCCTGCTGAACCGCATTTTTGCCGAGACCCAGGGCACCAGCACCTTCAACAGCGCCGCCATCGGCGAGATCATGCGCACCGCCGCCACGGTGCCCCAGTTTGCCGCCCGGGAACAGGCCGCTGCCATGGCGGAGACCGCGGTCTCCGGGGCCTTGGCGGACAATGCCTCCCTGACCACCTCTCTGGCGGCCGCCCAGCGGGAGATCGACCTCTACCTGCAGAATACGGGCTGAACCCATCCCGAAAACTGAAGACAAACCGCACCCCGGTTTCTTTTGTGAGTACCGCAAAAGGAACCGGGGCTTTCTTTTTCTGCCCGGGAACGGTCCTGGGGTGTGCATTCTGCACAAAAAGCAAAAGCGGAATACGGTCAATCCGGCACTTTCACGGAAAAAATCGGAAAAAGCGTGACATTTGTCACGCCCAAGTCGTGACAAACTTCAGATGTGATCACGGCCCGGATTTTCTACAATAAAGACAACAAAAGAAAGCCGCCGCAAGGCAAAAAAATAAAGGAGAGATGAGTAATGCGGTATCTTTTGCTGGTGGCCCACGGCGAGTTCGCACCGGGCCTGCACACGGCGCTCAACATGCTGGAAGGGGAGCGCGACGATGTGCTGGACATTCCCTTCCACGACGGCATGACCCAGGATGACTTCAAGGCGGAGATCCGGCAGGTCATTGCCCCCGTCACCGCCGACGATGAGGTGCTGGTCCTGGCCGACCTCATGGGCGGTTCCCCCCTCACCGGCCTGATGGAGCAGCTGGATGCCAAGGTGGGTCTGGACAAAGTCCGGGCCATCGGCGGCATGAACCTGCCCATGGCCATCTCGGCCTGCGAAGCCGAGGACATGGGTCTGGACGAAGCGGTCACCGCCATCCAGGCCGAAGCCGCCGAACAGATCCGCCCCTTTGCCGCCGCGGTGGATTCCGACGCGGACGACGACATCTGAGCCCCTTACACCCGTATACAAGCAAGAAGGAGGAAATCCCGTTATGATCAGCTTCATTCGTATCGACGACCGTATGATCCATGGCCAGACCTGCACCCGCTGGGCGCTGGAATACCCCTGCACCGGTCTGGTAGCCGTCAACGACGCCGCCGCCAACAACTCCATCCTGTCCGCCGCCTACAAGAACGCCTGCGACAAGAAGACCTTCGTCTGGACCCTGGATGCCTGGCAGAAGAAGAAGGACAAGGTGGTCGCCAGCAAGGACCAGTACTTCCTCATCACCAAGAACCCGGTGGATATGGCCAAGGTCCTGCTGGACCAGCCCTTTGACCCCGGCATCCACACCATCATCGTCGGCCCCTGCAACGACCGTCCCGGGGCCATCAAGCTGGGCAACAACCAGAGTGTCACCCCGGAGGAGGCCGCTGCCTTTGAAAAGCTCATGGCCGCCGGCTACGACATCGAGTTTGCTCTCATCAAGGAAGCAGCCATTGGCAACTGGAAGAAGTTCCGCGGCCAGTTCGGCTACAAATAATCATTTCTTGAGGAGGAATTTCCATGACGATCAATGTATTTCAGGCGGCATTGTTGGGCCTGTGCGCCTGCCTGTCGTCCATGCCGGGCATGGGCGGCACGACCTTCGGTAACTATACCCTGGGCCGTCCGCTGGTAGCCGGCCTGGTCGTTGGCCTGATCCTGGGCAACGTGCCCATGGGCATTTTCCTGGGTGCTGCGGTGCAGCTGGTCTACATCGCGCTGGTCACCCCCGGCGGCACGGTCTCTGCGGACGTGCGCGCCATCTCCTACATCGGCATCCCTCTGGCCATGCTGTATGTCAGCGCTGCAGGGCTTGACCCCGCCACCTCCGCCGCCCAGGATATGGCCGTGACCCTGGCCTCCACCGTGGGCACCCTGGGCACCGTGCTGTTCTACGGCACCGCCACCGTCAACCTGGTGTGGCAGCACATCGGCTGGCGCAATGTGGAAAAGGGCAACCTGAAGAGCCTGTACCTGGTGGATATGGTCTTCCCCTGGATCTCCCACATCCTGTGCTCCTTCATCCCCACCTTCATCATCTGCTACTTCGGCTCCAACATGGTCCAGCTGATCCAGAGCTACCTGCCCATGGACGGCATCATCATGAAGACCCTGTTCACTGTCGGCTCTCTGTTGCCGGCCGTCGGTGTTGCGATCCTGCTCAAGCAGGTCGTCACCAGCCCGAAGGACTTCCTGACCTTCTTCTTTGGCTTTACCCTGTGCGGCTGCATGGGCCTGAACCTGATCGGCTGCGCCATCGTGGCCGGCTTCTTCGCCCTGATCAAGTACCAGATCAGTTGCGCTGCCCTGCGTCCGGCGGCCGTCGGCACCGCCTCCGGGGACGATGATGACGAGGAGGATATCTGACCATGAAAAAGCTTTCCAAAAAGGCATTGAACAAGTCGTTCCTGAACTGGTTCTATGGCCATCTGACCTGCTTCTCTCAGGAACATATGCAGACCTTCGGTTACATGCTGGCCATGCTGCCCATCCTGCAGGATCTGTATGAGACCAACGAAGAACAGACCGAAAAGATGCAGACCTACACCGCCTTCTTCAACACCGAACCCCAGGTCGGCTCGGTCGTCGTCGGCATCACCGCCGGCATGGAAGAAGCCCGCGCCAACGGCGAGCCGGTGGACGGCGAGACCATCAACGGCATCCGCGCCGGTCTGATGGGCCCCCTGGCCGGCATCGGCGACTCCCTGGTGGTCGGCACCGTCATCCCCATCCTGCTGGGCATCGCCCTGAGCCTGTCCGGCGGCGGTTCTCCCCTGGGCGCCATCTTCTACATCCTGGTGTGGAACATCGGCATGTTCCTCATCATGCGCCTGCTCTACTTCAAGGGCTATGAAATGGGCGGCAAGGCCGTGGAGTTCCTGGTGGGCGACAAGGCCAACGCCATCCGCGAAGCCATCGTCATGATCGGCACCATGGTCATCGGCGGCGTCACCGCCAGCTGGGTCTCCATCAGCACCGCTTTCAAGATGGTGGGCAGCAACGGCGAGACCATCGTCGATCTGCAGAGCACCCTGGATACCGTCTATCCCCACATCCTGTCCGCCCTGTTCGTGCTGCTGTGCTGGTGGCTGATGAGCAAGAAGAAGATGAGCCCCATCGTGGTCATGCTTCTGCTGGTCGTCATCGCGTTTGTCGGCGTTCTGGTCGGCTTCTTCGATCCGGGTCTGAGCTACTGATCCCGTATCCATTCTGAAACGGCATCCCGTCATCTCTCAAAAAGGGGCGGCCGGTCAGGAGGCATCCGGCCGGCCGCCCCGCTTTTGTGTGGATCACACCAAGGAGGTTTTTCCCATGCTCACAACCAAACAGGCACTGGACGAAGCGCGCCGCCAGGAAAAAGCCCTGCGCACCATCAGTGGCTGGCGCACCATTCTGTTTGTGTTTACCGCCTGCTTCGTGGCACTGGCCGCCTGGGGGTTCACCGCCGGGGTGATCGCCGCGGGCATTGCGGGGGTCGTTCTGGGGCTGGCCTTCATGGTGCTGACCATGGTGGTACACCTGAGCATCGTCCGCGGCCAGAAAAATGTGGAGGCTATTCTGGCATCCCTGGAACCGGGTTCCAAGGCGCCTTCCGAGGGGTGAGTTTTTATGCCGCATTATTCCATTGTTTTTCTGGATGTGGACGGGACCCTGCTGGACAGCAGCCATCGCGTCTCGGAACCCACCCGGGACCTGCTGCGCCGTCTGAACCGCAAAAAGGTGCCGGTGGTGCTGGCCAGTGCCCGCCCGCCCAAAGGGCTGGAACCCATCTACCGGCAGCTGGGCTTTCAGGGACCGGCCATCTGCTGTGCCGGCGCGCTGGCGGTCATGCCCGACCAGCATATCCTGTATGACCGGGGCATCCCCGCCGCCACCGCCGCCCGCTTTGAGCAGGCGGTGCTGGACGGCTGGCCGCAGGTCGCCCTCAGCGCCTATCTGTACGACGCCTGGCTGACCCCGGATCCCAATCATCCGGCCATCCGCAACGAGGCCTCCATCACCGGCTGCGAGGCGCTGGCCGCTTCCTTGGGCAGTGGTGCCGAACGCCTGGGCAGCGTGCACAAACTGCTGTGCATCGGTCCGGAACAGGCGATCACCGACCTGCAGCGCCGCCTGGGACCCCAGTTCCCGGAACTGACGGTGCTGCGGTCCAACCCCACCTATCTGGAAGTGGTGGCCTCCGGTGTGTGCAAGGAGCATACCGCCGCTGCGGTGCTGGAACATTACGGGCTCAGCGCCAGTCAGGCCGTGGCCTGCGGAGACGGCGAGGTGGACGCCGGCATGCTGCGTCTGGCCGGCCTGGGGGTCGCCATGGGCAATGCGGTGCCCGGTGTGCAGGCCGCCGCCGATTTCGTCACGTCCTCCAATGACCAGGACGGGGTGTATGTGGCCTTGAGCCGCCTGCATTTCTCCCGCCCGGAGGAACAGGACCGCCGGTAAAGAAAGAGCAAAGAAAACAGCCTCCGGAAATACGGTTCCGGAGGCTGTTTTTTGTTGGTAAGCGAAAAAGCAATGTGGTCCGGGCGGGAAATTGATTTTGCACCCAGGTGCCGGATTGTCGCGGCTTGCCCAAAAAGGGCGAAAAGGTGTACAATATAACTATACGCAGCTCCGAACAGAAAGAGCGGCCCCCGGACAAAAGGGCTTCTGTGGGGCCGGAAAAGCGGAATTTTCGGGTACTGCGGGAGGAAAAAAGCGGTGCGGACCGCACACATTCCGGGGGGAAAAAGTGTGCGGAGCCGCGAACCTGGAACATGTGAAAATGTAACGGAGGGAGACAGCATGGAATACATCACAGTGCGGCAGGCTGCAGAGCGATGGGAAATCTCGGAAAGGCTGGTGCAGAAATACTGTGCACAAGGGCGCATTGCGGGTGCCCGCAAGTTCGGCGTTTCCTGGGAGATACCGGCCGATGCGCAGAAACCGGGGGACCCCCGCCGGGAAAAGGCAGCGCAGCCCAAAGCGGCAGCGGCGGGGGTGGGGAATGAATCCGGCCTGATGCCGCTGATGAACACCCCCTTTGCGCCCGGACACTGCCTGGAATTCGTGCAGTCCCTTCCGGTGGGACCGCGCCGGGATATCGCCATGGCGGAATACCATTATTTCAGCGGTCAGGCGGAGCAGGCGGTCCAGGATACGGAACTGTACCTGATGGACCGGGACGCGGAGATCCGCCTTTCCGCCTGCCTGATTTATGCCTATGCCAACCTTTCCCTGGGCCAGATCCAGCGGGCCTCCTACACCCTGGCGGAACTCAAGCGCACCCTGTCCCAGGCATCGGAGGTATCCCCCCAGCTGCAGGCGGCCATGGCCTTTGTGGGCACCGCGGCCATGGTGCTGCTGCACCTGCCGCTGCCGGAATCCACCCCCGCTCCGGAAACCTTTCTTCCGCTTCTGCCGCCGGGGCTTCGTGCCTTTGCGATGTACGTACAGGCGCACTATCTGTACCTGCAGGGGGCGTATGCCAAGAGCCTGGGGGTGGTGGAGGCCACGCTGGCCATGCAGCCCAAAGTATGTCCCATTCCGGCCATCTATCTGCATCTGGTGGCGGTCATGGACTGCATGAGCCTGCGCAGCTCCGAACAGGCGGAAACCCACCTGCTGGCGGCCTGGGACCTGGCTCGACCGGATAACCTGATCGAAGGGTTCGGCGAGCACCACGGCCTGCTGGGCGGCATGCTGGAAGCCGTTATCAAGAAAGACTGGCCGGAGGATTTCAAGCGCATCATCAACATCACCTATCGCTTCTCGGCGGGGTGGCGCCGCATCCACAACCCGGTCACCGGACATGATGTGGCGGACAACCTGACCACCACCGAATTCGCCGTGGCCATGCTGGCGGCCCGGGGCTGGACCAACCAGGAGATCGGGGAGCACATGAACATCTCCCCCAACACGGTCAAACACTATATTTCTCTGGTGCTGCAAAAGCTCAACGTCAGCCAGCGCCAGGATCTCAAGCAGTATATGCTGCAGTAAGCAACGCATTTTCTGCGCTTTGCAGGAAGGATTCTTCTGTATATTTCCGTGCCGCGGGGTACCCGGAACAGGGTGCCCCGCGGTATTTTTTATGCATTTTCAGTAGAAGGTCCTGCGGCGGCCAACCCGCCGTATACGGCCCGTTTTACCCCCCTGAATGGGTGATGGCAAAGATTTTCTTTTGTGATATATTGGAAAAAACAGTCGGTTTTTCGACCAGGACGGGTCCTGGCCGGAGGCGGCACAGACAGCCGTGGTATGGCTGCCGCGCAAAAGTACGGCGGACGCAGTCAGGAGGTCGGAGATGGAAAAGAGCGGAATGTTTATGGATCAATTGGAAGAATATGCAAAACAGGAAGAATGGACCGAAGCCGCCGCTCTTCTGGAATGCACCGACGTACAGCGACTGCCCTGGCCGGAACGCAAGCGCGCCGCCCAGGTCCTGGGGACCCTGCCGGAAGAGCTGTATCTGCGCATGCCGCTTCTGAGTGTGCGCCGGATCCAGCTGGGGGCCGGCCGCGGTGACCGTGAAGAGGTGCGCCGCGGTTTTTCCGTTCTCACATCCCTGCGGGAGCGCAGCCGGGAGAACACCCCCGAGCGCCGGAAGCTGGACAACCTTCTCAGTGCGGCATCCCTTCTCAAACGGGGGATCGATAACGCCCAGCTGCTGCTGACCCTCTCTGTTCTGTACAACGAACTGCACGGCCAGACCCCCCAGGTGGTGCTCAGCGCCACCGCCGGACGTCCCAGCGTGCTCAGCGGCGCCAAGGACCTGTCCCAGTGGGGGCGCAACTGGCGGGCGGTCAGCAGCATCGTGCGGCCCATGCTGGGGGCGCTTCTGCCCCATGGCGGGGAAGGCGCCGCGGCGGCGGCCTGCGCCGAACTGCTGTACCTGAAAAATGACATCAACAACGCGGCCCTGCAGGTGTCGGCCGCCAAATCCTCCCCGGACCCGGAGATCCGGTTTGCCGGTCTGGCCGTGACCATCCAGCTCCATCGCCTGGACCCGGCCGCCAAACAGCCGGAAGAACTGGCGGGCCGCATGGCGGACTCCCTGCGGGAAGCCGGTGCGGACTGGCTGCTGCCCAACGCCGAGGCCCTGATCACCCGCCTGGATATCGGCCGGGGACGTCTGGACCAGGTGGAACAGTGGCTGGACCGGTATGACGGAGTGGAACTGGACCGCTGCTGTCCGGACAATGCCTATGTGGTGCACACCAAAGCCCAGGCCTATCTGGCGCTGGGACGCTTCCGGGAAGCGGCCATGCTTACCGAGGACCTTCTGCATATGATCGAAGGCGACTGCCGCCCCATTGACCGCATTGAGTATCTGCTGGACGGGGCTCTGGCCTGCGAACGGATGGGGGATGGGACCGCGGCTGCCGGCAAGGTGCGCAGTGCCCTGGACCTGGCCCAGCCTTACGGGTATGTGCGCCTGTTTGCCGACCGCGGCGCCGCCATGCTGGCCCTGCTGGACCGCTGTGCCCGGGAAGACCCTCTGCCCGAAGAGCAGCTGCCTTTCTGGCGCAAATGTGTGGAAGCCGCGCGGCAGATGTCGCTTCTGCATCCGGCGCTGTACCAGCCCGTCACCAAGGAGGCGGACCCGCCGGAGCTCACCCGCACGGAAGTGCAGGTCATGCACCTGCTGGCCCAGGGCAAGACCAACCGGGAAATATGCGATACCCTCAGCGTCAAGCTGCCCACGGCCAAGTTCCATATCCACAACCTGTGCGAAAAACTGGGAGCAGCCAACCGGACGGCGGCTGTTGCTGAGGCCAAAAAACAAGGGCTTTTGTAGAAAAAAATTATAAAAATCGCCGAAACCTATACTTTTGGACAGTTAACGGGTTTCGGCGATTTTTGTAAAATAAAGCAAACAGCGGAAAAGGAGGGATGGGGCCGTGGCTGTGCAGAAGGCGACTTCCGCCCGGGAAGATGCCCGGGAAACCGCTGCGCGGCTGAGCGCGCCGCAGCATCTCACCACCACCCGGTTCGAGGAGCACAAGAGGATCGAAGGCTACGAGCAGGACCGGGCGGTTCCGGAGTTTTACGGCTGTGACCGGCTGTGGAAGATGGACACCCTGTACGGCCGCATCCAGATGGGATACCACCCGGGCCGGGGACAGAGCTTTCTGTTTGCCAACATCAAGACCTCCATCTTCGATACGGCGGCCTCGGAATACCAGCACCGCATGAAGGAGACCCAGCAGATGCGGGCGCTGAAAAGCGGCACCCAGAATATGGCGTACAGTTCCCGCCGCTGGCGCAACAGCACCGTGCTGCTGTACAAGGCGGAAAACAAGCCCTGGTCCGAACAGTCCATCGCCCCGTATCTCAAGCGGATCAACCTGGAGACCCTGCGCAAGACCATGCCCTTCCTGGAACGCAGCGAAGCCAGGGACCGGGAGGAAGGACGGCAGGAAAAGAAACGCCTGGAGCAGCAGATCCGCCGCAAACTCCGGGAAGGGGACGGGGCGGCGGTGGCGGCCCTGCGCCTGCAGGAGCGGGAACTTTCCCGCCGGCAGGACACGCTGGGGGCGCTGCTGGCCCGCAAACAGACCCAGAGCCAGCTGTTTTTCCGCAAGATCAACATTGCCTTTGACCTGCAGAAGGCCAAAATGTTCGAATATTACCGCCGCGTGCGGGACCGCCGTGCCCAGCGTGCGGCCGAAGCGCGTGCCATGACGGGTACCGAGGAGACAAACCCCAATGCCAACACCGACCGCCGTGACAACTGAACAGTACATGGAGGCTGTATGCGCCGCCGGACGTGCCGCGCAGCGCGGCAGCGCTTCCGCGGAGCTGCGCGCTCTGGCCGAACTGGAACAGGGCGCGCAGTGCTTTTTGCCGGCGGCCCACCTGCGGGATGCCTGGGGCCTTACCCGGGCGGAGACCCTGCTTCTCTATGTCTGCATTGCCTGTCTGGCCGAAGGCAAGCCTCTGCCCGGTCGGGCCCAGGCCGCCTCGCTGCTGGCCGGTTTCGGTCAGGATTTCTGGCAGGGAACGGCAGGTTTGTTTGTCCCCGGCGCCGATGGCGGCTGTCTGCACCCGGCGGCGGTGGATTTTCTTTTGCAGCGCACGCCCCGGCCGGGGCCGGGGGCCCGTCTGGTCCTGGGAACGCCGGACACCCTCTACCATTCCCAGGAGGTTCTGGAACGGATGGAGCGGTTTGTGCAGGCCCTGACCCGCACCCAACAGCCGGCGGATACCGCAGCCGTGGTGCTGTGCGGTCCCGACGGCAGCGGCCGGCGGTTCCTGCTGGAACAGCTGGCGGTCCGCCAGGGATTTTCCCTGCTGCTTCTGGAAACGCCGGACGCGTTGTCCGCCGCCGATCTGGAAGTATACAGCCGCATTTACAACGCGCTTCCCTGTGCCGTCAACGCCCGGAGCGCATGGCCGGAACTGGCCGGATTGTCCCTGGCGCTGTACACCGCCCCCGAGCAGGGGCTGGAAGGGCCGGCACCGGCCCGGACGGTCCTGTGCTGCACGGTGCAGCCCATGACCCCGGCGGACAGTGTGCGGGCGGTGGAAGACCGCTGCGGAAAGGACGCGGCGGCCGTGTGGGCCCAGGCTGCCCGGGTCTGCCGCCCCGCAGTGGGCCGGCTGCTGGCTGCCTGCGGGCGGGCCGAAGCCCGGGCCCTGTGCGGCGAGAAGAAGGAATCCGCCTTCCTGCAGGCGCTGCGGGAGGAAAACGGTGCCGCCCTGCGCACCGGTGCCCAGAAGCTGGCCACCGGCTACCGCTTTGCCGACCTGGTGGTCTCGGCGCCGGCGGAACGCCAGCTGCGGGAGATCTGCACCTTCGCCCGGGTCCGGGGCACCGTGTACGGCGACTGGGGCTTCGGACACAAATCCGGGGCCGGCCGGGGGATCACCGCTCTGTTTTACGGCGCTTCCGGCACCGGCAAGACCATGGCCGCCGGCGTGGTGGCCAATGAGCTGGGCCTGGAACTGTACCGGGTGGACCTGTCCCAACTGATCAGCAAATACATCGGGGAAACCCAGAAAAATATCGGCCGCATCTTCGATGGGGCCAGCCGGGGCGACTGTGTGCTCTTCTTTGACGAGGCAGATGCCCTGTTTGCCCGCCGGTCGGACGCCTCCGACGCCCAGGACCGGTATTCCAACGCCGAGATCGCCTATCTTCTGCAGCGGACCGAACAGTATGACGGCATCATCCTGCTGGCCACCAACCTGCTGCAGAATTTTGATGAAGCCTTCCGCCGCCGCATCGGGTTCATGGTGCATTTCACCCTGCCCGATGAATCCCAGCGCCTGCGTCTGTGGCAGGCGGCCTTCCCGCCCCGGACGCCGGTGGAAGGCCTGGACCGGGAACTGCTGGCGGCACAGCTGGAACTGTCCGGCGCCGGCATCCGGTCCTGCGCGGTGTATGCGGCCTGTCTGGCCGCGGCAGCACAGGCACCGGTGACCATGGACCTGGTGGTCCGGGCGGCCCGCCGGGAATACGAAAAAGAGGGAAAAGCCTTCCCGCCCAGACTGGACGCAATCTATCCGCAGGAAAGGAGTATGCAGGGATGAAAAAGATCTGGCAACGAATGCTGAGCCTGCTGCTGGCGCTGTTCATGCTGCCGGTGCTGGTCCCGGCGGAACTGGCGGCGGTGCTTCCGCTGACCACCGCCTACGCGGCAGACCCTGTGACCATTTCCTCCGAGGCGGAGTGGAAGGCATTTGCCAGGAGCGGCCCCGAGACCGGGACCGTGGTGCTGGGGGCGGACATCACCCTGACAGGTGAGATCCCTTCCAAGGCAAATTTCAGCGGCACGCTGGACGGGCAGGGCCACACCATCACCCTGGCCAACGGCAGCGTGTTCCGCCCCACTGCGTCGAATCAGGCCCAGATCGGGCTGTTTGGCACACTGAACAGCGGCGGCAAGGTGGAGAACCTGATCATCCGGGTGGACGGTATGGTAAACGGCACCTCCCTGACTTCGATGAAGATCAGTGCGGGCAACGAAACCGACAAGGCGGCCATTCACATCGGTGTGCTGGCGGGCCTGACCAATGAAAATTCCGAGATCCGGCGAGTGGCCGTGATGGCTGGACCCACAGGCGGCACCTTCCGGGCCGTCGTCAACCGGTGGCAGACCCAGGATGCCAATGTGGGCGGCCTGTGCGGCGGCTCCAACGGGGGCATCGTGGACCAGTGCTATGTGGGAATCAACGTGCAGGGCTGGCGCATGGTGGACTCCGGCAATGAGGCCAAGCTGCGCACCGCCGGCCTGATCGGCTATACGAACAACAACTCCATCACCAACTGCATGGTCACCTCCTGCGAGATCAGAAACTATCATTCCAACCCCGACTGGCAGGAAAACAGCATAGGGCAGGCAGCCGCCCTGGTGGGGGAGATCACCAGCAACACCATGATCGACAACTGTGTCATGGATGGGATGACGGTCTATTCCCATGACATTGCCGAAACCACCGCACCGGAAAACACCCCGGTGGACGGATTTCAACTCAACAGCAACAACCGGGGAACCACCGGTCTGGCCTATGCCCGGTCGGGCAGCAGCGTCTTTGTTACCAGATGCTTTGCGTACAACGGCACGACCATGAAGAACGGCGGCCTTTTCACGCCCGACCATACGACCACCGGACAGAACGCCCTGAGTGAGGCGGAGCAGACGCTGGTGGGAGACGGCACCACCTGGCTGATCGAAAGCAACGGCCGCCTGGGCCTTTCCTGGATGTACCAGGTCCCCCAGATCACCATGGAGCACGATGACAACAACCGGGATGTCAAGGTCACCGTCTCCCAGAAAGAACCGATCACCGTCCGTTCCGGGCAGACCACCTGGGAATACACCCTGCAGGCCAGCCTGCAGGGGAAAAATGCCACCCCCGCCGCACCCACGGCGGAGAAGGGGTATGTTCCTTCGGTGGCGTCGGTGGATATCCGGGAAAGCCGCACCACCGGCAATGACATCGAACCCGGCAGCCAGACCTATTACAGCGGCGGCAGCTATCAGTTCTATGCCAAGGTGACGGGCACCAACCTCACCGCCGAAAATACCCCCGTCAGCTGGGAACTGGTGAATGTGCCCATGAACGGGGGTACCCCGGCAGCCAGCATCGACGCTGCCGGCAAACTGACCGTGGCCGAGGGGTATTTCGGGGACCTGACCCTGAAAGCCACTGCCAGCGGCAAGAGCGATACCAGCACCATCACCATCCGTCCGGCCAACCTCACCATCCTGACGCCTGCGTCCGTATCTTCGGTACAGCAGGGCGGTTCGGTGGATTTCGGCGTCCGGATCCAGCGGTATTTCACCGGCAGCGGCACCGATGCCATCGAATGGACGGTATCCGCTACCGGCGGCAGCGTGAAGGACGGAACCAAAATCGACGATAACGGCGTCCTGACCGTAGACCCCGCCGAACCGGCCGGCACCACCCTGACAATCTCTGCCACCCTGAGCGTGCAGGGGGTGAAGCCGGGAGAGGAAACGCTGGTTCCCACGGCGCAGACCACCATTCAGGTGGCGGCCTTCGCCACCCCCGAATCCGCCAAGCGGGATGTCACCCCCACCGCGGCGGGAGAAAAGGTGCAGGCATCACTGGTCCCCGGCCAGCAGCTGGAACTGACCCTGAAACAGTCCCGGGAACCCGCCGCGCCGGAGGGCTGCACGGGAAAACCCACCATCCAGACCACCTATACCTGTGCCGAAACCAACATCCTGACCGACAGCGGTTCGCCCAGCGGCAAGAAGATCTATACGGCGGCACAGGCGGGCGCGGCAACGGTCAGGGTCGCGCAGGACTTCACCTTCAGCAAGACGGAGGGCGGCGGCACCGAGACCGTTACCTGGACCTCGGAGGTGGCCGTTACCGTGAACGACCTGCCGGTGCCTTCTGCAGCGGATGAACAGGTCACCATGCAGTCGGTGGCCGGCACCCGGAACACCGCCCAGCTGGACACCACCTCCTCGGCGGCGTACCGGCTGGAGTTCCCCGCCGGGGACGCCAACCGGCAGTATCAGCTGACCATCACCGCCGACAGTGCCGAACCGGCGCCCTCCGGCGGATGGCAGAGCCTGGGGGCGGATGCCTCCACCGTCACCCTCAACGCCCAGCAGGTCAAGGCCTTGCAGGAAGGCAAACTCTGCCTGTGGATGCGGCAGACCGGTGCCGGGGACCTGGCGGCCAGCAGTGTGGCCGGCTACAACGTGACCGAAGCCAGCGGCAGCCTGTATCTGGCAGCGCTGGACGACTATCCCGCGGATGGCGGCCTGGAACCCAAGAGCAATATCGTTGTGACCGGCCAGTGGACCGTGGACAACGGCCAGGTGGAAGGCCAGCCCACCTCCGTCCTGAAGCTTCTGGCGCAGGCGGACCCCAGCCTGGTGGAATATACCAGTCTGGATACCGGGGAAGTGTCCGTCACCGTCCGGCAGGCAAGCGGCACTTACCAGAACAAGGGCACGGACCTGATCGTGGAGACCACCCAGTCCGTGGCGGTGGGGGATGCGGTACTCAAGCCCACCATCCAGCCCAACGCCAACGGGCAGCTCACCGGCAACTACTTCACCATCGATGTGCCCGACCAGGAAAACGTGGCGGTCTATTACCAGATCTACACCAACACCAGCACCGTGTCCCCGTCGGACTACCCCAGTGCCGACAACGGCGGCATCCTGTACACCAAAGGCACCCAGATCCCGTATCCCCAAGGCAACTACAAGATGGTCACGGTGGTGGCCATGGCATATCCCACCGACGATTCCGGCAAACTGCCCAGCAATGCGGACATCGTGACCTACACCCAAAGCAACCTGATCGCGCCCGATCCGCCGGAACTGCAGATCGGCAGCGACGGCAGTGCCTATGTGGGCAGCCATCTGTATGCGGAAGGGGAAGTGTTCCGGTTCGTCTATGACGCCACCTCGGCAGGCGATCAGGGCAAACCCTATGAATTGTACTACACCACCAACGGCAGCGACCCGGTGGCCGGCAGCGATTCCCGCCGGTATGACCCCGAAAACCCGCCCACCCTGCAGTTCAACCTGTCCAGCGAACTGGTCATCAAAGCGATCGTCTATGACCCCAGCTACGGGGTGCAGTCCAGCGTGGCCAGTTTTACGGTGCAGCGGCTGGGGGATGCGGGCAAACTGACCGCCTCGGTGTCCTCCGGTTCCCAGGTCCGCCCCGGACAGCAGGTGGCCCTGGAACTGTCCCAGGAGTTTGTGTCCAATCTGCCGGAGCTGGCCAACTTTGTGTCGGTCCAGTATGCCGAATACACCGCCGACTCTCCGGTGTTTGCCGCTTATGAGTCCTACACCGTGGCCGAAAATTCCGATACCCCCACCGAGGGGGTGCGCTACCTGGTGGTGGATTCCGGCACCAGCGTCAGCAGCAGCGAACTGCCCAACATCCGTTACCTGCTCAACGATGAGACCGGCGTGCTGTCGGATGTGGGCACCCAGTATCGCTATGCGGTCTGCCAGGTCTGGACCACCACCGACACCCAGGACCAGGTCACCCATCATATCCGCTACACCAATCCGGACCCCATCCTTCTGGAAGGCGCTTCCGGAGACAAGCTCACCCTGCGGGCGGCGGCGTTGGCCCCCAGCAGCGTCACCAGCTATCTGGACGGCGCGGAGACCACCTTCACCTACACCATCCGCGGCACGGTGGCCACCCCGCAGTCGGTGCCCCAGACCGACGCCCAGGGCAGCACCGCCGTGGATATCGGCGAGCGCATCGCCCTGATCGGTGCGGCCGATACCGAGATCTACTACACCACCGACGGCACCCAGCCCCAGGTGGTCTGGGTGGAAGCCGCCACCCCGGAAACCGCCTCGGGCGGACACTGGGAACCGGCCAGCGAAAGCACCATCCGGTATGCGGAAAACCTGCAGGTCCCCAACACCGATTCCAAACTGTTCATCCTCAACGCCATTGCGGTTTCGGTGAATGATTCGCTGGAAAACAGCCCGCTGGCCAGTTTTGTCTACACCGTCAATCCGCTGCCCCAGGCGGCTGCGCCCAGCGCCAACCCCACCACCGACGCCGGCAATCCCACCCGGCTGGCCAACGGGGAACGCATCAGCCTGACCACCAGCACCCTCAATACCGACATCTATTACACCACCGACGGCAGCGTGCCCAACTACGACGCCCGGGATGCCTGGGATGCCGCCTATGCCGCCGCTGCCCCGGAGGACAAGGGCCAGAATGCGGACGGCACCCGCTGGTACACGGACGGGGACGGCGTGCAGCAGACCGAACCTGCCACCCGTATCTATGACGTGCAGCAGGGGATCTCCATGAGCGCCACCGAGACCCAGCAGTTCTTCACGGTGACCGCCCTGGCCATTGACAGGGACCGTGTGGCGCCGTCGTCGTCGGTGTCCGAAGCCGTCAGCTACGTCTACCGTCTGGCACAGGTGGAGGCGCCTGCCTCCAGCCCTGAAACCACTTCCGCCCAGGTGGCGGTGGTGGAACCGGGCACCACCATTGTGCTGACCAGCGGTACGGTGGGGGCCAAAATCTATTACACCAAAGATACCACCATGCCGGATCTGTCCGACACGGACGCCGTGGACAAGGCTTACGCCGAATGGTACGCGGGCTGGAGCGCCGCAGCGGAATCCAGCCGCGGAACCGACGCCAAAGGCCTGCGCTGGTATACCGTGGGCAGCACCCGCTACAGTGAACCCTCCACCATTCCCTATGACGCGGCGGAAGGCATCACCATGCCCAAGACCATCACCACCTTCCTGACCCTGCGGGCGGTTGCCGTGGTGACGGACGGTTCCCGGGCCGCCAGTGATGTGGTGACCATCAGCTACCAGCCCCCGGCCCCGGTCCAGGCAGTCTATGCCAGCCCGGTGGACGGAAGCTCGGTGGAATACGGCACCGCCGTCACCCTGAGCTGTGCCACCGAGGACGCCCAGATCTTCTACAAGGTCTATACCTCCGCCCCCGCTGACGGGGATGTGCCGGTGGTCAACAAGGACCTGGGCTACACCGAACCCATCTCCATCACCCAGGAAGTCTGGATCCGGGCCGTGGCGGTGCGCAGCAATGTGGAAAGCATCGTCACCACCTATCACTACACGGTGGCGCCCACCGCGGACGCCCCCACACCCTCCCTGCCCAGCGGCAGCGTGGTGCCCAAGGGAACCCGGATGGAACTGTCCGGGGAGGGCACCGTGGTCTATACCCTGGACGGTTCCGACCCCAAGGCAGCCGACAGCGAAAAGCTGTACGGCAGCACCGTCAACCTGGACGGCAGCTACGGCACCACCCTGACGGTGCGGGCCTACATCCAGCGGGACGGGTATACCCCCAGCGATACGGTCTCCTTGGGCTACACCATCTGTGCGGAGGAGGATTACCTGAACATCTCGGTGGACAGCGGTTCGGTCATTGCCGACAACACCGCCGTCACCCTGAGCACCGCCATCACCAATGGCCGCATCTTCTACACCCTGGACGGCTCCACGCCCCAGGTCACCAATGTGTTTTCCGACGGCACCGGCAAAAACTACACCACCTATGAGTGGGCGGCCGGTTCCTCCTCCACCGTTGAGGGCAGCGGCTTCACCCTGTCCGGCACACCGGACGGCACCGTGACCGTGCGGGCCATCGTGGTGACCAACGGCGGAGACGGCGGTCAGGTCAAGACCTTCACCTACCGGTTCCAGCCCCAGGCTGCCGCACCCACCGCCAGCATCCCCACGGGGGCGGTGGTGTTTGACGGAGCGACCGTGACCCTCACCGCCAAGGAAGGCACCATCTACTACACCACCGACGGCAGCACCCCCAGCACCTCCTCCGCCATCTACAGCACGCCCATTGACGTGTCCGGGGCGGCGACCACCGTGCTGCGGGCCATGGCCGTGGTGGAAAACAAAGCGCCCAGCGCGGTGGCGGAATTCCGCTACACCCGTGCGGGCCAGGTGGCGGCCCCGGTGTTCAGCGTTCCTTCCGGGGAGATCGATACCGGCACCACCGTCACCATCACCAGTGCCACCCAGGACGCGGTCATCTACTATTCCACCGACGGCACCGAACCCACGGCGGACAATGTGAAGGAACTGACCATGTATGTGGCCCCCATCACCATCACCCGTGCGGTGACCATCAAGGCCATCGCCGTCAGTGACAAGCTGGATGAGAGCACGGTACAGTCGGCCACCTACACCGTCCGCAAGCCGGAGCCCCAGCCCACCGAGAATCCCGATTCCGAACCCGTACAGAATACCGTGACCGACCGCCTGACCAGCCGCCGCACCTACAACAGCGTGGACGACGGACCGTCCTACTCGGACGTGGTGCTGCGGGAAAGCGCCAGCAACACGGTCCTTTCGGCACAGACCGGCGTGGTCCCGGAAGGCGCATTGCTCAGCGTCAAGCAGGTGGAACCCACCCGCAGCGACCAGACCTCGGTCCGGAGCAGCCTGGGCCAGAATATCGCCCTGGTGTATGAAGCACAGCTGACCCTGGACGGGGATACGGTCCGGCCTTCAGGCGAGGTGGAACTGGGATTCGCCATACCTGCCGAATACCAGAACGGTGTGGTCACCGTCAGCCGCATCAACGATGACGGGACCCTGACCCAGTTCACGGCCCGCCGTTCGGGCGGTATGGCCTACATCAAGACCAGCGAGATGGGGCGTTTCGCCCTCAGCGTTCCCCAGACCGAAGGCGCGGTTTCGCCCATCGCCCGCATCCTGCTGTGGATCGGCGGGGTGGGGGCCGTGCTCCTGGGCCTGTTCCTGCTGCTGTGGTATCGCCGCCGCCGCAGGGAGGCCGAAGAACCGGAACCGGTTTCCTCCGACCCGGAATACCAGAACCTGGCGGAGTTTTTTGTGGGAACCGACCATACGTCCACCGAATAAGGGAACCACCCTTTCCATCCATTCACACAGAAAGCAGGCGGACCGATGCTGAATCGCAAATATTTTCCGTTCCAGCGCAACAACTACTATTACGGCAAGCTGCTTACCGCCCGGGATTTTGAGGAGGAGCAGCGCTACTACAACGACAAGCGCCGTCTGGGCAACCGCCTGACGGGGGCCAACGGCATTGTGGCCGGTCTGGGGGTCATCCGGGCCGACGACTTGTCCCTGGTGATCCAGGCCGGCTGTGCCTACGACGCCTCCGGGCGGGAGATCGTGGTCCCGGCCACCCGGGTGGTCAAGCTTTCCACCATCGAAGGGTTCGCCCAGCTGGCCACCTCCTGTGCGCTGCTGGGAATCCGGTACGATGAACAGCCCGCCGAGGAGATGTACGCCGTCATGGACCCCAGCGGGGAGACGCGCTACAACCGGGTGCGGGAACAGTACAGCCTGATGCTGCTGGATGAAAACCTGGCCCCCGCCATTTCCACCCCGCTGTCCGGATTTGTGGGCACCACGGTGATCTACTCCGATCAGGAGGTGGAAGTGGTGCAGGACACCCCGCTGTATGTGGCGCGGGAAAGCCTGGTGCGGATAGCCACCACCATCCGCCGCACCGGCGCCGGCACGGGGGAATACTCCTTCGCCTACCGGCTGGATGCACCGGGCTTTACGGGTCCGGAGGGCGCGGGTGCCGAAGTCGCCTGCAACAACCTGCGTCTGGCCCAGGGGGAGGAATACACCGTCTACACCGTCCTCACACCGGAAGAATACCTGTGGGGCGGCAACAGCGCGGCCCTGACCCTGAGCGATTTTGCCATCCGCCGCAATGACGAAACCTTCGTGCTCAACCAGAACATGGAGATCGCCCTCAAGCCGGTGGACAGCGACATCGAAAACCGGTACCTGGCGGAGTACTACCAGCGCTCCATGGACACCGAGCTGGAAGAAAGCTACGACGAGCGGCTCTGGCTGGCCCGTGTGCGGCTGATCCGCCAGGGCAACGCGGTCATCATCGACCGGGTGGAACCGGTCCCTTACGGGCAGTACTGCTACAACGCCCAGCAGCTCATGATGCTGCGGCGTCTGTCGGAATACTATCCGCCCCAGTCCATGGCCCCCGCGGTCAGCGCGGATCCCGGCGTTGCGCCTCCGCGCCCCGGTGTGGCCGCCGATCGCCCGGAACCGGCCCGCAGCACTTCCTGCGGCGTGTTTGATTTCCCGCTGGGGATGGGCGGCTCCACACGGCAGCCACTGTTCTCGGACGAGATCATGCACGGGCTGGGACCCGGCCCGGTCTGCGTGCAGATCGGGGTGGAATACATCACGGCCGACGGCCACGGCGGCACCACCGGTGAACTGCTGTTCGGTGATACCTCCATCTTCGCGGGGGAACACCGCCAGAGTGCCGCCGAGCGGGTCTACCAGCTCAGCACCGCCGTCAAGGTCCTGCCGGAGCGGGGCACCTTTGTGGTGGGGCTCCGCCTGCTGGAGGACACCGGCCTGATCAGCCTGCGCATCCGCTGGTTTGCCTTCCGTGCCGGGGAGCTGGACAAGCAGTTCCAGCAGCACCGGGCGGGCGAGCCCATGCTGCTGGTCAACCCGGATACCATCGTTCTGCAGCCCAAGGCCACGGCGCATATCTCACCGGTGTTCATCAACATGCCCAGCGAGGCCTGCAACTTCTCCATCCGTGACCCGGAAGGCGGCAGCATCGACAACAACGGCACCTACACCGCGCCGGCGCGGGAAGGCGTGTACGAGATCCGCGTGGAAGCGGTCAGCGACCCGACGGTATGCGCTTACGCCTTCGCCATCGTCAGCCAGAAAAAGAAAGAACAGCCCGAGACCTGAACTTCCGGGCTGAATCCCGGGAAAGGGGGAAGAACGTCGGATGATCGCGGTGCTGAACATGGACCTGGAACCGGTCCGTCTGGTGCTGGCCAATGAAGTGGAACGCATCCAGGTCTGCGAGGACCGTCGCCGTGCGTCCGGCGTGCTGTACACGGTGGTGTCGGTCACGGCCCCGGCGGTGCGTCGGGCAATGGCCTCCCTGGTGGCGGGGGATGCTTTCGGACAAAACGGAGAGTTCCTGGGCAGTGCCTCCCAGGGGGAAGCGCTGCACCTGGTGTTCCGTTACCGGCCCGAAAGCCTGCTCACCAGCCGGGAATCCATCTACGGTGTGGATTTTCCCCACCGCCGCGCCATGGCAGAGCGGCTCCTGGCCGCCTGCGCCGAGACCCAGCTTCCCCCGTCCCTGGCCCTGCTTCTGCTCCACAACCGCTGTGTGAACCTGAGCGAAACCGGGGAAGTCTATTTCAACTATTTCTTCGATCTGGCGGATTACCGCCCCGGCCGGGACATGGCCGCCTTCTGTCGGGCCGCCGCCGAAAAGGTGTTTGCCCTGCTCAGCGAGGCCTATGAACCGGAAGCGGAAGGGCAGCTTTCCCGCTATCCCCGGGAGCTGGTGGCCTTTTACAAAAAGATGCAGGCCGGCGGCTTTACCACGGTGGGTGCCATCCTTGCGGCGGTGCGGGCCATGCCCGACAACCCGGAACCGCCCCACCGGGGGCTGCGCCGTCTGTGGGACCGGGTCCTGGCATTCTGGGCCTTTGTGCGGCGCCATTCCATGGCCATCTTCCTGACGGCCCTGGTTTGCCTCACCCTGGTTTATGCGGTGTACCAGATCACCCTGCGGATGTCTGCCCAAAGCGCCGCCAAAGAAAATACGGCGTACGGGGGCATGCAGACCATCGGGGAAGTGTCCCTGATGGACGAAAATGAGTAAAAGGGAAAGGGGGGACGAGAGGTGAAAAAGGAAGGCAGAGGCATCCTCATTGCGGTGTTTGTGCTGGCGCTGTGCCT
Organism: Subdoligranulum sp. DSM 23681; assembly: GCF_057005535.1. NCBI lineage: Bacteria > Bacillati > Bacillota > Clostridia > Eubacteriales > Oscillospiraceae > Subdoligranulum > Subdoligranulum sp. DSM 23681. The sequence continues at coordinate 754,796 of NZ_CM168050.1, read as the reverse complement.
GAGTGTGGTGCAGAACATTGTGCTGGCATCCCACAGCTATTCCAATCTGGCCGCCGTACAGTACACGGAAGGCGGCGCGCTGCTGGCCCGCTACGGGGAGAACGGCCTGATCGTGGAGCGCGTGGAACCGGACTCGACGGTTTCCCAGCGGTTTACGGTCCCGGAAAAGATCGGCGGCAAGCGGGTATCCCTTCAGGATATGGCGGCTGATACCCTGGGCAATGTCTATCTGCTGCTGGAACTCAGTGATCCGCTGTCCGGCAGTCCGGTTTCCCAGCAGCTGCAGGTATACCGGCCGGGACGGCTGCTCTTTCCCAAAATTTCGTCCCATACCCTGGATCCCGGCGCCACCAACGTGCGCTGGCGCTGGCTGTCCGTCACCAGTTCGGTCAGCATCATGGGCACCACCGCCGACGGCAGCAGCCTGGTGCGGGAAGTGTACGAACCCGCCGCCCTCACCCAGGGCGGAGACCTGACCGCCAAACTCAACCGGGGCTACACCATCGACCCTGACGAGGGCATCTGGCGTGCCTGGGCCATGGGCAGCGACACCGCCTATATCTCCGGTTCCGGCAAGCTGTTCCTGGCCAAGGAAGGGCAGGGCACCACCGAGATCTATCCCGCCCGCGTGCTGGAAGAGGTCATGTATCCCATTTACGCTTCGCCCATCGACACCGGCACCATGTATCTGGGCGAGCAGGAAAGCGGCGATCTGCTTTCCATCGACCTGACCACCCGGCAGACCACCGTGCTCAAATCCGGCACCGAACCCTTTGCCGGTTCTGCCAGCTATGCGCCGGCGGATCTGGTGCAGGCGTCCATAGAAAACGAGCAGAATTTTGTGGGCGTGGTGAAAAATGAGACGGAAAACCGGTATGAACTGATCCTGTCGGTGGACGGGCAGGTGGAAGTCATCTCCACGGTGCGTCCCGGCATTCCCATCCTGCTGGGCAATACCCTGCTGTGGACGGTGATCTGGCTGCTGGTGTTCGCCGCAGGGGCGGTGCTCCTGCCGGCGGGACTGAACGCCCTGCGCAGCCGCCGGACCCTGGCCGCCAGACTCATGGTGGCCGCCGTGCCGCTCCTGGCGCTGTCGGTGGTGCTGTTCGGTGCCTTTGCCTACCGGACCTACGCCAACGCCATCCGCCAGAGCTTTGAAAAGCAGGTGGTGGATGAAGGCAACATGCTCATGGCCCTCTTCGGCACCGAGAGCTTTGACGGCATCGAGTATCCCTACGATTATACCGGCGACGATTACGGGTATCTGCTCAACCAGATGAACACCCGTTCGGTCTACACCCGCACCGCCTACTATGAGCGGGGCATGCTGTACACCGGCGTGGACCGGGATGCCCCCTGCTTCTATCCCTTCACCGTCAACATGAACGCGGAAGCGGATTCCCTGTACCTCAAGGCCGCCTACACGGGCGCAGCCCAGACCGGCGTCCTGCGGGACAAAAACGGGGAGCGGCTGGTCTGCGTCACGCCGGTGGGCGGCATGTCGGGCAGCACCGTCTATCTGCTGGAAACCGGCATCCAGATGGACAACGTCCGGCAGTACACCCGGGCATACCTGCTGGGCTTCTGCCTGGTGGGGGCGGTGTTCCTGGCAGCGGTCAGCGCCGTGCTGGCCCTGGTGTTCCGCCGGGTGCTCAGTCCGCTGAGCAAGATCCGCAGCGGCCTGGAACAGTTTGCCCAGGGCAACCGCAACGTGCGCCTGGAAGATGACGATTCGGAGGAATTTTCCGGTATCGTGCGGGTCTTCAACAAGATGGCCGGCGATATCGACGTCCAGATCTACAACCTGCGCCAGACCAGCGCCACCTATTTCCGGTTCATTCCCCAGAAGGTGTTCCAGCTGTTGGGCAAGGAGAACCTGGGCGATCTGGACCTGGCCAGCGGCAAGCACGCTTCCTACCACATCCTGAGCGTGGACATGACCCTGAGCGCCCGTCTGGCCCAGGACGAGGTCAAGGAGCGCACCGACCGGTTCTTTGCCATTGTGGATGAGCTGTGCGAGGAGTACGGCGCCGTCCTTCTCACCGACAGCGTCAACCTGCGCCGTCTGCAGGTGATCTGCCCCTCCGGCGGGGACAGCGCGGTGGACATCGCCCTGGCGGCGTTGTCCCGCCTGGACAGCGTCAATGTGGCAGCACCGGTGCAGAGCCGGATGGAAGCCTTCTTCCTGGTCCACCGGGCCGAGGTGTATTACGGCATCTGCGGGGACGAAAAGCGTCTGGTGCCCGCCATGATCAGCGGGGAGATGGACGCCCTGGCCGCGCAGGCCGGAGAGCTCCGGCAGTTCTCCAGCCGTCTGGTGGTCACCCGGGCCGCTCTGGAAGGCATGGACGAGAGCCACTACTTCCATCGGTTCATCGGCTGTCCCGAAGGCGCGGATGAAACCCGCTTCGGTCTGTATGACTTCTATGACAGCTGTACGCCGGAAGAGATCCGCCTGATCAACGAGACCCGGGAGACCTTCGACAAGGCGATGGAACTGTACCGGGAAGGCCGCTGGTACGACGCCAAGAACATGTTTGCGGTGGTTCTGCGGGAGAACCAGTATGACAACGTTTCCCGCACCTACATTTTCCGCTGCGAAAAGCGGCTGTGATACATTCTGACCGGAAGGGGGTGAGCCTTTGTTCAAGCTGCTGGCAAGTATTTTCAAGCGTGTGGTGACGGCCGTCACCAACCCCTTCCGCATGCTGGTCGTGCGGATCCAGCGGATGTTCAACGTCAACATCCTGACGGCCAAGCTCATCCCGCCTCTTACCAAAAAGGTCAAGGCCCTGGTCACCCTCAAACCCCAGTCGCCCCAGGATTATTTCAGTGTGGGGCGGTACTGGGTCTACAAAAAGCTGTTCCTGACCCTGATCCTGGTGCTGTGTGCGGCGGTGTTCCTGTACTTTTCCATGTTTGCCCCAAAGGTGACACCCAAACCCTCCCAGCCGGAACAGGTCATGACCACGGTGACCTTTGATTTTGACGATATGGCCCTGGCCGACTACACGGGCGTGGCCAACATCCGGGCAGCGGACGGCACCGTGGTGTATGTGGGGGATGTGGTGGCCGGCGTATGCACCGGCAACGGCACCCTGCGGGACCGCAAGGGCCGCCTGGTGTATGAGGGCGGCTTTGAAAACAATCAGTACAGCGGCCAGGGGGTGCGCTACTGGCCCTCCGGCAATCCCATGTACGAGGGCGGGTTTGAGAAAAACCAGTACAGCGGGGAAGGGGTCCTGTACGCGGAGGACGGCCGCACGGTCCTGTATGCGGGCAGCTTCAAGGGCGGCCTGCGGGACGGTACCGGCAAAGCGTACGGGGAATCTGGGACCCTGCTCTATGAGGGCGAGTTCGCGGAGGACCTCTACCACGGTTCCGGCACGGAATATTACGAAAACGGCATCATTGCCTACACCGGCCAGTTCTTCCGCGGGGAACCCCAGGGCGAAGGCACCCTGTACAGTACCCAGGGACGTGCCCTCTACACCGGCTCGGTGTACGCCGGCAAGATCAATTACAGCGCCCTGGTGGGGGCCACACTGGCCGACCTGGAAGCGGCCTTCACCGAGACCCCCTGCATCTACTACAACGACACCGAAAGCGTGTTCCTCTACCAGGAAGCCGGCGTGGTCATTACAGTGGACTGCCGGGTCCGGGTGGATGTGTGGGAAAACGCCAACGCCGCGGCGGACCAGAGTGCCCCGCTGTATTACATGCCCGCCTCGGTGCAGACAACCGGTGCCACGGTGCGGGCGGTACACGCCCAGGGCGGAACCGGCATCCGCACGGTGGGGTGGGTGAATTCCGGCGGGGAATCCTCTTCCGGCGGGACTTCCGCCACCCCGGCACCGGCCACCCCGGCTCCCACGGCGGTGCCGGCCACGTCGGTCCCCGCCGCGACGGCCCCGTCCGGGAGCACCGCTTCCGGCGGTACCGCGGCTTCGGTCACCGCGCCGACCCCCAGCCCGACACCCAATCCGACCCCCACCCCGTCGCCCACCCCGTCGCCTGTGCCGTCGGCCGCTGCGGCCCCGGATTTCATCCAGAAAAACCTGACCCTGTATTTTGAGATCGACAGCAACATCTGGCAGGCGGAGGCCGACCTGGACAAGACCAAGGTCTTTGTCAGCGAGGTCACGGTATGTGCGGACAACATCCCGCTGGAAACTCTTTCCGCGGACGTGTATGAGGAGGACCGGCCTCCGGCCATCCAGGATTGCGTGGCCATTGAGCGCCTGCGCCGGGACGAGGCCACGGCATTTTCCAATGTGACCTTCCAGCTGGACCAGCAGAACAAGCTGTTTGTGGAGGTCAGCGGCGTGAGTTATGCCAACCAGATCCAGCGCTACGGGCTGGAAAAGGATGGTCTTGTATACGAATACTGCTATCCCTACGACACCGGCACCGTGCTGGATACCGACGCCGCCGGCACCGCGCCCATGTATTATTCCATCCGAAAGGGGTGATGCGTCCATGGCAGATTTTTCCGTTGTGGCCGATGTGAGCGCCGGCCTGCTCCGGCTGCTGCGGGCGCAGATGTGCCCCTCCCCGGTCAGTGCCCCGGAGTCCATCCGGCTGGCGGCCCCCACCGACAAAAACGGGGACTTTCAGCTGGGGCTGTACCTGTACGATCTGCGGGAACTGGGCGAATACCGGGCCGGGGCCCTGCAGCGCGGGGCGGACAACATCCGCCGCCGTCCGCCCCGTCCGCTGACGCTGCATTACATGCTGTTCCTCAACAGCAAGGCGCAGATGGCCACCGGTGCCGAGGCGGAACAGCGCATCCTGGGCAGGGCGCTGCAGGTGCTGTCGGACTACCCCGCCGTGGATGTGAACGAACTCCATCCCTATTCCCCGGAACCGGAGGAGGCCGCCGCCATCTCCCTGCTGACCCTGACCTTTGAGGAAAAAACCAAGATCTGGGCGGCCTTGTCCACCCCCTATCAGCTGGGAATCTACTTTTCCGTGTCGCCGCTGATGCTCTCCTCCCGCCGGGAGGAATCCTTCGCCCGTGTGCGTGAGGTGGAGATACGGGGCAAACGTCCTCTGTGAGGGCGGCGCGCCGCAAGGCGTCCGCCGAAAGAAGGTGATGTGTTTTGATTCATATTTCCCTGCGTTTCGCATTGCTGCTGAAAGACGATTTCAGCGGTGCGACCATAGCGGACGGCGGGCAGCGGTTCTTTGTCAACGGCCGGCCCGTCCGTCCCATCCGCAAGCCGGAAGGATTCTTTGTGTTCACCGCAGAGTCCGCCCCCGGACCGGAACCGGCCGACGGCTGGGAAGTGCGGATCGAAAGCACCCGCTATTTTGCCAGGACGTTGTCCGTCCGGTCGGACCAGCTGCCCCCGGACATGCCCCTGCGCCTGGTCCAGATGTACCGCCGGCCCCACAGCGGGTTTGCTGACTGTGACTGGTTTGAGGCCAAGGGCCCGCCGGGAAGGCTGGCCGCGCTCCTGTTCCGGGAGGACCCGCCCCTGGCGCTGAAAGCTTTCTCCGGCAACGGAGAGGCCATCAGCCTGCGCGGGTACATGGCGGCCAATCTGGTTTGGCGGCGTATCTGCGTGGGCAGCGGCTCCAAAGCGGAGCTGTTTACCCTGACGGCCCGCCGGCCGGACGGCGGATACCGGGTGGATCATCCCGCCCGGAAGCGCTGGAAGGAAGGGGCGCCCGTCTATCTGACGGCCTGCGCTCCGGCCCAGCCTGATGGACGCTGCAGTGTTCCCATCCCGCCGGGATGGGCGGACAGGAATCCCGTTGTCCGCTGGTATGATGAGGAGGCGATGCGATGGCAGGAAATCTAGTCTGCGCCGGTGCCCAGCTGATGTGCAGCTTCGGCATGGCGCCGTCCGCGCTGGTGGTCACCCCGCAGAACAAGGTCCTGTGCGGCGGTCCGCCCGCAGCCAACATCATGGATATGAAACCCATGACCAACATCGTGCCCTTTGGCATGTGCAGCTCAATGGCCAATCCCACGGTGGCCTCGGCCACTTCCGCCGCCATGGGCGTGCTCACGCCCATGCCCTGCGTGCCGGTCATCACCGGACCCTGGGTACCGGGCAGCACCACCGTGCTGCTGGGCGGCATGCCGGCACTGAACAGTACCTGCAAACTGATGTGCGCTTACGGGGGAGTGATCCAGATCGTATCCCCCGGGCAGATAAAAACGACCGTAGGCAACTGACCCACGCAACAAAAAAACAAATCGAAAAGGAGGAGTGGTCCGGCGCATGACCGGCCGGACCCAGACAGATTATGGCTGAGTATTTATCCCCCGGAGTGTACGTGGAAGAATTTGAATCCGGCATGCGCGCCATGGAAGGCGTCAGCACCAGCACCGCCGGTTTCGTGGGCATGGCGGAGCGCGGCCCCGTGGTCGGCACGCCGGAATTCCTCACCAGCTTTGCCGACTACAAACGCAAGTTCGGCGGCTATTTGTCCGAAAACACCCATGGCGGCAACCGTTTCCTGCCCTACGCGGTGGAGCAGTTCTTTGCCAATGGCGGCGCCCGCTGCTATGTCATGCGCGTGGCCCCCGCCGACGCCAAGGCCGCCAGTGCGGTGATGAGCTGCGTGGTGCTCACCGCCAAGAACCCCGGCAAGTGGGGCAACGGCATCCGGGTCACCGTCACCGCGGCCTCCAAGGGCAAGACCCAGGCCGTGGCCGTGACTGAGGATGCGGCCGCCGCCAAGACCTACACCCTCAAGAATGCCTCCGTCTTCAGCGTGGGCGATGTGGTGGCCCTGTATGAGAGCGGCCGTCTGGCCGGTCACAACCGGGTGGCCCGCGTCCAGGGCAATGAGGTCTCCTTTGAAAACGAGTTCGAGCAGGACATCGTGGACACCGGTCTGGTGCCCCGCCGTATCCTGGCCAGCTGCGAAGTGAACATCGAGATCAGCTGCGAAGACGTGGCCGAAACCTATGAGAACGTTTCCCTGAATCCCCAGGATGCCAGCTACATCGAAAACAAGCTGGCCCGGTCGGCCCTGGTCTCGGTCAAGGTCACCCCGGTGGAGGATGTCTGCCCGCCCATGCTGGCCCTCACCGGCGACGCAGCCGGGGAAAAGGCGGTCTTCACCCTGTCCGGCGGCACCGACGGCGACTGCCGGAAGATGGAAGATGCCATCTACATCGGCGGCGGCGACGCCCCCGGCAAGCGCACCGGTCTGGCTGCCTTTGAGGAAGTCAGCAACGTGAGCATCATGGCCATCCCCGGCATCACCAGCCCTGCCGTGCAGCTGGCGCTGGTGGCCCACTGCCAGAACCTGGCCAGCCGGTTTGCCGTGCTGGACATGCCCCTGGAACTGACCAAACCCCAGGATCTGCTGACCCACCGGGAGATCGTGGACTCCGACTACGCAGCCATGTACCATCCCTGGCTGGAAGTGTACGATATGGCGGCCAAGCGTCCTGCCTACATTCCGCCTTCGGGGGCCGTGTGCGGCATCTATGCCCGCAGCGACAACACCCGCGGCGTGCACAAGGCGCCCGCCAATGAGGTGGTCAACAACTGCATCGGCCTGTCCTGCATGTACAACAAGGGCGAGCAGGACCTGCTCAATCCCGCCGGCGTCAACCTGATCCGGGCGCTGCCCGGCCAGGGCATCCGGGTGTGGGGCGCCCGCACCTGCTCCAGCAACAGCCTGTGGAAGTATGTCAACGTCCGCCGTCTGTTCATCTATCTGGAAGAGACCATCCGCACCCAGACCAGCTGGGCGGTGTTCGAGCCCAATGACGAGGTCCTGTGGCTGCGCGTGCAGCGCACCATCGTTTCCTTCCTGCGGGATATGTACCGCTCCGGCGCGCTGGTCGGTGCCACCGAGGACGAGGCCTTCTTCGTCAACATCGGCCGCGATACCATGACCGAGCAGGATATCGCCAACGGCCGCCTGATCTGCGTGATCGGTGCCGCGCCCAGCCGTCCTGCCGAATTCGTCATCTTCCGCATCACCCAGAACATGAAAGAGTGACGCCCCCGGGCAAGCTGAACGAAAGGATGGAACATAACCATGGCAGTCAATACCTATCCCTTTAAGAAATACAACTACCGCGTGGAGATCGACAGCATCGACGTGGCGGCCTTCTCGGAGGTCAGCGGCTTTGATGCCAGCGTGGACGTCATCGAATACCGCGAAGGCACCGATCCCATCAACTCCCCCCGCAAGATGCCCGGTCTGACCAAGTACGGCAACGTCACCCTGAAATGGGGCATGACCGAAAACCTGTCCTTCTATGAATGGGTGGCGGGCATCTCCGACGGTTCCAAGGCCGCCGCCGAGGACCGTGTCCAGGACATCACCATCTACCTGCAGGATGACGCCCACAACGACATCGCCAGCTGGACCCTGGTCAATGCCTGGCCTTGCAAGTACACCGCCCCCGACTTCAACGCCTCCTCCAGCGAGATCGCCTTCGAGAGCGTGGAACTGGCCTTTGAGGAAATGCGCAGAGACCAGTAACCGGCCTGCGCCACTGCGTCCCGGATCCCCGCGCGGCCCCGGTGCCGCGCGGGTGCGGGACTGAAAGGAAGATACCATGGAAGATTTTGCCACCGAATTTGAGTTCGATCTGCCCAAAGGGTACATCGATGCGGCCGGCACCCTGCACAAGCACGGGGTCATGCGTCTGGCCACGGCGGCGGACGAGATCCTGCCTTTGCGGGACCCCCGGGTGGTGCAGAATCCCGGTTACCTGACCATCATCCTGCTTTCCCGGGTCATCACCAGTCTGGGCACCGTTCCCAAGATCGACCCCCGCGTCATCGAGCGGCTCTACTCCTCCGACCTGGCGTTTTTGCAGAGCATGTACCAGCGCATCAACGCAGTGGAGCCCATCGTGGAGACCTGTGTCTGCCCGGAGTGCGGCCATACCTTTGAGCATCAGGTAAATTTTACTTCAGCGGAGTAACCCTCTATCCCGAGCAGGAACTGTACAAGGAGGTCTCCTTCCTGGCCTACTACTACCACTGGGATTACAAGACGGTTATGACGCTGGACCATCAGACCCGGCGCCGGTTCTGTGCGGAGATCTCCGCCATCCACAAGGAACTGAACCAGACGCCCAAAAACATCTTTGAGGTATAAACCATGGGGAATGCCAACACACCGAACAAACGGCCGGAACCGGTTTCGGGCTATCAGTTTCAGGTTTTTGTCAGCAATATCCGCATGGGTTTTTCCAAAGTGACCAACATCGAGGAATCCATCGAGACCCAGGCGTTTCAGGAAGGCGGCGTCAACGACCGCGTGTACTCCCTGTGCCGTCCCGCCTCCGCCGAGCGGACCCTTGTGCTGGAACGGGGACTGGGCAACAGCGGTCAGGTGACCGACCTGCTCAGCCCGCGTTCCGCCGTGGGCCGGCGCATCCTGCCCGATATCCTGATCATGGTGGGCGGACGCGGCGGCGCTGTCAGCAACATTTATCAGGTGCACGGTGCGGTCATCAAGCGCTGGAGCCTGGGGGAACTGGATGCCCTGAACAGCCAGGTGGTCATCGAGCGGTTCGAACTGACCTACGAAACCCTGGAAACCTGTCCCGTCAGCAAAAATCTGGCCGGACGGTCCCTGGCCTCGGTCAGGGCGGGGGATGTGTGACCCGGCAGGATTGAAATGGAGGTGGGGATATGCTGCGGCCTGTGCTGGACCCTGTTCTGAGCAGAGAGATCCTTGCCCGCTATACCACCTTTGCCGGTTCGGTGGGGGCACCCGCTCCCATGGAACACCTGGCCCCCGCCGCGGCGGCACAGCCTGCCCGGTATGAGACCTATGTGGAAAACCTGCACCAGGTCACACAGGCCATCCGCAAAAACTATCTGATCAACCTGCAGCTGGATCTGCGGTTCCTGGCCCTGCAGCTGGCTTCGGCTGTGGAACAGGAAAGCCGGACCGAATCCCGGCGCATGCAGATGCTGGAACAGCAGGTCACCGTCCTGCGGGAGGAGAGCGGCCGGCTGAAAGCCGCCCTCCGCACCGCCCCCCGCCGCCAAGGGGGCCGCTCCCGCGGACCGGACCTGGCCGCACGGCCCGCCGATGTCCGGTCTGTGGTAGAGAACGCCCGTCTGGCGGCAAAAGCCCCCTGGCCGCTGCTGCCCCAGCCGGAAACACCGGAAAAGCAGGGGACGGCCCCGGCATCGGGCCGGACGCCTGTCCCGGCGGAAACGGTTTTTCCCCACCCTGGCCGCATGCCGGTATCTGGCACGGCGGTGACGGAAATCCGTACTTCCTCCGCCCCGCAAGGCGGTCCGCTGCCGGTCCCGGCGGCGAAGTCTGCCCCGGCGGGTGTCCTTCCCCCGGGGGAGCCCAAGGCGGCGGTATCTCCCATGATGCCGGCACAGCGGGTACTGCCCCGGCAGGAACCGCCGACACCGGAAAACAACGCAGCGCAGGAAAGCCGCCGGCAGCCCCTGTCCGCCGATTCCCACGGCAGGGCTTCCGCGCCGAAGGCGGCCCCCTCCGCCCCGGCTCCCGGGGAAAAAGCCCCGTCTCCCGCATCCGCCGCCGCGGCTTCTCCCCGCGTTCCTCTGGGACATACAGAACCCGATGAGCGGGACGCCTGGAAGGCGCCCCTGCCCGATCCCCGTCCCGCACGTCTGCAGCGGCCGGAACCGGCCCGACGCATCCTGCGCACAGACGTGACGGAACGGGCGTCAACCCGGCAGGACGCGCCCGCAGCTACCCGGCCGCCGGCCCCCGTGCGGGCGGACGGACCCCGCCAGACCCCGGAAACAGCGCACGCCGTTTCCGCTTCCGCAGCCCGGACGGACAGTCCGGCGCCAATGCCCAAACCCGAAAGCCGATCGCTTCCGACCATCCGGCAGCAGCCGTCGGCAGCGGCGCAAGACCAGGCTTTGTCGGAAAGCCCGGAACCCCGGGAAGGGGTTGCCATCCGCACCGCGCCGCTGGTCCATGCCGCACCGGCCCTTTCCCCGGCCGCACACTCTGCGTCACAGGAGGAACCCCGGCACAGTGACCGGCGGGACGGACTTGCCGCACCCCGGCAGGAAAAAGAAAGCCTGTCGGTCCCGGTGCAGCCGGTCCGTTCCGCGGCGCCTCCGGTGGAGGCGGCATCGCTGGTGCACGCCGCACCGACGCCCACGGTATGGGAACAACGGCCCGGGCAGAAGATTTCTCCCCGGCCTTCCGCTGTGCCGGCCGCTTCGTTGCCGGTTCCCGGAGATCCGTCGGTGGGCTTTTCCGCAGGAGAGACCGGCCGGACGCCTTTGCGGGCGCCCACGCCGGCATCCCCGGCCGGTATCCCTGCCGCACAGCGGGTACTGCCCCGGCAGCAAATGCCGCCGGAACAGACCGCTGAAACCCGGCAGATCCGGGCCCCGGAACCTCTGCCGGCGCCTGCATCCGGGCTCCGGGAGGGAGGGGGAAAGCCCCCCGACAGTCTCCGGAAAACCGATGCCCCCAGCACCCCTAAAAATGAGGAGTCCGTCCGCACCCGGACGGCAGAGGTCCGGACCCCGGACCGGTCCATCCGCCCGGAAAAGGCGGCGGCCCCGGAAACCGACCTGCCTGCCCGCACCGCTTCCGTTCCCGCCATGACAGCCGCACCGCTGCTCCACCGCCTCTCACCGGCGGAGGAAAAAGTGGCCGGTGCCCGGGAATCCGCCGCGGGGAAGGCACCGGATGTCCGCGCCCCGGCGGCAATCTCCTTTCCGATGCCGGAGCGGGTGCCGGCCGTCTCTGCGCCGGCTGCTTCCCGCGGGATGTCCCGCGCCCCTTCCCCCGATGGGCGGAAGGCGGAAGAAGGCAGTATCGTTTCCACGACGGAAGAGAACAACCGGCCCGCCGCCCGGTGGGATGCCGCCCCGCTGCGCACCCTGCCGGATTTTGTGCGCACGCCCATGATCCCCCGCGGGGGGATGGCATCGGTCCTTTCCGGGAACGGTACTGTCCCCCGGCCGGAAGCCGGATATGGGCTGCCCGCAGGGGCAGCCGCCGGACCAGCCCTGGTCCGTACAACGGCGGGCCTCACCCCTCCGGCGGTGCCGATGGCGCCGCTGGCCGCCGCCTCCCCGGTGATCCCGGCCGGCCAGACCCCGGCAGACAAGGCACCTTTGATGCCCCTGCCGCAGGGGGGCGCAGGAACCGGCATGCCGCCCGCCATACCGGCGGGCAGTCCGGCGCCCATGGAATTGCGCCGCACCCCGGTCCCTGCCCAAGGCACGGCCCCGACAGGCAGTGCAGAATGGCAATCCGACGGCATCCGGACGGTGCACCGCACCCGGACGGTACACCGGGAGACCATACAGCAGCCCACGACCGATGCCACGGTCCGCCTTCCGGGAGAGACCCTCTCCGCTCCGGTATCCCGGACCCTGGGCCCCACCGAGGTGGAGCGGATCGCCGACAAGGTCTACCGGCAGATCGAAGAACGCCTGCGCAGTGAAAAGATGAGAAGGGGGATGTGACCCATGCTGACACCGGACGCCGCCAAACCTGCGGCCAACAACAACACCAAAGGGTCCAACACCCTGACCCCCGCCAAACTGGAAAAGGCACGCCTGGAAATCATAGCCGGGTCCAACGCCCGCACCACCACCGAAAAAAAGACGGTGACAGTGCAGTTCAACCCTTCGGAATATACCATTGAGCGGCATGCGCATCTGTCCCGCCGGCAGAGCCTGGGCAACAACGGCAGCCCGGACCAGGGCCAGGTCCCGGCGGGAGAGCCGGCCCGCCTCATCGTGCCCCTGTACTTTGATACAGTGACCGAACTGCCGGCCCTGGGCACGTCGGAGGCAAAGAGCTCGGCCAGCGGTGCCGAAGGCCTGGTGCCGCTCCTGCGGGAATCCGCCACAGCCGGCTCCAAGGAGAACCCGGCCGCTGCCTGTGCTGAGATCATGCAGCTGGTGAAATTCGTGCGCCAGTGCCATCAGCCCCCCAAGGTGAATTTCCTGTGGGGGACCCTGGATTTCATCGGGGTGGTGGAAAATGCCACCGCGCAGTATACCATGTTCGCACCGGGCGGCACGCCGGTGCAGGCCCGGGTCCAGCTGGTCATTGTGGGGGAGGAACGGGCGGTGATCCAGCAGAGCACCCAGCAGCCCAATGAATCCCCCAACCGCACCAAGGAACGGACCCTGGCCCAGGGGGACCAGCTCTGGATGATCGCCGGCCAGGAATACGATGATCCCGGCCAGTGGAAGGTCATTGCCGAAGCCAACGGCATCCTCAACCCCCGCCGGCTGGAACGGGCGGTGGTGCTCAAGGTACCGTCCATCAAATAACACCCGGAAAGGGGGCGCCCCATGGACCTGATGACAGCCGGCACCAGTTACCAGCAGCTCAAGAGCAAGTATCAGGATTTCCGCGCCCCCACCGTGCGGATCCTGGTGGATGGCACCGATATCACCGAAAGCCTCAAGACCCGCCTGTCCCGGGTCACCGCCGATCTTACCTGCGGGTATGCCGCATCGGGGGTCTCCTTTGATGTGATGGGGGAATACGACTATGAGCAGACCTCCTTTTCCGCCAAAGGCGCGGTGAAGGTACTGCAGCTGGGCGCGCGGGTGGAACTGCAGCTGGGGTACATCCGTACCGAAACGGTGTTCAGCGGCCTCATTGCCGAGGTCCGGTATGAGTTCGAGGAGGACGACGCCCCCTATATCCATATCGAATGTATGGACGCCAAATGCCTGCTCATGAAGATGCAGCGCCTGGAGATCCGCAGCGAAAAAAAGATCGCGCCCGTGGTCAATGCCCTGTTGGGGGCCCAGCCTGTCAGCACCTATCTGAGCGGGCGGACCGTCCAGCTGCAGGAAGCCGAACGGGAGCCGCTGCCCTTCAATATGGAAAGCGATTACGACTTTCTGGTGCGGCAGGCCCAGTACACCGGATGTGAGTTTTTCATCTTTGCGGGCAAGGCCTACTTCCGCCGCCCGCCTGCCGCTTCTACGCCCATCATGACCCTGGAACCCCGGCAGGGCATCTCCCGGGCCAGCTTCTCTCTGCGGGGCGCGCCGCTGGTCAAAAAGGTGACGGTGGTGGGGGTGGACCCCACCAGCGACGAACCGGTATCCGGCAGCGCCACGGCCCAGGGCAGCTTCGGCAAGGGCGCAGGCCCCAACCGGATGCTCTCCGGCACCGAGCGCACCTACTTTGATCCCCGCACAGCCAGTGCCCGGGATGCCGCAGACCGGGCCAAGGTCCTGATGGGCGGCATCCAGCAGCAGTTCGGGGTCCTCAGCTGCCGGTGCATCGGTCTGCCGGAGCTGGTACCGGGCCGCTGGATCAACATCAAGGGGCTTGTCCCCGAAGCCGACACCGGCTTTTATATCACCGATGTGCGGCATGTCTATTCCCAGAACGGCTTTACCACCACCTTTGATGCGAGGATCAACAGCCTATGAGTGAGATTACCCAACTTCTGGAACCCGGCGGGGAATTCGCCCGGGACCCGACCCTGCGCCGTCCGCCTCAGTTTGTGCAGGGCAAGGTGACCGACAACGCAGACAAAAACAACCCCGGCATGGTCAAGGTGGAGTTCCTTTCCTGGAAAAGCGGCAGCAACATCTGCGAATGGATGCCCCTGCTGCACCCGTATGCCGGAAAAGCCTACGGCGCCTACGCCGTGCCCGAAATCGGGGACGTGGTCCTGGTGGGATTTATGGGTGCCGAGATGCGCCGCCCCTTTGTTCTGGGGGTACTGTATCCGGCGGGAGCCCAGTATCCCGGCAGCTGTTTTGACAAGAAGAACAATGTCAAGGCCCTGCGCACCAAGGGCGGACACGAGGTCGTGCTGCGGGACGAGCAAGGCAAGGAAAGCTGCACCGTCACCACGCCCAAAGGGCTGACCGCCTGTCTGGACGATGAAAAGCAGTGCATCACCCTTTCGGACAAAAACGGAAAAAACCTGCTGCGTCTGGATTGCAAATCCGGGGAAGCCCAGCTCAACGCCGATGCCAAAATCGTTCTCAAGACCGGCAAATGCACCGTCACCCTGGACGGCCGGGGCGGGGAACTCAAGCTGGAATGTGACCGCCTGACGGCCAAAGCTACCCAGCAGGCCAACGTGTCGGCCAACCAGATGATGCAGCTGTCCGGCGGGATGCTCAAGGCCGAAGGCAAACAGACCGTCCAGGTCAAGGGCGGCGCCATGACCGAAATTTCCGGCGGCATGGTCAAGATCAACTGAGAAAAACCGGCCCCGCCGGGACCGGAGGAAGGAGCCGAACATGGCAGGCACACGGGATTTTCTGGGTACGGGATGGGCATTTCCCCCCCGGGTGGACGCGGCGACCGGCCGTCTGGCCACCAGCAGCGAGGAGGAAAACATCCGCCAGTCGGTGCTCATCATCCTGACCACCCGCTGCGGGGAGCGCGCCATGCGCCCGGATTTCGGCTGCAACCTGCATAACTATGTGTTCGAACTGCCCGACCTCTCGGCCCTGACCCGCATCAAGGCGGAGGTGGTGGAGGCCCTGACTCTGTGGGAACCGCGGATCATGGATATTGCGGTGGATGTGGACATGCACGACCTGGGCCGCGGCGTGCTCACCTTCACCATCGGCTACACCGTGCGTTCCACCAACAACCCCAACAATCTGGTGTTCCCCTATTATCTGTATGAGGGCGTGGGGGACGAACTGTGACCGCAAGGGAGGAAGCGCGTATGAAACAGGAGAACCAGGCACTGCGCCGCAGGCTGCAGCAGCTGGCCGGCGCCTACGTGCCCGAATGGCGCTTCGACCCGCAGGACCCGGACCCGGGCTCGGCGGCGGCGCTGCTGCTGGAAGATATGCTGGCCGACAGCGAAAAACGCTTCGCCGATGTGCTGCGCATGCATAAGGTGCATTACCTGAACCTGTTTGACCGCCTGCGGCCGGACCCGGCCCTCTCGGCCCGCAGCTATGTGCGGTTCGACCCGGTGGCCGGGGTGGAACAGCCTGTCTATGTGCCCCGGGGCACCGCGCTTCTGGCGGAGGACGCCCAGGGCAGCCCCTCCCTGGTATTTGAAACCACGGAGGGCATCACCGCAACGCCCGCCCGTCTGACGGCCATCGTGGCGGCACGGCGGGAACAGGATCACATTGTCACGGTGCTGGACGGGGATGACGCCGAGCACTGTGTCTTCACCGCCTTTGACCCGGAACCGGAAAGTGAAGCCCACCATCTGCTGACACTGGAATTTGACCGGGGGCTCAGTACCCTGGAGGCAGGGGAGCTGGGCCTGCAGATCCGTACCCCGGACCCGCAGGATGCCCCGGCGGCCGCCCAGCGGCTGGGGGAGGAGGACGTATCCTTCACCCTGTCCGGACAAGGGGGAACCGAGCTGCCCCTGCCCCGTCCCCGGGTACAGGAGGACATCCTGTGGTTCCGTCTGGAGGAAAGCTGGCCCGCCTGTACACCGCCCGAGACCGCCCCGCGCTGGCGGCTGTGCGCCCGGGCACGCCATGCCATGGAACTGAGCGTGTGCGGCGCGGCCCTGGTCTTTTCCCGCACCGGACTGGTCCCCCAGGAGGTCCGCAGCGCGGATATCACCCAGTCTCCCGGCCGGTTCTATCCTTTCGGGTCGCCGCTGGAACTGTATACCGAATGCGGCATCGAGTGTCCGGCAGCGCTGGAACGTCCCGGCGCCGATGTGACCATGGAATTCGACCTGGACTTCGAGACGGTGGAACAGACCCTGCCCGAGGTGGAGGTCGAGGTGGATTACAAGGTGATCATGCGCAAGGTCACCCAGACCCCTCGCCCGGAAATGCGGGATGTGCAGCCGGACTACGTCCTGATCGAATACCTGAGCACCCGCGGCTGGAAACGGCTGCTGCCGGATGAACACGCGGCCCTGCTCTTCAACGGGTCAGCCCGGGGCCATCTGGCGCTTTCCTTCCGCTGCCCCGGGGACCTGCTTCCCGCCGACCAGCTTCCGGAAGGATACCGCCTGCGCCTGCGCCTGCTGCGGGCGGACGGTCTGTACCAGCTGCCCTGCCGGCAGCATGTACCGGTCATCACCGGCCTGTGTTTCTCCTACAGCTATGCATCCGCGCCCCTGGAACCCTGCGCGGTGCAAACCCGCAACAACTTCGCGGAGCAGGATCTGCTGCCCCTGTGGCGTCAGGGCCGGGGCACTCCTCTTTTTACCTGCAGCGAACGGCGGGGCGCCTGCCTGTATCTGGGATTTGACGCCTGTCCCCAGGGCAGCCCGCTGAGCCTCTACTTTGAGGTGGAAAACCATGAGGACCTGCCCCTGAACTACGGGGTGGAATATCTTTCCCCCACGGGTTTCGTGCCGGTGCAGGCCCAGGACGGTACCGGAGGCCTGCTGTACTCCGGCTCCCTGCTGGCCCTGATCCCGGCCGATGCCGCCCGCGCCGTGCTGTACGGCAAGGACCGCTACTGGCTGCGGATGGTGTGCGGGGGGGATCTCACCCAGCGCTCCGGTCTGCCGGTGGTGCGCGGCATCACCCTGAACATGGCCCGGGTGGAAAACCGCAGCACCCGCACCGAGACCTTCTTTGTGGACGATCCCCGGGCGGCGGTGCGGTTCAAACTGGGGGAAAATCACATCCTCATGGCCCGGGTCTATGTGAATGAGGAACAGCCGGAAGATCCCGGCCGGGATCACTGGGTCCTGTGGCAGCGCCGCACCTACGCCGCCCAGCGGGGGCGGTTCTATGAACTGGACACCGCCGCCGGTGCGGTGCTCTTTGACCGGCATACTTTCTCGGTCTACGCCCCGCCCGAAGGCGCTCCCGCCGTGCGGGTGGAATACCAGAGCTACCAGGGCACCCAGGGCAATGTGCCGGCGGGGGCCATCCATACCATGGCGGAGCCCATCCGGTATATCAGCCATGTGAGCAACCCCATGGCAGCGTACGGCGGTACCGACGCGGGGGATGAACAGGTGGCCGCCGGACTGGTCTCCAACCTGCTGCGTACCCGGGGCAGGGCTGTCAGCGAGCGGGATTACTTTGATATCATCGCCCAGCTGGGCTGCGGCGTGCGGCAGATCAAATGCTGCAGCGGCATCGACCGCCAGGGCCGCCCCGCCGCCGACACCATCACGGTGGCCCTGCTCATCGACGAATACGAAAAAGGAAGCCACATCTTTTCCGCCGTCAAGGATGCTGTGCGTCAGGCCCTGACCGACGCGGGCGGCATGGTGCCCCTGGGCAAGACCCTGGTGCTCTGCCAGCCCCGGTTTGTGCGGTTTTCGGTGCGCATCTGGCTGCGCTGCTCCGATATGGAAAAGGTGTACGAGATACAGCGCCGTACAGAACAGACCATCCGCCGGTTCCTGGACCCGCTGGAAGGCGGATTTGACGGCCGGGGCTGGAAAATCGGCTCCCTGCCCACGCCCCAGCAGCTGCTGGCCTGCCTGAAAATGCGGGACAGCGCCCTGCGTGTGGAGCGCATGGCCATGGTGGCCAGGGCCGGCGGCCGGGAATATGCGGTGGACGATGATTTCCTGACCCGCATGAATGATCCCTTTGTCATGGCCATCAACGGTACCCATACGGTGTACGTGGACCTGAGCTGAAGGCGGGCGGACCGCCGCCGGCAAAATCAACGGGCGGACGCCCCGGAGGTGTTTTATGCTGCAAGTGCCGCGCCTGGACGGCGACGATTACGAATCCATCTTTGAGCGTGCCAAGGCCCGCATCCCCACTCTCACCGAAGAATGGACCAACTTCAACGCGGCGGACCCCGGCATCACCACCCTGGAGACCTTTGCCTGGTTGTTTGATACCCTGCATTATTACATGAATGCTTCGGGGGAGGTGCACCGGCTCAAATATTTCAAACTGCTGGGCATCCGCCCTGTCCGCCGGGAAGCGGAATGTGTGCTGGCACTGGAAGGCCCCGGCCCCCTGGATCTGCCCAAAGGCACCCGGGTGTACGCGGGGGATATCTCCTTTGAAACCGTGGAATCCCTGCGGGGACAGGCCAACCGCCTGACGGCCCTCTACCTGGAAGAGCAGGGCCGGCGGGTGGATCTGTTCCCCCGGGCCGGTGTGGACGGCGGATTTGCCCCGCTGTTCAGCCCTGCCAGTCCGGCGGGGACCTGCCTGTATCTGGGGTTTGCACAGCCGCTGTCCGGCAGGGTGCGGCTGTACCTGGAACTGGCCCCCCAGCCCCGTACCCCCTTTGAACAGGATTTCCGGCTGGCGGAACTGGCGTGGGAGGCCTTTGACGGCCGCGCATGGCAGGCCGTGCAGCCGGAAGGGGACGAGACCTGCGGCTTTCTGCGCAGCGGTTTTCTGACCCTGACCCTGCCGGAGCCTGCCGGCACTGCCGAAGGCTGCTGCCTGCGCTGCCGGCTTGTGAAAAATCAGTATGACCTGACCCCGCGTCTGGGGCGGGTCCTGCCCGCCTGTGTGCGGGCCGTGCAGACCAGGACCTGGGCCCGCACGGAGATGTTCGTCAGTGACGGGTCCGACGTTCTGGAACCCGACTTCCAGGTGCGCCGGGATACGCTGATTTCGGTCTATGTCCGGCGGGAAGGGGAAGACGCCTATACCCAGTGGGCGGGGATACATGCCGGGGCAGATGCCCTGGCCCGGGTGGAACTGCCTGCTGTCAGCGGACGGCCGCGCATCCGGTTTGAAACTGCGCCCCGGGCGGGGGACCGCATCCTGGTCACCGCCCTGTCCCCCCAGGCGGCGGAGATGGCGTACCTGGGCCGCACCGACGGCTGCTCCGGCCTGCGGCTGGATATCAACGCGGAGAACATCAGCGCGTTGACCCTGGCGCTGGTCCGTCCCGGCCCGGACGGACGGCCGGTCTGCCGGCTGTGGCATGCCTGTGATGACCTGATGGAAGCCGGCTGGGACGACTGCGTTTTCTGGCTGGATGAGCAGCAGCGGCAGGTGGTTTTCGGGGACAGCCGCCGGGGCCGCCAGCCGGAAGCCGGCTGGGATGTGTGGGCCGTGGAACTCTGTACCTCCCGGTTTGAGGGCGGCAACGTGGTGGCGGGCAGCGTCACCCAGCCCCAGGACCCCATGACCGGCGTGGAGCGGGTGTACAACCCGGCCCCCGCGGTGGGAGGCTGCTGCCGCAAGACCGCCGCCCAGCTCCAGACCGAACTGGATGAAAAGATGACCCGCCCCACCCGCGCCGTCACGGCGGAGGATTACCGGGCCATTGCCATGGCCACACCCGGCCTGATGCTGGACAGCGTGGCGGTCATCCCCATGGCCGCATACAGCCGCACCTACGGCCTGCCCGACGCCATCAACACGGTGGTGGTGGCGGTGAAACCCCGCTGGGAACAGCGCCTGCCGGTACTCAGCGAGGTCTACCGCAGGGCGGTGGAAGCCCAGCTGGAACGCTGCCGCATCCTGACCACCGATGTCCGGGTGGTACCCGCCCAGTACATCGGCGTCAGCGTATACGGCCGGCTCTGGCTGCGCCCCGGGGAGACCGGAGGCCGTGCCCGGGTGGAAGCGGTCATCCGGGCGGCGGTGGAGACCCTGCATACGGGAGAATACGGCCGCGGGGTGGACTGCGGACGGCTGTTCTCGGCCCTGGAACTGGAACCCTGCGTACAGCGGGTGGAACGCCTCTCTCTGGAATACATCGGACGGGGCGGCGGCAAGAACGAACACGGGGACATCACCGCCGGACCGGATTGCCTGACCTATCTGCTGGAGACCGGCATCGAATACATGTAAAAGGGGGCGTGCCGCGTGAAGCAGCCGCTGAAACAAGTCAACTTCTATAAGCGCGCGCTGATGGCGGGCTGTTTCCACGGCTTTACGCCGGATGCGGAACTGTGCCTGCATCTGCAGGACGCCGGGGGCGGCGCCTGGTTCGCCGCCTTTGACACCGCCGATGCGGACAGTACCTACAACCGTCTGGTGGTGGAAGGCGACTTCGGGGGCAGCAAGCTGGAGATCCTGGTGGCGGTCAGCCCCACGGACACCGAGCCCACGGGGGAAAGTCTGGCGGCCTTTCTGGCGTCGGCAGCCTCCCCGGCGGAAAAGCTGGCCCGCCTCACCGCCCTGCGGCATCTGCGGGCGGTGGACCGGCAGGACATCCTGCTGCACAGCCTGCAGGGGCGGTGGGTGTACCTTGGCATCTGCGCTTTGCCTCAGGACAGCGCTGACTGTGTGCTGCGGGGACTGCGGCTGGAATTCCCCCGGTACAGCTTCACCCAGTACTTCCCCGAGATCTATCAGCAGGACGACTTTTTCCGCCGTTATATCGCGGTGTTTCAGTCGCTGTACCTGGACCTGGAAAGCCGGGTGGATGAGGTGCCCCGTCTGTTGGATTATGAGAGCGCCGCCGACGATCAGGTAGAGACCCTGGCCGGGTGGCTGGGCATCGACACCGCCGGCGGGCTGTTCGGGCCGGACCAGCTGCGCAGCCTGATCCGGGACAGCCAGCTCTACCAGGGCGGCAAGGGGACCCGGGCCGCCCTGGAAAAGGTGGTGGAGCTTGTCTGCGGCATCCGCCCGCAGATCGTGGAGTATTTCCAGTGGAGCCGCCTGCCCATGCCTGCCGCCCGCCGCCGTCTGTATGAGACACTGTACGGCGGGGACGGCAACACCTTCTGCGTCATTCTGAACATGACGGCCCATCCCGGTCCCCTGCCGGTCAGCGAGGCCCAGCTGGACCGGCTGGTGGAAGCATACAGTATGCTGGGAACGAAACACCGTCTGGTGTTTCTGCGCCGGTGCAGCTACACCGACACCCACTGCTACCTGGACGTGAACAGCTGTCTGTCCACGCCCGAAATGGCGGCGGTGGACGGCGTGACCCTGGGCGGATACTTTACCATCGGATGATCGGCGCTGCCGGACCCGTACCGAAAAGGAGGAGAACCCTATGCCGGAATATACCAGACGAAAACAGTCGCAGTCGGAACAGCTGGAGGACCTGCTCAGGTCCCGCATCGCCGATGCCCGGGGCCCCGTGACCGAAAAAAGCCTGCCGGAGGATGTTCGCTCGGACTTTGAATCCCGCAGCGGGTACTCCGCCCGGAATGTGCGGGTGGTGGAATCCGATCTGCCCCAGGCAACCTATGCCAACGCGGTCACCCAGGGCAGCACCATCCATTTCCCCCGGGGCGGCTATCACCCCGCCGATGCGGAAGGCCGCCGGGTGCTCATGCACGAACTGAGCCATACGGTGCAGCAGGCCAGGGGAGAGGTGCGCCCCAACTTCGCGGGCCAGATCAACGAAACGCCGGCCCTGGAACAGGCGGCGGACCGGGGGTTCAGTGCGCCGGAGTCCGGCGCTGCCCCCGGCGCCGCACCGGTCCCCATGCCCTCCGCCCCCGCCGGTGCCCCCATGCAGCGGGACGGCACCACTTTGGAGCGCATTGCCAAGGAGCACGGCATGACAAAGGAAGAAGTGCTGAAGAACGTGAGGTGGTGGACCGGACACAAACTCAAAAAGCAGGATAAAAAAGAAGAAAGAGAGCGCCAGAAGAAACTCTTTGCGGATACGATAGCGGCCATGGAAGCCAAGCTCACCAGGCCCAAGTCGCCGTACGAAATCCATCTGGAAAATCAGATCAAGGCCCTGCCCGATCCGGAGGAAAAAGGTATCGGCATACGGGAGCGGCACAGACGCAAGAAGGCCAAGGAAAAGCTGGAAAAGCAGCTGGAGGAACACAAGCAGACCAACGATCAGATGATGGAAGACATGCTCCTGCAGCAACTGGGCGGTGTCGGCGACCCCGACGAAAAGGAACTGCGGGCCGCCATCCACAAGGCGCGGCGCCATAACCAGAAAGAAGCGCTGCAACAGTCTTTTGCAAAATCCAAGACGGCCCGCCGTCTGACCGCAGAGGATAACCAGGGCGAATACGATGCACCAACAAGAACATTTGTGGACAATGGCGGGGGCCACACCCAGGTCATCAAGGCCGACCCTGCGGCCGGACAAGCCGCCGGTCAAGACTCTCTCAGCCGTTATGAACAGCTGGGCCAGCGCAGCGAAGGACTGAACAAGGCGGCCAGCTATACGGACAAGGGAGCCACCGTGGCGGATGTGGCGCTGGGCTCCGGAGAAAAGGTGCGGAAAGCCCATCAGGCGGTGGGAATTGACGGCGGCAAGGCCTATGAGCAGTTCTCCGGCAGCACGGCGGCCGCCCATGCCTCCGGTCTGACCAGCATGGCCGGCGTGGTGAGCAGCGGGCTGGATGCAGCGGAATCCGCTGTGCAGGCCCGACAGAGCGCCCTTGCCGGGGACCGGGAAGGACAGGTTCACCACACCCTGGACTCTATGGCCAAGGGAAGCGGTGCTTTGCAGAGTTTTTACTCCGCATTCGGGGAGGACGGCCTGGGCGGGGCGGCCAATATGGTCATCCCGGCGGAAGCTGCCACGGGCGCGGCGGTCGTCCAGAATGTCCTTACTGCGGTGCGGGCCGGTTCGGATCTGCATGCAGCCCACAAGCGGAAAAAGCGGTTTGATGCCATCAGAAATCAAGAGGGCGTGAGTTATGACTCTGAGGACCCGGAACAGGTCGAAGCTTACGAGGCGGCCAATCTGGGACGATATAACGCCAAAAAGAACGAAGCCACCGCCGCGGTGGAGCTGGCGGGTGCCGTGATGGGAACGGCGGGCAACGTGGCAGCCGTGGTCCCGGGGGCACAGCCGGTGGGGTTGGCCCTGTCCACTGTCAGCAAAGGCACAGCAGTGGCCAAGGCTGCTACCGACAAGGGAATGCAGCACTATGCCCGGAAAAAGGTTGTGGGCGATCTGATGGCGTCAGAAGATGTACAGCGGGCCGAACAGCAGGTGAATACCTCCACTCTGGATGAAAAGGACAAGGTCAAGGCCATGGCCCGGGCCAGCCATGCGAAGGATGAAAAGCAGCTGTATAACCGTATGGTCGCCCACCAGGCCGTCCGCCTGCATCAGAATATGGGGGATGGCCAGCTCTCGGGCTATGATGACCAGGTCCTGCAGGCGGCCGGCTTCGACCCTGAGAAGTACGGAGACGTGCCGCTGGAGCTGCTCAACAAGCGGCTGGGCGGTGTGGTGTCGGCCCAGCAGGGACTCGTCAACCGGGAAGAGCAAAAGGCGGCGAAACAGGAAGCCAAAGAAGCCGAGATCCGGGCTGCAACGATCAAAGCCGCAGAGGTAAGTGCCAGAAACCGGGGGAACGGGGAGACCTACAACCGGTATATGGCCAATACCCTCCAGACCCTGCGGGAAGGCGATGTACAGCTTCCCAGGCAGGAACAGCCCCGGCAGCCGGTGGTTCGGCCTTTGCCCAAGGAGAAAGCCGAGCGCAAGGCGGCAGAGGAAAAACGCCACCAGGAGCAGATGGCCTACATGCAGAAATACGGTATCGCCAAACGGCTGCCGCCGAGTAAGAAAAAGAACACTGCCCCCACCGCGACTCCCATCTTCGCATAACAGGACGGACAAAAGGAGATTTGCGTGACCCATGAATCCGATAGAATATATAGCAGCCCGGGCGCTGGGTGCCTGGGACCCGCCTGAAAGCAGCGACCCCCTGTACCCGCTGTGGCAGGAATACGCTGACCTGGAGGAGGAAGACCACAAAGACATGCAAAACAGTCTGCCCCTGCAGCGGTTTGCACTGCTGGCACGGGAGTACTGTGCCGGACCGGGGCAGGAAGCTGCCGCTCTGGGCCTGGGTCTGGCGGTGGCCTGCGCCCTGCACTCCGGCACCGAAGCACGCCTGATCCCGGAAGGGCAACCCCTGTGTTTTGCCCGGGTGTGGCAGGCGGCCTGTGGATGCAGTGTGTGGGAAACCCCGGACACAGCCCGGGAAACGCTGGCCCAGCTGCGCCTGTTCCTGCTCTCGGAAGAGCCGGACAGCTTTCTGGCGCCTTTGCAGGCGGACGAACGCCTGCTGGGCTACCTGGGCGGCGGGGATGAGATCGACTCTCTGCTGAAAGAGGTGGCCGCCTATGCGCGGACCGGGCCGGGGGAGGACCTTCTGATCCGCACCGCGCTGGCGGATACCCTCACCCGGGATCTGGCGGATGCCCGCCAGACCGGGGACCTGCTGCATCTGAGCGGGGCGGAGGGGATCGGCAAATTCTTTGCCCTGTCCCATGCCGCTGCCCGCAACGGGGTGGAGCTGCTGGCGGTGGATTGCCGCATGCTGGCGGCCAACCCGCTGCCCACCATCTGGAAGATGGTGGACTGCATCCGGCGGGAAGCCCTCTTCTATGGCGCCTGCATCTGCCTGCGCCATGCGGACTGCTTTGTGCAGCGTGCCCAGCCGGAACAGGCGGAACCGGAAGCCTGGGGAAAACGGTTTTACCATCTGTGTGCTGCGCCGCTGCTGGAAAAAGGGGCCGCCGTCTGCATCTGCACCGACGGTCCGGCCAGCTTCCTGCCCTGGGCGGGGCGGCCGGTGCGGCAGCTGGAATTTCCCGACTGTACCCGCGGGGAACAGATCACCCTGTGGCAGGGCTTCTCCGGGCAGGACGGGGTGAAGCTGGACGCGGTGCAGTGCGGGTCCAAGTACAAACTCACCCCCCGGCAGATCCGCATCGCGGTGGCACAGCTGGCCAGCACCGCCCCCAACCCCACCCAGGCCCAGATCGCCCGGGTCTGCGGCCAGGTGCTGCCGCCCCCGGACCAGGGCGGCATCCGGCGTATCCGCACCAGCTATACCCTGGATGACCTGAAACTGCCCGCGGTACAAAAACAGAAACTGCTGAACATTGCGGACCATGTGCTCTGGCGGCACCGGGTCTACGATGAATGGAACATGGAAAGCCGGTTTGCCTACGGCCGCAATGTGTCGGCCCTGTTCGTGGGGCCACCCGGCACCGGCAAGACCATGGCGGTCCATGTGCTGTCCCACATGCTGGACCTGCCGCTCTACCGCATCGACCTGTCCCAGGTGGTGGACAAGTACATCGGCGAGACCGAAAAGCGGCTGGAAAAAATCTTTGATACGGCGGAAAAAAGCAACGTCATCCTCTTTTTTGACGAGGCGGATTCCATCTTCGGCAAGCGCAGCGAGGTCAACGACGCCAAGGACAAGTATGCCAACACCGAGGTCAGCTACATTCTGCAGCGGATCGAACAGTACGATGGCATTGTGATCCTGGCCACCAACTACAAGCGCAACATTGACGAAGCCTTCATGCGCCGGATGCGGTATCTGGTGGAATTCCAGCTGCCCACCCGGGAACTGCGGGAAGAGATCTGGCGTGGCTGCTTCCCGCCGGAAGTGCCGGCGGAGGACCTGGATTTTGCCTATCTGGCCCGCCAGTTTGAGCTGGCCGGCGGAAGCATCAAGAATGTGGCCCTCAACGCCGTTTTCCTGGCGGCGGGCACCGGCGGTCCCGTGACCATGCGCCATATCCTGGAAAGCCTCCGGGACGAAAACCTCAAAATGGGCAAGCCCATGCTGGCCCAGGATTTTGCGGAATATGCACCCCTGATGCAGTGAACAAAAACAGGCCCCGCGCCAAAAGGCGCGGGGCCTGTTTTCATAAGTTCAGGCAAAGCGGCGGGCGGTCTCCTCAAATTCCTGGCAGCGGGCCTGTTCCCGGCGGATCTCCGTCAGCTGGGTCTCCACCTGCTGCCGCTGGGCGGCAACGGGTTCCAGCAGCTGGGTGCAGAAATCCTCCTGGGCCGCCCGGACTGTGCGCACGAACCGCTGCAGGCCATCGTCCAGTTCCCGGCGGGCGGCGGTCAGCGCCTCCGCCGCGGCAGCACGGCAGCCTTCCTCCAGGGCGGTGCGGGCGGCCTCATCGCAGGCCCGGGCGGGAAACTGTGCCTGCAGGCGGGCGCGCAGCGCCTCGGTGCCCAGGGTCATGCGCGGGGTGTACAGGTGGCTCAGGGCCCGACGCACCATCTCCTGCACCTCCTCACCGGAACGGTCAGTGCCGATTTCGGCCAGGGTGTTGCGGGCATACAGCATCAGACAGTTGTGCAGGCGGGCAGTGTCGGTCATGGGGGTATAGATGCCTTCCCACAAGAGCCCGAATTCCCGGGGAAATTCTTTCAGAAAATCCAGCGTGTCCTCCACTTCCCAGTAGGAACTGGCGGTCTGGCGGACCGTGTATTCCTTGTGGCTCCGCCCCCAGGTCCAGGGCTTCCAGAGCACCGTGTCCGATACCGTCTGGGCCTGACTGTGCAGGGTCACGTCGGTGCGCTCGGCCGGGGCGGGGGATGCCTGCCCCATCTTTT
The DNA here is from genome assembly GCF_057005535.1 of Subdoligranulum sp. DSM 23681. Lineage (NCBI taxonomy): Bacteria > Bacillati > Bacillota > Clostridia > Eubacteriales > Oscillospiraceae > Subdoligranulum > Subdoligranulum sp. DSM 23681. The sequence continues at coordinate 727,703 of NZ_CM168050.1, read as the reverse complement.
CCAGCGCGGTGCGGGCGTTGTGCATCAGGGTGTCCAGCGGTTCCAGATAGGCATCAAAAAGGCGGGCGGTCTGGGCCTGGATACGCCGGGTATCCTCCGCCAGACGGGCGCTCCTGTCCAGCGCCTGCTGCTCGGCCGCGTGCAGGGCCTGCCCCCGGGTACGCCGCCGCTGGCACAGCTTGGCAAGCAGGTCTTTCAGCTCCGCCTGGGCCACGGCGGCAAAACTGTCCGCTTTGCGGGCCAGGGTGGCGTCCTTCTCGGCAGCAAACCGCTCAAACTGCTGGCGGGCCTGCTCCATGCCGCCGATGCGGCGCAGCTCCTCCCAGTCAGGCGGACCGTCAAACAAGCAGGCGGCCACCGCCCGCTCGGTTTCGGTAAAATCGGCGGGGTCTTTTTCCGCCATGCGCTGCGTCATGGCGGAAACAAAAATCGGCGTCCGGCAGCCGCGGATCACTTCCAGCACCGGTGCAGGCGCGCCCCGGCGCTGCAGGACCCGCAGTATCTCGTCCAGCTTCTGTGCGGCCCGGGCCTCCAGACGGCGGCGCACCTCCTGTGCGGAGACCGGCCCCTCGGCGGCACGGACATCGGCCAGGGCACCGTCGAAGCGGCTGCCCACCAGCAAGAGCTGCTTGACACCTTTCTGCGGCAGCTGGGCCGAAAGCAGGGCCAGGTCGGTCTCATCCAGAAAATACCCGCTGTGGCTGAGGAAGAAGGCGGCGTCGCACACCTCCAGGAATTCCCGGGTGCGCTGGGAACGGGAGAGGACCGGGTCGTTCAGTCCCGGTGTGTCCACCACCGAAACGCCCCGCAGTTCCTCCCGGCAGAGGGCCAGCGTCACGCTTTTGACAAACGGCGCCAGCGGTCCCCGCCCTCCGGCGGTGTCTTCCAACAGGTCAGCCAGCGCGTCCTCCCCGGGGCAGGAAAAGACCTGCGTGCCCAGCGCCGCACACCGGGTACGCTCTTCCTCCCGCCCTTCGGCAGCGCGCAGGATGTCCCGGGCTCCCCGGGCCGCAGGGCTTTCCAGCGGTACCGCGGCCGCCCGACGCAGCAGCTCCCAGTCCTGTTCGGTGTAGTATTCCACCGTCAGGCTGGGTTCAGGGGCATATTCCAGGCGGGTCAGCACGGCGGTCTTGGGGCTGGCCGCCTGGGGCAGCAGCCCGCGGCCGCCGAACAGCAGGGTGTTCAAAAAGGTGGACTTGCCGGCCTTGACCTGCCCGATCACCGCCAGACTGAAGGTGTGGGTATCGGCAAAAAAGTCGGCACTTTTGCGCCGGTAAGCCTCCCGCAGTTCCCGCACCGCGGCGGCTTCCTCCGGCCAGGGGGCAAGGCGGTCACACAGCTCATCCAGCGTTTTCCCAAAACGGGCAGCCCGGTCCCGGGCCTCCTGGGTGCGGTCAAACATGGCTCTGGCCCTCCTCCCCGGCAAATGCCATCATCTCGTGCAGCAGTGTCAGGTCTGCCTGCAGCTCTTCCAGAGACTGGCTGCTGGCCTCGGCCTGCTCATGCTGCTGCCGACGGGTGTCCTCCAGCGCCTTGCGCAGGGAAGCAAGCTGGTCGTACAGCGGGCGGGACAACGCTTCCCGCAGCGAAGCAAAGGCCTGCCGGCTGCCGGTTGTCAGGCAGTCCCGCACCAGCCCCTGCAGGGCGTCCAGCAGGGCGGCGGGGTCGGTGTTTCCGCCGGCAAACAGGGGACCGGTGCCGGAAAAGGCACTGTCCGGAAAGGCGTCCCGGCCGCTGTCACGGTCGGGCAGCGTCAGGCCGTACAGACTGGCCAGACGGTGCATGGCTTTTTCATAGGATTCCAGCACCGGAAAGATCCGGCTGCGCGCCTCGGCGCGGAGCACGCTCAGCAAGGTCCCGTCCGCAAAGGGAGCCGGGTCCTGTCCTGCCGCCGGCATCTCGGCCAGGGGACCGGCCAGCGGGGCCAGCGTCTCCCGGCAATGGTCAGCGGCGTCTGCCGCGGCCTGTTCCGTCAGGCGGGCCGCCCGCTCGTTCATATCGTCCACCACGCTCCGCAGACGGGCCAGACGGTCATCCAGCAGGTCAGCCTTGCGGGCCAGTTCCGGTTCCAGCAGGCGGCTGTTCTGAAGCCGTTCTTCCAGATACCGGATCAGCGGGGTGATGCCGGCTGCCAGACAGCGCCGTGCTTCGGCGGCCTGCATTTCTCCGGCCCGGACCTGCAGGGCGGCCAGAAATTCCGGCACCCCGTCCAGCCGGGATTCGGCGGTGCAGCAGACACGGCACAGGCGGGCCTGTACGCCCAGCTGTTCCTTCAGGCTGTGTTCCAGATATTCGGTGATGGCGTCCAGCTGACCCGGGCTGAACTGGTCTGCCTTGGTCAGCACACAGAGCAGGGGCTTTTCGGTCAGCGGCAGGGTGGCCAGAAAGGCCGCCATGCTCTCGGTGATCACCGGGGCGTCGGCGCCGAATACCAGAATATAGGCGCCGGCCTGCCGGACCAGGGCGGGCAGGCCGGCATTGTGGGCGGCCGGATACGTGCCGATGCCGGGGGTGTCCAGCAGACTGATCCCGGGCAGGGACGCCAGGGCGGGCAAGGGCAGACAGGCCCGGGCCATCTCGGCACCGTCCAGGGCCGCACCGCCGCTGCGCAGCACGGTGGGGTCCGCCCGACAGGCGCGGCCGCCGCGCTGTACGGTGATCCCCTGGGTGCCGTAAAATACCTCCACAGGCAAAGAGGTCTCCTCCTGCACCGAAACCTGTACCAGCGGGGTACCCAGCAATGCGTTGAGCAGGGCGCTCTTGCCGGTGTTGAAAGCCCCCAGCAGGGCCACACGGACGCGATAATCCTGCACAAGAACGGCATCATGGTCCAATTCTTCCGCAGCCAGACCGTATTTGCGGCACAAGCCGGCCGCCTGTGTCAGACGGCGCACCAGTTCCTCCACGCGTGGCACCTCCCTGCAACGGCCGAAGACCGTCGATTTGTTTCTATTATACAGGAACCCACCCGGAAAAGCCACCTTTTCCGTCTGTCTGCGGCATATTTTGGAAAAACGGCACACCATGAACAGAACAACGCCCACCGGAACACAGGGCTCCTGTGGGCGTTGGATCCATCATCAGAACAGGCGGTGCCTTACCGTCGGTTTTTCTCTCCCCAGTCACACATCTGGTCCAGAATGGGGATCAGGGACCGGCCCCGTTCGGTAAGGCTGTACTCCACCTTAGGCGGGATCTGGGGATATTCCTCCCGGTGGATGAGCCCGTCTGCCTCCAGCTCTTTCAGGGCGGCGCTGAGAGTCTTGTAAGAGATGGTGCCGATGTACTTTTTCATCTCGTTGAACCGCACCACCCCAAAGCACATCAGGGTGTACAGAATGGTCATCTTATACTTGCCCTGGATCAGGGACAGGGTGTAGCTGAAACCGGTCCCGGCCAGATTGGCGCCAGCGATGCAGGGGCGGTATGCCTGGTTTTCCATGATGACACTCTCCTTTGGGTAAGTATTGCACCTGAATGTGCGTACTTGTCAAAATTCCTGCTCTTGCTATGATTGTAATCAAAGAACCTGCAGGCGTCAATCCCATCAGAAACAGGAGGAATCCCCATGAGCAAAAAAGTCCTTGTGATCACCGGCAGTCCCCGCAAAAACGGGAACAGTTTTGCCATGACCGAAAGTTTTATCCGGGCCGCCGAAGCAAAAGGCCACACGGTGACCCGGTTCGACGCCGCCATGATGCAGGTGGGCGGCTGTCGCGCCTGCGAGACCTGCTACAAGACCGGCAAGCCCTGCTCCTTTGACGACGATTTCAACCGCATCGCACCGGCGGTGCTGGAAGCGGATGTGCTGGTTTTCACCATGCCGGTGTACTGGTACTCCATTCCCGCCCAGATCAAGGCGGTCATTGACCGGCTGTACTCTCTGGTGGTGGGCGGCAAGGACATCACCGGCAAGGAATGTGCCCTCATCGCCTGCTGCGAGGAGGAAGACCCCACCGTGCTGGACGGGGTGCGCATCCCCATGGAGCGCACCGCGGCCCTGAACAAGTGGACCATGACAGGCGAAGTCCTGGTACCCGGCGTGCTCAACCCCGGTGACATCCACAAGACCGACGGCTGCCGTCAGGCCGCCGAACTGGCGGACAAAATCTGAATGCCGCAAAAAAAGGCCGGTGCCCGGAAAAGGGCGCCGGCCTTTTTGTATCGCTGTTCACTGGGCATCGGGCTGGGGGGCCTGGCCCGCCAGCTGTTCAAAGTCCTGGATCATGGAAGCCAGGGTGATGTCCCGCATGGTATCGGCAATGGCCTGCTCCACCCGGTGATAGGGCTTTTGCAGCACGGCCCGGATATTCTGCGCCACGGGGCAGGAACGTCCCTGGCAGGGGTGGATGCCGATGAGGGAGGTCAGACCCCTGGGCTCCAGGGCCATATAGATCTGGTACAGGGTGATGTCTTCCGGCGGGCGGCACAGCTGCGCGCCGCCCTGTCCGCGCTCCACCGTGATCAGGCCGGCCTTCTTCAGGGCACTGAGCAGGTTGCGGATGATGACCGGATTGCATCCGGTGCTCTGGGCCAGCAGGGGACTGGTCACGCGGACCTTGTCCCGGGCTTCCCACATAAAGATCAGACAGTGGATGGCCACCGAACATTTCATGCTGAGCTGCATGGCTGCTTCCTTTCCGGGCAAAAAGCCGGCTGTACATGTAAATCTTGACGTTACATGTCCGACGTGCTATAGTGACGTTGGATGTAATGCGATTCTTTACACCTATTGTACCCGGTTCGGACCCAAAACACAAGCCCCGGCTGCGGCGGGGGCGTTCCGGGTAAGGGGATTCCGCGGCTTATGCATGGGAGGTTTGCGCAATGAAAACATACGAAATTTTTTTCAGCCCCACCGGCGGGACAAAACGGGTGGCGGACTGTGTGGCAGCGGCTTTGTCCGAAGCCCCGGTCCCGGTGGACCTGACGGTCCGTGCCCCTGCGTCTCTCTGCCTGACCGAAGAGGATCTGGCCATTCTGGCAGTGCCCTCCTACGGCGGGCGGGTGCCTGCTCTGGCTGCCGGACAGCTGGCGGGGCTGCCCGGGCACGGTGCCCGGGCGGTGCTGGTCTGCGTTTACGGCAACCGTGCCTATGAAGATACCCTGGCAGAACTGCAGGACCTGGCGGAAAAGGCCGGATTCCGGGTAACGGCAGGCATTGCAGCGGTGGCGGAGCATTCCATCGCACGGCAGTATGGGGCGGGCCGCCCCGACGCCGACGACTGTCGGCAGCTGACGGATTTTGCCCGCCAGATTGCCCGGAAACTGGCTGAAGGCCAAAACACTGCGCCCGCTCTGCCCGGAAACCGCCCTTACAAAAAGGCGGGCGGCGCCGGACTGGTGCCCAAACCCACCGCGGCCTGCACGGCCTGCGGTGTCTGTGCCCGGGAGTGCCCTGCCCGGGCCATCGACCCGCAGAACCCCAAAAAGGTGGATGGCAAGGCCTGCATCTCCTGCATGCGCTGCATTTCGGTCTGCCCGCAGCATGCCCGCAAGGCCAACGGCCTGATGCTGGCGCTGGTGGGGGCGGCATTGAAAAAGCCCTGTGCCGGCCGCAAGGAAAACGAACTTTTTGTGTGACAGCGGTGTATCCCGTACCAAAAAAGACCGCCTGCCGGAAACTGCCTTCCGGCGGGCGGTCTTTCTGTATGGGACGGGTCACAGGGCGGACGCAAGTCCCTTGTGTTCATAGCGGAAATCCAGGTCGGCCATCAGGCCGGCGCCCACCGCTGCGGCGGCGCCCAGCAGCACCGGTGCCAGCCAGCCGTAGGGAAGAGACAGCAGGGCGGCGGCATGGAACAGCGGCCAGAAGCCCAGCCACTCAATGCCGCCGGCCATGCCGGAAAGACACAGCAGCGCCGGCAGGCAATACCCCACCGCGCTGACGAACAAAGCGGGAAGCAGGCTGCCCAACCGCTGTCCCAGCCAAAGGGTGAGGCAGCCCATGCACAGGCAGGCCGCCACCCGGCAGAGAAACCAGAACAGCAGCACATCGGACAGGGTAAAGATGGCCGGCAGACCGGCAAATTCCGAAAGGCTGAGGGCCGGAGCGAACAGGACGGGCAATCCGTAGTCCCGCAGTACCTGGATTAGGTGGGGCAGACTGGTGATGGCGGCGATCAGCACCGCCGCCGCGGCGCTGACAGCCATCTTGGCCAGTACCGTGCGTCTGCGGCCCAACGGCGTGGTGCACAGGATCTCCTCCATGCCGCCCTTGCGCTCCATGGCGAACAGTCCGGAAAAGCACAAGGCGCACAGAAGCCCCGCATACAGGGTGTCCTGCACGTCCGCCGTGCCGCTGAATCCGAACAGTTCCCGGTAGCCGCTTTCATATACCAGCCACGCCCGGGGATGTTGGTTCAGATAGTAGTTGATGTTCTGGCTGATGATTTTCTGGTACACGCTGTATTTCTGCTGCAGGGCGGAATAAGCCAGCAGTGCATCGGCACTCAGTTCCCCGGCCGCCACCTTTTTCTGTACTTCCAGCATGGGGGCAAATTCTTCTCCCTGCTGTTCCAGCCAGGTCCTGGTCTGCTGGGTATAGGGACCGGAGATCTCCTTCATGTACCAGGCATAATAAATTTCGTCGGCGCCAAGATAACTCTCGGCCGTCACACCCTGCCAGACGGCAAACCCCGTGAACACCGCCAGAAAGACCGCTGCTCCGTTCAGGACCAGCAGCTTCCGGCTCTCTTCCCGCAGGATGCCGGTGGCCCGGGTCCTGCGTTGCCGGACCAGCACAAATCCCCGTCTGGGAGCGGGAAGCAGCGGGGCTTTGGCAAAAACGGCGCAGAAAGCCGACGCAAACCCAACGCCCCACACCAGGGCGGCGGTCCATTCCACCAGCGGCAGCCCGACGGGGGTGCCGAACCAGTAAAGGCTGCGGTAGTTGCCCAGCAGTTCGTTGGTCTGCAGCAGACTGGCCAGGTTGGCGTATTTCACCACGTTCAGCCGGCTGGTGGCAGGAATGGCCGCCCGGATGCCATACATGGCCAGAGGCATGGCCAGGGCGCTCACCCAGCCCAGGGCGGCCCGACGGGCCAGCAGGGCTGCCAGCATGACCCAAAGCCCCATCACAAAAGCCCCGGCCCACTTGGCCAGCAGAAACCGGAAGAGATACCGCCCCACCGTGATCTGCATGGTGCAGCGCAGAAGAGCGGGTACGCTCTGGATGGTGCGGGTCAGGGGCCCCAGCCCGAAGGATGCCCCGCAGTAGGCCAGATTCACCCCGTACAGCAGCATCAGCACCGCCAGAAGGCTCAGGGCAAAGGCGCCCAGCTTGGCCAGGGCAGTCTGCAGACGCCCACCCGGCAGACTGCGCACCAGGGCCAGCAGCCCGCTGTCCCGCTCCTGCCGCACCAGCAGCAGGGCCAGCAACAGCATGGCTGCCAGCAGAATCAGGTCGGTAAAGGCATAGGACAGGGCGGTGTACAGCCCTTTCTGCGGGTAATAATCGATGGCAATGTCCTGCAGTCCCGCATAGACCCGGGCCGTGAGCCGGATATTTTTCAGGTCGTAGCCGGTGGAATCCTTCTGAAAGATGGAGATGCCCGCCAGCTGGGTGGCCTTGGTCTGTACGCTGTCCAGGAACGTTCCGTATCCGGCCACTGTGTCGTATTCCTTGCACAGCTGGCTGAACAACTGGTACTCCAGAGTCAGAGTGTCCGTATACAAACTGTAATTTTTGCTTTTGTATTCCTCTTCGTAATCGTCAAACAGGGTGGCATTTTCCTGCCGGTAAGTCTGCAGATAGGGGCTGCCTCCGTAGGCCAGCTGCCGGTAATAGTTATCAATGCGCAGAAGGCTTTCGTATTCGGTGGCCTTGTCATGGAGAAAGGCACCTTTCTCCTCCATGGTCATCCCTTCCATGGCGGCGCCTACGGCTTTGTAGGCCGCGGCGGGGGGCTGACTGGCGGTGGAACGGGTGCCCATCCAGAGCAACAGCAGATTGGCGGCGGCCAGGACAGCCAGCAAAAGGGGAAAGATCCGGCTGCCCCATACCTTGCGCAGCTCGGCAAAAAGCAGACTCATCCTGTTCCTCCTTTGCCTGAAATATAGGGGAAAGGCCGGCCGCTTTGCCGGTCTGCCCGCTGTCAGGAAAACTTATTTCCCGTCCTCCTCGCCGAACACCTGCAGGTACACATCCTCCAGCCCATGGCCGGGGGCATATTTTTCAATGAGGTCCGGTACCGGGGCGGCGTCCACGATCTGCCCCGCCCGCAGCAGGATCACCCGGGTGGCCACCGTCTCCACATCGCTGACCACATGGGTGGCCACCAGGATGATGCGCTCGGCGGCCATAGCGGCCAGCAGCTCCCGCAGCCGGACCCGCTCCTTGGGGTCCAGTCCGGCGGTGGGCTCGTCCAGAATCAGCAGTTTGGGGTCTCCCAGCAGGGCAGACCCCAGCAGCAGCCGCTGCTTCATGCCGCCGGAATAGGCCGAAAGCCGTTTGTCCAGTTCCCCGGTCAGATTCACCGCCGCCGCCACCCGGTCCACCTCGGCGGCGGTATCAGCGCGGCGAATCTCCTTCAGCGCGGCCATGTAGGCCAGGAACCGCCGTCCGGTGTAGCTGTCGTACAATCCCTGCTGCTGGGGCATGTAGCCCAGTACCCGGCGGAAGGCCATGCCCCGGGCGGGGCGGCCGTCCCACAACACCCGGCCGGAATCCGCCGCCAGGGTGCCGGTGATGATGTGGATCAGCGTGCTCTTGCCGGCTCCGTTGGGGCCCAGAAGGCCGTACAGCCCCGGGCCCAGGGACAGGGACACGCCGGCCAGGGCCTGTTTGGCTTTGGGGGTGCCGTCACCCTGCCGCTTGAACAGCGGGGCGGGCAGGGGATAGCTCTTGCGCAGGGAATCCAGTACAAGTGTGGGCATAGGCGGGCCTTCCTGTGATAAAGTGGTGTACTTATAGCATGCAGGATGGTTGTGTCAAAACCATTTCGGAGCCATCCCGTTCGGAAAAACATCGGCGGCGTTCTGCGCCGGGGCCGGACGGCTTTCTCCCGGATCCGGGAGAAAGCCGCGGCGATCAGAAAAGTTCCGTGAAAAGTTCCAGCGCCGCTTCGCTGTCCGATGCAGTCAGCTGCTCCTCAGGAACCAGGGCATATTGGAAGTCCAGGGAAGCCTGCAGGCTGTCATCCGCCGACAGGCGAACAAACAGGGCGTCACCGCAGCGGCCCAGCACGGTCAGAGAACGCTCCCGGGAAAGGGGGACCGGCGCTATGGTCCCGTCGGCCAGATCCAGCCGGTACAGGCAGGTTTCGCCCTCCGTCCCGTTTTCCGGTGCGGTGAACCAGAGGGCGGCATCATCGGCGTACTGCACCACAGTCACCGAGGGGAGAAACCGGTCATCCCGGGCCAGCTCGGTGAGCTGACCGTCGCCGGAAAAGGCGCAGAGCCGGTGATCGTCGGTGATGCAGTACAGGGTGTCGTCCACAGCGGATTCCAGGGCCGCCCCCTGCTGCCATTCATACAGCGGGGCGGTGCTGCCGTCGCGGGGATCCGCCAGCAGCAGGGTATGGGTCTGGTCAGCCAGCTGTTCCGCCGTATCCTGCGCCTGGGTGTTGCGCCGGATCTCTTTCAGCACCAGAAAATGATCCCGGCACCCTGTCAGGAAGGAATAGGTGCCATCCGACATGGATTCGCTCCACAGGACCGTACAGCTGCCGTCCGTCAGGTCGATCCGCACAAGGTCCTGGCTGCCTTCCTGCCCGCTGTCCACGCTGGTGGACAGAAGGTACACCGCGCCCTCATCCATGCAGAATCCGTCCCCGGGGGTCTCGTTGGAGGCAAATTCATACAGTACCCGGCGGTTGCTGCCGTCCAGGTTGGCGGTCTCGATGCGGGCCGGCGCGTTCAGGTAACAGAACGCCAGCTGCTCCCCGTTGGTCAGCAGACGGGGAATGTTCTCCCCGAACCAGGCGGGGCAGGTCTCGTCGTGGTGTTCGCAGTTGGGCTGGGCACACACCGGCACCGCCTGCCGGGAAGCGTAGTCGTAAAAGACCAGCAGCCCGGTCCAGTCGTCGTAGGTGCGGATGGTGTAAAATCCGTCCGCTGTCTGCGCTCCGCCGGGGCGGGAATACAGCAGGTCGTTGTCCGGGGAGCCTGCCGCATTGTGGGTCTGCGCCGGTTCGGACACGGCGGGGGGCAGGGAATCCGTCTGCGGGGCGGGGGCGGACGGTTCGGCGCTTTCCGCAGGGCCGCAGCCCGCCGCCAGACACAGCAGACAGAGGGCAGCGGACAGGAAAATCCATTTTCTGGGCATGGCAATCTCCTTTTCGGTCGTCGGATGGGAACATGAGGGCATCAAAACAGGAATGATTTGTTTTATTTTAACACATCGGCGCGCCGGACGGTACCCATATCCGACGCCGGAAAGAAAAAATCCCCCCTTGCCCAATGACAGACCGCCTTTTTCTATGGTATACTTTTGACAGAAAGAACCGGGACTTTTCCGGCACAAGCGGAGGTGGACAGCTGTGAAAAAGAAACTTTGTCTGGCCCTTCTGGTATTTGCGGTGATGACGCTGTTCCTGCGGGGCATCCCCTATGTGGCGGCGGGCATCGCGGCCCGCGGGGTGTGGGGGGTCAATTACGGCTCGGTGGTGTTTCCGATCCTGCTGGGCGCCTTGGCCCTTTACCTGTACCGGAAACAGGAATAAAGGCGGCGGCTTCCGCGCCCTTTTGGCTTGCGCAATCCCGCCCCACGCATTATAATTGGGTATATCGGAAAAAACAGCCTTTGCCATATCCGGGCTGCAGAACCCGGAATCAGTAACGGATCAGGGGGCAGGCCCCTGCGGTCCGACAGAAATGAGGAAAGTGCCAATGGAAAAAATCAAGATGACCACTCCCCTGGTGGAGATGGACGGCGACGAGATGACCCGCATCCTGTGGAAGCAGATCAAGGACGAAGTCATTCTGCCTTTCGTGGACCTGAAGACCGAATACTATGACCTGGGTCTGGTCCACCGGGAGGAGACCAAGGACCAGGTGACGGTGGATGCCGCCAACGCCAACAAGAAGTATGGCGTGGCCGTCAAGTGTGCCACCATCACCCCCAACGCCCAGCGGGTGCAGGAATATAACCTGACCCAGATGTGGAAGAGCCCCAACGGCACCATCCGTGCCATTCTGGACGGCACCGTCTTCCGCGCGCCCATCATGGTCAAGGGCATCTCTCCGGTGGTCCGCACCTGGCAGAAGCCCATCACCATCGCCCGTCACGCCTTCGGTGACGTCTACCGTGCCACCGAATACCGGGTCCCCGGCCCGGGCAAGGCGGAACTGGTCTTCACCGGTGCGGACGGCACCACCTTCCGGGAGACCATCAACGATTTTGACGGCGCCGGCGTGATCCAGGGCCAGTTCAACAAGGACAGCTCCATCACCTCCTTCGCCCGTTCCTGCTTCCAGTTTGCCGTGGACACCAAGCAGGACCTGTGGTTCTCCACCAAGGATACCATCTCCAAGAAGTACGACCACACCTTCAAGGACATCTTCCAGGAGATCTACGACGCCGAATACAAGGATAAGTTCGAGGCTTTGGGCATCGAATACTTCTACACCCTCATCGACGACGCCGTGGCCCGCGTCATCCGCTCCAAGGGCGGCTTCATCTGGGCCTGCAAGAACTACGACGGCGACGTGATGAGCGACATGGTTTCCACCGCCTTCGGTTCTCTGGCCATGATGACCTCGGTGCTGGTCTCTCCCGACGGCAACTATGAGTATGAGGCCGCCCACGGCACCGTCACCCGCCACTATTACAAGTACCTGAAGGGGGAGGAAACCTCCACCAACCCGGTGGCCACCCTCTTTGCCTGGTCCGGCGCCCTGCGCAAGCGCGGCGAGCTGGACGGCATCGACGCCCTGGGCAAGTTCGCCGATGTGCTGGAAAAGGCCACCATCGACACCATCGAGTCCGGCGTCATGACCGGCGACCTGTGCGCCATGTGGGAAGGACAGACCCCGGCCCGCAAGGTCACTTCCCTGGAATTCCTCAAGGAGATCCGCGCCCGGATGGAACAGGCTCTGGCCTGATTTCCTGACGAAAAATACAGACAGCCGCACCCCTTCAAACGGGATGCGGCTGTTTTTGGTATCCGGCCGGCAGTTCACAGACGTACCGGCACCGGTTTTGTGATGGTCAGGCTGTCCGGGGTGACGGCGCATTCCATGGCCAGCACCTCCACCCCGGCTGCGGCGACTCGGCGCAGCGCCTCCCCGAAAGCCGGGTGGGTGGCATCGTTGGGGGCAAAATCCACCATGCCGCTCATCTGCAAAACAAAGCAGACGGTGGCCTCGTACCCCTCGGCGCGGCAGCGGACCAGTTCCTCCAGATGTTTGATCCCCCGCAGGGTGGGCGCATCGGGAAAGCGGGCGTGGCCGTTTTCTTCCAGGGTGACCCCCTTCACCTCCGCAAATCCTTTGCGGTCCCCGGCTTCCCAGTAAAAGTCAAAGCGGGAATTGCCCCACACCTTTTCGGGGCGCAGCAGGGTCAGACCGGGCCGGAACTGTCCGGCCCCGGCCCATTCCCCGAACACCCGGTTGGTGGCCTGGGAATCCATGTTCACCAGCAAAGGCCCTTTCTGCACCGCGATCAGGTCATACCGGGTCTTGCGGTGGGGGCTGCGGCCCTCCTCCAGGTAGACGGCGGCACCCGGCAGCAGCAGTTCCCGGCAGCGGCCGGTGTTCTTCACATGGACCACTTCCTCGGCGCCGTCCACCAGTACATGGGCGATGAACCGGTTGGGCCGCGACAAAAAACGTCCTTCTTTTACGGTTTGGTATTGCATTGTTTCTCTCCCGCCTGTATCCTGATAGGGTGAGTATAGCATCGGGCGGCGGCGTGTGCAAGCCGCCCCCAAGGAGGTCTTTTCATGCACATTCCCACACAGGACACCGCCCGGCAGCCCGTCCGGCCCTTTGCCCAGGCCCTGGCCGAAGCCCGCCTGCCCCATGAGGATTACGATGTGAGCCGCTGGCTCTATGTTCCCAGTATGTACTGTGATTACCGTTATATCCTGGGCACCGCCGGTCAAAAGCCCCTGATCTGCGTGGGCATCAATCCGTCCACCGCCGCGCCCAATGATCTGGACAACACCCTCAAATCGGTGGAGCGCATCGCGCTGGGCAACGGGTACGACAGCTTCATCATGTTCAACGTCTATGCCCAGCGGGCCACCCGCCCCGACGACATGGAAAAGGAATGCAACCCCGTCTTGCACCGGGAGAACATGGCCGCCTTCCGCTGGGCCCTGGAACAGACCCGGACCGGTGCGCCCGCCGTGTGGGCCGCCTGGGGCACCATCATCGAAAAGCGTCCCTACCTGGCGGCCTGCCTGCGGGATATGATCGCCATCGGGGAGGAACTGGGGGCCCGCTGGTATTCCGCCGGGGCCCGCTCCAAAAAGGGGCACCCCCATCATCCCCTGTACCTGCGCAAGGACTGCACCCTGGATGACTTTGACGTGGCAGCCTACCTGGAACAAAGCCTGCCCCTCCTTTGATACCGAACCGAAAAACGCCGCCGCAGTGCCCGGAGCCTGCGGCGGCGTTTTGTATGGAGCGATCACAATTGTTCCAGAAACCGGTTGATGAAATTCAGCGCCACACCCAGGGAAGCGGCATGCTTGGGGTAATGGCACAGGTGCACATAGTCGGCGTTCTCCGCAAAGGGGTCCAGCTGGGCGGTCAGCCGGCGCAGTTCAGGCAGATAAGGCGGCAGATACTGGGCCAGATAGCCTCCCAGGACGATGTTGCAGTCCAGGGTCATGCGGATGATGCACAGCCCCTGGGCCAGATGCTGCAGGTATTCCTGCCACAGGGTCACATACGCCGCATTGCCTTCTTCCAGACCCGCAAAGAACTGTTCCACCGTGATGCCCAGGTCGGAGGAGATGCGGGCGGAGGAACAATAGGCTTCCAGGCAGCCCTGCTTGCCGCACTGGCAGCGCAGCCCTCCCGGCTGCACGCAGATGTGCCCGAACTCGCCGCTGCGGCCGTTCTGCCCGGTATAGGGGGCCCCGTTCATGAGCACCGCACCGCCCACGCCCCCTTCCAGGGACAGGTAGGCCATGCTGTCGGTCTCTTTGCGGGCAAACCATTCCGCATAGCCGCCGCAGGTGGCGTCGTTGCGGAAAAGGGTGGGGTAGGGGATGGCATCGGTCAGCGGCTGCAGGTCGGCGTTCTGCAGATGCATGGTGGGGGCGGCCAGAATGCGGGTGCCTTCTGCGTTGAGAATGGCGGGCAGCGCCACCCCCACGCCCAGCAGCTTGTCCCGGTTCAGGCCGAAATCTGTCAGAAAGGCTTCCAGCTCTGCCACCAGATACCGCCCCAGTTCTTCCAGTCCGGCGGTGCGGGGATGGCTGCTCTTGCGGTAGGCGATCTCTTCCAGCCGCAGGTTGGCGGCCAGCATGCGGAAGTGATCGCCCGAAACCGATACCCCCACCGCAAACCGGGCATTTTCCGCCACGGTCAGGCGCAGGGCCCGCCGCCCGCCGGTGGAAGCGCTCATCCCGTCGGGGCGCACCAGCTCCGCACGCAGCAGTTCGGTGAGATTCTGGTGCACGGTGGGCAGGCTCATGGCCAGGTCTTCGGCAATCTCCTGCTTGGAGCGTCCGCCCGGGGCATCATACAGATACCGATAGATGCTGTTTCTGGTAAGACGGCGGCGTTCAGTGGCCGTCTCGTGGAGCTTTTCCATAAAAATTCCTCTTTGCCTTTTGTAAATGTTCTTGGTAGAATGCTGCTTCTTTCATCCTAGCGGAGCCGGCGCAAAAAGTCAACAAAAGTTGCTCATTTGCCGATAAGCTACAGAAAATCCCCCTATCTTTTGTGGATTCTGGCGGTTGACAGGGGAACGCGGGCAGGGTATGATGTAAAAAGAATTTCCATAAAATTACTTTACTAAAGTATCAGGAAAAGGTGGAATTTCCATGTTGTATATCGGTGTGGACCTGGGGACCTCTGCCTGCAAATTCCTGCTGGTGGATGAAGCCGGCAAGGTCTGCCATCAGGTCACCCGGGACTACCCGCTGCACATGCCCCACACCGGATGGAGTGAGCAGGACCCCGCCGCCTGGTGGCAGGCCTGTCTGGACGGCATCCCCGCCCTGCTGCAGGGGTTTGATCCGGCCCAGGTGCAGGGCATCGGCGTGGGTGGCCAGATGCACGGTCTGGTGGCGCTGGATGAGGCAGGGCAGGTCATCCGTCCGGCCATTCTCTGGAACGACAGCCGCACCGCCAAGGAGACCGATTACCTGAACAATGTGGTGGGGCGGGAAACCTTGAGCCGCTACACCGGCAACATTGCCTTTGCGGGGTTCACGGCGCCCAAGATCCTGTGGATGGAGGAGAACGAGCCCGAACTGCATGCCCGCATCCGCAAGATCATGCTGCCCAAGGATTATCTTGTCTGGCGCATGACCGGCGTGCATGCCACCGATTACTCCGACGCCTCCGGCATGCTGCTCCTGGATGTGGAGCACAAGTGCTGGAGCGAGGAAATGTGTGAGGTCTGCGGCGTGGATCCTTCCTGGCTGGCCAGACTGTACGAAAGCTGGGAATTTGTGGGCTGTCTGCTGCCGGAAGCGGCTGCCGCCCTGGGCCTGCCGGAGACCGTGAAGGTGTGCGCGGGCGCAGGGGACAATGCCGCCGCGGCCGTAGGCACCGGCACGGTGGGGGACGGGCGCTGCAATATCAGCCTGGGCACCTCCGGCACGGTCTTCATCAGCAGCCGGACCTTTGGGGTGGATGCCACCAACGGTCTGCACGCCTTTGCCCATGCGGACGGCGGCTGGCACCTGATGGGCTGCATGCTTTCCGCCGCTTCCTGCAACAAATGGTGGATGGAGGACATCCTCAAAGTCACCGATCGGGACTATCCCGCCGAACAGTCCCCCATCACGGCCGACAGGCTGGGGCACAACCCGGTCTTCTTCCTGCCCTATCTCATGGGCGAGCGCAGCCCCATCAACGATACCGACGCCCGGGGCACCTTCCTCGGGCTGAGCATGGACACCACCCGGGCGGACATGACCCAGGCGGTGCTGGAAGGGGTGGCCTTCGCCATCCGGGATTCGGTGGAGGTGGCCAGATCCATCGGGGTGTCCATCCCCCGGTCCAACCTCTGCGGCGGCGGGGCCAAAAGCCCGCTGTGGGGCACCATCCTGGCCAATGTGCTGGGCATCCCCCTGGACATCCTGGTCACCGAACAGGGCCCCGGCTACGGCGGCGCGCTGCTGGCCATGGTCTGCTGCGGCCGGTATGCCACCGTGCAGGAGGCCACCGACGCCCTGGTCCATGTGAGCCGCACCATTGAGCCGGACCCGGAGCTGACCGCCCGGTATGAGGAACGGTACCGGAAATTCAAGCAGATCTATCCGGCCTGCAAGGCTCTGTTCAAAGAGCTGGCCAAGTAAGCCAGAGGGAGGAACCATACATGACCATCTATCCCGTTACCGCGCCGGAATTTGCCCCCTACGGGCGCATCATCACCGGCTATGAGAATGAGTGTGCCGCTGTGGTGGGGGCGCTGCGCACCTCCACCCCGCTGCCCGACGCCACCGGCTATGTGCCGGAGGAACCGGCCTTGCAGAACCTGCCCGAAGCATCGGTCCTGGGGGCCGCCCTTTTCGGGGGCATGCCCTTTCAGATGGGCTGGTGCAACGGCCACAACACCAGACTGAACTGCCTGGAATACCACCGGGACAGTGAATTCAACCTGGGGACCCAGGACTTCATTCTGCTGCTGGCCAAGGAGGACGAGATCGAAAACGGAAAGTTGGACACCGCCAGGGTCAAGGCCTTCCGGGTGCCGGCGGGTACGCTGGTGGAAGTTTACGCCACCACCCTGCATTATGCTCCCTGCCACACCGATCCCGCCGCAGGGTTCAAGGTGCTGGTGGCCCTGCCCAAAGGCACCAACACGCCCCGGCCCGACCTGCCGGTGCGGGGTGGGGATGATGCCTGCCTCTGGGCCTGCAACAAGTGGCTGCTGGCCCACCCCGAATCGTCCGAAGCCGCCCAGGGCGCCCAGGCTGCCCTGACCGGCATCAATATTGACATCGCACAGGACCTGTAAACCAACCATTGTACATAAGGGAGGAACCTGCCATGAAATCCGCCAATATCCCCGAAGTCCGTCTGGGCATCGTCGCCGTCAGCCGCGACTGCTTCCCCATTGCCCTGTCCACCCAGCGCCGCAAGAACATCGTGGCCGCCTGCGGTGCCAAGGGCTTTGAACCCTATGAATGCAGCATTACGGTGGAGAATGAAGCCGATATGCAGAAAGCCCTGGAAGAGGTCAAGGCCGCCGGCTGCAATGCGCTGACGGTGTTCCTGGGCAACTTCGGTCCCGAAACCCCCGAGACCCTCATCGCCAAATACTTTGACGGCCCCTGCATGTTCGTGGCGGCCGCCGAAGGAGACGGCGACATGATCAACGGCCGCGGCGATGCCTACTGCGGCATGCTGAACTGCTCCTACAACCTGGGAATGCGCCACCTGAAGGGATATATCCCCGAATACCCCGTGGGCACCGCCGAGGAACTGGCCGACAAGATGGCCGAATTCCTGCCCATCGCCCGCACCATCCTGGGCGTGCGTGATCTGAAGATCATCACCTTCGGTCCCCGCCCGCAGGACTTCTTCGCCTGCAACGCCCCCATCAAGGGTCTGTATGAGCTGGGCGTGGAGATCGAGGAAAACTCCGAGCTGGACCTGCTGGTCAGCTACCAGGCCCACAAGGATGACCCCCGCATCCCCGAGGTCTGCGCCGACATGGCCGCCGAGATGGGCGAGGGCAAGTATTACCCCGACCTGTTGGCCCGCATGGCCCAGTTCGAACTGACCCTGCTGGATTGGGCCGAAGCCCACAAGGGCAGCAAGAAGTATGTGGCCTTTGCCGACAAGTGCTGGCCGGCTTTCCCGTCCCAGTTCGGCTTTGAGCCCTGCTATGTGAACAGCCGCCTGGTCAGTCGCGGCATCCCTGTCTCCTGCGAGGTGGATATCTACGGTGCCCTGAGCGAATATATCGGTATGTGCGTTTCCGGTGACACCGTCACCCTGCTGGACATCAACAACAGCGTACCCAAGTACATCTACGACGAGGAGATCGCCGGCAAGTTCGATTACAAGCTGACCGATACCTTCATGGGCTTCCACTGCGGCAACACGCCGTCCTGCAAGATGTGCGCCGACCGTGCGGTGAAGTACCAGCTGATCCAGCACCGTCTGCTGGAACCCGCCGGCAGCGAACCCGATTTCACCCGCGGCACCCTGGAAGGGGACATTGCGCCGTCCGACATCACCTTCTACCGCCTGCAGTGTGACAGCGAGGGCACCCTCCGGGCCTACATTGCCCAGGGCGAGGTGCTGCCGGTGGCCACCCGTTCCTTCGGCGGCATCGGCATCTTCGCCATCCCCGAGATGGGCCGCTTCTACCGCCATGTGCTGATCCAGAAGCGCTATCCGCACCACGGTGCGGTGGCCTTCAGCCACTGCGGCAAGGCCCTGTTCGAGGTCTTCAAGTACCTGGGCATTGCCGATATTGCCTACAACCAGCCCAAGACCCTGCCCTATCCCACCGAGAACCCCTGGGCCTGATTTTGTAACAGCCATTTGTATAGAGGAGGATGGATTCCCATGAGCCTTTCTCAGACGGAACTGCAGCGCATCAACGCCTATTGGCGGGCGGCCAACTACCTGGCAGCCGGTCAGCTCTACCTGCTGGATAACCCGCTGCTCCGCCGTCCCCTGACCCGGGACGACGTGAAAAAGAAGATCGTCGGTCATTGGGGCACCGTACCCGGCCAGAACTTTGTGTATGTGCACCTGAACCGCATCATCAAAAAATACGACCAGGACCTGATCCTTATCTCCGGCCCGGGCCACGGCGGCAACTTCTTTGTGGCCAACGCCTACCTGGACGGCACCTACAGCGAGGTGTACCCCAACATCAGCCGGGACGAGGAAGGTATGCGAAAGCTGTTCAAACAGTTCAGCTTCCCCGGCGGCATTTCCAGCCATGTGGCCCCCGAAACCCCCGGTTCCATCAACGAAGGCGGCGAGCTGGGCTACTCCATCGCCCACGCCTTCGGTGCCGTGTTCGATAACCCCGACCTGATCTGCGCCGTGACGGTGGGCGATGGCGAAGCCGAGACCGGCCCCCTGGCCACCAGCTGGCAGTCCAACAAGTTCCTGAACCCCAAGGGCGACGGCGCGGTGCTGCCCATCCTGCACCTGAATGGCTACAAGATCTCCAACCCCACAGTGTTCGGCCGGATGACCCACGAGGAGATGGAACATTTCTTCCTGGGCTGCTCCTGGAAGCCCTACTTCGTGGAGGGTGACGATCCCATGACGATGCACGCCAGGATGGCCGACACCCTGGACACCGTCATCGAGGAAATTCACGACATCCAGCGCCGCGCCCGCGCCGGGGAGGAGATGGGCCATATCCAGTGGCCCATGATCGTGCTGCGCACCCCCAAAGGCTGGACCGGCCCCAAGGTGGTGGACGGCAAGCCCATCGAGGGCACTTTCCGGGCCCATCAGGTGCCCATCGACATCACCCTGGGCACGCCCCATCAGGAAGAACACCTGCAGCAGATCGAGGAATGGCTGCGCAGCTACCATCCCGAAGAGCTGTTCGACGAAAAGGGCACCCTGATCCCTGAACTGCAGGAACTGGCTCCCAAGGGCGACCGCCGCATCGCAGCCAACCCCCACGCCAACGGCGGCAAACTGCTGCGGGACCTGCGTACTCCCGACTTCAGGGACTACGCCATCGACCTGCCCGCCCCCGGCAGCGTGGAAAAGCAGGATATGATCGAACTGGGCGGCTATATCCGGGACCTGTTCAAGCTCAACGCCGACGCGAAGAACTTCCGCATCTTCGGACCGGACGAGACCATGTCCAACCGGCTGTACAAGTGCTTTGAGGCCACCAACCGGGACTGGAACTCCACCATGGTGGAGGGCGACGAGTTCCTGGCCCATGACGGCCGCATCATGGACTCCATGCTCTCCGAACATCTGTGTGAAGGCTGGCTGGAAGGGTACCTGCTTACCGGCCGCCACGGGTTCTTTGCCTCCTACGAAAGCTTCATCCGGGTGGTGGACTCCATGGTGGCCCAGCACGCCAAGTGGCTCAAGGTCTGCAACCAGCTGCCCTGGCGCCAGAGCATTGCCTCCCTGAACCTGATTTTGTCCTCCAACGTCTGGCAGCAGGACCACAACGGCTACACCCATCAGGACCCCGGCTTCCTGGACCACATCGCCAACAAGAAGGCCGATGTGGTGCGCCTGTACCTGCCGCCGGATGCCAACTGCCTGCTTTCCTGCTTTGACCACTGCATCCGCAGCCGGGATTATGTGAACGTGCTGGTCACCTCCAAGCATCCCCGTCCCCAGTGGCTGACCATGGAGCAGGCGGTCAAGCACTGCACCCAGGGCGTGGGCATCTGGGAATGGGCTTCCAATGATGCCGGCCAGGAACCGGATGTGGTCATGGCCTGCTGCGGCGACACCCCCACCCTGGAGACCCTGGCCGCGGTCACCATCCTGCGGGATGCCATGCCGGAACTGAAGATCCGGGTGGTCAACGTGGTGGACCTGATGAAGCTGGAACCCAGCACCAAGCATCCCCACGGCCTGACCGATGCGGACTACGATGCCCTGTTCACCAGGGACAAACCCATCATCTTTGCCTTCCACGGCTATCCCACCCTGGTCCATGAACTGACCTATGAGCGGTTCAACCGCAATCTCAGCGTGCACGGCTATCAGGAGGAAGGCACCATTACCACCCCCTTCGATATGCGGGTACAGAATGAGATCGACCGCTTCCATCTGGTCAAGGATGTCATCCAGCATCTGCCCCAGCTGGGCAACCGGGGTGCCTACCTGATCCAGGAAATGAACGACAAACTGGTGGCTCACAAGAACTATATCCACGAAGTGGGCCAGGACATGCCCGAGATCCTGAACTGGAAGTGGCACCTGCCCCAGGAATGACCTGCCTGTAATCACAATGCAAAAGCCCGCTGGGACCCATTGGTTCCGGCGGGCTTTTTGTAATGAATTCACAGCAGGGTGTGGGCGGCCAGTCCCAGCGCCCCGCACAGGCACATGGTCAGGATGGGGTCCCATTTGAACCGGCGCAGGATCACAAAGGCGGCCGCAAACAGGGCGGTATCGATCCAGCTCAGGGTTTCAAGGCCCGGGGCGCTGCCGTTGAACAGGACCATGGCCAGAATGGACAGTCCGGCCCCCAGGATCAGGGCCACCACCACCGGCCGCAGACATGCCAGTACGTTCTGTAATATAGACAGGTTCTGATACTTGTTGTAAATATAAGCCAGCAGGGAAACGAGAATCAGCGCAGGGGCAATGCAGCCCAGGGTGGCCACGATAGCCCCCGGAATGCCCGCAATGCGCACCCCCACGAAGGTGGCCGAGTTGATGGCGATGGGGCCCGGTGTCATCTGGGCAATGGTGATCAGGTCGGTGAATTCCTGCAAAGTCAGCCAGGGATGCTGCTCCACCACCTGGCTCTGGATCAGGGGCATGGCCGCATAACCGCCGCCCACACTGAACAGCCCCACCTTGAGAAAAGTGAAAAAGAGTTCTGCGTAAATCATGACCGCGCCGCCTTTCTGTGCTGCCAGACAGCCCGCACCACCCCGAAGGCGGTGGCGGCCAGGATGATCAGGATCACGTTGACGTTGAAAACAAAACTGGCAAGGAAGGCGGCCACCATCAGCCCGATGAAGAGGGGAGAGCGGGTCTTGAGCACATCGCCTCCCAGATCGCAGACCACATCCAGGATGACCGCAGCCACACCGGCCTGCATGCCTTTGAGCACCAGAGCCACATAGGGGTTGGCGGCAAAAGCCTGGTAGATGAAGGAAATCAGGGTCAGGATGACCATGGGCGGCAGGATGGACCCCAGCACCGCCACCACCATGCCCGGGAACCCGGCCACCCGCCATCCCACCAGAATGGCCGCATTCACCGCAATGGCGCCGGGGGTGGACTGGGCCAGGGCGGTCATGTCCAGCATTTCCTTTTCTTCCAGCCAGTGCAGTTCATCCACGAATTTCCGCTTCATGAAGGTGACGATGACGTATCCGCCCCCGAAGGTGAAGGCACTGATATACAGGGTGGCAAAAAACAGGGTCCGCAGCTTTTGGGTCCCGGTCAGGGACGGCTGATCCTTTTCCATCTTTCCGAACTCCTTTCAAACGCTTTGTTCCCAGTATACCCCTTGCATCCTTATGTGTAAAATGCTATTGTTTTATAAAATCCATAACTTTATTGCATGAATCACACAAAGGAGGGGCTCCCCTTGACCCTGCGTCATCTGCGTATCTTTACCGAGGTTTTCCGCACCCAGAGTGTGACGGCGGCGGCCCGGAATCTGCACCTGACCCAGCCGGCGGTGACCCGGGCCGTGCAGGAGATGGAGCGGCATTACGGCCTGCCGCTGTTTGAACGCATCCGCCGCCGCCTTTCGCCCACCGCCGAAGCGCGGCGGATGTTTCCCCAGGCCAATCACATTTTGGAAGCCTTCGACCGGATGGAGGAGGAACTGCGGGACCGGGAGGAGCAGGGCCTGGTCCGTGTGGGGGCCACGGTCACCTTGGGCGGCACTTTGCTGCCTGGTCTTGTACAGCGCTTCCGGCAGGAGAACCCCAACGTGGAGGTGCGGGTCACGGTGGCCAACGGGGATGCCGTGGCCGCCGCACTGGAAGAAAACCGGCTGGACCTGGCGCTGCTGGAAGGCCGGGTGAGTGACCGGAACCTGCACTGTGAAGGCATCGGACGGGATCGCCTCTGTCTGGTGCTGCCCCTGTCCCATCCCCTGGCATCCGGCGCGGAGGTAACGGTGGAGGAGCTGGCTGCGCTGCCCCTGCTGGTGCGGGAACCGGGCAGCACCGCCCGCGCCCTGCTGGAAGAGACCCTGCAGGCCCACGGCTTTGCTTTGGATCCGGTGTGGGAAAGCACCGATACCGCCTCACTGCTCCAGGGGGTCCTGCACGGCCTGGGTGCAGCGGTCCTGCCGGAGCAGACCGTAACGGCTGCGGTGCGGCAAGGTCTTGTATGTACCCGGCCGGTGTCCGGGGCATCTTTTGAGCGCCGCCGGGTCCTGGCATGGCACCGGGACAAGTACCTGACCGGATCCATGCAGCGGTTTATCACGCTGTGCCAGACCGAAAGATGAGATACAAAATACAGATAACGGCCTTCTTGCGTAACATACGAAGAAGGCCGCTTTTTATTCTGTTCAGGCTTCGCCGGGGCGGTACCGGGCCACTACCACAAAGCGGCCGTCCTTTGTGTGGTAACTGCAGGTAGACAGGGTCAGAAGCCGGTCACCCGGCTCTGCCCGTACGCCTGTGTCATACAATGCGGCGGCCAGGACCTGGTTTGTGTAAGACTGGAAGGCCTCCGGGGAGGACAGATCCGTGGCATAATAATACCGGAATACATTCTCTTCATCCGCAGCGTAAATGCGGCTGTAAAAGGCAGCCATCACAGTAAAGGTCAGCCGCTCGTAGCTGCCGTCCGGCTGGATCAGGTCATAGGTGATTTCCGGATGGGCGGTAGCGTAGTCTGGATCAGAATACCGGTTCAAGGTGCCGAACATGGTCCCGTCCTGCATCTTGTGTCCATAGATGAGGATGTGGACGCCGTCAGGCGTGCATCCATACGAAATGAACAGGCTGCCGCTCATGGCATCACTGCGGTCAAATGCCCGACGGAGATAGTATTGCGGGTCGTCCGGCGTGTACATCACGGGGTAATCAATTCTTATCTTTTGGGCAGCGAAACGGCAACAATATGGAAACAAAAACCAATTTTTTTATTTTTATATCCGGGTTTCTTTTGACTATAAAAAACGTGCTCCCGGACAAGCACCGGCTGTCCGAAAGCACGTTTGGCTGATGTAAAGATTCTTTTACCGCGCCCCGGGGATTACCACGGCGTCAGTTCCAGGTACAGGTCCTTGTACTGGCGGGCGGAATTCTCCCAGGAAACATCCTTGGCCATATCCCGCTGGACCACTTCGTCCCAGTGATATCGGTTGACGAAGTATTCGGTCTTGGCGCGGTTGATGGCATCCAGCAGCAGGCCGGCGTCGTACCGGTCAAAGGTGAAGCCGTTGCCGTCGCCGTTGAAGACGTTGTAGGGTTCCACGGTGTCCTTCAGGCCGCCGGTCTCCCGCACGATGGGCAGGGTGCCGTAGTGCATGGCGTTGAGCTGGGTCAGGCCGCAGGGCTCAAAGCGGGAAGGCACCAGCAGGGCGTCGGCGCCGGCATAAATGCGGTGGGCGCGGGCTTCGTCGTACTGGATGCAGGCGCAGAACATGCCGCGGTAGGCGTTTTCATAGTAACGGAAGGTATCCTCGTATTCCTTGTCGCCGGTGCCCAGCACCACCACCTGGGTGTTGCCGTCCATCAGCTCGGGTACGATGGCGTTGACCAGATCCAGGCCCTTCTGGTTGGTCAGGCGGGAGATCAGGCCGATGACGAACTTGCCCTGATCCTGCACCAGGCCCAGTTCTTCCTGCAGGGCCAGCTTGTTCTGCCACTTGTGGTCCAGCACGTTGGTGATGTCGTAGTTCACGGCCAGGGCCGGGTCGGTGGCAGGGTTCCACATTTCGTAGTCGATGCCGTTGACAATGCCCCGCAGCTTGTAGCTGTGATAGCGCAGGTGGTCCTCCAGCTTTTCGCCGTATTCGGGGGTCTGGATCTCCCAGGCGTAGGTGCCGCTGACGGTGGTGATGCGGTCGGCGTAGGCCAGACCGGCCTTCAGCATGTTGGCATCCTCGTAGCCCTGCTTCATGGCGCCCATGTTGAAAACTTCGTCCGGCAGGCCGGTCCAGTATTTCAGGGTGGGGATGTTGTAGATGCCCTGGAAGCGCAGGTTGTGGATAGTCAGCACCGTCTGGGCGTGGCCCACGGGGGTATCCTGGAACATGGTGCGCAGATACACCGGCACCAGGGCTGCCTGCCAGTCATGGCAGTGGATCACGTCGGGAATCCAGTTCATCCAGTTCAGGGCCGCCAGCGCCGCCTTGCTGAAGAAGCAGTACTTGGGAATGTCGTCCACCAGGCCGATGTAGGGATTGCCGGCAGAGAAGAACTCCTGGTTGTCGATGAAGTCATACACCACGCCGTCGTGGACATACTCCATGATGCCCACATAATATTCCCGGCCGGTCTCGCCCAGGTCCATGTAAAATTCGCCGCGGTAAACCATCTGATCCTGGTACTTCTGCGGGATGCAGGCGTACCGGGGCAGGATCACCCGCACGTCACAGTTCTGCTTGACCAGTTCCCGGGGCAGGGCGTACATCACGTCGCCCAGACCGCCGGTCTTGACAAAGGGATGGCATTCCGAACCGATAAACGCCACACTTCTGCGGGGGGTATCATAGTGCTGTTCCATAGGTGCTTCCTCCTTCGGCTGAACCGGCTGCTCCACAACGGGGGCCGGTTCTTCCACAACAGGCTTCGGCTCTTTGACTGCGGGGGCCGGAGTCGCTTTCTTGGCAGCGGGTTTTGCTTTCTTGGCAGCGGGTTTTGCCTTCTTGGGAGCCGGCTCCGCCTTCTTGGCGGCAGGCTCGGCCTTCTCGGCGGCGGGCTCGGCCTTCTTGGCAGCAGGCTTTGCCTTCTCGGCGGCGGGCTCGTCCTTCTTGGCGGCAGGCTCGGCCTTCTTGGCGGCGGGCTCGGCCTTCTTGGCGGCGGGCTCGGCCTTCTTGGCGGCAGGCTTTGCCTTCTCGGCGGCAGGCTCGGCCTTCTTGGCGGCAGGCTTTGCCTTCTCGGCGGCAGACTCGGCCTTTTCGGCGGCGGGCTCGGCCTTTTCGGCGGCGGGTTCCGCCTTTTCGGCAGCAGCGGCGGGTTTGGTCACGGCAGCCGGAGCGGCTTTTGCCTTGCTCGCCTGCTTTTTGGGTTGCACTTTTTTCTGTGCCATAACATCGTGTCCTTTCGATTCTTCCTTCACTGGTACCGCAAGTCGATGGACCGCTTATAGGGGAGCGGTCCCGCGATACTTGATTGCGCTGGGGCAGTCATCGGGGGCAAAACGGCAGTAAATGCCCGCCCTTGGGATGCTATAGGAAATATTAGCATATATTCGTTGAAATTTCAATGCTGAAGCTGATATTCTTTGTCACTTTTGCCCTTTTGCAGCTTTTTGAAGTAAACCCGTTGCAATTTGCCAGTGGCTGTGCTATATTGTTCCAAGTTTGAGGAGCGGCACTGAAGAATAAGACAAAAAATATCGAAGTGTCGACGAAAAACGAGATGATCCAAGGGGAGAAAGAGGGGCCTTCCATGGCTGTGATCGAAGCAGAACAGCTGTGCAAACAGTTTCAGTACAGCACCAAGGCAAAAGGGCTCAAGGGAACGCTGTACAATCTGTTTGAAAGACAGAAATTGACCAAAACGGCGGTGGACAACATCTTCTACGCCGGTTTCGGCTTCACCAACTGGACCAACGACGTCTGCATGGACCTGATCCTGCAGCCGGACGGCCAGGTCAACTTCGTCAGCGATGACGACAACTACCGCGCCGCCCTGGAATACTTCCACGACTGGTTCGCCGAGGGCCTGATCGACCAGGAAGCCTTCAGCCAGGATGATACCCAGTACATGGCCAAGTGCTCCCAGGGCCGCGTGGGCGTGGCTACCTGGTGGTACATCGAGGAGCTCATGGGCGACAAGTCCGACGACTATGTCTTCCTGCCCGTTCTGGACGGCCCCGACGGCACCCACAACGTCACCGTGCGTGACGGCGGCGGCATCACCTCCGGCAACCTGTGCATCACCTCCGCCTGCGAAAGCCCCATCAACCTGCTGAAATTCTACGATCAGTGGTACGCTCCCGAAAACGTCATGCAGCTGCAGTACGGCCCCATCGGCGTCTACTTCACCGGGCAGGACGAAAACGGTCTGTGGCAGAGCATCACCGATGAAGAGTCCCAGGCCCAGTTCGGCAAGAGCGCCGGCAAGCTGAAGAGCGAATACGAAGTGGCCGGTCCCAAGCTGATCCTCTCCGATTACTACGCCACCACCTTCGAGATGGAACCCCGCGCCCAGGAACGTCTGAATGACCTGTATGATTACTGGATGCCCTTCGTCTCCGACACCACCTGCTATCCCATCGACTGCATCTTTACCCAGGATGAGCTGGACACCATCGACCGCTACCGTGTGGACTTTGAAGGCTTTGTCTCCGAGCAGGAAGCTGCCTGGCTGCGGGACGGCGGCATCACCGATGAATCCTGGGCCGCCTACAAGGACAACCTGAACAGCTACGGCATGAACAAGCTGCTGGAAGTGTACCAGGCTGCCTATGACCGCTACGTGCAGACCCTGGAGACCGAGGGCGCTGCCGTGGCCACTGCCGAAACCGCAGAGTAAGTCTGCAACCCACCCAGAACAACCGCCTTGCCGCCAAGCCGGCGCACCGAAGACCGGGACGCCCGGACGGTGCGCCGGCCTTTGGCGGAAAGGCATCCACACCATCACACCATAAAGAGAGGACTTTCCCATGCCGCGCACTATGAGCAAACTGGAGGCCGCCCGCAAATTTGAGCGGGAGGAAGCCGCCAAAATTCCGGCAAGCGAACGCCTGCACTTTCACCTGACGCCGCTTGTGGGCTGGATGAACGATCCCAACGGATTCTGCTACTATAATGGACAGTACCATCTGTTTTACCAATATCATCCCTACAACACCGTCTGGGGGCCCATGCACTGGGGCCATGCCGTGACCGAAGACCTGCTGCACTGGGAATACCAGCCCTGTGCTCTGGCCCCGGACATGGCCGCCGACGCGGCCGGCTGTTTCTCCGGCAGTGCGGTGCCCATGCCGGACGGGCGTCTGCTGCTGCTGTATACCGGTGTGCAGCCCGCCACCACCGACCACAAGGAGCGTCAGGCCCAGTGTGTGGCCGTGGGGGACGGCCGGGACTTTGTGAAGGATGAAGCCAACCCGGTCATCACGGCGGATATGCTCCCGGAGGGATACAGCGAGGTGGATTTCCGCGACCCCAAGATCTGGGTGGAGGACGGACAGTACTACTGCGTGCTCTCCAATCGGCATAAGACGGAGCAGGGGACCATTCTGCTGTTTCGGAGCCGGGACGGACACCGCTGGGAGTTTGTCAGCGTGATCGACGCCAACCACGACGAGTACGGCAAGATGTGGGAGTGCCCGGACTTTTTTGCCCTGGACGGGGTGCAGGTGCTGCTGGTGAGCCCCCAGGAGATGCGCGCCACCGCCGACAGTGAGTTCCACGCCGGGGAAGGCACCGTGGCCCTGCTGGGGCGGTACGATGCCGCCACCCATGCCTTTGCCCGCCACAAGGTGCAGGTCATTGATTACGGCCTGGATTTCTATGCCCCCCAGACCACCCTTTCCCCGGATGGCCGCCGCATCATGGTGGCCTGGATGCAGAGCTGGGCCACGGCCAACCATGACCCGGCGCATCGCCCCTGGTTCGGCCGGATGACCCTGCCCCGGGAACTTTCCGTGCGGGATGGCCGGCTGTACCAGCAGCCGGTGCGGGAACTGCAGGGTATGTGGCGTGATACCGCCCTGCTCCGCGGGGTGAAGGTGGAGGAACCCACCGCGCTTCCCGGCATCGGAGGCCGCAGCCTGGACCTGACCGTGACCGTGCACACCGCCCAGAGTCCGGCCTGCCGGCGTTTTACCCTGCGGTTCGCGGCGGACGATGTCCTGTACAATGAGATCCGCTGCGATATCGACCGGGGCGAGCTGGCCTTTGACCGCAGCCACGGCGGCAGCCGTCGGGATATTCCCCATACCCGGCACATCAAGGCCGAACCCCGGGACGGCAAACTGACCCTGCGCCTGATCCTGGACAAGGACTGCGCCGAACTGTTTGTCAATGACGGGGAGCGGGCGCTGTCGGCGGTGCTGGACACACCGCTGCCCGCCGGCAAGATCTTCTTTGCCGCGGACGGAGGCCCTGCCTGCCTGGATGTGGTGCAGCACCACCTGGGATAAGGCGGCATGTCTGTGCCGTATTCCTTCCAAAGTGTTTCCCTTCCATGCCTGTAAACCGGCAGACCCGCCGCACCTGTGCTCAGCGCAGTGCGGCGGGTCTTGCCGGTTTTTGGTGCAGTGCTCCGTCCGGTGCACTACCCCCTCTTCCGGTTGACAATGCGCTTTGCCGATGGTATTCTATCCATATTGTAATACGATTGATTACATCGACTTTCCGGGGATTTTGTCGTTACCGAACCTCTTTCCCATCGGTTCCCACGGGGCCGTACAGCCACCCCCCTGTGCTTGTCCGCATCCCCGGACCTTCCTTATTTATACGGAGACAAGCCCATGCTTCAGATCAAAGACATTTGCAAGGAATACAAGACCGGCAATTTCATTCAGAAAGCCCTGGACCATGTATCCCTCAACCTGCGTTCCAACGAGTTCGTGGCCATTCTGGGCCCCAGCGGTTCCGGCAAGACCACCCTGCTGAACATCATCGGCGGGCTGGACCGGTATGATTCCGGCGACCTCATCATCAACGGGATCTCCACCAAAAAGTACAAGGACCGGGACTGGGATTCCTACCGTAACCACACCATCGGGTTCGTGTTCCAGAGCTACAACCTGATCCCCCACCAGACGGTGCTGGCCAACGTGGAACTGGCCCTGACCATCTCCGGCGTGGGCAAGGCCGAACGCCGCCAGCGGGCCATCCAGGCCCTGCAGCAGGTGGGGCTGGGGGAGCAGCTGCACAAAAAGCCCAACCAGATGTCCGGCGGCCAGATGCAGCGGGTGGCCATCGCCCGGGCCCTGGTGAACAACCCGGACATCCTGCTGGCTGACGAACCCACCGGCGCCCTGGACAGCGCCACCAGCGTGCAGGTCATGGACCTGCTGAAAGAGGTGGCCAGGGACCGTCTGGTGGTCATGGTCTCCCACAACCCGGAACTGGCCAAACAGTACGCCACCCGCATTGTCAACCTGCGGGACGGCAAGATCCGCTCCGACTCCGACCCCTACCAGCCGGAGGAAGAACTGCCCGAAGCGGTGCACAAGAACATGGGCAAATCCTCCATGTCCTTGCTGACCGCCCTCTCCCTCAGCTTCAACAACCTGAAAACCAAAAAGGCCCGCACCATCCTGACCTCCTTTGCCGGGTCCATCGGCATCATCGGCATTGCCCTGATTCTGTCCCTGTCCACCGGCGTGAACCAGTACATCCAGGATGTGGAGCGGGAGACTTTGTCCGAGTACCCTCTGCAGATCCAGAGTGCGGGATTTGACCTTTCCTCCCTGCTGGCCGAACCCACCGGCAGCTCCCAGCACGGGGAAGGGGAGGTGGCCATCCTGGACATGGTCACCAACATGTTCTCCACCATGAACTCCAATGACCTGAAATCCCTCAAGGCCTGGCTGGACAGCGGTACCAGCGGCATCGAGCAGTACACCAGCGCGGTGGAATACTCCTACGACATCATGCCCCAGGTCTACCTGCAGCAGAAGGACGGGGTGCGCCAGGTCAACCCGGACAGCTCCTTCGCTGCCATGGGCCTGGGCTCCTCCATGAGTTCCAGCAGCATGATGTCATCCATGATGGGCACCGACGTCTTTTACGAGATGCCGGACGACGAGGACCTCTACCGCACCCAGTACCAGGTGATGGCGGGCCGCTGGCCGGAAAACTACAACGAATGCGTGCTGGTACTGACCTCCGGTGGCGGCATGAGCGACTTCATGCTCTACACCCTGGGGCTGCGGGATTCCCAGGAACTGGACAAGATGGTGGATCAGTTTGTCAATGAGGAGGACGTGACCACCCCCCAGGACATGGGCACCTATACCTACGACGATATCCTGGGCATCACCTTCAAGCTGGTCAGCAGCCCGGATTACTATGAGTACGACAGCGAGTACGGCGTCTGGCGGGACAAGCGGGACGATGACGCCTATATGCAGGATCTGATCAACAAGGGCGAGGACCTGACCATCGTGGGCATTGTCCAGCCCACCGAGGACGGCGGCATGCTCATGCAGTCGGGCATTGCCTACCTGCCCGCCCTGACCCGCCATGTGGCCGAGGAAGCCGCCCAAAGCAAGATCGTGCAGGACCAGCTGGCCGACCCCCACACCAACGTCTTCACCGGGGAACCCTTCGGGGAGGAAAAAGGGGAGAGCGGCTTTGAGATGGAGTCCCTGGTCAGCGTGGACGAGGACGCGCTGAAAAACCTCTTCTCCTTTGATGAGAGCGCCCTGACCGACGGCCTGTCCGGCTCCTTTGATATGGGCAGCATGGATATGAGCGGCATCGACATGGGATCGGTGGATCTGTCCGGCATGATCGACCCCAACAGCCTGCAGCTGGATATCCCGGAATTCCCCCAGATGAACATGGCCGACCTGATGAAGGGAGTCAAGTTCAACGTTTCTCAGGAATCCATCACCAACCTGGTCACCGGGCTGGTGGGCGGCTGGAACGACTATATGGCCGCCCACCCGGAAGCCGACTACACCGGCATGGGGGAGAGCTTCCTGGCTTTCCTGAAAACCGAGGAGGGGGGCAGGATCCTCAGCGAGAACCTGCAGGAGATCCTGGACGCCAACGGCATCACCGCCCCCACCCAGGAGCAGGTCAAAGCGTTGCTCAACGAGGTAATCACCGGATTCTTCACCTACTGTGAAGAAAACCACTCGGACATCTTCGATCAGACCCTGACGGAGGAGGAGCTGCAGGCCCTGCTGCAAACCTATCTGGCCGAGTATCTGGCCACCCCCCAGGCCCAGGCCATCATCACCCAGTGGCTGAACGACACCTTCCCCAATGCCGAGGACTGGACCATCACCCAGGAGCAGCTGACCAACCTGGCCAATGACCTGGCGGCGGGCTACCAGGCCTACACCGTGGCCCAGGGCCTGCCCGATCCTTCCAAGATGGGCGCCTACTTTGCCGACTACATGGGCACCGAGCAGGCCCAGACCCTGCTCACCGGCAGCATCGCCTCCATGGTGGATGCCTCCGGCCTGCAGGACCAGCTGGCCTCCACTATGACCGGATACATGCAGACCCTCATGGGGTCTGTGGCCCAGTCTCTGGGCAGTTCCATCCAGACGGCCATGGCCTCGGTGATGGAGCAGGTGATGCAGCAGATCGCCGACAACATCCAGACCGCCATGGAAGGCGTGGTGCAGAAGCTGGGCGAAAACCTGGCCGAGGCCTTCCAGTTCGACCCGGAGGATTTTGCTTCCGCCTTCTCCATGAATATGGATGCGGAAGACCTTTCGGAACTGCTGCAGTCCATGAGCTTCTCCCAGGGTGCCACCTATGAGAGCAACCTCAGCTCCCTGGACTATGTGGACTTTGCGGACCCCAGCACCATCAGCATCTACCCCCTGGATTTCGAGAGCAAGGAACATGTGACTGATCTGCTCACCGCCTACAATGACCGCATGACGGCGGAGGGCAAGGAAGACCAGGTCATCACCTACACCGACACGGTGGGCACCCTGATGTCCTCGGTGACCGACATCATCGATATCATCAGCTATGTGCTCATTGCCTTCGTGGCCATCTCCCTGGTGGTCTCTTCCATCATGATCGGCGTCATCACCTACATCAGCGTGCTGGAACGCAAGAAGGAGATCGGCATCCTGCGTGCCATCGGTGCTTCCAAGCAGAATGTATCCCAGGTGTTCAATGCCGAAACCTTCATCATCGGCCTGACGGCGGGACTCATCGGCATCGGGCTGACCCTGATTATCCTCATCCCCGGCAACGCCCTGATCCACCATCTGGCCAACTCCAACGATGTGAACGCCGTCCTGCCCATCGGCGGTGCGGTGGTACTCATTGCCCTGAGCGTGGTGCTGACCCTGCTGGGCGGTCTGATCCCCGCCAGCAAGGCGGCCAAGAGCGACCCCGTGGCGGCGCTGCGCACCGAGTGATCCCCCTGCAGAACCATGCCCAAAGTCCGGCGGACCCGTGCTTTGGCGGTTCTGCTTTTTGTATTCCCGGCATCCTGCGGGGCGCGGGACCAAGAAAAGAAGAATCCGGCTGCATCCCAGCCGATAACAGAGAAGTGACCTGCTATGAAACCTGATTTGCCTATGCTGCTGTTCCCGTTGCTGGGATACCTGTCAGGCAGCGTGCTCTATGCCCAGCTGTTTGTCAGATGGTTCACGGGCCGGGATCTGGCGGAGATCAGCGACGACCACAACCCCGGCACGGCCAATGCGTTCCGGTACGGGGGATTCTGGTGCGGCGTTCTCACCCTGGTCTGTGACCTGCTCAAAGGGTTTGTGCCCGTTCACCTGTTTGTGGAAGGCCCGGTGCATGAACCTTACACATACGCCCTGGTGATGGCCGCCCCGGTGATCGGACATGCCTTTTCGGCGTTCCACCGCTTTCACGGCGGCAAGGGCATCGCCGTCACCTTCGGATGTCTGCTGGGGCTTCTGCCGCTGTGGCAGCCCTTTGCCGTGCTGGCGGCATTTTTCCTTCTGTTTTCGGTGGTCCTTCGGATCACACCGAACTATTACCGCACGCTGGCCACCTATATCTGTTCTCTGGCCAGCATGCCCTTTGTGGTCAGGCCCCCGGCCATTGGCGTGGGGTTCTGGTTCATCTCCTTTGCGGTGCTGTGGCGGATGCTGACCAGCAAGGAGAAAAAAGAACAACCGGAGGTGAAGCCGCTGTGGAAGCGCTGATTCTGTCCTGCGGCACCGGCGGGGGACACAATTCCGCCGCCCGTGCCATTGCCGAAGAACTGCAACGCCGTGGCCACAAGGCCCGGGTGCTCAATCCCTATACCCTGTACAGCATCCGGCTGGCCCAGAAGATCGATGGCTCCTATATATCCATGGTGCAGAAGCAGCCCCGGCTGTTCGGGGCCATGTACCGGGCGGGCCAGCTGTACCGGAATCTGCCGGTCCGGTCTCCGGTGTATTATGTGAACCGGGGCATGGTCCCCATCATGGAAGGCTATCTGCGGGAACACCCCTGTGATGTGGTCATCCTGACCCACCTGTACCCGGCTGAGATCATGACCAATCTGAAGGACCGCGGGGTGTCCATCCCCGGGACCCTCTACGTCTCCACCGACTATGTCTGCATTCCCTTCACCGAGGAGACCGAATGCGATGCCTATGCCATTCCGGCCCGGGACCTGGCACCCGACTATATCCGGCGGGGGATGCCGGCGGAAAAACTGTACCCCCTGGGGATCCCCACCAGTCAGGCCTTTTCCCGGCCGGAAAGCCGGAAGGACGCCTGCGCCCGCCTGGGCCTGGACCCGGATAAAAGGTATATCCTGGTAGCGGGGGGCAGCATGGGCGGCGGTACCATCCGGGACGCCATCCGCGCCCTCATGGCGGGGATCGCCGACCATCCCGACACCGCCCTGCTGCTTGTATGCGGCAACAACCGCGCCCTGTATGAGGAACTGGCACCCCGTCAGAGCGCGCAGGTCGTGGTGGTGGGCCATACCGAGGATATGGCTGGCTATATGCGGGCCTCTGACCTTTTTGTCACCAAGCCCGGGGGCCTCTCGTCCACCGAGGCGGCGGTCTGCGGCATTCCCATGCTGCATACGGCGGGCATCCCCGGCTGCGAGACCTACAATGCGGACTATTTCTCCGCCCACGGCATGAGCGTGGTGTGCAGCGACGCCGGGGAGGTGGCTGCCCGGGCGGCGGCTCTGCTGGCCGACCCGGAGACCTGTGCCGGAATGGTACGCCGCCAGCATGAACTGCTGGACGGTGCCGCCGCGGCCCGCATCTGTGATCTGGCCCAAACCATGGCAGCCGGCAACTGAGACCCCGGCCCTTTTCCTTTCCGGCATTTCAAAGGCAGTGGAAGATTCCGCTGCCTTTTTCTGTGCCATGAGCCTAGAAAACCGCAATATATGTCGGTCCTTTCTCTCTGCTTGAGGAAAAAAACGCCCTTGCACAACTGCCTGACCGGGGAAACCGGGCTGCCGCACAGGCATATACTGGCCGGGAAATACCGGGAAGGGGAAGCAGGCCGGCAGCTTCCCCGGCCTTTGCAGGAGCGTGTCCTTGTTGAGAAAACGGCGGCTCGCTTTCAGGAAAATATATGATGAAGTTTCGCTGAAACGAAAGAAACGGACGCTTCTTGCCCAGTTGCCCGCTTTGCTTGACAAACAGGGCCGGCCTCTGTATATTGGAATTAGAATAATTCTAAATTTGGTGATACAGTATGAGATATGCCGATACGATCCTGGAGATCATCTCCTCTTCCCAAAGCCATATGACGGCGGAACAGATCTTTTTTGCCCTGAAGCAGCAGTGCCCTTCGGTGGTGCTGGCCACGGTGTACAACAACCTGAACACCCTCTACGCCCAGGAAAAGATCCGCAAGATCAGCGTGGCCGGCTACCCGGACCGGTACGACAAGAACACCCGGCACGACCATCTGGTCTGCCGCCGGTGCGGGGCTTTGCTGGACATCCATCTGTCCGATCTCACCCGGGAACTGGAACGTCAGACCGGCTTTGCCATTGAAGGGTATGACCTCAAGATCCGGTGCCTGTGTCCCCAATGCCGCGCCAAAGAAAAGGCGGCCCACCAAGCATGCAAGTCCCAGGACTTGTAAATATAGATAAACGGGAGGTTTTTACCATGAGAAGCATCACGAAATTGGACCTGCAATACGCCCACCGGTTCTACGGTTTCAAGGGCGAAGCCCAGTATCTCCACGGCCACACCGGCGTTCTGACCATCGAGGTGGAGGACACCGTCGAGCCGGGGGTCAACATGGTGTTCCCCTGCAATGAGATCCAGAAAACCGCCTGGTCTGTTCTGAAAAACTTTGACCACGCCCTCATCCTGCGCCAGGACGACCCGCTGCTGCCTGCCATCCTCAAGGTGTACGAGGAGCAGGGCATCCGCGACGGCGCACCCCAGAACCAGATGAAGGGCCCCGCCTTCCAGACCGAGCTGGCCACCGCCTACCCGGAATGCCGTCTGGTGGTCACCAAGGAGACCCTGACGGTGGAAGGCATGATCAAGATCGTCTACGACCTGCTCAAGGACAAGCTGAACATTGCCAAGATCACCTTCACCAGCGGTGTGAACGCTGCCTCCGCGGAGTTCGAGACCCACAACCAGATCGACCGCTGCCCGCTGTGCGGCATCGCCCTGAATGAAAACGGCGTCTGCCCCAAGTGCGGCTACAAAAAGAACTGACCCTCTCCCGGTGATCGCCGCCCTGCGCACCTCCGGTGATTGCCCTTCAGACCAAGTCATGCGCCGGGTCCTGGCTTATGCGCCTGGGTCCGGCGTATGACTTTTTTCGCTGAATAAAGCGGAACAGGAGGTGACCATCCTGATAAAACGAACATTGTCCCTGTTGCTGGCCGGTACCCTGCTGCTGAGCGGATGCGCCGCAAACTGCGACACCCTGCCTCCGGCGGACCGGACCGAAGCAACCAAGGAAACAGGGCAGCCAGCGGGCATGCCCCAGGAGGAGATGACAACCATGGATACTACCGAACATGTGATTTATCTGGCCGGCGGCTGCTTTTGGGGGATAGAATACCTGATGCAGTCTATCCCCGGTGTGCTGGATGCCACCAGCGGCTACGCCAACGGCACCGGGGAAGCGGATGCCGACTACCGCACCGTCTGCACCGGGACCACCGGCTTCCGGGAAACAGTGCGGGTGACCTATGACCCGGACCAGGTCAGCCTGGACGCCCTGCTGCTGGCCTACTTCTACGTCATCGACCCCACGGTGGAAAACCGGCAGGGGAATGACCGGGGCACCCAGTACCAGACCGGAGTCTATTACACCGACGAAGCCGCCCGGGAGACGGTGGAACGGATTGCCGCCATCGAGCGGGGCCGCAGCGAGAAGTTCATGGTGGAGATCGGTCCGCTGGTCAGCTTCTATCCGGCGGAGGAATACCACCAGGATTACCTGGAAAAGAACCCCGGCGGCTACTGCCACATCCCCCGGGACGAGATCGCCCTCTTCTCCCAGCTGCGCATCGACCCCGGCGACTACCGCAAACCGGCGGCGGAAACCATCCGGGACAAGCTCACCGCCGAGCAGTACCGGGTCACCCAGCAAAGCGGCACTGAAAGCCCCTTCCTCAACGAATTCTGGGACAAGTTTGAAAAGGGCATCTATGTGGATGTGGTCACCGGGGAACCCCTGTTCTCTTCCGCCGACAAGTTCGAGAGCGGCTGCGGTTGGCCCGCCTTCACCAAGCCCATCGAGGCCCCGGCGGTGGTGGAACTGCCGGACAACAGCCACGGCATGCACCGTACCGAGGTCCGCAGCCGTGCCGGGGACTCCCACCTGGGCCATGTGTTCACCGACGACCCGGAATCCCCCAACGGGGTGCGCTACTGCATCAACAGTGCCTCCCTGCGGTTTGTTCCCTACGCAAAAATGGAAGAGGAAGGCTATGGCTATCTGCTGCCTTTGTTGGAGAAGTAAACTGCGTTTCCCAAATCCTTCCTGAGAGATAGAAAAGGCGCTCCGACCGTCAGGCCGGGGCGCCTTTTCTGAGGATAGTAAAACCCGAAAAATGGGAGAATGGTGTGGGAAACGCGCTGCCTCAGCGGCACCAGCGGGCAAATTCCTCATCGGTGCACTTGACATAATGGGTACCGGACACCAGATGGTCGGTGCCCTTGGTGTAGTCAATGCCGGAGGTGGCGTAGTCGTAGGTTTCCGCGGTGCGGCGCTTTTCCACCACCGGGTTGGGCAGGGGAATGGCCGAAAGCAGGCTGCGGGTATACGGGTGGATGGGATTTTCAAAAATCTCCTCGGTGGTGCCGGTCTCCAGCAGATGCCCCAGATGCAGCACACCGATGCGGTCGCTGATGTACTTGACCATGGACAGGTCATGGGCGATGAAGAGGTACGCCGTGCCGGTCTCGGCCTGGATATCCTTCATCAGGTTGACCACCTGGGCCTGGATGGAAACGTCCAGGGCGGAGATGCACTCATCCGCAATGATCAGCTTGGGGTCCATGATCAGGGCCCGGGCAATGCCCACCCGCTGGCGCTGGCCGCCGGAGAACTGGTGGGGATAGCGCTCGGCGTGTTCCGGGGCCAGCCCCACCTTGGCCAGGATCTTCTCCACCTTCTCCCGGCGTTCCTCCCGGGAGCGGTACATGTGGTGGATGTCCAGCCCTTCGGCAATGATGTCCTCCACCTTTTTGCGGGGGTTCAGGCTGGCCATGGGATCCTGGAAGATCATCTGCATCTGGGTGCGCAGACGGCTGTTGGCCGCCTTGTCCAGACGGCCGCTGATGTCGTGGCCGTCAAAGGTGATCTGTCCGGCGGTGGGGTCATACAGCCGGATGACGCTGCGGCCGATGGTGGACTTGCCGGAGCCGGATTCCCCCACCAGACCGTAGGTCTCGCCGGGGCGGATGGCAAAGCTCACATCGTCCACGGCCTTGACCGTAAAGCTGCGGTTGACGCGGAAATACTGCTTGAGGCCCTTGACTTCCAGCAGGGGCGCCTGTTCCTTGTTGACCATCTTACAGCACCTCCTTGGCCGCAACCTTGCGGGCTTCTTCTTTCATCCGCTCCACCCGGGCGCGCAGCTCGGGGGGCATATCCACCTTGGGGGCCCGGGGATCCAGCAGCCAGGTGGCGGCATAGTGGGTATCGGTGATCTTGAACATGGGCGGGTCAAGTTCCTCGTCAATGTTCAGGGCAAACCGGTTGCGGGCCGCAAAGGTGTCGCCCGGTTTTTCATGCAGCAGGTTGGGCGGGGAACCGGGGATGGTGTACAGCCGCTCGTCCGCCGTGTCCAGGTCGGGCATGGCCGAAAGCAGACCCCAGGTGTAGGGGTGCCGGGGATCGTAGAAGATTTCGTCGATGGTGCCGGTCTCCACGATCTTGCCCGCGTACATCACGTCCACATAGTCGGCCACCTTGGCCACCACGCCCAGGTCGTGGGTGATGTAGATGACCGAGATGCCCCGCTCCTTCTGGATGCGGCGGATCAGTTCCAGGATCTTGGCCTGGATGGTCACATCCAGGGCGGTGGTGGGTTCGTCGCAGATCAGCAGGTCGGGGTCGCAGGCCAGGGCGATGGCAATGACCACCCGTTGGCGCATGCCGCCGGACAGCTGGTGGGGATAGTTCTTCATCCGCTTTTCGGCGTCGGTGATGCCCACTTCCTCCAGCAGGGTAATGGCCCGCTGCCAGGCTTCCTTCTTGTTCATCTTGAAATGCCAGAGCATCCCTTCCATAATCTGCTTGCCGATGGGCATGGTGGGGTCCAGGCTGGTCATGGGGTCCTGGAACACCATGGCAATCCGCTTGCCGTTGATGTGGCGGCGGATCCACTTCTTGTCCTTTTTCAGGATGTCCACCGTCTCGGGGGAGCCGTCGGCATGGTGGTAGGAAAATTCGATGGAGCCGGCGTTGATGGTGGCGTTGTGGGCCAGAATGCCCATGGCCGCCTTCATGGTCACCGACTTGCCGGAGCCGGATTCGCCCACCAGGGCCACGGTCTCCCCGCGGTACAGGTCGATGTTCACGCCCCGGATGGCGTGGACCGGACCGGCGGTGGTCTTGAAGGTGATGTCCAGGTCGCGCACTGCCAGCACCCGTTCTTTTTGTTGTTCTGCCATTGTGCGTGCCTCCTTACATGCTCTTCATCTTGGGGTCCAGGGCTTCCCGCAGGCCGTCCGCCACCAGGTTGAAGCTGAGCATCAGCAGCACCATCACCGCAATGGGCGGGATGATCTGGTAGGGATGGGTGGTGAAGCTGTTGTACAGCTCGTTGATCAGCGAACCCAGGGAGCACTGGGGCACCGGGATGCCCAGGCCCACAAAGCTCAGGAAAGCCTCGGTGAAGATGGCGGTGGGGATGCTGAACATGACCTGGGTGATGATGGGTCCGATGATGTTGGGCAGCACTTCCCGGAAGATGATGAAGAAGCTGCCGGCACCCAGGGTGCGGGAGGCCAGCACGAACTCCTGCGCCTTGAGCTTGAGCATCTCGGCGCGGGCGATGCGGCTCATGCCCACCCATTCGGTGAGCATCAGGGCAAAGACGATGGTCAGGATACCGGGCTGCAGCACCAACAGCAGCAGGGTGCAGATGACCAGACGGGGAATGCCGTTGGCGATCTCCAGAAACCGCTGCATGAGCATGTCCACCTTGCCCCCGAAATAGCCGGAGATCAACCCGTAGGACATGCCGATGACCATGTCGATGACCGCGGCGGCCACAGCGATGATCAGGCTGACCCGGGCACCTTCCCAGGTGCGGGTCCAGATGTCACGGCCGAAGTTGTCGGAGCCGAACCAGTAGTACACATCGTCCAGGCCTTTTTCCTCATACTGGTTGGTGACCCTGGTGCCGGTGGTGGTGGCGATGGTCTCGCTGCCGTCGAAGATGCCCAGATCCTCGATGACGGGGATGCGGGGCGCCAGGTTTTTCTGGCTCAGTTCCTGGCCGGAGTAGGTGTATTCGTTCATGCCGGGGCCCAGAATGGCCATCAGGGTGATGACCACGATCATGATGAGCCCGAATACCGCGCTCTTCTTGCGGAAAAAGCGGATGCGCACGTCCTTCCAGAAGCTCTGGGAGGCAAAGTTGGTGTCGATCTGAATGTCGTCGGCGTTGCCTTTCAGCTGGAAGTCCTTCCCGGTGAAGGTGTGTTCCGGGAAGGCGGTGTTCACGGCGGCGACGTCGTTGGGCGTGTCGATTTTCACACGGGCGGCGGCTGCTTGTGCCATATCAGTTCCCCTCCTTCGAAAGACGGATCCGCGGATCGATGACACCGTACAGGATGTCCACGACCAGCATGATGCCGATGTACATGGCGCTGTAGATGAAGCTCAGGCTGATGACCACATTGTAGTCATTGGACTGGATGGCGTTGACCAGCAGGCTGCCCACGCCGGGAATGGCAAAGATCTTTTCCACCACCAGGGAACCGGTCATCAGGTCCACGATGAGGGGAGCCAGCACGGTGATGATGGGGATCAGGGCGTTGCGCAGGGCATGGCGGAAGATCAACGCCGGACCGGAAATGCCCTTGCTTTCGGCCAGCAGCATGTAGTCGCTGTCCAGCACTTCCAGCATCTCGCTGCGGGTGAACCGGGCGATGGAGGCCATGGTGAACATGGAAAGGGAGATACTGGGCAGCACGCTGGACTCGGTGATATCGTTCACCGTGAACAGCATGGGAAACCACTGCAGCCGGAACCCGAAGGTGTAGGAAAGGCCCAGGGCAAAGACGTAGGACGGCACCGAAACACCGATGACCGAGATGATGGTGGCCAGGGTATCCCAGATGGTATCCCGCTTGAGGGCGGCGATGATGCCCAGGACCAGGCCCACCACAGCGCCCAGCAGCACGGCCATGCCGCCGATCTGGATGGAGATGGGCAGCCGGGTCTGGATCAGCTGGCTGATGGGGGTGTTTTTGGAGATGTTGTAGCTCACACCCAGATCGCCCCGCAGCATACCGCCCACGTATTTGAAGAACTGCACAATGACCGGCTGGTCCAGGCCGTACTTGGCGTACAGGGCCGCGCGCATGTCGTCGGTGAGTTTTTCGTCGTTGAAGGGCGAACCGGGCATCAGCTTCATCAGGATGAAGAGCACCAGCAGGATTGCCAGCAGGGTAAACAGCGAAGTCAGGATGCGCTTGAGGATGTATTTCTTCACGGCGGGAGATTCCTCCTTCTGCA
The DNA here is from genome assembly GCF_057005535.1 of Subdoligranulum sp. DSM 23681. NCBI lineage: Bacteria > Bacillati > Bacillota > Clostridia > Eubacteriales > Oscillospiraceae > Subdoligranulum > Subdoligranulum sp. DSM 23681. Next base: position 685,975 of record NZ_CM168050.1, on the reverse strand, counting down.
AACGGGGGAGAGGGGCGCTGCGCACAACAGCACGGGATTCCCCTGTCAATCAAAAAAGCCGCGCAGCGTGCGGCAAGGCCACTGCGCGGTCAGTTTGCGGTTATCAGCCGGCTTTCACGGCGTTCTTGTACACGCGGTTGAGGGCCACGGGGTGGAACTCGATACCGGTGACGTTGGGGCTGATCATCTCAGCGTTGCACTGGGTGTACAGCGGGAAGATGACGGCCTCGTCCAGAACAATCTTTTCGGCGTCGTACATGGCGCTCCAGCGGCCTTCCGGATCGGTGCACAGATCACCGGTGGTGCAGGATTCGATGATGGCATCGTAGTCGGCGTTGGACCACAGACCGTAGTTGTTGGAGTTGCCGGTGGTCCACATGCTCAGGTAGGTCATGGGATCGGCGTAGTCGGGGCCCCAGCGGGTCAGGCCCAGCTCAAAGTTGCCGTTCTGCATGTCTTCCACGCGTTGCTTCTTGGGTTCGATGACCAGGTTGATGGTCATACCGGGCAGGGTGGTCTCCAGCTGTTCCTTCACGACCTGGGCGACCTTCTGCGGCGCGTCGTCGGAGTCAACGACCATGTCAAACTCAAAGGTATCCACACCCAGTTCCTGCTTGGCGGTCTCGTAGTAGCTCAGGGCCTTGTCGGGGTCATAGGTGCAAACGTCGGAATACTTGGTCTGGTCGGCGCTGAAGTCGCTGCCGTCCGGACCGGTGGCAAACTGCGGGGGCACGGCGGTGAAGGTGGCGGCGCTGCCGTCCTTCAGGACGTCGCTGCAGATGGATTCACGATCCAGGGCGAAGGTCATGGCCAGACGCAGGTTTTCGTTGGCCAGTTCGGGCACACTGCCCATGTTGGGGCTGATGTACCACAGGTAACCGGCGCCGCGGCTGTCAAAAGCGGGGTCATCCTTCACCTGGTCCACCTGTTCGCCGTTGACCAGGGTGATGTCCAGCGCGCCGGTCTGGTAGCTCATCAGGGCCTGCTGGCTGTCCTGGATGACCTGGTAGTTCAGGCCGGACAGCTGCACCTTGTCGGCGTCATAGTAGCTGTCGTTCTTTTCCAGGGTGAAAGCGGTGGCGGCGGGTTCATAGCTGGTCAGGGTGAAGGCGCCGTTGGACAGGACGGTCTCGGGGCTGGTGGCGAAGGTGTCGGCGCAGCTCTCATAGAATTCCTGGTTCACAGGATAGAAGGTGGGGAAGTACATCAGGCTCAGGAAGTAGCTGACGGGCACGTTCAGCTGGACCTGCAGGGTCTTGTCGTCCACGGCGGTGACGCCCAGTTCGGAAACGTCCTTGGTGCCGGCGATGATGTCGGCGGCGTTGACCACCTGGCCGATGTCGCTGAGCATGTAGGAATATTCGGAAGCGGTGGCCGGGTCAACGGCGCGCTGCCAGCCGAAGACGAAGTCGTTGGCAGTGACGGGGTCGCCGTTGGACCAGTTGGCATCTTCCCGGATGTGGAAGGTGTAGGTCTTGCCGTCCTCGCTGACCTCGTAGCTTTCAGCGCAGGCGGGCACGGCGGCACCGGCGGCGTCCATCTGCATCAGACCGTCGGTGAAGTCGGCGATGACCTCAAAGGAGGTGCCGTCGGTGGCCACCTGGGGGTCCAGAGACTGCACAGGGGTCTCCAGCATGACGTTCAGCGCCGAGGACGAAGCCCCGGTGGAATCGGCGGAAGCGGCTTCGCCGGTGGCGGCCGCAGTGGAACTGCCGCCCGAAGCGCCGCAGCCGGTGGAGGTCACTGCCATAGCGGCGGCCATGGCAAAAGCCAGCACGGATTTTGCGTTTTTCATCTGTCTTACCATTCCTCTCACATTCCCACCCGGCCGTGCATCAGGCACGGCATCCATGAGAATATAAAATAAAAAAGCACAAAGACGTACAGGAGCTATCCCGTACGTCTTTGTACTTCGGGTGTCATTATAGTCCTCCCGCAGGCAAAAGAAAAGCCCTTTTCCTCCATTTTGTGCCTCCGGGGCTCTTTTTCTGTGGATTGTACAAACCGAGGGAAAAATATACGCCTCGGATTCGCCAATATTACAACAAAATTTGACAAAGTGTATTTTATACAAAGACAGCCTGAGGCTTGCTTGCTGGATTGTCTGTCTGACTGTATTTGCTGCAAATACAGATTCCGGCCGGATTGCCGGTGTCCCTAAAAACAGTACTGTATTTTTATGCTTAAAACAGAAGAAAACATACACCGGGTTTCTCCCCCGGAGATGCGCTTTGAGCAGATGTGACAAGGAAAGGGGCACAACGGGGCAAAAGATTCTGCATTGACTTCTTATGGAAAAGGGACAACAATAAAAAACGGTTCATTCTGCAAAGGAATGGGAATAACAAACAAATTTTGGGGGCTTGTTTTGTGGATAGTAACAGTAGCGCAAAGCATCTGCCGCTGTTCCGCGGCGAGATCGCACTGGTCATTGCGGTCATCATCAATTCCTTCGGCGTCGTCCTGATGCTGTACTCCGGGGCAGGTATCTCGGCCATTTCCAGTGTGCCGTACGCTTTTTCGGAGGTACTCCCTTTCCTGACCCTAGGCACCTGGACCTATCTGTTCCAGGCGGCGCTGGTGTTCAGCCTGATGGTGCTGCGCCGCCGGTTCGTGGTGTCCTACCTGTTCAGCTTTGTGGTGGGATTTTTCTTCGGTGAACTGCTGGACGTGCATGAGATGTGGATCGATGTCCTGCCCAAGAATCTGCCCTGCCAGGTGCTCTACTTTGTGGTGAGCTACCTGCTTATCTGCGTGGGCATCGCCCTTTCCAACCGCTGCGGCCTGCCCATCATCCCCACCGACCTTTTCCCCCGGGAACTGTCTCAGATCACCGGCATCGGTTATCCCAAAATCAAGATCTCCTTTGACGCCATCTGTCTGGTGGTCACGGCGGGCATGACCTTCTTCTTCCTGGGCCATGTGATGGGCCTGGGCATCGGCACCGTGCTGGCTGCTCTGACCATGGGCAAGACCATCGGCATCATCGGTACCTGGATGGACGACCATTTCACATTTGCCACCGGCCTGCACCTGCACAAGGCCGGTCAGGCGGCGCACTGAGCAGGACAGATAGAAAAAGGACGGCATGACAGTTCATGCCGTCCTTTTTTGTTGCGGATAGGTTCTGCATTCAGGGGATATAGGTCAGGCCCCACTGGGCAATGGCGTAAAATACCGGCAGAAGGTCCTGCCCTTTTTCGGTCAGGGAATATTCTACCCGGGGCGGTATCTCGCTGAACTGTTCCCGGCGCACCAGCCCGTCGCTCTCCAGCTCCTTCAGAGCGCTGGTAAGCATGGTGTTGGTGATGGGCGTGAGCAGTTTTTTCAGCTGTCCGAACCGCAGAGGAGACTGGATGCACAGCTCGTAGATGATCTGCAGTTTCCATTTTCCCTGCAGCATCTGGACAACCGGTGTCACCGGACAGTTGCCCTGTTCGGTCAGGATGCCCCTACCCACCTTTTCCCTGAATTCTTCGTAGGTCATGGAAGGTTTCATGATCGTGCTGCCTTTCCGGTCAGTTTTTCCGTACCAGGTCAAAAAAATCTGCGTACTTGAACCTGTATCTGTTCTTAGTATAATAATTGTATCGGGGCAAAGACCTTCTGTCAACGAGGAAAAAGGAAGGGATGCCGTGGCAGTCTGCTCCGGCGTTGCGGAGGAGTACAGGCAACGATGATGCAACAGCTGTCCCGGCGTTCTGCCGGGGGCAGGAGGAACAGAAAAGATGGCAGAAATCATGCAGCAGAACATCCTCATCCGGGATGTGCAGACCAAAAACATCATGACGCGATCCAGTCTGCCGGTGGGCGGGTATTCAGTCAATCCTTATGTGGGATGCACCCACGGCTGTCGGTATTGCTATGCGTCTTTCATGAAGCGGTTTACCGGCCACACCGAACCCTGGGGAACTTTTCTGGATGTAAAGCACTGGCCTGCCATCCGCGATCCCCAAAAATACCGGGGCCAGCGGGTGGTCATCGGCTCGGTCACCGACGGCTACCTGCCCCAGGAGGAGATCTTCCGCAACACCCGTAAACTGCTGGAACAATTGCAGGACAGCGGCGCCGAAATACTGATCTGCACCAAATCCGATCTGGTGGTGCGGGACCTGGATCTGCTGCGGCAGATGGGCAAGGTCACGGTCTCCTGGTCCATCAACACGCTGGACGAAGAGTTCCGGGCGGACATGGACCACGCAGTCAGCATCCGCCGGCGTCTGGATGCCATGAAGCAGGTCTATGATGCAGGCATCCGCACCGTCTGTTTTATCTCTCCGGTCTTTCCGGGCATCACCGACTTCAAGTCTATCTTCGCCCGGGTAAAGAACCAGTGCGACCTGGTCTGGCTGGAAAACCTCAACCTGCGGGGCGGATTCAAGCAGGAAATCCTGGACTACATCCGGGAACGCTACCCGCACCTGGTTCCGCTGTACGATGACATCTACCGCCGGCGGGAGCGCAGCTTTTTCCGTGCGCTGGAAGAGGAAGCCCGCCTTCTGGCCCGGGACAACGACTGTCCCTTTGTGGACAACGAACTGCCCTACGGACGGGCCGTTCCGGGTCATCCTGTGATCGTGGATTATTTTTACCATGAAGAGATCCGCGGTTCCCAAAACACCGGCCGGCGGGCCGGACGCTGATGGAATCTGACTGCTTGTTGTGTTTTGCCGGTCATGGGTATATCATAGGAAGCATAAAGGAAGGCTTTTCTGCGAGGATCCATCCCTTGGCTCCGGGCGCCCTGCGTATGCCGGGAACATGCTGTACAGGCAAGGCGGTTCATCGGACAAGGTCATCGATGCCCCACCCCGGGCAGGATTCACTTGCATGTTGAGACAGGCCGCTTGCTGTCCCTTCCTAAAAATTCTGAGGAGGCGTATCCCCATGTTTGACACATCCCTGCTCCGCTGGACCCGGGAACCGGCCGAGTATACCATTGAACCCCAGAAGATCCGGATCACCACCCGGCCCCACACAGATCTGTGGCAGCGGACCTACTACCATTTCCGCAACGACAGCGCACCGGTGCTGCAGATGGAAACGACGGAAAAGTTTTTCTCCTTTGTGGTGAAAACCGAGTTCGACAGCCACCATCGCTTTGACCAGTGCGGTGTGGTGGTGTATCTGGACAGCGAAAACTGGCTCAAGGCCTCCATCGAATATGAGAACGAGAAATTTCAGCATCTGGGCAGCGTGGTGACCAACCACGGCTGGTCGGACTGGGCCACCACCGAGATCGATGCCGGCGTCCGCTCCATGTGGTACCGGCTGAGCCGCCGGCAGGACGATTTCTGTCTGGAATGCTCGGAAGACGGGGTGACGTTCCGCCAGATGCGCATCTGCCATTTGCTGGAAGGCGGTGGCTCCATCCGCTTCGGCCTGTACGCCTGCAGCCCCGAGGACTCTTCCTTCACCGCCACCTTCACCCATATGGCTATGACCGAATGCCTGTGGAAGGCCCATGACGGGCAGGCGCCCGACGCCGAAGAATGAATCCGTACCGGCCGGAACAGAACCGGAAGAAAAAAGCAGCCGCATCCAGAAGAGCGGCTGCTATTTTTATGCGGCACAGGACCGGCAGGGGGTTACGGCTGTGTCTGCTTTTCCAGATATTCCGGCGGCACCCGTTTTGTCAGCCAGATACCGTTTTTGGACCGGTAGATGGCAAAACCGTCTTCGGCCATCCGCGCGGCGGCCACCCGGTACACCACCGGTTTCCCGTGCCGCCGTCCCACGGCCACAGCCGTTTCCTCGTCCCCCGAAAGATGTACATACAGCCGGCTTTTGGGAAGCAGCCCCTGGACATCGATGGAATCGGTGTACTTTTCTCCGGTGCCGTGCCACAGAAATTCCGGCGGCTGTACCCGCTCCAGCTCCACGTCCACGGGGATGGAGTGTCCCTGGTTGGCCCGGATCATCGTTTTGTCCTCGCTGAAGGAATACCGCTGTTTGTCGTCGGTTCGCACGATCTCTTCCAGCTGTTCTCTAGTCAGGGGATACCGGGGGGCCACGCCGGCCAGCAGCTCCTCCACGTTGGCCCAGCCGTGTTCGTCCAGACGGATGCCGGCCGTCTCCGGTTTGTGCCGGAGCACCAGACAGAGAAACCGGCTTGCCTTGATCATATCCATCGTATGCGACCCTCTTTCTTGTCTCGGGCAATGGTGAAACAGAAATTCCATATAATAATAGTGTATCGCAGAAAACCCGTATCAGTCAACAAGTACCATAACAGGCAATTTTCCGTGATGCCGTCAGAATGATTTGAAAACAGGGGGGGTGGGACATTGGGGATACGGGACGGCTGCAGACGCATCCATGGCAGGGGCCCGCCTTTCTTGATTTTTGGGGTGCAAAGTGCTACCATCATGAGTATACCTGTATCTTTTGACAGCGATCTCAGATACCACAATCAGAGAAGGCGACGATATATGGAAAAGATGAAATACAGCGATACCGAATTTGCTGTGTCCCTGGACCCCAGCCAGGTGGTGGCGGAAGTTCACGCCAACACGGTGGATTTTCCCAAGCGCACGGTGCGGGAGCATATCGAATATGCCCTGGACCATCCCATCGGTGCGGGTCCCATTGAGGAGGCCGTACGGCCGGGGGAGACGGTGTGCATCCTCATCTCCGACACCACCCGCCGCTGGCAGCAGCCCAGCGCCTATCTGCCCATCCTGGTGGAGCGGCTCAATCGGGCCGGCATTCCCGACAAGGACATTCTCATCCTCTGCGCCACCGGCACCCACCGCAGGCAGACGGAGGAAGAACACATCTCGCTGGTAGGGGAGGACCTTTACCGCCGCATCCGGTTCATCGACCATCAGTGCGACGACAAGGAGCACCTGACCTACATGGGCACCACCAGCCGGGGCACGCCGGTGTGGCTGGACAGCTACGCCATGTCCTGTGACAAGATCATCCTCACCGGCGGTGTGGTCTACCACTTCCTGGCCGGTTTCGGCGGCGGCCGCAAATCCATCGTCCCCGGCATTGCAGGCCGGGAGACCATCAACACCAACCACAACAACGCCCTGAACAAGGGCCTGGGCAGCGGTTCCAATCCCCGGGTTTGCAACGGCAATATGTCGGAGGACAACCCCTTCCACAGTGACCTGATGGAATGTGCCGCGTTTGCCAAGCCCGCCTACCTGCTCAACGTCATCGTGGACGACAACTACCAGATCGTGGGTGCCTTTGCCGGTGACTGGCGCAAGGCCCACGCGGCGGCCGCCAAGGCGGTGGAGCAGCTGGACGGCGTGCCCATTCCCCGCCGTACACCGCTGGTGATCGCCAGTGCGGGCGGTTATCCCAAGGACATCAACCTGTATCAGACTTCCAAGACCCTCTCCAACGCTCTGGCGGCGGTGGCACCCGGCGGTACCATGATCCTGCTGTCCCAGTGCCGGGAGGGCTTCGGCGATCCCGACTGCGAAGCCCAGATCTGCAACTATGACAGCATGGAAGCCCGGGAGAAGGCGTTGCGCGCCAACTTCTCCATCGGCGGCTTCGTGGGCTTCCTCTTCGCCGAAACAGCGGAAAACTACCACATGATTCTGGTCACGGACATTCCCGGTGAACGGTTCGTTCACACCGGCATCCGGGTGGCCCGCACGCTGGACGAGGCCCTGGCGCTGGCCGCACAGGAAAACGGCGGCAGTCTGGCCGGGGTGGAGACCACCCTGATGCCCCACGGCGGCAGTACTTTCCCCCTGCCTCAGGCCTGATTTTTCTCATGATGCACAAAGCTCCTCCGCAAAGTCCGGGGGAGCTTTTTTGCAGGGGGGATCTTTCGTGCGGCAGTGCAGCGGCCTGTCTGCCCTGTTCCGGCTATGAGAAAAGCCGCTGCACGGTACTTCGTCAATTTTGACAGTTTTCGAAAAATATTTACCTAAAGTTTTACTTGACATTGTCTTGCTTTTTGTCTTATCCTTTATCATAGCGTCCATAGTGGGAAAGGATGAGAAAAATGAACGTTTTCAAGAAGATTTATTGCCGCGTTTTTCAGCTTGGCATGCGCATTGCCCTGCCTTTTTTGCCCTACCGTGAACCCAAACTGATCGAGGGGGTCAGCGGCGTTCCCGCCGTGCTGCGGGAGCACGGCATTGACTGCGTCATGCTGGTCACTGATGCCGGGGTCCACGGCCTGGGTCTCACCGCCCGTCTGGAGGAGACCCTCAAGGCCCAGCACATCCGCTGCGTGGTCTATGACCGCACCGTGGCCAACCCCACCGTGGCCAATGTGGAGGAAGCCCGCGCCCTCTACCTGGAACAGGGCTGCCAGGGGCTGATCGCCTTCGGCGGCGGTTCCTCCATGGACTGCGCCAAGGCGGTGGGGGCCCGCATTGTGCGGCCCCGTAAGTCTCTGGACAAGATGGAAGGCCTGCTTCATGTGATGCACCGTCTGCCGCTGCTCATCGCAGTGCCCACCACCGCCGGCACCGGCAGCGAGACCACCCTGGCCGCCGTCATCACCGACGAGAAGATCCACCACAAATACCCCATCAACGATTTCTCGCTGATCCCCCATTATGCAGTCCTCGATCCAGACGTGACCCTCAACCTGCCCCGGCAGCTGACCGCCACCACCGGCATGGATGCGCTGACCCACGCAGTGGAAGCCTACATTGGCCGCTCCACCACCAAGGGCACCCGGGCCGCCGCCATCGAGGCCGTGCAGCTCATCTTCAACAACCTGCCGGAGGCCTACTACAACGGCCATAACCGGGAAGCCCGGGCCAACATGCTGCGCGCTGCCTACCTGGCCGGTACTGCCTTCACCAAGAGTTATGTGGGGTATGTCCATGCCGTGGCCCACAGCCTGGGCGGCCGGTACGGCATTGCCCACGGTCTGGCCAACAGCGTGCTGCTGCCCATCGTGCTGAAAGCCTACGGCAGCGCCGCCTGGAAAAAGCTGGCCGAACTGGCCCGGGCTTCCGGCGTCAGCCAGGATACCAGCGATGAGGCGGCCGCCAAGGAATTCATTGCCTACATCGACGCCATGAACGCCGCAATGGACATCCCCGAGACCCTCCCCGGTATCCGCACCGAGGACATCCCCCAGCTGGCCCGCTATGCCGACCACGAGGCCAACCCGCTGTACCCGGTTCCGGTTCTGTGGGGCCCCGACAAGCTGGAAGATATGTACAAACAAGTTCAGGAGGTTTCCACCCATGACGGAACTGGAGATTCAAGCCATTCTCAAACGGCAGCGTGAGTATTTTGCTGCCGGATATACCCTGCCCGCCGAAGCCCGCATCACGGCGCTGAAAAAGCTCAAGGCCTCCCTGCAAAGCCATGAGGCGGATCTGGCCCGCGCCCTCAAGGCCGACCTGGGCAAGTCCGCCACCGAAAGCTATATGTGCGAGACCGGACTGACCCTGTCCGAAGCTACCTGGATGATCCGCCATGTCCGCCGCCTGATGCGGAACCGCCGGGTGTCCACGCCGCTGTCCCAGTTTGCGGCCAGCAGCTTCCGCTCTCCCTCTCCCTACGGCAATGTGCTCATCATGAGCCCGTGGAATTACCCGGTTCTGCTGACCCTGGACCCGCTGATCGACGCCATCGCCGCGGGCAACACCGCCATCGTCAAGCCCAGCGCCTATGCCCCGGCCACCGGTGCGGTGCTGCAGCAGATCGTGGAGGAGTGCTTCCCGCCGGAACATGTCTGCGTCGTCACCGGCGGCCGTGTCGAAAACCAGGCTCTGCTGCACCAGAAGTTTGACATGATCTTCTTTACCGGCAGCAAGGCTGTGGGCAAGGAGGTGCTGCGCTGCGCCGCTGAGTACCTGACCCCCGCCGTGCTGGAACTGGGCGGCAAGAGCCCCTGCATTGTGGAAAAGTCCGCCAAGATCGGTCTGGCCGCCAAGCGCATCGTCTTCGGCAAGTACCTGAACTGCGGGCAGACCTGCGTGGCCCCGGACTACATCCTCTGCGATGCCTCCATTCGTGACGAGCTCATCGACGCCATTCAGAAGGAGATCACCGCTCAGTTCGGTGCCGACCCCATGGCCAATGAGGACTACGGCAAGATCATCAACGAAAAACACTACCGCCGTCTGATGGGCCTGATCGACCCAGCCAAGGTGGTCTGCGGCGGCACCGGGGACGAAAAGACCCAGCGCATTGCCCCCACCGTCATGAAGGACGTGACCCGGGAGGATGCCGTCATGGGCGAGGAAATCTTCGGACCCATCCTGCCGGTCCTGACCTACACCGACCTGGACGCCGCGCTGGCGGATATCGAGTCCCAGCCCCATCCGCTGGCCCTCTACCTCTTCAGTGAGGACAAGGCCGTGCAGCGCAAGGTGCTGGACCGCTGCCATTTCGGCGGCGGCTGCCTGAACGATGTGATCATCCATCTGGCCACCAGCGAAATGCCCTTCGGCGGCGTAGGGGAGAGCGGCATGGGCGGCTACCACGGCAAGGCCGGGTTTGAAGCCTTCAGCCACCTGCGCAGCATTGTGGACAAAAAGACCTGGCTGGATATGCCGGTGCGCTACCAGCCTTACACCAAACAGAAAGACAAGATGCTGCGGTTTTTCCTGCAGTGATCCGGTGCCAAAAAAAGAGGCTTTCCTCTGTACGGAGGAAAGCCTCTTTTTTTCTGTCTCTCGCAGGCAGAGCCCGGTCTGATCCTGCATGGTCCTCTCTTGCACCGGCGCCCGCGGTCCTTACCAATCCACATCCTCTTCCGGCAGGCATGCGTCAAGCGGGGTGTGCAGCCTTTCCAGAAGTTTGCTTCTCAGTCCGGCGTCTTCCGGGCACCGGAGTGCCGCCGTGCTGTCTTCAAAGTCTTGCTGGTTCATCACCAGGACGTTTCCGTTTTCCGTGGTGACCTTCAGGACCTCGTGGGATAGGATCGCCGCTGCCAGCATCTTATCCAGATTTGCCTGAAAATCATCTTCGGTGATGGCAATCATGGACTTTCTCTCCTCTCCATGCGCAGCGCGTACTGCGGGCCGCACCGCCGGCAATTTCCTTGGGTACAACGGCGGTTCCCGTTGGCAGAAATCAGGCCAGTTCCAGGTAAAGTGCCGCCAAGTGCATGGTGGCGTTCAGGCCATCCAGATGGGTGCGCTCCATGCCGTGGGAGGCATGCACCCCCGGGCCGATGAGGGCAGCCCGACAATCCATGCCGGCACGCCAGGCGGCGCCCACGTCCGAACCGTAGTGGGGGTAGATGTCCACCGCGTAGTCCACGCCCTGCTCTTTGGCCAGCTGCACCAGCCGGCTGACCATGCCATAGTCGTAGGGGCCGCGGTTGTCCTTGGCGCAGATGGAGACCTGATACTCAGTGCAGCTCAGGTCCTCGCCGATGCAGCCCATGTCCACCGCCAGCAATTCGTCCACCGTGGGCAGGGTGGCGCCGCCGTGGCCCACTTCCTCATGAACGGTGAAGGTGAAATAGGTCTCGAACCGGGGGCGGACGCCGGTTTCACGCATCTGCCACAGCAGGGTCAGCAGGCAGGCGGCACTGGCTTTGTCGTCCAGAAAGCGGGACTTGACAAATCCGCTTTCGGTGACGGTGGTCTTGGGGTCGTAGCAGACGTAGTCACCGGCGGCAATGCCCAGGGCCAGAACGTCCTCCTTGCTGTGTACCTTCTCATCAATGCGCACGGCCATGTTTTTCTCGTCCCGGGGGCGGGTGGCAGCGTCATCCTGCACATGGACCGAAGGCGAAAGGCTGAGCACTGTGCCGGTATATACCTTGCCTTCGCGGGTGTAGATGCGGCAATATTCGCCGTCCAGGGTGGGCAGCAGCGGGCCGCCCACCTTGGTGACCATCAGCATGCCGTCGGCGGTGACCGAGCGCACCATCAGGCCCAGGGTGTCCACATGGGCGCACAGTCCCACCTTGCGGCCGGCCTCCCGACCGGGCACCGTCACCACCAGGTTGCCCTTGTTGGTGCGCCGGGTGGCAAAACCCAGTTCCCGGGCAATGCCCTCGGCCACCGTCACAACCTTTTCGGTAAAGCCGGTGGGGCTGTCCTGCCCCAGCAGTTTCTGCAGCGTATCTACCAGGAAAGCCTGACGGGCCGGTTCCTGCATCGTTTCCTTTGTCATTTTTCCTATCCTCTCTTTGCGAAAAATATCCGATTCCATCTTACAAAAAAAATCCGCCCTTGGCAAGGGGAAAAGCCCGTCGGGATCCGCACCTGCCGGAGAACAAGCGGCGCAGTCGGGGGCCCGGTATGCCCCAAAAGGCAGTGAGAAACATCCTTTGCCGGAGGCATCTGCGGCAGTACATGGTATCAAACAGGATTCCATACCGGATAACGGAAAACACACTTCGTCACAATATCGCGATTTGTACATTTTTAATCATAGTTGTTGACAAATGATTGCGCAAATTATATACTTTTCTCAAAGATTCTACCAGAGGAGGTACGAATACATGAAAAAGCTTACATCCCTGTTGCTTGCTTCTGCGATGGTCCTGAGCCTGGCGGCCTGCGGCGGTTCCGGTACATCTTCCGATACCGGTGACTCCCAGGCTGCCACCGACTCTGCCACCACCGCGGAGACGGGTACTGCCGAGACCGGTTCCGCCATGGACGAACTCATCGCCGCGGCCCAGGCCGAAGGTGAACTGATCGTCTACGGCTCCTGTGAGGAAGAATACCTGGCCGTGGCCTGCGAAAACTTTGAAAAATTGTACGGCATCGATGTCCAGTATCAGCGTCTGTCCACCGGTGAGGTGCAGAGCAAGATCGAAGAAGAAAACGGCAATCCCTCTGCCGATGTCTGGTTCGGCGGCACCACCGATCCCTACAACGTCTGTGCCGCGGAAGGCCTGCTGATGCCCTACGAGGCGCAGAATGCCTCCCATCTGATGAGCGACGCCTACCGTGACGCCGACGGCAACTGGTACGGCATCTATAAAGGCATCCTGGGCTTTATGGTCAACAAGGACGAGCTGGAACGGATGAACCTGGAAGCTCCCAAGGACTGGCCCGACCTGCTCAAGCCTGAATACCAGGGCTTGATCTGGACCTCCAACTACAACACCGCCGGCACCGCCAAGCTGGTCATCAATACCATGATCCAGAAGTACGGCCATGATGAAGGCATCCAGTACCTGGTGGATCTGGACAAGAACGTGCAGGTGTACACCAAGTCCGGCTCCGGCCCCTCCAAGAACGTGGGCACCGGTGAATGCGTCATCGGCATCGGCTTCCTGCACGACGGCATTACCCAGATCGTGGACAACGGTTACGGCAACATTGAACTGATCATCCCCTCCAGCGGCACTTCTTATGAGATCGGTGCCACCGCCATCTTCAAGGGCGCCCAGCACGAAAACGCCGCCAAGCTGTGGATTGAGTACGCTCTGAGCCCCGATTGCGTCAATCTGGCCCAGGACAACGGTTCCTACCAGTTCCTGGTCATCGACAACGCCACGCAGCCCGCCATTGCCAGTGAGTTCGGCCTGGACCCCGAAAACGTCATGGATTATGACTTTGAGGACGCCAAGCAGAACACCACCACCTATGTGGAAGAGGTCATGAACGCCCTGGGCGGCGGCGACGATCGTTTCGAAACAGAATAACCGCGCCGACAAACACCTTCGGGGGATGGAGAAATTCTCCATCCCCTTATAGTTTGCTTCCGAAAGGAGGAACCCCCTATGGCCAGTCGTCAGAGCGCGGCATTGGACCGGAAAAAGCTGATGGCAGACCCCATCATGGTCACGACCATCATCGTTCTCATTGCCTTCCTGACTCTGTTTATTCTTTACCCTCTGGCAATTCTGCTGGTAGACAGCGTCTACGGCCCGGAAACCGGCCTCACCCTGTCTATCTTTGAGCGGATTTTCCAGATGCCCAGCTTCCGCAAGGCGATCACCAACACCCTGAAAGTCGGGTTCACCGTGGGCATCCTGTCCACCATGATCGGTCTGCTGTTTGCCTATGTGGAAGTCTACGTCAAGATCCGCACAAAGTTCACGTCCAGACTGTTCCAGGTGGTTTCCATGCTGCCTGTGGTTTCGCCGCCCTTCGTGCTGTCCCTTTCCATGATCATGCTGTTCGGCAAGGCGGGCATCATCACCCGTTATCTGCTCAAGATCTACGATAACAGCGTCTATGGCTTCGGGGGCATCTCCATCGTACAGACCCTGACCTTCTTTCCCGTTTGCTACATGATGCTCAAGGGTCTTCTGAAGAACATCGACCCCAGCCTGGAAGAGGCCGCCCGGGATATGGGTGCCTCCCGGTTCAAGGTATTTACCAGCGTGACCCTGCCGCTGATCCTGCCGGGGCTTGGCAATGCGTTTTTGGTGACCTTCATCGAATCCATCGCCGACTTCGCCAACCCCATGATCATCGGCGGTTCCTACGATACACTGGCCACCACCATCTATCTGCAGATCACGGGCGCGTACGACAAACAGGGTGCCGCCGCCATGGCCGTGGTGCTGCTGAGCATCACCATGCTCATGTATCTGGTACAGAAATATGTGCTGGAGAAAAAGACCGCTGCCACCCTTACCGGCAAGGCGTCCCGGGCTCGCATGCTCATTGAGGACAAGAGCGTGACCCTGCCCCTGACCGTGCTGTGCTCGCTGGTGGCGCTGTTCGTGGTCCTGATGTACATCTGCGTTCCCCTGGGCGCCTGCTTCAATACCTGGGGGTACGATTTCACCCTGACGCCCAAGTGGTTCATCCGGGTTTTTGAAAAATACAAGGGTCTGCAGGCGTTCCGCGATTCCTTCCTGCTGTCGCTGGCTTCGGCTCCCATTACAGCCTTGCTGAGCATGATCATCTCCTACCTGGTGGTCAAGCGGAACTTCCGGTCCAAAGGCTTCATCGAGTTCGTCTCCATGCTGGCCATGGCTGTTCCCGGCACCGTCCTGGGCGTGGGCTATATCCGGGGCTTTGTAAACGGTGTGTTCGGTACCGGTTTCCTGTCCGGCATCTATGGCAGCGCCGCCATCCTGATCATCGTCTTTATCGTGCGTTCCCTGCCCACCGGCACCCGCAGCGGCATCTCTGCCCTGCGGCAGATCGATAAGAGCATTGAGGAATCCGCATACGATATGGGCGCCGACAGTTTCCAGGTGTTCATGACGGTCACGCTGCCGCTGATCAAGGACTCCTTCCTCAGCGGTCTGGTCACGGCTTTTGTGCGCAGCATCACCGCCATTTCCGCCATCATCCTGCTGGTCACACCGCAGTTCCTGCTCATCACCGTGCAGATCAACGAATTCGCGGAGAAGGGCTCCTATGGCATTGCCTGTGCCTTCGCCACGATCCTGATCATCATTACCTATGGCTCCGTTCTCTTGATGAATCTGGTCATCAAATATTTCGGTACCAGCCACAAGCTCAAGGAGGTAGAGTGAAATGGCCAAAGAAAAAAAGGGCGTACGCCTGGAACATATTTCCAAGATTTATAAGGACCCCAAAACCGGAAAGGATTTTTACGCCGTCAAGGACGCCGACCTGGAAATCGAGCCCGGTTCGTTTGTGACGCTGCTGGGCCCCTCCGGCTGCGGCAAGACCACGACCCTGCGGATGATCGCCGGCTTTGAAAGCCCCGACGAAGGGGAGATCTACCTGGGCGGAGAGCCCATCAATGCGCTGACCCCCAATAAGCGGGACACCGCCATGGTGTTCCAGAGTTATGCCTTGCTGCCCCACTACAATATCTTCGACAATGTGGCCTATGGCCTGAAGCTGCGCAAACTGGACAAGCACACCATCCAGGAGAAGGTCACCAATATTCTGAAACTGGTGGGTCTGGAAGGGATGGAAGGGCGAATGACCAACCAGCTCTCCGGCGGCCAGCAGCAGCGTGTGGCCCTGGCCCGTGCCCTGGTTCTGGAACCGGGCGTGCTTCTGTTTGACGAGCCTCTTTCCAACCTGGATGCCAAACTTCGTGTGTCCATGCGCACCGAGATCCGCCGCATCCAGCAGGAGGCCGGGATCACCGCCATTTATGTGACCCATGACCAGTCCGAGGCCATGGCCCTGTCCGACAAGATCATTATTATGGAAAAAGGCGTTGTCACGCAGATCGGCACACCGCAGGAGGTCTACTACCATCCTGCCAACGAGTTTGTGGCAGACTTCATCGGCGAGGCCAACTTCCTGCGGGGGCCTCTGTCCGGCAAACAGGGGGATTCCGCTGTTGTGACGGTGGAAGGCAACCCTGTGAATGTGGTGGGGGCCTCTGGCCTGGAAGAGGGGAAGGAGTGCACCCTGGTGCTCCGGCCGGAGTCTGCTGTTCTGGCCGAACAGGGGCAGCTTCCCTGCAAGGTCATTATGTCCTGCTTCATGGGAGCTTACCAGAACTATCATGTGATGGTGGGCAGCACCATGGTGAAGATCACCGATTTCAACCCCAAGAACAAGAAGATCTACAACGTGGGCGACAGCGCCTGGGTCGCCTTTGAAAAAGAAAACGTCCACCTGCTGTAAAAGCAAATCGGCAGTGTCCGGATATAAACAAGAATAAGAAACACGCGGGTGTATCCGGAAGGACGCATCCGCGTGTTTTTGGCCTGTCTGTGGCTCCTGATGCCGGTTTGCAAAAAAATGTTGGTTATCTAAATGTATGCTGCAAATATCCGTTGATGAACGCTGGAATTTGTGGTATGTTCAATCTTGAAAAGCTGCCGGCAAGATTTGAATGGGAAGAAAACCAAATGCAATCTTGCTTGGCGGAGAAAAAGTGTGGTGAAGTGGACATGTACCATGTGGAAAATATGAGCTTGCAGCAAGCCAAGGAAATCGCAGAATGGAAGTATCCCTCTCCTTATGATGTGTACAATTTTCCGGCCTGGGATGCCATGGAAGAAGGCAAATGGGCTATTACCCTCCCGGAAAGGCGAAAGCAAGAATTTCGCATTATTTGTTATGCAAATGAGATTGTGGCTTATTTTAGACTGTTTAAGACCCAACCTGACGGAAAATATTTCCTTGGTCTGGGGCTTCTGCCGGAATTCTGCGGCAAAGGCAAGGGCGCGGACATTGTGGGGCAGATCCTGGCATACACGAGACAGAGAAAAATCAAAGCCCTGTATTTGGAAGTGAGGGATTTCAACAAAAGAGCAATCCGCTGTTATCAGAAAGCGGGATTTGGTGAAGTGAATCGCTATGATAAGCATGTGCTGGGCAGTGTATGCAGGATGATAGAGATGGTATATGTCTTTTAGGCCATCTGCAGCCAGCATCAATCCCAATAAAGAAAATCCGGCTCGGCACCGATGTGTGCTCCCCGATCAGCGCAGCTCACCCGGAAAGGCATTCAACAAAAACGATCATACTTTCTTTGTATTTTGATTTACATGAGAAAACAACCATGACAATCAAACAAATCATCGACGACAAATCCGTGAAGCGGCTGGAAAAGAGGAAGCTTATCGTTGAAGGCATCGTCAACGGAAGCCTCGATTTTTCCGCAGTTTCTGCGGCCTGTTCACTTTTGCCTGAGAAAAACATTTCCCTTTTACTGGAAGCCATTGAAGAAGTTAGCCGTTCCAAAGAGGTTTCCCTGGGAGAGGATTACCTGACTCTGGCAGAAAGATATATTTTGTCTTCGGATCCTTCCTGCAAAAGGGAAGCTTCCCGAATTGTTGGAAATCTTGCGGCTACTTTTCCGGCCAAACTTGACCGTGCCATAACCGCTTTGTTGCAGAATGCGCACCAGGATGGAACGGTGATCCGATGGGCAAGCGCTTATGCCTTATCCCGCATTGTGATAATCCCGCAATATGCAAGGGGACCGCTGTTTGAACAAGTCACCAAGCTGTACGAACAAGAAACGGAAAACGGTGTAAAGAACCAATACGGGAAAGCGTTAAAAAAGGCGGAAAAAATCAGATAAGCGCAAGGGCCGTTCCGGTCATGAATCATGGAAAATGCAAACGGTTTTCCACCGACCTCCAGGGGAGGGGGGATTTCTTTTGGCCGGCTCAAATTCACTATCATCGGCCCCTGATTTTTGTTTGTTTTCTGCCGCCTGCGTCTGGCGTGTAAAATAGGGCGGAGCCTTATTCACCTGGCAAATTGCAAGTGCCAGGAACGGACCAATTGTCCGGCCGAAAAATCGAGGAACGTTGGTATTCCAAAATGGGTATAGCAATTGCCCGGGCCGCATGATATCATGATTTCAGCATCAGTTTAATAAAATGCACATCTTTACAACGGGGCGAAATTTTGCTATACTGTACACAGTTCTTATACCATACCAAGAACTGTCATGGTTGCTACAATAAGGTAGTATACCGTAAAGCTCTGACGCCCTGCTTGCAGGGCGTCATCTTTTTTTATACGCAATAGGAGGTTGAGACGAATGCAATGGCCTTATGGAATCGGACTGGATATTGGTGTTGCTTCGATTGGATGGGCCACTGTTGCCCTGGATGAAAAAGCGCAGCCCTGTGGCTTGATTCGTCTGGGGAGCCGTGTGTTCAAGCGCGCAGAGCAGCCGAAGACAGGAGAAAGTCTGGCTGCACCAAGACGGGAGGCCCGCGGCATGCGTCGGCGTTTGCGCCGCAGAGCTTTGCGCAAACAGGATTTCTATCAGCTTCTGGAAAAAAATCATCTGCCGGACAAGGAAGAACTCTCCCGGCTGTTTGCGGCAGGCGGTTTGGAGGATATTTACGCGCTGCGCACCAGGGCCTTGGACGAGGCGGTGACACCGCAGGAATTTGCGCGCATTCTGCTGCATCTGATGCAGCGGCGTGGATTCAAAAGCAACCGTCTGGCAGGTAAGTCGAAAAAAGACGGAGCACTTCTCCAGGCGGTAACACAAAATCAACTGCGCATGCAGGAAAATGGCTATAGGACTGTTGGCGAGATGCTGTATAAAGACCCGCTTTTTGCAGCGTGCAAGCGCAACAAGGGGGAAAATTATCTTTCCACAGTCAGTCGGGAAGAAATTGCCAATGAAGCGCAGCTGCTCTTTGCGGCGCAGCGCGAAAAAGGCCGGGACTGGGCAACGCCGGAACTGGAAGCGGAGTACCTGTCCATTCTTTTGCGTCAGCGCTCCTTTGATCAGGGCCCCGGCGGGAACAGCCCATACAAGGGCGGCTGGGCGGAACGGGTTGGCCCTTGTACTTTGCTGCCGGAAGAAAAACGTGCGTTCAAAAACACATACAGCTTTGAGCGTTTTACTTTACTGCAAAAGATCAATAACATCCGGATCGTGGAATCCGGTCAGACCCGGGCACTTTCGGATGAAGAACGTCAGAAAATAATGGACCTGGCGTATCGTGTGGAGACTGTGCCGTATACCCTGATTCGCAAAGAACTGCAATGGCCGCAGACCATCCGGTTTGCCGATGTGCGGTATGATGTGGATACCGCACCGGAAGCAGCAGAAAAAAAGTGCAAACTCCCGCCCATGAAGGGATATCATGCTCTGCGCAAGGCTCTGGGCACGCGGCAGGCAGAGCTTCCCTTGTGGGATGATGTGATTACCATTCTGGCATCTCACCGGGATGAAGGCGTCCGGAAAAAACTGCTGGAAGAAAAAGGTCTGACCGCGGAACAGGTGGAAGCCGTTCTCGGCCTGGATTTTTCCGGTGTGGGGCATATTTCCCTGAAGGCTTGTCAGATGCTGGAGCCGTGGCTGCTGCAGGGGCTGAAGTATGATCAGGCATGCAGCAAGGCCGGATTGGATTTTCGCGGTCATAGCAATATCAAAAAAACGCCTAAGCTGCCGGCTTCGGCTCCGGAGCTGAAAGACATCACCAGCCCGGTGGTGCGCCGTGCAGTGTCGCAGACCATCAAACTGGTCAATGCCATCATCCGCGAAATGGGGCAGCCGCCTGTGTGGATTCATATTGAACTGGCCCGGGAACTGAACCGTACGTTTGAGGAGCGGCGCAGGGACCAGAAATCCATGGAAGACAACGCCAGACAGAATGAATGCCTGATGCAGGAGATCCGGGATACCTTCCACAAACTGAACCCTACGGGACAGGATTTGATCAAGTACCGTCTGTGGAAAGAGCAGGATGGGATCTGTGCCTATTCTCAGCAAAGCATTGCGGCGGAACGGCTGTTTGAAACCGGCTATGCTGAGGTGGATCATATTGTGCCGTACAGCATCAGTTTTGATGATTCCCGCAGCAACAAAGTGCTGGTGATGGCGGCGGAAAACCATCAGAAGGGAAATCGGCTGCCGCTGCAATATCTTCAGGGAGAGCGGCGCGAAAAATTTATTGTGTGGACGAAGTCGCAGGTCCGCAACTATCGCAAACAGAAAAATCTGCTGCGGGAAACATTGAGCGAAGAAGAACAAAACGGTTTCAAGCAGCGCAATCTGCAAGACACACAGCATATGGCTCGCTTTTTGCTGAATTACATTCAGGATCACCTTGCATTTGCCGATCATCCGGCTGCGGGCAAACAGGGGGTCATGGCGTTGGCAGGTGCGGTTACCAGCCATCTTCGCAAACGTTGGGGGCTGACAAAAGTACGGGCAGACGGTGACCTTCATCACGCACTGGATGCGGCAGTCATTGCCTGCGCTACCCGGGGCATGGTGCAACAGATCTCCGGCTATTATCACCGCATTGAAGGTGAGTATCAGCAGTCTTCTGATGGCACCTATTCCGTGCATACCCGTACAGGCGAAGTCTTCCCGGCCCCGTGGCCGCATTTCCGGGATGAACTGATCCAGCGTTTGAGCCAGAAACCACAGGAAAATCTGATGCAGTGGAATCCGGTGTTTTATTCCAATTTTGATGTGGAATCGATCCGGCCTGTTTTTGTGTCGCGTATGCCGCAGCATAAGGTGACCGGGGCGGCCCACAAGGAAACCATCAAAAGCCCGAAAGCCCTGCAGGATGGTCTCCTGATAGTCAAACATCCTCTGACGGATTTGAAATTGAATAAAAAGACCGGCGAGATCGAAGGGTACTATCAGCCGTCCAGCGACAAGCTGTTGTATGAGGCGCTTCGCGCCCGGTTGCTGGAATTTGGCGGGGATGGCAAGAAAGCCTTCACAGAACCGTTTTACAAGCCAAAATCGGACGGCACGCCGGGGCCGCTGGTGCGCAAGGTCAAGCTGTGCGAAAAGGCCAGTCTGTGTGTGCCGGTTCATGGCGGAAATGGTGCGGCCGATAACGACAGCATGGTGCGCGTGGATGTGTTCTTTGTCCCGGGGGACGGGTATTACATGGTTCCCATTTACGTTTCCGACACCAAAAAGAAAGAACTGCCCAACAGGGCTGTGGTGGCACATAAGGAGTTCTCTGCATGGAAGGTGATGGAGGAAAAGAACTTCTTGTTCTCGCTGTATGCGGATGACTTAATCAAGGTAGAACACAAAAAAGGGCTTATATTCTCGATTTCCAATAAGGAGAGTACCTTGCCGTCCAGATGGGAAACAAAAGAGACATTGTGCTATTATACGGGAATGAATATAGCCGCTGGTTCCGTGACTGTATGCAGTCATGATAGTGCCTATATATTATCTAGTTTGGGAGTTAAAACACTGAATTGTCTGAAAAAATATGAAGTGGATATTCTTGGCAATGTAAGAGAGGTGAAAAAAGAAGAGCGTCGATCTTTTCGATAAGGCGGTGATCTTATGGCCTACCGGAATGTGATGATCACGACACCTTGCCGGATCAGCTGCCAGCGGGAGCAGGTGATTATTCAAGGGGAAACCAATGTCAGCTTTCCCTTGGAGGATCTGCTCTCCCTGTTGATCGAAAGCCGTCAATGTACCGTGACGACAGCAGCCCTTTCTGCATTGGCGAAAAATGGGATAACCGTTTTTCTCTGTGATGAAAAGCATATTCTATGGGTTTATTCCTTGGCTGGGGCTGCATCACAGCAGTACATTAAATGCCTGGAATCTGGCAGATGATATGATGGAACCGTATCGTCCGGTGGTCGATTTGTTTGTGGCATCGCAGATAGGGGAGGAGGCGGCATTGGATACCAAATTGAAAAGTTGTCTGTTCAACTTGTTGAATATGGATATCCTCTGCGGAAAGCAGCGGTACAGTGTCGCCTACGCCATGGAGCGACAGGTACAAAGCCTGCGCAGCGGCAGTAAAGAACTGTTCCTTCCCTGTTTGGTGCCATTGCAGCAACACAGGTATGAATAGATTCATGCGATTGGTTGTTCTCTTTGACCTGCCCGTCAAAACAAAAAAGCAGCGGCATGATGCCACCGCTTTCCGGAATTTTTTGTTGAAAGATGGGTATCATATGTTGCAGTATTCGGTATATGTCCGCATCTGTAACGGCGCTGATGCCGTACAAAAACATCGTGTCCGTTTGTATGATCATTTGCCGGATAACGGAGCTGTCCGCCTTTTGGTTATTACAGAAAAGCAGTATGCTTCCATCGAAATTCTGCTAGGCCATTTGTCTGATGCAGACCAGCCGTTTGAGAGCCAACAGCTGACAATCCTGTGATTTATAGCAACAAGAAAAAGCGCTTCAGCGTGATGCTGAAGCGCTTTTTTGACAGTCTATTATACCATACCAAGAACTGTCGGGGAGCTACAACTAATATATTCCATCTGTAAACACTCGACCGATTATACCATACCAAGAACTGTCAGGGAGCTACAACTCAAACAAACTGTCTATCCGACGGGCACCGTATTATACCATACCAAGAACTGTCGGGGAGCTACAACGTCTACACGCATTGTATCACCGCCTTATACAATTATACCATACCAAGAACTGTCGGGGAGCTACAACGCAATGTCGGAAAGAGTGTAGTTTTCCATGATTATACCATACCAAGAACTGTCGGGGAGCTACAACTGCCATTCTTTGCACGCTCCTGTCTCTTTAGATTATACCATACCAAGAACTGTCGGGGAGCTACAACCCAAAGAGGATGCTTCTGTTCAGGATATTCATT
This sequence comes from Subdoligranulum sp. DSM 23681, assembly GCF_057005535.1. Classification (NCBI taxonomy): domain Bacteria; kingdom Bacillati; phylum Bacillota; class Clostridia; order Eubacteriales; family Oscillospiraceae; genus Subdoligranulum; species Subdoligranulum sp. DSM 23681. Next base: position 663,124 of record NZ_CM168050.1, on the reverse strand, counting down.
ATACCATACCAAGAACTGTCAGGGAGCTACAACTCCAAAACCAGCGGCAGCATCGACGGCGGCATTATACCATACCAAGAACTGTCGGGGAGCTACAACGCACAGTGGGCGACGTTGAATTCTTCGTCGATTATACCACATCAAGAACTGTCAGTAAACTGCACCCACACAAATAGTAGTAGGCTTATTCAGCATACATGTCAGCTATTTGCCTGACATGTTCCTTCATCTGCTGAACAACATTGTCTGGTGCAGCAATTTTGAAGCCATGAGTAAAGTGACAGCACCAGGCAAAAAACGTGGGACTGATGTCCACTTCCACAGGAACTAGGTACCAACCATCCGGCTCCGGATTTTTCGGTACCACCGGGCCAAAGGCGTCCGTAACAGCATCAATCCATTCTGGAATAATTTGAAGCGTAACACGGGTTGGCTGTCCGGTATACATCGAAAATACCCGTTTTTGATATTGGTCTTTGCTGAAATGGCGGCCGACATCCGTTAAGGTGCGGGATAAGGGCGAAATTTCCAGCTTTTGCATTCTGTCTACTCGGTAGCTGACCAGCACATCGGGGTGATCCTCCGATTCACCAACCAGATAATAAAATCCATCGTTGAAAACAGTCCCCACCGGACTTACCAGATACCGCTTTGGGACGCCGTCTTCCTCGCGGCGGAGCTGTCGATTGCGCAGATACAAAAAGGATACCTGATGGTTTGTTTGTATGGCCTGGTGCAGTTGGTCGGTGTAGCGGAAAATGTTTTCGTTGCCTGACTTCTGAACACTGTATACCCGATGCTTGTGTTCCAATACTTCTGCACAGTGCCGTCCGGCCAAACGTGCTAACTTATCCACCAGCTGACGGGTTTTCTTTTCTGTAATACAGGTGGCAGACCGGACCGCATCCGCCAGAATCTGGAGCTCTGCTATATCAAAATCCCGCCCCAACAAACAGTACACGTTTTTGGGGTACTGGAATTCTTGTTGGATATCGTATCCGCCCTCAACCAGAGCTTTCAAAGCTGTCCGCACAGTGCGGGTATCACAAGGATACCCGCGCATGGAAAGCAATTCCCGCAGCTCCGCCAAAGACAGGGGATGCTCCTCGTCGCTTTCCTCATGTAAGACTTCATATAATTTCAAAGCGAAAATCCGCTGAAAATTTTCCTTGCTCATAAGGGCCACCTCCGCATCCGCTTCCTGATAACACCATATCATACATGACATGTATATGCTATACATGTTTTTGTAAATAAAAAGCAAAACAGCCGCATCGATCGGATACGGCTGTGCTGTTTTTCTATAATAGGTTTCCCCGACATATACCCATATGTTTTCCCGCGCAGTCAGTGTCCGGTGCGGCAAATCATCCCGGGATTGCAGGGCACAAAACAGAAGTTTGCGCAAGTTGGCAACGGAATCTTATGGTTGCAGAAGTTTTCGTGGCTTTCTTCTTGGGCACAGCGCCGCCGTTCTGGCGGCTGCTGCAAAATTAAGGAATGTCCCCGTTCTCAGAACGCAAGGCTGGCTGCGATCAGAAACATAGCATAGTAGTAGGTCAAAAGATTGGCCACGTGCACGGCAGGGTGCTTTGAAGGGTAAAAATACAGGAACAGGATCAGCAGATCCGAAATCCAAAACAGAACCGCCCCTGCCAACACCAGAAAGCACCAGGTCTGGCCTATGCCAAAGGCCAGCTGCAGTCCCTTGCCCAAAAGTGCCGAGACAAAGGCTGCGTAAAGCACCACCCAAGGGCGCATCCGCCCGGTCTGCATTCCCGGTATGCCGGACAACGCCGCCGCGCCGCCAGCCCCCAGCACCGCGGCCAGCGGTACCGGCCAGCCCATGGGCTGCAGCTGGCACAGGCCCCACACAAACAGGGTGTGTCCGGCCAGAAAGACTCCCAGTCCGGCCAAAAACAGGCCCGGACGGCGCAGGTTGTTGTAGAGCGCCAGCACCACATCCCCCACCAAACAGCATAGCAGTGCCGGCAGTAATCTCCAAAAAGCTTCGGGACGGCTGCCCAGAGCAGCGCACACCGCCGCCACGGCCACAAAGCAAAGGCTGCACAGTGTTTTTTCGGGCAGATAGCCCCGACCCGGCAGGCGCAGCCGCCGCACCAGCAGCCATAGGGCGGCGGTGTAGGCCACGCCTATTCCGACGATATATGGTATCTTCATGGGCCGCACCTCCTTTGCGTTACTTCACTTTCAGTATAGGCAAAAAACGATTGGCCGTCAATTTGTGCCTTGCCCCAAAAACCGGCAGAGCCTCTGGACACCCTGCAAAGCTCCGGTTTCCGGGTCCTGCAGAAAACAGGACAATTTCATCGATAAAGCATAAGATACAGCAGAAAAACAAGATAAGCCCGCCCTGTTTTCTGTAAGTCATCGATTATGCTGCACCTGTGCCATTGGCGGTTGTTCTTGCAAAACAGCTATGATTTTTAACAAAAAAACCGGCCAACCAAAGGTTGACCGGTTTGCAGTACCAAAAGGATATCGGACTTTTGTTGTCGGGTGGTATTTCGCAGCAGTGCTATCAAAATCATTCCGCCTTGCTCCATGCAAGGGAATAGTCTCCGTCTGCTTTTTTGAATCGAGTAACAACGCGAAAACGCGTTTGGGTGTCCGTCGAAATAATTACCGTAGGGTGTTCCTCATTCAATTGAGCAAGAAGCTCCTTGCGGTCTGCATAAATCTCCACCGATACGCTTCCTTTAGTAAGCCGGGAGGAAAAAAACAAACTGATATTGTTCGGATGGCAAAAGGCGCACCACCCGCTTGGTAAAACCACTGCAGGCAGCAAAGCTGGCCTGGATACATTTTTTTTGTTTTCCCCATCGGGGATAACCCATATACGTCAAAGCCGCTTTGAAGTTGAGGGTCCCGTAGCCGTTTTGATATAGGACATAAAGCAGGCAAGCCACCAACAGTGCGATCCCCGGCGCCATCAAAGCCCAGTCCATGCAGTCCCACCCCTTTTATTTGATTGTATCACAGGTCAGAGTTGGAATCCAGCCTTGCCCTCCCGTGCAATACAGAAAAAGCACCGATTCAGATGAATCGGTGCTTTCGTTGGCATGAGTTAACAGAATAGATATATTTGGCAATTCTTGGAAAACCGGCCTTTTTGGAGTAATCAACTGTTGCCAGACATCCTCCGACCAGATCCTCTGCCAAAATACCTATTCTTTGCACTTAAATTATAGCATGTACAAGGAGAAAACACAACACTTTTACTTCAAGTTATCGTTCTCCACGAGCCCTTTTTTTGCTGGGCTGCTGACTCTGCTTCCACTTCCCTTGGAAGAGTTCTTCGGTAGTACATTCTTCAGGGTAATAGAAGTTTTTTCGCACCCAACCGTTTTCTTGGTAGACTTCCGTAATGATACGATCGGACAGAACCTCAATAATGATATCCTCTCCGATTGATGTTTTCCCAAGGAGCGGTACAGGGTACTGCTCGTGATTCTTACACAATTCACGCATCGAGGCCCAATCGCCCGAATCAAAGACCACTTGCTTCAGCACTTCATCCGATATTCGCAATCATCCTTTCCCATCTATGATGTTCTTCATTCAGCAAGATGTAAAGCACATCGGAGGGTCGGGAACTCCGTCTGTGATTATTTCCTTGGCCATCTCAAGTACAATCTTTTCCTTGAGATAACTGAATTGGCACTCGCCGTCTTCGTTTATGTTACGTTCCAGCAGTTCCTCGATTTCTTTCAGGAGTTGCCGCAGGGTTTCCGCTTGATTCATTTTGTTTTTCACCTTCTTTTCAAGTGCCGGCAACAATGAAGTCATATAAGGCTCCTGGTTCTTTTAGGCACCATTCTTTTGTTCCATCGTCAGTCCAGACTTTATAGTCTGGAGAGGCATCATATATGAATATGAGATCACGGCAGTAGTGACCGGATACTAGTCAGAAGAAGGCGGTGGAGCACTCGTACTAATCATGGAAGAACAGTTGTCAGGACAGAGAGTGGAGATACATTGCGCACAGATACCCTGACTGCCTGGGGTGTTGCCGTTCTCAGCAGATCTGAGATGAAAAAATCTATAAAAACGGTAACTTTTACAGCTTGAATATGGTATTATTATCAGCATAGAAATGTGTTTTCAGAGGAGTGAGAGGATGGACAAGCTATATAAAACAGTGCTCGCAACGGTGACAGCTGCTTCGGTACTCGTCTGCAGCGCCTGTGCGGGCGCTCCGGCAGCAGATCAGGTCCAGGACCCGGATGCCGGAAAAACATTGCCGAAGATGACAGAGAAGATTACCATACCTGCCTCGATATTTAAGTTTGCCAATACAGATATCGAGGACAACATGGAGGCTTTTGAAGATTACTGTACCGATGTAAGGCGTGACGGGGATGATCTAATTCTGGAAGTGACGCCGACGCAGAAAGAAGAACTTATAGAGATGTACGCCGGGTCCATTGACGATGTGCTGGAAGATATGGAGAAAGACGAACAGGGCTATTATGTAGAGGCGGATACCGATCACAGCCGTTTCATATATCATATCGACGAGAATATCGACGGTATTCTACAGGCAAAGATGCTGTTGACGATCACGACATCGGATGTCCTGACCGGAATCATGGAAACAGGGGATCCAAACTGGAGTGTCAGCGCAAAGATCGTGAACTGCCATACGGGGCTGACTGTCGGTGAAGGCACATTTCCGGACGGGAGCATCACCTTCGGGCCCGACGAATGGAAGGCCAGCTATGACGACGGCGCATGGCTTGGTGCCAGACAGGAAGAGGTTATGGACATGACAGGCCTTACCGGGCCTTATGAGGAACTGACCGATACACAGAAAGGGGTCGTTACATCTGTCGTGCAGATGCTGGACTGGATCGAAGGGAAATATGAGCAGCAGTTTCATTATATATCCTACGCGCCGGGAGATGCCGTCGAGCAGGAACACCTAAAGGTGTATCCGGAACAGGGCGGTGAATCGGATGTTGTGACAGTGTACCGCACATATGAAAACGGCATGTACCGGTATGAAGACGATTACGGGGCGATCCTGATGCGCCCCGCCTATGAAGAGCAGGTACGCGCATTTGCAGAGCAGTATCTGCCTTCCGAAGGGATAAAGATATACACGGAGATAAAGAACGGCGGCAGCGGCGCGGCAGAAGAAGAAGCGATACTGAACGAGGTTTCCGCCGTGACGTATATTTTTATGGACGACGCCCTGTGTTCAGAACAGTACGAGGCGTTTCTGGAGGCTGTGCCGGACTGGCTGACGGAGAACTGTCAGGACGTGCCGGCCGGGATCTATCTGCGCATGGCAGAGTCTGAAGCGTGGAAACAGATTGGCAGATCTGATTATGAGGATAAGCTCCGGGAAGATATCTATACCGAAGAGGCGGAGTGCGCGATATCCGGGAGCGGGAAAGTGACCGTATATTAGCTGAAAGGAAGAGAATTTATGAGGAAGGTATTACTGCTTATCGTATGCTGCGCCCTTGTATGCAGTTTGAGCGGATGCATCGTTTTCAGGCGGGGATCATCCAATGCATATCGTTCTGATAAAGAATTGGCGGATGAAATGATAGAAAACATTATCGGGTGCGCAGAGAAGGAAGATGCAAAAGCGCTGACGGGATTATTTTCGCAGTATGCCGGGGACAGTACGCTAAACTTAACGGAACAGGCGGAAGAATTCATAGAGTTTTTTCAGGGCGAATGTAAAAGCTGGAAAGGAAATGCAAGTTCCCATGAAAAAAGTGAACACGGAAAAATAACATGGCGGGAATTGAGAGGGCACTATTCGGTTATTACAGATGAAGCACAATATGAAATCGCATATATTTATATTCCTTTTTACAGAGAAGAACCGGATAAAGAAGGGCTTACTGCGATAGAGATCACTACGGAAGAAACTTTTAACAAGGATGAATTTCTCTGGAGTCTGGATCAGAAACCGGGTATCTATGTGACAGAAACCGGGGAAGAGACGTATTCGGAACAGAGGCTGATCACTCCGGAAGAACTGATCCGGGCGGCAGGACTTACAAAAGAACAGTACAGCAAAGTTGATCTGGAACAGTTTATTGAGGATTTTGACATCACGACAGAAGATGTGGATACGCTCAACATACCTTTGCTCCTGGAAGAATACGAACCGGAACGCAAATTCGGCATGTATGATGTAAGTTATCTCATTGAAGACGGCATAGAAGAACGCACATCTGATTTTACAGAAAATGTATATGCTGTAGCTTTTATGGAAAATAAGAATACAAGTACAGAATGTGTATATTATGATCTGCCGGACAGAAAAAGGTATCGAACGTCGGATGCGTATCTTTTTGATGATCTCCACCAGGTACAGGGCGGATATTATGCGGATGGACAGCAGATTGTTGAGGCGTTAGACAAGTATGGTGTTTTTGGCTGGGAATCCGGAACGGGTGAAGAGGAAATTACAGATCCCCAGCATATGGTGCTGGCTGTATTATATGATGACGGAACGGTCTTCCGTGTAGAAGCGTCCGGCTTGTTGTCGCAGGCGCTGCCGGACGAATACGATGAAGTGAAAGAAATGCTTCTGTCAGGAGAATACAGCGGAAGTTAAAAAAGAGTTTTGTTTCAAAGGGGGACGCTATGGATAGAGTGTTTGAAGATGAATTTATGGATGCGCAGTCACGGATTATTTCACTATGTGTCGAATTTGCGGGGAATAGGACTGATAAAGTTTATGCCTATGGCTCTATCGAAGAAAGCAGTATTTCGTTCAATGCATTTTTCAAGATTGATGGTCAGATAAAAACAACAAATAATATAGCTGCCGATCCGGACGCGATATGGGATTTTCTGGATCTTGGGGAAGCGGATCTTGAGAAGATAAGACAAATATGCATACATTACGAAAAACCTGTCCCCACGGAATTAAGAATGATTTATGACTGTAAAAGCGGTAAAATAGACACGGAATATAAGTATGAAAGTATCTGTTCCGCAAAGACGGGGACAGATTCAAGCGAGATTTTTATGAAGTGGTTAGATGAGGTTCGCCAAAGCACATGGAAGAGATAAAACAGCATTGTGAAAAAGTCATACAGATACTCCGTTCCGATTATAGTACGCAGTTACAGTATTCGGGAATAATCAAAAAAATATACGACGTTATGCTGCAGATCATATCCTGCGATAATGTTAATGAACTCCCGGATATCCACTGGAACAGCCTAGCGCGGTGTTTTGCTGACGAAACGACGGATTATCAAAGTCCTATACTCTTTGAGATAGATAAAATTGCGAAGCTGTCAGAGGGAAAATAATGAAACAGTTGAGAAAAACAGAATGGCGGAGAGGATACCCCATAAAGAAAAACCTTGCCCTGTGTGCATGGGGAGTGCTGGCGCTCGCAGGCTTCGCCGGGATACTGGCGCGTCCGGAGAATATTCCGTCGCTGGCAGCGTGTGTTCTTGCATTGGCGGGCGCAGTCCTTTCGCTGCCGCGCCTGCTTGGATATTACAGAACTACATATCAGTGTCTGCCCGCTTTGAACCGGCGGCTTACAAAAAAAGAGCAGGAGGAGCTGCTCGAGTGTGAAAATTTTGAGACGATCACCGAGTTAAAGTCAGGATCGCTGCGGCGGACAGATTTTGCTGAAAGTGCCTGCTGGCTCCGGATCAATGGAAGATATATCCCGAAAGAACTTGTGATCTTACAGAAAGATATTTGCAGGAAACGGACGATAAAGTTATTGAGCAAGATTGAGTGATTTTAGGAGTGAGATTTATGAGGATTACAGACATTTTTGATGCGGTAAGAGACGCAACTTATTCGGACTTCCGGAAGTTTTATACAGGTGATCCGAATCTATTCCATAAGTATACAGGATTAAGTTTGTTTCAGTTACTGTTTGTCAATGACCACAACACAGACGAAAAAATAAAGATGATTCGATTTTTAATATCTGAGGGGGCGGATGTTAACTTTAAAAGTCCAAAAGATCAAAGAAATGCACTGCATATATTTTACTTTTCGGTTATGAGGCCCGATCCACAGTACATATTAAAAGTAACTCAGCTGCTGGTTGAGGCTGGGGTGAACATAAACGCCAAAGACAAATATGGGGCAATTCCACTTAATTATGCGATTACTGTTGTAAAGCTGCCGACAGAGACGGCTATGCCGGTATATCAATATTTAATAGATCACGGTTCAAATATCTATGAAAAAGACAATTTTGGGAAAGCATGCATTGATTATGCAAAGGAATTTTCATGGAGAAATGATCTTGTAAGTCTAATGGAAGGAACCGAATCATGAGCAAAGTGAGAAGAAAAATAACAAAATATGAGATCATTCTCTGTGTTCTTGTACTGGCGGTCATAGTTGCCGGTCTGCTTCTGCCTAAGACAGGAGAGCTGGTGTTACTGGATGAATTCTGCAATATATCCGTCATATGGATCGTGTGCATCTATGTGGTCGTGCGGGTCATACATAACTGGAAAACAGGGGAAAAAAGTAACAAAACAGCAGGAGTGATCATCGCGGTTTTCTGTGCGGCAGTCTGCATGTGGTTTACGAAGGATTTTGCCGCTGATCTGGCGTCGGGTACGAAGACGGTCACGCTGACAGATATAGAAGTAAGTGAAACACAAGCGCATACCAGCATTTTTTCGTATCATTATTATCTGATGGGGACGGATTCTCAGGGATTAAGGACCCGTGTGGAAATATCAGCAGATGACTATACGATGATGAGCCAGACAGGAAATGGAACTGCGGTTCTTGTGTATTATGAGCATACCGGACGGGCTGTGTCGGCACGCTGAGAGGAAGTTATTGCTACGACAGCATAAGGGAAGTGGTACGCAGGGTTAATCGAAACACCGGGATAGGGATCTTGAACAAAACGACCATATATACAAAGTCCAGACATGTCTCGGTGGAAACCCTTATGACGGGCTATGAAAAGATGGAGTCCTATATAACGGAAAATGTTGCTCCGGAAAAAATCATTATGAAGGAAAGATAATCATTAGCGCCATACCTGCTGCACAGGGCTGTTTTCAGGTCCGTACAAAAAGGCCCTTTATCACAACAAAACCGAACAAACTGCCTGCAAGGGACAGCCGGGAAAAACGGCTGTCTTTTTTCTATGCCCACGAACGGAAAAAGAGCCGATACTGCGGCAGGACATGGGACAGATAAGCACATATCTGTAATTTCCCGGTGCAAAATGCCCATCCTATACAATAAATCTATAAAACCGTATAGGAGGCAGGAATATGAATGAAAGGCTGCGTCAAGTATTGTTCGCAAAAAGGGTTCCTGTAAAACAAGAAGTCAAGCCGCCGGTTGCAGTATGGCTTGAACAGACTGTTCGCTGAGGTACGCTCTGGAGGCGGACCAGTCTTCCGCATATTCCATGAGGTAAGTAGTAACCAGTCTGGTGTAGGCAAAAAGCGCATCCGGCAGATGATGGACGCCATGGGACTGATCAGCTGTGAGCCGCTGCAGACCGAGTATCTGCCCCGGCAGCCGGAGGTTCCTTTCGTGGCGGAGGGCAGCCATGTCGAAATTCTATGACGATGCCCAGAAGTGGCAACTCTACGTCCGGCACCGACGGGGCCGGACACTGACGCAGCTGCAGGATGAAACCGGCATCACCGACAAGCCCCTGCGCGCATGGTTTCGCGCTTTCGACGCCCAGCTGTCCTGTCCCGACAACCAGGACCTGCTGCAGCTGCAGCAAGAACTCCGTGCGCTGCGGGAGCAGCACCGGCAAACCGCCGCAGAGCTGAAGGCAGTGCGCACCATCGTGCAGCAGGCTCTTCCGGAGTTCACCCGCTTTCAGGCCGCTTGCCGCTGGATTCCCGTCTATGGTCCCAACCTGACCTGCCGGCTTTTCGGCATCCGCAAATCCAACTTCTACTACCGCACCCAGCGTCGTCCCGCCAAAACCCAGAACCAGCATCGGGACGAAGTGCTGCGCCCGCTGGTGGAAAAACTCTACCTGCGCTCCGGCAAGCGGATTTCCTCCGAGGCAATCCGGCAGAAGCTGCTGGGCCAGGGGATCTCCATCAGCAAGTGGAAGGTTCTTTCCTTCTTGCGGGAATGGAAGGCAGACAAGGGGACCACTTCTGCCCGTATGTCTGCGGCGGCAGCCCGGCGCCGCTTTTGCCATCTCAATCTGCTGGACCGCCAGTTCAATCCGGAGGCCCCAAACAAGGCCTGGGTCAGCGACATCACCGAGCTGCACTATGCCGGCGGCAAGCTCTACCTGTGCGTTGTGCTGGACCTATTCTCCCGCAAGGTCCTGGCAGCCAGGGCTTCCTGCCAGAATGACACCGCCCTGGTGGCCCGGACCTTTGAAACCGCCTTTCTCCGGAGAGGACGGCCCCGCGGGCTGCTTTTTCACAGCGACCAGGGCCGGCAATATACCTCGGATTACTTCCGGGAATTGCTGGAGGAGTTCGGTGTCCGGCAGTCCTTTTCGGCTCCCGGCGTCCCCTATGACAACGCCGTCATGGAATCCTTTTTTGCCAGCCTGAAGAAAGAAGAATACCACCGGTATTTCTATAAAAGCATCGGCGCACTGTTGGATTCCTTGCGGCAGTACCTGCTCTTTTACAACCGGCAACGCCCCCACAGCCGGTTGGGATACCAGACACCGGAGGAGATGGAACAGCTGTATAAAACGAAACAGGCGGCCAGTACATTGACTGACCGCCTGCTTCCTGCCGACAACCTATAAAACTACAAAATCCGTAGTTGGTTTATAGAGTGAAAACTCTTAAAATCCAACTACGGATCAGTGGTTGCGGGGACAGGACTACGTTGAACCTGCGACCTCCGGGTTATGAGCTTGGAGGCAAGGCCTCTTCTTTTTTATTTCGATAATTCGTATTTTATTTTCTCTATATGCTTGTGAAATTTCTCATTTTCTGTATACCTTAATTTAAGATAATTATATAGGATTCTATTGCCTTTGTCAACAATTTTAGGTACACTATAAATAGAAAAAGGGGCATTGGGGAATCTTATTTCTCCTTCCCCGTCCGAACAAAGAATTTTCCGTAGATTTTTACCTCACAAAGCCGTTTTCTATATTCGGGAGGGACAGGATACAAATGGATTCCGCAACCATATCTGCCACCAAAAAACGTGTTCGGCAGCCGCCTCACACATTAGAACTTTGCGACGGTCTATCTGTACATTACACTTTCTCCCCCATCTCCGTCGCCAATCGCAAGCGAGGGAACACAGCGAATCAAATCAAGTTGTACCTCTACAGTTCTTCACTAAAAAGAAAAGTAGGGTCCGATGTTCGTCTGCGTTATACAACGCCGCTCAAAAAAGTACGAAAGACAAACAGGAAGCGGCATAATCCGCCTACGGAAAAGATTCTGGAAGGCGTGCAAAAACTACTTGCAAAAAATGAAGAACTGCGAGAGAGCGATTTGACAAAGACGCCGAAAGAGGCATCCGCGCTCTCCGCAAAACTATCAGTCTTCTGGTTACAAAAGCAGTCTTCTTTTCAAACAAAATATTCAAAAAACAGCAATGAGGCATCTTCCCTTGGGAAAATGATGGCACAGGTTATTCTATGCTTGGGAAATTTGGATCTCTCGAGATTATTGCACGAAGAGGAATTGCCTTTTCTCTGCACTTACGTTTTCACCACTTTGCGAAAAGTCGTCGAGCGCAGAGCTTATATGTTAATTCAAGAAAGTTTGTCCAAGTCTGTTGTATCTGTTGCCGACTTTGATGTCCTCGAGGAAGACCAGAACGTGACCCAACGTCTGTATGATTATGGCGCTCTTCTTCAAAAAGTTTTTCGTGAGTATCTACTCCTCCAAAGCATTTCCGATGAGCAGCAGAATCAAATTCTGTCTTTATTTAAAAAGCAATTCACTGTGCGCTCCAGCGTAGGTGTCAAGATGGGAAAAGGGTTACGTCCCAAAAGTTTGAGTGTAGACGACTACCGACTTTTATGGAAAAGCCTTACGAAGGAGCCCCACAATCCACTGGCACTGGCGCAGTTGCTGATGTTGTTTTTAGGTTTAACAGCCGAGGAAGTTTGTGCTCTGGACGGCGAAGATTTACTTCCAATTCCCAATTATCGTGCCTACCAGCTCCGTATTACCAAACGCTGCGTTCCCATAAAGAAGAACGATAACCACAAAAACTATATCGTATCTAGCGAACTTCCCAATTCAGAAAGTTATCGAAATGTGCCAGTTCCATTTTTGTTGGTGAAACTGATTTTACAATCTGCGCAAGCTCCGCAGAAGCCTCTGTTTTGCGACGATAAATCCGGGCAACGTATGAAGGTAAATGTATTGCAAGCGGAATTCCGAAAACTGTTCCGTAATTTTAAAAAGAGTTTTCTTGAGTATCACCGTGATGATGGGCAAGCTGTTAGTATACAGGTTTCTTTTCGCCCAGAAAATTACCGGCAAAGTTGTCGCCATTTTTGGCAATTTCTATGTGGGCTGCAGCAGAACGAGATCCGTTACTTGGGCGGGTTGGCTCAAATCGATACCGCCGGACAACATTACATTGACTTCAATAACGCGCATAAACAATATCATATGTGTGTGCAGATGAGCTACGGGCTTATGGCAGTAGCTGCTCCAGGCGCCCTTCCTCCCAAAATGCCAAAAGGTTCGCTTGAGAGAAAGTGCCATATTGAAGGCGTGTTTAATCATGTTCTGCACACCAGACTACACATCCGCCGCCCTTGTACGGTTACCATTACCTCTGCACATGGGGTCACCATAAAAACGGAAGAAGGCTGTTTGTGATGGGAATCCGAGAATCTCTGACACTGACTTGGCAGGACTTGGACCAAAGTCCCCTAAGTCTATTCACCTATTGTGAAGAGGCAATGGCTACAAAGCCAAACACCAATTCATCTACCGCCCGTTTGTGGAACGCAAACACCCAGGCAACTTATCACCGTATGATGGAAAAAATGCAAGCGCTCTATTTTGATTCTTTAGGACTTACCTTCGGCGACCTGGAGTTCGAGCATTTTGCAGCAGCTGTTGATGCGTACGTTCAACAATCCAAAGCCAAATCAAAAAGTGGCGAAGTTTCCGATGCTACAAAGGATAAACTTTGCAGCATTTTAAAAAGTCTTTCCTCTTTTGTACACGAAAAATTGCCCTCGTACTCTGATCCATGCTGGGGTTCTATCTGGAATTATCACAAAACAGCCCTGCCTAAAAGAGGATCCGCCGGGAAGAAAGAGGAGCTGAGACAACTTCGAGAGCAAGAAATTGAGGAAATCGTAAAACTTCCTCGCTCTTTACAAATTCGCGAAGAAATCAAATTTGCCAAAGTTCTTCGCAAGGGGATCAACAGTCCTGACGGTGTATTCATCGGTGGATTACTGATGCTCTATCTGGGACTACGTCCCAGTGAATGTTGTGGTTTGACTTATCGCGCAATCCAACCTCTGACGAAAAACGTAAAGGCTCTTTATATTTATCGCGCCTTGGATACGTCGAATAAAAGCAAAAATCAACTCAAAACCAAAAACGCCTATCGTGTGTTACCCATACCGGCCGAATTGGATTCTTTATTGCAAGAGCGTATGCAATACATTCAGAAATCCCATCCCAACGGCTGCTTGGAGGATTTTCCCATTGTAAATTCTCCCGAGGACTGTACAAAATTCTGCACCCGCAAGCATTTCGGCGACACAATCAGGAATTTGCTTCGCAGCATCCGTACCAATGAAGAAAGTCTGGTTTACGCCTCTCGTCTTCTCGAGGCAAACAAATCCGTAAAAGAAGAAAGCCCCACCGCTTATTTGCTGCGAAGACACTATGCCACCATTCTTTCCAGCGTCTGTTTGATGACTGAAGAAGAACTGCAATATTTGATGGGGCATGATATCCGCAACGCCGATATTCGGCACTTCGATTTGCTGGATACGGATTGGTTGCTTCATATGTATGACAAGCTGAATCGCCGTCACATTTTCACGGAGACCCAATCCGATTTGGCAAGCTCAAAAGATTCTCTCCCAGAAAATATATCAGAAGCCTCTATTCGATTTATTGATACAGATTTCCAAGGCGGCAATCCCGAATTCATAATCGACATCTGGAATACCTGCCCCGCCGATGCACTGACACTCAGTGTCAAAGCAGAATCCCGCACTGTAAAAGGCACAGTACTGTATGAAGCCGATTACCGTCCGATTGCAGAAAATCTTCCTCCTATGATTCGCTTTGACAGCGCCTACCACAGAGCACTAGAGAAGTCCGCCAATAAGAGCGCGGGACGCACAAAAAATAAGGCCCACCCGTAGTCTCCTCTGCTTTTTCCAAAAATAATTTAGGTGCTCATTTTTATTTGGAGGCCCCTATGCATATTTCTTCCCTGAATACATCACAAGAGCATGTCCAACCATTTTCCTTGGCACTAGAGGAATCACGGAATATAAAGCATGATTACGATCCTGCTCATTGGTTGTACGTTCCCCCTATATACTGTGACTATCGCTACGTTTTAGGTACTGTAGGCGAAAATCCTTTGATTTGTGTAGGCATCAACCCTTCCACCGCAACCCCCAATATGCTAGACCCCACCATGAAATCCGTAGAGAGAATTGCCGTTGCCAACGGCTTTGATAGTTTTATCATGTTTAATGTGTATGCTCAACGCGCTACACAGCCGGACGATTTGGATCCGAAATGTAACGCGATACTTCATCGAGAAAACATGAACGCTTTTCGGTGGGCCCTGTCTCAAACCAAGTCCGATTCGCCTTCCATTTGGGCCGCTTGGGGAACGCTTATTGAAAAGCGTACCTATCTTTCCTCTTGTCTCCGCGATATGCTTCTTTTGGGGCAAGAGTTCCATGCTTGTTGGTACAGCGCAGGTCCTCATTCTAAAAAAGGGCATCCGCATCATCCTTTGTATTTACGCGGAGATAGTAAACTTGTCCCTTTTGATGTTCAACAATACATAAAAAATTGCCTTTCGAAAGAATAAACCCATCACAGAATAAGCCCCCAACCTTTGTCGGCCATCGTCAAAGGTTGGGGGCTTTGCTTTTAGGTTTCATAAATGCGCCATCATAAAAAACACCGTTTCAAATTTCTTCGCCAGTTTCTTTATCGATAAACAATCCGCGGAACTCGCAGCCCATCGCGTCAGCAATTTCCTGCAGCTCTTTTTCACTGAAATTATCGCGCTTGAATTTTCCGCTGATATTCTGTGAGGTGCACCCTAGGCTGGCAGCAAGATCTTTTACCGACATTCCTTTTTTTATGAGAGCAATTTTAATTTTCTCTGTCATTGCCATCGATAACACCATCCTTTTCCTTTTTAACAGTATACCTTCAGAAGTACACAAAGTCAATCTTTCGGCTGAAAAAAGTAATTAAAAAGTGAATAAAGTAGTTGACAAAAGAAACTTTTCAGGATATAATTAAATCATAGAGTTACGAAAACAACTCAACAGTTACAAAAAGGAGATAGTACCATGAAAGTATTTATTCTTGACCGTTTGAATGTTCCCATTCATCTGAATCGCCTTCATACCGGCAACCCCGGCTTTGCCGTCAGATGGTTATGTTGCTCCTGTTTATTTTTCTTTTTGATAAAGGGCATTACGCCCGGAAAGGTGTGCTTTATGAAAATGTCTGCTTATATCTATTTTCAGTTCCCAATGAATTCGACCGACACTCTTGCATTGCATATGCGCCGTGATTGCGGTCATGACCCCAAATATTGGACCAGAAAGTATCAAAAAAAGAAAATAGCGCAAACCCATGCGGCAACATGGATCTGCGCTCGGCAGGAAAATCATTTTTGCGTCACGATTTCCTGCCTCCATTGTACAACACACAATTTCAAAACACAAGTGGAGGACTACTCTTTATGAATCAATTGGAAACGGTCCTGTATCGGACCTATGTATATCGCCTCTATCCTACCGCCGAGCAGCAGGCTATGCTTGCCGAGCGGTTTGACTTTGAAGATAAAAATTACAATGCCATGGCACGCTGCATTAACGAGCTGTATGGGAAACGAGCCCACAAAAGCGATGCAGAAACTGCTATTCGCCAATATAGTATTTCCTGCCCCGGTATCGACTACCAAGGCTCCCTGGATCACACCCGAAAGGAACTGTACCAGGCAGTGCAAAAATTATGGCAGGGAAGTTTCAACAAGATTTATTTGCGCCCGGTTACACGGAATCAGCGCTGCTTCTATTTCAAAACAATGGCGGTCAGCGAATTCCATATTGTTGTTCCCACTATCGGGACAATCCTGCGCGATACTCATCGCCCGCTCCCGGCCGGTGCAAAAGCACTCAGCGGCCAAATCTTTTACAGCACCTATGAAGGGCGCTACTACGCTCATATACTTATCGTGTACACGGCAAAATTGCCGGTCCCTATCACGCCTGTGCTCTATGACCGGGCCATCGGTCTGGATTACGCACAAGACGGTCTATACCGTGATTCTAATGGTCACAGTGCCGAATATCCCGGATTCGCGGCAAAATCCAAACCCAAACGGGAAGCCTTGCAGCAAGCTCTGTCCCGTGCACACACCGGCAGCCGACGCTGGCGTGCCCTGCGCGCCAAACTGGCCAAGTTGGACCGCCATACTCAAAATCAACGTCGTGATTGGCAATACAAACAATCTAAGCGTCTCCTACAGAATCACGACCTCATTGCCACCGAAAATCTGGATTTTGTGGGTATGAAGCGTCAAAATCCTCGCCTTACCCCCAAAATAGAAGATAATCAGTACCCCGCCTTTTTGCAAAAGCTGCAAAGTAAAGCTATCATGCAGGGAAAACGTGTCGTACGAGTCGACCGCTATTATCCGAGCTCGCAAATTTGCTCGGCATGCGGTGCACATCTTGGCAAACTTCCCTTGGCATTCTCCGTTTTTCGTTGCCCACAATGTGGAACGCAAATGCAGCGGGATCTTAATGCCGCCAAAAACATTCTGCATGAGGGACTGCGTCAGGCAAAATAAGAAATTCCATTCCTTGGGCACATGGGAACTTTTGCGCACAGGCAGGCCGTGCGAAATTGTGCCGGAATGAATTCTGCCTGCTCGCCCGGGCGTTCCGGGTAAAACGCGCATGCAGTGAGCCATGCGAACGAAACGCCGAATAGTTATACGCTCACGTTTCTATACAATTCGTATTATAAGCACAAAAACAGCACGGCGGTAAGCGGAAGCTGGACCCTCCCGTTTACCTGCGCAGGTGATGCGACCACCTACACAACAGACTTGCTGCACCGTACCGAATTCAGTATAGCAGCGTTCTTATGGTATGACAAGGCTGATGTGTTTGTTTCACAAATTGACCTGTGCCGTGTGTTTTCCGATAAAAGGAGTACACATTATGAAGGTTACAAAAGACAATGGAAATAGTGTTCTTGACTTTTCCGAAGAAACCATTCTGGAAGATTGGCTGCTGTATTGGCTTGATGCTTATGTAAAGCCCGTTTCCAAACCGTCCGGCTATGAGCACTATCGAGATAATTGCGTAAAACACATCATCCCCGCAATCGGAGAAATCCAGCTCGGAAACTTGACGCCACGCGTGTTGCAGCGCTTTTTTAACGAGCAGGCACGGACAGGCAATCTTCGTACCGGGGGACCGCTGTCCACAAAGAGCCTGCGCAATATGCGGGCCGTGTTGGATGTTGCATTGAAGCTTGCTACGGCCGAAGAATTGATGCCTAGCAATCCTGTCCCGCTGACCGCAATCAAGTCTGTGAAAAGCCGCCGGGTTCAAATCATGACCAATGACTCCCAGAGGGCCTTGGAAACATATCTGTTTGAACATTTCGGCCACAAAGAAGCCGGCATTCTACTGGCACTGTACACGGGTATGCGTTTGGGCGAGATCTGCGCCCTGCGGTGGAAAAATTATCAGGAATCCACCGGGATGCTCTCAGTTGAAAGTACCGTGCGCCGCATCAGTGATATCGACTCAAGCCCGACAGCCCCAAAGACACAACTGGTATTCGGTTCTGTAAAGACCACTTCCTCGGAACGAGAGTTATATATGCCTGATGTAGTACAGCAATTGTTAAAGTTGCAGCGCGAACGATTCGCAAAAGAATTTGGTCATGAAGCCGGCGACGAAGATTTTATCGTTTTTAATCGTTGCGGCCGTGTGATGGACCCGGACAACCTCAGCCATTATTTTTCTCGGATTCTTCGCCAGCTTCACCTGGAGCATGTCAAATTTCACGCCATGCGACACACGTTTGCGACACGTGCTATCGAAAACGGCATCGACGTCGCAACAGTATCGGGCCTGCTAGGCCACGCCGATGTGACAACTACCACTCACTTCTATGTTCATCCTCGGGATGAAGCGATGCGAGCCGCTATGCGTGGCATCGTACCGGTAGGAACAGCGAAATTCGGGAACGGAGCATAAACGTTTTCTTAAAGCCTAACAATTCTTAATTTGAATTTCGACAAATCCACGTGAAATAGGCACCACCTCAAAAGGGGTGGTGTCTATCTTTATTTTAACTCATTTTGAGCTTTTGAAGAATTACTGATTTCTTTGAATAGACTTGCCCATAGCACTGCTCCATTTGTTTTCTGTTTATTGTTTTTATAAAGCTCCTGTTTCTATCCCCCCTTAAATCAATCAACTTACGATCATATGACTGAAGTTTTCCAAAAAAAGAATCAGGGTGATAAGCAGCCAATATCAAATAGGGGCTTAAAGGGAAATATAACAGTGTTTTGGGATAAATGATTCCATTTGTATATGGCGTCGCATCTGCGGTTTCACTGTTGATAAACATCACCGGGTTATCACTTGTGACAAATTCCACGCCTTTCATTGCGCACCTAAAAACTATAAAAGTTCTTTTACAAAGTTCTTGTGAATAGCGAATAATTCTCTTTGGATCCAGAGAGACCTCCATTTCCAGTGCGCGAAACAGTGTTTCATTTTGTTCCAAACTTTGCAACATTTTCAGCTGGGATGATGATAATTCTTCAAATCGTTTTTGGGTTTCTTCAATCACTTCGGGTATCAACTTATGAAACAGTTCACGTTCGTATTCTCTACTTTGCTTGCCACGAAGCAGCTGTACAATCATAATTGTTGCCAACTCTGCCTTTTCTTCTTCAGTAATAACATATTGTCCATCATGCGCCATGATGTTGGAGGGTGCAATTATTTGTGGTAAAACTTTGCTTATAAGCGGCTCTACGCTTTGAGCATAACTTTTTTCCCAACAAAAAGGATCCTCCGCACCTGTTAGAGTATAAAAATTATTTTCTACACCAGCTGCTTCTATACCAGTAGTGAATATTTTCCCCGTCTTAGTATCAAGAACGGAAATAGACTTATCAGGAGCACAAAAGTATTTAAGATATGCTCTAGGCACATGATGTTGCCTAATAGGATTATTGCATTTCCCCGTTTTAAAAACCTCCGGTTTCTATCAAAATATCTTTAAAATTTATCACAGAATTGCTTGAAATTCAACAAGATTACGGCTTCAGTGGTGCCATCTTTGTCTAGACAATATTTCAACCGGACATCCACATAAAATCTGAGGTTTTCTATTAGACGCAGAAATTAGGCATAAGCGATGATTTGATTTCCCTAAATCAAACAGCCAAAATTATCATGTGTTTCGGCATTGCCACCGGTGTCGATAAAGATTTATAGTTTGGCGAAATCTGGGATGGAGGCGATTACACATCCGGGCGAAATAGATTTCCATAAGGAAGAAAACGTTCTGTGCATATGAATCGAAGTTTTACTTGATGAGGTTGAAATACATGTTTTACTTCTTTCTAGTTGTACATAACGAACTGCAGTGGAATAAATAAGAAACAAACGAGAACTGCCGAAAAATCGTTATTAAAGTAGATAAAAGTCCGAATTAAAGGATTGTTGATCTGTTATAATAAATGTAAATAGTAGATATTGTCTGATTTCTTGAAAGGAGTAGTAAAATGAAGGAAAAGCTTCTGTTCATCCTTTTTTTGTATATCGCGGGGTGTGCTATTTGGGGAACGATCAAATTTCTCGCGTTTATTTGTGAAACGTTCCATTGAGTTGACATGTGTTGATGTACCTTATTCAGAATCTATAACCGCCGTGGGAAGTACTCTAGTATTTAAACCACAGAATATCTTCTGAGGAAGGACTACCACTAGTTTGTAGTCGGAAGATGAGGGTAGCACGACATGATTTATTTTGCTTTATTGTTTTATAAAAAAGTGGTAGTATAATAACCAAAAATCACCCTGATCCAATAATATTAGTAAAAATTCCATCGGATTTTTTATCTCACTTTTTCATAGAAGATTATAGCCTATATCACAGCGTTTCTGCAATCAATTGTGCAGTAAAAACGAGTCGGCTATCGTAAATAGTAGGCACAAAATAATAACTCTATCAAAAATGAGCCCGCAGTATTACGGTAAAACTTCTATCCTTTGGTAAATGTCAGTATCTATTAGACCATGTATCATATGTATTACACGATGCGAGAAAACAATATCTTTTGTCTATGTAAAATTCTAACTGAATCATAAAGTAATCAAGTCACTTTGGGAGAGGAGAAATTTCCATGCCGATTTCAGAAAACGATTTGGAGCAAGCTGTACTCCAAGAGTTTCACTTAGTCAACTATGAAACAGCATATGGCCCAGAGATTAGCCAAGGAGGAGAATCACCTGAACGAGAGTCCTATGAATCAGTAATACTAGAGGAACGTTTGCTGTGCTCATTGCGTCGCCTCAATCCAGAGCGGTCTCAAGCAGCTATTCGCGAAGCTATCCGCTCTCTGCAGTTGAACTCTGGCACTCTTTTGGATAAAAACCGCCGTTTTCACAACTTCTTAATTTCCGGTGTACCGGTACGTGAGCAAAACCAGAAGAGTGGCGAAGTATCAGAACACTATTGTCGGCTTGTCGATTTTTCAAATCCTGAAAACAATGACTTTTTAGCGGTAAATCAATTTACCGTACAAAATGGATCGGCCGTAAAACGGCCCGATTTAGTAGTTTTCCTCAACGGGCTACCTGTAGCTGTGTGGGAGCTTAAGAACGCAGGTAATGAACAAGCAGATTTAACAAAAGCCTATAATCAGCTCCAAACTTATATGTCCAGCATCCCAACACTCTTTTTTAGCAACGCTTTTCTAGTTGTGAGTGACGGGATTAATTCTACCGTTGGGACAATAACCTCTCCGCAGGATAGATTTGTGGCCTGGAGAAGTATAGACGGAGAGCGTAGAGATGACCGTAGTACCCCCAGTTATCGAACTCTGATCAAAGGTATGTTTACGCCAGAGCATTTTCTTCGTCTCATTAGTTCATATCTGTTCTTTCAAGATACATCTTCTGGTCCACGAAAAATTCTTGCGTCTTATCACCAGTTCTTCGCTGTAGAAAAAGCCCTTGTACAAACCAGACGCGCTGTAGCGGAAGGTGGAGACCAACGTATTGGTGTTGTATGGCATACACAGGGAAGCGGAAAAAGTTTCTCCATGGTATTTTATGTTCGCCAATTGTTTGCAGATTCAACCCTCTCCAATCCGACAGTGGTAATAATTACTGACAGAAATGATCTGGACGATCAACTATTTCAAACTTTTTCGTCGTCCTCTGAATATTTACTAGGGCAACCACAGCATGCCGAAAGCCGAGCACAATTAAAAAAACTCTTACGTGGCCGTACCAGCGGTGGGATAATCTTTACCACTATCCAGAAATTCGAACCAGATGGGGGATGCGAATCAGTAGAACCTCTCACAAAGCGTCGCAATGTAATTGTCATCGCTGATGAGGCGCATCGCTCCCAGTATGGACTTTCTGCGAAAGTGAAAATTGAAAATGGGAACGCAGCGCTTCGTTACGGCTATGCGCATTACCTCCGCGCCTCTTTGCCAAATGCATCCTTCATTGGTTTTACAGGAACACCTGTTTCTCAAGGTGATCACGATACAGTTTCTGTGTTTGGTGACTATATTGACGTCTACGATATGTCCCGCTCCATTGAAGATGGAACTACTGTCAGTCTGTTCTACGAGAGTAGGATGGCTTCACTGCAACTTCCAGAAAACATGATTGACTCAATCGATGAGGAATACGAGGAAATCACCAGTCAACAAGAAGATTCTCAGCGAGAAGCACTAAAGGCCAAGTGGTCAAGCATGGAAGCTATTGCTGGCGCACAGGCCCGCTTATCCGCTATTGCAGAAGACATTGTTGCCCATTTTGAAATGCGCCAGGCATCGCAGGAGTACAATGGTGGCAAGGCAATGATTGTAGTGATGAGCCGCCGAATTGCCGTGGAGCTTTATAATAAGATCATAAAGCTTCGGCCACAATGGCATAGTGACGACTTAAACCATGGCGTGATCAAAGTTGTAATGACCGGAAACTCTTCCGATCCACCAGAATGGCAGCGGCATATCGGTAATAAAGCCAGTCGTGAAACGCTGGCGCAACGGATGAAAAATCCGCGCGATGAACTTCAGTTGGTTATCGTCCGGGATATGTGGCTTACAGGGTTCGATGTTCCGAGTATGCACACCATGTATATAGATAAGCCAATGAAAGGGCATAATCTTATGCAGGCAATCGCGCGGGTGAATCGCGTTTTTCAAGGCAAGAATGGCGGGCTAATTGTTGATTACATCGGAATTGGCGAGTCGCTAAAAAAAGCCATCTCTGCCTATACATATCGCGACAGAGAAGACCCTAACGAAAAATCAGACATTTCCGCAGTAGAAAACCAGTTGGAGGAAAAGTGCCAACTTTTGCGGGAGCTTTTGCATGGCTGCCCTGTAGAAGGATTTTTTTCTGAAGATCCGAGCAGTCGATTTACTGCGCTTGCGACAGCAATTGATTTTGTACTGTCACTCGGTGAAACTCGAAAAAATGACTTTCTGCGCCTAACAGAGGAAGTACTAAAGCGTTGGTCTTTATGTGCTGCCTCTTCCCGCTGCACAAGTTTGAATGAAGAAATAAGCTTTTACCGAGCAGTAAAGGCGGGAATTGTTAAGTTGGTGACAGAAGACAACGGGCGCAAAAAGACGAGCACTCAACTGGACTTCGAGATGAACCAGCTTCTATCCCGTGCGGTGGCATCCTCTGGAATCATTGACATTATAGGGCCGTATGGTACCGATGTGCTTGATATTTCAGCACTTTCAGAAGAGGTCATTAAACAGTTGGAAAAGAAGGACCTAGCGGTTTATGCGATTCATAAACTTCTGAAGCAATCCATCTCGGATATGTTCTCAAGAAATATGGCTCAGCGCCACCGTTTTACAGAACTATTGGCGAAGGCTATAGAGAAGTATCAGATACGGTCCGTCTCCATAACAGAAACTCTTCAGGATCTACTCAATCTTGCTCAGCAGATGAAAGAAAAATACGATGAACAAGCTGCAGATGGCTTGACCGTAACACAATCGGCGTTCCGGTCAATTCTTGAAGAGAACCGACCCGGCGAGGATGCCAGTGCACTTTCTGTCGAAGTGGATCAAACGCTCTCGCAATTTTATTGCATTGACTGGATCTCCCGTAGGAATGTCCGTGCCAGAATGAAGATGGCTGCTAAACGCTTACTTAAACAACACGGATATTCCGCAGAAGAATTTAACCATCTGGCAGAAATGCTGGTCAAGCAATACGAAGAAGTATATGAGGAAAATACGATATGAATCAGGAAATGATGCAGTATATATGGAACAAGAGCCTAGAACTGCAAGGCAGTATTGATCGATCAGACTATAAGTCGGTTATATTGGGGCTAGTATTTCTGCGCTATATTTCGTCAGTGTTTGAAAAAAAATACTATATTCTTCTCGATGAAGGAGAGGGCTTTGAGGAGGACGAAGATGCTTATCTAGCCGATAACATCTTTTTTGTTCCGCCGCAAGCTCGTTGGAGTGTTCTCCGCGCCGAGGCTCACACCCCCGAAATAGGCAGAAAAATCAACGATGCCATGATACAGATTGAACGCTGCAACAATACGCTCAAAGGTGTGATGCCGACAATATATACTCGGCCAGAACTTCGTGCTTCTCAGCTAGGAGACTTAATCGACCTTCTTTCTTTTGAAGTAAAGGAAGGCGGGGACGTTCTCGGAACCATGTACGAATTTTTGCTCCACCGCTTTGGTACAGAAGAAAGTGAATTTTATACCCCGACCTGTCTGGCGGATCTTATGGTTGAATTGTTAGAACCATATTCTGGACGAATTTACGATCCTTGTTTTGGTTCG
This sequence comes from Subdoligranulum sp. DSM 23681, assembly GCF_057005535.1. NCBI lineage: Bacteria > Bacillati > Bacillota > Clostridia > Eubacteriales > Oscillospiraceae > Subdoligranulum > Subdoligranulum sp. DSM 23681. The sequence continues at coordinate 638,862 of NZ_CM168050.1, read as the reverse complement.
GGTAGTATTTTTGTGCGTTCAGCAAAATTTGTAGAGGCTCACCGCCACCGTACAGATGCTATTCATGTTTATGGTCAGGAAATCAATGCTGCCACCTGGAAACTTGCTAAAATGAATCTTGCAATTTGCGGCATTGATGGGGATCTTGGCAGTAATCCTGATAATACTCTCACCAATGATTTGCACAAGCTGCTAAAGGCAGATTACATTTTTGCAAACCCTCCTTTCGGGCAGTCCTGGGATGCAAACAAGGTTGCTGACGATTCGCGTTGGGTATATGGCCGCCCACCGGAAAGAAATGCAAATTATGCCTGGATTCAGCACGTTTTGTCTAAGCTTAGTCCTGCAGGTGTAGCAGCTGTTATTACCAGCAGAAGTTGCGGGGCGGAAGTACAGAAATGGTGCAGTGATATCAAAGCCGGAATTTTAAGGGACAATCGACTTGAGTGTATCATTGCACTTCCATCTAATTTGTTCTCGAATACTAATGTAGGCTGCAACCTTTGGATTTTGTCCCGAAACAAGGAAAGAAGGACGACGCGTGCACAAGACATCTTATTTGTGGATGCTTCGGCTCTCGGTGAGAAGATTTCCCCCTCCAAATATATCCTTACAGAGTCTCTCATTCATCGAATCGTAAACAAGTATCGTGCGTGGAAAAATGGGGAGAACTACTGTGATGAGACTGATTTTTGCCGTAGCGTTCCTTTAGAGGAAGTAAAGCAACACTCGTTTTTACTTCAACCCTCAAGATACGTCGTTTCTTCAAAGAATTCTGATTTCGAAGCCTCGGAACTACTTACAGCATATCAAAGATGTTCCTCAAAATTTGAACAAAATGCGCTTGGCAACCAAATTGAAAAATTACTGTGCGGTAAAAATAAGGTTCAATTAAGTGGCAGAAGAGCAGTGCTTTCAGAGTTTGTAGAGTTAATACCTGTGGTAGGTCCAGGAAAAGTGGTAGAGTCTATGCCGTCTGGAGATAGTTTACGATACCTGAAAATCAGTAATTTCAACTTTGGACTGACAAACCGTGATACGGTTGCATGGATTAGAAATGACTTCGTTAAACCCCACAAACTCGAAAAGTATCTGGCGCAACCAAATGATATTATGATTGCTAATATCGGAACGGGGGCGTCTATCGGAAAGATGGCGCTAACGAGGGAGTGCGATCTTCCTGCTGTCTATAATACAAATTTACTTGTATTACGGAAAAAATCTTCTGAGATTGGCATGGGAATCCTGTTCTTTGTAGTGTTATATGCTGTCCAGAACGCCAAAAAACTTCTTCGAGGTGCATCTGGCCAAAATCGTTTTCGAACCGATGATATATTAGGATTCGAGTTTAATCTGCCGAGCGAAGAAGATTCAGAGTTTTCTCATATGATTGAGGAAATTTTTGTACAATGGATTGCGGCGACAGAACTTAAAGATATTCTGGAACAATTGCAAGAGAATCTTGGCCCATACTTGGGATTGGAAGCATAAAAACAGGTGACCATACTTTTCAGGCAATTAGGGTGTTTTCTAAGTAAAGTTTAGAATTGCCTCGAAACTATTCGGAGTATTTCTGATTGCGCAATACTGGCCGGGGGGATTTTCCTTCATAAAATTCGGACATGGTTGTGAACGCATGGGGACCCAACGGACCTGTACCACAAATTTCTCCCGCTGCTATTGCCTCCAAGCCCCCGCTCCAATGTTTAAGACAAATGGCTTTCAAGCATACTTTATATCAATTCAAAACAGCGGTACTAGCCATAAGGATGTAAATATTTTTATTAAAATTTATATTTATAATAAGGAGGGCTACATTATGTCTCACAAAATGGGGTTGAGTGAAAAAGAATGGGCGTATGCATTGCTTAACATCGCAGAAATAATTGCTTCCTCCAACGCTTCCGTTCGTATGATCAACAAAATCTATGATACGAATCCATTGCTATACTATCAAAACGCTCAGATGTCACCTTACTATTCTTGTAGTGAAATTACATCCTATCCTATTTTGACAGAAGAAAACATTAAAAGAGCGTTGGGCGTTTTATATACCGCAGAACAATGTACTGAGGCCGAAAAGGAAATCCTAAAGGTGATCAAACATCTTGATCCTGTCTGTTATGAATTCTTTTCAAAATTCAATAATAAGACAGCCATTAAGTTTTCCATGTCCAGTCCACCGGTGTATGGTCTTCACTCAACAGATTGCATAACTATTTACCTTGCAGACAAGCTGCTGTCAGATGACCAGTTTGATCGCTTGATGAAAAGCCCTTCCTTTTCTGATTTACAAAATTTAGCCAAAAGAAAACTCGCTGATGTTGCTTCTTTTTCCGATTCGCGTTTGGCATGGAGTGTGATCCGAACCCGCTGCGACGAAATCCTAGAAATCGTTTCCCATAATGCCCTCCAAATGAGTTCTTCGCAAACAGAAAAATATATTCAAAAAATACGATATCCAACCAGTGAGTCGGAGAATATCGTTATCAATACACCCCATAATCCAGAAGATCTGTTTTCTCTTTCGTTAGGCTATCATGATCCTTATCAGGAAAAACATGTTGTATATGGAGACCTTTCCCAAGCATTAGAAAGATATAAAGAATCTGTTTTCTCCGACAGGGACGCTTTGGCAGAAACCTTTTCTGCAACTCAAGGAATTCATGGCCTTTTGGAGCTTGAAGGAATAAACCACTGGCGTTTTTTTAGCGAGAATAAATTATTCGATGGAGCCAATGGACAAGCCGCAAAATTCAGTAGCCGATATTCCCAAGAGAAAAATGCTTATGAATTTGATCCGGAACTTTTTACGTGCTTATATAGTTTAGTATGTGTTATCCGAAAATATCAGGCCCTGAAAGAAGATTATCGAAAACTAAACCCTGAGAGTCAAAAATTAGCATTGAATCTAGCAGAGGATCAGATTCAGTTATTGAAAGAACAGTTGTCACAAGAAAAAGCAAAAAATAAATCTCTGAATTTCGAGTTGGAAGTTGCAAACAAAAAGTTGCATGGATATGAAAAAGATTCCCGTATGCAACAGTGGGGGTTGGAAAACAATTACAAAACAAGGATTTCAGAAATGCAAACAGAAATATCTTTCTTGCAGCGAAATCGTCAGGAGCTGCTGCAACTAAGAGATTTCTTCTTTTCACTACAAGAAGCGGATCGTTTTGTGTCTGACGACATGGAGGTGAGCACAGAAAGGAAACGAGTACTTTCGGAGAAACGAATTGTTACAGTAGGAGGGCACATACAATTTCGAAAGCAATTAAAAAAAATGTATCCAACATTTCTTGTTCTAGATGGCACCTTAAATACGCAGGATTTTCAAGTAATAGAGCACGCGGACCATGTATTTATTTTTGTACAGAATATGAGCCATTCCACGTATTATAAGCTGATGGAGAAATTAGAACATTCGGACGTTCCTTTCACCTATATAAACACAACCAACTATACAGTCATCGAAGATATCATGTACCAAAAGGTCGCATCAAGCCAATAATGGCTACTTAAAAATGAAAAAGATTTTGTGTTGGAAAATTTCTTTTATATTAGAATGCAATAGTGTCTCTTACAAAGGTATATATGATTCTGACAGCACGCTGCCTCCATGCTCTCCATTCCTTTTCTTGCGTGATTTCCTATATCCACTTTGATTTTTTGTTGATACTTTGCCAGTGGTACTTTGCCACGAATTCGATATGGTATTTTTTTCTATCCTCGCTCTGTGGTAACCTCCTTTATCAGATAAGGCACAATAAGTTTTGCAAATCGAAAAGTGAATAAAAAGAGACATGGTTTGCTTTCTCCTGTCGAATGGTTAGTGTAGCAACTTCATTCAACCAGAGATTTGTAAACCATGTCTTTTATTTTGCGAAACTTATTCTACCTTATAGACAAAACTAGAGTATGTTCCTCAAGGAGAACGGCTATTACTTCTGCGTTTTCTGTAGAAGGTCGTTGGTCGTAATTGCAGAATGCTGATAGGCCAAATCAAATAACGATAAAAAGTCTGTACGCTCTTGTTCAGTTAGTTCTGGCAAATCAAGCAAACGGAATAGCAGTTCCGGAAGATCTCTGATAACAAAACGACTTTGCTTATCAGGGCCAACACACATTTTGATAGCGTATAATCGAGTTCGCAAAAGCAAATAAGAAATAGACAAGCCATTAGGGCTCCTGTAAAATGAAAGTTGTCCAGACAATCAAGATACAAAGGAGAAAACCCTAATGGCTCAAAAGAATCATACCACAAATCTGACCGAATTGCTACTGCAATGCGTGGCACAGCCGGATCCCATGCTGAGTATGCTGGAGTGGCTGTGCAGCCAACTCATGGAAGCCGAAGTAAGCCAGCAGCTGGGAGCGGCGAAAAGCGAACGTGCCGAAAGCCGCAGCGGATATCGCTGTGGCTACCGGCCTCGCAGACTGGATACCCGGATGGGGACCATGTATCTCATGGTGCCGAAGGTACGGCATGGGGGCTACATCCCATTCTTTGTTACGGAACGCAAACGCAGTGAGGCGGCACTGATTCAGGTGGTGCAGGAGGCATTTGTACAGGGCGTATCCACTCGTAAGATGGAAAAGCTGGCCAAGAGCCTGGGAATTGAAAGCCTGTCCCGCAGTCAGGTCAGTGAGATGACAAAAGGCTTGAACGAGCAGATGATAGCGTATAATCGAGTTCGCAAAAGCAAATAAAAAATAGACAAGCCATTAGGGCTCCTGTAAAATGAAAGTTGTCCAGACAATCACGATACAAAGGAGAAAACCCTAATGGCTCAAAAGAATCATACCACAAATCTGACCGAATTGCTACTGCAATGTGTAGCACAACCGGATCCCATGCTGAGTATGCTGGAATGGCTGTGTGCCCAGCTCATGGAGGCCGAAGTAAGCCAGCAGCTGGGAGCGGAGAAAAGCGAACGCGCCGAAAGCCGCAGCGGGTATCGCTGTGGCTACCGGCCTCGCAGACTAGATACCCGAATGGGCACCATGTATCTCATGGTGCCGAAGGTACGTCAGGGCGGTTACATACCGTTCTTTGTTACGGAGCGCAAACGCAGTGAAGCGGCACTGATCCAAGTGGTGCAGGAGGCATTTGTGCAGGGCGTATCCACTCGTAAGATGGAAAAACTGGCCAAGAGCCTGGGAATTGAAAGCCTGTCCCGCAGTCAGGTCAGTGAGATGACAAAAGGCTTGAACGAGCAGGTAAATGCTTTCCGCAGCCGCTCTCTTTCCCAAAGCAGTTATCCCATTTTGTGGGTGGATGCTCTGTACGAAAAAGTTCGTATAGACGGCAGAATTGTAAGTATGGCGATACTGGTGGTCTGTGGTGTGGATGAGCATGGCCAGCGAGACATTCTGGCGATAGAGCCCATGTTGGAAGCGTCGGAAGAAGTGTATCTTCAGCTTTTTCGAGGATTGCAGGAACGAGGACTTTGTACGCCTCGACTGGTTGTTTCAGATGCGCACGCCGGACTTGTTGCGGCTATCCGTAAAGGCTTCCCAGGAGCAAGCTGGCAACGGTGCAAGGTTCATTTCATGCGTAATATTCTGGCGCATATTCCTCACAAGGACAAAGATGCCTTTGCTCAGAATCTCAAGACTATCTGGCTGGCTCCCACCAGAGAACAAGCTCGCAAACTGGCTGAAGAAATCTGCAGGCGGTACGAGCACCGTTTTTCCAAAGCCATTTGCTGCCTGGAAGACGGTTTGGAGGACTCTTTGTTGTTCTATACTTTTCCACAGTTGGATGCAAGAAAGATTTCTTCTACCAACGTGTTGGAACGGCTGAATCGGGAGATCCGTCGCCGTACCAGTGTGGTAGGAATATTTCCCAGTGCAGATGCCTACACCAGACTGGTTACTACTTACCTCATGGAATATGCGGAAGACTGGTCCGCCTCCAGAGCGTACCTCAGCGAACAGTCTGTTCAAGCCATACTGCAACCGGCGGCTTAACTTCTTGTTTTACAGGAACCCTTTTTGTGAACAATACTTGACGCAGCCTTTTCCCCAATAGGCAAAAAGAAAAGAGCGTTGAAACTTTGCGTTCCAACGCTCTTTTAGTGTGTTGGTTGGCCGGTTTTACTGACATTCATTGCTTTTTCGGCTTCAAGTCCACAAATTTGTGATATAACATAACATTTATGATATCGATAGTCTCGCTCAGATCCTTGGCAAAAGCTAGATAAATGGCTATACCAGTATACCGCGATCGACGAATATACACGGTTATAGCCCACCACCACGCACTGGTCGCCTGCGCCGATGGCGTTGGGGTCGGATTCGGCGTCCAGCGGGTCGTTGACGGCGGCCTCAATGTCGGGGCTTTGGGGATGGATCAGGCTTTCGATCTCAAAATCCTTGGGATTGTATCCGGCGTTTTCCAGTGCCTCGCGGGTCAGTTTTCCAAGATCCGGCATGACCGTTGTGCTGATTTCGCCGGCCAGGACAATGTGGCCTTTGGTTGCCAGCACTTCGCAGGCCACGCGGGCGTTGCGGTCAAGGGTCAGACACCCGTCCAGCACCGTGTCGGCGATCTGGTCGCAGAGTTTGTCAGGGTGACCGGCGGTCACCGATTCGGCGGAATAAAAATGGGTCATAAAATTTCTCCTTTTATAATAATGTTGGGGCGCAGCCGCCCTGACTGCGCCCCTTCAGTTCGTCGAAAAAGTCCGTCATGGCCAGATCGGGCTAAGGCGGACTTTGGTAAAATGGGTGAAAAGACCGGAAAAGGAAGCTGTAGTTTGGAAAGAAAAACCGCTTGTTTGCAGCTCCCTGTGTGAGGGGGCTTCTTGGTTTTCCGCTTCTTTGTGGCCATCTTTTTCAAATTCCTGGCAGCAAATTTAAGTTTCACCCAGTTCGTCACCTGTGCCAAACCTCTGTATTGCGTAGATAGTGTTCATCATTCTGCTCCCTATTACGAGAAAAAAGGCCACCGGACGGTGGCCTTTTTCAACAGATTGAGCGCGTCCCGTGGGGCGTGCTTTTTTGGGGTGTGGGCAGGCCCGGGGCGGGGGTTACCGACCGGCGAGCACATAGAGATACCGCGCGTTGCCGGCGGCGTCGTAGATGGTCATGTACAGATCGTCCCCCTGGACTTCAAAGCGGAAGTTAACTTCCAGATCGTTCTCCCCCTCGGGGAAATCGCAGGCGCAGGTCCAGGACCCGCCGCCGTTGTCCACCAGCCGCTGGTAGGGGCGGCTGCCGAAGCGGAACGCGTCGATCATAAAAACGTCGAACGGGCCGAACGGGTTGGGGGTGCCCTCCGGGTTTTCTTCGCTCTGGGTGTAATCCGTCACCAGGGTGTACATCCCCCAGTCCTCCGTGGGCAGCGGGCTGGGGGCCCTGTCGTAGGTGGGGCGGACATAGTAGCCCACCAGATCGCCCGCGGCGTCCATCCGGGTCAGCATTTCCCGTTCGTCGTTGCGCTCAAACAGGAAGGCGTCGGTCAGCGCGTTGTCCTCGAGGCGGGCGCGGTAGATGAAGTAGCTGCCGTCGCCGTTGTCGACGGGGGTGTCGCTGACGTTGGAGACGTTCTCAAAGACGAAGAAGTCGTCGCTGTCCTTCGCGTTGACCCAGGCGCCCTGCCAGGGCTTGGAGGCGGGTACCAGGCCCGCCATCTCGGTGGTCACCGGCTGGGACATCGGCGAGGGGCCGTCCTCACCGGAAGCGGCGGGGGGCGGGGATGCCGGCGCCGGGCTGGCGGGCGTTTCCTCCGGCAGCGGGATTTCTGCCGCCGCAGACCCGCTGCCAGGCGTCTCGTTGGTGTCCCCGGCGGCGGGCTGACCTGTACAGCCTCCAAGGCACAGCGCCAGGGCCAGGATGCAGGCCAACAGGGCCGGCATGGCGGAAGTCGGGACATTGGCCCTGCAGCAGCGGTCAGGCAGGGCGGCATCCCGCTGCGGGGCGCCGTGATTGTCGCAGTATTTCATAGGTTTTCCTCCTCGTTTCCCCTATTATACCGCATTTTCGCCCGCAGAGAAACCCCCGAGGCAAAAGATCCGGGGCGGTGCTTCGGCCATACTTTTCCATACTTTCTTGGCAGAAAGTACGATAAGAACTTCCGACGAAAATGCATACCGGGGGAGCACGCTGAAAGATGCCACCCTGGCTGCGCCCCCCTGATGGTCGAACGTCAGCGGGACGAATTGTCCCGGTGGTCGGGTCGCTCCAGCCCATTTCCAATGTTCAACCCCTCCATGTATCGTCTGTACCGTTGCGGGGAGCATGGAAAGCAAATGATTGCATCGGGCATGTCACAGATGATCTCCGGCTCCCGGAATCGTGCGAGATACCGCTCCACCTGTTCATTGGTCAGGCTGCAAAAATTCTCGCCATCCTCACCGCAAAGGAAAAAGGTGCCGTAAGCAAACAAAAGGCCCAGTCTCCAGCTGATGCCGGATACCAGGCCATAAATAAAGACGTATATGAAATTGCTGTTATCACTATCGCAATCAGAAAACCGGCAGAACCAACAAAATCCTGCCGGAAAATTTTCCATACTTCTGCGGCGATTTTTTCGCCTAAAACCGAAAAAGGCCGCCAAACTCCCAGAAGAGGGGAGCCTGACGGCCTTCTATAGACGGAAATCCCTGCCAAAACCGCCTGACAGCGGTGGCGACAGTAATGGAAAAAGCCTGCACTCAGCAGGCTCCAAAACGTCGTATTTTGACGATTCAACAATAAAAAATTGGCCGACAGTAAAATCGGCCAATCAATGTGGTTGCGGGGACAGGACTTGAACCTGCGACCTCCGGGTTATGAGCCCGACGAGCTACCATCTGCTCTACCCCGCGATATTTTGTTTCGTCTCTTTCGAGATAGCTTAATCAATATACCATACGCACTAAGGTTTGTCAATAGTTTTTGCTTAAAAAAATGAAAAAGTTTTACGGTGGGCACTTCCACGGCCAAAAAGGCCGCTGCATGAGGCGTGATGGGGCTATTTTGCACACGGTGGAGACCGTCTTTTTTGAAATCCGGTTGGAAAAACAGATGCCGTCCTCTTGACATTACAATATTTGTAACGATATAATTTATGTAATGAAGGGGGCATACCAATGAACAAGGCAAATCAACACAGGGACACTTCCTGCAAGACCGATTCCAAAGTCAGCACAGAACGGACACAGGAGCCGGTTGTCCCGGATGCACCGGGTGCGGGGGCAAACGGACCGGCAACACCAGCCGAAGGCGGGAAAGGCTGCAAACCCCGCTTCCGGGATGACATGCTGATTCTCAGCGATGAGAAGGACGTGTCCATCTTCATGCACCCGCTGCGTCAGCGCATGCTGGAGAAGATGATGATCCTGGCGGAGCCGGTGACCTCCAAGCGGCTGGCTGACGAACTGGGCATCGCGCCCAGCTCGGCCCGACACCATATGCTCAAGCTGGAATCCATCGGGGTGGTGGAAAAGGACCAGCAGGAGCTGATCCACGGTATCCTGGCTACCTACTACCGCATGACCGACAAGTGCATCTCGCTGAATGTGTGCAACACCGGTCTGTGGGACCCCACCCGGCTTCTGCTGGAAGAAAACGCCCGACAGGTGCGGGAAGGTGCCTTGAAGATGATGAAGGACTGGCAGGAAAGCCCCAGCCAGGACTGGGACGATGCCTGGGGCCTGTTGGAGACCAACGGCGTCATCCATCTTACCCGGCAGGAGGCGCTGGAACTGCGGAACCTGATGGGAGATTACCTTCATAAGCACAGCCAACCGCGCCCGGGAACGGCGCCGATCCGGTTCGACGTGATTTCTTACCGGGCAGGGGAGGTAAAGGAAGATGACGGCAAACACTGACACTGCACCCCGCCGCCGGTTCAACCGGAATCTGTTTCTGGTCTGGCAAGGCATGGCTGAGTCCAAAATCGGAAGCGTACTGTATGCCATCGCCATCGGCATCTGGGTGTACGACAAAACCGACTCCGCCGCCTGGATGAGCATGACCACCGCCATCAGCTATTTCGGCAACATGCTGCTGCAGCCTTTGGGCGGAGTGCTGGCCGATCGGTTCAACCGCCGCAACCTGGCTGCCGGCAGTGATGCGGTCTGCGGTGTGACCATGCTGCTCTTGGGAGCGCTGGCTCTCGCAGGCAAGATGCAGGTCTGGCAGGTGCTGGTGGTGGCGGCCATCAGCTCGGTGTGCAGCGCGGTGTTGTATCCGGCCATGAACGCCCTGCTGCCCCAACTGGTGGAGCAGAATAACCTGATGCGGGCCTCTGCCCTGATGCAGAGCACTCAGTCGGCAATTCAGATGATCGGCAACGCAGCGGGGGGATTTCTGGTGGTGATCTTCGGCGTGCCGGGAATCATCCTGTTCAACGGGGCCACCTTTCTTTTTTCCTCCGCCACCGAATGGTTCATCCAGGTACCGGAGATCCCACATGGGCAAAAGACAGAACATCGCAGTTTTATCCGGGATTTCGCCGATGAATTTGCCTATCTGAAACAGCATCCCGGCCTGACCGGCATGATGGCGGCGGGAGCCGCGGTCAACCTGACCTGCGGCGGGTTTACCGGCATTGTGTATGCCTGGTGCCTGGATAAGGGCATGGACATTCCCCAGTACGGCCTGTTCCTGGGGGCGGAAAGCGCCGCCATGCTGGCGGCCACCGTCCTGATGGCCCTGGTGCCGCTCCCGCGCCGCCGTCGCTGGCATGTACTGGCTCTGGCCAATGTGGGGTACAATCTGCTGTACATCGGGGCCATGCTGGCGTCCGGGTTCCGGGCCTGTACTGTGCTGTACACAGGATTTGCCTTCTGCAATATGGTGGCCAATACGTTCATGTATCCGGCGGTGATGGAAGCCGTCGAGCCGGCCTACCATGGCCGGATCCTGGCCCTGTTCAATGCGGCCTGTGTGGGAACCACTGCCTTTTCCATGGTAGCGTACGGGCTGCTGGGAGACGCATTCGGGGTGATGCCGGTATCCCTGGCAGGCGGTATGCTCACCCTGATCCCCGCGGTTCTGTTTGTATGCAATCCCACCCTGCGTGACCTTCTGACGCAGGAATGAAAAACACCTCTCTTTCGAATGAGAAAGAGAGGTGTTTTTGTGTGTGGATCCTTACATATGCAGCCGCTTGGCAAACTCAGACCACAGGGCCCGACCCTTGAAGATGACCAGCCCCAGAAAGGTGATGACACTCACAATCAGGCAGATGACCCAGGGCAGGGCGGCACGGGTGTGGCGGATGGTCAGCACGATGTAGGGCACCACGCCCACGCCGATGTTCAGCAGAAGGTAGATCAGACCGTTTTCGGTAAACTTTCGGTTGATAAAAGCAAACAGAAAATTCAGCACCAGGGTGGCGGTGCACAGGATGGGAATGACCAGGTCAATGGACACGTTGCCCCAGTCCAGGAACCAGTCACAGAACCACACCAGCAGGGAAGCCCCCACCAGAATCTGGAACAGCAGTTTGGGGGCATTGTGGCTGCCCATCATCAGGGCGCGCAGCAGAAGCAGCGCCGCTGCCACACAGGCCACCACCACCAGACTCCAATGCAGATGCAGTTCCTCCTGCAGCAGAAAGTCAATGGCGGCACAGACCACCACGCCGGCCAGCAGGAAGAAGGTGGCCAGTTTGAAAAAGAGAGGCAGCCGCCGTCCCGGCGGCGGTGCGGGCGGGAAGTAAGGGGTGTCCGGCTCATCGGCACCGGGCAAAGGACTCTGGCACAGGGGGCAGTACGAACCGCTGCCCACCTGGATATGACAATGAGGGCAGGTTTTCATGGGTTTTGCACCTCGCTCGCGTACAGCGTGACGGACAGTCCGGCGTCTGCCAGACTGCGGTAGAAATTTTTCAGCACATTGGTGCTGCGGTAAGCCGAGGCGGTGCCCAGCACCAGATCATCCCCGTAAGAGCAGACGGTGGTGAAGAGGGAAGGGGTGCTGCAATAAGCGGCGAACCCGTGAATGTACGGCCCCAGGGCCTGCGGCACCGTGACCCGGCCCATGTTGGAGATGGTCAGGGTCACCTTGCGGGCTTCCACCCAGTTGCACAGGCCCACCACCCAGTTCTTGAAAAAGAGGGGGACCGGCCGCACACCGGGAATGCGTTCAAATCGTTCAAAACCGTCCATCTGGGCCTTGATGCGGTCATCCGAAAGGGCGTCCCGCAGCTTGGCGTCAAATTCTTTGGCCAGCTCGTCCAGCGTTTCCTCTCCGGTAAAGATGTGCGCCACCCGCACGGTGTTGAAAAAGTTGCGGGCGGTGTCAGAGGGAAAATAGTTGCGCAGATTCACCGGCAGACCCACGGCCATGGCGTGGCCCCGCTCCATGGAAGGCATCTCCCGCCAGGCGGCCAGCATCTGGGCCGCGGCCAGATAACTGGTCAGGCTCACGCCCAGGGCCCGGGACTTGGCCAGGACCTGCGAGGCGGACAGATGCCCTTCAAAGAACTGGGTCTGGTCCAGGGGCAGCCGCCGCCCGTGCAGCCGGCAGACCCGGCGTCTGGCGGCCGGGTCCGGGGCACCTTTGGACGCCCGACGGGCCGCATAGAATTTGGAATAGGAATTTTGTTCCATGTCTGCGGCCGAAGCCCCCTGGTCCCGGGCCACATCCGCCAGGGAATCAGGATGCTGCAGCTGCAGGTAGTTGTGCACCAGACATTTCAGAAACATCAGCCCGCCGTTTCCATCGGTCAGGGCATGAAGCATTTCCACGCTGATGCGGGCGCCATAGTAGGTCACCCGGTACAGCAGGGCGTTTTTCTGGTCCGGACCGTACAGCGCCGCGCAGGGCTGCTTGGTCTCCGGTTCAGGCACCGGCCGTTTGTCGGTGGCCTCAAAGTAATGCCAGAACAGGCCCCGGTGCAGGGTGACCTGAAAATTGGGCAATTCCCGGGCGGTGCGTTCCAGCGCCCGGGTCAGGACCTCCGGGTCCACCTCCTCGTTCAGGGTACAGCTGATGCGGAACACCCGCGGATCGCGCCGATTCATGGTGGCCAGGAACAATTTGGCCACGTTATCGACTTTATACCAGTTTTCCGGCACGGCAAAGCCCCCTTTCTGCGGTCAAAGCTGCCGTTGGATAAACCGTCCCACGCTGTCCATGGCCTGGGCGGCGCTGCGGATGGGCATCTGCTGGAACACATGCCAGCAGTCTTCGTACACTTCCAGTGTGCTGAACACATTCTGCTCCTGCATCTTCCGGTGCAGTTGTTCGGAGTCGGAGAAGAGGATCTCGTTGGTGCCCACCTGGATCAGGGTGGGGGGAAGGCCGCGCAGGTCGGCAAACAGGGGCGAGAAGCAGGGCGATTCAAAATCGGTCCGGGTGCTGCAGTAAGCGGCGCGCACCGATTCGATATACTGCATGGTCAGCATGGGGTCCAGGGCCGCCCGCTCGGTGTGGCTGGCACCGGAGGCGGTCATGTCGGTCCAGGGGCTCATGAGGATCAGGGCCCGGGGCTGGCGGCGGCCCTGCTCCTTCAGCCGCAGGGCCAGTTCCAGCGCCAGGTTGCCCCCGGCGGAGTCTCCCGCCACAATGATGTCCCGGGCACCGTAGCCCATATAGGCCAGATGATCCCACACCGCCAGGGCGTCGGTCAGGGCAGCGGGATAGGGGTGTTCGGGGGAAAGGCGGTACTCAAAGGAAAGCACGTCGCACCCGGCGGCCAGGGCCAGTTTGCTGGCCAGCACCCGGGCATAGCCCAGCTGGCCGCAGGTGTACCCGCCGCCGTGGCAGTACAGCACCACATGGCGCCGGTCGTGTCCGGCTTCAATGCTCACCCACTCTGCCGGTACCGGAACGGGGCCGCCCCGGATGGCCAGATAATCGTTTCGCAGTCCCAGGGTGGGGCTGACCAGGCGGCCGAACAGTTCCTGTCCGGCGCGCTGCCGTTCCAGGTCGTCCGGGTTGGTGGAGCCGGAGGAGGTGACGCTGTGCACGGCCTTGATGGCCCGCATCATGGGGGTCAGCTGGTCGGTCTCGGCAGGGCGCTTGCGCCGTGCGTGATGCAGCTTGCTCCGGTCCACCGAGAGCGGGCTGCGGGGGTTCTTGGGCAGATCAGCCATAGGAAAAGGTCCTTTCGGTATTCGTGAAAATAAACTCAGTCCGGCAGGGCAGCCAGCAGCCGCACCCACAGGGTACGCAGGAGCGGCGGATGGGCCGCTGGCATCCCGCACAGGCGCCACACCGCCTTGCGGTCGGGAAAAGTGCCCCGTCTGGCATACCGGCGGTAGAGCAGTTTCAGCTGCCGGTCCTTGCCGCTGCCGGGTAAATGCAGGATGCAGATGGGTACCAGACAATAATTGGTGGAAACAAAGTAATGCCGTGCGCCCAGCCAGTAGCGCCAGATGTAGGCATTGGCTGCCCGCACCGGTTCGCCGCTGCGCAGCGCCCGCCATGCCGCAATGCACAGGATGACCTCGTCGCCATCCCGGGGCAGCACATTCCGGGCCTGCATCTCCTCATAGATTTCCCGGCACAGCGCCAGAAATCCCCGCAGCCGGGAGGCGCTGCCCGCCACCAGCTCCCCGCCGAAATGGGTCAGAACATGGGGGGCGCTTTCGGGATACAAGGCATCGCAGCAGCTGCTGATGGCCGCCGCCATGGGCTGGCTGGCCGGATGGGGGACCTGGTACAGCAGAACGGCTTCTTCCGCTTCCCGCCACAGGTCGGTCAGGGGATACTGGGTATAGGTATCGGTGTCCAGCATGGCACACCGGTCAAACGTCAGGTTGTTCAGCACCCAGTCCATGGCGCAAAGCTTGTAAAAGGCCAGGGACCAGGGCAGGTCGGCCCCGAACCGGAACCGGTCAAAGGGGCATTGATATATGGTAACACCGGCCCGGGTCAGTTGTTGGTCGAAAGGAGCGGGCAACGGGTCGTTGGTGATGAGGGCCACCTCGCAGTCCGGATTCTGCTGCTTGGCGCTGACCAGCGCCACCACGATGCAGCGGTAATAGACCTGACGGCCCCGGTTGGCGTCGGCGTTTTCCCGGAACCCGTCCAGGGTGGCAAATGCACTGAAAATCAGGTCCATGGCAGATCCTTTCCGGTCAAGTATTATTATAGGTAAACGGGGCCCGGACATGCGCCGGACCATTCGGCTTCATTATACCCCGCGGGGCTATGGTTGTCCACCGCTCAGGTTTTGCTTACCAGCCCCAGGTCGTGCAGGATGTCCGTCCGGGTCTCCAGAGCCAGGGTGCTGATGCGCCGGATGCGCTCCGCAGTCATGTACGGCGCCAGCCCGCTGATGGAAAAGGCGCTGTCCGCCCGACCGCCCGGTCCGGGGATGGCCAGAGCCACGCAGCGGATACCCAGCTCGTTCTCTTCATCGTCAATGGCGTATCCGCAGTTGCGCACCGTCTGCAGCTGGCTGCGCAGCTGGTCCAGATCGGTGACAGTGCGGCCGGTCAGCTTCTGCAGGCGGCTGTGATGCCAGATCTGTTCCACCTCCGCGTCGGGCAGGGTGGCCAGGATGGCCTTGCCCACACCGGTGCAGTACAGCGGGCTGCGCAGTCCCACCCGGCTGGACATCCGCATGGGACCGCTCTCGGTTTTATAAATGTAGACCACGTCCGCTCCGTCCCGGATGACCAGGTGCACCGCCTCCGCCGTGCGCTGGGACAGCCGCTCCAGATGCAGCTTGGCCACGCTCATGATGTCCATACTGTTGACGATGCCGGAGGAGATCTCGAACATTTTCAGGGTCAGCCGGTATTTGCCTGTCTGGGCATCCTGTACCGCGTACCCCAGGCTGACCAGACTGCCCAGCAGCCGGTGTGCGGTGCTTTTGGCCAGATGCGCCTCGGTGGCCAGATTCTGCAGCCCTGCCCCGGCGGGGTGGGCAGCCAGTACCTCGATGAGTTCAAAAATGCGGGAAACGCTCTGTACGCCCCCGCGGTCGGTTTCTTTTTCCGGTGTCTGCGGCATCCTGTGCCTCCTGCATGCAAAATTTACAAAAAGTTCATAATTTGAAGGGGAACAGCCTGCAACCCGAAAGTGCAGGACTCCTGTTCCACAATATGGAACCAAGTATAGCAGGAACGACCCGATTTTGCAAGAGGCATGCCGAATGATGGAACGCAAGCAAAAACCACAAAAAGCAGCTGCGAACCACTGGCAATTTTGCTCGATTGACGCGGGGAAGGGGAATTTGTATAATAAATCAGCAAATTGCGGAACGGCGTTCCAACATATGGAACCCCCCGAACGCAAATTTGATACGGTAAAACCTCAGGAAATTTCATAACGAAGGAGAAATGTGCTATGAATCCGGTAGTGCAGCGCGTTTACGAAATCGGTATTATCCCTGTCATTGCTTTCAACAGTGTGGACGAGGCCGTGCCTCTGTGCAAGGCCCTGGTGGCCGGCGGTCTGCCGGCCGCGGAAGTCACTTTCCGCACCGCCTGCGCCGAAGAGTGCATCAAGAAGATCCACGACGAGGTGCCTGAAATGCTGCTGGGCGCCGGCACTGTCCTGACCGAGGATCAGGCTGACCGCGCCATGGCCGCGGGTGCCTCCTTCATCGTTGCCCCGGGCTTTGACCCCAACGTCACCAAGCACGTCATGGAAAAGGGCGGCCTGATGATGCCCGGTACTTCCACCCCCGGCGAGATGCAGCAGGCCATGAACCTGGGCTGCGAGGCCATCAAGTTCTTCCCGGCCGAAGCCAACGGCGGCGTCAACATGCTGAAGAACATCGGCGGCGCCCTGAAGGCTGCCAAGTGGATGTGCACCGGCGGCATCAACGCCAAGAACGTCAACGAGTACCTGGCCAATGACCAGATCTTTGCCGTGGGCGGCACCTGGATGTGCAAGAGCGACAAGATCAAGGCCGGCGCCTGGGACGAGATCACTGCCATGTGCAAGGAAGCCGTCGATGTCATGCTGGGTCTGGAACTGGGCCACATCGGCATCAACTGCGCTGACGACACCGAAGCCGCCAAGACTGCCGAGACCCTGGGCGCTCTGCTGAGCATGGCTGTCAAGCCGGGCAACTCCAGCATCTTTGTGGGCAACAAGGAATTCGAGATCATGAAGAAGCCGGGCCGCGGCACCCATGGCCATATCGCCATCAAGACCAACAACGTGGACCGTGCCATCTATCACCTGGGCCTGCGCGGCGTCAAGTTCGATATGGATTCCAAGGTCGTCAAGAACGGCAAGACCACTGCCATCTACATGGCGGACGAAGTCGCCGGCTTTGCCATCCATCTGGTCCAGAAATAAGCCGGACCCCCTGAAACGGTACCCGAACTGAAAAAGTCTTTGATAAAAGGAGAAAATACCCATGAATGTCGTTACTTTTGGCGAACTGATGGTCCGTCTGCAGCCGTACAACTACGAGCGTTTTGTGCAGGCTGATCACCTGGAATTCACCTTCGGCGGCGGCGAGGCCAACGTTGCGGTCTCTCTGGCCAACTATGGCGCCCATGCCATCTACGTCACCAAGCTGCCCGCCCATGCCATTGGTCAGGCCGCTGTGAACAGCCTGCGCCGTTACGGCGTTGACACCACCAAGATCGTCCGCGGCGGCGATCGCGTGGGCATCTACTACAACGAGAAGGGCGCTTCTCAGCGCGGCTCCGTCTGCATCTATGACCGTGCCCATTCCGCCATCCAGGAAGCCACCACTGCCGATTTCGACTGGGATTCCATCTTCGAGGGCGTGGATTGGTTCCACTTCACCGGCATCACCCCGGCCCTGGGCCCCAATGTCGTGGACATCTGCCGCGAAGCCTGCAAGGCTGCCAAGGCTCATGGCGTCAAGATCAGCTGCGACCTGAACTACCGCGGCAAGCTGTGGACCCGTGAGGAAGCCCGCGCTGCCATGACCGACCTGTGCCAGTACGTGGACGTCTGCATCTCCAACGAGGAGGATGCCAAGGACGTGTTCGGCATCGAGGCCGAAGCCACCGACATCTACGCCGGCGAGATCAACCGCGAAGGCTACAAGAGCGTGGCCAAGCAGCTGGCCGACAAGTTCGGCTTCGAGAAGGTTGCCATCACCCTGCGTGAGAGCCATTCTGCTTTCGACAACGGCTGGAGCGCCATGCTCTACGACGTTGCTTCCAACGAATACTGCTTCAGCAAGAAGTACGACCTGCACATCATCGACCGCGTCGGCGGCGGTGACAGCTTCGGCGGCGGCCTGATCTACGCTCTGCTGTCCGGCAAGAGCACCCAGGATGCCGTGGAGTTCGCTGTGGCGGCTTCCGCTCTGAAGCACTCCATCGAAGGCGACTACAACATGGTCAGCGTTTCCGAGGTGGAGAAGCTGGCTGGCGGCGACGGTTCCGGCCGTATCCAGCGCTAAGAGATTTTCCCCCCCCCTATACGGTTTACCTTCCCAATGGAAGCCCCGGCTCTGCCGGGGCTTCTTCCTTTTTCCGTGGTTGACGGCACCATACCCCTGCGATATACTGGAACAAGACGGTTCCGGGCCGGACCCCGGCCTTTTCATCAACAACCAAGGAAGGAAGGCGCTCCCCATGAACACAACCACCCATCTTCGCCTGCGCAAAATGATCCTGTGCGCTCTGTTCACGGCCCTGACGGCCGTGTGCAGCCAGATCCAGGTCCCCATGCCCTGGGGCGTGCCCATCAATCTGGCCTTGTTTGCCTCCTACATGTCCGGGCTGCTGCTGGGCGCAGTGTGGGGAGCCGGCAGCCAGCTGGTCTATCTGCTGCTGGCTGCGGTGGGGGTCCCGGTCATGGCCGGACTTTCCGGCGGTCCGGCGGTTCTCTTCGGCAAGACCGGCGGCTATGCCATCGGCTTCATGCTGGCGGCGCTGCTCACCGGCGCCCTGGTCCAGCTCTGGGGCCGGAGCTTCTGGCGCATGTGCGCCGCCATGGCGGTGGGATGCGTGGGGTGCTACGCCCTGGGCACCGTCTGGTTCATGGTCATCACCGGTACCGGTGTGTGGCAGAGTCTGGTCTGGTGCGTGCTGCCCTATCTGCCCGGTGACGTGCTCAAGATTTTGCTGGCCGCTCTGCTGGCCCAGCGCCTGGATAAGCGCCTGCCTGTGTGACCGCCTTGTGCCCGCGGCACGCAAATGGTATAATGTACGAAAAAGCGGCCCTGTGCCGTACACTTTGCATCGGCTCAGGAGGTTTGGCCATGAAATGGATTGCAGTGGATTACGGGGACTCCCGCACCGGTCTGGCGGGATGTGACGCCACCGAACTGGTCTGTGCGCCCATCACCCCGCAGATCGAAGAAAAAAGCATGAACCGTGCGGCCCAGGCTGTGGCGGCGGTGGCTTTCCGGGAAAAGTCGGAGGGAGTGGTGCTGGGGCTGCCCAAAAACATGGACGGCACCGAAGGCGCCCGCGCCACCAAGAGCCGCCGGTTTGCCCAGCGTCTGGCCGATGCCTGCGGCATGCCGGTGGTGCTGTGGGATGAACGCCGCACCACCGTTTCGGCGGCGGCTATCCTGGCGCAGAACGATACCTTCGGCGCCAAACGCAAGGAGCGGCTGGATTCGGTATCCGCCGCGGTGATTCTGGAAAGTTTCCTCAACTGGCGGCGGCAGCATCCCGGTGAATCCGCCCCTGAGACCGTTTTGCCCCAGACAGCCCAACAGTGAAAAAGGAGACAATCATGCCTGCCAACGAAACACGTATTCCCACCCATGTTGCCATCATTGTGGACGGCAACCGCCGCTGGGCCCGCCAGCGGCTGATGCCCGCCAGCCTGGGCCATAAGGCCGGGTTTGAACGCCTGAAAGAGATCACCCGCTACGCTGTGGGGGACCGGGGCGTGCATGTGCTCAGCCTGTATGTCTTTTCCACCGAGAACTTTGCCCGGGATGCCAAGGAAGTGGGCTATCTCATGGACCTGTTTGCCAACAACTTCCGGACCATCGCCGATGAGATGAACGAGCGCGGCTGCCAGGTCCTGTTCAGCGGCCGGCGGGACGGCCTGCAGCAGCGGGTGCTGGACGCCATGGACTACATGATGGACCTGACCAAGGACAACAAGAAGGGCATTGTCAACTTCTGCCTGAACTACGGCAGCCATGCGGAAATCACCGATGCCGTCCGCGCCATCGCCGGTGAGGTAAAAGAAGGCCGGCTGGACCCCGCCGCCATCGACGAGCGCACCATCGAAAGCCATCTTTATCGGGACCTTCCTCCGGTGGATCTGATGATCCGCACCAGCGGGGAGGAGCGGCTTTCCAACTTCCTGCTGTGGCAGTGCGCCTACGCGGAGTTCTACTTCACGCCCACCCTTTTCCCTGACTTCGACAAGGCCAGCTTTGATGAAGCCCTGGCCGAATATGCCCGCCGGGATCGTCGTATGGGCGGCAACACCAAAAAGAAATAATCCCTGAACAAACATGACCGCCTCCGCAGCTTTTGCGGGGGCGGTCATTTTATGCTGTCAGCGGGTCTCGGGAATGCGCCCGTTCAGGTGTTCCACATCCTGGCGGTCCTGCAGCGGGAAGGAGAACAGGGGATCGGCTTCCAGGTCCTCGGCGTGGAGATGAACCGCGCGGATGCGGTTGTTGTCATAGGTCTTGAAGTAGTAGATGCCATGTTCCGCGTCAATGCAGCAGGAGTAGGTGGTGATATCGCATTTGTCCTCCGGGGTGCGCACGCTGCCCCGTACCATGGCCACCCCGTCCAGAATGTGGAAGAACTGGGCCACGGCACTCAGAGGCGTGTCTCCCCAGACTGCGTTGGCTTTCAGGAAGCAGGCCTTTACATACCGGGACTGGGGCGAAAAGTCCCCCGGCAGTCCGATGGCCCCCATTCCCTGGCCGTAGGGCGCCAGAGGCAGGGCGGCGGCAAAGCGGTTTTCCGCCGGTTTGGGGGACAGGTGTTGAAAATTGTTCAGCGCCGTCAGCTGATAGGGGAAGGGCGGGTTGTTGGTCAGCACGCCTGCGGGGTCTTCGTACAGACGCAGGCCGTCCTTCCGGGGTTCCGCCACCAGGGCGCCGGTGGCATCAGCAATGTGCCAGTGCAGTGGTGCCAGGGGATAGCCCGGGGCGAAGGAAATGCCCACCAGCTGTACCGTTTCCAGCAGCTCTTTGGCCTGGGCCAGATTTTCACACTGTCCCAGCACAAGCGGGATCAGCTCATAGGGTGTCACGGCCTCACCGAGAACTTCCTCCTGCGGGGGATACCAGGCGTTGCCGGGAAAATTCAGCCCCGCCATATACAACCCTTTCTCGTTCACCGCTTCGGCATACAAGGGGTAGTTGTCGGCCACGTTGGCCATGCCGATCATGGCAAAGTGCCGGGGCAGGGCGGGGTGACGATGAAACCTGTATTCATAGCTCCGGGGTGTGATGACCACCTGCTCCCCGAAGGAATACTCCAGATCCAGGTTGCGCCCGTGCAGGCACAGGGGCGAGGATACGGTGATGCTGGTACACATGAAAAGCGACCTCCTTGTTTTTTTCTTTTTATAAACAGTATGCCCGCAAACGGGGGAAAAAGCAAGGCCGGTGCCGGGTTGACAAACCGGGCAGGGTATGGTATGATACGCGAGTTAGTGCGCTCTAACCAAGAACGCACCTTTTTCTTGCAATGGGAGTTAGGTACAACAAACCAACCGGAAGTGATTTCCTTTACGGAAAGGATGGAGAATATCATGGGCAAAAAATTGATGTACGGTGCGCTGGCGGTCAGCGGCCTTCTCACGATGCTGCAGCCGCTGACAGGGGCTGTGGTCCATAAAATGGCGGCCAGCGTGTTTCTGCTCCTCTGCGTGGGGCATATGATCGCCTGCCGCAAAAAACTCACAGGTGCAGGGGTGGCGCTGCTGGCGCTTCTTCTGCTGGCCTTTGCCAGCGGCGTCCCGGCACTGATGCAGGGCGGCGTGGCGGGGGCCGTGCACGGCGTGCTGGGCATCCTGTGCCTGTGCGCCATGGCAGCCCACGGCTTTGCCCGCCGTCGGGCCCTCAAATCCACGGAAAGGAAACAAAAGTCATGATGATCAACAAGCGCCTCATCGCTGCGGTGGGGGAAAGCAAAAAATACATTGCCGCCAACGTGGCCCTGCAGTGGGTGTCCCTGGCCGCCAATATCCTGCTCATGGGGGTCTTCTGCCGGGTCCTGGCAGACCTTTTCACCGGTCACCTGGCCCCGGGCGCCCTGGTCCGAGCCGCCGCCCTGGTGCTGGCAGCGGTGGCGGTGCGTGTGGCCTGCAGCGTGGGAGCCTCCCGCATGGCGTTTCTGTCCAGCCGGACGGTCAAACTGCGGCTGCGGGGATTGATTTACGACAAACTGCTGCGCCTGGGCGCGTCCTACCGGGAGCGGGTCAGCACCGGCGAGGTGGTGCAGGTGGCGGTGGAAGGGGTGGACCAGCTGGAAACCTACTTCGGCGCCTATCTGCCCCAGTTCTTTTACGCCATGCTGGCGCCCCTGACCCTGTTCGCAGTGCTCTGCCGGGTCAATCTGCCCGCCGCCGCGGTGCTGCTGGTCTGTGTGCCCCTGATCCCCGCGGCCATCGCGGCGGTACAGACCTGGGCCAAAAAGCTGCTGGGCAAATACTGGGGCCAGTACACCGCCCTGGGGGATACCTTCCTGGAAAATCTTCAGGGCCTGACCACCCTGAAGATCTACCAGGCAGACCAATTCAAACATGAGGAGATGAACCGGGAATCGGAAAAGTTCCGCCGCATCACCATGAAGGTCCTGACCATGCAGCTGAACTCCATCACCATCATGGACCTGGTGGCTTACGGCGGCGCGGCGGCAGGCATTGTTCTGGCGGTACTGGCCTTCCGGGACGGCAGCGTGCAGCTGGACGGCGCCCTGTTCATCCTGCTGCTGGCGGCGGATTTCTTCCTGCCCATGCGGCTGCTGGGCAGCTACTTCCATATTGCCATGAACGGGATGGCCGCCTCGGAAAAAATCTTCCGCCTGCTGGATGCACCCGAACCTGCCGCCGGTACCCAGACCCTGGGCCGGGACGTGACTGTCCGGTGTGAGAACCTGACCTTCGGGTACACGCCCGACCATCCGGTGCTCAACGGCGTGGACCTGGTAGCGGGGCAGGGAAGCTTCATCGCGGTGGTGGGGGAGAGCGGCTGCGGAAAATCCACCCTGGCCGGGGTCCTCACCGGACGCAACCGGGGTTGGACCGGTGGGGTGACCATCGGGGGGATCCCGCTGGATCGCATCACCGAGGCAAGCCTGCTCTCCAAGGTGACCTATGTGGGGCACCAGAGCTACCTTTTCAAGGGCACCGTCCGGGAAAACCTGCGCATGGGCAGCCCCAAGGCCGACGATCATGCCTTGTGGCAGGTGCTGGAGGAAGTTTGTCTGGCGGACTTCCTGCGGGCGGAACAGGGGCTGGACACCCCCGTGGCAGAACGGGGCGCCAACCTGTCCGGCGGTCAGTGTCAGCGTCTGGCTCTGGCCCGGGCCATTTTGCATGACAGCCCCATCTACATCTTTGACGAAGCCACCTCCAATATTGACGTGGAGAGTGAGAACGATATCATGGAACGCATCCGGGCCATGGCCGGCACCAAGACGGTGATCCTGATTTCCCACCGTCTGGCCAATGTGGAAACCGCCGACCGCATTTATGTACTGCAGGGCGGCAAGGTGACCGAAGCCGGTCTGCATCGGGAGCTGCTGGCCCGGAAGGGGGCGTACGCCCGGTTGTGGAACGCTCAGCAGGCTCTGGAAAATCTCAAGGAGGAACCCCAATGAAACAACGGAGCGGCTTTGCCGTCATGCGCCAACTGATCGGTCTGGTCCGGCCTCTGGCCGGATATATGGTCCTGGCTGTGTCCATGGGTCTGGCCGGACATCTGTGCGCCGCCTTTCTCACCATATTCGGTGTATACGCCCTGTGCGGCATCCTGGGACTGCCTGCCCCTCTGGGGCTGGCCGGACTCTTCGGCTGCATCGCGGCCATGGCGGTGATGCGGGCCACCCTGCGGTACGGGGAACAGGCCTGCAACCACTTTATCGCCTTCAAGCTGCTGGCTCTGCTGCGGGACAAGGTCTTCCGGGCCCTGCGCGCGCTGGCACCTGCCAAACTGGAAGTGCGGGACAAGGGCAACCTCATCAGCGTGATCACCTCCGACATTGAACTGCTGGAGGTCTTTTACGCCCACACCATCTCCCCGGTGCTGATTGCGGTGCTGTTCAGCGGCATCCTGTCGGTCTTTATCGGCAGCTTCCATCCGCTGCTGGGCCTGCTTGCCCTGGGCGCCTATCTCTGCGTGGGGGCGGTGATCCCGCTGCTCATCTCCCGGGCCAGCGGGACTCACGGACTGCGTTTCCGCACTGAGTCGGGGGCGCTGAGCAGCTTCGTGCTGGACAGCCTGCGCGGCCTGCCCGAGACTCTGCAGTATGCCCAGGGTGTGCAGCGCCGCCGGGAACTGGACCAGCGGACCGTGGCCCTTACCCGGGAGGAATCCCGCCTGAAATGGATCTCCGGCTGGGGCATGGCCCTGACCAATGCCCTGATTTTGCTGTTTGACCTGGGAATGCTCCTGACGGCGGCGGTGCTGTATCAGCAGGGGCAGCTGCCCTTTGATGGCGTGTTGGTACCTACCGTGGCCCTCATGAGCTCCTTCGGCCCGGTGGTGGCCCTGGCGGGGCTGGGCGGCACCCTGCAGAACACCTTTGCCGCGGGCAACCGGGTGCTGGACATTTTGCAGGAAACGCCCCAGGTACGGGATGTGTCCGGACAGCCCGCCACCCGATTTTCCGGTGCCGATGCCGAGAATGTCAGCTTTGGATACGAGGACCAGCCTGTCCTGCGGGAACTGTCAGTACAGGTGCCCCAAAACCAGATCCTGGGCATCGTGGGCCGCAGCGGCAGCGGCAAATCCACCCTGCTCAAGCTGTTCATGCGCTTCTGGGAAGCGGACAGCGGGGCAATCCGCCTGTCCGGCAAACCGGTGGGACAGATCAACACCGACGACCTGCGCAAGATGGAAAGCTACGTCACCCAGCAGACCCACCTTTTCCATGACACCATCCGCAACAACCTGCGCATTGCCAGACTGGACGCCACCGATGCCCAGATCGAGGAAGCCTGCCGCAAGGCTTCGGTCCATGATTTCATCCTCTCCCTGCCAAAGGGGTACGACACCCAGGTGGGAGAACTGGGAGATACCCTCTCCGGCGGGGAACGCCAGCGCCTGGGGCTGGCCCGGGCTTTCCTGCACAATGCGCCGTTCATGCTGCTGGATGAGCCTACCAGCAATCTGGACAGCCTGAACGAAGCGGTCATCCTGCGCTCCCTGCAGCGTGAGCGGGCGGGCCGCACGGTGGTGCTGGTATCCCACCGGCAGTCCACCATGCGGGTCGCGGACCGGGTGCTGCAGGTGGATGCCGGGAGGTGCAGCTGATGACCACACAGCAGAAACGGGAGCGGGAACAGCAGGTGGTGGCCTGTATGATCGGACTGTACTGCCGCAAAAAGCACCACACAAAGGGCAACTTGTGCCCCGACTGTGCGGCTCTGCTGGAATACGCCCGGGCCCGCAGCCAGCGCTGCCCGTTCATGGAACAAAAGACCTTCTGTTCCCGGTGTCCGGTGCACTGCTACCGGCCGGAGATGCGGGAAAAGATCCGTCAGGTCATGCGGTTTTCCGGCCCGCGGATGCTGCTGGTCCACCCGATGCTGGCGCTGTATCATATGGCAGAGACCCTGCGCGGGAAAATACATAAGGAGATTCCACAATGAAGCTGAAAAAAATCCTGTATCTGGCGGGCGGCTTTCTGGGCCTGGGCCTGGGGGCGCTGGGGGCGGTGCTGCCCCTGCTGCCGGCCTTTCCCTTCCTGCTCCTGGCGGCTTTCTGCTTCGGCAGAAGTTCCGAAAGACTGGACCGCTGGTTCCGTTCCACCCGCCTGTACAAAGACAATCTGGAAAGCTATGTGGCCGGCCGGGGCATGACCCTCAGAACCAAGGTGCGCATCATGGTGGTGGTCACCCTGCTCATGAGCGTGGGATTCCTGATGATGCATGCCGTGCTGCTGGGCCGCATCGTGCTGGGGGCCGTGTGGGTCTTCCATGTTTTGTACTTCCTGTTCGGGGTGAAGACCATCCCTGCGCCCCGGCGGGAAGAAGAGGAATAAACCCTTTCGGACTCGTCTGCGGAAAGAGGATCTGCTTTCTCAGAATGCAAAAAACATTTCCGGTTTCCGGCTTCCGGCAGGCGGCCGGAGACCGGGAAAGAAAACGGTCCCTGATTTTGAAAACCTCGCGGTCATACGTGAGGTTTTCTTTTTTGCGCGGAAAAAGCGGCAGAAGACCGGGGGTGAAACCTTTGCAATACAAAGAACGATATGCGGCAAAAAATCAAAAAAATTGGTGAAATGGGACAAAAAAATCCAAAAATATTGAATTATTTTGACAGAGTGCTATAATAACAAACGGGGAAATCAGGTGAATCCATAGAGGCAATACCACCCGATACGGTTTCAAACAGTACCGCGCGAAACGGTGCTGAAATAATAATGGGAGGAATCTTTATGGTAAGTTTTGTTATCTGTCTGGCCATTTTGCTGATCGGCTACTTTACTTACGGCAAAGTCGTCGACAACACCTTCGGTCCGGACGACCGCGAAACTCCCGCCGTGCGCATCAATGACGGCGTTGACTACGTCGTGATGCCTCAGTGGAAGCTGTTCCTGGTCCAGCTGCTGAACATCGCTGGCCTGGGACCGATCTTCGGCGCCATGCAGGGTGCTCTGTGGGGACCCATCGTGTTCCTGTGGATCACCTTCGGTACCATCTTTGCGGGCGGCGTTCACGACTACTTCTCCGGTATGATCAGTGAACGCAACGACGGCGGCTCCATCGCCGAAGTCACCGGCAAATACCTGGGCCACGCCATGCAGAACGTCATGCGTGTGTTCTCGGTGGTGCTGCTGATCATGGTCGGTACCGTCTTTGCAGTGGGCCCTGCAGGCCTGATCGTCACCCTGTGCAAGAACTTCGGTGCCACCGGCTTCCTGGCCACCACCCTGTTCTGGCTGGTCCTGATCCTCATCTACTACTTCATCGCGACCTTTATCTCCATTGATAAGATCATCGGCAAGATCTATCCTGTATTCGGTATCTGCCTGGTCATCATGGCCATCGGTGTCATTGTCGGCATCTACACCAACCCTGAATTCACCATCCCCGAAATCTGGACCCATCTGTACAATATGCACCCCTCCGCCACCCCCATCTGGAGCTTCATGTTCATCACGGTGGCCTGCGGTGCCATCTCCGGTTTCCACTCCACCCAGTCGCCCCTGATGGCGCGCTGCATGAAGAGCGAGAAACAGGGCCACTTCGTCTTCTACGGCGCCATGGTCGCCGAGGGCATCATCGCCCTGATCTGGGCTGCTGCCGGCTGCGCTCTGTATGAAGTCACCGGCGGTCTGAACACCGGTCTGGCGGCTGCGCTGGCGGAAGGTCAGTCTGCTGCCATCTATGACGTCTGCTCCCGCACCATGGGCGGTATCGGCACCGCGCTGGCCATGATCGGCGTGGTTGTCTGCCCCATCACTTCCGGCGATACCGCGTTCCGTTCCGCCCGTCTGACCCTGGCCGACTGGTTCAAGATCGATCAGGGTTCCTATGTCAACCGCCTGAAGCTCTGCATTCCCGTGCTGGGCGTTGGTGCCGTTCTGGGCATCGGCAATGCACTGGGCTACATCGACTACACCGTGATCTGGCGTTACTTCAGCTGGACCAACCAGA
The DNA here is from genome assembly GCF_057005535.1 of Subdoligranulum sp. DSM 23681. Taxonomy (NCBI): domain Bacteria; kingdom Bacillati; phylum Bacillota; class Clostridia; order Eubacteriales; family Oscillospiraceae; genus Subdoligranulum; species Subdoligranulum sp. DSM 23681. The sequence continues at coordinate 611,214 of NZ_CM168050.1, read as the reverse complement.
CCCTGGCCATGATCGTTCTGTGGGCTGCTTCCATGTTCCTGTTCGTTGAGAAGAAGAACTTCTGGATCACTGCCGTGCCCGCTACCTTCATGAGCGCGGTTTCCAGCACCTACTTCATCCTGGCTCCGGAATGCCTGGGCGGTCTGGTCAACGGCAAGACGGCCGACGGCGCCACCGTGTACAACACCGCGGTTGCCTATCCCATCGGCATCATCTTCGCCATTGCTCTGCTCGTCATCTTCCTGATGGCCACCAAGAGACATTCGGCAAAAGCGCAGGCCTGATCCTGCGCGGCTGAGCCGGCAACGTACAACTGAGAGCCGGCCGCTGTTCAAAGGCGGCCGGCTTTTGTGTTGGCGCATCTTCCACACAAGCGAGGTTTTCCGCCATGATCTTCAAACCCTATCCTCTCAGCACCTCCCGCCTGGAACCCTGGGAACTGGAAATTGACAAAAAGAACTGCCGCAAGATTGGTCCCTGCGGCCTGGGCAAAAAGGCACTGTACCTGAACAGCTTTTTCATCGACCGCCGCTATTACATCCCCATCTCGGCGGTGCAGCGGGTGTTCAAGCGGGTGGCCATGAGCCGCGGCGGCTACACCGGAAAAGGCGTGTTTGCCAGTATGCCCTACCTGGTGGTGGTGTATGACAACGGGCAGCAGAAGCAGTGCAACTTCAAGCATGAGGAGCAGGTGGACGCCTTCCTGGAAAAGCTGGCAAAGGAGCAGCCGCAGATCAAGCTGGTCAGTGCCGCGGCCGAAGAACGGCTGGCCAAGCGGCAGGCCGAAAAAGAGGAAGCCGAACGCAGACGTCCGCCCCTGACACCCCACGGCCAACAGGTGGTGAAGGAACTGCAGCAGGCCATTGATTACCTGGAACAAAAGCCGGAACTGAGCAGCGCCTTGAGCCGTGCGGCACAGCGCAGGCGCGCCTATGAGCGCTCCAGCCCCAGCTACCGGTGGGTGGCCATGGCTATCACGGCCCTGGGGTTTGCGGGGATCGTGTACGGGTTATGGTCCCTGCTCATGGGCAAGGGCGGTTTCAGCGTTTACTTTGCCCTGTTCGGGCTGGCGGCTGTCTTTACCTTTGCCGGATTCAGTGTGCTGCCCACCGCCCGCAACAACCGTGGCAGCATCCTCAGGCAGGAAAAGACGTCCATGGACGATATGGAACAGTACCTGTCTTCCCTCCAAAACTTCCCGGTGCCGGTCCGCTACGCCCATCCCATTGTGCTGCGTCGCATGCAGCGGGCGGTGCTGGACGGCAGGGCCAACTCCGCGGAGGAAGCCCTGGAGGTGGTCAAGCAGGATCTGAAAGCCCTGAATGCCGGCGTGCAGGTGGAACAGGAAGAGTACGACGAGGTCGTGGCCATCAAACCCATGTTCCTCAACGCGCAATATCAGTAAAAAGTTCAACAGCCCCGCAGATGGAGACATCTGCGGGGCTGTTTTTTGTTTCGGAGATGGTCCGGCGTCTTGCTCCGTTTTTCCCGGGGGCCAGATGCCGTTCAAGAACGTTTCAGAAAGGTGCTGTGGAAATTGCCTCAGCTTTTAGCTGCACCGATTGCATACATCAGCTGGCCCAGACCGCACTGGCTGCGGCGGACATCCTGGCCGGAAAGATGCCGGGGACATATAAGGCCACCGTCAGCTTCGGGGAATACGGTGCCCCCGACTTCGACAGCCGGGTCAAGACGTTGTCCAGCGCGGCCACCGGCGGCATCATGAGCGTGCAGGCACAGGTGGATGAACTGTGGGGGTCCAGCAAGGATGACGATTGGAAAGCGGCGGAAGTGCGGCGCATCCTGAACGAGCGCGGCATTGCCGAACTGGAAGAGCCGGCCCTGGGTGGGGATAGCCTGAAATGACCGCCCGGGAAATCGCGGATCTCTTTGCCGACCTGGAACTGCGGCTGATCCAGTCGCTCAAGCGCAACCTGCGGCGCCACAAGGATCAGGAAAAGGCGGAGGGCGGCAAGGGCGGCGTCCCCGAATCCTGGCCCGCCTGGCAGGCTGAGAAGCTGCGTAACCTGAACAAGTTCCGCCAGCAAAACCAGAAGATCGTGGACGAGTTCTCCTCCAGCATCGACGCCGAGACCCGGACCATGATGGAAGAGCAGTTCGCCGAGGCGGACGGCAGTGAGCAGGCTTTCTTCGGCGTCAATGCCGATAAGGTAGGGGCGCTCATCGATGAGATGACCGCCACAGAAGCCGACGTGCAGAAGGCGGCCTTGCGGTATATGGACGACGTGTACCGGCGCACCATCCTGCGGGCGGACGCGGCTCTGACTGCCGGCGGCGTCACCATGCAGCAGGCGGCGGATCTGGCGGTCAAGGATTTCCTGGTGCAAGGCATCACCTGCATCCGGTATAAGAACGGGCGCCGGGTCAATATCGCCACCTATGCCGAGATGGCGCTGCGCACCTCCAACACACGGGCCATGCTGCTGGGAGAGGCCCAGAAGCGGGAGCGCATAGGCATCGATACCGTGCTGGTCAGCCAGTGCGGCGCCTGCAGCGATACCTGCCTGCCCTGGCAAGGGGTGGTCTACATCGATGATGTGTGGCAGCCGTACAGCGGAGAACGAACCCCCGGCGGGAGCTATGGCGTCAGCCGCAATGGCCGCAGTTATATGCTGCTGAGTGTAGCGGTCAAGGCCGGTCTGTTCCACCCCAACTGCCGCCACACGGTGGGGACCTGGATCGAAGGCGTCAGCCGTCGGCCCAAGCCCATGGACAAGGCCAAAATCGAGGCGGTCAACAAGCTGGAAGCCAAACAGTGCCGTATGGAACTGAAGGTGCGCGAGGACAAGCGGCTCGTGGAAGGTACCCAGGACCCGGACAAGGTGAAGGAGTACAAGGAGACCCTTCGCCGGGACCAGAAGGCACTGCGTGAGTTTGTGAACGAGCACGGCGACGTGCTGCGCCGGGACCGCTGGCGGGAGCGGAATGACCTTCCGGGAAGCTCCATGCCGGCAGACAAGGGGCGATATGCGGGCAAAGTCTCTGATACGGGACGCACCGATGGAGAACTGCCGAAACAAATCGGAAAGCTGCCGGAAATGTCCGACGGGCATGCCAAGGCTTTCCTGCAGGAAGTAGAAAAGCGTACGCATGATCTGCCCCATGAGGAGGACTATACAATCCTGCGGGATGGAACTGTTTGGAGAACAAAGGGAACCACCGCTTCTGTACACCCGGAAACCATCCAAAGCGAATACGGGCACACATTGAAAGGGTCCTACTCCTACCATAACCATCCGGCCAAAAGTACCCACTATTCCATGAGCGGTGAAGATGCTGGTTTTTTCCTGGAATATGAGGTACAATATTCCCAGGCAAGTGATGACCGTTACATTTACTTCATGGAGCGGACCCCCGAAACGCTCCTTGCGAAGTATGAAGACGTTACTGGACGGTTCAGGGAAATCCTGGATGGTCCTGTAAGGGAGATGGAATTCTACGGTCGTATTGATCCCGATACGGACGAATATCACGAGGCGATGAAACTGCTTTCTCAGGAATACCGGTTCCGCTATGAAAGGGTGGTGCGCGATGATCGATAAAAACAGTCCGAACTTTTCCGCCTATCGAAAGGAGGCGGAAGCATTGTTTGCGGAGTACGATAAAAAGATCGAAGCCCGCCGCCCGCCGGAAGGATACCGGGGCCGCGATGGCTGGGACACCGCGGACTTGTGCCGGGAGCGCAGCCAGAAGCTGAAGCAGCTGCAGGAAAAGTATGGATTTGATAAGGAGGGACAGTAGGATGGGGCGCAGGATCACACTGCGAGAAGCCCACGGAAAAAACGTCCGCATTACCATGGATGACGGCGCTGTCTTTGAAGGGCTGGCATAAGTCTGCCGGTGTGCTCCGGTAGAGAATGAAAGGAGAAAACCATGCAGGAAGAGAATAATCCGGTCATCCAGACCGAGACCAGCCCTGTGCAGGAACTCTGGCAGAACCTGGCGGCCCTCATCAAGGTCAAGACCATAGTGACCCTGGTGGTCATTGCGGTGTTTGCGGTCATGGCCCTGACCGGCCAGCTGCAGCCCGACACGGTGATGACCATCGTCACCATGGTGGTGGCATTCTACTTCGGTACCCAGAGCCGTAGGGAAAAGTAAAAATGAAAATAGGCAGACATTCCTATTGGAACGTCTGCCTATTTTTTTAGTAGTCAAAAAGTAGTCAAAAGCGAAAACAATAAAAAAAGAAACAACGATAACGACCAAATAATGGCTCTCTATCGTTGTTTCTTTGGTGCGCCCGCAGGAACTCGAATCCTGGACCCTCTGATTAAAAGTCAGATGCTCTACCAACTGAGCTACGGGCACTTATCCGCTGCTTTATATAGCTTTAACATTATAGCAAACGAACGGAAGGTTGTCAACTGTAATTTGCGTATGGCAGCCCTTTGCCGCAAAATTGACAGGTGCGGCACGGTGCGGTATAATGAGGCATAATTTAGAGGATCGTCTAAATGATACCCGTTCGCGGGCGGCGGTCTCGGATAAAGAATGAGGTGCTTTGTATGCCTACGTCGGTTCCTTTTCCTTCGGTGGCCTGTGCCATGCTCAGTCTGCTGGTGATTTTTGGCGTGCCCATCGGCCTTGGCATTGCGGTGAACCGCAAGCATAAGGGCAGCGGCTATGCCATCATGATCGGCGCGTTCTGCTTTATTGTCAGCGCCTATGTGCTGGAACAGATCCTGCATGGCCTTGTGTTCACCGCTTTTCCCAATATCCGGGACAATATCGTGGTGTTCTGCCTGTACGGCTGCCTGACGGCCGGTCTGTTTGAGGAAACGGCCCGCCTGCTCGGCCTCCGTATGCTGTGCCGGAAAGACAAATCTCCCGCGGTGGGCTTTGCCTATGGTGTGGGCCACGGCGGTATCGAGGCCATTCTGCTGGCAGGACTCACCATGGTCAACAACCTCATGGTCATGTATGCCATCAACAGCGGCAATACCGACAGCCTGCTCACCGGCCTGGAAGGGGACCAGATCACCCTGGCCCAGGAGCAGCTGGCCCAGCTGGCGGCGGTGCCCGCCACCCAGTGGCTGGCCGCCGGCTTTGAGCGGCTGTGTGCCATCGGGCTGCATCTGGCCCTGTCCATGCTGATCTGGATGGTGGTCACCCGCCGTCTGCCCGCCTGGGGCTATCCCGCTGCCATCGGCCTGCATGCTGTATCCAACCTGCCTGCCATGCTGTATCAGGCCGGTGTGATCGGAGTCTGGCCCACGGAATTCGCCACGCTGATCCTGGTGATTCTGGTGGCGCTTCTGGTTCGTCAGCTTTATCTGCACGCGGAACCTGCCCGCCTTTAAGTAACCGTTCCTTTCTGATGCTGTCCTCGCCGTATTGTCCGGCGGGGACACCTTTTTGTTATCACAACAAGGAATTGTCTCATGCTGTTTAATTCTCTGGCCTATGCGGTCTTTCTGCCCCTGGCCGTTCTGGTTTATTTTCTGCTGCCCCAGCGCTGGCGCTGGGCGGCACTGCTGGGCTTCAGCTATTACTTTTACATGAGCTGGAACCCGGAACTCATTGTGCTGATTCTCTTCACCACCGTGGTCAGCTGGCTGGCCGCGCTGGCCGTGCAGCACGCCGCACGCCCCGGTCTGCGCAAGGCCGCGCTGTGGAGCGGTGTGGGGTTGTGTCTGGCCTGTCTGTTCTTTTTCAAATATTTCAACTTTTTCTCTCAGAACGTCACGGCGCTGCTGCAGGCGGTGGGGCTGCCTCTGCAGCCCACCACCCTGGAACTGGTTCTGCCGGTGGGCATCAGCTTTTATACCTTCCAGACCCTCAGCTATGTGGTGGACGTCTACCGGGGAGACCTGCAAGCCGAAGGGCATTTCGGCTACTATGCCCTGTATGTCAGCTTCTTTCCTCAGTTGGTGGCCGGCCCTATCGAGCGTGCCGGCAGCCTGCTGCCCCAGCTGCATCAAAGGCATGATCCGGACCTGGGCAATTTCAGCGCCGGCCTTCGCAAGATCTGCGTGGGGATGTTCAAGAAAGTGGTCATTGCCGACTTTGTCTCCACCTATGTGAACAACGTCTATAACGATCTGGCAGGGAAGGGCGGCCTGACCCTGATCCTGGCCACCATGCTGTTCAGTGTGCAGATCTACTGCGACTTCTCCGGCTACTCCGACATTGCGGTGGGCAGTGCCCGACTGCTGGGCATCGACCTGATGGAAAACTTCCGCAGCCCGTACATGGCCCGCAGCGTCAAGGATTTCTGGCGCCGGTGGCATATCAGCCTGACCCGCTGGTTTACCGATTATGTGTACATCCCCCTGGGCGGCAGCCGCTGCAGCCGGGGGCGGCATCTGCGCAATCTGGTGGTGACCTTTCTGCTCAGCGGCCTGTGGCACGGGGCCAGCTGGACCTTTGTGCTGTGGGGACTGTATCACGGCCTGTGGCTCTGCGCCGAGACCTTCTACCTGCCCCGCGTGGAGGCCCTGCAGAACCGCCTGCAGGGCGCCCGGGCCGCGGCTTTCTCGGTCCTGCGTACCATGGTCACCTGCTGCATCGTCGGCTTCGGCTGGATCTTCTTCCGGGCCAACGATCTGTCTGATCTGGTATATGTGCTGACCCATCTGGGGCAGGGACTCAGCCCGGTGCACCTGCTGGCTTATGCAGGGGCGGCGGGGCTTACGCCGGCGCTGCTGGGGCTGGCCTTTGCCCTCATGGCAGCCCTGCTGGTCTATGACTGGTACGCCGCCTACCGCACCGACCCCCTGCGCGCCATCTGCCGTGCCCGTCCCTGGCAGCGGTATGCTTTTTATTATCTGCTCTGCTTCGGAGTGCTGGCGGCACTTTGTTCCCGCCCCTTCGGTGCCACCGCCGATTTCATTTATTTCCAGTTCTGACAGGGGAGGCACTATGACAAAACAAGCATTCGCCGGCTATCTGGGCAAACTGCTGGTCTTTCTGCTGGCACTCTGCCTGCCCTTTGCCCTGCTGATCGGTTGTATCGGTTTCGTGCCCGAAACCACCCAGCAGAGCCTTCTGTATACCCTGCATTACAAACTGGACCTGCTGCGGGACACCCCCGGCGGTGACCGCATCCTCATTGCAGGCGGTTCCTCCACCGAGTACGGCACCGACTGTCAGGCCATTGCTGACGCCACCGGCCGGCCCACCTACTGCGTGGGGGTGACAGCCTATCTGGGGGTGGATATGTACCTAAACATGCTGGAGCGCTACGCCCAGCCGGGGGATACGGTGATCCTCATGCTGGAACATCTGATGCTCCGGGACACCGGGGTGGATTATCTGGTGCTGTGGCAGGCCTGCGGAACCGACCCGGATGCCTGGGCCTGCGTGCCGCCGGACCTGTGGCTGGGGGCGGCGGCCAGTGCCGGACGGTATCTGGCCCAGCGCTGGCCCAGTGACTGGACTCCCTTGCAGGGCCTGCACTGGACGACATATGACTACGCTCCCGGCCAGACGCCCCACAGTGATGACTTCGGTCCCCTGGGGGATGTGGTCACCCCGCGCACCAACATCCTGGAACACAAGTACAACACCCAGGACATGGTTTCCCTCGGTGCGGAAATTCTGGATCAGGATAACCTGCGGGCCATCCGCCGGTTTACCAAAACCATGGAACAGCGCGGGGTGACGGTACTCTTCAGCCACGCGCCCCTCAATGCCCTGTGCGTGACCAGCAGTGCGGAAGACAATGCCGCCTATGCCGATGCAGTGCGGGAAGAACTGGGCCTGCCGGTGCTGGTGGATTATCCCGATGCCGTCATGGACGCCGGATACTTCTATGACAGCAACAACCATCTGAACAGTGAGGGCGCCGCCCTTTATACACAAAAATTGATTGAGGGCCTGAAGGACAGCGGTCTGACGGCCTGATTCTAAAAAAGCCCGTTCCTGCGCCTTTTGTGCAGGGACGGGCTTTCACTTTCCGCTCCATGGGAAGAGGCGGCGGGGGAAGGGAAACGTGCAGAAAAGCAATTTTTACAATGCTGAAAGCGGGGGCCTTTCACTCCGCGGAGAGCCTTGCTGTTCCGCTGAGCGGAACGACTGGAAAAGGCAAAATTCAACATACGGAACGGCGTTCCACTCAGCGGAACACTTGCCTTGCACAAAGGGAAATATCCGGTTGCCAACTCCCACAATGGCCAAGAGCGGGCGGAAATGCTACACTGAATACAAGGAAAAGGTCCGGCAGAGATCGAGTGCCGGAAAGAATTACGGGAGGTTCAATATGGCAAAAAATGCGATTGTGGGTCAGTCTGGCGGTCCGACTTCGGTCATCAATGCCAGTCTGGCGGGTGTGTTTGAGAGCTGCAAGCGCCGCGGCGCGGAAAAGGTCTATGGCATGATGCACGGTGTGGCCGGACTGCTGGAGCGCCGTGTCTGCGTCCTGGATGAAAAGCTGACCTGCGCCATGGACATCGAACTGCTCAAGCGGACGCCTTCCAGCTACCTGGGCAGCTGCCGCTACAAGCTGCCCGACTGGCACACGCCGGAAGGGGAGCAGGTGTATCAGCAGCTGTTTGCCATCCTGAAGGAACTGGACATCGGGTACTTCTTCTATATTGGCGGCAACGACAGTATGGACACCATCGGAAAGCTGGCCGATTACGGCACCCATATCGGCAGCGAGATCCGCTTCATGGGTGTGCCCAAGACCATCGACAACGACCTGATGGTCACCGACCACACCCCCGGTTACGGCAGTGCCGCCAAGTACATCGGCGTGGTGATGAAGGAGATCATCCGGGACGCCACCGTCTACGGCACCAAATACGTGACCATTGTGGAGATCATGGGCCGCAACGCCGGCTGGCTGACCGCCGCCGCCGCTCTGGCCCGGGCCGAGGACTGCGAGGGCGTGGATATGATCTGCCTGCCCGAAATCCCCTTCAATGTGGACCGCTTTGTGGAAAAGGTGGAGCGCATGCAGGCCAAAAAGCCCAGCATTGTCATTGCCGTGTCCGAAGGCGTCAAGCTGGAGGATGGCCGCTACGTCTGCGAGCTGGCCGACGATGTGCACGCGGTGGACGCTTTCGGCCACAAGGCCCTGACCGGTACCGCCCGCTTCCTGGCCAATACCGTGGCCCGCCGCCTGGATACCAAGACCCGCTGCATTGAGCTTTCCACCCTGCAGCGCTGCGCCGGTCACCTGACCAGCCGCACCGATATCACCGAAGCCTACCAGGTGGGAGGTGCCGCCGTCAAGGCCGCATTTGAAGGCCATACCGGCGAGATGGTGGCCATCAAGCGTATCTCCAACGCGCCTTACCAGTCCACCACCGAGCTGCATCCCATCAGTGAGGTGGCCAACCTGGAAAAGAAGGTCCCGCTGGAATGGATCAACGCCGACCACACCGACATGATGCCGGAGTTCATTTCCTATGCCATGCCCCTGATCCAGGCCGAACTGACCCCCATTTATGTGGAAGGCCTGCCCCATCACATCTATCTGCCGGAATAATGCCGGCCCGCTGAGCCAGCCTCCGCCCCTGCCTGCGCTTTGCCTGTGCGCCGGCGGGGGCATTTTTTCTTTGTGAAAAAAATCCGGTTTCATGCTTGACAAACATCCCGGCATGCGCTATAATAACACATGTCGTTACGGATGATTAGCTCAGCTGGTTAGAGCGCTGCGTTCACATCGCAGAGGTCGAGGGTTCGAGTCCCCCATCCTCCACCAGACACATGCCCCGGTCATGGACCGGGGCGTTTTTATTTTCTTCATAACCCAAAAAGGGCCCGCCGCAGAAAGTTTGCTCTGCGGCGGGCCTTTTTTGATGGAAAAATTTCCCGCAGGGGACAGAGGCCCCCTTGCATGCCAAAGAAAAGAATTTGTCAACTTCCGGCAAGGAAAGTGGGCTGCCGGGTAAAGCAACGGTAAAAGGCAGGGGAGAAAGACCGGACACAAAAACAAAATTTAACGTATCTGTGCATAAAGCTGCGTGCTGGAATGTTTTCGGAGATTTTACGGAATCATGAACGACAAAGCCCATCCGATTGCGGTATCATATCCAACGGGCACAAAAAGCGCCCTTCTGTCAGTGATTGTTACCGGAGGAGGAAACGGGATCTTCTATGGCTGAGATCGTATTGAAAGATGTATGCAAAGTGTTCGAGAAGAACCAGTATGCGGTAAGTGATTTTTCCCTGCGTATCCGTGACGGGGAGTTTGTGGTTTTTGTGGGGCCTTCCGGCTGCGGCAAATCCACCACCCTGCGGATGATCGCCGGATTGGAGGATATCTCCAAGGGCGAGCTGTGGATCGGGGATGAGCTGTGCAACTACGCCGAACCCGGGGAGCGGGACCTGTCCATGGTGTTCCAGAACTATGCCCTGTACCCCCAGATGTCGGTGTACGACAACATGGCCTTCTCTTTGTCGGTGCGCAAGGTCCCCAAAAAGGAGATCCGCCGCCGTGTGGAGGAAACCGCCGAGATGCTGGGCATCTCCAACCTGCTCAACCGCCGTCCGTCGGCTCTTTCCGGCGGCCAGAAGCAGCGGGTGGCCATCGGCAGCGCCATCATGCGCAAGCCAAAAGCCTTCCTGATGGACGAGCCCCTGTCCAACCTGGATGCCAAGCTGCGCACCCACATGCGGGTGGAACTGGCGGACCTGCACCACAAGCTGGGCATCACCACCATCTACGTCACCCACGACCAGACCGAAGCCATGACCCTGGCCGACCGCATCGTGGTCATGAAAGCGGGGTACATCCAACAGGTGGCCACCCCCATCGACCTGTACAACCATCCCACCAACATGTTTGTGGCGGGCTTCATCGGCTCTCCGGCCATGAACTTCCTGCGGGGACAGGTCAAGCGGGCCGGCAAAGGCGCCGCCTTCCTCACCGAAGGGGGCGAGATCTTCCCCCTGACCGAGGACCAGGCCCATGTGCTGTGGCCCCAGCATGACAACCGGGCCCTGGTGCTGGGCATCCGGCCGGAGGATATCTGCGCCGCGCCTGCCCGCGGCAAGGTGTACGGCGAGATGAAGGGGACCGTCACCGCCTGCGAATCCCTGGGCAACGAGGCCATCGTTCATCTGGAAAACGAGGACGGCGAGTTTGCTGCCCGACTGGACCCGGACCATGGTGCCCGGGCCGGTGAGCAGGCCACCCTGTATCTGAATATGGCCAACGCCCACTTCTTTGACGGCGAGACCGAACAGAATCTTTTCTATCAGTGGAGGAACGAAGCATGAAATCCTTTGCGGAAAAACTCAAGGGCTGCAGCCCTTATGCCTACCTGATCCCCTGTTTTGCCATCTTTGCCATGTTTCTGTTCTACCCCTTTGTCAAGACCATCTACCTGAGCATGTTCCTGACCGACAAGCTGGGGCGGGCCAAGATCTTTGTGGGGGCCCAGAACTACATCGACCTGCTCACCTCCGAAAGCTTTTACAACAGCATCATCGTCACCCTGATCTTTGTGGTCATCGTGGTGTTCGGCAGCATGCTGCTGGGGCTCATCGCGGCGGTGCTGTGCAGCAAGACCTTCCCGGGCATCCGGGCTTTCAGCACCTCCTACGCCCTGCCCATGGCCATTGCCTCCAGCGGCGCGGCCATGATCTTCAAGGTCATCCTGAACCCCACCATCGGCCTGTTCAACAAGGTCACCGGTCTGGACATCAACTGGATCAGCGACCCCCGCTACGCCCTGATCTGCGTGGCCGTGCTCACTGCATGGCTGAACAGCGGCATCAACTTTCTGTACTTCTCCGCGGGTCTGGGCAACATCGATGAATCCATCTACGAGCGCGCTTCGGTGGACGGCGCCAGCGGCATCCAGAAGTTCTTCCGCCTCACCCTGCCGGGTCTGAGCCCCATCATGTTCTACACCCTGGTGGTCAACATCATCCAGGCCTTCCAGTCCTTCGGCCAGGTCAAGATCCTGACCCAGGGCGGCCCCGGCGAGTCCACCAACCTGATCGTCTACTCCATCTACCGCGACGCCTTCTTCAACTACAAGTTCGGCAGCGCGGCGGCGCAGTCCGTGATCCTGTTCCTCATCATCATGGCGCTGACGCTGGTCATGTTCAAGGTCGAAAAGAAGGGAGTCAAATACTGATGGATACCACCGCAACTCTGAAAAATCCCACCGGCGCCACCCTCCGCCGTGCCGATTACACCCAGGAGGAACTGGCCGCCCTGCACCGCCGCATGGGTCTGGCGGCTCTGCGCCGCCGCCGCATCCGCACCGGCGTGCTGATCGTGCTCAACGTGATCATGGCGCTGTTCATCCTCTTCCCGCTGCTGTACGCGGTCAGCGTCTCCCTCATGCCCGGTGAGGAACTCTTCACCATGGAGATGAATTTGCTGCCAAAGCATCCGGATTTCGGCAACTACATCCGCGCCTGGACCCAGGTGCCCCTGCTGCGCTTTGTGCTCAACTCCTTTATTGTGGCGGGCTGCATCACCCTGGGCCAGATCATCACCTGCTCCCTGGCCGCCTTTGCCTTCTCCTTCCTGAACTTCAAGGGCAAAAATCTGCTGTTCATGCTGGTCATGGCCACCATGATGGTCCCCGGGGAAGCCACCATCATCTCCAACTACCTGACCGTCAGTTCCCTGGGCATCCTGGACACCTACCTGGTGCTGATCCTGCCCTCCCTGACCTCCGCCATGGGCATCTTCCTGTTCCGCCAGTTCTACATGACCTTCCCCATGTCCCTGTATGAGTCCGCCAAGCTGGACGGCTGCGGCAACCTGCGGTTCATCGTCAGCATCCTGCTGCCTCTGACCAAGTCCGCCATCGGTGCCATGTCGGTGTACACCTTCATCAACGCCTGGAACATGTACATGTGGCCGCTGCTGGTCACCGGCTCCCAGGAGATGCGCACCGTCCAGATCGGCATCAGCATGCTGGACAACACCGACGCCCAGTCGGTCACCCTGATGATGGCCGGTGTGGTTTCGGTCATCATTCCCAGCATGGTCATCTTCATTGCCGGCCAGAAGCAGCTCATCAAGGGTATGTTCTCCGGCGCCGTCAAGGGCTAAGTTCGCTGTTGCGGCGGGATATCCCGCCTGACATAGATTTCTGTTGACAAATGTGATATTGTAGGAGAGTGTAAGATGAAAGCCAAAAAGATCCTGGCCGGCCTGATGGCCGCCGCCCTCGTTGCCGTGCCCCTGGCGGGCTGCGGTTCCACCCAGAACAGCACCGCCACCGCCGACACCGCCAGCACGGCGGCTGACGCGGAGGCCCAGGCCGCTGCCCAGCTCATCGGGGACGACTTCAACACCCTGGACACCACCGGCACCACCATCACCTTCTGGCATTCCATGGGCGGCGTCAACGGCGAAGCCATGACCGCCCTTGTGGACAAGTTCAATCAGGAAAACCAGTACGGCATCACGGTGGAAGCGGTCTACCAGGGCAGCTACGATGACGCCATCAACAAGCTCAAGAGTGCCCAGATCGGCAACATGGGCGCCGACCTGGTCCAGATCTACGACATCGGCACCCGCTTTATGATCGACTCCGGCTGGGTCATCCCCATGCAGCAGCTCATTGACGCTGCCGGGTATGACCTGTCCCAGATCGAGCCCAACATTGCCGCCTACTACACCACCGACGCGGGGCTGTATTCCATGCCCTTCAACTCTTCCACCCCGCTGCTGTACTACAACAAGGATATGTTTGATGCTGCCGGCATCACCGAAGTTCCCACCAGCCTGGACGAGATCGCCGAGGTGGGCGACCAGCTGAAGGAGAAGGCCGGCACCCAGGAAGTGCTGGCCATGAGCGTGTACGGCTGGTGGTTCGAGCAGTTCCTGTGCAAGCAGGGCCTGGAAATGGTGGACAACGGCAATGGTCGCACCGCCCCTGCCACCAAGGTGGTCTTTGACGAGAACGGCGGCGCCCTGAATATCCTCAACGCCTGGAAGAAGCTGTACGATGAAGGCTACGCCCCCAACGTGGGCCGCAGCGGCAGCGATACCGCCACCACCGACTTCACCTCCGGCAAGGCGGCCATGATGCTGGGCTCCACCGCTTCCCTGAAGCAGGTCCTCCAGGATACCGGTGACTCCTTTGAGGTGGGCACCGCCTACTTCCCGGCGGTCAGCGCTTCCGATGAAGGCGGCGTGTCCATCGGCGGCGGTTCTCTGTGGGCACTGAACAACAACGACCCCGTCAAGCTGGCCGCCACCTGGCGCTTCATCGAGTTCCTGATCTCCCCCGAATCCCAGGCTTACTGGAACGCCCAGACCGGTTACTTCCCGGTGACCACCGCCGCAGCGGATGAGGAAGTGTACAAGCAGAACATGGAGCAGTATCCCCAGTTCCAGACGGCCATCGACCAGCTGCATGATTCCGCGCCCCAGTACGCCGGCGCCCTGCTCAGCGTCTTCCCCGAATCCCGCCAGATCGTGGAGACCGAGATCGAGGAGATGCTCAACGGCAGCCAGAGCGCCGAGGACGCCGTCAAGGCCATCACCGAGCAGGTGAACGACTCCATCGAGAATTACAACCTGATCAACGGATAACCCGTATAGAGAGCACTGACCGGGAAAGGCACGGCTTTTCCCGGTTTTTGTGCAGGAAAGGAAACTTGGTATATGAAAAATGTGAAAGTATACGCCCATCGCGGCGCCAGTGCCTACGCGCCGGAAAACACCCTGCCCGCCTTCATTCTGGCCGAAAAGCAGGGGGCCGACGGCATCGAACTGGATGTGCATCTGACCAAAGACGGGGAACTGGTGGTCATTCACGACGAAAAGCTGAACCGTACCACCAACGGAATCGGCCTGGTGAAAGATTACACTCTGGCCGAACTCAAGACCTTCTGTGCGGATAATGGCATGACCGGCTATGAGGAGGTCCGCATTCCCACTTTGCGGGAGGTGCTGGAGCAGGTCAAGCCCGGTAAAATGCTGGTGAACATCGAGCTCAAGACCGGCATCCTGTGGTATGAGGGCATCGAGAAAAAGACCCTGGACCTGGTGGCCGAACTGGGCATGCAGGACCGCATCATCTACTCCTCCTTCAACCATTACAGCATCGCCGAAGTGCGCCGTCTGGACCCGGACGCCCAGACCGCCTACCTCTTCGGGGACATTCCCTGCGATATGGAGCAGTATGCCGCGCAGCGGGGCGTAGGCGGACTGCACCCCGGCCTGTACTGCGTCAAGATGGGCAGCCTGCTCCGGACCTACCTGGACAGCGGTCTGGCCGTGCGGGTCTGGACGGTCAACGGGGAGGAGGACCTGCGCTGGCTCATGGAGGAAGGCGCCGATGTCATCACCAACGACCCCAAACTGGCCCTGGCGGTGCGCAGCCGTCTGGGAGAGTGACTCCCATGAAAAAGCGCCTGTTCCTGCTGGACATTGACGGCACCATCTGCCGGGGCAATGCCCTGATCCCCGGGGCAGGGGCGTTTCTGCAGGCGGTGCGGCGCAGCGGCGGCAAGTTTGTCTTCATCACCAACAACGCCACCCGGGGAACGGCGGATTATATCCGCTTTTTCCGCACCCTGGGGGTGGAGACCACCCCGGACAACTACCTGACCGCCGCCTACGCCACCATCCGGTATCTGAAAGAACACTATGCCGGACAGCATATCTATGCCCTGGCCACCGACTCCTTCATCCGGGAATGCCGCCAGAACGGCCTGAATATCACCACTGATGCCTCGGACAAGGCCATCACCTGCGTGCTGGTCTCCTACGACAATGCTCTGAACTATGAGAAGATCAAGGATGTCTGCCTGCTGCTGACCACCCGCCAGCTGGATTACATCGCCACCAACCCGGACCTGGTCTGCCCGGTGGACTTCGGGTATCTGCCGGACTGCGGCGCCATCTGCAACATGATCGAGACCGCCACCCACCGCAACCCCAAATTCCTGGGCAAACCGGAACCGGCCATGGTGCAGTATGCCCTGCAGAACACCGGCTGCACCCCGGCGGAAGCCCTGGTGGTGGGGGACCGTCTCTACACCGATATCGCCTGCGGTCTGCGTGCCGGGGTGGACACCGCTCTGGTCCTCAGCGGGGAAGCCACCGAAGCCGACGTGGCGGCCAGCGCCGACAAGCCCACCTGGATCTTCCCCTCGGTGGCCGAACTGCGGCAGGCTTTTCTGCCGGACCCGGCCTTGCATGGAGCCCGGGTTTCCGCCGCCATACCCGCTGCCCGCGCCTGCGTCTGACGCATATCGTCCCATACAAAAACACCCCTCTGCTGCAAAAGCGCTGCGGCAGAGGGGTGTTCTTTGTGGGGATGGATGTAAGAAGATTCAGGCTGTCCGGCGGACCCGGCGCAGCGCCAGCCCGATGACCAGTCCGAGGATGGCAGGGCAGACCCAGCCGAATCCCAGTTTGCACAACGGCAGCCAGTTTTCGGCGGCGTTCACCAGCGGTTCCAGGTGAAGCAGTGTGCGGGTGGTTTCCGGCAGGGTGCGCAGCAGGTCGATGATGGCCGCCGCCATGGTGAAACCGATGGCCCACCGCAGTACGCCCCGGTCATTGCCGAAGAGCCCGCCGCCCAGGGTGAGCAGGATCAGCACAATGGACAAGGGGTACAGGAACATGAGCACCGGGGTGGAGTAGGCCAGGATGGCGTTCAGGCCCAGGTTGGCAATCAGGAAGGAAACCACACAGAACCCGATGGCCCACACCCGGTAGGAAGGTCCGGCAGGGAACAGCTGCACAAAAGTTTCGCTGCAGCTGGTGATCAGGCCCACCGCCGTTTTCAGGCAGGCCAGGGTGACGGTGGCGGCCAGGATCAGGGCACCCACGCCGCCGAAGTAGTGCTCGGCAATCAGGGCCAGGGCCTCGCCGCCGTTGGCCGAAACCGGGAACACGCCCCGGCTCTGGGCGCCCATCACAATGACCAGCACATAGATCAGCCCCATGAACAGGGAACTGAACAGTCCGGCCAGTACGGTGCTCCTGGCCACCGCGCCGGGTTCCTCCACCCCCAGGCTGCGGATGGCATTGACCACAATGATGCCGAAGGCCAGACTGGCCAGGGCATCCATGGTGTTGTACCCTTCCAGGACCCCGGCGGTAAAGGCGTTGGCGGCGTAGCTGCCGGAAGGCTCTACCAGGCTCACATCTCCCAGCGGTGCGGTCAGGGCGCGCACCACCAGCACGGCCAAAAAACAGAGAAACAGCGGGGTGAGCACTTTGCCCACCCAGGTCAGGATCTCTCCGGGCCGCAGGGAGAAGAAGAGCACCGCCCCGAAAAAGACCAGGGAAAAGATGGCCAGCGCCGCGCTGCCGCCCTGGGGCAGCAGACGCTCAATGCCCACCGTGTAGGAGACGGTGGCGCAGCGGGGAATGGCGAAAAATGGCCCGATGGTCAGGTACAGGACACAGGTGAAGAAAAATCCGTATCCCCGGCCCAACCGGCTGCTCAGGGCAAACAATCCTTCCTTGCGGCTGATGCCCAGGGCGGCCACACCCAGCAGGGGCAGGCCCACACCGGTGATCAGCAGTCCCGCCGATGCCCACCACAGGTCCCGCCCTGCCATCTGCCCCACGGCGGCGGGAAAAATCAGGTTGCCGGCGCCGAAAAACAGCCCGAACAGCATGGTGGCCACGGTCAGCAGCTGACGCAGCGTCAGTTTTTTCATCATAGAGTTCCTCGTACTTTCGTAATCGTTGTGTCCCATTATACCCTATGGCAAAGGAGCGGGTAAACCCCGGATAGCCAAAAAACGGCCCCTGTGGTACAATGAAAAAAATGCAACTGCCTGGTGAATTTTTTCCCTCCCCCGGCAGAAAGGAGTTTCCCGATGAAACGTGTTCTTTTGACCGGTTCCGGCGGGTTTGTGGGGGCCCGGGTGATGGCGCAGCTGGCCGGAAGGCTGGAACTGATCCCGGCGCCCCGCGGCCTTATGGCCCGGGCCACCGAATCCGACATCGCCCGCCTGGTGGCCGAAACCTGCCCCGATGCCATCCTGAACACGGCGGCATTGTCCGATACCGGTTACTGTGAAGCCCACCCGGAAGAATCTTATCGCGCCAATGTGCAGCTGCCGCTCTGGCTGGCCAAAGCGGCGGCAGGGCAGGGGAGCAAGCTGGTGGCGTTCAGTTCCGACCAGGTCTATGCCGGCGTGGAGCTGCACGGCTCTCTGTCGGAAGAACTCCCGCTGACGCCCGCCAACGTCTACGGCCGCCACAAACTGGAGATGGAACAGCGGGTGCTGGACGCTCTGCCGGATGCGGTGCTGCTGCGGGCCACCTGGCTGTATGATCTGCCCGGGTACGGTCTGCCCATCCGGGGCAACCTGCCCTTGAATCTGCTTCACGCCGCCCTGCACGGCCAGTCCCTGACCTTCTCCCCCGGAGATTACCGCGGTGTCACCTATGTGCGTCAGGCGGTGGAAAACCTGCTGCCCGTGCTGGAACTGTCCGGCGGGGTCTATAACTTCGGCAGCGAAAACGACCTGGATATGCTGGAAACGGCCTGGCGGTTCTGTGCAGCCCTGCAGGTGGCGCCCGAACTTGTACCGGGGGACCGTGCCCGCAATCTGTCCATGAACACTGCCAGGGCCCGCAAGGGCGGCGTGGTGTTTGATGATACCGCGGACGGGATCCGGCGCTGCCTGCGGGATTACGGCCTGCGGTAAAGCGGCAGGCAGACACGGCCCAACGCAGCGCCGGTCTCTTTGTCGTACAAGTTTCGGCAGGACTTCCTGACTGCAAAGAATAAGTTACAAAAAGGGGGATGACCATGAGGATACTGATGCTGGGCAACAGCCTGACTTTCACCAACCGTATGCCGGAGCTTCTGGCCGGACTGACCGGTGCGGAGGTGGTGCAGCATACCCGCGGCGGTGCGCGGCTGGCGGAACAGCTGAACCCGAAGACCCGGCTGGGCGCCATGACCCGGAAGGCACTGACGGAGGAGCACTGGGACTATGTGGTGCTGCAGGAGATGAGCCATGGCCCGATCACCACGCCGGAGCGATTCTTTTCCAGTGTGCGGCAGCTCTGTGAGAAAATCCGGGCAAACGGGGCCGTGCCGGTGTTGTATGCCACCTGGGCCTACCGACGGGATGGGGCCGAACTGGCCGACAAGGGCTGGACCTATGAGGAAATGGCTAAGGGATTGTCCGACGCCTACCGGCAGGCCGCTCGGGAGAATCATGCGCTGCTGGCGGATGTGGGCAGCCGGTTCAGTGCCTTGTCCCAGACCAGGGACCTGTATGAGTTCGACGGGGTTCACCCCAATGAAGAGGGAGCCCGTGTGGCGGCCGAGACCATTGCCGCTGTCATCAAGCAACAGGAGGAGACCAAAAAATGATACGGGATATCTGCCGGGACGAGTCGTTCCTGGCCCAAAAATCAGCGCCGGCCACCCCGGCGGACCTGCCGGTGGCAGAGGACCTGCTGGAAACGCTGGAACATCATCAGGCGGGCTGTGTGGGCATGGCCGCCAATATGATCGGGGTCAACAAGCGCATCATTGCCTTTGACAACGAGGGCCGTTATATGGTCATGTTCAACCCGGAGATCATCCAGAAAACCGGACCCTACCAGACAGAGGAAGGATGCCTGTCCCTTACCGGGGTACGTCCGGCCAAACGGTGGAAGAGCATCAAGGTCAGGTGGCAGAATGAAAAATTTCAGCAGCGAATCAAAAAGTTCACCGGATGGACAGCCCAGATCATCCAGCATGAAATCGACCACTGTGACGGCATCATCATCTGAGTCGGACGCAGAATGACCGAGAATAAGGAGCAAACCATGTTTACAAACAAAGTGGCTGTTGTCACCGGCGGTGCCAAAGGCATCGGCAAAGCCATTGCGGAGGAATTCCGCAAGGCGGGGGCAAAAGTCTGCATCATTGATCTGCTGCCCAACGGGTACTATGTGGGGGATCTGGCCGACCAGCAGGTCCTGGAGTCCTTTGCCCGCAAGGTCGTGGAGGACCATGGCCATGTGGATTACCTGATCAACAACGCCCTGCCTTTGATGAAAGGGCTGGATTCCTGCAGTTATGAGGAGTTCAACTACGCCCTGCGGGTGGGGGTCACGGCGCCGTTTTACCTGACCAAACTGTTTGCGCCGCACTTTGCCCCCGGCGCTGCCATCGTGAACATCTCTTCCTCCCGGGACCGCATGAGCCAGCCCGGGACCGAAAGCTATACGGCTGCCAAGGGCGGCATATCGGCCCTGACCCATGCCCTGGCTGTGAGTCTGGCAGGGAAAGTGCGGGTCAATTCCATCTCTCCCGGCTGGATCGACACGGACTATACCGTGTACCAGGGCCCCGATGCGTTCCAGCAGCCGGCGGGGCGTGTGGGCAACCCGCTGGATATCGCCAACATGGTGCTGTATCTCTGCTCCGACAAGGCGGGCTTCATCACCGGCGAAAATATCTGTATCGACGGCGGCATGACCCGCCAGATGATCTACCACAATGACTTCGGATGGACTTTGCAGGGAGGCGATGCACAATGAAAATGGCCGTTTGTTACTATTCCCGCCACCATGGCAATACCCTGAAAGTGCTGCAGGCCATGGCCCGGGAAACGGAAATGGACCTGATCGACGTGACCGTCTGCCGGACCGTCCGGCTGGAAGACTACGACTGCATCGGGTTTGCCGCGGGAATCTCCGGCTTTGAATTTCAGAAAGCGGTGGTGGATTTTGCCCGACAGTATCTGCCGGCGGGCAAACCGGTCTTTTTTGTCTACACCTACGGCGGAGCCAAGGGCAGCGGGACCAGGTCCATCGCTGCGGTCGCCGAAGAAAAGGGCTGCCCCGTATGGGGTGAATTCGGCTGCCGGGGCTACTGCACCTTCGGACCTTTCCGTCTGGTGGGCGGCGTTGCCAAAGGGCACCCGGATGCTCGGGACCTGGAGGATGCCCGACAATTCTGCCGGGACCTCCTGCAGCGTCATAACGGAGGCAACCGGATATGAAGATCGCCATTCTGTCCGACACCCATGGCCTGCTGCGGCCGGAGGTCAAGGAGATGCTGAAAACCGCCGATGTCATCCTTCATGGGGGTGATATCAACAAACCGGAGATCGTGGAAGAACTGCGCCGGTATGCACCTGTGCATGTTGTCCGCGGCAATAACGACAAGGAGTGGGCCGCGGACATTCCCCACGACCTCACCCTGACGCTGGATGGCGTGACCTTTTACATGGTCCACAACAAAAAGGAACTCCCGGCGGACCTGAGCGGGGTGGACGTGGTGGTGTTCGGTCACTCCCATAAGTATGTGCACCAAGAGCGGGATGGGCACCTGTGGCTCAACCCGGGCTCCTGCGGACCCCGCCGTTTTCATCAGGAAATCACCATGATGATGGCGGAGGCAGAAAACGGGCAGATCCGGGTGGAAAAAATCACCATTCCCCACGAGGTACCATGATGGAACTGGGACTGACGTTTCCTCTGCAGCGGTTTCTGAAGCTGAAACCGCCGGACTACGGTACCCAGCCGGACCGGCGCTTCTGCTGGGACCTGCACGGGATCGAACTGCGGGGCCGCAAATGCCTGCTGGCGGTCCATTGCCACAGCCGGTATACCTTTGTGCGGTATGATGTGCCGCCGCTGCTCTGGGCGGACCTGCCGGCCCTGTTCCGGACGGGTTTGCGGGAAAGCCTTCTGGCCGCCGGATTCCCGCCCGAAAGTGTGACCGGGTATCTGCAGGCGGCGGGGGAGGATGTCCTGACCAGGACCCATGGCCGCCGGGAGGTGGCTTTCCTGAACCGGGCATGGGAGGACGTGCTGGCAATGGAGACATTCCTGGACCCCGCATCCGGCGGCCAGCCGCTGCTGGACCATGCGGTCAACACCTGTCCCAGCCGCTGCGTGGGATCCCCGGGGCAGGGGAGAGGTCTGGATCGTCTGGCTGCCTTGCTGTGCTGAAAACTGCCCAAAGCCCCGGCAGAAAAAACAACTGTACCAGCAATTGACTTGTTCGGGTTCATTGGATACAATGAATGTAAATAGTTGGTTTTATTGTTATCCTGTGAAGATGGTCACATTTCAGGCCATCCGGACTTTTCAAGCGGTGCTGTCCGCAGGGAGGGCTGCCGATGCAATATTCAAAGTACAACCATTTGTGTGAACTCAAAGGCGATTCCCACGCCTATCTGCTGTATAATTTCCTGGCGGGTGCGCTGGTCAAACTGGATGAAGAACACAAGCGTTTGTATGAAGGCATTCTGGAAACAGAGGGACACGATGATGTCCGTGCCTTTTTGCTGAAGAATGGGTTCCTCATCGACAATTTTGACGAGCTGAACTATCTTTTGCTCGGGAACAAGCTTACCTGTACCGACAGTGAACTTCTCTCCGTGCTGATTGCCCCGACGCTGTCGTGCAACTTCCGGTGCCCCTATTGTTTCGAGCGCCACGGCAGCGGCATGATGGACGAAAAAACGCAGGATGCCATCATCCGGTTTATTGAGAAGTCCATCCAGGAGCATCATCACAAGCAGCTTTTTGTGTACTGGTTCGGCGGAGAGCCGCTGCTTGGGATTGATATCATTGACCACATGGCGCAGCAGCTCTTGTCACTTGCCCATAAATACGGTGTTTCCTATACGTCCGCCATGTCCACGAATGGATATTTCCTGACGCCGGAGAACATGGCCATTTTGGAGCGGGCCCAGGTTGGCCGCATCCAGATCACTCTGGACGGCATGAAGGAGACCAACGATGCAACGCGTGTCCTTGCCAATGGCGAAGGATCGTTTGATGTCATCATCTCCAACCTGCGCCGGATGAAGACGCCCATTCAGATTCAGATCCGCAGCAATCTGCACAAGAAAAATGCGGAGGAATTCACACAGCTCAAGCAGCTGATCAATTCCATTGCAGCGGAAAACGGAGTGAACATGTCCGCCTATGGCGCCCACATGGCGAAATATGAATTCAACAACGAGAATGTGGATGACATGGTTCTTTCCATGCAGGAATTTTCCGGCGTACTTAAGAAAAACGGCATTATGGGAAACAGCAAGGCAAACCGCGCGCGATTTGCTTTTTGCGATGCGGCCAAAGTGTATTCCTATTGTTTCGATGAGAAGGGGAATATGTACAAATGTTGGAATGATATCGGGACGCCATCCCGTGCCTACGACAACGTTTTCTCGGCAATGGAGACAGGGCTTGAGCTCTCTTCCGTGAATGCGACTGCCTTCCTGGCCCGCAGTTTCCCGGATGACCCCGAATGCTTGGCTTGCAAAGTTCTTCCGCTGTGTATGGGAGGATGCATTCTGAAACGCGTCTGGGAAAAACAGAAGACATGTTCTCCTGTCAAATATGACATGGACGACTATGTCAACAAAAAATACAGCCTGAGTGTCGGCGCGGATGTTGCGGATACCGGCAATTGACCGAATCATCAGAACAGAAAATGTCCGAACCAAAGGAGGTGAAAAGAATGGAATTGATTTATGCAGGCGATAACCTGGCTGAAAAGATGAAGCACGTGACGCTGAATGCGTCGTGCCAGGGGGACACTTGTGATTCTCACGACGGCTGCGGCGAACAGTGCAACCACTCCTATTGCCGCTACTGATTCGGAGCGAAGAATGGAGCGTTGACTGTTTTTACGCAAATGATGACCAATAGCAATCCCGGAAGAGGCGGACCATCTGCAGGAAGGTTCCGCCTCTTTTGGTTATGAAAATGAGTCCTGCAAACAAAAGTCAATAGATGAAATAAAAAAAGTCCCGCAAATTTTGCGAGGCTAAAAAAGGTACAACAAACCAGACCGGAGAGAAAGCATCTCGCCAGCCGGAAAGAAATTCGGTTGTTAAAGATTACGATTGCTTAGCAGGTTCTGTATCAAAAGCCTCCAGGCATTCTTTCACGCGGGCGTAGTAGATGCGCAGGAACTTGTTCTGAGCGGCAGTCATGTAGACAAAGTAGGGCTTGCCCTCTGCGCGTTTCTTATCAAGGAACTGGTACACCGGCTCATCCGCTGGAGACTTTTTCAGGTATGTGCAGATGATTTGGTAGAGTGTTTTACGCAAATGTGGTGAGCCTCGCTTTGTGGTGGGAACGCTCTTTGCGCTGTGCTTGCCGGATTCATCCACGCCGGGATCAACACCTGCAAAGCCCACGATGGAGCTGCGGCGCGGGAAACGGCGCACATCTCCAATTTCGGCCATAAGCTGCGCGGCAGTTATTTTCCCAACGCCGTACATGGCGCACACGGTTTCGTATTCTGGAAGTTGGGATGCAAGCCGCGTCATTTCCGCCCGCAGAGTGGCCAGCGTGGTCTTTCCCGCCAGAAGTTGTTGAGCAGCCGTGACAATGAGCAGCTTTGTGTTCTCGTTTTTCGGCAGTGTCGTAAAATGGCCACAGCTTCCGGCGTAAATGTCCAGCGCCTTCTCTGCACTGAAATGGTATCCCTTGCGTTTGCACCACTTCTGGTAACGTTCTGTAAACGCCTTTTCGCTGGCACGGCAGATGCAATCGCAATGCCAGAAGGTCATGACAAAATCCACCCATTTCTGGTGGCCGTCAGCACGCTCTGGGCTGGAGAAAAGCTCGTTTACACCGGGAAAGGTCTTGTCGGTCAGCGAAATGAGATTGTTTTGCAGCGACACCACTGTTTTCATGTAGAGATTGTATTGGCGGCTGCACAGCTTCAGTTGTTGTCTAATCGTATCCATGGGAGTATATTCCCGCAGATCCACCCAGTTGTCAAGGCCATACTTTGCAATCTTCAGAGCGTCAGCCTTGTCGGTCTTGACCTTGCGGATGGAGCCGCCGCCGCTCTGCTTGATGAGCAGCGGATTCAGGACGCAGACGTAGATCCCGTACTCATGTAGTGCTGCCGCTACCGGTTCGTGGTAACGGCCTGTGGATTCCATGATGACGCGGGTATCTTCGCCCAATGCGACGATGGCGCCAGCCATCTGCTCCAAACCAACTTCGGTATGGAGAAATTCCTGTGGCAGAAATGCCACTTCACCCATTGGCCGCAGGGCAGCCACCGTGCTTTTCCCTTTGGAAATGTCGATCCCTACTGCGTTCATTTTGCTCCTCCTTCTGATTGGATATGGCTTTCCGCCGTTTACTCATCGCCTGTTCAATCTCCTGGGTGACGCGAACGCACCGCAAATCGGTGGTACAACCTGCGCAAATCGAATGCTGCGAATGAGAGAGGCGGCTGACGGACTCATTTACGGGCGTGTCGGCCCAAGGTGAGCTATGTCAGGCAATTTGCTCTCCCATTCTAACAGCTTCGGCTTTGAGATGGAAAAAGACGCGGCTGGCTGCCGCGCCTTGAACCGTAACTTTATTGTAGGAGGTGGGACTGCTTCCATGCAAGCGGTCATGCACTTTTTTGAGAGGGGAGTGCTCCCGGAACACAGCCTTTTGCACGCAGCCTGTCCTGTGCCAATCCCGCCGCCGAAATGTCCCCATTCAGCCGACCGTTCCTGTTGATCAGAAAGGTTTGGCGGGAAGCCCCGGGGGGCGGCCAGGCCCCCCGGTATAAATTGCTTTCCAGTGTAATACGCGGATATTCCTTCCGCCCGTTGACCTCGCAGACCAGCGTCTGGGGTTCGGGCGCCAGATCCAGCACCCAGGCGAACCGCGTATCGTCGATGGGTGTGATGCGGCGGACAAAGTTCTGGATGAACCACTCACTCACCATGCCGTCGGTAAAATTCACCGCTTCGCAGAGGCTGGCCTCGATGGCATCCATGTCCAGCGTCTTGTGATCCCCCTGCTTGGCCAGCAGTTCCGTTTTCTCCTTGTTGACCCGCTGCTGCTGAACGCCGATCTCGTTGCTCTGCTCCACAAACTGGCTCAGGGTGATCTGGTTGGACGCCTTCATCATGATCAGGTTGTCCAGCCGTTGGTTCAGGGCGTCCATGCGCTTGTCCAGCGCTTTCAGCTTGGCCGGGTCGGCGCTTTCCTCCCGGTAGCAGGCATTGAGCATCCGGCAGGCTTCCAGCACGGCCTCCCGCCGGTTGCCCCACACGGTCTCGAAGATTTTCAAGGCCATCAGTTCCAGCTTCCATTCGGGGAAAGCTTTCAGTTCACAGATGCCCTCGGGCAGGCCGTGCTTTTTCAGATACAGGGCAGATTGCTTCTTGTGGCGGTAGCACTCAAAGCCATAGACCTGGGTGCCGTCCGCCTTGGTGTTCCACAGATACCGCCGCAGCTTGGAACCGCAGTGGCACACCAGCTTGGTGACCCATACGTTCTTGGCGACGGTGCCGCCGTACTTGCGGGGCTTGCCGTTCTCGTCCAGCAGGTTCCGCTGGCGGCTTCGGCGGATGTCGTTGCACCGGTGCCAGAGTGCCTCGTCGATGATGGGGGTGAAGTTTCCCTTTTTCAGGATGTAGGTTCCCTCGTCGTTGTTCTTCTCCCGGGTGTGGTCCAGCAGGTCGGTGGTCCGGGTGCGGTTGTAGACGCAGTAGCCCATGTAGGTGGGGTTGCGCAGGATGCGGGTGATCTTGCTGGAATCCCATTTCATGTGCCCGCCGCCATCCTTGCGGCCTTTTGCGATCAGGGCCTTGGCTACCTTGCCCAGCCCGTCGCCGGTGGCGTACTGTTCAAAGATCATCCGCACCGTCTCGGCCTGTTCCTCGTTGATGACGTAGGTGTTGTGGGCCTTGTCCAGATCGTAGCCCAGGATGTTGCCGTTGCCGAATAGCACCCCTTTTTCCCGGCTCATCTGGATGCCGGCCCGCACCCGCTCGCTGGTCTTGCGGCTTTCCTCCTGGGCCATGGTGGCCATGATGGTGAGCCGCAGCTCGCCTTCGTTGTCCATCGTCCAGATGCTGTCCGCGGCAAAGTAGACTTCCACCCCCAGCTTGCTCAGCTTCCGGGTGTAGAACAGCGTGTCCATCGTGTTGCGGGCGAAGCGGCAGACCTCGCGGGTGACCACCAGATCAAACTTGCCGCGCTCCGCATCCCGGATCATCTGCATGAAGGACGGACGCCTGGTGGCCTGGGTGCCGGTGATGCCCTCGTCCACATACTGGCCCACCACCTCCCAGTTGGGATTTCTGGCCGCCAGGTCCTGGTACCAGTCCATCTGATTGTCCAGCGCCGCTACCTGGGCCTCGTGTTCGGTGGAAACCCGCCCGTAAAAGACCACCTTTCGGGGCCGGTTCCGGTATTCCTGTAAAAAGCTCATAGGATCAACCTCCTTTGGTGTACGCTCATTGTAGCGTATTGGTTTTTGTTTGAGAAATGTACAAACGGGTATTCTTCAATGCCGCTTCTTTTTCTTTTTGCCCGGGGCAAGCGGCACTGCCGGGACCAGCGGATAGGTGGCCAGCACATTGTCGTAGGTGGCCTTGTTGATCTTGCCCTGCTCATACAGGCGCTGAATCAGCTTGTGGGCAATGTAGCGGGAATCAATCTGCAAACCCTCCATAGGGATTTACCTCCTTTCCATCGGGTGTGTTGGGTGTGAAAGGCGAAAACGTCCGGGGCAGCATGGCACCCTGCATGAGCAGCACCGTGCTGTTCAGCAGCTGGAGAGTGTAGTCCAGCTGCTCCCGGTTCTCGTCGGTGGACTGGTTGCCTGCCAGCTCTTTCAGCTGGGTTTCCATCCACTGCATCTGCCGCAGCAACAGCCGGTAATCGGCGGGCGGCAGTGCCGTGGGTGTCTTGTGGATGATGAGCAGACGAAGATACTGCTCCCGGGACAGCCCGGTGAGGGCCACGTTGTCGTTGAGCCGTGCCAGCTCTCCCTCGGTCAGGCGGACCTTCACTTCTTTGGTCCGCTGTTTGGTTTTGTTTTTCATGGGTTCTCCTTTTGGTTCGTCAATTTGGGTAAGTATGCAACAACGCAAGGGGCAGCGGCGGCGCGTCCCTTTGCATGGTTGCCTTGGTTCATGCGTTCAGCTGCCAGTACCACTTGTCGCCCTTGCGGACGCTGCGGATGTTCAGCCTGCCTTTGACCAGATTCACCGTCCGGTCCTGGATGCCTTTGCTCTTGAAATGCTGGATGATCTCCTGATTGGGTATAGGGCCCTTTTCCAGCAGCCGGGGCAGTTCTTCCTCCACCTGCTGTTGCTTGGTGGGGGCTTCCGACAGACTGTCGCAGCCGTTCAAAAGGGATTCGGCGTCCTCGTCCAGCTGCCGCAGCCATTCCACATGGTCGCTCAGCTCAAACAGCAGTGCCGGACCGGCAGCGGCCAGATTGCTTTTCACCGGCACCAGCACCCGCTGTGTGGGCGAACGCTGGTATCGTGTTACGGTCAGAATGGACCGCACGGCTCCGGCAATGTCGATGGAACCGCTGGTTCGGTACAGGGCGCTGATGCCGCTCATCTTATTCATGTGCGCCACGATCAGCACGGCGCATCTGGTGCGCTGGGCCATGGCGTACAGACTGCGGAAAGCGCCCCGCACCTCGTTGGCCTGATTCATGCTCACCGTAGGGCCGATGTAGGCCGAGAGTGGGTCGAGGATCAGCAGACGGGCGTTCTCCTGCAGGATGCTTTGCTCCAGCCGTGGATCGTCGAAGGTCAGCGCCCGCTTTTCTTCATTGATGATCTTGATGCGGGTGCAGTTGGCCCCCGCGCTCTCCAGCCTCGGTTTGATAGTGTCGGCAATGCCGTCCTCTGAGGTCTGGTACAGGATGTTGATGGGTTCCCGGACGGCTTCTTCAAAGGGAAGGCTTTCCCCTTTGGAGAGCAGCGCCGCCAATGACAGCACCGCCATGGTTTTGCCGCATCCGGGGTCGCCCTGTAATATGGTGATCTTCCCGTATGGGATGTAAGGATACCAAAGCCACTTCACTTCCTCTGCCTGGATATCCGCAAAACAGAGGATCTCTTGTTCATTCACAAAAGCACCTCCCTCATGAAGTTCAAATAAAGGGCCGGTCCGCCAAATCCGTTCCTGTCCGGGGGTCTCCCCAACGTCGTCTCGCTCGCCCTGCGGGTCATGGCAAGATCGTATCTCCTTCAGCGGCCGGGTATTCAGTTTTCAAGGTTCCGTGGCAACAGAATATCACGCCTTGACGCCAAATGCTATACGTTTGGGAACGGTTCCGTGTGAAGATGGATTTGCACGTTAGTTTTGAAAAAGTCACACGTTTATCCATCGATGTATCGCGCTTTATTGGCTTTTTGCGTTTTGAGAAATTTTTGCCCGTTTTCCTGTGATTTTCCCGCTTTTGGCGGCGGTGAAGCAAACTGGACACAAAAAACAGCGCCACCGGCCAAAGGATCATCCCTTGACCGGCAGCGCCGGGTGGTTCAATATAGTTTCAGTTTTACCGGTTCCCGCTGCACTCAGCCTGCCAGAGCGCTTCCTGCTCCTGGGAAACCTGATAGCTTTTGTACTCGCGCAGGAATCCCTCATGCCCCATGATAGGTTTGGACCCTGCAAAGTACAGATAAATCGCCTTGGCCCGTGCCAGCGGGTCAGGGTAGGATGTAAAATGAACTTCTTGCGCGACCCAACCGGGAACGCTGGCGATGGGCGGTTCCCCGAAAGGAAAGCGGTCATAGAAGGCGTTCTCCCCGGAGACCCAAGTGACCAGGTCCTGATCACCGCACAGCAGCACCCAGACGGGGCGTTCCCCCTGCGGGCTGGAAAAGCAGCCCTTGCCGATCAGCGTATGGAAAACGTCGCTGAAGCGGGTGTTGCTATCCACGGAAAAGGTACACAGCTCTCCGCTTCCGGGAAGCCGGATCTGAATCTGCCTGTTTTGGGGTGTTTTGTTCATAAAAAGCCTCATAAAACATTACTTCAAAAGATGTTTCCGTATTTCGGAATAGGATGTACCTTTTTGCCAGTTGGAAGACTTGCGGTACAGAATTGCCAACCGTGTAAATTCTTGAGTTGGCACATTGTCCTCAAAACAAGTGCCATCAGAAAGAAAATATAAAACATTGTCATAAGCGCTAGCAATTATTTTGTCAAAGGTACGCGGATACGATGAGGATAACTTTTGTATGCCATCAGATAATTGCTGTTTGTCGTAATCTGAAAAACAGCCTTCAGAAAATTCAAACAAATAGTTATGGCAACAACTTGTAAAGTGAGAAGCATTCAGCTTTTTTAATTTGTTATCTAGATGGTCTAACAAGAAGTAAATATGACGAGCCCCATCAACAAGTCCTTTGCTATCGGAAATGGCCAGCAATTTCCCATCCTTAAAACACGTCCAACCACGGAAGCTTTGAAGTATTTTCGGAGGGATTTGATTCTGAAATTGCCCTAGATACTTGGCCATTACATTGTTTGTGTAGCCGATATGACTGTTTTGCGCGCGTGTGACTTCCAGAGAAAACGTATCATCTTCATTTTTCCAGTCCGGGCTCTCCCATTTCTTCATGCTATCCGCAAAACCAGGAAACAGATAGTTCGTCACCAGTAGAGCATAGATTTCATCAAATGTATTATCCATCTTAGCGTAGTTGATATTCATGAAAATTTTCACCTTTATAAATGCCACTGTTTCCGAATCGGCCGAATCAGCGGCCTATGTAGACCGGGCCTTGCCGGCCATCACTCCATGACTTTGACGAAGCGGAACATTTCGTCGGGGCCGTCCTGCTCCTCTCCGTTCTGAGGCGGCAGGTCAAGGGGGTGCTGCGCGGTGAAAAACTCCACGCTCTTGAAGCCGCACTTGTTGAGGTAAAAGTGGATGTTCCGCTTTTCAAAATACGGGGTGAAGGTCTCCCACACCTTGGTCTCGGGGTGCAGCGCCTCCACCGCCTGCCATGCGCCGTAGCCGATGCCCCGGCTGTGGACATCCGGGTCGGTGAACAGGATATCCCGCTCGTTGTGGTGGGTGGTGCGGTCGATTTT
This sequence comes from Subdoligranulum sp. DSM 23681, assembly GCF_057005535.1. NCBI lineage: Bacteria > Bacillati > Bacillota > Clostridia > Eubacteriales > Oscillospiraceae > Subdoligranulum > Subdoligranulum sp. DSM 23681. The sequence goes on along the minus strand of NZ_CM168050.1, from coordinate 580,505 downwards.
CAAAATCACACCGCCCACTTTCTGCCCGTCGCAGACGATGCGGTAGGCTTCGCTGTCCGGAGCGTCCAGACATGCTTCGATGGTCTTGCGGGAGATGATCTCGCCGTGGCTGTCCAGGTGATCGTCCCGCATCCCGAACTCCTGCAAGGCACCGTATCGGAAAGACCGCTGGTTGTCCAGAATGAACTGCTCCCGGTCGGCGGCCTCCAGGGGAACCAGACTGACGGCTGTGTGTTGCATGATTGCCCTCCTAAAGAAAAACGCCCGACCATTACAGCAACTGCAATAACCGAGCGCACTCGACACCGTATCCGACAGGCGGCCTGCAAGCCTTAGCTTACTCCCCTACACTACGGTGTACTGTCCTCCGATGACAGCCCTATCATAACGTATTTTCGGCGGGATTGCAAGAAAATCCCTTTGCTTTTTCCACAGAAAAACATCCCCGAAAAGCCAAACATGACAGACAGTTGTCCGGTTCCTATGGTATAATACAGGCAAAAGAGCAAGGGCGGTGGTTGGCATGAAAATGGACCGGCTGATCGGCATTTTGTCCATCCTTCTTCGGCGGGAACAGGTCACCGCGCCGGAGCTGGCAGCGCAGTTCGAGGTCTCCCGCCGCACCATCCAGCGGGACATCGAAGCCCTGGGCCGGGCGGGCATCCCCATCGCCACCGCCCAGGGCGCGGGCGGCGGCATCTCCATCATGGAGGGCTACCGGGTGGACCGCACGGTCCTCACCGCCCCCGAGATGCAGGCCATCCTGGCGGGTCTGCGCAGTTTGGACAGCGTCAGCGGCACCCGGCGCTATGCCCAGCTGATGGAAAAGCTGTCCGCAGGAAATAGCGGACTTGTTTCCGGTGGTGCGCACATGCTCATCGACCTGTCCTCCTGGTACAAGAGCAGCCTGGCCCCGAAGATCGAAGCGCTCCAGACCGCCATCCAGCAGCACCAACTGGTGCAGTTCACCTACGACGCCCCCAAGGGCACCTCGACGCGCCGTGCGGAGCCCTATTACCTGGTGTTTCGGTGGTCCGCCTGGTATCTGTGGGGCTGGTGCCTGGCGCGGAAGGATTTCCGCCTGTTCAAACTCAACCGCATGACCGGCCTTTCCACCGGGGAGACGATCTCCCCGCGTCCCGCACCGCTGCCGGACTTCGCCCTGGAGCGGATTTTTCCCACCAAATACCAGGTGTGCGCCAGCTTTGAACCGGCCTGCCGCTGGCGGCTGGTGGAAGAATACGGCGCGGACAGCTTTACCGTGCAGCCGGACGGGCGGCTGCTGTTTCGCTGGGGATTTCCGGACGCAGACAGCGTGCTGAGCTGGATTCTCACCTTTGGCGACGGCGCTGAACTGCTGGAGCCTGCCGAACTGCGGGAACAGCTGGGCGCTCTTGTTAGGCGGCTGGCGCAGCGATATTCAGAGGAGGGTTGACTATGCGTTACCTGTGGCTGGACGAATATCTCATGCAAAAACGCGGCGTGACGCGGGATTTTCAGCCGGTCTGGCAGTGGACCCGGTATCATATCGGCGGCAAAATGTTTGCGGCGGTATGCCTGGATAACGCCGGAACACCCTATTACATCAACCTGAAGCTGGAGCCGGAAGAATCGGATTTCTTTCGCAGGCAGTATGAAGATATCCTGCCCGGCTACTATTCCGACAAGCGGTGTTGGGTCTCGGTGCGCCCCGATGGTGCCGTGCCGGACGAGCTGCTGCGGGGTATGCTGGACAGGTCCTACGGCCTGGTGCTGGCCGGAATGAGCAAAAAGGCCCGGCGTCTGGCACTGGGGCTGACCGTTTGCGGCCTGGAGTGCGCCGCCTGCCCGCTGTACCGGGGCGAATGTCCGGGGTGCAATGAATGCGCCGGGAAAGTGTTCCATGCACCGCAGGACAAGGCTTGCCCGCTCTATGCCTGTGCCGTACACCGAAACCATCGCACCGGCTGCGGCGGTTGTGCGGATGCGCCCTGCCAACTGTGGGAGCAGGTGCGGGACCCGGCGCTGACCGAGGAAGAATTTCGCGCTTCGGTTTCTGAACGCCTGGAAAACTGGAAAGGAGTACCGAAAGATGCCCTTTGACTACAAGAAAGAATACAAGGAATTCTATCTGCCGCCCAAAACACCGGGTATCGTCACGGTGCCTGCCATGAACTTTCTGGCGGTGCGTGGGCATGGCGATCCCAACGAGGAAAACGGGGCCTACAAACAGGCTATCGGCCTTTTGTATGCGGTGGCCTACACCATCAAAATGAGCAAGATGGGCAGCCACAAGATGGATGGTTACTTCGACTATGTGGTGCCGCCGCTGGAGGGCCTGTGGTGGCAGGAAGGCGTACAGGGCGTGGACTATTCCCGCAAGGAGGACTTTTGCTGGATTTCTCTGATCCGGCTGCCGGACTTCGTGACCAAGGCCGAGTTTGACTGGGCCGTGCAGGAAGCCTCCCGCAAAAAGAAACTGGACTGCTCCCCGGTGGAGTTCTTCACCTGGGAGGAAGGTCTGTGCGTCCAGTGCATGCACATCGGCCCTTACGATGACGAGCCCGCTACAGTTGCCGCCATGGCGGAATACGCCAAAGCGCACGGTTACACGGCGGACTTTGGTGAGAACCGATTCCACCATGAGATTTATCTGAGCGATGTGCGCAGGTGCAAACCGGAAAGCCTGAAAACTGTGGTGCGCCATCCGGTGCGAAAGGCGGACCAGGTATGAAAGGCTTCACACGGGAACATACCGAGTTCAGCCTGTGTGGTCTGAACTGCCTGCTCTGTCCCATGCAGGTGGGTGGCTACTGCCCCGGCTGCGGCGGCGGACCGGGCAACCAGAGTTGTGCCATTGCCCGGTGTTCACTGGACAAAGGCGGGCATGCCTTTTGCAGTGATTGCTCCTCTTACCCCTGCGCCCGGTATGACGAATTTGATGCAGCAGATTCCTTTGTGCCTCATAGCCGCCGTGCCACCGATCTGGACCGCGCCCGGGAATTGGGGCTGGACGCCTACATGGACGAACTGCGGGCCAAACGGGCCATTCTGGATAAGCTGCTCGCCAACTATAACGATGGCCGCCGCAAAACCTTCTATTGCGCGGCGGCGTACCTGCTGCCGTTGGAAAATCTGCAAAGCGTTGTGGCCAAGCTGGAGGGTCAGCCGGAATGTTCCGTCAAAGAGCGGGCTGCGGCTGCCGTGAAGCTGCTGCAAGGGGCAGCCGATGGTCGCGGTATCTGTCTGAAGCTGAAGAAGAAGGGGTGATCGTGTGGCAGTTTCTAAAGTGACACGCTCGTTTCCCTGTACTGTAGAACAGCTGTGGCAAATCGTGACCGACCTGACGCATACCGACTGGCGCAGCGATCTGGCGCGGGTGGAAGTTCTGAACGAAGCCCGCTTTGTGGAGCATACCAAGAGCGGCTATGCCACCCATTTTGCGGTTACGTCCTGTGAACCAAAACAGTTTTGGGCCTTCACGATGGAAAACGTGAACATGTCCGGCTCCTGGGAGGGACGGTTCGAGGCGGTGGAAGGTGGTTCCCGGTTGACCTGCGTAGAAACCGTCAACGGCAAGCGCTGGTGGATGCGCCCCTTTGTCCCTGGCTATCTGAAACGACAGCAGAAACTGTATATGGATGATCTGCTGCGGGAAATGAACCGCATCACAGACGGAAATGCTGCCCGGTAATCAGTCCAATGTAACCCGGAGGTGAACCCCTTGATTATCAGCGCCAGCAGGCGGACTGATATTCCCGCCTATTACCCTGATTGGTTTTGCAACCGCATCCGGGAGGGCTTTGTCTGCGTCCGCAACCCCATGAACTTCCATCAGGTGAGCCGCATTTCCTTGTCACCGGATGTGGTGGATGGCATCGTATTCTGGACCAAGAATCCGCTGCCGCTGATGTCTCGGTTGGAGGAACTGCGGGCCTACCCGTTCTATTTTCAATTCACCCTGACCCCATACGGAAAAGACGTGGAACCGGGAGTACCCAGCAAGAATGATGTAATCCTGCCTGCCTTTCAGGAACTTTCCCGCAGGATCGGCCCCGAACGGGTGATCTGGCGGTATGACCCTATTTTGTTCACCGACCGGTACACGATGGACTACCACATTACCTTTTTCAGCCAGTTGGCCCAGCGACTGGAAGGCTATACCCGCAAATGCATCATCAGCTTTGTGGACCTCTACCGCAACACCCAGTCCAACATGAACGGGCTGGGATTTGCACCGCTTACGGAAAAAGAAATCATGGAACTGGCACAGCGGTTGGCTGGTATCGCAGGCAAACATCACCTTGTGCTGGAAACCTGCGCAGAACAAATAGACTTATCACCATACGGCATTGCTCACGGCCACTGCATTGACCGCACCTTGCTGGAGCAGATTACCGGGTGCCGTCTTTCGTTGGATAAAGACAAGAACCAGCGCCCGGAATGCGGCTGCATGGCCAGCATCGACATTGGAATGTACGACACCTGTCGCCACGGTTGCAAGTATTGTTATGCTACGCACAGCTTGAAAACCGTTGCACGCAATACGCAAGCCCACGATCCGAACTCTCCGCTGCTCTGCGGGCAGCTCCTGCCGGAGGATGTGGTAAAGGAGCGGGCGGTGAAGTCCTGCAAGGAGGGGCAGCTGCGGTTTTATTGATTCTTGATCAATCGAAAACACAACTCTGGAGCTGTGGACATTCTGCCTCCACTATAATGTTTCTCGGCAATACGACAGAAAAAATGCTGGCCAAGTTGACCAGCATTTTTCTTTCAGATATTTTCATCAATCATTGCATCGCTCACTTTGATAGATGAAATGAGTGATGGTCTGCTTTTTCAGGATCAGTTATATCCATCCTGTTCCAGCATCTTTTAGACTTCCTTGTCAAAGTCGGAAAAAGATTCACTCTGCGGGGGGTCATCCGATAGCCTGCTATATAATTACATCCAGATTATAGAATTGTGTCAAATGACTTTGTGCTTTTCCCAGGATTACCCCGAGAAGTGGTTATTTCCATTTTGGAAACGACCTCTCCTTCTTGCAGTTCCCCTTCTTCAAAAACATTTTTAGGTGTTTGCTGATTGCGGGGGTCTGCACACCGAATAATTCCGCCATTCCTTTTTGGGTCAGCCAGATGGCCTCGTCCTGACCAGCGCGTCTACCGATACATTTTCCTCTGCCGTGCGGTAAATGAGAAATACGAACTGATTATCCATCCTGTGCTCCTATTTTGGCTCTGATTATATTTTCTGTCCGCTTCTATCAAATGGTATTAACACGGTATCCGCAAATGCGCCCATAAAAAAGGAATATCTTACGAGCAGATCAAATCGGAATTTTTCGTGCTATATCGTCCTCTCGCAAATTTCCTCATTCTCCTGCTTTCCCTCCGCACTAAGTTTCCTCAAGACAGGTGCGCCTGGCTGGGTGTTGTCCAGAAAAGACCTAGGGGTGAAAAATGTTCCCCAGGGCATTTTTTGTAAATTTTTTCTGAAAGATATGCTTTTGGATAAGCGTCAGAAATCCTGCAATCTTGACGCGATTCGCGCTGCGTGTTACGATGGAGAAAAGGCGTGAAACATACGCCTTTTTCGTCATTTTACAACAATTTATCGTCAATTTTCGACAATCATCGAGGTTTTTTCATGCCGACAAATTTTATCTTCCGCTTTGAAAAGGGCAACCTTCTAATCCCCTTTCAGATGCCCAACAAAAGGCAGCGGCAAATGGCCGTAAACAGACAAACCCCAACAGCGGAAGGCAAACGATCTTCCGTCGTTGCACATATGGAGGCAATCAAAGACAAGCTGCAAATACCGGAATATGTGGAGCAAAACCAGCCCCGAGTATGGCTGGAAGAATCCTACGATTCGGGAGATCTGGTTTTTGCCGTGCTGGACATTCGCTGGAAAGATTTCTATGAGGAAGCCCAGCTGCTTCTGGAGCAATATAAAGACTATGAAATGACCATCCGCCCGGACTTGCTCACGCAGGTGGATTGGCGCCATTATCAGCCGCCGCATCCAGAGAAAAAATCACCTGCGCCGTCATGGTTCCCGTTGAAACTGTTTTCCCGTCCGGCAAAAGAATCCGCTGAGCAGGGGCCTGTCGCTGCGCCACCTCCCCGCACGATTGCCCAGGGGTTGGCCGCCCCGGATGAAACAATCTATTGTCGGGTAGCTCAGTTGTATGATAATGTGAAAAAATCTTTATCCGATTATCCTGCCATGGCCGCCTTGTTGGCACACTATTGTACCAACGCCGCATCGGATTATTATCTGCAAGCCATTAAAACGCTGGACATGACAAAGCTGACCGATCTTGACCGCAGTATCATGGAACAAAACGGATTTTTAAGGGTATTGCATCATGAGATCTATTGGTGCAATGCGCTGGTGCAGTGCAGCGAATGTGTGGAGCGCTATATGAAAAGTTTTCCCACACCCGATTTTCTCATGAAATCCTATGCCGGGATGGATGATCGGGAACTGTGCGCAGCCTCTATAACCATTCTGAAAATGATGGCCGAACAATTCCGTCTTTTGGCGGATTTCCAGCCGGAACTGGCCAGTCTGGTTCAGTACACGTTGGTGGAAGCGGATCTCCACCCGGACAAAAGTGCCGATCAGCGGTACGGAGACGCCTTGCTGGTGCGGCACTCCGGCGTTGCAGCCGGGCAGAAACTGTATGAACAGCTGCGGCTGAGAATGCTGGGCAGGCTGTCCTTGCCGCAGGAAAAGCCTACCACCAGAAGGCACCCGGATATCGCCAGCCGAAGCTATTTTGTTGCGGATAATCTTCCTGCTGTGGCCATGGCGGAATTTGTGCAGCTGTGCAGCCAACACGAGACCGCCCGCAGATGCTCTTGCTGTGGGATGCTGTTCCTGCCCTATAATACGAGCGCCAAGTGCTGCAATCGAAAAGGACCAAACGGTGGACAACACACCTGCCGTGAAGTCCGTGAGGCAGAAAAAGCTGATGTGCGGGAAGTTCCGCCTCCGGTTGAGGTCCTTAACAAGGTCAACAATCGGATGAACGGTAGACTTGCTCGTGTAGTGGGTATGACCACAGAGCGCCGTGCCAGTATCCTGAAGATCTGGCGCAAAGAGGTTAAGCCGCTGGTGCAGGAAGCGACCGATCATCCAGAAACCTTTGATGAAGAGGCTTTTGATGCTCAGCTGTGCGAGATCTTTGACAAGGTCCGTCAGGAAGAAGCTGCTGCGGAGCGACGCAGACAAGAGGAAGCTGCCAAAAAGCGAGGGAGACGGAAAAAAGGGTAAAGCTCTTTTTTCAGCCTGTAAAAAAGCGGAAACGAAAAATTTTTCACGCTTGAGTGAACGCCGCTAAAATTCGTGCCAATTTGGCACGAATTTCGAAAATGCAGTTGAATTGGCTTCGATTATAATTCGGGCCAAGTTGGCCCGAATTTGTCTCTGGCAAAAGAATTGCAAAACTCTATTCGCATAAAAATCGGACCAACTTGGTCCGATTTTTTCTATGCCAACCTACCCACTCTTTTCTGATTTATCGCGCATAAACATTCTGGTCAAGTTGACAAGGATTAGAAAACAAGCAACTGCATCGCTTTATGAAGTCACATAACAAAAGGCATACATTGTCACATTGCTTTAAACAACTTCATTCAATCATTTAATCACTCATTTTGATTGATTGAATGATTGATGTATGATATACTTAAATCAATTATTTGACATCATGAGGTATTCAATGAGAAACCAAAAGCCTCCCTTTGAAATTACCAACGAAATAGTTGATTCCGTGGCCCAAATTGCTGAACTGGTCGGACATTTGACTGTAACAAATCAGCTAACGTCCAACCCCACTTTGCGTCGTAGCAACCGAATTCGCACAATACATGGGTCGTTGGCTATTGAGCAAAATACGCTTTCCCTTGAACAAGTAACAGCTGTTCTTAATGGCAAACATATATTGGCTCCACCAAAAGATATTGCGGAAGTCAAAAATGCCTATGAGATTTATGATCGGTTGGAAGATCTTGATCCATACTCAGTGGATGATCTGCTAACTGCTCATGGAATTATGATGCGAGGCTTGGTGGAAGAATCAGGTATGTTTCGCACACGACCGGTTGGCGTTGTGGATAGCGAAGGCCATGTACTGCATTTCGGCACCTTACCACAGTATGTCCCTGATTTGGTGATGGAACTGCTGGACTGGGTAAAAAACAGCCCCGTTCATATGCTGGTTCGCAGTTGTGTGTTCCATTATGAATTGGAACTCATTCATCCATTTGCCGATGGCAATGGGCGTATTGGCCGCCTTTGGCATACTTTACTGCTCTCCAAGTGGAATTCTGCTTTTGCATGGCTGCCTGTGGAATCTATCATCCATGATCGTCAGCAGGAATACTATAATGCCATCAATGCCTCTAACAATGAGGGTGAATCTACGATATTTATTGAGTTCATGCTTTCTGCTATCAAGATGGCATTAACCGAAGCTATTCAAGCGGACACCGGGGAAACAGATAAAGATTCGATGCGCTGGAATGATATCAAAGAGTATTTGAAAACGCATGATTATATCATGAATGCTGATGTCCGTGAACTTCTTGGTGTGTCGTCGGCTACAGCGAACCGCATTCTGGGTAAGCTAGTGGATCAGGGCAAGCTGAAAAGATACCGTGTCAAGCCGTATTGGGCGTATAAGCCCACCAATCTATAAGTTTCAAAAGGCAGTGATAGAAAATCCATTAGATTATGAATACGTGTATACGCGGTATCCAGAAGTCGCGTAAAACAAACAGCATGGCCGGATTGGAGAAGGTTACTTTGACCAATCTCGCCATGCTGTTATGTTTGAGTTATATTCTCAGTAATGTTATGTACTTCAATTAGGAAGCTCCTGCATTGCTGCAACGAATAGGAGTTGTTCATACTCATCTAGGAGCGGGATAATGTGTTTTTGATATATTTTTCGGCAGTATTGTCTAGCATTATCTTTGTTCTTCGATTCAATATCGGGAATATTTTTTTCTAATCTTCGAATGGTATCAATGGGGAATCCAAATTCAGATAAATATTCTCCCAAGCTGCTTTTTACTCCAGTTTCATAAAATCTGGCCACGGAAGACAAAGAAAAGCCATCAATGTTTCGTCCGTTTAAATTGGCCACATAGCAATATACGCTATCGAACAGTGAAATCAATTGTGGAATTTTATGTTCGAGGATATCCTTCTGTATTTTAAATGCACTAAGATACGCCGAATCCACGCTTGTCTTTTTTTGTTTGGCTTGTTTTAACTGATAAGAAAGCAGTCCTTTTAGCCCTTCTTTCTGATAGCTATATGCCACACCAGAGTAGAAGGTTTCCGTGGCTTCTTTCAAAATTCCAGCGATAGAGTACACTTGTAGCAACTTTTTTATGTAATAGCCCCGCAGAAAAGTTTCCCGTGTCGAAGATTTTGAATGTAATAGCGGATCAAACATTTCCAACAATTCCGATTTTGTATGCAAACATTGTGCAAGTTGTTCCTGAATTTCCATGGGAATAAGTCGATTCTTTTCAAAGGTTTCTCGATTAATTAAGTAGTTTTTCTGTATGCAGCGGCGAGCCCTTTGGCTTTCAAGGTTCTTTTCGCTTAAGTCCTCCGAAAAAGCATTGTCTAAGTCGATGTTAGAAATTGATTTCTTGCCATATATTACAAAATCGAGATGCGCATTGTCTGCTTCAAGAATATGCTCTTGTTCTTTATTCATGAGGTAGACACGACCGATAAAGCTATGATAGTATCGACCAGCTCTTCCACTGATATTTTTAATATCGAAAGTGGTAAGGGACGCTCTTCCTTTTGAGGAATTAATCAGGACCATATTGCGTGCTTCTGTATTTACCCCCTCAACAATTGTCGAAGTGCAAAAAAGGATATCAATAGGACCGCGGTTAAATTGTCGCAAAATTTCATTCTGTATATACCTTGGAAGGCGGCCATGATGAACGGCAACATTTTTCTTTAGTGCTTTATACAAACTCCAATCATTAATTGAGTCAGCTATATTGTAGGTATGTCTTATATGCTCTAGAAATTTTATATATCGCGAATTTGTGGAATGATTATCTGCATGATTGGTAATATACTGCTTTACATACTGAATAGTTTTAGATGGCTGCATACAATAGAGCATGGTCTTTCCATAATTGTTTTGCTGTATGTATTGGATTACCCTTTCGATTTTATCTTGCACTCTCGCATTAGATGGGAGCGTTAGTGTGGAGGATGTTATATCCGGCAATCCTCCGTGCTTTTCTTGTATTTCTTTCTTCCATGCTTGAATATAAATTCTAATTGTAGGTTCGAATAATATTTCTTTGATAGAGATTTGATTCGTCAAAAGAAATGTTCGCATTCCAAAACTAAAATTTTTTTGGCTTAAATTGGGCCCTGCTAAATAATATTCAGGCACCGACTTTGCTAAGAGATATAATGCAATGCGGAATGTCTTGGCGCGTGCGTCATCAAGGAATGAAACCGTCGCCATGGGAGTTTCATCTTTCGTTTCGCTTATAGTATCCTCTCGGTCTTCGTTGGCAACTGCGGTGGCGAAATCTTCATCTTCTTTATACATTTCATCAAAGAAGAAAAAGTCGAGTTTGATATCTGGATACAATGCAATCAGTTGGAGTGCACGTTCGGGGGTAAAAATAAAGATATTCTTTGCATGAATGTCAATGTCGTCGGAAACAGTATTCAATATGGCATAGTCCAGCTCTTTACTACGGACAAATTCTTTCATATCAGATACATTTTCCCTTAAAAGTGCAATGGTTGGAAATACCAGTAAAATATTAAAATATCGGTCTCGATTAAGATACAATATTTCTCTCATTAAATATGTCTTCCCATAGGATGTGGGAGCACTTACGAGTAATCTTTTTACCTTCAACGCTTGAAAAAAATCTACAACCTCTTTTTGCGACTTATCCAATATATTCTTTTCATAAACGTTCGACCTATAATAATTTTTGATCACATCATTTTGTAAGTCGGGAAGCACTGCAGAAGCTGTGTAAGGTTCTTCCGTAAAATGATTTTGCACATTGTATCCAAACATCCGCATCTTTTGAGCGGCAAGGTATAAAAGTTCTTTGATTAAGGGATCTTGGGATATTTTAGAGTTATCAGAATAATAACAGATGAGATCACGCAAAAGCTCTTTACTTTTAGGATCGGTTTCATTGTAATGGTTAATTGCGTGAACCAGTTTATTAACGTAATCCATCATAAAATCCCTTTTCGCTTCGAATTTCATCTAACGATATAATCGGAAAAATGTAGAAGACAATTTCGGGGTGAAGAACTAAACTTTCGTAATTTTTTTCTGAATAAAAGGAACTAAGACTATCTATTTCCTCGCATAAGCGCTGGTATAACAATTCTGGTTTTTCATATAGATCGGCGTATTCATACGCTAACAGGCATGGAATTTTCAAAGATACATTTGTGTCTTCCATCAGTTTTATCAGCGCTTGTGCCCGCTCAGAAGTTGACGTTTTGCCCATACAAAAATTAAGTTCATCAATTAATTCAAGCAAGTCCTTTGAGTCTTGGGTAACGTTCTGAGGCTTATCACTAACAAAATATAGTTGCTCTGAAAAATATTCTGGAGTGTATTTATTTGCAAGATCCTCATGAATGCTATCTCTGCAATAGCCCCTTTTCCCAAGTTTTGCCTGTCCCAACCACAAGGTGTACTTTCCATTGCATTTTGTAAGGTATGTCAGATCATAACCTTTTATTTCGTTATTATCGTGTTGCCTAAATAGTGTCCTGATCGCCAATTTAGTGGCGTTTGGCTCGTATATTTGAATAAGCATGTCCAATAGAACTTCACTGAGAAGTCCATCCATCTTCGGCTTCCTATGAGGAAGCCGTTGGCCATAAACATATTGGGCAGCACGTTCTAAATCGACTAGCCGGCCCCTCTTATAATGATCAATAACTTCATCTTCTCCGTAACAATAAAACACTAAATCCTGTCGCATCAAACCACATAATAACTGTAAGCTATTTTTTTCGGTTCCATGACTAAATGGACGATACTGAAATTTTCGAAGGAGGGGATCATACGAAAAGATTATCCCTTTGCTTTTTTTGGTTATGAGGTCATCATATATTTCATGATACTTATCCGTGTAGATCACCTTTTCTCCTTTCCACCCTTACTGATGGCTAAGTGCCTATAGTATTTCTCCAGCTTCTCCTCACAGATCTTTTCTATTTCCGCCTTCTCCCCGGCGGTGAGTTTCTTCCACACCGATTCATCCACCTGGACGATGCCCAAGGTCTTGGTATGACGGAGCATCTGCATATCCTCGAACCGTTTGAAGGGATTTGCCAGAATGTTCCGCTCTGCCTCTTTGTCGGTGTAGCCGCCCTTGGCGAAGATGCTGTTTTTCTTTTCCACCACCAGTCCGGCGGCCCGGCGTCCCTCATAGTAGGCGCGGAAGTAGGTCACGATGTCTGCCAGCTGGATGCGGCCCTTTTCGTCGGTATGGTGGAGAATCGCCTGGATCAGCACCGGCTTGTAGGAATAGCTCATGTCCATCTGGCGGATCATGTCCAGAAACAGCTCCTTGCGGTTGGAGTCGTCGATCAGGGTCCAGCCATACTGGGCAGCGTACTTCTCCAGCGTTTCCTCCTTGAAATACTTGAAGGTCCTGTGCTCACTCATGGGCACTACCAGGTCGGGCACCAGCTTACCCTCCCGCACATACCGCTCGATGGTCTCGGTCTGCACGTCCACACGGCGGACGAACTCCATCTGGGAGATCATCCCTTCCGCCTCGTCCTGCCAGTTGAAGATGTCCACCAGCTCATAATCGGTGGCATCCACCGGCCAGTCGACGAGGGCTTCGGGTTTCTCCCCTTTGGCGTACAGGGCGGCTTCGGCAGCCTTTTCCGCGGCGGGGGCAACGACCTTTTCCCCTGGGCGATATTCCTTTAGCTTGAACAGACGATGCAGCGACTGGGGCATATTGTACTGGCTAGCGTTGTCCACAAAGTCAAAGACCATCAGGCTTTCTTTGCCCGGGTAAAGCCGCATACCGCGGCCCAGCTGCTGGGTGTAGAGCACCCGGGACATGGTGGGGCGGGCCATGAACAGAACCTCGATTTCGGGACAGTCCCAGCCCTCGTTGAGCAGGTCGCAGGCACAGAGCACCAGAATTTCCCGGCGGACAAACCGGTCCTGAAACTCCCGTCGCTCGGCGGGCTTCATCCCGCCCGAGACCGCAGCCGCAGGCACGCCTGCCTCCCGGAACAATTCGGCGATCTGCTCAGCGTGGCGTACCGAAGCACAGAATACCACCGTGCGCTTGTCCCGGACGTATTGCAGCCAGGTGTCCACGATCAGGCGGTTGCGCTCCGGCACATAGATCTTGCTCTCCAGATCCCGGATGTTGTATTGCACGCTGTTGAACCGCACCTTGGTCAGGTCGATGTTGGTGTGGATGCGGATGCAGCGGATAGGCACGAGCTCGCCGATCTCCACCGCTGTTTGGATGTCCAGTTTGTGGGCGGTGTTTTTGAAGATGTCCAGAATTGCCCGGTTGTCGTCGGTGCGCTCCGGCGTGGCGGTCAGGCCCAGGGTGAACGCCGGGTGGAAGTAGGCCAGAATCTTCTGGTAGGTGTCGGCGGCAGCGTGGTGGGCCTCATCCACAATGAGATAGGAAAAGGCATCCTCCCGGAAGTCCTCCAGATGAAGCGCCACGCTCTGGACGCTGCCGCACACCACATGGGCATCCGGCTCCTTGATGGCTTCCATGTACCGCCCCACGGTGACCTCCGGCCAGAGATTCCGGAAGGTGTCGGCGGCCTGGTTGACCAGCTCCTGGGTGTGGGCCAGAAAGAGCGTCCGCCCGCCGCAGCGCTTGGCGTCCATCACGGCGGTGACGGTCTTGCCGGTGCCGGTGGCGTGGTACAACAGGGCGATGGTCTCGCGGTTGTCCCGCATGGCCTGCAGAGCGTCCAGGGCTTCCCGCTGGTGCTGCTTCAGTTCCAGATGGGAACCGTCCAGCTCTTTACCCCGCTGAGTGGGCAGATAGTCCTCAATTTCTTTGAACCGGGGCTGGCTGCCCAGAAAGACCCGAAGTTCATCCTTGACCGCCTCGGGCTGAATCTGCATCTGGCGCACCGCCCAGCGGTAGACGTCCCACCCCAGATAGATCATGCTGTTCTGCTTGAGCAGGTCGTCGTAGAACTTGTTGGAGGAGACCAGACTTTTGTTGTGGGAGGCTTCGTCGTCGATCTCGATGGCGATTCGATGCGCACCGCTTTCCAGCATGAAGTCGGCATAGCGGCTGTTCTGGTAGATATCGTAAAAATGATACTGCGAATACAGGTACTTGGTTTTCTCCGCCCCGAAGGTCTCGCTGAACAGATCGATGAACAAGTCCTCGGCTGCGCTGCCGGAGACGGCGTGATAACGGCTCATACCGATTCCTTTCTGGTGCAAAATTTGCGCACAACACAGGCATCACAGCGCGGGGTGGCTGTGCAGCTCTCTCCATAATGGCTGGCGCAGTAACTCCAAAGGATGCTGTCGATCTCCACCATGGGCAGATGCAGCTGCTCGCTCATCTTTCGGACGATGGCCACGGCCTCGGCAGGGGTGGCCTGCTCTTGATCAGATTCTCCCATGCGGGAGGCCCCCAGAAAACGGCACACATGAATATCTGGTTTGACCCCATCGATACCCACGTTGCGCAGATATTCCCAGGCAAGGGCCGGACCGATGCCATACAGCTTATGCTCCCCTGCGGACAGATCACGCACGATGTCCTCTGGCGGTGCGGAAATGACATAGACATCCATGCTGCCATACTCCGAGATTATCTTCTGGAGTATAGCTATATTTTCTTTCAGGTGGTTCATCTGCCGGTTGGTACACTGACTGGCGCAGGAAAGCTGTTTCAGTCCGGCAGTAAAGTAGCTCCCTTCTTGCGCCAGAACGGCCGGAACATCATAGTGGAAGAACAGTACATCCACCTGCGGTAGTTTGGGGGCAATGTGATGCCACTGTGCGTGGGCACTCAACTGTGCATAAATCAGCCCTCGCAAGTGTTCCTCAAAAGAGAATACCTTGCCCTGTTGCCGCTGGCGGACCAGCTGGGGAAATGTGGTAGAGTACAGCTTGCCGGATGCCTGCAAGAAATCTCGCATCACCAACAGGTAGCGGTAATCCTCTTTCTTGCGCACCGAGGTGAGCAGGATGCGTTTCTCAAATCCGCCGCGACGGGCAGCCTTGTCGGCCCGCAGCTGTTCTAGTTGCTCCAGCGTCCAGCCCCGTGCCCGGACCACGGCCTGCATGACCTCCAGCAGATCGGCCAGTTCCTCCAAAGATTTGCTCTCCTGGTATTCGGCCAATTCCTCGTTCAACTTTTCATCCAAAAGGCTCAAATATTCCTCTTGGGAAAGTGTTTCCCATGTACAGGCTTTTCCATCGGCCTCGATGATTTCGGGGATACGGTCTCGGACCAGTTTGTGGTAGGACTTGTTCATAATGGATTCACCTATACCTTCATCTTCCTCTTTCCAGTTTTTACATCCCGATAAGTCATAAACGTACACCGGGGATAGTTCTCACATCCTAAAAAACAACCGTATCTGCTGCACCGCTTTATAAGTTTTGCGCCGCAAAGGGGGCAAATCCTTTTATCAATACGTTTATTTTCCCACGCTACGATTTCGGCATTGCGCTTTTGGAGACGCTTTTCTTTGGGAATGTTAACATCCTCTATTTCCGTAATGCGTTCCTTTCCTGCGCAAAGAAGTGATCGAATAATATCTCCTTCTTCTCCTTGAATGAAAAAGTACTTATAACAAAACACGCACTCCCGGCAATCCTGCACAAAATCAGCCCTAACGTTTTTGCCAAATACCCATGATTTTACAGGACAATGATCTACATAAATGCCTTCGTCACAATCCTCAAGACTTTTTCTTTCTGATAGCGCATAAATTTTTGTGGCAATTCTGTCGGCAACCACATTGCATTTCCACGTTTTCTCATCCGAGACTTTTAGCAAGATATCTCGAAGTTCCGTTTCAGTAACCATTCGATCTTTCTTGCTCAGATTGATTTCAATGGTTGATATCCCTGCCCTTTTCAGCTTTTCGAGTTTTGATGAATCGATAGCATGCGTGACATAGATTTCCACAAATAAGATTTTGCCACCAATGTGCAAAGCCACATCCGGGATGAAATTGTCATATCGCTGTTCTAAAACAACGCGGTCAATCGTTACCTCTTGTGCGGCACGATATAGCTGCGGGCTTCTATCAGAATCTGGAAATTCCACATAAACCGCCGGGATTGTAATCTTTTTGGTCTGCGATAAAATGTCCTTCGCCATGAGATGAAGAGAAGTTTCATAGCCATATTCACAGGTACTTCCCGAATGGTGCGCGAAATGGTGCATAACCTTGGTCCCTTTTTTGGCAACCAAGGGTTCTCCACAAGCTGGACAAACGCACCCACACTTCAAGCCACGGTCAGCATCTTCTATGCTGATTCCCGCTCCATCTTTTATTGCATAAACCAGATTCAACCTGTTTGTTGCCATGGTTTGTTCTCCGCTTTGCAAATTTAGCCAAACGTCTCACAAATTTTCTTTAATATTTCCTCATCTGCCGGACAGAATTTGTACTCGCCAATCTCTTTCACTGTAATCCAACGGATATCGTTGTGCTCCAACTTTTGTGGAACACCTTCCCGAATGGATGCATTAAATAGGGTCAAATGAACATTTAAATCCGGGTATTCATGGACTACTTCCATAAACGCTTTACCAACGTCCAAAGTGATTGCCAGTTCTTCCTGACACTCACGAACAAGGGCCTGCTCCTTCGTTTCACCTGGTTCAACCTTGCCGCCCACAAATTCCCAGAGTAACCCACGAGCCTTATTTGCAGGTCGTTGACAAATCATAAATTTGTTGCTATCCCAAATAAGGGCTGCTACTACTTCTGTCATAAGCTTTACTTTGTCCCATTTTGCATTATTACGGCATCTAAATTGTCTAAAATAAACATTTGAGCAGCCTTGTTGTAAACTACTACTTGATATGGGCCATTAGCACTAACTCGATTTTCTATGCTAATTCCAATGTCAGCTCCGTTATATGTTGGACGCCGGACTTTCTTCCCAGTAGAATCTGTAGACACTGTCAAAAGTTCAATTTCGATTAACCAATCTAAAATATACTTATAGCTTAGCTTTTTCATTTTTTCCGGATCAATCAAATCATTGATTCGTCTAGTAATTTCGCTGATCGTAATTGGTGTCTCGGAATACTTAAATTTTTTTCGCGCTTCATAGTCAAGTGCAAAAGAATATTTTACGCGCTTGCTTTTGTATGTGGATATTCCACCATTCTCCACCACCTGTCGCAGCACATCCGAAACATAAAAAAGGCATCGTGAAATTTTTACGTCGTTAATGGTATCGGAGTCTGGAACAGCCTTTCCCGTCAAAGGGTTAATTCCGTTGGCCAGCTTTTCAACGTATGCCTTTGCGCTGCTGAGTTTTTCAATTTCTGTCATTGCTAGCCTCCTTATCCAACCACCAGTTTATTTGTCTTTTTCAAAAATTTCGCAGGGATAGGCCGATCCAATTTCCAAGTGATATTCATGGGACGACTGCCTTCATGTTTCACATAGTTGGCAGTACCCAGGAAAGTGTAAGCCGCCGCTCCGCCATTGATTCGGTCTGATTTGAACTCTCGCACAAACAGTAGCACTTTACTCCCACGTTCTCGGTGGTGGATGTACCGCTGCCCGGTAGGAGAATCTGCCGCCGTGGTACTCTGGCTCTGCCAGTGGAACAGGCTCTCGTTAATGGAGTAGTCGTTGTACATCGTCGTAGGCGAGTAATCTTTATCTGACTTATTGAGGGTTACAAAGAATACATCCAGCTTTTTCTCCGGCAGCCATTTCACACCTTCACGCACAGTAGACGGTTTCATAAAATCCAAAGCTACCAGCAACTGGTCACGGGTATAAGTACAGTGCAGGTCCAAAGGGCAATCGAATCCCAGATCTACTGGCTCATCAATAAAGTCAATTTGCTCGTACCGGTATCGCAGCAGCTCTTGCAGTTCTCTCAGCAAGATCGGACTGTCTGAAAGAGCATACAGGTGATCCAGCACTTCATCAGAAGCCCAGTCCTCGGCAGCCTTGCCCCATACAGTGACATAAAACATCTGAAGCATCCTTTGCTCCAACTCACCCAGTGCTGCAAAGTTCACGTTGTCCAGCCGAGGCAGAAGTTCCAGTAAAAAGCGAATCCATCGCCGGGAATCGATCACCGCCAGACGCCCCATGGCTTTTGTAAGGGCTTCTTCTAAAGGCTCCTGAAAATCATCCATTACATCCGCACGGGCACAGAGTCGGGAAAAAGTAGAAAATTTGTAGATTGTCCGTGGGTCCAGATGATAATACTCCAGAAAATTGGCCAGCGTCAGCTCCAGACCGCTGTCCTCCGTAAAACTGGCCACACGGGAAACTAGTCCTGCTGTGTTGCCATAAGAGGCCCGAATATTATCCAGAATATACTTGGCCGCCTTCTTTTCCAGTTGGATATAACAGCCCTTGGGAGCCGATACAAATCCGTCTTTGATCTCTCGGGTCACGCCGCGGGAAGTATTGGACAATAGCGCTGCAAACTTATCTTCAAAGTTGTACCTCTTGTTTGCCTGACCGATGAAGTCCAGCACCGTCAGGCACTCTTTGTTCTCTGCCAGCCGCAAACCACGGCCCAGCTGCTGCAGGAAAATGGTCAAGGACTCGGTGGGGCGCAAGAACAGCACCGTATTGACCTCGGGAATATCTACACCTTCGTTATAGATATCCACGACAAAGATAAAGCGGATATCTCCGCTAACCAACCGATCTTTGGCGGATTTTCTTTCTTCATCGGAAGATTTTCCGGTCAAGAAGATAGAAGAAATTCCATGGTCATTGAAATACCGGCTCATGAACTGGGCATGGTCAACCGTAACGCAGAATCCCAACCCTTTGACCTCGTCTATGTCCGTCACATACTTCAACAGAGAAGAAACCACCAGATCCGCACGGCGATTCGCCACTGCTCCGCTGAAGGTATATAACGCAGACAGTTCTCCCTTGTCATAGCCGCCAGCGCTCCACTTGAGCGTGTTCAGATCCACCGTATCGGTAACTCCGAAATACTGGAACGGACAAAGCAATTTGCGGTCAATAGCTTCCGGCAGCCGAATTTCTGCGGCAATGCGATAGTTAAAGTATGGCAAAATGCTTTTGCCATCCATACGTTCCGGGGTGGCGGTTAGGCCAAGCAAAATCTTGGGCTTATAATAGGAAAGAAGCTTCTGATAAGTAGGCGCAGCAGCATGGTGGAACTCGTCCACAATAATATAATCATAGAAATCCGGGGAGGTTTTAGAAGTGAAATCCTGTGAGTTAAAAGTTTGGATAGACAGAAACAGGTAGTCGATGGCTTCCGGCCGGTAGCTTCCAACAAACAGTTCTCCAAAGTTTGCGTCCTTCAAAACAGCGCGGAAGGTATAGAGGCTCTGCCGCAGAATTTCTTCCCGGTGGGCCACAAAGAGAAGTCGGCAGGGTTTGCTCTGATTTTGTTTTCGGAATCGTTTATAGTCCAACGCAGAAATCACCGTCTTGCCGGTGCCGGTGGCAGCCACTACCAAGTTGCGAGTATAACCGCGGACGGTCCGCTCAGCTTCTAATCTGTCCAGAATCTCCTGCTGATAAGAGTATGGCGTAATGTCCATGGTATAGAGGGCTGTATTGTTTGTATCAAAATACTTTTCTGCTTTCAAAGCCCTCGCCAGACGCTCTTTCTGATCCTCCGAATAATACTCAAATTCATTGGAATTCCAGTAGCTCTCAAAGGTAGCTGCAATTTTGGTTATGGTTTCGGGTAGGTCTTTGCGGGTGACCTTTACATTCCATTCCAGGCCGCTGGATATGGCGGCATTGGACAGGTTGGATGAGCCGACATATGCGGTGGTAAACCCGGTATTGCGGTAGAATACATAAGTTTTGGCGTGGAGCCGGGTATGCTTGGTATCATAGCTTACCTTTATCCGGGTATTCGGCAGCGCTCGCAGCTCCTCGATGGCTTTCACATCCGTAGCACCCATGTAGGAGGTGGTTATAATCCTCAATTCGCCACCATTTTGGGTGAACTCTCGCAGTTCATCTATCAAAAGACGCAAGCCGCTCCACTTGATGAACGATACCAGCATATCGATTCGGTCAGCGGAAAGGATCTCCTTTTTCAGCTCGGTGTACATCTGCGGCTCATTTATAGCCCCTGTAAATAGACTGCTTTGAGCAATAGAGGTTTCCGGACGGCTTAGATCGGCTGCTGTTTTTCCTGCTGCCAATCGAGGATCTTGTTCCCGCAAAAGAGCAAGAAGCTGCTCTGCCCGCTGGTCAACGCCCAGCGTGGCAAAGTCAGCTTCTTGTGTTGTGTTCTGAATGAGGGTGACAATCTGATTGGCAAGGGCGATTTGGGCAGAGATATCCCCGCCATTATCCAGCACGTTTTCCATGCCTTTTTGCACCACGTCTGCCAGGTACTGAGCCAACACCTTGGCCGCTTCCGCCTTATCAATAGGCGCAATGGATTTACGGGCATCAGGAATACCTGACAGCTCGCTGGTTAAGGCGTTGTTGATGACTTGTTCATAGAGGCCGGGGTGAAGCATAAGAGGGCACTTCCTATGTAGAATGCTTATTGGCTGCCAAATATGTCACTGCAAACTGCGGGCGGAACTAGCTATTGATTTAAATCTGAAAACATCAACTGAAAGAAATGGCCCACATTCTTATGCTGCGCCATATTTCATAACAGTATAACTGTCTTTTTGCACAAATATTTTTAGTGTTTAGCCGCTATGCAGAGCGCATATAATAATTATAGGCATATTGCTGTCAGCGTGGCAAGATGACATGCCAATTAATTGCTTCAGTAGTTGAGTCGTAATCTCTGAAGCAAAAACGACTTAGTTGGGGCAGGACCAACACAGCAATGTGCTCATTTAGTGGTTAACAAAAAATCTTTTCGATATTTATCTCCGAAAATTTTATCTATAACTTGTTGCCTTTTGCTAAATGTTAGGCTCCTGTTCGTTAATAAGTGCTTACGAACGATCAATTTTACCATTGTTGCATGTTCTTGGTCACGAATGCTCTTCAATAGGGAATTGGCTTCCTTTACTAAATTGTTTGTGTTGCCTGAGAATTCAATCATTAGCAAGCGTTCCAACTGTTCACTCATATCGCTTACAGGGGTATTTATCAACAATTCGCTTGTTTTTTGACTTGACGCAAGTTCAGCAAAATGGTCAAAGATTCCTAGCATGATGGCTCTTGCAGAATCATTTATCATCATTAAAATATCTTCTTCGGTATAATGGTCGCCGTTCTTTTTCCTTTTGTTATTTTGCTCTGCAAAGTCAAGAATTTGTTTGCACGTTTCCTCTAAGTTTGTATCTAAAGGGTGTAATATCGCAAAGACGATCTTTCTCGGGTAAAGGTAAATCGATTCTATCAAATCTTTTTTCTGATTAACCATCAATTTACTATGAAATGCTGGAAGAGCTTTGCAGATCATTTCAGTATACTTTATAGCCCGAATCAACCTATACCGCTGTTGATCTATATCAGAATCATCATAATCGAAAAGTCCTCTTGCCTCGATAATTTCTTCTGAATAGGTCTTTTCCTCCATGTTTTCTTTTACAACATCATACGTTTTCTTTTCTTCTTCTGTCGGTGGAGTCACTTGCTCTGATCGGGTACTATGGAAAAGTGATATATTTTTTTCTTGAAAATTTATCGCCTCCCAAGGCTGCAGCAGCTCTCCTGCGTACTTTTTTATCAAAGTAAGCATTCTCGTACTATTTAGAATGTAAGAAACGAACAATATAATATCTGCATTGATTCCAAAGCAAATATTTTGCATTGCGTAGTTAATGCCGGTTGTATCGTACGGCTCATTTTGAGAAACTCTTATCAAATACTTGGCAATAAAGTACGACAAATGATTCTTATTCGCAAAGTAAATTGACATGTCCCCTGTGTAACGAAGAATTTTAGTTTGCATACCTACCGAAATGACATCTTTTGATTCCACGTTTTCGCCAAACGATTGATTATACTGGCGTATGACATCATTAACTTCTTGAATTCCTAGTTTGTCCTTTTTATTGCTAAACATATAGCCAGCCAATTCTTCAAAAGTGGCAAAAAGTTCATCCACATCTTGAGGCTTAGCAACTCTTAAAATTGACTGCGTGAGCTCATACTCAAAAATTCTACTAAAAACAGCTTCTCCTTTTGTATAATCTTGATATGGATTTTGTATAAAATAATTAGTATACCGCACAATGAATGCGGGGTTTAGTGAAAATAGCTCCTTATTATTTCGAACTAAACTATCGATTATATGAGTAACATTATTGATGTCTTCTTCATTGCATATACTTTTATATAAGCAAACATTTCGGACTAACTCATTTCTTTTTTCAGCGAAAAAAGGTTTAATATGCATCTCAATGTATTGAGACTCTTCCCCAAGCCTTGCCTTTACTGCTTCGAGTAAATCGGTTTTAATATCACTGACGCCTAAAATAATATAACCAAAAGATTCTTCTATTTTTTCAAGTAGCGGTTCTTGATCTTTTACGTTCAGTTGGTCCCAACCATCAACAATCAAAACCTTTTTATCCAAATCAAGCTGTTGATATCTCTCAAAAAGCGTTTGCTCCTCCCCGTATTGATCTTCAAAAAGATGTCTGATAAAATTATGGATTTTAAGCCTTTGCTTATTGTCAGCGCTAAGAAACAAGGGGCACGCTTCACTTGTTAAAGAGCAATACAAGTACTTTAGCAATGTTGTTTTACCTGAGTTTGTGGCACCAGATATAAATATTTTTTTGTTTTTTGAAAGTATTTTTTTGAAATCCTCTATTGTTGCTGCAGACTGTTCTTTCTCGTCCTTGTTATGTGTATCAGACATTAATTTTGGAAAAACGAAATATTCAGTGAAATCGTCCGATACATTGTAGGTATCCTCTTTAAGGCTTTTTATAAAGCTGGGTAATGGTGTCAGTGCTGTAGTGTGGTTTTGTAAATTCTTTTTTTGGGCCAATACTTTATGAATATAAATTCTGACTTTCGGGTCCCAATTAAAAACATATCCATCAAACGAGTTATCGCTTGTATCTACAACAATAGCATTAAATGTATCCACATAGTCCAGTTCTGCAAACTTCATTTCGCCTGCCGCAGAAATCCATGTATCTAGGCTATTATCAATGGAGACCGATCCAGTACGTTCACGGTGATCATGTCCATATAACAAAAATTCGGAATTATCAATAACTGCCTTTTCTAAATTCGATTTGCATTTCCAATTAAACCATTCACAGCTATGATGCATTACGGTAACGCATAAATCGGTATCCGCATCACGTGTTAAGGCCTTGATTCTATCATCTGGAAAATAATGTAGTTCTTTATCATCGGGGAGTAGTGTTGAGAAAAAAGCAGTATTTATCAAATTGAACTGAACTTTGTAATCATCAAAATTACAGTATTTCTTATTTATAAAAATATCTTGAGGCGCTGTACCATCTACAAATGAATACGAATAATAGTTTTCGAGATAGGAGTTTTCCGTACCTAACAACTCTTCAATCGTACTGTTATCATAGTGCTCTTGGATATCTTTTCGCTCTCTTGCATTTGGAGGAAGACACAAATCGTGGTTGCCTGGAACCATAAATGTGTTAACAAATTTGTTTCCGTTTTTTTGCTTGATCCCTTTTAGGATCTTTTCAAAAATAGGCCTTGCTTGTTTGAATTGATTCACTTGCCCTGAATAAGACAAATCTCCAGAAAAAACCACAACATAATCATCAACATTACCTAACACATTCAGTGCTGATACTATGCCATTTATTTTTTGATCTAAAAGGCGTTCACCTTCATGAATGTGGAAATCACTTAAATGAACTATCGCTATCTTCATTTTTACACTTCCTCAATAAAAATAGTAAATGGATTTGCTTCACATCAGGTGATCACACAACGGCAATAGATGATCTAGTTTTTGGACAATACGTTTTTGTTCGGCAAGTGGCGGGAGAGGAATCAAGAATTGTTCCAAACTTTTTGCAGACAAATTAGGTTGCGCCGTTCCATTATCATACTTTTTAATTTCTTGAAAAAATAGAGGTGAATCCAAATATAGCAACAAAAAATCATTGTCGAATATTGCGGTATAATAATTTCTCAAGATTACCAAAGAAGAAGCAATTGCTCCTTTATCAAATGGGTACACACCATGCTTACCTAATGAGCCTCTAATACAAACCACTACATCGTTCTTTTCTAATTTTCCATTACCTAATTTATTGTATTGTTCTTGTGAGAGGCATAATAAGCTTTCATCTTGTACAACCGTTTTCCCATCTAAATTTACTGCACTAATAAATGGAATACCTGTAGTTGAGAGTTTTGACTTTGCTGGGTAATTTTTGCCTCTATCACCATTGAGTACCACCCAAATTTGAGATAATCTTACCCACATCCATCCTTCCGGAATATCAAAGGGCTTTTCATCGTCGGTGATTTCGGGCAGAGGCTTTTCCTTTTTGATTTTCTTCTTGGCAATTAGGCGCTGTTTTTCCTGCTGAATTTGGGCAAAGAGTTCCTCAGCTGTACCTTCCTCGGGACGCTGTTCCACCAGTTTACCCTGAATGGCGTACTGCAGGAGGGATTTTTTCATGTCTTCCGGGAAGCGGCTGTTGAACTGTTCCAGCTTGCTCCATGCCTGCTCGTAGCGGTCAATATAAGGCAACAGTTCCTCGATTTTGGCAACAATTCGCTTTTGTTCAGCTAGGGGAGGAAGCGGGAAGGGCAATTCAACCATTGTTTCTGTTCCGACTCTCGGCATTTTTACACCGTAGGTGACAGAATTGATAATAAAATCTACATGAGGAGATTTCAAGAAATAAACTACATATTGCGAATCTATGTTTCCAAACAAATTGAATGGAACGATCTCCGACGAACAGATGCCAGCATTAGGAGCAACAAGAATCTTTTTTAAGTATGGGCGAAGTTTGCTGTATAGGACTTGACCTTTATAGAATTGAACTTTGTCTCCAGAAATCTTTCGTTCGGATGCTTTGCAGGTATTGACGATTTTTCCACTTTCTTTCTCGATATCCTCAAGATCCAATGACCACATATCTCCTGTAATGTCATTTGCAGATACTTTTGGTTTTCGATGATTATATGTGCTTATATCTCCAAATCGTACCCACATCCAATTCTCCGGAATATCAAAGGGCTTTTCATCGTCAGTAATTTCAGGCAACGGCTTTTCCTTTTTAATTTTCTTTTCAGCAATCAGACGCTGCTTTTCCTGCTGAATTTGGGCAAAGAGTTCCTCTGCTGTGCCTTCCTCAGGGCGCTGCTCCACCAGTTTTCCCTGGATAGCGAGCTGCAAAATGCTATTTTTCAGTTCCTGTGGGGTCATTCTGCAGTTCCTCCCAGCATGGTGGTAATCTGTTCCAACACCCGATCAATCTCGGCATTGAGGGACGAACGCTGTTCCTCGTAACGATGAATCAAATCCAGCGGGGCCAGAATTTCTTCTTCCTCGTGAGGATAACCACATTGATCCAGATTATAGCCCAGTTCATCAGTAAGCTGCTGAGCTGTAAACTTCTTTGCTTTATCAAAGCCGTCCTCGGTAATTTCCTTACGGTCATTCCACCAGTCCAGAACAGGCTGGAAATGCTCCAGCTTCATGGGCTTGGTTTTGGAGAAATGTTTATAACCCTCTGGCATGTCCAGGCGATAGAACCAGGTTTCCTCGGTGGGATGGGTCTTATCAAAGAAAAGAATGTTGGTAGTGATAGAGGTATAAGGCGAAAACACGCTGCCCGGCAGACGGATAATGGTATGCAGATTGAACTCCCGGAGCAGCTTTTTCTTGATGTTGACTTTGGCGTTGTCAGTACCGAACAAAAATCCATCCGGCAAAATCACCGCTGCCCGACCATTCTGTTTCAAACGATACATGATGACCGACATAAACAGGTCGGCAGTCTCACTACTGGCCAGATCGGCAGGAAAATGATTTTTCACGTCCACCTTTTCGCTGCCGCCGTAGGGCGGATTCATCAGCACTACATCCACCTGATCGTCTTCGGTGTAGTCCAACACATCGTGGAGCAGTGTATTGGCATGGTATACCTGCGGCACATCCAATCCGTGAAGCAGCAGGTTGGTTACACAAAGCATATACGGGAACTGCTTTTTCTCGATTCCGTAAATGGAATTGCTGTACTTTTCGGCATCCGCGGTACTTTTAATCTTCTTTTGCAGTTCTTTCAGCCAGCTAATGATAAAGCCACCTGTACCGCAGGCAAAATCTGCCATGGTTTCTCCAATCTGAGGCTTGATGACCTTGGCCATAAAGTCGGTGACAGCGCGGGGTGTATAAAACTCACCAGCAGAACCGGCACTTTGCAGCTCTTTCAGAATGGTTTCATAAATTTCCCCGAAGGCATGGCTTTCTTCATAGTCGCTGAAATCAATGTCATCGATCACATTGATGACCTGCCGCAGCAACACACCGTCTTTCATGTAGTTGTTGGCATCGGAAAATGTGGTTTGCACGATTGCCTTTTTGATGGGAGTGGATGCGTCCACCGGCAATTTTTTCAGCGTCGGGAACATCTTGTTGTTGACAAAATCCAGAAGTTTATCGCCAGTGAGGGCGGTACCGGACTTATCATCATGTGCCCAGTTTTGCCAGCGGCACTCGGCGGGAATGATGGATTGATACTCCTCATCATCCCATTCCCAGTCCTGTTCCTTGGCGTCGTACACCTTCAAAAACAGCATCCAGGCAATCTGCTCAATACGCTGTGCATCGCCGTTGATACCGGCATCATTTCGCATGATGTCCCTCAGCCGTTTTACAAATCCTGTCAAGTTGCTCATGTGGGGGTTAACCTACCTCGTCTGTATAGATTGCCTGTTCCAGTTCCTGTACTGCTTTCAGATAGCCCTGCTTACCGCCAAAATACCCGGCAATTTTTGCAGGCTTGCCCAGTTTCAGGAATGGATCAAGCTTTAGAATTTCTGTTTTCTCAATCTCATAAATGCCCGTATTCATGTACTTATCCAGCAACGCTTCCAGCACTTCTCGCGCTACGCCACTGTACTTGCTGAAAAAGTCACGCCTTTTCACATTGTTGGCACGTTCCTTACGGGTAAGGGGTTTTCTGTCAAAAGCCACATGGCAGATGAAGTCAAAGTCATCCACATCGGTCATGTTCTGGTCCGCTTTCAGCAGTTCCAAATCAATTCCCCGATCATGGAGCAAGTCCCGAATCTGCTCTTTTTTATCCTGTGCAGACCACTGCCGAATAAAATTATCCAGAGAAGCATACTCACCCAGGATATTCTCCTTGGTGTAGTCCACAATGCTTTCCTGCCGCAGCAGCTTGCCGTTGGCATCATACACAGATACTGTTTTGTGGATGATCTGTACCTGACAACCGTTTCTATCCACAATGGGCTTTTTCCTCTGCCCTGGTGGCGTCGGTTCATCTCCTTTTCCGTCACCATCCGGGGGATCTTTCTGGTCGGGCTGCTTCCCGCCGGGCGTGTAGCCTTCATTCATTTCGATGGGCCCATCCCATTCAGGATCAGCAAACAAGCGCGTCACATTGCGGAAATCCATAACCACAAAATGGGTCTTACCTTCTTTTTCCCGCAGTCGTGTACCACGGCCAATGATCTGCTTGAATTCGGTCATGGAACCGATCATTTCATCCAGCACAATCAGCTTGGTCATCTTGCAGTCGGCCCCGGTAGAAAGCAGCTTGGACGTGGTTGCAATCACCGGATAGGGTGACGAAACAGAGATGAAGTATTTCAGTTTCTTTTTCCCGTATTCATCACCGCCAGTAATGCGTACCACATAGTCGGGATTTTTCTTCATCATATCGGCGTTGAGCTTTGCCAGCGCATCCCGCATACGCAAAGCCGCGTCCTCTGTTGCACAAAACACGATGGTCTTGGCCATGCGGTCCGTGCTCTTCAGGTAGTTAGTGATTTCCTGGGCCACCTGTTGGATTCGATCCTCGATGATGATATTGTAATCGTAATCGCTGTTGGTATAAATCCGGTCAGGGATTTCTTCTCCGTTGATGTCTTTCTGCCCTTTGCGCGGGCGCCAGCCTTCCCCAATGTCGGTCATGATATTGATGACTTTAAATGGAGCAAGGAAACCGTCCTCAATCCCTTCTTTCAGGCTGTATGTATAGACCGGTTCGCCAAAGTAGCTGAGGTTGGAGATATACTTGGTTTCCTTGGGCGTAGCAGTCATGCCGATTTGCGTAGCGGATTGAAAATACTCCAGAATTCTGCGCCAGCGGCTTTCCTCTTTCGCAGAACCTCTGTGACACTCATCAACAATGATGAGATCAAAGAAATCCGGTGTAAACAGTTCGCTGAAATGTTCCTCGTCATCCTCGCCTACCAGCTGCTGATACAACGAGAAATATACCTCATGGGAAGTGATGGTGCTTTTGTCATCCTTTGCTACATTAATTTTATGGATGACCTTTTCCAGCGGTGCAAAATCCTGCTGGATGGACTGATCGACCAGAATGTTTCGGTCAGCCAGATAGAGAATCTTGCGCTTCATGCCACTTTGAAGCAATCTGTACACGATCTGGAAGGCAGTATAGGTCTTACCGGTGCCTGTGGCCATGACAAGGAGAATCCGTTGCTGTCCGCGCGCAATGGCATCCACCGTCCGGTTAATGGCGATACGTTGGTAATAGCGCGGAGGATAGGTATTCTGGCTGGAATAATAGGGCTGTTCCAGGATGGTTTCCTGGCGGGGCGTCAAGCCAGATTCTTGCTTGTAGCGGGTAGCCAACTCCTGTTCCGATGGAAATTCGTCCAGGCCGATCTCGCGCTCCTGGCCAGTCAGGAAATCGTGCTCCATAAAACCGTCGCCATTGGAACTATAGGCAAAGGGAATATCCAGCATTTGAGCATAGGTCATTGCTTGCTGCAGACCATGGGAAACAGCATGGGTATTGTCTTTTGCTTCCACAATCGCAATCGGATTGTTTGCACTGAGGTACAGGATATAATCTGCCCGCTTGGGTTTTTCACGGAATACAAAGTTGCCCTTCAGGTTAATCTTACCGTCTGTGATGCGGGTCTCCATAGTGATCTTTTCCCGGCTCCATTTAGACAAAATGGCAGGGGTAATGTACTGGAGTTTAATATCCTCCTCACTCATTTGATGCTTCGGCAGGATTGTGCTCACATCAGTTTCCCCCTTCCTTTTTCTTTGGCTCCGGCGTTGCTAAGTTTCATTAGCGGTTTACGGCACAGTAGTTTTATTTTGAAATGTTACATCACATTTGACTAAAAAATATATAATTATCCACATATAATTATACCTGTTATCATAGAAAGCACAACACATTTTTCACATTTTATATGAACTCTGCTCCTATTTTTATATCGTATATAATCTTTCCTTTCGATTTGGCTAAAGCCGAGAATTGTGCAGCACCCCCAAATAAGCGGGTTACATAGGTAACCACATAGTCTGCATGCTCAATCATCCACTTATTGCGCCAGGGGATGGCGAAGCGTTTTGGAACTTTTTCGATTCCGTCTGGCAGCAATGTGTCAGAAGAATCATCTGCCCTTTTCTTGGCAGACGGCATATAAGCAAGAACAACGGCGTATCCAACCTCTGGATACGCCGTTGTTACTTCTTTCAGAATAGAACGCACCAGACGGTCAAAATTGCCCTGATTTCCAACATAAAACATGGTTACTCCGTGATTCTCGATCAGATCAATTACCGCCGTCCGGATTTTCGGTTTGATAGTTTCCGGGCAGTCACGATGTCCAAAGAAGGTACATGCTTTCTTTTCCATACTTTTCACCTCAAATATAGGCTATACATAGCCTAATAGTAGCACGCATAGCCTATATTTGGCAACTGAGTTGTTTATTCTATATATGACAAACAATTCAGGGGAGGCGAAAGCGCATGGATACCGTTACTGCTGTCCGCAACCGTATTTTGGAATTATGCGGAGAACGTGGTATCAGCATCAACAAATTGGCTACGATTTCTGCGCTTTCGCCGTCCAGCATTAAGAACATTTTGTACGGGAAAAGCCAGAACCCGAAACTGATTACTATAAAGATGATTTGCGATGGTTTGGACATCACATTGGGGGAGTTTTTCTCTACACCTGAGTTTGATAGTCTAGAACAAGAACTGAAATAGCAAACAGCCCCTACCTGTGCATCCATACACAGGTAGGGGCTGTCGCTTATGTCACGTTACAAAGTGGTAGTGCAGGCTTTTCTTACAGCGGCTCCGCGTCAATCCAGTCAATGATGCCGTACACGTTTGCCGCCAGAGTGCAGCGCCAGACGGTGCGGTCACGAACCTTGGCAAAGTCGATGGTGCATTTTCGAGGGGCATAGCGTTCCCCGGCGCCGCGCCAGCAGGCCAGGCGGATCTTCTCGCTGGTGTCCAGATCAGTGAAGTAGCAGAACAGGCACATGTGCTTGCCCCAGGTGCGGTGATCGAGGCGCAGCCGGAAAGTCCCCGCCTTCTCGGGGCGCTGGTACTGCTGCAGGTTGGCTTTCATGCGTTCTTCATAAGTAGTCAAAATTCCGTAGGGATTCATTGTCTTTGTCCTTTCTGTGGTGGGGTGGTTATCGCTCTTTCTGGTGGGCGGCGCGCTGCTGCTCCCGGTCGTTCAACATTTGGATGTTCTCCCGCATACGTTTGACACGGGAAGGGATTTGTTGGGCTGTGTGCAGCTTCTTTCTTGTTTCGGTGATCTGTTTGGTCAGTTCATCCTTTTCCGTGTGGAGAGCCTCGCACTCGGTCGGGTCGCGGCAGCGGCGCAGGCGGTTGCGGCACTTGGTGCGCCGGGTTTCCAAGACGGCCAGTTTCTGCTCTTGCTCCGATGTAAATGCAGCTACGTCCTCTGCGGTATTCAGAGAATACCGTTCCAGAAGATGCAGCTGCTTTTCAATTTCTGCCCAGCGGCGGTAATCCTCCCGCATAGCCGGATGGGGCGGGCGGTAGTTGGGTGTTGTGGTGGGCAGCTTGCCCAGCAGATAGCAGTAGTACAAGTAGGTGCGGTAGATGCCAAACGCCTCCATAATGGCCTTGCGGAAGTCCTGACGCAGCTTCTGGTCATGGGGATGCACCGGCGGGTAACGCTTGTTGTAGATCTCCATACGTTTGAAAATTCCTATCTCATGATTCTGCTGGATACGCTGGGCCATTGCCTGCGGGGTGTATTCCTCACCCAGCGTCTTGAAGCGCACGGCGCGTCGGTCATGGGGCAGTTTGATGGTCGGGTATTTATGGTTGGGGTTGAAGTCCACCTCGTAGCCCATCTTGCGCAGGATGCGGGGCAGATCTCGGGGCGTTTCGCTGCGCAGGATGGCCAAATCAATGTCCTGACGCATGACGTTATACCGGGTGGGCTCTCCGGCTTTCTCGGCCAGATAGAGGTTACGAGGCACCCGGTGGGCATCCTTTTTGTCTACCACCGAAAGTCCCTGCTCCCGGCACAGTTCATCCGAGGCGTCCTGCAGAGTACGGTAGGTCTTTTTGCAATCGTTGTACCGCTTGCCGTCCACAAAGGACACTGAGTTGATGACGAAGTGATTGTGGCAGCAATCGGTGTTCAGGTGGGTGGCCACCAGCACCTGAAACCGGTCACCCCACACCCGTTTGGCCAGTTCCACCCCGATGGCGTGACACTGCTCCGGCGTGACTTCACCGGGGCGGAAACTTTGGTAGGCGTGAAAGGCCACCGTGCCGCCGGTCTTGCCGAACTGCTGCTTGGTCAGCTCCATCTGTTGGCGGGCAATCTCCGGCACACAGTTGATGCCGCTGACAAACAGCTGGCTTTCCCGGGTGGTCTTGGCATCATTGGCGGCATACTGCAGCACATCGCTCAGATCGTCCTTGCCCGCAGACAGGCCGGTCAGGTCCGGCAGGCGGGTCTTTTCTTCATTTCCGGCATAGCGTATGACCGCATCCAGACGCCCTTTCACGGGCCAGATCTTGGTGACAGCCATCTTCTCATTCCTCCTTCTGCGGCACAGTAACTGCCCTCTGGACGGCCAGCAGCGTGTCCAGAATCTCCCGCTGTACCTCCGGCGTGTTGTCCTTGTGGTAGAGAGCGGTGAGGGCATCCAGCACCTGCCGGTAGTCGGCGGTGGGCAGCTGCCGGGGCACCTGGTTGCGAAGTCGCATACGGATGTATTGGGAGAGTGTCAGCCCACATCGGGTGGCTGCCTGTTCAAACAGCTTCTTTTCTTCCGCTGTCACCCGGATGTTCATCTGTACGTTTCGAGTCAACATAGTTTCACCTCCATATAGCAAAAGACCGGGCATCGCTGCTCGGTCTTTGCATTGTTGCGTTGTTGGATTTTCGGGGGTCATAGGGGCTGCGCCCCTTACCAGCGTCCTGAGCTGGGGCGACGTATGGCTTGCAAAAGCTATACAAAGCCAGTGCTCGTTACCCCTGCGGACAGGTCTTTTTGTACAGACTGAAAAGGAATCACTCCTGCGCTTCCCCGTACAGAAGGTCCGGCAGGACCGCTTCCTCGGCTGCATTCTTGATTGCATTCATGCGCCCTGCCCAGGCCAGCGGATCGGCCTGTTTGAGGGCTTCATCCACGCCCTGCTGGCGGGCCATCCGGGTGATAGTGTCCTCTAACATCTGTCGGGCTTCGGCGTCAGCATCGGCCAGGTGGCTGTGTAGCGTTCCTTCCAGAAGCATGAGGTCGAACAGGTCAGGACGATGCTCCTGCAGGAACTGCCGCCGCAGCTCACCGTATTTGCCGATGGGGCGGGTGTCGGTTTCGGGGAGGATCAGGTCGGGAATGAGATAGCCGTTGATTTCGGTGTAAGTCAGTTTCATGGTGTGCCTCCTTCAGCGTTCCGGTGTGTCCTTGTTGTAGCCGCGTTTGTGCTGCCAGGTGTGGAGCAGATGGAGAATGACCTGCTGCATCTGCTGCGGGGTGTAGTGCTTGGGAAAATATCGCTGCACGTCCTCCTGATTGAGGAAGAACTTCTGCCGCTGGTTGGGCTTTTTCTCGGTGAGCAGGTGATGCAGGTATTCACGGGTCAGAGTTCCCGCCTGGCTCATCTGTTTGAGGGTACGGGACTGGGTCAGGGACGGGGTGGCCTGACAGGCGTCCATCTCCTCTTTGAGCATCCTCTGGTGTTCCTCGGTCAGGTAGGAAATCTCCACCGCCGGATTGAAGGCGATTTGGTATTCGTCCACCATCTGGAGGATGGAAGGGATCAGGTGGGTCAGGCGGATGTAACGCTGGACGGTGCGGCCACTTTCATTTACAGCTTGACCAATTATATCTGCCGACTCAATATTCCCGACAACTTGTCGGGAATTCTTGTTTGGCCGACCGGCCTGCCTTCTGATCGCTTCCATCTTCATCTTATAGGCAAACGCCTTCTCGCTGGGCAGGATATGCTCCCGCTGGATGTTGCTGTCCACCATCAGGATCACCGCCTCATCGTCGGTCATTTCCCGGACCAGTACCGGCAGTTCGGTGATGCCCAGGGCCTCGCAGGCGGCCTTGCGGCGGTGTCCGCTGACGATCTCGTAGCGACCATCCCCACGGGGGCGGACCAGCAGCGGCGAGAGAACACCGTACTCCCGGATGCTTTCCTTGAGTTGTTCCATTTCCTCGCCGCTGGCCACCCGGAAGGGATGCCCCTGAAATGGTTCCAGCAGACCGGCTGAAAGAGCGATTACTTTTTCAGCCTGTGGGTTTTGGGCTTGGTTTTCTGCCATGACAATACGCTTCCTTTCTTGGTAAAAATAAGGCTTGCAAGAGGCGTTTTGTGCCCAAAAATGTATACGAAAAACCGGGTACATTTTCAGAAAATCCAGATTTTCCAGGCCCAAAATCGCCTTTTGAACAAAAAGTAGGCATAAAAAATCCCCCTGCAACTGAAATCAGTAGCAGGGGGATTGGCGTATTACAGGTAGATCTCCAAGTCGATATCACGCCATCGGCTTGGCTTTATCACGCTGTTATGCGTTTTTTGGAATGCTTGCGCATCCTCTAAGCTGAGCGTGAGCTCCAAGAGTCCAACGTAATTACTTGCGAGGATTCTTGATAGCGGCCTGAGCAGCAGCCAGACGAGCGATAGGCACACGGAAGGGAGAGCAGCTGACGTAGTCCAGGCCCACATTGTGGCAGAACTCAACGCTGCTGGGATCGCCGCCGTGCTCACCGCAGATGCCCAGACCCAGGTTGGGGTTGGTTTCGCGGCCGTCATGGGCAGCCATCTTGACCAGCTTGCCGACGCCGACCTGGTCGAGATGCTGGAACGGATCGCTCTCGTAGATCTTGTTGTCGTAGTAAGCGGTCAGGAACTTGGCAGCGTCGTCACGGCTGAAGCCGAAGGTCATCTGGGTCAGGTCGTTGGTGCCGAAGCTGAAGAAGTCAGCTTCCTTGGCAATCTGGCCGGCGGTCAGGGCGGCACGCGGAATTTCGATCATGGTACCGACCTGATACTTCATGTCAACACCGGCTTCAGCAATCAGCTTATCGGCGGTCTTGACGACGACATCCTTGACGTACTTCAGTTCCTTGACTTCGCCCACCAGAGGAATCATGATGTGCGGAGTGATCATCTTGCCGGTCTCAGCAGAAACCTTCAGAGCGGCCTTGATGACGGCGTTGGTCTGCATCTCGGCGATTTCGGGGTAGGTGACGCACAGACGGCAGCCACGGTGACCCATCATGGGGTTGAACTCGTGCAGGCTGACAACCACGTTGTTCAGCTCTTCGGTGCTCATGCCCATATCCTTGGCCAGAGCCTCGATCTCTTCGGGCTTGGTGGGCAGGAACTCATGCAGAGGCGGGTCCAGATAACGGATGGTCATCGGACGGTCTCCCATGATGCGGTACATAGCGGTGAAGTCGGCTTCCTGATACGGCTCAACCTTGGCCAGAGCGGTCTTGCGCTCTTCCACGGTGCGGGCGCAGATCATCTCACGGACAGCCTTGATGCGGTCCTCGGCGAAGAACATATGCTCGGTACGGCACAGGCCGATGCCTTCAGCGCCCATATCCACAGCGTTCTGAGCGTCGCGCGGGTTGTCGGCGTTGGTCAGGACCTTCATCTGGCGGGCAGCGTCAGCCCAGGCCATGAAGCGCTGGAAGTTGGCGTTCTCGGTGGAAGCCACGGTAGCGATCTGGCCTTCGTAGATGTTGCCGGTGGAGCCGTCGATGCTCATCCAGTCGCCTTCATGGAAGACATGATCGTTGATGCTGATGGTCTTGGCGTCATAGTCGATGGCAACCTTGTTATCGTTGCCGCAGCCGGAGACACAGCAGGTGCCCATGCCACGGGCCACAACGGCGGCGTGGCTGGTCATGCCGCCGCGGACGGTCAGGATGCCCTGAGAAACCTGCATGCCGACGATGTCTTCGGGGCTGGTTTCCAGACGGACCAGGACAACGCGCTTCCATTCGGGGTCCTTGACCTTCTCTTCGGCGTCTTCAGCGCTGAAGACCACACGGCCGCAGGCAGATCCCGGAGAAGCGGCCAGACCCTTGCCGATAGCCTCGGCAGCCTTCAGAGCGGCAGCGTCGAACTGGGGATGCAGCAGGGTATCCAGCTGCTTGGGCTCCACGCGCAGAACAGCGGTGCGCTGATCGATGACGCCCTCGTCCACCAGGTCGCAGGCAATCTGCAGAGCAGCCTGGGCGGTACGCTTGCCGTTACGGGTCTGCAGCATGAACAGCTTACCATCTTCGATGGTGAACTCCATGTCCTGCATATCCTTGTAGTAGTTTTCCAGGCGGGTGGCGATCTCCACGAACTGGTCGTAGACTTCGGGCATCTCCTCATGCAGCTTGCTGATGGGGGAGGGGGTACGGATACCGGCCACGACGTCTTCGCCCTGGGCGTTGATCAGGTACTCGCCCATCAGCTTCTTCTCGCCGGTAGCGGGGTTACGGGTGAACGCAACGCCGGTGCCGGAACGCATGCCGGAGTTGCCGAACGCCATCTGCTGAACGTTGACGGCGGTGCCCCATTCGTAGGGGATCTCGTTCATCTTACGATAGACGTTGGCGCGGGGGTTGTCCCAGGAACGGAAGACGGCCTTGACGGCGCCGATCAGCTGTTCCTTCGGGTCCTGCGGGAATTCGCTGCCCTGCTTTTCCAGGTAGATGGCCTTGAATTCCTTGACCAGTTCCTTCAGGTCGTCGGCGGTCAGGTCCACGTCCTGGGTCACGCCCTTCTTCTCCTTCATGGCGTCGATGCGCTCTTCGAAGAAGCTCTTGCCCAGTTCCATGACGACGTCGGAGTACATCTGGATGAAACGGCGATAGCAGTCATAGGCGAAACGGGGGTTGTCGGTCTTCTTGGCCAGACCTTCCACAGCCTGGTCGTTCAGGCCCAGGTTCAGGATGGTGTCCATCATGCCGGGCATGGACATACGGGCGCCGGAACGGACGGAAACCAGCAGGGGGTTCTCAATGTCGCCGAACTTCTTGCCGGTCTGCTCTTCCAGGATACCCATGTACTTGAAGATGTCGGCGCGGATCTCTTCGTTGATCTCGCGGTGATCGGCATAATACTGGGTGCAGGCTTCGGTGGTGATGGTGAAGCCCTGGGGAACCGGCATGCCGGCGTGGGTCATCTCGGCCAGACCGGCGCCCTTGCCACCCAGAATGTTCTTCATGGTGGTCTGGTCACCGCCGAAGGCGTCATGACCTTCTTTGAACAGGTAAAGGAACTTCTTGCTCATATCTTACCTCCATATGTACTACGGTTTCTTCCCGGCGCATACCCATGGCACACGCCTGCAAAGTCATGGACTTATTGCAAAGTCCATTATAACAGACCGAACTCCGAATTACCAGTAGATTGTTAAAAAAATGCGCAATGCTTTGACTGAAAAAGTGACGAAATTTTTGCGTATTTCTCTTGCAATTTGCCCAAAAATGAGGTAAATTATAATGGGCGGAAAGTTCGAAAAAAGTTTTCCGCAGGGCTGTTCCCATACCGCAAGCGAGGGTCAGTCTTACTTTTCATTTGCCGCGGCGTCTGCTATAATGGAAGCCGCGGAGCATTGTGCTGCCGCCGCGCCGCCTGCGGGCGGATTCGTTTGTGATTGCCTGTATGGCCGACATTTATAAGGAGGGCCTTTGTCATGGCTTCTGCAAGAGAAAACTATCTGGCTGCCAAGCAGCGGTTTGCCGAAACCTTCCAGAAACACCTGGAAAACGGCGTCGAGTTCATCAGCGACGACGTATATATCGACCCGGAGGTGATCATTGCTCCCGGGGTCACCATTCTGCCCGGCTGCATCCTGCGGGGCAACACGGTCATTGAGTCTGGCTGCGTCATCGGCCCTAACACCCTTCTGGAAAACACAACGGTAGGACAGAACTCCACCGTCAACGCCAGCCAGTGCTATGACAGCGCCCTGGGACCCAATAACAAGATCGGTCCCTTCACCCATGTGCGCACCGGAACCCGGACAGGGGAGGGGGTCCACCTGGGGGCCTATGTGGAGACCAAGAATGCCGATTTTGCCGAGGGCAACACCGTCAGCCACCTGACCTACATCGGCGATGCTACCGTGGGCAAGTACTGCAACTTCGGCTGCGGCACCGTCACCTGCAACTATGACGGCGAGGACAAGTTCCACACCACCATCGGCGATTACTGCTTTATTGGCTGCAACACCAACCTGGTGGCACCGGTCACGGTGGGGGACCATGCCTTTACGGCAGCCGGTTCCACCATCGGCAGGGACGTGCCGGAAGGCGCGCTGGGCATCGAGCGCGCCAAACAGGCGAATGTGCCGTCCTGGGGCGAACGAAAGCTGCAGAAGTACATTGCCAAGAAGCAGAAGCTGGAAGCCGAAAAGAAAGGCTGAACCCGCCCTGTTCTTATTATAATGTTGCCGTGCGGTGGGATTCGCCGGGGCGTACCGGGTGTGGTGGCGAACCGCAGCCGGAAAAAACGGTATTATATCCAAAGGAGAAGAACCCTTCTTTATGTCATTTTTCAGCAACACTTCCGGGGCAGATTGGCTGATTGCCGGTCTGGGCAACCCGGAATCCAAATATGAAGGCACCCGCCACAACGCCGGATTTGCGGCCCTGGACTATCTGGCCGCACAGTGGAAATGCGATATTGCCAAATCCAAGTGGCAGGGGCTGTACGGTGTGACCACGGTGGGAGACCACAAGGTCATGCTGCTCAAACCTCTGACGTATATGAACCTGAGCGGCCAGAGCATTGCCCCGGCGGCCCAGTTTTACAAGATCCCCCATGACCATGTGATCGTCCTGTGCGATGACATCACCCAGGAACCCGGTCACCTGCGCATCCGTGCCAGCGGCTCTGCCGGCGGGCATAACGGCCTGAAGAGCATCATCCAGAGCCT
Organism: Subdoligranulum sp. DSM 23681; assembly: GCF_057005535.1. NCBI lineage: Bacteria > Bacillati > Bacillota > Clostridia > Eubacteriales > Oscillospiraceae > Subdoligranulum > Subdoligranulum sp. DSM 23681. The sequence goes on along the minus strand of NZ_CM168050.1, from coordinate 541,923 downwards.
GGGCGGGGAGGACTTCCCCCGGGTGCGCATCGGCGTGGGTGCCAAGCCCTATCCCGAGTATGATCTGGCCGCCTGGGTACTGGGCAAGTTTCCCCCGGAAGCGGCCAAGGCCATGACCGACCGTTATCCTGATATTGAAACCGCCTGCCGCCTGATCATGGATGGCAAGCTGGGCGAGGCCCAGAACCGCTGCAACCATTGACAGGCGGGCCGTGGGCACATACAACTCTGTTTTCCTGATCCTGGCCGCCGCCGTGGTGGCCGGGATTTTTGGGTATACGCCCATCGACGGCATCTGCCGCAGGATGGATTTCATATTTCTGAAAATGGGTTGCTTCTATGTTTTACGAACTTTTCCAGCAAACACAGGAACATAAAAAACTCATCAACGCGCTGTCCGGCAAGGGGGCCAGTGCGCTTTTCGGTCTGCCGGCCGCCGGCAGGGCCCAGGTGTACGCGGCCCTTTCCCGGGAACTGGACCGCCCGCTGTGTGTGGTCACCCCCGGCGAAGCCGAGGCCACCCGCTTTGCCGCCGACCTGAACACGCTGGGAGTGCCGGCCGCGGTGTTCCCGGCCCGGGACTATGTGCTGCGCCCTATTGAAGGGACCGCCCGGGAATACGAGTACCGCCGTCTGGCTGTGCTGGGCGACCTGGTGGGCGGCCGCCTGCAGGCCGTCTGCGTGCCTGTTGAGGGGCTGACCCAGTTCACCACCCCGAAAGAGGATTTCTGCCGCAATACCCGCACCCTGCGCCCCGGGGACACCCTTCCCCGGGCGGAACTGAACACCATGCTGCTGGACGCAGGCTATGTGCGCCGGGACCGGGTGGAAGGCCCGGGCCAGTTTTCCATCCGCGGGGATATCCTGGACCTGTACACGCCCGAGATGAAATCCCCCGTGCGTGTGGAATTCTGGGGGGATGAGATCGATACCATGAACAGCTTCGATCTGTCCACCCAGCGCCGGGATGAGCCGGTGGAAAAGATCTACCTCAGCCCCGCCCGGGAGGTGCTTTTCGGTGCCACGGCCCAGGCGGCCGAAGCCCTGCGCGCTTACTGGAAACGCCAGCGCGGAAAAAAACGCGCCGCCATGGAACAGGTCATGGCGCCCGATCTGGCCCAACTGGATGCGGGGATCCTGCCGGTCTCCATGGACAAGTACCTGAATGTGCGGTATCCCCAGCCCGCCACGCTGCTGGATTATTTTGAGGACCCGCTGCTCTGCGTGGAGGAACCCGCCTCGGTGCGGGAGGCCGAACGCGCCGCCAACTATCGCCGGGGCGAGGAGTTTTCCGCCCTGTTTGAGGACGGCGTTCTTTGTGCAGGCCTGGATCACCTGTATGCCGATGCGGGCTGGCTGTGGAGCAGAACCGGACAATGCCGCACCCTGCTGGCCGAAAACTTTGCCCGCAGCATTCCGGACCAGCCCCTGAAGGAGATCATCAATGCACCCGCCCACAACCTGCCTTCCTGGAACGGGGAGGTGGCGGCTCTGTGGGAGGAGCTGGAACCCCTGCGCAGCCGCGGGTTTGGGGTCACCGTTCTGGCTGGCACCGCCCGCGCCGTGGCCGGTCTGGCCCAGGACCTGCGGGGAAGGGGCTGCACGGTCTCCACCGACCCGGACACCCCGGCCGCTCCCGGCCTGGTGCAGGTGCTGCCCGGTCAGCTGTCTGCCGGATGTGAACTGCCTTTTGCCAAATATGCGCTGCTGACCGCCCGTGCCTTCGGCCAGAGCGGCACCGCAAAACGGAAAATCCGACGGAACAAGGATGCGCTGGACAGCCTCACCGATATCACCCCCGGTGACCTGGTGGTGCACCAGAACCACGGCATCGGCCGCTATGCGGGCATCCGGCGCATGGAGGTGCAGGGGGTCATCAAGGACTATCTGCGCATCGAGTACGCCAAGGGAGATGCCCTGTATGTGCCGGTCACCCAGCTGGACCTGCTCTCCCGGTATACGGCCCCTGGCGATGCGGAAAACGTCAAGCTCAACCGCCTGGGCGGCGGGGAATGGGCCAAGACCCGCAAAAAGGTGCGGGCTGCTACCGAAGCCATGGCCAAAGAACTCATCGAGCTCTATGCCCGACGCAAGCAGGCCCACGGCTATGCCTTCCCCTGTGACGACACCTGGCAGGGAGACTTTGAGCAGCGCTTTGCCTACGATGAGACCCCCGACCAGCTGACCAGCACCGCCGAGATCAAACACGATATGGAACAGCCCTGGCCCATGGACCGGCTGCTCTGCGGCGACGTGGGCGTGGGCAAGACCGAGGTGGCCCTGCGGGCTGCCTTCAAGTGCGTCATGGGCGGCAAGCAATGTGCCATTCTGGCCCCCACCACCATCCTGGCCTGGCAGCATTTCAACACCGCCATGGCCCGCATGGAGGCGTTTCCCATCCGCATCGGCCTGCTCTCCCGCTACCGCAGCGCCCGGGAACAGAAGGAGACTCTGCGGGGGCTCCGGGACGGCACCGTGGATATTGTGGTGGGCACCCACCGCCTGCTGTCCGACGACGTGAAATTCAAGGACCTGGGCCTGCTCATCATTGATGAAGAGCAGCGTTTCGGCGTCAAGCACAAGGAAAAACTCAAGGAAAACTTTGTGGGGGTGGACGTGCTCACCCTGTCCGCCACGCCCATTCCCCGCACCCTGAATATGGCCTTGTCCGGGATCCGGGATATGTCCACCATCGAGCAGCCGCCCATTGAGCGCCAGCCGGTGGAGACCTATGTGCTGGAATACGACGAAGGCATCCTTTCGGAAGCCATCCGCAAGGAGCTGGCCCGGGGCGGGCAGGTCTACTATCTGCACAACCGGGTGGACGACATCGAACAATGTGCCGCCCGGGTGGGCAAGATGGCGCCCGGGGCCCGCATCGGCATTGCCCACGGCAAGATGACCGAGGAACAGATCTCGGTGGTGTGGCGCCAGCTGCTGGACAACGAGATCGACATCCTGGTCTGCACCACCCTCATCGAAACCGGTGTGGACGTGCGCAACTGCAACACCCTGGTCATCGAGAATGCCGACCGCATGGGCCTTTCCCAGCTGTACCAGATCCGCGGCCGGGTGGGCCGTTCCTCCCGCAAGGCGTATGCCTACTTCACCTTCCGGCGGGATGCGGTTCTGACCGAAATCGCCGCCAAACGCCTTTCGGCCATCCGGGAATTCACCGCGTTCGGGTCCGGCTTCCGCATTGCCATGCGTGACCTGCAGATCCGGGGCGCCGGCAGCCTGCTGGGACACAGCCAGCACGGTCATATGGAAGCCGTGGGCTACGAACTGTATGTCAAGATGCTGAACCAGGCCATTGCCGCCGCCAAGGGGCGCCCTCCGGAACCGGACAAGAGCGATTGCCTGGTGGATGTGACCGCCGATGCCTACCTGCCCGAAACCTACATTCCCGATGCGGCAGGCCGCATCGAAGCGTACAAGCGCATTGCGGCCATCGAGGATGCCGCGGGGGCAGAGGACGTGCTGGACGAACTCATCGACCGCTACGGCGATCCGCCCAAGTGCGTGCAGAGCCTGGTGGATGTCTCGCTGGTGCGCGTCACCGCTGCCCGGGCAGGCATTGTGGAGATCGTACAAAAGGGCGACGATCTGATCCTGTACTCCGATGTGGTGGGACCGGCGCAGCTGGGCCCGCTGATGGACGCCATGCCGCACCGGGTCCTGTACAGTGCAGTGGGCCGGCCTTACGTCAGCCTGCATGTGCTGAAAGGGGAGGACCCTCTGGTCATCCTGCGGGACGGGGTAGCTCTTCTGCCCGGTGCCAAGGGATGAATATGCCGTTTTTGTGAAAGCTGGGCGTTCCAAAGTCCCTTTTGCTTGCAAAGAAGTCCAAAAAGCGGTATAATCACTTCATATATGCGCCGCGGAGCGCAAGCGAAAGGTATAAAGGAGCGTTTATCGTATATGAAGTCCTTACATGCAAGATTCCTCAGCCTGGGGCTGGCCCTGGCCATGCTGCTGGGCGTGACCGGCTGCACCATCAGCACCCCCGCCACGGTGGGCACCATCGGCGGTGTGGAGATCCCCGCCGGCATCTATCTGCTGGCGCAGTACAACGCTTATCAGACCGTCTCTGACCTGGCCGACCTGGCCACCGGAGAGACCGCCGACAACGTGAAGGCGGTGCTCAAGGCCGAATGCACCGGCACCATCGGGGATGAGGAAGTCACCACCGACGGCGCCGATTACCTCCAGCGCCTGACCCTGCGCAGCCTGCAGTATTATGCGGCGGTGGAGACCAAGTTTGCCGAGCTGGGCGCCACCCTGGAAGACGCCGCCACCTCCGAAGCAGCCGACACCGCTGCCTCCATGTGGGAATCCGACGGGGATGTGTACAAGGCCAACGGCATCAGTCAGGCCACCCTGGAACTGTATGAGCTGAACAGTGCCAAGGCCGACGCCTGCCTGGAATTGCTTTACGGTGCGAACGGCCAGACCCCGGTCACCGACGAAGACTACCTGGATTTCCTGAACAACGAATGCCGGTATGTGGATGTGGTGCAGCTGCCGCTGTATGATTCCGCCTCCTATGCCTTCGCGGACGAAGACCAGAGCACCCAGATCAAGGCTCTGGCGGAGGAATGCGCCGCCACCCTGAATGAATGGGCTACCTCCGAAAGCGGCCGCAGCGAGCGCTTCACCTCCATGTATGAAGCCGCCGACCAGTATGTGCCCCAGGCCATCGAAGCCCTGGGCGCCACGCCGGAATCCGGTATGGGCGCTTATTATGTGGGCAGCCAGCTGCTCACCCCCGATACCCTGAAGAGCTACGGCACCACCCTCACCGATGCCCTGGATGCAGCCGGCAAGGGCGTGTGGACCACCGTGGACCTGGGCATGAGCATCGGCGTCATGTGCGACGTGAATCCTCTGGATGCCGATACCCTGGAAAACTTCAAGACCAACTACGACCTGCTCAGCCTGCTCAAGAAAGATGAGCTGGAAGCCCAGATCTACGCCGACGGTGCGGCCATGGAACAGAACCTGGATACCTCGGCCATGAACACCTACAAGGCCTCGAAAATCAAGACAACCGCATAAGACAGCGGGGCACGCGCGAGCCAAAGCGCGCGCCCCGTTTTTTGTTTTTTTGGGAAGATTCGTTCTCAATTATGCAGGAAGATCAAATCCAAAGGAGGGACCCTGATGACCAACTGGAAACTGCGTATGACCAGCCTGCTGCTGGCGGCCACCGTCTTTTGTGCGGCCCCGATCCCAGCGCTGGCGGATTCCGCCGACAGCGGCAAGGGAGGCTGGTTCCAAACCCTGCTGGAGGTCCCCGTGCTGGGGGATCTTGTCCGGCTGATCACCGGCACCGAAAAGGAAGAGGGCACGGACGAGGCTGCCACCATGGAGAGCGCCACCGCGGAAACGGCCACCCCGGAGAACGCCAATCCCCTGCGGGTGACTCCGGAAACCGCCTGGACTTCCTTCCCCGCCTCCTGGATGCAGGGAAGTGTGCAGACCGGCGTGGGCTATCCGCCGGACACCGCCCAGGCACTCTCGGCAGAAACGCCGGCCGAAAGCACCGTGACGGTGCAGCAGTGGGCCAGCGTGGATCTGACGGCGGGGACAACCCTGCGTCCCGCCAACCGGGAAGAAACCAACTTCGGTGACCTTGCCGCAGACGCCGCTGCCAACGCTGCCGCAGCGTGGCTGGGGCAGCAGACCGGCGAGGTCGCGGACGGTCTGCGCGGCCTGCCGGTGGCAGCGCTGGTTGACGGCGCCAGCCTGACTGGCAATGTGGCGGCGGGAACAAGCCTCACCCAGGCCGCTGCCTGTGTGGACGAAAATACCGTTCTGGCCATGGTGCAGGTCTCCCCCAAAAAGCTGTATGAGATCCTCACCCTCGGTCTGCAGGACATGCACGACAGCACCGGCGAAAACTACGGCGGATTCTGGCAGGTCAGCGGCCTGCGGGGCGTGTACCAGACCAGTGACGACGAAGCCCGCTTTGTGGAAGTCTGGCTGACCGATGCCGGAAAGGCGGAAGGCGTCCGCCTGGACGGTCAGGATGAGCAGAGTTCGCTGCTGCTGGTCCTGCCCGCCGACATGCTGGATCGATGCGGTGTGAATGCGGAGGCAGGGTATACCGATTACCTGAGCAGTGCCTCCCTGACCCTGGCCGACGCCATCACCGCCCTGCCCCGGAATGTGAATGCCGAGACCCTGACGGCCATTCTGACCCGGGGCGGCAGTGTGGGACGCCTGCTGCCGGTCGGTGCCGGGACCTATGATGCGGTGGTGCAGCTGGGTGCGGCTTACGCCGGCAAACAGATCAGCTTCCTGCTGGACGGTACGGCCCGCACTGCGGCCACCGATGCCCAGGGCAGCCTGACCATTGCGGGGCTGACGGCCGGCTCGCATACCTTTGCCATGGCGGCAGGGGAGCCGGCCTACTACCTCAGCAACCTGACCTTTGTGGGCACGGCGGATGCCGGTTCCACCGCAGTGACGGTGGCCAGCGTTCCCGCGGCCTGTGTGCAGGATCTGCCCGCCGCCACGCCCACGGCCAGTCCGGCACCGGCGGCAGCCACGCCCACCCCGCAGGTGGTCACGGTGACCAGCCCGGATGATCCCACCCCCACCCCGGTCCCCACGCCCACGGCGCCTCCGGCCACGGCGAACCCGGCCCCCACGGCCCGGGCCACGGCGGCCCCGGTACAGGACCCCACCGCCGGTCTGCTGGACACCACCCCCGCGCCGACCCTGGCCCCCACACCCACGCCCAGTTCCACGCCGGAACCCACCCCTGACCCCGAGACCCTGGAAAAGCAGGAGGAGATGCGCCAGACCAGCAGCATGCTGCCCCTGTATATCGGCATCGGTGTGGTGCTTGTCGGCGGTGTGACGGCGGCCGTCCTGGTCCTGCGCAGCCGTGCCCAGGACGGGGGACGCACCTATCGCCGCCGCAGAAAATAAGACCAGAAACGAAACGTAAAGAGACAGAGAGGACCCTATGACCCAAAAACGCCTGAAACACATCTTCCTTGAAACACTGGGCTGCTTTATCTCGGCCCTGGGCATGTACAGCTTTGCCGTGGCCGCACAGGTGCCCATCACCGGTGTGGCCGGTATCGGCGCCATCCTGTACCACCTGTTCGGCATGCCCATCGGTATCTCCAACATCCTGCTCAATATCCCCATCGTGCTGTTCTGCTATAAATTGCTGGGACGGGACTTCTTCCTGCGCAGCGTGTGGTGCATGATCATGTTTGCCGTCTTTTCCGACTGGGTGCTGCCCATGCTGCCGGTCTACACCGGGGACCGCATGCTGGCTGCCATCTGCGGCGGTGTTGTCAGCGGCATCGGAGATGCCCTGATCTACATGCAGAACTCCAGCACCGGCGGCATGGACTTCATCACCATGGCCATCAAGGTCAAGCATCCCCACATGCCCTTCGGCAACCTGACCTTCGGGGCGGCGCTTACGGTCATCCTGGCCAACGGGATCGTCTTCCGGGATGTGGATACCATCATCTACGGTCTGATCCTCAATTTCCTGACCTCCTACATCATCAACTGGATGATGTTCGGCTTCAATTCCTGTATGCTGGCCATGATCGTGACCGACAACGGCCCTGCCATCAGTGATGCCATCGTGCGCACCGTGGACCGCGGTTCCACCCTGCTCAAGGCCTACGGCGGCTACAAGGGCGATCCCCGGGATGTGGTGCTGTGCGCCTGCAGCAGCAAGCAGCTGTATGAGATCGAGCACGAGATCAAGAAGATCGACCCCAATAGCTTTACCATCATGCTTCAGGCCAACGAGGTCCAGGGCGAAGGCTTCCGCCGCCTGGTCCTGGGCAACACCGAGAAAAACGACCGCTGAGCCCGATTCATACATACAAAAAGAGACCCGTCCGACGCAGTGCAGACACTGCATGGGACGGGTCTTTTCCATGGAAAAATCAGGTGATCTTCAGGGCGCGCTGCACCCGGTACACGATGTACCGGAACAGTCCCAAGATCAGGCTGAACTCCACCCAGATATAGTTGGGCAGGTTGCGCCAATGGAATTTCGGTTTGTTCAGTTTGGGCAGGGCCACCCGGGCCTCGGCAAATCCCTTGGCGTAGTCGCCCCCGAAGCCGCGAAGCCGGAACATGAATACCTTTAGAAGATATCCCAGCACCAGGGGAACAATGTTCAGCAGGATCATCAGGGCCGGCATGTTCTTGTAGGGCAGCAGAATGCTGTTCCGCCCGCTCTGGATGCTTTTGAAGGGATTGTAGCGCACCGCGCCGGTGGAAGCTCCGCAGATGTGGCGGCAGCGGGCCGTGGGACAAAAGACATTCTTGTACCCGAAATTGTTGGCGCGCCAGCTCAGATCCACATCCTCATAATAGGCAAAGAACAGCTCATCGAACACGCCGATCTTGTCCAGGATGGATTTGCGGTACAGGGCCGCTCCCCCGCAGGCGGAAAAGATCCGGCAGGGCTTTTGGTACCGGCTGGCCTTCAGTCCGTCGCCCCGCTTGCAGGCAAAGCCCAGCAGGGTCACATAGTCACCGGCATCGTCGGTCAGTTCCGGTTCATAGTAGCGCAGCATCAGGCTGGAAACCGCAAAGATGCGGGGATCGGCGTCTGCCGTGCGGATCAGTTCGGCCAGCCAGTCCGGTTCCGCAAAAGCGTCGTTGTTGAACAGAACCATGTATTCGCCTTTCCCGATGGCAATGCCCTGGTTCACGGCGTGGGAAAAACCGGTGTTGGTCTTGTTTTCTATCAGGGTATAGTTGGGGCGGCCGCAATAACTGCGGGCAATTTCCAGACTCTCGTCAGTGGAGCCGTTGTCAATGATGATGAGCTCAAAGTCCTGCTCGGTCTGTGCCCAGACAGACTCAATGGAATCCCGCAGCCATCCGGCTCCATTGATGTTGGGAATGATGATACTCGCTTTCACCAAAGCACCTCTTGTCTCAGAAATAATAAGGATAATATACCATCCGGTAGGCCACGCTGCTCATAATGGCCGAAAAAACCAGTGCCGCCACCAGAAGCAGGGCCGAAAAGATCACTGTGCGGATCAGATAAGCCTGGGCCAGCCGGCGGCGTTCGGGACGCACCCGGTCACTGATGGACCAGATGAGCATGAAAATCAGGCCCACCAGGGGGATCGCAAACAAAATCAGGGAGCCAAAATAGCCGGCCAGACCCATGGGGCTCCGGGACTCCGCAGCAGGGGAATCATAGCGGGGGCCTTCCTTTGGCGGCTGGGGAGCAGCGCTCTCATAAAGGGGTGTGCGGACGGGCGGCGCGGACGGCCGGGGCGCGGGGGTGCCGCACCGGGGACAGACCGTCTCGTTGGCGGGCAGCAAAAGCCCGCAATGCTTGCAGAAAATCAGCACAGGACAGGATCTCCTTCCTCTTTTGTTACATCCGTGATGTCAGGGATTCAGCTGACGGTCCAGCTGGGTGGCCAGAATGATCTGGGTGTTGGTGGTCCCCAGCTGCTGCAGCTTGGTCAGCAGGTGCTCCAGCTCCTCAATGCCTGCACAGCTGACCTTGACCGTGAAATTATATACACCGGTCACCCGGTAGCACTGCAGCACTTCCGGCTCGCTTTGCACCAGCGCCAGAAATTCGTCCCGGGCAGCAGGGGCTGTCTGGACCGAAACCAGGGCCTGGACCCGGTTGGGTTCGTCCGGCCGGTGCAGCAGCACGGTGTATCCGCCAATGACGCCCTCCTGTTCCAGACGATGGATACGGCTGGATACCGCGGGGCTGGTCAGGCTGATCTGCTGGGCGATTTCCTTGACCGGCATACGGGCATTTTTCTGCATCAATTGGATGATTTTGCGGTCCAGTTCGTCCATATATGACCTCCTTACGGCAACTTTTTGTTCAATGCGCACAAAAAAATAAAATGAAGAAAATAATGCTTGTGCAGAACAACAAAAGAGGAAAACGACTCCATTCGACCGTTGCCGCTGAATAAAGTAAAGCATTTCTGGCCTAATTATAATAAAATGAAAACAAAATTACAAGATGTTCGTTTGACAATTCAGCCGAAAACTGTATAATTATAACCATAACAAAGACATTCACTGACCTTTATATACTTTCCCACCCCTCTATGCACAAAGGCCCGCTTTTCAGCGGGCTTTTGTGTTATACGGGTTTTATGTGGTATAATGGGTCAAAAGGGGGATCGTACCATGACACAAACTTTTGATCCGGCCGTCATCACGGCACAAAGCCGTCAGGCTGCCGAAGAACTGCTGGCAGCGGCCAAGCTGCGCCCGGGGGATATCTTTGTGGTGGGCTGTTCCAGCAGTGAGATCGTGGGCGGCCATATTGGCAAGGACAGCAGTATGGAAGCCGCTGCCGCGGTGCTGGCCGGCATTTTGCCGGTGGCGCAGGCGCAGGGGCTGTATCTGGCGGCCCAGTGCTGCGAACATCTGAATCGGGCCATCGTCCTGGAGCGGGCAGCGGCCGAAAAGTACGGCTATACCGAGGTCAACGCCATCCCGCAGCCTCATGCGGGCGGAAGCTGGGCCACCAACTGCTGGCAGAAATTCAGTGACCCCGTTCTGGTGGAAGAGGTCCGCGCCGGTGCCGGCATTGATATCGGCGGCACGCTTATCGGGATGCACCTGCGCCGCGTGGCGGTGCCGGTGCGGCTCAGCCTGAACCAGATCGGCTGTGCCAATATTTTGTGTGCACGCACCCGTCCGCCTTACATCGGCGGCTGCCGTGCGGTTTATCAGGAAAGGTGATCATGTTGCTTAGTCAGGAATATGTGGCCCGTATGGCCGAAAACGTTGCCCGCATCCGGGAAGAGATCAACCAGGCCGCCCGGGAGGCCGGACGTTACCCGGATGACATCCTTCTGTGCGCGGCCTGCAAGACCCGCACGGTGGAGGAAGTCCGTGCCAGTGCCGACCTGCCCATTGATGTGTTCGGCGAAAACCATGTCCAGGAACTGGTGGAAAAGTACGATGCCGGTGCCTATGGGGACAAGCTGGCCCACTTCATCGGCCATCTGCAGACCAACAAGGTCAACAAGGTGGTGGGGCGTGCAGCCCTGATCCAGAGTGTGGACAGTGTGCGCCTGCTGGACAAGATCGACCATGCCGCCCAGGCTGCCGGTGTCAAGCAGCAGATCCTGGTGGAGGTGAACATCGGCGGCGAAGCGTCCAAGAGCGGCGTGGTAGGGGAGAAGGAGCTGTGGGACCTGCTGGACCAGGCCACCGCCCGGGACCATGTGGAACTGCGGGGCCTGATGGCCATTCCCCCGGCCGATGCCACCGAAAGCCAGACCCGCGCCTTTTTCTCCGATATGCGGGAACTGCTGAACCACGCCCGGGAACAGTACGGTGTGGGACTGACCATCCTGTCCATGGGCATGAGCGGCGACTTCATTGCCGCCATCAAGGAAGGTGCTACCATCGTGCGCATCGGTACAGCCATTTACGGCGCCCGGGATTATTCCAAATAAGTTTGTTCCGACAACACAATGGCCCGACCGGATAACCAGTTCCGGTCGGGCCGTTTTTTTATTCAATCTGAATGCCGCTGCTGTCCAGCAAAGCCACCACATCGGGAAAGCTGAACCGGGCCCCCTTCATCCGGTTGTCGGCGGGGTTGATGGCGTAAGCCTCCGCCATGCGGAAATCCGCTTTCTGCAGGTCGCACCGAGAAAAAGCGGTGCGGCCCAGGGGGACGCCATGGAATCCCGCCCCGGTGAGTTTGCAGTCGTCGAACACGCATTCCCGGAACTGGCAGGTGGAAAAATCGAACCCGGCCAGCGCCATGCCGGAAAATTCGTTGTACTGAAACACGCAGTTTTTCAGTCTGGCAAAGGGCTGCACCAGGGCGCTGCGCCCCTGCAGACCGCCCCAGGAGATGCCCCGGAAGGCGCAGCCTTCCATGACCGCATCCTTCATCAGGCAGAAGCTGAACACCACCGCCGAAAACTGGCACCGCAGGAACCGGCAGCCGGAGAAGGTGCAGTTCTGCACCCGCACCCCGTTCCAGCGGCAGCCCTCAAACGTACAGTCAATGAATTCGGTGTCCCGCAGTTCGGCACCGGGGTCAAAGGCGGACAGGACCTCACCCTGCCGCCGCAGCTTGGAAGCCATCAGAATTCCTCCTCGTGTTCCTTGAAAAAGTCATAGTAGGCCCGCACATTTTCCAGCTCGGTCCAGCGGCGGGGCCGGACCGGGTCGCTGTCCAGATCATACACCCGCGCTCCCGGCATGGCCAGCAGGAAGGGGGAGTGGGTGGCCAGCACGAACTGGCAGCCGTAAAAGCGGGCGGATTCCTGCAGGAATTGGGCCAGTTCCATCTGCCGCCGGGGCGAAAGGCTGTTTTCCGGTTCGTCCAGCAGGTACAAGGCCCCGTCCCGGATCTTCTGGGTGAAGAAGAGAAAGGCACTCTCCCCGTTGGAATGGGTGCGCACGTTGGGCATCACCCGCCGTCGGGCATACCGGGACTGGCTGGTGCGGCGGGCTTCGGCCACCTGTTTCAGCCGGTCGTAATCCTCCAGGCTGTGCATCTGGAATTGGGCATTGCGGGCTTCTTTGGCCTCGGCCAGCAGTTCATCCCGGCGCCGGTCCACCCCCTCATTGATGGCCCGCATGTCCAGCATGGTGTCGAACACGTCGTCGCTGGTCAGGATGCAGCTGGCGTCTGGCAGGGGATGGAGCAGGTGCGGGGAGCACAGCTGACAGTAGGGCTTGAAAAAGCTGGTGCCGTTGAAAGGGGCGCCCCGGCGCAGGTGCAGCGTTTCGGCCATCACGTTCAGGGCGGTGGTCTTGCCCGACCCGTTGCCGCCGTACAGGATGGTGATGTCTGCCAGGTCCAGAGCATGCAGACCCCGCTGGGGGAAGATCTGGAAGGGGTAGAAGGAATCGTAGCAGGTCCGCTGGAACCCGGCAAAGAATAGCCATTCCGCTTCTTCGGTGGCAAAATGGAAAGTGGAAAGATAGATCATGGCGCACCTCGCCTGCAAGATAAAAAGACCCGCGGCATGCCGGGGCACACCGCGGGAAAGTACGGGTTCTGCCCGTGGGATTCGGTTTTCTTACTTGGTGCCGAAGATACGGTCGCCGGCGTCGCCCAGGCCGGGAACGATATAGCCCTGGCTGTTGAGCTTTTCATCCAGCGCACCCACATAGATGTCCACGTCGGGATGGGCTTCATGCAGGGCATTCAGGCCTTCGGGAGCCGCCAGCAGGCCGATGAACTTGATGTGCTTGGCGCCGCGCTTCTTGATCTGGGTGATGGCGTCCTTGGCGCTGCCGCCGGTGGCCAGCATGGGGTCCAGGACCAGCACTTCACGCTCGGCAATGTCCTTGGGCAGCTTGCAGTAGTATTCCACCGGCTCCAGGGTCTCCTCGTTGCGGTACAGGCCGATGTGTCCCACCTTGGCGGCGGGGATCAGGTTCAGCATGCCGTCCACCATGCCCAGACCGGCGCGCAGAATGGGAACCAGCGCCAGCTTGCGGCCGGCCAGAACCTTGGTGCGGGCCAGAGCGATGGGGGTCTCCACCTCCACTTCCTCGGTGGGCAGGTCGCGGGTGGCTTCGTAGCAAAGCAGCATGGCCACTTCGCTGACCAGGTCGCGGAATTCCTTGGTGCCGGTGTTGCGGTCACGCAGCAGGCTGATCTTGTGCTGGATCAGGGGATGATCGACGATTTCAACAACGCTCATAGTGGTAGCTCCTTATTCGTGAATGATATGTTCAACTGCCCGGCAGTTCGGGGTACGGGTTCAGCGCGTTTCCAGGGCCATGACCTTTTCCACGCGGCGGGTGTGACGGCCGCCCTCAAAGGAGGTGCTCAGGAAGATGTCCACAATGGCCAGCGCCAGACCTTCTCCCACCACACGGCCGCCCATGCACAGGGCGTTGGCGTCGTTGTGGCGGCGGGTGAATTCGGCGCTGAAGGTGTCGCTGCAGCAGCAGGCACGGATACCGTGGATCTTGTTGGCGCACATGGACATGCCCACGCCGGTGCCGCAGCACAGGATGGCGGCGGAGCACTCACCGGCGACCACCGCGTCACAGGCCGGCGCGGCCAGATCGGGATAGTCGCAGCTTTCGGTGCTGTGGGTGCCAAAGTCGCGGTAAGCGATGCCCTGGCTCTCCAGATGGGCTTTGATGGCTTCTTTCAGCGCAAAGCCGCCGTGATCGGCAGCCAGCGCCACGGGGGCGGTGCGGAAATCCTTCATACTTTCTGTTGCTCCTCTGTTTTTTTACACATCGCTGTGTGTCCGGGCTTCCCGTTCGGCCCGTTCCCGCTCGGCCTGACTCAGCCGGTGATACTCCGGCAGCAGCTGGGCAGGGGGCACGGCAAGTCCATTTTCCCACATCCGGCGGGCGGTCAGCGCCACTCCGGCCCCGCGCAAGACACGCAGAGGCACCGGGCAGTCCAGCACGCCGTCGGTATTTCCAAACCTATTGTAACACAACCCGGCGCCGTCGCCAACAAAAATCAGCGGCTTTTTGCAGTCGGCCACAAATTTTTCCAGGCTGTCCACCGGGGCGGCGGCATCGGGGGTCAGCCGCTCATGGGTGGCCAGATCGAATCCGGCCCAGTAGACCTGGCCCCGGCGGGCGTCCAGAGCGCCCACCACGGTGCCTGCTCCGCTCATGCCAAACGCCAGGGCTTCCAGGGTGGAAACCCCGGCACAGGGCACATCTCCCACAAAGGCCATGCCCTTGACGGCGGAAAGCCCGATGCGCAGCCCGGTAAAGCTGCCCGGTCCGGCGGTCACGCCGAACAGGTCAATGTCCTTGCAGCGCAGGCCGCAGGCTTTCAGGGCGGCGTCCACCATGGGAATCACCGTCTCGCTGTGGGTCAGACCGGTGTTGGTGTTGCATTCATACAAAAGGGTGTCGTCCCGCATCACCGCCACGGCGGCGGTGCGTCCGGCGGTATCAATGGCCAGAATGTTCATGGTTTCCTCCCTTTACGCCGGGTCTTCAATGGTGATCCGGCGGGTGGTGTCGTCCAGGCGCTCGATGTGGATGCGCATGGGATGTTCCAGTGCCAGGATGTCGGCGCAGTTCTCGCTCCATTCGGCGGCCACAATGGCCCCGCTGTCCAGATAATCGTAGAACCCGGCGGAAGCCAGATCATTCTCGGTATGGATGCGGTACAGATCAAAATGAGCCAGCGGCCGGGGCCCGCGGTAATAGTTCACAATGGCAAAGGTAGGGCTGGACACCGGGTCAGTGCAGCCCAGCCCTTCGGCCAGACCCTGGCAGAAGGCGGTCTTGCCCGCGCCCAGTCCGCCGGTGAAGGCAATCAGGGTGCCGGGAGCCAGGGTGGGGGCCAGACGGCGCCCCAAAGCCACGGTCTCTTCGCGGCTGTGTGTCATATATTCCTGCATGGCGCGCATACTCCTTGTGGTGAAAACTCAGACGGGTTCATTATACACCGTTTGGGGATATTTGTAAAATTTTACCCCACGTGCGGGGGTATCTGGCGCAATTTGCGCCGCTGCGCTATAATAGACCCAACCGGAACCGTTTGCACAAAAGGCGGCGGGGCCGGATGCGTCCCGAATTTCCCGGAAAGGAGACTCCCTATGCTCACCCTTGCCCGCCGGTATCTGCGCCGTGCCGATGCCCTGTACCTTGCCATGTGCATGGTGTGTTCCGCCCTCAGCGTCCTGGTGCTGATGTCGGTGGAACGCAGCCAGCTTGGCGGGGCTTACAGCAAGGCTTCGGTGCAGGTGATCGCCAGTCTGCTGGGCGTGATGCTGGCCGTCATCGGTTCCACGGTGGATTACCGTGCTCTGGCCCATGCCTGGCCGCTGCATGCGGTGGTCACCTGGGGGATGGTGCTGCCCACCCTGTTCCTGCGCAATGTGCGGGCCAGATTTGTGGTCATCGGGTATGATGCGGGCGGCACCTCCAATTACAGCTGGTACAAGATCGGCGGCATGACCTTCCAGCCTGCCGAACTGGCCAAGATCAGCTTTATCCTCACCCTGGCCTGGCACCTGGACCGGGTGCGGGGCAAGGTCAACCGTCCGCTGAACCTGCTGCTGTTGCTGCTGCATGTGGTGCTGCCGGTGGCGGCCATCCATATCCAGGGGGACGACGGCACCGCCCTGGTCTTTGCAGGCATTGGCGTGGTCATGCTCTTTGCGGGCGGACTGAGTATCCCTCTGGCCCTGGGCGGGCTGGCGGCAGCCATTGCCGGGGGGACAGCCCTGCTCATCACCAACCCGGGCATCCTGAAAGGGTATCAGTTCCAGCGGATCCTGGCAGTTCTCACCCCGGAGGATCCGGCTTTGTCCGATATCGCCTACCAGCAGAACAAGGCCGCCATGGCCATCGGTACCGGCGGGCTGACAGGGCAGGGACTGTTCCGGGACGAGAGCATCTTCATCCCCAACGCCTGGAACGATTTCATCTACAGCTATCTGGCCAACGCCGCCGGCTTCCTGGGAGCCATCCTGGTGCTGATATTGCTCTTCGGCATCATGGCCCGCACCCTGCGCGCCGCATACCGCAGCGTGGATCTGCTGGGGCGGCTGATCTGTACCGGTGTCTTTGCCGCCTTGTTCTGGCAGTGTGTTATCAACATCGGCATGAACTTGCAGGTGCTGCCGGTCATCGGTGTCACCCTGCCTTTCTTCTCGGCAGGCGGGTCCAGCGTGGTCATGGTCTACCTCAGTGTGGGCCTGGTCATGAGCGTGGGCCTCACTTCCCGCCGCAGCGCCGGTCTGGCTGTGCCCATCGAGTGACCACAGACAGACAAAAAGCAACCGCCCCGCGGGGATCCTTCCCGCAGGGCGGTTTTTCTGTGGGGCCGCAGTTACGGCGCGTGGGGTTCCGGACCGGCACGGCGCGCTTCCGGTTCCTGGTAGAACAGGGCCGGGATCAGCGCCAGGGAGGCCACGCCCACCACGATGAAGATGGTGCGGGCCAGCCAGCCCAGGCTGCCGCCCAGCAGCCAGCCGATGGCGTTCAGGCCCCAAATGCCGTACACGCCCCAGTTCAGGCCGCCGACGATCAAAAGCAGCAGCAGTACTTTGGAAAACATAGAACGAAACATGATAAAATCCCCTTTCCGGTTTTAGTCTTTGCCGGAAAGGGGATCTTTATACCATCAGTTTTTCAAAGCCTGCATGGGAGCGGGGATCCGTCCGCCGCGATGGATCATCACCGCGGGGCTGAACTTGCTGATGGGCATGATGGGGGCGTGGCCCAGCAGTCCGCCGAAGTCCAGCACATCTCCGGCCTTGTGACCGATGGCGGGAATCACGCGCACGGCGGTGGTCTTGCTGTTGACCATGCCGATGGCGGCCTCGTCGGCGATCAGGGCGCTGATGACCTCGGCGGGGGTGTCGCCGGGGATCACCACCATGTCGATGCCCACCGAGCAGACGGCGGTCATGGCTTCCAGCTTTTCCAGGGTCAGACTGCCGCATTCGGCGGCTTTGATCATGCCGTCATCCTCCGAGACGGGGATAAAGGCGCCGGACAGCCCGCCCACATGGTTGGAGGCCATTACGCCGCCCTTCTTGACGGCGTCGTTGAGCAGGGCCAGGCAGGCGGTGGTGCCGCAGCAGCCACAGCTTTCCAGACCCATCTCCTCCAGGATGTTGGCCACGCTGTCGCCGATGGCCGGGGTGGGGGCCAGGGACAGGTCGATGATGCCCGCGGGCACGCCCAGGCGTTCGCTGGCCAGATTGGCCACCAGCTGGCCCAGACGGGTGATCTTGAAGGCGGTGCGCTTGACCAGTTCGGCCACCTCGTCCATGGGGGCGTCCTTGGGCAGCTTGGCCAGGGCGGCGCGCACGGCACCGGGGCCGGAAACGCCCACGTGAATTTCACAGTCCGGCTCACCGGGACCGTGGAAGGCGCCCGCCATGAAGGGGTTGTCCTCCGGCGCATTGCAGAAGACCACCAGCTTGGCGTCACCCATGCACATGTTGTCCTTGGTCAGTTCGGCGGTTTCCCGGACCACCTGCCCCATCAGGGCCACCGCGTCCATGTTGATGCCGGATTTGGTGGAACCCACATTGATGCTGGAGCACACCAGATCGGTTTCAGCCAGGGCGCGGGGAATGCTCTTGATCAGGCGGGTATCCCCGGCGGAAAAGCCCTTGTGCACCAGGGCACCGTAGCCGCCGATGAAGTTGACGCCCACCGTCTTGGCGGCGGCGTCCAGGGCCTTGGCGTAGTCCACCGGGTCGGCGTCGGGGGCAGCTCCCAGCAGCATGGCGATGGGAGTCACGCTGATGCGCTTGTTCACGATGGGAATTCCGTACTCATCCGAAATGCCGTCCACCACCTTCACCAGGTCCCTGGCCCGGGTGGTGATCTTGTTGTAGATCTTTTCGCAGGCTTTCTTGCCGTCGGGGTCAATGCAGTCCAACAGGCTGATGCCCATGGTGACGGTGCGCACGTCAAGATTCTCGGCGGTGAGCATCTCGATGGTTTCCATAATGTCGCCGCTGTTCAAAATTTTCATCTGTCTGCCGCCTTTCCCTTACACCTTGTGCATGGCGTCAAACACTTCCTGACGCGTAAAGGTGACCTGCATGCCCATCTGTTCACCCAGGGCGGCAAAGTGCTCGCGCACCGCACCGGGTTCCACGGTGCAGGCGCTCAGATTGACCAGCATGATCATGCAGAACATGTTCTGCATGATGCTCTGGGTCACGTCCTCAATATTGATGTTCAGCTCGGCGCACACAGCGCTGACCTTGGCCACGACACCCACGGTGTCCCGCCCGATGACAGTGATGACAGCTTTCATGGTTAAGCACCTCTTTTAGCATGTTCGGTTTGTTTTTGACCCTGCTATTATACCAGATATTTCCCGGTTTGGATATCTTTTTTCCCTTCGCGGGGCAAAAATTGCGCCCGGTGCCCCGGCATGTGTGCAAAATGCGCATAATTGTGGTATAATGGCGCCGTATAAATCACAAAGGCCCGGCCATGGCCGGACCATTTGTCTTCATGGAGGGATATTGCATGAACGATCCGCGTTTTGCATCGATCGATGCTTTTGCCGAACAGAACCGGGACGCCATCCTGCGGGATATCACCCGTCTGGTGGCTGTGCCCAGCGTGGAGGGCACGCCTGCTCCCGGTGCGCCCTTTGGCCCCGGACCCCGCGCCGCCCTGGACAAGGCGCTGGAAATTGCCGCTGAACTGGGTCTTGCCACCCACAATGCCGACGGCTACATCGGCTGGGCCGAGACCGGCCCCGTGGCCGATGGCCAGAAATACCTGGCCACCATCACCCACTGCGATGTGGTGCCCGAAGGCAATGGCTGGGATGCCGACCCCTACACCGTCCGGGTGCGGGACGGCTGGCTGCTGGGCCGCGGTGTGGCCGATGACAAGGGCCCTGCCATTCTGACCCTGTATGCCCTGAAGTACCTCAAGGACAACGGCGTGGCGCTCAAGTATCCCGTGCGTGCCCTGCTGGGCGTGAACGAGGAGACCCGCATGGAAGATGTGGACTACTACGCCGAACACTATGAGCAGCCTGCCTTCTGCTTCACCCCGGACGCTGAGTTCCCGGTGTGCAACGGCGAAAAGGGCGGTTTTAACGGCGAGTTTGTGTCGCCGGTGCTGGAAGGCGGCATCATCCGCGATTTTGCAGGCGGTGTGGCCCACAACGCCGTGCCCGACCGGGCTTTCTGCGTGGTGGCGGTACCGGCTTCCCGCCTGAAGGCAGGCGCCGGCCTGACCTTCACCGAGGAGAACGGCCTGACCACCATCCGTGCCGTGGGCAAGAGCGGCCATGCCGCCACGCCGGAAGGCACCATCAACGCCATCAGCCTCATTGTCAGCTGTCTGCTGGAAAGCGGTGTCTGCTCCGAGACCGAGACTGCCTATCTGCAGGTCCTGGCCAAGCTGCATGCCTCCACCGACGGCAGTGCCCTGGGCATTGCGGCGGATGACGGCCTGTTCACCCCGCTGACCATCATCGGCGGCACCATCGAATGCAAGGATGGCTGCCTGCGCCAGACATTTGACTGCCGCTATCCCACCAACACCGATGCCGACAAGCTGACCGCCGCCATGCAGGCGGTGTGCGGCACTGCCGCCAAGCTGGAAAACCTCACCAGCCGGGTACCCTTCTATATCGACGCCGGCAGTCCGGCCATCCAGACCCTTATCAACACCTACAACGAGGTCACCGGGGAAAACCAGAAGCCTTTCACCATGGGCGGCGGCACCTATGCCCGTCACTTCCCCTATGCGGTGAGCTTCGGCCCCGAACACGCCGACCTGCCCCTGCCGGAATTTGCCGGCCCCATGCACGGCGCCAACGAGGGTGCCAACTTCGACAAACTTATCGAAGCGCTGAAGATCTATATCCTGGCGCTGCTGCGCCTGCAGGAGATCGAACTGTAACCGGTTCTTTCCCGCAGCCGTCCGGCCGCCCGTCCCCAACCGCAGAAACGGCCGGACGGGCGGCCTCTTTTTATACTTGTGGGCGAAGACACGTTCTTTTTTTGTGCAATTTATGTAAAAATCCGCAAACCACTGGCATCCTGCCGAAAAAAGGTGTAAAATAAAACGGTTACCGACAAAAGAAATGCCGCATACGCGCTTTGCCAACCCACATAGGAAGGAAACGTTATGTCAAGCAAACAAAAGAGAAATACAAAACAGGGATTTTGGTCCCGGCTCAATGCCAGGGGCAAAATGTATTTTGTACTGGGCATCTGCTGTGCCGTGGTTTTTGTCACTTCACTGGTGGCATTCCTCATTGTGCACGGGCTCAGCCTTCCGGCAGGGGACTCCGCCGACAGCCAGGGGACCGAGGCAATGGTGGATGAACAGGGCTACGACAAGGACCAGAATACCATTGACACCGCCCAATATACTTCCACCATCCTGGAACAGAGCGATGATGCCGGTCAGGAGTATGTGGACGAGACCTTGTTCCTGGGCGATTCCAATACAGCGCGTATGTATCGCATGTTCGATTACTGCACCTATGACAATGCCATCGGGTCTGTGGGTATGTCGGCGAGATCCCTGGCTACCTACGAATGCGTCAAGTTCCAGGGAATTTCCGGCTACAAGACCATGCCCGAAGCGGTGGCCATCATGCAGCCCCGGCGGGTCATCATCACCTTCGGCACCAACGATCTGAGCCCTTCCAACAGCACCGACAATTTTATTGCAAGCTATGAAAAGGGCATCAAGGCGGTGCAGGAAGCCTATCCCAGCGTGGACATCATCATCAACTCCATTCCGCCTCTGGGCAAGCAGCATTCCAACGAAAGCCTGACCCAGACCCAGGTGGACGAATACAACAAGGCCATCGTGGAGATGTGCAAGGAAAACGACTGGAAGTTCCTCAACAGTGCCGAAGTGCTGAAGGATTCTTCCACCGGATACGCCAAGAGCGGCTATGTGGAAACCAGCGACGGCATCCATCTGACCCGCACGGCCATGGATGCGCTGTTTGAATACATCCGCACCCACAGCTATATCACCGAGGACGACCGCCCGACCCTGACCAGCGTGCCCAAGCACATTGAGGACAAGGATGTGAGCGCCAGCACGGCTTCCACCGTGACCACCACCACGCCGTCCTCTTCCAGCAGCACCTCCTCTTCCAGTGAGGCGCAGGCCACCGAGACTCCCACCGAGCAGCCCACCGCCGCGCCCACAGCCGAACCGACGGCTGCTCCCACCGTGGCTCCGACAGCAGCGCCGACGGAAGCGCCGACGGAAGCGCCGACGGAAGCGCCCACACCGGCGCCTACTCCCACAGCAACTCCGGTCCCGACTCCGGATCCTACGCCTGAGGCAACAGCGATGCCGACGCCGGAAGTCGTGGAAACTCCTGTACCTAACACCGACACTACAGTTCCCGAAAACCAGGTCCCCGCGGATCAGACCACCACCGAAAACGTTGACCAGACCCCCGCGGCCTGAACATACAAAAATGCCGCCGACCATTCCGGCCGGTGGCATTTTTGGTTCTTATTCCAGATCGGGCAGGGGCAGATCTTCTGCCTTCATGGAGCACAGCTGCTCCAGGGTGATTCCGTCCACATACTGGTCGATGACCTGACGCAGCCCATCCCAAAACCCGATGGTATGGCACTGGGACCGGCGCGGACAGGCTTCGGCCTGACTGGCCAGACAGGGGATGGGCACCAGGTCGCCCTCGATGGCGCGCAGGATATCCCCGGCCGTGATGCCGGATGCCGGACGGGTCAGACGGTAGCCGCCCTGGCTGCCCCGGCTGCTGCTGACCAGACCGGCACGCGACAGGGGCGTAACGATCTGTTCCAGATATTTCTGGCTGATGCCCTGGCTGTCACTCACACTTTTCAGGGAAAGGGTTTCCTCCGGCCCGCGGTTGGCCAGTTCCACCATCAGGCGCAGGGCATAGCGGTCTTTGGTCGAAAATTTCATGGGGATTCTCCCTTCCAAAAGGATAGCACCCTTATCATACCAACTTTACGGCCTTCAGGCAAGCAAAACATAGAAAAAATATAGGAAAACTTTGCTTCCCGCTTCTTTTTTGCGGCGAAAGGCTTGACACAGGCAGACAAAGGGGGTATACTGTCAGCATTCCAACCGAAATTGCAGGAAAGGGGATGCTGTCATGACTTGTAACGAACGCCGTGATGGTATGATGATGTGCATGTGCAGTGGGCTTCGGCAACCTGCGCATGTTTCCCCTTGCCCGTTTTTCGGGGCTTGAGGCAGGAAACAGCAGCGGCAGGGCGCCGAAAGCGCCCTGCCGCTTTTTTGTTTGTCTGTCCCTGCCTGTATGAAAAAAAAGGAGGAGCTCTCATGAAGACCGGCCCCAAGTGCCGTCAGCCCGGTGTGCGAATGTGCCGCCGCTGAAAAAACGCCCCGTCCCCGCACTTTGTGCAAATCCATAGAATTATAAAGGAGAACACATCATGAAAAAGAAGAAACTTCTGTCCGGCCTGCTGGCCGCCGCCCTGACCCTGAGTCTGGCTGCCTGCGGCAGCGCACCCGCTTCCGAAAGCACCTCTGCGCCTGCTTCCGACAGCACCGCTGCCACCTCCGACACCGCCACCGCCGAAACCACCTCCCTGACCGGGGATGGATTCGACTCCACCGTGGACTATGAGGCCCTCAAGGGCACCACCATCACGGTGGCTGCCTCTCCGGTTCCCCACGCCGAGATCCTGAAGGTGGCGGGTGAGATCCTGGCCGAAGCCGACATCAACCTGAAAGTGGTGGAATTCACCGATTACATCCAGCCCAACAAGGCCACCGAGAACGGGGAAGTGGATGCCAACTACTTCCAGCACGGCCCCTACCTGGAAAACTTCAATGAGGAGAACGGCACCCACCTGGTGAGTGTGGCCGCCATCCACTACGAGCCCCTGGGCCTGTACCCGGGCAAGACCAAGACCCTGGATGAGCTGGCCGACGGCGCTCAGATCGGCGTGCCCAACGACACCACTAACGAAGCCCGCGCCCTGCAGCTGCTGGCTGCCCAGGGCCTGATCACCCTGAAGGACGGCGCCGGTCTGACCGCCACCAAGAACGATATCGTGGACAACCCCAAGAACCTGAACATCGTGGAGATGGAGGCCGCCCAGCTGCCCCGTCAGCTGGCCTCTCTGGATATGGCCGTCATCAACGGCAACTACGCCACCGAAGCCGGCTTCTACTCTGCCGATGACGCCATTGCCGCCGAGGATGCCGACAGCGAAGCCGCCCAGACCTACGCCAACGTGCTGGTGGTGAAGGAGGGCAACGAGGAGACTCCCGCCACCAAGGCCCTCATCGCCGCCCTCAAGAGCCAGAAGGTCAAGGACTACATCACCGATACCTACCACGGCGCTGTGGTTGCCATTTTCTGAAAAACATGATAGCATAAAAGCGGGAACGCCCGGTACCCGGCGTTCCCCTTTTTATGAAAACACAACGCGGCTGTCTGCGGCCCAGGGCGTGGGCCCTGGCACAAGCCCTGTGGGAGGAATCACAACCATGATCGAACTGCAACATCTGACCAAACGGTTTGCCACCAAGGCGGGCACGCTGGTCGCGCTCCAGGATATCTCCCTGACCATCCAGGACGGGGATATCTTCGGCATCATCGGTATGTCCGGTGCAGGCAAGTCCACCCTGGTGCGCTGCATCAATATGCTGGAAAAGCCGGACGAGGGCAGCGTCATCGTCAACGGACGCCGGATGGAGACCCTGGATGCCCGCGGCCTGCGGGAAGCGCGGCGGGAGATCGCCATGATCTTCCAGCAGTTCAACCTGCTCATGCAGCGCAACTGCCTGAAAAACGTCTGCTTCCCCATGGAGCTGGCCGGTGTTCCCAAGGAGAAGGCCGAAGCCCGTGCCCGGGAACTGCTGGAACTGGTGGGCCTGCCCGATAAGGCCGAAAGCTACCCGGCCCAGCTTTCCGGCGGCCAGAAACAGCGGGTGGCCATCGCCCGTGCCCTGGCCACCGACCCCAAGGTCCTGCTGTGCGACGAAGCCACCAGTGCCCTGGACCCCAACACCACCCAT
Source organism: Subdoligranulum sp. DSM 23681 (assembly GCF_057005535.1). Taxonomy (NCBI): domain Bacteria; kingdom Bacillati; phylum Bacillota; class Clostridia; order Eubacteriales; family Oscillospiraceae; genus Subdoligranulum; species Subdoligranulum sp. DSM 23681. Next base: position 517,452 of record NZ_CM168050.1, on the reverse strand, counting down.
GCCATCCTGCAGCTGATCCAGAACATCAACAAGGAGCTGGGCATCACGGTGGTCATCATCACCCATCAGATGAGCGTGGTGGAACAGGTCTGCCAGAATGTGGCCATCCTGGACGCCGGCAAGGTGGTGGAGCAGGGCTCCGTGGCGGAGATCTTCTCCAACCCCAAGACCCCGGCGGCCCGCCGTCTGGTCTTCCCGGCCGGTGCGCCCCAGGGCGAACTGCCCGCCGGTCACCGTCTGGTCCGGGTGGCCTTCAACGGCACCCAGACCACCGACAAGCCTCTGGTGGCCAGTCTGGCCATCGAGTGCGGGGCCCTGGTCTCCATCGTGGCGGCGGACACCCGCATCGTCAACGGCCAGACCCTGGGCAGCATGCTCCTGGCTCTGCCCGATAACGCCGATGAGGCCGAAAAGGCCATCGCCTATATCCGCACCTATCCCGGTCTGACGTATGAGGAGGTACAGGCATAATGGAATTTCTGTTTGCTTCGGATGAATGGCAGGTCCTGATGGACAATCTGCCCAACCTGCCTTTCGCCACCTGGGAAAGCTTTTACGCCACTGCCATCTCCACCTTGCTGGCCATGGTGGTGGGCCTGCCCCTGGGCGTGCTGCTGGTGGCAGGGGAGAAGGACGGCGTCCTGCCGCTGCCCGGTTGGCTCATGACCCTGCTCAATGCGGTCATCAACCTGCTGCGCAGTGTGCCCTTTTTGATCCTGATGATCGCGGTGCTGCCCTTGTCCATGTTTGTGCTGGGCACTTCCATCGGCACCCCAGCTTCCATCATCCCGCTGTTCATTGCGTCCTTCCCCTTCGTCTCCCGCCTGGTGGAAACCAGCCTGCGGGAGGTGGACGGCGGCGTGATCGAAGCGGCCCAGAGTATGGGCGCCACTCCCATGCAGATCATCACCAAGGTGATGATCCCCGAAAGCCTGCCCAGTCTGATCGCCAACGCCACCATCGCCATGACCACCATCCTGGGTTACTCGGCCATGGCCGGCATCATCGGCGGCGGTGGTCTGGGCCAGATCGCCATCAACTACGGCTACTACCGTTACAAGTACCTCATCATGGTGGTGGCCACCGTGCTGCTGGTGGTCATGGTGCAGATCTTCCAGTCCATCGGCACCTGGCTGGCCGTCCGCTGTGACAAGCGCCTGCGCAAGTAACCGGCAATCGTTTCCATACAGCAACGCCCGTCCCCGGCAGACCGCCGGCGGCGGGCTTTTTCTTCGGATGGGGCAGATTCTGTCGGTCACAATTCGTTCAAATTTTGTTACCAATTTCTTCAAACCCCTTTTATACGTTTGCCACAATCTCCCTGTATACTTATAACTGTCAAAAGGAACTGAAAAACAAAAGACAAACGGCTCAAAGGCCGAAACCTACTTACTGCGCCCTTTGCCAATGCGAGGAACGGCCGCAATCGCGGTCAAAGATCCGGCAAAGGCCAGACAACCAACAACGCCGGTCCCCAACCGGCTTTACATAAACTCCCCCTTTACATATGGCAAGCAACACAAACCCCCGCCTTCCGTGGCCACGGAAGGCGGGGGTTTGTGTTTGGTGATTTACTTGCAGGTTACAGGGCGGCAATATCCCGGAGCAGGGCATCCACGTCCTCGTCCCGGGTGGCCCAGCTGGTGCAGAACCGTACCAGGGTCTTGCCGGGTTCCACGCTCCCCATCTCGCTGACGCTGTACTTCTCTTCCAGCTTCTGCAGCCAGCCGTCCGGCAGGATGGGGAACTGCTGGTTGGTGGGGGACTCGTACCGCATGGAGCATCCCTTGGCCGCAAAGGCGTCCCGGATGCGCATGGCCTGGGCGTCGGCCTTTTTGGCCAATGCCAGATAAGGCATGGCGTCGCCTTCGCCCTCCAGCAGGGCCAGGAACTGCAGCCCCAGCAGCCGGCCCTTGGCCAGCATGCCGCCGTGCTGCTTGATGGCGTAGCGGAAATCTTTCTGTAAAGCGGGATTGACCAGCACCAGCGCCTCGCCGAAGAGAGCCCCGCACTTGGTGCCGCCCAGATAGAAGGCGTCGCACAGGGCAGCGTAGTCCTTCAGGGTCAGGTCGTTGGCCTCGCTGGTCAGGCCGTAGGCCATGCGGGCACCGTCCACAAAGAGGTACAGTCCGCAGGCACGGCAGACCTGAGAAAGCTCGGTCAGCTCGTTTTTGGAATACAGGGTGCCCCATTCGGTGGGGTTGGAGATGTACACCATGCCGGGCTGAACCTCGTGTTCATGGCTGGGGTTGGCCCAGTGGGCATCCACGGCGGCCCGTACCTGGGCGCCCGTGATCTTGCCGTTATGGTTGGGCAGGGTCAGGCACTTGTGACCGGTGGCCTCCACGGCACCGGTCTCGTGCACATGGATGTGCCCGCTGTCCGCGCACAGAACCCCCTGCCAGGGCTTGAGAGCGGCATCGATCACCGTGAAGTTGGCCTGGGTGGCGCCCACCAGGAACTGTACATCGGCATCGGGAGCGTCGCACAGGGTGCGGATGCGCGCCCGGGCCTGTTCGCAGTAGGTGTCCTCCCCGTAGCCGGGGGTCTGTTCCAGATTGGTGCGGCAGAGTGCGTCCAGTACCGGGGCGGCCGCACCCTCGCCGTAGTCACATTCAAAACGGATCATAAAAGGGTATACGCCTCACTTTATTTTATTCATACAGGGGGAACCGCGCGGTCAGATCGGCCACCCGTGCCGCCACGTCCTCTTTCTTGTTGTCGAAGTCGAAGATGCAGTCGGCAATGCAGTCGGCAATGATCTTCATTTCCGCAGGTCCCATGCCGCGGGTGGTCACGGCGGGGGTGCCCAGACGAACGCCGCTGGTCACAAAAGGACTGCGCTTTTCACCGGGAACGGTGTTCTTGTTGGCGGTGATGTGCACCTCGTCCAGATTGTGCTCCAGCTCCTTGCCGGTGCAGTTTTCCTCGCTCAGGTCCACCAGCATCAGGTGGTTGTCGGTGCCGCCGGACACCAGCTTCACACCCCGGGCGGTCAGGCCGTCAGCCAGGGCCGCGGCGTTCTCCACGATCTTGCGGGCATACTCCTTGAAGGCGGGGGAGAGGGCTTCCCCGAAGCAGACCGCCTTGGCGGCGATCACATGTTCCAGCGGGCCGCCCTGGGTGCCGGGGAAGATGGCGGAGTTGATGCGCTTGGCAATGTATTCGTTGTTGGTCAGGATCAGGCCGCCCCGGGGACCGCGCAGGGTCTTGTGGGTGGTGGTGGTCACCACATCGGCGTACGGAACCGGGTTCTGGTGCATGCCGCCGGCCACCAGGCCAGCGATGTGGGCCATATCCACCATAAGCATGGCGCCGTAGCCGTGGGCGATCTGGCCCAGCTTTTCAAAGTCGATGGCCCGGGGATAGGCGGAAGCACCGGCCACCAGCAGCTTGGGCCGGACCTTGGCCACCTGCTTGGCCAGAGCATCGTAGTCGATGAATCCGTTCTCGTTGACGCCGTAGGAGACGAAGTGGTAGTTCTTGCCGCTCATGTTCACCGGGGAACCGTGGGTCAGGTGCCCGCCCTGGGACAGATCCATGCCCATGACGGTATCCCCCACATTGAGCAGGGCAAAGTAGACGGCCAGGTTGGCCTGGGCGCCGGAATGGGGCTGTACGTTGGCGTACTTGGCGCCGAACAGCTCACAGGCACGGCGGATGGCGATGTTCTCCACCTCGTCCACATACTGGCAGCCGCCGTAATAGCGGTGCCCGGGGTAACCCTCGGCATATTTGTTGGTGAGCACACTGCCCATGGCGGCCATGACGGCGGGGGAGACAATGTTCTCGCTGGCAATCAGCTCAATGTTCTGGCGCTGGCGTCCCAGTTCGCGCTGCATGGCGGCGCCCAGTTCGGGGTCGGCGGCTTCCACAAAGCCGATGGTGTTCATCATATCCTGGTACATGGCAAGCTCCTTTCATCAGGCGGGCGGTCACAGGCTGCCCTTGGTGGAAAGGACCCCCTCAATGCGGGGATCCTGGCGGGTGGCGGCGTCCAGGGCCTTGGCAAAGGCCTTGAACAGCGCCTCCAGTTTGTGGTGGTCGTTTTCACCGTACAGCACCTTCAGGTGCAGGTTCATGGCTGCCGTGTAGGACACGGCATAGAAAAACTCCCGGGCCATCTGGGTGTCCATGCCGCCGCAGTTCTGGGCGGCAAACGCCGCATCGTACACCAGGTACGGCCGGCCGCCCAGGTCCACGGCGCACAGGGACAGGGTCTCGTCCATGGGCAGCATGCAGCTGCCGTACCGCACGATCCCCGCCTTGTCGCCCAGGGCCTTGGCAATGGCCATGCCCAGGGTGATGCCGGTGTCCTCGATGGTGTGATGACTGTCCACAAACAGATCGCCCTCACACTTGACGGTCAGGTCGAACAGCCCGTGGCGGGCAAACCCGTCCAGCATGTGGTCGAAAAAACCGATGCCGGTGTGCAGGTCGGCGCGCCCCGTTCCGTCCAGATCGATGGTCACGGTCACACGGGTCTCCCGGGTCTGGCGGGTCACCGTTGCCGAACGTCCCATATCCATCCCTCCTTTATGATTGGCTGGCCGTATCTTTTTTCCGTGCCGGGTCCGGCCAGCGGGTCCCAGGCACAAAGTAGTCGGCAAATTTGGTGGGCAGCTCCTGGCCAAGGCGGGTCACACCGCCGTACAGATGCTTGGAACACACCGCCCGAACCCGGTCGGCATCCTTGTCGGCGATGGCCTGCAAAAGGTCGTCATGCTCCCGCACGATCTCCTCGAAATTGCGGGCTTCCACCAGATCCAGCATCCGGAACCGGGAATAGCTGTTCTGGTTGGTCTGGATCAGCTTCCACAGCTGATCCTTGCCGGTGGCGGTGAACCAGTATTCGTGCAGGCAGCTGTCCAGATGATAGAACGCCTCCGGTACGGGATCCGGCTGGGCCACCAGCCGCCGCAGGGCGTTGTTGCGTGCCTGCAGCTGTTCCATCTGCTCCGGGGTACACAGGGCGCAGAAGTCCAGCAGCACCGCCGTCTCCACCGCCACCCGCAGATAGATCTGCTGGCTGATGGTATCAAAATCCAGGCGGGTCACATGGGTGGATTTGTAGGGGGTGACCTCGATCAGGCCGGCAATGCGCAGCTCCTGGAGCACGCTGCGGATGGGAGTGCGGGAAACGCCGAACTCCTCGCACAGGGCATTTTCCCGCAGCACAGCGCCCGGTTTGCGCTGCAGAGACATGATCTCGCTGTATAATTGCTTGTAAATATCACGGCTTGTATAATTTTGCGTCACGAAAAACGACTCCTGTTCTGATATGTACACCATATAAGGTATAGTACAAAATATACCATTCCCATGCTGCATCGTCAACCCAAAGGGCCAGGAGAGCGCAGTCCCGCAATTTTCGCATACTGTTTACGATTTGGCAACACATTCGGAGGGCCTGCGCGCTAAAATAAGGATAAACAGGGTGCGGAGTCTGCGGGGCTGCCGTACCGAACCGGCATTGCGGGCCGGCTTTTTTCGGAAAGGAACTTACACGCAATGGGCAAGATCATCGGAATTGATTTGGGCACCACCAACAGCTGTGTGGCGGTGGTGGAAGGCGGCCGTCCGGTCGTCATCCCCAACAGGGAAGGCCAGCGCACCACACCTTCGGTGGTGGCCTTTACCAAAACGGGGGAACGCCTGGTGGGGGACCCTGCCAAGAGGCAGGCCGTCACCAATGCGGACCGTACCGTCAGCAGCGTCAAGCGAAGGATGGGCAGTGATGTCCGCATCCCCATTGATGGAAAATGCTATACACCCCAGGAGATCAGCGCCCTGATCCTGCAGAAACTGCGGGCGGACGCCGAGGCCTATCTGGGCGAACCGGTGACCGAGGCCGTCATCACCGTGCCGGCCTACTTCAATGATGCCCAGCGGCAGGCCACCAAAGATGCCGGACGCATTGCCGGCCTGAATGTCCGGCGCATCATCAATGAACCCACAGCCGCGGCCCTGGCATACGGGCTGGACAACGGCAAGGCCCAGACCGTCATGGTCTACGACCTGGGCGGCGGGACCTTTGATGTCTCCCTGATCCAGATCGGGGACGGCATCGTGCAGGTGCTGGCCACCTGCGGCGACAACCATCTGGGCGGCGATGACTTTGATGAGCGCGTTGCTAACTGGCTGATGGAAGATTTCCGCACCGAGCACGGCATCGACCTGCACAATGACCCTGTGGCGGTCCAGCGCCTGCGGGAGGAATCGGAAAAGGCCAAAAAAGAACTATCCAGCGCCCGACAGGTCGAGATCAACCTGCCCTTCATTGCCACCACCGCCACCGGCCCCCTGCATCTGCAGCGTACCCTGACCCGGGCCAAGTTCGATGAGCTCACCTCCGATCTGGTGGAGCGGACCGCATTGCCGGTGAAAAACGCCCTGCGGGACGCGGGGCTGGCGGCCAACGATCTGGACCAGGTACTGCTGGTGGGCGGTTCCACCCGCATCCCCGCGGTGCAGGCCAAGGTAATGCGGATGGTGGATCTGGAACCCTCCAAGACCCTGAACCCGGATGAATGTGTGGCCCTGGGAGCTGCCGTACAGGGGGGACGGCTGGGGGGCGAGGTGCTGGCCAGCGGGGGAGAGAGCCTGCTGCTCATGGATGTGACGCCGCTGACCCTTTCCATCGAGACGGTGGGCGGTGTGGCTACCCACCTGATCGAGCGCAACTCCACCATTCCCACCCGGTTTTCCAAGATCTTCACCACCGCCGCCCCCTTCCAGTCCACCGTGGAAATCAAGGTGCTGCAGGGGGAGCGGGAGTTTGCCCGGGACAACAAGCTGCTGGGCACCTTTACCCTGAAAGGCATCAAGCGAGCCTGGGCCGGTGTGCCGCAGATCGAAGTGACTTTTGACATCGACGCCAACGGAATCGTGACGGTCAGTGCCAAGGATCTGGGCACTGGCAAGCAGCAGAGCATCACCATCACCGGCACCTCCAACCTGAGCGAGGAGGAGATCCAGCGGGCCATGCGGGACGCGGCCATGTACGCCGGACAGGACAAGGAGCGCAAGGCCGCTGTGGAGGCGCTGAATGCCGCCGAAAGCGCCCTGTACCGGGTGAACATGGCGCTGGGCAGCAAGGTGGGCAAAGCCCTGGACAGGGAGAGCAAAGGCCGCATCAAGGACGCGGAAAAAGCGCTGGAAAAGCAGACCCGCCGCAAGAAAGCCGAGACCATGTCTCCGGCGGACACCCAGGCGGTGGTCACTGCCAGGGAAAATCTGGAACAGGCGGCGGCTTCATTGCTCAGCGCCTGGGAGACGGAACAGCGCACCGCTCCCCAGTAAGAACCAAATAAAAAAAGAGGCTTCCCTCTGAAGGGAAGCCTCTTTTGCTGTTGTTGGAGGAGGGAAAAGGACCCTTTACAGGTAGCTGGGTTCTTCCCGCCGCTGACCGGCCAGGGAAGGACGGTCCAGCACGGCACCGGCGCCCAGGGCCACACAGTCCAGGGGCGCCTCGGCAATGTGCACCTCAATGCCGGTCTCGTTCTGGATCAGGGTGTCCAGCCCGCGCAGCAGGGCACCGCCGCCGGAGAGCATGATGCCCCGGTCGATGATGTCGCTGGAAAGTTCCGGCGGGGTGCATTCCAGGGTATCCTTGATGGCGTCCACAATGCGCAGCAGGCACTCATTCATGGCCTCCCGCACCTCCTCGGAGCGGATCAGGATGTCCTTGGGCAGACCGTCCACCAGATTGCGTCCTTTGATCTCCATGGAGGTCTCGGGGTCCTGGGGACAGGCGGAGCCGATCTCCATCTTGATCTGCTCGGCGGTGCGTTCGCCCACCAGCAGATTGTATTTCCGCTTGATAAAGGCAATGATGCTCTGGTCCAGGGCGTCGCCGGCACAGCGCACGCTGCGGATGGCCACAATACCGGACAGACTGATCACCGCCACCTCGGCAGTGCCGCCGCCGATATCCACGATCATGCTGCCCACCGGGTCGGTGGTGGGCAAACCGGCACCAATGGCGGCGGCCATGGGTTCCTCGATCACCGTGACCTGTTTGGCACCCGCCCGTACAGCAGCCTGCCGCACGGCCCGACGCTCCACCTCAGTCACGCCGGAAGGCACGCAGATGACCACCCGGGGACGGGCAAACAGGCTTTTGCCGCAGGCCTGACGGATGAAACTCTGGAGCATGGCGGCGGTGATGTCAAAGTCGGCGATGACGCCGTCCTTCAGGGGGCGCACCGCCACAATGGACCCCGGCGCCCGGCCGATGACCGCCTTGGCTTCGTGGCCCACGCTGCGCACCCGCAGTTCGTCGGTGCGGGTATCCACTGCCACCACGCTGGGTTCCCGCATGATGATGCCGCGGCCTTTCATGTACACCAGGGTGTTGGCGGTGCCCAGGTCGATGCCGATATCTTTGGTAAACATGTTGTGCAGTCCCTCGCTGATGCTGTGAAAAAATCGGGTCAGAAAATTTGCCATGATACTCTCCTTTGCGCCGGGTTCCCGGCACAAAGGGCGGTCACAGCGCCATGAACTGGCTCAGCAGCTGTGCCGTACGGTGGACGGGCAGACCCATAATGTTGTAATAACATCCCTCAATGCCGCTGCACCACAGTGCGGCGTGTCCCTGAATGGCATAGGCGCCGGCTTTGTCATAGGGTTCCGGCGTGCGCACATAGCGCAGCAGGTCTTCCTCCGCAATAGGGGCAAAGTGGACGCGGGACGTTTCCACACAGTAGGCGGCATGGCCGCTGCCGCAGACGCAGACACCCGTATGTACCAGATGGGTGCGGCCGGACAGGGCCCGCAGCATGCGGGCGGCATCCGCCTCGTCCCGGGGTTTGCCAAAGACCTCCCCCTCGCATTCCACCACCGTGTCGCAGCCCAGAACGATATCCTCCGGGTGCTGGACCGATACCGCCCGGGCCTTGGCCACGGCCAGAGCCTGGGCCAGATGAGCGGGGCAGTCGGCTGCGATCTTGCTTTCATCCACATCGCTGGCACAGACGGTGAAATTCTTGGTGATCAGGGCAAGCAGTTCCCGGCGGCGGGGGCTGCCGGAGGCAAGGATCAAAGACATGGGATGTTTCCTTTCGTTGGCTATTATATAGCGCTGTCAGATCAAATTCTGACGAAATCTAGGGCACAGACCAAAAACGGCCCGTCCCTCAGCTCCGGCCGGTGGAGCCGAAGCCGCCTTCTCCGCGGGCGGTGTCGCCCAGGGTGTCGGCGGCCACAAAGTCCGCCTGCCATACCGGGGCAATGCACAGCTGGGCCACCCGTTCTCCGGGTGCAATGGTGTAGGCTTCGGTGCCCAGGTTCACCATGGGCACCTTCAGTTCCCCGCGGTAGTCGCTGTCCACCACGCCCACACCGTTGGCCATGCACAGCCCGTGCTTGATGGAAAGCCCGCTGCGGGCATACACCAGGGCCACACATTCGGGACCGGGCAGTTCAATGGCCAGACCGGTGGGCACCAGTACCCGCTGCATGGGTTCCACGGTCAGAGGTGCGTCCAGCAGGGCGCACAGGTCGGCGGCCGCCGCACCGGCGGTGGCGTAGGCGGGGGCCTTGGCGGCCGGATCCAGCCGCTTGAATTTAACGGTCTTGCGTTCCATATTGTCTCCTTTTTTCAAAAAGGCTTAACCAGTATAGTATAATCCCCGGGTGAACTCGCTGTCAAATCCCCGGCCCGCCAGCAGCATCTCCAAAATCTGGTGCACCCGGTCGGGGGCTTCCAGTGTGAAGGCGGCCAGGGCAAAATCGGCGGGCAGTTCGCCCAGCCGGTCGCCCATGTACAGGGGCACCGGATTGTAGACGGTGCGGATACCGGCCATACCCGGCGCCGAGCACCGCACCGGGAAATCCCGGCCCTTGCGGTCCCGCAGACTGCCGCTGTGGGGACAGCCCTTGCAGTCCCGCACGTTGCGCAGGGGACAGGCCCGGGTCAGCATCAGGGGCATGTGCCCGTAGCACAGGGCGGCGGTGGGCACGCCGGGGTCCAGGAGCCGCATGGCGGGCAGGGGCGTTTCGGGATGGACCAGCATCCCCTGCAGCCCCAGCTCCCTCCAGCGTCTGGCAGCCACCGGGTTGGTCACATTCAGGCCCATGCCGCCGTACCGGGGCAGGGAAGTGGCGTACCGCAGGTGGGCGGGATTGTTCAGGATCACGCCCCGGAATCCCTGTCCCTCGCAGCCGGCCAGGGCGGTTTTGGCCGCCTCCTCGGCAGCGCCGAAGCACACCCGGGGCAGTTCCAGCAGGGTGCGGGAACGCAGAGCTTCAGGCAGCTGGGCGGCCTGACTCACCGGCAGCACCAGAAAAGCCAGCCTGTCGGTCAGATCTGCAGGGATCTGCTCCGCCCGCTCAAACCGGGCAGCCAGGGTGGGTACACCGGGGCGGCGGGGTGCCCAGACAGGCAGGGAACAGGGCTGCACAGACTTGGGGGCGGGGGCGCTGCGGAATTCCAGCAGCCGCTCCAGGACCTCCCGGCGCAGCTCGTTCCACTCGCTTCCGGGCAAAAAGGCGGTGTGCGCCTCTTCGGGCAGCTTGATTTCGCCCACACAGAAGGGAGTGCCGCCGGTCTTGGACAAAGCCCGAGTGATGGCATCGCTCTGGTCCTTCTGGGCGGCCTGGGGCGCGGTGCGGCTCACAGCCCGGGCGGCGCGGCCTTCCCCGTCCTCGGCGGTTAGGGCAATGCCGTCGGGCAATACTTCCACACGGAAGGTCACCGGGATCCGGGACAGTTCCCGCCGGAACAATTCCCGGGCTTTGGGGGTGGCGGCCCGGGTGGCGTCGGCATCTGCCTGGGTGCGCACGCCGAACATGTTCTTGCCGTTGCGGCCCACCAGATATCCATCGGTGAAGCCGGAACGGGAGAAAATGTCCCGCAGCAGGGCTTCATCGTAGGCCTTGCCTTCCCGGGCGCACCGGCAGGCGGTCACGGCCGCGGCGGCATACTCGGGGGTACGCAGCCGGCCTTCGATTTTTACGCTGGCCACGCCGGCGTCCATGAGCTGTGCCATATAAGGCACCAGATCCATGTCCTTCAGGCTCAGATGGCAGGCCGTCCCGGGCTGACCGGGACGCAGGCCGGGGGTGGCGTCAAAGGGCAGGCGGCAGGGGCCGGCGCAGGCGCCGCGGTTGCCGCTGCGTCCGCCCAGAAAGGCGCTCATCATGCACTGTCCGCTCACCGCCATGCACATGGCTCCGTGGATGAACACCTCCACCTCGATGGGACTGGCCTTGACCACCGCCCGGATCTCCTCCAAAGAGAGCTCCCGGGCCAGAATGACCCGGTCGTAGCCCATTTCGGCCATCTGTCGGGCTCCCTCGGGGGTGTGGATGGTCATCTGGGTGGAGGCGTGCAGATGGACTTCGGGGGCCATCTGTTTCACCAGGGCCGCCACCGCCAGATCGTCGGAGATCACCGCGTCGGCGCCGGCTTCGGCCACGGCGCGCACCGCATCGGCCAGACCGGGCAGTTCCGGTCCGAACACCAGGGTGTTCAATGTCACATGGACCCGCACCCCACGGGCATGACAAAAGCGCACGGCGTCACAAAGCTCCTCCGGCGTGAAATTGCCGGCGCTGCGCCGTGCGTTGTATCCCGTCAGGCCCAGATAAACAGCATCAGCGCCGCTGAACACAGCGGCGCTAAGCATCTGTGCGTTTCCGGCCGGGGCCAGGATCTCCGGCCGCGGCGTTTGGATGGGCAGGCTCATCAGTTCAGAGCGGCGTCCCGCAGGTTCAGGCGGCGGCGCAGATCATCCACCTGCTTGCGCAGGGCATCGTTTTCCCGGCGCAGCTCTTCGGCGGCCATCTTGGCGGAAGCCGCGTCCTCCAGATAATTCTTGATCTGGCGGCGCATGTTGTCGGCACTGCCGCTGGCCTTTTCCAGCTCATCGCGGTAGCTCAGGGCGGTCATCACGGCAGCGGTGGTGATGGACACGGTGTTGGAGGAGGACATCAGCTCGTTCATGTCCAGGTTCAGGCGGTCAGCCAGGTTCTGCATATAGTCTTCACTCTCGGTGGTGGAAATCACATAGCTGGAACCGCAGATATTCAAACGTACTTTCGAAGTAGGCATATGGAAACTCCTTTGTAACATAAATTTTTGATGCACAAACTTTTACCGTCAAAGCAAACTCTTACGCTAGTATCCACAGATATACTCTATTATAGTATAATTTCGGCCCGAGAAAAAGCCCTTTTGTGTAAAAATGCAAAATTCACGCGATGGGGGCAAAAACCCTTGCTAAAAGGGAAAAATTTTACTATAATGAAAATCAAGTGGTTTGCTGAACAAGTGTCAAACCCCGGATTCAGTACCCCAATGCGGCCCGCCGGCTGGCTTTTGGCCCCGTAGGTGCGGCTTGGCAAAAACGAGAAAATCTGTAAAAGGAGAGAGTCGTTTTGGTGAAATATACGGAAAAAGAGTTTGATAAGCTGCTCAAGGACACCCTGATGAGCGAGTGCAACGTCACCCTCGATGTGGCCTCGGTGGACCAGATCTACCGTTGCATGGCCGCCATCGTCCGTCAGATCATGTCTGATCAGCAGAAGAAGTTCCAGGCCCGCACCCTGGGCGAAGGCAAAAAGCAGGTCTACTACCTCTGCATGGAGTTCCTGATGGGCCGCAGCCTGCGCACCAGCCTGTTCAACCTGGGACTGAACAAGGTCGCCGAAGCCGTGCTGGAAAAGGCCGGCGTCAACATCGACAGCATCTACAACCAGGAACCGGATGCCGGCCTGGGCAACGGCGGCCTGGGCCGTCTGGCAGCCTGCTATCTGGACGGCATGGCCACCGACTGCATCCCCGGCACTGGCTATTCCATCCTGTATGAGTACGGCATCTTCAAGCAGAAGATCGTGGACGGCTGGCAGCAGGAGACCGCCGACAACTGGCTGCCCGGCGGCCAGGTCTGGATCAAGAGCCATCCCGACCAGGCCCAGGAAATCCGCTTTGACGGTCAGGCCATCGAGACCTGGGACGGCGGCTTCCACCATGTGAAGTACGAAAACTACAACAGTGTCATCGCCGTGCCCAACGATATGTATGTGGCCGGTTACGGCACGTCCGGTGTGGCCAAGCTGCGTCTGTGGCAGGCCAAGGCGCCCAGCTTTGATATGAGCAGCTTCAACGCCGGCAACTACAACACCGCCATCAGCCAGAGCGCTTCCGCCGAGCTGATCTCCAAGATCCTGTACCCCAACGATAACCACACCGAGGGCAAGATCCTGCGTCTGCGCCAGCAGTATTTCTTCTCCGCCGCCTCTGTGGCCGATATCCTGGGCAACCACCTGAACCAGTACGGTACCCTGGACAACCTGCCCGACAAGGTGGCCATCCAGCTGAACGACACCCACCCGACCCTGGCCATCCCCGAAATGATGCGCATCCTGCTGGATGAGTGCTCCTACAGCTGGGAAGATGCCTTTGCCATCTGCCAGAAGGTCTTTGCTTACACCAACCACACCGTTATGAGCGAGGCTCTGGAAAAGTGGAATGTGGACATCTTCCGTTCCACCCTGCCCCGCATCTGGCAGATCGTCTGCGAGATGGACCGCCGCTGCCGCGCCGACCTGGAAAAGGTCTTCCCCGGCGACAAGGGCAAGATCGACTATATGGCCATCCTGGGCGACAACCAGGTCCGTATGGCCAACATCTGCGCCTACACCTGCCACTCCATCAACGGCGTTTCCAAGCTGCACAGTGAGATCATCAAGGACAGCGTCTTCCATGATTATTTCCTGTATAAGCCCAAGGCCTTCAAGAACGTCACCAACGGCATTGCCTACCGCCGCTGGCTGCTGTGCGCCAACCCCGGCCTGACCGACCTGCTCAGCGAGAGCATCGGCGACGGCTTCAAGACCGATGCTTCCCAGCTGAAGAAGCTGGAAAAGTTCGCCACCGACAAGGCCTTCCTGAAGAAGCTGGAAAGCGTCAAGCGGGAGAACAAGGTCCAGTTCGCCAACTACCTGGAGCGCGCCACCGGCCAGCTCATCGACCCCGATTCCATCTTCGACTGCCAGGTCAAGCGCATGCACGAGTACAAGCGCCAGCACCTGAATGCGCTGAACATCGCGGCCGAGTACCTGTACCTGAAGGCCAACCCCAACGCCGACTTCATCCCCAAGACCTATATCTTCGGCGCCAAGGCGGCTCCCGGCTACTATATGGCCAAGCAGATGATCCGCATGATCTGCAAACTGGGTCAGCTCATCGACTCCGACCCCGCCGTGCAGGGCAAGCTGCGTATCGTCTATCTGGAAGACTACTGCGTCACCCTGTCCGAGCAGCTGATGCCCGCCTCCGAGGTGTCTGAACAGATCTCTCTGGCCGGCACCGAGGCTTCCGGCACCGGCAACATGAAGTTCATGCTCAACGGCGCCATCACCCTGGGTACCCTGGACGGTGCCAACGTGGAGATCGCCGATGCCGCCGGTCATGAGAACGAGATCATCTTCGGCATGCTGACCCCCGAGGTCAACGCTCTGAAGGGCATGGGCTATCATCCCCAGGCCTATATCTCCGACGACAACATCGCCATGGCGGTGCTGGATCTGCTGGAAAAGGGCTGGAACGGAGAGAACTTCAGCGAAGTCACCAACAACCTGCGCAACAGCGACCCCTATATGGTCATGGCCGACTTCAAGGATTACCGCCGTGCCCAGGCCACCGTGCAGCAGCTGTATCGTGACCGCGAAACCTGGAACCGCATGAGCCTGATGAACATTGCCAATGCCGGCATCTTCTCCGCCGACCGTTCGGTGATGGATTATGCCCGCGATATCTGGGGCGCCACCCCGGTTCGCTGAGCCGCCCGTGAACTGAATTTCCGGAACCTGACCGCCGCCGTTTTTGTGCGGCGGTCTTTTCGGGTAAAATCACCCTGAAGGGACGGACGATCAATCTATGTCGCACACCTTTTTCAACAGCCGCCTGGCCCACTACAAGACCCCCTTCGGTGCGGTGCCGGCGGGAACTGCCGTCACCCTGCACCTGGATGTGCCCCAGGACTACGGATATGTGGACCCCCACCTGGTTCTGACCAAGGACCGGGAAGATCCGGTGCACTACCGTATGGATTTTGACGGGCAGGATCAGGGCTCCAACCATTTTTCCGTCACCGTGACGCCCACCACCTCGGGGCTGTACTTCTATTACTTTGATCTGTATACCGACTTCCGCAAGATCTGCCGCGGTGCCAATGCCGAGGGCGAACTGACCTGGGTGGAAGGGGACTGCTGGCAGCTGACGGTGTACGAACCGGACTTCAAGACGCCGGACTGGATCAAGAACGGCACCATGTACCAGATCTTCCCTGACCGCTTCTGTGAGGGCGTACCCAACAAGCCCATGCCTTTTGCCGACCGCATCTACCGTCCGGACAAGACCGGCGAGCCCTATTTCTGGCCCACCGAACAGCCCGAAGGCTACCTGAACATGGACTACTACGGCGGGGACTTCGCGGGCATCCAGCAGAAGCTGCCTTACCTGGAACGGCTGGGTGTCAGCTGCATCTACCTCAATCCCATCTTTGAGGCCCATGCCAACCACCGGTACAACACCGCCGACTACCTCAAGGCGGACCCGCTGCTGGGCACCAACCGGGATTTTGCCGAGCTGTGCACCGCTGCCCGCCGCCACGGCATCCGCATCATTCTGGACGGGGTGTTCAGCCACACCGGTTCGGATTCCCGCTACTTCAACCGGGAAGGCCGTTACGGCCCCGGCGGCGCCTACCGTGACCGCCATTCGCCGTACCGCAGCTGGTATGATTTCGACTCTGGCTACAAGTGCGGCTACCGCAGCTGGTGGGGGTTTGAGACCCTGCCCGAAGTGCAGGAGGATTCCCCCTCCTACACCGAGTTCGTCTGCTGCAAGGGCGGCGTCATCGACACCTGGCTCAACCTGGGAGCTTCCGGCTTCCGGCTGGACGTGGCCGACGAGCTGCCCGACGATTTCATTGAAAAGATCCGTTCTGCCGTCAAATCTCACGGCGAGGACAAGCTGCTCATCGGGGAAGTGTGGGAGGACGCCACCACCAAGGAAGGCTTCGGACGCCGCCGCACCTACCTGCGGGGCCATGGTCTGGACACCACCATGAACTATCCCTTCCGCAATGCCGCCATCGACTATGTCTGCGGCGCCAGAACGGAGGAGGTGGCCGACCGTATCCTCTCCATCTGTGAGAATTACCCCAAACCCGCCCTGGACTGCGCCATGAACTTCCTGTCCACCCACGACACCGAGCGGGCCATCACCGCCATTGCGGATGAACCCGCCAACGGGCGGGACCGCTTCTGGCAGAGCGGCCGGCGCATCCCGGCGGCCCGGATGGAGGACGCCATCCGCCGTCTGTTGCTGGCCTATGCCCTGGTGTATACCCTGCCTGGTGTGCCCTGCGTCTATTACGGGGACGAGATCGCCATGCAGGGCTACCGCGACCCCTTCAACCGGGCTTTCTATGACTGGAACAGCACCGAAAAGCGGCTGCGCGGCCCGCTGGCCAACCTGGCCAACCTGCGCCGCAGCTGTGATGCCTTCGACGGCGGTTCTATCGAACTGGTCCAGGCCGAAGGGGATGTGCTGCATTTCCGCCGTGTGGGCAAGACCCAGACTGCCGAAATCATCCTGAACCGGGGTCCGCACCTGCTGTGCACCCAGGCGTTCGGCAAATCGGCCGAAGTCAATCCCGGCGGCTTCACCATCCTGGTGGAGGACAACAAGCCCAAAAACGTGGGCTATTTCAAGATCTACTAAGAAAAAGACCGCTGCTTCGCAATGGGCAGCGGTCTTTTGCATCCCGGGCGGGGGAGAAGGCATACCCTTGGCAGAACAGGGCGTTCCGGCCTGCAGAAAATAGGTGGAAACCCGTGGGTTTTACAGGCGGATATCTTGACTTTATATACGCACCCTGTTAGAATTGTGTCAAATCACATAAGGAGGGATTTGCAGCTTATGGATAGCATTTTGTGGTTGATTGCCGTCATCGTTTTTGTGGCCGCGGAAGCCGCTACCACCGCCCTGATCTCCATCTGGTTTGCGGTGGGTGCCGCCGTGGCACTGATTGTCAGCCTGTTCACCACCTCGCTGCCGCTGCAGTTCCTGGTGTTTGCCCTGGTATCTGCCGTGACCCTGGCCATCATGGTTCCCACCCTGGCTGCCCGCCGCCGCAACAAAAAGGCGCCGGTCACCAACGGGCCGGAACTCAGCGTGGGCAAGCGCGGCGTGGTACTGCAGGCCATTCTGCCCGGGGAACTGGGGCGTGTCCGGGTGGACGGTCTGGACTGGCAGGCCAAGGCCAATGAGGCCCTGCCCCAGGGCAGCCGCTGCCAGGTGACTGCCTCCGACGGCAATGTGCTGACAGTGTGCGCTGCCCCTGTGGAAGAAACGGTGTAAGAGATCCCGTGCGGTGCATCCCTGTTCAGCACCGGCAGGACCAAAATAAACCATTCCGAACGTTGAAGGAGGTAAACCATATGCCCTGGGGAGTTATTCTGATCGCCATTCTGCTGATCGTGGCCTTGCTCGTGATCGTGCGCTGCATCGTCATTGTTCCGCAGTCCAATTCCTACGTCATCGAATCGCTGGGTGTCTACAAGGAAACCTGGGACGCCGGCCTGCACATCAAGGTGCCCTTCATTGAGCGCATCGCCCGCCGTGTTTCCCTCAAGGAGGAAGTGGCCGACTTCCCCCCGCAGCCGGTCATCACCCGGGACAACGTCACCATGATGATCGACACGGTGGTGTTCTTCCAGGTGTTCGACGCCAAGGCTTACGCCTACGGCGTGACCCGGCCCATCGCCGCCATCGAGAACCTGTCCGCCACCACCCTGCGTGACATCATCGGTTCCATGTCCCTGGATGAGACCCTGACCAGCCGCGACCTGATCAACACCAAGATCACCGCCACCCTGGATGAAGCCACCGACCGCTGGGGCATCAAGGTCAACCGCATCGAGCTGAAAAACATCGAACCCCCGCAGGAAATCCGAACCGCCATGGAAAAGCAGATGAAGGCCGACCGTGAAAAGCGTGCCAGCATCCTGCTGGCCGAAGGCGAGAAGCAGGCCGCCATCACCCGCGCCGAAGGCGAAAAGGAAAGCGCCATCCTGCGGGCCGAGGCCGTCAAAGAACAGAAGATCCGGGAGGCCGAAGGTCAGGCCCAGGCCCTGCTGCTGGTGCAGAAGGCCAAGGCCGACTCCATCCGCCTGATCAACGAGGCCGCTCCCTCTCAGAACATGCTGGCTCTGCGCAGCATGGAAGCCATGGAGCGGGTGGCGGACGGCAAGGCCACCAAGATCATCGTGCCCAGCAACATGCAGGACATGGCCGCCACCGTCTCCGCCATCAAGGCAGTGGCAGGGGACACCAGCGGTGCCGCCGCTGCCGGCAAATAAGCAGATCCCGTCTCCTGATACAAAAGGCAGGCCCGCCGTACCATTTCGGTACGGCGGGCCTGCCGCTTTATTGTCATGGAAAACTCAGACCATATAGTCCTCAAACCGGTGCAGATCATCAATTTTGACGGTGCCTTTGTAGTACACGCCGTCGGGGCGATACTCCTCCTCCATAACGCTGCCCCGGCTGCGCAGGATATCGGCCAGGGACAGTTTGTCATAAGGCAGCAGCACCTCGATGGTGCGGACCCGGTGGGACAACGCCTCGTCCAGCCGCTTCAGCAGTTCGTCCAGCCCCCGGCCGGTTTTGGCGCTGGTCAGCAGCACCGCCGGGTCAAAGGAGATGGCCCCGGGCTTGTCACACTTGTTGTACACCACGATCTGGGGAATGTCCGAACAGCCCAGGGATTCCAGGACCTCGTCGGTCACGGCCAGCTGGGCGGCCGCTTCGCTGTCGCTGGCGTCCGCCACCTTCAGGATCACATCCGCGTAGGCGGCTTCCTCCAGCGTGCTCTTGAAAGCGTCCACCAGGTGGTGGGGCAGGCGGCTCACAAAGCCGACGGTATCCACCAGCACCACGGTCAGGCCGCTGGGCAGGGTCAGACGTCGGGCGGTGGGGTCCAGAGTGGCAAACAGCATGTCCGCCTCAAAGATCTCTGCCCCGCACAGGGCGTTCATCAGGCTGGATTTTCCCACGTTGGTGTAGCCCACCAGGGCCACCACCGGCACGTTGTTCTTCTGGCGGGCACGGCGGGTTTCCCCGCGGCGTTTTTCCAGTTCCTTCAGCCGCCCTTCCAGGTGCTCGATGCGGTGGTGCAGGTGCCGCCGGTCCAGTTCCAGCTTGGTCTCGCCGGCACCGCGGCGGGCACCGCCGCCGCCGCCACCGCCGCCGCCCTGGCGGCTCAGCGCTTCGCCCAGCCCCTGCAGGCGGGGCAGCTGATAGCGCAGCATGGCCAGTTCGGTCTGCAGCTTGCCCTCGTTGGTGGAAGCCCGGGACTTGAAGATCTCCAGGATCAGCATGGTGCGGTCCAGCACCTCCACCTGCAAAGCGGCGGAAAGGTTGCGGATCTGGCTGCCCGAAAGCTCCCCGTCAAAGATGGCGGCTTCCGCCCGGGTATTCATGCACACCAGTCGGGCTTCGGCCACCTTGCCTTCGCCCAGCATGGTGGCCGCTTCCGGGGTGGAACGTTTCTGGCAGACGGTGGCCACCGCCTCCATGCCGTTGGCCTCGGCCAGGGCCGCCAGTTCGTCCAGACTGCGCTGCGCATCAAATTTTCCCTGATCCAGACTCAGCAGCACCACCGGAATGGCACTGTGTTCTTCCTCCTGGTCGGAAGGGAAGGGGTCCAGATCGTCCAGCGTACTCAGAGGGTCGGATGTGAAATCCAGAGTAAAGTCGTCCATTTACATCTCCTTGATTGGTTTGATTTTATAATACGCGCGGCAGGGCACCGGGGTGCCGTCATACTTGTGGTATACCGCGTCGTGGTCATAGAGAAAGCCATTTTTTTGGATCACCCTGCCGCTGGCAGGATTCTCCACAGCATGGCAGATGGAAAGCCAGGGGCCGTCTACCCGGTTGAACCAGAAATCCAGTACCGCCTGCAGGGCCTCGGTGGCATAACCCCGGCCCCACCAGGGGCGGCCCAGCGCATACCCTGGCTCCCAGATCTCGGTGCCGCGCAAGGCGTCGGGCAGCGTCTGCCAGCCTTCGGCAGCGGCCCGCTCCGCCCGCACCACCCCGATGGTCCCGATGAGGGTCCCGTCCTGGAGGCAGATGCCCCAGTTGTACACGGTGGGATCGGCATAACACTTTTCCATCTCGTACAGGTATTCGGCGGTGACAGTCCAGTCCCGGTGGGCATTCCAGCGCAGATACCGGGTCACCTGGGGGTCTCCGGCCCAGTGGTCGAACATAGTCCGGCAATCGTCAAAGGTCAGGCGGCGCAGCATCAGCCGCCGGGTCTGCAGGGGAACGGTGCCCAGGTGGTCCATGGTATTTCCTCCTTACCGGTGCAGCAGCTTGCGCAGCAGGGTCATGCCCATGTGCCACAGTTTCTGCAGCTGGGGACGGTACAAGGTGCAGTAGATGAAGAGAATGGCTCCCACCAGCACAAACTTTACCACAAAATGCTGGTAAAATACAACCCCGACGGCTCCGGCGGCCAGCGCCAGCAGGAACCCGGAGATGGTGCGGGGGTAACTGGGGATGGTGCGGTAGTAGTACTGCCCGGTGAGGGTGCGGTATACAAACATCACCGCATTGCCCGCCACCAGGGCGGCTGCCGCCCCGGTGACCGAGTACAGCGGCACCAGCCAGATGCAGAGCAGCAGCTCCACCCCCACGCCCAGGGCCACCCCGATGGTATCGTGGTGGGGACGGCGGGCGATGGCGTTGCCGTAGACGGTGCCTTCCATCAGGATCAGGAACACCGCCGCCAGCATCATCAGCGGGAAAAAGCGCATGCAGGGCAGCTTGGAGGGGAAGATGAGGAAGATGATATCCTCAAACATGACCAGCAGGCAGAAAAAGCCGAAGATCAGGAAGTTCAGCAGGTCGTGGATCCGCCCGATACGTTCCTGTTCGGTGCGGTAATGGGCAAAGACATAAGGGCCCCAGTAGGTGGAAAATCCGGCCTGCACGGTGGTCACCAGCATGGACAGCTGGTAGGCAAAGGCGAACAATCCCTGGGAGAAGGTGTTGCTGGCCAGAAAGGACAGACACACCGACTGGAACAGAGGGGTCAGCACCGCGGCGGGGGACAGGGCGATGCTGTAGGGCACCATCTGGCGGTAGATGGCCTTGTAAGGCACCTTGCCCGCCCGGATGGGCGCCTTGGCCTTGAACCAGAAGGCGATGGCCACGCAGCCGAAGCTGGCCACCGCTGCCGCAATGAACACCCAGGTCTTGCTGGTGAAAAATCCCGGCAGCAGGTACAGCAGGTTCAGGCAGGCCTGCATCCAGAGGGTCTCGGCGGTGTAGGCCCGGACGTTGTTTTCCAGCCGCAGCAGCACGTTCAGATACCGCACCAGCATATACAGGGCGGCGTTGAGGAAGAGGAAGGGCACCAGAATAGCCCCGTTCTGCCCCAGACCGAAGGCGGCGGACAGCGGTTCCGCAAAGAAAGCGGACCCCACCAGCCCCACCACCGCCATGACCAGCAGGGACAGGCGGGTGGTGGCGGCGAACATGCTCCGGCCAGTGGCGCCTTCCACCGGTTCCCGGAAGAAACGCAGGAGTCCCTGGTCCAGTCCCAGCATGCCCACATTCATCAGGGAGGTGGTGTAGGCCATGAAGGAGGCAGGGACGGCGTAGCGGTCGGGGGGCAGAACGCCCTTCACGATCAGGGCGGCGCCGCTGATCAGAAAGCCCAGATAGGTGGCCACCGAATATTTCATCAGGCTGCCGAGAAAGGATTCCTGCTTTTTGGGTGTTTCGGGCATGGTGTGCTCCTTTGGTGCAAAAAGTGGAGACCGGTCAGCGTGCGGTCACATAAGGGCGGATGCGGGCTGTCATGGCTTCCACCTGTTCGGGGGTCACATGGGCCTTGTCCACATAGCCGTAAATGCGCTGGGCAAAGTTGGCCAGCGGCGGGCAGAAGGCAAATACCTTCCGGGGTTCCCAGCCGTGGCGGTACAAAAGATGGACGCCCCACAGGGCTACGAATTTCAGCAGGTTGAAGTGGGGCTTGAATCCTTCCCCCATGGGGGTGTCCCGGGGCGGATTGCGGTAGACCTCCTCCAGCAGGTCGGCCATGCGCAGGTAGGCCGGGCGCTCACTGGGGTCAAAGTATCCCTCAATGACCTCCCGTGCAATGGGGAAGGGAGGATTCTCCTCCGCCATGGCGGCCACAAAGCTGTCGTAGTCGGTCACATACCGGGCGCCCTTGTAGATCACCGGGTCGTATTCGTGCTCGATGGGGGTGGGGCGCAGGATGTGGCAGCTCTTGCCCGCCATGTAGACCTCCGCGATGGAGGTGCTCATCCAGATGGAGATGGAATCTGCCGCCACGATCCACTGCTTCACGCTGTCCGCAAAGATCACATGGAAGTTGGGACGCTTCTTGGCCAGTTCGTCCAGGGCGGGGCTGTTCCATTCGCTGGGATGGCGGCGGTAGACCAGTTCTACCTCCGGGTGCTCCCCCAGATACCGGTCAAACCAGTCCAGGGTCTCGGCCATGGAGAGGCGGTTGGTGCGGGCAAAGCCGGTGAAATCGGTGCCCGCCATTCTGGAGAGCTCGGCCACCTCCTCATCCGACATGCTGGCATAGCCGAAGCTGGAAATATACAGATGCAGGTGCTTGTGCTCGTCCAGACCGAACTCCCGGCACAAGGCAGCCTTGTCCTTGAAGTAGCCCTTGAATTCCGGGCGCAGAAAATCCATCATCACGGCGCCGGTCACGGGGGTGTTCCTGGCTTCCATGCCGTGGGCCTGCAACCGGGCGGCAGTGCGCTTGCCCCAGCAGGTCTGTACGCAGCGCTTGGCGTTGCCGTTCATGTTGAACCAGTCGCCCTCCTCCTGGGTGTCGGAGAGCATCTGTTCCCAGTGCAGGTTCACGATCTTGTTGCAGCGGCCGATGTTGTTGTACACATGGCTGTTGATGGCTTCGTTGTCATACATGCAGCTGGCCACCAGTACTTCGGGCTTGTCCCGCCCGAACAGCCGCAGATGTTTGGGGTCCAGCAGCTGCCGGATCTCGGCGGTATAGCCACGGCGTTCCAGTTCCAGCTTCAAAAGCAGGTCGCTTTCATATTCCCGCACCGTGTGCTCGTACAAAATCAGAAAATCCAATGCCATAGGTTTGCTTCCTTACCGGGCGCCATCAGGCGCCCATTTCGGTGAACAGCTGCCGGGTCCAGTCCGGCAGACCGTATTTTTCGTCCAGATGGAATCCGTCAAAAAACTGGGTGTCGTCGTCGGTGATGCAGCTGCCGCCCCACTCGTAGTCCAGCACGGTGCAGCCGTAGTCGTCGCTCCAGTCATTCAGCAGGGGAAGCACATCCGCCTGCATCCGCTGGTCAATGCGGTATTTCTCGCACACCTCGGTGCGCACCAGGTCGGCCATGGGGGGCAGCACGATGGTCAGCTCCACGCCTTCCTCGCTGCAGTGGCGGGCCAGGTCTCCCAGCCGTACCAGCTCCTCCTCGTTCACCGACCAGCTGCGGCATTTTTCGTCGATCAGCCCGGGATACTCATACAGTTTGCGGTGCACGGGAATGGCGTTTCCGTCGGCATCATAGTAGTCCGCCGGCCCCCAGTCCCCGGACTCGATGCTGTCCGGGGTGTTGTTTACCTTGTTCAGGAACATGGTCAGGGCATTGACGTTGTATTCCAGATTCAGGCAGTAGGCCAGGGGATTGTTCAGGGTATCTTCCAGGGTGGAGAACCGGTCGGTGTCATAGTTGGCGTTGACGGTGTAAAAGGAAAGCTCAAACAGGATGGCATCCACCTGGTTGCCGGAATCCAGCACAAAGTCCGCCAGATCCAGGCTCTCCCGCAGGCTGGCCCCGCCGAAAGCCAGGTTCTGCCAGTCCTGACCCGAAACCTCACTCACCAGGTCCATATCAAAATGGGCCAGACGGCTGTCCCCGATGATCAGCCGGGTGCCAGGGTCAGTCTGGTAAGCCCGCACCCGGGCCACCGGCTGGGAGGAATCGGTCTCGCCCTTGAGCCCGAAATAGTTGTTGGGTTCAAAGGCCACAAAAAACGCCAGCCACAGATACACCGGGATCAGCAGCAGGGCAAGGCGTTTGATTATATGCAGCATGCCGTGGGCACCCGCCTTTCTGTTCGTCATCATCAGTACCCCGCGTACATGCCCAGACCGGCCGCAAACCCGCCGTTCTGCAGGATGTAGCCGATGAGGATCAGGGTGACCAGCGCCAGATACAGCGCCTGCCGCCGCCAGCCGGGGATGGCGGCCACCATCACTTCGGATCCCTTGTTCTTGAAGCCGAAGCAGCGGCGATAGTCAAGGAAAATGGCCAGTGCCAGCCCCACCGCCGCAAAGGCGTAGTAGGCCCCTACCATGAGGCTGTTGGCGTAAAATCCGTTGTAGGCGGCGGTGTAAGCTTCGGAGACAAAGCGGGCGGGGGAGAGTCCCTGCACCATCCCGGCCAGATACCCGAAGCAGGCCCCCACCGAACCGTTGCCGGATCCCATACGGAAGAACACCATGCTGAAGGTCCACAGCACGAATACCCCGGCCCGCTTGGCCCACAGCACTTTGGCGGGGGCTTTCTTTTTGGGCTTGCCCAGGCGGCGGTGCAGCAGTTCTTCGCCCACCCGGTACAGCGCCTGCAGCAGGCCCCACACCACAAAGGGAAGGGTGTTGCCGTGCCAGAAACCGGACACAAAGAAGACGATGAACACACACACCTCCGGGGGCAGACGGCGCAGCTTCCCGCCGGTCAGACGTTCGGTGTCGGCCCAGGCCAGAGGCATGAAAAGGTAATCCTGCAGCCAGGAAGAAAAGCTGATGTGCCACCGGCTCCAGAACCCGGAAAAGTTGGTGGCAAAGAAGGGCGTCTTGAAGTTTTCGGCCAGTTCCAGGCCCAGAACCAGGCCGGTGGCCCGGGCCAGCTCGGAATAGCCGCTGAAGTTGAAGTACAGCTGGAAGGTGTAAAAGACCGCCGCCAGGATCAGCATCCCGCCGCCGTAGCTCTGCCAGGTGCCAAAGACTTCATCCACCACCATGCCCAGCACGTCGGACACCGCCACCATCTTGAACAGCCCCAGGGCGTACAGCCGCAGGGCCCGCACGGTGCGCTGGGCATCGAAGCGGTGCTCCGCCCGCAGCTGGGGGATCAGCGACCCGGCCCGGGGGATGGGGCCCTGGGTCACGGTTCCGAAAAAGGTCAGGAACAGAAAATAGTACAGCGGATTGCGTTCGGTTTCACAGTCCCCCCGCCCCGCGTCGATGAGGTAGGAGATGGCCGCAAAGGAATAGAAACTGATGCCCAGCGGCATGACCACCTGAAAAGGCAGCGGCAGGACCGTGTTGAGAAATCCGAAATACTTGAAAAAGGCCAGGATGGCAATGCTGCCGATGACCCCCAGCCGGACAAAGGCCTGCTTGTGGGCGCCGTCTTTCCAGGCAATGCCCAGGCCGCACAGGTAGGAGAAGGCTCCCACCCCCAGGGTGACGGCCAGATAGCCGCCGGACGCCAGGGCGTAAAACACCCAGGATGCCGCCAGCAGGAACACCGGCTGGATGCGGCGGGGCAGGTGGAGATAGACCCCGGCCGACACGGCCAGGAAGAAGAGATACTGGATGGTTTGCAAGCCCATGAAGTGGGGCTCCTTTCCCACTGAATTAGTGACATACTATCAAAACATTATACCTTTTTTTTCGCCTTGTGTAAAGGAAAAACCACCCGGCGCGCAATTTGGCGAAGCAAAGTCATATTGCACGTTTTTTACAGTTTGGAATGCAAATTTCCGTTGAAATCTCCGATAAAATCGAATACAATGAAGGTAACAAACACAAGCCGGCCGCCATGAGCCGGCAGAAACGAGGGAACGCTATGGAAAATTACAACCCCTTGCTGGTGGGCAATGACAGTCCGGCCAAGTTCATCACCATCGGTGAAGTCATGCTTCGTCTGACCCCGCCCAACTATGAGAAGATCCGCATGGCCACCAGCTTTGAGGCCAGCTATGGCGGCAGCGAGGCAAACATCGCGCTGGCTCTGGCCAATCTGGGGGTGGACAGCACCTTTTTCAGCGTAGTGCCCAACAACTCTTTGGGCAAGAGTGCGGTGCGCTGGCTGCGTTCCAACGACGTGCACTGCACCCCCATGATCCTCTCCACGCCGGAGGAGACGCCCACCCATCGCCTGGGTACTTATTATCTGGAAACCGGCTACGGCATCCGTCCCAGCAAGGTCACCTATGACCGCAAGCACAGTGCTTTCACCGAGTATGATCTGACCAAGGTGGATGTGGACGCGCTGCTGGAAGGCTATGACTGGCTGCATCTGTCCGGTATCACCCCGGCCCTGTGCGACAACTGCGCCTACTTTGTGCTGCGCTGCCTGGAAGCAGCCAAGAAGAAGGGACTGACCGTCAGCTTTGACGGCAACTTCCGCAGCAGCCTCTGGACCTGGGAGGAAGCCCGGGACTTCTGCACCAAGTGCCTGCCCTATGTGGATGTGCTCTTCGGTATTGAGCCTTACCATCTGTGGAAGGACGAAAACGACCATTCCCAGGGCGACTGGAAGGACGGCGTGCCGCTGCAGCCCAGCTATGAGCAGCAGGATGAGGTCTTCCAGCACTTTATCGAGCGGTATCCCAACATCAAGTGTCTGGCCCGTCATGTACGCTACGCCCACTCCGGCTCCGAAAACAGCCTCAAAGCCTTCATGTGGTACGAAGGCCACACCTTTGAGAGCAAGCTCTTCACCTTCACCATCCTGGACCGCGTGGGCGGCGGCGATGCCTTTGCCAGCGGCCTGATCTACGCCATGATCCACAAATACCGTCCCATGGACATGATCAACTTTGCGGTGGCATCCAGTGCCATCAAGCACACCATCCACGGCGATGCCAACATCACCGATGATGTCAAGAGCATCCGCAATCTGATGAACATGAACTACGATATCAAGCGCTGAGTATTCGGCGCCGGAAAGCCCTGCCCCGGCACGGGTTCCCGCGTGCGGTGCGGGACTTTTTTGACCAAAGGAGGAATTCCGGTGGAATACAATGTGTTGGAGTACGGCGCCAGGGGAGACGGCGCCGCCAACGATGGGCCGGCCATCCAGCGGGCTCTGGATGCCTGCGCGGCAGCGGGCGGAGGCAGGGTCCTTCTTCCCGGCGGGCATGTGTACAGCGCAGGGACCATCTTCCTGCGCAGCCATGTGGAGCTGCACCTGGAATCCGGTGCCGTGCTCAAGGCCTGTGCCGACCCGGACGCCTTCTGCTCACGTCGGGCGGACGGGCAGGCCCCGGCCGAGCAGATCCCCTATTATGAAAACTGTGATTATGACGGCGAACCGCCCCGGTGCTTTGTGGTGGCCCAGGAGGCGGAAAATGTCCGCATCACCGGTTACGGCAGCATCGACGGTTCGGAAGAGAATTATTACGGGGAACAGACCCACGATTTCATTGAGGGCACCTACTATCCCCGGGTGCCGCTGCTCATGCTGTATAAAGTGCAGCACCTGACCATCACCGGTGTCACCCTCATGCGCAGCGCTTTCTGGACGGTGCATATGGTGGGCTGCAGCGATGTGCAGATCGACGGCATCCGGATCCTGAACAATACCCGCATGGTCAACTGCGACGGCATTGATCCCGACCATTGCCGCAATGTGCGCATCACCAACTGCCATATCGAATCGGCGGACGACTGCATCGTGCTGAAAAACACCGGCAAGTATACCGATCTGGGCCCCTGCGAGAACATCGTCGTCAGCAACTGCACACTTATGTCCACCAGCGCGGCCCTGAAGATCGGCACCGAAAGCGAATCCGACTTCCGCCGTATCTCGGTGAGCCACTGTGTCATCACCGGTACCAACCGGGGCATTTCCCTGCAGCTGCGGGACAAGGGAAACATCGAGGATGCCGTTTTTTCGGACATCCATATCCAGACCCGCCGGTTCGGGGAGCATTGGTGGGGCAAGGCGGAGCCGGTCACCATCACAGTGCTGCCCCGGCACGACGGCACTGAAGTGGGGCGCATCCGCAACGTCCATTTTGAAAATATCACCTGTGAAGGAGAAAACGGCATTTTCCTCTATGCCGAAAAACCGGGCATGCTGGAAGATGTGAGCTTCCGCCGGATACGGGTGACCCTGCGCAAGACCAGCAAATGGCCGGCAGGCAGCTGGGACCTGCGCCCCTGCGGCGGGCAGAGCATCCGTCCGGCAAAGGTCTACGGCTTTGCCTGCCTCAATGGCCGGGACATCCGGCGGGAGGACCTGCGGGTGACCTGCGAAGAGAGCATGGCTCCCTGGTATGGAGGCGAGCTTCTGTCCCAGGATGCCGAGTGAAGAGCGCGGCACAACCATCATGAAAAAAGGACCGGGAAGTGATTCTTCCCGGTCCTTTTGTTCTGCCGTATGCCTTACTCGTTGTCGGTGGGGTCTTCCTTTTCTTCGTCCCGGTCCCGCTTGCGGCGGCGCCGGCGGGATTCCTCCTCCTCGGGAGCGGGTTCGGGAGCCAGCTTGCGCACGATGGACCACAAAATTTTCCTGTCCTCGATGGTCTGCACATCAAACTGCAGCCCGCACACCTTCACAGTGGGGGTGGTGCCGTCCACCGGGATGCTGGGCAGTACGCTCAGGATCATGCCGGCCACCGTGTCGTAGTCCCTGTCTTCCGGCAGGTCGAAGTCCACCTCTTCGGCAAAATCCTCCACCCGCATGGAGCCGGCTACCCGCCAGATACCGTCCCCCACCTGGGTCAGGTCCTGGGGTTCGGCGGGGTCAAACTCATCAAAAATATCCCCCACGATCTCTTCCAGCAGATCCTCAATGGTGATGATGCCGGCGGTGCCGCCGTACTCGTCCACCACCACGGCCAGATGCTGTTTCTGGGCCTGCATATCCTTGAACAACTGATCGGCATGCACGCTCTCCGGCACAAAATAAGCCGGACGCAGCAGGTCTTTCAGCGGGCGGGGCTGTTCCTCCTGCAGGTTCAGCAGGAAGTCCCGGGCATTCAGGATACCGCAGATATCGTTGATGTCCTCCTCATACACCGGATACCGGCTCAGGCCGGTGCGGCGGATGGTTTCCATGATTTCCTGGCTGCTGTCCTCCAGGGAAAAGGCGGTCACATCCGGTTCGGGGGTCATGGCGTTGCTGGCAGTGGTGTCCCCGAAGTCGAAAACATTCTCGATCCATTCCTGTTCGTCCTGGTCGATGGTGCCTTGTTCACCGCTGGATTCCACCATCAGCCGCAGGTCCTCCTCACTGGCCACGCCGTCCTCGGCCTCGGTCTTCATCCCCATCAGCCGCAGGGACCCGTTGGTGCACAGGTCCAGCAGGGCGGTCATGGGGGCAAACAACACGCTGACCACCCGCAGCACCCTGATGGCCGGCACCGCAAAGAGCATGGGCTTCTGCATGGCCACCCGCTTGGGGACCATCTCCCCGAAAGCGATGGAGAAGAAGGAAATGATGATGGTCACCAGGACGGTGGAAATGACCGAAACCACCCCTGCCGGCAGGGGAAGGGCCAGGGTCTGCAGCATGAAGCTGTCCAGATATCCGGAAAAGTTTTCGGTGCCGAACGCGGCAGACATGAACCCGGACAGGGTGATGGCCACCTGGATGCCGGACAGGAAACTGTTGGGATTTTCCACCGCCTTCAGCAAGGCGGCCGCCGTCTTGTCTCCGTCCTCCGCCTGTTTGGACAGCTTGATGGGGGACAGGGACAGAAAGGCGATCTCAGACCCGGCAAAAAAGGCGTTCAGCAGGATAAAGACCACCTGCAGCAATATTTGGGCGGGAAGATTTTCCACGGAAAAAACACTCCTTCAATTCATTCATAGTATGGATTATGGTCTGGTTTATGCAGCAAGAAAAGGCAGAGCCAGTGCCGCAGCGGGGCACAAGCTTTGCCTTTTTATTCTCTCTGATTCAGTTTTCGTCGGGGGTTACCGTCGCCGTCGGCGTTCATAGAAAACGAAATTCCTTTCCGATTCAAGAGGGGCACTGTGTGCCTCTGCATAGACAAATTATAATAACTAACTATATCGCAAACCGGATGCGCTGTCAAGACGCAGGCATTTTGCGGGGGCACGGTTGAAATTAAGCGCCCAATCGGGTATACTATTTTGTAATATATTGGAATTCCTGTGCCGGGTGCCTGTCGCCCGTGCCTGCTTACAAAGGAGAACTGTTCTATGTCTCACACTGTTCTTGTTACCGGTGCCGACGGGTTCATCGGCAGCCATCTGGCCGAAGAGCTGGTCAAACGCGGGGAAAAGGTCCGCGCTTTCTGCCTGTACAACTCCTTCGGCAGCCTGGGCTGGATCGACACCCTGCCGCCGGAGATCAAAAACGAGATGGAGATCTTCATGGGGGACATCCGTGACCCCAACGGCGTGCGCACCGCCATGCGCGGGCAGGAGCGGGTGTTCCACCTGGCTGCGCTCATTGCCATTCCGTTCTCCTACCATAGCCCGGACAGCTATGTGGACACCAACATCAAGGGCACCCTGAACGTGCTCAATGCCGCCCGGGAACTGGACACCGCCCGCGTCATGGTCACTTCCACCAGCGAGGTCTACGGCACCGCCCAGTATGTGCCCATTGATGAAAAGCACCCGTTCCAGGGCCAGAGCCCCTATTCCGCTACCAAGATCGGCGCCGACCGTCTGGCGGAGAGCTTCTACCGCAGTTTCAACCTGCCGGTGTCCATCGTGCGTCCCTTCAACACCTACGGCCCGCGTCAGTCCGGCCGCGCCATCATTCCCACCATCATCACCCAGCTTCTGGCCGGTCAGACCGAGATCCGTCTGGGCAATCTGACCCCCACCCGGGACTTCAACTATGTCAAGGATACCGCAGCCGGCTTCATGGCCATCGCGGACTGTGACGCCGCCATCGGCCGGGAACTGAACATTGCCACCGGGGTGGAGCACTCCATCGGCGACCTGGCCAACGAGCTCATTGCCCAGATCAACCCCAGTGCCAGGATCGTCTGCGAGGCCGAGCGCCTGCGCCCGGAAAAGAGCGAGGTCAACCGTCTGCTGGGCGATTCCACCCAGCTGCGCCAGCTCACCGGATGGGCGCCCAAGTACACCTTTGAGCAGGGCCTTGCCGAAACCATCGAGTTCCTGCGCGGTCATCTTGATTCGTATAAAATCGGACAGTATATTCTGTAACTGTCCGCCCACAGGGGCCGGCGGGGCCTGGGGCACGGCGTGTTTGCCGGCCCGCTGCAGCAGCTTCCGCCGGCCCGATTTTATATAGTAGGAGTTTCCGTCTGATGAAGGAACCGAATCACTCTTTCCGCATTCCGCTTTCCCCGCCGCTGCGCTGGGCACTGGCTGCCGCCGCGGCGGTTGTGACCGGTGTGCTGTGGGCATACTACTGGCGTGTGTTTTTCTACCTGGACAGCCGGGTCTCGCCCCTGGTGCCCACCCTGGGCTGCACGGCGCTCTGCCTGGGGGTGGTGGCAGCGGCAGCCCTGCTGCGCCGGCTGCGGACTCTGCCCGCCAAAGGGGCGGCCTGCCTGCTGTTGTGTGGTCTGCTTTTCTGCTTTGCCAACCCGCCCCTGCAGACCCCCGATGAGTCGGAACATTATCTGCGCACCTACGCCATCTCCACGGGACATCTGGATTTTGACTATGAGCGCTCCTACCCGGACGATGTGGCAGCGCTGCTCAGTGCTTTCCCCGGCGCATGGACCAACAGCCACACGTCGGTGGGGGTGGGCAATGACCCGGATACGGGGGAAGAAAAGCCCTACGACTCCGCCGGCTATGCCCTCAAGCAAGACGGGGATGATGGCCGCATCGAGAGCGTGGCCGACAGTTTTGCCGATTATTTTGCCAACCGGGACACCCCGGCCGAAGAACCGCTGCACGAACCGGTGAGTTTCCTCATTCTGCCCTTCCTGCCCGGGGCCATCGGCATGGCCCTGGCACGGCTGTTCGGCTTTGGGGCCCTGAGCTGCCTGTACGGAGGCCGCCTGGGCAATCTGCTGGCGTACACGGCCATCTGCTGGCTGGCTCTGCGTCAGGCACAGAAATACCGTCCGGCCCTGTTGGGGGTCATGCTGCTGCCCATGTCGCTGTTCATGGGGGCTTCCCTGAGTTACGATGCCACCCTGCTGGCCGGTTATTATCTGATGGTCGCCCTGCTTCTGCGGGAACGCTGGACCACCGGAACAGCGGGACTGTATCTGGCGGCCTGCCTGTATGTGAATGTGGCCAAGCCTTACCTGAACCTGCTGTGGGTGGTACTGCTTCTGCTGGTGCCGGCCGGAAACTGGCGGGCAAAGGGCCGCCGGTGGCATTGGTGCCTGGGCGGTCTGGCGGGGGCCTGGGCGGTGATCTGGGCCACCGAGACCTATGCCCGGGTGCTGCGGTACAATTACCCGGTCATTGCCCGCCAGGGCGGCGAGGCCGTGAACGGGGGACAGCAGCTGGCTTTTGTGCTGGCCAACCCTCTGCGCAGTGTGGCCACCTTCTGGGGGACCCTGTGTGAAAACCAGTTCTTTGTGGGCCAGCTGGGACTGTTTGGCTGGAAGGATATGCCCATCCAGGCACTGAACCTGCTGGGACCGGTGGCATTGCTGGCAGCCGCTCTGCTGTGCGCACCGCAGCCGCCGGCGCTGGACCGCCGCCGCAGCGCCGGTCTCGGGGGATTTGCCGTAATCTATGCGCTGGGTGCCATTGCCGCCATGTACATCACGTACACGCCGGTGGCCATGGTGCGCGTGGTCGGGTTGCAGACGCGGTACTTCCTGCCGGTGTTTCTGATTCTGGTCCTGCTGACGGCGCCGCTTCTGCGCCGCGTTCTGGCACCGTCCGTCCCGGCTGCCCGTGGGGAACAGCTGGCTGTGCCGCTGTTCGGACTGCATGCGCTGTTCGGTGCGGTTCTTCTGTTCCAGCACTATTTTGTCGGTCCCATTTATACCATCCACTTGTAAGGCGGAACACCCGGTCGGGTTTCCGCCTGGTCTGAGAAAGGATCTGCCCTATGCCGTTGATACCCATTCTGACCGGCCTGATCGCGCTGGCGTTTCTGGGGGCGTTCTGCGTCTGTTTTTCCGCCTGTACCCGGTATGATGCCGCCCTGCTGCCGCTGCCGACTCTGTGCGGAGCGGTGCTGGTGCTGTATGTGTCGGCCCTGCCCGGTATGCTGCACGTGGGCCTGTTTGCTGTTATTGCCATCCTGCTGGCGGGCGGTGTTTACTGCGGTGTGCGTGCCGGCATCCGCGCCGTCCGGGATGCCATGGGCAGCGCCGGCTTCTGGCTGTTCCTGGGCGGTGCGGCCTTTCTGTGGGTACTGTTCGGCATCCTGCAGCCCATGTTCACCCAGTGGGATGAATTTACTGCCTGGGGTCTGGCTCCCAAGATGGTGGCCGAGCGTTCTGCCTTGTATGTGGCCGACCCGGTCAATCTGACAGCTTCCTTTACCTATCCGGGCACCAGTCTGCTGTCCTATCTGTTCCAGCGCACGCCGGGACAATTCTCCGAGTGGCAGTGTCTGGCCGCCATTGACATTCTGGCCCTGGCCGCACTGGCCCCGGCGACGGTCCTGCCCCGGTCCCGCTGGGCACAGGGGGTGCTGATCTTTGCCGTGGGGGCGGTTCTGCCCTTCTTCTTCAGCACAGCAGCCATCGGCACGGCCAGCACGGTGTATCAGAACGCCATGGCAGACCTGCCCCTGGCCGCCTTGTTTGGCGGCAGCCTGTGCCTGTATTACGCGGGCGGCGGACGGCGGGGCGGCTTTTATGCCACGGCCCTGCCCCTGGCCATGCTGGCCTTGACCAAGGATATCGGCATGGCCTATGGCCTTATGGCGGTGTTTATCATCGGCATCGATCAGCTGTTCGGCACGCCCCGCCGGGAAAATACCGCCCTGGCACGGCATGTGGGCGGACGGTTCCTTCGCACGGCCCTGCTGGCCGTACCGGTGCTGGCGGCATTTCTGAGCTGGAGCCGCTATACCGCCGCCATGTCGCCTGATTCCGGCGCGGCCACCGTGGGCAGCGGCCAGATGGGCTATGGTGCCGTTCTGGCAGGGGGGATCCGTCAGCTGCTGGGCATGGGGCGGGAGGAACGCTTTGCCCAGATCATGCAGGCTATGGAGCAGGCATACTTCACCCGCCGCGTCAGTCTGATCGGCGCCCCCTTCATGGTGTCCGTGCTGGCCCTGCTGCTGGCGGCGGCAGCGGCAGTCACTGCACCGAAAGGCCCGGTGCGCCGCCGGATCATTGCTTCTTATCTGGCCATGGATTTCTGCTTTACGGCCCTGTACTGTTTCCACCTGATCCTGTACTTCTACAATTTCTCCGAAGCGGAAGGCAGTGCGCTCAAGGATTACGAGCGGTATCTGACTCCCTACCTGCAGGGCTGGGTGCTGGCGATGTTCTGCCTGCTGGGGCAGGCGGTCAGCGCTGCGCCGGTGCGGATATGGCGCCGCCGTACGGGCAACCTGCTCCTGGCGCTGGCCGCCGCCGGCGTTCTGGGGATCTTCGTCTGGCGCGGTGTGCCCACGGCGGGATTCTGGACCCGGGCAGACAGCATCTACTCCACCCGGCAAGATGTGAAAAACCGTGCCTCCGTCATGAATGAGGTGCTGAACTGGGGGGACCGGGTCCTGGTCATCAGCCAGGGCGACGACGCCACCCGATGGTACTATTACAAGTATGAACTCACCGCCAAGGTGGTCAACGGTTACGGCGGTGTCTGGTGGGGAGACGATGATTACTCCAACCGGTGGGATTCGGATTTCATGAATCTGGTGGAAAGCCTGAACTGGGATCTGTATGAACACGAGGCCGTCTGCTCGGTCAACTCTCTGGCAGCCTATATGGAAGAAAAAAACTGTGATTATCTGGTGCTGGACCGGGCTGACGAATATCTGGAACGGGATTTCAGCGATCGGTTTGAAGGCGGCATCACTGCCGGACAGCCCGCCACCCTGTACAGATTCATGGGCCGGGATGCCGCGTACGCTTTTGTGCCGGTGGCCGTGGCGGAAAGCGGGGGGACACAATGAAACGGAAACCTGTTTCGGATCGTTGGTCGCTGGTGTTTCAGCCCCGCCGGCTGCTGGGGCTGTGCTATGCCCTGGGCGTGATGCTGTGGGTGGTGTACGCCCTTGTGGGCAGTGCCCTCATGCTGAACCACAAGATGAACGGTACCATGCGCCACCAGACCCTGACCCCGGATGAACTGACCTATGAAAGCTTCCGCAACTACGACGATGACCCCTGGAGCACGGCCCCCGATGACCGGGACAACTGGTATCTGTCCACCGACAATGATCCTCACATCCTGTGGGAAGGGGAACAGGCCTATGTGGAAACGGTGCGCCTGCAGGTGGAACAGCTGCTGCCACCCGGCAGTGTGACGCTGTATTACCTGAAACCGGGCCAGACCGACTACCGGGAAACCCAGAAGGTCTTTGCTTGGCAGGATACGGACGGCAGCTATGTGTTTGAGCTGGGCGGTATCACGGTGAGCGGGCTGCGCATCGACCCGGACAGTGTGGGCGGCGTTCCCACCCGCCTGACAGGGGTGGAACTCAACCGTCCCACGGCGTGGTATCTTCGTTTTGTGCCGAGCGGCGGGCAGTGGATCCTGCTGCTGTTCGGTCCGGCGGTGGCGGCCACTTTTCTGTCTCTTCTGCGTCAGATCCTGCGCGGCGAGTGATTGTTTCTATGATTCACCGGACCTGCCTTTCGGGGCGGGTCCGGTATTTTTTTGCCGGAACCTGTAACACCCGGCCGCGGAAAGGGACATATAGGCAAAGAGCAGGGAAGGAGGCAGAACACCGCCGTGAAGATGATGGAAGAACTGTACACCGCCTACCGCGACGATGTTTACCGCTACCTGGTCAGTCTGACCCACGACCCTGCCCGGGCGGAGGACCTGCTCAGCGAAACATTCCTGCAGGCAATACAGAGCATTGACCGGTTCGAGGCCCGCTCGGGGGAAAAGACCTGGCTCTTCGGAATTGCCCGCCATCTGTGGCTGCAGGACCTGCGCCGGCAGCGTCCCACCGTCTGTTATGATGACCTTCTGGGACTGTATGTGGAAGACACCCTGCCGGACACCGCCGTACAGCGGGAACTGCTGGGGCGGATCCGGGAACTGCTGGCCCGGAAGGATGAGCGTACCCGGCGGGTGGTGGCGCTGCGGGTGCAGGGAATTCCCTACGACCGCATTGCCGCCGAACTGGGCATCAGCCCGGGATCGGCCCGGGTCATCGACTGTCGGGCCCGCCACTGGCTCAAGGAAATATTGCGAAAGGAGGGGTTGCTGTGACCCACGAATACGATCTGCCTTGCGACATCTGCCGTGACCTGCTGCCTTTGGTGCGGGACGGTGTGGCCAGTGAGGCATCCCGTCGGGCGGTGGAGGACCATGTAGCCCACTGTGAGGCCTGCCGCCAACTCTGGGGCGAGGAAGCCCCGCCGCCCCTGCACCGGGAACAGGTGCTGGGGCGTATCCGCCGCCGCCTGTACGCCTGGCAGGGGGCCATGACCGCCGCCGGACTGATCCTGGGCATGGTTCTGGCCAACACCGGGCGGGCGGGCTACAACATCCTGCTGCTTCCGGTCCTGGGGGCTGCGGTGCAGTGGCTTTCGCCCCGGCGGGCGCGCTGGCTGCCACTGCTGGTCTGGGGGCTGATCACGGCTGTGACTCTGTGCCCCAATGCCCACTATCTGTTGGGCTGCCTTGCAGAGGGCGATTGGTACAACTTTTTTGCCATCCTAGGCCTGAGCGTTCTGTATGGCCTGTTGCTTGGCGCCCTGTGTGCCCTGGGCACCTTGGCCGCCGCCCTGTTCCGCTATGCACTGAGAAAGGAGGAATCCCGTGATGCATTGGAAGAAGACATCCGCCGGGACCCCTGAACGGCCCCGCACCAAAGGACGCCGTGCCGCTGCCCTGGCGGGCGGTATCCTCATCGTACTGCTGCTTCTGTTTGCGGCCGGTTATGTGCTGGGGGACCCCGTCAGTCTGGCCTGGGCCCGACATCACGCCATGGACTACGCCGACGAACACTGGCCCGGCAACAACTTTACCGCCGTCTATGCCTATAACGAGATGGGGTACCGCTACCGGGTGCGGGTACAGTCCATGACCAGTCAGGACACCAGCTTCGACGTGTACCTTTCCTGGGGTGTGGTGCGCAGCACTACCTATGAGGAGGATGTGACGGGCCTGAACAACACCCGGGTGCGCATCATCGCAGCCGCCCAGCAGGACATGACCACAGCGCTGAACAACGCAGGAATGAACCCGGACGGGCTGGATG
Source organism: Subdoligranulum sp. DSM 23681 (assembly GCF_057005535.1). Classification (NCBI taxonomy): domain Bacteria; kingdom Bacillati; phylum Bacillota; class Clostridia; order Eubacteriales; family Oscillospiraceae; genus Subdoligranulum; species Subdoligranulum sp. DSM 23681. Next base: position 480,117 of record NZ_CM168050.1, on the reverse strand, counting down.
TGCAGCCCGGGAAAAACTGGGAGGGCACCCCGGAAGACTGGGGCCTTACGCTGGATATGCCCTATGACCCCGGTAACCTGCCGCCCCTCACCGCCAGTTTCTACCTGGTCTACACCGACCGCCTGCCCACTGAAGCGGACGCCAACGCCTTGCTCAAAAATGCCAAAGCTGCCTTTGAAGCTGCCGGCCTGGACATTGCCTACTATCAGGTGGATCTGGTATATTCCGGCGGGGAAAAATACGAAAATGACATCAACCTGGGCCCGCTGACCGCCGCGGAAGTGGACGCCCTGCCCTGACAAAACAAAAGGCCCTCTGCCATTGACCGGCAGAGGGCTTTTTCCTTTGTGTTACGCTTTTTCATCTTCCGGGCGGCTGACCGGCACCCCACGGTGTTCCACCGGGGTGGAGAAGACGATCTGGGTGCGGGTGCGTCCGTATTGCTGCAGCTGGTTGATGAAGGTATCCAGCTCCTGGGTGGTGGCAAACAGCACCTCAATGAGCATGCTGTAATCCCCGGTGACGCAGCAGCATTCCACCACCTGGGGGCAGGCCTGGATGTAGGGATAAAACTCCGGCTTGCGCTGGGGGTCCATATCCAGGTTGATGAAGGCCTTGACCAGATACCCCATCTTCACCGCGTCCACCTGGGCCTGGTACCCGGTCAGACAGCCGTCTTTTTCCAGTCTGGCAATGCGGGCAGACACGGCAGGGGAGGACAAAAACACCTGATCGGCAATCTGCTTCAGCGGTGCGCGGGCGTCCTTTTGCAGAATATCAATGATTTTGCGGTCAATATGGTCCATTCCCAAACCCCTCCCGGTGTAGCTTAACTATGTTCGGTATTGTATCACAGTCTTGCCGAAAGGTAAAGCCGGGAACCGAATATCATAAAGTTTTCGGGGGCTGTCAGTGAGGAATATAACTCATGGCGTTGACCCGGCTGCCGTTGATGCGCAGTTCCAGGTGCAGGTGGTAGCCGCCGTTTTTGCCGCTGACATCCCCGGTGTTGCCCACATATCCGATGACCTGTCCCTTGGTCACCGTCTGGCCTTCGCTCACCGCAATGGAAGACATATGGGCATACAGAGTGGCATAGTTGTTGCCGTCGTCGGCGGTGCCGTGGCTGATCTGCACACAGTTGCCGTAGCTGGGCATGGCCCGGGCGGCGCTCACTACCCCGTCGGCCACCGCATAGATAGGCGTTCCCTTGGCAGCGGGAAAATCGGTGCCGTGATGGGGCGAGCCGTCAATGCCGTCCGGGTCCCCGTAGTTGCAGCTGATACGCATGCCGGGGGTCAGGGCACAGCCGAAGTCCAGACTGCAGTACAGTGTGGCGGTGGTGTATTTGCTGTTCTGGCTCTTGGCGTAGGCATCCAGCTCGGCGGTGGCCTGCTGGTAGGCTTTTTTCGCCTCCTCGGTGATCTGGGCCTGGGCTTCCGCCTGGGCCTGCTGCTCATCCAGGTCGGCGTTGGCAGCCATCAGGGCATCGGCCAGCTGATTGGCGGTATCCTGCAAAGCCTGTTCCTGGATCAGCAATTCGTCCTGGGCGGCCTTGGCATTGTCGGCGGCGGCCTGGGCCTGTTCCCGTGCTTTCTCCAGCTCGGCGGCCTCGGTGTCCAGCCGGGTAAGGACCTCGGTGTTCTTGTCGGTGATATCCGCCAGCGCCTGGGAAAAGTTCAGGAGCTGGAACAGGTTGGTGGCCTGACTCAGAATCGAAAGACTGCCGTTGTAGTGCAGCTTCTGCATGGCGGCCAGCTGCTCTTTGGATTCCTCCCAGCGGGTGTCGTATTCGGCCTGTTTTTGTTCCAGGGCTGCCTGGGCTGCCTCCGCCTCTCCCTGCGCTTCATCCAACCGGGTCTGGGCTTCGGTCAGGGCGCTGTATACCTGACTCAGCTGGGCAGAGATCTCTTCCGACCGGTCATTCAGTTCACCGATCTGCTCCTGTGTCTGCTGGGCCTGGTTCTCCATCTCTTCCTGTTTCTTGGCGGCTTCATCGTAAGCGTCTTTGGCATCGTTCAACTGTTGCTGCAATTCTTCTTTGGTGGCAGCCAGAGGGGCAAAAAGACCCCCGAACAGGGAAAAAAGTATGCAAAAAACCAGCACCGCCGCCAAGGGGGCGGTGCCGCTGCGGTCATTGTGTTTCATAAGATGCTTTCCTCAACGGATCCAGGACTGCGGATCAACAAAGGTGCCATCCAGCAGAACGGCAACGTGAAGATGAGGACCGGTGGAAAATCCGGTGGTGCCCACCTGTCCGATAACCTGCCCTTCGGTCACCAGCTGCCCCATCAGGACGGAAGGCTCATCCTGCAAATGGGCGTACAGGGTCATCAGAGGCTGCCCATCGCTGTTGTTGCCGTGTCCGATGATCACGGTCCAGCCGTAGCGGTCATCCCGGCCGGTAAAGAGCACAATACCATCGCCCATAGCCAGTACATCGGTGCCCTCCGGCTGTTTCAGGTCCAGCCCTTCGTGGATGCCCGCTTCGTATGCAGAGGTGACCTTGCCGGTTTCCGGCAGGGGATAGGATAGGGTGGCCGGTGCCTGACTGCCGGTGGCCCGCTGGGCAATGGCGTTGGCAATGGCGGGGTCCTCGGTCATGGCTTCCAACAGCACGCCCTGTTTTGCTGCTTGGGCGGGGATGGTCTCGGTGTAGGGCAGATACATTGTGGGCGCCAGCAGGGTGTCTTCGCAGCGCACTTCAACGTGCAGGGCCATGCCGGTGGCGTTCCCGGTGGAGCCTACCGTGCCGATCTCTTCTCCCTGCTGCACGGTCTGGCCTGCCTCCACCAGCAGGTCCCGCAAATGGGCGTACAAGGTGTACCAGTGCCGCCCCTGCCGGTCTGCTCCGTGGTCGATGACGATAACATTGCCATAGCTGTAATGAAATTGCGCGTTGGTCACGGTGCCGCCCGCCGCAGCTAGGACGGGGGTGCCCGCCTCGGCGGCGATGTCGTCTCCTTTGTGGTAGGGACCCATCCCGCGGGAGAAGTACCGGTAATCGGACAGAGGCAGAATGAAGCCGCCGGCCGGATCAAAGACGCTCTCCTCCACGGTATCCTCCGATGGGGTGAGAGAATCGGTCAGAGGTTCGCCTTCTGCGGCAGTGCTCTCATCCGTTTGCGGGGCGGTGTCCGGTGTCTCTTGCTGTCCGGCGGTGGCCGGCGCCGGATCGGTGGGGGCGGCTTCCACTGCCAGAGTCGGCCGCGCCAGCACCACCAGGGCGGCCAGCATGGCGACCGCCATGCACAGGGCCAGAACCGCCTTGCCGGGGGTCCGGTACCGCAGGGCGTGCAGGATGCGCTGCCCCGCCTTGGGGGCGCCGAAAGCCAGGGCGCCGCCCGGTGTCCGCAGGGTGGCGTAATGCAGCAGGCTTTCACAGTACTGGCTGCGCTGGGCTGCGGTACAGCCGCGTACAGCGGCTTCGTCGCAGGCTGTCTCCATGGCGTGCTCAAACTGGGAGAAGGCCAGCCAGACCAGCGGGTTCCACCAATGCAGGCAGACCACCAGATAGTACAGCGGCTTTGTCAGGCAATCTCCCCGGCGGATATGGGTCTGTTCGTGCAGGCGTACAGCGCGGCGCACGTCCCCCTGCAGATCATCCGGCAGATAAATTCTGGGCCGCAGCAGGCCCAGGGTGAAGGGCGCGGTCACCTGGGCGCAGGTGTAACAGCCGTCCGAGGTTTTGCAGGCCAGCGCCACACGACGGCGCAGCTTTATGCCGGAAAGGACGGCCCGCCCCAGCAGGAAAATGGTGCCCGCCGCCCAGCAGCCGCCTGCCAGCAGCATCCAGTCCACAGCCGGAACCTGTTCCGGCTGCATGTCCACGGCCAGACCGGCGGCGTCCAGTACCTGCACCGCCTGGGCCGCGGCCTCGGCGGGGGTGGCGTCCCGCACCGTCTCGGCTGCGGCGGCCAGCTGCTGCAGCCCTTCGCTTTCGGGCCGGGGCAGAGTGATGGGAACCAGCCCGTCCGGCACGGCAAAGCGCAGCCCGACTGCCAGCCAGACCAGGCACAGCAGCCAGCCGGGGGCCCGTGCATGACGCAGCAGGGCGCACACCCCCAGAGCCAGAAGCACCGCGACGGCGCCGCTTGCCCCGGCTGTGAGCAAAGCCCAAAAGAATCCGGTCATTGTCCGTCCTCCTGTTCGGTGCGGACTGCGTCCAGAATCGCCCGGATCTCGGCGGCCTCCGCTTTGGTGATGGGCTTTTCGTTGAGGAAGGCGGCCACAAACCGGGGCAGACTTCCGCCAAAGGTGCGGTCCACCACCGCGGTGCTCTCCTGCTGCTGTACGGCACTCTGCTTGACCAGGGCGGTCACCGTGCCGTCCTCATTGCACAGAATGTCGCGCTCGCAAAGTTTTTTCAGCACGGTATAGGTGGTGCTCTTCTTCCAGCCCAGAGCGTTGGCCGCCAGCCTGACCAGCTGTCCGCTGGACAGCGGCTCATTTTCCCACACAAGGGAGGCAAAACGGTATTCGCCCTCGGCAAGGCGCAGCATCTTTTCCATCAAAGTTGACCTCGTTTCCTGATAATGAACCGGCTTGGCCTTGGCCTTTCCGGCGAAGGACGGTTCGTTTTTGCTGGTCTATTCAAATAGACTTCCGCTTGCTTACACTGTAGCACGGGCCGGGTAATCCTGTCAACCCCGGAACTTTGCAGAAATCCCAAAAAATCGCTGTGCAGGAGGGTCTGCCTGTGCTATAATCGGACAAGAGTCAGCAAAAGGAGACAAACCCATGAAACATATACTGCTTCTTGCCACCGGCGGCACCATTGCCAGCCGGCCTACCGCGGCGGGGGGACTGGCCCCCATGATCACCTCCGATGAGCTGCTGGCCTGTGTGCCGGAACTGGCGGGGGTGTGCCACATGGATGCGGTACAGCTGTTCAACCTGGATTCCACCAGTGTGGGCCCGGAGCAGTGGGCGCAGATCGCCGCCGAAGTCCGCCGCCGGTATGATGAGTACGACGGTTTTGTCATCACCCATGGCACCGACACCATGGCCTATACCGCGGCGGCGCTTTCCTACATGATTCAGCAGAGCCCCAAACCCGTGGTGCTCACCGGCAGCCAGAAGTCTATCTATAACCGGGATACCGATGCCCGCAACAATCTGCATCGGGCGGTGCTGTATGCCTGTGATGATGCGGCCTGGGGGGTACAGCTGGTATTTGACGGCAAGGTCATCCTGGGGACCCGGGCGCGCAAGACCCGCACCAAGAGCTTCAACGCTTTTTCCAGCATCGATTACCCCAATACGGCGGAATTCCGGGACCTGCGGCTGATCCCGTTTTTGCCCCGTCCCCAGAATTACGGCCCTGTCCGTTTTTATGAGAAGCTGGACCCGGCGGTGTTTGTGCTGCGCCTGATCCCCGGGATGCGGGCGGATATCATTCCGCTGCTGGCCGGCCACTGCAAGGCGCTGATCCTGGAAAGTTTCGGCGTGGGCGGCCTGCCCGGCGGGGATGACGGCGAACTGTTCGCCGCCGTGCAGGACTGGTGCGCCGCAGGGCGGCTGGTGGTGTTTACCACCCAGGTCCCGCATGAAGGCAGCGACCTGGGTGTGTATGAAGTGGGCCGTGCCGCCAAGGCGCTTCCCGGTGTGCTGGAAGCCCGGGACATGACCCCTGAAGCCGCCGCCGTCAAGCTGATGTGGGCCCTGGGACAGTCCGGCGACAGGGAAGAGGTCTCCCGTCTGTTCCTGACCCCGGTTCAGTTCGACGTGGTCTGAAGTAAAAAAGAACTCCCCGCAGAGTCCGTGGAAGCTCCACGACCTCTGCGGGGTATTTTGCTGTATGCATAGCAGTTGTCCTATCTGGCGCGCAGGGCGCCTTTGCGATACCGCAGGGGGCTTTGCCCCACCATGGCAGTGAACCGGGTGGAAAAATTGCTCTCATCGCCGAACCCCACCTGATGCGCCACCGCGCCCACAGGCAGATCGGTCTGTGCCAGCAGTTCCTTTGCCTTGGTGATCCGGTAACACAGCAGGAAGTTATAGGGGGTGGTCCCCATGTACTGGCGGAACAGCCGCAGAAAATAACTCTTGCTGATGTGGGCGCTGGACAGCAGCTCATCCAGGCAGAGGGCCTCGGCGTAGTGGGTGCGGATGTGGACCACGGCATCCTCGATCATTTTGCGGTTGGCGGCAGCCGAATCGCCGGCCAGATGATGCTGTGCCATGGCAGCCAGAAGACGATGGAGCACCAGCGCATTGGTCACGGCGCTTTCGGCTGTCTCGGTCTCAAGGCGGTCCAGAAGCTCATCAAACAGAGGCGGTGCTTCCGGCAGCTCCACCGTGCAGGGGCGTTTGTCCGGACACAGGACCGATGCCAGCGCCTGTACACCGGTGCCCTCGATCAGGGCCCAGTAATGGTGCCAGCGGCTTTGTCCCGGGGCCGTGCCGTAGTTCTGGGGAGCGCGGCAGTCCAGAAGCAGCGCGCACCCCGGCCCCAGGGTTACCTGGGTTTCGTTCTGCTCGATCAGGCCGGTGCCCTCCAGCGTGTACAGCAGCAGATACGCTTCCTTGTCGGTGCGGGCGGTGGCAAACCGTTCCCGGCCATAGAACAGACCGGCTTCGGTGCAGAAATATGGCTGGGCAAGCGCCGCGGCACCGGGCGTGGTCCGAAGCCACCGGCTGCACGGTTCCACGTCCATGTTGAAGGTCAACATTTTCCCAATCACTTCCTTCCCGTGCGCGGCAGCCGCGGCTGGGCTGCTTCTGCGGGTACCGCACAGCAGAATATTCACAAAAACAGAAAGTCCCTTTGTAAGAAAAACCTCTGGTTGTGCCATTGCGTTGGCAAAGTGTAAGAAAATATTTTACAAAGCGGGATCTTTTCACTGTGGCAGACCCTGGCCTTTGTAAAAGGATTGATCTTTTATATCCTATATTTTACCAAAAATGTACGAAATATGCAAACCCATATACATTTGATGCGGAGAATTTTATTCATGTTTACCAGTTCGGCATTTCGTTTTTTGTAAGGCCCTCTTGTCATCAGCACAAAAGTACGTTATAATCGTAAGAAATAATACTGTGCCGTTTTCTGCCCCTTTGGGATGGGCGGGCGCACTGCGAAACAGGAGCTAACACTATGAAAGGTATCGTCCTTGCCGGCGGCGCCGGTACACGCTTGTACCCTCTGACCATGGTCACTTCCAAGCAGCTGCTGCCTGTCTATGACAAGCCCATGATCTACTATCCGCTGTCCACCCTGATGCTGGCAGGCATTCAGGACATTCTCATCATCTCCACTCCCACCGATACCCCTCGCTTTGAACAGCTGCTGGGGGATGGTTCCCAGTACGGCCTGCACCTGCAGTACAAGGTCCAGCCTTCCCCGGACGGTCTGGCCCAGGCTTTCATTCTGGGGGAGGAGTTCATCGGCGATGATGCCTGCGCCATGGTGCTGGGAGACAACATCTTCTACGGGGCCGGTTTCTCCAAGCGGCTGAAGGCCGCCGCTGCCAACGCCGAGGCCGGCCGCGCCACCGTGTTCGGTTATTTTGTCAATGACCCGGAACGTTTCGGCGTCGTTGCCTTCGACGAAGAAGGCCGTGCCACCTCCATTGAGGAAAAGCCGGCGCATCCCAAGAGCAACTATGCCGTGACCGGTCTGTATTTCTACAGCAAGGATGTGGTGGAGCGCGCCAAGAAGGTCAAGCCCAGTGCCCGCGGGGAACTGGAGATCACCACGCTGAATGACATGTACCTGCAGGATGGCCAGCTGGATGTGCAGCTGCTGGGCCGCGGGTACGCCTGGCTGGACACCGGCACCATGGACAGCCTGGTGGAGGCTGCCGATTTTGTCCGCATGATCGAACAGCGCCAGGGCATCAAGATTTCGGCACCGGAAGAAATTGCATATAAATATGGCTGGATCAGCCGCGCCAAACTGCTGGAAAGCGCCGAACGCTACGGCAAGAGCCCGTACGGTGCCCACCTGCGCAACGTGGCTGAGGACAAGCTCAAATACTGAGAGCAGGGGAGAATTCACTGGATGAAGATTCTGATCACCGGCTGCCGCGGGCAGCTTGGCACCGAGCTGCAGCGGCAGCTCAGCGCCGAAGGTTGTGTGCTGGGGCCGCTGCCCGAACGTCTGCGCAAGGCAACGGTCATCCCTGTGGACATTGACGACCTGGACATCACTGACCGGGAAGCCACCGTGGCCTATATCCGCCGGCACCAGCCGGATACCGTCATCAACTGTGCGGCCTTTACCAACGTCAATGGATGTGAGACCAACCGGGACGCGGCTTTCAAGGTCAACGCCCTGGGACCGCGGAACCTGGCCATTGCCTGCGATAAGATCAACGCCCGCCTGATTCATGTGTCCACCGACTATGTGTTCGCCGGCACTCCCAATGGTCCGGATGGCCACACCCCGCTGGATGAGTGCTGTGTGCCCGCACCGGTCTCGGCCTATGGCCAGACCAAACTTCTGGGCGAACAGTATGTGCAGCGCTTCTGCCGCCGCCATTTCATCGTGCGCACCGCTTGGCTGTACGGGTATCATGGCAAGAACTTTGTCAAGACCATGGTCAACCTGGGCAAGACCCACAGCGAAGTAACGGTGGTCAATGACCAGCTGGGCAACCCCACCAACGCGGTGGACCTGGCTTATCACCTGCTGAAGCTGGCTGTCAGCCATGATTACGGCACCTACCACTGCACCTGCAATGGGGTCTGCAGCTGGTATGAGTTCGCTTCCGAGATCATGCGTCTGGCGGGCCTTCCCTGCAACGTCAAGCCCTGCACCAGTGCCGAGTATGCGGCCGCACACCCTGAAAGCGCCAACCGCCCCGCCTGGAGCGCACTGGACAACTGCGCCCTGCGCTGCACCGTGGGGGATGAAATGCGGGACTGGAAAGACGCCATCGATGACTTTTTCAAAAACTGGGATGGAGAATAATTTATGAAAACGTATCTTGCCACCGGCTGCGCCGGTTTTATCGGTTCCAACTTTGTGCACTATATGCTGGAGAAGCACCAGGATATCCGCCTGATCAACCTGGACAAGCTGACCTACGCCGGCAACCTGGAAAACCTCAAGGACATTGAGGGCGACCCTCGCCACATCTTTGTGCAGGGCGATATCTGCGACCGGGAACTGGTCACCCGCCTGATGGAGGAGTACGATCCCGATTACGTCATCAACTTCGCGGCCGAGAGCCATGTGGACCGCAGCATCAAGAACCCCGAGATCTTTGTGGAGAGCAACGTCCTGGGCACCGTGAATCTGCTGCAGTGCTGCAAGAACGCCTGGTATGACGCCGACGCCCGCACCTGGAAGGAAGGCAAGAAGTACCTGCAGGTCTCCACCGACGAAGTCTACGGCGCGTTGGGCCCTGAAGGCTATTTCACCGAGACCACCCCGCTGTGCCCCCACAGCCCCTATTCCAGCTCCAAGGCCAGCGCCGACATGTTTGTCATGGCCTTCCACGACACCTACGGCATGCCGGTGAACATCACCCGCTGCTCCAACAACTACGGCCCCTATCAGTTCCCCGAAAAGCTGATCCCCCTGCTGATCAACAACGCCAAGCATCACAAGACCCTGCCCGTCTACGGCGACGGCATGCAGGTTCGTGACTGGCTGTATGTCATGGACCACTGCAAGGCCATCGACATGGTGGCGTCCGACGGCAAGGTGGGCGAGGTGTACAATGTGGGCGGCCACAACGAGCGCCCCAACATCTTCATCGTCAAGACCGTCATTGCCCAGCTGCATGACCGCCTGAAGGATGAGGGCATCAGTGAGGATCTGATCACCCATGTGGCCGACCGCCTGGGTCATGACCGCCGTTACGGCATTGACCCCACCAAGATCAAGAATGATCTGGGCTGGTATCCCGAGACTCCCTTCGAGAAGGGCATTGTGCTGACCATTGACTGGTATCTGGCCAACCCCGAGTGGATGGAACATGTCACCAGCGGTGATTACCAGAAGTACTATGAGCAGATGTACAAGAACAAGTAAAATTTTCAAATGAGAGAAAAACGCCGCCGCGGCTCTTTGCAAAGCGGCGGCGTTTGTGGTATACTGCATGGTATGACATGCTGCCGGCGGCCTGCCGTCCGGCTTTACCCTTTGGCTTATCAATCTATAAGGAGACCCTTTCATGGCAAATTCTCGTGAGGAACAACTGCGCAACAGCCGCCGTCTGGCCCGACAGATTCTGGGCGCCGTGGCCTTGGTCCTGGTTGTGATCGGTTTGTTCACCGTGCTGAACTGGTGTGTGGGCGCTCTGCGCGCCGCTCTGGATGACTCCGACCGCCGCGAACGTTTTGCCGACCGGGTGTACGGTCTGGTCATGTTCGATGTGCTGCCCTTTGATGATGTCTCTCAGGTGGATTCCACCGTCTTCCGGCAGGCAGCCATCTGGGGGACCGTGTATCAGGCGCAGAAAGACGGCACGCTGGATGACTATGAACGTGACACAGAGACCGGCTCCCTGATTCTGCCGCAGCTGGAGATCGACACCTACCTGACCAACCTTCTGGGACCTGATTATCCCCTGGAAGAAGGCAGCTTCGAGACCGAAGAGTTCATTTACAATTATGACTCCGACCGTCAGGGGTATCTGGTCCCCGTCACCGGTGCGGTGGGGCTTTATACGCCGGAAGTGGAGAAAATCTGGACCCAGTCCGGCAAGACCTATGTCACCGTGGGGTATATTCCCACCATCAGCAACAGTGCCAGCGGGGAACTGTCCCTGACCGCCCCCACCGAGCCCACCAAGTATATGGACTTCGTGTTCAGCCGGGGCGAGAACCGCCAGTGGTATCTGACCGCCCTGCAGGAAAGCGAGATGCAGGTGGAGACCCAGGCTTCGGCCACACCGGCGCCCACCAGTTCTGTTGATGATCCCCAGGCTTTGGTGCAGAATCAGCTGGATTCCACCATGACCGACGCCGCCGGTGCCGGGGATGCTTCTTCCTCTGAACTGACACCGGAGGAGGAGACCTCGGAGGGCGATACGCCCACCGAGGACGGCACCACCGACGAGACCACCCCTGCTGAAGACGGCACGGGGGAGGAAAACACGGACGGCAGCGGTGAAGGGGATACCGGAGACACCTCCGACTCGACCACCGACGAACCGGCCACATCCACGGCCACCTCAGACTGATTTGACTCCATAAAAACAGCAGCCCCGTACGGAAGCCTTCTTCCGCATGGGGCTGCTTTCTTCTTTAATATAGGAAGTGGACGGGATGTGGTCAGCGGGGCAGTTCCTGACCGTTCAGGCAGGCGCGCACCAGAACGTCTTTTTCATACTGCAGTTCCAGATGAAAGAACGGCTCGTTCCCGGCCAGCAGGGCAAAAAAAATCTTGTCGCCTTCCCAGATGGGCAGGGCGGACACCTTTTCCTTGTCCACCCATTCCAGGTCGCCCTCGTCGCATACGCGCATCTCTCCGGAAAAATCGGTGCAGGTAAACAGGTGCATCCGCTCGGCCGGCCATGGTGGACAGAAAAAGTCCACGATGCCCCGGTACAGGGGTGTGTGCATGGTCAGACCGGTCTCCTCCTGCACCTCCCGCAAAGCGCAGGCCACCGCGTCTTCTCCGGGCTCGAACTTGCCCCCGACGCCGATCCATTTGTCTTTGTTTACGTCCTGCTTTTTCTTTACCCGATGCAGCATCAGGTACTGCCCATCCCGTTCCAGATAGCACAGGGTGGTCTGCAACAATTCCATGGTATGCCTCCTGCGGATGAATTTCCTTCATCTTACCACGCTGTCCGGCTGCGGGTCAAATCCTGCCTTTGCATAATTTGGATACAGATGCAGACAATACCAACAGCCAAGGAAGCAAATACCAAAAGCAGACGTTCAAGGAGTATGTGTATGAAAGCAACAGGGATCGTGCGCCGCATTGATGAGCTGGGCCGGGTGGTCATTCCCAAGGAGATCCGCCGTACCCAGCGCATCCGCCAGGGCGACGCACTGGAAATTTTTACCGACGCCGGCGGGGAAGTGGTGTTCAAAAAGTATTCCCCCCTGGTGGAACTGGGACAGCTTTCGGGCGTGTATGCCGATGTGCTGGCCAAAAACCTGCACTGTCCGGTACTGGTCTGCGACCGGGACACCATCGTGGCGGCCACCGGCCCCAACAAGGCAGACCTGAAAGGCCGTCCGGTGTCCGACGCCATGCAGAAGCTGCTGGCCATGCGGACGACCTATACCGCGCCAGCTGACCCGGAACGCCGCCTGCGCGCACTGGAACGCAGTGACCGCCAGATCCTGTGTGCGTCGCCCATCGTAGCCCACGGAGATGTGGAGGGCGGGGTGCTGACACTGGGAACTGCCAAAGACCCGCCGCCGGATGAGCACACCGTCGCAAGCCTTGCCATTGCGGCCGCCTTCCTGGCAAAGTGGATGGAAGAATGATGAAAGGACCCGCGGACCGTCTGCCCCAGCCCGGGCAGGCGGTCTGCGGGCTTCTTTGTGTCAAAACTGTTAAACTTTCAAACTTTTCTGCAAAAACTCTTGACAGCCGGGGAAGGAGGGATATAATAGACTTAGCACTCGGGAACAGAGAGTGCTAAACGAGAAGCGAAAGGAAGTGGGCGGCATGGCAATGGACCGGCGCAAGCAGCGCATTCTGGAAGCCGTCGTCGCCCTGTACGGGGCCGACGGGGAACCGGTCGGTTCCGGCCTGCTGGCCAATTATTTCGACATGGCCCTCTCCAGCGCCACATTGCGCAACGAGATGGCTGCCCTGACCAAGCTGGGGCTGCTGGAACAGCCCCACACTAGTGCGGGCCGGGTGCCCAGCGCACAGGGTTACCGCTATTATCTGGATCATCTGTTGGGAGCACCGGGCATCACCGAGCTCCCGAAGGAAGACCGGGAACACATTGATGAACTCTTTGCCGCCATGGATGCCGAGCCGGAAAAGCTGGCCCAGAGCGCAGCCCGCGCTCTGGCCGAGATCACCGGGCTGGCAGCGGCGGTCAGCACACCCCAGTCGGACGATCTTTGCATCGCCCATTTCGAGGTGGTGCAGGTAGGGCGCTACACCGCAGCCGTGCTGGCCGTGACCAGCGCCGGCGGGGTGCGGACCCGCGTGGCCCGCGTGGCGGATGGATTCACCCGCGCCGATGCCCAGACCCTGGCTACCCTGCTCAACTGCAACCTGACCTTTGTGGTGCCGGAGGATGTGACCGAGACCTTGAGCGCCGAGCTGCTGCTGGCGGCCGGCGAGCGTCTGGCTCCGGTGGTCCGCGCCGCCGAAGCGCTGGTGCGCACCACCCCGCGGGTCTACTTTGAAGGCGCGCAGCATCTGGCCCAGATGACCGATGTGCGCAAGAACCTGGGCCTGCTGCTGGAGATCTTCTCCGACAGCGAAGCGGCCCGCACCCTCATCGAGCCCCACGGCAACAAACTTACCGCCACCCTGGGCGAGGATGTCCGGCCGGAAATGCCGGGTGTCTGCGTCGTCAGCAAACGGTATCTGGCGGGCGGCGGCCTCACCGGCACGGTGGCGCTGATCGGCTCCAACCGGATGCACTTCCAACAGTTGATTCCCATCCTTGAATATTTTGCAACCAAACTCGGGCAGCAGATGTCCGGAAAAAAGCAGGAGGAGCAGACATGAGCTCTACAAACGAAACCAAGAAGCCCAACGGAGCGGCAGAACCCACGGCAGAAGCGCAGAGCGCGCCGGCCGACACCGCACCCAAGGCTGAGCAGGCTGCCGAGACCGCTGCGCCTCAGGCAGACAAGACCGAGACCAAAGCCGAACCCAAGGCCGAAAAGGAAAAGAAGGACTGGTTCGGCAAGAAGAACCGGGAACTGGAAGCGGCCCAGGCCAAGCTGGAAGCAGCGGAAGCCAAGAACAAGGAGCTGAAAGATCAGCTGCTGCGCACCGCCGCCGAGTACGACAACTACCGCAAGCGTACCGCCCGGGAAGCGGATATGAAGTTCAATGACGGTGTCAGCCACGCCGTGACCCAGATCCTCACGATTCTGGACACCCTGGATATGGCCGCCAACGCCGACTGCGCCGACGAGAACTACAAGAAGGGCGTCGTGATGACCCTGGACAAGGCCGCCAAGGCCCTGGATACTCTGCACATCGTGGAGATCGAAGCCCTGGGCAAGCCTTTTGACCCCCAGTTCATGAACGCCGTGCAGCAGGTCCCGCCGGAAGAAGGGCAGGAGAGCGGCACCGTCGTCCGGGTCTTCCAGAAGGGCTACAAGATCGGCGACAAGATCATCCGCCACGCCACCGTGGTCGTGGCCGAATAAAGCATGAACCGGGCCCCATGCCCGTTTCAGATACAAAGACATTTCCAATTTCATCATCGAACCATAAAAACAACAACAACCCAACCGCCCCGAAAGAGGGACAGGGAAAGGAAAACGAAGGGAGTTTTTCATTATGAGTAAGATCATCGGTATTGACCTTGGTACTACCAACAGCTGCGTCGCCGTTATGGAAGGCGGCGAGCCCGTCGTCATCGCTAACTCTGAGGGCGCCCGCACCACGCCTTCCGTCGTCGGCTTCACCAAGACCGGCGAGCGTCTGGTCGGCCAGGTCGCCAAGCGTCAGGCCATCACCAACCCCGAAAACACCATTTCTTCCATCAAGCGTAAGATGGGCACTGCCGAAAAGGTCCATGCCGGCGGCAAGGACTACACCCCCGAAGAGATCAGCGCTATGATCCTGAGCAAGCTGAAGGCTGACGCCGAAGCTTACCTGGGCGAGCCCGTCACGGAGGCCGTCATCACCGTGCCTGCCTACTTCAACGACAGCCAGCGTCAGGCCACCAAGAACGCCGGCACCATCGCCGGCCTGAACGTGCGCCGTATCATCAACGAGCCCACCGCCGCTTCTCTGGCTTACGGCATCGATAAGGAAGCCGACCAGAAGATCATGGTCTACGACCTGGGCGGCGGTACCTTCGATGTCTCCATCATCGAGATGGGCGACGGCGTGACCGAAGTTCTGGCCACCAACGGTGATACCCACCTGGGCGGCGATGACTTCGACCAGCGCATCATCGACTGGATGGCCGAGGACTTCAAGCGCGAGAACAACATCGACCTGCGTCAGGACAAGATGGCTGCCCAGCGCCTGAAGGAAGCTGCCGAAAAGGCCAAGATCGAGCTGTCCAGCGCCACTTCCACCAACATCAACCTGCCCTTCATCACCGCGGATGCCAACGGCCCCAAGCACCTGGATATGACCCTGACCCGGGCCAAGTTCAACGAGCTGACCTCCGATCTGGTCGACCGCACCATGACCCCCGTCCGCAAGGCTCTGGCCGATGCCGGCCTGAAGGCCAGCGACCTGAAGAAGGTCCTGATGGTTGGCGGTTCCACCCGTATCCCGGCTGTCTATGACGCCGTGAAGAAGGAACTGGGCTGCGAACCCTTCAAGGGCATCAACCCCGATGAATGTGTCGCTGTGGGCGCTGCCATCCAGGGCGGTGTTCTGCAGGGCGATGTGAAGGGCCTGCTGCTGCTGGATGTCACCCCGCTGAGCCTGGGCATTGAGACCCTGGGCGGCGTCTGCACCAAGATCATCGACCGCAACACCACCATCCCCACCAAGAAGAGCCAGATCTTCTCCACTGCCGCCGACAACCAGCCCAGCGTGGAAGTCAACGTTCTGCAGGGCGAGCGTGAGTTTGCCCGCGACAACAAGAGCCTGGGTACCTTCCATCTGGACGGCATCGCTCCGGCTCCCCGCGGCGTGCCTCAGATCGAAGTTACCTTTGATATCGATGCCAACGGCATTGTGCACGTAAGCGCCAAGGACCTGGGCACCGGCAAGGAACAGAGCATCACCATCACCGCTTCCACCAACATGAGCAAGGACGACATCGACAAGGCCGTCAAGGACGCCGAGCAGTATGCCGCCGAGGACAAGAAGCGCCGCGAAGAGGTCGACACCCGCAACAACGCCGACCAGATGGTCTTCCAGACCGAGAAGGCTCTGAACGAGCTGGGTGACAAGGTCTCCGCCTCTGAAAAGAGCGAAGTCGAGACCAAGCTGTCCGCTCTGAAGGAAGCCCTGAAGTCCGGCACCATCGACGACATCAAGGCCAAGCAGGACGACCTGCAGAAGGCTTTCTACGCCATCAGCGAAAAGGTCTATCAGCAGGCTGCCCAGCAGCAGGGCGCCCAGGGCCAGCCGACCCCCGGCCAGCAGGCCACTGGCAACGGCCAGGCGGATGACGGCGCCGTTGACGCCGACTTCCATGAAGTCTGATCTGTCCAAAATCCAGTAAGTTCCCATCGGGCCGCCGCCGGCACATCCGGCGGCGGCCATTGTGGGGCTTGTACAGAAATAAAGGTGTGATTCTATGGCAGACAAAAGAGATTATTACGAGGTGCTTGGCGTCGGCAAAAATGCCAGCGAGGCAGAGATCAAAAGCGCCTACCGCAAGCTTGCCAAAAAGTACCACCCCGACCTGAACCCCGGCGACAAGACCGCCGAGGAAAAGTTCAAAGAGGTCAATGAAGCCAACGACGTCCTTTCCGACCCGGAAAAGCGCAAGCGTTACGACCAGTTCGGCTTTGCCGGGGTCGATCCCAACTATGCCGCAGCCAACGGCGGCGCCGGATTCGGCGGCGCGGGCGGCTTTGGCGGCGTGGACCTGGGGGATATCTTCGGCGATATCTTCGGCGGCGGTTTCGGCGGCTTCGGCGGTTTTGGCGGCGGCAGCGGGCGTACCCGCGCCAACGCTCCCCGCAAGGGACATGACATCCAGGCCAGCGTGATCCTGACCTTTGAGGAAGCGGCCCACGGCTGCGCCAAGAAAGTCACCATCAACCGGCAGGAATCCTGCCCCGATTGCCAGGGCACCGGTGCCGCCAAGGGCTCCAGCCCCGAAACCTGTCCCCAGTGTAATGGCCGCGGGTATGTGGTGACCCAGCAGCGCACCCCCTTCGGTGTGATGCAGAGCCAGCAGCCCTGCCCCCACTGCGGCGGGCGCGGCACCGTCATCAAGGACCCCTGCAAGACCTGCCGCGGTACCGGCAAGGTGAGCAAGCGCAAGACGCTGGAAGTCAACATCCCCGCCGGTATCGACGATGATCAGAACATCGCGCTGCGCGGCCAGGGCGATGCCGGTTCCAACGGTGGTCCGGCCGGTGACGTGATCGTGCATGTGACCGTCAAGCCCGACCCCATCTTCCTGCGGGACGGCTACGACGTGACCGTGCGTGTGCCCATCACCTTCAGTCAGGCGGTTCTGGGCGATGAGATCGAAGTACCTACCGTGGACGGTCGGGTCTCCCAGAAGATTCCCGAAGGCACCCAGAGCGGTACCCGGTTCCGTCTGCGCGGTCAGGGTATTCAGTATCTGAATGGCCGCGGCCGCGGTGACCAGTATGTCATCGTGGAAGTGGAGATCCCCAAGAAGCTGACCCGTGCCCAGCGCGACGCCCTGAAGGCGTTTGACGAATCCCTCAAGGATGACAACTACGAGAAGCGCAAGGGCTTCTTCAAGAACCTGCGCGATCGTTTCAACAAGTAACCTCCACGCGCCAAGCCGCGCCCTGCCGGGGCTTTTCCCGGTGAGGCGCGGCTTTTTGTGTCGGGGCACGGTTGCGCGTTGCCCGTTTTTGGGATATAATAAAATCTGTATGTGACCACCCTTTCGTGCCCTTGTGCGGGCAGAAACCCATGACAGGAAAGGACAAAAGACCGTTGCAAAAACTCAAAGCTTTTCTGGTGCGCCGGCGCCTGCTTCTGGCAGGGGTGCTTCTGGCGGCCGTCACCGCCCTGGTTCTTGCCTGGGCCGGATATGATCTGTCCCAGCGGGTGGACGGTGAGCCGGTCTACCAGATCGTCAACGATACCTACAGCCAGACGCTGGAAATTCCGGCGGACGGCGGTCTTGTCCAGGCGCTGCCTGTGCACGGGGGACAGACCCTGTACGGGATGCGCCTGAACATGACCATCTATGACCACGCCTTTGCCACCGGTCAGCTCCACACCGAACTCACCGACGAGGCCGGTCAGGTTCTGGCCCAGGGAAGTCTGGACTGCATCACCCTGAAGGACAACACCTTTGCCGCGGTGATTTTTGAGAAGCCCTATACGCCCACTGAATCCCGGATGCTCTACCTGCATATCTGGTACGACGGCACCGCTGATGCCGACGCCGGCTGCCCCATTGGCCTGTGGGCCAGTGAGGGTACGGTCCTTCTGGCAAAAGAAGGCTACCCGGCTGATCCCATGGCTCTGCGGCGGTATGCTGCCCAGGACAACCTGAACGCCACCGCGGCGTTGCAGTATGTGGTGGATTACTCCGGCCAATGGTCCCGGAACCTGTCCATGATCCTGGGGCTGCTGCTTTTTGCGGCGGTGGTACTGGCCTTTGTTCTGCTGGCAGGCCGGAAAGCCTTCTGGGCCGTGACCCTGGTCTGCGGTGCGCTGCTGGGCGGTGCGTTCAGTATCGTGACACCGCCGCTGGTAGGACCCGATGAATACACCCACATGGCCAACAGCTATCAGGCCGCCAGCGAACTGCTGGGTCAGCCTCTGACCAACGGGGAAGAGGACGGCTGGCGTCTGCTGGTGCGCTCCTGTGATGCCCCGTACTTCACGGCCCAGAGCGGTGATATCGGTATTTTTGCCTACAAGGAGTATTTTTCCCACCTGGGGGATACCACAGATTCCAGCCTGACCGATACCCCCAGCGAGTTCACCGTGGGCGGCAGCTTCAACCGGACGCTTTATCTTGGGCAGACCCTGGGGGTGGCCCTGGCCCGTGCCTTGGGCCGCGGCTTCCACGCCATGCTGCTGGCCGGACGCCTGGGCAACCTGATCGTCTATCTGGTGCTGGCAGCGCTGGCTGCAGCGCTCATGCCGGAACGCTGGAAGGGCCTTCTGACCTGTGTGGCTCTGCTGCCCCAGACTCTCCAGCTGGCGGCCAGCTTCTCGGCCGACGCCACCGTGCTGGGGCTGGTATTCTGCTTTACTGCGCTGTGCTTTGCCTTGCGGCAGCGCCCCGCCCGCCGCACCGAACTGGTGCTGCTGGCAATTCTGGCCTTCCTCATCGGTCCGGCCAAGGCCATCTATCTGCCGGTGCCTGCGCTGGTGCTGATGGTGCCGGCGGCAAACCTGGACCCCCGCCGTCATCCGGCATCTGCCACTGTGCCCTTGGCAAAATGGCAGGTGCGTCCCGGTATCCTGGTCAAGGTGCTGGCCCTGGTGCTGGCGGTTCTGGGCTGGGTGAACCTGAACCTGGGGGCATTGACCTATGCCACCCGGGATGTGGACAACGTGGGCCTGACCCGTGCTGCCGTTGCCGTGGTCATTGCCGCGGCCCTGCTGGGCTTTGTATACTGGAAAATACACAGAAGCCCCCGCCTGAAAAAAATCTTTTTCGGAGTACTGGCGGCCGGTCTGTGTGTGGCGGTACCGGTAATGTTCTGGCGGCTGACCCATATGTGGGGCGGCCTGACGCCCGAACAGCTGGTAAACAGCGTGCAGCCCAACGGAGATTCCATCTACACCTACTCCGCCGGGTATATCTGCCGTAACCTGCCTGCCACCATCAAGCTGCTGCTGCGTTCGGTGAGCGCCGAAGGCGCGGACTGGCTGCAGGGCCTGCTGGGCACGGCACTGGGAGAACCCATTGTTTACCCCATCCAGGCCAGCTGGCTGCTGGGCGTAGGGCTTGTGCTGGTGCTGCTGGCGTCGGCTCTGCCCCGGACGGAAGAACCCGCTTTGCCGGGGCGTGTGCGCGCCGGCGGGTGGGTCATCGTGGCCCTGGTGGTTGGCCTGACCTTCTTTGCGGCCCTCAGCTGGACCCCCATCAACTACACCACCATCTTCGGGGTGCAGGGGCGGTACTGGCTGCCCGTGCTGCCGCTGGCGCTGATCCTGCTGGGCAGCACCCGCACTTTTGCCGTGCGCCGCAGCATTGCCCGTCCTGTGGTTATGGCCACGGTCTGCCTGACCTCTCTGGTGCTTTTGCAGGGCGCCGGACTGTACGCCCAGTGGCAGATGACCTGATTCTTTACCAAGCAGGAACCCGGCAACCGCTCCGGCGGTGCCGGTTCTGAATAAATCAAAATCACAGATTCAGCCGGTATGTCCGGCTGCAGGAAAGGACTTTACCATGACTGTTCAGAGAGATACCATTATCATCGACATCCTGAAGAATGACCCCGCCCAGGGCTGCGTGCCCATTTTCCAGAACGCGGGCATGCACTGCCTGGGCTGCATGGCTGCCCACGGCGAGACTGTGGAACAGGCCTGCGCCGTCCATGGCCTGAACCCCGATGCGCTCATCGACCAGCTCAATGAATACTTTGCCAAGCAGTAAGGCAGTACCGCACCTGGATGCCCGTCTGGCAGCGGCGGCGGACTTTGTCCGCCCCGGTAGCATTGCGGCGGATATCGGGTGTGATCACGGCAAACTGAGTGCATGGCTGGCGGGCAGCGGACGCTGCCCGCTGGTTTTTGCATGTGATCTGCGCCCGGACCCCCTGGCCAAGGCCCGCCGCGCCTGCGCTCCCTATGGGGACAAGGTGCAGTTCCGTCTGGGCCCCGGGCTGGAGGTGCTCCGCCCTGGGGAGGTCACCGATATTATCATCGCCGGCATGGGGGCCCAGACCATCATGGAGATCCTGGACGCGGCTCCCTGGGTGTTTGACCCGGCCTATAATCTGGTGCTGGTACCCGCCACCAAGCACAGCCTGCTGCGCCGCTGGCTGGCGCAGCGGGGGTTCACTCTGCAGGGGGAGACCCTGGCCCATGCTGCGGGGCGTTGGTACGCCGTGATGAATGCCCGCTACACCGCCGACCCCCGTGAACCGGAAGGACTGTGGTGCCTGTGCGGCCTGGTACAGGGGCAGTCCGGTGCCGAAGAATACCGCGCCCAACAGTGCGGCAAGCTGAAAAAATACCGCAGGGGACTTACCGACGGCCCGGAAGCCGACGCGGTGGATTCCCTGATCGCAGAAGTGGAGGCAGGAAAATGGCCGTGACCGTACAGCAAGTTTTGCAGATCCTCAAGGAATTCGCACCCCCGGAACTGGCCTGCAGCTGGGACAATGTGGGTCTGCTGGTGGACACCGGCCGCCCGGTGGGGGCCGTGGCGGTGGCGTTGGATATCACCGCCGATGTGGTGCAGGAAGCCGCCGAAAGCGGTTGTGACCTGATCGTATCCCATCATCCGGTCATCTTCAATCCCCTGAAGCATCTTGGCCCGAAGGATGTGCCGGCCCTGCTGGTCAAAAACGGCATCTCCGCCATCTGCATGCACACCAATCTGGATGCGGCAGCGGGCGGTGTCAATGATACCCTGGCCGACATTCTGGGCATGACCGACACCGAAATCTTCGCCGAAGGCTGCGGCCGCATCGGCAATGTGAACCCCACCACCGCCGCGGCCCTGGCCAAGCTGTGTGCTGACCGCCTGGGGGCGCATCCCCAGTTTGTGGAGGCTGACCGGCCCGTTACCCGTCTGGCGGAAGTCAGCGGTGGCGGCGGCAGCTACCTGCAGGAGGCCATTGATTTGGGGGCCGACTGCTTCGTCACCGGGGAAGCCGCCCACCATATCGCTCTGCTGGCCCACCAGATGGGGGTGGGGCTGGTGGTGGCCGGACACTGGGCCACCGAACATCCGGTCACCCGGGTGCTGGCTGAACGTCTGGCCGCCGCCCTGCCGGATGAGGTGCGCATTACGCTGGCCTTGTCCGATACCGATCCGTTTACCTACCTGTAATTGATCCGCCCCGGTCTGCCGGGAAGGTCAATCCGAAAGAGGGGAGAACCTATGGCACTGGATGCCGCCACCCTGGACCTGGTGGCCGCCGAACTGCGGGAAAAACTGCTGGACGCCAAGATCGACAAGATTTTTGAGCCCACCCGGGATGAGGTGCTCATCACCCTGCGCACCCGAACCGAGACGCACCGCCTGCTGTTGTCGGCCCGCAGCGGGTCCGCCCGGGTCTGCCTGACCCAGGAAACTTTTGAAAATCCGCTCACCCCGCCGGGGTTCTGCATGCTGCTGCGCAAGCACCTCACCGGCGGCCGTCTCATCGAGCTGCGCCGGGAACCGGGGGACCGGATCGTGTTCTTTGATTTCCGCTGCACCAACGAGATGGGGGACCTGGTGGTGAACACCCTGGCCGCCGAGCTCATGGGCCGGTACTCCAACCTGGTACTGTTCCGGGACGGCAAGATCGTGGATGCCCTCAAGCGTGTGGACTTTGAAGACAGCGAGATCCGCCAGCTCCTTCCCGGGCTGCCCTACACCCTGCCTCCCAAACCCAACAAGCCGGATTTCCTGGCGGTGAGTGGGGCGGCTGTCGTGGAGGCGGCCTGCCGGACTGACCTGCCCGTGGCCCAGGCTCTGGGCAAAGCGGTGGGCGGCGTAGGTCCGGTGGTCTTGCGGGAAGCGGTCTGGCGTGCCTTCGATGGCGAGACCGCCCTGGCAGCCTGTGACCTGAACGAAGAACAGCGGCAGGCTTTGTGCGCCGCGCTGGAATCCCTCAAAGCCGAACACGCTGCCGGGGGACACCCCACAGCCGTGCGTCTGCCCCAGGCGGACGGCTCTCTCAAGCCGGTGGAATTCAGCTTTTTTGCGCCCCGGCAGTATGGTGCCAATGCCAGACTGACCGAGTATCCTTCTTACAGCGTCATGCTGGAAGACTACTACGCCACCAAGGACCGGGCTGAACGCCTGCGCCAGAAGAGCCGGGAACTGTACAAGGCTGTTCACAACATGTACGAGCGTGCCGTGCGCAAGCAGGCGGCCCGCCGGGAGGAGCAGGCCCAGAGCCAGAAGGCCGATACCCTGCGCCTGTACGG
Organism: Subdoligranulum sp. DSM 23681; assembly: GCF_057005535.1. Taxonomy (NCBI): domain Bacteria; kingdom Bacillati; phylum Bacillota; class Clostridia; order Eubacteriales; family Oscillospiraceae; genus Subdoligranulum; species Subdoligranulum sp. DSM 23681. Next base: position 457,322 of record NZ_CM168050.1, on the reverse strand, counting down.
CGAACTGCTGCAGGCCAACCTGTGGGCCATCCACAAGGGGGACCGGGAGGCCACGGTGGAAAACTATTACACCGGCGAGCCGGTGACCATCCGGCTGGACCCCCGTCTGGGTCCCAATGAGAACGCCCAGAAATACTTCAAGGACTACAAGAAGAAACAGACCGCCGGTGCCATGCTGAAAAAGCTGCTGGCGGAAGGGGAGACCGAGATCGAATATCTGGCCACCGTCCTGTATGAAGTGGAATCTGCCCCCGGGGAACAGGCACTCAACGAGATCCGTGCCGAGCTGAAGAGCCAGGGATACCTGAAATACTTCAAACAGCGGGACAAACGCCAGAAGCCTGCCGATTTCCTGCGCTACCGTTCCAGCGACGGCTTTGAGATCCTGGTGGGCCGCAACAACACCCAGAACGACAAGCTCACCCTGCACACCGCCCGGGGCAAGGACCTGTGGTTCCATGTGCAGAAAGCCCCCGGCAGCCACGCGGTTGTCATGAGCCACGGAGAGGACATCCCCGATACCACCAGACAGGAAGCGGCGGAACTGGCAGTGCTCCATTCCAGCCAGAACGGCGGGGCCAAGGTTCCGGTGGATACCACCGAGGTGAAAAACATCTGGAAAGCCAACGGCGCCAAACCGGGCATGGTTTTGTATGAGGTGTATACCACCGTGTATGTCACCCCGCGCCCCGGTCTGGAAGAACAGCTGCGGCAGAAGTGACCGGCTGCGATACATCTGAGATACATCTGTAAAAAAGCGCGTTCTTTTCCCGGTTTTAATGGGAAAGGGGCGCGCTTTATGCTATACTGAAGGTAAGAAACCAAGGCTGTCCTGCGGTCCCTGGCAAGGCAGCCGGGAAAAGAGGAATGCCCCATGCGTACCCGCCTTGTCTGCCTGTCCCTGACCCTTGCCGCTGGACTGCTGCTGTCGGCCTGCACCGGATCCTCCCAGCCGGAATCCACCCCGGCGCCGCCCACCGCCACGCCCGCACCCAGCCTTACACCCTCCCCGGAGCCGACCCCCGCTCCGTCCTATGAGCCGGTGTCATTGGATTCTTGGCTGGCCAATATGCCGGAAAACACCCCCGACTTTTCCTACGCGCCGGGGAAACTGAATGTGGATGAGGATGTGAACTGGCCGGAAACGGTGCAACTGAAGATTTTTTACTGGCCCGGTACTCTGGAGGAAGCCGCCCAAACCTACAATGTTCCGTGGGAGACCTTCCAGGCGATGAACCCGGACCCGGAAAAAAGTGATTTTAGTGGTGGGTACTATCTTCTTTGTCTGGATGAGGCCTATGTCCTGCCTGAAATCGAGATGCAGGATGTGACCATCGAAACCCCCTGGGTGGCTTTTACCCGTACCGAGACGGTAGATACCTATACGGTACCCGCTGCCCTGGATGAGCAGGCAGCCGCCGCTCTGGCTGCCGCGTACGATTTCCTGTATGAACACTATGGGATGCACATCGGCATTGACCCCAGCGAATACCAGGAAGAGGAAGGGTACTATATTTCCAGCGACGGTGCCCTGTACACCCGGTATACCGATCTGGAACAGTACCTGGGGAACATCTTCTCGGCGGACTGGTGCGGAAAGATGCTCAGCGGACCTCTGCCGACGGATGGTTCGTGGACTTTTGGAACCTATTACCAGGGCCCGGATGATTCCATCGTTTTCGGGATGAGCGACCGGGGCGGTAATATTTCCCACTGCGGTACCGTGTATACTCAGCCGGAACTGCAGCCGGACGGCAGTCTGCAGTTCTGGCAGCTTTCCCTGAATATCGAAAGCGAGGATTTCCAGGGGTGGGGCCAGGATATTGTCTATACGCCGGATACTGCCTACCTAAGCCCTGTACGCCTGATTCCCACTGAGACCGGCTGGCGGGTGGATGAACTGAGCCTGCCTGCCTGAACCACCAAAATGCTATAAGAAAAAGGAGCGTGATCCCTGTATGCGCCGCAAACTACTCTGCCTGACGGTGACAGCCGGACTGCTGCTGTCCGCCTGCACCGTTCCCACTTCCGCCGCAAATCCTCCCGCCACCGCGGAAGAAGCGCCCGCCGCTGAAACTACCGCCTCACCGGCGCCCACGGTTACGCCGGAACCGGGCCTGCCCTACGATGAGATCCGCACCGTCGAAGAACTGGATGCCACGCCTTCCACCCCCAATGAAGGCTATTTCACCATGTCCCAGAACGGCCTGTGGGGACTCATGCGCGCTGACGGCACCGAAGTGCTGTCGTGTCAGTCCACTGCACCGGTTTCCCGCTGTGGGGCGGAAGACCACTGGATCTGGTTCCCGGAACAGCCCATGAACTGGGAGGACTTTGACGCCCTTTCCGCCGAGCTTACCGAAGCAGGGGACGGCGCTCTTTGCCCTGGTCACGGCGGTTTGGGAGATATGTTTTTCTATGACCTGGATTCCCCGGGCCGTGATACTACGGCTGTGGATCTGAGTGCCCTGCGCTGGTATCGTATGGGAACTCCCGGATATGTGTCTGAGATGAATGACACTCTGTGGGCCTCCTACGGCGGTATTCTGCCGGTGTACTCTGCCTATGAAGAGGGGGAGGAAGGCGATCCCAAGTTCCCTGGTGATCCTGTTCCGGATAATACAGGGGCTTTGTATTGGTATCTCTGCGAGGATGGGTCCGCTTTCTATGTTCCCGGCGCCGTCCAGGCCGGCTGGTTCTTCCGTGAAAATCTGGCCCCGGTGCAGATCGGGGACGGCTGGGCCTATGTGGACCGCAGCGGCAACCTGAAAACCGAAGCAATCTATTCCGCCACCTGGGGCGCCCAGGGAGAATATGACAACCCGGAAGATCCTGCCGCACCCAAATATGCCGCCTGCCTGCAAAACGGCTACGCTGCCGTCTGCCGGGATGGAAAGTGGGGACTGCTGGATTCTACCGGAACCGAGGTCATCCCCTGTGAACACCCCGGTGTTGCCTGGGAGGGCACGGCCTTGTGGGTGAAGTCGGAGGACGGCTGGCACCAGGAGGAGCTCCCGGCCTGAACTGTCAGCAAAACGCAGTGATGTCCCAACGCCTTTCCTATTATAAATAAGGAGCGTGATTTCCGTGCGGAACAAACTGTTTTGTCTGCTCTTGACGGCGGTGCTTCTGTCCGGATGCACAAAGTCCCCGGTCACGGGACCGGAAGCGTCCCCGACACCATCGCCTGCTGTCCCGGCGGAAACGGAGGAAACCGCGTCTGCCCCCGCCGCATCTTTGGCAGAACCATCCCTGCATCTTTCGGAAGAGGTGTATTCCTGGGATGCCATGCAGCCGGTGGGAATCTGGGGCACCATGCTCATGCGTTCCGAGCCCGGGTACTATACCGTTTGCAAGGATGGTTTGTGGGGGCTTGTCACCGCCGACGGCCAGCCGCTTCTGGACTGCATCAATGACAGGCCCATTGATATCTGTGACAAGGACGAATGGATCTGCGAAGCCCTGCAGACCTATACCACCGAAGCGCATCCCGATGCCATCGCTTTGCAGCAAGCCACCGGAAGATCCCTTTGCCTTCCTCACGGTGTGCTCTATGGATGGTACTATTATGATCTGGATGCTGGGGAAGTCAGGAGGCACAGCGTCCTGGACGGCTCGTCCTTCAATAATACAGTAGAAGATGCGGAGTGGTCCGCCTTCGGAGATTGGCTGCCTGTCTATCCTGCCCGGATGAAGGATGAATATGATCTTGGTACGGCAGAGGGCGGCTGGCTGTATGTCAATGCCGCCGGAGAGCAGATGCAGCCCCGCAATGCTGCCGGGGCAGAACCGGATGCGGCAGGATGGTTCTTCGGGGAAGAGCTGGCCCCGGTCTCCTTTGACGGCCAGTGGGCATATACGGATCGGCAGGGCAATCTGGTCACCGAAGCGGTCTACGAACCCGTCTGGCACAACGGGGGAGAGAGCAATCCTCCGGAATATGCCGCCTGCCTGCAAAACGGCTACGCTGCCGTCTGTCGGGACGGCCAATGGGGACTGCTGGATGCCACCGGCACCGAGGTCGTTCCCTGTACATATCCCGGTATTGCCTGGGAAGGCACTGTGCTGTGGGTGAAAACCGAAGATGGATGGCATCGGGCGGAATTGCCCGAAACATGACCCGGCACCGGAGATGCCGGAACCAGCAAGGAGAAGACCATGAAAAGAAGTTTCTGGATGTATCCGGCCATGGCTGCTCTGGCGGCTTTGCTGCTGGCAGCTTGTGCCGAGGCTCCCTCTTCGGAGACGGCTGACGGGCCGGCCACGGTCATCACGGCGGAAACGGCCAGCCCCGCCACCCCGGAGATGTCCGCCCCTGCGGTGCAGCGGGAACAGGTGACCATTGAACGGGACCAGCCTGCCACCCTCTATGACGGCAGCTCCGTGCCGCCGCAGACTTTGCCTCTTTATTATAGAAGCTGGCAAGGGAAGACCTGGGAGAAAGTGGCGGCCGACACCGGATTTTCGGCGGATGATCTGCGCATACTGAACCCGGATGTGACGGAGGATGCCCAGGGCAACTTGCAGAGCGCCGGTACAGACCTGCTTTTGTCCGAAGCCTGGCCCATCCCGCAGACGGAGGTTTGCCGGGGCACGGTGACCATGCCCGGTATGCCCGAGCCTTACGACAGCCGGACCTACCAGCTGCCCGATGCCCTGACGGATGATGCCGCCCGTACACTGGCTCTGTGCTATTACCAGATGGAATCCAATGGTCAGGGGCTTACCACCGAAGCGCTGCCGGACAATCCGGATTATGTGAAGGTGACATCCGGTGTCCGGTATGATACCTTCTCCCAGCTGAAATCCTGGCTGGAAAGCGTCTATACCCCGGAAGCCGTGTCGGCCATGCTGGACGGGCAGGGGACAGACCCTTATTATAAGGAAGGCCCGGAAGATGCACTGTGGATGCAGGGCTATGCCTTTGACAATATCATCCCCCAGTCCGGTTTGACCTGTACCGAACCGGAACAACAGCCGGACGGCAGCCTGCGCTTTGCCGCTGTCTGTATCTGCATCACGGATGACGAAGGCCATCCTCTTGACGAAGGGCAGGGGAGGCTGTATTATGCTCTTGTACACCTGGTACCCACAGCCGACGGCTGGCGTGTGGCTAAGGCGGAGGTGCCCTTCTGAGCGAGAGCACTTCTTCTTTCGGCAAAACGCAGAATTTTTTCAAAAAAAATTGGAAAAAGGCCGAAAAAACACTTGCAACACACGGAAACGTGTGATATACTACTTCATGGCTGCGAACGGTGTGTGATGAACATCCGTTCATCACAGCCGGCGATATGCGTTGATGCGGGAGGTTGCCGCACTTCTTGTGCCCAACAAGAGGATGCGGGTTTTTCCGCGGAGTATGTCCGATCTTAGAACCGGGCGAAAGAATTACGGATGCGAAGGGATATGTACGGCGCTGCATTCTGCGGCACGGACCAATGTCCAACTATGCTTTGCGAGGATTCTTTCCGGGAGAACTGCCTGGCGGTTCACCGGATTTTGTCATGCGAAGAGATTGAACACCCGGAAGCGTGTGTAATTTATCGGCTCGCCTAAGGCAACACTAAATTAGGAGGCGAAAGTAATGGCAGTCAAAGAGAAAATCAGAATTCGGTTGAAGAGCTACGATGCATCCCTGATCGATGCGGCGGCGGCCAAGATCGTGGAGACCGCGAAGCGCACCGGTGCGCGCGTGTCTGGTCCGATCCCCCTGCCCACCGACAAGGAAGTCGTCACGATCCTGCGTGCTGTCCACAAGTACAAGGACAGCCGTGAGCAGTTCGAGACCCGCACCCACAAGCGTCTGATCGACATTCTGAAGCCGTCCAACAAGACGGTCGAGGCTCTCATGAGCCTGCAGCTCCCCGCGGGCGTCGACATCGAGATCAAGCTGTAAACCTTATTTATACGCTGCTCTCACGCCGGTCCGAACGGCCGTGAACGTTGACCGCCGGCAAAGCGCGGCGTCAAGGCAAGCAGCAAGACCAAGATGAATGACCGCGGAGAGGTCATGTTGATGGAGCTACGTTGGCTCCACCAACCAATAACCTTTTTAGGAGGAAAAAACAATGCAAAAAGGTATCATCGGCAAGAAGCTGGGTATGACCCAGCTGTTCGACGAGAACGGCAAGGTCGTCCCGGTTACCGTGATCGAGGCCGGCCCCTGCACCGTCGTGCAGAAGAAGACCGTCGAGAGCGACGGTTACCAGGCTGTCCAGCTTGGCTTCGGCGAAGTTTCCGCCAAGAAAGTCAACAAGGCTGCCAAGGGCCACTTCGACAAGGCCGACGTCGCCGCCAAGCGCACTCTGCGTGAGTTCCGCCTGGACGACATCGCCGCCCTGAACGTGGGCGACATCCTGAAGGCTGATGTCTTCACCGCCGGCGACAAGGTCGACGTGGTCGGCACTTCCAAGGGCAAGGGCTACCAGGGCGTTATCAAGCGCTTTGGCCAGCACCGTCTGCGTGAAAGCCACGGCACTGGCCCTGTCAGCCGCCATGCCGGTTCCAACGGTTCCACTTCCACCCCGTCCCGCGTGTTCAAGGGCAAGAAGCTGCCCGGCCACATGGGCGCTGTGCGGGTGACCGTGCAGAACCTCAGCATCGTCAAGGTTGATGCTGAAAACAATCTGATCGCTGTCAAGGGCGCCATCCCCGGCCCGAAGGGCTCTGTGGTTACCATCCACGACAGCGTCAAAGCGTAAGGGAGGAAAACACAATGGCTAAATTTGATGTCGTCGATATGAACGGCAAGAAAGTTTCCACCGTTGAGCTTTCCGACGCCGTCTTCGGGATCACCCCGAACGAAAAGGCCGTCCATGAGGCGGTCGTCAACTTCCTGGCCAACCAGCGCCAGGGCACCCAGAACACCAAGATCCGCAAGGAAGTCCGCGGCGGCGGCAAGAAGCCTTGGCGTCAGAAGGGCACCGGCCATGCGCGTCAGGGCTCTATCCGCGCTCCGCAGTGGACCCACGGCGGCGTTGCTCTGGGCCCCAAGCCCCGCGATTACAGCTACCGCATCAACAAGAAGGTCAAGCGTCTGGCCGTGCTCAGCGCTTTGTCTGACAAGGCTGCCAGCGGCAACATGATCGTTGTTGACAAGATGGCTGTGGAAGAGTACAAGACCAAGACCGTGGTTGCCATGCTGGCTGCTGTCGGCGCCGGCAAGAAGAACCTGGTCGTCAACGATGTTGTGGACGCCAAGTTCGTCAAGAGCGCCGCCAACATCCCGGGCGTCAAAACCACCACCGCTACCAGCGTGAACACCTACGACGTTGTCAACGCCGAGAAGATGATCATCAGCCTGGACGCGGCCAAGAAACTTGAGGAGGTACTGGGCTGATGAAATTCGCACAGGATATCGTTCTCGCTCCGGTCATCACCGAGAACTCCATGGCCGGTATCGCTGACAAGAAGTACACCTTCAAGGTCGCTACCGACGCCACCAAGGTCGACATCGCCAACGCTGTTGAAGAGCTGTTCGGCGTCAAGGTCGCCAAGGTCAACACCATCTCCGTGCGCGGCAAGTACCGCCGCCAGGGCTTGCATGCCGGCTACACCGCCAAGAGCAAGAAGGCCATCGTCACGCTGACCCCCGACTCCAAGGAGATCGAGTTCTTCACCAGCATGACCTGATCGGGCACTTCGCCTGATCCTTTCGAGCCTGCCGAAGGCTCAGCTATGGGGATATGACCCCGACAAAAATTCATAAGATACTAAAAAGGAGTACTACCATGGCGATCAAAAAGTACAAGCCGACTACGCCCGGCCGCCGCGGCATGACTGTTACCGATTACAGCGTGCTGTCCAAGGTCGGTCCCGAGCGCAGCCTGCTGGAACCCAAGAAGAAGCATGCCGGCCGCAACAACACCGGCAAGATCACCGTCCGTCACCACGGCGGCGGCAACCGCGTCAAGTACCGTGTCATCGACTTCAAGCGCAACAAGTTTGATGTTCCTGCCACTGTCCTGACCCTGGAATACGATCCGAACCGCTCCGCTTTCATCGCGCTGGTCGAATATGAAGACGGCGTCAAGAGCTACATCCTGGCTCCCGATGGCCTGAAGGTGGGCGACAAGGTCATGGCCGGCCCCCACGCGGATATCAAGCCGGGCAACGCTCTGCCCTTCGAGAACATCCCCGTCGGTACCATGATCCACAACATCGAGCTGTATCCCGGCAAGGGCGGCCAGCTGGTCCGTTCCGCCGGTGTCATGGCTCAGCTGATGGCTAAAGAGAATGGCTACGCTCTGGTTCGTCTGCCTTCCGGCGAGATGCGCAACGTCCCGCTGAACTGCATCGCGACCATCGGCGTCGTTTCCAACCTTGACCATGAGAACGTCAACCTGGGCAAGGCCGGCCGCAAGCGCCACATGGGCGTTCGTCCCGGCAGCCGCGGCACCGTCATGAACCCCTGCGATCACCCGCACGGCGGTGGCGAAGGCCGCGCCCCGGTCGGTCACAGCAGCCCGCGCACCCCGTGGGGCAAGCCGGCTCTGGGCCTCAAGACCCGCAAACATCATGCTCGCTCCGACAAGTTCATCGTCAAGCGCGCCAAAGGTTAAGGGAGGTAAAGTACTATGTCTCGCAGCACCAAAAAAGGCCCTTACGTCCTGCCTTCTCTGATGAAGAAAGTCGAAGCCATGAACGAAAGCGGCAAGAAGAGCGTCGTCAAGACCTGGAGCCGCGCCTCCACCATCTTCCCGGAGTTCGTTGGCCACACCTTCGCTGTGCATGACGGCCGCAAGCATGTGCCCGTTTACGTCACCGAAGATATGGTCGGTCACAAGCTCGGCGAGTTCGCCCCGACCCGTAAGTTCTCGGGCCATGCCGGCGGCAAGACCACCGGTAAATAAGAGAGGAGGAGCATAAGATGGAAGCACGGGCTATTCTCCGTTACGCCCGCATCAGTCCCCGTAAGGTTTCGATCGTGATGGACCTCATCCGTAACAAGCCTCTGGACGAAGCGCTGGCTATTTTGCAGTATACCCCGAAGGCGGCCTGCGAGCCCCTTCTCAAGCTGGTCAACTCGGCCGCGGCCAATGCTGAAAACAACTTCAACATGGACCGCAACAGCCTGTACGTTGCCGAATGCTACGTCTGCCCCGGCCCCACGCTGAAGCGTATCATGCCCCGCGCACAGGGCCGTGCGTACCGCATCCTCAAGCGCACCAGCCACATGACTGTTGTGCTGAAAGAGAAAGAGTAAGGAGGTAAACAAATGGGCCAGAAAGTCAATCCCCACGGCATGCGCGTGGGTGTTATCAAGGATTGGGACAGCCGCTGGTTTACCTCTAAGCAGGCTTTCGGCGACACCCTGGTGGAGGATCACAAGATCCGCACCACGCTGAAGAAGCAGCTGTATTCCGCCGGTATCCCCAAGATCGAAATCGAGCGCACTGTTGACAGCCAGACCGGCACCCCCCGCGTCAAGGTCAACGTCTTCTGCGCCAAGCCCGGTATCGTCATCGGCAAGGGCGGCTCTGAGAGCGCCAAGCTGGAAAAGCAGCTCGCCAAGATGACCGGCAAGAACGTCAACCTGAACATCGTCGAAGTGAAGGGCACTTCCACCACCGCTCAGCTGGTGGCCGAGGATGTCGCTTCCCAGCTGGAGCGCCGCATCGCGTTCCGCCGTGCGATGAAGCAGGTCATCCGCAACGCCATGCAGCCCCGCGGCGGCGTGCCTGCCAAGGGCATCAAGGTCACCTGCTCCGGCCGTCTGGCTGGCGCTGACATTGCCCGCGTGGAAAGCTACCACGAAGGCACCATCCCCCTGCAGACCCTGCGTGCTGACATCGACTACGGCTTCGCTGAGGCCAACACCACCTACGGCAAGGTCGGCGTCAAGGTCTGGATCTACAAGGGTGAGATCCTGAAGGGCGCCAAGACCGCTGCCAAGAAGGAAGGAGGCAAACAGTAATGTTACTGCCGAAACGTGTTAAATACCGCCGCGTTCAGCGCGGCCGCATGACCGGCAAGGCCATGCGTGGCAACAAGGTCAATCAGGGCCAGTACGGCCTGATGGCTCTGGAGCCGGCGTGGATCACTTCCAACCAGATCGAGGCAGCCCGTGTTGCCATGACCCGTTATATCAAGCGTGGCGGCAAGGTCTGGATCAAGATCTTCCCGGACAAGCCTGTTACCGAAAAGCCGGCCGGCACCCGCATGGGCTCCGGCAAGGGCAGCCCGGAATACTGGGTGGCCGTTGTCAAGCCCGGCCGTGTGCTGTTTGAAATCGCTGATGTTGATGAGGCGACTGCGCGTGAATCTCTGCGTCTGGCCTCTCACAAGCTGCCGGTGCGCTGCAAGTTCGTCAAGCGCGAAGAAATCGACACTGTGAAGGAGGGCGACGCTGAATGAAAGCCACTGAACTGCGCGAAATGACCGATGTTGAGCTGGCAAAGCAGCTCAAAGATCTGAAAGCGGAACTGTTCAACCTGCGCTTTCAGCACGCCATCAACCAGCTGGAAAACCCGCTGCGCATCGAGACCGTCAAGAAGGACATCGCCCGCGTGATGACCATCATGGCGGAAAAGAACGCGAAGAACGCGTAAGAGGGAGGGTAAAACATGGAACGTAATCTGAGAAAGAGCCGTGTGGGCGTCGTCGTGTCCGACAAGATGGACAAGACCATCGTTGTCGCCGTCAAGGACAGCGTCCAGCACCCCCTCTACAAGAAGATCATGAAGCGCACCAAGAAGTTCAAGGCCCATGACGAGAACGGCGAGGCCGGCATCGGTGACCGCGTCGAGATCATGGAGACCCGCAAGCTTTCCAAGGACGTCAACTGGCGTCTGGTGAAGATCATCGAGAAAGCGAAATAATCAGCCTGGTACTTTGAAAGGAGGACCTGAAAGATGGTTCAGATGCAAACTTATCTCAAAGTGGCCGACAACACCGGTGCCAAGGAGTTAATGTGCTTCCGTGTACTGGGCGGTACCCGCAAGAGATATGCCAACATCGGCGACGTCGTTGTGTGCAGCGTCAAGAAGGCTGCCCCCGGCGGTACCGTGAAGAAGGGCGATGTGGTCAAGGCCGTTATCGTCCGCAGCAAGCATGGCCTGCGCCGTGACGACGGTTCCTACATCCGTTTCGATGAGAACGCCGCCGTCATCGTCATGGCTGACAAGAGCCCCAAGGGCACCCGTATCTTTGGACCCGTCGCCCGCGAACTGCGCGACGCCGGCTACACCAAGATCCTGTCCCTGGCTCCCGAATCGCTGTAAGGAGGTTTTAATAGAATGAACAATCTTCATGTTAAAACCGGCGACAACGTTATGATCATCTCCGGCAAGGACAAGGGCAAGACCGGCAAGGTTCTGCAGACCTCCCCGAAAGAGGGCAAGGTCATTGTCGAAGGCCTGAACATGGTCACCAAGCATGTCAAGCCCCGCCGCCAAGGCGAGCAGGGCGGCATCGTCAAGGCCGAGGGCGCTATCTACGCCTGCAAGGTCATGCCGGTGTGCCCCAAGTGTGGCAAGGCCACCCGCGTGGGCCATTCCGTCAAGGACGGCAAGAACGTCCGCATCTGCCGCAAGTGCGGCGCCGAACTGTAAGGGAGGAGTTTGAATCATGGCACGTTTGAAAGAACAGTATGTCAACGAGATCGCTCCGGCCCTGAACAAGAAGTTCGGCTACAAGAGCGTGATGCAGATCCCCAAGCTGGACAAGGTCATCGTCAACGTGGCCGCCGGCGAGGCGAAGGAAAACGCCAAGGTTATCGACGCCATCGTCGCTGACCTGGGCCAGATCACCGGCCAGAAGGCCATCGTCTGCAAGGCCAAGAAGAGCGTGGCTAACTTCAAGCTGCGCCAGGGCATGCCCATCGGCGCCAAGGTCACTCTGCGCGGCGAGCGTATGTACGAGTTCGTCGATCGCCTGTTCAATGTGGCTCTGCCCCGTGTCCGCGACTTCCGCGGCATCTCCGGCAACAGCTTCGACGGGCGCGGCAACTACGCCTTCGGCCTGAAGGAACAGATCATCTTCCCGGAAATCGACTTCGATAAGGTCGATGCCATCCGCGGCATGGATATCTGCTTTGTCACCACGGCCAAGACCGACGAAGAAGCCAAGGAGCTGCTGAAGGCTCTGGGCGCTCCGTTCGCCAACTGAGAAGGGGAGGAAGAAAACCAATGGCAAAAACTTCTATGAAGATCAAGCAGCAGCGCCCGGCCAAGTTCTCCACCCGCGCTTACAACCGCTGCAAGATCTGCGGCCGTCCCCATGCCTATCTGCGCAAGTACGGCATCTGCCGTATCTGCTTCCGTGAACTGGCCTACAAGGGCGAGATCCCCGGCGTGAAGAAGGCTTCCTGGTAATCAGAGACAGGAAAAGACGTAACAACAACATCTTTAACACAACCTAAGGAGGTTAGTGGCATGCAAATCACCGATCCTATCGCGGACTTGCTGACCCGCATCCGCAATGCCAGCACTGCCAAACACCCTTCCGTGGACGTTCCTGCTTCCAACCTGAAGAAGGCAATCTGCCAGATCCTGGTTGATGAGGGCTACATCAAGGGTATGAAAGTGACCGAAGACAGCAAGCAGGGCGTGATCACCCTGACCCTCAAGTACCAGGACAATGGTATGCCGGTCATCGCGGGCCTGAAGCGCGTTTCCAAGCCCGGCCTGCGTATCTACACCAACTGCGAGGATATGCCCAAGGTCATGAAGGGCCTGGGCACCGCGATCATCTCCACCTCTAAAGGCGTCATGACCGACAAGGCTGCCCGCGCTGCCCATGTCGGCGGTGAAGTGCTCGCCTTTGTGTGGTAAGAAAGGGGCTAGAAGACAATGTCGAGAATTGGAAGAAAACCCATCGTCATTCCTGCGGGTGTTGATGTGAAGATCGACGAGGCCGAACACACCATCACCGTGAAAGGCCCCAAGGGTACCCTGCATTCCAAATATCATCCCCTGATGACCGTCAAGGTCGAGGGCAATGAAATTTTGGTTACCCGCCCCAATGACGAAAAACAGGCCCGCAGCCTGCACGGCCTGACCCGTACCAACATCCACAACATGGTTGTTGGCGTGACCGAAGGCTTCCGCAAGGATATGGAGATCCAGGGCGTCGGCTACCGCTGCGCCAAGCAGGGCAAGACCCTGACCCTGACCCTGGGCTTCTCTCACCCGGTCAACGTCGAAGAGACCGACACCATCCAGATCGAGGTCAAGGACGCTCTGCACTTCAGCATCGTCGGCATCGACAAGCAGGAAGTCGGTCAGTTCGCTGCCGAAGTCCGCGGCAAGCGTCCGCCGGAACCCTACAAGGGCAAGGGCATTCGCTACGTTGGCGAGTATGTCATCCGCAAGGAAGGCAAAGCCGGTAAAGGCAAATAATAGGAGGGGAGAAACATTATGGTCAACAAGGCTGATAAGAACGAAGCTCGTCTTCGCCGTCACCGCCGCGTCCGCGGCAAGATCAGCGGCACGGCCGAGCGTCCTCGTCTGGATGTTTTCCGCTCTGCCAAGCACATCTACGTTCAGGTCATCGATGACGTTGCCGGCGTGACTCTGGCAGCTGCTTCCACCCTGGACAAGGACTTTGAGGACTACGGCGGCAACGTCGAAGCCGCCAAGAAGGTCGGCGCCGCCATCGCCAAGAAATGCCTGGACAAGGGCATCACCGAAGTGGTCTATGACCGCGGCGGTTTCGTCTACCACGGCCGCGTGAAGGCTCTCGCTGAGGGCGCCCGCGAAGCCGGTCTGAAGCTGTAAGGAGGGATCGAACATGGCCATGCAGAGAAACAGAGAACAAGATGACGGCATGATCACCAAGGTCGTCTCCATCAACCGCGTTTCCAAGACCGTCAAGGGCGGCCGCGTTATGAAGTTCGCCGCCCTGATCGTCGTCGGTGACGGCAAGGGCAACATCGGTTACGGCGTCGGCAAGTCCGGCGAAGTTCCCGAGGCCATCCGCAAGGGCGAAGGTGCTGCCAAGAAGAACATGCACAAGATCGCTCTGAAGGGCACCACCATCCCGCACGAGATCGTCGGCGAGTTTGGCGCCGGCCGCGTGCTGATGCGTCCCGCCGCTCCCGGTACCGGCGTTATCGCCGGCGGCCCGGTCCGTGCGGTTCTGGAATGCGCCGGTATCAAGGACATCCGTACCAAGAGCCTGCGTTCCAACAATCCGATCAACGTTACCGCCGCGACCTTCGCCGGCCTGTGCGGTCTGACCGACGCCGAGTCTGTTGCTGCCAAGCGCGGCAAGACCGTCGCCGAGATCCTGGGCTAAGGAGGGCGCTGAATCATGGAAAAACTGAGCATCCGTCTTGCCAAGAGCCTGATCGGCCGCGGCAAAGAGCAGATTTCCGTCGCGAAGTCTTTGGGCCTGCATCGTCCGGGTGACGTTGTCGAACAGCCTGACAACGCCGCTACTGCCGGTAAGATCGCCAAGATCTCTCACCTGGTCGTTGTGACCAAGCTGTAATGGAGGTGCAAGCATGAAGCTTCATGAACTGAACGCGCCCAAGGGCGCCCGCAAGGCCGTTACCCGCAAGGGCCGCGGCGCGGGTTCCGGCAATGGTAAGACTGCCGGCTACGGCCACAAGGGCCAGAAAGCCCGTTCCGGCGTCAAGAAGGCCGGTTTCGAAGGCGGCCAGATGCCGCTGCAGCGCCGTCTGCCGAAGCGCGGCTTCAACAACATTTTCGCTACCAAGTATGTCACCATCAAGGTTTCCGACCTTGAAAAGTTTGAGGCCGGCGCCACTGTTGACGCCGCCGCCCTGCTGGAAAAGGGCATCATCTCCCGCACCCTGGACGGCGTCAAGGTCCTGGGCAACGGCGAGCTGACCAAGGCTCTCAATGTCCAGGTCGCGGCCTACACGGCCTCTGCCAAGGAAAAAATCGAGAAGGCAGGCGGGAAAGCTGAGGTGATCTAAGGTGTTCGAAACGTTCCGCAATGCCTGGAAGATCGACGATCTGCGCAAGCGTCTTCTGTATACGCTGCTGATCCTGGTCCTCTTCCGTCTGGGCTGTGCGATTCCGGTACCTTATATCACCGCTGGCAATCTCAAAGACATGTTCGACACCACCGGCAGTATGCTGACCTACCTGGACATGATGTCCGGTAACGCGCTCAGCCAGTGCGCGATCTTCGCGTTGGGCGTTCAGCCTTATATCAACGCGTCCATCATCGTGCAGCTGCTGACTGTCGCCATTCCCTACCTGGAGAATCTTTCCAAGGAAGGGGAGGAGGGTCGCCGCAAGCTGACCCGAATCACCAACTATGTGGGCGCCGGCATCGCTCTGATGCTGTCCATCGCCTACTACTTCATCCTGCGCCGCAGCTCCGCTCTGGAGTACACCGATGGCTTTGCCGGTGTGTTCACCGCCATCGTCATTGTGCTGTGCTTCACCGCCGGCAGCCAGCTGGTTACCTGGATGGGCAACCAGATTGACGCCAAGGGCATCGGCAACGGTGTGTCCCTGCTGATCTTCGCCGGCATCGTGGCCAACTGGTCCCGTGTGCTGACCATGGTCAAGGGGGTGCTCACCGCCGCCCAGACCTCCAGCGGGTACTACATCCTGCTGCCGGTCATTCTGGTACTGGCCATCGTCGCGGTGATCTTCGTGGTCATCCTGACCAACGCGGAGCGCCGCATCCCGGTACAGTACGCCAAGCGTGTGGTCGGCCGTAAGATGTACGGCGGTCAGGCAAGCTACATCCCCATCAAGGTGAATATGTCCGGCGTTATGCCCGTCATCTTCGCCATGACGCTGTGCAGCCTGCCCAACATGATTGGCAGCTTCCTGGGCTGGACCGACAACATCTTCTTCCAGGTGTTCAACTACACCAGCCCGGTGTACCTGGTGGCTTATGTGCTGCTGATCATCGGTTTCAACTACTTCTATGTTGCGATCCAGTACAACCCCATCGACATCAGCAATCAGCTGCGCAAGAACAACGGCACCATCCCGGGCATCCGCCCCGGCAAGCCCACCAGCGACTTCATCACCAAGACCCTGCAGAAGATCACCTTGATCGGCGGCATCTTCCTGGCGGTTGTCGCGGGCCTGCCCATTGTGCTGGGTGATCTGACCCACATCTCCATCCAGCTTGGCGGTACCAGCCTGCTGATCGTGGTTGGTGTTGCACTTGACACCGCCCGTTCTCTGGAAGGCTATATGACCGCCCGTCATCACAAAGGCTTTTTGGAATAACAGCGGACGGCTGCCAGAAGGCAGTCAACAGGAAAGGGGAAACAACATATGAAACTGATCCTTTTGGGCGCCCCCGGCGCCGGCAAAGGAACCCAGGCAGAGATCCTCTGCGATAAGCTGGGTATCCCCACCATTTCCACCGGCAACATCCTGCGTGCCGCCGTCAAGGACGGCACCCCGATGGGCCTCAAAGCCAAAAGTTTTATGGACGCGGGTGCGCTGGTTCCCGATGATGTCATTGTGGGCATCGTGAAGGAACGTCTGGCGCAGCCCGACTGTGCCGGCGGTTTCATCCTGGACGGTATGCCGCGCACCATCGCGCAGGGCGAAGCCCTGGAAGCCATGGGCGTGGAGATCGACAAGGTACTGAACCTGACCGTTGCTGACGAAGCTATCATGGAGCGTATGAGCGGTCGTCGCGTCTGCGCAAAGTGCGGCGCCAGCTACCACATCAAGAATAAGCCCAGCGCCAAGCCGGGCGTTTGCGATCGGTGCGGCGGGGAACTGGTCATCCGCAAGGATGACGAGCCCGCCACCGTGCTGGACCGTCTGAAAGCGTATCACGAACAGACCGAGCCTCTTGTGGCCTTCTACCGCGAACGCGGCAAACTGGTGGAGATCCCGGATCAGGGTTCCATCGAAGGCACCACTGCGCTGATCCTCAAAGAGTTGGAGGCATAACGCACCCATGATCCAAATCAAAAACGCTGCCGAGATCGAGAAAATGCGCCGCGCCTGCGCCATCAGCGCGGCGGCGCTCAAGGCAGGCGGCGAAGCGATTGAGGCCGGTATCTCAACGGCGGAGATCGACAAGATTATCTACGACTTTATCGTGCGCCACGGCGCCAGACCGAATTTCCTGCATCTGTACGGATTTCCGGCCACCGCCTGCATCAGCGTCAACGACACCGTGATCCACGGCATCCCCAGCCGCGACCAGAAGATCCGCCCCGGTGATATCGTCTCCATCGACACCGGCTGCAAGATCGACGGTTTCAACGGCGACAACGCCTGCACCTTTGCCTGCGGCAAGGTAGACAAGGAAGCACAGCGTCTGCTGGATGTCACCCGCGAGAGCCTGCACCGCGGCATTGCTGCGGCCCAGGCCGGCATGCGGATCGGCGATGTGGGCCACGCGGTGCAGAGCTATGTGGAAGAGAACGGTTTCTCGGTTGTGCGCAGCTTTGTCGGCCATGGCGTCGGCAAGGAACTGCACGAAGACCCCGAAGTTCCGAACTACGGCACCCCGGGCCGCGGACCTCGCCTGGTCCCCGGAATTTGCATCGCCATCGAACCGATGGTGAACCAGTACAAGTACGCGGTAAAGACGTTGAAGGACGGATGGACGGTCAAGACTTGTGACGGTGGACTGGCAGCTCATTTTGAGCACACGGTCCTCATCACCAAGGACGGGCCTGAGATCCTGACCCACGGCTGGGAGGAACCCGAATGGACTTTGTAAAAGGCCGTTTGGTGCGCTCCAAAGCGGGCCGCGATAAGACCCGTACCTTCGCCGTGGTGGCTGCCGAGGGCTGCATGCTGTGGCTGGCCAACGGGAGCAAGCGGTCCCTGACCGCACCCAAGCGCAAAAAAGTCCGGCATGTGGCACCCACCGCCACCGTTCTGGCAAACGAGCTTCTGAAAAGCGATCAACTGCTCAGTGAAGCGATCGCCGCCTATGACGCGGCGCATCCCGCTGAATGAACCCTTCAAGGAGGCAATCAGCTTGTCTAAAGAAGATGTCATCGAAGTAGAAGGCGTCGTGCGTGAGGCTTTGCCCAACACCGTGTTCAAGGTCGAGCTGCTCAACAAAGAGGGCAAGCCCAACGGCCACACGGTTTCGGCGCACATCTCCGGCAAACTGCGGACCAACTTCATCCGCATCCTGCCCGGCGACAAGGTCACCATGGAAATGTCGCCCTACGACCTGACCAAAGCCCGGATCACCTGGCGTTCCAAATAAACGCCTTGTGTCATAGAAGGAGGTTAACATCATGAAGGTAAAACCTTCCGTGAAACCCATTTGCGAAAAGTGCAAGGTCATCAAGCGCAAAGGCCGCGTGATGGTCATCTGCATCAACCCCAAGCATAAGCAGCGTCAGGGCTAAAGGTCCGGGGGACTCCCCCTGGAAACCGTACCCAAAACGCTTGGGGGCCAAGTGCGTAGATTCCCGGCGCAGGCCCCGACACAGGACATGGGATGTTATTTATGGAGGTGCTTTATGGCACGTATTGCTGGTGTTGATCTGCCTCGCGAGAAGCGGATCGAGGTTGGTCTGACCTATGTCTACGGTATCGGTCAGAGTACTGCTGACGAGATTCTCGCCGGCACCGGGATTAACCCGGATATCCGCGTCAAGGATCTGTCCGCCGAAGATGAAGCCAAGATCCGTGACTACATCGACAAGAACAATATCATCGTGGAAGGCGATCTTCGCCGCAACGTTGCGCTGGACATCAAGCGTCTGACTGAAATCCAGTGCTACCGTGGCATCCGCCATCGCAAGGGCCTGCCTGTGCGCGGCCAGCGCACCAAGACCAATGCGCGTACCCGCAAAGGTCCGAAGCGCACCGTCGCGAACAAGAAGAAGTAAGGAGGAACTGTAAATGGCTGCTACGAAAGCAACTGCTAAGACCCGCACCAAGCGCAAAGAGCGTAAAAACGTCAGCGCCGGTGCTGCTCATATCCAGAGCACGTTCAACAACACCATCGTCACCATCACCGACACGCAGGGCAACACCATTTCTTGGTGCAGCACGGGTACCCTGAACTTCCGTGGTTCCCGCAAGAGCACTCCTTACGCCGCCCAGAGCGCTGCCGAAGTGGCCGCCAAGGCCGCGATGGAGCATGGCATGAAGACCGTCGAGGTCTACGTCAAGGGCCCGGGTTCCGGCCGTGAGAGCGCCATCCGCGCTTTGCAGGCCACTGGCCTGGAGGTCACCATGATCCGTGACGTGACCCCGATCCCGCACAACGGCTGCCGCCCGCCCAAGCGCCGCCGTGTCTGATGGAAGGAGGATACTGAATTATGGCTAAGAATACGCAGCCCATCGCCAAGCGTTGCAAAGCTCTCGGCATTTCTCCTGCCGTCATGGGCTATGCCAAGAAGAATACCACCCGCAACTCTACCGGCAACTTCCGCAAGAAGCAGTCTGAGTACGCCACTCAGCTGAAGGAAAAGCAGAAGCTGAAGTTCATCTACGGCGTTCTGGAAAAGCAGTTCGCCAACTACTTCAACGAGGCGGAACGCCGCCAGGGCCAGACCGGTGAGAACCTGCTCCAGATGCTGGAATGCCGTCTCGACAACGTCGTGTTCCGTCTGGGCTTTGCTTCCACCCGCCGTGATGCCCGCCAGCTGGTCAGCCACGCTCACTTCACCGTCAATGGCAAGAAGGTCAACATTCCTTCCTACCAGGTCAAGGCCGGTGATGTGGTCGAAGTGTGCGAGTCCAGCCGCAAGATCGAAAAGTTCTCCAAGCTGACCGGCGCCGATGCTCCCGTTGTCGCTCTGCCTTCCTGGCTGAGCCGCGAGACCGGTTCCCTGAAGGGCGTCGTCACCAAGCTGCCCGAACGCAGCGACATCGATTACGAGGTCCAGGAACACCTGATCGTCGAGTTGTACTCCAAGTAATCCTCTGCCAAAACCGTTTTTTCACCAAAACCGGCTCCGCGTTTTTCTGCGGGCCGGCTGATCAAGGAGGGTTTTTATGATGGAGATTGAACGCCCCAAGATCGAGATGGCCAACCTTTCCCCCGACGGCCGTTACGGCAAGTTCGTGGTGGAACCTCTGGAGCGTGGCTTCGGCACTACGCTGGGCAACAGCCTGCGCCGTGTGCTGCTCTCCAGCTTGCCCGGCGTGGCGGTCACCAGTGTGAAGATCGACGGCGTCGTGCATGAATTCTCGACCATCGAGGGCGTGCGCGAGGACGTGACCGAGATCGTTTTGAACCTCAAGGGTGTTGCCGCCAAGATCTATGGCGACGGCCCCAAGACCGTCCGCGTGGAAGCCGCCGGTCCGTGCGAAGTCACTGCCGGCAGCATCAAGCAGGGCGACGACCTGGAGATCCTCAATCCCGAATGGCACATTGCCACCCTGGGTGAGGGAGCCAAGCTCGTCATGGAGCTGACCTTTGACAAGGGCCGTGGCTATGTTCCCGCCGAGCGCAACAAGCTGGCGCTCATCGAGAAGAACGATGTCACCACCCTGCCTGTGGACAGCATCTATACTCCGGTGCTCAAGTGCAACTACACGGTGGAGAACACCCGTGTGGGCCAGATCACCGACTTTGATAAACTGACCATCGAGGTCTGGACCGATGGCACCACCAACGCGCAGGAGGCCATGAGCCTGGCTGCCCGTGTGCTGACCGAACACCTGAATCTGTTCGTCAACCTGTGTGATGAAGCCGCCGAGACCGAAATCATGGTCGAGAACGATGAGAAGGGCAAGGAAAAAGCGCTGGAAATGACCATTGAAGAGCTGGACCTGAGCGTCCGTTCCTTCAACTGCCTCAAGCGCGCCGGCATCAACACCGTGGGCGACCTCATCAACAAGAGTGAGGACGACATGATGAAGGTCCGGAACCTTGGCCGCAAGAGCCTGGAAGAAGTCATGGCGAAACTGGACAGCCTGGGCTTCATGCTCACCAAAGACGACGACAACTGATAAAGGAGTGAAACAGAATGCCCGGTACTAGAAAGCTTGGCCGCGCCACCGACAGCCGCAAGGCGATGCTGCGCGCTATGGTCACTTATCTGTTCGAGAACGGCAAGATCGAGACCACCGTTACCCGCGCTAAGGAGGTTCGCTCCATGGCCGAGAAGATGGTCACCCTGAGCAAGGCCGGCGATCTGCACGACAAGCGCCAGATCTTCAGCTACATCACCAAGGAAGATGTTGCCAAGAAGGTCATCGATGTGTATGGTCCCAAGTATGCCGACCGCAACGGCGGCTACACCCGCATCATCCGCACCGGTATGCGCCGCGGCGACGCCGCCGAGATGGCGATCCTGGAACTGGTCTGATCGGACCGTTTCAGCGTTGACTGAATAAAAGCCCGCCCCTGATGAAAGCCGGGGGCGGGCTTTTTTATCGGTATTTATTGGCATACAAAAGCTCCGGCACCTTGGTGCCGGAGCTTTCCTGTACTGTGATTGGTTTATTTGTTCCAGGTGGGGATGTCGGGGAAGACCGTGTGGGCACTGAACCGTCCCTGCGGCCCGTACATCTCAAAATGCAAATGGCTACCGGTGGAGTTGCCGGTGGAACCCATGTAGCCGATGACCTGACCGGCTTCCACATGCTCGCCTTCACTGACAATGTACTGCAGCAGATGCCCGTAACGGGTGGTGTAGCCGCCGTCATGCTCAATGACCACATAGTTGCCGTAGCTGTTCCAGTCGCCCCGGGTCACAATACCGTTCCAGGTGTAGGTCTGGACCACCGTGCCGGAGGCCGCTGCCAGGATGGGCGTGCCGCTGGGCCCTGCAATGTCAATGCCGGTATGGCCGCCTACCATCCACTGGCTGATGTGCCGGTATCCGGGGGCAGGCCAGACAAAGTCATAGCCGTTGATGCTGCCGTACATATAATCCTTCAGCTGGGTGCCGGTGACACGTTCTTCCGCCACCGGATCGGTCAGGATCTTGACCTGTACCGTCTGTACGTCAGTCTGTACCCCGTCCACCGTGGTCACGTCCTGGGTGATCTCCCGCAGACCATTCTGTCCGGTCTGGAGCACCACGGTCTCGCCGTAGTCATAAGCGGCGGATTCCTGGGTATAAACAGGATAGGGGATTTCTTCCTGGTAGGTCTGCCGCTCGATGGACCGGACTTTCAGCAGGTCAGGGTCACCGCGCAGCTGCCCCAGCACATCAGCGTAGGATTGTACCGAGTCGGAGAAAAAGAGCCCGTCCACCAGCTGGACATCATGTACAAAGGCCACCCGCTGGTTGGGATTGTCCACCTGCTTGTAAGGCAGCAGACAGCTTTGCAGAAAACTGCGCAGGTGGTCCCCGTCGGTGGTCACATACTGCAGGGCACCGTCCAGATACACGGCGGTGGCGTCCTGCAGCTCGCCGCCGGACGCCATCAGCAGGGCGTTGACCAGTTCACTCTGTCCCATGGTCTGGTCGTAGTCGGTGGTCAGGATGTAGGTAGGCCAGATTTCAAAGCCGGATTCCGCGGAAGATTGTCCCGCATCACTGAGCACCCGCTGGGCCGTTTCCACACGTTCGTACACGGCCGCGCGGGCGTCGTCGAAAACCTGCTCGTTCTCCACATAACCAACGGTCTGACCGTTTACCTGTACCTGCAGCACGTAGCTCCGGTCCAACCCGGTATAGACAGTCCAGCCCAGCACTCCGGCTGCAGCGGCCAGCAGGGCGCTGCGCAGCAAAAGGCCGGGGGAGAAGGCCACGGCCTGCCCGGTATCGGGGGGCACAAGGGGGCGGACCAAGGCACTCCCCAGGGAGACAAAACCGCGCAGCAGCAGTACGACGAACCAGCCCACTGACCGTGCCAGCCGGATAAGGGTATATTCCACCAGAAAGCCGATGGCGTATAAAAACTCGCCGGTTTCATGCCAGTATGGGAGGCTCCGTACCCGGGAAAGAAACCGGTGTTGGGCAGCGCTGCGCTTTTCTTTTTTATGCCATCGCCGGACGGTACGGCGGCATCGCCAGGCGTCCAGCAGAGAGGTGCGTGAAGGTTTCGTTTTCATCGCTCCTTCTGATTCCTGTCAGATTTGAAGAGGAAATACAAGTTGGTCTAAAACGATAGACCAGATACCAAAAGTCTAACATACGGCCCCTGGACTGTCAAGGCAGCAATAGGGCAGGGGAGTCTATCGGACAGCACAACAAGGGCAAATCTGGCGAATTTGAAAAAATTTTGTAAAAAACACCAGAAATTTTGAGGCGCCTCCTGAAAGGGGATGTGCAAGGTGCGGAAAATCAAAGATTGTACAAAAAAAGCACGGTTGACAGGTGCTTTTGCCGTTCCCATGTGATAAAATAAAGATGAGTTATGATGCGCCTTTGTGCGCACAAAATAAGTATAAAGATCAGTGAAGGAGCAACGTATGGCTGACATGAATCTTGGCCCCCGTGACTTTTTTGCGAAAGAGGACGCAATTGCCGATCTGGGGCTTCTGGCCTGCCCCGGTGCCGAGGAACTGGCCAACCTGGTGGACGGTCACCTGGTGCGCTGGGCCCGCGAGGTCGGTATGGATGTGGATACCTTTATCATTCCCTCCGATTGCCCGCGCTTCCAGTCCGGTGACGCCAAGGGCCTGGTCAAGGCCTCGACCCGCGGTGATGACATCTTTATTTTTGTTGATCCGGGCAACTACAGTGTTACCTACAAACTCTTCGGGTATGAGAACCATCTCTCTCCCGACGATCATTTCCAGAACCTGCTGCGTCTGATCCAGGCTGTTTCCGGCCGTGCTCACCGCATCAGCGTGATCATGCCCAGCCTGTACGGCGGCCGGCAGCATCGCCGTGTCAGCCGCGAAAGCCTGGACTGCGCTTTCGCCCTGCAGCAGCTGCGTTCTGTGGGTGTCAAGAACATCATCACCTTCGATGCCCATGACCCCCGCGTCCAGAACGCTGTGCCCACCATGAGCTTTGACAACGTCATGCCCACCTACCAGGTTCTCAAGTGCCTGCTGCACCATGTGCCTGATGTCCGCTTCGACAAGGAGCACTTCATGGTCGTTTCTCCCGATGAAGGCGCCATGAACCGTAACATGTACTACTCCAGCGTGCTGGGCTGCAACCTGGGTATGTTCTACAAGCGCCGCGACTACTCCAAGATCGTCAACGGCCGCAACCCCATTGTCGCTCATGAGTACCTGGGCGAGAGCGTGGAAGGCAAGGACGTCTTCATTGCCGACGACATCATCGCTTCCGGCGAGAGCATGCTGGACATCGCCTACGGCCTGAAGATGCGCGGCGCCCGCAAGATCTTCACCTACGCCACCTTCCCGCTGTTCACCGCCGGTCTGGACAAGTTCGACAAGGCCTACCAGGACGGCATCGTGGCTGCCGTGCTGGGCACCAACCTGACCTACCGCATGCCCGAGCTGCTGGAACGTGAATGGTACCATGATGTGGACGTGTCCAAGTACACTGCCTACTTTATCGCCGCCATCAACCATGACAAGAGCGTGTCCAGCATCATTGACCCCATGGTCAAGATCCGCGCTCTGCTGGGCCGTCACGGCATCCCCATGGGCTGCTGAGACACACCTCACATCTGAATCACTTTTGATTTTTTGCCTGTGCCGTTTCGGCACAGGCAAAAAATTTGCATTGCGGCGCCTGTCTCGTTATAATAATGGGGTATAAAGAATTCCCGGGGCCTCCCGCCCCGTTGCCGAAAAAGGAGAGGTTTTGTATGCTGCCAATCGAACGTCTGCGGGCGATGGTCGCCGGCAAAAAGGTGGCCTTCATCGGGGCCGGTGTCAGCCACAAACCGTGCATCGAACAGTTTGCCGCCCTGGGTGCCCAGATCACCCTCTGCGACCAGAAACCCAATCTGGAAGCCTTCGGCGACTACGCCGATACCCTCCGCCGCCTGAAGGTGAACCTGAGCCTGGGTGAGCATTACACCGACGGCTTTGCCGGACAGGATATCATCATGCGCACCCCCGGCTATGAGTATTATAAGCCCGAACTGCAGGCGGCGCTGAAGGCCGGCACCATGGTCACCAGCGAGGTGGAACTCTTCTTTGAGCTCTGCCCCTGTGAGATCGTGGCTGTGACCGGTTCGGACGGCAAGACCACCACCACCACTCTCATTGCCAAGATGCTGGAAGCCGCCGGCCGCAAGGTCCTTTTGGGCGGCAACATCGGGGCTGCCCTGCTGCCTCAGCTGGAAACGGTCACCGCCGACGACATTGCCGTGGCGGAACTGTCCAGCTTCCAGCTCATCAGCATGCGCCACAGTCCCAAGGTGGCGGTGGTGACCAACGTCACCCCCAACCACCTGGACCACCACAAGGATATGCAGGAATACATTGACGCCAAGCGCAACATCCTGCTGTGGCAGACCCCGCCCTGCCGTGCGGTCCTGGGATATGAGAATGACATTACCCGGGGCATGGCCGCCGACTGCAAGGGGGAACAGGTCTGGTTCACCCGCCTGCACGAGACCGACAAGGGCGCCTTCCTGCGGGCCTCCGACGATACCCTCTGCTACGCGGAAAACGGTGTGGTCACCCCCATCGTGCCCCGGTCCGAAGTGAAACTGCGCGGCTTGCACAACGTGGAGAACCTGCTGGCCGCCATGGCTGCTGTCTGGGGTCTGGTTCCGGTGGAGGTCATGCGTCAGGTGGCGTCCACCTTCACCGGTGTGGAACACCGCATCGAACCGGTCCGGATGCTGGACGGCGTGCAGTACTATAACGACTCCATTGCCACCAGCCCCACCCGTACCATCGCCGGCCTGCGCAGCTTCGACCAGAAGCTCATCCTGATCGCGGGCGGGTATGACAAAAAGATCAGCTACGCCCCTCTGGCGCCGGAACTCATTGCCCATGTAAAGGTGCTGATCCTCATGGGGGATACCGGCCCCATTATCGAGCGGGAAGTCCGCGCCTGCCCCGGCTTTGCGGAGAGCGGTCTGGAGCTCCTCCACGCCGATTCCATGCAGGATGCGGTGGAAAAGGCCCGCGGTGCTGCCCGTCCCGGCGATATCGTCAGCTTGTCCCCGGCGTCGGCCTCCTTTGACCATTACCCCAACTTTGAAGCCCGCGGACGGGAATACAAGCAGATCGTGAATGCACTGTAACAGGAGGTCCGCCCCGTGATCCAGGCTGTAACCGATGCCGCCCAACAGCGGGCCTTTTTGCAGACCGCTTCCGGCAAGCCCTATTTTCAGGCGTTGCTGGGGCGGGATGCCGCCCTCTGGACCGGTAACCCCGGTGCCCCCACCCGGCTGTTTACCCTGCCCGGTGGGGCCCTGGCATTGAGCGGCCGCTCGGCCCAGCTCTGCTGTGACAATGCGGCTGCCCCGGACTGGGAGGAGCTGGCGCTGTTCCTGCGGTTTGCCGGGGTGGAACGGGTAACGGCCAGCATCCGGCCGCCGGAGATCTGGCCGCTGCGCCGGGACCTGTACCTGTACACTCTGGCCCCCGGCGGGCAGCTGCCGGTGCCGCCGCTGCTGCCGGAACTGCATATAGACCGCCATCCTTCCATGCAGGCCATCAGTGCCGAACTCTTCCCCGAAGAACCGGAACGGCAGGAGGCCTTCTACTCCGAATCCTGCACCGCCCTCAACCACGGCTATGCCCGGGTGCTGGCCGTGTGTGACGGAACAGGAAAAATGGTTTGCACGGTGGGGGCCTACGCCATCTGTGCGGGGGAAGCCTATATGGCAGCGGGGGAGACCCGCCCCGACCTGCGCGGCAAGGGCATCGGCGGGCACCTGATCGTCACCCTGGCCAATGAACTGGCTGCCGAAGGATATACCGTCACCTTTCTGTGTGAGGCAAAGCGCCGGCATTTTTACGACCGTCTGGGCTTTGTGTGCGTGGGCAGCTATGGGCAATATCATCTGCCCGCCCAAACCAACAACGAAGGAATCGAAAATCAATGATCGAACAATTTTTTGACCTGAAACCCGAAGTCCTCGCCCTGGACAAAAAAGCGCTGGAACTGTGCAAGGACCAGTTTGCCCATGTGGAGGAGATCCGGGATTACAACCAGCTGAAGATGCTCAAGGCCTTCACCGGCTGCGGCGTGGAGGCCCGACATTTCTGGGGATCCTCCGGCTACGGCGTCTGGGATGACAGCCGCAACAAGCTGGAGGAAGTCTTTGCCCGCTGCATGGGCGCCGAGGCCGCTCTGGTGCGCCCCCAGTTCATGAGCGGAACCCACACCCTGGCCGTGGCTCTCTTCGGTCTGCTGCGTCCCGGTGACACCCTGCTGGCCGCCACCGGCCGCCCTTATGATACCCTGGAAGGGGTCATCGGCATCGGGGAGGCAGGCAAAGGCTGCGGCACCCTGCGGGAATTCGGCGTGCTGTACGACGAATGTCCCCTCAAACCGGATTTCACCCCCGATTACGAGGCCATTGCCCGTCAGGCCAAGAACGCCACGGTGGTGCACATCCAGCGCAGCCGGGGCTATACCCAGCGCAATGCCTTTGACCTGGCCACCATTCGGAAGGTGGCCGAAATCGCCCGTCAGGCCAACCCCAACGCGGTGATTTTTGTGGACAACTGCTACGGGGAATTCACCCAGAAGCAGGAACCCCTGGAAGTGGGCGCCGACCTCATCGCCGGCAGTTTCATCAAGAACCCCGGCGGCGGCATTACCCCCACCGGCGGATACATTGCCGGACGGGCCGACCTGGTGGAAAAGGTCAGCCACCGCTTCACCGCTCCCGGTATCGGCGCGGAACTGGGCTGCACCCAGGACAGTCTGCGGGATACCTTCCTGGGCTTCTACTACGCCCCCGGCGTGGTGTGCGAGGCCCTCAAGACCGCCATCTATGCCCAGTGTCTGCTGGAACTGTCCGGCGTGAACCCGGTGCCCCGGTATACCGCCGACCACAACGACATCGTCACCTGTTTTGATTCCGGCAGTGCCGCCGCGCTGCAGGGCTTCTGCACCGGTATCCAGCAGGGAAGCCCCATCGACAGCATTGCGGCTCCCGAACCCGCCGATGAGCCCGGTTATACCGATAAAGTCATCATGGCCTCCGGCAGCTTCACCGAAGGCAGTACCATTGAACTTTCCTGCGACGGCCCTCTGCGCGAACCCTATACCTGCTACCTGCAGGGCGGGGTGAACTTTACCGCCGCCCGCGCCGCGGTGCTGTGCGCCGTGCAGAACGCCTTTTTTGCCTGACCTTGTGGTACAAACCGCCCCGGCGGTTTTGCGTCAATATGGACCCTATTGACCGAAAGGAAGGAAAATACCATGCTGGACATCAAGCGCAACCTGACCACCATGACCGACTTTTACGAACTGACCATGTCCGCCGGCTATTTTGACGAAGGCTACAAGGACAAGATCTCTGTCTTTGACATGTTCTTCCGCCGTGTGCCGGACGGCGGCGGCTACGCCATCATGGCGGGGCTGCAGCAGTTCATCGACGCGGTGGATCATCTGCAGTTTACCCGGGAGGACATCGACTATCTGCGGTCTACCCGCATGTTCCGGGAGGATTTCCTGGAATATCTGGCCAACTTCAAGCTTCACTGCAATATCTGGGCCATCGAGGAAGGCGTCCCCATCTTCCCCCAGGAACCCATCGTCACGGTGGAAGGTCCCGCCATTGAATGCCAGCTGCTGGAAACCCTGCTTCTGGTCACCTTCAACCACCAGTGCCTGATCGCCACCAAGGCCAACCGGATCGTGCGGGCGGCTTCGGGGCGTCCGGTCATGGAATTCGGTGCCCGCCGTGCTCAAGGGTATGACGCGGCCTACTTCGGCGCCCGTGCGGCCTACATCGGCGGCTGCGGTTCTACCAGCTGTGTCATGGCGGCCCGGGATTTCGGCATCCCGGCTTCCGGCACCATGGCCCATTCCTGGGTGCAGATGTTCCCCAGTGAGTACGAGGCCTTCAAGAAGTATGCCGAGATGTATCCGGATGCCTGCCTCCTGCTGGTGGATACCTACAACGTGCTGCGCCATGGCATTCCCGATGCCATCAAGGTGTTTGATGAGGTCCTCAAACCCATGGGCAAGCGTCCCAAGGGGGTGCGCATCGACTCCGGCGATATCGCCTACCTGTCCAAGAAGGCCCGCCGCATGCTGGACGAAGCCGGTTATCCCGACTGCACCATCTGCGCTTCCAACAGCCTGGACGAATACCTGGTCCGGGATCTGATCCTGCAGGGGGCCCGTGTGGACAGCTTCGGCATCGGTGAGAACATGATCACCGCCAAGAGCGATCCCGTCTTCGGCGGGGTGTACAAGCTGGCTGCCGTCAAGGAAGAAGACGGTACCTATACGCCCAAGATGAAGCTCAGCGAGTCCGCCGAAAAGACCACCATTCCCTGCCTGAAGAAGGTCTGGCGTATCTATGACGAGGACAACAAGGCGATGGCCGACCTGATCACCATGGCCGACGAAGAGGTGGAGACCAAGCACGGCATCACCCTGTTTGACCCGGTGGAAACCTGGAAGGAGCGCACCTACGTCAACTGCACCGCCCGCTGCCTGTCCACTCCCATTTATGTGAACGGCGAGCGCGTCTACACCAGCCCCTGCCTGGAAGATATCCGCAAGTTCTGCAAGGCCCAGATCAACACCCTGTGGGATGAAGTGAAGCGCTTTGAGAACCCCCACCGCTATTATGTGGACCTGAGCCAGAAACTGTGGGATACCCGCAGCGAACTGCTGAAGGTCCTGTCCAAGTAAGGCAAAAAATAGTTACAAAGTGATTACAGACCCTCTTTCCTGCACAGAATACTCCTACAAAGGTTTCTGCCGGGGAAGGGGGCTTTTTTATGGTGCTGGTCCGCAGTTGCCGCTGGGAGGCGGGCTCGCTGTTTCTGCTGGGCGGGGTTGCGTACCTGGGGTTGGAGATGGCCTGGCGGGGCACCACCCACTGGACCATGTTCTTTGCGGGCGGGCTCTGCCTGTGCCTGCTACGCTGGTTTGATGATTGTTTCCGCTGGCCGCTGCCAGCCGCGGCCCTGCTGGCAGCGGCAGCTGTGTCCGGGGTGGAACTGGTTTTCGGTGTATTCTGTACCCGCCTGTTGGGGCTGCATGTGTGGGACTACAGTACCGAGTGGGGAAACATCGCCGGTCTGATCTGCCCGAAGTACTGCCTGCTGTGGTTTTTGCTCTGTTTTTGGCTGTTGGGCGGCCTGCGTGCCCTGCGCCGGCTGCTGCACACACAGACCGTTTTATAGGACTGGTTTGCTCCGGCCGGACTGCCGAAGTCCGTTTTATGGACCTTTTGCTTCTGTATAATGAAGACAGAAACAAAAGAAAGGCAGGCAGGTTCCATGACCACCAAGTTCAAGAATGTCAACGGCCACATCGAGGTGTATTCCGCACAGGGAGAGTTCCTTTTCTCCGCCGATACCATGGAGGAAGCCTGGCGGGAACTGTGCGCCTGACGCGTACAAACGTGGATGCCGTATAGACAAAACAACGAAAATGTTGAAAATAACAAAAGAACTTTTTGTAAGTTTGTACAAAATGCAGGTTGCAAAAGTCAGACCTTCCGTGTATACTGAAGATGCAAAGAGAGGAAGGCCGGCACCCGCAAGCAGCCGGACTTCCGCCCATCTACAGAAAGGGGATCGCTATGTTGAGCCTGCATAAGATTACGACATGGATGCGCGGTATCATTCAGCGCGGCGAGGACTTTGGTTTGCCGGAGGATGTGTACAACGACGTGATCCCGTCCGGCGTGCATGATTTCCAGCATACCGAATTCTGAGCATGGATCCGGGACCGACCAACGCAAAAAACGTTGGCCGGTCTTGTTTTTTTGCGCAAAAAAAGGTATGCTATATAGGTATACCAAGGAAAGGGGAGATGCCTGTGTCATGGCGGCCTTACGCCATCTTTGACATGGACGGGACTCTGCTGGATTCCACCGGTATGTGGGACCTGGTGGCTGACCGGGTCCTGGCCCGGTGGAATATGCGCTTTGATGAGCAGGATCGGGACAACACCGTTGCCCTGACCATCGAGGGCACGGCACAGTATTATGTGCAGCGGTATCATCTGCCGGTCACGGCGCCGGAACTGGCCGACTGCATCCGCACCGAAGCCCGCCGCGCCTACACCAGCTGCGCCACCCTCAAGCCCGGTGCCGCCGATGTGGTGGACGCCCTGCGGGCCAAAGGGGTGCGGCTGTGTGTGGCTTCGGGCACCGACAAGCCGCTGGTGGATGCAGCTCTGGGACATCTGGGAATCCTGGACCGGTTTGAATTCACCCTCTCCTGCCTTTCGCCCCGGGGCAAGCAGGACCCCGAGGTCTACTTGCGGGCGCTGAAAGCTTTTGGAAGCCCCGACCCCGCACAGGTCATGGTATTTGAGGATTCCCCCACGGCACTGGCCACAGCCAGACAGCTGGGCCTGTACACGGTAGCTGTGTGGGACACTTACACCGCCGACGCCTGGCCCGGCCTGGGGCAGACGGCCGACAGCCTGTGCGAACGCTGGCCCGACTGGCTGGCGCAAAACCAAATGTAAGAGGAGAAGTCAGTATGAAATTGATCACCTTTACCGTGCCCTGCTACAACTCGGCCGCTTATATGGACCGCTGCATCAAGACCCTGCTGCCTGCGGGGGAGGACGCGGAGATCATCCTGGTGGATGACGGCTCCAAGGACGAGACCGGTGCCATTGCGGACGCCTGGGCGGAAAAATATCCCACCATCATCCGCGTCATTCATCAGGAGAACGGCGGCCACGGCGAGGGCGTGAACCAGGGCATCCGCAACGCTTCCGGCATGTATTTCAAGGTAGTGGACTCGGACGACTGGCTGGACGCCGACGCTTTGCAGAAGGTCATGGCCAAGCTGCGGGAATTCGCGGCTATGCCCCAGCCCGTGGACCTGCTTTTGTGCAACTATGTGTATGAGCACACGGTGGACAACACCCACCACACGGTGCGGTATACCGGCATTCTGCCCCAGGACAAGGTCTTTACCTGGCAGGACATCGGCCATTTCCCGCCCAGCCAGAACATCCTGATGCACTCTG
The DNA here is from genome assembly GCF_057005535.1 of Subdoligranulum sp. DSM 23681. Lineage (NCBI taxonomy): Bacteria > Bacillati > Bacillota > Clostridia > Eubacteriales > Oscillospiraceae > Subdoligranulum > Subdoligranulum sp. DSM 23681. The sequence continues at coordinate 425,470 of NZ_CM168050.1, read as the reverse complement.
TCATCTACCGCACCCAGATTCTGCGGGATTGTGGCCTGCGCCTGCCCAAGCACACCTTCTACGTGGACAATGTCTTTGTCTATCTGCCTCTGCCCAGCTGCCGCAGCCTGTATTATATGGACCTGGATCTCTATCGGTATTTCATCGGCCGGGAGGACCAGAGCGTCAACGAAAAGGTCATGGTCAAGCGGGTGGACCAGCAGGTGCGGGTCACCAAGCTGATGATCACCGCTGTGGACCTGTACGCCCTGCCGCCGGAGCAGAAAAAGCTGCGGGCTTATATGTTCAACTATCTGTCCATGATGATGACCATCTCCAGCGTGTTCCTGACTATGGATGGCAGTGCGGAAGCCCTGGCCAAGAAGGCCGAGCTCTGGCAGTTCCTCAAGCTGCATGACCGCCGCGTCTACCGCCGCTGTGTGGCGTCGGTGGCGGGGCTGTGCAACCTGCCCGGGAAAGCCGGCCGCGGCATCACCCTGTGGGGCTATCGCGTGGCTCAGAAGATCTTCAAGTTCAATTAAAAAATGGCAGGCCGCCCTTTCGGATATCTCCGGGTTCGGGCGGCCTTTTCATATTTTGAAAAAAACAGAACTCCCTCCTTGTTTTGCGGTATCATACAGTCAGACCGAAAGACAAACCGAAAAACGGGAAAGGAGCCGATACACCATGCTGAACTGGAAAAAAATCTGGAACGACGTTATTTTGAATCGCCTGAGCCACCTGCTGGCCAATGCCGATGAACAGGGCTTCCGGGACCTGTACATGAACTGCCTGGAAGATCTGCTTCTGGATGAATGATATACCAAAAAAGCCCTCCGCCGCCAAGGCAGAGGGCCTTTTTCTTATGAAAGCTGCCGGCTGCGCACAGCCTGCAGCAATGCCTCCCGTTCGTTGGGCAGGATGCCCTGCATGACGGATCGCAGCAGCCATTCCAGCGTATTGCCCACCAGGGGGCCGGGGGTCAGTCCGGCGGCAATCAGGTCGCTGCCGGTGATGGCCAGTCCTGAAACGGTATAACAGGCGGTATCGGCCAGGTGCTGCATGCAGGCGGCAAACTCCCGCACTTCCCGGCAGCGCAGCGCCACCGCTTCATTGTTGGCGTGGGCCGCCAGATCAGCCAGTTTCAGACGGCACAGCCGCTGCCAGAACAGCGGACCGCGCTGATGCAGCTGTTCCAGGATCTCGGCTTCCGACTGGGGCAGGGGACTGTCGTGTACCGCCACCAGAGCCGTCACCCCGTCAATCAGGTAGACAGGCGCCCGCAGCCGCTGCAGAATCTGGCGGGCCAGGTGGGCACCCCGCTGGTTGTGCCCCGGAAAATGAGCCGTGCCGTCCTCGTCCTCGGTGCGGCACATCGGCTTTGCCATGTCATGCAGCAGCACGGACCAGCGCAGGACCCGGGCACTGCGAGGGTCCATTCCCTCGGTGTCCAATCCGCCTACGGCCGCCGCCGTGTGGTTCCACACATCGTAGCAATGCCAGCGCCCCAGCTGAGAACAGCCGATGCAGGCTTCGATTTCCGGCAAAGCACCGGCCAGAATATGTCCATACCGGGCCAGGACCGTTCCGGCGGCAAAGCCTTCCAGAAGGCGATCCAGCTCGGTAAAAATCCGCTCCACGGAAACACACCGCACCGACATCCGGGCACCCAGGGCCGCCTCGGCCGTGGCAGGATCCAGGCGGAACCCCAGCTGGGCGGCAAACCGCACTGCCCGCAGGATGCGCAGGGCGTCTTCATCGAAGCGTGCCGCCGGGTCTCCCACACAGCGCAGGATGCCTGCCTGCAGGTCCTGCTGCCCGCCAAAAAGGTCAACAAGGCCTTCCTTCGGGGACCAGGCCATGGCATTGACGGTGAAATCCCGGCGGGCCAGATCCTCCCGCAGGCAGGGGACAAAGCGGACGCAGTCGGGATGCCGGCCGTCCGTATAATGCCCGTCCTGCCGGAAGGTGGTGATCTCCCAGCTTCTGCCGTCCAGCACCACCGCCACCGTGCCGTGTTTTTTGCCTTTCAGCAGCAGCCGCTGTCCGGCAAACAAGGCTTCGATCTCATCGGGACGGGCGCTGGTGCAGATATCCCAGTCATCCGGGATGCGGCCCAACAAACTGTCCCGCACGCATCCGCCCACAATGTAGGCATCATACCCGGCTTGCTGCAATCTGTCCAGCAGACGACAGGCTTGTACCGGAGGCCGGATCTGGGCGATATCGTTCATATCCGTACCTCCTTTCCTTTTCGGATATGGATCATTCAAAATGCCATTGCTGGCTCAGGTCCACGGTGCAGGCCACGCAGTCGCCCTCTTCCATCAGAGAAGCCACCTTCAGGCGGGCCGCTTCCTCATCGGGCATCCAGGTCACCAGGAAGAAATTCTCCGCCGGCACTCCGTAATAGACCCAGATCCCGTCGGCGCGTACCAGATCACTCAGGTGATCCAGTTCCTCGCCGTCGGTCAGGCCGGAGCCTTCCTCAGCGTAGATCATTTCCGGGCTCACCTGCATGCTGTCGATTACCGTGATGCTGCTGGTAATGTAGCCGTCGCGGTCGGTGCTCGTCATCTTGTCACCGCATACTTCCCATGCCGAAGCGAACGCCTTGATCAGCAATTCGCGCACCTCGATCATGGAATCCCCAGGATTGTACATGATATTCCTTCTTTCTATTGTAACGGTTGCTTACAGTATAGCATGCCCTTGCGGCAGGGGCAATCCATTTGCATCAAACTGTGTCAGCGGGCCGAAGTATGCCAGCAGCATGTCGGCCAAAGCCAGCTCCGCATACCGGTGAAAGGTATAATCCTTGCCGGCACCGGCCACCACAGCCTTTTTTACAAAGGGATACTTCCGGGCCGTTTCGGCGTTCTGGGTCAGCAGCCAGAATTCGCCGGCTTCCTCGGCCAGACGCTGCACGGCATCGATCATGACTTCCAGTCCGCACCCGTTCATGCTCAGCATTAAAATCAGGGTGCCGCGGCTCACTGTCACATCATGGAGGTTGGCGGTGGAAAGCAGAACCCGGATGATTTTGCCCCGTTTGACCAGTTCCCGCTGCTGGTACAGCATCATCAGGCCGGAGTATTCCATCCCCAGCAGCAGCACGTCCTCTGCGGCCCGGATGGCATCCGCCAGGGCCTGCATCTGGTTGGGGTCCACCCCGGCCAGACAGGCGTACAGATCGCTTCCCAGGGTGCGGCAGCTGTCCTGCAGGGCAGGCTGTACCAGGGCGGCTTTGTCGTAGCCGAATACATTGCCGCAGTAGTAGGCCGACTGGGCCCGCATGCGGCGATCCAGGACGCACTCATCCTTGAAATGCAGAAAGTCATCATAGCCCAGGCTGTGGCAGAACCGGGTGATGGTGGCGGCCGAAACATGGCAGGCAGCTGCAAGCTGGGTGATGCTCATGTTCAGCAGTTCATCAAAGTGAGCCAGACAGTAGCGGGCAATACTCTGGTTGGTCTGGCCCAGGTTTTCTTCCGACGCCACAAACAAAAGCAGTTCCTGTGCCATCTGCATGGGGCAGAGCCTCCTTTGCAAAATAAATCGTCCCCGCCCCGTGCAGCAGCAGGGGCGGGGACGGTGGTTTATGGATTCAGCTCAGCCGCAGAAACTCAGTTCTTGGGCTTGGGGCCGGCTTCCGCAATTTCGGAAGGCATGTTGGGATACTTCTTGGCGAAGTTGTCCGCAAACATCTGGGCCAGCTTGTTGGCCTGGGCGTCGTAGGCGTCCTTGTCGGCCCACATGCCGCGGGCGTCCAGCATTTCGTCGGGCACGCCGGGGCAGCTGACGGGATAATCCACGTTGAACACGTCATGGTGCTTGAACTCGATGGAGTCGAAGCTGCCGTTCAGAGCGGCGGTGACCATGGCACGGGTGTAAGCCAGCTTCATGCGCTTGGCACCGGCAGCGGCGCTGCCGCCGGCCCAGCCGGTGTTGACCAGGTAGACCTTGGTGCCGTACTTGTCCAGCTTTTCGCCCAGCATTTCCGCGTAGACGGAAGGATCCATGGGCATGAAGGGTTCGCCGAACAGGGTGGAGAAGGTGGGCTGCGGCTCGGTGATGCCACGCTCGGTGCCGGCCAGCTTGGAAGTGAAGCCGGTGACGAAGTGGTACATGGCAGCGTTCTTGTCCAGACGGCTGATCGGAGGCAGAACACCGAAAGCATCGGCGGTCAGGAAGATGACAACCTTGGGGATGCCGCCTTCGCCGGGGATCTGGGCGTTGTTGATGTAGTTGACGGGATAGCCCACGCGGGTGTTCTCGGTCAGGCTGCCATCATCAAAGTCCAGTTCACGGGTCTCGGGATCCATGACCACGTTCTCCACCAGGGAGCCGAAGCGGATGGCATTGTAGATGTCGGGCTCGTTCTCGGCGCTCAGGTTGATGCACTTGGCATAGCAGCCGCCCTCAAAGTTGAAGACGCCGTCCGGGCTCCAGCCATGCTCGTCGTCGCCGATCAGCTTGCGGGCGGGGTCGGCAGACAGGGTGGTCTTGCCGGTGCCGGACAGGCCGAAGAAGACGGCGGTCTCATGGGTCACGGGGTCCATGTTGGCGGAGCAGTGCATGGGCAGAACGTTCTCCTTGGTCATGACGTAGTTCATGGTGGAGAAGACGCTCTTCTTGATCTCGCCGGAATACTGGCTGCCGCAGATGACGATGACATGAGCCTCGTAGTCGATCATGATGGCAGCTTCGCTGTGGACGCCGTCCACTTCAGGATCGCACTTGAAGCCGGGAGCAACCAGCATGGTGTAGTCGGGTTCGCCGTAGTTGGCCAGTTCCTCCGCGGTGGGGCGGATCAGCAGCTGATGGATGAACAGGTTCTGGCTGGCCATCTCATTGATGATGCGGAACTTCTTGGTGTACTTCTTGTCGGCGCCGGCAAAACCGTCGAAGATGAAGACTTCGCGGCCCTGGAGGTACGCAGCGACCTTGCCCTTGATGGCATCGAACTTTTCGCGGCTGATGGGGCGGTTGACCTTGCCCCAGGCGATGTCGTCATGCACAGCGGGGGTATCAACGATGAACTTATCGTTAGGGGAGCGGCCGGTGTACTTGCCGGTGGTAACCACCAGGGCACCGGTGTTGGACAAAGTGCCCTCACCGCGGCGCAGAGCGGCCTCGGTCAGCTGGGCGGGGGTCAGGTTGCGGTACACGGCCTTGGGGCCGATGATCCCGAACTTTTCGATTCCATAAGTCTCCATGGGAAACTACCTCCTTATATGCCATTGTATGCCACTTTAATGGACTGTCTTTAGTATAGCCGAAAGCACTGCAAAAGGCAATGGACCCAACTGCAAATTTGAAAAAAATTAACACATTTTGGCGCCGGGAACTTGCAAGGCATGGTATAATAAAGACAAAAAACAGGGCGGACGGCCGTTGGTGCCCCCGCCGGAAAGGTGAGATTTTGATTATGCTGACCAATGAAACTCTGAATACGCTGAACACCCGCCGCAGCTGCCGTGCTTATGCGGACCGTCCGGTGGAAGCCGAGAAGATCGAAGCCATCCTGAAGGCCGGTACGTACGCCCCCACTGCCATGGGCCAGCAGAGCCCGGTGATCGTGGCTGTGGTCAACAAGGAAGTGCGGGATCACCTGTCCCGTATGAACGCTGCCGTCATGGGCTCGGACAAGGACCCCTTCTACGGGGCTCCGGTGGACCTGGTGGTTCTGGCCGATACCCGGCAGCCCAACTGGAAGGCAGACGGCAGCCTGGTCATGGGCAACATGCTCAACGCCGCGGCCAGCCTGGGCCTGGGTTCCTGCTGGATCAACCGCGCCTATGAGATGTTTGAGACCGAGGAAGGCAAAGCCCTGCTGAAGGAATGGGGCGTGCCCAACGCGGAATATCTGGCCGGCGTGGGCAATTGCGTGGTGGGGTACGGCGTTCCCGGCGGGGAAAAGCCTGCCGCTCCCCGCAAGGAAAACTATGTGGTGTATGTGCGCTGAGGCAAGACGCAATCAGCAAAAGGAAGGTGCGGCATGATCTACGGCATCGGGACCGATTTGTGTGAGAGCGCCCGGATGGAAAAGGCCATTGCCCGGGACCTTTTTCTGAAAAAGGTCTTTTCCCCGGCGGAACAGGAACTGCTCCTCTCCCATACCGGCAAACACCGGACCGAGACGGCCGCTGCCAACTTCGCAGCCAAGGAAGCGTTCCTCAAGGCCTGCGGCTGTGGCCTGGGCGGCTTTGCCCTGGCGGAGATCGGTGTGCTGCGCCGGGAAAGCGGTGCCCCTTATTATGAACTCTGCGGCGAGGCGGCCCGGTGGGTGCAGGAACATCATCTGACGGCCCACCTGAGTCTGACCCATGATGCGGGTCTGGCCTGTGCTTTTGCGGTTTTGGAACAGGGATGATTAAATCCCGCTCTGCCTGCTTATACTGTAAACAGAACAAACAAGCAGGGAGGGCAAATCCATGGAGGTACACAGAGGAGAAGTTTTCTACGCTGATCTGAGCCCGGTGGTGGGTTCGGAACAGGGAGGCGTGCGGCCGGTACTTATCATCCAGAATGAAATCGGGAACCGGCACAGCCCCACCGTCATTGCGGCGGCCATCACGTCCCGGCAGGACAAAAACCGCCTGCCCACCCATATCGGGGTCCGGGCGGACCGGTGCGGTCTGAGCAAGGACAGCATCGTGCTCACCGAGCAGATCCGCACCCTGGACAAACGCCGCCTGCGGGAGCGGGCGGGGCGCATCCCGCCCGAGGACATGCAGCGGGTGGACGAGGCCCTGGGCGTGTCCATGGGGCTGGTGGAACAGCCGCCTCATGGCAGTTTTACCTGAATCAGCTGAAACATCCATAAAAAAAGACCTTTCCCGGACCGGGGCGTTCCCGGCGGGAAAGGTCTTTTTGCTTGCAGATCATTGGGGCCAGCCGTCGGAAGGAAGGAGCACATCTCCCTCCAGCACCCACAGTGCACTGGCTCCCTCCACCTTGGCCAGCACCGTCTGCCCCTGGGCCTGAGGCAGACAGAACAGCCCGGTGGAAAGAGCATCCCCGATGCCGCTGTCGGTGCACAGGATGGCCACGCTGCGGCAGTAGCGGGCGGGCTGCAGGGTGCTCAGGTCGATGAGGTGATGATACCGCACCCCATCCACTGTGAAATGTCGCTGGTAGTCTCCGCTGACCACCAGGCTCTGGCCCGGTTCCAGGGATACCTGCGCCAGGTATTCCTCTCCGTCCGGGTCCTGGACCCCGGCGGTCCAGCGGCTGCCGTCCGGCTTTTTGCCGATGGCCCGCACGTTGCCGCCCACGTTCAGGATGGCGGAGGTCAGCCCCCGGACTTCGGCTTTTTGGGCGGCCTGTTCCACCGCCCAGCCCTTGGCAATGCCGCCCACATCCAGCTGCAGGTCAGGGTCGGCGAACTGCACGGTGCAGGCCGTCTCATCCAGGACCAGATCATCCATATCCATGTGTTCGGCGGCCTGCTGCAAAGCGTCCCCGGCGGGCAGAATATCGGCGGTCAGGGCTGTCTCCGGGGAAGCCGCTTCGGCGGCGGTGCGGGCGTCGTGCCACAAGGAAAGCACCGTGCCCGCCGCAATGTTGCAGGCGCCGTCGGTCAGGTCGTAGGCCTGTTTGCCGAACTGCAGCAGGGCAAACAGGTCTGCGTCCACCGTTACCGGTTCCTGTCCGGCCTGGGCGTTGACGGTGGCCATGTTGGTCAGGCCGTCGTAGGTGTTGTAGATGTCGAACAGCTGGTGATAATGCAGCAGGTCATCGTGGATCGCCTGGGATTGCTGCTGCCATTCTTCCTCGCTGGAGGCATACCCGGTGACCACCGTCACGGTGTCGAATACATCCCACCAGGTGGCGGTGTAGGCTTTGGGGGCGGTGCGGTCCTGCCAGAAGCTGAATCCCACCACCGCTGCCAGCGCCGCGCACAGGCCCAGGGCCATCCAGCCCCGGCGGGTCAAGACTGGCCTCCCACGGTGGCGTGTTCCTCACACAGCTCCCGCAGCAGGGCGTCCAGGGTCCAGTCCCGGCTGGTGGGGGTCACCATGGCCCGCAGGGCAATGGCGGCTCCGCCCCGGCGCACTTCGTCCACAAAGCGGCCCAGAGAGCCGTTGTCATGGCGCAGCCCGCTGATGATCATGGCCGCGTGGTCGGTGGGGGAGGGAAGGGAAGCTCTGTCCGGGGCATGGCGACCGGTGCACAGGTCGCCCACCCGGGCGCTCAACTCGGCGGGCCCCACGGAGCGGACCTTCAGGCCAAAGGAGGAGGCCGTGCGGGCCAGGTGGTCGTATCCCGCATTCAGCGGTCCGAAATTCCACAGCAGCACGCAGCGCGGTTCCTTCTGGATATGTGCTTTCATAAGCGATGAAACCTCCGCAGTTCATTGGAAATGAATTTTATTCTACCACATCTGGCCCCGAAAACAAAGGCCATGGCAACAGGCAAACAAAAAAGACCGGACACAGGGTCCGGTCTTGGGCACTTGGATTACAGGTCAGGATGGTATTCCTTGCAGGTGCATTTCTTCCACTTCAGACCGCTGCCGCAGGGGCAGGGATCGTTGCGGCCGATCTTCTGTACCCGCACGGGGGCGCTGCCCTTGGCGCCGGGACGGGTGGGGGCGCCTTCGCCGGTGGGCTTGGCGACCTGTTCCCGCTGGGGCTGGGCTTCGGGGCGGCGGATCTCGATGGTCAGCAGCATATGGACGGCGTCCTCACGGATGGAGGCGATCATCTCGTCAAACATGGCAAAGCCTTCCAGACGGTATTCCACCACCGGGTCGTGCTGGCCGTAGCCGCGCAGACCCATGCCCTGCTTCAGCTGATCCATGTTGTCGATGTGGTCCATCCACTTGGTATCCACATTGCGCAGCAGGCAGATGCGTTCCAGCTCCCGCATGGTCTTGGAGCCGTACTTGGCTTCCTTGGCCTGCAGGATCTGCATGCCCCGGTCATACAGGGTCTTGGCCACTTCTTCCTTGGTGACATTGCTCAGCTGCTCGGTGGAGTAGTTGAAGTCAGTGGGCAGGCACAGCCAGTTCATATAATGGCGGCGCAGGGCGGCAAAATCCCAGTCATCCGGCACATCGCCGCTGAGGAAAGAGTTGCAGCTCTCGTCGATGGATTCCCGCATCATCTCATGCAGCTTGTCCGAGATATCCTCGCCGTCCAGCACCATCTGACGCTGCTTGTAGATGATCTCGCGCTGCTGGTTCATGACATCGTCGTACTGCAGCACCTGTTTACGGATGGCAAAGTTGGAAGCTTCCAGCTTTTTCTGGGCGCTTTCGATGGTGTTGGTGATGAGTTTGTTCTCAATGGGCATGTCCTCGTCGATGCCCAGGGAGTTCATCATATTCTGTACCCGCTCACCGCCGAAGATGCGCATCAGATCGTCTTCCAGGCTCAGGAAGAAACGGGAAGCACCTGGGTCACCCTGACGGCCGGCACGGCCGCGCAGCTGGTTGTCGATACGGCGACTCTCGTGGCGCTCGGTGCCGATGATGAACAGGCCGCCGGCGGCACGCACAGCTTCGGCTTCCGCCTTCACCTCGGGCTCATATTCGGCCACCAGCTCGTCAAACCGCTTGCGGGCAGCCAGAATCTCGGCATCCTCGGTGTCGGCATGGCCGTCGGCTTCGGTGAGCAGCAGGTCCAGGCGGGCGGAATGATCCACCGGCGCCGGCTTTTCGGGCAGGGGCTGATTGGCCGCCTTGGCGGCGGCGCGGGCTGCCTGATACTCGGCCTCGATCTTTTCGTCGTCCTGGGCCAGCTTGCGCTCCAGTTCCTTGCGCAGGGTGGCCTTGGCCATATAGGTCACGTTGCCGCCCAGCATGATGTCGGTACCACGGCCGGCCATGTTGGTGGCAATGGTCACGGCGCCCTGCTTGCCGGCCTGGGCCACGATCTCCGCCTCGCGCTCGTGGTGCTTGGCGTTCAGGACGTTGTGGGGCACGCCGCGGGCCTTCAGCATTTTGGAAAGGGTCTCGCTCTTCTCCACGCTGACGGTGCCCACCAGCACGGGCTGGCCCTTCTCATGGCATTCCACGATCTGGTTGATGACGGCGTCATACTTGCCCTTGACGGTCTTGTATACGCTGTCCGGCAGATCCTTGCGGGCCCGGGGCTTGTTGGTGGGCACGCTGACGATCTGCAGACCGTAGATCTCGCTGAATTCGTCGGCCTCGGTGGAAGCGGTACCGGTCATGCCGGCCAGCTTCTTGTACATGCGGAAGTAGTTCTGGAAGGTGATGGTGGCCAGAGTCTTGCTCTCGGCGGCCACGTTGACCCCTTCCTTGGCCTCGATGGCCTGGTGCAGGCCATCGTTGTAGCGGCGTCCGTACATCAGACGGCCGGTGAACTCGTCCACGATGATGACTTCGCCGTCCTTGACGATGTAGTCGGTGTCGCGGTGCATGACGCCCCGGGCCTTGATGGCCTGGTCGATGTAATGGCGCAGGGTCATGTTGTCGGCGTCGGCCAGGTTGTCCACGCCGAACCAGGCTTCGGCTTTCTGCACGCCGCTCTCGGTCAGGGTGCAGCTCTTGTGCTTTTCGTCCACCACATAGTCGCCGTCCACCTGTTCCTCGGCGGCCACCTTGTCGTCCAGCTCCACAATGACGCTCTTCTTCAGGGTCTTGGCAAAGTCGTCGGCGCGCTTGTACATCACGCTGGAATCTTCGCCCTTGCCGGAGATGATCAGCGGGGTACGGGCCTCGTCGATGAGGATGGAGTCCACCTCGTCCACGATGGCATAGGCATGTCCGCGCTGGACCATGTTGGCCTTGTAGACCACCATGTTGTCCCGCAGATAGTCAAAGCCGAATTCGTTGTTAGTGCCGTAGGTGACGTCAGCCTCGTAGGCCTTCTTGCGCTCGGCAGGGGTGACGGAATGGATCACCAGACCCACGGTCAGGCCCAGGAAGCGGTAGACCTTGCCCATCCATTCGCTGTCGCGCTTGGCCAGATAGTCGTTGACGGTGACCACGTGCACGCCCTCGCCGGTCAGGGCATTGAGGTAGACGGGCATGGTAGCCACCAGGGTCTTGCCTTCACCGGTCTGCATCTCGGCGATGCAGGCGCGGTGAAGCACGATGCCGCCGATGACCTGCACGGGGTAGGGCTTCAGGCCCAGAACACGCCAGTCGGCTTCCCGGCAGACGGCGAATGCCTCAGGCAGGATCTCGTCCAGGGTGGCGCCGTTCTTCAGCTTTTCTTTCAGAGCGGGGGTCTTGGCCTGCAGCTCGGCGTCGGTCAGCTTCTGCATCTCCGGCTCCAGAGCCAGCACCTTATCGGCCAGCGGTTTGATGCGCTTGAGTTCCTTGTCGGAAAAAGTTCCGAACAGTTTCTCCATAAAAGACATATGTGAACCCCTATCATTTCTGCCGCCTTGCGGGGCGGTCGATTTAGTCGTATGCCAGTTGATACACTCCAATATAATACACCCGTGCAAGGGTCTGTGTCAAACCTTGCACGGGTGTATTTTGGCATATTCTTTTGTCGCAGCAGCGTTCAGGTGCGGGCTTCAGCCGGTTTGGCAGCACGGGCGGAAGGGTGTTCCGGTTTTGCCAGCAGGACCAGCATCAGGAAGATGCACCCGAAGCCCAGTGCATCCCAGAAGGTGAAGGCGGACCCCAGCCCCAGGGTGCTGATGACGGCGGCCGTCACCGGCTCCGCAAAGCTGTACAGGCTGGCTTTCTGGGCGCCCACCATCTTCACGCCCTGCATGAAGCAGCAGAAGGCCACCACATTGCCGATGATCACCACCACCGCAATGCCCAGCCAGCCCATGGCATTGGGCACATAGCCGCTCTCCCAGGGACGGCAGATCAGGCTGAACAGGATGCCGCCCACCAGGAAGGCCCAACCCTGCAAAACCGGGGTGGGGAACTGCTGCTGCAGATTCCGGGGCCACACGGTGTAGATCACCACGCACACGGCACAGCACAGACCGGTGACCAGGGCTTCGGGGCTCACGGCCAGTCCGTCCAGACTGCCGTGGGTGGTCAGGAAGAACAGCCCCACCAGAGCCAGAATCACCGAGCCCACCTCAAAACCGCGAGGCATCCGTCTGGCCTGCCAGCATACCACCATCAGGATGAACACCGGGGAGATGTTCTGCAAAATGGTGGCCATGCCGGCCCCCGCCAGCTGGATGGTGGTAAAGTAGAGCATCTGGCAGCCGCTGACCCCGGCGATGCCGTAGATCAGCAGGTCGATGATGTTGCGGCGGCCATGCCAGGGAGCAAAGAGCAGTTTGGGGTTCCGGATCAGGAAGTACCCGCACAGCAGGACGCCGGCCAGGAACAGCCGGATAGGGGCCAGCCAGAAAGCGTCCATGCCCTGCCGGGTGAACAGATACTGTCCCGTACAACCCGAGATCCCCCAGCAGGCGGCCCCGAACATGGTCAGAAACGCCCCCATAATGTTGCTGCTTTTTGACTGCATTTCAACGTTCCTCCAGTATCAGGGCGGCTGCGTCGCCCAGGGTATCGCAGACCGGTGCACCGGTGGCGGCCAGGGTCTCGGCGTTCTGGTGCCCGCCGCATTGCAGCACGCACCGCACGCCCATGGCCCGGGCCACCTCAAAGTCGTGCACCGTATCGCCGATCATGACCGCACGGGCGGGGTCCATGCCGCTTTCGTGCAGATAGCCAAGACCCAGGTCCACCTTGCTCTTGGCATAGATGTCTCCCAGCCCCAGCAGCCGGTCAAAATAGGGCCGGACGCCTCGCTCCCGGACCTGACTTTCCAGTACGTTCACGGGGGAGGCGGACAGGATGACCTGCCGCAGTCCGGCGTCCGCAAACGTCTGCAGGACCTGTCGGGCATCCGGTGCCAGGGTGCAGGCGGTGGCGTGGGGGATGTAGTCGGCCATATAGCTTTCGGCCAGGACAGAAAAAGGGTGCCGGGAAAAATCCATCCCGGCGCGCAGGTAATAGTCTTCCACGGGGAATCCGAAGATCTTCCGGTAAGACGCCATGTCGTACCGCTGGGGGTAGCCAAAGCGGGCCAAAAGACGGTTGAGCGCATCCAGGCCGAGTCTGGCGTCATCCAGCAAGGTGCCGTTCCAATCCCATAAAATCAGTTCGGGGCGCATGACGTCCTCCTTTCGGTGCGGTCTCAGGCCGCAGGATGCTTCACGGGTTCCACAAAGAGCTTTTTCAGCTCGCGGTTGGTTTCAATCAGGCGGACCAGCAGCACACCCAGGATGCAGCAGCTGATCACTTCGCCAATGCCCACCGTCAGCATGTTGAACAGGGTGACGGGCAGGGTGGCGGGGGTGTCGGAGAAGAAGACGCTGATCTCCCACCCCACGATGAGGGCGTTGAAGAGTACCGGAGGCAGGGAAGCGGGCAGGGCCAGACCCTTCACCCGCACATTGCGCAGGGCGTAGGTGACCAGGCAGGCCAGCAGGGTGGCCAGGGTGCCGAACACCACGTCAATGACGGTGGAGCCCAGGGCGTTGGCCAGCAGGCAGCCCAGGGTCACGCCTACGATGTATTCCGGGCCGAACACCGGCAGCAGGCACAGGGCCTCCGCCAGACGGACCTGCACGGCGCCGTAGCTGAAGGGCTGCAGCGCCAGACAGAGCACCACATACACGGCGGCGATCATGGCGCAGCGAACCATCCGGTTGGTGCGCAGGGCGCTGCCCTGTGCGGAGTCGTCCCGGCGCATGGCCAGACGCACACCCAGAAAGACCGCCAGCACAGCGGCCACGAACACGATAATCCATTTCATCATAGTACAATACTCCGGCGGATAGATTTTGACCGGATACGGGACCGCCAGCCCCGGCCGGTTTGTCGCCGCACGGTGCAAAACCGGGCGGCGGAGCCTAAAATCCTAAGTTGCTCAACAAAAAGCTATTATAACAAAAACCCCGGCACCTTGCAAGATGCCGGGGCAGGTTTGCTGCCGGAAAAATCCGGTTATTCCACAATGGTTCTCACCCAGGACCCGCGCTTGACCAGCACAAAGCCCAGGATGCATTTGATCAGGTCCAGCACGTTCACCATGAAGTAGACCAGAACGATGTCCAGCCCGGTGTACCGGGTCAGAACAAAGGCCATGGGCACGTTGGCGGCCCAGGTGAAGCAGCTGTCGAACAGGAAGGTGACAAAGGTCTTGCCGCCCGACCGCAGGGTGAAGTACATGGCGTTGGAAAGGGCGAACAGGGGCATGCACAGCGCAGCGACCCGGATCAGGCTGGACGCCAGCAGTCGGATGGACATTTCGGTGTTGTAGACATGGGGGATCAGGGGACTGAACAACGCCAGCAGACTGCCCATGACCAGACAGCTGAAAGCACTGAGCACGATCATCCGCCAGGCGGTGCGGCGGGCACCGTCCTTGCGCCCCGCGCCCAGTTCCTGGCCAACCAGAATGGCGGTGGCGTTGCCCAGGGAGAGGAACACCTCGTTGAAGATGACGGTGATGGTGTTGCAGATGTTCAGCGCCGCCACCACCTGGATGCCCCGCACCGAGTAGCACTGCAGCAGGGCCGCCTGACTCACGCTCCACAGAAATTCGTTGAGCAGCAAGGGCGCGCCTTTCAGCGCCACCTGCCGTACCAGGGCGCCCGGAATATGGAAGGAAGCGTACACCCCCGAGAAGAAGGGATACCGCTCCACGCTGCGGTGAGAGCCGGACACCACAATGGCGCACTCCACAAAACGGGAAATGGAGGTGGCAATGCCGGCGCCAACCACGCCCAGGGCCGGAAGCCCGAACAGGCCGAAGATCAGCAGGCCGTTGAAGATGAAGTTCACCACCATGGCGGTCATGCTGGCCTGCATGGGCAGGGTGGTCTGGCCGGATTCCCGCAGGGTGCCGGCATAGGTCTGGGTCACCGCAAAGGGGATCAGCCCGATGAGCATCACCCACAGGTAGTCCCGGGCATAGCCCAGGGTGGCGGCCGCATCGGCGGGGGAGGTATCGCCGCTGAGGTACAGCTCGATGAGCGGGGTTCCCGCTGCCGCAAACAGGAGCAGGGCCCCGGCGGTGAGGATGGCGGCGGTGACCAGCTTGATGCGGAAGGTCTGCCGTACCCCTTCCATATTTCCCTGGCCGAAGAACTGGGCGCCGAAGATGCCGGCTCCGGCCAGACTGCCCCAGATGACCAGATTGTACACAAACAGAAGCTGGTTGATGATGGCCACGGCGCTCATGGGCAGGGTGCCCACCTGGCCCACCATCACATTGTCCAGCAGGCTGATCACATTGGACAGGGTGTTCTGCACAATGATGGGCATGACCACCACCGCCACATGGCGGTAGAAGGGGCGGTCGCCCAGCACACACTCCCGCAGGGTCAGGGTGTCGCTCGTCTGCATGGGATTCACGTCCTTTTCACACAAAAATCAGATACCGCAAAGCAAAACAGCGCAGCAAAAAGGGCCGCCGCCCGACAGGGGGTGACGGCCCGCAAGAGCAAATAGGTCAGGGCAGGGAAGGCTGGTAGTCCGCCAGACGACGGGGCTTGCCCTCGAAAACCACAGCGATGGCATCGGGCCCGGTATTGGCGCTGACGGCGCCGCCCAGCTGGAACACGCCCAGAGGTGCGTGTCCGAATTCCTTCTTGCACAGCTTGAGCAGCTCGTCCCGCTTTTCGGTGCTGGAGGTGTAGGCGATGAGGTAGGGGGTCTGACGCATGTCGTCCACCCGGGACTTGACCCATTTCAGCATGGCCACAGGGACAGCGGCGTCACCGCGGACCTTGGCTTCCACGTGGCTGATGCCGTCGTTCAGGCTGATGATGGGGCGCAGGCCCAGCAGCTCGCCCGCGAAAGCGGCGGCAGCCGAAACGCGGCCGGACTTTTTCATCTGTTTCAGACTGTACGCGGCCAGACAGACTTCCACACAGGCCAGCTTGTGTTCCAGTTCGGCAATGCAGCTGTGGAGCTCGCCGCCGTTGCGCAGCTTGCGGGCGCATTCGCACAGATAGTAGCCGAACACCATGGAATATGTATGGCTGTCTACCAGGTGGATCTTCATGGTGCAGTCAGGGCGCTCCTCTGCCAGCTGGGCAGCCGCCTGCTGGGCATAACCGTAGGTGGCGGAACCGCCGCTGTTGATGCTCACATGCAGCACGTCGGTATAGCCTTCGTCGGCGTAGCGGGTATAGATCTCCAGCCACTGCATGGCCGTGATGGCGGCCGTGGTGGGTACGCCCTGGGCGTTGCGCATCAGCTCGTAGAACTGGTCGCAGGTCAGGTCCCGACGCTCAAAATACTCCTTCCCGTCAATGTTGATCGGGAAGTCATAAACGTCGATGCCGTACTTCTCGGCCATATCCTTCGGGATGTCGCAGCTGGAATCGGTCATGATCGCAAGTTTACGTTCCATCGGTGCACTCACTTCTCTCACTTCTATTTAAATTTGGTCAGTTGTCCCTGTGTTTCCAGATCCGCAAAGTTCCACTGACGCAGAGCTTCGTATACCCCAATTGCCACAGAGTTGGACAGGTTCAGGCAGCGCTCCCCCCCGGCGCATGGGGATGCGCACGCAGGAATCGGGGTTGGCAGCCAGCAGCTCTTCGGGCAGGCCGGCGTCTTCACGTCCAAAGACAAGATACGCACCGTCCGGATAGGCAATATCCGTGTGCCGGTGGGTCGCCTTGGAAGAAAAATAGAAAAACGGACCGGAGTTTGCCTCCATAAATTCCGAAAGGCTCTGATAGTATGTTATATCAAGCTGACCCCAATAGTCAAGACCGGCTCTCTTTAATTTCTTGTCGTCGATCTTGAATCCCATGGGCCCTACCAGATGCAGTCTGGCACCGGTGACGGCGCAGGTGCGGGCCACATTGCCGGTGTTCTGGGGGATCTGCGGTTCGACCAGTACGATGTTCAAAACAGGCATAGAATTTAACTTCCTTATGGTAGATAGTGGAAATTCTCAGATGTTGGGCACAAGGCGTCCCAATACCGATTCCAGCCACACGCCCAGACGCTCGTCGGCACCTTCGGGGGTGGCGCGCAGGCAGTCGCCCACAAAGACGGCGGCAGCCTGGGCGGCGGCTTCCGGAACATTGCCCTGCAGCAGGCGCCCTACCAGCACCGCGCCGAAAATATCGCCGGTTCCGTGGAACAGGCGGGGGATCAGCGGGGTCCGCACGGTATAGGCCGCACCATTTTTGTCCGCCCCGGCACAGACGATGCTGTGTCCGGCGGTAACGCCTGTCAGCAGTACCTGGGGGCAGACACGGGTCAGCCGCTCGGCGGCAGCGGCGGCGGCTTCCGGCGTCACAGCGCCGGGGACGGGCAAAGGCTCTCCCAAAAGCAGGGCCGCCTCGGTGGCATTGGGCAGGATCATGTCTGCCTTGCTGCACAGGGTGTACAGGGCGGGGACCATCTCCTGGGCCAGACCGCTGTACATCCGGCCGTTGTCGCCCATCACCGGGTCCACCACGGTCAGGGCGTCGGGCCAGTATTCCATGGCCTGCTCCACCAGCAAGGCCTGTTCCGGCTCGCTCAGATACCCCGAATAGATGCAGTCGAATCTGATGCCCAGCCGGCGGTAATGGGCCAGGGCAGCGGGACCGTATCCCGGGCTGGACAGTCTGGCCGGAGCCCCCAGTCCGCCGGTATGGGTGGACAGAACAGCGGTGGGCAACGCCACGGCCTGCACGCCGATCGCCGACAGGATGGGGACGATGACCGACAGGCCGGCTCGTCCGAAACCGGGCAGATCGTGGATACACAGGACGGTTTTGGGGGCAACTGACATGGAACGCACGCTCTTTTCGTGGAGATTTTGCCCTTTTCGGGCGGTTGAGATGATTTTACCATATCGCCCGGGAGAAAAAAAGACGCATAATGGCGAATCTGTTTGGAAAACTATCACTGATCCCGCAAAACCGGGAAGATTCACACCGAAAGGAGCCGTATTACCATGAAAAGTACCACCATGACCAGTATGGCCACCGCCGCCATGGGGGCCGCCATGGGCGCTGCCGCCGTGTATGTGGCCACCCAGGACCGCCGCCAGATGCGCAAGACCATGAACAAGATGACCCGCGGGGCCGAAAAGGCGCTGAAAGACCTGGATCACATGATCTCTCAGTATACCCGCTGAACCCATCCCCATCAGCCAAAAAGCAGGTGTCTCCGACTGCGCAAGCCGGAGACACCTGTTTTTCTATGTTGGGAGGAGAAGTGGTTACAGAATCCGCACCCGGATGGCTTCCGGAATGGCGGCCAGCTGTTTGGCCAGACCGTCATCCAGATTGCCGGTCACATCCAGCATGGTGTAGGCAACATCCTTCTTGCTCTTGTTCACCATGTTTTCGATGTTCAGGTTGGCAGCGGTCAGCACCCCGGTGATGGCCGAGATGACGCCGGGAGCGTTTTTGTGGATCATGCAGATGCGGCGTCCGCCCAGGCGGGGCTGCTGCACGTCGGGCAGGTTCACACTGTGGGTGATGTTGCCGTTGCGCAGATAGTCGCTCAGCTCGTTGGCCGCCATCACGGCGCAGTTGGTCTCGCTCTCGGGGGTGGAGGCGCCCAGGTGAGGCGTGCAGTACACACCGTGTACCCCCAGCAGTTCCTCTGCCGGGAAATCGCAGAAGTAGGAAGCCACTTTGCCGGTGCTCAGACCGTCCAGGATGGCGGCGGTGTCCACCAGTTCACCCCGGGCAAAGTTCAGCACCCGGACACCGTCCTTGCACATGGCCAGGGTCTGGGCATTGACGGTATGCTTGGTGGACGGCATATAGGGAACATGCACGGTGAGATAATCGCACCGGGGCAGCATGTCGCTCAGCGCCACACAGTGCTGTACGCTGCGGGACAGGCTCCACGCCGCGTCGATGCTGATGTAGGGGTCATAGCCCAGAACTTCCATGCCCAGGGCCACGGCGGCATTGGCCACCCGGGAACCGATGGCTCCCAGGCCGATGACACCCAGGGTTTTGCCCCGCAGTTCGGGACCCACAAACTGCTTCTTGCCTTTTTCCACATCCTTGGCCAGGGTGGCGCTGCCTTTCAGACCCTTGGCCCACTGGATGGCGTCGGGCAGGTTGCGGCTGCCGCCCACCAGCGCCCCGATGACCAGTTCGGCTACCGCGTTGGCGTTGGCACCCGGGGTGTTGAACACCACGATGCCCGCCTCAGTGCAGCGGTCAATGGGAATGTTGTTGGTGCCGGCGCCTGCCCGGGCAATGGCCAGCAGGCTTTCCGGCAGGGGTGCTTCGTGCATGTCGGCGCTGCGTACCAGAATGCCCTGGGGCTCTGCGGCATCGTTGTCGATCTCAAACATCCCGGCAGGCAGCTTGGCCAGCCCTACGGGGGAGATGGCGTTCATGGTTTTAATGGTATACATCGGCGTTCAGCCCTCCTGTGACTTGCTTTTGAAAAAATCAGGCGTTTTCCTTGCGGAACTTCTCCATAAATTCCACCAGCTTCTGCACGCCCTGAGGCGGCATGGCGTTGTAGATGGAAGCCCGCATGCCGCCCACCAGGCGGTGCCCCTTCAGGTTCAGCAGCCCTTCCTCGGCGGCCTGGGCGCAGAAAGCTTTGTCCAGTTCCGGGGTGGGGGAGGTGAAGGTCACATTCATCCGGCTGCGGTAGGGCTTTTCCACCGGATTCTTGAAGAAGTCCTGGCTGTCCAGATAGTCATACAGAACCTTGGCCTTGGCCTCGTTGATCTTCTTCATCTCTTCCAGGCCGCCCACCTCATGTTCCAGATAGTCCATGACAAGGCCGGTCATGTAGATGCACCAGCAGGGCGGAGTGTTGTACATGCTGTCCGCCTTCAGCAAGGTGGTATAGTTCATCATGGTGGGGATGGTCTCTGGGGCAATGCCCTTGGCGCTGTGTCCCAGCAGATCCTCCCGGATGATGGCCACGGCCATGCCGGCGGGGGCCACATTCTTCTGAACACCGAAATAGATGCAGCCGTATTTGGTCACATCGGTGGGCTCGGAGAAGATCATCGAGCTCATGTCCGCCACCAGGGGAATACCTTCCACCTGGGGCACCTCCGCAAAAGTGGTGCCGAAGATGGTGTTGTTCTGGCAGATGTGGATGTAGCTGGCGTTGGGGTCGTAGTCGATGGCCTTCACGTCAGGGATATAGGTGAAGTTTCTGTCCTTGCTGGAAGCTGCGATGCGGGCGGTACCGAACTTGGCGGCCTCCTCGGCGGCTTTCTTGCTGAAATTGCCGGTGACCAGATAATCGGCGGTGCCGGTGGTCATGAAGTTCAGGGGCACCATGGCAAACTGCTGGGTGGCGCCGCCCTGGAAAAAGCCGATCTTGTAGTTGTCGGGGACGTTGAGCACCCGCCGCATGGAGGCCTCGATGTTCTTGATGATATCATCAAACCACTTGCTGCGGTGGCTCATCTCCATCACGCTCTGACCGGACCCGTGATAATCCAGCAGTTCAGCCTGCGCCTTGCGCAGCACACTTTCGGGCAGCATCGAAGGTCCGGCACTGAAATTATACACTCTCGCCATTGGGAAACCCCTCCTCTGATTTCTTTCACACATGTACGGGCTTTGGCGGCCCGATATCCGTATTATACGCCGTGCAAAATCCAGGCCGCAAGCAAAAACCTACCGGCAAAATACCGAAAAGAACCCATCCCGGCCGGTGTCTTGGAAACAAGGACGACAAATGTACATGAATGAGATACACTTTCTTTTACAAACGTAAAATAAAAGATAAAATAATAGACGAAAATGTGTCACCAACTTTGTGCACATTTTCGTCTTGCCAAAATATCTTCCACAAATGTAAAATAAATGACAGAAAAACAACCACAAACGTAAAAGAAGCGGAGCGCAGCGCAATGGAAACACTCTCTCACAGCGAAGAACAGGTCATGACCGCTTTGTGGAATTGCGGAAAGCCTGCCACCCGGCGGGAAATTGCAGCCTGTCTGCCCGCAGATTGCACCTGGGCGGATTCGACTCTTCTCAATTTCCTCCTCCGGCTGGAAAACAAGCATTTTGTCCGGTCAGAAAAACAGGGCAACCGGAATATTTATACGCCGCTGGTGCGGCAGGTCACCTACTGCGGAGCGGTCAGTGCGGCCCATCTGCAGCGGCTGTACCGGGGAGACCTGAAGGCCATGCTGGGGGCGCTGGCGGATACCGGCCGCATCAGTTTTACAGATATGGAACGGCTGGCCCGTTATCTGGACAACAGGGCCGCCGAGAGTCCCGAATACGATTACGATTGAACCCGCGGCAGAGAGCCGGGGACACTCACTCGTTGTCCCCGGCCATGGTCACGATCTCCCGGATGGCCTGCCCTGTGGGGGTGCCCGCCAATCCGCCAATACCGGTTTCCCGCAGATCGGCGCTCATGGCAGCCCCCACCTCGGCCATGGCATCAATGACTTCGTCGGCGGGGATATGGCCCACCACGCCGGCCAAGGCCATGTCGGCGGCAGAAACGGCGTTTACTGCACCGATCACGTTGCGCTTGATGCAGGGCAGTTCTACCAGTCCGGCAACCGGGTCGCACACCAACCCTTCCAGGTTGGTCAGGGCCAGGGCAAAGGCCTCGGCGCAGGCTTCGGCAGTGCCGCCCTTCAGATAGACCAGTGCGGCGGCGGCCATGGCGGAAGCTGCACCCACTTCTGCCTGACAGCCGCCTTCGGCGCCGGCCAGAGTGGCCCGGGAGGCCACAATCTGCCCGAATCCCGCAGCTACATACAGCGCACGGCAGATGGATTCTTCCTCAAAGGCCCCGGCACGCCACAAGGGGAGCAGCACCGCAGGCAGAACCCCGCAGCTGCCTGCGGTAGGGGCGGCCACAATACGTTTCATGCAGGCATTGCACTCCGCGGTTTTCAGCGCTTCGGAAATCACCTCGGCATAGTACCCGCTGCTGTACAGCATTCCGGCGGCAGCCGCTTTTTCCACTTTGGCGGCGTCACCACCCGCAAAACCGCTGGCCGATCGGTCTTCGGCCCGGTAGTTGCGGCTGGTCTCGGTCATGACCTTCCAAAGACGCCGCATCTCTGCCCGGGATTCCTCTTCCGTCAGGCCGCTTTCGCCCAGATCGCTGCGCAGGATCATCTCGTCCATGGGGATGCCGGATGTTTTGCAGGCGTTCAGCAGATCCCGCACCGATGTATATGCCATCTTGTTCTCCTTTACAGATTCAGACTTGTCACTTTTACAATACCCGGCATGCGGCGCAGCTCTTCCACGATCTCGGCCGGGATGGGCTGATCGCATTCCAGGACCATCACGGCATAACCGCCGGCAGCGGAGCGATACAGCTGCATGGTGGCAATATTGATATGGTGCTCACTCAGACAGGTGGTTACCGCAGAGACATGGCCGGGGGTATCCAGATTGTGTACGATCAGGGTATCGTGGTCGGCACCGAAATTGGTGGTGATGCCGTCGATCTTGCAGATGTTGATCCGCCCGCCGCCGATGGAAGATCCCATCACTTCCAGCTTGTGCCCATCCGCACCGCGCAGACGCAGCAGGGCAGTGTTGGGGTGGGCGCCGCGCAGATTGATGGTTCCCACGGTGAACAGCATTCCTGCCTGACGGGCCAGAGTGAAGCTGCGGGGAATGTTTTCGTCATCCGGCTGCATGCCGAGCAACCCGGCCACCAGTGCTTTGTCGGTGCCGTGTCCGCGCCCGGTGGCCGCAAAACTGCCGTGCAAAAGTATCTCCGCCTGGGCGGGCTGTTCTCCCAGCAGTTTTCGGGCCGTCAATCCAATGCGCACGGCACCGGCTGTATGGCTGCTGGAAGGCCCGGTCATCACCGGACCCAGAACATCGAACAAACGCATACGGCATCCTCCTTACCATTTTCCTGTCCTTTAGTATATCGGTTCATCTGTCCCATTGCAAGTGGGGCAAAACAGGAAAGATACATTTTTTGCAAGAAAAGAAAAAAATCCTCTTGACAGGGAGAAGACCCTGTGCTAAAATAATTCTCGCATTGTGGTGGAGCCACTATGGAGAGGTGTCCGAGTGGTTTATGGAACTGGTCTTGAAAACCAGCGATTCGCGCGAGCGGACCATGGGTTCGAATCCCATCCTCTCCGCCATTTTTTGTAAAAAGTGAATAGATGAATCACTTTGACTTGGAGTAATACTCAAGAGGTCGAAGAGGCGCCCCTGCTAAGGGCGTAGGGTCTTAACGGGCCGCGAGGGTTCAAATCCCTCTTACTCCGCCAAAAGAAAACCGCGTATACATGAGGAAATCTCATTGTTGCGCGGTTTTCTTTATGTGTGATACTGCATAATAATGTAAAATACAGTATGAATTTAGGTCGCATTTGAGTCGTAAAGTCGTAAAAAAATCGTACAAACAAAGCCCCCGACTTTCCGGAAATTCCGAACAGTTGGGGGCTTTTCTATGGCCTATTTTGTATATTCAGATCAATCAGTTCAATTTGAAGCTGTCCTTCAGGATCACAATGCGGTTGTACACATGCGGATCATGGCTGTCTGGCGTGAAGTAACCGGTGCGCACGAACTGGAACCGTTCACCGGGCTGTGCGCCTTCCAGGCTCTTTTCCAGCTTGGCATGGGGCATGACGGTGACGCTTTCCGGATTCAGATAATCCTTGAAGTCGGCGTCGTCGGGGATGCTGTTCATGTTGGCTTCGGTAAACAGCTTGTCATACAGGCGCACCTCGGCATCCACACAGTGTTCGCAGCTCACCCAATGGATGGTGCCGCGGACCTTGCGGCCATCGGCGGGGTTGCCGTTGCGGGTCTCCAGATCGGCCTCGGCGTGAATGGCGGTGATGTTACCCTCCGCATCCTTGTCCACGCCGGTGCAGCGCACCAGATAGGCACCCATCAGGCGGACTTCGCTGCCCAGGGTCAGGCGCTTGAACTTCGGCGGCGGGACCTCAAAGAAGTCACTGCGGTCGATCCAGACTTCCCTGGTGAAGGCCACCTGCCGGGTGGAAGAATCGTTGGCCTCCCGGTTGGGGTTGTTGGGCAGGTCAAAATATTCGCAGCTGTCGGCGGGGTAGTTGTCGATGATCAGTTTGACCGGGTCCAGAACCGCCACGCGGCGCTGGGCGCTCAGTTCCAGCTCGGCGCGCAGCACAGCTTCCAGCTGACGCATATCCACCAGACTGTCCGCCTTGGAGATGCCGGCGCCGCGTACGAACTCAAAGATGCTGGTGGGGGTGTAGCCCCGGCGGCGCAGACCGCTCAGAGTGGGCATGCGGGGATCGTCCCAGCCGTCCACAATGCCTTTTTCCACCAGTTCCCGCAGATACCGCTTGCTCATGACGGTGTTGGTCACGTTCAGGCGGGCAAACTCGCGCTGTTTGGGAAATTCGCCGCCGAAGATGTTCCGGATGACCCAGTCATACAGCGGGCGATGGTTCTCAAATTCCAGACTGCACAGGGAGTGGGTGATCCCCTCGATGGCGTCCTGGATGGGATGGGCAAAGTCGTACAGGGGATAGATGCACCACTTGTCGCCCTGGCGGTGATGATGCACGTGCTTGATGCGGTAGATGGCCGGATCACGCAGGTTCATGTTGGGGCTGGCCAGATCGATCTTGGCGCGCAGGGTCTTTTCGCCGTCGGCAAACTCGCCGGCGCGCATGCGGCGGAACAGGTCCAGGTTCTCCTCCGGCGTGCGGTCACGGTAGGGGGAAGGCCGGCTGGGCTTGCCTGCATCGTTGCCGCGGTACTCCTGCATCTCTTCCCGGGTCAGGTCGTCCACATAGGCCTTGCCTTCTTCGATGAGCTTCTCAGCGTACTCGTAGCACTTTTCAAAGTAATCGCTGCCGTAGAAGATGCCGCCGTTGGGTTCAGCGCCCAGCCACTTCAGATCGCGCAGAATACTCTGTACATATTCGTCGTCTTCCCGGGCAGGGTTGGTATCGTCATAGCGCAGATTGAACTTGCCGCCGTAGGTTTTGGCCACCATGTAGTTGATGTAGATGGCCTTGGCGGAACCGATATGCAGGTAGCCGTTGGGCTCCGGCGGGAACCGGGTGTGAATCTCCTTGACCTTGCCTTCGGCCAG
The DNA here is from genome assembly GCF_057005535.1 of Subdoligranulum sp. DSM 23681. Taxonomy (NCBI): domain Bacteria; kingdom Bacillati; phylum Bacillota; class Clostridia; order Eubacteriales; family Oscillospiraceae; genus Subdoligranulum; species Subdoligranulum sp. DSM 23681. The sequence goes on along the minus strand of NZ_CM168050.1, from coordinate 400,533 downwards.
GTCGGCATCGATGACCTCGGTTATAAAATTGGAAAATTTTTCTTCAGACATAATGACACCCCAAATCGAATGTTACAATCCCATATTTTACAATAGATAGCCGTAGAACGCAACCCCTCACCGGTAGTCGATCTCCAGGGTTGGCAGGCCGTTGAGGGTCCAGTCGGCCAGGTTGCCGTCCAGATACTCATAATACCCTTGTGCCGCGATCATGGCTCCGTTGTCTCCGCAGTATTTCAGCTCGGGCAGATACACCTTGGCGCCCAGCTTCTGTACGCCGTCATTCACCAGCTGGCGCAGCCGTCCGTTGGCTGCCACGCCGCCGGCCAGACAGACGGTCTTGGCGCCGGTGTCGGCTGCGGCGGCCAGAAGCTTCTTGGCCAGGATCTGGGCAATGCGCTCCTGGAAGCTGGCTGCCATATCGGGTACGCTCACCGTCTCGCCCCGCTGCTGGGCGTTGTGGACCTCGTTGACCACGGCGGTCTTCAGCCCGGAAAAACTCACGTTGTATTTGCCCTGTACATGGGGCACCGGCAGGCGATAGGCATGGGGGTCGCCGGTGCGGGCCGCCTGGGACACGCTGGGGCCGCCGGGGTAGGGCAGGCCCAGGGTGCGGGCGACCTTGTCAAAGGCTTCGCCGGCGGCATCATCCACCGTGCGGCCCAGGATCTGATACCGGCACCAGTCCTGCACCAGTACGATGTGGCTGTGCCCGCCGCTGGCCACCAGACACAGGAAAGGCGGCTTCAGGTCCGGGTGGGTCAGATAATTGGCCGCGATGTGGCCGCGCAGATGGTGCACCGGCACCAGGGGCTTGCCGGCGGCGTAGGCCAGCCCTTTGGCAAAGTTGACCCCTACCAGCACGGCACCGATCAGCCCCGGCGCAAAGGTCACGGCCACGGCGTCGATGTCTGCCATGGTCAGGTTGGCATCCGCCAGGGCCTTTTCGGCCACGGCGCTGATGTTTTCCGCATGGCGGCGGCTGGCGATCTCCGGCACCACGCCGCCGTACAGGGCCTGCTCGGCCACGCTGGTGGCAATGACGTTGGAGCAGACTTCCCGCCCGTCCTTGACCACAGCGGCTGCGGTCTCGTCACAGGTGGATTCAAATCCCAGTATATACATAAAAATCCCAGTCCTCTTTTTATATTCAGTGTGCTTCCAGCCAGGTCTTGCCGGTTCCCACCTCGGCGGTCAGGGGCACGCGGTACTGCACCACCTGCTCCATCTCCTGCTTCAGCAGGGCCTTGACCTGTTCCACTTCCTCCAGCGGTGCTTCCACAATCAGTTCGTCGTGCACCTGCAAGAGCAGCCGGGACCGCAGGCCTTCGTCCCGCAGCCGCTGCCACACATGGACCATGGCCAGCTTGATGATGTCCGCGGCCGTGCCCTGGATGGGGGTGTTGCGGGCCATCCGCTCGCCGGAACTGCGCACCTGGAAGTTGGAACTGGCCAGCTCGGGCAAAGGCCGGCGGCGGCCGAAGAGGGTCTCCACATATCCCTTTTCCTTGGCGTGGGCAATGCAGTCTTTCATATATCCGTCCACACTGGGGAAGGTGTTCAGATAGGTCTGCAAAAACCGTTCGGCTTCCTTCACCGGAATGTTCAGGTCCTTACCCAGGGAGAAGGCCCCCTTGCCGTACATGATGCCGAAGTTGATGGCCTTGGCAGCGCTGCGCAGCTCGTGGGTGACTTCCTCTTCCGGAATGTGGTAGATCTTGGCCGCGGTGGAGCGGTGGATGTCCGCCCCGGAGGCGAAGGCATGGCACATGGCCTCGTCGCCGGTGATGTGGGCCAGGATCCGCAGCTCGATCTGGGAATAGTCGGCATCCACCAGGGTGCAGCCCTCCCCGGCCACAAAGTAGCCCCGAAGACGGCTGCCCAGCTCGGTGCGGATGGGAATGTTCTGCAGATTGGGTTCGGTGGAGCTGATGCGCCCGGTGCGGGCTTCGGTCTGGATGAAGGTGGAATGGATGCGCCCGTCCGGCCCCTGGGCTTTCAGCAGTCCCTCCACATAGGTGGAAAGCAGCTTGGCATAGGTGCGGTATTTCAGGATGTCGTCCACCACTTCGCTGTAGGGGCGCAGGCTTTCCAGCGTCTCGGCGTCGGTGGAATACCCGCTCTTGGTCTTTTTGCGGGGCGGCAGCCCCAGCTTGTCAAACAGGGCTTCGGCCAGCTGTTTAGGACTGTTCAGATTGAACTCATACCCCACGGCGTTGTAGATGCGCCGCAGAATCCCGTCCAGTTCCGCCCGCAGACTGTCCCCGAAAGCGCGGATGCCCTCGGCGTCCACCGCAAAGCCAATGCGTTCCATGTCCGCCAGCACCCGGGCCAGGGGCAGTTCCATCTCGGCCAGCAGCCTGTGCTGCCCCTGCTCATCCAGGTGTTGGGCCAGGGTGTCGCACACAGCGGCCAGCACGCCGGCATCCGGGTATTCCTCGCAGGCAAAGGCAGGGGCAACACCGTATTCTGCCGCCAGAGGCGCTACCTGGTAATCACTGGCGGACGGATTCAAAAGGTAAGCGGCCAGCTTGCCGTCAAACCGGATGGCGGCTCCCACGCCGCCGTGCTCCAAGGCCAGCCGGTACAAAGGCTTGGCATCAAACACAAACAGATCGGCGCTGCTGTCCAGCAGTCCGGGCAGACGGCTTTCGTCCAGGGCGAACACCTCGCTGCCCTGCACGGCATACCAGGCCCCGCCCTCCTTACCGGCGGTGCGGGCCAGATAATACCGGCCTTCCGGCACCAGAGGCAGGGCAGAGGCGGTCACCTTCGGCAGTTCTTCCTGGGGTTGTTCGGCGGATTCCGCCTGGTTCAGCCCCCAGCGGGCGGCCAGCTTGTGCATTTCCAGTTCCGCCAGCAGCTTGGCTGCGGCGGCGGGGTCTCCCTTGGTCCGGCGGTAATGCTCCGGGTCGGTGTCAATGGGGGCATCCCGGCGGATGGTGCCCAGCATGTGGGAGAGGTCGGCCATCTCCCGGGAAGCTGCCAGCTTTTCCCGCTGCTTGGGTTTGATGGCCTTGTCGTCCAGATGCTCGTACACCCCTTCCAGGCTGCCGAACTTCTGGACAAGAGCCAGGGCGGTCTTTTCGCCGATTCCCGGCACGCCCGGAATGTTGTCCGAGGAATCCCCCATCAGGCTCTTCACTTCAATGAGCTGAATGGGCTCCACCCCGTACTTTTCCCGGATGGCGGCCGGATCCATGACAAGAGTCTCCTTGTTGGTGGCCAGCAGAACGGTGGTGTTGTCGTCCACCAGCTGCAAGCTGTCCCGGTCCCCGGTGGCCAGCAGGGTCTGCCCGCCGGCGGCCTCACAGGCGGCGGACAGGGTGCCCAGGATGTCGTCGGCTTCCCATCCGGCCAGACTCACCTGGGCAAATCCCAGGTCGGTGAGCAGCTGCTTCATCACCGGCATCTGCTCGGCCAGTTCGGGGGGCATACCGTGACGGGTGGCCTTGTACCCGTCAAAGGCGTTGTGGCGGAAGGTGGGGGCACGTTCGTCCCAGGCAATGGCCACGGCGTCGGGGCTGTGGTTTGCCAGCAGATTCAGAAGAATATTCTGGAATCCGAAAATGGCATTGGTGTACTTTCCGTCCTTGGTGGTCAGTACCCGAATGCCGAAAAATGCGCGGTTCAAAAGGCTGTTGCCATCCAGTACCAGCAGTTTCATTTTGTCCTCCGTTGTAAAAGTTCGGCTGAAACAGCCGGAACCAGTATATCACAAATTGCGAACTTGTGGGGAGTGTGGTACAATAATCTGACCGGGCGCACGGCGCCCGTACCGTTTTGTAAGAAAGAGGTCCCCATGCAGTTACGAAACCTGAATATCCCGGCGGGAGCGGTGTTCGCCCCCATGGCCGGATTATCCGACGCCGCCTGCCGGCATCTTATGATGCGGCACGGTGCGGTCTGGAGCGTCAGCGAGATGGCCAGTGCCAAGGCCATCACCTTCGGCGATCATAAAAGTGTGCAGCTTTTGCGGGATGATGCCCCCGGCGGGGTATATGCCATCCAGCTGTTCGGCAACGAGCCGGAGATCCTGGCCCATGCCATTGCCATTGTGCGGGAAAAGGGCGTCAAATTCGATATCCTGGATATCAATATGGGATGTCCGGCGCCCAAAATCACCGGCAGCGGAGCGGGCAGCAAACTGATGCTGGACCCGGATCTGTGCGGGGCTATGGTCAAAGCCGCCCGACAGGCTCTGGGCCCGGATACCCCTCTCACCGTCAAGATGCGCATCGGCTGGGACGAGGAACACCTGACCGGTCCCCGGGTGGCTGCGGCCTGTGAGGAAAATGGCGCCGACCTTCTGGTGGTGCACGGCCGCACCCGGGAACAGATGTACATCCCGCCGGTGAACGTGGAAGCCATCGCCGAGATGAAAAGGGCGGTGTCCATCCCGGTACTGGCCAACGGCGACATCACCACCGCCGAGGGCGCCATGGAGATGATGGAACGCACCGGCTGTGACGGTGTCATGATCGGCCGGGGCGCCTTGGGGGATCCCTGGCTGTTTGAGCGGGTACGGGCTGCCATGCTGGGTCAGCCCCAGCCGGCGCAGCCCACCCTCAACCAGCGGATGACCGCCCTTCGCAACCAGGTCTACGAAATGTGTGAGGAAAAAGGGGAGTGGGCGGCCATGCCCCAGGCCCGCAGTCAGGCCATGCATTATATGAAAGGCCTGCGCGGGGCGGCCGCCCTGCGCCGTGCCTGTGCCACCCTGTCTCATTTTGAGGATGTGGACAAACTCATCGACGCGGTCTACCGCTGTCAGGAGTAAGGCTCAGAACCGTCCCCGGGTCAGCTCGTCCAGGTTCTGGGTGTAGCAGGGGAGCATATGCTCCATGAAATAGTCGGCTTCCGGACAGTGCATGTCCACCAGCGCCTGACGCTGCTGCGCCATGGCCGCCTCGAATTCCCGGTTGCCGGCCTGACTTTCCTCTATGCACTTGATCAGGGCCGAAAGCCGGTCCGCCGCTTTCAGCAGTTTGCGCTCCGCATCGGAAAGCACGGTCCCGGTCAGATACAGCACCCCGGTGTTCTGCAATTCCGGGGGCAGCAGTCCGGCCATAGCCCGGGCGCTCTCCGCCTCCACTGCCTTGTAGGCGGTGCGCAGGGCATCGTTCTTGTATTTTACCGGCGTGGGCATGTCTCCGGTCAGGATCTCCGGGGCATCGTGGTACAGTGCCGCGGTGGCCACCGTGTCCGGTCGGATGCCGGCTCCCGTACCGGTGCAGTTCTGGGCGATCAGGCACAGGGTATGGGCGATGAGAGCCGTGTCGGCGGTGTGTTCGCTCAGGCTTTCGGGCCGGCCATTGCGCATCAAAGCCCATCGTGTGATGTATTTCATCCGCCCCAGCAGGGCGTTAAAGGGAAACGTTTTCATCTGAGCAGATCCTTTCTGAAACAATAGATTCAGTATACCACATTCCCCGGCGTTGGAAAACGGTTTTTTCCGTCCAAAGGAGGGTTTTTCCATGTCGTTGCTGCCTTTGCGTGCGCGCCGCACCTGCTACTGGCAGGTGTTCGGCCTTTGTCTGGTGCTGGCGGCCGTTCTGTTCGTGCCCCATTGCATCATTGACGGGGTCACCGGCGGCTTCTTCCATTATGCAGGCGACTTCAACGACCAGATGATCCCGTTCTACGCCTACGCCAACGATTTCGTCAAGCAGGGCGGTTCTTTCAGCTGGGCCACCGACCTGGGCAGCGGGTTCCTCAACGCCTACTCCTATTATTGCCTGGGATCGCCCTTTTTCTGGCTGACCATCCTCATCCCTGCCCGCTGGATGCCCTTTACCATGGTGCCAATGCTCTGCCTGAAATTTGCCGTGGCAGGGGGCGGGGCCTACCTTTGGATGCGCCGGTGGGTGCGCAGTGAGGAATGGAGTATCATCGGCGGCGTGCTGTACGCATTCTGCGGATTCAATATCTACAACATCTTCTTTTATTTCTTTCTGGACGCCCCGGCTTTGTTCCCATATATGCTCAATGCCCTGGATGAGGCGGTGCTGGACCGTAAATATGGCCGGTTCCCCTTCTGGGCGGCCCTGAACCTGCTCAACAATTATTTCTTCTTTGCAGGACAGGCGGTGTTTCTGGTCGTCTACTTTGTGTGCATGTGCCTGTCAAAGCGGTATCGCCTGACCCTGCGCCTGTTTGGCCGCCTTGCCCTGGAAACCCTGCTGGGCTGTGCCATGGGGTGTGTACTGCTCCTTCCGGCGGGTCTGTCTCTTCTGCAGAATCCACGAACCATCGATCCTTTCAATGGATATGGCTATCTGGTGTACGGCAATCCCCAGCAGTATCTGGCCATCCTGTACAGTGCCTTTATGGCGCCGGATGCGCCCTATCTCACCGACCTGTTTACCCAGGGCATCACCAAATGGACCAGCCTGACGGCGTATCTGCCGGTGGTGGGGATCGTGGCCGGTCTGGCCTTCTGCCGGGTCTGGCGGCGGCACCCCTTCACCCGGATCCTGAAAGTCTGTGTGGTCTGTGCCTTCGTGCCGGTGCTCAACAGTGCCTTTTACGCCCTCAATTCCAGCTATTACGCCCGCTGGTACTACATGCCCATCCTGATTCTGTGTGCGGCCAGTGCCATGGCCCTGCGCCACGAAGGCGTGCGGGAAACGGAAGTCCCCCGGGCCCTGGGGCTGGCAGCTGTGGTGACCGTTTCCGCCGCCGCCTTTGCCCTGGTGCCCAACGCCAACGAGGACGGCAATTTTGTGCTGGGCGTGGTGGATAACCAGTACCGTTTCTGGGGACTGTTCATCCTCAGCCTGTTGGGGGTGGGGCTGTTTGCCTTGCTGCTGCGCTACGGCCTGCGGCGTCCCCGCCGGTTTTCTTCGGTGCTTCTGGCGGGTATCCTGGGGTTTACCTTTGTGTACGGTACCGTACACATTTCCATTTGCAAATACGGACAGTGGGACCATGACCTGGACTATCCTGCCGAAACCTGGGGCGATGTGGACGAACTGAACGACGCTCTGCCCTCGGATGGCTTTTACCGGCTGGACGCCTATGAGTGCTACAATAATATGGGCATCTGGCTGGACAAGAGCTGCATCCAGTGTTTCCATTCCACGGTGGCGCCCCATATTCTGGAATTCTATCCCTCTGTGGGCGTCACCCGGGATGTGAGTTCCAAACCGGATATGGACCTGTATGCCCTGCGGGGATTGCTCAGCGTGCGCTATACCCTGGTGCCGGAGGACAAGGTCTCAGCCTGGGAAGGCGATATGACCCGCAGCTGGGCCCTGGTCAGTTCCACCGAACACTACGCGGTGTATGAAAATCAGGATTGGGTCCCCATGGGATTTACCTATGAGTATTATATCACCCCCGACCGCTTTGAGAATCTGCCGGAAAATGAGCGCGCCCAGGTTCTGATGAAAGCCCTGCTCCTCACCGAAGAACAGGCCGAAACCTGGGGCGGCTCCCTCCAGCCGCTGCCGGAGGACCTGCTGGAATCCCGGGACTACGAGACGTATGTGCAGGACTGTGCCGACCGCCGCTCCAGCGGGGTGACCGGTTTCACGGCCACCCGAACCGGGTTTTCTGCCGTGAGCAGCCAGCAGGAAGACACGCTGGTCTTTTTCAGCGTTCCCTACGATGACGGGTTTACCGCCACCGTCAACGGGCAGGAGGTGCCCATCCTAAATGTGGATAACGGGCTGATGGCGGTACCGGTGCCGGCAGGGGAGAGCGAGATTCTCTTTACCTACCGCACCCCCGGCCTGTCCGTGTCGGTGCCCGTCAGCCTGACGGCTCTGGCCGCATATGCGGTCTATCTGCTGGTTTTGCGCCGCCGGAAGCAGCCCGAAAATCACCTATCATAAATTTTATATATCTTTAGTATATAAAAGGTCATTTCAGTGAAAAAGGAGAAACCATGAGCAACTACGCCGAACAAATCGCACAGGAACTGTCCCTGTCCGCCAAGAACGTCCAGGGGGCCATTGACCTGATCGATGCGGGCAATACCATCCCGTTCATTGCCCGTTACCGCAAGGAGGCCACCGGGTCCATGGATGACCAGGCTCTGCGCACCCTGGGGGACCGTCTGGAATATCTGCGCGGTCTGGACAAACGAAAGGGTGAGGTGGAATCCTTCATCAGTGAACAGGGGGCCATGACGCCGGAACTGTCCGCAGCCCTGTCTGCCGCCAAGACTCTGGCGGAGGTGGAGGACATCTACCGCCCCTTCAAGCCCAAACGCAAGACCCGGGCCAGCATCGCCCGGGCCCGGGGGCTGCAGCCTCTGGCGGATGCTCTGCTGGCGCAGCGCGCTGACTTTGACCCTGAACAGGAGGCCGCCGCCTACTGCACCGAAGAAGTGCCCGATGCGGCCGCCGCCCTGGCCGGTGCCCAGGACATCATTGCCGAGTTCATCTCGGATGATGCCCGCTGCCGTGCCGAGCTGCGCCGGTATTACCGTGCCTTTGGCCAGATCCGGAGCGTGCAGGCAAAGAAAGAGGACAGCGTTTACGCCCAGTATTATGATTACAGCGAACCCCTGTCCAAGATTCCCGGCCACCGTGTACTGGCCCTGGACCGGGGCGAGCGGGAAGGTTTTCTCAAGGTCAGCATCGCTGTGGATGCCGAGCGTGCCGCGGCCATTGTTGCCTGGATGTTTGCCCGCAAAAAGACCGGCGGTGCCAGTGCTCTGCTGGTGGAAGCCGCCGCAAAGGATGCCTATACCCGGCTGATTCACCCCAGCCTGGAAAATGAGCTGCGGGCCGACCTCACTGCCGCGGCGGCGGAAGGGGCCATTTCGGTCTTTGGCGATAACTTGCGCCAGCTGCTGCTGCAGCCGCCCATCCCGGGCAAGGTGGTCATGGGTCTGGACCCCGGCTACCGTATGGGCTGCAAGGTGGCGGTGGTGGACCCCACCGGCAAGGTGCTGGATACCGGTGTGGTCTATCCGGTGCCGGAATTCAAGAAGGTGGACCAGGCAAAGGCCAGGATCAAGTCCATGGTCCTGCAGCATCATGTGGAGCTCATGGCCATCGGCAACGGCACCGCCGGACACGAGACCGAGGAGTTTGCCGCCCAGGTTATCCGGGAACTGGCCGCGGAAAAAGGCCTGCATCTGCAGTACATGGTGGTCAGTGAGGCCGGCGCCAGCGTCTACTCCGCCTCCAAACTGGCGGCGGAAGAGTTTCCCCAGTTTGATGTGAACCTGCGCAGCGCCGTGTCCATCGCCCGCCGCCTGCAGGACCCCCTGGCCGAACTGGTCAAGATCGACCCCAAGGCCATCGGCGTGGGCCAGTACCAGCATGACATGCCCCAGAAGCGCCTGACCGAGACCCTGGACGGTGTGGTGGAAGACTGCGTCAACTCGGTGGGCGTGGACCTGAACACCGCCTCGGCGCCTCTGCTGCGCCGTGTGGCCGGCATCACCGCTGCCACCGCCAAGAATATCGTGGCCCGACGGGAGGAGGAAGGCGCTTTCACTTCCCGCGCCCAGCTGAAAAAGGTCAAGGGCCTGGGCCCCAAGGCCTTTGAGCAGTGTGCCGGTTTCCTGCGGCTTCCCGGTGCCAAGAATCCCCTGGACGGCACCGCCGTTCACCCCGAAAGCTACGCCGCCGCCAAGGGGCTGCTGGATGCCTGCGGCTACACCGCCGCCGATATCGGCACCGACACCATGCAGGAGCTGCCCCGCCGCATCAAAACCAAAGGCGCCGCCGCCCTGTGCGAAACCCTGGGTGTGGGCGAACCGACCCTTATGGACATCGCAGCGGAACTGTGCCGTCCCGGCCGGGATGTGCGCGACAGCCTGCCCAAGCCGCTTCTGCGCAGTGACATTATGGGGATGGAGGACCTCAAGCCCGGTATGGAACTCACCGGTACGGTACGGAACGTCATTGATTTTGGCGCTTTTGTGGATATCGGGGTGCATCAGGACGGCCTTGTGCACATTTCCCAAATCTCGGACCGCTTTGTCAAACATCCCCGGGACGTGCTCAAGGTCGGCCAGGTCGTCAAGGTGAAGATTCTTCAGGTGGATACGGCAAAAAAACGCATTGCACTGACAATGAAGGGCGTTGCACAGTAAAAAATGACGGGATCGGGGGAGAAGTACCGAAAAACCTTTTCGTTATGGAGTAATGTTGTGCGTATGATGTGAACACCCCCTATACAGAATGTGCAAAATATGGAAAAAAAGTCCAAAACCATAAAATGGAAAACTTTTATATAAAAATAAAGAAATGATGATATAAAAACTGGTGATAAAAAGGCGGAAGTGTTCACTGAAAATTGTAATAGCCCACAAAACAGAAAATGAAGAAATAGCCCTTTTGTGCATCCTGTAGAAAACAAGACCTCCGTTGTCTGCAACATGAATTCCAGGGCGATAATCATGCTATAATACCCACGCAAGGCAAAGGTACGGAGCGCGGCTCCCGATGCCTTGCCCGCGCCGGAATAGGCCGGCGCGTGGGGATATGTATGGAGGTCTTCAATATGGTAAGACAAGTCAAGGTTTCCAACTTCACCGAAGTACAGGGGATCGTGTCTGCCGCTGCCAAATGCTATAACGAGGTTGGCGTGCATGACATGAAGGGCAGCATCGCCGATGCGAAGAGCATCCTCGGCATGATGAGCCTGGACTACAGCCGCCCTGTCAAGATCGTCTGCGAAGACGAGCAGGAACTGGACCGCGTTGTCCGTGCGCTGAAGCAGTAATGAAGGAAACCGCCCCGCAACGGGGTTGAAAAAAGCAGGGCCCGCTCCCGGTCAGGGAGCGGGCCCCTTTTGTTTTTCACAGCAAAAAAATCAGGCGGCGGACCGATAGGCCCACCGCCTGATTCTGATTTGGCAGGGAGGATCAGATCACCTTGTGTTCCATCCATTTGCCGCGCACGAACCGTACCATAAAGAAGATGCCGCGGCAGATCCAGTCAATGAACATGCCCAGCCATACGCCCAGCAGACCCATGTGCAGCTGCAGCACGAAGAAGTAGCTCAGGATCACCCGGAACAGCCACATGCTGAAAATGCTCACCGACATGGTATATTTGGTGTCGCCGCCGGAGCGAAGGGCATTGGGCAGCGTAAAGCTGCATGCCCAGAAGAAGATGCTGAACACCGCAAACCAGCGCAGGACCTGCTCACACATGATGGTGGCTTCGGGACTCAGATTGTACAGACGGCACATCAGCGGAGCGCTGAGGAACAGGGCCATGTTGGTGGCTGCCAGTCCGATTACCGCGATTCCCAGCAGCAGCCAGGCGTAGTGCTTGGCCTGCTTTTTCTCGCCGGCCCCCAGGCATTGCCCCACCACCGGGATCATGGCAAGGCTCATGGTATTGCCGGGGATGTTGGTCAGGCTGCTGATGGAGTTTGCCACCGCATTGGCTGCAATGGCCGACGTGCCAAGGGTGGATGTCAGGCTGCTCACGCAGAGCTTGCCGATCTGGAACATGCCGTTTTCCAGTCCGGAAGGAATGCCGATCCCCAAAATGCGCAGGATCATGGTCCGGTCAGGGCGCATATCCTGCCATTTTTCAATGCGCAGGGGATTTTCAAACTGCTGCTGCTGCCAGAAAACCCAGCAGGCTGCGAAAATACGCCCCACCAGGGTGGCCAGGGCCGCACCCAGTACGCCAAGCCCGAATCCATAGATCAAAAGGGCATTGCCCGCAATGTTGATGATGTTCATGACCAGGCTGGCCAGCATGCTGATGCGGCTGTTACCCTGGGCACGGAACAAAGCCGCGCCAGCGTTGTACGCGCCGATAAACGGGTAGGAGATGGCGCTGATGATGAAATAGGTCTGGGCAAAGTTCATCACGTCGTCATCAATCTGCCCGAATACCAGCCGCAGAATGGGGCGGCAGAGCAGAAGGGTGACCAGCATGACCGAAATGGTGGAAACCGCCAGTACCGTGTACAGCTGGGCGGCGCTGCGGCGGGCATTGTCCTCGTCGTGCCGGCCGATGTACTGGCTGCCGATGACCGCGCCGCCGGTGGCCAGGGCGGACAGGATCTGGATGATCAGAATATTGATGCTGTCTACCAGACTTACGCTGGAAACCGCCGCTTCGCCCACGCCGGATACCATCAGGGTATCCGACATACCCATGGTCACACTCAGAAGCTGTTCCAGCAGCATGGGAAAAATCAGCCGCTGCAGGGCCTTACGGCTGAACATGGGCTGTCCCGCCCGAATCTGTGCCGTGTCTGTCATTTCTGGATGCACTTCCCCTTCACATGTTTCGGCAAAATGCCGTGTATCGGCTATTATACGCCCCTGCCCGGGGAAATGTCAATATCGATGCAAAACGCATAAATATTGCGCTTTTTGCTTTCGGAGACAGGGGCATAATACCCGGCAAACAACCGGCAAAAAGGGGAAGAGTCCGGGATACCTGGCGCAAGCGCATCTTTTTTGCACCGGAGGAAGAGCCACTACCAAAATGTGCCGGACGGCGGTATAATAAAAAAGGCGGCTGCCCGTGCGGGACAGCCGTTGGGGATGGCTTATGGTTTGGCGGGGCGGTTCAGATACCGGTAAACGGTGGGGACCGACACCGAAAGCTGTGATGCAATCTCGCTGACGGCGCCCTTGATGTTCATGACGCCGCTTTCGCTGAGGCGGTGCACCACTTCCACTTTTTCCGGCACCGACATCCGGGCCGGCGGAATACCGTATTCCCGGATCACGTCGGAGACACGCTGCTGCATCATGGAAGTCAGGGTGGGTACGGACAGTGCAGGGGCTGCCTCCCGGGGCTGTTCCAGCGCGAACCGTTCCAGCACAGCCTGCAAAGCGCCGTTCAGCTCTCTGGCGGGGGAGAGATCCCTGGTTATGCACAGTAGCCCTGCGGGGTGTGCGGCGTCGCCGATGGGGCATACCCGGCAGCAAAGATCCGCGTTGTGACCCTGCCCGGGGGGAAGCGTGACCCAGTCCTGCGGTGCGGAAAAACCAGCATCCGCCACTTCACGCAATGCCTGGGGGAGGGGACTGCCCGGAGTGTGGCCGGCCCGCGGATGACAAACGGCCACCAAGGATTGTTCCGGAACGGAAAGATCATACACGCAAATTTCGGTGCCGGAGCCGCACACTTCCCCCAAAAAAGGGACGAACTGTTTGACCAGTTCTAACATTTCGTTGTCGCTCACAGGAACACTCTCCCTTATATTTGACTCAGCCAAGCCGATTTGTAAGCAAAATTTGAAAAGAATATCACTTTATTAAAAAAGATAGCAAAATTTTCCAATTTTCGCAACAGGCAAGTTGCACAAAGCGGAACAGGAATTTTTTCTGCCGAAAAACAGGCCGTGCGAACCATGCGGAACGGGAAAAAAGGAGAATGCAGTATGGAGTACGATTTTACATCTCATCTGGAACGTCATGGCATGGATGCCATCGCGGTGGACGGTGTGGGGCATGGCACAGCGCCCGGTGCACCAAAAGACGGTTTTGATGTCATTCCCATGTGGGTGGCGGACATGAACTTCCCCACCTTGCCGGACATCCCCGCGGCCATTACCCGGCGGGCCCAGCATCCGGCTTTCGGATACTTCAGCCCCACGGACGCATACTATGACGCCATCTGCAGCTGGCAGAAACAGCGCAACGGGGTGCAGGGGCTGACCAGAGAGCATATCGGCTATGAGAACGGCGTGCTGGGCGGTGTGGTATCCGCGCTGTCGGTTATGGCGGCTCCCGGGGACGCGGTCCTGGTGCACAGCCCCACCTACATCGGCTTTACCCACAGCCTGGAAAGTGCCGGGTACCACATTGTGCACAGCCCGCTGCATCTGGATGAAAACGGCGTCTGGCGGATGGATTTTGCGGACATGGAACAGAAACTGCGCCAGAACCACATTCATGCAGCCATTCTGTGCAGCCCCCACAATCCCTGTGGCCGTGTCTGGTCCCGGGAAGAGCTGGAACAGGCCATGGAGATCTACCGCCGCTGTGACTGCTATGTGATCTCGGACGAGATCTGGTCGGACATTCTTCTGGACGGGCACAAGCATATCCCCACCCAGTCCGTCAGTGAGGATGCCCGACAGCGCACGGTGGCCCTGTATGCCCCCAGCAAGACCTTCAATCTGGCGGGGCTCATCGGCAGTTATCATATTATCTACAACAGCCGGCTGCGGGACCGGGTAAAGGCTGCGGGCGGCAGATCCCATTACAATTCCATGAATGTGCTTTCCATGCACGCACTCATCGCCGCGTACAGTGACGCCGGCAGCCGTTGGGTGGATGAACTCTGCGCAGTCCTCAGTGGCAATGTCCGCTATGCCTGCGACCATATCGCGGCGCGGTATCCGGGGGTCCGGGTGGCCCACCCTGAAGGCACCTACATGCTGTTCCTGGATTGCAGCGGCTGGTGTGCGGCCCACGGCTGTACCCTGGATGACCTGCTCCGTGCCGGATGGGACGTGGGGGTGGCATGGCAGGATGGCCGTCCCTTCCACGGTCCCTGCGCCATCCGCATGAATCTGGCGCTGCCCCTGGACCGTGTACAGGAAGCCTTCCGCCGTCTGGATACATACGTGTTCCGCGCATAAATACCAACAAAAAAGGCTGCCTTCACAGGCAGCCTTTTTCCAATGTCAGCAGGAATTTCTTGACGTCCAGCCCGCCGCCGTATCCCCCCAGTCCGCCGTCGGCGTTGATGACCCGGTGGCAGGGGACCAGGATGCTGACGGGGTTGTGGTGGTTGGCCATACCCACCGCCCGACAGGCCTTGGCATTGCCGGCCATGGCGGCTACCTGGGCATAACTGCGGGTCTCTCCGTAGGGAATCTGCTGCAGCGCCGCCCACACCCGCAGCTGAAACGGTGTGCCGTGCAGGGAAAGGGGCAGGTCAAACGCCTTCCGCTTCCCGGCAAAGTATTCATCCAGTTCCCGGGCGGTGCGCTGCAGCAAGGTATTCTCCGGACAGGCTGCCTCGGTGGCCTGCCGCACAAAATATACCCCGCATACCCCGGATTCATCGGCGCACAGCCGTAAAAGCCCCACTGGTGTGCTGTGATACAAAACGGCCTTGATGGATGGCTGCATATCCGAAATCCTCCCGTTCTTTTTGCCTTTTTCTCATCATACACGCTATGCCCCCAAAGGGCAAGGGCATACCGCTCCGGATGGCCGCATACCTCTGTGAAAAGAACAACACAGGGGAGGGCGGCGCCATGAATCAAAAGAAGACGGATAGGGCCGGTTCTGTCTGGCGGCCCATCACACCCGGTCTTGACCGGCATATCCGCCGCCGCATCCGGGTGTTTGCGGGCTGTCTGGCGGTGCTTTGCTTCGGCGGGCTGCTGGGGCGCCTGTTCTGGCTGCAGCTGGTGGACCCGGACGGGTACGCGGCCCGCGCCGCTGACCAACAGCTGCGGGATACGGTGGTCCCGGCGGCCCGGGGCGAGATCTATTCGGCCGATGGCACTTTGCTGGCGGCCAGTGAGACCTGCTGGACCATCCGGGCTGCACCCCGGGAACTGGCCGATGAGCTGGTGGAACCTGCGGCAAAAGCGCTCAGTGCCATTCTGGACATTGACGAAGCCGAGACCCTGGAAAAACTCAGCCAGCGCAGCTCCAATGACTGCCTCCTGCGCCGCAGGGTAGACCGGGCCACCGCCGACGCGGTCCGGCTCTGGTGTGAGGAAAACGACGCCCAGGGCATCCAGATCCGGCAGGATACCCGGCGGGTCTATCCCCAGGGGAATTTCATGGGCTGCCTTTTGGGATTCACGGATGTGGACAACGCCGGTCTGTGGGGGCTGGAACTGGAATACAACGAGGACCTGACCGGAGAAAACGGACGGGTCCTCACAGTCAAGAATGCCTGGGGGTATGATATGCCGGAAGAGTACAGCACTCTTCAGCCGGCGGTACCCGGCAACAGCCTGACCCTGACCATTGATGCCAACATCCAGCATATGCTGGAAGGGGCGCTCGCGGCGGCGGTGACCGAGCACCGGGTGGCAGCCCGGGGGGTGGGGATCGTCATGGACGTGCAGACCGGCGCCATTCTGGCCATGACCACCAAGCCGGATTATGATCCCAATGACCCGCGCACCATTGTGGATGAAGAGACCCGTGCGGCGGTCAATGCCCTGTCCGGCGAGGCGCGCAGTCAGGCGCTGCAGGTTGCCCAGCAGGCCCAGTGGCGCAACAAAGCCATCAGCGATCTGTATGAACCGGGCAGCGTGTTCAAGCTCATCACCTGCGCGGCGGCCCTGGATACCGGAGCGGTCACCCCGGAGTCCCAGTTTGTCTGTGCGGGCAAGATCAAGGTTTCGGGCACCACGTTCCGCTGCGCCAACGGGCATATCCACGGGCTGGAGACCCTGGCTCAGGGGCTGGCGGCTTCCTGCAACCCCTGCTTCATCCAGGTGGGGGCCCGGTTGGGAAAAGAGGCGTTCTGTGATTATTTTGCGGCTTTCGGTCTGCGGGAAGCCACCGGCATCGATCTGCCCGGGGAGATCAAGCGCAGCGAATACTATACTGCCGACCGGATGGGGCCGGTGGAGCTGGCCAGCTGTTCTTTCGGGCAGAGCAGCAAGGTCAGTTATCTGCAGATGATCACCGCCGTGGCAGCCATCGTCAACGGGGGCAACCTGATGCAGCCGTATATCGTGCAGTCGGTCACCGACGCGGACGGACAGACGGTCAGGACGGTGGAACCGACGGTGAAGCGTCGGGTCATTTCGGAGCAGACTTCCGCCGCCATGCGCACCCTGATGGAAGGCGTTGTCACAGACGGAACGGGAAAAAACGGTGCGGTGGCCGGCTATCGGGTGGGCGGCAAGACCGGCACCAGCCAGAAGTTGGACAGCGAGGATGCCTCTGCCCGTATTGCCAGCTTTGTGGCGGTGGCACCCATTGATGACCCTAAAATCGCGGTGCTGGTCTGCCTGGATGAACCCCACAGCTGGACCACCAGCGGCGGTGCGCTGTCCGGGCCGGTCTGCGCCGAGGTCCTGGAACAGGCCCTGCCGTATCTGGGCATCGAACCCAGCTATACCGAAGCCGAGCTGGAAAAATACTTCACCCAGGTGCCGGACGTTTCCGGCTGGAGGGTGGCAGCCGCACGGCAGAAGCTGGCGGAATACGGTCTGGAAGCGTCCGTCATCGGGGATGGAGAGCGGGTCACCAGCCTGTACCCGGCAGCGGGAACCTCAGTGCGGCGGCAGTCTGCCATCACGCTGGACACCACCGGCAGTTTTGATGCGGCTGCCGACGAGTAAAACGGCGGGATCGGTTGTATGGCACCAGGCCGGTATGGTACAATAAGCACAAACGGGAAGCGACAGCCCCGACCACAGAGATGAACAACAGGAAAGACAGAGGTGTCCGGCATGAAATTGAATGCCATCCATCATATTGCCATCATTGTTTCCGATATCCAGGCGGCCAAGACTTTCTATGTGGAAAAACTGGGCTTTCCGATCCTGCGGGAAAACTATCGGCCGGACCGGGAAGACTGGAAGCTGGATCTGCGGGTGAACGAGCAGACAGAGCTGGAAATCTTCGCGGAAAAGGACCCGCCCAGGCGGGTGAACCGGCCCGAAGCCTGCGGTCTGCGCCATCTGGCCTTTCATGTGGACAGCATGGAGGCAACCGTGCAGGAACTGGAAAACCTGGGAATCGCCTGTGAGCCCGTCCGTCTGGACGACTACACCGGCAAAAAGATGACCTTTTTCTTTGATCCGGATGGCCTGCCCATCGAAATTCACGAATAAAACGGAACCGTCCGGGACGTGCGCGGCATGTCCCGGACGGTTTTCTGTATAAACGGATGGGGTCACGACATCTTTCTGGTTCCCGAAAGGATGTATTTCTCCTGGTCGGAAATGGCTGTATCCACATCAAACCAGGGGCTGAAAAGCTCGGCCAGCTCTGCGGCAGGCAGCATCCCCATGGACACGCGGGCCGCACGTCCGGCGTGATGCCGGTTGAGCTGGGCGATGCTCATGCTGTGCGCCACGGCCAGGCGTCCTCCCGGGCGCAGCCAGCCGGACAGGTCCCGGAGCAATCCGGCCGGATCGGCAAAATGGGGAAAGGCGTTGTAGACAACGCAGCAGTCATAATCACCGTTGCCCTGCAAAGCCTGGATATCGCTGCACATCACCCGGATGGGCGGCTGTGCCTTTTTCGCCGCGATTTTGGTCATTTCGGGGGAAATGTCCACGGCCAGCACATGGGCCGCCTGCCGCTGGCAGTAAAAGGGGAACAGAACCCCGGTGCCGCAGGCTACATCCAGTACCCGCACACCGGGCTCAATGCCGGCTGCGTCCAGAATCAGGTTGATCTTGTCCCGGTCCACGACCAGGTCCCGGTCCCAGCCGGCAGCCAGCTCATCAAAAAAATGCACCACATCCTGCTTGTCAATGACCGCACAGTGCCGGTCCAGACATTGGAGATTCATGGGATTCTACCTCTTTTCCATATGATGGATTTACTCGGTATAAATTTGTTGATTGCCCGAAATGGCCTGCCCCAGATATTCGTCGATCCACCGGGCTGCGCCTTCCTTGTCCCGGGCACGGATGAGATCGTACAGTTTTTCGGTGTTGCGGCACAATGCCCCGATACCGTATAGCCGGCAGAACCGGGTCCAAAGGGTAATGACCGGAGGCTTGAAGGAATAGTAGATCAGGGGCAGGATGCTGTTGCCGCTTACCAGGGCCAGTTCATGCTGGTATGTCCAGGCAGCTTCGGCAGCCTGTGCCGGGGTGGTGCATTCCGCAATGGCGGCCAGCAGCTTGCCCAGTCTGTCCAGGGCCTCGTCGGAAGCCCGGTCAATGGCGTTGGCCACCGCCAGATGTTCCAGCGCCATGCGCACTTCCAGGATGGACTGGACCTCCTCCTTTCCCAGCACGCCGCCCTGATACTCCATGATGGCGATCAGGGTGCTCAGGTTTCCCCGGCGGCGGTAGTCCGCCACCACGGCGCCCTGCCGCGGCCGCACCTCCACAAAGCCCTGTTTGGCCAGTTCGGCCATGCCTCCGTTCACCACCGCACGGCTTACCTGCATTCGCTGGGCCAGCTCCCGCTCGGGGGGCAGCTGCGTCCCCACAGCCAGTTCTCCGGACAGAATCATCCGCTGCAATTGCTGGATGAACAGATCCTTCAGACTGGGCGCATTCAGCTTTTCAAATTCCATGGCGGACCTCCTCTCTGGGCTGTGGCTATACCACATACCATACATGAATTTTATCATACATTTCACCAAATAAAAAGCCTTGCTTTTTCTATATTCACGGAAATGGCCGGACTTTATTGACCATTTTCTCAATGAGCGTTAAACTATTCACAAAAGAAAGTGTGCCTCCGGCCAATGTGCCGGCGTGTGGCAGAACCACAAACAGAGGAGAAAGGACGATTCCCGTGGAAAAGGTAAAGATTCTGGAGATCAAGCAGAGCGTGTTTGCCTCCAACGACCGCGAAGCCGATGAGGTCCGCCGCCAGCTGAAGGAAAAAGGCGTGTTCCTGCTCAACCTCATGTCCTCGCCGGGGTCGGGCAAAACCACCACCCTGCGGCGTACCATCGAGGCGCTGAAGGATGAGATGCGCATCGGCGTCATGGAAGCGGACATTGACTCGGACGTGGACGCCAAAGCCATTGCCGAGACCGGTGCCAAGTCCATCCAGCTGCACACCGGCGGCATGTGCCACCTGGATGCCGATATGACCCGCCAGGGACTGGAAGGCCTGGGCCTGGAGGACGTGGACCTGGCCATTCTGGAAAACGTGGGCAACCTGGTCTGTCCGGCGGAGTTCGATACCGGCGCGGTCAAGAACGCCATGATCCTCTCGGTGCCGGAAGGCCATGACAAGCCCCTGAAGTATCCGCTGATGTTCACCGTCTGCGATGTGGTGCTGGTGAACAAGATCGATGTGATGCCCTACTTTGATTTCGATATGGAAAAATGCAAGGAATACATCCGCATGCGCAACCCTGAAGCCAAGGTCATTCCCATCTGTGCCCGCACCGGGGAGGGGATTGACCAGTGGGCCGACTGGCTGCGCACCCAGGTTGCGGCCTGGAAAAATCCGGACAAGCAGTAAGGACACTACACAGAAAGGAACCGACCATGAGCCAGACCCATTTTCCTCTGGACGAGAGCAAGCTGCCCTTCAAGATTCCCAAGGACGAAAAGCCCCGGGAAAAGATCCTCAAACTGGGCCAGAAGATCACCGACCGTATCCCGGCCAAACTGCGTCCCCTCACCGCCGAAGACCCGGAGTACTGGGGTCTGGCGGGGCTCATCACCGATGAGATGGCGGATGTGGCCCTGAAGATGAAGGTCCGCAAACCCATGACCCTGCCCGAACTGGTCAAGGTCACCGGCAAATCCGCCGAGGAGCTGGAACCCCTTCTGTACCAGATGAGCTATGTGGGCCTGCTGGAATACAACTGGGAGAACGAGCGCCATGAAAAGCAGTACGTGCTGCCCATGTTCGTACCCGGCAGCGCCGAGTTCTTCAATATGCAGAAGAGCCAGATCGAAAACAACCCCGAAGTCACCGCCTTCTTTGAACGGATGACCTTCCTGCCGCTGGAACACATCACCGCCATGGTGCCGCCGGGAGGCGCCGGCATCGGCATGCATGTCATCCCGGTGGAAAAGGCCATCGAGACCGAAAACCAGTCGGTGGACATCGAGCACATCTCCCACTGGCTGAAAAAGTACGACGGCAAATATGCGGCCAGTCCCTGTTCCTGCCGTATGTCCCGGGCCCGGATGGGGGAGGGATGCGGCGATGACCCGGAGGACTGGTGCATCGGTGTGGGTGACATGGCCGACTACCTGGTGGAGACCAAAAAGGGCCACTATGTGGACTACGACGAGGTCATGCGCATCCTGAAGCGGGCCGAGGACAACGGTTTTGTGCACCAGATCACCAACATCGACGGCGAAAACAAGATCTTTGCCATCTGCAACTGCAACGTGAACATCTGCAACGCCCTGCGCACCAGCCAGCTGTTCAACACCCCCAATATGAGTCGTTCCGCCTATGTGGCCCATGTTACCCCGGAGAACTGCGTGGCCTGCGGCCGCTGCGTGGAGTACTGCCCCGCCGGTGCGGTCAAGCTGGGCCAGAAGCTGTGCACCAGCCACGGGCCGGTGGAGTATCCCCGCCAGGAACTGCCCGACAATGTCAAGTGGGGCCCGGAAAAGTGGGATATCGACTACCGGGACAACAACCGCATCAACTGCTACGACACCGGCACCGCTCCCTGCAAGACGGCCTGCCCTGCCCACATTGCGGTGCAGGGGTATCTGAAGATGGCTGCCCAGGGCCGCTATACCGAAGCGCTGGCTCTCATCAAGCGGGAAAATCCCTTCCCGGCGGTGTGCGGCCGGGTGTGCAACCGCCGCTGTGAGGATGCCTGCACCCGCGGCGCCGTGGACCAGGCGGTGGCCATTGATGAGGTGAAGAAGTTCATTGCTCAGAAGGACCTGGAAGCGGCCACCCGCTACATCCCGCCCATCAACCCGCCTTCCAACCGGGGCGGCTTCAGTGAGAAGGTCGCCATCATCGGCGCCGGTCCGGCGGGGCTGTCCTGCGCCTATTATCTGGCTGAAAAGGGCTACCATCCCACCGTGTTTGAAAAGAATCAGAAGCCCGGCGGCATGCTGACCTACGGCATCCCCTCCTACAAACTGGAAAAGGACGTGGTGGAAGCCGAGATCGACATCATCCGTCAGATGGGCGTGGAGATCCGCTGCGGCGTGGAAGTGGGCAAGGATGTGACCCTGGACGAGCTGCGTGCCCAGGGGTACAAGGCCTTCTATCTGGCCATCGGCTGCCAGGGCGGCCGCAAGGCCGGTGTCCCCGGTGAGGACGCCCCCAACGTGGTCACCGCTGTGGAGTTCCTCCACCGCGTGAACGAAGGGGAAAAGATCAATCTCAGCGGCCGCATTGTGGTGGTCGGCGGCGGCAACGTAGCCATCGACGTGGTGCGTTCCGGTCTGCGCTGCGGTGCTTCCTCGGCGGATATGTTCTGCCTGGAAGCCCGGGACCAGATGCCTGCCACACCCGGCGAGGTCGCCGAGGCGGAGGAAGAGGGTGCCAAGGTCCACTGCGGCTGGGGCCCCAAGGAGATTTTGACCGAGAACGGCAAGGCCACGGCCGTGGTGTTCAAACGCTGCCTGTCGGTGCTGGATGCCGAAGGCCGCTTCAACCCCACTTATGATGACAACGACACCGTCACGGTGGAATGTGAGCATGTGTTCCTGAGCATCGGCCAGAGCATCCAGTGGGGCAATCTGCTGGAAGGCAGCAAGGTGGAACTGGGCCGGGGCGGCCGTGCTGTGGCTGATCCCCTGACCTACCAGACCGCCCAGCCCGACGTGTTTGTGGGCGGCGACGTGTACACCGGTCCCAAGTTTGCCATCGACGCCATCGCCGCTGGCAAGGAAGGGGCTGTCTCCATCCATCGCTTTGTCCAGCCCAACACCAGCATGACCATCGGCCGCAACCGCCGCCAGTTCATCGAGCTGGACAAGACCGACCTGGCCCTGGAAAGCTACGATACCACCGCCCGTCAGGTGGCCGGCATGGCCCAGGATATCGACTATCACCGCTCCTTCCGGGACGGCCACCAGACCTTCACCGAGGAACAGGTCAAGAAGGAGACCTCCCGCTGCCTGGGCTGCGGCGCTTCGGTGGTGGACCCCAACAAGTGCATCGGCTGCGGCGTCTGCACCACCAAGTGCGAATTCGACGCCATCCACCTTTCTCGTGAACGCCCCGAGTGCAGCACCATGGTACGCAGCGAGGATAAATTCAAGGCCATCCTGCCTTATATGCTCAAGCGGGAATTCAGAATCCGGTTCGGCAAGAAGGAAGACTGAGATGCACGAACTGGGAATTGTCTTTCATATCATCCGCAGCGTGGAAGAAGTGGGCCGCCAGAACGGCGTCAAGCGGGTCAACGCGGTGACGCTGGAACTGGGGGAGGTCTCCGGCGTGCTGGAAGACTACCTTCAGGACTGCTGGAACTGGGCGGCGGCCAGATCCGATATGCTGCGCGGCGCCCGACTGCAGGTGGAGACCATCCCCGCCAAGACCCTTTGCGAGGAATGCGGCCTTGTGTACCCCACCGTGGCCCACGGCAGGACCTGCCCCGGATGCGGCAGCGGACATACCCACCTGATCCAGGGCAACGAAACCATGATCCGGGATATTACGGTGCCCGAGGGGGAAGAAGCGGAGCCGAAAGAATCTTCCTCCCCGGATATGCCGTAACATAGAACGTTTTTGAACGGAGGAATTTTGTATGTTGTTTCAGATTTACGGCGAAAACGCCGGCTGGCAATTGTTCGGATGGTTGCTGGTCTTTGTGGGGCTCATTCTCGTCAATGAGCTGGCCCGCTGCACCAAGCAGGGCGGCATCTTCTGCTTCTTGATTCTGCCTGCAGGCCTGACGGTCTACTTCATTGCGGTGGCCGTGGGTGCCTCCATGGGGGCAGAGTGGGCGCTGAACAATCCCACCTACCTGTACATGAACAGCTGGTTCCATTATGCCAAGCTCTATGCCGCTACCATCGGCTGCATCGGCTTCATGATGCTCAAGTATAAGTGGGGCATCGGCAAGACCCACTGGTTCAAGGCCTTCCCCTTTGTCATTGTGGGCATCAACATCCTCATCGCGGTGGCCAGCGACTTCGAGTCCGGCATCCGCGGCGCCATGGCCCTGGCCGAAACCGGCAGCCGCTGGTGGCTGTCCAGCGAGGAAGTCTGGGTCTACGGCGGCTGGTGGAACTGGGTCAACGGCATCGCCGGTATCCTGAATATCCTGTGCATGACCGGCTGGTGGGGCATCTATTCCTCCAAGAAACAGCAGGACATGCTCTGGCCGGATATGACCATCTTCTACATCGTGGCCTACGACCTGTGGAACTTTGAGTACACCTACAACAACCTGCCCACCCATGCCTGGTACTGCGGCCTGGCCCTGCTGCTGGCGCCCACCTTTGCCAATGCCTTCTGGAACAAGGGCGGCTGGATCCAGAACCGCGCCAACACCCTGGCCCTGTGGTGCATGTTTGCCCAGGTCTTCCCGCTGTTCCAGGATCAGGGCGTCTTTGCCACCATTCCCGTGCTGTATGTGGACGGCGTGATGGATCCGGCCACCCATCCCACGGCGGCCGACCCCACCATGCAGGGCGTCATTGCACTGCTGGCCCTGGCTGCCAATGTCATCGTGCTGGCCATCATTATCAAGCGCTCCATCGAGCAGAAGAAGAACCCCTACACCAACGAGATCTTCACCGATACCAGGGACTTCCAGCTGGCTATGGCACGCGCCGAAGAACAGTAACCTGCCGTACCCAGGCTGCCTTGGCAGACCAAACGGGGCGGACGGACCGGTACAACCAAAAAAGAGAGATTGCCTTTCCCGGAAATGGGGGAGGCAATCTCTCTTCTTTTTTGTCTTTCCTGTCCCTGCCGCGGATAAAGTTTGTCAGGCTTTTTCCATATCCCGCAGCACATTGAGAAACCGCTCAGCGGCAGGGGAGAAGATCTGGTATTTCTTCCATACAATGTACATGTCTGCCTGCCGCCTGGGTTCCAGCGGGCGAAAACACAGCGGGCTGTCGCCGGTCACATTGATGATGCCGTCCAGACATATGGCGTATCCCATACCATCCTCCACCATCAGGGACCCGTTGTAAACCAGGTTGTAGGTGCCGGTCACCTGCAGCTGACCGGCCGGTTCTCCGAACCATTCCTGCAGCCGGCTGGTCTTGTACATCTGCCGGGATACGATCAGCGGCTGTCCTTTCAAATCGGACAAACGCAGCGCTGCTTTCTGTGCCAGAGGGCTGTCCCGGCGCATCAGCACACCCCAGGTGTCCTGGTAGGCCAGATGAATCACGTTGTACCGGGACAGATCCACCGGCGCAAACAAAAGTCCGAAGTCAATGAGCCCTTTGTCCAGATCCTCCCGCACGTCGGTGGCATCGCCGCTGGAAATATGGATGCGGATGTCCGGATAGGATTCCTGTAGCTGTCGGGCCGCCCGGGTCAGGTAATGGACCCCCACCGTCTCACCGGCGCCAATGTACACCTCCCCGGAAATGGCCTCCTCCGTCTGGGCAAACTCCTGCTCGGTCTTCTGCACCAGATCCAGGATCTCCTCGGCACGTTTGCGCAGCAGCATTCCCTCCGGGGTCAGGGTCACACTATGGCTGCCGCGCACAAACAGCTGCTGGCCAAGCTCCTCTTCCAGATCGTGGATCTGGCGGGACAGGGTTGGCTGGGTGACATGCAGGGCGTTGGCCGCATTGGTGATGTTGCCTTCCCGGGCAATGGTCAAAAAGTACCGCAGTACCCGTAATTCCATAAAAGATCCTCCTGTACTTCCTTTATTGTCCCTATACTACCAGAAATATGATATGCCTGCAAGGCATTTCTGAATATAAAATATAAGTATTTGCTATTTTGCGGCAGAAGGACTACACTGAGAGCATACCAAGGCAGACGGGAAAAAGTCTGCCGAGGAACGGGAGGACGGCCGGATGGAAACACAGGAACTTACCCCGGAAACGGTTCGCCAGAACCTGAAGGACGCTGGTTTTACGCCGCAGGCCGCTGCAGGCTTTCTGGCCTGCTGGCAGGCAGGTGACCACCGGGAACAGATGCGCCTGCTGGCCAAACAGCGCCGCTGTTTGCTGCAGCGCATCCATAAGCAGGAAAAACAGATCAGCTGTCTGGACTATCTGGCCTACTGCCTGGACAGTCCGGCATCCGACAACGACAACGGGAGATGACTCATCCATGAAACGGATTGCAAACCAGACTTTTGATGAAGAGCGGGCCTTGTACGGGCAGAAAGGCATCTTTGTCACCGACTGCCGCTTTGACGGGCCGGCAGACGGGGAGAGCGCCTTCAAGGAAGGCACCGACATCACGGCGGAACACTGCTATTTCAATCTGCGGTATCCCTTCTGGCATGATACCAACCTGGTGATTCACGACGGCGAGATGACCGAACTCTGCCGCGCCGCACTGTGGTATTCCCGCAACGTTACCATCACCGATACCAGCCTTCACGGCATCAAGGCCCTGCGGGAGTGCGATAATGTGACCGTGCGCCGCTGTGACATCGACTCTCCGGAATTTGGCTGGTCGGTGCGGGGCATCACCATGGAAGACTGCACCGCCCGGAGTGAATATTTCATGATGCGGTCGGACCACCTGCAGTTCACCAACGTGACCCTGAAAGGCAAATACTCCTTCCAGTACATCCAGGATGCTACCTTTGACCATTGCAGCTTCGACACCAAGGATGCTTTCTGGCATGCCAGACACGTGGTGGTGCGCAACAGCGTGGTAAAGGGGGAGTATCTGGCCTGGTACTGCGAGAACGTCACCTTTGAGAATTGCAGGATCATCGGTACCCAGCCCCTGTGCTACTGCAAGGGACTGCAGCTCATCAACTGCGAGATGGTGGACACCGACCTGGCTTTTGAAAAGAGTGAAGTCCGCGCCACCATCACCACGCCGGTTCTCAGCATCAAGAACCCCCGTTCCGGCCGGATCGAACTGCCGGAAGTGGGGCAGGTCATCCGGGACGACCCGGACTCCCACGGCGAGATCATCTGCAAGCGCATCGGCAGCTGCAAGACCGGCGGATGCGCATGAACCTCTGTTTCAGAAAGGAGAATCCCCATGCTTGGCAACTTTACCTACTGCAATCCCACCCGTGTTCATTTCGGCGAACAATCCCTGGACCAGCTGGGCGCAGAGCTGGCGCAATACGGCAGCAAGGTCCTTTTGACCTACGGCGGCGGTTCGGTAAAAAAATCCGGTCTGTATGCCCGGATCCTTTCCATTTTGCAGGACTGCGGCAAGCAGGTCTTTGAGGTACCCGGCGTCATGCCCAACCCCACGGTGGAAAAGCTGTATGAGGGCTGCCAGGTGGCCAAAGACCATCAGGTGGACCTGATTCTGGCCGTGGGCGGCGGTTCCGTGTGTGACTACGCCAAGGCGGTCTCGGTTTCCGCCTGGTGCACCGAGGACCCCTGGGACAAATACTACCTGCGCATGGAAGAGGTGGACAATCCCATCATCCCGGTGGGCTGCGTGCTGACCATGGTGGGTACCGGCTCGGAGATGAACGGCGGCTCGGTCATCACCAACCATGAACAGAAGCGCAAGATCGGCCATGTGTTCGGCAGCAATGTCATGCCCCGCTTCACCATCCTGAATCCCACCTATACCTACACCGTGCCCATGCGCCAGATGGTGGCGGGCATTTATGATGCCTTCAACCATATCTGCGAGCAGTATTTTTCCGGTGAGGACGACAACACCACCGACTACATAGCAGAAGGTCTGATGCGCTCTCTGGTACACAGCTCCCGTATCGCGGTGCGGGACCCGCAGAACTATGAGGCCCGCAGCAACATCATGTGGGCGGCCACCTGGGCCCTGAACACCCTGCTGGCTATGGGCAAATCCACCGACTGGGAAGTGCATATGATCGGGCAGTCCATCGGTGCTTACACCGATGCCACCCACGGCATGACCCTGTCTGCTGTGTCTATGGCCTATTACCGGTTCATCCTGCCCTACGGAACGGCCAAGTTTGCCCGGTTTGCCGCCAATGTGTGGGGCATTGATCCCACCGGCAAGACCGAAAAGGAACTGGCCGAAGCCGGACTTTCCGCCATGGAAGGCTGGATGAAGGAACTGGGCGTGGTCATGAACATCCGGAAACTGGGCGTTACCGAGGAGATGATCGAGGGCATCGCCGACGGTACTTTCCTGCTCACCGGCGGCTACAAGACCCTGACCCGGGAGGATGTGATCACCATCCTGCGGGCCAGCCTGTGAGGGTTGTGGTGAAAACCGGCTTTCTGCGGGCGGCCACGGTCATTTTGATGGTGGCGCTGACCGGCTGTGCCCGCCAGCAGCCGGTGCAGACTCCGGTACAGCCGACCCCTGCCCCGGCCGCGGCAGCACCTGCCACCCCTGAGCAAGCAAGCGGGGAAGAGACGCCACAGAAAGAAAGCGAGGAAGCCATCATGCAGATTCAGATCGGAGAAACCACTTTTACCGCCGTCCCGGTGGAGACGGAAGCCGCCGAAGCCCTGATGGAATTGCTGGCGGACGGCCCCGTCACCATCCAGGCGGAAAATTACGGCGGTTTTGAAAAGGTGGGCAGTCTGCCCCAGGCTCTGCCGCAGGCGGACAGCCGCATCACCACCCGGCCGGGGGATGTGATGCTGTACCAGGGGGACTCCATCGTCTTTTTCTATGGCGCCAACACCTGGGCCTACACCCGTCTGGCCACCATTCAGGATGCCTCCGCCGAGGAACTGCGGCAGGCTTTCGGCGGCAGTGAAACATCCATCACCCTTTCCCGGTAAAAACTTTCCGGCGGCAGCTGCTTTTGGTGTAGCTGCCGCTTTTTGCTGTTCAATATCCCATATATGCGCAAAATCTGACCGTCAGACAGGGAAAAACTTTCCGCGCCCCCTTGCTCCCAAAGGCGGTATGCGGTATTATTAGCCATTGTGAGCCTGCGCCCGCCAACAGCGGCGCGGCCTTTCGGTGTGAAAAACTCCTGACAGAAAAGACACATAGAATGAACGCTGTACTGAACATCCTGCGCGGTATCGTCATCGGTATCGCCAACGTCATTCCCGGCGTCTCCGGCGGCACCATGGCGGTGTCCATGGGTATTTACGACAAGCTGATCAGCGCGGTCACCGGCCTGTTCAAGCACTTCAAAAAAAGCATGCGCCTGCTGATCCCTCTGGGGGTGGGCATGGTCATCGGCATTGTGGGCTTCGGCTTCCTGCTGGAATATCTGCTCAACAATTTTGTGCTGGCAACCTGCCTGACCTTTGTGGGCCTGATCCTGGGCGGCCTGCCCATCCTGTGGATGAACCTGCGCAAGAACATCGAGAAAAAGCCCTCCCGCCGTATCGGCGCCGGAGAGGTCATCAGCTTCCTGGTGCTGCTGGCCATCGGCGTGGGCCTGCCGCTGGTACAGGGGGCCGAGGGTGCCATCAAGACCCTGACCATTGATCCGGTCACCATCGTGATCCTGTTCCTGCTGGGTCTGATCGCCAGTGCCACTATGGTCATCCCCGGTGTGTCCGGCAGCATGGTGCTCATGGTCCTGGGCTATTACAGCACCATCCTCTCGCTGGTCACCGGCACGGTGACCATGCTCAAGGACGGCGACTTCGGCGGTGTGGTGCACAACTGCCTGCTGTTGGTTCCCTTTGCCGTCGGTGTGGTGCTGGGCATCTTCCTCATTGCCAAGATCATTGAGTATCTGTTCAACCGTTTCCCTAGCCAGACGTTTGCCGCCATCATTGGCCTGATCCTGTCCTCTCCCTTTGCCATCCTGTACTCGGCCAATGCCTTCGGCGCTTTCTCGGTGGTCGAACTCATTGTGGGCCTGGTGCTGGCCGCCCTGGGCGCCTGGGTCACCTGGCTCATGGGCAGCAAGGAAGATGTCTGAGCCGATACCGTAATCCCATACTGACAAAGCCCGCTTTTCCCTGGGAGGGAAGGCGGGCTTTTTGTATGGATTCAGTTACCGGTATGCAGGCGCCGGTATTCGTTGGGGGTCATGCCGAATTCCTGGCGGAAGATGCGGTTGAAATTGCGGATGGTCTCAAATCCGCACAGGGAGGCGATTTCGGTGATTTTCTTGTCGGTGGCGGCCAGATACCCTTTGGCATACTGGATGCGATATCCGTTGACATAGGCAGAAAACCCGACCCCGAAATGCCGGTTGAAGAAACCGGAAAGATAACAGTGGTTGTATCCCAGCGCTTCCGCCATGCCTGTCAGGGTGACCTTTTCCTGGTAATGCTCCTCGATGTAGGCGGCGATGGCGTTGGTCAGGGCGTAGTCGGATTCATTGGCTTTCTCCCGGTCGCATGTCTCATAAAAGCGGCTGCACACGTCGTACAGTACAGACCGGATCCGGTATTTGCTGGTGCGCGGATCACACAGGATCTGTACAAAGGCATCACTCTCAAACCGGCAGACCGGGGGCAGGAACCGCGTGCCCCGCATATCGTTGCAGAAATCTTCCACCCAGTCGTTGGAAAAGATGAACAGAATGCTTTCGTTGAACGTCTCGGTAGCAAAGGAATGGATCTGCCCCGGCAGGGTCAGCACCGCCTCGCCGGCTGTGGCACTGAACTTGTGTCCATCCACCTCACACAGCAGTTCGCCTGCAAATACATAGTTCAGTTCAAAGCTGCGATGCATATGTTTGCGGAAAACAAAGTCCGTGTTGGTGCTGTGATACAGATATTCCCGCTTGTCCGAACGGTTCGCCTCAAAATCGATCATATGCCACCACCTGAACTTTTGTCTATAAGTATAAAACATATTGCTTGTGTTGGCAAGGCTGCGGGGAGTACACTGTGCCTGTAAGGCGGCGGGCAAAGCCCGACCGGAAAACGTTATCTGCCAAGCGAGGAACCACCATGAAAAACGACAAATACTTCAAAAAATGTATCGCGTTCGGTCGGGCCACCGAGGGGCTGCGCGCCGACTTTCAGGAACAGATGCGGGAACTGCAGCAGGACATCGGCTTTGAATATGTCCGCTTCCACGGCATTTTCCATGATGATATGGCCGTATACGATGAGGACGAAAACGGCAATCCCGTCTACTGGTTCGGATATGTGGACAAACTCATTGACTTTTTGCTGTCGGTGCATATCCGGCCTTTCCTGGAGCTGGCTTTTATGCCCATCCAGCTGGCCACAGTGCCCAACACCACCTTCTGGTGGAAGGCCAACGGCTGCCCTCCCACCGATTATCAGAAGTGGCATGACCTGGTCCGGGCCACCATCCTGCATCTGACGGAACGGTATGGGGAGGAAGAACTCAAGACCTGGTATTTTGAAATCTGGAACGAGCCCAATCTGGATTCCTTCTTCCGGGGCACCCAGCAGGAATATTTCCAGCTGTATACCGTCACGGCCGAAGCGGTCAAGTCGGTCTGTCCGGAATATAAGGTGGGCGGCCCTTCCACCAGCGGTGCCGACTTTCGGGACGGCCTGGGATATCTGAAAGAATTCATCCGCTATGCCAATGAAAATCATCTGCCGGTGGATTTCTTCTGTGCCCATCCGTACCCCACATGCTGGGCGCTGGACGGCGACGGCTCCGAGCGGATGGGATACATCGGCAAGGATATCTGCCTGCAGTTCCTGGACAACATCCGCTCCATCGTAGACGGTTCTCCCTACCCGGATGCGGAGATCATGCTCACCGAATGGAATTCGTCCCCCAGTCCCCGGGATCTGGTGCACGACACCCCCTTCATGGCCTCGTTCCTTCTGTACAACTATACCCAGAACTATGGCAAGGTGGACAGCCTGGGATACTGGACCTTTACCGACATTTTTGAGGAGAACGGCCCCGGCCGCAGTCCGTTCCACGGCGGGTTCGGCCTCATCAATGTGGATAACGTGAAAAAGCCTTCCTACTGGGCTTTCTGGATGCTCAACCAACTGGGCGAAGAAATTCTGGAAGTGGGCGAGGACCATGTTGTCGCCCGCAGCGGAGACAACTATCAGGTCATTGTCTGGAACTACTGCTATTATACCGACGAATTTGCTGATGGTGACCGCAGCAAACTCACCGAGACCCGGCGGGAGGAAATTTTCCAGAACAAGGAACTGACGGTGGATCTGTCGCTGGAACTGCAGGGAACCTATGACCAGACGGTGTACACCCTGGACGAAGATACCTCCGCCTATCACAACTGGCTCAAGCTGGGGGCGCCCCAGTATCCCACCGCGGACCAGGTGGAGATCATGCAGGAAACCTCCCGCCCCAAGACGGAGCACAGCACCGTGCAGAGCTTCCATATCCGCCCCACCCTCCGGCCCCATGAGGTCAAGTGCTATATTCTGAACAAACGCTGACGCACTCCTATCGGCAGGCAGCTTCCGCAGGCCCTTTCCGGCCCCGGCAGCTGCCTGCTTTTTTGTGTTTTTTCACATGGCCGGACAGCTTCGTCACCCTCTCTCAAAAAGGGACAACAGACTGGTCTTTTGTGCAATTTCCCACCTTTTTTCAATCTTTGTTTATTGTTTGTTTGCAATTTCGTGCTATACTAAACACATGTTCAAGCAGTATGCAACACAGAAAAAGGAGCCGCACATGTCCAAGCAGTCGTTTGTACAATTCAAAGACGTCTGTAAATATTATCAGATGGGCGATACGCGCATCGCCGCGGCCGACCACGTGACCTTTGAGATCGAAAAAGGGGAGTTCTGCGTCATCCTGGGCCCTTCGGGCGCGGGCAAGACCACCGTGCTCAACATGCTCGGCGGTATGGATACCTGTGACGAAGGCACCATCCTCCTGGACGGGGAGGAAGTCAGCGCCTTTGACCAGAAACGCCTGACCCAGTACCGCCGTTATGACGTGGGCTTTGTGTTTCAGTTTTACAATCTGGTACAGAACCTGACCGCCCGGGAAAATGTGGAACTTGCCTCTGAGATCTGCCGTGACCCGCTGGATGCCGACCTGGTGCTGGAGGAAGTGGGCCTTTTGCAGCGGCGCAACAATTTT
The DNA here is from genome assembly GCF_057005535.1 of Subdoligranulum sp. DSM 23681. NCBI lineage: Bacteria > Bacillati > Bacillota > Clostridia > Eubacteriales > Oscillospiraceae > Subdoligranulum > Subdoligranulum sp. DSM 23681. The sequence goes on along the minus strand of NZ_CM168050.1, from coordinate 367,982 downwards.
CCGGCGCAGCTTTCCGGCGGCGAACAGCAGCGGGTGTCCATCGCCCGGGCCCTGGCCAAAAATCCCAAGATTCTTTTGTGTGATGAGCCCACGGGCGCCCTGGACTACAAAACCGGCAAGCAGGTCCTGGCCCTTCTGCAGGATACCTGCCGCCAGAAAGGCCGTACCGTCATCGTCATCACCCACAACAGCGCTTTGGCCGCCATGGCGGACCGGGTCATCCGCATCAACAGCGGCCGTGTCATTGACATGCAGTGCAACCCGTCGCCGACCCCGGTCGAAAGGATCGAGTGGTAATGAACAGGACGTACCAAAAAAATATACGCCGCACACTGGCCAGCACGCGCAGCCGTTTTCTGGCCATCTTTTCCATTGTGGCCCTGGGGGTCGGCTTTCTGGCCGGCCTTGTGTCCACTACGCCCGATATGCGGGACTCGGTGGAACGGTATCTGGATGATGCCAACCTGTATGACCTGCGCATCATCGGGACCCTGGGACTGACCGATGCCGATGTGCAGGCCCTGGAACAGCTTGATGGCGTGCAGGATGTCCGGGGCGCCTGGTCGGCGGATGTGCTGGTCAAAACCCCCGAATCCGACCAGGCGGTAGCCCGGGTGCACAGCCTGCCCACCGATGCCGACGGCAACCCGGAAGGCACTTCGGTCATCAACCGGCTGGTACTGGAACAGGGCCGCTGGCCCCAGGCCTCCGGCGAGTGTGTGGTGGAAGCCGGGGCCGGGGACCTGACCCGGGGACTGGACATCGGGGACACCATCCAGGTGCCCGCCAACGACAACGAGGACCTGGAAGATACCCTTGCCACCACCGAGTACACGGTGGTTGGGGTGGTCCATGACGCCACCTACTTCTCTTTTGAACGGGAACCCGCCAGTGTGGGCAGCGGCGCGGTGGAAACCATCTTCTACATACTGCCCCAGGATTTCGCCTATGAAAGCTATACCGAGATCTATCTGACCGTGGACGACGCCCTTGCCATGAACAGCATGGGAGATGCGTATGAAAAGGCGGTCCAGACAGTCAGCGACGAGGCGGAAGAGATTGCCGGCGCCCGGTGTGAAGCCCGCCTGCAGGAGGTCAAGTCCGACGCCCAACAGGAGATCGATGACGCCTGGGACGAGTACAACGATGCCGCTGCCGAGGCGGATGAAGAATTGTCCGATGCCGCCCGGGAACTGGAAGACGGCTGGCAGGCTCTGGCCGACGGGGAACAGGAAGTGGCCGACGGCGAGCGGGACTATCAGGATGGTCTGGCCGAACTGGCCGACTATGAGCAGCAGCTCAAGGACGGCGAAGCCGCCCTGAACGCCGGCATGGCGGAACTGATCAGCGGTCAGGCACAGTGGCAGGAAAACTGGCAGAAGGCCAAGGACGGCGAGACCGCTCTGGCCGAAGGCAAAAAGCAGCTGGAGGAAGCCCAGCGGCAGTATGAGGAGGGCAAGGCGGCCTATGACGCGGCTTTGGCCCAGATCGAAGCCGGGGAAGCGGCCCTGGCCGAAAACAAGACCAAGCTGGACACCGCCCAGGCCCAGTATGAGCAGCTGGCTGAGTTCAATCAGGGTCTGAATGCGTACGAGGAAGGCCTGCAGCAGTATACCGATGGGGTGAACTATGCCCTGGAGCAGTATGCCGCCATGCTGCCGTATCCCCTTACCGTGACCACAGATCAGATGGAGGACATTCTGCTTGACCTGTCCCAATTGGAGGAGGACCAGTGGCCGGCGGACGATACCCGGATGATGCTGTACATCGTGAACAAGCTCACCGGAGACCTGGTGCCGCCCACGGACCCGGGCGAGGAAGTTGTGCCGGAGCCCGAAACAGAGGAGCCGGAGCAGCCGGAACCGGCGGAGACGGCGGCGGAAGAGCCTTCCGCTGCCGATGAGGAAACCGCCGGGGAACAGAACGCAGCGGCTGACCCGGAATCCGACGAAAAAGACCCCGCTGATACCGCAGAGACCCCCACGGAAGAAAATGCTGCGGATGATCCTGCACCGCAGGAAACGTCCCACACTTCCGAAACCGGAACCGACGCGGCAGCGGAAGACCCTGCGGAACAAACACCCTATGTGGCGGAACCCGACGGCAATGCGCTGTCTGCGTCCCAACCGACGTCCGCCGCCACCGAAACCACGGAAGACGCTTCCCGCTCGGTGCGGGAAAATCCTGATCCCGGCCAGCAGGACACAGGAAATCTGTCCCTGGTGGAGGGCGCCCGAAAGCTTATTGAGGGTAAGAAGGAAATCGACGCCGGTATTCAGCTTCTCATCCTGACCTATCAGCAGCAGGGGCAGGAACTGACCGAGGATGAAGCCTACGCCCTGATCTCGGACGAGAATGTGGCCTCCGTCAAGGCACAGCTGGACGACGGCTGGGCCCAGTACAATGCCGGCGCCGCCCAGCTGGCGGAAGGCCGTGCCCAGCTGGAAGCCAATGAACAGACCCTCATCGACGGAAAAGCCCAGCTGGATGCCGGGTGGGCCCAGTACGAAGCCCAGGGGACAGAACTGTATGACGGCATCAACCAGCTGCGATCCGCCAAGACCACCCTGGACGAAGGCTGGGACCTGCTCATCGACAAGCAGATGGAGCTGGACGATGCCCGCCGGGAGATCGAGGATGCCCGTGCCACCCTGGCCGACGCCAAAGCCGAGCTGGAGGACGCCCGACAGACCATTGCCGAAAAGACCCAGGAGCTGCGGGACGGCGAGATCGAATACGCCGATGCCAAAGCGGAAGCGGACCAGAAGCTGGCCGACGCCCGAGCGGAGATCGAGGACGCCGAAGCCCAACTCAATGACATTGAGGAAGGGGAATGGTACGTCTGGGACCGCGGCCGCAACGTCAGCTATGCCTCCTTTGATTCCAACTCCACCAAACTGGCTGCTCTGGCCAAGGTGTTCCCGGTGTTCTTCTTCCTGGTGGCGGCGCTGGTGGTCTCCACCACCATGACCCGCATGGTGGAAGAAGAACGGCTTCAGATCGGCACCATGAAAGCTTTGGGCTATACCAGCGGCACCATCATGCAGAAATACCTGCTCTACGCCCTTACGGCGGCCGCGGCCGGGGCGGTGTTCGGGCTGGTGCTGGGATTCTTCGTCTTCCCGCGGGTCATCTGGACTGCCTATCAGATGATGTACTACGCGCCGGCCTTCCTGTCCCCCTGGCGGTGGGACGTGGGCCTGCTGGCCGGCGGTTCCCTCATCGCCATCGCCATGGTGGCCACCTGGTCGGCCTGCCGTGCCACCTTGCACGAATACCCCGCCGCCCTCATGCGGCCCCGGGCCCCCAAAGCCGGCAAGCGCATCCTGCTGGAACGGATCACCTTCCTGTGGCGGCGCCTGCCCTTTACCTACAAGGTCACCTGCCGTAATCTGCTGCGCTATAAAAAGCGCTTTTGGATGACCGTCATCGGGGTGGCAGGCTGCACGGCCCTGCTGGTCACCGGTTTCGGCATTTCGGATTCCCTGAACAGCATTGTCACCAAACAGTTCGGGGAGGTTTACCACTATGACCTGCTCACCGCCGTCACCGACGCTGAATATACCCGGGAAGGCCCTGCCTACGAGTACCTCTATCATGACGACGCCGTCAAATCCTCCCTCACCGTCTTCACCCAGCAGGTGGAACAGGAACTGGAGGACGGCAGCACCGTGGACTACTATTATATGGTACCGGAGGACGTGGACCGTTTTGCCGATTTTGCGGACCTGCACAACCGCCAGACCAAAAATCCCACGCCGCTGGGGCAGGAAGGTGTGGTCCTGACCGAAAAGCTGGCCGGTACCCTGGACGTGAAGCCGGGGGATACGGTCACCCTGGAAGATGCCGACGGCAACCAGGCTCAGTTCACTGTCACCGGCGTGTGCGAGCATTATGTATATAATTATGTGTACATGAGTGCCGAAAGCTACGAAAAGGGCTTCGGCCATGAACCGGACTGGAATGCCATCATGAGCCAGCTGACCGATACCTCCCAGCAGGGCCGGGACGCGGTATCTGCCAGCCTGCTGGCCATGGATGAGGTGGCCAGCCTGAACTTTACGGCCGACAGCATGGCCATGGTGCTCAATATGCTGGAATCCATCGACGCCGTAGTGGTGTTGATCATCGTCTGTGCCGCCTGTCTGGCCTTCGTGGTGCTGTACAACCTGACCAACATCAACATTGCCGAACGCGTCAAGGAGATCGCCACCATCAAGGTGCTGGGCTTCTATGACCGGGAGGTGGATGCCTACGTCAACCGGGAAAGCGTCATCCTCACCCTGATCGGGGCCCTCTTCGGGCTGGTTGGCGGCGTGGCGCTGCACAAGTTCGTCATCCTTACCGTGGAAGTGGACGCGGTCATGTTCGGGCGGGATATCCAGCCCATGAGCTTCGTGTATGCTCTGGCACTGACCTTCCTGTTCAGCCTGTTCGTGAATCTGGTTATGGGGCGCAAGCTCAAGCAGATCTCCATGGTGGAGAGCATGAAGGCCCCCGAATGAGGGCTGTGTCTTTTCCGGGTGAACCGTACCCTGCCGGGGGTTGGTCACCCGGATTTTTATTTGGCCAATGGCGGATTGACGGAAACGGACAAGCAAAGTATGATGAAGAAAAGGCGTTTCCCGGGAAACAAAACCGGTACCGGGACAGGCGGACCGGTCCCAAAAGCGGAGGCCTGTCCGGTGCACAGACAGGAAAGGCGGACGGATATCATGAATTACCATCAGTATCAATTTTCGGTGCCGCAGGAAAAAATGGTCCGGGTCATCACAGATACCGATGCCAAGAATGAGGCGGATGACCAATTTGCCATCGTTCAGGCGCTCCTGAGCCCCAAGTTTGAAAATGTGGGTTTGATCGCGGCCCATTTCGGCACCGACCAGGTTCCGGATTCCATGGAGCGGAGCTACCGGGAACTGCAGACCATTTTTGAAAAGATGGACCTGCCTTCCCGGGATATGCTGTACAAAGGTGCGCCCCATGCAATGGAACGGGACGACCTGCCGGTGGAATCGGAAGGGGCCCGCCTGATCGTGCGGGAGGCGATGAAGGCAGATCCCAGGCCCTTGTATGTGCTCTTTCTGGGGCCGCTCACGGATCTGGCCTCGGCTTACCTGATGGAACCCCGGATCGCCGGACGTTTGTGCGCCATATGGATCGGCGGCGGCCGGTATCCGGATGGAGGTCCGGAATACAACCTGGGAAATGACATCACGGCGGCACAGGTGGTTTTTGCCAGCAATATGGAGCTGTGGCAGGTGCCGCAGGATGTTTATCAGATGATGACGGTCTCGCTGGCCGAACTGGAATACCGGGTCCGGCCCTGCGGTAAGATCGGTGCCTATCTCTGTGACCAGCTGGAAGCGCACAGTCATGAACCGGGGCCAAGAACCAGTCCTTTCCGGGCAGGGGAGGCCTGGGTATTGGGCGATAACCCCGCTGTGGGGCTGCTGCTGTACGGGCACCGGTTTGATTATGATTGTGTGCCGGCACCGCAGATCACGGAGGAGGGCCGGTATCTCCACACCGGTCTTTCCCGCAAAATCCGCGTATACAACCGGGTGGACAACCGGTTTATCCTGGAAGATCTGTATGCCAAACTGGCTTTGTTTTCCCGAAATCAGGCTTCCTGTCAGACCCATCCATGAATCATGCCATCGGTGCCCCTGTCCTCCGTCCTTCGGAGGCAGGGGCGCTGCTTTTGGGGCAGAAAGAGGGAAGGCGGACAAAATGTGCAGGAAATGTGATTTTTGCCCGGGAGTCATTGACAGGCGGGCCGACTTTGAGTATAATAACAGACTGTACGCAATCAAACAGTTAGAACATGAACAATTTCCGCGGCACGAAATGACGGCCGCCAAGAGAGGTGATTCTCACGCAGGAAAAACGGACCGTAGACCCTGATATGCGGCGGGTGGGACGTTCGCTGACCCACACATCCCACCAGATCAACCGGGCCCTGGACGCTTGCATCGGTGAGACGGTCAGCCAGGAGCTGACCGGCATGCGGGGGATGGTTCTGGGGTACATTGTCCGCACCACCCGTTCGGGGCGGCCGGTGTACCAGCGGGACCTGGAACATTGTTTCCGGGTGCAGCGTTCCAGCATCACCACCATGCTCAAGGGCATCGAGAGCGCCGGCTTCATCACCCGCACGGCGGTGGAACAGGATGCGCGCCTGAAAAGTCTGGCTGCCACCGAGAAAGGTCTGGCCTGTTACGATCAGCTGGAACGCTGCATCAACGCGTTTGAGGCGCGGCTACAGCAGGGTGTGACCGAATCGGAACTGACCAGCCTGGAAACGGTGCTGGACAAGTTGCTGTGCAACGCCAAAGCTGTGCAGAACGACCCGCATATTGAATGAGAAAAGGAATAGGAGAAAGTACACACACTATGTTTAAGACACTGTACAAAGAGATCGACGGCTTCAAGCTGGTCTCAGTGCTCACACCGGTGTGCATGATCGGCGAAGTCGTCATGGAAATGATCGTACCTCGCCTGATGGCTTCCATCATTGACGACGGCGTCACCGCCGGCAACATGGAGCACATCTACCGGGTGGGCGGCTGGATGATCGTGGCCGCCATCATCGGTCTGATCTTCGGCGTGCTGGGCGCGGTGTTCGGTTCCCGTGCCGCCACCGGCTTTGCCCGCAACCTGCGCCGGTCCATGTACCGCAATATCCAGACCTTCAGCTTTTCCAACATCGACAAGTACTCCACCGCCGGCCTGGTCACCCGTATGACCACCGACGTCACCAACATCCAGAACGCCTACCAGATGATCCTGCGCATGTTCGTGCGTGCCCCGGCCAGCATGGTCATCGCCATGGTCATGTCCTTTGCCATCAACCGGGAACTGGCCAGCGTCTATCTGGTGGCCGTTATCCTGCTGGGTGCCGCGCTGATCTTCATCATGACCCGCGCCACCCGCTATTTCGGCGAAGCCTTCCGCAAGTACGACGACCTGAACGAGAGCGTGCAGGAAAATGTCTCGGCCATCCGCGTGGTCAAGGCATATGTGCGGGAAAAGTTCGAGGGTGAAAAGTTCCAGAAAGCCAGCGGCAATGTCCAGAAGCTGCTGCTGCGCGCGGAAATGATCCTGTCCTGGAACGCACCCCTGATGCAGTTCACCGTGTACACCTGCATTCTGGTCATCTCCTGGCTGGGCGCCCGGATGATCGTGTCCAGCGGTGCTACCGCCCTGACCACCGGCGAACTCATGAGCATGCTGACCTACTGCATGAACATCCTCATGAGCCTGATGATGCTGTCCATGGTCTTCGTCATGATCACCATGTCCGCCGCTTCCGCCCGCCGTGTGGCCGAGGTCCTGAGCGAAAAGTCCGACCTGACCAACCCCGAGAACCCCGTCATGGAAGTCAAGAATGGCGCTGTGCAGTTCGAGCATGTGGGCTTCCGCTACAAGCGGGACGGACGGGAAGTTCTGTCCGACATCGACCTGAACATCCGTTCCGGTGAGACTGTGGGCATCATCGGCGGCACCGGCAGCGCCAAGACCAGTCTGGTCCAGCTGCTGCCCCGTCTGTATGATGTCAGCGCCGGCACCGTGCGCGTGGGCGGTGTGGACGTGCGCAAGTACGACCTGGAAACCCTGCGTGACAGTGTGGCCATGGTGCTGCAGAAGAATGAGCTGTTCTCCGGCAGCATTGCCGAGAACCTGCGCTGGGGCAACGCCAATGCCACCGACGAGGAGATCGCCGAAGCCTGCCGTCAGGCCTGCGCCGATGAATTCATCGAGCGCTTCCCCGATAAGTATGAGACCCACATCGAGCAGGGCGGCACCAACGTGTCCGGCGGCCAGAAGCAGCGTCTGTGCATTGCCCGTGCTCTGCTGAAGAAGCCCAAGATCCTGATCCTGGACGACTCCACTTCCGCCGTGGATACCGCCACCGATGCCAAGATCCGGCACAGCTTTGCGGAAAAGATCCCCGGCACCACCGTGTTCATCATTGCCCAGCGTATCTCCAGCATTGAACATGCCGACCATGTTCTGGTTCTGGACGGCGGCCGTATCCAGGGATGGGGCACCCCGCAGGAACTGCTGGAAACCAACAAGATCTACCAGGAGGTCTACCGCAGCCAGACCAAGGGCGGCGGCGACTTTGACGAGAAGGGAGGCGAGGAATAATGGCACAGGAACGCGTAAAGGTTGTCCATGCGGGCCGTGGCGCCCATGGTCCCCGCCCCAAGGTAAAGAACCCCGGCAAGATCCTCAAGCGGATCATAGGGTATGTGCTGCATGTGTATCGTGTGCCGTACCTCATCGCCATTGCCTGCATCGTGATCTCGGTGCTGGCCAACATTCAGGGTACTTTGTTCATGCAGACCCTGATCGATTCCTACATTCTGCCCCTGCTCACCGAAAAGAGCAACGACTTCTCCGGTCTGCTGTTCGCCATCCTGCGCACCGGCTGCTTCTATGCCATCGGCGTGGCGGCTACCTTCACCCAGACCCGTCTGATGGCCATCATCACCCAGGGTACCCTGAAAAAGCTGCGTGACGAACTGTTCACCCACATGCAGACCCTGCCCATCAAGTACTTCGATACCCACGCCCACGGCGATATCATGTCGGTGTACACCAACGATATTGATACCCTGCGCCAGATGATCAGCCAGAGCATCCCCCAGATGCTCAACAGCGGCATCACCATCATCGGTGTGCTCTTCTCCATGATCTTCCTCAGCATCCCCCTGACCCTGGTCACCCTGGTCATGGTGGGCGTCATGCTGCTGGTCACCCGCTACCTCACCGGCAATTCCGGCCGCTACTTTGTGGCCCAGCAGCGGGAACTGGGCAAGGTCAACGGCTTCATCGAAGAGATGATGAACGGCCAGAAGGTCGTCAAGGTCTTCTGCCATGAGGAAAAGGCCATTGAGGACTTCAACATTCTCAACGACGAACTGTTCGAGAGCGCCAACAAGGCCAACACCTACTCCCTGGTGGCCATGCCCTTCAACGGCCAGCTGGGCAACCTGAGCTATGTTCTGTGCGCCATCATCGGCGGCGCCCTGGCTCTGTCCGGTGCCACCGGTCTGACCCTGGGCAAACTGGCCAGCTTCCTGACCTTCAACCGCAGCTTCAACATGCCCATCAACCAGGTGTCCATGCAGTTCAACTCCATCGTCATGGCTCTGGCCGGCGGTCAGCGTATCTTTGACCTGCTGGATGAACCCTCCGAGGTGGACGAGGGCAATATTACTTTGGTCAACGCCAAGCGTCTGGCGGACGACTCCGTCACCGAAGCCCAGACCCGCACCGGTCTGTGGGCCTGGAAGGTCCCCCAGAAGGACGGCACCAACAAGTATGTGGAGCTCAAGGGCGATATCGTCTTCAAGGACGTGGACTTCGGCTATGTGCCCGAAAAGATCGTCCTGCACGACATCAACCTCTATGGCCGTCCGGGCCAGAAGATTGCGTTTGTCGGTTCCACCGGTGCCGGCAAGACCACCATCACCAACCTGATCAACCGCTTCTACGATATCCAGAAGGGCCAGATCCTCTACGACGGTCTGGATATTACTTCCATCCGCAAGGATGACCTGCGTTCCTCCCTGGGCATCGTGCTGCAGGATACCCACCTGTTCACCGGCACGGTCATGGAGAACATCCGTTACGGTCGTCTGGATGCTTCGGATGAAGAATGCCGTGCTGCGGCCCGTCTGGCCAACGCCGAGCTGTTCATCCGCCATCTGCCCAACGGGTTTGATACCATGCTCACCGGTGACGGCACCAACCTGAGCCAGGGCCAGCGCCAGCTGCTGGCCATCGCCCGTGCCGCCGTGGCCGACCCGCCGGTTCTGATCCTGGACGAAGCCACTTCCTCCATTGATACCCGCACCGAGACGCTGGTGCAGCAGGGCATGGACGGTCTGATGTACGGGCGCACCACCTTTGTCATCGCCCACCGCCTGTCCACCGTGCGCAACTCCGACTGCATCATGGTTCTGGAGCAGGGCCGCATCATTGAACGCGGTACCCACGACGAACTGATCGAGCAGAAGGGCCGCTATTATCGGCTTTATACCGGTAATTTTGCGGAAAATTCCTAACAAATTCCGAAATATTGCCGGGATGTCGCTGGACATTCCGGCAATTTTTGTACAACTTGCCGTTAGAGCGCCAAAAACTTGACGTTATGGAAAAAAATGGCTATAATAACCACATAGGGACGGCGAATGCAGTTCCGTTTGCCGCTGTCAGAGGGACAAAAAGCGCAACAATTTTGATGTGCGCAGGACAGCGGCCTGCCAATGCGTGAATCAAGAAAATTATACGAAAAACCTAACAGGAGGGGTATCAACATGGCAGTCAGCAAGAAGGTCGCTCAGACCGTGATCAAGGAAGACAAGTTCTATACCATCAGCGCCGCCAACGGCAAGGTCGTGGAAGTCGCCGATTACAACACCGACAACGGCGCCCGCATCCAGCTGTGGGACAACGCCAATGCCGAGTGGCAGCAGTGGGGCTTCGTCCGCGCCGGCGAAGGTGTCTACCGCATCAAGAACCGCTTCACCGGCAAGATGCTGGACCTGTACCAGGGCGGCATCGGCGACGGCACCGCTGTCCATCAGTGGGAAGGCGCTCCCGCCAGCAGCCAGCTGTGGGTGGTGGAGGCCGGCAATGATGGCCGCGTCAAGATCAAGTCCAACGTTTCCGGCAAGTGTCTGGACGTGGTGGGCATGAACAGCGAAAACGGCGCCGGCCTGCAGATCTGGGCCGATGTGAACGGTGACAACCAGCATTGGGTCATCTCCGAAGTCACCCGCAAGCCCAAGGCTGTCAAGGCTGCCGCCAAGGCCAAGGAAGAGGCTGTTGCCGAAACCAAGCCCGCTGCCGAGAAGGCCCCGGCCAAGAAAGCTCCCGCCAAGAAGGCTGCCGCTCCCAAGGCCGAAGCCAAGCCCGCCGCTGAGGTGAAGGCTGCTGCCGAGACCAAGCCCGCCGCCAAGAAGGCCGCTGCGCCCAAGGCTGCCGAGAAGCCTGCCGAAAAGAAGGCTCCCGCCGCCAAGAAGCCGGCTGCCAAGAAGACCACCAAGGCCGGCAAGTAATTTTTTCCAATATGTTGCTGCAAGGCACCCCGTCCGTGTACCGGCCGGGGTGCCTTTTTGTGCTCTGCATCCGGCGCCGCAGCGGGCCTGCCCTTGCGCAATACGGGGCTTTGGGGTACAATGTTAAAAAAACAAAACCGGCAAGGAGCTGCAAACATGACGCAATATAAAGTTTTGGCCCTGGATCTGGATGGAACCCTGACCAACAGTGACAAGATCGTGACCCCGCGCACCAAGGCTGCCCTGCACCAGGCTGCGGAACAGGGTGTCCGCATTGTGCTGGCCAGCGGCCGTCCCACCGCGGGCATCCGTCCGCTGGCCAGGGAACTGGGGCTGGAACAGACCGGCGGCTATATCCTCAGCTATAATGGCGGCAAGATCATCGAGTGCGCCACCGGCCAGGAGATGGTCCAGCATCCCTTTCCCGCGGAGCTCATCCCCACAGTGTGCACCTTCGCACGTTACTGGAACGTGGTGCCCCTGACCTACGACAACGAGGGCATCGTCACCGAGGTGCCCGACCACCCCTATGTGCTGGAAGAGGCCCGCATCAACAAGCTGCCGGTGCGTCAGGTGCCCGACCTGCCTGCCGAAGTGACCTATCCCGTCAACAAGCTGCTGCTGGTGGGGGACCCGGTGGATATGCCCCATGTGGAAGAGCTGATGCAGCAGGAATTTGCAGGCAAGCTGTCCATCTACCGCTCCGCTCCCTTCTTTATCGAAACCATGCCCTTGGGTGTGGAGAAAGCGGCATCTCTGAGCGTGCTGCTCCAGACGCTGGGCCTGACCCCCGCCGAACTCATGGCCTGCGGCGATGGCTGGAACGACCTGCCCATGATCAAGTTTGCCGGTCTGGGCGTGGCCATGGGCAATGCGGTGCCGCCGGTAAAGGCGGCGGCCGGCTTTGTCAGCACCGACAACGACCATGATGGCGTGGGCGTGGCGGTGGAACGCTTTATTCTGGGACAGGAGGTGTGAACGTGGGCAGAAATCTGATTGTATTCGATCTGGAATGGAACATCGGGTATCAGCCCAAGACCTTCCGGTACCATGATACTGAACTCACCCTGCGGGGAGAGATCATCCAGATCGGCGCTGTGCGCATCAGCGAGAGCGGGGAAGTCCTGGATACTTTTGAAATCACCCTTCGTCCGCGGATTTTCCGCAAGCTGCAGCGTCACATTGCCAAGGTCACCGGCATGAGCCAGGGAGACCTGGATGCGGGCGTTCCCATCGCTGAAGGTCTGGCACGCTTTGTGAAGTGGGCCGGACCGGATGCCGAATTTGCGGAATGGGGCCTGGATGATGTGCCGGTCCTCAAGCAGAACCTGTTCCTGTGCGGGCTGGACGAAAGCTGGCCCACCCGCTGGTATGATCTGCAGCGGATCTTCCTGCAGGCCTATCCCCGCAAGGAAGGGGAGGGTATGACCCTGGAGAGTGTGGTGGACCGGCTGGGAATTGAAAAGCAGGACCCCTTCCACAACGCTCTGGACGATGCCTTGTATACCGTCAAGGTCTGCCGCAAACTGCCTCTGGCGGAAGGCTTGGCCGCCTATCCCGACGAGGAGGCCCAGCTGATCGAAGCGCTTCTCACCGATCCGGACGCCGATTACCGGGATGTACAGACCTGGTTCGGCCTGATGGAGCATGACGCCTACAAAACGGACCCCGCCTTGTGCCGGGTGACCTGTCCGGAGTGCGGAGCCGCCCTGACTCTGGGAGACATCTGGCTCAAGCGCGGCAATACCGGCTATTATACCGAGGGTGTCTGTCCGCAGCACGGCTCCTGGTTCGTGCGGTTCAAGCTGTCTCGCCGGGACGGTCTGCACTGGAATTTTGCCCGCTGCACCGAGGCCATCCGTCCCGATACCTACGAACGCTGGAAACGGCAGGAAGCCGCCCAGCGGGAACGGATGCGCCGCAAGGCGGAAAAGGCCCGGGCCGAAGCGCTGGAAGACCAATAAAGGAGAGAAGCTCTCATGGCTGGCCAAACCATCTATACCGTTGTGGTGGCGGACGACGAGGATGAACTTCGTCAGGCTGTCTGCACCATGATCCCCTGGGAGGAACTGGGATTTCACCTGGTGGGCAACGCCAGCAACGGTCTGGACGCCCTGGAACTGGTGGAAAAGCTGGAACCGGATCTGCTGCTCACCGATATCCGCATGCCCTTTATTTCGGGCATTGAGCTGGCCCGTCAGGTGCGGGAGATCCGTCCGGCCATGCACATTGCCTTTTTGAGCGGATACGACGATTTTGAATACGCCAAACAGGCCATCCAGTACAACATCATCAGCTATATGCTCAAGCCCCTGACCATGGAAGGTCTGGCAACGGAACTGCGGGGGATCCACGAAAAGATTGACCGTCAGTTTGCCGCTTTTCAGCAGCAGCTGAACGCGGCGGCGGCCCAGACCGGCCGGGATGAGTTCCTGGTCCCTCTGGTGCTGGACGGCCATGCCGAGCTGCCTGCTCATGATACGGAATTTCATCTGCGGGCGGATGCCTGCCGGTGCGGGCTGCTGCGCGGGGCGGACGATCACCCGCAGTATGTGGTGCTGACCACCTCGCTGTATGATGAACAGGGCAACAACTGCACCCTGCCCACCTTTGTACATGTGATCGAGACGCTGGCCGGCAAGTATCTGCGCCATGCGGTGTTCTGCAGCCCCGGCCGGGTGGTGGCGGTGCTCATGGGCAATGCTTCGGACTTTGAAGAGTATCTGCATATCCTGGCGGAAGAGATCCTCCAGACAGCCCACCGTGTGCTGGGCCGGCGGGGGCGCGTGGGCGTCAGCCGCCGCACCGACCGCCTGGGCGGGCTGCATGCGGCCTATCGGGAAGCTGTTGAAGCCGCCGGCTTTACGCCGTCGGAGGAAGGCGGCGTCCAGTTTATCACCGACGTTCACCGGGGCACGCCCGCAGCCGTGGAGGCGGTCACCGCCTGCCTGGAAGAGGTGAAGGCGGCTTTCCGTGCCGGAGACCGGGATGCATTGTGTGCTGGTCTGTCCCGCATGTGCAGCCAGCAGCCGGGGGAAAGTACCGGCCCCTGGCTGGATGCGGTGGCTATCCAGCTCATGGCGGAAGTGTACCGGGTCCTGGAAGCCGGTGCCGGACCGGAAGCGCTGAATGAACTGGACCGCCGGGGACTTCTGCCGGACCTGTCTTTCCACTACCGTAACGCCGGAGAGCTGCGGCAGGCCCTGCAGGACCTGTGCCTGGGAGCCATGGACCAGCTCAGCACCCAACAGAAAAAAGGCGGCAGCCTTCTGTGCCAGAAGGCCCTGGCCGCCATCGACGAACATTATATGGATAAGGATCTGTCCCTGGTATCCCTCAGTGCCATGCTGGATGTGAGCCCCAACCATCTCAGTGCCTGCATCAAGAAGTATGCAGGGGAGACCTTCATCAACATCCTCATCGGCAAGCGGATGGATGCAGCCCGGGAGCTGCTTATGACCACGCCGCTGAAGATCCAGCAGATTGCTGCCCGGTGCGGGTATACCGACCAGCACTATTTCAGCTACTGCTTCAAGAAATACTGCGGGACTTCTCCCAATGCCCTGCGCCGGCAGCAGGGGGCGAAGCAATGACCGCCCTGCGCCATCCCCGCCGTCCCCGTCTGCTGACCATGCTGGTGGGGATGGTGGCCGGGGTCACCGCCGTGGTGCTGGGCGCTGTCAGCACCATTTTTATTGCCCAGTACCGGGCCGGTATGGTCCAGAGCGCCAGGACCACCAGTGCGCAGGCCTGCACCCAGGCTGCGGTCACGGTGGCACGGTATGTGCGGGATATGAATGAGGTCATGGACCTGGTCCAGACCTCCATGGAATATGAGGGGGCCGAGCGGGATGAATTCCTGCGCGACCTTCTTCGGGTACGCTCGGATGTGGTGGCGGTCACCACCTATACCGAGGACGGGACCCTGGTGGATTGCTGGGCGCTGGGCCATGAGCCCCGCGCCGAGATCCTGCAGAACCTCTCCTTTGATGCGCAGAGTGCGGCTGTGTCGGACAGCTATGTTACACCACCCCATGTGGAAACCATCTTTGAAGGATATTATCCCTGGGTGGTGACCATAGCAGCCCGCCTGGAAGGGGAGGAACAGGCGGCATGGGTGTCCCTGGACATCAGCTTTTCCACCATCTCGGAGTATATTTCCAGCGTAGGCATCGGTGCCCACGGCTATTGCTTCCTGATGGATGAGGAAGGAACCATCGTATACCATCCCCAGCAGCAGCTGATCTATTCCGGTCTGAAAAGCGAGGATACCGCCCACCTGGCTGAACTGGGGGACGGAACCTGGGCGGAAAAAACGGTGATCTATTCCATCACCGGCATTGAGAACAGCACCTGGCGGGTGGTGGGCGTCAGCTATGTGGATGAGCTGGTGGACCTGAGCGTGCAGGCCATGCTGCGTATCTGTCTGGCTGTGGTGGTCACGGTATTGGCTGTGGTGCTGGGGGCCGGCTGGCTGCTTTCCCGCATCCTGTCCCGGCCGCTGGCGGCGCTGGCTTCCGCCATGGAACGGTTCGAGCAGGACGCGGACCACTTTGCCTATGAGCCGGTGGCCGGCACCCGGGAAGTGGAAGAGCTTTCCGATTCCTTCGGCCATATGGTGCACCGCATCCAGCATCTGATGGCCACTGTCCGGGAAGAAGAGGTCAACCTGCGCAAAACGGAACTCAAGGCGCTGCAGGCTCAGATCAACCCGCACTTCCTGTACAATACGCTGGATTCCATCGCCTGGATGTGTGAGCAGGGCCGCAATACGGATGCCGTCAATATGGTGCACGCTCTGGCACGCCTGTTCCGCATCAGCATCAGCAAGGGGCATGAACTCATTCCCATCCGCAAGGAGCTGGAGCATGCCGAAAGCTATCTGCAGATCCAGAAATACCGCTACAAGAACCAGTTTTCCTATGATTTCCAGGTGGACGAAAGCTGTCTGGACTGTCTGTGCAACAAAATTACCCTGCAGCCCATCCTGGAAAACGCCATTGCCCACGGTCTGGACCTGATGGTGGAACCCGGTCACATTGATGTGGAGGTCTGCCGTGACGGCCAGGATATCCTGTTCCGGGTACGGGATGACGGTGTGGGAATGGACGAAGAGCAGGTCCGGCACATCCTGCACAGCGAACCGGGAGACCGTACCGGCATTGGCATCAAGAACGTCAATGACCGCCTGCGCATCTATTTCGGGGAAGGCTACGGCCTGCACATCGAGAGTGAGCCGGATGTGGGGACCTGTGTGGAGATCCGCATGCCGCAAGTACGGGAGGGTGAATATGAAACGAAATAACACCCGCCTGCGCGCCGTCGGGGCGCTGGGAATGGCCGCTGCCGTCCTGCTCCTGTCGCTGTCCGGCTGTATGGGTGACCCCACCGCCGGTGACCCCCACAAGGTGGCGCTGGTGGTCAAATCCAGCGAGACCCAGTTTTTCCTTTCCATGTTTGCGGGTGCGGAGGCCGCCGCCGCGGAATACAACATTGACCTGACCATCACCGCGCCGGAATCCGAAGAAGACTACGTCGCCCAGAATCTTCTGGTGGAGCAGGCCGTGCAGGATGGCGCCGAAGCCATTGTTTTTTCCGCCACCGATTATGAGAACACCGCGGTGGCCATTGATTCCGCTGCCCAGAAAGGCGTTTCCATCGTGGCCATTGACTCGGATGTGAATTCCACGGCGGTGGCCACCTATATCGGTACCGACAACTACGCCGCCGGCCGTATGGCCGCCCAGGCGGCGCTGGAGCGCACGGAAGGGCAGCTGAACGTAGGCATCATCAATTATGGTCTGAACAGTGCCAACGGCCAGGAACGGGAACGGGGAGCCTGCGATGCCCTGGAAGAGAGCGGCCGTGCCCAGGTGGTGCAGGTGGTGCATACTCTGGCGGAAGCCGGCGCCGCCCAGGCGGATACCGTGACCCTTCTGCAGCAGAACCCGGAGATCAATGTCCTGCTCGCCTTCAATGAACCCACCAGTGTGGGTGCGGCAGGTGCCGTGCGGGAGCTGGGCCTTTCGGATACGGTGTTTCTGGTCGGATTTGACTCCAACGTGGAAACGGTGGATGATCTGCAGACCGGAGCGGTGGATGCCCTGGTTGTGCAGAATCCCTATGCCATGGGCTATCTGGGGGTGGAAAGCGCCTACAAACTCCTCAGCGGACAGGGGTCTGAGCTGTCCCAGACTGTGGATACTGCCACCCGCATCGTGGATCGGAAAAATCTTTTCGCTATGGACAGCCAAAAGGCCCTTTTTGCGTTCGGCTAACGGAATAAAATTCCATCATTTGGCCCGGAGTTAAACAATCTGCACAAAAAGCGCCGACAAAATGCTTGCAAAACAGCCAAATGGGATAAAAAAACACCCTGTATTTCGGTGAAATTTCACCTTGAAAACAGGGTGTTTTTCCTTTACCATAAATATTGTCAGGCGGGACCGTGAGAGGAACGGCTCCGCAAAAAAATCTCATAGTTAGAAGGAGAAATACTATGAAAAAAGCGCTTGCATTGACCGTGGCTGCGGCCATGGCACTCAGTCTGGCAGCCTGCTCCGGCGGCGACACCACCACTACCACTTCCGATTCCACCACTTCCACCGGCACCTCTGAGGCCGCTACTTCCGCCGATGCCACTTCCGGCGAAGTTGCCAACAAGGACAAGCCTCTGGTCTGGTTCAACCGTCAGCCCTCCAACAGCTCTACCGGTGAGCTGGACATGACTGCTCTGCAGTTCAACGACAACACCTACTACGTCGGCTTCGACGCCAACCAGGGCGCCGAGCTGCAGGGCCAGATGGTTCTGGATTACATCACCAAGAACATCGATACCATTGACAAGAACGGTGACGGCATCATTGGCTACGTTCTGGCCATCGGCGATATCGGCCACAACGACTCCATCGCCCGTACCCGCGGCGTCCGCAGCGCTTTGGGCACCGCCGTTGAGGTTGACGGCGCTGTGAACAGCGATCCTGTCGGCACCAACACCGACGGTACTGCTACCGCCGTTCAGGACGGCACCCTGAATATCAACGGCAAGACCTACACCGTCCGCGAGCTGGCTTCTCAGGAAATGAAGAACTCCGCCGGCGCCACCTGGGACGCTGCCACTGCCGGCAACGCCATCGGCACCTGGGCCGCTTCCTTCGGTGACTCCATCGACGTGGTCGTCTCCAACAACGATGGCATGGGCATGTCCATGTTCAACGCCTGGTCCAAGGAAAAGGGCATCCCCACCTTCGGTTATGACGCCAACGCTGACGCTGTTGCTGCTATCGGCGAAGGCTACGGCGGCACCATCAGCCAGCACGCCGACGTTCAGGCTTACCTGACCCTGCGTGTTATCCGCAACGCGCTGGACGGCGTGGACATTGATACCGGTATCGGCACCGCCGACGAAGCCGGCAACGTGCTGAGCGACGACGTTTACAAGTACGTTGATACCGAGCGCTCCTACTACGCTCTGAACGTGGCTGTCACCGAGGAAAACTATCAGGACTTCATGGACTCCACCAAGGTTTACGAGCCCGTCTCCAACCAGCTGGATGCCACCACCCATCCCACCAAGAAGGTTTGGCTGGACATCTACAACTCCGCCGATAACTTCCTGGGCTCCACCTACCAGCCCCTGCTGCAGAACTATGACGATCTGCTGAACCTGGAAGTCGAGTACATCGCCGGCGACGGCCAGACCGAGGCCAACATCACCAACCGTCTGAGCAACCCCAGCCAGTATGATGCTTTCGCCATCAACATGGTCAAGACTGACAACGGCGCTTCCTACACTGCTCTGCTGAGCCAGTGATTCCCACCGCAGTGTGCGGTGAACCGATTCGTTAACAGGTAACACCCACTTGCTATTAGGGAGTTGATATGCAAAGCAGCTTCTCCCTAATAGCGTTTTTTGATGAAACCACAGCAGGCGTGGCCCTGCGCCGCCGCTTGTAAATTTGCAGATACGGGAGTAACTAGAATGGCAGATGCGAAAGACGATATCGTCTTGTCAATTCGTGGTATGTGCAAGTCCTTCGGCCGCAACCGGGTTCTTGACCATATCAACCTGGACGTAAAGCGCGGAACTGTCATGGGGCTTATGGGCGAGAACGGTGCCGGTAAGTCCACGATGATGAAGTGCCTGTTCGGCACCTACCAGAAGGACGAAGGCAAGATTTTCCTCAACGGCAAGGAGATCAACTTCTCCGGCCCGAAGGATGCCCTGGAAAACGGCATTGCCATGGTCCACCAGGAACTGAACCAGTGCCTGGAACGCAACGTCATCGATAACCTGTTCCTTGGCCGTTACCCGGTCAATTCCGCCGGCGTTGTTGACGAGACGAGAATGAAGAAAAAGGCCTCCGAGCTGTTCCGCAAGCTCGGCATGACCGTAAACCTGACCCAGCCCATGCGGAATATGTCCGTTTCCCAGCGTCAGATGTGCGAGATTGCGAAAGCCATCTCCTACAATTCCCAGGTCATCGTTCTGGACGAGCCCACCTCCTCCCTGACCGTGCAGGAAGTGGAAAAGCTCTTCGAGATGATGCGCATGCTCAAGTCGCAGGGTATTTCTCTGATTTACATCTCTCATAAGATGGACGAGATCTTCGAGATCTGTGATCAGATCTCGGTGCTGCGTGACGGCAACCTGGTCATGACCAAGGACACTGCCGACACCAACATGAACGAACTGATCTCCGCCATGGTCGGCCGCTCTCTGGAAAGCCGCTTCCCGCCGGTGGACAACACCCCCGGCGAACCGATCCTCTCGGTGCAGCATCTTTCCACCAAGTACGCGCCGCACCTGCAGGATATCTCCTTCGACGTGCGGGAAGGCGAGATCTTCGGCCTGTATGGCCTGGTCGGCGCCGGCCGTACTGAACTGCTGGAGACCATCTTCGGTGTTCGTACCCGCGCCGCCGGACGCGTGTACTTCAAGGGCCGCATGATGAACTTCAACAACGCCAAGGAAGCCATCGAGCACGGTTTTGCCATGATCACCGAGGAACGCAAGGCCAACGGCTTGTTCCTGAAGTGTGACCTGACCTTCAACACCACCATTGCCAACCTGAACCAGTACAAGGCCGGCGTGGCGCTGTCCAACCCCAAGATGGTCAAGGCCACCAACAAGGAAATCAAGATCATGCACACCAAGTGCATGGGCCCGGATGATATGATTACCAGCCTTTCCGGCGGCAACCAGCAGAAGGTCATCTTCGGCAAGTGGCTCGAACGCGAACCGCAGGTCTTCATGATGGATGAACCTACCCGCGGCATTGACGTCGGCGCCAAGTACGAAATCTATGAGCTGATCATCAACATGGCTAAACAGGGAAAGACGATCATCGTTGTTTCCTCCGAAATGCCTGAGATCCTGGGCATCACAAACCGTATCGGCGTCATGTCCAACGGTCACCTTTCCGGTATTGTCAATACCAAGGAGACCAATCAGGAAGAGCTGCTGAGACTCAGTGCGAAATACCTGTAAGTGGGGGAAAATACTTATGGTGACAGAAAAAACGAAAATCCTGACGGCTGAACAGGAAGCAGCGCTTCTGCAGCCCATCGACGAGCACGTCGGCGCCATTCAGGAAAAGATCAACGCCCTGCGCGTGGACGGCACCGACCAGGTCATCGAGATTCAGAACAACATCGACAACCTCAAGCGTGACCGCATTTATACCGAAGCAGAAAAGCAGACCAAGATCACCCAGCAGAAAGCTGCGCTGGAAAAGGCCAAGGCTGTGGAAGCCAAGAACAAGGATGCCATTGCCAAGCTTGTCAGCGAAGCGGAGAGCTACCTGAAAGCCCACTATGACACCGACTATTATCAGGCCGTGGTGGAAAGCTGCAAGCTGGAAAAGGTCGCCGCCCAGGAAAAGTACAAGGCAGCTGTGGCTGAACTGGAAAAGGAGCATCAGGCCACCCTGTCCAAGCTCACCGACGCCCATGAGATCAAGGACGAAAAGTATGTCCACAAGAACCGTCTGTTTGACGCCAAGATGCGGCTGGACAAGGACCTGCAGCTGGTCAAGGACCGCCAGCATGCGGCCTTTGACTACAAGTATCACCTCATTGACATGCTGCGCATGTCCAAGTTCACGGTAGGGGAGTCCCTGGCCCAGAAGTGGGAAAACTACAAGTACACTTTCAACCGTCGGGACTTCCTGCTGCGCAACGGCCTGTACATTGCCATCATCGTCATCTTTATTGCCCTGTGCATCATCACGCCGATCGTCAAGAATGTGCAGCTGCTCACCGTCAACAACATCCTGAACATTCTGCAGCAGGCTTCGCCGCGTATGTTCCTGGCGCTGGGCGTTGCCGGCCTGATCCTGCTGGCCGGTACTGACCTGTCCATCGGCCGTATGGTCGGTATGGGCATGACCGCCGCCACCATCGTGATGCACTCCGGCCCCAACACCGGTTCTGTGTTCGGCCACACCTTCGATTTCACCGGCCTGCCGGTCATCGCCCGTGTGCTGCTGGCTCTGGTGGTCTGCATCGTGCTGTGCACCATCTTCACGACCATCGCCGGCTTCTTCACGGCCAAGTTCAAGATGCACCCCTTCATCTCCACCATGGCAAACATGCTGGTCATCTTCGGTCTGGTTACCTACTCCACCAAGGGCGTATCCTTCGGTGCCATTGAATCCAGCATTCCCAGCATGATCATCCCCAAGATCAACGGCTTCCCCACCATCATTCTGTGGGCTGTCGCGGCCGTTGCCATCGTCTGGTTCATCTGGAACAAGACCACCTTCGGCAAGAACCTGTTTGCTGTCGGCGGCAACCCTGAAGCGGCTTCCGTTTCCGGTATCTCCGTCTTCGGCGTCACCGTGGGCGCTTTCATCCTGGCCGGTATCCTGTATGGCTTCGGCTCCTGGCTGGAATGCATCCGCATGGTGGGCTCCGGCTCCGCTGCATACGGCCAGGGCTGGGAAATGGACGCCATCGCGGCCTGCGTCGTGGGCGGCATCTCCTTCACCGGCGGTATCGGTAAGATCTCCGGCGTTGTGGTCGGTGTCTTCATCTTCACCGCGCTGACCTACTCCCTGACCACTCTGGGCATTGATACCAACCTGCAGTTCGTCTTCTCCGGCATCATCATTCTGGTCGCCGTTATGCTCGACTGCCTGAAGTACGTCCAGAAGAAGTAATCCTGCTGTTTCTCACCACCTTTTCCAACCCGCCGCGGAAGGGCTCCGGCCTTTCTGCGGCGGGCTCTTTTTGTATGGCGTGGCAGAGGCCGCCGGAAGGCAGAATAAAAGACCGCCGTCGGGCAGAGGACCCGAAACGACGGTCTTTTTTCGTTGAATTTATGCTTTTCTGCGTCTTGTCTTTTTTCGCACACTGTATCCGAAAGTTCCCAGCCGACGCCCTAGGGCCAGATATTCCCCATGGGAGTAGACGATGAGTTTTGCCTTGTCCAGACAGAGTTTGCCGTTTTCGTCCAGCAGGCGCTCATCCACATCCACGGCCACCACTTCAGCCAGGAACAGGTCATGGCTGCCCAGAGGGATGCGCTGGGTGACTTTGCATTCCAGATTCAGGGGACTCTCTTCCAGCAGGACGGTCCCCACCCGGGCAGCGGGGGCCGCATGCAGGCCCATGGCCGCAAACTTGTCCACTTCGCGGCCGCTCTTGACGCCGCACCAGTCTACAGCGCGGGTCAGCTGTTCTGTGGGAAGATTTACCACAAACTCGCCGCTTTCCTTGATGAGGTCATAACTGTAGCGTTCCGGGCGCACACTGATGGACAGCATGGACGGCTGGGTGCAGATGGTGCCGCACCAACCCACTGTGATCAGGTTGGGCTTTTCGGGGCTGCCGCAGCTGACCAGCACCGGCGGTTCCGGATTCAGCAGAGTGGAACCTTTCCAGACCTGTTTGCTCATGCGTCCTCCTTCTTATCCCAGGTACGCTCGCTGATGATGTAGCGGGGCCGTGCCTTGGTCTCCATATAGATCTTGCCGATGTATTCGCCGATTACGCCCAGGCAGATCAGCTGTACACCGGATACAAAGCAGATGATGCAGGTGGTGGAGGCCCAGCCGGATACCGTGGCGCCCAGCGCCGCCTCCACCAAAGCCCAGATCACCCCGATGAAGGAAACCAGGGCAACCACCACGCCGAATCCGGTGATGAACCGGATGGGCTTGACCGAAAGGCTGGTGATGCCGTCAAAGGCCAGCCCCAGCATTTTGGAAAGGGGATAGTGGCTTTCCCCGGCAATACGCTCGTGCCGTTCGTAGGTCACAGCGGTGCTTTTGAACCCCACCAGAGGCACCATGCCCCGCAAAAACAGATTGACTTCCTTGAAATTGGCAAATTCTTTCAGGACCCGGGCGCTCATCAGGCGGTAGTCTGCGTGGTTGAACACCACCTCCGCGCCCATGGCGTTGAGAAGCTTGTAAAAGCTTTCCGCAGTAAAGCGCTTGAAAAAGGTGTCGGTGTCCCGTTTGGACCGCACTCCGTACACCACTTCGCAGCCATCCCGATAGGCGTCCACCATGGCGTCCATGGCGTTGATGTCGTCCTGACCGTCGCAGTCGATGGAGATGGTGATGTCGCAGCGGTCTTTTGCTTCCATCAGGCCGGCAAGGACTGCATTCTGATGTCCCCGGTTTCGGCTCTGGCAGATGCCCAGATAATGGGGGTCACGCGCTGCCAGATCGCAGATGATCTTCCAGGTATCATCCTTGGACCCATCATTGACGAACAGCACCCGGCTGTCCGGACTGATTTTGCCGGCCGCGGAAAGATCGGTGATTTTCTGCAGAAACAGCGGCGCTGTAATAGGCAGTACCTCCTGCTCGTTGTAGCAGGGGATGACAATGTACAAAACAGGCATTTGACGGTGATTCATTGTGTTACCTCATTCCTGGCACTGGCTGCGCAGGCGTTCTTTATCCAGAATTTTGAAACTTCCCCGGAAGGTTTCAATCAGCCCTTCCCGCTGCATGCGGCCCAGCTCCCGGCTCAGGGCGCTTCGGTCGCAGTTCAGGTACTCGGCAAGACCGGCCCGGGTCAGCGGCACCGCAAAGGTGTCCTGTCCGGCTTCGTCGGCCTGTTCCAGCAGCCACAAGCTGATGCGCACCCGCAGGCTTTTGCAGATCAGCAGCTCCACCCGGCGATCCAGGGCGAAGTATTTGTTGGAGATGGTCAGCACCAAATTCTGCAGCAGCTGCAGATGGCTCTCGTGCAGATGGGCGCAGGGATGGATGATTTTTTCGTAGGGCAGATACACGGCCAGACAATCGGTCTGCGCCATGACGCTGACGGGGCTCTTGGTACTGGAACCGGACAGTACATCTCCGAACAGACCGCCGGTACTCATCTCGGTGATGGCCACGCTGCTGCCGTCCGGTGTGTTTTTCAGAGCGGTGATGGAGCCTTCCAGCAGGATACCGACCTCCCGGGTCTCGTATCCGGCCAGCATCAGAAATTCTCCCTTCTGATACCGACGCACCCGCGGGGCAAAGCAGTCCAGCATTTTGTCCAGCTCGTCATCACGCATACCGCGCAGCAGGGAAGTGCCGCGCAAAACAGGATAATACGGCCGCAGATTCATCGCAAAGGTCCTTTCATGCCAAGAGTAGCGGTGCCCGGGCTGGACCCGAAAACACCACGAAATGTTGCCGGGGCAAAATTGTTGCACCGGCAATCGACATTCTCGTTTTATTATAGTATAGTAATGCGGCAAAAGCAAATGGAATTCAAACCGCATTTGCGGCATTGGGAGGAGTTCACTGTGAAATTGAAACGTATTCTGGCCGCCTTTACGGCGCTGACCCTGGCTGTATCTCTGGCAGCCTGCGGCGCGGCGTCCCAGTCTACCGCTGAAGCCACCCCGGCCCCGGCAACCCAGGAGACCGCTCCGGCGGAGGAAACCGCATCTCCGGAAACCGCCGAAGCTGCCGGTTTCCGCGTGGCTGGCCTGAAAGGTCCCACCACCATGGGCCTGGTCAATCTGATTGACGATGTGGACAAGGGCGAAAGTGACCTGGACATTGACTTTACCATGTACGGTGCGGCCGATGAGATCGTGCCCCTGCTGGTCAAGGGTGACCTGGACGCTGCGGCCATTCCGGCCAACCTGGCAGCCACTCTGTACCAGAAAACCAATGGCGCCGTGGAAGTGGCTGCCATCAACACCCTGGGCGTTCTGTACATTGTGGAGAACTCCGATGCTCAGTATACCGGCATTGCCGATCTGAAGGGCAAGACCATCCTGACCACCGGCAAAGGCACCACCCCTGAGTATGTCCTGCGTTATGTGCTCAGCCAGAACGGTCTGGATCCCGACAAGGATGTGACCATCGAATACTTCAGCGAATCCACCGAGGTCGTGGCCCAGATGACCGCCCGGGGAGAGGGCACCATCGCCATGCTGCCGCAGCCTTTCGTTACCAGCGCGCTGTCTCAGGTGGAAGGCCTGAGCGTCAAGTTTGATATGAGCGAAGAGTGGGAGAAGGTAGCCGGTTCCCAGCTGGTCACCGGTGTTCTGGTGGCCCGCAAAGAGGCTGTGGAGGCTGACCCTGCGGCCTTTGACGCCTTCCTGACTGCCTATAAGGCCAGCACTGAGGCCGCCAACTCCGACCTGGAAGGCACGGCGGCTTTGTGCGAAAGCTACGGTATCGTGGCCAAGGCTGCTCTGGCGCAGAAGGCTCTGCCCGAGTGCAACATCGTGTTCATCACCGGCGACGAGATGCGTACTGCTCTGGAAACCTACTTCCAGGTTCTGTATGATGCCGATCCCACCAGCGTAGGCGGCCAGCTGCCGGACGATGCTTTCTACTATGGCGTCTGATTCCGGCCGGTCCGGTTCACTGCCCCGCTGGCATACGGCCGCTGCCGTGGTATTCTGGGTGGCGGTTTGGCAGCTGGTGGCTATGGCCCTGGGGCACGGCGGATTGTTCCTGTCCACCCCGCTGCAGACTCTGCAGGCACTGGTTGTGCAGCTGCCCACGTCTGAATTCTGGCACCGCATCGCGTTCAGCGCCCTGCGTATCCTGACAGGCTTTTTGCTGGCTCTGGCGGGCGGCCTGGTGCTGGGAGCGGCAGGTGCCCGCTGGCGTCTGGTTCGGGTACTGCTGGGACCACCCATGCAGCTGATCCGGGCCATGCCGGTGGCCAGCTTTGTGATTCTGGCCCTGTTGTGGGTCAGCAGCGCCAACCTTTCGGTAGTGGTAAGTTTTACCCATGTGCTGCCGGTGATTTACGCGGGCGTTATGGGCGGCATTGCCGATACCGACCCCCAGCTGCTGGAAATGGCCCGGGTCTACCGGCTGCCGCTGTCCAAACGGCTGCGGTATATCTGGCTGCCCGGTATTTTCCCCTCTCTGTGCGAGAGCTGCATCGCGGCCATGGGAATGTGCTGGAAGAGTGGTGTTTCTGCCGAAGTCATCGGCCTTCCCGACCATAGCGTGGGGGATGCCCTTTACCGCGCCAAGATCACCCTGTCTACCCCGGATGTCTTTGCCTGGACGCTGGTTATTGTGCTGTTGTCGGCCCTGCTCTCGGCAGTGGCGGCCCGCGGTCTGCGCTGGCTTAAAGTCCGGCTTTGCGGGGAGGTGAAAGCGGCGTGAGCATCATCATAGCGCATCTGGAAAAGCGCTTCGGCACCCGTACCGTACTCAAGGACCTGAACCTGCAGGTAGATGGCCCTCTGGTTTTGATGGGCCCCTCCGGCTGCGGAAAAACCACCCTGCTGCGCATCCTCATGGGTCTGGAAGACGCCGACGGCGGCACCGTCACCGGCGTGGGGACCATCGGTGCTGTTTTTCAGGAAAACCGTCTCTGCCCGCAGCTGACCGCTGTTGGCAACATTGTCCTGACCGGCGGCGATTCCGGGACGGCGGAGCGGGAACTGTGCGCCCTCGGCTTTGGGGATAAAGATCTGGCTCTGCCCAGTATCCGGCTTTCCGGGGGGCAAAAGCGCCGTGCGGCACTGCTGCGGGCGCTTCTGTGCCCACAGGCGCAGACGCTTCTGCTGGACGAACCGTTCACCGGTATGGATGCCGAACTGGTGGCACAGGCTGCCGCGGCCATCTGCCGCCTGACGGCAGAGCGGGACACGGTTCTGGTCACCCATGATGCGGCGGCTGCCGCGTTGCTGGGGTGGCCGGTGGTACAGCTTCACCCTTATCAGTCTTGATGCGAACCCAATGGCAAGGCTCCTTTTTTCACGGAGCCTTGCCATTTTCTTTTTGTATGCTTTAGCGAAATGAGAACCCCCAGCTCTGCTGGGGAGAGTAAAAAAGCTTTAGCTTCAAGCGTCGAGCGAAGCGAGAAAAAATCAACAACTTAACTATTGTCAGGAAGTTGATCTTAGATAAAGAGCGCCCGCTTACGGGCTGTGGGGCAAGTGATGCGAGTGGCAGATTTTTCAGTGCCTCTTGAGAGGCTTGCCGGTACGATGCCCTTCTAGGGCTTACACAAGCCCCCGGCTTAGCCGGGGGTCTTGACTCTCCGAAACAGGAAAAAACGATTGACAAAGAAAATACCTTGTGATAGCATATACTTAGCAAAACTAAATATATGTAAATGGAAAGGGATGCTTATGTCAGAGCAATCAGTTCCGGATACCGAGCGGTTTGCCCGACAATTGAAAAAAGGTGTGCTGGAAATGGTGGTGCTTCGCCTGCTGGCGGAGCAGCCTTCCCACGGATATGAGCTGATCCAGCGGCTGCGGCGGGGCAGCGGCGGCATGCTGGATCTGAAGGAGGGGACGCTGTATCCCATCCTGTACCGGCTGGAGGATGACGGCTGCATCACCTCCGCATGGCAGAACACAGAGTCGGGCAAGCAGCGTCCGGCCCCCCGCAAGGTATATACCGTCACTCCGCTGGGACAGCGGGTGCTGGTCCGGCAAATGGAAATCTGGCACGCTTTTGCGGCCTGTGTGGAAGAATTCTGCAAGGAGGAAACCCCATGAATGAGGTCAAGCGATATGTGAACACGGTGGAACGGCATCTGCGGCTGGACCGCACCACCCGGCTGCGGGTGATGAACGATCTGGCCAGTGACCTGCAAAGCCGCCTGGACGCGGGGGAGACTCTGGAGGAAATTCAGGCGGACCTGGGAGATGCCCGAACCCTGGCCTATACCCTGAACCGGGAATTTGCCGACCATCAGGACAACGCAAGCCCCTGGCGCTGGGCGTTTCTGGCACTGGCCATCTTTCTGGCGTTGGTTTTTGCTGTCAGCGGGATGACGGCCAGGAACAACGCTGTCAGCATTGGGATCATCGGCGGGGCGGACGGCCCTACCTCCATTCTTGTCAGCGTCCCATATACAATGCTCGAGGTCTTGCATACGATCTCCTGGCCGGTGACTCTGCTGGGCGGTTATTGTCTGCTTGGTCCGGCGCGCCGCGGTTCCCGCAAGCGGCTGCTGGTGCCCATGATCCTGTGCGGGGGTTCGGTTCTGGTTCAGATCGTCTGGCTTTTCTATTCTGTGTGGCAGATCGGGGGCAGCCTCTCCGTACTTCTGCCATTGTGGATCGGTGCCTTTGTCCGCAGCGGCATCTGGCTGTCCGGCTGGCTGCTGTGGCGGACCCTGCGTGTCTGGCGCCGTCAATGAAGCCTTTTCCGCTGCAAAAAGCCCGTCCCGGCTATTTCCCGGGGCGGGCTTTTCTCCTGTCACATCAGTTCTTCCAGAATGGCGTTCTGTACCACCATCCCGGCAGGGGTCAGGCGGAGAAGACGGCCGTCAAATTCCGCGTATCCGTGGCCCACACATTGGCGCAGGAAGGCTTTGCGTCGGGCATCCAGCGGGGCGCCGCCCCGGCGCACATATTCTTCCCAGTCCAGTCCGGCGGTCAGCCGCAGCTGCATGAGCAGAAAATCCTCGGCATCACAGGTGCCTTCCTCCTGCTCGGTCAGAGTCCCGGCCACAAAAGCGTCGGTATCGTCCGGCCAGAACCGCCGCACGTTGTTGATGCAGCTGTGGGCAGCAGGCCCTACCCCCCAGTAATCCCGGCAGTTCCAGTACAAAAGATTGTGGCGGCCCTCGTGCCCGGGACGGGCGAAATTGCTGATCTCATACTGGCGGTACCCGGCTGTTTCCAGCTGCTGCACTGCATACAGGTAAAAATCCGCGGCGGCGTCCGGATCCGGCAGATTCTCCGGGCGGTGTCGGGCAAAGGCGGTGCCCGGTTCGATCTTGAGCAGGTAAGCCGAAATGTGGGTGCATCCGCCGGACTGCAGCAGGTCCAGGGTGGCGTCAAATTCGCCGTAGGTGTAGTTGGGCAGGGCCAGCATGATATCTCCGCACAGGTCGTCAAACCCTGCCTGTCGCGCCCAGTCCAGGACCCGGGCAGCTCCGGCGGCGGTGTGGGTGCGGCCCAGGGTGCGCAGCTGGGTATCCGAGGCACTCTGCACCCCGAAACTCAGCCGATTCACCCCGGCTTCCCGGAACCCGGACAGAGACTCCGGTGTCACTACGTCCGGATTGGCTTCCAATGTGATCTCCGCCCCGGGCAGGGGCGCGGCCGCCTCAATCAGTGCCCGTACCTGGGCAGGGGAGAGCAGGGCCGGGGTCCCGCCGCCGAAATACAGGGTGTCCGGCCGCCGGTGGTTCTGGCGCAGTTCCCGCAGCAGAGCATCTACAAAGGGCTGGGGCACCTCCCGGCTGCCGGGGGCAGAATAAAAATCACAATACCGGCATTTCGCGCGGCAGAAAGGGATGTGCAGATAGATCCCGAAACGGTCCTGGGGCAAGTTTTTTCACCTCTTAACAAAAAAATGGTCAATGATTCATATATCGTTTACACATTTTCAGACAGATAGAGTATATAATAGGGGTACATAAAAAGAAAGGGGTCCTAGTGAACTATGGACGAAAAATATTATACCATTTCGTATGCCGAAAGTCCCTTCGGCACCCTCAATCAATATATGACCCGCACCTTTGTCTGGATGTTCGCCGGTCTACTTGTCACCTTTGCGGTGGGCGTCGGCACTCTGTACAGCCCGCTGGTCAGGATTTTGTTCAACAGTGGTCTGTACCTGCTGCTCTGCATCGCGGAGCTGGTCATGGTTGTGGTGCTCTCCGCCCGCATTGACAAGCTGCGCCCGTCCACGGCCACCAGCCTGTTCTTCGGGTATGCGGTGCTCAATGGTCTGAACCTCAGCGTGATCTTTGCCGCTTATGCTTTCAGCACGCTGGTCCTGGCTTTCCTGGTGGGGGCTCTGTACTTTGGTATCATGGCTCTGTACGGCTCTCGCACCCAGAAAGATCTGAGCTCCTGGGGGCCCATGCTCTCCGGTGCGCTGATCACCCTCATTGTGGTGGGGCTGCTGGGCAGCCTGCTGATGTTCTTTGTCCCCGGCCTGATCAGCACCTTTGATCTGCTGCTGTGCGCCGTCAGCCTGGTGGTCTTCATGGCCTTCACTGCCTACGACGTTCAGAAACTGAAATATTATTACTCCTACTTTGGCGGCGACGCAGCCATGCTGCACAAGTCTTCCATCATCGGTGCGCTCAGCCTGTACCTGGATTATATCAATATCTTCCTGTATGTGCTGCGCATCCTGGGCCGCCATCGTGACTGAAAAAGGTGGTACCGGACATGTCCAAACTTCAGGAATTTGTTTCGCTCCTTTCGGGCGAGTTTGACAACGCAGCCCAGCACGCCGAACTGACGGCGGCGGGGCAGGCAGATTTTCCCTTTGCCGAACACCGCAACACCCCCTGCAACGATAAGATCCGCGGCCTGCCCGCCGGATTTGATGGGGTGTTCCTGGTGGAAGAAAGTTACTACACGGTGGCCGGACGCACCCATGCATCGCCCCATCTGTTCCTCTTCACCCAGGAGGGGGACGCTGTCCGCCTGACTTCCTATGACACGCCGGAAGGCTACGACAAGAACAGCTTCACCGCAGCCCAGCTGCACGATGTGGAGTTTGCGTCCCTGCAGCCGTCCCGGAAATTTACTCCCGCGCTGTACACCTGCAAGGACGGCGTGTGGGAAGGCGGCAGCGTCAGCATGTTCACCCCGGTGCTCAAATTCACCCTGTTCGAGCGCTTTTCTCCCGATTGTCTGGAAGTGACCGAGCAGATGGAGATGAACGGCAAGCGCACGTTCGGGTACGATGTGCCCATCCTCTACAAACGCAAATAAGCGGTGCCTGTACAGGCCACGCAGCAAAAAAGGGACGGCCCCCTCCCGGGGACCGTCCCTTTTGCCATGTTCTTTTGTATCTGCCGGCTCAGCCGCCGATCAGGAAGTCCAGCACATCCCAGCCGTCGCCGCCAACTTCCCGGTACAGCTCGGTATAACCGCAGTCGGAGCAGCTGATGGTGGTAAACTTTTTGTTCTGGATGTCGAGCAGCTTGGCAAAGTTGCCGCCGGTGGCCTGCAGACGGTCGGCCACATACTGCCGGCAGCCGCATTTCGGGCAGACGTATTGTTGCTTTTCCATTTCATACCTCCTTGGTCGTCAGGGAAGATTCAGCTTTTTGCTGATCAGATACTGTGTCACTGCCCACAGGATAGCATCTGCGGCGGCAAAAAGCAAGAGAACAAAACCGGCAAGGCCCCAAGTGACAGCCGTCTGGTTTCGGCTTATCTCTATGAAGAAGGGAGCCATACCGTCCAGCACCGACCGTGGCAGGTTTGCCATGACGATGGCGCCTGCCACGAACAGGAAAATCGATACCATCTGGATGATGAAGCCCAGCACGAAATAGGTGGCGATGCTGGCCAGCATCCGCTGCTGAGGCCAGCGGGAACCGATGGCCATGCACAGATACAGGTACAGATAAGCGGAGACCAGGGACAATACGAGCAGCAGTACCAGAAACACTGTGCCCATGGTGTTGGAAAGGGAAAAAGCGTCCGAGAATGCCTGGGCTGCCTCTTCTTCGCCGTCGGAATTTGCCATCCACACACAGCCTATGGAAACCAGGAGGGAGGCGATGGTGGACCCGCAGGCGCACAGCAGCTTGGCGGCCATATGCTGCCAGGGAGCAGCGGGCAGACTGAACATCAGATATCCCTGTTCCCCCAGCAATTTATAGAACCGCTGGATGTTCAGTATGACGCAGGCGGCCATAGTGGCAAAGATGAGCAGGGCAGTCGCGAGCTGAAAAAAGGATTCCAGTACGGAGATGAGGGGCGTTCCCGCCATATTGGCAAAGGTGCCGTTCAGCCGGGTCACCAGTGCAGTCAGCAGGGAAAACACCGCTGTTCCCGCCCAGATGGGCACCAGAATCCGCCCCACGGCCAGACATTCATATTTCAAAAGTTTGTTCATCATAGCAGATGCACCTCTTTTCTTGTGATGGGGTCAGACCCGGAATACATGACGGAAATACTCGTCCAGACTCATGCCGCTTTCCTCCCGCAGTTCATCCACGGCACGGTGGGCCAGCAGCTGCCCTTCCTTCAGGATCAGGACTTCATCCAGCATCCGCTCCACATCCTCCACCAGATGGGTGGAAATGACCACGGCCGCATCTTCGTTGTAGTTGCGCAGGATGGTGTTCAGGATGTACTCCCGGGCCGCCGGGTCCACGCCGCCCAAGGGCTCGTCCAGCAGGTACAGTTTGGCGGCCCGACTCATGGCCAGACACAACTCCATCTTTTCCTGGGTGCCCTTGCTCATGGTACCGATGCGCTGCCGTGGGTCCAGCTTCAGGTCTGCCAGCATCCGGGAAGCCTTCACCATGTCAAAATCCTCGTAGAAATCCGCAAACAGGTTCACCAAATCATCCACCCGCATCTCCACCGGCAGTGCCATGTGGTCGGGCAGGTAGGAGGTGATGGTCTTGGTGGCAACTCCCGGTTCCCGGCCGCCGATGAACACCTGTCCGGCGGAAGGTCTCAGCAGGCCGGCGGAAAGCTTCAGCAGAGTGGTCTTGCCGCTGCCGTTGGGCCCCAGCATTCCTACCAGACGTCCCGGCAGCACTTCAAAGCTGAGGTTGTCCAGCGCTGTTTTATGGCCGTACCGTTTGGTCAGCCCTTTGGCCTGATAAATCGCTTGCATCACACATTCTCCTTTTCGGCGGCCGCACGCAGCAGTGCGGCGGTTTCTTCGGCACTGATGCCCAGTGCCTGCATCTGTTTCCAGAACTCCTCGGCCAGGGCTTCGGCACGCTGACGGCGCAGCCCGTCCAGTTGTTCGGTACCGGCGCATACGGTGCGTCCGGCGGTGCGTTGACTTTTCATCAGCCCGCGGTTTTCCAGTTCCTGCAAAGCCCGCTGCATGGTGTTGGGATTGACCCCGGCCTGGGCGGCCAGCTCCCGCACAGGGGGAACTTTGGACCCGGCGGGCATCACACCGGTCACAATGGCCAGTTCCAGCTGTTCAATCAGCTGCAGGTACACCGGCCGTCCGGCCTCGATGTTCCAATCCATGGCGGCACCTCCCTTGTATTATTGTGTTAACCATCTAATACAATAATACACTGTCCGCAGCGTTTGTCAACCCCTCTATGCAGAAAAGATTTTTTGCGGTATGATAGCAGCAGAACTGCCGCATACAAGGGGGAATACACCGTGCCGCACATCCTGATCGTAGAGGACGACACCGATATCAACAACGCCGTAGCGGATTATCTCACCGCCCGGGGCTGCCGCTGTACCCAGGCCTTTTCCGGAACCGAGGGGCGGCTCTACTGGCAGCAGGGCGGGGTGGATCTGATCATTGCCGACCTGATGCTCCCGGGGCTGACCGGGCAGCAGCTGCTGGCGGAAATCCGGGGCAATGCCCACAGCAGTGTCCCGGTGATTGTGCTGTCTGCCCGCACCGCACTGCAGGACAAGGTGGAACTGCTGGAACTGGGGGCTGATGATTATCTGACCAAGCCCTTCTCCTTGCAGGAGCTGTGGCTGCGGGTGGGGGTGCAGCTGCGTCACGCGGGGGCGTCGGCTGTGGGAACATCCGCCCTGGATTATAAAGACTGGCACATCGATCCGGATACCCGCACGCTGACCGTGCATGGGATCCCTGTGCCGCTGACCCTGCACGAATACGAGATCGTGACCTTGCTGGCTGCCCGCCCCAAAAAGGTCTTTACCCGGCAGGAAATCTATGAGGCTGTCTGGCAGGAGCAGGCTTTTGTGGAGGACAAGACCATCAACGTACACATTTCCAACATCCGGGCCAAGCTGCGTCCCACCGGTACCGATACCTACATCAAGACGGTGTGGGGCATCGGATTCCGGCTGGAGTAGGATCAACTTTATACTTTCTTTATAATTCCTTTGCGATTGTTTGGCCTTTGACAGATAGAATAAAGCCATACCAATCAAAGGAGAGGATCCCATGCAAATCGCTGTGCGAACGTTGGGCCTGTGCAAACAGTACCGCGGCAAAGCTGCCGTGGACCATCTGGACATGCAGGTGCCCAAAGGAGAAATCTATGGCTTTATCGGTGCCAACGGCGCCGGAAAATCCACCACCTTCAAATTGCTGGCCGGACTGGCGCAGCCCACTGCCGGACAGATCGAACTTTTCGGGCAGTCGCCCGCAGCCGGAACGGTTGCCCGCCGGATGGGGGTCCTTGTGGAGGATGCAGGCCTGTACGGGTCGTTATCTGCCCGGGATAACTGCCTTCTGAGAGCCAAGCTTCTGGGCCTGGACGAGGAAAACAAGGCTGTGGAACGGGTGCTGCGCCAGACCGATCTGGACAAGATGGGCAAAAAGGCGGCCAAGCGTTTTTCCATGGGCCAGCGCCGCCGCCTGGGACTGGCGCTGGCCTTGCTGGGCAGCCCGGACCTGCTGCTGTTGGATGAACCCACCAATGGTCTGGACCCGGAGGGCATCCGGGATGTGCGGCAGCTGCTGCAGCAGCTGCAGACCGAACAGGGGGTGACCATCCTGGTCAGCAGCCATATTCTGGGGGAACTGGAAAAGTTCGCCACCTGCTACGGGATCATCCGGGAGGGCCGCATGGTCGAGCAGATCACCGCATCGGAGCTGTCTGCCCGGTGTAGGGATTACATCGCCGTGCAGACTGCCGACCCGCATCGGGCGGCGGCTTTGCTGGAAGAAAAGCTGCACCTGCACGACTACACCGTCTACCCGGAAGGGGAACTGCGCCTGTATGATGCGGCTGATCCCGCCCGCGTGAATGCTGCCTTGTTAAAAGGCGGGGTGGCGGTGCAGTCCATCGGTGTCCACCGCCAGGAACTGGAAGACTACTTTTTGGAGAAAATGGGGGTGGATGATCATGTTTGAAGTGCTGCGGATGGACTGGTACCGGCTGCGGCGGCAGAAATACCTGCTGACCGGGCTGCTTTTGGGGCTGGGAATGATCGCTTTGGCCTATGCGTTTGCTACTCTGCTTTCGGACCCGGAAACCGTCAATGCCATGCAGGCCCAGGGGGCCGAGATCACGGCCGAGGATATAGCCGATGGTGCGGCGCTGGCAGGATATACTCTGCAGCAGTACATGCACCAGATGCTGTTTGCAGGCGGATTCTGGGTTTCTCTGATGGCTGTATTCACGGGCGTTTATTGTGCAGAAGACTATACGGGCAGTGCCGTCAAGAATATCTTTTCCGTGCTGGGATGCCGCTGGCCCTACGTGGTTGGAAGATCCCTCTGCCTGCTGGTCTATAACGGGCTGCTCATGGCGGCCTATCTGCTGGTGCCGCTGGCTCTGAGCCCGGTATTGGTTTTCTCTGCGGTGGGAGGCAGCTGGCTGGACTGGCTGCAGATGTATCTGGCGGCCTGCTTGGTGGGCTGGGCCATTTCTATGTGTGCCTTTTTCCTGTCCACGCTGCTCCGCCGGGAAGGCTGGATGGTCCTGTTTGCCTTGCTTGTGGGCATGGGGCTGCCTGCGGTGTCCCTGGGGGCGGTCTGCCGCCTGCTGCACCTGCCGGACCTGAGCCGGTTCACCATCTTTGGATGCAGTCAGATGATTACCCTGGACTTCCGGCCGGTGCAGTACCTGCATATCGCGGTAGTATGTCTGTTTTGGGTGGTGATGTATGGCCTTCTCACCCATCTGTCCCTGACCAGGAGGGACCAGGCCTGACAAAGACTTTTGATAGGGAAGAGGTGCTCCTATGCTTGTTGCTGTGCTTGTGCTTGCCTGCGCTGTTGTGGTGCTGGCGGTGCTGTTCCTGCGCCTTTTGCACCAGTTTTCCTCCTGGGCAGACTGGCTGGAAACCACCCCGCCGGATTCCAACACCCGGCTGCCGGTTTCGGTACGGCTGGCTCCGGTGCTGCAGGCGGCCCGGGCCATCAACAGCCGGCTGGACGGGGCCCGACAGCAGGCGCTGGAGGCCCAAAAAACGGGCCGGGAACTGCAGAACACTATGGCGGCGCTCAGCCATGATATCCGGACCCCCTTGGCTGCGGCCTGCGGCCATCTGGAACTTCTGCGCACCGGGGCCGACCCGACCGAACGAGACCGGCGGCTGGATACGGTGGCACACCGTCTGCGGGATCTGGAAGGCCTGCTGGATGAGATGTTTCTGTATACCCGTTTGCAGGCGGGGGAAACTATGCCCATGGACCTGCACCCGGTAGGCTTGTGGCCGGCAGTGTGCGAAGCGCTGGCTGCCCTGGTCCCGCAGCTGGAAGAGGCTGGCCTGGAACCACAGCTGGACTTTGCCGACAAAACGGCCGCTGTCCTGGCAGACCAGGAAGCACTGGGGCGGGTGCTGCGCAATCTGGTGACCAACGGCATTCACCATGCCGTCGGCACCTTGACCATCACCCAGACGCCGGATGGCCTTGTTTTTTCCAATCCGGTGGCAGATCCGGACTCCATCGCCCCGGAGCATCTCTTTGACCGGTTCTGGCGGGCGGACACCGCCCGCCGCAGCGGTCATGGTGGGGCGGGACTGGGGCTTTCCATTGTACGTCAGCTCACCGAAGTCATGGGCGGCCGGGTGGAAGCGGAGCTGGAAGGGCAGACCCTGCGCATCCGTCTGCATCTGCCGCCTGCCAGAACCAAAGGGTAAAAGCAGCCCGCGCCGACCCGGCGCGGGCTGCTTTTGGGTATGGTGCGGCACTGAACATTTTGCCTCAATCTGTCACTTTGCACGCTTTTTCCCTATATTTATACAAAAATTGATTGACAGCCCCCGGGAACACGGTATAATGAAACTTGTGTTTTGCATCTATTGAACACAAAACTAGCGTTGTATGTGCCACTGCAGCCGCGGTCCGAACCCAACCGAACCGACGGTGTAACAAACCTTTTGCGGGGTGGCATCATGGGCGCTGACCGTCAGGTACCCGCATGGAGCCGGGGCCGCCGGCACAGATTCCGCAAAGGGGGATGCAGTATAAATGAATGATTCGCTGATCGTATCGCTCAAGAACATTGTTGTTGACTTTGATGGGGAAAAGGTCCTGAACGGCCTTTCGCTCGACATCCACGACAAAGAGTTCGTCACCTTCCTCGGCCCTTCCGGCTGCGGCAAAACGACCACTCTGCGCGTGATCGCCGGGTTCATCACCCCGCAGTCCGGCAATGTTCTTTTTGATGGCAAGGACATCACCAACCTGCCGCCGTACAAGCGCCAGGTGAACACCGTGTTCCAGAAATATGCCCTGTTCCCGCACCTCAATGTGTTTGAGAATGTGGCTTTCGGCCTGCGTCTGAAAAAGATGCCGGAAGAACAGCTGCGTCCCAAGGTGCTGGAAATGCTGGAGATCGTGGGCCTGAAAGGCTTTGAACGCCGCAGCATCCATCAGCTGTCCGGCGGTCAGCAGCAGCGCGTGGCCATTGCCCGCAGCCTGGTCAACCAGCCCCGGGTCCTGCTGCTGGACGAGCCCCTGGGCGCGTTGGACCTGAAGCTGCGCAAGGAGATGCAGCTGGAACTCAAGCGCCTGCAGCGGGAACTGAACATCACCTTCGTGTACGTCACCCACGACCAGGAGGAAGCCCTGACCATGTCCGATACCGTGGTGGTCATGAACAAGGGCAACATCCAGCAGATCGGCAGTCCCCAGGATATCTACAACGAACCCCAGAACGCTTTCATCGCCAACTTCATCGGTGATTCCAACATTGTGGAAGGCATCATGCTCAAGGACTTCCTGGTCAGCTTCTGCGGCCATGACTTCTCCTGCGTGGACCGGGGCTTCGGCATCAACGAGCCGGTCCAGGTGGTGGTCCGTCCCGAGGACGTGGCCATTGTGCCGCCGTCCACCGGCATGCTGACCGGTCTGGTGAAGGAAGTCATCTTCAAGGGTGTGCACTTTGAGATGCATGTGGACGTGGAAGGAAAGGAATGGCTGATTCATTCCACCCAGGCCAGCCAGCCCGGGGAGATCATCGGCATGAACATCGGCCCGGACGAGATCCACATCATGGCGCGGGAAGGGGTGTGACGCCGCATGCTTCGTTCCAAAGCTTCCCGCTGGGTGGCGGCGC
Source organism: Subdoligranulum sp. DSM 23681 (assembly GCF_057005535.1). Classification (NCBI taxonomy): domain Bacteria; kingdom Bacillati; phylum Bacillota; class Clostridia; order Eubacteriales; family Oscillospiraceae; genus Subdoligranulum; species Subdoligranulum sp. DSM 23681. Next base: position 329,556 of record NZ_CM168050.1, on the reverse strand, counting down.
CGTACCTGGTATGGATGGCCATCTTTATTGTGGTGCCGCTGTTCATCGTGATCTGGTACGCCCTGACCAATTCGGAGGGCGCCTTCACCCTGCAGAATCTGGCCGAGATCGGCCGCTACTCTTCGGTCTTTGCCCGCAGCCTGCTGCTGGCAGCCGAAGCCACCATCATCTGCCTGATTCTGGCCTTTCCGGTGGGGTATTTTCTGTCCCGCCTGCGGGCCAATAAGCAGCATATTATGCTCATGCTGGTCATGCTGCCCATGTGGATGAACTTCCTTTTGCGCACCTATGCCTGGATGACCCTGCTGGAGAAAAACGGTCTGATCAACAAGCTGCTGGGACTGGTTGGCCTGGGACCTCTGAACATGATCAACACCTCCGGCGCCGTGGTGCTGGGCATGGTGTACAACTATCTGCCCTATATGATCCTGCCCCTGTACACCGCCATGACCAAGATCGACAATTCCATCATCGAGGCGGCACAGGACCTGGGCTGCAGCACCTTCCAGACCCTGCTCCGGGTACTGATCCCGCTGTCCAAACCGGGCATTGCCACCGGGATCACCATGGTGTTTGTGCCGGCGGTTTCCACCTTTATCATCAGCCGCATGCTGGGCGGCGGCTCCAACCTGCTCATCGGCGACTTGATCGAACTGCAGTTCCTGGGCAACTCCTATAACCTGAACCTGGGCTCTGCCATGAGTCTGGCCCTGATGGTCATCGTGCTGCTGTGCATGAGCTTTACTTCCAGCTTTGACGAAGAGGAAATGGAGGGGGTCATGTAATGAAAACACAAAACAAACGCCTGCTCCAGCGCGCGTATATCGTGCTGATCTTCGGCTTCATGTACCTGCCCATTGCGGTGCTGATCGCCTACAGCTTCAATGAAAACAAGAGCCGTACCGTTTTTTCCGGCTTCACCCTGGACTGGTACCGCAGCCTTTTCCACAATGAGATGATCCTCTCGGCTCTGGGGCTGTCCCTGGTGCTGGCCCTGGTTTCCTCGGTGCTGGCCACCGTGCTGGGTACCCTTGCCACCATCGGCATCAATTCCATGTCCCGCCGCACCCAGCTGATTGTCAACAACATCAGCTATGTGCCGGTGGTCAACCCGGAAATCATCACCGGTGTCTCCCTGATGCTGCTCTTTGTGCTGCTGCAGAAGGCGGGCATCGGCGGCGAGGGCGGTATCTTCGGCTGGTTCACCCTGCTTATTGCCCACATCACCTTCAATGTACCCTATGTGATCTTCAATGTGGGCCCCAAGCTGCGCCAGCTGGACCCCAGCCTGTACAACGCGGCCCTGGACCTGGGCTGCACCCCGCGGCAGGCCTTCTTCAAGGTGATCCTGCCCCAGCTGACCCCGGCTATCCTGTCGGCGTTCCTGATCTGCCTGACCTACTCCATTGACGACTTCATGATCTCTTACTTCAACTGCGGCACCATGCAGACTCTGCCCATCGCCATTTACAGCATGACCCGCAAGAAGGTAAGCCCCGAGATCAACGCGCTGTCGGCCATCATCTTCCTGGTGATCCTGGCCATCATCCTCATCTCCAACCATATGGATTCCCGTGCCTATCGCCGCAATCAGGTGGCCATCCGCAAAGGCGCGGCCGAAGCGTAAGGGAGGGGAACCATGAAACTGAAACGTGTTTGCGCCCTGGGGGCTGCCTTCCTGCTGCTGCCTGTCTGCGCCATGCCCGCCTTTGCGGCGGAGGAGATCGTGGTCAACGAGGATATTTCGGTGTCCGGGGACTATGACTGGACCCGATTTGCCAATGACAACATCACCCTGAACGTGTACAACTGGGGTTTGTATATCTCCGACGGTTCGGACGACAGCGTGGACGTGGTTTCTGCCTTTGAGGAGCTCACCGGCATTAAGGTCAACTACACCACCTTCGACTCCAACGAGAGCCTGTACGCCAAGATGAAATCCGGCGGTGCCAGCTATGACGTGATCTTCCCCTCCGACTATATGGTGGGCAAGCTCATTCAGGAAGGGATGCTGGCGCCTCTGGACTATGACAACATCCCCAACATCTCCGCCATCGGAGAGGAATATCTGGGCTGGGACTTCGACCCGGACAACGCCTACAGCGTGCCTTACATGTGGGGCACCACCGGCCTGATCTACAACACCACCATGGTGGATGAGGCCCCCACCAGCTGGTCGGCGCTGTGGGATGTGCAGTATGCGGGCAACGTCCTCATGTTCAATAACTCCCGGGATGCCTACGCCATTGCGGCCAAGCGTGCGGGACTTTCGCTGAATCCCTCCTCGGTGGAGGAGGTGGACCAGGTCATGAAGGACCTGCAGGACCAGAAATCCATCGTACAGGCCTATGTCATGGATGAGATCTTCGACAAGATGGAGGGCGGGGAAGCTGCCATGGCCCCGTACTATGCGGGCGATGCCCTGACCATGATCGAGGATAACCCGGATCTGGCCTTTGTCCATCCGGAGGAGGGCGTCAACTTCTTCGTGGACAGCATGTGCATTCCGGCTACCAGCAAGAACAAGGAAGCGGCCGAGATGTTCATCAATTATATGTGCGAAACCTCGGTGGGGTATGCCAACTGCGATTACATCGGGTATTCCACCCCCATCACCGCCGTGTGGGAGCTGCTGGACGATGATCTGAAGTACAGCCCCATTGCCTATCCCGGGGAGGATGTGATGTCCAAGGCGGAGGTCTTTGTCACCCTGCCCGATGATGTCAATGCCGAGATGGACAGCCAGTGGAGCCAGATGAAGAGCTACGATGAAAGCGGCGGCAGCTGGATGGTGGTGATCTTCCTGCTGGGCGCTGTGGCGCTGTCCGGCTTCAATATCTGGCGCAAGCTGCGCAAGAAGATGCGGGACAATTACTGATTGCGAAACGCCCTTTCCGGCTTCCGGAAGGGGCGCTTTTTGGGCAATGCGGCCTTTTTGTCCCGCCGCCGCTGGCACCGCGCCTGCCACCGTGCTATAATAAACTGACCAATCAAAAAAAGGAGATGTCGCCCATGTCGCAGGACATGACAGAATATACGGAGCCTTTTCAGGTGTACCGCCACGATGGGGATTGTTTCGGGTATGTGCAGCCGGCATCGGTGCTGCGCTACGCCCAGCAGATTGCAGGGGAGCACGCCATCGCCCTGGGCCTGACCGATGAAGTCTATGCCAAGACCCACACGGCCTATGTGCTGGCCAAGCAGGCGCTGCATTTTGACCGGGTTCCCCATGTGGATGAGCACCTGACCCTCATCACCAAACCGGAAGCTATGAAGCGGGCGGTGAACAAGCGCATCACCCAGGTGCTGGATACCGACGGCAGCCAGGTGGCGCTGGTGGACAGCCGCTGGGTGGTCATTGATACCGACCGCCGGATGATCCTGCGCAAGCATCCGGAGGAATTTACCACCGCCCACTGGGCCGTGGAGGTGCCGGAAGAACTGCCCATGAAGATGCACAAGGCGCCGCTGGCCGACTGTGAAGCGGTGGGCACCCACACCGCCGCCTACAGCCAGTGCGATATGAACGGCCACATGAACAACGCCCGGTATGTGGATGTGATCTGCGATGCGCTGCCCATGGACTTGTTGGAAACCAACTTTGTGCAAGATGTGATCATCTACTACCACAAGGAAGTGCCTCGCGGCGGTTCTTTCACCCTGTACCGTCATCAGCTGGAAAGCGGGGAGTGGTATTTTGCCGGTATCCTGCCGGACGGCAAATCCAGCTTTGAAGCCACCATAACGCTGACGCCGCGCAGCTGAACGCAGGACTCCGGAGGAGAAGCAATTCAAATGGTAACAAAAGAATGAAAATAGTTACAAAACTTTAACAAATAGCCATTGACAAATGGTTGCAAAAAGGTTACAATTTACTTGCAAGCAAAGCTAAAACAAACTTTTTCATGTGTTCTTCTCCTCCTTTCTTTTGGACCCCCGCCTTTCCCTCAGGCGGGGGTTTCCTTTTTGTGGGCCGCGGATTCATTCCGCGGTTATTTTTTTGCAAAAAACAGGGAATACCCTATTGCATTACACTATATTATATGATATATAATATATAAAGACATATAAGAAGGGAGCATGCCATGACCTTTGTATCCAATGCGGCTTTGCTGGATGCCGTTGTGCTGGCCGTGGTCTCCCAGCAGGCGGAAGGCTCTTACGGGTACCGCATCACCCAGCAGATCAAAGAAGTGCTGGATGTTTCGGAATCCTCGCTGTACCCGGTACTGCGCCGTCTGCAGAAAGACCAGTGCCTCACCGTGCACGATGAGACAGCCAATGGCCGCAACCGCCGCTATTACCGCATCACAGAACTGGGCCTGGTCCGCCTGCAGGGGTATCAGGACGAATGGAAGGCCTACACACAAAAAATCGACACATTGTTTTGGGGGGAAATGCCATGACCAAGTACGAGTATATTGCAAAACTGGAAAAGCTGCTGGCCCACATGCCGCCGCAGGAGCGCCGGGATGCGCTGGAATATTACGTGGAATACTTTGACGCCGCCGGCCCCGACCACGAGGCCGAGACCGCCGAGAAACTAGGCGATCCCGAAACGGTGGCTGCCAAGATCCTGGAAGGCGCGGGCTTGTCCGGGAATGCTGATGGAGATTCGGCATCGGGCGCCGCACAGCCGACCTCCGATGCAACGGACGGCGGGAACCCCGCTGACGGTCCGGTGACCCGCACCGGACTGCAGGGGCCGGGGCTGCTGGTTCTGTTCGTAGTGATTTTGCTGTTGGTGGCACTGGCGCTGGCCTTGTCTGCCGCCGCCACCGGGTTCCGGGGATTCGGCCGCGACAAGGAAATCACCGTGACGGCCAGCGAACAGGTCGTGTCCGATACACCTGCCGCACTGGCTGACTCCACTCCGGCTCCCGCGGCCCAGGATACCGCTACCCCGGCCCCGACCGCTGATGCTTCGGCTCCGGCTTCGGCCAATGTTTCGGCCGATACCCAGGCACCCTCTGACTGGGAGACAACCTATCCCGCCGCTATCACGGAGGTGGACCTGGAACTGTCCCAGATGAATCTGGTCGTTACGGTGGACGATACCGTCTCTGCCGTTACCCTGCGGGGAACCGGCGTGGCCGACAGTGCCCTGCGGGTGGACCAGCAGGAGACGGACCGAGAAAACAAGCTGGATGCGCGTCTGTCCGCAGACCAGGGCAGCACCGCCAGCCTGACCCTGGTTCTGCCTGCCAACAATATGCCGCGGCGCCTGGAATTCAAACTTACTGGCGGCAGCGCCACCCTGCCGGACCTGACCCTGGATGAGCTGGAAGTGGATTCTGTGGGGGCCGCTGTCACGGTGGGCCGGATCACCGCCCGCAAGGTGGACTTGCAGGAAGAGGGGAACGGCAATGTGTCGGCTCAAACCCTCATAGCAGATGAAGTCTCTCTGGATGCCAAGCGCGGCACTGTGACGGTGGCGCAGGTCAATGTCAACCGTCAGCTGGATGTGGAAGCGGAGGGCGGCAATGTGGCGGCCACCCTGCAAGGCCGTGCGGATGCTTTCCGGCTGGAAGCCGAGAACAAGGGCGGCACCCTGAATGTGAACGGAGAGTCCCTTACCGGAGAAGTGCGGCGTCAGGGCAGCGGCTCCGCATCCATCGAAGCGGAGTGCCAGTCCGGCACCATCACCCTGGGCTTTTCCGGCTGAAACAGACAGCAACAGAAAAAAGGAGCCCCGCTCCGGTCAACGACCGGAGCGGGGCTCCCGCTTTTGTCAGAGTGGGGAAGATCAGTTGTTGGGGCTGTTCTTCAGGATCACGTCGTGGCTGCCGCCTTCCACAATGGAGGTGGAGGACACAACGGTCAGGCGGGCTTTCTGCTGCAGCTCGTGGATGTTCAGCGCGCCGCAGTTGCACATGGTGGACCGCACCTTGTACAGGGTGGTCTGCACGCCGTCTGCCAGAGGGCCGGCGTAGGGAACATAGCTGTCCACGCCTTCCTCAAAGCTCAGCTTCTGGGCGCCGCCCAGGTCGTAGCGCTGCCAGTTGCGGGCGCGGTTGGAACCTTCGCCCCAGTATTCCTTGACGTAGTTGCCGTTGATGCGCAGACGGTTCGTCGGGCTCTCGTCAAAGCGGGCAAAGTAACGGCCCAGCATGACGAAGTCGGCACCCATGGCCAGAGCCAGGGTGATGTGATAGTCGTGCACGATGCCGCCGTCGGAGCAGATGGGCACATAGATGCCGGTCTGTTCGTAGTACTCGTCCCGGGCCTTGGCAACCTCGATGACGGCGGTCGCCTGACCGCGGCCGATGCCCTTGGTCTCGCGGGTGATGCAGATGGAACCGCCGCCGATGCCGATCTTGACGAAGTCGGCGCCGGCCTTGGCCAGGAACAGGAAGCCATCGCGGTCCACCACGTTGCCGGCGCCAACCTTGACGCTGTCGCCGTAATGTTCGCGGATCCAGGTGATGGTGCGGGACTGCCATTCACTGAAGCCCTCGGAAGAGTCGATGCACAGCACATCCACACCGGCGTCTACCAGAGCGGGAACACGCTCGGCGTAGTCGCGGGTGTTGATGCCGGCGCCCACAACGTAGCTCTTGTTCTTGTCCAGCAGCTCGTTGACGTTTTCCTTGTGGCTGTCGTAGTCCTTGCGGAAGACCATGTACTGCAGGTTGCCTTCCTCATCCACCAGGGGCAGGGAGTTGATCTTGTTGTCCCAGATGATGTCGTTGCAGTCATGCAGGCTGGTGGTGGCGGGAGCGGTGACCAGCTTTTCCAGCGGGGTCATGAACTCGGTGACCTTCAGGTCGGTGGACATGCGGGACAGACGATAGTCGCGGGAGGCCACGATGCCCAGCAGCTTGCCGTGCGGGGTGCCGTCGGCGGTGATGGCCACGGTGGAATGGCCGGTGCGGGTCTTCAGGTCCAGCACGTCGGCCAGGGTGGCTTCGGGAGGCAGGTTGGAGTCGCTGGTCACAAAGCCCTTCTTGTAGGCCTTGACCCGGCGCACCATATCGGCTTCCTCCTGGATGGTCTGGGAACCGTAGATGAAGGAAACACCGCCCTGCTTGGCCAGCGCGATGGCCAGCTTTTCCCCGGAGACGGACTGCATGATGGCGGAAACCATCGGGATGTTCATTTCCAGCGGGCATTCTTCCTCGCCTTTGCGGTACTTGACCAGCGGGGTGCGCAGGCTCACCGCATTGGGCACACATTCGGAAGAGGAATACCCCGGCACCAGCAGATATTCACCAAACGTGCGGGACGGTTCAGAAAAATAGTACGCCATAAACACTCTCCTTAACAGTTCACAAAAACCAATATACTTTCGGTCCCGCCGCCGTGCCCGGGGCCCGGTGACGGGCGGGTCTATGCTTACCCTCGATTGTACCACATCTGTGGACAAAATACAAAATTTTGCGGCAAAAATCTTTTTGGACGCCCCGAATAAAAAGTTGTGGAATATGCCGGGGATACAAATGCCAAGGTATGACTTTTTTCTTTGGTGACATAGTTACGGAAGAATTGAAAAAATGAGGGTATGATAGTACCATACTGAAAGGGGAAACCCAAACACCACACAAAAAACGGAGGTTATTGACCATGTCTGTTCTTCATATCACGACCGCTACTTTTGAAAACGAAGTGCTGCACAGCGACAAGCCCGTCCTGCTGGACTTCTGGGCCAGCTGGTGCGGTCCCTGCCGTATGGTGGGCCCCATCCTGGATGAGATCGCCGCCGAGCGCAGCGACATCAAGGTCTGCAAGATCAACGTGGACGAACAGCCGGCTCTGGCCGCGCAGTTCGGCGTCATGAGCATCCCCACCCTGGTTGTTGTCAAGAACGGCCAGGAGGTCAACCGGTCCGTGGGCGCCATGCCCAAGGCCCGCATCCTCGCTCTGCTGTAATCGAGCCCGCAAAAGCACGTTCCGCTTCGGCGGGGCGTGCTTTCTGTGTTTTCAGTCGTCCCCCCGCAGCGCCCGCAACTTGTCCGTGTCGGTCAGTTCCACCGTCCCGCGGGACAGTTTCACCATGCCTTCGCTCTGGAAATACCGCAGCATCCGGGTGACCACCTCCCGGGCGGTGCCCAGGTGATTGGCGATCTTCTCGTGGGTGAGCTTCAGCGCGGTGGTGCCGTCCAGTTCGCTTTCCTCCAGCAGGAATCCGGCCAGCCGCCGGTCGAAGCTGCGGAACATCACCTGCTCCATCAGCCACATCACATCCGAAAGCCGGGTGCTCATGATCTCGTTGGTGTAGTTGGCCACGGCGGCCGATTCCTTCATTACCGATTTATACACGTCGGGGGGAATGATGTACATCTCGCTGTCCTTTTCCGCCTCGATGGTCACATCAAACTGGATACTGGGCATCATGCAGGAAGCCGCCAGCAGGCAGGCATCCCGCTCAAACAGGCGGTAGAGAGTGATCTCCCGCCCTTCTTCCGAAAGATAGTACGCCCGCAGCTGGCCGCTGCGCACCACCAGATATCCCAGACAGTCCGCCGCGCCGTCGTGCACGATGGTGCCCTGGGGGGCTTTGCGCAGCACGGCAGCCCCGCGCAGGGTCTGCTGCTGGGCAGGGGTCAGCTGGTCCCATACCGGGAACAAGGTTTCAAACGGCAATGCCGTCACCTCCTTACTACCTGCCAGTATAGCCAAAAACCACAGCCCCGTCAAATCTCATTTCTGCACAGAAAGGAACCTTTCCGATGCAATACCTCATCTCTTTCCTGGAAGGCATCATCACCTTTGTTTCTCCCTGCCTTCTGCCCATGCTTCCCATCTATGTATCCTACTTTGCCGGGGGTCAGCGCAGCATGCGCAAGACTCTCACCGGCGCCCTTGGCTTTGTGCTGGGCTTCACCCTGGTCTTTGTGGCCATGGGGGCCCTGGCCGGCACGGTGGGCGGCTTCCTCAAGTCCCACCAGACCGCCGTCAATCTGGTCTCCGGTGTGGTGGTCATCCTCTTCGGTCTGAATTTCCTGGGGGTGCTGCGGGTGCAGCTGTTCCGGGGCGGGATGGCCGGCGGTACCGCCGTGCGCACCCCGGGCTTTTTCTCCTCGGTGCTCTTTGGGCTGATCTTCTCTCTGGGATGGACGCCCTGCGTGGGGGCTTTCCTGGGCTCGGCCCTGCTGCTGGCTTCCCAGCAGGGGAGCGTCTGGACAGGCGTTTTGCTGCTGCTGACCTACTCCCTGGGGCTGGGCGTGCCCTTTGTGGCCAGCGCCCTTCTCATTGACGAACTCAAATCTGCCTTTGACTGGATCAAGCGTCACTATACCGTCATCAACCGCATCAGCGGCGGGTTCCTGGTGCTGGTGGGCCTGCTCATGGCCACCGGACTGCTGGGCCGCATGCTGGCGCTTCTGAGCTGAAAGGGGAGAACAGATGAACAAAAAAATCATTCTGCTGGTGGGAGTTGCCGCCTTTGCTTTGCTGATCACGGGGGCCTCTCTGTTATATAAGGATCTGAGCAATGGCCGGACCCCGGATGATCTTCTGGTCAGTCAGGCGACTCCGGTCCCGGCGGAAAACCCGGAAGCAACCTCAGAACAGGCAGCTTCCGATACTGAAGACGGGGAAGAGGCGGCCTCCCAGGCGGCTCCGGACTTCACCGTCTATGATGCGGAAGGCAACGCTGTAAAGCTTTCTGACTTTGCAGGCAAGCCGGTGGTGGTCAACTTCTGGGCCAGCTGGTGCGGCCCCTGCCAGAGTGAGATGGACGACTTCCAGCAGGCATACGATGAGCTGGGAGAGGACGTGCAGTTCCTCATGGTCAACATGACCGACGGCTCCCGGGAAACGGTAAGCACCGCCGGAGACTTTGTGGCCGAAAAAGGCTATACCTTCCCGGTGTACTTTGACACCGACCAGGATGCCGCCCTGACCTATTCGGTCTACTCGCTGCCCTCCACCTACCTCATTGACGCGGAGGGCAATGTGGTGGCCCGGGCGGTGGGGGCCATCAATCGGGAGACCCTGCAGACCGGCATTGACATGATCTATCCTGCCCAGACGGACGCCGAATGACCCGCTGGGCCAATCAGTGAATACGCCCGGAAACACTTCGTCTGTTTCCGGGTGCTTTTTTGTATCTGGAGGACCTGCATGGAAAAAACCGGCAAAACAGCAGCAATATTCTGTATTTTTATGCAAAATAAACATTACGGCAGGGGCCGAAATCTTGACATTCATCTACCTTTTTGTTATACTAGGGCCAATCAATTTTCCGCAAAGACGCGCCGAGGATCGACGGGCCCGAGGCGTTTTTCAAGGGCAAACAGTGTCCACATTGGTGTGGGCTTGTTTGCTTTTTGTCTTATTTGGGGAAAATCGGGCGGAATACCCTGTCTGCCCGTCATTACGGCCCGAAAGGACTGAGAGAAGGAAAGTGAGTGAGCCCTATGAACACGACGAAGAAGCTGATCAGTCTGGCGCTGTCTGGTGCCATGTGCGTGTCGCTGGCAGCCTGCGGCGGCAACGGCACCAGCACCACCGCTGAGGGGGCGGCCGTTTACCGGGAGCTGTACTCCAGCGAAGTGACCACCCTGAATTACCTGACCACCAGCCTGACCAATGAGTACGCCATCGGCGCCAACGTGGTGGACTGCCTGGTGGAGTATGACTCCTACGGCAACATCATTCCCTCTCTGGCCGAAAGCTGGGAGAGCAACGACGATATGACCGAGTGGACCTTCCACATCCGGCAGGGCGTCAAGTGGGTGGACAAGGACGGCAACGAGGTGGCCGATGTGACCGCCAACGACTGGGTATCCACCGCACAGTATGTCAACGATGCCCGCAACGCCGCTGATAACCAGTACATGTACTCCACCGGTGCGGTGGTGCACAACGCCCAGGCTTACTACGACTACACCGCCTACCTGCTGACCCTGGAGACCCTGGGGCTGGCCACCGGCGAAAATGCCGTGGACGATGCCGGCGATCCCATCGAAGTGGTGGACCCGGTGGAGGCCGACAGCATCGGTGTCAAGGCTGTGGATGACTACACCCTGGTTTACACGCTGGACCTGCCCTGCCCCTTCTTCCTCAGCGTCCTGTCCTACACCTCCTACATGCCGGTGTACGGACCCTTCCTGGAAGAGTGCGGCGACCAGTTCGGCCTGGACAACGAAAACCTGCTGTACAACGGTGCCTACATCCTGTCCAGCTACCTGCCCCAGCAGGAGCGCGTGCTGACCAAGAACCAGTCTTACTGGGACAAGGACAATGTCTTCATTGACGAGATCCGCCAAACCTACAACGCCGAAGCCATCAATGTCAGCGTGTCCATGTACCAGGCGGATGAGAGCGACTACGCTGCCGTGCCTTCCGATCTGCTGGACGCCATGCTGGCTGATGAGAGCACCGCCAACCTGGTCCATGGCTCCCGTCCGGACGTTTCCTTCAGCTACTTCTACAGCTTCAACTTTGACCCGCAGTTCGACGAACAGTATGAGCCCGAAAACTGGAAGCTGGCCGTCAACAACGAAAACTTCCGCAAGGCCGTCATGGCGGCGCTGGACCGTGTCAAGGCCCTGACCGTCAGCGAGCCCTACAACCCCTCCGACCTGCTGAACAACACCATCACCCCCGCCAACTTTGCTGTGGGCGGCGGTAAGGATTTCACCCAGTATGATGCGCTGCTGTCTTACACCCAGGGTGACAGCTTCGACGAAGCCAAGGCTATTGAATACCGTGACGCCGCCAAGGCGGAGCTGACCGCCGAAGGCGCCACCTTCCCCATCAAGGTCCTCATGCCCTACAACCCCAGCACCACCAACTGGGACAAGGAATGCCAGGTCGTGGAGCAGCAGATTGAAGGCGTTCTGGGGTCCGACTTCATTGACATCATCGTGCAGGCCGGCCCCGAGACCGGGTTCCTGTCCGCAGTGCGCCGCGGCGGCGACTACGCCCTGATGAAGTGCAACTGGGGCGCCGACTACGCCGATCCCCAGACCTGGACCGAGCCCTTTGTGGCCGACAACAGCTACGGCTTCTGGGATCTGAGCGAAGACCCCGAGACCCAGGCTCTGTTTGCCGCATACAGTGCCAAGGTGGAAGAGGCCGAGGCCATCTATGATGACGATGCCGCCCGCTACACCGCCTTTGCCGAAGCCGAGGCCATGCTGATCGACCATGCCATCGCCATTCCCTTCAGCGTTTCTTCCGGCGACGGGTACGTCATCTGCGACCTGAACCCCATGGAAGGGGAGTACGCTCCCTACGGTGTGGCCCTGCAGCGCTACAAGTACCAGCACCTGTATGACACTTCCATGAGCATGGACGAGTTCGAGACCGCTTACAAAGAGTGGGAAGAAGCCCGCGCCCAGGCCATTGCCACCTCGGAAGAATAAGCAGGCAGTACCCAAAAGATTTCAAAACCGCCATACCCGCCGCGCCGGTGCAGTTTGTGCCGGCGCGGCGCGTGCGGTTTTGCGGCGGGGCCCGTGTTCCGGCACGGACCCCGCCGCAAGGCCGTAAAACGCCGGGTATAAGGATAATTTACAAAGGGAAAGGGGAAGGACCCATTGGCCAAGTACATGCTCAAGCGTGTGCTGCACGCGCTGGTGACTTTGTGTATTGTCATCGTCATCGTCTTTGTGCTGCTGCGCCAGATGCCGATTGAGGGCTACTTCAACAATTTCGACAAACTCAGCGACGCCCAGATCAAAGCCGGACTGCAGCAGCTGGGGCTGACCCAGCCGCTGCCCAAGCAGGTGCTGAATTATTTTGTGCAGATCCTGCAGGGCAATCTGGGAATCTCCAACAAATACCGGGAAGGCTACTCCATCGCCAAGATCATTGCCCAGAAAGCCCCCATCTCCATTGAGATCGGCCTGATCAGCTTTGTGGTCTCGCTGGTGGTGGGCATGCCGTTGGGTATTCTCATGGCCCGGTCCACCCGTACCCGCTTCAAGGTGTGGGACAAGATCGGTACCGTGCTCATCGTGGTTGTGCAGGCGGTGCCCTCGGCGGTCTACCACCTGCTCATTCAGCTGTACGGCAGTGAAATGCTGGGCGTTTCCATGCTGTTCAACACCCGCAATCTGGAAACCTGGATCCTGCCCATCTTCTCCCTTTCCATCGGCAACATTGCCTATTACGCCATGTGGCTGCGCCGGTATATGGTGGATGAATCCAACAAGGACTATATCCGTCTGGCCCGGGCCAAGGGTGTACCGGCGGCCCGCATCAGCCGCAATCATGTTTTCCGCAATGCGGTAGTGCCGCTGGTGCAGTACATCCCCAACTCCATCCTGTTCACCCTTATGGGCTCCCTGTATGTAGAAAGCCTGTACTCCATTCCGGGCATGGGCGGTCTGCTGGTGCAGGTCATCAAGCTGCAGGACAACACCATGGTGCAGGCGCTGGTCCTGATCTACGCCGCCGTGTCGGTGCTGGGCCTGCTCTTCGGTGATATCTTAATGGCCCTGGTTGATCCTCGGATCAGTTTCACCGGAAAGGAGGGGGCACGCTGATGACATTCCGCAGAATGAAAGCCGAACAGCTGGAAACAGCGCTGAACAAGGATCTGGCAAAGCAGACCGACCCCACCGCCGCCTACGCGGATATGCCGGAAGACGAACTCTTCACCCCCGCCGATTTCGATCATTCCCGCGCCGAACGCGGCGGTTACTCCAACTACTCCTACTGGGGCGCCACCCTGCGTTCCTTCTTCAAGAACAAGGTGGCCGTATTTTTCCTCTGTGTTATTGCGGTGGTGCTGCTGTTCACTTTTATCCAGCCGCTGCTGCCCAACCAGCACGATCCCAAAACCATCAACAACGACCCTCTCACCGGCGTGCAGATCATCAACCGCGCCCCGGATTCGGAGTTCTGGTTCGGCACCAACTCCATCGGGCAGGACCTGTGGGCCCGTACCTGGGCCGGCACCCGCACCTCTCTGGGCATCGGGCTGGCCGTCGCCTGTTTTGAGGCGCTTTTCGGCACCCTCATTGGTGTTCTGTGGGGGTATGTGCGCAAGCTGGATACCTTCTTTACGGAACTCTATAATATCTTCGACAACATCCCCCAGACCCTGGTGCTGATCCTGGTTTCTTACATCATGAACCCCGGCGTGGGCACCATCATCTTTGCGCTGTGCCTGACCGGCTGGCTGGACATGGCCCGGTTCATCCGCAACCAGATCGTCATCATCCGTGACCGGGACTACAACTTGGCTTCCCGGTGCCTGGGCACCACCACCGGCCGCATTGTCACCAAGAACCTGCTGCCGTACCTGGTATCGGTCATTGCCCTGCGCATGTCTCTGGCCATCCCTTCGGCCATCGGCAATGAGGTCTTTGTCACCTACATCGGCATCGGCCTGCCCACCGATATCCCTTCTCTGGGCAACCTGGTCCAGGCGGGCCGTCTGCTCATGAGCCAGCCCAGTCTGCGGTATCAGCTTCTGTTCCCCACGGCGGTACTGGCCATCATCACCATCAGCCTGTATGTGGTGGGCAACGCCTTTGCGGACGCCGCCGATCCCAAAAACCATGTGTAAGGAGGACGCGAGCATGGAAAAAAATGATTCGGTCCTTCTTTCCATCCAGGACCTCAACTTCAAGTTCACCCTGCGCGGGCAGGTGCTTCACGCCATCCGGGGCATCTCCCTGGATGTGTACAAGGGGGAAAGTCTGGCCATTGTAGGGGAGTCCGGCTCCGGCAAGAGCGTGCTGGTCAAGACCCTTATGGGGCTGAACGACCAGAACGGCTACATCGAGAGCGGCAAGATCCTGTACAACGGTCAGGACCTGGCAACCTTCACCACCGACAAACAGTGGCAGGCCATCCGCGGCCGGGAGATCGCCATGGTCCTGCAGGACCCCATGACCAGCCTGAACCCGCTGAAAACCATCGGCTGGCAGATCAAGGAAGCCCTGGAACTGCACCAGAACCTGCACGGCGCCGCAGCAGATGCGGCGGTATGTGAACTGCTGGCGGAAGTGGGTATCCCTGACCCGCAGCGTCGGGCCAAACAATACCCCCATGAATTTTCCGGCGGCATGCGTCAGCGGGTGGTCATCGCCATCGCCATGGCCTGCCGTCCCAAGATCCTCATCTGCGATGAGCCCACCACTGCCCTGGATGTGACCATTCAGGCCCAGATTCTGGGGCTCATCAAGCAGATGCAGAAGAAGTATGACCTGACCACCATCTACATCACCCATGACTTGGGTGTGGTGGCCAATGTGGCCGACCGTATTGCGGTTATGTATGCCGGTGACATTGTGGAAGTGGGCAGCTGCGCCGAAGTCTTTTACGATCCCCGCCATCCCTACACCTGGGCCTTGCTCTCCAGCCTGCCCCAGCTGGGTGTGAAGGGCGAACCTCTCTATTCCATCGAGGGCACCCCGCCCAACCTCTTCCACGAGGTCCGCGGCGATGCCTTTGCCCCCCGCAACCCCCAGGCCCTGAAGATCGACTTCGTCAAGCGTCCGCCCATGTTTGCGGTCAGTCCCATCCATTCGGCCCGCACCTGGCTGCTGGACCCCCGGGCTCCCAAGGTGGAGCCGCCGGAGCACATCCGGGTCCTGCGGGAAAAGGGCCGTGCACTGAAACTCACCGGGGAGGGGACCGCCAATGCCTGATACACGGAAAAAACTGCTGGAACTGGACCATGTACGGGTCCAGTTCGGCAAAAAGCGCCGTCCTTTTGTGGCGGTGAAGGATGTTTCCTTTGACATCTACCAGGGCGAGACCTTCGGCCTGGTAGGGGAGTCCGGTTCCGGCAAGACCACCATCGGTCGGGCCATCATCCGGGCCAATCCGGTGGCAGCCGGGGAGATCCGCTTTGACGGACACCGTATCTCCGGCAAACTGTCGGCCCAGGAGGATCGCCAGGTCACCCGGGATATCCAGATGATCTTCCAGGACCCCATGAGCTCCTTGAACGAGAGAGCCAAGGTGGGGTATATCGTGGCCGAAGGCCTGTATGCTCCCGGCCATCACCTCACCGAGGACCAGCGCCGGGAGAAGGTGGCCAAGGCCCTTTCGGACGTGGGCTTGCTGCCGGAGTTTGCCTCCCGGTTCCCCCACGAATTCTCCGGCGGCCAGCGCCAGCGCATCGGTATTGCCCGGGCTCTCATCATGGAACCCCGGTTCATTGTGGCCGATGAGCCCATCTCTGCCCTGGACGTGTCCATCCGGGCCCAGGTGCTCAACCTGCTGTCTGCCTTGCAGAAGGAGCGCGGCCTGACCTATCTGTTCATCGCCCATGATTTGTCGGTGGTGCGGTTCATCTGCGACCGCATTGCTGTTATCCACAAAGGCGATATTGTGGAACTGGCCGAGAGTGAGCAGCTCTTTGCCCATCCGCTGCATCCTTACACACGGGCCCTGCTGTCGGCCATTCCCCAGCCGGACCCCATTGCGGAACGCAGCAAAAAATTGCTGGTGTATGATCCTGCCTGCCATGACTACACCCAGGACAAGCCGGTCTGGTATGAGATCGAACCCGGCCATTTTGTGTTGGGCAACCAGAAGGAACTGGACGGCTACCGGGAATCCCTGGCCAAGGCCCACTGACCTTTTCAGACAAGGAGCGTGCTATGAAAGCCATTATCAACCGTGCCCTCTGCCCTCTGTATGAAGAGGCAGACACCTGTGCCGCTGCCCCGCAGGAAGCCTGTGTCACCGACGAAGCCCTGCTGGGGATGCCGGTGGAAATCACCGGGGAGGCAGACGATTTGGGCCGTCTGCCCATCAAGACCTTCTACGGATACACCGGACGGGTGGATGCGGATGCGCTGACCCGGGGGCAGGCTGCCGAGGCGTTCCTGGCGCTGCCGCAGAAGATCGTGCTGCACAAGAATTTTGTGGACGTTCTTTCCCAGCCCAAGGTGCAGGGTGGTTATGTGATGACCGGCATTCCCCGCGGGGGACGGCTGGCCCTGTGCGGAGAGCCGGAGGACGGCTGGCAGAAGGTCCAGTTGCCCGACGGCCGCCAGGGGTATGTGTGTGCCAGTGCGCTGGATACCCTGTGGCAGAGCCCCTGCGCCGATACCCACCGGGAACTGCGCAAAGCCCTGACTGCCGCTGCCCGCCTGTATGCTGGAACCCAGTACCGCTGGGGCGGCAAAAGCCCCTTGGGCATTGACTGCTCGGGGCTTTGCAGCATGGCGTATCTGCTGTGCGGCATCGTCATCTGGCGGGATGCCCAGATCAAGGAAGGCTATCCCATCCATGAGATCCCGCTTTCGGAGATCCGTGCCGGGGACCTGCTTTACTTCCCGGGCCATGTGGCCATGTACCTGGGCGGCGGGGAATACATCCACTCCACTGGTCGGGCAGGGGACAATGGTGTGACCATCAACAGCCTGTATCCGGAGGCGCCCAATTACCGGGCCGACCTGCCGGACCAGATCACCGCCGTGGGCAGCTACTTCTGAACAATGACCCTTCATAGACCTCTATAAAAGAAACCACCCCCGAACAGCCAGGATGCTGTCGGGGGTGGCTTTTCTTTATTCAGTGGCGGTTTTTGGCCACATTACTGCTGCTTCTGCTGTTCGGCACGCTTCTTGGCGATGGCAGCCACAGCGTCCTTGCGGGACAGGTTGATGCGGCCCTGCTGGTCAATGTCGGTGACCATGACATAGATGGGATCGCCCACGGCCACAACATCCTCTACATGCTCCACGCGGTGATCGTCCAGCTTGGAGATGTGGACCAGGCCTTCCTTGCCCGGAGCAATCTCCACGAAAGCGCCGAAGTTCATCAGGCGGGTCACACGGCCCTTGTAGATGGCACCCACCTCGGGGTCTTCCACAATGGTCTTGATGGTGGCAATGGCGCGCTTGGCGTCGTCCAGATCCACAGCGGAGATGAAGACGTGGCCGTCCTCCTCAATGTCGATCTTGCAGTTGAAGTTGGCGCACATTTCCTGAATGACCTTGCCGCCCTTGCCAATGACGTCCTTGATCTTGTCCACGGGGATCTGCATGCTGAACATCTTGGGAGCATACTTGGACAGTTCCTTGCGGGGCTCGGCAATGCAGGGCTTGATGATCTCGTCCAGGATGTACAGACGGCCCTTGCGGCACTTCTCCAGCGCTTCCTCCACGATCTCATAGGTCAGGCCGTCGATCTTGATGTCCATCTGGATGGCGGTGATGCCCCGGCGGGTGCCGCCCACCTTGAAGTCCATGTCGCCGTGGAAGTCTTCCACGCCCTGGATGTCCAGCATGGTCATCCAGCGGTCGCCCTCGGTGATCAGGCCGCAGGAGATGCCGGCCACGGGGGCCTTGATGGGCACACCGGCATCCATCAGGGCCAGAGTGGAACCACAGATGGAAGCCTGAGAGGTAGAACCGTTGGAGGACATGATCTCGGACACGCAGCGGATGGTGTAGGGGAACTCCTCCATGGAGGGCAGAACCGGAATCAGAGCCCGTTCTGCCAGAGCGCCGTGGCCGATCTCACGGCGGCCGGGGCTGCGGGGAGCGCGGGCCTCACCGGTGGAGTACGGCGGCATGTTGTAGTGATGGATGTAGCGCTTGGTGGGGGTGTCGCCCAGGTCGTCCATGGTCTGGGCATCCCGGGTGGAGCCCAGGGTGCAGATGGTCAGGCTCTGGGTCTGGCCGCGGGTGAACAGGCCGGAGCCATGCACGCGGGGCAGGATGCCCACTTCGGCAGCCAGGGGGCGGATCTCGTTAATGCCGCGGCCATCCACACGCTTGCCTTCATCCAGCAGCCAGCGGCGGACCACATACTTCTGCATCTTGTAGCTGATAAGGTCCAGGGCGGAAGCATCCAGATCGGGATGTTCCTCGGCAATCTTGTCCATGATGGGCAGCAGGGCGGCGTCGCGGACGTTCTTGTCGTCGGTGTCCATGGCGGCCTTGAACTCGTCCAGATGAGCGGCGCTGATCTCCTTCAGCAGATCGTAGTCCAGCTCCACGGGGGTGAATTCGATCTTCGGCTTGCCGATCTCGGCCACGATGCTGTTGATGAAGGTCAGCATCTTCTTAATCTCGGCATGGCCGGTCTTGATGGCTTCCATCATGGTGGCTTCGTCCACCTCGTTGGCGCCGGCCTCGATCATGACGATCTTGTCCATGCTGGCGGCCAGGGTCAGGGACAGGTCGCTGACTTCACGCTGGGCCTTGGTGGGGTTCAGCACGATTTCGCCGTCCACCAGACCCACGGCCACACCGGCGATGGGGCCCTTCCAGGGAATGTCGGACATGGCGATGGCCAGAGAGGCGCCGTTCATGCCGGCGATCTCGGCGGAGTTGTCCGGATCCAGGCTCATGACGGTCATGGTCACGCAGACATCGTTGCGCATCTCTTTGGGGAAGAGAGGGCGGATGGGACGGTCCACCACACGGCTGGACAGAATGGCGTGTTCACCGGGGCGGCCCTCGCGGCGCATGAAGCTGCCGGGAATGCGGCCGGCGGCGTACAGCTTCTCTTCAAATTCCACGCTCAGGGGGAAGAAGTCGATGCCATCCCGGGGCTTTTCGCTCATGGTGACGTTGCACAGCACGCAGGTCTCACCGTAGCGGATCATTGCGCTGCCGTTGGCCAGACCGCACAGCTTGCCGGTCTCGACCACGAACGGACGCCCCGCAAAGGTGGTCTCGAACTTGCGGTAGTTGGGGAAGGTTTCTTTGCGGGAAGAAAATTCCAGTGCCATAGTGTTTTCTCCTTCATGGATATATTTCCAAGGCGCCTGTGCTTTGAGCAATAAATCCAGTGCCGCTCCGCCGGGGGCGCGGCGTTCGATTTACTGCACAAACCACGGTGTGCCAAAGTCCTGGGGGAAACGAAAAGGGGATAGGAGTAAAAAATAATAAAAAAAGGCAAGGCGCATGTTCGTGCGCCCTGCCCGTTTTGCCAAGAATTACTTGCGCAGGCCCAGTTCAGCGATCAGGGCGCGGTAACGGTTGATGTCCTTCTTCTGCAGATAGGCCAGCAGGTTACGGCGGCGGCCGACCATCTTGAACAGACCACGACGGCTATGGTTGTCGTTCTTGTTGGTCTTCAGGTGCTCAGTCAGGTGGTTGATGCGCGCAGTCAGCAGCGCGACCTGGACTTCCGGAGAACCGGTGTCACCCTCGTGGATGGCGGCTTTGGCGATGATGGGCTGCTTTTCAATGGCAGACTTCTGGCTCATGGGAAAATACCTCTCTTTCAATAATTGGCCGTCGGCACAGCAGCGGGCAACAAGGCGTCCCCAATCTGGGGCATACACCCGGAACCGAACCGCGGTAACGGTAGTAATTATACCATACAGCGCCAGTCTTGGCAAGCGCTTTTTGGGCTGCCGCAGGGCAAAAGAAAAATCTTTTCACACCTTGCCGTGTCTGCAGCCCCATTTGCGGAAATACCGGCCCATGCTCACCAGCTGCATCTTGAACTTGCCGGCATCCCGCATGGGGGCCCGATGCCAGGCGTGCACCGCTTTGAACTGGGGCAGCAGATAGACCTGTCCGCACTGCAGGGCTTTCTGGGTCAGGTCGGCGTCCTCCACATACATGAAGTACTCCGGGTCAAACCCGCCGATTTTTTTGAATATATCGGTGCGCAGGGCGGCAAAACTGCCGGTGCAGAATTCAATGGGGCGGGCCACACTCAGGTCCTCATCCTGCATGGTGTAATGTTCGTTGGCTTTGGCGAAAACACTGTCGGGCATCCGGTCGGCCAGCTGGCGGGCCAGCAGCAGCCAGGGGGTGGGTTTGCGCCGGGGCAGGTTCTGGATGCGCCCGTCGGGAAAATACAGCTGAGGCGTTGCCATGACCACTCCGGGGTGGTCCAGCAGCCAGACGGCCATGCCGGTGAGAACATCGTCCTGCAAGAGTACGTCCGGGTTCAGGATGAAGTGGACCTCGCTGTCCAGCTCCTCCATCACCGAATTGTGCCCCCGGCCGAACCCCACATTTTTCGGCAGGCAGCGCACGGTCACCCGTTCATCCCCGAAATCCTCCTCGGCCAGTTTCCCGCCGCAGCCGTCAGGACTGGCGTTATCCACCACAAACAGCCGGAAATCCGGGGAAGCGGTGTGGGCCAGAACGCTGCGCACAGCGGCGCAGACTTCTTCATAATCACAATACGCCACAATGCAGGCGCTGATCTTCGGCCCGCTCATGGGTGGTCCGCCCGGTGGTCACCCAGCGCCTCCAGGTTGCCCAGATCATAGGGGGTGTTCTGGTACACATAGTAGTTCAGCCAGTTGGTGTACAAAAGGTATCCGTGGGCCCGCCAGCGGAAGATGGGGTCCCGGCTGGGATCGTCGTCCGGATAGTAGTTCACCGGCACATGGATATCCCGTCCGGCGGCCACATCCCGGCGATACTCGGCGTCCAGGGTGTACTTGTCGTATTCCGGATGGCCGATCACAAAGATCTGCCGTCCCGACTCGGTGGAAAGCAGCATAGGTCCGGCCACGTCGCTCTCGGCCAGGATGCGCAGGTCGGGGCAGGCGTCAATGTCTGCCCGGTTCAGTCCGGCCCAGCGGCTGTGAGGGGCATAGAACACCTCGTCAAAGCCGCGCACCAGCGGGTTGGAAGGCCGGGTCACATGGTGTTCGAACACACCAAACATCTTTTCGGGCAGATGCACCTTACGCACCCCGAAATGATAATACAACCCGGCCAGAGCACCCCAGCACAGATGGATGGTGGAAAAGACGTTTTCCTTGCTGTAATCCATGATCCGGCACAGCTCGTCCCAGTAGTCCACCTGGGTATAGTCCATATCCTCCAAAGGGGCACCGGTGATGATCAGTCCGTCAAAGCGCTGGTCCCGGATCTCATCAAAGGTCTTGTAAAAGGCCTGCATGTGCTCCTGCGGGGTGTGGGTGGGATTGTGGGTGGCCGTCTGCAAAAAGGTCAGCTGGACCTGCAGGGGGCTGTTGGCCAGCAGGCGGGCCAGCTGGGTCTCGGTGACGATCTTGGTAGGCATCAGATTCAGGATCAGGATGCGCAGAGGACGGATGTCCTGCCCGCGGGCCCGTTCCTTGTGCATCACAAAGACGTTCTCCCGGGAAAGTTCCGTGTAGGCGGGCAGGTCACGGGGAATGATAAGCGGCATGGGGCCAAACTCCCTTTAACAATCAGATTTTATCCAGCGCCTGGGCAATGTCGGCAATCAGATCGGCCTTGTCCTCCAGGCCGCAGCTCATACGCACCAGGTCGGGGCGCACGCCGGCGGCGGCCAGCTGTTCGTCGTTCATCTGGCGGTGGGTGGTGCTCGCGGGATGCAGGCAGCAGGTGCGGGCGTCAGCCACATGGGTCTCGATGGCAGCAATCTTCAGATGGCCCATGAAGGCGGCGGCAGCGTCGCGGCCGCCCTTGATGCCGAAGCTGACCACGCCGCAGGAACCGTTGGGCAGGTATTTCTGGGCACGCTCGTAGTATTTGTTTCCGGGCAGGCCGCAGTAATCCACATAGGCCACCTTCGGATGGCTGGCCAGGAACTCGGCCACAGCCTGACCGTTCTCGCAATGGCGGGCCATGCGCACGTGCAGGCTCTCCAGGCCCAGGTTGAGCATGTAGGCGTTGATGGGGCTCTGCACACAGCCGAAGTCACGCATGAGCTGGGCAGTGGCCTTGGTGATGAAGGCACCTTCCTTGCCGAAGCGCTCGGCATAGGTGATGCCGTGATAGCTCTCGTCGGGGGTGGTCAGGCCGGGGAACTTGTCGGCGTGGGACATCCAGTCGAAGTTGCCGCTATCCACCACGGTACCGCCCACGCAGCCGCCGTGACCGTCCATGTACTTGGTGGTGGAGTGGGTGACGATGTCGGCGCCCCACTCGATGGGACGGCAGTTGACGGGGGTGGGGAAGGTGTTGTCCACGATCAGGGGCACGCCGTGGGCGTGGGCCGCCTTGGCAAAGCGCTCAATGTCCAGCACAGTCAGGGCAGGGTTGGCGATGGTCTCGCCGAAGACGGCCTTGGTGTTGGGGCGGAAGGCTGCTTCCAGTTCCTCGTCGGTGCAGTCCGGATCCACGAAGGTGGCTTCAATGCCCATCTTGGCCATGGTGACCGAGATCAGGTTGAAGGTGCCGCCGTAGATGGAGCTGGAAGCCACGATGTGATCTCCGGCGTTGCAGATGTTGAACAGCGCAAAGAAGTTGGCGGCCTGACCGGAGCTGGTCAGCATGGCAGCGGTGCCGCCTTCCAGTTCGGCGATCTTGGCGGCCACATGGTCGCAGGTGGGGTTCTGCAGACGGGAATAGAAGTAGCCGCTGGCCTCCAGGTCGAACAGCTTGCCCATCTCGTCCGAGGTGTCGTATTTAAAGGTAGTGCTCTGGATGATGGGGATCTGGCGGGGTTCACCGTTTCCCGGTGTGTAACCGCCCTGCACACAGATGGTATTGATGGAACGTTTTTCCTTTTCCATAATAAGGTAGCCTCCCTCTATGCCGGCGCTTTGTGGCGCTGTACAAATTCTTTGTTTTTTATTGTACCGTGTTGTGCCTTGTTTTGCAAGGTTTGGGACCAAATCGACAAAAAGAGGTGTTCACAAATAATTTTCAATTTACCCCGTTGACAATCCAACAGGATGTGCTACAATATTAGCAGTCGATGGCTAAGAGTGCTAATAAAAAGCTGACGCTGACCTGACGGGTGGATTCCACCGGGGAAAGTATGGCGAAAAAGCAACCGCAGCCCTGTCGGGTCGGAACGGACAGCACTCAGAACTGTCGTTTGCTAATATAGATACAAGCAAGCTGTGAAGGAGGTTTGCCGTATGAATATGAATCAATGTACCCAAAAGACCATTCAGGCCATCCAGGCCGCACAGCGTCTGGCGGTGGAATATCAGAACCAGGCCATCGAGCAGGAGCATCTGCTTGCCGCTTTGTGCCAGCAGGATGACGGCCTGATCCCTCAGCTTCTGACCAAGATGGGGGTGGAACCGGGCAATTTCCTGGCTGCCGCCACCGAGAAGGTCGCCGCCCTGCCCCATGTGACCGGCAGCGGCCGTGACCCCGAAAAGGTATATATTTCCAATGACCTGGACCGCGCCTTCAACGCGGCGGAAGACCAGGCCAAACAGATGAAGGATGAATACATCAGCGTGGAGCATATCTTCCTGGGTATCCTCCAGCGTCCGGGCCGTGCCGCGTCGGAACTGTTCCGGCAGTTCGGCATCACCCAGGAGAAGTTCATGACCCAGCTGTCCACCGTCCGTGGCAACCAGCGGGTCACCAGCGATGATCCCGAAGCTACCTACAACGCCCTGCAGAAGTACGGTCAGGACCTGGTGGACATGGCCCGCAAGAACAAGCTGGACCCGGTCATCGGCCGTGATACCGAGATCCGCAACGTGATCCGGATTCTGTCCCGTAAGCGCAAGAACAACCCTGTGCTGATCGGTGAAGCCGGCGTCGGCAAGACCGCTATCGCTGAAGGTCTGGCCCAACGGATCGTGCGCGGCGATGTGCCCGAAAACCTGAAAGACCGCACCATCTTCAGCCTGGATATGGGGGCGCTGGTGGCCGGTGCCAAGTACCGCGGCGAGTTTGAGGAACGTCTGAAGAGCGTTCTGAACGAGGTCAAGAAGTCCGAAGGCAAGATCATCCTGTTCATTGATGAGCTGCACACCATTGTGGGTGCCGGCAAGACCGACGGTGCCATGGACGCGGGCAACCTGCTCAAGCCCATGCTGGCCCGGGGCGAGCTGCACTGCATCGGTGCCACGACCCTGGATGAATACCGGGAATATATCGAGAAGGACCCCGCCCTGGAACGCCGTTTCCAGCCTGTCATGGTGGAAGAACCCTCCGTGGAGGATACCATCTCCATCCTGCGTGGCCTGAAGGAACGGTATGAGGTGTACCACGGCGTCAAGATCCAGGACACTGCCCTCATCGCGGCCGCCACCCTGTCCGACCGTTACATCAGCGACCGTTTCCTGCCCGATAAGGCCATCGACCTGGTGGATGAAGCCTGTGCCATGGTCAAGACCGAGCTGGATTCCATGCCGGCGGAACTGGACGACCTGCAGCACCACATCACCCAGCTGCAGATCGAGGAGGCCAGCCTGAAGAAGGAGACCGACGAACTGTCCCACCAGCGTCTGGATGCCCTGGAAAAGGAACTGGCCGAACTGCGTGACAGCTTCAACTCCAAGAAAGCCCAGTGGGAGAACGAGAAGAACGCCATCAACAAGGTGCAGAGTCTGCGTGCCGAGGTGGAGTCTGTGAAGGCCGACATCGAGAAGGCTACCCGTCAGGGTGACTACGCCAAAGCCGGTGAGCTGCAGTACGGCAAACTGCCACAGCTGCAGCGTGACCTGGAAAGCGAAGAGAAGATCGCCGCCGAGAAGAAGGAACAGAGCCTGCTGCGGGATCGTGTCACCGACGAGGAGATCGCCCGCATCGTGGCCCGCTGGACCGGTATCCCGGTAGAAAAGCTGGTGGAAGGCGAGCGGGAGAAGCTGCTGCGTCTGCCCGAAGTGCTCCATCAGCGGGTCATCGGCCAGGACGAGGCGGTGCAGAAGGTTTCGGATGCTATCCTGCGTTCCCGTGCCGGCATTGCCAACCCGGGCCGTCCCATCGGCAGCTTCCTCTTCCTGGGCCCCACGGGCGTGGGCAAGACCGAGCTGGCCAAGGCGCTGGCACAGGCCCTGTTCGATGATGAGAAGAACCTCATCCGCATCGACATGACCGAATATATGGAGAAGTTCAGCGTGTCCCGTCTGATCGGTGCTCCTCCGGGATATGTGGGCTATGAAGAAGGCGGTCAGCTGACCGAGGCCGTCCGCCGCCATCCCTACAGCGTGGTGCTGTTTGATGAGGTGGAAAAGGCCCACCCGGATGTGTTCAACATCCTGCTGCAGGTGCTGGATGACGGCCGTATCACCGACAGCCAGGGCCGCACCGTGGACTTCAAGAACACCATCCTGATCCTGACCTCCAACCTGGGCTCCGATATCATCCTGGAAGACCTGGAAGAGGGTCGTGCCCAGGGCCGCAACGAAATTTCCGCCGAAGCTCGGGAGAAGATTGACGCTTTGCTCAAGCGGCAGTTCCGTCCCGAGTTCCTCAACCGTCTGGACGACACGGTCATCTACAAGAGCCTGACCAAGCAGGAAATCGGCGGCATCGTGGACCTGATGCTCAACGACCTGCGCAAGCGTCTGGCCGACAAGCAGCTGAACCTGAAGGTCACCGATGCGGCCAAGGATGCCATCATCGACGGCGGCTACGACCCGATCTACGGCGCCCGTCCCCTGAAGCGGTATATCCAGTCCCATGTGGAGACCATGCTGGCCAAACAGATCATCGGCGGTGCCAATCAGGCCGGCGATACCCTCACCGTGGATGCCGAAAACGGCAACCTGGTACTGCGCTGATCGCCCCCCCTTTTGACGCCTGACAGCTGAATCATAAACACAAGCCCCCGGCTTGCCGATTGATGGCAAGCCGGGGGCTTTTTCATTGGATCTTTTGCAGGTCTGTATGCAGGCATTGACGCCACAGAAACAGGGTGAGCAATGCCGCAAGCAGGCATAAACCGGCATAGACGACAGAATGGGGAAATATCACCAGCAATAACCAGGGGATGCCGGCGGAGATCAGCCCGTTCAGCAGGGACAGCAAGGTGGCGGTGCTCTGCTTGACGACCTCGGTCTCGTTTTTTGCCTGCAGTTTCGGGAAAGCCAGGTCAATTCGCAGGGCTGCCACGGCACCGTATACGCAGTAGACGGCGGGGACAAGAGCCAGCCAGAGCAGATCGGGGCCTTGCGGATGCAGGGCCAGCGTCCCGCCGATAACTGCAATAAGCCAGCAGGGAAACGCCACGGTCAGATTCAGCAGGACTTTGGCAAGCAGAAGGTCCCGGGTACGCACCGGCAACGTGCGGATCAGCGGCCATTGCGCTCCTTCCAGGGAGATGGCACAGGATGTCACCGGCATTAAAATGGCCAGCAGTCCCAGCACAAGGGGAAGATACCGGATGATGACGGCGGAGGTCAGTCCCATGGTACGGCAGAATCGGTCACCGCTCAACAGAAGCATCAGGGGAATGGCTGCCATCAGGCAGTACCCGATGGCCGTGTTGGAAAACCAGGTCATACAGGTGGTGTAGCGGCGTACTTCCCGCAGATACAGGGCAGTGAGAGGTGTATGAACCGTGGTCCTCCGGTTTGCGCGCCGCCTGCCGGCAACGGCGTTCAGGGCGTTGCAAAGGGTGTCATATCGCCGGACGATGATGGCGGCAGCCAGCCCGGCGGGCAGCAGGGCGGTCAAACTCAGCCGCAGCAGGGCGGAACCGGAGCCGGAACCGCCGGAGAGGATCTGACTGAACCAGGCAGCAGGCGGATAACGGGAGGCGGATGCCGTGAGAAGTGGTTTCATAGCCAGGAGCAGTGCTGAGGGATCGTTGGGGTCCATTGATGTGCTGTCGAATTGGAAGGACAAATTCATGGCCACCACCAGATACAACACCAGGATCAGGGTGGCTATGAGCGGTTTGTATCGCAGGCGCCGCACAAAGAGGGCGGATAAAACACTGGGAATACAGGCAACTGTCAGGCAGGGGAGCGGTGCCAGCAGGAGCCCCCACAGAAAAGCAGCCCAGAAAAGGATATCCGGCTGTACGGCCATGGCGTATACCACCATTCCCGGAACCAGACAAAGAGCGCACAGCGCCAGATATACCAGATACAGTGCCAGCAGCCGGCTCAGCGGCAATGCTCTGTGCGGGATGGGAAGGGTGGAGATCTGGTCATGAAAAGTGTGGCTGAACAAGAAGTTGCCGATGTTCAGAACTCCCAGCAGCAGCGTCAGGGCGGAGGCCATGGTGTACAGAAAGCCGGGAAGGGCTTCCCCGAACCCAAGAAGGAGCATTCCCCAGGCCAGGAAGAGCAGATACCCCACGGCCATTATGGCCAACAGCCCCCATACAAAAGCGTTGATCAGCCAACGGCGCTTTTCTTTGGGATCCCGGGTGTGCGCAAACTCATTCCAGCCGCCCAGGCGGTACAGATCAAGCTTCAGCAGCAGGGCCAGACCCCGCAGTGTCGGTTTCGCCATGGCGTACCACCTCCATAAAGGTTTCTTCCAGAGTCTTGCCGCCGGTGAGAACGGCGGTCTCTCCGGCAGCCACCAGATGTCCCTGCCGGATGATGGCTACCTTGTTGCACAGCCGTTCCGCCACATCCAGCACATGGGTGGAAAAGAAGACGGCGCCGCCCTGTCTGCACAAGGTGTGCATAAGGCCTTTTAGCGTCACCACCGCTTCCGGGTCCAACCCCACAAAAGGCTCGTCCAGAATCAGGAACCGCGGTTCGTGGATCAGGGCGCCAAGAATGGCCAGCTTCTGTTTCATTCCGTGGGAATAAGCGGAGGTCAGTTCCCCCAGCACATCGGAAATCCCGAAGGTGGATGCCAGTTCTTCCGTGCGCCGGATACGGTCAGCGCGGGAAACTTCAAATACATCTGCGACAAAGTTCAGGTACTGCTGTCCGGTAAGATACGGGTACAGCAGGGGCTCGTCCGACAGATAGGCAAAGGTCCGCTTGCAGGCAAGCGGGTCCTGGCGGATGGAAACCCCATCAATACGGATGTCGCCCTGTTCGAATGGCAGAAGTCCTACAGCCGCCTTGATGGTGGTGGTTTTACCGGCACCGTTGTGACCGATGAAACCGTATATGTCCCCGGGGGCCACATGCAGATTCAGGTCCTGCACGGCGGTCTTGCCGCCCGGGTAAATCTTGGTCAGATGTTCGATGGTCAGCATGATCCGTTCCTCACTTCATCCATCCCTTGAATATAAGGAAGGAATACAGGTAAATCCACACGCAGCCCAGCAGGGTGGTTCCCAGCAGCACAATCAGAGTGCCGGAAAAACCAAGGGCTCCCGCGAACACGCCGGAAAGCAGGGTAGAGGCTCCGATGAGGATAAAGACAAACCCACCCATGCGCTGGGTGCGGTTCCAGTTGTGTTCGTCTGCCAGCGCCCAGGGAGTGCGGCAGCCGAAGGTGTAATTTTGTTTGATGCGTGGCATGTAGTTGCCCAGCAGAATGAACAGAAGGCCGATGCCGCCACCCACCAGCAGTCCGGTGGCACCGCTTCCGTCCTTCAGGATGCCGAACACGGCCAGTTCGCTCAGCCAGCTGACGGCGCAGCCGAACAGGACCGTGCCCAGAACCATTCCGTTCCAGATGGGCCGGAACTTGGCAAAGTTTTCGCCCTTGGGGTCAATGGAGGGCAGAACCCGGAACAACAGCAGCAGTCCCAGCGGCAGCAGACCGGTGGCCAGAGCACTCCATTTGGGGCCGAACCCATCGGCCACGCCGGCCCAGTTCCAGTGGACGGGCACCTGCTCCGGCATCGTGGGCAGGCACAGGGCGTGACCCAGCAGGTTTACCATGCACACGGCTCCCAGGATCCAGTACAGTTTGTTATTCTTCATGATCGGTATCCTCCTTCATGAACCCAAAATCATAGAACCACTTCATGAGTTCCTGAAATACCGTCAGGTTCAGGCAGTATACGATGTTCTGTCCCCGGCGTTCATCGGTTACCAGACCGGCGGATTTCAGAATGTTCAGATGATGACTGACCGATGGTTTGGCCATGGAAAAATGAGCGGCAATTTCCCCGGCGGTCATCTCCCCGCCGGCAAGCAGTTCCAGAATTTTCCGCCTGGTCGGGTCGGCCAAAGCTTTGAATGCATCACCCATCTGCGGCACCTCCCTATGATATGAGATATTTAGAAAAACATCTAAATACTCGATTTGGCCACAGTATAGCATGCGGTCCGGAGGCTGTCAAGCAATAAAATGCAACGAAAAAACCGCCCCGGAAGCATGTTCCGGGGCGGTCGAAAATGCTATGAAAACCAGAAAGATCAGGCGTTGACCTCATCCACCAGGTGTTCCATCACCAGGTCATTCAGGATGCTCATCTTCAGGTAGTTTTCGCCATAGTAGTTCACATAGCTGCTGGTGTCACTGCTGCCGAAGTACTCCTGGAACTGGCTTTCCAGGGTCTCGGTGGGGCAGGTGATGCCGTACTTTTCGGCCAGAGCCTGCATGATCAGGGTCTGCTGGATGGCACCGTCAATATACTGGCGGGAGGTTTCCAGGTAGGCGGCAGCACTGTCATAGCCGTTGGCCTGCAGGAACTCGTCCAGGGACATGCCATACATCTGGGCGTACAGATACGGGCTTTCCAGATAGTAGTCCTCAAAGTACTTGGTCAGGGCGGCGGGGGCATCTCCCTGCACGCTCAGGGTGCTGCTCAGCTGGGAATACAGCTCGTTGGTCTGCTGGCTGAACAGCAGCATATCGGAGATGTAGCTGTTCAGGGTGGCCACGTCGTTCAGGCCCAGATTCTCGCTCAGGTTTTCCTTCACGAAATCGTCGGTCAGTTCGGGGGTCACAGTCTCGGAAATGTAGTTCAGGGTGGTGGAGAACACCGCGTCCTTGCCGGCCAGATCGGTGGCCTGGTAGTCGTCGGGGAAGGTGACGTTCACATCAAAGGTCTCACCGGGCATGTGACCCACGATCTGGTCCTCAAAATCGTCAATGAAGGAACCGCTGCCCAGGGTCAGGTCGTACCCTTCGGCAGAGCCGCCGTCAAATTCCTCGCCGTCCACGGAGCCGACAAAGTCGATGTTCACGGTGTCTCCGTCGGCTGCAGCGCGGTCGGTCACCTGATTGGTGGTGGTGTAGTTGACCAGGATGTTGTCATTGATGTAGTTGGCAACGTCCTCATCGGTCACCGTGTTGGCCTCGTCCGAAAGGCTCAGCCCCAGGTCATCGGGAAGGGTGATGTAATCGGAGGCGGTCACGCCGGTCACATAGCCATTCTCGTCAAAAACCGAGCTGTAATCGAAATCTGCCAGATACGCATAGGGATCGGCGGCGCTTTCCTCGGTGGAGGTCTCCGGCGTGGCGGTTTCGGGGGAACTGGCGGCTTCGGATTCCTGCTTGCCGCAGGCGGCCAGCCCCAGAGTCAGCGCGGCGGCGGTCAGCACAGCCACCGGGCGGGTCATGTTCATCAGTTTCATGGGCTTCTCCTGTCTTTTGTGAAGTGATACCTCATCATTATACATCATTTTTCGAAAATGTACAGCACAACATTCCAATTTGCTTTGGAACGTGGTATACTGAACAGAAATGTTTCCGGTTCGGCCGGAATTTTACAGGGGGAAACCATGAAAAGACACGAAATTGACCGTATCAATGAATTGGCACACAAAGCGAAGACGGTGGGCCTGACCGAGGCCGAAATCGCCGAGCGTGCCGACCTGCGCCGTCGCTATCTTGCGGACATTCGCGCTGCGGTGCAGGAACAGCTGGAACATACCATCGTGCAGGAACCGGACGGTACCCGTCACCCGCTGCTGAAAAAGGAGGGTGTGCGCGGTGCCCGCAGTTAAGACAAAAAAGACGGCTGCTGAGACGCTGTGGGCCGTGGTGCCGTGGCTGTGGCTGTTCGGAGCCTGGCTGTTCGGCGTGATCTTCATGGTGGTGTACGGGCGTTCCCTGCTGGACAGCGACATGGCCTCGGAGATGGTCCTGGCCGCTCAGCTGAATAAAGAAGGCGGGGTCCTTTCCACCGCCTGGTATTATTCCACCGAACTGCGGGTGTTCTGCGAACAGCTCCTCTTCAAACTGGGGCTGGCGGTCTTTCCGCAGAACTGGCACGCAGCCCGCACCCTGGCCCAGGCAATCCTGTCTGCGCTGGTGGCAGTGTCCGGGTTGTATTTTCTGTATGGCGCGTCGCTGCGTAAAAGTGCACCCTGGCTGGTGGGAGCTTTGCTGTGTCCTTTTGGATTCTGGCAGATGTTCCACTGCGTTTTCGGCGGATTTTATTATGTACATATGATTTTTGTCATGCTCAGCATGGGCCTTGTGCTGCGCATTACCACCGCAATGGACTCTGCCCGCCGTACGGCGGTCCGCGCTGTGCTGCTGGCCGGACTGGCCTTTGCGGCGGGACTTAACGGGATCCGCATCCTGATGAACCTGTATGTGCCCCTTGCCGCGGCAGCCCTGGTACTGTTGGGCTGGCGCTGGAACCAGGCACCGCTGGAACGCCCCCGGACGGTGCCCCAGGTCCGGTTTGCCGCAGCGGCATGGGGGGCGGCGGTGGTTTC
This sequence comes from Subdoligranulum sp. DSM 23681, assembly GCF_057005535.1. Classification (NCBI taxonomy): domain Bacteria; kingdom Bacillati; phylum Bacillota; class Clostridia; order Eubacteriales; family Oscillospiraceae; genus Subdoligranulum; species Subdoligranulum sp. DSM 23681. The sequence goes on along the minus strand of NZ_CM168050.1, from coordinate 297,527 downwards.
GCTGGCAGGCTATGTTGTGAACGCCAAAGTCCTGGCCGCCAACCATACCTTTTCGGACCAGGGACAGCGAAGCTGGACGGCCCTGAGTTTTGAATATCTGACAAGGGTGTGGGCCGATTTCCTGACCCTCTTCGGATATCCCGGCGACAGCGGCACCCTGAGCTTCGGGGATCCCATCCCTCTGTTCAGTCTGCAGGGGTTGCTGGGGGCACTGGGGCTTGTGATTGCCGGTGTGCTGATCGCTTCGGTGGTGCATCTGCTCATGCGCCGCCGGGAGCTGTCCTTTGTCCGGATGGCGGTGCTGACCGTCTTCCTGTCCTGCCTGCTGGTGGACAGCATCGCCTTTGCCTTTATGAATGAAATGATCGGCATCAACGGAAGCTACTGGCTGCCGGTGGTACCGCTGGCGTTTGCGGTTCTGGGAATCGAAGGGGAGACCTTCCCGCTGCGCCGGGGCCTGCCCCGGCGGGGACTGGCCGTTGCCTTTGCGGTGGCGTTTCTGGGAGTCAGCACCTCGACCACCCTTCGGTTTGTGGAAGTGCCGCCCCGGGGTGAGCCGCACCTGGAAACCATCTGCGACTGGCTGGTGGACAACGGATACACCCAGGGGTACGCCACCTTCTGGTTTGCCAATGTGATGACCGAGCTTTCCGACGGAACCCTGGAAATGTGGGATGTTACGGACCTGAGCCGGATGGATCTGCACGGATGGCTGCAGACAAAGTCCCATATCAATCCGCCGGAAGGGGAGGTGTTCCTGATCGCGGATCCCAGTGTGCGCGTTGACGAACTGCCTTACCGGGATCTGGTGGATGTGGTGTACGAGGACGATCACGGATTCCATATCCTGACGGCACCGGAAGCCCAGCCGCTCATCGACGCGGTGGCGCAGGCCCGTGCCGCCCAGTAAAAATCTTTGCTGCGCTCCGCAAGTTTTGTTCGAACCTGCGGGGCGCGCCTTGTATTTTTGGATAATCTCTGGTATAATCATACCCGGCGGCGTATCCCGGTTTGAACAAATCGGCCCCTTGTGGGGTCGGGCGGAAAAGGCTGTACATTGAACCAAAAGAGAGGTTGCAAAACATGCTTACTGCAATTACCGGCATCAACTGGGGCGACGAAGGAAAAGGCCGTATGGTCGACCTTCTCAGCCAGGATTACGACATCGTCGCACGGTACCAGGGTGGTGACAACGCCGGCCATACCGTCAAGAACGAGCGCGGCAAGTTCGTGCTGAACCTGATCCCCTCCGGCATCCTGCGTCCTGACGTGGTCTGCGTCATGGGCGGCGGCATGGTCATTGACCCTGTCCATCTGGAAAAGGAGATCGCGGCCTTGCGGGAGCAGGGCGTTGAGATCAGCCCCGCCAACCTGAAGATTTCTGACCGTGCTACCATCACCATGCCTTTCCATGTGGATCAGGACGGCCTGGAAGAGGCCCGTCTGTCCAAGACAGGTGCACAGTTCGGCTCCACCAAGCGCGGCATCGCCTATACCTATGGCGACAAGTTCATGAAGAAGACCCTGCGCATGGGGGATCTGGTCCATATGGACGCCGGTGTGCGCAAGCGCCTGGAAACCATTGTGGAATCCAAGAACCTGACCATGGTCAACATCTATGACCAGAAGCCCGTCAGTGTGGATGAGATGTGGGCCTGGTGCGAACATTACTCTGCTGCCTTCAAGGATTATATCTGCGATGTGGGCGAATATCTGGCCCAGGCGGATGACGCCGGCAAGAAGATCATGTTTGAGGCCCAGCTGGGCGCTCTGCGTGATATCGACTACGGTATCTATCCCTATACTTCCAGCTCCAACACCATCAGTGCCTACGCACCCATCGGCGCCGGCATTCCGGGCCGCAAGCTGACCCTGTCCGTGGGCATCATGAAGGCCTATTCCTCCTGCGTGGGCGAAGGCCCCTTCACCGCCGAACTGGCCATGAGCGAAGCCGACAAGGACGTGCTGCGTGAACACGGCCATGAATATGGTGCTGCCACCGGCCGTCCCCGCCGTGTGGGTCCCTTCGACGTGGTTGCCAGCCGTTACGGCGTGCAGTGCCAGGGCTGTGATGAACTGGCCCTCACCCTGCTGGACGTGCTGGATTATATGGAAACCATCCCCGTGGTGGAATCCTACCGTCTGTCCGACGGCACCGTGACCGGCCGTTTCCCCACCGGCAAAACTCTGGACGACGCCCAGCCGGTCATCAAGGAGATGAAGGGCTGGCACTGCGACATCACCGGTGTCCGCAAGTATGAGGATCTGCCTGCTGAGGCCCGCGCTTATGTGGAATACCTGGAACAGGCTGTGGGCTGCCGTATCAAGTATATCTCCGTCGGCCCCGAGCGCGATGCCTGCATCGTGCGGGACTGATTGCCTCTGAACCTGCCCTGCTGTTTGGCAAGCGGGGCATAAACCGAAAACACTTTACACAGCGGACTCGCCTTTGCGCGGCTCCGCTGCTTTTTCAGCCGGGATACCATATGTATCCGTCCAACAAGAAAGGGGAGACCAGGGCGTGACCCGTTGGCTCATCCGTCTTTTCATCAAAGACAGCGAAGACACTTCAAAACCTTCCGTGCGTGCTGCGTACGGCAATCTGGCCTGCGTGGCCGGTATTTTCTGCAATCTGCTTCTGTTTGCCGGCAAATTCACCGTCGGCACCCTGTTCGGCAGCGTGGCCATCGCTGCCGATGGCGTGAACAACCTGTCCGATGCCGGTTCCAGTGTGGTCAGTCTGGTGGGCTTCCGCCTGGGGGCCCGTCCGGCGGACGACAAACATCCCTTCGGCCATGCCCGATACGAGTATCTGGCCGGTCTGGCTGTATCGGTGATGATCCTGGTCATTGGCATTGAGCTGCTCAAGGAGAGCGTGGCCAAGCTGATTCATCCTTCGGTGGTGGAATTCGGCCTGCTCACCGGCGCGGTCCTGGTGGCATCCATCCTGATCAAGGTGTGGATCTCCGCCTTCAATCGCAGGATCGGTACCCTCATCGGGTCCGAAACCCTGATCGCCACCGCAGCCGATGCCCGCAACGACGTGGTGTCCACCTCCGCAGTCCTGGTGGCCAGTCTGGCAGCGTCCATTACCGGCATCAACCGTCTGGATGGTCTGGCCGGTCTGGCGGTGGCGGCCTTTATCCTGTACAGCGGCTTCGGCCTGGTCCGGGATACCCTGGACCCTATTCTGGGCGCTGCTCCCGACCCGGCCCTGATCCGCCATATTGAGGAAAAGGTCATGACCTATCCCGGCGTGCTGGGCATTCATGACCTGATGCTTCACGACTACGGCCCCGGCAATCGTCTGGTCAGCTTCCATGTGGAGATGTCCGCGGCGGCCGATGTGCTGGCCAGCCATGACGTCATCGACAATATCGAACGGGATCTGGCCCGGGATGATGGCCTTACTGCCACCATCCACTATGATCCGGTGGTGGTGGATGATCCCCATGCCCGGGAACTGCGGGAATTTGTCCGCAGCAAGGCGGCCGAACTGGAACCTGCCGCTGCCATCCATGATCTGCGCATTGTACCCGGCAACAGCCATACCAATGTGGTGTTTGACTGTGCTGTGCCGCCGGAATATCTTACCGCCCGGGACCATCGCGGAACCAAGCTGACGACCGCCCTGCGGGATGCGGTGAAGGAACGCTGGCCCGACCATTTCTGTGTTATCCGTCTGGAATCCAACTACGGCGCCGCCCAGCTGGAACCCGATCACAAACATTGACCCGTTTCCCGCTTTGCCGGCGGGGAAAGAACCGTCTCAGAAAGGAAGTCGACCCATGGATTACAATGCCGCCGCTCTTGCCATGCACAAAGCCCACCATGGCAAACTGACCGTCAACAGCCTGGTGGAAGTGCGGGACAAGGATGCTCTTTCCACCGCCTACACCCCCGGTGTGGCCGAGCCCTGCCGCAAAATCAAGGAAAACCCGGATGATGTCTACACCTACACCCTCAAGGGCCGCACGGTGGCCGTGGTCACCAACGGCACCGCCGTGCTGGGCCTGGGCAATATCGGTCCCGAAGCGGGTCTGCCGGTCATGGAGGGCAAATGTGTCCTGTTCAAGGAGTTCGGCGGGGTGGACGCCTTCCCCATCTGCCTGAACGCCAAGACCAAAGAGGAGGTCGTGGCGGCGGTCAAAGCCATCGCGCCCACCTTCGGCGGCATCAACCTGGAAGATATCCGCAGCCCCGAATGCTTTGACATCGAAGCCGAACTGGAGCGGGATCTGGATATCCCTGTTTTCCACGATGACCAGCATGGCACCGCCATCATCGTGCTGGCAGGCGTGCTCAACGCCCTGAAAGTGGTGGGCAAACGCATCGAGGATATCCGCATTGTCCAGAACGGCCCCGGCGCTGCTGGCACCGCCATCATCAAGATGCTGCAGACCGCTGGTGCCAAGGACATCATCGCTGTGGATGAACACGGCATCCTGGTACCCGGCCGTCCCGCCGGCTTTGTGGGCCACAAGGCGGCTCTGGCTGAATCCACCAACCCCCGCCGGGTCACCGGCGGTCTGGCAGATGCCATCCGCGGCGCCGACCTGTTCATCGGCACTTCTGTGGCCGGAGCACTGACCCCGGAGATGGCTGCCACCATGGCCCCGGATGCCATTGTTTTTGCCATGGCCAATCCCACCCCGGAGATCATGCCCGACGCCGCCAAGGCAGCCGGTGTGCGCATCATCGGTACCGGACGCAGCGACTTCCCCAACCAGGTCAACAACGTCCTGGCCTTCCCCGGCATCTTCAAGGGCGCCTTGTCCGTGCGTGCCCGGGACATCAATGCTTCCATGAAGCTGGCCGCTGCCCGCGCCATCGCCTCCCTGATCCCTGATGAGGAACTCAACGAAGAGAATATCCTGCCCAAGGCCTTTGACCCCCGTGTGGCTCCGGCCGTGGCCGACGCTGTGGCGCAAGCTGCGCGGGAAAGCGGTGTGGCCCGCGCATGAGCATTCGGGAAATTCAGGCCGCTGCCATCACCGACGCGGTAGAACAGCTGTGCATCCAGGCAAACCGATTTTTGCCGGAGGATATCCGCACCGCGGAAGAAAGGGCCATCGCGGCTGAACCCTGGCCGCTGGCCCGGACCACCCTGGAACTGCTGCGCTCCAACCTGGACGCCGCAGCGGAGAAGGAACTGCCCATCTGCCAGGATACCGGCATGGCCTGTGTCTTTGTGGAGCTGGGGCAGGACGCTCATATCACCGGCGGCACTCTGCGGGATGCGGTGGATGAAGGCGTGCGCCGTGGTTATACCAAAGGCTACCTGCGCAAAAGTATCACCGGCGACCCGCTGAAACGCCAGAATACCGAGGACAACACCCCTGCTTTCCTCACGGTGGAGCTGGTCCCCGGGGACGGCTGCCGCATTACGGTGACACCCAAGGGGGCCGGCAGCGAGAACATGAGCCGTCTGGCCATGCTCAAGCCCGCCGACGGCGTACAGGGCGTGAAAGATTTCGTGCTGGAAACGGTCCGGCTGGCCGGTTCCAATCCCTGCCCGCCCATTATTCTGGGCGTAGGCGTGGGCGGCAGTTTCGACAAATGTGCTCTGCTGGCCAAGCATGCTCTGCTGCGGCCGCTGGACTGCCCCAACCCGGATCCCTATTATGCGGCTCTGGAAAAGGAATTGTGTGAGGCTATCAATGCCATGGGCATCGGGCCGCAGGGCTTTGGCGGTGCCACCACCTGCCTGGGCGTTGCCATCGAACAGGCTCCCACCCATGTGGCGTGCCTGCCGGTGGCCGTCAATATCGGCTGCCATGTAACCCGCCGTGCCACTGCTGAATTGTAACCACAAACCTGTCAGGAAGTGAGAAAGAGTTATGCCAGCCAAACGTCAACCCAATATTGATATCCCGCTGGAAGGCGTGGGGCGCCGTGCTCCGCGTACTTCTGACATTGATATTCCGCTCTCCTCCTCCCGTGCTTCCGGCGGCATTGCCGACCCCAAGCTGGAAGATATGGTCAACCGTCACCATGAGGAGGTAAAGGAACTGCACCGCCGTGCGCGGCAGGGGAGGTAAACAGGTATGCAGTATGAGCTTCACACGCCTTTGACAAAGGAAGCCCTTGCACAGCTCAGAGCGGGGGATACCGTGCTTCTGTCCGGCACGGTCTATACCGCCCGGGATGCGGCCCATGGCCGGATGATGGAGCTGCTGGATGCCGGCAAACCGCTGCCCTTTAATATCCGCGGTGCCGCTGTTTATTATGTGGGCCCCACCCCGGAACGTCCCGGCCAGGTCATTGGCGCTGCCGGACCCACCACCGCCGGCCGTATGGACAAGTTCACCCCCCGTCTTCTGGACCTGGGGCTTGCCTGCATGATCGGCAAGGGCAAACGGGATGCCGCCGTCAAGGCTTCCGTGGTCAGCAACGGGGCGGTCTATCTGGCCGCTTTGGGCGGAGCCGGTGCCCTGATGGCTGCCAGCATCCGCAGCTGTGAGGTCATCGCCTGGCCGGATCTGGGCTGCGAGGCGGTGCGCCGCCTCACGGTGGAGAAGATGCCGCTGACCGTTCTGCTGGACGCTCATGGGGGAGATCTGTACGAAAGCGGCCCTGCAGCCTACCTGAACAGCCTGTCTGCCGATTGACAAAATGTCCGCCGCTTGGTACACTGGTGTGTGTTGAGCGGATATGGCGGAACTGGCAGACGCGCTGGTTTTAGGGTCCAGTGTCCATGACGTGCAGGTTCGATTCCTGTTATCCGCACCAAAAAGCCCCGGCTGTTTTACCAGCCGGGGCTTTTTTCATGCATATTTTCAAAAAGAAGATGATTCCGGCAGCAGAGCGGCACGGCGGCGGAAATAGTACACCGCCCCCACCAGGTCGGCCAGTGCCCAGCCGATGGGGACCGAGATCCAGATGCCCCACACGCCCACCTGCGGCGCCAGAGCGTAGGCCAGGGCCACCCGGGTGCCCAGGGAGAAGACAGTCAGCACCACCGACATGGCTGGACGGCGCACTGCCCGGTAGAATCCATACAGCAAGAACAGGATGCCGATGCCGCAGTAGCAGGCACCTTCGATCCAAAGATACTGAACACCCACGGCGGTGATCTGGGCCACGGCCGGATCGGTGGGATCCACAAAAATGCCCATAAGCGGTGCGGCAAACAGACATACGACCGCACTCACCGCCACACAGAAAACGGCGGCACAGATTACCGCACTGCGGGTCCCTTTGCGGATGCGTTCCTGGCTGCGGGCGCCGTAGTTCTGGGCAATGAAAGTGGAAAAGGCGTTGCCGAAATCCTGTACCGGCATGTAGGCAAAGGAATCAATCTTGACGGCGGCGGCAAAGGCTGCCATGACCACTTCCCCGAAGCTGTTCACCAGCCCCTGCACCATCAGGATGCCAAAGTTCATGATGCTCTGCTGTACACAGGTCAGCAGGGAAAAGGAAACGATCTCACCCAATACACTCCGGCTCCAACGGCAATCCTCTTTTGCGGGTACCAGCATGGGCAGGCGGATCAAGGTATACACCGCAATGCCGATGCCGGATACATACTGGGCGATGACGGTGGCAATGGCCGCACCGGCCACACCCCAGCCGCAGATCAGCACAAAAGTCAGGTCCAGCGCAATGTTCAGAATGGCCGATATTCCCAGAAACACCAAGGGCACTACCGAGTTGCCCACTGCCCGCAGCAGGGCAGCAAAGTAATTGTACAGGAACACAGCGGGGATGCCCCAGAAGATACACCACAGATAGGTGTGCATGAGGGGAATGATGCCGTGGGGGACCTGAAGCAGGACCAGGATGGGATCCAACAGCAGAAAGACGGCTATGTTCAGAACTATGGTCACCGACGCGATAAATACAAAGGCGTGGAAGATCCCGCTTTTCAGTCCGCTGCGGTCGCCCTCTCCCCAACGGATGGAAAACAGTGCGCCGCTGCCCATGCACAACCCCAGCAGGATGGAAGTCAGAAAGGTCATCAGGGTGTAAGCGGAGCCGACCGCCGCGAGGGTATCGGCTCCCAGAAAGCGGCCTACGATGATGGTGTCCGCCACATTGTACAGCTGCTGCAGCAGATTGCCGGCCATCATGGGCAGCGCAAACAGGATCAGACTTTTGGTGATGGGCCCGGTGGTCAGGGCGGTATCGTGTTTGATAGCCATAAATGGACTCCTCGGGCGAACGAATGCCCTGCGGTGAGGTCTTTCTTTGCATAAAAATCCGGACAAACCAAAAGCCCCGGCACAGAGCCGGGGCTTTTGGGCGGGGCCAAACCCGCTGGGTTGGTGCGGAAGATGGGACTTGAACCCACACGTCATGGACACACGCACCTCAAACGTGCCTGTCTGCCGATTCCAGCACTTCCGCATATTGCACCACCGGATCAACCACCAGCGCTGCAATGGGTATTCTATCATACCTACCAGTAAAATGCAAGCCTTTTTTTCAGGGGGCCGCTGCGGGACGGGGCGTTGGGAAAAATCAACCTTGACAGGCAAAGAATCAGCTAAGAAAAGGAACACATGATTAAGATACAGCAAAGAAACAGTTGAATTTTGTCGCGGGCTCTCGTATAATAGCCAAGAATAGAATGGAAATTTTGCGCAAATCCGAAAGGCTTTGCGCGTTTATTTCGTGTACAGAGGTGCAGTATGAAAATCGTGATCGTCGGTTTGGGCAAGGTCGGCCGTGCTTTGACCGAGCAGCTGACTGCCGAAGGGCATGATATCGTCGGTATCGATATCAACCCTGACCGCGTGGAGAGCATCGTCAATGTCTTTGACGTGCGCGGCGTACCGGGCAATGGCGGGTGCTATGAAATTCAGAGCGAAGCCTTTGAAAACGGTGCCGACCTGCTGGTGGCCACCACTTCCAGCGACGAGATCAACATTCTGGCTTGTCTGGTTGCCAAGAAGATCGGGACCCGCCATACCATTGCCCGTATCCGCAACCCGGAATACGAAAAACAGCTGCGGTTCATGCGCCAGGAGCTGGGGCTTTCCATGTTTGTCAATCCGGAAAAGGCCACAGCCCGTGAGATTTCCCGGGTGCTGCGTTTTCCCAATGCCATCAAGCTGGAACAGTTCTGCCGGGGCCGGTTTGAACTGATTGAATACCGCATCAATCCCGGCAACCCTCTGTGCGGCCTGCAGCTGTCTGACCTGTACAGCAATATGCATGTCAAGCTGTTGGTGTGTGCCGTGGCCCATGGAAAAGATATCACCATCCCCGACGGCAATTTCGTGCTGGAAGAAGGGGACAAGGTTTATCTGACTGCCTCTCCCCAGGAACTGGAGAACTTTTTCCGCCGTTTGGGGCTGTTCAAGGGCCGTGCGTCCAACGTCATGGTGGTGGGGGCCAGCCGCATGGCGTATTACCTGCTCAAGGAGCTGCGGGATATGCACATGCACATCACCCTCATTGACAACGACCCGGCCCGCTGCCGTGACATGAGCGAACGCCTGCCCGGAGTCCTGGTCATTCAGGGGGACGCTGCGGACAGTGAACTGCTCAATGAGGAAGGTCTGGCGGAGATGGATGCCTTTGTGGCTCTGACCGGCCTGGATGAGACGAACATCATCCTTTCCATGTATGCGGCCCAGCTCAATTCCTGCAAGGTGGTAGCCAAGATCAACCGCAGCTCCTTTGCGGATCTGGCCACCGCAAACGGGATGGTGGACAGTGTGGTGTCCACCGGCGATGTCACCGCCGAGACCATTCTGCAGTATGTGCGCGGGATGCAGAACTCCTTCGGGTCCAACATCCGGACCCTGCACCGTGCAGTGAGTGGTCGTGTGGAGATCCTGGAATTCAATGTGGGGCCGGACATTCCTTTTGTGGGCACACCGCTGAAAGACCTGACGCTGAAAAAGGGGATGCTGATTGCAGGCATCGTGCGTGCCAACGGCCAGACCCTGATCCCGTCCGGTTCCGACAGCCTGCGCCGCGGGGACGACGTGGTCATCGTGACCACCGGTACGCCCATTACCGACCTTCGTGAGGTCGTGGAGTAAGAGGCGAGCCAATGAATTATCGAATGATTGCTTTTGTTCTCGGCCGCATTTTCATGGCGGAGGCTGCTTTGCTTGTCCTGCCCATGGCCTGTGCACTGATTTATGGGGAAAACACCATTTTTGCATTTCTCATTCCCATCCTGCTGCTGATGGCGCTCGGGTGCCTGTTCGGCTTGCGCAAGCCCAAAGATACGGTCATCTATGCCAGAGACGGTCTGGTGGTCGTCGCTCTGGCCTGGGTTCTCATGAGCGCTTTCGGCGCGCTGCCTTTTCTGCTTTCGGGGGATATCCCGGATTATACCGATGCTTTCTTTGAGATGGTGTCCGGCTTTACCACCACCGGCTCCAGCATCCTCAAGGATGTGGAGGCTATGAGCCGAGGCTGTCTTTTCTGGCGCAGCCTGTCCCACTGGGTGGGCGGCATGGGCGTTCTGGTCTTTGTCATGGCGGTGGTTCCCATGACCGACGGCCGCGCCATGCACCTGATGCGGGCGGAGGTCCCCGGCCCCACCGTGGGCAAGCTGTCCAGCAAACTGCAGGATACGGCCAAAATTCTTTACCGCATCTACCTGGTGATGACGGCCGTGGAAGTTGTGCTGCTTCTGGCGGGGGGCATGCCGCTGTATGATGCGCTCATCCACTCCTTCGGGACAGCCGGCACCGGTGGTTTCAGCTGCAAGGCCCTCAGTGTGGGGGCGTACAACAGCGTGTATATCGAGATGGTCATTGCCGTCTTTATGCTGCTCTTCGGCATCAACTTCAATCTGTACTATTACATATTGCTGCGGCATTTCCGGCAGGCATTCCTGTCTGAAGAGCTGCTGACCTACCTGGGTGTGGTGGCTGCGTCCACCCTGGCCATTGCGGTCAATCTGAGCCATATGTGCCAGAATTTTGCCGAGGCGCTGCGTCTGTCCTTTTTCCAGGTGTCGTCCATCATTACCACCACCGGCTATGCCACCACCGATTTCAATATGTGGCCTTCTTTCAGCCGGACGGTGTTGGTTATGCTGATGTTCCTGGGCGCTTGTGCCGGCTCCACCGCCGGCGGCCTGAAGGTTTCCCGTGTGATTATTCTGGCCAAGTCCAGCGTGCGGGAAGTCCAGCACATGCTGCATCCCCATGCGGTGACCACCATCCGCTTTGAAGGCCGTCCCCTGGATGACAAGACCGTCCGCGGCGCCAGCGTGTACCTGAGTGTGTATCTGTCCCTCTTTGTGGGTTCCATCCTGCTTATTTCGCTGGATGGTTTTGATCTGATCACCAGCTTCACCGCCGTGGCCACCTGCATCAACAATGTGGGACCCGGTCTGGAGATTGTGGGGCCCATGGGGTCCTTTGCAGATTTTTCTCCCTGGTGCAAATGGCTGCTCAGCTTCAACATGCTGGCCGGCCGGCTGGAACTGTTCCCCATGCTGGCGCTGTTTGCGCCGTCCACCTGGCGCCGTCGCCGCCGCCGCGGCAAGGTGGCCCTGCGTTTCTGATGATGTCAAAAGCCCGGACCGGCTGTGTGGTCCGGGCTTTTTTGTATGCAGCCGGGAAAGCCGGCATACATATGAGTCAGAACCATGCCGAAGAGGGGGAGAGGTCCCATGGGTGTTTCTGTCAAAACCGTCCGCTGGTGTCTGGCGGCGCTGCTTCTGTTATGCCTTGCTGCGTTCTTTCTGGCGGACTATATGCCGCATCCCGCGCAGGAAGAAACCGCCGTTCCCGATGACCGGCTGGCGGTGCAGGCGGCTGCCGCGCTGGATGGACGGTATGTCTGCCTGACGTTTGACGACGGCCCTTCGGAAAATACAGCTGCCATTCTGGACGCTCTGGCCCGGTATCAGGCTCCGGCCACCTTTTTTGTGACAGCCCAGCCCATCAATGAACCATACTTTGATCAACTGCCCCTGATCCAGGCAGGCGGACATCAGATTGCCCTGCACAGTGCCAGCCATCGATATGCGGATATCTACAAAAGCCCCACGGATTTCTGGCTGGACATCAAGCAACTGCGTCAGACGCTGTCCGCCTGGGTGGATGTGGAACAGATTCATTGGCTGCGCTTTCCCGGCGGCAGCACCAATACGGTCAGCCACCGGTACGGCGGAAAGGATATCATGAAAAAACTGGTGGAGGAGGCAGAGGAAAAGGGGTATCACTGGATCGACTGGAACGTCTGTGCCGAAGATGCCACTTCTGCGCATCCAAACGCGGCTGCCATTCTGCAGAATATACAGCAGGATGCGATGGGAAAACGGGTGTGTGTGGTTTTGATGCACGATACCGCTGCCGCCGGACAGACCGTGCAGGCGCTGCCGGATATACTGACCTGGTTCTCTGAGCAGGGATATCAGTTTTGTACAGTTGAGCAAATGTATACCATGACAAAGGAAGAGTAAGTTACAAAAGGGAATTGCAAAGACGCTGAACACCATGTATAATAAGGACAAATCAAAGGCGCATAACGCCCGGATTCTAGGAAGTTTGCACATGAAAAATACCCAAAGCCGGCGCATAGCGCTGTGCGGTGTGCTGGCTGCGCTCACGGTTGTGATCCTGCTGGTGGGAACTGCGCTGGGCATCGGTACCTATGCTGCGCCCATGCTGGCCTCATTTCTGCTCATCCCGACTCTGGTGGAATATGGCCCCCGCGCTGCCCTGACCCAGTATGGGGCTGCGGCTGTGCTGGGGCTTCTCCTTGTGCCGGACCCGGAGCTGTCGCTGTTCTATGCGCTGGTACTGGGACCTTATCCAGTGCTTAAAACGCTGCTGGACCGCCTGCGTCTGGCACCGGTGCGCTGGGGCGCGAAACTGGCGGTGTTCAATCTTGCCACCGTGGTTATGTATGCACTGCTTCGGGTGGTATTTTTGCCGGATATCATGGAAACCATGCCTGCCACCGCCGCTCTGGCCGTGGTGCTGGTGGTCTTGTGCAATGTGGCTTTTCTTCTGTGCGATCGTGCCGTGACCGCTTTGACCCTGGTTTACCGCCTGCGTCTGCGCCGATACTGGAAAAAACGCTTTTGAGCTTGGCGTACAAGCTCAGGAAAGGAAGATCGACCATGTGGTATCAAAATGCTGTCGTCTACCAGATCTATCCGCTGGGAATGTGCGGGGCACCCTTGCAGAATGACGGCGTGCCCGAACATCGTCTGCTGCGGGTACTGGACTGGGTTGACCATATCCGGGACCTGGGGGCGACCTGTGTACTGTTCAACCCTCTGTTTGAGAGCGATGCCCACGGGTACGACACCCGGGACTACCAAAAGGTGGATGTGCGCCTTGGCACCAATGAGGACCTGCGCCGGGTCTGTCAGGCTTTGCATGCAGCCGGACTCAAGGTCATGTTTGACGGCGTCTTCAATCATGTGGGCCGTGGGTTCTGGGCATTCCGGGATGTGCAGGAAAAGCGGTGGGACAGCCCGTACAAGGACTGGTTCAACATTCATTTTGACGGCAACACCAATTATAATGACGGCTTCTGGTATGAAAGCTGGGAGGGCTGCAACGAGCTGGTCAAGCTGAACCTGCACAATCCTGCTGTGCGGGAACATCTGTTTGACGCCATCTCCTCCTGGGTGCGGGATTACGGGATCGACGGGCTGCGCCTGGATGTGGCCTATTGTCTGGACCTGGATTTTCTGGGGGCGCTGCGCCAGTTTACCTCCTCCCTCAAGGAAGATTTCGTGCTGGTGGGGGAGACCCTGCACGGGGACTACAACCGGTGGATGAACGACCATGCCTGCCACTCGGTCACCAATTACGAATGCTACAAGGGGCTGTATTCCAGCTTCAATACCGGCAATATGCACGAGATCGCCTACAGCCTGAACCGCCAGTTCGGTTCCGAGCCCTGGTGCCTGTACACCGGCCGTCAGTTGCTCAGCTTTGCGGACAACCATGACGTTACCCGTGTGGCCAGCATTCTCACCGACAAGAAAGAATTGGAACCCCTGTACGGTCTGCTGTTCGGCATGCCCGGTACGCCCGCCGTCTACTACGGCAGCGAGTGGGGTGTTACCGGGGAGAAGAAGGATGGAGACCCCGCCCTGCGTCCGGCCATCGAAAAGCCGGAACACAACGAACTGACCGACTGGATCGCCGCTCTGGCCGGAGCCCGTGCCGCCAGTCCGGCTTTGTGCCACGGCAGCTACCGCAATATCCTGGTGCAGCCCAAGCAGCTGATCTTTGAACGCCGCAGCGGGGAGGACCGGGTCCTGGTGGCCATCAATGCCGACAGCCAGCCCTACCACGCCGACTTCAACGCCGAGGCGGGCTGCGCCGTGGACCTGATCACCGGCAAGCCCCACGACTTTGGCGGCGGCAGTGATCTGGCGCCTTATTCCTGTGCATTCTGGAAGACCGAATGAGCTGCCGGCCTGAATTCTGAAAATCTCCGTTTGAGCGGAAAAGAGGGACCCTTTCATGTGGCTGCTGTTTGCTGCCGCGTCCGCGTTTTTTGCCGGTATCACCGCCATCCTTGCCAAGTGCGGTATCCGGCAGACTGATTCCACCGTTGCCACCGCGCTGCGCACCTGCGTGGTACTGGTCATGGCCTGGGTCATGGTACCTGTGTCCGGGCAATGGGCCGGCATCCAGGATGTCACCGGCAAATCCATGTTGTTTCTGGTGCTGTCCGGCCTGTGTACCGGCGCGTCCTGGCTGTGCTACTTCCGGGCTCTGCAGATCGGGGATGTCAACCGGGTGGTCCCGGTGGACAAGACCAGCACGGTCCTCACCATTTTGCTGGCGCTGATTTTTCTGGGGGAGGGTGTTACTCCCATCAAGACGGCGGCCATGGTTCTGATCATGGCGGGCACATGGCTGATGATCGAAAAGAAGCAGAGCACGGCGCCTTCTGCTGCCGGCCATGGCTGGTTGTGGTATGCGGCCGGATCGGCATTTTTTGCCAGTCTGACCTCCATCCTGGGCAAGATCGGTGTCAGTGATATCGGTTCCAACCTGGGAACCGCCATCCGCACCACTGTGGTGCTGGTCATGGCCTGGGGAATGGTCTTTCTGGAAGGCAAACAGCGGCAGGTGGTTCTGGTGCCTCGCAGGGAACTGGGATTCCTGTGCCTGTCCGGGCTGGCCACCGGTGCTTCCTGGCTGTGTTATTACCGTGCTTTGCAGGATGGTCCTGCCAGTGTGGTGGCGCCGGTGGACAAGCTGAGTATCCTGGTCACCGTGGCATTTTCGGCCGTGGTATTTGGTGAAAAGCTCAGCCGCAAGGCGGCATTTGGTCTGCTCCTGAATGTGGTGGGGACTCTTATGATGCTGCTGTAACCTTTTTTTCTGAGCGAAACCACCGTATGGGCTTTTTCCCATGCGGCGGTTTTTGCTTGCAATATTTCGACCCTTCCTGCACATACTGAGGTATGGAAAAGGAGGGGACCCCCATGCCCGAACATGCCGCGCGGCGCTTTGTGCGCCGCATGTTGGGAGTACTGGCACTGACCGGTGCTCTGCTTGCAACGGCTCTGCTGGGACTGCGCGCAGCTCTGCCGGATACGTTTTATATAGAACCGGGCGGTACCCTGACCCTGGCGGCCATGCCCTTTCTGCGGGCAGGAGAACCGTCCAGGGGCAGTACGGCAGCCGTCAGCGGCAGCAGCGAAACCGGCAGTGCCAACCAGACGCTGCGCCTGTTCGGGATGCTGCCGGTCAAGACGGTGCGGACCGTGGCTTCCGCTACCCGCACGGTCACTGTATCCGGGGCTCCTTTCGGGGTCAAGATGTTTGCTGACGGGGCGCTGGTGGTGGCTTTTTCCGATCAGCTCACCGCCCTGGGCACCGAGAACCCGGCCAAGGAAGCGGGACTGCGTTTGGGAGATGTGATCGTCTCAGCGGCAGGGCAGGCCATTCATGGAAATGAGGAACTCTCTATGGCCATTACGTCGGCAGAAGGGGACCCCATTGAAGTTGTCTTTTCCCGTGATGGGGTGCAGCATACCTGTACCCTTACCCCTGTGCGGGACCGGGACAGCGGCGTCTGGCGGGCCGGAGTGTGGGTACGGGATTCCTCGGCGGGGATCGGGACCCTGACTTTTGTGGACACGGAGTACGGGACTTTTGCAGGGCTGGGGCACGCGGTCAGCGACAGCGATACCGGTGCCGATTTTCCTCTGCTTTCCGGTGAGATCGTACCTGTGACCATCATAGGTGTGCAAAAGGGAGCTGCCGGTGCACCGGGAGAACTGCAAGGGGAGTTTTCCGGTGCGGCCGCGCTGGGCACGGTCAGTGCCAATGATGCAACCGGCGTGTACGGCACACTGCAGAATCCGGCGGCTGCCGTGACCGGTCAGGTCATGCCGGTGGCCGAGATCCAGCAGGTCGCTCCCGGTCCGGCGCAAATCCTCACCACAATCGACGGCACAGCGCCCCAGTGGTATGACGTGACCATAGAGCGGGTCAATATGACAGCAGGAGATCCCAACCGCAACCTTTTGATCCGTGTGACGGATGACCGGCTGCTGTCCGTTACCGGAGGAATCGTCCAGGGCATGTCCGGCAGCCCGGTGGTGCAAAACGGTACCCTGGTGGGGGCTGTAACCCATGTCCTGGTCAATGACCCGACCCGCGGCTATGGTATCTTTGCTGCCACCATGCTGGAACGGGCGGATGCAGCGGGAGCCTAATCCAGCTTTTTCCAGAGCCGGTGCGATCCGGGTGGGGAGAAAAGGGGCTGCCAGAGGGCAAAACCGGCAAAAAGCCGGTAAAAAACTGCCGGATAAGGGGACTTGGTGTCGAATTGTGGGGAAGAGTGTCACAATGCCCCGAAAACTTCCTATTGCCAGAATTGGTAAAATATGGTAATATTTCCATTGTCGAGAAAAACCTGCGCGGCTGGGCGGCTGGCCGCTGATGAATGAGGAGTGTATCACAATGGACAAAATCAAGTTTTTGATGACCGATACCGGCGCGCAGACCACGGCGCTGTGCCGCCAGGCGCTGGAGGACAAGGGCGTTGCGGTGACGGTATGTGAGAAAAACGGCAGCAAGGCCCTGAAAGCGCTGCTGGACACCCACCCGCAGGCGGTGCTGCTGGATGCATTTATGCCCGATCTGGATGCCATCACGGTAAAGCAGCGGTATGAAGCCCAGGATACCACCGGCACCCACACCACCTTTTTTGTGACAGGCGCCTTTCAGAGCGAAGAGATCGAACAGGATCTGCTGGATAATGGTTTTTCGTTCTTTTTTGTCAAACCCTTTGATGAGACCGTACTGGTCAGCCGGGTGCTGAAGGCCGCGGGAACACCCGCGCGTCCGCAGGCATTTTCCCAGGACAGCGACGAGCTCACCGTTACCGAAATTCTGCACCAGGTAGGCGTTCCGGCCCATATCAAGGGATATCAGTTCCTGCGGGATGCGATCCTGCTGGCGGTGGAGGATCATGAATACATCAATGCCGTGACCAAACGGCTGTATCCGGAAATCGCCAAACGCAACGGCACCACGGCATCCCGTGTGGAGCGTGCCATCCGTCACGCCATCGAGGTGGCCTGGGACCGAGGGGATGTGGATACCCTCAATGGGTATTTCGGTTACACCATACACAGCCTGCGCGGCAAACCGACCAACTCCGAATTCATTGCCATGATCGCGGACAAGATCCGTCTGGACAAGCGCCGCCGTGCCTGATTTGTCAAAAGTATACCTGCCATTATGACCTCCCGCCCCGGCGGGAGGCTTTTTTATTTCAAAACTTTTTCAATCTGTCTCAAAGCGGTAGATTTTTCCGTTGGATACTTGTATAATGGTAGCATGGTCAAACTGGGGTGTGTGTACGCTGTCCCGCCCCGGTGCAAGGTTTACTACGGAAAGGGGGCGCCGGATATGGCGCAAACCGTGACTGCCATTCTGGTGGCGGCAGGGTCATCCCGGCGTATGGGATTTGACAAACTCAGCCATCGGCTTCCGAACGGGCTGACGGTGCTGCAGACAAGCCTGCGGGCTTTTGAACTTCATCCGCGGGTGCAGGATATTGTGCTGGTGGCGGGGGCCAATATGGAAACCTGCCGGGAATTGGCTGCGGCCTGCGCAAAGCCATGCAGGGCGGTACAGGGAGGCGCCACACGGGCTGAGAGTGTCCGTGCCGGTTTGGCGGCTGCGTCCGGAGAGATCGTGGCCATCCATGATGCGGCGCGCCCCTTTGTCAGTCCGGATGTCATCACGGCTGCCATCGAAGCTGCCGAAAAGAGCGGTGCTGCCGCCCCGGCTGTCCCGGTGAAGGATACCGTCAAGGTGGCCGATGAAAACGGCCGGGTGCAGATCACCCCTGACCGCAGCACGCTGTTTGCGGTGCAGACGCCTCAGTGCTTTCGCCGGGAATTGTATTTTCAGGCGTTGGCCGCAGTAGCAGGTGAAAAGGCGGATCTCGTGACCGATGACTGCAGCCTGTTTGAGCTGGCGGGGCTGCCGGTGATTCTGACACCGGGAGACTATGCCAACCTGAAAATTACCACCAAAGAAGATCTGAAAGGGGAAACCACCATGCGTATCGGACATGGGTATGACGTGCACCGGCTGGTCGAGGGCCGCCGCCTGATTTTGGGCGGGGTGGACATCCCGTATGAAAAGGGCCTGCTGGGCCATTCCGACGCAGATGTGCTGCTGCATGCCATCTCGGATGCGCTACTGGGTGCGGCTGCGCTGGGAGACATCGGCAAGCATTTCCCAGATACGGACCCCCGGTATGAAGGGGCAGATTCCCTGCAGCTTTTGCAGGAGGTGGGAAAGCTGGTGAACCAGGCCGGCTACGTGGTGAGCAATATTGATGCCACCATCCTGTGTCAGGCCCCCAAGCTGGCGCCGCATATTCCCGCCATGCGTGCCAACATCGCCGGCGCACTGAATCTTGCTTTGGACAAGGTCAGTGTGAAGGCCACCACCGAGGAACATCTGGGATTTACCGGCCAGGGGCAGGGTATTGCGGCCCATGCCGTTACGCTGCTGGAAGCATGATCCCGTGCCCGGGCAGAATTCTGCCGCATTTTTCCGTTGCATTGATACTTGAAGAAAAGAAAACCGCTTCCGCCCTTTGCCCGGCGGCTGTAAGGAGGCTGTGACCGGCATGCTCGGCATTTACGATTTTTTCAGCGGTGTGATCAGCAACCTGCGTACGTTCGGCGTGCGTGACCTGGTTGATATTCTGGTCATATCCTTCGCCTTTTATGAATTGTTCCTCTTCGCGCGCAAGTCCCGTGCGGGCCAGCTGGTGCGCGGTCTGATGCTGGCGCTGGTCTGCTTTGCGCTGGCCTATCTCTTTGAGCTGCGGACCGTGCGCTGGCTGCTGAACAATTTCCTGCAGGTCGGCTTTATTGCCGCCGTGGTACTGTTTCAGCCGGAACTGCGCCGCACGCTGGAACGCCTGGGCCAGAGCGCCAACTGGACAGGCCGCCTGTTCAGCATCCGCCGCACCGACCCTTCCCTGCGGGCGGTGTGGCAGAGCGCGGTGGTGGCCATCTGCGACGCCGCCGAACAGCTGTCCGATACCCGCACCGGCGCTTTGATGGTGCTGGAACGCAACAACAACCTGGATGAGATCATCCGGACCGGGACGCCGCTCTCGGCCAATGTTATTCCGGAGATGCTGGGCACGATCTTTTATGAAGGAACTCCGCTGCATGACGGTGCCGTGGTCATCCGGGACGGGCGCATCGTGGCGGCCGGCTGTGTGCTGCCCCTTTCCAACAACCTGGAAATGGGCAAGGACATGGGTACCCGACATCGCGCCGGTCTGGGCATGAGTGAAAACTCCGACGCGGTGGTCATCGTGGTCAGTGAGGAGACGGGAATCATCTCGTTGGCCAAAAACGGCGTTCTGATCCGTCGCCTGGACCGCCAGAACCTGTTCAATCTGCTGCAGGAGGAGATCATTCCGCCCGAATCGGAGGAAGAACAGAAGACCCCTGTGTGGTCCCGGCTGTTTGGCAAAGGAGGTGCCGTGAAGCATGCCGTTCAACAAAAAGAAAACTGAACAGCCCGCTGTGGCGCCCAAGGCGCGGGAAAAACGCACCATCTGGGATTACCCGGTGGTTCTGTGGTGCGCGGCGTTGGCCTGTGCCGTGCTGGCCTGGCTGATTGTCACCATGTATTTTGACCAGGAAAGCGATAAGACTGTTACCATCAATTCCATCACCTATACCTACCAGTCCAGCACCTATACCAGCCTGGGGCTGGATATCGTGGAAACTCCGGACGTCTCCAATGTGACCGTACGCATCAAAGGCAGCGGCACCATTATCGGCGGCATCCGGGAAAGCGATATCATGGTTTATCCCAAGTACTCCACCGTGCGCGGTGCCGGAACCGTGACCCTGGAACTGGGAGCACGGTTCATCACCTCGGATTATGACAACCTTGGCATTGAGTTGACGGTGGAGAATCCGACCACCGTCACGGTCGTATTTGACAATGTGAGCGAAAAGACGGTACGGGTCACCGCGGACACTTCCCAGATCGCCATTGCGGATGGATTTATTCTGAACAGCGCCTCTTGTGTCCCTGCGGAAGTCACCCTGACCGGTCCCACCACCGAACTGGAACAGATCGATTCCGTGGTGGCCACCGTGGCTTCGGATGAAAAGCTGGATGATTCCATCACCCTGGATGCCGGACTGGAAATGCGGGATGCCAACGGCAATGCGGTGGCACCGCAATATACCACCATGGACAGTGATTCTGCCGCCGTCACCCTGAATGTACTGCAGGTGCGGGAACTGCCGCTGACCGTGGATTTCATCGGCCTGCCCAGCGGGTTTGATGTATCCAGCCTGAAATATTCTTTGGACCGCAGTACCCTGCGGGTGGCGGGACCGGCCCGGACGATCAGCAAACTGAATGAGCTCAGCGTGGCCAGTCTGGACCTGAGCCAGAGCTTTGCCTTTGACCGGGATTACCAGCTGGCGGTGGAACTGCCGGACGGCATCGTATCCCAGGATGGCATCACCACCGTTACGCTGACCTTTGACACCACCAATATGACCAGCACCACCCTGAATGTCTCCAACATCCGGGTCATCAATGTGCCCAGCGACGCCCAGGTGGATGTGCTGACCAGCCGTATCAGCAATGTGACCCTGTATGGTCCGGCGGATGAGATCGCCGAGCTTTCGGCGGACAATGTGATGGCACAGGTGGACTGCCAGAGCATCTCGGTCACTGCCGGTCAGCAGACACTGCCCGTGAACATCCAGATCCCCTCGTCCAGCCGTATTTTTGCGGTGGGCAGCTACACGGTGCAGTGTGCCATCACCACACAGTAAAAAAGAAGGAGAAAATACCCGAAAGTGCTCTTGGTACGCAATATCCGCCTGCCGCTGACCTGCTCCGATCCGGAGGCAGAGGCCGTGCGGCGGGCACGCAGGATCCTCCGTCTGCCTGCCGGAAACGCAGCAGGCGGCGGCATCGCAAAACTCTCGGTGGATGCCCGACACGGAACCCCCGTTCTGGTCTACACCGTCGCCATCACGCTCAACGACGAGGGTGAGGAATCGGCTTTGGCCGGGGCCTCGCCCTGTGTCTGTTTCACACGCAAGCCGGAATTTCATTTTCCGGTAGGGAAAAATCCGCTGGCTCACCGTCCGGTGGTGGTGGGCCTGGGACCGGCGGGGCTGTTCGCAGCCTTGCTGCTGGCACGCCACGGATACCGCCCCCTGGTGCTGGAACGGGGCCCTGCCCTGGAACAGCGGGTGCAGGCGGTGCGCGCCTTTGAAGCAGGCGGCCGTCTGGACCCGGAGGCCAACATTCAGTTCGGGGAAGGCGGTGCCGGTACCTTTTCGGACGGAAAACTCACCACCCGCACCGGCGATGCCCTGTGTGCCTATGTCACCGAGACCTTCCTCAAACACGGTGCGCCGCAAGACATTGCTTGGCGGCAGAAGCCTCATGTGGGTACTGACCTGCTTCGGGGCGTTATTGCGGCCATCCGGTCGGAGATCGAATCCCTGGGCGGCACGGTCCTCTTCAACACCAAACTCACCGGGATCGAGACCCGCGGCGGCTCTGTCTGCGGGGTGATGACCACGGCTGGAGAGTTTGCCTGTGAACAGCTGATCCTGGCTGTGGGGCACAGTGCCCGGGATACCTTCACCATGCTGGACCGGATGGGTCTGCCCCTGGAATGCAAGCCGTTTTCGGTGGGTTTCCGGGCGGAACATCTGCAAACCGAAATCGAGCGCAGTCTCTATCATGGGGCAGCCGGACATCCGGCGCTGCCCCGGGGCGAGTATCAGCTCAGCCAGCATGTGGATGGCGGCCGCTGCGTATATACCTTCTGCATGTGCCCCGGAGGCACCGTCTGCGCCGCGGCCAGCGAGGAAGACGGGGTCGTCACCAACGGCATGAGCCTGCATGCCCGGGATGGCCGCAACGCCAACGCGGCGGTGGTGGTCAGTGTGGACGGCCGGGACTTTGACAACGACCCCGCCAAGGCGGTGGCTTTCCAGCGGCAGCTGGAACAGGCCGCTTTCAGGGCAGGAGGCGGCAGCTACGCTGCGCCCGCCGAGACGGTGGGCAGCTTCCTGCAGGGAAAAGGCCGCCTGGACCTGGGCGCCGTGCAGCCCACCTACCCGCGGGGCGTGGTGCCCTGTGATCTGGGCAGCCTTCTGCCCGACGAACTATCCGCCGCCCTGCGCCAGGGGCTGACCGCTTTCGGCCGCAAGATGGCCGCTTACCGTGCCCCCGACGCGGTGCTCACCGGCCTGGAGACCCGTACCTCAAGCCCGCTGCGGCTGGTGCGGGGGCAGGATTTCCAGTGTCTCTCCCTGCCGGGATTATACCCCTGCGGTGAGGGCGCCGGCTATGCGGGCGGCATCATGACCGCCGCCGTGGACGGCCTGCGCTGCGCCGCTGCCCTGATGGAACGCAGCGCGCCGCCCCGCGGCTGAAAAAACGTACCCGCAAAAAAGGAAAGGAATCAAACGATATGCCTCCCAGAAATCCCTATCAGGACCCGGACGGCCCTGCCCAAGAGCAAGAAAATACCTCACCCCGGGGATATTATACAAGTATTCCGGATCTGGACGATGCGGTCAGTGAGATCGTGCAGGCCGGCACCCAGATCGGGTCCGGCATGTTGGACGGTCTGGCCGGCGTGGTCCAGTCGGTGGGAGATGCCATCCGCAGCCGTGGCGTGGAAAACAAGAATGTCCCTTTTGAAACCTGGCGCCAGCGGATGGACCGCAAATTGAAAAACAGCGATCAGGACGGCTATCTGGGTATGGCGGTGGCAGGCTGGATCTTCGCCGGAGGCTTCGGCATCGCGGCGCTGGTCATGTTCATTCTGGCCATGGTAGGCCCCCAGGCTATGGGCATGCTGCCCGAAGAACATGTGGTTTTTCCCGTGCTGGCGGCCTGCTTTGCCCCGATGGCGGTCGGGTTCAGCGTTATGGGGGTCTTCGGTGTCCGGCTGTGGGGCCGGTACAATCGGCTGCGGGGCTATCTGCGGGCTGTCCGGGACTGGACCTGGGACATTTCTGCCATAGCCCGGGATACCATGCAGCCACAGGACCGGGTCCGGGAGGAACTGCAAAAAGCCATCGCAGACGGAAAAATTCCCGGTGCGCTGGTCTCTTCGGACGGGAAGACCCTTTACCTGAACGATGCCCTGTACACTCCGCCGGCACCCCAGCCGGAACCGGTGCTGCAGGACAAGCCGGAACCGGTTCCGGCGGACAGCCTGCGCCGGGAGGGTGTGGACTTTCTCAACTACCTGCGGGCCTGCCGGAGGCGTCTGGGAGAGACCGCCGATGAAGAGATCATCGCCATGCAGAAAACCTGCGGTGCCATTCTGGGCTTTGCCCATAACCATCCGGACCAGCAGCCCCGGCTGCGGCGGTTCCGGGAATACTATCTGCCCACCACCCGGAAGCTGCTGGACACAGCCCTGGGCCTGGGGGATACGGATGCGGCTGCCGCTGACAAGATCCGCGGCGAGATCACCGGCATCCTGCACACCCTGAATCTGGCCTACACCAAGCTGTACGAAACGCTGTTGCAGGATGTGAGCCTGGATGTTTCCACCGAGATCGATACCCTGGAAACCATGCTGCGCCAGGACGGCCTGACACATGATTTCGGGCAGGATTTCGGCACCGGGACCAAGACCGTATGATTGTGAATTTATAAGGAGAGAACCGCTATGAACTACCGTGCCTGGCAGTTGAATCAAGCTGCCGATCAGGACGCCGAAGCCCTGCACGCCGAAGGCTTCGGCGTGCTGCTCAGCCGTGTGCTGGCGGCACGCGGGGTCCATACGGCCGAAGCCGCGCATCACCTTCTGGATGGTCGGGATGAACTGACCGATCCCTTTTTGCTCAAGGACATGGACAAGGCGGTGGAACGCATCCAGCGTGCGGTGGAAGAAGGCGAGCCCATCGTCATTTTTGGCGACTACGATGTGGACGGCGTCTCGGCAACGGCCATCCTGTTTGAGTGTCTGTCCAACCAGGGGGCGCAGGTTCGCTGTAAACTGCCCAGCCGGGAAGGCGGGGGATATGGCCTGAATGCCGATATACTCAAGCGATTGGCAGAAAAGGGATACACGCTGGTGGTGACGGTGGACAACGGCATTGCCGCTGTGGAGGAAGCCCGCTGCGCAAAGGAGCTGGGCATAGATCTGGTCATCACCGACCACCATCTGCCGGGGGAGGAACTGCCGGAGGCTGTGGCCGTGGTGGACCCCAACCGGGCCGATGACGAAAGTCCCTTCAAATTCCTGTGCGGTGCCGGGGTCGCATTCAAACTTTGTGCCGCTCTGGAAGGCTGCGACCCCACCGAATTGTTGGACATGTTCGGGGAACTGGCGGCCCTGGGGACCATTGCGGATGTAATGCCCCTGATCGGAGAAAACCGCACGCTGGTGCGGGAAGGGCTGGCCGTCCTGCAGGAGACCATGCGGCCCGGTCTGCAGGCGCTGCTGGAAAATGCCGGCTATGCCGGCAAGCCTGTCACCGCGGAAACGGTCAGTTACGGCCTTGCCCCGCGGCTGAATGCTGCCGGCCGGATGGATACGGCCGCAGTGGCACTCAAGTTGCTCCTGTGTGAGAATGAGGAACAGGCGGCCGGTATTGCGGCACGCCTGAGTGAAATCAACGCAGAACGCCAGCAGACGGAACAGCAGATCCTGGCAGCGGCGCTGGAAACCATCCAGGCCGATCCTGCCCGCACCCATGACCGGGTTCTGGTGGTATCGGGGGAGGGCTGGCATCCCGGCGTTATCGGCATTGTGGCCAGCCGTCTGATGGAACGGTATGGCCGTCCGGCTATCGTCATCTCCACCGAAAACGGGGAAGGCCGCGGCAGCGGCCGTGCACCGGCGGGCTTTAACCTTCATGCCGCGCTGGCAGCCTGCTCCGCCTGCCTTATCCGCAGCGGGGGCCATGCGGCGGCAGCCGGTCTGCTGGTGGAAGAAGAAAAAATCAGTGTTTTCCGTGCGGCCGTCAATGCCTGGGCCGCTAAGAAATATCCGGTGCCGGAACCCAGCTCTCTCAAACTGGACGCAGCCGTGAGTCTGGCAGAACTGGACCTGACCTCGGTGCGGGAACTGTCCCGTCTGGCTCCCTTCGGAAGCGGAAACCCGGTGCCGCTTCTGCTGGTGGAAAATGCTGTGGTGGACGGCTTGTGGCCTTTGGGCAGTGAAGGCAGGCACACCCGGGTGCGCCTGCGTCAGGGCGATTCAGCCTGCTTTGTCTCGGTCTTCGGCACCGCGCCGCAGGAGCTGGTCTATCAGCCGGGGGCGGTGGTGGATGCCGCCATTGAAGTCAGCGTCTTTCAGGGCAGAAACGGTCCGATGGTGTCGGCACACTGCAAGGCCATGCGTCCGGCGGGGCTGGGTAACGAACCGGCCCGTCAGGCTGCGGCCTTTGATGCGGTCTGCGGCGGCACTTCGCTGCCGCCTGATCGTGCCGCAGCGTTTTTGCCGGACCGCAATGATACAGCCACGCTGTACCGTCGCATTCGGGCGGGAGGCGTACCGGCGGATGACCTGCAGCCCGTATTTGCGGCATCCGGGCCGCAGAACACCGGCAAAACGCTGGCCAGTCTGACCGCCTTGTATGAACTCGGACTGGTGGAACTGCAAAACGGGCGCTGGATGCCGGCGGCTGTCACCGGTAAAAAGAATCTGGATGATGCGCCTATCCTGCAAAAGCTGCGGGCTATGGCGGCAGGGCCGGAGGGAACGTGACCCTGCCGACGGCAGCACGCAAGCGATAAACCAAAACCAGGGGGAGGAACCGAAATGGAAAACGAAGTCAAAATGCCCATTACCTATGAGCAGCTCAAACAGGATATGACCGAAAGCGGACGGCCATATGACTTTGCGATGATTGACCGTGCCTATGAACTGGCAAATTCGGCCCACAGCGGACAGCGGCGCCGCAGCGGAGAACCCTATATCTGCCATCCGCTCTCGGTGGCCCGGATCCTGGTGGAACTGGGGATGGACAGTGAGAGCATCGCCGCCGCCCTGATGCACGATGTGGCCGAGGATACGGCCGTGGGGATTGATGAGATCCGCTCCAAGTTCGGCAATGAAGTGGCGCTTCTGGTGGACGGTGTTACCAAACTGACGCAGATCAAGTTCTCCAATGTGGAGGACCGTCAGGCAGAGAACCTGCGCAAGATGCTGCTGGCCATGAGTCAGGACGTGCGGGTCATGATCATCAAGCTGTGTGACCGCCTGCACAATATGCGCACCGGGGATGCCTGGCCGGAGCAGAAGCGCCGGGACAAAGCGCTGGAAACCATGGAGGTGTACGCTCCCATTGCACACCGTCTGGGAATTTCCAACATCAAGGAAGAGCTGGAAGACCGCAGCCTGCATTATCTGGACCCTATTGGTTATGAAACCATCCGGTCTCTTTTGAACAAGCACGGCGACGCCTTTCTGGAGGATGTCTGCCAGACCATCCGGGAACACCTGGAGGATAACGGAATAGAGAACGCCACCATCCGCCACCGGGTTAAGAGCATCTACGGCATTTACCGCAAGATGTATATGCAGAATAAGGACTTTGAGGAAATTTATGATGTATACGCGGTGCGTATCATCATCAACACGGTGGCGGAATGCTACACGGCGCTGGGCCTGATCCATGATATGTATCATCCGCTGCCCAACCGGTTCAAGGATTACATCTCCACGCCCAAACCCAACGGATACCAGAGTCTGCACACCACCGTGATCGGTCACGAAGCCATTCCCTTTGAGGTGCAGATCCGTACCTGGGACATGGACCGCATGGCGGAGTACGGCATTGCCGCCCACTGGAAGTACAAAGCGGGCATTTCCACCAGCAACGAAAAGCTGGAAGAACGTCTGGCCTGGGTGCGCCGTCTGCTGGAAAGCCAGCGCTCCAGCGTAGATGCCACCGATCTGCTCAGTGATATCAAGTCCGACCTGCTGCCGGAAGAAGTCTTTGCTTTTACCCCTCGCGGAGATGTGATCAATCTGCCTGCCGGAGCCACCGTCATCGACTTTGCCTACGCCATTCATTCGGCGGTAGGAAACCGGATGATCGGGGCCAAGGTCAACAACCGCATTGTGCCCATTGACCATAAGGTTGCCACCGGTGAGATCATCGAGATCATCACCGGGCCGGAAAATCGCGGACCTTCCCGCGACTGGCTCAATATTGTCAAGACCAGCGAGGCCAAGAACAAGATCCGGAACTGGTTCAAGAAAGAACGCCGGGAAGAGAATATTGCCGAAGGCAAGGAAGCCCTGGAACGGGAGATGCGCCGCAACCTGATGACCGTCCCGGCGGAACAGTACGACGACTTTATGGCATCGCTGGCCAAGCGCAACCACTGCAATACGGTGGAGGAGATGTACGCCACCATCGGGTACGGCGGGCTGCAGATGGCCCGTGTGCTGCCCAAGCTGAAAGACGAGTACAACCGTCTGAAAGCCTCCGAGCCCAAACCCATTACGGTGGATGTCAAAAAGGTCCACTCCACTGCCGGGGTGGTGGTGGAAGGTATCGACAACTGCCCCATCAAGTTTGCCAAGTGCTGTTCGCCCCTGCCCGGTGACGAAATCATCGGTTTTGTTACCCGTGGCTTCGGCGTGTCCATCCATAAAAAAGACTGTGGCAATGTGCGTGAGAGCAT
Source organism: Subdoligranulum sp. DSM 23681 (assembly GCF_057005535.1). Classification (NCBI taxonomy): domain Bacteria; kingdom Bacillati; phylum Bacillota; class Clostridia; order Eubacteriales; family Oscillospiraceae; genus Subdoligranulum; species Subdoligranulum sp. DSM 23681. The sequence goes on along the minus strand of NZ_CM168050.1, from coordinate 269,424 downwards.
GAAATCCCCCGAAAATGCCGGCCGCTGGGTGCGCGCCTATTGGGCAGACAATGTCCGGGAAGATTACAAAGCTACCCTGGAACTGGTCTGCATGGACCGTGCCAATCTGGTTTCGGATGTGGCGCTGGCGCTGGGCGATATGCGTGTGCCCATCTATTCCATGGATGCCCGCGCCGCGGACCAGGGGCGTGCCCGCATGTCTCTGACCATCGGCATCAATAATACCGAACATCTGAACAATGTGGTCCTGCGCCTGCAGAAGGTCCGGGATGTGATGTCGGTGACCCGTATCTGAAAGACATGACAAATCAACTTGAAAAATCTTCTGCTTTTCGTCGGCTGCTCCCTGCTTTGCTGGGGGCGGCGGCCGGCGTGGCGGTGTTCCTGTGGGTGTATGGTACCGCCCCCCTGCATGTGAGCTGGGACAACTGGATCCTGCGCGGATACGATGAACTGGATGTCCAGCAGCATTATGCAGGATGGCTGCTGTTCCGCAATTCCCATTGGACCTTTCCGCTGGGGATGGCTGACACCGTGGCCATGCCGGACGGTACTGCCATTTCCTACACCGACAGCCTTCCCTGGGTCAGTATCTTTCTCAAACTGCTGCGGGGATTCCTGCCTGCCACTTTCCAGTGGTTCGGGCTGTATGTGCTGGGGTGTTTTGCGCTGCAGGGGGCGGCGGGCGGTCTTCTGTGCGCCCGCGGCCTGACCGGCAGGGGAGAGGCGGCGGTCACCGGTCTGCTGGGAGGCGGCCTGTTTGCCTGCCTGCCTACTCTGTGGGAGCGGTCCTTCCGCCATACGGCGCTGGCATCCCAGTGGCTGTTCCTGTTTGCACTGTATGTGTATCTGGAAAGCAGGGATGCCCTGCGCCGCACCGGCCATGCCCCCAAACGGCGGTGGTGGCTTGTGGTGCTGGCCTTTTCCGCCGTGGGGATCCACCCCTATTTCCTGCCGCCGGTCATGGTCTGTGCACTTCTCTGGTGCGTGGACCGCGTGCGGCTGGGCGGTGGCCGGGTCGGCGCCGTGACGGACTTTGCGGCTGCTCTGGCTGCTGCTCTGGCGGGCGGCGTGCTCTGCGGAGCCATCGGAACCGAAAGCTCCTTGAGCCGGGAGGGCTACGGGGAGTTTTCCATGAACCTGAATGCCCTCATCAACCCCTACTCCCGGGGACAGTATACCTGGTCCCGGCTGCTGCCGGTATTGCCCCAGCAGACCAATCAGTATGACGGGTTCAATTATCTGGGGCTGGGTGTGCTGGCTCTGTTGGCCTTGGCCCTGGTTCTGTCCGTCGCCGCTGCCTTCCGCCTTCCCCAGGAGGTCAAAACCTGGTGGAAGCGCAACTGGCCAGCGGCGGTGGGCTGCGGACTTCTGACCCTGTTTGCGGTAAGCAACCGGGTCAGCTGGGGAAATAGCAGTTTCACCATTCCTCTGCCCGGATGGCTGCTGGATCTGTGCGGCATTTTCCGGGCCAGTGGCCGGATGTTTTATCTGCCCGCTGCCTGCCTGGTGGTGTGGGGCGTATATACCCTGCGGGCAGCCTGCCGCCGCCTGTCCGGATCGTCGTTTTTCCCTGCTTTGCTGCTGGCGGTATTGCTGGCCGTGCAGGTGTGGGATCTGTCTGCGGTGGCCGCTGAAAAGCACAACTACTTTACAGATGCTGCGGCACAGCCCACGGAAAACGTTGCCTGCCATCCCATGACGGCGGGCATCGGTACCGGCCGCAGTGCGCTGCTGGCGGCTGGGGAAGTGCGAGAAGACCGTCTGCGGCTGCTGGCCATCCTGGCCGGCAAGGAAGGTTTGCCCACCAACCTGGATATCGCGGTGTCCGGCGCTCATGAGGCGGCTGCTCGGAGCCGTGCCGATACCGCGGCCCTGCTGCTCAGCGGCCGGTACGACCCCACTGCGGTCTACGTCACCACCGATGAGTCGGTGTGGAACCAGTGGCAGCAGATTTTTGCCAACGATTCCAAGCCGACCTTCTTTGTGGCGGATTCCTGCTACTTCATGCTCTGTCTGGAGCCGTGATTGTCAATTGAAAAGGAGAACATCTTCATGCGCGCCGTGATTCAACGTGTATCCGTGGCATCGGTGGTCGTCAACGGCGGCGAGCCCCGCACCATCGGTCCCGGTCTGGTCATTCTGCTGGGTGTCTGCGATGGTGAGGACGCAGCCATCGTTCCCAAGCTGGCCGCCAAATGCGCCAACCTGCGTATTTTTACCGACGACCAGGGCAAGCTCAACCGCAGTGCGGCGGAGCTGGGTCTGTCCGCCCTGGTGGTGTCCAATTTCACCCTGTACGGCGATACCTCCCGCGGCAACCGCCCCAGTTTTATCCGGGCCGCCAAGGGTGAAGCCGCCGAAAATCTGTACAAAGCTTTTCTTGCCGAACTGGGCAAACAGCCTTTGAAGGAACTGCAGCATGGCGAGTTCGGCGCCGACATGCAGGTATCCCTGACCAATGATGGCCCTGTGACCATCATGATCGATACCGACGAATGGAAAAAGTGAGGTACTCCATGAAACTTCTGCATATTTCCGGCCCTTGGCCGCTGTGCACCAACACCTTTCTGATCATCACCGAATCCGGTCATGGTATTGCCATCGACCCGGCAGCCGATGCAGCGCGGTATCTGGATCCGCTGAAGGAAGCCGGTGCCACCCTGACCCATATCTTCCTGACTCACGGCCACTATGACCATGTGGGGACCGTGGCCGCCCTGAAGGAACAGACCGGTGCCAGAGTGTTGATGGACCCGGCCGATGCCCAGGGCAGCCAGATGTTCCCGCTGACCCCGGATATCATCGACGAACCCTGGCCTGAAAGCGGCACCGTCACAGTGGATGAACTGACCTTCCAGCTGTGGCATACCCCGGGCCACAGCCCGGGCAGTGTCTGTCTGGCCTGCGGCGGATGCCTGTTCAGCGGCGACACTCTGTTTGCCTCTTCCTGCGGCCGTGTAGATCTTCCCGGCGGCAGCCCGGAACAGATGCGCCGCAGCCTTTCGCTGGTGGCCAATCTGCCTCTGCCGGACGAGACAAAGGTCCTGCCCGGGCATGAAAGCTTCTCCACTCTGGGCCAGGAACGCCGCAGCAATCCCTATCTGCTGGGCGAATGGTATTGATGCAGGAGGTCCTCCCCATGCAAATTGTTTTGCGCGGCCCGTCGGCCGGTTACGAGGCCGAACATGTGGCCCGTATGTTTTTCCCGGATGGGGTACTGGCCGGTGCCGACTGCGCCCTGGATGACCCCAGTCTGGATCTGATTGCTGCTGTGGACCATGCAGTGGCCCAGATCGTTTATTTGCGCCAGAACGGGGATCTGTACTGGAAGATCGCCACGGTGGACCGGGACATGCCTCCCAAACAGCGGGAATATGCCCTGTGCCGGTTGCTGTACACCCTTGCCTGCGAGCACACCGGTATCCGCCCGCCCTGGGGGATGATGACCGGGGTTCGCCCGGTGCGCATCATCCATGATATGAGGGATGCCGGCGCCACTGAGGAACAGATCAGACAGCGCTTTCTGGAGGAATACGACTGCACCCCCAAGCGTTATGAGATGGCTCTGTCCATTGCAGACCTGCAGCGCCCGGTGCTGGAAGGCTCCGCGCCTATGGACTGCAGTGTGTATGCGGGCATTCCGTTCTGCCCCACCCGGTGCAGTTACTGCAGCTTTGTCTCCCGCACGGTGGGGGACAAGTCCACCCGGGCCCTGGTGGAACCCTATGTGGATTGTCTTTGCCGGGAACTCACCGCCACCCGTCGGGTGGTGGATGAATGCGGCCTGCGGGTTCGTACTCTGTACATCGGCGGCGGCACGCCCACCAGCTTGACGGCGCCCCAGCTGCGCAAGCTCATGGCACAGATGGCCGAAAGCTTCCCTTTGTCCCAATTGGAGGAGTACACGGTGGAGGCCGGACGCCCCGACTGTACCGATGAGGAGAAGCTGCGCATCCTGAAGGAATACGGGGCCACCCGTATCTCCATCAACCCGCAGACCTTCTCGGATGAGGTGCTGCGCAACATTGGCCGGCGGCATACCGCCCAGGACATCCTGGACTGTTACCGCACTGCCCGGGCCGTGGGACACGACAACATCAATATGGATCTGATCGCCGGTCTGCCCGGGGACACGGTGGAAGGCTTCCGCCGCAGCCTGGAAACGGCCATCTCTCTGGACCCGGAGAACATCACCGTACACACCCTGACCCTGAAACGGGCATCCAACCTGGTGATGGAACACCGGGCTGCCGCATATGCTGATGTGGCGGCCATGCTGCAGAGCTGCGACCTGCTGTATCAGGCCGGCTACCGCCCGTACTATCTCTATCGTCAGAAAGGTACCCTGCAGAATCTGGAAAACATCGGATGGAGCAAACCGGGCCGGGAATGCCTGTATAACATTTATATCATGGAGGAGGTCCACACCATCCTGTCTGCCGGTGCGGGCGGCTCCACCAAGCTGGTCATGCCGGGGCAGCGCCGCGGCAAGATCGAGCGCATCTTCAATTTCAAATACCCGACGGAATACATTGATCGCTTCGACACGGTCCTGGACCGGAAGAAGGGAGTGAAACGCTTCTATGACGCTTGTCTCCAAACAAACACCACCCAAACGCCTGGTGGGATGTGAGCTCATCAATCTGGCCGGTGCCGATCAGGCACGCTTTGTGCAGGTGTGCGAGCAGCGCTATCACGACCGTCTGGAAGCCGCTGCCCATGCGGCACTGAACAGCGGTGCACAGATCATCATGCTCACGGGTCCTTCTGCTGCCGGCAAAACCACCACCGCCCGCAAACTGTCCCAGCGCATTGCCGCGTCGGGACGCCGCAGTGCGGTCATCAGTCTGGATGATTTCTTTGTGGGAGAAGGACGCTATCCCAAGCAGGCGGACGGCAGCGATGATTATGAGTGCGTGGAAGCGCTGGACCTTCCGGTCCTGCGCCGCTGCCTGCGGGATCTGGCCGATACTGGTGTCTGTGATACCCCGATTTTTGATTTCCTGACCCAGAAGCCCACCGGCACTACCCGCCACATTGACGGCCGGGGCGGCGTGGTGGTGATTGAGGGATTGCATGCCTTCAATCCGGCGCTGGATGTGGACAGTCTGCCTAAGGGAGCGGCCATCCATATCTATGCCGGCCTGCGGGAAGAGTACGCTGCACCGGATGGGTCCCGGGTCCTGGCCACCCGGGATATCCGTCTGGCCCGCCGCCTGACACGGGACTTTTTGTTTCGCGGACATGATGCGGATTTTACCCTGCGGCTGTGGCCCCACGTCTGCCGGTCGGAGGACCGCTATATCAAAGCATTCAAGAGTCGGGCGGATCTGGTTCTGGATACTTCTTTCAGCTATGAAGTCTGCCTGTGGGGACACTATACCCGTGAGATGACGGCGGTGGAATATACAGACCGGCTGCAGGAGCTGTGCCGCCGCTTTGCCGCATTCGATTCCCTGCCCGGTACGGCAGTCCCGGCGGACAGTATGCTGCGTGAGTTTATTGGACAGTAAACAGTAGAGTGTGCTGATACTGGCAAATATTAACGAAAACGTAACATTTTCGCCGGTTTTCAGATTGCAAAGCGCGGCGCAATCGGCTATAATGCAGATAGCAACGGGTCGTGCAGGGCATGGCCCGCCCCAGTATCATACGAATGTGAGGTGCGTTTCCCATGACGTTTGAACTCGATTTTGACAAGATCAAAGAACAGAGCATGCAGTTTGTTGATATCGCCAAAAAGACCGCGCTGGACCTGGCCGATAAGGGCAAAAACCAGCTGGACCTGATCAATCAGCAGACCCAGCTTTCCAAGGCCCAGCGTCAGCTCGGCGCTCTGGTGTATACCCTGCATAAGTCCGGCGAGGAAAACCAGCCCTTGGTGGATAAGTATATTGAGCATATCGCTTCCATCGAAGCAGCCATTGAGGAGATCAAAGGCCGCATGACCGCCGATGAGGCTGCTCAGGCAGAGGAAGCTGCGGCCCAGGCCACCGATATGGCCGATACCGCCAAGGCTGCCGACGAAGCCGGCGAATCCTATGAGGATGAGGAAGAGGAGACCCAGAGCCACCTCACCAAGGTTTGCCCCGTCTGCAACGCCAAGGTGGATGTGGATGCGCTGTTCTGCAACCATTGCGGTGCACAGCTGTAAAATTTGCTTGACGAATTCAAATTCTGTTGTACAATAGAAATCCGGCGCTTTTCGCCGCCTCAGGAAAGAACATGATCGAATATCCGAAAAAATCCCCATATACGGCCGATGATCTGGTGGCCATCATTGCCATTCTCCGTGATCCCGAAAACGGCTGTCCGTGGGACCGGGTACAGACCCATGAATCCATCCGGATGAACTTTCTGGAAGAAGCCTACGAGGCGGTGGATGCCATCGACCTGCAGGACCCCGAACTTCTGTGTGAAGAACTGGGCGATGTGCTGATGCAGGTGGTGTTTCATGCCCGTATGGAGGAAGAACAGGGCCATGGTGGCTGGACACAGATTTGTGACGGTGTATGCCGGAAACTGATCTGGCGCCATCCGCATATTTTTGGCCCGCAAACCGGCTCCGAAGGCATAAACGACTGGGATACGCTCAAGAATATGGAAAAGGGCCGGACCACCCTGGCAGCGGATCTGGCCAGTGTGCCCCGTGCGCTGCCTGCATTGATGCGTGCCGCCAAATTGCAGAAACGTGCTGCCAAGCATGGCGCAAAGATGCCGGCCCCTGAACCTGAAGCTTTGGCCCGTCTGGCGCAGACCGCTGCGCGGGAAGGTCCGGATGCCGAGCAGGCTGTGGGACAGCTGCTGTTTGAGGCAGTGGCTCTGGCCCGGGCAGCCGGGATCGATCCGGAGCAGGCCTTGTCCCGGTACAACGATTCGTTTGAGCAAAACACCCCGAACCAAACCGTCTAAAGGCGGAACTGTGACTATTCGAGGACCCGCTTTTGGCATATAAATCACTTGGAGGTATAAACAATGACCAAAGTTGAACTGATCGCCGCCGTCGCTACCAATGCCGGCCTGACCAAGAAGGACGCCGAGAAGGCTGTCAGCGCCACGCTGGATGTGATCACCGATGCTCTGAAGAATGGCGAGAAAGTGTCGCTGGTCGGCTTCGGCACCTTTGAAGTGCGCGAGCGCAAGGAACGCCAGGGCCGTAACCCCCAGACCCGTGAGCCCATGACCATCCCCGCTTCCAAACTGCCCGCTTTCAGCGCCGGCAAGGCCCTGAAGGACGCCGTCAAGTAATCAAGCGCTTCAGCGCATCGCCTGCCGCCGGCCTGTCTGGCCCGGCAGGCGTCTTTTTTATCATTTCTGCGGAAAGGAACCCCACCCATGCGTTTGGATAAATATCTCAAAGTCAGTCGCCTGATCAAGCGCCGCACTCTGGCCAACGAAGTGGCTGATGCCGGCCGTATCCTGGTGGGCGGCAAGCCTGCCAAGGCCAGTTACGCGGTCAAGGTGGGCGATGTGATCGAAATCACCTTCGGCAACCGCCCGGTCAAGGTGCGTGTGCTTTCGGTGGACGAACCCAAGGGCAAGGACGTTGCCCGTGAACTGTACGAAGTGCTGGAAGGCTGAAAAAACTTTTCGGCCTGCCCCATAAAAGGGGCATAACCCGGCTCCCTGGTGCATATGTTTTACCATACCGCACCAAGGGGGCTTTTTCTATGCCAGAACAAACCAGCCAGACCGCTATTCTGCCGGCGCCGGAAACCCCGGCGTTCAAATCCCACACCCTCCAGCTGGAAGACCGCGCCCGCCTGACTGTCACCGGGGTGACCCGTATTGTCAGCTGTGATGAAAACGGAGCCCTACTCAAAACGGCCCAAGGGGACCTGACCATCGGCGGACAGGGCATCCAGATCGGAGAACTTTCGGTGCGCACCGGGCAGGTGCACATTACCGGAAAGATCGAATTCCTGCAGTATGCCGAAAACCGGGAAAGCAGCGGGGGATTGCTGGCCCGCCTTCTGCGCTGATGGCGGCGGCTCCGGCTCTCTGGGCTGTTGGGCGGGACGTGCTGTGGTGCCTGGGACTGGGGCTGCTTTTGGCCGCAGCACGGGATGTGGCCGGGATCTTTCTGGGCAACGGGCGCTTCTTGTGCTTTGTATGGGATGTGCTGGCCTTCGCCTGTGCGGCGGTCCTGCTGTGCGGGTTTGCGGCCTCAGCCTCGGCCGGCGGCGGAACACGCTGGTATATGGCTGTTGGCCTGGGGGCAGGCGCACTGGCATGGCACGGAGCTGTGTCCGGGACCCTGCACGCGCTGGCGAACCGTATGGGACGGGCTGTTCTGACTGCGGCCCAACGTGTGCAGGACGCAGCTGCGGCACCTTTTGTGCATCTTCGGCGGCTGTATGTGACAAAAAAACAGACAAAAATCGCCCTGAAAGCGAAAAAAAGCACACAAAAAGTAACAAAGCGGAAAAAACAGTTGCAAAAACAGAGGAAAATATTATATAATTGATTCTGCATGAATCTGCTATATCCGACATTGCAAAGGAGGCGGAGCAGACATGACCCGAAAAAACGGACTCTTGCGGCGTTTGCTCCCGCTGTTTATCCTGATCCTGTGTGCCTCGTTGGTTTACAGTCTGGTTCGCTGCCAGATCGCCATCAACGCAAAGCAGCAGGAACTGGTCGGCGTACAGGCGCAGCTGGACGTCCAGCTGGCCCAGAACGAGGAACTGCAGCGCACGCTGAATGATGGGGAAGACGCCATCATTGAGCGCATCGCCCGCGATGAGGGTTACTCCAAGCCGAACGAGCGCATCTGGAGAGACATCAGCGGCAAATAATCCGAACAGCAAAGGGCTTTGGCTCTTTTCTGAAATAAAAACAGGCGGGACCCCATGGGGTTCGCCGGAAAAAGGGGTATCATAGTTTGGCATTTCAGGTTGGGGATATCGTCGAAGGCAAAGTCACCGGCATCAAGCCGTTTGGCGCTTTCGTCTCTTTGCCGGAAGGCAAGAACGGCCTTGTCCACATTTCCGAGGTCTCGTACGAGTACGTGCAGGATCTGTCTGCCGTGCTGAGTGATGGTCAGACTGTCAAGGTCAAAATTCTGTCCATTGCGCCGGACGGCAAGATCGCGCTGTCCATCAAACGCACGCAGCCCGCACCCGAACGCGGTGCACGGCAGGGCGGTGCCCACCAGCAGCGGCAGCAGGGTTCGGCTCCGCGTGCCAAGCGCGAAGCCCCGCCCCGCGTGTGGCAGCCCAAACCCACGCAGCCGCAGGGGAATCTCAGCTTCGAGGATATGATGGCGCGCTACAAGTCCCAGAGCGAGGAAAAGATCGCGGACCTCAAGCGTGTGACCGAAAACCGCCGCGGCGGCTATTCTCGTCGGCGCTGATTCCCAAAACCTTAACCGCACACAGCGGCAGGCCCTGTACAGCCTGGTCCAACCGGCCGGGCGGTGCGGCCTGCCTTTTTTGCATGGCGCGGGATGGCCCGTGCTATGGTTGTTTCCTCATACAACGAAAGGATGTCTCATGCCCACTACCTACACCCTCGTCGCTCCCTGTTTTTTTGGCACCGAGTCCACCCTGGCCTTTGAAGTGCGCCGCATCGGTGCCCAGAACGTGCAAGTCACCGATGGCCGTGTGATTTTTGAGGGCGATGCTTCCGTCATCGCTGCCGCCAACCTGAATCTGCGCACCGCCGAACGGGTCCTGCTGCTGCTCAAGACCTGGCAGGCCACCACCTTTGACGAACTGTTTGACGGCGTTTACTCCATCCCCTGGGAGGAGATCATCCCCGCAGATGCCCAGTTCCCGGTCAAGGGGTCCAGCCTGTCCAGCCAGCTGTCCAGCGTGCCCGCCTGCCAGAGCATTGTGAAAAAGGCAGTGGTCAAGCGGCTGATGGCCAGCCATCACACCAATACCTTGCCCGAGACGGGCAAACTGTACAAGCTGCGGTTTGCCCTGCGCAAAAACACGGTGGAAATGATGCTGGACACTTCCGGCGATGGCCTGCACAAGCGGGGCTACCGCCGCAACGCCACCCTGGCACCCATCAAGGAGACTCTGGCGGCTGCCATTGCGGACCTGGGCCGGGTACGTCGGGATACCTTGGTGCAGGACCCCTTCTGCGGGTCCGGCACGCTGGTTATCGAGGCCGCCCAGAAGGCGCTGAACATTGCCCCCGGCCTGCGCCGTCGTTTCGCCGCCGAACAGTTTGATTTTGTCCCTGCGGAGGTCTGGCGGGCCGAGCGGGCCAAAGCCATCGAACAGGCCAAGCCGGACGCAGCCTTTGAAGGTTTCGGGTATGATATTGACCCCGCTGCCGTGGCGCTGGCCACTGCCAATGCCAAGCTGGCCGGGGTGGGGGATCGCTGCCACTTTGAGGTGGCGGATGTGAAGGACTTCGTGCCCCGGGATGGCGCTACTGTGCTGACCAACCCGCCTTACGGCGAACGGCTGGGAGACGCTGCGGAAGCTGCCGCGCTGGCAGCTGTGCTGGGCAAGGCGTGGCACGCCCATCCCGGTGCCGGTCTGTATGCCATCACCGCCGATGCCGATTTTGAGAAGCACTTCGGCGGCAAAGCCACCAAGCGCCGCAAAATTTACAACGGCATGATTCCGTGTCAGGTGTATATGTATTTCGACCGTAAAAAGTAAGGAGGGCCCCCGATGGAAGATCTGAAACTGGCCGTTCTCATCGACGCCGACAACATCTCCCCCAAATACGTCAAGGTCATTCTGGATGAGGCCGCCTCCTTCGGTGTGGCGGCGGCCAAACGAATTTACGGCGACTGGAGCGATCCCCGGCTGAAAAGCTGGAAAGATGCGCTGCTCAACAACTCCATCATCCCCATGCAGCAGTACAGCTATACCACCGGCAAAAACGCCACGGATTCGGCTATGATCATCGACGCCATGGACCTGCTCTATTCCGGCAACCTGGATGGGTTCTGCATCGTCTCTTCGGACAGTGACTTCACCCGTCTGGCCGCCCGCTTGCGGGAGGCCGGCAAACTGGTCATCGGTATGGGGGAGAGCAAGACCCTGGGGCCCTTTGTCAAGGCTTGCGACCAGTTCAAATATCTGGACTTGATTCTGGACCACAGCGATCACAATGAGCCGGACACCGCCGGCGCCCGTGATGTGACCGACGCCGCCGAGGCGGCTGCCATGGCCGCGGCCGGGGACGATACCGCCATCAACCGGGATTCGGTGTACAAGCTGGTGCGCGGTATGATCGATGAGATGGATGACGGAACCGGTTGGGTGCGCACCTCCCGGGTGGGGGACCAGCTTATCAAGCGGTATCCGGACTTTGACGTGCGTAACTTTGGTTCCAAGAGCCTCAACCGTTTTCTGGCCTCTTTCCCGGAACTGGAAGTGGAAGAGCGGATCCTGGCCAATGGCAACCCCATCCAGTTTGTACGCATCCGTCCCCAGCCAAAACCGGCCAGCAAGAAGAATCCGCCTCGCAAAACACCTTCCCGCCAGACCTCCAAAAAGCGGGCAACGCACAAAAAGTAAACCGCCCGTACCGGCGGTGCCGAAAGGAGATTTGCCTGATGCAGCGCTGTACCGAAGCGGACCGGCAAGCCGTACTGGATTATATTGCGGCTGAACCGGAAATCAACCTTTTCATTTATGGCGATGTGGAAACGGTGGGGGTGGACAAGCCTCCCGTGCGGGTATGGGTGGAACCGGGGCCCCAGGGCTGGGATTTCCTGATCCTGCAATATTTTGACAGCTACATCCTGTACAGCCGGAATCCTGATTACAACGCGGCGGCCGCAGCCGCATTTCTGCGGGACCGCAAGGTGCGGGGAATCAGCGGCAAGCAGGAGCTGCTGGACCGTCTGGCCCCGTATTTCCCCGGGAAAAGCTGCAAACTCACCTATATGAGCCGCTGCAACGCTGTGGACCCTGCTTATGCGGGACAAACTCCTGTCGGTATTACGGTGCGGGAACTGGGCCCGGAGGATCTGGACCAGACGCTGGACCTGCTGCGCGGTATTGAAGAATTTGCCGATTCCTACCATGGAGATGCCCGGGAGCGGGAAGAACTGGCTCAGTGCTGGAAATGCGGCGGCATGATGATGGGCGCTTTCCGGGCAGGGCAACTCGTCTCCACGGCCCAGACCACCGCTGCCAGCAGCCGCAGCGCCATGGTGGTGGGAGTAGCCACCCGCCCGGAGGCGCGGGGCTGCGGATATGCCAGTGCGGTGGTGGCGGAACTCTGCCGCCGCAGCTTTGCCCAGGGGCGGGCATTCCTCTGCTTGTTTTACGATAACCCGGCCGCCGGACGCATCTATCACCGTATCGGATTTTCCGAGGTGGGCGGCTGGACCATGATGAACTGAACCAACCAAAGCGGGCACCTGCCGTCAAAGCAGATGCCCGCTTTCCTTATTGTGTCAGTCTATTTTGTAAATCCGATGGTCGTCGTCGCTGTACCACAGTGTGTACCGCTGCCGGTACCAGTCTTCATCGGCCTGGAACCTGGTATACACCGCGCTGTCAAACAGCACATAGTCCACACCCCAGGCCTGCAAAACAGCCGCATCCGGCGTTTCATACAAGCTGACCATGGCGTGGTATTCGTCGGCATAGTCCATACCATGGTAATACACAAAGCTCCCGGAACCGCACACGATCTGCCGCCCTGCCAGGGAAAATACCGGCGTCAGGTGATCGTCGCTGGTCAGGAACAAAGCATCCGGCTCGGCATTCGCATCCACATAGGCTGCCATCTGAATGTCGGTGGCGCTCCATTGCTGATAATCGCTCACCGCTTCCCGCCCCAAGGTCAGCACACTTCCGAACATGCCCACAAAGCAGCACAGCGCCATGCCCAGAACCCCCAGGGTGCGGGAATGCATCCTTCCCCACAGGTCGCACAGGAGAGAAGCCACCAGCATACAGCCCAAAGCATGCCAGATGAACAGAAGCTTGTTGTTGTCATAATTGTTGGGCTGGAACACCACACACTCGGCCAGAGCCCAGATCACAACCCCGCCGCCATAAAACCACCGCTGCCGGCGATTGGCGTGGAAAAAGGCGGGAATCAGCAGCAGATATACAAGACCGATGTTTTTGATGTAGAACCAGAAATAGTTGTCCTTGAGCCCGGAGCCGTCGTTGTTTACCCAATTGAAATGGAGGCGCAGCATGTTCTCTCCGCTTACCGACTGGGCAAACACGGTGGCCCACATCTGGGCGAACCAGACCACACCGCATACCAGGGCCAGCCAGAACCAGGGCAGAAGCACTGTGCGCACCCGCGGCCGATGCGCCAGAGTGTAGATCCCACAGGCCAGACAGCACAGAACCAGCGCCAGGGCGGAATGTGTCTGCATCAACGGCAGGGGAAGGACCAGCACCGCCAGGGGCAGCCAAAGGCGGGGACGGCTTTCCATGCAGAACCGCCACAAAAGATAGAGTGCCGGGAACAGCAGGGACCATCCGAACAGGGTGGCTCTCTGGGGAAGCAGCAGATCGGCCAGAGGATTCACCCAGATCACATTGTGGGCGGTGTCATTGGTGGGGGTGGTGTAGAATCCGGTGAAGATGGAAAGAAAGGTCTCTTTATCTCGCAGAAAATAGACAAACCCAAACCCGCTGCCCAGAAAGAACAGCCAGAAGGCCAGACTGGCTTTGGCGGAGGACTCCAGGACCCGGTTTGCCAGCTGCCAGAACATCAGATACACCGCCACAAAAGCCGGCAGCATGGGCAGAATGTAGGCAAGACGCAGGTCGCTGCCCAGCACCAGAAAAACGCTGGAAACGCATTCGCATAAAAATGGGTAGCCAAATCGGTTTTCCCCGGCCAGCAGGGGATACAGCGGCGGGAACTGTCCGGTGACCGCAATATTTTTAATGAATCCCAGATGCATGGCCATGTCGCCGTAGCAGCTTTGTCCGGTGTGGTAGGCTCCGTCAACCAGGTGCAGCACATGGGTGTGCAGCAGATAAACAGTCAGCACCAGCATGGGCAGAACGCAAGCCCACATGGCAGCGGCACCCTGCCCTGCATGGAGGGAGGGAAGCGGGCCGCCCCGCAGCAGCAGCCATGCAATCATGACAAAACCGACCCCACCCGCACAGAGAAGGGCGGGCAGGGCGAATCCCAGAAACAGGGCAAAAAGGGCGGGCAGTATGGCCAGAAAGCTGACGCCGAAGGCACAGCCCAGTCCGACGACAGTTCCGACGCCGGCTCCCGGCAAGGTCCGGCGGGCGGCCAGAAATCCGGCCAGCAGAAACAGGACCAAGTAGGCGCAACTCAGCAAAGCACCGATCATCATACACCCTCCAGGTCAAAGGGAGGCGTATACTCCTCCCGTGCGCTGCTTTTTTCCTGCATATATCCGTCGGTCAGACCAAGAGCAATGGCGGCATCCACCACCTTGCGGTATTCGTAGGTGGTGATGCGCCGTCCCAGCTTATGTTCATCCGCGTGATAGAAGGGGGTGAACTGACTCATCAGACTGGTCAGGAACGGTACCCCCACCTCCTGCCGGATCTCGGCCAGACGCCGCAGAACCGCCAGACTGTCCTCCACATGCCCGGGCAGGGCCAGATGCCGCACGATCACCCCGCGCCGCAGATATCCGTCTTCTCCGAAAACCGGCGCCCCGGTCTGGCGCAGCATCTCGCACAGAGCCGCATCCGCAGCGGCGGGGTAGTCTGCCGCCCGGGACAATTCCGCTGCAAGGGCAGGGGAGGCATATTTGTAATCGGTGAGCCAGATATCCACATAGGACTTCAGTGCCTGTACAGTCTCTATGGTCTCATAGCCGCCGGTATTGTAGACCACCGGCAGGTGCAGACCCCGGCGGCGGGCTTTCTCCAGGGCAGCCGTCACCCAGGGCAGCCATTGGGTGGCTGTGACAAGATTGATGTTCTGCGCGCCTTTTTCCTGCAGTTCCAGAAAAATTTCGCACAGACGGTTTTCGTCAATATCCTTACCCAATCCCTGCTGACTGATGGCGTAATTCTGGCAATAGCAGCACCCCAGTGCGCAGCCGGTAAAAAACACAGTGCCGCTGCCGGTGGGGGCGTTGGGATCGCCGCTCAGGCAGGGTTCTTCCCAGTGGTGCAGGGCGGCACGGGCTACCCGCAGGATGCCGCCGGCACCGCACACGCCGGTTTTGCCGGCCGCACGGTCGGCACCGCAGGCCCGGGGACACAGATGGCAACAGGTTGGTAAAACGGGCATGGACAGAATCTCCTTTGTGAAAAAGCTGGTCTTTTGATAAACAGTTTAGCACAAAACGCCAAAATGTGGTATACTAATAGAAACCAAGCGGTAGAGTTCCCGATGACAGAGAAAAAACCGCATACAAACGAAAAAAGGAGATCCGCTATGTCTACCCCTCATAATCGCGCCGAAAAAGGTGACTTCGCCCGCACCGTCCTGATGCCCGGTGACCCCCTGCGCGCCAAATTCATTGCCGAGACCTTCCTCGAATCCCCTCGCCTTGTCACCGATGTCCGTGGCATGCTGGGCTATACCGGGACCTATCAGGGCCGGCCTGTCAGCGTCATGGGCAGCGGTATGGGCATGCCCTCCATCGGTATCTATTCCTATGAGCTGTACACCCAGTACGGGGTGGACAACATCATCCGTATCGGTTCTGCTGGTTCCTATACCCCTAAAGCCAAACTGTTTGATGTGCTTCTGTCTACCGGCGCTTATTCCGAAAGCAATTATGCCGTGACCCAGTCCGGTGACACCGACGAGATCCAGCGCCCCAGTGAGGCCCTGAATGAAGCTCTGCGCCGCAGCGCCGCCGCCCAGAATATTCCCCTCATTGAGGGCGTCATCCATTCTGCCGACGTTTTCTACCGGGAGCCCAGTGATGAAAAACCGGCGTACTGGGAACGCCTGCGGGACGAGAAAGGTTGTCTGGCCGTGGAAATGGAGAGTTTTGCCCTGTTCCACAATGCCAAGGTCCTGGGCAAACACGCGGCCTGCCTGCTGACGATTTCGGACAGCTTTGTTTCGCCGGAGATCACCACCGCCGAACAGCGTCAGACCAGCTTCACGGCCATGATGAAGGTGGCGCTGGGGGCCGACCTGTGAGCGCCGTCCTTTCGGCCGAGACTCGCACCGAATTGATTCGGGCGGCCTTTGCGGCCCGGAAATTTGCCTATGTGCCGTATTCTCACTTTCGGGTGGGGGCGGCTCTGCTGGCACAGGACGGTCGGGTCTTCACCGGCTGCAACATCGAAAATGCCGGCTACACCCCCACCAACTGCGCAGAGCGCACGGCTCTGTTCAAGGCGGTCAGTGAGGGCGTGACCCGCTTTTCGGCCATTGCCATTGTGGGAAGCCTGGAAGGCAAGACCAACACGTTGGTCACCGGTCCCTGCGGCGTCTGCCGTCAGGCACTGTATGAATTCGGTGGTCCGTCCCTCATTGTGATCATGGCCAAGAGTGAGGAGGATTATGTCGAGACAACGCTCGGCGAACTGCTGCCTTACGGTTTTGGCCCGCAGAATCTGGAGATGGACCCCGTCTAAAAGGAGTTTTCTGTATTTATGTGTCAGTACCCTCGTTTTCGTAAAATCCGGCATGGAATGACAGCGGCGCTTTGCAGCCTGCTGGCCGTTTCCCTGTGTGCCTGTTCGGCCGCTTCTTCTTCCTCTTCTTCAGGGGCGCAGGCCGTGGAAGAATCTCCGCTGGTGGATGACAGCCTGTACGTTTATAATGTGGAAGAAGAGGTTACGCTGAGCAGGCAGGGGAGCACCGTGGCCTTTGTGGCGGATACCGCCGGCACGGAGACTGGTCCGGATGCGGCCCTGTGGCGCGGCGTGCAGGCGTTTGCCGATACCTTCGGATATACCGCGCAGCTTTATCAGGCAGAGGAGGATTCTCTGGCTGCCAGGGAAAGCGCGCTGCGCACGGCGGCACAGAGTGGTGCCGCCATGGTGGTCTGCCGCGGTGATGAGATGGCGACAGCGCTGTACAGTGTACAGAATGACGACCCGTCGGTATCTTTCCTTCTGTTTGATGCGGAACCGCATACCGAGGACTATACCGCCTATCAGACGGCCTCCAATACCAGCTGTGTGATGTTCAGTGAAGAACAGGCCGGGTATCTGGCCGGGTATGCGGTGGTCATTGAAGGCCGGACCAAGCTGGGGTTTGTGGGAGCCGAAGCCATGCCGGATACGGTGCGCTACTGCACAGGTTTTCTGCAGGGCGTGGATGCTGCCGCCCAGAGCCAGGGTGTACAGGCCAGCGTGGAAGTCTGGTATGTAGGCAGTGAGAATGCCGGTGACGTTGTGACCCAGCGTATGGGCGAATGGTATGGCAGCGGCGTGCAGGCGGTCATGGCTGCCGGAGAAGGAACCCTGCAGGAGTGCATTGACGCAGCCCAGGGCACCGGCGCCGTGGTCATCGGCACGGACTGGGACTGTACAGACTCTGACAGTGTGGTGCTGACCAGCGCCATGAAGAATTATTCCAGCGAGGTGCAGCATGCCCTGTATGAGTATTTCAAGACCGGCGGCTGGGGCAGCAATGGAGGTAGCACCGTTCGCGTGGGAGCTTCCGAAAATGCAGTTGGACTGCCGCAGGTCAACTGGCGCATGACAGACTTTACCCAGCGGGAATATGAAAAGATTTACAAGAACCTGCACGACAGCGTCACCAAGGTGGAACGCCTCTCGGATGTTTCTTCCTTGCCAGAAACACCCAACGTGGCCGTGGATGTTTTGGGATAATTGGCGTTTTGTTATGTTTTTGTAATGTGATTTCGTTGTTTTTTCCATTGAAAAAAACGAATAAATCCAGTATACTGAACCTGACAGGCGGGCGCTGTGGAGTGTTATGCACGCATGCGCCCGCACTTTATTTTTACCTTTTCCCAACGAAAAAGGAGAGTACGAGATGAAAAAGTTTCTTTCCCTGAGCATGGCCGCCGTCATGGCGCTGTCTCTGGCCGCCTGCGGCGGCAGCGGTGACACCGCCGCTTCCGGCAGCACCGCCACCAACGCCACCGCCGAAGGTGCCGCTTCCGCCGAGATCACCGGTATCGCCCAGGTCTGCGACGTGGGTACCATCGATGACGAAAGCTTCAACCAGGGCTGCTGGACTGCCGTGGAAGCCTACGGCGAGGCCAATGGTATCAACGTTGATTATTATCTGCCGCCGAGCGAAGATGCCAACGATGAGGACCGCCAGACCCTGATCCGCAATGCTGTCAACGATGGCGCCAACACCGTTGTCTGCGTCGGCTACCTGTATGGTCCCTCTCTGGCCTGGGCTGCCACCGAATACCCGGATGTCCATTTCATTGCTGTGGACGTGACCGTGGCTGACATCGGCACCGAGGCCATCCCCGCCAACGTCTACTGCATCACCTATAAGGAAGAGCAGGCTGGTTATCTGGCCGGCTACGCCGCTGTCAAGGACGGCTTCACCGAGCTGGGCTTCCTGGGCGGCATGGCGGTTCCCGCTGTTATCCGCTTCGGCTACGGCTATGTGCAGGGCGCTGACGCCGCTGCGCAGGAGCTGGGCACCAACGTCAACATCAAGTATTGGTACGGCGGCGCCTTCTCCGGCGATGCCAACATCACCGCCAAGATGGAGAGCTGGTACTCTGCCGGCACCCAGGTTGTCTTTGCTTGCGGCGGCGGTATCTACACCAGCGCTGTGGAAGCGGCTGTCAAGCATGACGGTAAGGTCATCGGCGTTGACGTTGACCAGAACTACATCGGCGAACAGGGTGTTGCCGACGGCAAGTACAGCTACAACCCGTTTGTGACCTCCGCCATGAAGGGCCTGAGCGCAGGCGTTACCGACGCTCTGGAGCATGTGGCTGCCGGTACCTGGGATACTATCGCCGGCACCAACTTCATCTATGGCCTGCAGGAGGGCGATTATGTCGGTCTGCCCACCGCGGAAGACAGCTGGAATTTCAGCACCTTCACCGTGGAAGAGTATGAGGCCGAAGTGGAAAAGATCCGCAATGGCGAGATCACCGTCGACAACAACTCCGACGATGCCACCAAGCCCACCACCAGCGAGTATGTCACGGTTGACTATCAGGTCTGATTCCTGAGATCGATTGCCTGAAAAATGCGTAAGCGGCGGACGCCAGATCACGGCGTTCGCCGCTTTCTTTCGTAAAGCAGAAATCGGCGATTTTTTGCAAAAAAGTAGCTCAAATAACTTGTGAAGATTTACAAATAATTGTATAATGAGCACAAGAAACAGTTTTTGAAAGGAGCGTGAGCAGATTGGCAGAGGATTTCGTTATTGAGATGCTTCACATCACCAAGGAATTTCCCGGCATAAAAGCCAACGATGATGTGACTCTGCAGCTGCGCCGGGGCGAAGTGCACGCCCTCCTGGGCGAGAACGGTGCAGGTAAATCCACGCTGATGAGCGTATTGTTCGGTCTGTACCAGCCCGAAAAGGGCATCATCAAAAAGAACGGCAAAGAGGTCAACATCAAGGACCCCAATGTGGCCAACGACCTGGGGATCGGCATGGTGCATCAGCACTTCAAGCTGGTGGAATGCTTCAGCGTACTGGACAATATCATGCTGGGCGTGGAACCCTGCAAGGCCGGTTTTCTGCAAAAGGAGATCGCCCGCAAAAAGGTTGTGGAACTTTCCGAAAAATACGGCCTGCGGGTTGACCCGGACGCCCTCATCAGTGATATTTCGGTGGGCATGCAGCAGCGTGTGGAAATTCTGAAGATGCTTTACCGTGACAACGAGATCTTGATTTTTGATGAACCCACCGCTGTTCTGACGCCTCAGGAAATCGATGAACTGATGGACATCATGCGCGGCTTCAAAAAGGAAGGCAAGAGCATTCTGTTCATCACCCACAAACTCAATGAGATCATGGCGGTGTCGGACCGGTGCACCGTGCTGCGCAAAGGCAAGTGCATCGGCACTGTGGATATTGCCGACACCACCAAGGAAGAGCTGTCCCGCATGATGGTCGGCCGTGACGTGCAGTTCGCGGTGGACAAGGCGCCCGCCAAGGTGGGGGATGTGGTGTTGTCGGTGCGGGACATGACGGTGCCCGGTCATGCGCACAAGAAGGACGCTGTCCGCGGCGTCTCCTTCGATGTGCGCGGCGGGGAGATCGTCTGTCTGGCCGGCATTGAAGGCAACGGTCAGACCGAACTGGTGTACGGCCTGACAGGTCTGGAAAAGATTACCCACGGCACCCTGACCCTGGACGGCAAGGACATTACCCATGCCAGTATCCGCCAGCGCTCCAAGGACGGTATGAGCCATATTCCGGAAGATCGCCACAAATACGGTCTGGTGCTGGACTATTCCCTGGAAAACAACATGGTTCTGCAGCGGTACTGGGAACCGCAGTTCCAGAAAGCCGGCTTCATCAACAAGGCGGCTGTGCGGGAATATTCTGACCGCCTGATCAAACAGTATGACGTGCGCAGCGGTCAGGGCAGCGTGACCATTGCCCGCAGCATGTCCGGCGGCAACCAGCAGAAAGCCATCATTGCCCGGGAAATCGATAAGGACCCCAAGCTGCTGGTGGCAGTGCAGCCTACCCGCGGCCTGGATGTGGGTGCCATTGAATATATCCACAAACAGATCGTGGCCGAACGGGACCGCGGCAAAGCCGTATTGCTGGTCAGCCTGGAACTGGACGAGGTCATGAACCTGTCCGACCGCATCCTCGTCATGTACGAAGGGGAGATCGTGGGCGAATTTGATCCCAAGACCACTACTGTCCAGGAACTGGGCCTGTATATGGCCGGCGCCAAAAAGCAGGGAAAGGGGGCGCAGTAAATCATGAGCCGTAACAAAAACAATCTGGGCATGGCCCTGCGGCAAAAAAGCAGCAGTGTGCTGGCTGCGCTTCTGTGCATCCTGATCGGCCTGCTGGTCGGTTTGGTGGCACTGTTCATCATCAATGCGGAACATGCCTGGGACCAGGGCTTTTTGCGCATCATCCAGGGCGGTTTCTATGACTTCCCCTACGGTGTGGGCAAGACCCTGACCAACTCCGCACCGCTGATCATGACCGGCCTTTCGGTGGCTTTTGCCTTCAAGACCGGCCTGTTCAACATCGGTGCTGCCGGCCAGTATACCCTGGGCGCCTTCGGCGGTCTGTACTGCGCCCTGATCCTCAACCTGCCCTGGTATGTCTGCCTGCTGGCTTCCGCGCTTTTCGGAGCGGTATGGGGCGCCATCCCCGGCATCTTCAAGGCGTATCTGAACATCAACGAGGTCATTACCTCCATCATGTTCAACTGGATCGGGCTGTATATGGTCAATGAGATCATCTATGCCCGGGGCACCGGTGCCATGTATGATGCCAACAACACCCGTACCTGGAAGCTGGCAGAACGTTCGCCCGGGTCGCTTATTCCGTCCTGCGGTATGTCGGATATCTTCCATACGCCTAGCACTACCATTGCCATTTTCCTGGCCATTGCGGCGGCCATTCTGGTCTGGGTCATTCTGGAAAAGACCACCTTCGGCTACGAGCTCAAGGCAGTGGGCCTGAACAAAAACGCGGCCCGGTATGCCGGTATCAACGAGAAAAAGAACATCATCCTCTCCATGACCATTGCCGGCGCGCTGGCCGGTTTCGGCGCAGGTCTGCTGTACCTGTCTGCCGGCGCGGAGTGGAATCCCCTGAATACCACCAGCCTGCCGGCCATGGGCTTCAACGGCATTGCCACCGCTTTGCTGGCGGCGTCCAATCCCATCGGCACCATCTTCTCCTCTCTGTTCATCTCCCATATCACGGTGGGCGGCAGCTTCCTGCCCACCCGGTATTTCCCCACCGAGATTGCCGACCTGATTTCCGGCATCATCATCTATCTGTGCGCCTTTGCCATGTTGTTCCGCGGCGTGATTGAAAAGAAGCTCCACGCGGGTGCCGATACCCCGGACGCCAACGCGGAACCCGCCGCACAGACAAAGAAGGAGGGCAAATGACATGCTGCTGCTGATCAAGTATACCTTGTTGTATGGCATTGTCCTGATGCTGGTTGCCCTGGGCGGTATGTTCAGCGAACATTCAGGCATCATCAATATCGCCCTGGAAGGCATCATGGTTATTGGCGGCCTGGGCGGTGTTCTGGCGGTGGCTATGCTGCCCAATACCTTGCCGGCATTTGTGATCGTTACCGTGTCCGTATTGGTGGCGGCTTTGTCCGGTATGGTGTTCTCCCTTTTGCTGGCCTTTGCCTCCATACACCTGAAAGCCGATCAGACCATAGGCGGTACGGCACTAAACATGCTGGCCACCGCCATTGCCATCATCCTGGCCAAGAACTTCAACGGTTCCACTTCCGCCAAGATCGACTACACCAACAACGCATTCCTGTTCAAGATCGGCGGGCTGGAACTCAGCATCTTTGTGCCGCTGGGCATTGTTCTGCTCATCATCAGCTATATCGTCATGTACAAAACCCGGTTTGGCCTGCGCCTGCGTGCCTGCGGTGAACATCCTCAGGCGGCCGATTCGGTGGGCATCAACGTCTATAAGATGCGGTACAGCGGCGTGCTGATTTCCGGTCTGCTGGGCGGTATCGGCGGTCTTGCTTATATCATCCCCAGTGTGCAGACCTGGAATTTTGAGGTGGGTGTGGCCGGTACCGGCTTCCTGGCACTGGCCGTTATGATCTTCGGCCAGTGGAAGCCTGTGCACATCTTCGGCGCGGCCATGTTCTTTGCCGTGTTCAAGAGCCTGGCCAATATTGCGGATGCCACCATCCTGTCCCAGCTGGGCTGGTCTTCCAACATCTACAATATGATGCCTTTCATTGCCTCCATGGTCATCCTTGCCTTTACCAGCAAGAACAGCATGGCGCCCAAGGCCGAAGGCATTCCCTATGACAAGGGCAGCCGCTGATTGAACCTGAACCCATGAAATGCCGTCTGCGGGCGGCATTTCTCTGTTTGTGCCGCTGCGCAGCGGCCAATCCGTCCGAAAGGGGGACCACAACATGCGCATGTACGACATTATTGCCAAAAAGCGGGATGGCCGGATCTTGACTGACGAGGAGATCGCTTTTGCCGTCAACGGCTATGTGGCGGGCTCCATTCCCGATTATCAGATGAGCGCTCTGCTCATGGCCATCTACCTGAAAGGCATGACTGATGCCGAGACCGCCACACTCACCGAGGTCATGGCCAGGTCCGGAGATATGGTGGATCTTTCTCCTATCCCCGGCATCAAAGTGGATAAGCATTCCACCGGCGGCGTGGGGGACAAGACCACCCTGGTGGTGGCTCCCATTGTGGCGGCCTGCGGTGTGCCGGTGGCCAAGATGAGCGGCCGCGGCCTGGGCCATACCGGCGGCACCATCGACAAGATGGAAGCTGTGCCCGGGACAAGGACCTCTCTCTCCGAAGAAGAGTTTTTCGCGCAGGTGCGGCGGATCGGCCTGTCGGTCATCGGCCAGAGCGGGGAAATCGCGGTGGCGGATAAAAAACTGTACGCCCTGCGGGATGTCACTGCCACCGTGGGCTGTATCCCGCTGATCGCCTCTTCCATCATGTCCAAAAAGCTGGCCGCCGGATCGGATGCCATCTTGTTGGATGTGACCATGGGAACCGGTGCTTTCATGCAGAATCTGGAAGATGCCATCGAGCTGGCCCGTCTGATGGTCTCCATCGGTACGGCCCATGGCCGCAAGATGGCCGCCCTCATCACCGACATGGACCGCCCCTTGGGGCATAACATCGGCAATTCACTGGAAGTGCAGGAAAGCATGGCAGTGCTGCAGGGCAAGGGCCCTGCGGATTTGACGGAAGTTTGCCTGCAGCTGGCCACCAACATGCTGCTGCTGGCCGGCAAGGGGGATTTCAAGATCTGCCGCGCTATGGCGGAGTCTGTGCTGAATGACGGCATCGCTTTCACCAAATGCTGCCAGATGTTTGAGGCCCAGGGAGGGGATACCACCGTGCTGCAGGATGCCGCCAGATTCAAGAAAGCCCGCTATTCCCGGGCCATCTCCGCCCGGGCGGACGGCTACATCACCGCCCACAATGTGGAAGATATCGGCATTGCCAGTGTGCTGCTGGGGGCCGGTCGGCAGACAAAGGAAGACAGCATTGATTTTGCAGCCGGCATCACGCTGCATAAAAAGCTGGGGGATGCAGTACACAGCGGACAGACCATTGCCACCCTGTATGCCGACGACCCGGCGCTGTTTACGGCAGCGGAAGAAACATTCTGCCGCAGCCTGACCATCGGGGCGGAAAAGCCTCAGGAACCGCCGCTGATCTATGCACGCGTCACACCGCAGGGCGTGGAGCGATTCTGAAATCTACATAGCAAGGTCCGGCTTTCCGGCTGTATCCGGCAGTCGGTAAGCCGGACCCTTTTTCTGATAAGGAGAAACCATGCATAGCGCCGATTTTATTTTTCAAATCAGCCCCTATGATACGCAGCTTTTGCTGCCGCAGGTGAGCAAGGCTCTGGAAAAGCGCACAGAGATGGCGTCCCGAAAAGCCTGCCCCGGTATCTGGAAACAGACAGACCGTCTCAATGCCCTTGCAAAAGGGCGAAGCCCCCGGCGGACCAGAGCCAGAAGTGTTGTCTTTCTGGTTCTCGGGATCTTTCTGCTTGTGCCTGGGATCATGGAACCGCGGGAATTATTGCTTCCTTTGGTTATGGGGGCGCTGGCTGTTTGTGCGGGAGGCGCCGGCCTCTGGAGAAGCTTCCGGCGAAAAGAAAATCCGTTTGATCAACCGGCGGCCAGACTTTTGTCTGGTCTGAGCGCATTGCCGCAGGAACATCTTTGTTTGTCGTTTGCACCGGAAGGAATGACAATCTCCGCCAAAGAGGAGAAGGACAGGACAGTGGTTCCATGGCATGATTTTGAGTCTGTGGTAGAAACTGCTGACGCCATTCTTCTGTCACATGGAGACCGGGTGACGCTGCTGCAGAAAAAGGATCTGGTCAGTGGCACAGAAGAAGATCTTCGGGCCTTTTTGCGGGACCGGATCCGGGAGTGGTACTCTGTTTGAGAGGTGCCCATATGGAAAAAATCATATGGAAGGCCGGTACGCCGGTCTGTTCGCTGCATGACATGCAGGTAAATGATTTCCGAATTGAGAAAGATCGGATGATCCTGTGCACCTCCACCGGCCTTGTCAGAACGGTGCCGCCCTGCGGCCAGCAGGACGGCCATGTGGAATTTTTCCGGGTGAACTGGGACTTCAGTTATGCCTATCTGCTCCGGTATGATGGACTGGCAGGCAATACAGGAACTTTCCAGGGAGAAAAGATGTTCTTGAAGGAGTTTCTGCGTCGGTTCCCAACGCCGGACTATATGATTCTGGATGAAACATACGGGTATCATCAGGCCAAATACAGCGGATTTTTCCAGGTTGGAAAGGAAATCCAGGAATGCCTGCTGGAAATTTGTTATGACGGAGATCTGGTTTTTGTGATTCAGGAATGAACCTTGATCCTGTCTGAATGCCCAAAGGAAATGGACGGTGTAAGCGCTATGTGCGGGCGGTATCAGTTCTCCACAGAAAAATACAGAGAATTTCAGCAGATCGTGCAGGATGCCAGACGCCGCAGCGGACGTCCTGCAGAAAAATCGGATGTCCCTGTCACGGGAGATGTTGTCCCCACCGGAGAAGCTCCGGTCCTGGTTGCCAGTGCCAACAAGGTGGTGGCGGTGTTTCAGCGCTGGGGGATCCCCGGATGGCGCGGCGGACTTGTCATCAATGCCCGGGCGGAGACTGTCTGCGAAAAACCGATGTTCCGGCGCAGTGTGGTGGGACGCAGGTGTGTGATTCCGGCCAGCGGCTATTATGAGTGGGATGCCAAAAAGCATAAATACTTTTTCCGTCTTCCGGACAAACCGCTGTATCTGGCGGGAGTTTATGATTGTGTGGATGGGCAGGACCGGTTTGTGGTGCTTACCACGGCACCCAACGAGACGGTCCGGGATATCCATGATCGGATGCCCCTGATTCTGAGCCATGAACAGGTGCGACCCTGGCTCACTGATCCGCAGGCGGCTTTGGAATTGCTGACATCGGTTCCGCCGCCCTTGGAACGCAGCTGTGAGGACGGCCAGCTTTCGCTGGATGATTTTATGTAAGGGCATGCCCGCATGAGGATTCGGAATGTTGCCATCATGTTTTGTATGTGCCCCAGGCAACGGACATAAAATGGTGCGGCCGGGTATACTTTCAACGGAAAGCAAGGCCGGAATGGACCCGGCAATAACCAACGAATAAAAAGCAGAAAAGAAAGGATGAACCCATTATGCTGGAAATCGGGACTCAAGCGCCTGCCTTTACCCTCAAGGACCAGGACGGAAACACGGTCAGCCTGTCCGACTTTGCGGGAAAGCGGGTGGTCGTGTATTTTTATCCCCGTGACAATACGCCGGGCTGCACCCGGCAGGCCTGCGCTTTTGCGCAGAATTTTGATGGTTTTCGCTCCCGCGATGTGGTGGTCATCGGGATCAGCAAGGATTCGGTGGCTTCTCACCTGAAATTTGCCCAGAAATATGATCTTCCGTTTATTCTGCTCTCTGACCCGGAACTGCAGGCCATTCAGGCCTATGACGTCTGGCAGGAAAAGAAGCTGTACGGCAAGGTCAGCATGGGCGTTGTGCGCACCACCTATGTGATCGACCCGCAGGGCAACATTGAAAAGGTGATGCCGAAGGTCAAACCGGACACCAATGCCGCTGACATTCTGGCCTATCTGGATGGAGTACAGTAAAAGGGGAATGTAATGCGTATCATTTTGTCTCCCGCCAAAAAGATGAATGTGGACACGGACAGCCTGGACTGGCAGGACTTGCCGGCATTCCTGGACCGTACCGAACAGCTGCTGGACAGCCTGAAAGGGATGTCTTACGAAGAACTGAAAAAGTTGTGGAAATGCAACGACCAGCTGGCGGAACTAAATGTCCAGCGGGTCCGGAACATGGATTTGCGACGCCATCTGACGCCGGCCATTCTCAGTTATGAAGGAATCCAGTACCAGTATATGGCTCCCGGTGTTTTTACCACCTGGGAATTTTCGTATATCCAGGAACACCTGCGGATCCTTTCCGGCTTCTATGGCCTGCTTCGCCCTTTTGATGGTGTGACCCCCTACCGGCTGGAAATGCAGGCACGCCTGTCAGTCAACGGTACCCGGGATGTCTATGCCTTCTGGGGGGATACCCTTGCGGCGCAGCTGTTTTCCGAGACAAACTGTATTATCAATCTGGCCTCCCGGGAATACAGCGTCTGCGTGTCCCGGTATCTGCCGCCGTCGGTGCGGTTTATCACCTGTGTGTTTGGGGAAGAAAAAGACGGCAGGATCCTTGAAAAAGCCACCATGTGCAAGATGGCCCGGGGAGAAATGGTACGCTTTATGGCGGAACGCGGAATCACGGATCCGGTGGAGATACAATCGTTTGACCGTCAGCACTTTCACTTCTGCCCCGAACGCTCGGACGAAAGCACATATGTGTTCCTGCGGGAACCCGGCGGGGCCGGAGCGAATAAAGGCAGAAAATAA
Source organism: Subdoligranulum sp. DSM 23681 (assembly GCF_057005535.1). Classification (NCBI taxonomy): domain Bacteria; kingdom Bacillati; phylum Bacillota; class Clostridia; order Eubacteriales; family Oscillospiraceae; genus Subdoligranulum; species Subdoligranulum sp. DSM 23681. The sequence goes on along the minus strand of NZ_CM168050.1, from coordinate 241,962 downwards.
CAGAAAAGGGCGGGGAGCCGGATGGCGTGTGCGGCAGCCCCGCCTTTTCTGAGCGCTTTGCTTGCCAAAAAGCCGGATTTATGGTACCGTAGTAACCACAAAGCAACACAGGGTGCCCGGGGCTTTCGCTGGCCGGGAGAATAGGGAAGCAGGTGAAAGACCTGCGCGGGACCGCCGCCGTAATGGCTGAGTTCGGCCCATTGATGTCACTGTACCGATGCGTATGGGAAGACAGGGCCGCACATTGACGCCAGAGCCGGAAGACCTGCCCTGCTGTTTGAATACTGCCTGAACCGTTGGAATGAACCGCTGACGGTGCGGGGCAGGGCCCGTGCAGCGGACGGACGAAACGTTTGCGCGGTAAAACTATGGTACACCGTGTTTTGGCGTGCTTTGTTTTGGTACGGGCCTTCTCTGCCGTTATGGCAGGAAGGCCCTCTTTTTTTGCGGTGGTCACGGTCGGTTCGGACAAGGAGTATTTTCTATGAAAACGAAACATCCCATCCGCCTGACGGCGCTGGCTCTGGGGCTGGCGCTTCTGACCTTCGGGTGCGCCCCGGCGGCACAGGAAGAAATGCCGGCGGCCTCGCCGCAGACATCCGGTGGCTATGATCCGGTCACCATCACGAACTACAATTATGCCGGAGATGAAGTCAGCTATACTTACGAAAAGGCCCCCGAGCGGGTGGTGGCGGTATACCAGGGTTCCATCGAGACCATGATCGCCTTGGGACTGGAAGACCGGGTCATTGCGTCCTACGGTCTGGACAATGAGGTGAAAGAGGAATGGCAGTCCGGCTTCTCCAGAATGAACTATAAGGACGACGTTTTCGCACCGGATAAAGAGACGATGACCCTTCTGGAACCGGATATGATTCTCTCCTGGGGCTCTCTTTTCAGTGAAAAAAATCTGGGAGACGTGAGCAGCTGGAACCAGAAGGGGGTAGCCACCTATATCAATTCCAACACGCGGGGCGGCGGACGTCCCCGGACGCTGGAAAACGAGTATACGGATATACTGAATCTGGGCCGCATTTTTGATGTGGAGGATAAGGCGGAAGCCCTGGTGGCGGAGATGCGTACCTGCGTGGCGGATACACTGGAAGCGGCCGAACAGAACCCTGCACAGACAGTGGCGGTGGTGGAGCCGATGGGGAGCGGAATCAGCAACTATGGTGCGGATTCCCTTGCCGGAGATATGGTGACCCAGCTGGGCGGCACATTGGTCAAACCGGATGGCGGCGAAATGGGAAAAGAAGACCTGGTTCAAGGGGAACCGGATGTGATCTTTGTGGTCTACATGGCGTATTCCGGAGATGACCCCGAAACGGTCGTCGCCCAGCAGCTGGCAGCCATTACCGAAGATCCCGCTTTTGCAAGCCTGTCCGCCGTGCAAAACGGACGTGTTGTGCCGATTATGCTGGGGGATATCTATGCAGCCGGACCGCGCACAGTGGACGGAATCCGTACTATAGCGGCCGGCATGTATCCGGAAGGGCAGACATCTGCCGCCGAGGCAGTCGCATGAAGCGGGAAAAAACGCGAAGGACGCGGTGTTTGCAAAGTCGGGCGGGCACCACAGCGGCCATTCTGCTTTTGGCCGCAGGGCTGATGGTCTCGCTGATTGTTGCGGTGACTATGGGAACCACCCGCCTGCCTGTGGGGCAGGTATACACGGTGATCCGGTACGAACTGCTCCACCTGGTGTGCGGGCAGCCCATTCCGGAAAAATGGGCACCGGGAACGGCGGTCCATGATGTGGTCTGGCTTATCCGTCTGCCTCGCCTGGTTTTGGCGGCTGCAGTGGGGACCAGCCTGTCGCTGTGCGGTGTGGCCATGCAGGCTATTGTCCAGAACCCCCTGGCGGACCCGTACATTTTGGGTGTCTCTTCCGGAGCTGGTCTGGGCGTGACCCTGGCCGTTCTGCTGGGGGTAGGGACCGCACTGGGCAGCAATTATGTAGGCCTGATGGCTTTTGCTGGTGCACTGGGAATCTCCTGCGCAGTGGTGGCACTGGCCAATGTGGGCGGCCGTGCAAACTCTGTCAAATTGCTGCTGGCAGGCAGTGCACTGGCTGCGGTGTGCGGGGCGGGCACCCAGTTCCTGTTGTATCTTCGCAGCGCCGACCATGCCGACTCCGAGATCATGCGCTGGACAATGGGCAGCCTTTCGGCCGCCGATTGGCCCAACAATGTTGTGATGCTTTTGGTGGCAGGCGGCGGCACGGCTTTCTTTTTTACCCAATGCCGGACCTTGAACCTGATGCTTTTGGGGGACGAGACCGCCGTGACGCTTGGTACAGACCTGCACCGGTATCGTATTCTCTATCTGGTGGTAAGTTCCCTGATGGTGGGATTCGCCGTATATGCTGCCGGTGCCATCGGTTTCGTGGGCCTGGTGGTCCCCCATGTGGTACGTCTGCTGTTTGGCACCGACCACCGTCGCCTTGTTCCGCTGTGTGCCCTGTCCGGAGCGTTGTTTCTTCTTTGGGCTGATGTTCTGTGCCGTACGATCCTGCCCGGAAATGAGATCCCGGTGGGCATCCTGACTTCCTTGCTGGGAGCACCGGTTTTTCTTTACCTGATGGTGCGGCACCGCTACGGATTCGGAGGCGGCGCATGAATATTACCATAAAAAACCTGGAAAAACAGCTGGATGGGCAGCCTGTCCTGCGAAAAATAGACCTGGTGATCCCCGAACACAAGGTGTTGGGCATCATTGGTCCAAACGGAAGCGGAAAATCTACATTGCTGCGCTGTATCTGCCGCGTGCTGCAGCCCGACGGCGGGGCAGTGCTCCTGGATGGCCGTTCCCTGCGGGAATACTCGCCTCGGCAAACGGCCAGAAGGATGGCCACGGTGGCCCAGCACAACACCTACAATTTTGATTTCACGGTACAGGACATTGTCCTTATGGGGCGCAGTCCGCACAAGCGTGCCTTTGAACGGGACGACACCCAGGATTACCACATCGTTTCCCAGAGTTTGGCGCAAGTGGGGATGGATGGCTTTCAGCACCGCAGCTTCTCCAGCCTTTCCGGCGGGGAACGGCAGCGTGTGATCCTGGCCCGGGCACTGGCACAGCAGACACCCTGCCTGCTGCTGGATGAGCCCACCAACCATCTGGACATCCGGTATCAGCTGCAGCTGATGGAACTGGTACGGGGGTTGGGGCGTACCGTGATTACGGCTGTGCACGATCTCAATATTGCGGCCATGTACTGCGATACCCTGGTAGTCATGCAGGCGGGCTGCATTGTGGCTTCCGGAACACCGCAAGAGATTCTGACGCCCGCTCTCATCCGGCAGGTATACGGCGTTCAGGCCCGGGTCCTGGCGGATGAAAATGGGGTACCCTATATCCTTTTCCGCCCCGAATGTGGTACAATATCAAAATAGCCTTGCTTGTATGGCGGGCTGAGCAGGAGAAGATGAACCATGCCAAAAACCTTGTTGTGTGTCAGTTTCGGTACCAGCGTGCCCGAGGCACGGCAAAGCATTACAGCGGTGGAATCCGCCTTACAGCATACGGCGCCGGAATTGCCTTTTGTACGGGCCTTTACAAGTCCCACGATCCGCCGCATCCTGCAGGCGAGAGGGGAGACCGTACAGAGTCTTCCCCAGGCGCTGGATGCACTGGCCGGTCAGGAGGTGGCCGTACAGCCGACGCATTTACTGTATGGGCAGGAATACGATCATATCCGCAGTCTGGTAGAGGCGCGGCGGGAACAGTTTGCCCGGATCGTGCTGGGTAAGCCCTTGCTGGCGGGTCCGGAGGACCTGCGTGCTCTGGCGGCCGCACTGGATGAAGCGTATCCCCCGGTCCCGGGGGAAGCACTGCTGCTGATGGGGCATGGAACGGTTCACTTTGCCGGTATTGTCTATCCGGCATTGCAGGCGGTTCTCCATATGATGGGACGCACGGATGTATATGTGGCTACGGCGGAAGGCTGGCCGGAACTGGAAGACGTGCTTCCGCAGCTTCTGCGCGGCGGGTATGAAAAGGCACATCTGCTGTCGCTGATGCTGGTGGCGGGTGACCATGCCCGCAATGATATGGCTGGAGAAGGACCGGAAAGCTGGAAATCCCGTCTGCAGGCCAAGGGAATCCGTGTCCGCTGTACCCTGCAGGGGCTTGGCATGCTGCCGGCAGTGCAGGCCATGTATGCCGCCCATCTTCGCGAATTGCTGGGGAAAGAGCATGAACTTTGAACACTACATCCGCAGCGGACAACGACTTCTGCGCTGCGGTTACACCACCGGCACCTGCGCTGCGCTGGCCGCTCAGGGGGCATCCCGGCTGCTGCTTTCCGGTGCTGTTCCCCGTACGGTCTGCCTGGTTACGCCCAAAGGGTGGCCGGTGCAGGTGCTGCCGCAATTTTGCCGTATGGAATCAGGAAAAGCGGTCTGCGGTATCCGGAAAGATGCAGGAGATGACTGTGACGTTACCGACGGGATGACCATCGTGGCGTCGGTTTTCCGGACCGACTTGCCGGGGATCACCATTGATGGCGGGACGGGCGTAGGCCGGGTGACCAGACCGGGGCTGGATCAGCCGGTGGGGGCGGCAGCCATCAATACAGTGCCCCGCCGTATGATTGAAGAACAGGTCAGGCAGGTCTGCGCCCAACAGGCGTATTCCGGCGGATTGCTGGTAGAAATCAGCATTCCCGGCGGGGCCGAAGCGGCGCAGAAGACTTTCAATCCCAAATTGGGGGTGGAAGGCGGACTGTCCGTGCTGGGAACCTCCGGTGTGGTGGAACCCATGAGCGAGCAGGCGCTGGTGGACACTCTGGCGCTGGAAATCCGTCAGGCCGCCGCCCAAAGCCGACGCCTGATCCTCACCCCGGGCAACTATGGCGCGGACTTTCTCCATACAAATGGCCTGGACGCCCTGGGAATTCCGGTGGTCAAGTGTTCCAATTTTATTGGCGATGCGCTGGATATGGCCGCTGCTGAAGGGATCGAACAACTGCTTTTGGTGGGGCATATGGGAAAACTGGTCAAGCTGGCCGGCGGTGTGATGAATACCCATTCCCGCTATGCGGATTGCCGTACCGAACTGATCTGCGCGCATGCCGCTGTCAGCGGCGCCGGTCCTGAACTGTGTGCCGCCCTGCTGGCTGCGCCGACGACCGATGCCTGCCTGGAACTGCTGGAACAGGGCGGACTGCGGGATGCTGTGATAGGGCGGCTCCTGGCAGCGATTTCTTCCCATCTGCAGCAGCGGGCCGGAGATTTGTGTCAGGCCGGAGCGCTGCTTTTTTCCAACCAATATGGCCTTTTGGGCCTGACCGATACCGCAAAGGAGATTCTTGCACAGTGGAAACCATAAAAGGGACTCTGTATGGGGTCAGCGTAGGACCGGGCGACCCGGAACTGCTCACATTCAAAGCAATGCGTGTTATGCATCAATGTCAGGTGATCGCGGCACCTCAGACAAAAAGCGGCGAAATGCTGGCACTGGAAATTGCAAGGCAGGCCGTGGACCTGAGCCGTAAAGCCATTGTGCCGCTGCATTTTACCATGAGCCATGATGAAGGGGAACGCCGTCGGGCCCATGAAGCTGCTGCAGAAACGCTGCGGGGATATCTGGATGCGGGACAGGATGTGGCTATGCTGAACCTGGGAGATGTTTCGGTATATGCCACATTTGGTTATCTGCAGACCATTCTGGAAGAACAGGGATATCACACAGCCATGGTGGCGGGGGTCCCCAGTTTCTGCGCTGTGGCAGCAAGGCTGAACCGGTCACTGACCGGCGGCATGGATACACCGTTGACCATTGCTCCCGGAAGCATCCCTCTGGAAGACCTTCTTTCGACCCCCGGCGCCAAGGTGCTTATGAAAAGTGGTCGGCAGCTTCCCCGTGTGCTGGACACTCTGTCAGACGCCGGTCTTCTGGAGAAAAGCGCCTTAGTGTGTAATTGTGGTCTGCCGGAAGAGCAGGTCTGGGATGACCTTGCCCATGACCGGCCGGAAGGCAACGCCGGTTATTTTGCTACGATCCTGGTCAAATAAAAAGAAAAGGGGGAGAATACGGTGATCCATTTTGTGGGAGCGGGACCGGGTGCACCGGATCTGATTACCTTGCGGGGGGCAGACCTTCTTGCCAAGGCGGACTGTGTGATCTATGCAGGCAGTCTGGTCAATCCGGCACTGTTGGGTCTGACCAAGCCGGACTGCGCCATTTATAACAGTGCGGAGCTGACTCTGGAGCAGGTACTGGATCTTATGAAGGCCCAGGAGGCACAGGACCACATGACCGTGCGCCTGCACACCGGAGATCCCTGCCTGTATGGGGCGGTCCGGGAACAGATGGATGCTCTGGATGCGGCCGGCCTTTCATACGAAAGCACCCCCGGTGTATCCAGCTTCTGCGGAGCTGCTGCGGCTCTGGATGCGGAGTATACATTGCCCGGTGTCAGTCAAAGCGTGATCATCACGCGGATGGCCGGCCGGACCCCGGTGCCGGAATCAGAAAATCTGGCAGCCCTGGCGGCCCATGGCGCCACCATGGTGATTTTTCTTTCTGCCGGAATGCTGCCTCAGGTGCAGGCAGCGTTGCTGGAAGGCGCATACACGCCGGATACCCCCGCGGCGCTGGTTTATAAGGCCACCTGGCCGGAAGAAAAAGTGGTGCGCTGCACAGTGGGAACCCTGGCCGACTGCGGCCGGCAAAACGGGATTTCCCGTACGGCGCTGGTCCTGGTGGGGGACTTCCTGGGAAATCGCTATGACCGCAGCCGACTGTATGATCCGTCCTTTACCACCGGATACAGAAAAGGGGCCGAATCATGAGTGTCGGACCGGTCGTCCTGCTGGCATTCACTGACCGGGGACAGTGTTTGGCCGAAACGCTGGCCGACGCTTTGCATGGCCAAGCTGCCCGCTGCGGCAGGCCGCTGTCTTTGTCCCAATGGACAGCGGAACATTTTTCCCGCGCAGGGGCACTGGTCTATGTGGGAGCAGTGGGCATTGCGGTGCGGGCCATTGCACCGTACGTGAAGAGCAAGGTCAGCGATCCGGCGGTCGTGGTGGTGGATGAGAGCGGCCGTTGGGCAATCCCCCTCCTTTCGGGGCATCTGGGCGGGGCCAATGATCTGGCCCGCCGTATAGCGGGTATCTGCGGAGCTGCCGCAGTCATTACCACCGCTACGGACATTCGGGGCGCTTTTGCTGTGGATGAATGGGCAAAAAGACAGAACTGCGTGGTCCTGCAGCCGCACAAGATCAAAGAAGTGTCGGCTGCCGTGCTGGCCGGCAGAACGGTAGGAGTAAACAGTGACTTTCCCGTTTCCGGGAAACCGCCCCGCTGCGTGCGTGTCGCGGATGACCAAACCTGTGACCTGCGGTTGAGTATTCGCAGACAGGACCGGGATGTGCTGCAATTGGTTCCCCGCATTGGGGTGCTGGGGATCGGCTGCCGCAAAGGGATCACACCGGAAGCACTGGAAACAGCCCTGGCGCAGATGCTGGCCCGGGCGGGCATCTGCGAACAGGCGATTGTGGCTGCGGCAAGCATTGATCTGAAAAAGGAGGAATCGGGCCTGCTTCGCTTCTGCGCGTCCCACGGCTGGCCCTTGCGGACCTATTCCGCAAAGGAGCTGGCAGCGGTGCAGGGAAGGTTCAGCACCAGCGCCTTTGTACAGCAAGTCACAGGGGTGGACAACGTTTGTGAACGCTCTGCCGTTCTGGAATCCGGCGGGACGCTTTACAGCAAAAAAAATGCGGGCAATGGGGTCACGATGGCCCTGGCATTGCAGCCTTATGCCCCGGATTGGAGATGGCAGGATGAATAAGCTGTTTGTGGTGGGCCTTGGCCCGGGAGAGGCCAAGTATCTGACCGAACAGGCCAGAGAAGCTCTGGAAAGGGCGGATTTGATTTGCGGGTACTCGGTATACATTGATCTGATCCGGCCTTTATATCCCCAAAAAGAATACTTCACGACCCCCATGAAACAGGAAATAGACCGCTGCCGGTATGCCCTGGATTCAGCGCAGCGGGGAATTACCACCGCCATGGTCTGCAGTGGGGATGCCGGTGTGTATGGGATGGCGTCTCCCATACTGGAACTGGCGGGGGATTACCCCGATGTGGAAATCGAAGTTGTGGCCGGTATTACAGCGGCACTGTCCGGGGCAGCCGTGCTGGGCGCTCCGCTGGGCCATGATTTCTGTGTGATCTCTCTGTCCGACCTGCTTACGCCCTGGCCGGTCATCGAGACGCGACTGGAATGTGCGGCAAAAGGCGATTTCGCACTTTGTCTGTACAATCCCGGCTCGAAAAAACGGGCGGATTATCTGCAGAAGGCGGTACAAATTCTTATGCGGGCCGGCAAAGCACCGGATACCTGTTGCGGATATGTACGCAATATCGGACGTGAAGGGCAGCAGACGCGGACCCTGACCCTGGCCGAACTGGAATCTGCCCCCATGGACATGTTCACCACGGTTTTTATCGGTTCCTCCACCACCCGGATCCTGGAAAATCAGCTGGTCACACCTCGGGGGTATCGCCAGTGAAAGTTGTCCTTTTTTCCGGCACCACCGAAGGCCGCCGCTTATCCCGTACCCTGGCAGCCATGGGAGCGGAAGTGACGGTATGCGTAGCCACTCCCTACGGCGCAGAAGAGCAGGGGCAGTGTGCCGGCGTAAGGGTGCATGTCGGACGTCTGGAACCGGCTGATATGGTGGCCTTGCTGCGGCAGGCCGATTTGTGCATCGATGCGACCCATCCTTATGCGGAGGTGGCCACCGGAAACATCCGGCAGGCAGCAGCCGCGGCGGGCGTCGTCTGCAAACGGCTGCTGCGTCCGCCCAGTCCGCTGCCCCGGGACAGTCTGGCTGCACAGGATGCCGCCGGTGCCGCCGCGCTTTTGCAAAAGACAGCGGGCAATATTTTGCTGACCACCGGTGCCAAGGAATTGTCTGCCTTTTCCGGGCTGGATCCGCAAAGACTGTATCCGCGTGTGCTGCCGCTGACCGAAAGCCTGCAAGCCTGTGAGGCAGCAGGCATCCCGCACCGTAATATTATCGCCATGCAGGGGCCTTTTACCACCGAGATGAACATTGCACTGCTGCGCCAGTTTTCTGTTCGGTATCTGGTCACCAAGGACGGCGGCTCCCAAGGGGGATTTGCCCAAAAAGCAGAAGCCGCACAGGAGACGGGTGCAACGCTGGTGGTGATCCGTCGGCCGGCGGATTCCGGTGAAACCGAAGAACAAATTCTCGCCTTTTGCAAAGGACTGATTTCATGAGCATTACACTGTTGGGAATAGGGAGCGGTGACGCCAGAACACTGACGCTGGAAGCGGAGCAGGCCCTTTTGCGTGCCGGCTGTATCATTGGCGCCAAGCGCCTTCTGATGCAGCTGCCGGATGGCTGTACGGACAACCGGGTCGCTGCCACCAAGCCTGAAGCCATCCTTCAGGTGCTGGAGGAAAACCAGAATCTGGATTGTGTGGTGGCATACAGCGGGGACAGCGGATTCTATTCCGGCTGCCGCAGTTTGCTGCCGTTGCTGCGCGGTACACAGGTGACAGTGCTGCCGGGACTTTCCAGCGTACAGCTGCTGGCAGCGGCTCTGGGGCGGCCCTGGCAGGATTGGGTCCTGGTCAGTGCACATGGCGTGGATTGTGATGCTGTATCTGCAGTCATGCAGGGGCATCCGGCGTTTTTCCTTACTGGGGGGACGCTGGGCCCTGCGGCACTTTGCGCCCAACTGACGGAGGCCGGATTAGGCAATTTGTCTGTGACGGTCGGGGAAGATCTGGGTACATCCGCTGAAAAAATTACAGTGACCACTGCGGCGGAAGGTGCCGGAAGCCAGTTTTCGGCTTTGTCGGTGCTGCTGGCGGAGGCGGCACCTGTGGGACCCCGGCGTGGGCCCGGGTGGCCGGATGAATGGTTTGTCCGGGGACAGGTCCCCATGACAAAACGGATGGTCCGGGCTGCTGTTCTGGCCTGTTTGGCACCGGCTTCTGATGCCATTGTTTGGGATGTAGGGGCCGGAACCGGCAGCGTCAGTGTGGAACTGGCGGCAATGGCAAACAGGGGCAAAGTGTTTGCGGTGGAGTGCAGGGAGGATGCCTGTGACCTGATCGAGGCCAACCGCCGCAAATTTGCGGCCTGGAACCTGCGGGTGGTGTGCGGCAGGGCGCCGGAGGCATTGCAGGACCTTCCCAGGCCGGACGCGGTGTTCATCGGCGGGACACGCGGCAGTATGGCGGAAATCGTCCGGACGGCGCTTTCCAAAAATCCTGCTGTGCGCCTTTGCATCACGGCCATCGCTCTGGAAAGCCTTTCTTCCGCCATGGAGGTGCTGCAGTCCTGCGGCATCAAACCGGACATAACCCAGGTGGCGGTCAGTCAGACAAAAGCAGCCGGACATGTACACATGCTCACGGCGCAAAATCCGATTTTTATAATTACGGGGAACTGCGATGATTGAATGTATGGTGACCGCCCCGGCATCGGGCAGCGGCAAAACGGTGGTGACCTGCGCCTTGCTGGCGGCGCTCAAACGGCGCAGACATGATCCATGCGCTTTCAAATGTGGACCGGATTATATTGACCCTATGTTCCACCGCGCCATTTTGGGGGTGGAAAGCCATAATCTGGACCTTTACCTGTCCTCCGAAGCCACGGTGAGGAGCCTATATTCCGACGCCTGTGCCGGACATGGTGCCGCGGTCTGTGAGGGGGTCATGGGATTCTACGACGGAGTGGGCGGGACCACCAGCCGTGCTTCGGCATGGCATCTGGCACACACACTGGGAATGCCGGTCCTGCTGGTGCTGCGCCCCAAAGGGACCAGTCTGACGCTGGCTGCTGAGATCTGCGGTCTGGCAGAGTTTGTTGCCCAAAGTCATGTGGCGGGAATCTTCCTCAATGACTGCAGCGAAGGATTGTATCACACACTGGCTCCGGTGCTGGAAGAAAAGACGGGGCTGCCGGTCATCGGATATCTTCCTTCCATGCCGGAAGCTCAGTTTGAAAGCCGCCATCTGGGCCTTTATACAGCCATGGAGATTGTGGATCTGCGGGCCCGCATCAACGCTGTGGCCGCAGTGGTTCTGCAGACGGTGGACTGGAACCGGTTTGAAACTCTTTTTGCCGTCCCGGACCGCACCGCCGTGCGCCGGCCCTTTCCCCAGCCTGTGGCCAGGGTGGCCATTGCCCGGGACGAAGCCTTTTGCTTCACCTACGCCGAAACGGTGGAGGCCTTCTGCCGTGCGGGGCTGGAACCGGTATTTTTCAGCCCGCTCCACGATGCGGCGCTCCCGCCGGATGTGGGGGGACTGTACCTGCCGGGAGGGTACCCGGAACTCCACGCCGAAATGCTTTCCCGCAATGAAAAGATGAGACAGGCCGTATATGATGCTGTGCAGGGGGGCTTGCCCACGGTGGCGGAGTGCGGCGGCTTTTTGTATCTGGAACAGTCCCTGCAGGATCAGGACGGCCAGACCTTCCCCATGGTGGGCATTTTACCGGGACACGGTCTGCGCACCGACAAGCTTGTCCGGTTTGGCTATGCCGAACTGACTGCACGGCAGGGAGGCCTGCTTTTCCGTCAGGGGGAAAGCACCCCCGTGCATGAATTCCACTATTGGGACAGCACGGAAAACGGGGAAGCCTTTGAGGCAGTAAAGCCTGTGTCCGGCCGCAAGTGGCTTTGCGGCTTTACTACGCCCACCCTGTATGCGGCGTTTTCTCATCTGTATTTTGCCGGAAATGCCCAGATGACCCGACGGTTTGCCGCAGCCATTCGCAGTCGTACCGGCCAGGAAGGAAAGTCGGAAGAATGAGCAAAAAAGAACAAGTCCTGCGCGAAATGATGGGATCGATCACGCCGGCAGACGAAAACGCGCGCTGCGCGGCTCATGAGCGCTGGGCTTCCTGCGCAAAGCCTTTGGGTGGTCTGGGACTGCTGGAGACCATGATCGAAGATATGGCAGCGCTGACGGGCACAGCGGATGTACACCTGGAAAAGCGGACGCTCCTGGTACTTTGTGCCGACAACGGTGTGGTGGCTGAAGGAGTCAGCCAGACAGGCAGTGAGGTCACTGCAGTGGTGGCGCGTCAGCTGGGGGCCGGACAGAGCACTGCCTGCCGCATGGCAGCGATTGCTGACTGCAAAGTGGTTGCGGTGGATATGGGAATTCTGAATCCTCCGCCGCTGCCCGGGGTGCTGAATGCGCGCGTGGCCAACGGAACGGGAAATATTGCCCGGGGACCGGCCATGACCCGGGAACAGGCCGCCGAGGTTGTATGGAACGGGATGGAACTGGTCCGTCTCCAGAAAAAGGCAGGCGTACAGATGCTGGCGGCCGGGGAGATGGGAATCGGCAATACCACCACAGCCACTGCGGTGACCTGCGCTTTGCTGGGACTGGATCCGGCGGATGTGACCGGAAGGGGCGCAGGCCTGTCCGATGCCGGCCTGCAACGAAAAATACAGGCTATCCGGCAGGCGCTGGCCGTCAATGCACCTGATGCCGCCGACCCGTTGGATGTTTTGTGCAAAGTGGGTGGACTGGATATTGCCGGACTGTGCGGCCTGTTTTTGGGCGGGGCGCTGTACGGGGTGCCGGTTCTCATGGATGGCGTTATTACGGCGGCCGCCGCGTTGTGTGCGGCAAACCTTTGTCCTGCATCGGACAAGGCCATTTTTGCCAGTCACTGTTCTGCCGAACCCTGCGGCAAACGATTGCTGGATGCGCTGCACAAAAAGCCGCTGATTACGGCAGGCCTGCATCTGGGGGAGGGAACCGGTGCCCTGGCAGCCATCCCGCTGCTGGATATGGCGCTGGCGGTTTACGGGGGCTCCACTTTTGCCGATTACGGAATGCAGGCCTATACGCCTCAGGGAGGCTCCTCATGCTGACCTTTGTGGTGGGCGGGGCAGGCAGCGGCAAGAGTGCGTACGCCGAGAAATTGCTGGCAGATTGTCCGGCACCCCGGTATTATCTGGCAACGATGCAGATCTGGGATGAGGAATGCCGCCGTCGGGTGGAACGGCATAAGGCCATGCGGGCGGGACGTGGATTCCATACCCTGGAATGTCCGCTGAATCTTGTCGGGCTGGACCTGCCGGCCACCGGCTCTGTTCTGCTGGAAGACCTTACCAATCTGGTTGCCAACGAACGATATGCGCCGGATGGTGCCGGTCTTGGTACGCTGGAAGCTGTGTGGGCAGGCCTTGAAAAATTGTACGGGCAGAGCACCAATCTGATTGTGGTGGGAAATGAACTGTTCTGCGGCGGTGCCGACTACAGCAAAGAGACGGTGGAGTATCTCCGTCTTTTGGCAAAACTGCATCGCCGGCTGGCGGCCCGGGCCGATCATGTCTGTGAAGTTGTGTCCGGTTGTCCCTGGTATTATAAGGGAAAGGAACCTTTCTATGGTCCTGTTTGAAACGATCGCTGTGGCCTTTGGCATGTTCAGCGCACTGCCATTGCCCCAGCCATCCTGGAACGAAAAAAATATGCGGTATGCCATGTGTGCGTTCCCCCTGGTGGGGGTGGTCTGCGGCGGCGTGTGGGCTGCCTGGGCATGGGGCTGTGCGTATCTGGGCCTGCCGGTGCTTCTGCGGGCAGCAGGACTGTGTCTGGCTCCGGTCCTGGTTACGGGCGGAATCCATCTGGACGGCTATGCCGACACCTGTGATGCACTGGCCAGCTGTGCCGAACCGTCCCGCAAACAGGCGATCCTGTCGGATCCGCATTGCGGTGCTTTTGCGGTCATACGGCTGTGCAGTTATTTTGTTGCTACGCTGGGCCTGTGTGCAGCCATCACCCCTACGCCTGCGGCCGCATTCTGCATGGGAGTATGCTTTACTCTGGAGCGAGCCCTGTCCGGTCTGGCCGTGACCAGTTTCCCGCTGGCCAAAAATACGGGCCTTGCCCATACCTTTGCCACAACGGCCGACCGAGACCGCGTGCGGCTGGTGCTGACGGTTCTGTGCATCATTCTGTGTGCGGTGCTGCTGGCGGCAGGAGGCGGACTGGCGGCTGCGGCTGCCCTGCTGGTTTTTTGGCAGTATGACCATACCGCAAAAAAACAGTTTGGCGGCATCAGCGGGGATCTGGCCGGCTGGTTTGTGCAGCGGGCGGAGTTCTGGATGCTGGCTGCCCTGACGGCCGGACAATGGCTTTGGGGGTGGACGATATGATCTTGATAACCGGACCGCTGTTTGCCGGCAAGACGGAGTTTGCCCGTACACTCTGGCCGGACCCGGAGACATTTCCGGATAAGGTGTGCATCGATGCCCAGAATCTGGCACAGAACTGCCGGGACCTGTCGGCTCTGGCGGAGCGCCTGTCCCGACAATATTCCATCATCACCGTCACGGAAGTGGGGGGCGGGGTGGTGCCCACCAATCCTGTCCAGCGTGCTGCACGGGAAAACGCAGGACGGCTGAGCTGTATGCTGGCATCCCGCGCCGATACGGTCGTGCGGGTTTTCTGCGGATTGTCGCTTGTGCTGAAAGGAGAACTTCCTGAATGAATATTTATCTTTTGCGGCATGGCCTGACCATCTATAACGCCCAGAAGCGCTACCAGGGACAGCGGGATATTCCGCTGTCTGCGGAAGGCCTTGCCATGCTGCGCAAAGCTGATTTTGACACCGACCTGGTTTACGTCAGTCCGCTGACCCGTGCCCGTCAGACGGCGTCGGTGCTGTTTCCAACTGCAAAGCAGGTCCAGGTAAAGGACCTGCAGGAAATGTGCTTCGGCAGCTTTGAAGGCCGCAACTACAAGGAAATGGAGCACGATCCCGATTATCTGGCCTGGGTCCAGGCCAACTGCGAAACGACCTGTCCGGACGGCGAACGCAAAACCGATTTCTGCAACCGGACCTGTGCGGCTTTTTCCAAGCTGGTGGATGAGTGCATTGCCCAGGGGCGGCAAGTCATGGTCATTGTGGCGCACGGCGGGACCCAGATGTCTGTTATGGAGCGGTATGCTGTGCCGCATAAAGACTATTATCAGTGGTGTGCACCCAATGCAGGCGGATACCTGCTGGACGCCTGTGATTGGCAGCAGAAACACATTCTGCATGTGATCAAGACGGTGCAATACACGAAAGAGGAGACCGTATGATTCTGTGCGCCGCGATTCTATGCGGATTTTTGCTGGACCTGATTCTGGCGGATCCTGTCTGGATGCCGCATCCGGTGGTATTCATGGGAAAAGCCATCACCTTTCTGGAACCTCGTCTTCGCCGCTTGTTTGGCGATACGCCCCGTGGTCAGCTGGCAGCCGGCGCGGTGCTGGCCGCCGTTCTGCCCTTGGGAACGCTACTTCTGACCGGCACCATCTGTTTCTGGGCGGCAGCCCTGCATCCGGTGGCCGGCTTTGCCGTGCAGACCTTCTGGTGCTGGCAGGCACTGGCGGTCCGGGGCCTTGCCAAAGAAAGCCGTCGTGTATTTTTCAGTCTTACCCGGGAGACATTGCCCCGGGCCAGACAGGCCGTGGCGCGCATCGTGGGGCGGGATACACAGAATCTGACGGCAGAAGGCGTGACCAAAGCGGCGGTGGAAACGGTGGCAGAAAATTTCTCAGATGGAGTCATGGCACCTTTGCTGTATATGTTCATTGGCGGGGCACCTCTAGCTCTGTGCTATAAGGCAGTCAACACCATGGACAGTATGGTGGGCTATAAGAATGAACGATATCTTTATTTTGGCAGAGCTGCGGCACACATGGATGATATCGCCGGATACCTGCCTGCCCGGATGGCGGCCCTGTTCTGGATCGCCGCAGCGGCGCTGACCGGACATAGTGCGCAGGGCGCCTGGAAAATCTGGCGGCGGGACAGACGCTGCCATGCCAGCCCCAACAGTGCGCAGACCGAATCCGCTTGTGCCGGCGCGTTGGGCGTACAGCTGGCTGGTCCGGCCTTCTATTTTGGAAAGCTGTATGAAAAGCCCACCATCGGGGACCCGCTGCGGCCGATCGAGCCGCAGGACATCCTGCGCGCCAACCGTATGCTGTATACGGCCAGCGTGCTGGCCCTGGCAGTGGGGGAGACGGTGCGTGCGTACATCTGGCTTTTGTCATGAAAACAAGAACGGAAAAGGAGCCTTTATGCCAACATTGATACATGGGGGAGACTGGGCCGGATTTGCGGCCGAATACGGCAGACTTCCCTTGGACTTTTCCGCCAATATCAGCCCGCTGGGGCTGCCGGAAGGAGTCCGTGATGCCATTGCATCTTCGGCAGCCCAACAGGACCGTTATCCCGACCCTTTATGTCGCTCTTTGTGTGCAGCGATTGCCGAAAGCCGGGGCTTGCCTGAAACTTGGGTCCTTTGCGGAAATGGGGCGGCGGATCTGATCTGGCGCTTGGCTATAGCTGAAAAGCCGCGCCATGCTCTGCTGGTGGCACCTACCTTTGCGGAATATGCTTCCGCACTGCAGAGTATCGGGTGCGAGGTGCAGGAATACGTTCTGGATGCCAGGGATGACTTTGCCATCGGCAGGGATTTCCTGGATCTGATAACGCCGGAAACCGATATCGTCCTGTTGTGCGAGCCCAACAATCCCACCGGACGCACTACGGATAGGACACTGCTGCAAGATATTCTGGAAAGCTGCCGAAAAAACAATACCTTGCTGGTGGTGGATGAATGCTTTAATGAGTTTTTGGATGATTCGGCTGCGCATACGCTGGAAAGCTGCCTGTCTCAAAATCCGCAGCTGCTGATTCTCAAGGCCTTTACCAAGTGGTACGCCATGGCAGGAGTACGCCTGGGATATCTTCTGGGAAGCAGTCCGGATCGGCTGGAACGGCTGCGCAGAGCGGGACAGCCGTGGGCCGTGTCCGGATTGGCACAGGCAGCGGGCATAGCTGCACTGAAGGAAAAGGAATACAGCCGTGCCCTTCATGCGCTGATTGCAGCGCAGCGCCCTCTGATGGCCGCCGGACTGACTTCACTAGGATGCCGGGTGGTTCCGGGAGAAGCCAATTATCTGTTATTCTACCATCCAGCCCATGACCTGGTCGGAGCATTGCGCCGTAAAGGTGTTCTGATTCGGGATTGCTCCAACTACACCGGTTTGGAACAGGGCTGGTACCGTTGTGCTGTGCGAAGCCCAACTGAAAATCAAACTTTTTTGCGGGCCATGCAGGAGGTACTTTGAGTGAGCAGATGTATTATGGTACAGGGGACCATGTCCGGTGCGGGCAAAAGTCTGCTTGTCACCGCACTGTGCCGAATCTTTCGCCAGGATGGGCTGAAAGTGGCGCCCTTCAAAAGCCAGAATATGGCGCTTAACAGCTATATAACCCGGGATGGATTGGAAATGGGACGGGCTCAGGTGGCGCAGGCAGAGGCCGCCGGTCGGGAACCGGACGTGCGCATGAACCCGATTCTGCTCAAGCCTTCCAGTGATACCGGCAGTCAGCTGATTGTCAATGGCCGGGTGCGGGGACAGTATGCGGCGCGGGATTACTTTGCCATGAAAAAGACCCTGGTCCCCGACATTGAACGTGCTTACCGGAGCTTGATGGAAGAAAATGATGTGATCGTCATTGAGGGTGCGGGCAGTCCGGCAGAAATCAACCTGAAAGCCGATGATATTGTCAATATGGGGCTGGCAAAATTGGTGGACGCACCGGTTCTGCTGGTTGGTGATATTGATCGCGGCGGCGTGTTTGCCCAGCTGTACGGGACGGTCTCTCTTCTGGAAGAGGAGGAACGTGCCCGCATTGTTGGGATGATCATCAATAAGTTCCGTGGTGATGTGAGTTTGCTTGAACCTGGCCTGCAGATGCTGCGTGAAAAGACGGGCATACCGGTGCTAGGGGTTGTGCCG
This sequence comes from Subdoligranulum sp. DSM 23681, assembly GCF_057005535.1. Taxonomy (NCBI): domain Bacteria; kingdom Bacillati; phylum Bacillota; class Clostridia; order Eubacteriales; family Oscillospiraceae; genus Subdoligranulum; species Subdoligranulum sp. DSM 23681. The sequence continues at coordinate 224,138 of NZ_CM168050.1, read as the reverse complement.
TACGGACAGTGGGACATTGATGATGAGGACAGTCTGGCGCCCAGGCTGAACCAGACCCGGGCGGAGCGTCCTGTGGATATTGCGGTAATCCGGCTGCCGCGCATCTCCAATTTTACAGATTTTGCACCCCTGGAAAGTCATCCTGCCCTGGGGGTTCGCTATGTGGCAAGCAGCCAGCAGCTGGGAAGCCCGGATCTTGTGATTCTCCCCGGAACCAAAAGTACCATGCAAGATCTTCTCTGGCTGCGGAGCTGCGGTCTGGAGGCAGCTATCCAGAAACTGGCAGCAAAAGGCATACCGGTTCTTGGAATCTGCGGCGGGTATCAGATGCTGGGCGTTTCGATCAGCGATCCGGATGGTGTAGAGAAAAAAGGAACGCTGTCCGGCCTTGGTCTTTTGCCTTGCCATACGGTATTTGCACCGCACAAGACCCGTACCCGTATGCAGGCGGATGTTTTGGCCGCACCCTTTGCCGGGGCCAGAGCGGATGGATATGAAATCCATATGGGATGTACCAGCCGTACAGGCGGAGCCCCGTTCAGCAGACTGCATACAGGCGCGGAGGATGGTGCGGTACAGGGACTGGTATTCGGAACGTATCTCCATGGTTTGTTTGATACGGCAGATATGACCGACCATCTGGCAAAGTGGCTGCTGCAGCGGAAGGGGCTGCCGGTAACCTGGGCCCCCAGTATGGATCGAACCGCCTATAAAGAGGAACAATATGATCAATTGGCAGCCAGTGTACGTGCGGCGCTGGACATGCCGGCAATCTACCGTGCGATGGAGGAATACAGCCATGGATAAGGGACTGGTACATCTGTATTGGGGCGAAGGAAAAGGAAAGACCACAGCCGCCTTTGGACTGGCATTGCGTATGTTGGGCAGCGGGGGCAGCGTTACTGTGGTACAGTTTCTTAAAGATGGCCAAAGCAGTGAATTGGAACCGCTGCGCCGTTTGGGGGCTAAAATATATTCAGGACAGCCGGGAACCGGATTCTTTTCTCAGATGAGTCCGGAAGAACGGCAGCGGGTGCGTGCACGCCACGATGAACTGCTGCGGCAGGCGGTGTCGGAAGCCTGCGATTTGCTGATTCTGGATGAAGCCTGTGCTGCCTGTCGCTTGAAAATGGTAGATGAACAATTGCTGCGGCATTCTGTTTTGGATCGTCCGCTTGGGCAGGAAATCGTGCTGACCGGACGGGAACCGGCCGACTGGATGCAGGAAGCGGCAGACTATTCCACCGAGATGTGCTGCCATAAGCATCCCTATCAGCAAGGCATTATTGCCAGAAGGGGAGTAGAGTATTGAGTATGGTACCTGAGCACCATCTGCCTGCTGACATCGAGCGGACCAGTATGGCTATTATTGAGTCGGAACTCAAGGCACAAAACATCACACTTTTGCCGCATACAGAAGCAGTCATCAAACGTGTCATCCATACCACGGCTGATTTTGACTATGCCCATACCTTGCAATTCACGCCGGATGCGGTGTCCCTCGGCGTGGCAGCACTGCGCCGGGGCGTTCCGGTCGTGACGGATACCAATATGGCAAAAGCCGGTATCAGCAAACCGAGCCTTGCCAAATTAGGATTACAGGTATATTGCTTTATGGCGGATGAAAAGGTGGCTGAACAGGCCAGGGAAGAGGGAACTACCCGGGCTGTGGCGGCCATGCACCATGCAGCTACGGTTCTGCCGGGGGCACTGCTGGCGGTGGGAAATGCACCTACCGCTTTGCTGGAAATTGCCGATCTTATTGAAAAAGGATTTCGTCCGGCCTTGGTAGTGGGCGTACCGGTGGGATTTGTAAACGTGGTGGAGAGCAAACAGCGGCTGATGCAGGTATGCAAAGCCGCTGGGGTCCCGGCCATTATCGCAATGGGACGAAAAGGCGGAAGCAACGTGGCAGCGGCTATCTGCAACGCGCTTCTGTACACTGCGTTGGATACACTTGATCCTGAACGTCGGGGATGGAAGTGAATAGGCTGTTTTGCTTTTCACTTTCTCCTCGTTACCGCTGTTGCGCTCCAAACTATGAGGGCGAAACAATGGATTATGAGGAAGAAGAGTGCGGTATTGCGTAAGTCCTTTGACCTAAGAGGAAAGCGGGTTGAAAAGGACTTTTGAACATGGAAATTGAAACAAGATGATCAAGGATCCTTGCTCTTACACTTTTTGCGCGGTTCTGGTCAGAACCACGCAAAGAGCATCGGAACCGTCTAACATACTGGCTACGCTTCTGACCTCAGGGGCTCCCGAAAACTGAGCCTGTAAAATTGGACACCCAAAAGCAGAAGAACAAAAATAACACCGCAAGCTACGGAGTGAAATGACCCCCAAAAGTTAGACAATATTTTCAAATAAAAACTGTTCAAGCAACCGAAAGGGCTTGTTGTCTGTGAATTGCAGGCGGCAGGCCCTTTAGCTTTGTCTTAATACGTCGGTTATTGTAGTAATCCAGATAGTCAATGAGTTCTTGTTTGAAGTGCCGCATGGACTGGAACTTTTGTAGATAGAGCAATTCGCTCTTGAGCAGACCGAAGAAGTTTTCCGCCACTGCATTGTCCAAACAGTTTCCCTTGCGGCTCATGCTTTGCCGGATGCCCTTTGCTTTAAGCATCCTCCGGTACTGCTTGTGCTGGTATTGCCAGCCCTGGTCGGAGTGAAGAATCAGTCTGGTTCCATCCGGTATGGTTTCAAAGGCTTTGGCAAGCATCTTCGTTACCATGCTTAAAACCGGACGGTCAGAGATAGCGTAGCTTACCAAATACCCATTGTGCAGGTCCAAGATTGGAGAAAGATAGAGCTTCTGGCCGAACAGGCTGAACTCTGTCACGTCAGTAACCCACTTCTGGTTTGGCATTTCCGCATGGAAGTCTCTGTTCAGCAGATTAGGGGCGATCTTGCCCACTTCTCCTTTGTAAGAGCGATACTTCTTGGGTCTGACACGGCAAACCAATCCCAGATCTTTCATGAGTCGCTGCACCGTCTTGTGGTTCAAATGTATACCGTTCTTGTGTAGTGCTGCGGTAATGCGCCGGTATCCATACCGCCCTTTGTTTTCGTGGTAAATGGAGGAAATCTCCGCTTTTGCTTCTTCGTATTTATCTTCCTTTTGCATCCGCTTCAGATGGTAGTAGAAAGTGGCACGAGGCAGTTGAGCGATTTCGAGCAGCTGGGACAAAGGATATTTCGGCCTTAGTGTTTGGACTACCTGCATTTTCTGTGCCGGCGTCGCTCTTCCTCCAAAACCAAGGCTTGCAAATTTTTTAGGTATTCGTTCTCCGCGCGCAGTCGCTGGTTCTCGGCAATAAGGTCTTCTTCAACTGTTTTAGACAGCTTCGCAAGCCGGCTTCTTCTTTTGCGCCCTCGACGTTCTATCGCCAATCCTTCCGGCCCTTCTTCAAGATAGATTCGTTCCCAGCGTTCAATAATGCCATGATCATTGATTTTAAACCTTCGCATTACTTCCCGAACACTTAAATGTTCTTCTCGCATTGTCTCCACTACCAGTTGCTTAAATTCCGGTGTGTAGCGTTTGTTTGGTATTCCTTTCGGCATAATAAAGCACCCCACTTGTTATCCAGTATACCATACTGTCTAACAAATGGGGTGCAGTTCAGAGCAGCAGCTTGCGGTGTTATTTTTTGGCACCCCCGGCGAGAATCGAACTCACAACTAACCCTTAGGAGTACCATCGGGCAATTTACTTCCTTGGTATTCTGTTCGAAGCGTTTTCATTCTGCATCGTACATAAACCGCGTTCCGTTTTATTCCGTGGTAATTTGTTTTACTCCGTTATCTTAGATTGGAAGGGGTAAAAATTAGCCGATTTTTAGAATTTTCTAAGAAAGAGACCGCTATCGTTTTTTGGCACTCCCTTTTGTTAGATAAATTCGGTAGAAAAATCCGCTGAAAGGCAAGTTGGATTCGAACTCAGGTTCAGAATTTTGGAAAATAAAAGGGGAGAAGACAGTCACTCGTCAAAATGGCGGATGTCTGCCTTCCCCCTATGTACGTTTTTGTTTTTTGATGGCAGTCCGAATCAGGCTGCTTTTTTTAATTCAGGCTTTTGGCCAGGGCGTTCAGAAGGGCGGCCATCTCCGGATTGGCCAGAACCTTGGCCAGCAGTTCCGGGTCCACCGCAGGCTTTTGTTCGTCTGTGGTGGCCTTTTCCGGTGCGGGTTTCTTTTCATCCGGATTCAGATTCTTTCCGCTGTAGAATGCATCTTCAATGAGCTTTGCGTTGGCCTTTCTGTCATCGTCCAGGATGTGTGAGTACTGATCGGTAACCATAGTTGCCACTGCGTGCCCGGAGTCACCCTGAACGGCTTTGATGTCGCCGCCGTTCAGCTTCAGCTTGTATGTAATGCTGGAGTGACGAAGACTGTGAAATACGACCTTGGGAAGGTCGTTGGCTTCAATCAGTTCCCGGAACATGGCGGTGATGCGGGATTGTTCGATCGGTGTGCCCAAGGCATTGGCAACAACAAGATTATAATCGCTGTATTCCTTGCCCACAGACTCCTTCGTGAAGTCCTGCGAGAACTTCCATTGCACGAGCATCTCGGCAACGGTCTTCGGCAGGAATACCTTTCTGGTGCTGGTGGCCGTTTTCGGCTTTTTCAGAACCAGAACGGTTTTGTTTACCCCGCTGGTATCTGGAAAGATGCGGAGCACATCCTTCTGCTCCAGGACGGCCAACGCCTCTTTGGAAACGCGCTGCAATTCCTTGTTGATATGGACGTAAGCCTTGCCGGCGCGAATGCTCTCCGGCGTGATATCCACGCAATCCCAAGTGAGACCAAGAACCTCTCCGATGCGCATGGAGCAGGCGAAAGATAGATTGATGGCCAGTTTCAGCCGTTCATCCTCGCACAGCTCCAGGGCGTGGAACAGTGTCGGTGCATCCCAGATCTCCCGCTTGTGAACTTCCGGTTTGGGAACCGTCGCGTAGATGGCAGGGTTCTTCTCCATCAACTCCCATTTGACCGCCTGGTGAAAGGCGCTGCGAAGAACGTTGTGCACCTTCTTTACAGTGGCAGCAGTGACGTACTCGGTTTTCTTTTTTGCATACTTCTTATCGGTGATCTTTTTGACTGCCGGCGTCTGAAGAAGCTGCATATAGTATTTCTCCAGCACGCGGGAAGTTATATCCGACAGTTTCATGGAACCGATGAGAGGAAGTATGTAATGATTCACCAGAGCATTGGTTCCGGAATACATGGAGAGGGACCAGGTGCTCTTGCCATAGATGGCAACATATTCATGCATCAGTTCCTCGACCGTTCTGCAGGTGGGAATGACCATGGTTCCCATCTGCTGGCGGTACTCGACTTCCGATTTCCGGCGCTTTGCATCCGCCAGTGTTTTGTAGGTTTCCCATTTCTGCTTGCGTTTCCCGTCCTCTGCATCATACATGTAGACGACGTGATATCGGTTTCCTCGTTGTACGATGGATGCCATAATAATCTGCCTCCTTACGTATTCTTGTCCATCTGCTGCTGCAGAAGCCACCATTCAATTTCGGCTTTCAAGATCAGATAGCGGGTCCCGTATTTTTTCGCTTCCAGTTCTCCGGCTTGAATCATTTTCCGGACCTCGGTTTCCGTGACGTCCAGAAGGATCGCCGTCTCTTTGATACTGTAAGACTGTTTGTTCGAATCAACCATAAGCCGGGGCCGTTCTTTCTGCTTCTTTATCAGGGAAATTTCCTGTTGTTCCTCTGCAGAGCGGTCCTCCAGCTTTATGTATCTGTGCTGACCCTGGTACCAGGCTTCGAAACTCTGCTTTGTGACCCGTTTCTTTTCGGCCACGACGAAGGTTTCGAAAATACCCTGGTTTTTCGGGCTGGCCAGAAGGGTATAGACTTCATTTCTGGATACCATCAGCATTCTGGCGATTTCCGGCATGGTATAGCCGGTTTCTTCCAATGCCTTGTCCCGCTCCCGGTTTTCAGAGGTGCGGTACTTGGTCTGGCCTTGGTACCATTTCTCGAAAACATCCTTGCGAATCCGTGTCCAGTGATCCACCTCAAAGGTCTCTAGCTTGTCCCGCTTGATGATGGTGTAAGCGGTGTCGGTGGAAATCCCCAGAAGTTCCGCCATCTCCTTGACCGATAGGGAATAGGCCCTCAGTTCGGCACCGGGAGGGGGACCATTGATTTTGGAACGCTTGACCTGATTGGCATACCATTTTTCAAAGCTGGCAATGTCAATCCGCATTTGCTTTGCAATGATGATGGTCTTGAATAGGTTCTTGTGCACCAGCCAATAGGAGTCCGTCTTTTTCAGACCCAGCATGTGCTGCATTTCCGAAACCGACATGGTCGTCTTCTCTTTTGCCATCTCTGCATCCTCCTTATAAAATTTTAACCAGGTCCTTGGACCTGGTTAAAGAATACCTGATTCTGTTTCATAACGTTAGGATGTCGATCCGGCCGTTTCGTGGAAGCCGACATCCTGGAAGGTCAAACGGTTTTCTGCAACCATGCATCGAAGCTCGGCTTGGAGATCCGGTATACCGTTCCAACCTTGAACCATTTGAACTCATTCCGCTTCAGCAGCTTGATGACAGAAGGGCGGCTGATGCCGAGAATCAGTTCGATCTCCGCAATCGAATAGCACATTTTGGTCACGACCGGTTCCTCAACGGGAATGGGATTCTCATAGATTACGGTGTTTTCCATATGTATTTCCTCGCTTTCTGTATGGGATAGGGTGGCCTGTATGGCCCATCAGGGAAACTCTGCACATTCCGAGATGGGAAGGGAATCCTCCGGATCCAGATGCAGGCTGGCACGGATGCAGTCGTCGATGCGCTGCATGTGTCGTTGGCTTGTCCGCCCCAGGTATTTGATGATCTGCGCTTTGTTGATGGTAACGATCTGTTCGGCCTCGCTCATGGACGGTTCGTTCAGTCCGTGCTGCTTGTTCAGGACGTAGTGCGTCGGCTGTTTCAGCTTTTTCAGTTCCGTCGTCAGCGGCACGACAATCAGCGTCGGGCCAAAGAAGCTGCCGCTGTTGTTCTGAATATTGATTACCGGACGGATGCCGCCCTGAATGTGGCCGCGATGCTCTCCGAGATCTGCCAAGTAAATATCCCCGCGCCTGTAACTCCAATCGTTTCTAAGCATGTAGTTCGCCTCCTTACAGGTAGTTGTATGTAAAGGGGCGGGATATCGCTTCCCGCCCAATAAAGCCGCTAAGGGCTAAATCTCAGTTGTATGTTATCCCCACATTTGTCCTCGACACCCCTGGGGACTGGCAGACGCTCCGGCCTGCCGGGAATACATTCAGGCGTCTGGCTGCTACCAGATCCATGGGACTCTAACCCCTCCGTGGTACTCACCGAGCTGCGTACAGAAGTATCATTATGCTGTGATGGATCGTAGCTGTATACCGGAAGCAATCCAGTACTTACAGGCCGGTTATGCACTTGCCGCACTTGCCGCTGATGTGGCTCCTCATCACAGGTTTGTGCCTGAAGAATGATATGCTCTTTTCAAGGTTCATGCGAAGGAATTTCTTGGCTCCTTACATGTTCAAGTTTATCTCAGATAGCCGAATATCTTTAGGTACAAGCAGTACGGATTACCCGCCCTGGTTGTACGGGTTTATGGGGTATCTTCAGTGTTCACAAATCAAAAAAGTCCCAGGAAACAGGTTATGTTTCCTGGGACTTTTTGATGTTATTTGATCTGATTGAGGAAGGCGAAGATTCTACAACAATCTCTTTGGCGGAACGATTTATGCGCATTATTTTGTAAGAAAATTCTTCTATAGCAGCTCCTTTTGACTGCGGCCGTCTATTAGCGCTTTCTCTTTTGGCACCATGCTGTTATAGCTAACGGCACACAAACTACTCCTATAAAAAGTGGAAATACAAGCAAAGGTCCGGGTGACCAGATCCGGAAACCGAACCAATGATACAGGTTCTGCCGGAAGATATCCTCTGCCCCGCCCACAAAGGGCAGCAGCCGCAGATACTGCTGCACTGACCAGGGCAGATACTGGTTGAGGATCTGCGGTCCCCAGGTGATCAGCAATGCGGCGATCAATGCTGCCGTGGTTCCGGGTAGAAGCGCCGACATCAGCAAGGCAATCCCGGCAAAGCCCAGCACAGAGCAGAACAGATACGCCAGCTCATAGCATTCCGCCTGGAGCATATTCATCGGTGCGGTGGTCAGCATCTTGATCAACTGGATGGGCAGATTCCAGCCCTCAAATCCCAGCCAGATAACCTGAACCGCTACCATAACCGCCGCAAACATCGCAAAGATTTCCGCCGCAAATGCCAAGCCCGACAGGAGTTTGGCCCCGGCCAGTCCTGCTTTTCCATACAGGGATGTCACCTGCAGCGTATCCATGCCCCGCCGTCTTTCCCCGGCAAACACAGACGTCAGGGCCAGAGCCAGAACCACGGGCAAGACCATCTGCCCAAAGCCCCCGATTCCGTTGCCCAAAATGACAGACCAGCCTGCAGCCCAGCCGTATGCCATTGGCTTGTCCACCTGGCTGTCCATATCCAGAAAGAACTGCCGATCCGCCGGGTCTGAAAACTGGTTTTCCAGGTAATATTCGAGTTTTTCCTCCCGACGCTCATACAGACCGGTCAAGCGAGCAGGGTCCACATAGTAGATGGTAAGTGTGGGATAGGGCTGGGTCTGATCCTCCACCTCCGGCCACAGAAACGACACCAATGTTCCCTGCAGAAAGCTGAAATCCGCCAAGGCACCGTCAAACTCCGGGTTTTCCGCCAGGATTTGCTGATAGGTACGCACCATATCCTGTGCTGTCTCATCGGTGAGCGTTTGCCACCGGGCGGAATATTGCTGACTCTTGCGGATGTTCCTATACCCATCGATCTGGTGACTTCCGTCTGACCGCATGGTGCCGAAATTGATACTCTGCATGGCCCATACCTGCAGCCCCAGCGTCAGCACCAGCATTCCAAAGACTGCCAGTCTGGTCAGCCCGGAGCGCCACAGTTTCTTATGCTCCTGCCAGAACAGACTCATGGATTGTAGCCTCCTTCCTCCTCCGGGAAGTACAACAGATACAGATCTTCCAACGTGGGGATACAGGGTCTTGCAGCCGGGGCAGGCTTTGCATCCGCCAGAATCCGCAGCGTCACGCTGTTCCCGTCATAGCGCAGATTGGCCACAGTCATCCGCGCTTGCCAGATCTCGGCCTCCCTGGATGGTACAGTCAATTCCCACACGCGCCCGTTTGCCTGCTGCAGCAGTTCGGAGACGGTGCCCTGGGTTTGAAAGCGTCCGTCTTTCATCAGGAACACCTTGTGTGCAATTGCTTCCAGGTCAGAAACAATGTGGGTGGAAAGCAGCACAATTTTTTGCTGCGCGTACCCTTCCAGAATGTTGCGGAAGTGAACACGCTCCTTGGGGTCCAACCCGGCGGTGGGCTCGTCCAGAATCAGAATATCCGGGTCATTGAGCAATGCCTGGGCGATGCCCAACCGGCGGCGCATTCCGCCGGAAAAGGTCCGGATCTTTTTATTCCCAGCCTCCTGCAGACGGACCATATGCAGCAGTTCCTGAATCTTCGGCATAGCCTGGGAGCGGGTCATCCCTTTCAGCACAGCCATATACAGAAGGAAATCACGGGCGTTGTACTGCGGATATCCGACAAAATCCTGGGGCAGATAGCCCAGTTTATCCCGGTATGCCGCCCCCAGTGCGTCAATGGGAATCCCATCCAGGCGTACCTGTCCGGCAGTGGGCTTCAAGACGCCGCAGATCATCCGCAAAAGGGTTGTTTTTCCTGCCCCGTTGGCACCCAACAGACCATAAATACCGGATTCCAACACAGCCGTGACCCCTGCCACCGCCGTGTTTCCTCCGAACTCCTTGGAAAGATTTTCAAGCTGCAATTCCACCGATGATACCCTCCTTTCGTTGTTGGAACAGAGAAATCAGTTCTCTGACAAAAAATCCGCCGAATACCAGGAATGCAAGAATCCAGCCGCCCAATGCAGATGTTTCATACAGTTGGGGCGCCGCAAGATGGATCATCAGCAGTCCCGCCGCCGTGACGGAACATACCGCGATACAGATCGTCCCATTGCTCCGCGGGCAGCGTCGAAGTACGGTCAAGGCAACCATCGCACAAAACAAAAAAGGAACCAGCAGATAGAAAAATAACGGCAGCAAGGCTTTTCCCGTCTGTGACCTTCCCAACACCAGTGCCGACGTCAGAATCACAAGGTCTGCGGCCGCGGCCAGAATCAGCTTGGCAAGTGCCAGTTCTGCACGGGACACACAGGTGGAAGCTTCCAGCTCGTCCATGTCGTAGCGCTGACCGGCAAACAGGACCGGCAGACACACCGCCACCAGCAGCGGCCCCAGCAGCGGCAGCCAGGACACAAGGTCTTTTTGTCCGGCCGTTGCCAGGAAAAACAGCACAGAAGCGGCCCCCTGAGCCGCCCACATGGGCACCCCGGTAAAGCGCCATACCTGTGAAAGGAGGGTCCAGAACCCAGTACGCTGCCGCACCTGATTTTCTTGTAAGAGCGCGGCGCACTTTTGTTTGGTTTCCGCCATGCGAGAGGGCTGGGGCCCCTGGCACAGCAGGCGATGCAACTCAGAAGAATTCACAGTTTTCCCTCCCTTAAAGTTTTCAATGCTTTCCGTACACGGCTCTGTACGGTGCGTAATGGCTGGCCCGTCACGGCTGCAATCTCGCGGTATTTCAATCCTTCCCCATACCGGAGCAATACGGCTTCCCGCTGTTCCGGGGGCATACTTGCCAACAGCCGCTCTGCCACATCACGGTTTTCGACAGCTTCGAAAGGCGTCGATGTGTCTGCCATGTCCTCCGGCAACGGTTCCGTTTTTCTTTGTCTGGCGGCATCCACACACAGACAATAGGCGATGCGATACAGATAGGCGCGGAACTGCCCTTGTTCCCGGTAGCTTCCTATGGTGCGGAACAGGTGCAAAAAGACTTCTTGGGTCAGGTCCTCCGCCGTCTGTGTACAAGGGGTATGGCGGGTGCAATATCGCAGAATTGCCGCATAATATCGCTCAATCAAGGTATCCGCCGCCGTGAGGTCTCCGGCCTGAATGCGACGTATCAACTGCGCGTCCCGCATATGCATCCCCCCCCCTTGTAAAATGTGCTTCACTTATGATAACGAGGAATCTCCCCAAAATGATTTACGCAAAAGAAAAAATATCATAATTATTTTAGAGTCGCACTCAGTAGATTCTCTGCTTCGCTGATGGATCACCAGCGGTTACTTGATGTATGAGGAAAATAGTAGAAAGCCAGCATTTCTCAATGTCAAACTCCATACAATCCATTGTCGTTCCTATGTTAACCTGCTGACTAATCATTGGATGGAAGAACCCATCATAGGTTGTTGTTCCAAAAACTCGTAATGCTTGATCATTCTTTCCGGGCTGTTACCATAGAAAAAAGATCAGCCACTTTACTCAGAATCAAATGAAACAGGGTGGACATGCTACTTAGCTTGTCCGCCCTGTTATTGTCTAAGATATAATGCCTTGGTGTCTCGAGCCCTCATTATAATAGCCAAAATTATGAAATCTGCGAAGGAATCTATTAAAAGCGAGTTTAAGCATCTATTTAAGCAAGATCTATATAAATATTTCTTGCATTTGCAAAATGCTCCGGCATGCCCACGCCCCTTATTGAAAATCATGTGGGATATAATAAATGTTTTCATTCATCAATACTCTTTATACACCTTTTCTGGTTTCCTTGTGCTATCATACGGCTGATTTGTTTAATTACTTCGATACCCAGGCTGGCGTATGGTATCATCTTTTGGAAAGCAAAGTCCCCTGATGAGAACATCATCAGGGGGCGAGGATGCCGTAGAACGGCTTTCATAAAATGTCGGGTTCAACCACAAAACTGGGAAAATGGTCGGCTATTTATTTGATTTGATGCGGTGTACTTCAGCAAAGATATTGAGCAAAAAGAAAACAATGGCTGGTACGATGATCATCCACCGTAGTTCGGTTATTAGAGGGACAATTTCTATATAGAGAAAATAAATGGAAAGCGCCATAAAAATCAGCGGGTAAATAATTCCCAATGGTCGACCTTTTGCCAAGCGTAACACAAGTTTTATAATTACATACAGGATTACAGCGTAGAGGCAAGGAACAGCAAAGACGGCAGAAAGCTTCTCTTGCGTGCCAGTAAAAGACGCACTTGTGGTTTGGTACGCAATCATTTCATTTGGGAGACGATTCCAGAATATTATTCCTAATAAAACTGGAATGAGATTGTTAGCGATGCACCATCTCATATGTGTATCATTTTGTATTAAGCGCCAGATCACAAGCATATCACTTTACCTTTCAAATATAGTACTTATAGTGGTAAAGAAAATAAACTATCCTTCGATTTGTCAATTTCGTTTATAAATGGTCTCGTTTGGCAATGCCTCTACAAGTTCTAGGTCTTTTGCATGGGCACCACACTTCGCCTATAACAGTTTTGCATTCGCCATACACATAACAGGAAGAACTATGATCACAGTTTCGGACTTCGCCATTAAAACATTGACAGTTACAATCAGACGAGTCGTTCGATTTACTGCCAGTATCGTTAAAGAGGTCTCCAAATAAAGCTAAGAACTCCATAATATTACCTACCTTTCAATATAATAAATTTTAGGCGACGAGTTTGCGTACAGGTAATGCACCATTGTTCCCTTTTACAATTGAATAACCTCATCACACCGCTTCATAACATTTATGTTGTGCGAAACGACAACTGTAATCTTATCCTTTTTGGTATCTGCGACATAATCCATTAAAGCTGTGACGCTCTTCTCGTCAAGAGAACTGTCAGGCTCATCCAGAATGAGAAGGTCACAGTTCTTTAACAATGTGCGTAGGATACAAACTTTTCGTGCTTCACCTCCTGATAATGTATCAAGTGAAATTATATCGTGTTCGTTGATGTTTTTAGCGTTCAAAAGATGGCACAAATCAAAAAAGACTTTCTGATCCAAACTGATGTTTGTACCAGATACCAAAGACATATTATCAGAATAGGTATCCTGTAAGATTACATTTTCCTGCGAAAGGTACGCAATTCGCCTTTTTCTCAACCATTTCATATCAACTTCTTTGATATCGGTATTGTTGATTTTAATGGTACCCAAGGGGATTTGATCGTTATACAACCCTAACAGTATATTAATCAGTGTAGTCTTTCCTTTTCCGTTATCGCCTACAAGACAATATATCTTGCCTCTTCGCATAGCGAAAGAAAGGCTGCTGTATAACATTTGGTTTTGATCAGAGAACAAAAAGGACAAATTGTTGGCCTCGATTGAGAATATGGTATCAACCCTTTTCTTTCCAGTTGTTTCTAAAGGATTTGACAAAATATCATTGATGCGTTTCTGAGATACTTTGGCGTTTTGATAGGAGGCTCCCAATGATAAAAAGTATTGTACACTTCCTTGTAATTGGGAAAAATAGCTAGAAAAAGTCAACAAAAAGCCGACTTCGAGTTTTCCCTTATAAACCAAGGTAGCTCCAATCAAAAGCATGATAACTTGAAAGATAATAGAAGTGATACCTTGCCACCCAGATAGAGCGGCTTGGATCATATTGTCCTTCATTCTTATTTTTAAGTAGTTATCAAATGAACTGGCAAGCCTTTTTCTAAAATTCGTTTCTATTGCGTTTGTTTTTATGAAGTAAATGTGCTCTAACTGTTCGAAAAGTTTTGAAAAGAATATGCTTTCGCTGGCTCTGAACTCTTTGCGAGCGTTAAAAATAGGTCGTTTCATTTTCAGAAATATTGCGACATATGCTAACGCAGACAAGGCGATGACAAAAGTCATGCTTGGACTGATATAGAAGCATAATGCAAGCAATACGAAAAGTGAAACCAATCGAGTCAAAACACTTAAAAGTGTATCCAAACAATATGCGATAACCGTATTCGTATCTTGATTGATCGCCTGATTCAAGACAGTCATATTTTGTTTTTGGATGAACGCATAAGGGAGGTCTTGAACATAGAATATTACGTCGCTGTTGAATTCTTCTCCCATGCAAATTTCTGCTTTGATACGGATAAGCCCCACAACAAAACTGATGAGTTGTGATACCAGATAGATTGCCAACAGCACGCCACAACCCACGAAAATGGTTCGTGGTGGGTAGCGGTTGCTTATTCGGGTAATAATAGAGCCGGTTATATACGGTGAAACGGTTCCCAACGCAGCATTAACAAGCGATGCAAGCAAAATGATAATAATCGCACCTCTATGCTTGGTAAAATACTTTTTACACTGCGAAAACATAAGCTGAATCCTTTATTGAGCTACATCATGTTTCTGTTAGCGTCTTTGCTCAAGGATTCTTTCGGCAGTAATCAGCAAGAAGTCTTTCAGATGATCTTTGAATTCACTGCACCGATCCGGAAGCTTGAACAGTCTGCGATGAGGGCAACCACCCATACATAGCGGCAAAGCAGGACAATTTTTGCAATCATCATCATCCAAAGCACTATATTGCATGTAAGCAAAGAATGTCGGGCTATAGTTTAACCCTTCCTTGATGTTGCCTACTGCGAGATCTTTGTGGCCGATATCATCCCAGCATTTGTAAAGAGAGCCATCGGAATCAATGACATAGACACTATTATTATCTGCTCCGCAATAGCAACGGACCGGATTGGGATAAAAAGTAAACGTACCCGCCGCCGTATCAATTCCTTGTTTAATAAGATTTATCCTTGCCAAAACAAATTCATCAGTCGTGAGACACATCGAAGTGGTGGGATCATCGTCACCAGAGCTGGTGATTTTCCCTAAGTACGGAGAAACCTTTTCCTCCAATCCATTTTCCGAAACCCACTTATAAATATCTTGAACATCATTGACGTTATGCTTTCCTGTGTTAATTCGCAGAGATACGCTCGGAATGATGTCCTTGACATCAATGAGATTCTTTGTAATAACATCGAACGTCCCACCTCCGTTTGCAAGAGGCCGGTTAACGTCATGAATTTCCTTCTTTCCATCCAGCGTAATCTGATACCGATGAACCCGCAGTTCATTCAATTTTTTGACCACGTCCCGGTTGAGCAAGTAGCCGTTTGTGACGATAGAGGCGCCATAGTTAATATGGTGCTCTTCGCAGATATCAATAAATTGTTTGGATAATGCTTCAATAACGTCAAGTGCCAGTAACGGCTCGCCACCATACCAAGTAATAAATAATTGATCCAAATGCGTAGCCACCGACTTCACATAATTTACGATGGCTTCTTGCGTTTCTTCATTCATTTTAGAGGAACGAAGAACAGGGCGTTCATAACAATAGACGCACCGGAAATTACAATTTGATGTAGGTGCAAGAACTAGAGAGAGCTGATTCGTGTTATACCTGGCACTTAGCTGTTCATGTCGAATAATGGCTTCCTCATCAACATCGTCCTCCAAAAGTAAACCGCCTGTCTTGAGATCGGAAAGAAGTTTTTCGTCCTGTATAGGAGTTCCGTTCGTGCAGAAAGCGTTATATGAGTCAAGCTTATCATTTTCGATGAGCGCCAAAGCTAATGTGCGGGCGTTAAAAATCAGCTTTTCCTTGTCCCTGCTTTCCAGTGCGTACACACTTGTATAATGTGATGCCTTCATACTTTTCTCTCCTTTTGGCCCAATTAAAACGGAATTATTGAAGAAAGCAGAAGAAAGTATATTTACTTAATATAGAGATATGCTCATGCAGCAATCATGTCAATGATGTTGTCATATATTGCATATGCAATGTATGAAAGTGCCTATTTGTCTTTCCCTCCTTCAATGGAATGTGCTTGTCAGGATTCTAAAGACTGACAATTAATACCACCATACCAACTGTTGATAGTGAGCCCGACGGAAAGTGTTCGATTACAGATCGTTCTACAGATAAAAAATGCCCTCGGCTTTGAAAGCCTGGGCACACATTTTTCCTGATTTTGTAGGATATCTTTACAACTTCCAAATGAGCTGCACGTGGTTACAAACCACCCGCAAACTCTTTCAAGAACCGTTTCTGTAATTCCATAAAGCAGATAGCCTTCTGTTCATCATTAAGTTCCTGTAGGTGGAGAAGGTTGTCCTTCAACAGCATAAAAAGCTCTCTTTGGCTGTCTGTCAGCGAGTGATCGTCTCCATTGTTTTCTCAAAAGGATAACGGACCCCCAAAGATTGCCGAAGAAGAACGCAGAGTGCCGAGCATAGCTTCCTGCAAATTATTCTCATAACGCCAAATTGTGTTTGCAGAGCGATTGATTCATTTGGCTAATTCCTTTTGCGACCACATGTGTGTTGTTCGCAATACTATCAGAGTCGCGCCCAAATCTTTCGTCACTGCCTTTACCTATAGGGGCATTTTACGCCCTTGACATCTCGCAAAATGAGAATATATAATCTGATGTATCAAAAAATACGGAATAACGAATAGAAAAGCGAATCTTCTTATTGTCGATAGAGCAATTCTATGACTATTCTTTCAAAAAAAAAGCAAAGACCCACCTTACAGGAAAGGATGTTCGGATGCGCGCAATAATTTGTGATGATGATGGCCGCTTTGCCAAAAAGCTTGAGCAATCAGTAATACAATATTATCGAAAGATGGGAATGCCCCTGGATACCATTGTTGTAACAAACCCTAAGATTCTTTTGCAGCGGTGTGATTTATCCAGTTTTGATATTGCGTTTCTGGACGCTGACATGAAGCCAATGGACGGGATTGAAGTTGGACGTGCCCTAAAGAAACAAAAACCGGAAATCATTATTGTGTTTGTATCGGCCTATCTGGAATTCGCACCAAAGGGATACACCATCGATGCGTTTCGTTATGTTCTAAAACAGGATATCCAAAACACATTGCCTCTATGCCTTTCAGATATATTGCAACAACTTGCATTGGGTCATGCTGTTCTATCTTATAAACAGCACGGGGAAACCTTCCAAATCCCATGTCACGATATTGTTTATATTCAGAGCGATTTGCGGAAGCTGAATGTGTTTGGGATCAATTCCTTGATGCCAATTACTTCTTTTTATGGCAAGCTCTCCGATTATGTGAATACACTTTCAGATCAAGGCTTCCTGCAGATTAACAAAAGCACGATGGTAAATATGGTCTATATCAAACGCATTGCCAGTTACCATGTATATCTATCGAACGGCGTACTTATGAATGCGGCCAGAAAGGATTACACTGTCATCAAAAACCGTTATATTGAATGGAGGGGAACGGTGTGACAAATATAGATATCTGGAATTGGATTTCAGCCTTCATTCAGAGCTTTGCAGAAACATTTTTGCTGGTCAATGTGTATTGCGCGTTCCTGGGGCAGCCACGCGTAAAAAAGTACATCGCCTATAGTCTAATTGGCATCCTCACTGCTTTGTATTGTATTTTTATCAACATTTTCATCGTTCCCACTTACCTTCGGTATTTCTTGACTCTATGTTTGTTTTTTGCATTTTCAATGGCGTGGAACAGCTCCGTTTGGAAAAGGCTGTTTGCTCTATGTACGGACTTGACCATCAATGCACTGGCATCTTCTATTGTATATTGGTTGGTTGACCTTGTGCGTACAAATCAAGGGACCTACCTGACCATAGATTCTGTTCTGTTTGTTACGCCGAACGTCTCGCTCCTAGTCACCATTGCTATGATTTTTCGTTACTTTTATTCTGCCAGTTGGGAAAAGCTGAAAATTTCTCCGTTACAATGGTTCGTATTAACGTTGTATCCCTGCGTTGCTTGCCTTGTGATGATATCGCTATTTTCGATTCCTGTATGGGATACGAGAAATCATATTCTTTTAATCATTGATGCGGTCGGCCTTTTGCTGGCTATGGTTATGCACTTCGTCCTGATTGATTTACTCAACGAATACAACTCCAAGATGGAACAAGACAAACTGCTTCACCAGCAAATTCAGTTGGAAAGCGAGAAGGCAACTGCTCTTTATGATGTCTATATGCAGCAACGTCGCTTGACCCACGATTTCACAAATCAATTGAACACAATTGCTGGGTTGCTTGAACATGGCAATACGCAGTCTGCCTTAGAGCTGATTCACAGCAGTTCTTCGATCATCCACGAAAATACACTTGTTGTAAATACTGGATGGCCGATGATTGATACACTTCTTAGCCAGAAATATAACGAAGCAAAAAAGAAATCCATCCCGATCATCTTCTCACTCTGCAATTTGAAGGGGTGCCCGATTTCTTCTACCGACTTACTTGTGTTACTTGGAAATCTTATAGATAATGCAATAGAGGCATCCGAAAAAACAGACAACCCGTGTGTCCAAATTAAACTGCAGCTTAGCAATTGTGATTTTGTGATTTCTGTTCGAAACAAAACCAATCATAATGCGACTATTCTGAATAATGTGATTCCGGTTAGCACAAAATCAAATATTGAACATGGATTTGGGCTCAAAAACATAGTCTCCATTTTGCAAAAGTATCACGCTGATTATACGGTGACATCTAAGCAAGGATGGTTTCAATTTACAGCTCTAACATATTGTAATCAGAAATAGGCTTTTTATTTCATTTTATAGATTGTTTGTGACATTTTGAATGAAAACTCCTGTCCCTGCCCCTATAATAAAAGGCATAGTGTTTTTTTGGCTATCATTCGATGGATCAAAAAGACCACGACCATGGGGGGAAAAGGGAAATCTGATGAATACAGCAAAAAAAGGCAGTCTTTTTCTTTTTTCATTTTTACTTTCTGTCAATTTTTATACACCGGTTTTTGCGTCTTTTTTCAAGGCGGTTCACCAGTTAACAAGTTCCCAGATAACATTACTTTTTGCATGTTCTTCATTTGCAACATTTTTCTTCGAAATCCCGACTGGATTGATAGGAGACAAAATCGGAGAACGGGCTGCTTTAAGAATAGGAGCGGGGTTGACGGCGGTTTCTACATTCTTCTTTATCGTTGGTAACACGCTTCTTTTATATATTGGAGAAATTATTTTCGCTATTGGAAGTACCTTCTTTTCCGGTCCATTTGAAGCTTTGGTATACAAAAGTTGTATGGCTTCAGGTGATGCTGATTACTACAGTAAGATCATTTCCAAAGTATACTCGCTACAATGGATTGCTCTATGCTTTTCATTTTTAGGGTGTTTCTTGTTTTCTAATATTGGTGGTGTTGCGGCGCCTTTTTATGCGACCCTAGTATTTAATATTTTCACGTTTTTGGTTTCGTTTACGATTCCAAAAGTTGAGGGAAAGAATAGCGATACTCATCCGATTTTGATTCTTGGAAAATCCATACAAGATATTGCTAAGAACCGAGAATTGGGAAAAGCGTGCGTATTGGATGCATTGGTAACGATGCTTCTTATTTGCGGTTACCAGATTCTACAGAACTATCTTGTGGAATCCCAATTTCAAATGCAATACAATGGGTTGCTGTATTTTGTTGCTGCCCTGGTAGCAAGTTGTGGTTCTTTCTTCTTTGACCGCATTCAGGTGGTGACAAAGTCGAAGCTTACATTATCTACGATTTGTATGACATTGCTTGCAGTATGCTTCTTTGGCTTGGCTTTTGTGTCGAATGCTCTTGGAATTGTATTGTTTGTTTGTGGTTATCGCTTGGTATGGGGCATCACATCTCCTATGTTTGCCTTTTTGGTGAATACACGGATTCAGGCAGATGAGTCTCGCGATACCGTGTTTTCTGTTATTTCCCTTGTTACCAACCTGTTTGGCTCTGTGTTGCTGTTTGTTTTCAGCGTTTTGGGGCTGAAAGCGAGTGAAAACTATATTCTTCTCGGGATTATCGCATTAGTGCTTCTTATCGTTTTATTCCTTTCAAGGCGGCTGCGTAGTAGCAAATAGTCAGATTCGGCCCAACCTCAATAAATAACCCAAAACCATAGTTTTATTGTTGGAATAACCAATCCATATCATGATGGAAAACTAGAAAAGAATCATACCTTCCGGTGAGAAAGGGCCTATGTCCAATGAATAACGAGTCGAGCACATTATTGGCGTATATAAATCAGTTTGGAATGGTTGGATGCAACAGCTGTCGATATATTAATTCTATTTCAGACATGGGAATCTCGCTGAATGCAGTAATGGAGTTAATAGATCGAAAAGAAATCTTTTACTCAAAAGTGTTCATGAAACGTACGGTTTATATGTCTAGACAATTATACTTTTGGCTCAAAAGTATAAGAGGAAAGAAAACATATAATTATTACGAATCACACATTTTACAAGTTATGCAGGCTCTTCAACCAGTAAATACAAAATATCTTAAAGCGGAATGTAGATTAAACGGTCAAACCTATAGTAAAAATTTTAGTAGGTTGTTGGAGAGCATGAGCATAACAGCATATTCTACTTATGAATACATGAATCCTCATTGGGTATCAATGCTCTATGTGACTGTTACCAAATGGGAAGAAAGCGCTCAAAATGAATCTTTCGTTGGCTCCAAGGCAGACGCGGAAGAAGCGGTCAAAGAACTTCTTGGAAGAACAATTGAACGCAAATATATTGAAAAGATGATTGCAACGGTGTACAAAGGGAACATAATAAAAAACTTAATAATGGACTGCCAATCTTACACAAAGTACCGCCCAAACGAGACTACGGGCGGTATTTTTGTATCTTGGCGGAGAAAGGAGGAACTTCCCACGGGGCTTGACTGAAAAGTTGAGCCCCTTTTTTTACGCCCAAAAACAGGAGGTAAATGCTTATGGCAGATGATAAAACCACGAAAATGCCGGAGCAGCCGGTAACAGATACCGGGCCGGGCAAGGAAACTCCGCCCGAGCCGGAGAAAACGCCTACTCCCTCGGAGGCCGAAAAAAAGACGGAACAGCAGGCAAAGAGCCCGCAGGTGTCCGTCTATGACTTCGCTGAAATTATGAAAGGAAAGAAAGCCGAGGAACGGGCGGCAGCTTCGGGCGGGGAAAAGCCTGCCCCGGCAAAAACGGAGAAACCGGAAAAGCAGCCGGAGGCTCCGAAAAAGGCCGAGGGAAAACAGGAAAAGCCCAAAGAGCCCGAGCAGCCGAAGCGCCGGGGCCGTCCTCCGAAAGAGGATAAGGACAAGGCCACCGCTCCGAAGCCCAAAGCCCCTGCACAGAAAAAGCAGGAAAAGGCACCCAAAGAGAAACCGGAGAAAAAAGCGGCTCCCACGGTGCAGGCCGCTCCCGCTCCGAAGGAACCCGAGGGGCCGAAGGAGGCTCCCCGCCGTGGCGAGGAACAGATCGTATATATCAAGCTGAACGAGCTCCACGCCTTCAAGAACCATCCCTTTGAGGTCCGGGACGATGAAGAAATGCGGGCTATGGTGTCCAGCGTCAAGGACAAGGGCGTTACCCAGCCTGCTATCGTCCGTCCCCGTGAGGATGGCGGCTATGAAATCGTGTCCGGCCACCGCCGCCAGAAGGCCAGCGAGCTTGCCGGATATGCGGATATGCCCTGTATCGTCCGTAACCTGACGGACGATGAAGCCATCACGCAGATGGTGGAGGACAATCTGAACCAGCGTGAAGAAATCCTCCCCAGCGAGCGGGCCAAAGCTCTGAAAATGCAGCTTGAGGCCATCAAGCACCAGGGCTCCCGAACTTCGGGCCAGATTGACCCGAAGGACGCAGGCAAACGCTCCAACGAGATCGTGGCCGAGCGGAACAAGATGGCCGTCAAGCAGGTGCAGCGGTATATCCGGCTGAATGAGCTGGTCCCCGACCTGATGAAGCTGATGGACGAGAAAAAGCTGGGCTTCACTACGGCGGTGGAGCTTTCCTACATCGGCAAGAAGAACCAGAACTATATCGCCGTCGCCATCGACAGCCAGCAGTCCTCGCCTTCGCAGGCGCAGGCAAAGCGTATGCGGGAGCTGGACGAAAAGAAGCTGCTCAACGGGGATGTGATCGACGGCATTATGATGGAGGACAAAAAGGAGGTAGACAAAGTGATTCTGACGGGTGCGGAACTGAGCAAATACTTCGGCAAGGAAACCACGCCAAGGGAAATGAAGGACCAGATCATCAAGCTGCTGGACGACTGGAAGGGCCAGCAAAAGGAACACGAAAAGCCGGAGAAGAAAGCCGAGCCGGAAAAGTAAGCCGAAACTTCGGGTCAAGATGGCCCGAGGATTGCGGGGCGCTGCCCCGCGCCCCGCAGCTCTGGAGATATAAATTATTCCCCGTCGCCAGTTATTCCATAGCATAGCCGGGAAAATCAGTCAAGGGCAACGCCGCCGCAGGCGGTGCCAGAGGCACCCTTGACGGATTTCTCCCGGTTATGCTTTTTCCCGGACAAGCGACGGGGATATAAATTCTCCAGAGCCCTCCCCCTTCCCGGGGGGAAGGGGCGGAGGGGTTGGGCGAAACCTTGCTTCCCGCAAATCAGAAAGAAATGGAGGTTGAACCAATGAAACGACCTTTGGCCTATCTGACCGCCGCATGGAGCGGTGAGCCGGATGTTGATATGGAGCTGGCGGCCCACTACTGCCGCCTTGCCTATGAGGCGGGCTTTTCCCCCATCTGCCCGCTTTTGTATCTTCCGCTGTTCTTGAATGACAGCGTTCCCGAGGAACATAAGGCCGGGATTGATATGCGCCGGGATATGCTGCGGCGCTCCCATACCCTGATCGTCTGCGGCGGTGCGGTGGACGAGGATGTGAAAAACGACATTGCGGTTGCCGGGCGGCTGGGTATCGCGGCTACTACGCTGGACGGGGTTCTTGCCGTGAAGGGACACGGCGGCCCGGGCCATGCCGGACATTAAGCTGGGGAGCCTTTTTGACGGGATAGGCGTTTTCCCTCTGGCGGCCTCCCGCTGCGGTATCCGTCCGGTGTGGGCCAGCGAGATTGAAAAAGCGCCGATCTCCATAACCAAAAGGCACTTTCCCGATATGGCGCACTTGGGGGACATTACGAAGGTGGACGGCGGGAAAATCCCGCCTGTCCATGTGATAACCTTCGGCTCTCCCTGTCAGAACCTTTCTCTAATCGGCAACCGCTCCGGCCTTGCCGGGGCAAAGTCCAGCCTGTTTTATCAGGCGTTTCGTATCATACAGGAAATGAGGGATGCCACTGATAACCTATATCCAGCTATCGCTGTTTGGGAAAACGTCATGGGAGCGTTTTCTACAAATGACCGGATGGATTTTAGAGCCGTCCTATCCGCCTTCTCGGACACCGAAGTTCCAATGCCTCCTTCTGGAAGATGGGGAAACGCCGGAATGGTGCGAGGGGGAACGCCTGATGTGTGCTGGCGGCTCATGGACGCCCAGTATTGGGCAGGCTCCCGAAGGCTGGCACGAAGGCAGCGAATTTTCATCGTGGCGGATTTTAGAGGCAGACGTGCCGCCGACATACTATTTAAGCCCCGTCCAATGCTCCCACTTCCTCCGCCTTGCCGAGAGGGCGGGCGGACCGCCGCCGAAGGAGATCGAACATCTTCTTTTGAAACAGGGCGGCAAATACCAGTCATCCACCCCTTTCAGTGCTTCCGTATGCGGGGAGCGGCAAAAAGGCAGGAAGAAACCGCCTTCCGAAACAGCTTCGGATTACCAACTGACCCTTTTCCCACTCTTTTAGCCAGCGACGTGACGCCCTTCGCCTTTTGGTATGAGGGCGACCCGGACGGCGGCTGTATCCGCTTCTTGACGGAAACGGAAAGCGAGCGGCTGATGGGGCTGCCGGAGGGCTGGACAAAGTACGGGGCGGACGGCGAGGAAATCCGGCCCCTGCAACGCTACAAGGCGCTGGGAAATGCGATTGCCCTCCCTTGCGCCGATTACATCATGGCCGGGATTTATGAAGTGCTGGCAGACAGGGCCGGAAAGGAGGATTGAACCCATGTTTGAAGCCTATATAACCAACACGGCCCTGTACCCCATGATGGGGATTGAAGTGGGAACGACGGTGCATTTTCCCACGACCACACAGGAGGTACAGGCCGCCCTTGCCAAAATCGGGATAGACGGAAAGCGGTACAGCGAAGTGTTTATTACCAGCTTTGACAGCGATGTGCTGGGGCTGTATGACTATCTGGACGAGTACGAGAACATCGACGAGCTGAACGAGCTGGGCCATGCCCTGCTGGAAGTACGGGACAAGGGCGGATTGGAAACCTTTGAGGCCGCTCTTGTCTTGGGAAAACACACGGGCAGCGTGAAGGACCTAATCAACCTGACGCAGAACCTTGACCTCTACCGCTTTTACCCGGATATTTCCGATGATGAAGGGCTGGGCCATCTGTACGCCGACGAGCTGGGGACCATCGACATACCGGAGCACATTCAAGGCTACTTCGATTATGAGGCATACGGGCGGGATATGCGTATCAACGAGGGCGGCGTATTCGCTCCCGGCGGATATGTGGCGGCGGACCCGGTGGGCTTCAAGGAGCATTACCACGGGACGCAGGACATACCGCCGGAACACCGGGTATTTGCCTATCCCGAAAAGGCCGAGCCTGTCCATTCCATTCTCGGCGCGCTCAAACGGTTTCAAGAGGCCCCGCCCGCTCCGCAAAAGGACAAGGCGGGGCCTTCCCATGAGGAACGGTAAGACTTCGGGCCATGTTGGCCCGAAGCATGAAGGAGGTGCATACCATCAACTATTACCCCATCAATGAAGGGGCCGCCCGCCGGGCAAAGGAAATGAACAGCTTTTCCGACTATAAGGAAGGGAGCGCAACGGCGGAATACCGGGCAATGGTGGACAAGGCCGCAGCCATAGCCGAACAGCAAAAATCCCGGGTGGACCCCATGTACCATGAGAAGATCGACCATCTGTTAGACACCTACGCCCGCAAGCTGGCCGAAAACATGAACCAGGGCTTTGCCATTGACGCAAGAGTTCCCTCTGTGCTGATCGCCGGACCTTCCAATTTTCCGGTGGGAAAGAAAGAAAAACAGAACCGGGCGCGGGACAGCAACATAGAGGAATGGCGACATATTCAAGGGCTGCTGGATAAGATACGCAGCACCGGCATGGGCGGTATCAGCGCCGATGACCCGGCGGCCATTGAAAAGCTCCAGAAAAAGCTGGACGGGCTGGAACGCTCCCAGCTCATTATGAAGGAGGTCAACGCCTATTACCGCAAGCATGGCAAGCTGGACGGCTGTGCGCTGCTGTCGCCTGACCAGATCGAAAAGCTGAAAGCCAGCATGGCATCAAGCTGGCGGAGCGACCCGAGACCCTTTGAAAGCTACCAGCTTACCAACAACAACGCGGAGATCCGCCGGGTAAAGGCCCGTATCGAACAGCTTTCCAAACAGGCGCAGCGGGAGTTTTCCGGCTGGGAGTTTGACGGGGGCCGTGTGGAAATGAACCGGGAGGACAACCGCTTGCAGGTGTTCTTTGACGGAAAGCCTGACGCAGACACCCGGGCCGAGCTGAAAAGCAACGGCTTTCGCTGGGCTCCCAGTGTGGGCGCATGGCAGCGACAGCTCACAGACAATGCCATCCGGGCAGCTGACCGTCTGGAATGTATCAAGCCGCTGTCCGGCGAAAAGCCGTCCCAGCTTCAAAAGAAGCCCTCTATCTTGCAGACCATGCGGGAACAGGGCGAAAAAGTCCAGGCGGAGCCGGAAAAGAAAGCTCCGTCCGGCAGGGATGCCGAGCGGTAAGCCTCGGGCCACATTGGCCCGAGGTTTTCTGTCGCCCCGGAGTGTACGGGGGCCTCCCGTTTACCGGGAGCCCTGACGGAAAGGAGGTTTTATGCAGGAAGAAGTAAACCAAAAAACAGTTGCCCTTTCGATCAAGACGGCAAAGCTGACGGGAAAAGTGCTGGCCGCCGCTCTTGGCAAGGTGGTTCGGGCGCTGCAAAAGCACCACCGGAAGGCGCTGACCCCGCAGGGCCGCCAGAGCGTGAAAAAGCTGATGAACCACTACGGCGGCAAAAACGCCATGCAGTATGTGGGTGCGCCGAAGGATTTTGACCGGATAGCGAAGGAGTTCCATGTGGACTACGCTTTCCATAAAGTGAGCCCCGGCCATTACCTGCTGTTCTTCAAAGCCAATCAGGCGGACGCCATCACGGCGGCCTTCCAGAAATACAGTACGAAGGTGCTGAACAAAGACCAGGACAAGACTTCTATCCTCGGCCAGCTCCGCAAGCTCACGGAGCAGATCAGGACAAAGCCGAAGGAGAAGCAGCGGACCAGAGAGGCGGTGAAGGACGGGCGTTGAGTGACAAGATCAGAAAATATGTGCTCCCCAACCTGCCGTACCTCTTTGTGTTCTGGTTTTTCTCCAAAATCGGGACGGCCTACCGTATCGCCCCCGGCGCAGACTTCGGGACAAAGCTCATGGGGATGCTCGACACCTTCCCCAAAGCATTTGAAACTTACTGGCCGGGGCTGGGTGGCATTGACCTGCTGGTGGGCCTCGCCGGTGCGGCTGGGGTGTATCTGCTGATACAGTCCAAAATCAAGCAGGCAAAGAAATTCCGGCGGGATGCGGAGTACGGCACCGCCCGCTGGGGAACAAAGGAGGATATAAAGCCGTTTGTAGATCCCAAATTTCAGAACAATGTTATTCTGACCGGGACGGAGTTCCTTACCATAAATACCCGCCCGAAGATACCCGCCAACGCCCGCAACCTGAACGCCTGCGTCATCGGCTCGTCCGGCTCGGGTAAGACAAGGTTCTGGCTGACCCCGCAGCTCCTTCAAGCCCATTCCTCGTATGTGGTGGTGGACCCGAAGGGCGGCACCCTCGACCAGTGTGGGCGGTTCCTGCAACGGGAGAAATATAAGGTGCGGGTGTTCAATAGTATTGACTTCTCCAAATCCATGCACTACAATCCGCTGGCCTACATCAAAACGGAAAGCGACGTGCTGAAATTCGTCACCGCCCTGATCGCCAACACCAAAGGCGACGGCAAGGAGGGCGACGAGTTCTGGACCAAAGCCGAAACCCTTTTGTACTGCGCCCTTGTGGCCTACATCGTGTTTGAGGGGCCGGAGGAAGAACGCAACATGAATACGCTGGTGGAAATGATAAACAGCATGGAAGTCCGGGAGGATGACGAAACCTTCAAAAATGCGGTGGACTATATGTTTGACGGGCTGGAGCGCCGGAGTCCCCAGCACTTTGCCGTGAGGCAGTATAAGAAGTACAAACTGGCAAGCGGCAAGACAGCTAAGAGCATACTGATTAGCTGCGGAGCCCGCCTCGCTCCCTTTGACATTCCCCAGCTTCGGGAGATCATGTCCTATGACGAGCTGGAGCTTGACCGGCTGGGGGATGAAAAATCGGCGCTGTTTTTCCTTATCAGCGATACGGACACTACCTATAACTTTCTTGTGGCACTCGCTTTCTCGCAGATGTTCAACCTTCTGTGTGAACGGGCCGACAACACCTACGGCGGACGCCTGCCCCATCATGTACGGGTGCTGTGGGACGAGGCGGCCAACACGGGACAGGTGCCGGGGCTGGAAAAAATCGTTGCCGTTATCCGTTCCCGGGAGATCAGCCTGACGCTCTTTTATCAGGCCATGAGCCAATGCAAGGCGCTGTACAAGGACCATTCCGAAACCATCATGGGAAACATGGACAGTATCGTGTTCCTCGGAGGCCGGGAGGCTTCTACCCTAAAGGATATTTCGGAAAACTGGCTGGGCAAGGCCACTATCTCCATGCAGACCGAAGGCCGCAGCCGGGGTCAGTCCGAGAGTTACAGCCAGAATATGCAGCGGCTTGGCCGGGAGCTGATGACGACCAGCGAGATCACCACCATGCCGGGAGACAAGTGTATCTTGCAGCTTCGAGGGCTTCCGCCCTTCTTTTCTCCCAAATATGATTTGAAAAAGCACCCCAATTACAAGTACACAGCCGAGTTTGACAAAAAGAAAAACGCCTTCCACTTGGAAAGCCTGTTCCGCCACCGGCCATTGAGACTAAAGCCGGATGACGAATACACGGTGTACGAGGTGGACGGCTCCGACACAGACGAAGAAGCTGACCTGTTGAATTTCGACGATCTGGACAGCGACGAGTTTGTGTAACTTCGGGCCATGATGGCCCGAAGCGCCGCCAATGTGGGCGGCTTTTTTTGTACCCAAAACCAACAAACAAAATGGAGGAACGTATATGGAATTTTTCAACTCTGCTATCGACATTCTCAAGATTCTGGTCATGGCTCTGGGCGCTGGTCTGGCGGTGTGGGGCGTCATCAATCTGCTGGAAGGTTACGGGTCCGACAACCCCGCGGCAAAGAGCCAGGGCATTAAGCAGCTCATGGCGGGCGGCGGTGTCGTCCTGATCGGTATGCAGCTTATCCCTCTGCTGTCCGGCCTGTTCAGCTAACCCTTACCCGTTGTCCCTTTTTCCAGAAAAGGAGCTGATGTATGGACTTTATCATCGACGCAATCGTTGAATGGCTCAAAGGTTTGCTTGTCGATGGTATCATGGGAAATCTGGATGGCCTTTTCAATAACGTCAATCAGAGCGTTGGCGAGATCGCCACACAGGTAGGCACGACCCCGGCGGACTGGAACGCCGGGGTCTTTTCCATGATACGGCAAATCTCTGAAACCGCCATCCTGCCAATCGCCGGGGTCATCCTCACTTTTGTAATGACCTATGAGCTGATACAAATGCTCATTGACCGCAACAACCTCCATGATGTTGACACATGGATGTTTTTCAAGTGGGTGTTCAAAACCTTTGTGGCGGTAATGATCCTGACGAATACCTTCAATATCGTGCTGGCCGTCTTTGACGTGAGCCAGCACGTCATCCAGCAATCGGCGGGCATTATCCAGAACGGGACAGAGATCACAACGGATGTAATGGACAGTCTGCGGACCGAGCTGGAGGCAATGGAGTTAGGCCCCCTGTTTGGCCTCTGGCTCCAGTCATTCCTGATCCAGCTTACCATGATTGCCTTAAACATCGTGATCTTCGTTATCGTATATGGCCGTATGATTGAAATTTACTTACTCACAAGTTTGGCACCCATCCCGTTTGCCACCGTCCCCAACCGGGAAACCGGACACATGGGGCAGAACTATTTCCGCTCCCTCTTTGCGGTGGGCTTTCAAGGCTTGCTCATTTTGGTCTGTGTCGCCATCTACGCGGTGCTTATCCAGAGTATCGCCACCGACGGCGACCCCATCGGGGCGATCTGGGGCTGTGTGGGCTATACGGTGCTGCTGTGTTTTACCCTGTTCAAAACGGGCAGCCTTGCAAAATCCATCTTCGGCTGCCATTAAGAGACTTCGGGCCATGCTGACCCGAAGCGGAAAGGAGGCGGTATGCCCCGGCGTTACAAACAGGGCGCGGACGGACAGCCGCACCCGGCTTTCTACGGAAAGCTCCCCGAGGAATTTTCTAAAACAGACACCATGCGCTTTATGGTGGAAACCGATCTGAAACTGTCCGGGTGCGTATCGGCGGACACGCTGGCGGCACTCCGGGCGGAAGGCTATGACTACAAGGACGGGAATCTTGTTCCCGCCGGAAAGGAGGAAACCATGCAGGAAAAGGTTGCGGACGCCACCCCCGCCGCACCGTTGAAGCTGGATGTAAGCGTGCGGGTCATCGAACCTGTGAAAAACCTGATGGGCTTTGCCAGCGTGAAATTCAACGACTGCTTTGTGGTGGAAAATCTGAAAATCGTGCAGGGCAGCAAGGGCCTTTTCGTGGGGATGCCCAGCCAGCCGGACGGCAAGGGCGGCTACCGGGATATGGCCTATCCTGTCACGAAGGAGTTCCGGGAACAGCTCAACACTGCTGTTCTGCAAGCCTATGAAGTAAAGCTGGAACAGATGGCGGAGCGCGGCTCTGCCGGGCGTGCGTCCATCAGTGAACAGCTCAAGGCCGGGAAAGCGGCTGCCGAACAGGCAAAAGCGGAACGGTCCCCGAAGGAAAAGCCCAGCCGTGGTGCGGAGCGTTGACCTCGGGCCATGCTGGCCCGAAGCGGAAAGGAGGCGAAACCCATGCCACGCAAACGGACGGGCTATGACGCGGCCTGCTACTATGACGGCAAGCTGCTGGGCCGCTGTACCAAAGCGGACAGCGACGCCTATACCCTGTTGATGAACGCCTGCGGCGGGGACGCCGCCCGTGTCCTGCGGGAATACGCCTACTTTTCCCCGGAGCTGAAGGCCATCTTGGAAAAGGCGGCGCTCATGCAGGCGGACCGAAACCGGACGGGCGGGATGTTCCATGCTCCCCGGAGCTCCCCATGGGGAGAGGTGCAGAGCTGTGAAGTTCTTTGTCCGGGTGTGTTTTTGGTATCCACCGCCAGCCACGGCGGAACGATGGTAGCAAACGAGGTGGCCGCCGTCCTCTCTCCGGCGGCGAAAAAATGCGGCTTCAAGGATAAGGGCTATATCTGCTATGAGGAGGACGCACAGGAGAGCGTGGTGCTCCGGGAGCTGCTGGACAAAAAGCTCTGGAAGATCCCCGACCGCATCAAGGACAAAGAGCGGTTTGAAGAAAACCTCAATCAGTCCATCCGGCAATACAATCCCGAATACTGGCGGGCAAGGCAGAGCGGACGGGAGGCCGCCGAAGCCGCCCGCAGCACAGCCCCGGCCAAAGAGGCCGCAAGGTAGCTTCGGGCCATGTTGGCCCGAAGCGGCAAAGGAGGTGTAACGAAATGGCCTATGTGCCAGTACCCAAAGACCTGTCCAAAATCAAGACAAAGCTGGCCTTCAATCTCACGAAGCGCCAGCTTATTTGTTTTTCCGGCGCGGCGGCGGTGGGCCTTCCGGCCTACCTGTTTTCCCGTGGCAGTATCGGAAACAGCGCCGCCATGTTCCTGATGATCGGCCTCATGCTCCCGTTCTTCTTTTTCGCCATGTATGAGCGGGACGGCCTGCCGCTGGAAAAGGTGCTGAAAAACATCATCCGCACCCGGTTCCTCTATCCCCGGGTGCGGCCTTACAAAACCGAAAACTTCTATGCGCTGCTTGGCGCCAGAAAGGAGGCGCAGCCGATTGCAAAACAACAGAAGGGCCGGAAAGCCCGCAGGCAAAAAGCCTGACAAGACGGGCCTTCTCGGCCTGTTCACAAAGGGAAAGGACATTCCCACCACCGCCCAGCAGACACTCCCTTACCGGGAAATGTACCGGGATGGGGTGTGCCGGGTGGAGGACCGCTATTACACCAAAACCATTGAATACGAGGACATCAACTACCAGCTCGCCCAGACCGAAGATCAGGCGGCCATCTTTGACGGGTGGAGCGCCTGTCTGAACTACTTTGACAGCTCCTTGCCGTTTCAGCTTTCTTTTCTCAACCACCGGAGCCGCCCGGGCAGCCGGTACAGCGTCAACATCCCCATGCAGGAGGACGACTACAACAGCGTCCGGCGTGAGTATGTGGAAATGCTGGAAAACCAGATTGCAAAAAGCAACAACGGCATTGTCCGCACAAAGCTCCTGACCTTCGGTGTGAATGTGGACGACCTCTCCACCGCAAGGGCGAGGCTGGAACGTGTGGAGGCGGACATTTGCGGCAACTTCAAAAAGCTGGGCGTCAAGTGCCGCTCCCTCTCGGGGCTGGAACGGTTGGAACTCCTTCACGGGCAGCTCCACCCCGGCGGCACCGACCCCTTCCGGTTTTCGTGGGATATGATACCCCAGACCGGCCTTTCCACAAAGGACTTTATCGCACCGGACAGCTTCGACTTCCGTTTCAGCCGCCTGTTCCGGGTAGGGACGACCTGGGGCGCGGCCTCCTATTTGCAGATTTTGGCCTCGGAACTCTCGGACAAGCTGCTGGCGGAGCTTTTGGAAATGGACGCAGAAATGACGATCACGCTCCATATCCAGACCGTCGATCAGGCTGCCGCCGTGAAATCCATCAAGGCCAAAGTCTCCGACATTGACAAGATGAAGGTGGAGGAACAGAAGAAAGCCGCCCGGGCCGGATATGACATGGACATACTCCCGCCCGACCTTGTGACGTACAGCAACGACGCAAAGACCCTCTTGGAAGATTTGCAGAGCCGGAACGAGCGAATGTTCCTGCTGACCTTCCTTGTGGTGAACATGGCTCCGACCCGTCGGGAGCTGGACAACGACCTGTTCACGGTGTCGGGTATCGTTCAGAAATACAACTGCACCTTGAAGCGGCTGGACTTCCAGCAGGAGGACGGTTTTCTTTCCAGCCTGCCGCTGGGCCATAACGGCATTGAGATCAAGCGCGGCATGACCACCAGCTCCACGGCTATTTTCGTTCCCTTTATGACGCAGGAGCTCCGCATGGACGGCGAGGCCGTCTATTACGGGCTCAACGCTCTTTCCCATAACGTTATCATGGCAAACCGGAAGAAGCTCAAAAACCCCAATGGCCTGTTCCTCGGCGTGCCGGGCTCCGGCAAATCCTTTGCCGCAAAGCGGGAGCTTGTGAACGTGTTCCTTGCTACCCGTGACCGGATTATCGTGGTGGACCCGATGGGTGAATATTCGCCCCTTATCAAGCGGCTGGGCGGACAGGTCATCGAGATCGCCCCGGACAGCCCGCACCACATTAACCCGATGGACATTGATTTGAGCTTCGACGAGGAAAACCCGATGGCGCTGAAAGCCGATTTTATCCTGTCGCTGATGGAGCTGATCGTCGGCGGCAAGGACGGCTTGCAACCGGTAGAACGGACCGTCATTGACCGCTGTGTGCGCCAGATGTACCGGGAGCATTTGCAGAACCCGGAGACGACGAAAATGCCGACCCTCCAAACTCTGTATGACCTGCTCTGTTCCCAGCCCGAGGGCGAGGCGGTACGGCTGGCGACGGCCCTTGAAATCTATGTGTCGGGCTCTCTCAACGTGTTCAACCATGAAACCAATGTGGACCTGAACCGCCGCCTTGTGTGCCTCGACCTGAAAAAGCTGGGGGCCGGGCTTCGGACGATTGCCATGCTCATTATGCAGGACCTTGTCAATTCGCAGGTGTCCATGAATTTTCTGCGCGGTATCGCTACATGGTGCTACTTCGACGAGTTCCATGTGCTGCTTCGTGACCGGCTGACGGCAAGCTACTGTGTGGCGATCTGGAAAATGCTCCGTAAGAAGGGCTGCGTACCCAGCGCCTTAACGCAGAATGTGAAGGACTTCCTTGCCAGCCCGGAGATCGAGAACATCTTTGAAAACTCGGACTTCCTTGTGCTGCTCTCGCAGGCGCAGGGCGACAGGCAGATTTTAGCCAAACAGCTCGGTATCAGCCCCCACCAGCTTTCCTATGTAACCCACACCAATTCCGGCGAAGGACTGTTGTTCTTCGGGAACACCACCATCCCGTTTGTTGACCGCTTCCCGCAGAATACCGAGCTGTACGCCATTATGACCACCCGCCCGGAAGACAAGAAACAGGAAATGAAGCGGGCGTAACACACTTCGGGCCATGATGGCCCGAGGTTCGGAAAGGAGGGATACGCCATCGGAAAGAAACCGGATAAACGGAATTTTCAAAGGCCGGGGCCGCCGGAGGATACCGGGAGCACTCGCCCCGGACCGGCTGACCGGGAAGGGCCTTCCCCCGCACCGTCCCGACGCCTGTGGTTTGAGGACGAGGATACCGGGCAGACCGGCGCTTTGGGCCATGATGGCCCGAAGTCCAAAAGCGGCAAGTTTCAAGAGGACAGCCGGAAAGCCCGCCTTTCTGACCGCATGAGGCAGGAGGATGACAGAGGCGGTCCGCAGGATACCGGCAAGGCGCAGGAGCCGGAGGGCTCCGCCGAGAAAGCCGGGAGTAAAAAGGACAAGTACCAGAAGGCGCAGGCCAAAGCGGAGCGCGCCGGGGAAAAGCTGGGAAAGGCCCGGGAGAAGCTGGATAAGGTCGAGGCGAAAGGGGCGGCGCAGAAGCCGCCGGGGCTTGCAAAGAAAGCCGTCCGGGGAGCCCGCACCGAGGCATGGTTTTATCTCCACAACAAAATCCACGAAGTCGAGCATGAAAATGTGGGCGTGGAAGGAGCGCATAAATCCGAGCTGACCGCCGAGGCCGGGACCCGGAAACTGACCCGGTATGCCAAACGGCGCTGGCGGGAACACCCGGCCCGGAAGGTAGCAAAGTGGGAACGGAAGGACATAAAAGCCCGGGCCAATGTGGAGTTTCAGAAGATGGCCGCCGAACACCCGGAGCTTGCAAGCAATCCGCTGTCCCGGATACAGCAGAAGTGGAAACTGAAACGCCGGTATTCCAAAGAGGCAAAGACGGCGGCAAAACAGAGCGCAAAGGCCGCAAAGAAAGCCGCTGCCGCTTCGGGGAATGTGACCCGGCGGGCGGCGCAGTTTGTGACCCGTCATCCTGTGGCGGTTTTGGTTTTGGTGCTGTTGCTGCTGGTCTGCTATATCCTGTCGGCGGTAAGCTCCATCTTTCCCACGCTTGGCAGCGGCCTTGCCAATGCGGTGTCCGGCACTTCCTATGCTTCGGAGGACGCCGACCTGCTTGGCGTGGATGAGGACTACACGGCGCTGGAAAATGAACTGGCGCAGACGGTAGCGAACATCGAAAGCACCCATCCCGGCTATGACGAGTACCGCTATTCCGTGGACGAGATCGGCCACAACCCCTATGAGTTGGCGTCCTATCTCTCGGCAAAGTACCATGTTTATTTCCGGGAGCAGGTGCAGGACGAGCTGCGGGAGATCTTCGAGGCGCAGTATGAGCTGACCTTGACGGAGGAAATCGAGATACGCTACCGCACCGAAACCAGCACCGACCCGGAAACCGGAGAAACCACCACCGAGGAAGTCCCCTATGAGTATTACATCCTCAATGTGACCCTCACAAACAAAACGCTGCCTGCCGTGATCCTGCCGAGGCTGGATGAACAGCAGCGGGAAATCTACACCGTTATGCAGCAGCTCAAAGGCAACAAGCCCTATTTGTGGGAAGGAATTTATACCGGCGGCGAGGACACCGGCCCCAGCTATGAGATACCCGGCGAGGCGCTGGATGACCCGGCTTTTGCGGCGCTCATGGCAGAGGCGACAAAGTACATCGGCTGGCCTTATGTGTGGGGCGGCTCCAGCCCGTCCACCTCCTTTGACTGTTCGGGCTTTGTCTGCTGGGTGTACACGGCCAGCGGCGTCCACAACCTGCCCCGTACCACGGCGCAGGGCATTTACAACCAGTGTGCCATCATTTCCCCCTCCGAGGCAAAGCCGGGCGACATTATCTTTTTCACGGGAACCTATGACAGCCCCGGCCCTGTGTCCCATGTGGGGATTTATGTGGGCGACGGGATGATGCTCCATTGTGGTTCTCCCATCCAATACGCAAATATCAATTCAAGCTACTGGCAGACACATTTCTACGCCTTCGGGCGATTGTGAGCCAGAAGAAAGGAGCCCTTGCATGAACAAGATCGACAAGCTCGATAAGGAGCTGGAAAAGGCCCGGGAGAAGGCCGCCGAGTGGCAGGCCAAAATCCGGGAACTGGAAAAGCAGAAACAGGAGGAAGAAAACAGCCAGATCGTGCAGGCGGTGCGCTCTCTCAAACTGACCCCCGCCGAGCTGATGGCATTTCTGAACGACCCCAAAAACAGCCTTGCCGCTTCGGGCCATAATGGCCCGAAGCCGGAGGCACCCGAAAAGGAGGACACGGCCCATGAAGAAAACTAAATTTCGCAGGCTGGCGGTGATGACTGCCAGCCTTTTGTGTTGCCTGATCTTTACGGTCCCGGCTTACGCCCAGAGCAATGAGCCGCAGCCTGAGGCCACTCCCGCCCCGGTGGAAACCGAGGCGGAGCCGGAAACCCAGAACCCCTTTACCCCGGATGGAACGGGAACGGTGGTGGACAACGCCACCGACGAGGACGGCAAAGAGTTCTACACCATTACCACCGCAGACGAGAGTGTTTTCTATCTGGTGATCGACAAGCAGAAAACCAGCGAAAACGTCTATTTCCTCAACGCTGTAACCGTGGATGACCTTCTGCCTCTTGCCGAACAGGGCGAGGAACCAGCCGAGGAAGTGGCCCCCGAACCGGAGCCGGAGCCCACCGAACCCGTGGAGGAAGTGACCGAGCCGGAACCCGAACCCGAGGCCGAAAAAACAGACAGCCCACTTCTTTCGCTGCTCCTGATCGGGGCGGTGGTGCTGATCGGCGGCGGTGCCGGTTATTACTTCAAGATTTACAAGCCGAAGCACGAAGCGCCGGACTTGGAGGACGACTACTGCGAATATGAGGACGAAGGGCCGGAGGAAATCGCAGAGGAACCCGAGGACGAGGATACCCCTCCGTGGGACGAGGACACGGAAGAACAGGAGGCCCGCCAGTGAATTTTACCAACAGCCCCTTTGAACGAATGATGAAGGAAGTGCCGTGGCCGGGCCGGGGCAGCGATGACCCTTGTACCGGATGCCGCTACTACAAGGAGTGCAAAGGCAGGAAAAAACAGTGTCGGAAGAAATTCCGGGCGCTGATCGTGGAGCCCCGCCCTTCGGGCCATCGTGGCCCGAAGTCCTGAATGGACGCCCGGGAGCTGACCCGTGACGAGAAGAAAAAAATCCGTTCCCTTGTCACGGGAATGTGCGCCAACTATGACCGGGAAACGGGCCTGTGCCTGCCGCTGGACTGTGGCTGCTATATGCTGCACAAATGCTGGACAGGGGCGTACTGCCGCTATTTCCGGGAGGCCGTCCTGCCCCTTGACCCGGAGCTTCTTGCGGCGCTGACCGTGGAAGGCAGCTCCCCGGAGCTTCGGGCCTGTGCGGTCTGCGGGCGGGCATTTTTACCCGAAGGCCGTCAAGCCTACTGTTCCGACGCCTGCAAAGCCGAAGGGAACCGCTGGAAAAGCCGGGAACGCATGAGGAAAATGCGGGAGAAAAGGCCGGGCGGCGGTTACGATTTACCGCCCCGAAAGGCTTGATATTCCGGGCTTTTTTGAGGGCGTTTCCGGGGCGGGAATACTGCAACCCATCCCGCCCCGGTTTGCTCCCTTATTTCGTAACATACCTCACTTCGGGCCATGTTGACCCGAGGTTCAGAACAGAAGGAGGATCGCTATGCACGAAAAAGACAACTATCTGAAAACCGCCGAGCTCTCCACGGAGCAGAACCGCAACATGATCGACGGCGTACCCAATAACACGCCCATCCCGCCTGCGCCCCCGGAGCTGGACGCAAAGCCGCTGGACAAAGTGAAGGAGCCCAAAGAGCGCAGAAAGGGCCGGGAGCTGGAACGCTGATGGAGAACCGAAAGCGGAATGTCCATCTGCACGTCATGGTGACGCCTGACGAGCTGGCGGCCATCCATGAGCGGATGGCCGAAGCGGGCATTTCCAATGCCGGGGCTTATGTGCGGAAGATGGCTCTGAACGGGTATATCCTGCATGTTGACCTTGCGCCCATAAAAGAATTGATCTCTCTGCAAAGGCGCTGTTCCAACAATCTCAATCAGGTCACCGTACACGCGCACACCTACGGCGTGTACCCGGAGGAAATCGACGGATTGAAGCGGGACTATGAAAAGCTGTGGAGCGAGGTGTCAAAGGTGCTGCGGGAGCTCTCCGAGCTGGTGGCAAAATAAGATGAGGGCGGCAGGTTTTTCCTGTCGCCCTTC
This sequence comes from Subdoligranulum sp. DSM 23681, assembly GCF_057005535.1. NCBI lineage: Bacteria > Bacillati > Bacillota > Clostridia > Eubacteriales > Oscillospiraceae > Subdoligranulum > Subdoligranulum sp. DSM 23681. The sequence goes on along the minus strand of NZ_CM168050.1, from coordinate 186,591 downwards.
CTTTTTTATTTTGATGATAACTTTTGCCTGCCATGACATTGATAACTTTTCTATATAGTCGTATAATTGTATTAATTGTAGATTCTGACAACATTTTTAAAGGAGGTAACTCGATGGCTTCCAGCAGTATTTTTATATATGAATTGCGTTCACCAGTAGAAATCAATGTAGAATCAATATATTCACGCTTGAAAGGTTATCCAGAAGATGAAAATACCTATTTTAATTTGGAAATGATTAGCGCCAATGAACTACTGGGCGAATATGTCATTGTCCAAAATGCTCAAGAATCTTATTATAACCCTGAGCAGAGAGTTTTTGAATATCGTATTGTTCCTAAAGCAAATGTTATTTCTTTCAGCATTACGGATGGTTTTTTGGAAATTTGGGGAAACAAAACTTCGGCAAACAAATTAGTATTTGAGCTATCGAATTTGTTAGCGCCTATTTCCATTAATAGTATCGAAGTTACGATTGACACTCTATTAGAAAAATTGAAAGGTTATAAGTTAAAAGTCTCTAAAGTGTGCTTTCAAGATTTTCTCTTTACGGAGGATATTGTTGGCAACTTTACTGTGGATCTCTCATCGTATGGAGATGCTTTTTCTATCCTACAGAAATATAATGATAAAATTTCAAGCATGACTATTATTCTTTACTGTGATAATAGCTCAATTAAACTCCGAATTACTGCAAAGGGGCGAGTTACCGTTTATAAGTCTCGTTCCTCGATGGACGATGAAGAAATATTGTTTCTCCATCAAATTTTGCTGAATGGAGGTGAACATTGATGGGCGAACTTAGTCAAAAAATTGGGAAAAAATTAGAGCACTATGGAAATTCTATTTTTGAGCATTTGGAATGGAAGATTTTAGCTCAAGATGTTCAAATTGACTGCATAAGAGCTGCACATAAAAACGCAAAATCTTCTGACAAAAAAACGCATGGTGTAGATATATTAGCAGGGTATTATAATCCTTTCACTAAACGCCAAGAGGCCTTTATTATAGAATGCAAACATCGCGAATGGTCTAACTTTATTCCGAGTAATTTGTCATTATGGGTTGAGGAATTGTGTAATACTATTGAGTGTGCTTCAACATCTCCTGCCTTAACTACATATTTAGAAGAATATACTTTAATCGGTGGGATTTTATTATATAATTCAAGTGATAACATATACGAGATGGAACGTGCGTTAAAAAGCATTTCCCAAATTAAGGTTCCAAGACGTCGCCATCCTCTAATGATTTATCTTGCAGATAATAGTAGGCTTGAAAAATGGTATTCTTTTAATGCTGAAATTGCGAAAATTAAGCAAAACAGTATTGAAAATAGCTTTGGCATTATATATCCATCCATTGGTGGTTCTACCTGGGATCGTTCACCTGTAGTCACGCCAACATATTTATTTTCCGACTACATCTTGGCATCCTATATTAAAAGTGCAACCAACCAAGGCGTTACAACAAAGGTTGATATAAAGGCCCTGTTTTGTTTTGAGCACGTTACAGATGATTCTTTAAAGTATTTGCAGGATATGATTAATGAATTACAATTAGAATCGAGAAGTGATCGTTATCAAGAAGTTCATTTCTATTTTTATCCTGAAACAGAAAAAGACATAGATCACATTAAAGAATCTTTTTCAAAAATGTTCGCAGAAAAAGATACTTTTAAATATTATCTGATGGACAATCGTCGTTTATCAAGAATCTATTATGAGTCATAAGGGAGGCGAGAATAATGGCAGTTCAATCCTTTGTTAAGGGGGATGACCTTAAAAAATTAATAGACGATAAACTAATTAACGCTCAAAGTGTCAAATATGTTTTACGGCAAAAAGGTATCCTTCCCGTATGTACTAATTCAGAGGCTCTTTCTGACTTGATACACCATCATTTTTTTGGCTCTGCAACTATGACTCAGATGCAAGAGGTTATGAATTTTGAGCAAAACAACTTGAAGTCTACTGTTGTCATAATCTCTCCTAAAAGCGAACAGTCCCAAGAAGATTTTCTGACGAGTATAGCAGATGAATTTGTCAATAAAGGTCGTAGTTCGAATACTAAGTATACATTAAAAAACATTGCAAGAAATCAAACCAGCGTAACATTGCAGTACATATATAAAAAACCCCAAAGAGGCCGTATTAAAATTGCTGAAACGCGAACAGTGACTTTAGATGTTACCATTTCCCCGTTAGAAGATGATTCGCAGAAGTTTAAAGTTAGCATACGGCACGAAGGAATGTCGGAATCAAAACAGTTTGTCACACTTCTGGATGAAATGATTCAAGAAGATAGTGAACAGGCTGTATTTGGTCTTAAAAGAATAACTTTAGCAAGTCTTTTAAAGGCACACAAGGTAGATTTCTTTGATGATTTTGGCGCGTACACTCACAAAGAATGGAAACTAACAGACATTATTAATGTTACTGTAAACAAAGATGAAAAAAGCATTGATGATGAAAATGACGAGACTACATCAGGCGAAATTGATGCTTCTGAACCCAGCGGACGCCTTTCGGGAATTAGTAGTGCGATTTTAAAAGGTGACGGGTTAAGAAATAATGATTTTGTAAAGGAATGTATGTCTCAAGGTTTTATTTTTTCAAGTATGAGTTACAAGTTCTCGCACAAGACACTCCCGATAACAATAGTAATCGATGTGAATTTTAAGCAAACCGACTTGAAAATCAATATTGTAAAAACATACCAGCTTGAAGATGACGGTATAGAACGTTTGGCCCCCTTGCCTGCAAGTGACCAGAGTTTGTATATCGATTATTTTCAAAATGTTGCTTATGCAGTCTACTCAAATCTCATTGAGAAACAAAAAGCCGAACTGGTTAAACAAACTATCAAGCCGGACAAATAGAATATGTTTAAAAACGGATGGTTTCATTAGACCATCCGTTTTTATTTGAAAATAGATTTAGGACAGGATTCTCTAATCTTTCGCAACATTTATGTCCCCGGGCAGGCATGATAAAATAGAGATAGAAAGACTAAAGGAGGTTTTGATGATGAAGATACTGCTAAAAATATTAGTTGCGCCCTTCGCTCTGGTGCTGTCCCTTCTGGCGGCTCTGCTGGTGTTTTTGTTTGATATTTGCGCCTTCCTGCTGACGATTGCCTCAGTGATCCTAGCGGTGCTGGGTATCGCCCTTTTTTTCACGCCGACACCCATCGGCGGGATTGTATTTCTGTTCCTCGCCTTCCTCCTTTCGCCGTATGGGCTGCAAGCGGCGGCTGGCTCTCTGCTTTGGGCTCTGGACGGAGGCAAGTCCGCTCTGTATCGGTTTCTGGCAAGTTGAACAGCCTCGGGCCATAATGGCCCGAAGTCGGGGCGGTCTGGACGGGCCGCCTCTTTTCATCGAAGGGAGGGATGATTTCTGGCTACCACAACTTTGTTGCAGCGCCATGCGGGCGAAGGCGAAACGATTGCCGAGGCCATCCGGGATTGTCTGGACTATGGCAAAAACCCAGAGAAAACAGAAAGCGGAAAGTATATCTCCGCTTATGAGTGCGACCCCGCTACCGTGGCGGACGAGTTTCTTTTGGCAAAGGCCAGCTATGCCGCCATGACGGGCCGGGAACAGAAAAAGGCCAATGATGTGCTGTGCTATCAGATACGACAGTCCTTCTATCCGGGGGAGATCACACCGAAGGAGGCGAACCGTATCGGCTATGAGCTGGCTATGCGCTGGACGAAGGGGCGGCACGCTTTTATCGTTACCACGCACACAGACCGCCAGCACATCCATTGTCACATCTATTACAACTCCACCACCCTTGACTGCACCCGGAAATTCCGAAACTTCTGGGGCTCCAGCTTCGCCCTCCGGCGGCTCTCTGACCGGCTGTGCCTTGAAAACGGGCTGTCCATCGTGGAGAACCCGAAGCCCCGGAGCAAGGGCAAGTATCGGAACTATGGGGAGTGGCAGAAAGAACGGAAAGCCCCGCTTTCGTATCAGGACCGGCTGCGCCTTGCCATTGATACCGCGCTGGCGGAGCGCCCCGCCGATCTGGGCGAATTTCTCGGCCTGATGAAGCGAGCCGGATATGAAGTCAAGAAGGTTCGGGGCGGTGGTATCAGCTTCCGGCTGACCGGCCAGGGACAGGAACGCTTTACCCGTCTGCGGGCCTCTACGCTGGGGGACGGCTACGATCTGAAAGATATTCTTGCCGCCATTGAGAGCAAAGAAAAACGCCCCGGACGCCCGGAGCAAAAAATCAGTCTGGCGGTGGATATTCAAGCAAAGCTGGCTGCCGGTAAGGGGCCGGGCTACGAGCGGTGGGCGAAGGTGTTCAACATCAAGCAGATGGCCGCTGCCCTCGCCTATATACAGGACAACGGCCTGACTGATTATGAGCAGTTGGTGCAGAAAGCCACCGAGGCAACCGACCATTTCCATGTACTTTCCGAGCAGATCAAGCAGACGGAGCAGGCCATGAAAACCAATGCCGGACTAAAAGCCGCAACGGTTCAGTATGCCAAAACGCGCCCGGTCTTTGAGCAGTACAAGGCTACGAAGTACAGCCGGAAATTCCTTGCGGAGCATGAGGCGGATATTGAGCTGTACCGGGCGGCACAGGCGGAAATGCGCCGTCTGCTGGGCGGAGCGAAGCTCCCGAAAATGGATGTGCTGAAGGAGGAAGGCCGTAAGCTCACGGCAAAGAAAAAGCGCCTTTATGGAGAGTATCAGAAAGCGCGCCGGGATATGCAGGAGATCGTCACCATCAAGGCAAATATTGATACTCTGCTGGGCTACACCGAGCCGGGCAGAAAGCAGGAAAAGGAGCGTTGAGGTTATGAAAACAAGGAGCAAAGCGACGCAAATACTTCGGGCCATGTTGGCCCGAAGATACGGGTTTGGGGCGAGCCCCAACAAGCAGCGTCCGAGCCTTTGTGGCCACGGAGGCATTGCTTGCCACTTAGCGGCAGCCCCCAAAATGGCATGAAAAAACGGAGGCTCTTACTCCTGAACCTCCGTTTCTCTGGCTTTCTTGAGCCCTTCGGCTGTGGCCTCCATGACAACAAGCTCTTTCTCATTCATCGAGCTTAAAAGCACATCAATATGCTTTCTGCAACTGTTCTCTCCACGCTGACCTTCTGTATAGAAAAACTGATCTACGGAAATGTCGAACAGAGTGACGAGTTTGAAAAACAGGTTGAAGCTGGGGTGCTGGCCTTTGTTCTCAATGTTCATAATGGTGCGGTCAGTCTTGCCGACCAGCTCCGCCACATAGGCTTGCGTCCAGCCCTTTTCCTCTCTGGCTTGTTTCAAAGCGAGCCCGAGCCCGTGAAAGTCAAACCTTCTTTCATCTTGGTTCATTCTCATATCACCCTATATCATTGTACATTTCGGGTTTGATTATGAGAATGTAATGAAATTTTATATAAAAGGCTATTTTATTTCGCCTCCTGCTTCTTAAGTTGCTCAGGTAAGCTATTCTTGACTTTATTGTGTTTGTAGTGTATAGTGTGTATGTAGGAACATCACATTAAAACACAGGAGGAAAATACTTTGTGAAGATATTGATTTCTAATACTTCGGAAAATCCTCTATACCAGCAAATCAAAGACCAAATTAAAGATGCTATCTTAAAAGAGGAATTAGTCGAGGGTGATCCACTTCCATCTATTCGAGCCTTCGCAAACGATTTGTCTGTTAGCGTCTTAACCATACGGCGGGTTTATGAGGAACTGGAAAAAGAAGGTTTTGTCACAAGTCAAGTAGGAAAGGGTACTTTTGTATCAACCAGCAATATTGAACTATTGCGAGATTCTAAGCGCCGCCTTGTGGAACAGAAAATGCAAGATATGATACAGACGGCGAAAACAATGGGAATTACCAAAGATGAATTAAATGCTATGATGGATATTCTGTACGAGGAGGATTGAAATGGACGATATTTTGAAAGTAACTGGCCTAAATAAATCGTATGACAATTTCAGTTTGAAGGATGTTTCCTTTACCCTGCCGGAAGGATGTATCACGGGATTTATTGGCGTTAACGGCGCAGGCAAAACAACTACTCTACGATCTATATTAGGGCTTACCAGTCGCATTTCTGGTCATATCAATTTTTTTGGTATGGACATTGAAAAAGATGCTCGTAAAATCAAAGATCGTATTGGCGTTGTCTTGGATGATGGCTGCTTTTATGACGAATTATCATTAGCTGAAATGAAAGATGTAATTGCCTCGGCATACTCTGCGTGGAGTGAACGGGATTTCAAGGAATATATGGAGCGGTTTGAACTCAGTCCAAAGCAGAAAATCAATACACTTTCTAAAGGCATGAAAATGAAATATGCTCTTGCACTGGCGCTTTCACATAATGCCGAATTGCTGATTATGGACGAGCCGACCAGTGGCCTTGATCCGCTTATCCGCGGACAACTTTTAACCATACTGACAGACTACATGAGCAATGGCGGAAAAGGTGTTTTTTTCTCAACGCATATTACATCCGATCTGGATAAGATTGCCGATATGCTTATTCTGATTGACAATGGACGCATTGTGTTTCAAGAGGAAAAAGATACCTTGCTGGATAGTTACCGTATCGTTAAAGGTGATATGCGTAAGATGGACGAAAATATCCGCAAGCTCTTCTTACGAATTTCTGAAACAGCTTATGGGTTTACTGGAATTACCCAAAGGGTGTCTGAGGTTCAGCAGTATATTCCAGACATTATTATTGAGCGTCCGACAATCGAGGATATTATGCTCGGCAATATTGAAGGAGGAAAAGAATAATGTTATTTCATTTGATAAAAAAAGATTTTTTGATTGTTAAGAAGTATGTTCTGATTGTGTTGGTAGCTGCTATTCTTATTCCGCCGGTCATGCGCTGGCGGACACCAGAGTTTGCTGGAACTTTTGGTTTTATCCTTTCCGTGATTTTTTCGGTTTTTATGCTGCTTCAATATGTATCTCTGAAAGAGTATCAATTTCCTAAAGCTACAACATTACTATGTGCCACGCCGTTCTCAAGGAGCATGATGGTATTATCAAAATACATTTTCTGTATTGCAATATATGTTGCGTGCTGCATCATTTTTGGAATTGAAACACTTCTTATTCCGGGGCTGGGTACATCTGGCATAGCATTGTTTATCCTTATGTTCTTTGTAACATCTGTTTTCATTGGGATTTACTTGCCAATTCAATATAAGCTGGGGTACGAGAAAACAAAATTTGCATTTGCCGTTATTATTGTTGCTTCACCGTTCATTCTCCCTATGCTTATGCGAATGGATACCGCCAACTTGGATTTTCTTGCTTCAATCCCCGCTTATTTTGTTTATAGCGGCGTTTTAGTGGGTGGCTTTATAATTTTGGTGCTGTCGTCTATGTTGTCTATAAAAATCTACAACGAAACTGATTTAGCATAAAGAAAGGTGGGACTATGAGAGATACTATTTTTCTCTATATCATTGCTATTTTGGCATTTGTCTTTGGTTTTATAAATTTCATTCAGTATTTGCTGAAAAGGAACCAAACAGCGCGGGTAGTTGGAACAATTATTTCAATTAAAACACCAAACCCTCAGAACTCAAAATTCCGCAATTCAAAATGGGCAACTTTTTCATACAAGGTAAAAGGAAAAACCTATCAATCGCAAAACAGAATACAAGTACCTATGGCATCACAAGTTGGAACTACAATTTCTGTTCGTTATGACATCAATCATCCAGAAAAATTGTACAGCTTTTCCGTGTCAAGGATAGTTGTGTCATTTTTAATTGCTGTTGTCTGTGCTGCGTTGGCAATGTCTAATTTTATGTAAGGAGGAGGGAGTAACTATGCCACATTTTCCGGGCTGGTTTGTAGCAATATGTATTTTGCTTCCTATCGCAAATGCAATATACAGAGCATGGAAGAATAATAAGAAAAAGTAGATAAGATGGTGATACATTGCATGAAATTCAATGGGTACTATGCCCTATGTGCCATAATAAAACACGGCTAAAGATCCGCGGGGATACGGTGCTAATAAATTTCCCCCTGTATTGCCCCAAATGTAAGCAAGAAACACTTATTACTGCATATCACATGAACATAACAGTTATCAAAGAGCCAGACGCACAGACGCAGAGCCGATAACAGACAAAGTAGCCTTGTCTGTTGTCGGCTTTCTTTATTTCATATATTGATATATCAAAAAGCCTGCCCCGCCCAACGGGGAAAGAAAAAAACGCTGCGGGGCAGGCTGATATTGTGCGCTCATTCTACATATCCCAGCGGCGACTTTGAACACTCAAGGCCGCCGCTCTTATTTTATCTAAAGGAGTGTGTAAGATTGGCGGCCCTGGGAGGGAGCCGCCATGTCTATTTTATTCTTTTGCGGGTCAGTTGACCTAATCCAGCTAAAAAAAGCATAGCCCCGCCTCCGGGTCATTCCGGCTATGTGTGTGAAATTTTTTGGAACCTTAACTGTTATGTCATTTCATGCGTCCGAGTGGCCTTGTGCCGCCCGGGCGCTTTTGCGTTCTTATGGGACTGCTTCGGGCCATGTTGGCCCGAAGTCATTCCCCGGTGCCGCTCCCCGCCGCCTTCGTTTCGGTCACTCGTCAACCACCAACCGAAACGGAGGCCAATATGGCTATTATCAATCTGCGGGACTATTACCCGTTTTATACATCGGATTGCTTCATGGAAGTATCGGACGAAGTTGCTGAAATGTTCAAAGAATTTGACCGCAAGGAGGCTGCTTACCGGCTGCGTACATACCGCCATAAAGCCTACTATTCCCTTGATCGGGATGATGGGCTGGAGCATGAGGCTGTCTTTGTCGCACTTTCGCCCCATGAGCTGTACGAGCGGAAAGTCACCATGCAAGAGCTTCACGCTGCTATTGCCAGCCTGCCGGACAAACAGGCAAAACGGATTTACGCCCACTTCATTCTTGGCATGACGAAACAGGATATTGCCCGGGCAGAAGGTGTCAATGAGAAAGTAGTCCGTGTGGCAATCGAGCGAGGGCTGCGGCACTTGGAAAAAATTTTGAAAAAATCTTTGTGAGGTGTACCGATTTAGGCCAAAAAATGAAATGGCTTATGAGAGGCAAAACACTTCGGGTCAAGGTGGCCCGAGGTTCGGACAAGCCCTCATGCAAATCGAAAACTGAATAAAAAGGCACCCGGATACGAAGGGAAATGCGCTGTGTGACAGGCCCGCCACGACCTCTGCTTTTGGAGAATACAGTCTCTATAAAACAGGGCGAGCGATCAGGCTCATGCCATAGGTGGGGCAAGGCTGGCTCCACCGGAACAGGTACATAACCCGGATACTTGCGTTTAGTCACAGTCCGAGCGTTGAAGCGGCCTTGCAAGCCGTGAGCCGTCGCAGGCAATGAGAACGCCTTGCCATCAGAATGGGGAGAGTTGAAATACTATGGGGCAGAAAGCCTATGCCCGTCCGGTGTGTCTGTAATGTAGTAAAAACCTGTGGGGAGCCCTCCGGCAATGCTGTCTGATGATAGGCCAACCAATCCGGCGGGGCTCCCCATCTTTTTTCTCAAAGGAGTTTCTTATGGAAAATGCGTTTGGGATGTTTCCCGGTTTTGAGCCGGATGAATGGAGCAACGATGCCTGCCGCGGCTATGTCATCATGGCAATGGAGGACTGCGGCTTTTCAAAGAAGGATATTCGTCGTGTTGTGGGACAGCTTTATGAAGTCTTTGATCTCAACAGCGTGGAGGACGCCAAACAGAAGTTCCACTCCAGTCCGTACTGACCTCGGGCCACATCGGCCCGAAGTGGAGAAAGCTCAAAGGGCGGCACCAGCGGGTGCCGCCTTTTGACATTTCCCCACAGGACAAGAGGGAAACGCTGGCAAGTACACCCATTCTGAAAAGGAGGTTTTCAATGACACAGGCCGTCACATATCAACGAGAAACAAAGTCTGTACCCTTTCAAGGGAAAACTATTGTGCTGGAAAGCCTCACGCCGGTACTTTCCCCGAAGGAGAAGGAACAGCGCAAAAAAGAAATTGAACGCCGTCTTTACGATGTGTTCAGTAAGTACGGGGACAGATTTCACTAACCATTCGCAACATTGTTGTCCGGGGCTGCTGATAGTATAATATAGTTGTAAGGTTGGTAGCTCCATTCCAACAAGGAAAGGAGCCCAATATGGAATTTATCAGAGAAGATTGCATCTATGCGAGACAGTCAGTAGACCGCAAGGACAGTATCAGCATTGAAAGTCAGATTGACTTCTGCAAGTATGAATTGAAAGGTGGGAGCTGCCGGGTATTTAAGGACAAAGGCTATTCCGGCAAAAATACCGACAGGCCGGAGTTTCAAAAGCTGCTGGGCGAGATCCGCAAGGGAAAGGTTCGGCGGGTCATCGTGTACAAGCTGGACCGGATAAGCCGCTCTATACTGGACTTCGCAAATATGATGGAGCTGTTTCAAGAGTACGATGTAGAGTTTGTATCATCCACAGAAAAGTTTGATACCTCGACCCCGATGGGACGGGCTATGCTGAATATCTGCATTGTATTCGCCCAGCTTGAACGTGAAACAATCCAGAAGCGCGTCACGGACGCCTACTATTCCCGGTGCCTGAAAGGCTTTCACATGAGCGGGCAGGCTCCATACGGCTATCAGTTGGAGCCCACCGTGGTAGAGGGTATCCGTACAAAAAAGATGGTTGCCGACCCCGTAGCCGCCGACCATGTACGGCTGATGTTTGAGATGTACGCCGAGCCGGAAATTTCTTTCGGAGACATTACCCGCTATTTTGAGGAACAGGGTATCAAGATTTACGAAAAGTCAATGGTTCGGAGTTTCCTTTCCCAGCTTTTACGGAACCCTGTTTACGCACAGGCCGACTTGGAACTGTACGAGTTTTTCAAGAGCCAGGGCGCGGCGATTGTCAATGACGCTTCCGATTTTGCCGGAACAAACGGCTGTTATCTCTATCAGGGGCGGGATGTGAAGGAGGACAAGGACAGGTGCCTAAAAGACCAGATACTTGTTATTGCTCCCCATGAAGCATTGATCCCCTCTGACACATGGCTGAAATGCCGGAAAAAGCTCATGGCAAACACCACCTTCCAGCAGGGGCGAAAACCGAAAAACACTTGGCTGGCCGGGAAAATCAAATGCGGGCATTGTGGGTATGCGCTGAAAGCCACTCATGTACCAAACAGCACAGGCTATTTTCGCTGTACCAAACGGACGGAAAACAAAGGTTGTCCGGGCTGCGGGAAAATCCGCAAAGAAGAATTTGAGCAATTCATTTTCTCGGCCATGCAGGAGAAGTTCAAGGATTTTCAGATACTCCACGGCAAAGATGAAAAGGTCAATCCGAAGCTGACAGCCTATCAAGTAGAGCTGGCACAGGTGGAGGTAGAAATTGAAAAACTGCTGGACACGCTGACCGGAGCCAATGCGACCTTGCTTGCTTACGCCAACAAGAAAATCGAAGAACTGGACACCCGCCGTCAGACCATTTCAAAAGCAATAGCCGATTTGAGCGTCGAAACCATATCGCCCCAGCAGATAAAGAAACTGTCCTATTATCTCGACAACTGGGAGAGCATAGATTTTGACGACAAAAGAAAAGCCGCCGATGGCTTGATTTCTACAATCAAGGCCACCAGCGACCGTGTTCAGATAGAGTGGAAAATCTGACATTTCCGCTCTATCGCCCCTCATTTCTATTTTATCTCGTTTGTACCCCTTGTACACCGACGCTTGCCTGTGTTGAGACAGAATAGCTTTTTAATCACTCCATTAAAGTTTTCAATAAATTTTTCACTTCGTTCTTCAGCAGAACCAATCTTAGAGTCTACCTTCTCTGAAGAGCTATCTGTTTGAGAGCTATCCGATTGAGAACTAACAGTTTGAGAACTATCCGCTTGAGAATGATCAGATTGAGAACTATCCGAACAAGCACTTAATAAAAGCATAAGGGATAAAACAACGCCCCAAATTTTTCGGGATCTTTTCATTATAAAGACCTCCTGCTGTTAAAGCGAAAAACAGGTTATTATCATAGTTAAGTGCTCTTTTCAAGCATTTATCGGAAGCTCTCTCTTTTCTTGGATTATATCACCAATCAGAAATAGTGCCCATAAATTTCTTCTATAATCGTTTGTCTTTTGTGCATTTTGTAACAGCGGACAGCTGCCTTTCAGATTCATGCGTTTGACTTTGTGGTACATGAGTGCTCCGCACTAGACTCTCCCGCGACTACTTCAAGAACAACTAACAAAAGCTGCCTTGTCACAAAGAACCAGGCAGCTTTTGTTTTTGTCCTGGAAGGAGTGATGCCAAGACTGGCGGCGAAAGACCTTGCGAACCGTAAGCACGAGTAATTTTTTGCCGGACGGCGCAGCCCCGCCCGGAGAAATGAGCGCCATGAACGAAAAAACCCGTACCATGCAGACCGCAGACACCACTTCGGCCAGAGCGCCGGAGGACGCTCCCGCGCTGGTCAAGAAAATCGGCAATACCACCTACAAGGTGCGCGTCCATTTCAGCCAGACCGGCACCGAAACTATGAGCGACAAGATCAAGCGTATGCTCAAAAACGAGATTGAACGCATCAGTGAGGTGTTTAAGGAACACATCCGACAAATGACCGCTTATGATTTGGTTTGGTCAGACAAAGTTGGCTATGTTTGGCTGGCTATTTCCCTTGACCCGTTCTATGTTGACACCGGCAACAGGATAGAGTCTGCGGCAGATCTCTGCTGGGAATGCCTGAATGATGTTGCGATGGATGTTATGGAGATGACAGGAAACGATCACGACATTGAGGACGCCGATCCGCTGGAACTGGCCGAGATTAAGCGGCGCTGGAAACTCTATATCGACCAACTGCCGGCATATGCGTATATCTGCGACGATTTACTAAGTGGACGCAAATAATTCACATGCAAAAATGCCAGAAGCAATAAAATGCTTCTGGCACTTTGTCACGAATTTTAGAGCTTTCTATGGTTTCGATACTCTATTATTCCCCAAAACAGTCCGAGAATAAACAGCGCGACCACAATAATAAAACTGTATTTGAATGGTACGCCAAAATGTTCTTCTATGACATCAAGAGTTCCGATAGCACTGAGTAAAGAAATAATGTATAGCAGAACATTCAAAATCGTAGAGTTTCTGCTTTTCTTTAGTTCATTTTGTGCAGTCAAATAGGATATTTTTAGGTGAAGAGCTTCTGCGTGTTTTTTGTAAGGCTCGCTTTCCTTAATATAGTTCAATAAATTATGAGTTTCGATTGGAAGATTAGGAGAGCAAAAAAGATTCTGCAAGTAAATATCATTTCGTACCGACCGCCGAAGATCTGTTTCATGTTCAAGATTGGAGTTTTGAAAAACATGAATATAGAGTTTTAGCGCTTCCAAAATAATGGCTGGATATAGCACCGTATTGAAATTATTATAATCAAAGTCACAGATTACACTACAACCAGCTTGTGGATAATATTTGTATATTTCCACTGTACTAATGTCTTTAATTGGTTCAACGGGTGCTTTCGTGCTAATAAGTTTGCAGAAGTAATCAGCAATGCTCTCGATATTATTTGAAAAGACTAATGTGTCATGGACAAATGAAGATTCTTGCGAACGATAACTCTTATTTGTTAATTCCCGGAAAAACTCGGAAATATTTTCATATATTATTTCGGAAATTTTGATTCCTGCCTCGACGGGTTTCTCTTCATTAAAAAATTGATATTTCTCCACAGGCAGCAGGTTATAGTTTCCCGCTTTGCCCTCAACCTCATCCTTGGTAAGTGGTTCTCCGGTTTTATAATTAATGACTTCAAAAACGACAAACAAAACACTGTTCATCATAAAGGCACCGGCATCAATTTGATACATCTGGCCATTTATCCAAACTAAAAATGGCTCTATCCAGAAAGTAAATTTGATTTTGAAATATCGTTCATCAACTAAGACAGATTGTGCGTGTCTAAGATTGATATAGAAACCGGAATCTTTCAAAGAGTCACTTGCATCGTTTTCTTTTTCAGCTGAATCTTTTGGTTTAAAGGAAAATGTGGTCGCTTGATGTACATAATCATATTGGGCCTTTACCTCCATTTTCCCATCAACAGAAGCGATAATCTCATCTGTTGCCACGAAAGAAAGATGATGCTTTTCCAGTAAGGATTGCATCTGCTTCTTTTTGTGCGGGACAACATTACGGAGTTTTCGTAAAAACCAGTTTGTCACTTTATACTGTGTCGAATTATATGCGCTTAAAAATAAAACGGTATCATCCACTTGCAATGACCTCCGACCCCGTCAGTAAAATTTATATTATTAATTATACAGCCAAATGACATACACAACAAGCATGGTGCAACAGATAATACTGTTGCTTATTTTTTGATTAAAAAATCCTTGACGATTCGTTTCTGGAGATACAAGTTCATACTTACATACTTTTCGCAATCTCCGTCAACTGTGTTACCACATCCAGAATCTTGGCCCTGCAATTAGCCATGTCATGGCTCTTTCCCATGAGCAGGTAATCTGTGCTCACATGAAAGTAGCAGGCTATAGCAACGAGCAAATCGATGGATGGATTTCTCTTACCGCGCTCCATTTTGCTGAGATGCTCCAGACTGATGTTCAAGGCTTCGGCCATTTCCTCCTGGGTCATTCCCCGGGCCTTGCGAAGAGCACTTAAACGCGCAGCAAATTCGGCTGTATCAAAATAGGACATACTGTTTTCCTTTCCGCCTGCAGCGGAAGAGCAAAGGATACCATTGCTCCGCAGTACGTTCCTGGACCTGATCTTCCCAAAATGGGAGCACTAAAGGAAGGGTACCGATACTGCCTTTTCTGAAAATCAGAAAGCTAGCAATATATGTATCCTTAGCCCTTAATGCATGTCAGGCTTTCGATATTTTGTTTTTCGAAAGCCTTGCCGGAATAAAAAAAGACTGCCGGCAAGGCAGAAAACCCATATCTATGGGTAATCTCGTCTTGTCGGCAGCCTCTCATGTATGTCTGGTTTAACTGACCGATACTTGTAGCATATGACCTGGAAATGGACTTACATAGCCTGTTTCATCTCGACCAATCCGTCGGTATGCCAACTATATTCAATTGTTAGGTGCTTTTTCTTGATCACGTGGTGCATAGACGTCAATGCGGTCATGTCTGCGGCCCATCGCTTTGCAAATTATAACGGACCTGCAATTATCGCAGATCATCCGTGTTACACCATCTTTGCCTTCAAAGCCATCTATTAAGTGGCGGCAGTTGGGGCAGTAAAAATGCTTCGAGTGCCATGAAGCCTGCTGTTTGGGTTGCATGATATAGCCCCCTCTCCAAACGCATATCTCACTCGGCAGGTACGTTCTGTACCTGAAATTTTGGGGTCACAAATACTGGGATTGGCTTTTGATTCTGCTCCATCCAATGAGATTGTATCAAGTTCCCACAGCTTTCGCATTCCATCAAGCCATCTGTTTCTTCCAGAAATAGGTTGTAATTCACTGTGCCGCATATCGGGCAAACAACATCATATGTATTCATAACCCTTTGTCACCTCCGATGTGAACTGTTTTACAATACCATAATTACATATTTGACCACACGCTTGGATAATCGGCTGTTTTACTAAATGGTGCCGTCACATCCTTGCTTCCACAAACCACTTGTTTCCTTCGTGGTACAGGTAAGTCTGACGTCCCTGAACCAGAACTGTGTAGCGAATTCCTCCGCCAGATACTTTCGAAGAGGCAGCCCGGCATTTGTACAAGAGCTGATCTATTTGGAAAAGACGACCATTCGACCAGCGAATGCAGCGGGGATAGATGACGCCGTCCTCATCCACGTCCAGATTCACCGAAACATATGCTTTCCGACATTGCTCCGCCATAGAAAATCACGCTCCTTTGCGCAGCAAGCAATCCTGCAGCTTGACATAAATGGTAATTCAAGGTAGAATGATAGCAGTTAAATGTCCACCTACATTGTACGCAAATGAATTGCTATTGTCAACCATAAAATAGCAATTTGGTGTCTACTTCTTGCAAAACAGGAGTGATGATTTGATATGACGTTCAGCGAGAAATTCAAAGCACTGAGAGAAGAAAAGGGGCTGACACAGAAAGATGTGGCAGCGGCCCTGGAACTCAATGCCCGCATGATCACGCGCTATGAAAATGGTGTTTCTTATCCGAGAACCCGTGAGGCGTATCGTAAGATCGCTGATTTTTTTGGAGTGGATGTCAATTATCTGCTCACAGAAGATGATTCCTTTGTCCTTCATGCATCCGAACAATATGGCAAAAGAGGCATGAAGCAAGCACAGGAGCTGATTGACGGCATGTCCGGACTGTTTGCCGGCGGAACTCTGTCCGAGCAGGACAAGGATGCGGTCATGAAGGCTTTGCAGGACATCTACTGGGAGTCCAAAGCACGCAATGCCAAAAAATATGCAGCGAAGTCCAAGCAAGAGAAGCCGGATTCTTCCGAACAATGAACCTGCCTGCGTGAAAATAGGCATGCAGCCGTGAATCTGCGGCAGGAAGGGGAGAGAACGGATGACGATTCATTCAGAAGAAATTTATCAAAAGGCTAAAAAGATCCTTCATCGCTGCGGAACCCGAGATTCTTTGCAGATTGCCCAGGATTTGGGTATTTATCTGCATTTCATTGATGATTTCAAGGACCTGTTGGGGATGTACACCTACCAGCAGAAGGAACGACATATTCTGTTGAACGCCAACATGGATGATATCCTGATGCAGATGGTCTGTGCGCACGAAATAGGGCATGATGCGCTGCACAGAGAACAGGCAAAAGGGAAAAGCGTTTTGTCGGAGTTTGTTCTCTTTGACATGCGCACCGCGATGGAGTATGAGGCAAACGCATTTGCTGCGCATCTGCTGATCGATGATGATGAACTGAACTCGTATTTGCAGCAAGGATATGATGTGGCCCAACTGGCATCGGCTATGAATACCAATATCAACCTGATGTTGATCAAACTGAATGAAATGAACCGTATGGGGCGTAATTACCGGTTGCCTTACATACCTCATGCGGACTTTTTCAAAGATGTAAAGCCCGAAAGCCGAAAAGCGCGCAATACAGAAGGGGAGGAGGCAGGCACACGGTGAAACAGCGCATATATGTGGCGATTGATCTCAAAAGCTTTTATGCGTCGGTAGAGTGCCGGGAGCGTGGCCTGAATCCTCTGGATACAAACCTTGTGGTTGCGGATGAGAGCCGTACAGATAAGACCATCTGCCTGGCAGTAAGCCCATCCCTGAAGAGCTACGGCATTCCGGGCCGTCCGCGTCTGTTTGAGGTTGTCCAACAGGTCAAAGAAGCCAATGTGGGACGAATGTACAGCGCACCAGGACATAAGTTGGTTGGGCAATCCTGCTTCCTGTCAGAGCTTAAGTCAAACCCGGCTTTGGCGATTGATTACCTTATTGCGCCGCCTCGGATGGCGTACTACATGCAATACAGTACGCGCATTTATGACATTTACCTCAAGTACATTGCGCCCGAAGACATCATCGTATATTCCATCGATGAAGTGTTCATGGATGTGACGGATTATCTCAATACATACAAGCTCTCGGCGAAGGATCTGGCCAGGAAGATGATCCAGGATGTCCTGAATACAACGGGTATCACGGCTACGGCTGGAATCGGTACGAACCTTTTTCTCTGCAAGGTGGCTATGGACATTGTGGCCAAGCATATTCCGACCGATAAAAACGGTGTGCGGATTGCAGAGCTGGATGAGATGGGATTTCGTCGCAAGCTGTGGTCACACCAGCCGCTGACGGATTTCTGGCGTGTGGGCAGAGGCTATGCGAAGAAGCTCGAAGCCAACGGGATGTTCACGATGGGGGATGTAGCCCGGTGCTCCGTCTATAATGAAGATTTACTATATAAGTTGTTTGGGAAAAACGCGGAATTGCTGATCGACCATGCATGGGGATGGGAACCGTGCACGGTTGCAGCGGTAAAAGCCTATCGGCCCGAGAATAACAGCCTTGGCTCCGGGCAGGTGCTCCATCAACCGTATACGGCGGAAAAGGCACGTCTTGTGCTGCGTGAGATGGCAGACTTGCTTTCCCTGGATCTGGTGAGCAAGAGGCTTGTAACTAATCAGCTGGTAGTGACAATCGGGTATGACAAGGAGAACCTGTCAACGCCGGATCAGAAAAAGCACTATCATGGGGAAGTGACAAAAGACTACTATGGTCGTGAGATTCCCAAGCATTCCCATGGGACACAGAACCTGGAACGGTACACCTCCTCGACAAAACTGATTGTCGGCGCAGCAACAGAGCTGTTTGATCGCATCGCAGACAAAAATCTTCTGGTTCGCCGACTGAATATTGTAGCGACTCATGTGATTCCGGAGAGCGAGGCACCGAAGAAAGAGCCGGGCTTTGAACAGCTGGATCTTTTCACGGATTATGCGGCCGAGCAGGCAAAGCAAGAAAAAGAAGATACCGCGCTTGCCCGGGAGCGCAAGCGACAGGAAGCGGTGCTGGCCATCAAGAAGAAGTTTGGAAAAAATGCAATCCTCCGGGGCATGAACCTGGAAGAAGGCGCTACCGCACGGGATCGGAATTCGCAGATCGGAGGACATAAGGCATGACAGGGGAGTATGAGGACATCATATATCTGCCGCACCACGTGTCATCCAAGCGGCCTCAGATGTCAATGTCAGACCGTGCGGCACAGTTTTCGCCTTTTGCGGCTCTCACTGGATATGATGATGCAATCCAGGAGACTGGCCGCCTGACCGAACAGAAGATTGAGCTGGACGAGGAAACTCTGGAAAAACTGGATGAACGATTTCAAATCCTGCAGGAACATTTGTGTGAGCAGCCGGAAGTGCGGTTTACCTATTTTAAGCCGGATGAGCGGAAAGCGGGCGGCGCCTATCTGACCGTGTCTGGCGTTGTCAGAAAAATCAAACTCTATGAGCGGGAGATTTTGCTTCAGGATGGAACCATAATCCCCGTGGATGATATTTTGAAGATGGAAAGCCCAATTTTTCCCCAGATAGATATTTCGTAAAGCTATGAGAAAAGGCCACTATCGGACATAAATCCGATGGTGGCCTTTTTAGTTTGGTTCATGAAAAGGTGAAAAGGCGGCAATTCTCTATTTGGAAACGTTCCACTATTCTCCACGGAATAGACATTGCCTAGGCTTGAAGGCACGGGCGATATTCTGTCGTCCTTTTTGAATTCTAATGATTACATTGCCGAAAAGCGTTTAATCCAATCATCCAGCAACTTCATCTGTTCTTCCGTGTGGAACCAATGCTCTCCATTTTTCATCACAGTGAGTGTTGCGTTCCATTGCTTTGCAAATTCGGTTATCGTTGTATAGGAAGTGAGATTGTCATTCTCCCCATATAAAATGTTTGTTGGAATGTTCCAGACGATAGGATTCTCCCTCGTGTAACAGAGATACTTCCAGGAAAGCGTTTCGCCAAAAGGTGTTTGTATTTCTTTCTTGTCTTGGAGCTCAGCCTCTGTAATGCTTGCCCAGGTCATCATATCGGTAATCAATTTCTCCATGTTTACCACAGGAGAAATAAAATACGCTTTTTCTATTTGAAAATCCGATAAGGAGCTCATGGCAAAATAGGCGCCGATGCTGTTGGCAATGATTTGAACGGATTGGTGGCCTTTGCAAATCTGGTCAAACAGCAACGGAAATTCCTCTTTTGCTTCCCATGGGAATCGTGCGGTATAATCCAATCCTACTACATCACAGTTACGGAAAAGTGGCTTGTAATGCTCTGCTTCTTCGGCATTGCCACCTTTTCCATGTATATAAACAACTACTTTATCCATAATAGTATCCTCTATAGCTTCTGATGGTTTGCTTTTATGGGACAGTATATCACAAATACCTGTTCCAAACCATACTATCTATGCTATTCACGTTTGAAAAGCCGAGATAACTGTAATCTTGTGTTCGTGTTTTGTGAGCCGAGAAAGTGATGATGCCGACAGGAAACAAAATTCCCTTAGAGATCTACATGGGATTCCAGGTTTATATAGAACTTGTCCTTCTTTTGGGCGTAACGCAATGTTTGGTATGCTCCGCCGCCTTTGTGATTCACATAAAAGACAACCATATCACTACGATCGACAATCCAACGATTCCGGACCTGAAAAGCTCTTTTGGGATGACTTTTGGCGGCTGAATCACAGACCTCTATTGCATCGTAGTATTCCTCGAAGTTTTTCAGATTGTCACGGAGCTCTGCTGTAGAGTATGGCGGTATCCATGTCAGAGAACTATTATCGTCCCGAACAAGTCGTTTGAGCCGTCTGACTATAGATGATATCATCTGGTCAAAATCTCCGTCACGACCCACCAAAAATTCAATGTACTCTTTTTGCAGAAGCAAATGGTGAATCAATAATTCAGCTTGTATTTCCGCATTAGAATAATCCTGTATAACGCGATGGCCAAAAAAACTTACAGTATAGATATGCATCTTCCAGCCAAACCTCAAGAGTCCATTAAAAGTAAATAATCTTTTTCTCATTATATATGTTTATTTACTTAAAGTAAATAATTATATAATTGTACTCAATTATAATTCTCAAGGTTTATTGGTAGCATAATATCCAGGAGGAGATATTATGCAGACAGAGTTTACAGAGCGCTATATCACTTTGGGCTTGAAGATTGCATACTACCGAAAGAAAGCAGGATTAACACAGGAAGCCCTCGCAGAACGAATCGGTAAGAGTGTAAACTTTGTCGGCCAGGTGGAAGGTACCGGTACAGTTCGTGGAGTATCTCTTGAAACACTTTTTAAGATTGCCCAGGTTCTAAACATTCCTCCCGCTAAATTGCTGGAGGATGATTGAATTGCATACCACAAAAATCAGCCACTTAGTTGCTAAGAACCAGAAAAGGCTAGAAAGATACTAACTTAACAGACCGTGACCGGCGCACCATTTCGCAATGAAATGCCGCGTCAGATCTTTTTAATTGTCGTTGACGTTTTCTCCTGACAATGGTTCTCAGATTTTTGGCATTTACGATTCCAATATAGAAGTATAGAATAATAGCTAAAATATGGCTTAGGAGATGATAATATTGTTAAGGATTGACAAAGCAATTCTAGATACAAATGATGTGATTTGTAGTAATATTGCACGGTTTGGCTCAACAGAACGTGGACTTTTAAGCCAAAACATACTAGCACAGCTTCGAAATTTTGTGGAATACATAGCTATCAAAGCCTACTCGAATGGCGCTGATGTCAGTCCGAATGACTATAAACTCAATGTTGCTGCGCTAAAAGATATGCAGAGACATGGAAATTTGCGTTTTCTATATAGATTTCACGAGCTACTCCAAAAATCTGTGTCACACTATACAGTAGACAAAGATGGTTCTGAGCGTCTCATGCTTAAATATTATGAGTATTTGCTAAAAATAAAACTCTATCTTAAACAGATATACAATTTGGACACGCTAACTAATATTGCAGATTTCCCTCTAGACACTGATACTGAGTTATCTGATTATTACAAAAAGATCGCGCAGAGAATTGAGGCGCCAAGTAAATCGAGTAGAGCTGTCACGTACAATGATCGTTATTATGTTCAGAAGATAAAACCTTTCTTTATAAATCAAAAGATATACTACGAAGTTACATTTACTGCCGCGATATCTAACGCAAGTAAATTTGATAGAGTCATTGCCTTCACTCGTTATGAAATTATGGACAACTATGCTGTAAAGTTTTCCATTCATAGCGATGTAATTAGTATTCTAAATAAAAGTATGTCTATCTTAGTAATCGATGCGTATGAAGTATCGATTCGCCCCTGCGAATGGGATAACTTTTCCAAAATTTTTGGGCCGCGGGTGGAACATAGTGCGTCCTCTATTGAATATAGGGAGCTAATGCGATTTCTTTCAACCGTAAAAATGCCTTTAACAGAGCTTGTAAGTAGTGATCAAAATTATTATGAGTATATAAAAGCCCAAATCACGTCACAAGCTAAGTCCACTCCAATATATAATCTCCTGGATCAATGCAGGATGGTAATTTTAGGTGATTTTGCTGGCTCAAATGTATTGCGCTATTTGTTGTATAAGATGAACAATCGCGTTATCAAATGGCAGCTAGGAAGAGAGCAATGCGGTAATTTATCAAATCTTTATTTAAATTATGGCTGTATACCTTTTGACTGTATGCCGTATTGCACCTCTCTTCGACAACATAATCCGAAAATATATGATCTGTTAAACTCAATTTCCGTCTCAGGTCATGAGCATGAATTATTTGCTAGATATATTAAGAATAATACGGAGATTGAAGGAAAACTTTTCACCCCCAGAGCCGACATTAAGGGCAGTGAGAAAATTGATGAGTTAATTCAGAAGTATAACGCTTCGCTATATTATAAGCATAAAGGCCGTAGGCTAGAAGAATTTAAAGGTCATATTTACATTAGGGAATATGCTGAAGATAGCGCTATAATTATTAAAAAGCTCCAGCAACTTTCTTCTACTGGCGTCACACAATATACTGCGTCTGTTGATTCATGGCTTGCTCGAAACTCTTATATTATTGATGACAAAAGTAAAAAAGATGCCCTTCGCAAAATGTTTCAAAAGTCACATGTTGCATTGGTATATGGTTCTGCAGGCACAGGCAAATCTACCCTAATTAACCATATAGCAAATTTTTGGGGAGGCCAGAACAAGATATTTTTGGCAAACACTCATCCTGCAGTAGATAATATGCGCAGAAAAGTAACTGCAAGGAATAGTGAATATAATACTATTGCAAAGTTCTTATCGAGCAGAAATCTTCATACCGAGTGCGATGTACTATTTATCGATGAGTGTAGTACCGTAAGCAATAATGACATGCGACATATACTAGAAAAGGCAAACTTTAAGCTTTTGGTTTTGGTAGGTGATGTGTATCAGATAGAGTCCATTTACTTTGGAAATTGGTTCAGTATTGCGCAAAAGTTTTTACCTCAAACTTCTGTGTTTGAATTAACGTATCCATACAGAACCACAAACCAGGACTTACTAACCGTTTGGGATCGTGTGCGAAAACTTGATGATGCAATTTTGGAACCATTAGTGAAAAACGAATATGTTGCAAGGCTTGATGAGACGATTTTCCAACACACCACCGAAGATGAAATAGTTCTCTGTCTGAATTATGATGGACTCTATGGAATTAACAATATCAATCGCTTTTTACAGAATAGCAATCCCAATAAAAGCGTCGTATGGGGAATTACCACCTATAAGATCGGAGATCCAATTCTTTTCAACGAATCAAACGTCTTTTCTCCATTGATCCATAATAACACCAAGGGAAGAATTGTCGGAATATCCCCAGAAGATCGGCAAATCCGATTCGATATTGAGCTTGAGGAATCAATAAATGAAATAGATGCATCTGGGTATGACTTTAAACTAATTGGACAATCTAAAGTGGGGAATTCTATTATTTCATTTAGCGTCAATAAATTTCGAAGCACCGATGAAGATGATGATAATAGTAATTCGACAATTGTACCATTCCAAATTGCGTATGCAATTTCTATCCACAAAGCGCAAGGTTTGGAATATGACTCAGTAAAAATAGTCCTTACACGCGAGGTAGAAGAGCGAATCACACATAATATATTTTATACAGCGATAACCCGCGCAAAGAATAAGCTGAAAATATATTGGAGTCCGGAGACAGAGAAAGCCATTCTTGAACACTTTGAAATTAAAAATTCAAAAAAAGACGCACATTTATTGGCACAGTTATTTTCAATCGCAATGATTAATTAAGATTAAGCAACTTGAGGTGCATAAACGCTGAAGATCTTTCAAGCCGATTGCCTATCAATATGGTATTGTTTTACATTTATTGGCTGGTAAAACCAGCAAAACTATATTTCGGTAAGTGAGTTTCATACTACAATGAGGAAAGAAGGATTTTCCTAAGAGGTTCTCGCGGAGCAGATTGGCAAAAGCGTAAACTTTGTCAGCCAAGTAGAAGGCATCGGCACAGTTCGCGGTGTATCTCTTGAAACACTTTTTAAGATTGCCCAGGTTCTAAACATTCCTCCTGCTAAATTGCTGGAAGATGATTAAGTTCATAAGAAAAGAAAACGAGAGCATTCCTAGTAGTGACAAGTAGGGGGCTCTCGTTTTTGTATATGATTAAGAAGCCCAAAAAGACCTAAGCCGGAATGCAATAGTGCTGGCGTAGACGATGTATTATTGTTTCAACTTGAGAAAAGCAACTAGGTATGATATACTAAAATTAATTCAGCGTTCGCTGATCCTACATCATCAAATGCAGAATTGTTGGCTTAAATCGGGTCTAATAGCCGAGGTGTAAAAAATGGCTGTCAGCTATAAAAAATTATGGAAAATATTAATTGATCGAGATATGAAGAAAAAAGATCTATGTGCCGCAGCTGGTGTAAGTCATGCTTCTATGGCAAAATTGGGAAAAAATGAAAATGTAACGACAGATGTGCTGGTAAAAATATGTACGGCCCTTAACTGCGATATTGGAGATATCATGGAATTAGTGCCAGATAATACAAAATAAAGGAGGGTGCGAGGATTGGTTGAACAAACGCAGAAAGAGCGCGTAAAAGTTCCGATAAAGCCTATTTTGAAATGGGCCGGAGGAAAAACACAGATGTTGGGAGATTTACTTCCCAAGGTTCCTTCCTCCTATGGAAAATATATAGAGCCATTTTTCGGAGGAGGTGCAATGTTTTTTGCACTTCAACCTGAACAGGCAGTTATTGCAGACAGTAATCCGGAGCTCATAAACTTGTATCGGCAAGTCTCTTCCAATGTAGAGGACGTTATAGGCTATTTAAAAAAATATGAAAATACTCCAGAAATGTTTTATGAAGTTCGAGGGCAAGATTGGACGACCTTACCTCAATCTGAAGCAGCAGCGCGAACAATTTTCTTAAATAAAACATGTTATAATGGTTTGTATCGAGTTAACAAAAAAGGGCAATTTAATGTTCCTTTTGGAAAATATAAAAATCCTAAAATTTGTGATGAAGAAGGCCTAAAAGCCGCATCTAATGCTTTGAAGAAAGCGGAAATTATATGTGGAGATTATCTTCTTGTTCTGGAACACTATGCACAACCAGGTGATTTTGTTTTCCTTGACCCACCTTATTTACCCATTTCTGAATATTCGGACTTTAAAAGGTATACAAAAGAACAATTCTACGAAGAAGATCATGTGGAACTAGCTAAAATGGTTATGGATTTGCATGAACGTGGTTGCTATATTGTATTGACAAATTCCAATCATCCGCTTGTGCACGAATTGTATTCACCATTTACCATCGACGTAATCCAGACCAAAAGATATATTTCTTGCAAAAGTAAAACGCGTAAGGGAGAAGACGTTATAGTTACAATTCCACCAAAGCAACGCGAAACTATCAAATTGGTGCCAAAACCATTGTCTAATCAGGTATCAGCATATCCTCCGACTAGGTTTATGGGGTCGAAGAGCAAGCTGCTCACTCAAATTTGGTCTGTCGCATCCCAATTCAATGTGAAGACCGTCGTGGATTTATTTTCAGGTTCCGGAATCGTAGGATATATGTTTAAGGCACAAGGAAAATCTGTCATTAGTAATGATTATATGGCTATGTCCGCAACATTTACAAAGGCCATGGTTGAAAATAATACAGTGACCTTGCCTATATTAGAAGCCAAACAGCTACTTGTTGAATGTAAAGAATCCGATCATTTTGTCTCTACCGAGTTTAAGGGATTATATTATACGGACGAAGAGAATGCTCTGATTGATACGTTGCGCACCAATATTGCTGCAATTCACGATCCCTATAAACATGCAATTGCCATGACTGCACTTATTCGTGCTTGCACAAAGAAACGTCCGAGGGGAATTTTTACCTATACCGGACATCGCTATGATGATGGACGTAAGGACTTGCAAAAATCCTTGGCAGAGCAATTTTTAGAGGCAGTAGAAGCAGTAAATAAC
Source organism: Subdoligranulum sp. DSM 23681 (assembly GCF_057005535.1). Classification (NCBI taxonomy): domain Bacteria; kingdom Bacillati; phylum Bacillota; class Clostridia; order Eubacteriales; family Oscillospiraceae; genus Subdoligranulum; species Subdoligranulum sp. DSM 23681. The sequence continues at coordinate 160,552 of NZ_CM168050.1, read as the reverse complement.
GCGGTATTTGATAACGGCCAAGAAAATCTTTCTAAGTGTGGCGATGCAATGGATTTGCGAGTTGAACATGCTGATTTGATTTATATAGATCCGCCATATTATTCTCCTCTATCAGACAATGAGTATGTACGGAGATATCATTTTGTAGAGGGATTGGCTCGCGATTGGAAGGGCGTTGAAATTCAAGAGCATACACAGACCAAAAAGTTTAAATCATATCCTACGCCGTTCTCTACACGTAAAGGCGCTTCGGGCGCTTTTGATAGACTTTTTAAAAAATTTGCAAATAGCATTCTAATTGTTTCTTATTCTTCCAATAGTCTCCCCACGCAAGACGAGATGGTAGCAATTATGGCTAAATATAAGGAACATGTAGAAGTCATTCCCATTGATTATAAATACTCTTTTGGAAATCAGAATGAGGCAAAAACGCATAGAAATTCAGTTCAGGAATATTTGTTTGTTGGATATTGATCGGAGGATATCTTATGAATGAACAAATAGATATATGGCTGGTTGGTAATACGGGGTTGCGTAACCCTAATCGAATTCAAGATGGCTTCAAACTATTTGCTGGTTCTCCATTTGTTGGCAATCTTCATGGACCAGACAATGAAATTGGTTTTATGAATTTGCTAAATGAAAAAGGCATTATTCAAAATGAAGACGGGAAAGATAAATCTGGTAGTCACGCCAGAAAGTGGAGGCTTATGTTTGCCAAAAATGGATTTATCTACCCGCAACTCAAGAAAAAAGACGGCCGACAAGAGGATCTGGGACCAGTGGATGATATTACCCCGTTTGGTCGATCTTTTTTGAAGGCTGACACTTATTCTGCTGTTCAGGAATGCTATTTGCGAGCAATGAGCGTAGAACAATTCGCAATGCCAGATGGTATTACATACTTCTCGCCGTTACGGTGGATTTTAGCAATTATGCTAGAGCTCGAAAAGCGGACAGGAACATCAGAGCTTAGCCGCATAGAATTTGCGCTTTGGGGACATACGACTAATCCCAGTTACAATCTATCTGACGTTGTTGACCATATTCTTGATCTAAGAAAGCGCCGAGCAGCTGCGCCAGCAAAACGCTCTTTTGATAAGAAGGAAATCGCAGAACGGGCTAAGCACTATAATAAAAAAGCAGACAATTTCCTGGATTACAGTGATATGAATATGCGATATTTGCGAATTTCTGGAGTACTCCAGCGCAAAGGCAGAGGCTTGATTATTGTTTCTTCTAAGCATATTCTTGCTGAAAAGCTTGCTAAGACTACTTCCAATGAGAAACCACTTCTAGAGCAGTATAAACTCCTCTGTTCTGGCGCACCTTTGCCCACTGACGATGCTAATGTGGCAAGATCTCTATTGAATGATTTGATTAAGCAGATGAAGGCGCGTCATGTCGCCTTTGACATATCCGACCTGCCTCTGAACACCACTTCGGATATTAATCTCGCAAGACAAAGACTTGAGGATATTCTTGCTAAGACCGACGAGATTCAGTATGCAAATGATCAGTGCAATCAGTGGAAAGAAATTGCTGATTATATGACTCTCCTTATCCAAGGCGGTGGGAAGCACGTTTATGATGAGGACAATGCGATTGAGGTACCCAAAGATGAAACGCCAGTATACCTTGAATGGACGCTTTGGCGAGCCGCACTGGCGATTGACCATATGGAAAATAAACCATATGAAGTTCGCGGTTTCAAATTGGATTCTGATTTCATGCCTGTCTCTACAGCCGGAGGCGGAAAAGGTGATTTGTATTGTGAATTTAAGGACTTTACCATTCTAACAGAGGTAACAATGTCTACTTCCTCGCGCCAAGAAGCTATGGAGGGCGAGCCGGTTAGGCGTCATGTATCTGACGCGGTTTTAAAATATGAAAAACCTGTTTATGGTATGTTTATTGCAATTAGAATTGATACAAACACGGCAGAAACTTTCCGCCAAGGAATTTGGTATGCAAAAGGTGATATAAAACAACGTTTAGATATTGTCCCATTTACGTTGGAACAATTTCGGAAATACTTTGTTGCAATGTTTGAAAGTAAAAAAGTTGCACCGGAGCATTTGCGAGAGCTGATTTTGAAGTGCGAAACAAAGCGAGACATTCTGGATGCACCGGGGTGGAAACAATACATCAGTTATGTTGTTGATGAAAAAGCGGTGGAAGTTTGCACAAGCCCAAAGAAGGCGGATGCTACGAATGGGCCTCTCATTCATCCTGGAGCTATGGTAAAACATACGTTTAAATAAAATGGTTGAATTTTCATGAATTAGGAGGGAACGCTATGCTTAGTAAAATAGATTTAAAAAACTATAAATCATATAGTAATTCTAATATTGAGCTTCATCCGATAACTATACTTTGTGGGGGAAATAGCTCGGGGAAAACATCAATAATAAAAAGTATTTTAATGATGAAGCAATCGTTTGAAGCTACTGGAAATAACTATTTGCTTATAAATGGGCCCTACACCAACAATGGACTATTTTCAAATGTTCGATGCGATCGATCAGCGGCTGATTCCAAAATTGGCATTTCACTATCCTTTACACTAGAGAAAGAAACTCCACTTTTTAAAGACATATGTAAAAGCATAGGTATGTCCAGAAAGAAGGGGCATTATAACAGATTTGAAATCCGAGCAGATTTTGAATTTGTTGAAAATCCAAAATTTCAGCAAATAGGAGAAATAGAAGAATCTACTATAACAGTAGTGTCTTTTTACAGTGAAGAAGCAACCAATTACATAAATGATCATATTTATTCCAAAATTCATATGGTAAAATGTGGGGATCTCTATACAATTGAATTAAATAATTTCCCTACGCCATTATATTCGAAAACAGACTATCCTTTCGTGTATATGGATCACACGATAAATAATAGTATCTGCTATTTTAGAGGGATGCAACTTGTAAGCTTATATAGCGAAAACTTATCGAAAAAAGCAACAAGTGCTTTGCCAGTACTATATACGATTTTCCGCTGCGTATCTTCCGAATTGGATAAAATAGAATATATTGGACCGCTACGTGAAACGCCCCTACGTCAGTATTTTTGGCAAAATATTGATTCTGAGATCGGTGTAAAAGGAGAAAACACGGCGAATTACCTGGGTCAGTTTGGTGATTTGCTAATAAAAACACCTTTACCAGACAATAAAAATCCCAAAAATGTCAAATTGAATGATGCAGTAGCTCAGTGGGCTGATTTTTTAGGCATAGAAAAAGTATCTGTCTGCACTAGCAACATACCGGGCGTAAATGTTACTCAGATTATGATTGGTAATCAGAATATTGTTGATGTCGGTTTTGGTATAAGTCAAGTCCTTCCCATTTTGGTTGAAGGATTAACGATGCATCAAGGAAGTACATTGATTTTGGAACAGCCTGAGATACATCTTCATCCAAAAATGCAAATGGATATTGCAGATTTTCTTATCATGTTAGCACAGCAGGGAAAACATTTGATTATTGAGACTCATAGCGATCACATCATTAACAGAATTGTACGGCGTGCCGTAGAGAATGAAAAGTTAAGAGATATTATAGGAATATACTTTGTCGCAAAAGACAATAGTGGAGAGTCACAACTAACGAGAGTGCGAATTGATGAGGATTTGGGAATCGATGAGGCTCCCCAGGGCTTTTTTGATCAGTATGCAGCTGAAACGGAAAAAATTTTAGACGCAGGCTATCTTAATATGCGTGCTAAACGGAGTACTCAACAATGAAAAAACTGATTATAGATCCTGGACTGTTTGAAATACCTGGAAACCTATCACGAGAAGAGCAGATAGAGTGCTTTTCTATTTTGAGACGATCTATTACCTTTGCTGCCAATTATCTTGATGTCTGCATTGACACATACAACGGCGCACCATATTACTATTTCTATGCTCCTTTATCTGAATACCAAGCTCCTCCCATAACAAAATCTCTAATAGTAAAGAATAGGTTTCCCGAATTGAGGAAAGATATTCAAAGGATGATACGTGATGGTCAATGTGTGACGCTTCCCGATGAAATTGCAGTTTGCGATTCATTGTTTCTCGATTCTGAGTCTATAACAACAGCTCCATTTTTAGCGTATATCTATTTCTTGGCTTTCAGTGATCAACAGAAGGGGTACTGTTTGCTTCTATTATCCCCCAGAAATGCTTCCTGCGCACCAACAGTACATTTTCAAGCTGAAAACACTTCATTTGATATTATGGCCATTAGTGATCCGGCGACCGACTGTAATGGGATTGTTGTCGAATTCCTTAAAGCATGTGCCAATTCAAATGATATGTTCCCACAACAGTTCGCTTGTACAGGACTCAATCAGGCGTTTCTAAGGGACGTTTCTTCTTCGCGGCTAGGTCTTCCGGAAAAAAGAGGATTATATAAAAGGTATGGAAACGAAGTCGCCAGTAGAAACAATTACAGAAAACATCCTGAAATATCCAGAAAAAACCCGCAATATAATGTTTATGTACATGCTCAGAGAAAGTATTATTTATCAGTTGACTGTGAGCACGGAGGAGTTGAAATTTTTTCGTGTGGCAGTCAACATCCAGTACACTTGGGCGAATATGACTTTTCTTGCAATTACCAAAAGCCGGCGGATCCAACTACACATAAACTGACGATATGAAAATTAAGGGGCGTAGTAATCACGTGTGAAAGCAAGAAAATTGCTAGATGCTCCAGAACGTCACAAGTATTTGATGCAATTGATTTGTTCGGTTCAATTGGACAAAAAGAGCAATCTTTTGATAGAAAATGATGCACAAGCAAAATAACTAAGACGGAGTACTCATACTTAACGACCCAAAAAATAACTTCCCTCACTAACCTGCAAGCAATGTTTTCTTGGACAAGTCCTGCAAAAACAGCGTTCTCCCGGAAGGGGACAACGCGCTTGTTGGGATAGTCCCAAACCCTTACGGATCATCACTTCGTGATGGCTGCGCGTTTCTTCGAAACACTAAAAAAACAAGGCCCGGGTGGCAGTACAGTGACTGCTACCCGGGCCGTATCTGTTTCTGTGGTTCAGCGGATTTGTTCGTCTTTCTGCCGAACTTGTTCTTTCTCTTTGCGTTCGGCATCGTACAGTGAATTGATGTTTCGCTGGGCAATCACCAGTTCGTTTACTTCCTTCTTCAGATGGTAGTATTCTCTGTAGGTCTGTTTCTTGGACGAAAAAATCTTGGCATATTCTTTGCTGAGTTCTTTCACTTTTGGCAGCTTCCTTACACCCAATTCATCAAAAGCGGCCTTGGCTGCTTTGTGGATTTCGATTTCTTGGATATTCTTGTGCGGGAGTACCGCTGTTCCGGAGGAACGGATACCGCCAATCCAGCGGCAGGAAACCGCTGTTCCGGAACAGAGATACCGCACTTAATTGATTGTTACCTGCGAGTTCACTCGCTTAAGGCTGGATCTAATCCATATACCTCCCGCATAGATCGATAATTCGCAGGATCGGTTGGAACGATGTTGATCTTATATGCGTCATGCTTGATGCGGTCCAGGATTGCTTCCGACAGAGGACTGTCATCACCACCCAGCTGATCATACCAGCCATTGGAATCATACTGAGAGCAGAAGATGGTAGATGACTTCCTGCGTCTCCTGTGGAGAAGTTCCAGTATATCATGCTGTTCCGATTCCGTGGGTTTCAGCAGGAGCCATTCATCAATGATCAGCAGGATTGGGTTGGCATATTTCGCCTGAACTTTTTTGTATGTACCGTCATTACGTGCCAGCTCCAGTTCAAGAAGCAGATCCGGAAGCCGGACATATTTCGTTTTGTAGCGCTGCTTGCAGGCTTCCATCCCAAACGCACAGGCCAGATAGGTTTTCCCGCTTCCGGTAGCGCCGGTAATAAAGAGATTCCTATGCTCTGTGATATATTCACAGGTTGCAAGCCGCTCAATCAAAGACCGGTTCAGCTTGCGCCCGGAAGTATAGTTGATATCTCCAATGTATGCCTCCGGCTGGTCAAACCCGGCATTGCGGATCAGGCGTTTCAGGCTGTTGCTTTTACGGTTGCTGTATTCGATGTCCACCAGCATCCCGAAACGATCCTCAAAAGGAATCCCTTTCATCCTGGGGTCCTCCATCTGGGTGCGGAATGCATCTGACATGGAAGTCAGGCGCATTTCAATCAGTTTATCTATCGTGCTTTGTGTGGTCATGGTTCCTTACCTCCTGTAGTAATCCGCGCCTCTTGTAAGCGCGTGGCTGTTTTTTGTTGGCTCTGTATGGCTGCCTGTTGCCTTCCTTTTATCTGGCATCTCCATCTGGTCGTTTCCGGTATCAAGGATGTTCTTGATACTCTTATAACTGGGAGTAGCCGTAAAGGAGAGTGCTTTCCGACAGGCGGCTTCCAATCGATGGGAGGAATACTTGTCGGCCAGCTTCAAAAGCCCCATACAACTGCGGTAGGACTGTTGTTCTACACGCTTGGAGGTAAGGATTGCGTCTACTACCTGACAGGTACTGGAACCGATCCGCTCCGCCCATTTGCGGAAACGGTCACCATTCCATTCCAGATACTGCTGGTGGGACTCCGGCATATGCTCTGTAACTGTACTGTATTGTCCCTTGCGGCCATAAAGACGGCGGTGGGATGCAATCCGGTTATGGTTGTAAAAAATCTCAATGGTTTTATCGGTAACCCTCACATCAACTTTGCGTTTTATATATTCATAAGGAACTGAGTATAGCATTCCGGCAAAGGATATGTGATAATTGAACTGAACGGTGGCTTGTTTCCATTCCGCCAGTTCATATGGGGCGGCAGGTAAAGGTGCCAGGAGTGGCTGTTCTTCGTCGCGGAAGATCTCATACCGGCTGCCCTCTTTCTTTTGGAAAGGGCGATGGCTGAAATCTTCCAGTTTCTGTCGGATTGCCCGGTTTAACTCACCGAGGGAGAAGAACTGCTCATTACGCAGGGCTGCGGTGATCCAGGTGGAAATATTCCCCACACTGCCTTCGGCATTGGGTTTGTCCTTCGGAGCCCGGACGCGGGCCGGAATGATCGCAGTGCCATAGTGTTCGGCCATCTCCTGATAGACAGCATTAATTCGCTGATCGTTCCAACCCTTATTGTGATCCACCGCAGTGCGGCAGTTGTCCGGCACGAGAATCCTGGCGACACCGCCAAAGTACTCGTACATATAGGTATCGAATCCCTTTTCATCTTCAACAGTTTCTATGAGCGATTTTAGTTCACTAGCCGTAAAATTATATGGCCAAGCCCAGTGAAAATTATCCAGCTTCTTATTATAATTCCTGTAGTTAATAAGACTGTCGGGGTTATTGTATAGTTCCTGAATGAATTCGGCCAGACCACGAAAATATTCTTTTGGAATAGTGTTAGCAAAGACATTTCTTATGCCTTCCATAGCAGCAAAGATTGGTCGGAAGGAGTCCAGAATTGCTTTGGTCATCTCACTCAAGCTAACTAGTGCGTCTGAAATGTTTGAAAGCAATAGACCAGATAGATTTGAACTTGAATTTTCGTGGATTTCATTATTGGAACTTTCACCATCTCTGGTATCATTATTATTCATCATTTGCTTCTTTCTCGTTGATAGGTAACATTCAATTTACCAATATTATATTACGCATTATTTTATCATTGCAACTTCAAATCCTATATGACTTTTTATGTAAAAGGGCGGCTCACGCCGCCCTGGAACAAGCGCTTTCACTTATTCCTTGCCGTCTTCCGACTCCGTGTCGTAGCCGGTTTCATCCTCAAGGGGCTCGGATTCATCCTCCTCGGGAATCACACATTCTTCTTCGTCCTCATCGTCGGCATAATCTGCATCCGGATCAGGCTTCTGTTCAGAGGCCTTTTTCTTTTTCAGCTGCAGAACAAAGTAGCCGGCACCGCCGGCAAGCAACATCAGAATCACAGCCGCGACAGGGAGCATATTCAAGGACTTCTTCTCGGTTTCGAGAGGCTCCTGCGTTTCCGGCTCTGCGGTCTCCGCAGGTGCGGGTGGAGTCGGAGTTGGTTCCACACTTTCGGCATTTTCGGATTCCAGGAATGTGTTGGTCTGATCTTCGTCCATAAGGGCAAAGAGATCGGCCTCATCTACCTGGTTGAGGAAGTGAACGGTTTCTTCGCCTTTATCGTTGCGGTCGATGATCAGGTAGAAGTAGTTGCCGGATTTGGTGACCAGGGTGATGAACTGCTGCCCGGCCTCAGAAGGAGCACCGATGTCATCCACCAGGGTCAGATTGCCGTCCGGCGTGAGGGGAAGCGTGCTGTCGGAAGCAGAGTCCTCCTCGACCTGAACCGGCGGGGTCTCTTCTGTGGTTTCAACGTCCGGACCAGATGCAAAGCAGGTTGTAGCACAGGTCCCAAGCATCAGGAACCCGGCCAGAAAACCTGCTGCCAGTTGCTTAATCTTCATTGCCATCATCCTCCTTATCAGAATTTACAGGCGCCTCATCCTGCGCGGGATAGACGCCGACAGTGCCTTTTGTGGCCATCTCAATGATCCGGGCCAACTGCTCCGGGGTCAGATTTGCAGCATGCACCATGGAATGAATTCTGCTGTTTTCTTCCTCCTGATAACGGGCCTCCAGATCTTTGACCCGGCGGGTCCATTCCGCCTGTTTGACACGGGCGCGTTCCAGATCCGCGCCGATTCGTTCCAGCTTCGTCATGGTGTTTTCTCCTTTACCCTGGAATGCGTCCGAAGCAGTAGAAGTGCTGCTGCCAATAGGACGTGTTGATAGATGCATAGGATATCGGGTTGCCACAGTGGATCATCATGCCGTTGCCGACATAGATGCCTACATGGCTGGCCCCCGATGTGTTGTAGGTACCCTGGAAGAAAATCAGGTCTCCGGGTTGTGCTTCCTCCGGACGGATGATCGTACAATAGTTTTTCAGGCCGTTTGCGGTCAGACGTCCTACATTCCATCCGTTCCCGCAGTGGTTGATGACGTAGCTCACAAAGCCGGAGCAGTCAAAGCTGGTGGAAGGGGAGGACCCGCCCCAAACATACGGATACCCCAGATATTTTTCTGCTTCCCGGATCATATTGGCAAAGCGTTCATTGGTCAGTGCTTCCCCCGGAACCTGATAATCCAGATATTCATCACTGGTTGCAACGTAAGGGTCATCCGCAAAGAGATAGTCCTTGTTGCCCTTGGTCTGAAGCAGGATGGCATAGCGTTCGGCCTGGTCCTCATCCATGCCGCCGGATTTTGTGATCACATGGCCCAGATTCTTGTTGCGCAAGGTAATGTTGAGGATGTGGTACTCATAGGGAACTTCAACCTCATACTCGTATTCCTCTTCTATGAGTTCACCGGTTTCGGGGTCGGTGGAAGTGGTGGTACCTGTTCTGGTTTCTGTCCGGTAGCGGGTCTCTACCTCTTCTTCCAGCTGAAGCTCGTACTGAAGGTCGAAGAGGGTATGCAGCGTGGTCTGCACCTCGCTTCTTGTATAGTCCCCAAACTTTACAGTCAGGTAAGCCGCCAACTGATACGGATCGTGGCCGATCTCATCCAGAAAATAGTTGTACTCATCGTAACCGGGATGGTTGGTCTCTATGGCATCCACTTCTCGCTGCAGTTCGGCTTCCAGGGCCTTGTAGTCATCGTTCGCCCCAATGATATCGTCATCATCGGCGGTGAAGGTGGTTGCCACTACAGCACCGGAGCTTCCCGGCAGAAAAACGGAACAGGAGGATAGTGCAGAAGAAATGACCATGACGAGAAGTGCCAATGCCGCAATCATCAGAATCACATGTGGATGAGATGCCGCATACTCAAAGGCTTTGTCTTTGATATCCGCCAGCTTTTGTCCAAGGCTTTTTATTCCTGTAGCGCCGCTTTTTGCTGCGGTTCCTGCATTTGCTGCTGCAGCCTCGGCGTGTCTTGCCGCCATATACTCTTTGCGGATCTTCCTTTTCTGCTGCCAGCGGGAAAGCGGGTTGGTAAATTCTTCCGGATGCTCCGCCATGCGCTGCTGATAAAGTGCATTCACATTGGCGGCGTCTGATTTGGACAGGAGGCGGGCTGCCTTTTGGCTTGATTTCAGCTTCTTGCTGTAAACCGCATGTTCAACAGCGTGGGCACCGGTTTCGGCAGCTTCCACAGAGGCATCGACAGCCTGCACCGCTGTGTTCTCATCCTGGTTGTTTGCAGAGATCTGTCCATGAATGGAACCGGAAACGACCGCCTTCGGAAAGCCGGTCTTTTTGCCGGTGAGTTTGCCTGCAGGAATCTCCTCTTTTTGGAAGGTGAGGCGTACCGTCCGCTCGGCGGTCTTATCGGCTTCCAGCTTGAGCTTTCTCCGCTTGGGTACCTTTGCAGCGGCGCGGTCTGCTTTGTCTGCAGCTTTCTCAGCCTTGTCCGCCGCTTTTTTGATCTTGGAATTGGCCAGCTCATCGTCGGTGAAATGGAGTCGTGTTGATTTCTTAGCCATCTCACACCGCCTTTGTGCCTGTAACCTCGGAGAGTTTAGTGGTCATGATACGGTAGAGCTCCAAATCCGTCGGGAAGTGATCCACGAAGGGCAGAATCACATTGCCATAGAAGAGCAGACCTTCGCCCTCACCGGAATGCGTCACATAGGAAAGCTGGTGAGGGGAGATGTTGAGCTGCTGGGCCAGAATCTGACGATCACCGGCAGCCTGGTTCAGCATATAGACAAAGTCGGAGTTCTCGAAGATATTTTCGACTTCACGGCTGGACAACAGATCTTTTACGTTCTGCGTAATCCCAGTGGGAATGCCGCCCCATTTGCGGAATCGCTTCCAGATCTCCACGGAGTAGGAGGCGGTCTGCTCTTCTTTCAGAAGAAGATGGAACTCGTCCATATAGTAGCGGGTGGTCTTGCCGGCGCTGCGGTTTGCTGTCACGCGGCCCCAGACCTGATCCTGCACAATCAGCATGCCGAGCTTTTTGAGCTGCTTGCCAAGTTCCTTGATGTCGTAGCAGACCAGGCGGTTCTTGATATCCACATTGGTTCTGTGGTTGAACAGGTTCAGCGAGCCTTTCACATAGATTTCAAGGGCTGTTGCCACGCGGCGGGCTTCCTTCTCCTCCTGCTGCAAAAGGGCATTGTAGAGGTCCTCCAACAGCGGCATGTTTTCCGGCTTCGGGTCCTCAAAGTAGCCCATGTAGACCTGATGCACACAGCGGTCGATAACCGTCTTCTCGATGGGCTGCAGGCCCTCCTTGCCGCCGACAATCAGTTCGCAGAGGGAGAGGATAAAGTCAGCTTTCAGTGCCAGCGGATTATCATCTTCCGAGTAGGACTCGTTGATGTCCATGGGGTTGATATAGTCGGTGCTGGTTGGGCTGATCTTGATGACCTGTCCTTCCAGACAGTTGACCAGTGCCGTGTACTCCGCTTCCGGATCGCAGATGATGATGTCATCATCCGTAACCAGAAAGGCGTTGGTGATCTCACGCTTGGCGGAAAAGGATTTGCCGGAACCCGGGGTGCCGAGAATCAGCCCGTTCGGATTTTTCAGCTTCTTCCGGTCTACCATGATCAGGTTGTTGGACAAGGCGTTCAGGCCGTAATAGAGGGCCTCGCCGCCGTTCTGAAAGAGTTCCTGCGTGGTAAACGGGATGAAGATGGCGGTGGAACTGGTGGTCAGCGCCCGCTGAATCTCAATCAGGTTGTTGGCAAGGGGCAGGCAACTCATCAGACCCTGTTCCTGCTGAAAATCCAGCCGCCGCAGGTTGCAGTTGTGCTTCTGGGCAATGGAGGATGCCTGGAACACATTGTTCTCCAGTTCCTGCTGCGTCTTGCCGGTGTTCATGATCAGAAAAGTGACCAGGAACATCCGTTCGTTCTGGGACTGGAGCTCCTTCAGCAGTGCCTTGGCGTCCTTGCCGTAGGTGGCCAGGTCAGAAGGGATGATGTCCATGTCGTAGCCGGAACGGACGGCCTTTTTCTGCTCCTCAATCTTGCTCCTGTCCAGTTCGGTGATGGTGTGCTTGATCTGCTTGATGGCAGCGGTCTGATCCACTGACTGAATGTGCATGGTAATGATCTCGCTGGACTCCATATCCAGAAAATCCTTCAGCAGCTGGTCGGAAAGATCCGATGCCGTAATCTGCAGGTAACTCATCGCTCCGTACAGACTGCCCATGGTGAAGGTTCTGCTTCCGGGAAAGGAAAAGGATGTGGGGGCAATGAAGTCCTTCACGGAAAGGCCGGAGCTTGCTAGCCAGTTCCAGTCAAAGAAAAAGCGGTCATTGGTATCCCCCATGTGAAACATGGCGTGCATGAGCTGCAGGCGGTCCTTGCCGTTGAGCACACGGGCGACAACGCCCAGGCGCTTGAAATTGTTCAGAAGGTCGGTCTGCACATGTTCCAGCCGGGGCTTTGCTTCCCGCATGGAATCGGCCTCAATGCCAAACGTGATATATTTGGTCTTCGTCAGGCCGTTGTTGCCCTGGGCAAGCTGCGCTTTCAGCATCTGGCTGTACTCTCTGCGGACATTGTTGAAGTGGTCGTTGCGGTAGGGAATGCGGAGGTTCTTTTCAAAGACCTCCGCATCCGTTGCCATATTCATGAAGGACAGTTCGAAGTGAATCGAGCTGTCGAAGAAGTTCAGGAAGGAACACCACTCTTCGAAGATGGCGGTTTTGTCCTCCTGCTGGGCCAGCTGATAGTTGATGTCCTGGTACTGGACGGTCTTGGTGTAATACCTGTTGCTGACCCGGCAGATGCCATCCGGGAACATCCGCTGAAAGGGGATGGACTGCTGTGCAGTGCGCGGGATGCCGTCATCCCGCCTTGCACGGTCGATGATTCCTTGAATCTGTCTTGTCTGTGCCTTAGTCAGATTCTTCGGCATCTTCAGGTTCCGGGTCTCTGTTTTTCGAAACAGATTTTTCACCGAAAACAATGTCTCTTACCTCCATTTCTGCCTGTTCCTGACGAATCAGGACGGCGTAATAGTTGTTTGTCTGGTAGGGCCTGACCTTCGGCCTCACAAATTTTGCCTGGATAAACTGCTTTGCAATCTTTTCCAACGGCTGTCCGTCCCGCTCATACATTCCAAGAAAAAAGAAGGGCAGCATGATGAGGATCATGCAGATGGAAGCCGTGCTGGTATTGCCCCCGGCTTTGATCAAAAAGAAAGACGGGACACCGATCAGTGCACCCGCCCCAAAGCAGAGAAGCTGACGTTTTGTCAGGTTGAACAGGATCTTGGATTTGACCCTCGTAAGATCGCGAGGGACCGGAATATAAGCTGCCACTGAGATGGAACCCTCCTTCCTTAGTGAGCCGAAAATACGCTCTTCGCGAGGGTGCCGGTCTTGAACAGGGTGAAGCAGAGCAGCACCGTGTACCCGAGAATCCCCCAGATGGATCCAATGATGTCATCCGAAACCGATACGCTCTGAATCATCACCGCATAGATGCCGACGCAGATCATAATGAGGAAACCCTGAAATCCCAGGGCAAAGAGGGAACGCAGATAATTTTGTCCCATCATGCTCTGCTCACGGTTCCCGAAGGTAGAAAACGGAATCGGCGCCAGACTGGTCATCAGGTAGATCTCAATCATGCGGCCGTAGACGATCACGAAAATCACGACGCTAAGAGCCTTGATGGTCAGCTGGACTACCAGACAATTCAGGAAGAGGGCCAAGAGGTTGCCGATCTCCATGGAGTCCAGTGTGTCCTGCAGGGATTCCAGGGCGGTGGCATTGATTGCCGTGTCGCCTGTAATAAGCCCGCCTGCATTATTGATCACGTTTTGTGTCACGTCAAAGACGGCCATCACGATGTTGAAGGTGTTGGTGATCAGAACGACGGCAACGAAGGTCTTGAAGACCCATTTGAAGAAAATCCAGGTTTCGAAGTTGGCAAGGTTGTTGTGTTCAATGATCATCTGAATCAGCTCATAGCAGGCGATAAATGTCAGAATCAGACCTGCAATCGGGATAATTACGGATTCGGAAACAGTCCGGATCATGGAGAAGATCCCCGGCGAGAAGTTCGCCGGGGTCGTTCCCACTTGCGTTGCAATATCGCCGACTTGCGTGTTTACCGAATCAAACAGTCCCGTCAGCTGGTTCATGATGGCGGAAATAAGGATTTCCTTGAACCATTCTCCAATCTGATCGAGTACGCTGTCCAACGATCAACACTCCTTCCTTAGCTGAAAAGACCGGACAGCAGAGGCACCAGGGTCATGCCGATCAGGGCCACACCGCCGCCGGCCATCAGCTGCTTCATGCCCTGGCTCTTTGCTTATGTGTGATAAAGAAGTAATAGAAGTGTAAAAAATTTTGCCGTTCCTATCCGGCACTTGGCCATTGTGTCGGATAGGTCGGGCGTTAGGCTTCGGGCAAGTCAATCTTGCCGACAAAGCTGTAATAAATCTCAATGTCCTGCCTGCGGGTGCCGTTCTCGTCATAGCTACACTCATGCACGACGATTTTCTCAATCATTTCCCGCAAGAGGGTGGGGGTAAGTTCCTCAAAGGCAAGGTGCTTTCGGACGATACCCATAAACTTTTCCGCGTTGACGGTGGCGGCCTGCGACTTGTCCAGTTCGGCCTGCAAAGCGGCGGCGCGGTCTTTCAGTTCCCGCTGTTCCTGCTCATAGTCTGCCGACAGTTCCATGAAACGCTCGTCGCTGATTTTGCCGTTCACATTGTCCTCATACAGCCGCTTGATAATGCGGCTCACTTCGGCAATGCGCTCCTGCGCCTGTTCAAGCTGCTTGGTGGCTGCGGCGGTCTTTCTCTTGCCGCCGATCTCGTTCTGCTGGATAAGCAGCTTCACAAAGCGGCTCTCGTGCTTGGCGGCGTATTCGGTCACTTGCCGGAGATTGGAGAGGACACCGGCGGTCAACAGGTCGGTGCGGATAAAGTGCGCCGTACAGTCGCGGGTGCGCTTCTTGTAGCTGCCGCAGATGTAACAGTCCTGCTTGCGGTTCTTGTTCTGATACCGCTGCTGGTACATCACATGACCGCAGTCGGCGCAGAACAGCATACCGGAGAACAGCCCCACTTCATCATAGCGGTTCGGGCGTTTGCGCTGCTTGCGTAACTCCTGCACGCGCTCCCATGTTTCCCGGTCTATGATAGGCTCATGGTGGTTCTCAAAAATGGCCTGCTTCTCTACGGGGTTCTCTACACTGTGCTTGACCTTGTAAGAGGGCTTCTCCGTCTTGAAGTTTACCAGACAGCCGGTGTACTCCCGGTTTTCGAGGATATGAACAACGGTGTTCGTCGCCCATTTGCACTCATAGCCGGGGTGGTAGCGGCGGGTGCTGCCCGTCCTGCGGTATTCCAGCGTTCCCGGCGTAGGGATTTGCTGCTCCGTAAGCATACGGGCAATCTTGGTCGGGCCATTCCCGGCAAGGCAAAGCTGGTATATCTGCTGGACAACCGGCGCGGTTTCCTCGTCAACGAGATAGTTCTCGTCCTCGTCCATGAGATAGCCATAGACCGGCTTGCTGGTAACGGGCTTGCCGCTCATGCCTTTTGCTCGTTTTACTGCTTTGATTTTCTTGCTCGTATCTCTCACCAGCCATTCGTTGAACAGATTTCGCAGAGGGGTAAAATCGTTGTCCATGCCGCCGTTTGCGCTGTCCACATTGTCGTTGACAGCGATAAAACGCACTCCCTTTTGAGGGAACAGCATTTCCGTGTAAAACCCTACCTGCAAGTAGTTTCGCCCTAACCGGCTCATGTCCTTGACGATGACCGTACCCACTTTCCCGGCTTCAATGTCTGCAAGCATGGCTTGAAAACCGGGGCGCTGGAAGTTCGCGCCGGAAAAGCCGTCGTCGGTGTACCAGCGCAGGTTGGTAAAGCCATTCTGTTTTGCAAAGGCTTCGAGTATCCTTTTTTGGTTCGATATGGAATTACTCTCACCTTGCAATTCGTCCTCATGGGACAATCTCGGATAAAGGGCGGTAATGAGGTTTTGGGTGGCTTGTCTTAACATAAAATCCTCCGTTTCCGACAGCCAGCCCCACTATTCCGTAGCTTTATTGTACCACGGAATAGCGGGGGCTGTATAGCGGCAAAAGTGTAAAATCTGCTTCTTTATGGTTTGTCAAATTGCCGGTTTTTGTGTAGCAGCGGCTTCCGCTTCCAGTACCCGCGCCATTTTGTCGGCGGCGGTGGTGGTAGTGTCTTTCTTGAAATAGCCGGACACGACAAGGACGGAATTGCCCATGCGGATTTCCGTCACGCAGTCGGGGCGGCGGGCGGTGCGGGTGTCGTGCTGCTTGTTATCTGTCATAGGCAATACTCCTTTCAGTCGGTAATCAGTTTCTTCATGCTCTCCATTTTCCGCTGCGCGGCTTCCTGCCGGAAGTTGTCGCCGGTAAAGCGTACCGGGACGCACATGGAAAGCAGGCGGTCATAAATCCGGGAATGGGCGGTGTCCTCCGGGTTCCGCAGGTCGTCCAGCGTGAGGTTGGTCGTGACGATCAGCGGCTTGCCGCTGCGGTAACGGCTGTCAATCACATTGAAAACCTGTTCCAGCCCGTACTCGGTGCCGCGCTCCATGCCGAAGTCGTCAATGATAAGCAGCGGATAGCGGCAAAGGCGGGAAATGTACTCGTTGCGGTTCTCAAAGCTGGCGGCAAGGTCGTTGAGGATAAGGGCAAAATTCGTCATGTGGACGGGGATTTCTTTCTCCATAAGGGCGTTTGCGATACAGCCCGCAAGGTAGCTTTTCCCGGTTCCCACGCCGCCCCAGAACAGGCAGCCGATATTGTCGGCTCGCATATCCTCCCAGTGTTCCACATACCGGCGGGCAATCCCGGCCTGCGGGTTCCTGCCGTTGTCGTTCTCAAAAGTCCAGTCCCGCATGGTGGGGTCGGTAAAGCCCCGGCGTTTCAGTTCCTCCACGGTGTCAAAGTGCCTGCGCCGCTTCTCGGCGGCCTCCCGTTCCTCGCGGGCGGCTCTCTGGCAGTCGCACTCTGCCGGGTGGCGGTCGCGGCCAAAGATAGCGGCCTTATCCGGCGCAAAATAGGCTTCTTTCGGCTTGCGGCACCTGCCGCAGTACAGTAAACCGTCCTCGCCGGTGTAGTCCTCCGGCTCCGGGGTGGCAGTCGTCATATTCTCCAAAACAGCGTTGATTTCGTTCTTCATAAACTCTCGCCCTCCTTGCATGAGTAGTCAGGGATGCCCTTTTTCGGGGCGCCCTTTTTGTCGTTCCCCGCCCATATCCGAAGGGCGGCGGCATAGTTCTGGTAGCTTTTCCCGCTGGCGGCAAGGTAGCGGCTCATTTCCTCGATGAACCGTTCCAGCCTGTCGGGGTACTCTGCCTGCAACTCGTCGTATTCGGTCTGTGACAGAAAAATATTCTGGTATCGGCCATAGGGCGCGGGCGGCTCCCCACTCACTCCCTTTGTTTGGTTCTCTGTAAGGTTGTTTATAGTAGTTTGGTTAGGGGACGGTTTTCCGACCATCATAAGGTCGGTTTTCTGACCATCAGTTGGTCGGTTTTCCGGCTCTATGAGGGTCGGTTTTCCGGCCATCAGTTGGTCGGAAAACTGTACCTGTGGCACACGCGGCACTTTCACATACAGTCGGTTCGGTGCGGAGAAGCCGCCCCGTTCCCGTTCCAGCAGCCCCGCCATGTCCAGTTCATTCAGCGCCCCCTTTATGGTGGTGCTGCCTTTATCCAGTATTTCGGCTATCTCCGCGATGGGATAGATAATATAAATCCTGCCCTCGCCGTCCTGCCACTTGTTCTTCTGGGAGAGGGTGGAGCGGTCTAACAGCAGCGCATAGAGCAGCTTGGCGGTCTGGGAAATCTCCATTTTCAGCAGGAAACGGGGATAGGGCAGATAGGCGGGCAGCTTCGTGTCTGCCATGATATAATCAGCGATAGGATCACCTCCCTGTGTTCGGGTTGATTTTGACGGTTTGTACGCATTTAGAACGCTGTTTCCGGGGGAAAAGGATAAATGTATCGCGTACCCTTTGACACCCACGAAAAAAGCCTTGATTTATGCGGGTTTGAAAGGCTCTAAAGCGTGACATTTCTGCCTTTGTTTCTGCTTTCGCTCGGCGGCTTTGATTTTCTTCATGCGTCCGGCGCAGCCGGGGCAGTATTTTCCCCGGTTGGATTTGGGGACAAAGGCCGCGCCGCAGACGGCGCACCGTTTCCGGCTCCCCCGGTACAAGAGGGCTGCGGCCAGCTCCCCGTCAAGGGGCAGGACAGCCACACGGAACCAGCGGCACATGAGGGAAAAGGAAATGCTCTGGACGCATACGCAAGGCTCCCCGTCGTCCAACAGCAGGCAGTTCCCCTCGTCGTAGTTACAGCACTCATGCACCAGCCGCCGCGCCCGCCGGTGCTGGCGGTAGTCCATGCGGGGCAGGTTATCGCTCATGGCTCTGCTCCTTTCTGCGGCGGGGTTCCTCCCGGCGCAAAATCTGGTCGATGTTCCGCTTGACGGTCTGCAACTCCTTAAACCGCTGTTTCTGTGCGTGATAGGTGTTATACAGGCCGGATTTCTTGGAAACAAGCTGCTCGATCTCGTCCTGCAACGCTTTCCGGGCGGGCAGCCTGGTAATGCCATGTGCCTTGAAATACCGGGCGGCTGCGTCGGCTATGATAAAATCGCTCTCATGCGCCTGCCGGTATGCTTCGCGGGCTTTGGGGGATTTCTGCGCTTTCAGGCCGTCGCGGACGGGTTTGGTCTTGGCGTAGGCCAGCACCTGTCGCTGCAATTCCTTTTTCCCTTGCAGCTTCGTTTCCAGTGCTTTCAGTTCGCCGCTGGTCTGGCGCATTTCCTGATAGGCGGTATCAACGGCGGCTTCTAACTGCTCCGGGGAAGTGAAGCCGTATTCCTGATACACATTCAGCGTCGCGGCCATCTGTTTGAGGTTGTGCATGGTCGCCCAGCGTTCATAGCCCCGGCCTTTCCCCTCGGCTTTCTTCTGCTCAATGTCCACAAGCCGCTGCACATTCGGGGCGGTTCGGGCGGCTCTGTCTGCCCGCAGTTGGTCTTGGATAGAGGGCGGGGTGCTGGATATAGCCGCGGCCTTTTCTGCGGCTCTGGCGGCGTTCTGCTCCAAAACGGCAAGGACAGCGGCGCGGTCAAAATCGTCGCCCAGCTTGCGGGCGGAAATGGGCTTTGTCCTGTCCGGCGTGAGGTAACTAAGCCGCCCCCGGCTCTCCTTGACGGTCACGCCCTCCCGCAGCAGCAGAGAGGAAAAATCCTCGAATGAGGCCGCCGCAGACAGCGCGGCGCGTATGGTCTGCCGCAGCTTCTCTTTGTTCGTTTCAAACTTGGTCTGCCGGGGCGTGATACCGCCTGCAATCATGGGGGCGTTCTGCTTGTCCAGCGCGGCCTGTCCCTTTTTCTGCGCCCAATACTCCCGGTCTGTGACGCGGTTCTTGCTGCCGTTCAAGAGGTCGATTTGGTAAAGCCCCTCCCGGTGGCACATCTCCATGACTTCGGACTTGAAGTAGCGCAAGGCCGCGTCGGTACAGCGGTGCTTGCACCCGGCTTTCGTGTCGGCTGGCCTGTCCATGTAGGGCAGGAACGGGACTTCCTCTATCCGCAGCGAATTGATAACGATATGCACATGGATATTGCCGCTGTGGTTATGCCCGTCCGGGTGGGTGCATACAAGGGCTTGGTGGCCGGGGAAATGCTCGGCGCAAAACTTCTCGCCCAATTCCTGCGCCCGGTCTACGGTCAGGCCGTTGTCCGGGCCGTCCCGTGGGTCAAAGCTGATGATATAGTGGTGACTTTTCACATCTTCCCGCCGTTGGTTTTTCTCATAGCGGAGATTTGCCCGCATACAGGCAACGGCAAAATCCTCCCCGCCGCAGTTCAGCGTGGACAGCCGGTAGTCCTCGCGGGGGATAAGCCTGCCGGTTTCATCAAGGACGGGCTTCATGGTAAACTCGTCATGCTCAAAAAGCAGGTATTGTTCGGCGGCTCCGTAGTCGGCGTTTTTAGAGTTGATATGCTTGAGTGTTGCCAACCGCGTCACCTACTTTCTGTAAGATTTCATACTTGAGGGCGGCAAGGTCGGCTATGGCGGCGCGTACCTCGCCGGACAGCGCATTGTAGGGTACGCCGTACTCGTTCAGATACCGGGCAATCTGGTTGAGGTTGCCGCCGATCCTGCCGTACTCGGCTGTGAGTTTCCCGACAGCGGAAAGCAGCTCGTCATTGACCGCCGACACATGGATAATTGGGCGTATGGCGGTGCGCCGTATCGCCTGCCGGAGAAATTCGGACTGGCTGATACCATAGGGCGCAAGCCGCGCTGTGAAGTCGGCGTATTCATCTTCGGACAGCCGGGTTTTCACAACGCGGCTGCGGTGGGGCGTGTTGTATCGCTTCGGCATGGGCTGTAAACCTCCTTTCACTTATCACAAAAAATAGGCTGGTCTGTTAGGTATTTCCGGGGCAGTTCTCGCAAAAAAACGGCCTGCCGAACGGAAATCTTTTTGCGGCGCAAGCCGCCATAGCAGGGTTTGGGGAAGGCACTCCCCAACAAGTTTCCCGCGAGGGACAAAACCGCAGAATTGCGGATTTTGGCACCGTGGTAGAAACTTGCTCTAAGACTGCCGCAGACTGCCCCTGTCTGGTTTTTCCGTACATAGAACGGACAGGACAGGGCTTGCGGCCCGCTGTGGGCGGCCTTTTTTCCTTTCGCCAATATGACGCCGGAACGGGGCTTTGCTGCCCGCTGGCTGCGGCTTTTTCCCTTTCCGCTAAAGATACATTTCAAAGGCCGCCAGCTACCCGCTGGACGGGGATTTTTCAAAATTTCTTTTGCCTTAGTAATCCGGGCAACAGGATTTTGGCAACCGGCGGGGCAGAGAATTTTTCCTTTCACTCCCCACACCACCGCTCTTAGAAATTTGCCAAACGGAGCAGGCAGTTTTTTCTGGCTTCACCTACCTACTACGGGTGATTTTCGATTTTGCCAAATGGACACAAAAAAAGCAGCAAATCTTTTTCAGACTTACTGCTTTCGCTGGCCGCTGGTGGGCGGCTGATATTCAGTTTTGAAAGTTCGGGTCAGGGTGCCCCGAAGATAAAAAAACAACAGTATTCAATTTATTAAATAATTTCCTGTCGATTCCCTTTAATCAATACAGTTTGACCGTCAGCCAATTCAATCAAATCGTTCTTCGATATATCTCCAAAAGGGCTCTCTTTTTCAGCGTGTGGTATCAACGGATTTGCTAAATATCCTAATCCATCGGAAAAATTTCCGGCAGCAATCATACTACCTGCGCTAATTCCCAGATACACCAATCCATTCTCTATTGCTTGCTTTAGGGGCTTCGAAAATCCTGTTCTGTTTATTTCGCTAAGAAGCGTATGGGCATTTCCTCCACAAAAAGCAATCATGTCATATTGAGTGAGTTCTTGAACACTCATTAAGCGAAACGGTACAGGTATGTCACTAATATAACTTGAATATGTTCTTTTATATCCATCGGAAAGTAAAAACGCAAGATTATATATAAGAATATTATTCATAGGTATTCCCATATTCATAAGGCGCTCCATACATACAATGATTCCTTCTCGCGCACCATCATTTCCAACTGCGGCGGATGGAACCAAAATCGCTTTTGTGTTAATCGGTTCTTTTCCGATACATTTCCAAAATAATACCATAGTCTTTTCGTTTAAGCCACTTGAAGTTAAGAACAGGGTTCTCATAAACTTAGTCCTCTTTTAATTTTTCAAATTTCTGATTCTATGTAAGATGATAAAACATCAATTCATACCGAAATAATCCCATAATGTTAGTTATTTTGTTTTTTTTCAATACAGCTTACCATTATTATCACTATTCCGCGAGTATTAGATGACCTTAAATTCAATCTCTCCTTCTTGTATCTAACAAATATATTCTACTACCCCTGTTGTTTTTACTTTCTAATATACTTTTATGGTTAACTCATTGAAATCTACTATCAACAAAATCCAGCATTAAATTCTCTTCTCAGATTTTCGCACTACCATGCACATTTTTATAGAAATTATCAATACTATCTATTTTTTGTACCATTAGAAGTATCAATCCTTGTTCTACATTTCTTATTGCTACTAGACTTTCGTAAAGATGTTCTGTTTTGCTTTTTCAATTTTTTATTCATTTTTTGAAGTTTTTTATATGCATCTTGAAACTTTTTTTTCTTTTCATCTGTCAATCCAATTTTGGAGTAATAATAAATATTCATCCACTGCTCGGCCGTGATTAACGTATATGAATTTGAAAGACTAATTCTATTGGCTTTTCCCAATCTTTTGATTTGCTCATTAGAAAATAAAATAGAAAGTCTCTCTTTAGCAGTCTCTCCTTTAATATTAGTGTAAAAAAAAGCCACTAAATCTTTATAATTTTGAAGATCATCACCACTCAATCTATCATCCCATAACTGCATATGAAGCATAACTGTATCAACATTAGGCGAAGGAAAAAAATCGCTCCTTTTAAAACTATGTGTAATTTCTACCTTATATTGTGCCTTTATTATAGCAGCACGAAAACCTTCATATTTTTGTAATGGAATACCGCAATTCTTTTTAGCTGCCTCTCTTTGAATTATGATATTTATATCTGATGGTGGATTTACATCGTCTGTTAATTTCCTAATAATATCCGCTGTTATCTGAAAAGGAATATTGGAGAATATTTTATATCTGCGATTTAAAGGCAACTTATATTTTAAAAAATCACCAAATATATATGTAACATTATCATGACTGTGATATCTTACTAAATTATTATATAATTCTTGATCATATTCAACTGCAACAACCTCTCCAGCATGCTGAGAAAGTACATCTGTTATTATCCCTTTTCCAGGACCAATTTCAATAACATAATCTGTTACATCAATATTTGACTTGCTTATTAAACGTTCTACCAACTTTTTATTAACCAAAAAATTTTGTGAATATCCAAGATTTTTCATCTAATCGCACCTCATTCTCTATTTATTTTCATAACTATATACGAGTAAGCCCTAACGTTGCATAAAAAACAGCCCCTGTAAAACGATATATAAGTAAAGTGCGCCAATAACCTATTCTTTCAAACACGATGAATGACCATTGTAATTTCTTAAAAAATGTACAATTACTTTAAAATATTATATATCTGATCTTTACCTGAATCATTTGCTCACTATTGTTGTATCTATTTTCTTGCATAGACCATTTTTTTTGGGCACATACCAGTCTCACGGAACGACTGTTGCACATTTTCTAAAACATAGAAGACAAAATATTTTTACTCTATAGAATTCTTTCAAAAAATATAATTACTATTTGTCGATGGCTTTATTATACTATGACCGCTTACTTATGGGAATAGATGAATTGTAAACTTGCTGGTGAAAATCGCTAATGACAGTCGGTGTTCGTTCTTTGCTTATCGGTCAAAGCGAAATTTGAACAGCGCGGCGATTAGCTTCTGTTTTATATGTTCCTCAACCTCGGCGCTGACTTTCCCGTGTACTTTGGAACAGTATCGGATATATCCGACGTAGTGGGAAAGAACGGTGTCGATTGCGTCCGGGTCGCCCTCATGCGCCTTGACGATTGTTTCATAGGGGAGAAGTTTACTCATAGCGTTTTCCCTCCATGAGCCGCCGGAGCCGCTTCAAGGCAAGCTGGATATGCCGCCCTGCTGTGCTGCGTGTCCGTCCGATATGTACGCCGATCACCCGCTGCGGCTGGCGCAGGAAATAGTAACGGAAAATTTCTTCCTATGTCTGCTCTGGCAAAAGGGCAAGGGCGGCGGCGAGTTCCGCATGGTACAGAACGGCGGTCTGGCCGCAGGCGGTAAAAAGATATTCTTCAAGCTGCTCCGGCTCGGCAAGCTGGACAAACTTCTCATTCATCAGATAGTCAAGGGAAACTTCCCGTTCCCACCTCCGGCGCAGCTTCAAAATTATATCTATGGCGGCGTGACGAATGACAACCTTGCAAAAGGCGTTAAAGGTGTACTGGATATGCACTTTGTAGGCTTCATCTTCGGTCATGGAAATTCCCCCTCTCTGATAATAGTGCGGGGCGGCAGCACTCCTTGCTGTCGCCCCTTGATTGCCTACCAGCAAAGGCGGGCGGGGCTGTCAACGGCGGCGCGGTACGCGCCGTTCATCTTGACCGTTGACTGGCTCGGCTGGCTTTGCTATGACAATATAGTTATTTCCAGTGCTTTAATTGCGAAAGGTACAAATCAAACTGATTACGTCTGGTTTCTTCATCTGCGTTATCGGGATTTGGCATATTCGCAACCAGATAATCCAATAAAGATTCCTTGGATTGATATGCAAATTTCCCATTAGCATAGCACCATTTACAATAGTCCTCGTTATAGCTTCCGTCTGGTTCTCGGCTAATCAGACCATCTTCATTCAATGGCATTCCGCAACACTGACAAACAAGTTGCCGTGGAGAACCCAGAAGCGTATTGATTGACACATCAAAAACTCGTGATAACAGTTTTAAGGTATCTGTATTTGGCTGCGTTTCGCCTGTTTCCCAGCGACTAACCGCCTGTCGGGTAACTTGCACACGTTCAGCCAGTTGTTCTTGCGTAAGGTTGTTTTTCTCGCGTAAATTTTTAAGAATACCTTGTATTTCCATGCCCGTCCCTCCTAAAGGTTGTTTTTACTCATTATAACTTCAAAATGGGGTTTTAACAAGCAACTCGCTGTTGCTGCGGAATAGTGGGCTGCTGTCTATCAATTCTTATGTGTTACTTTATGGCACATGAGCATTTGCACCGGGGTTGTCGTTGCCGTAGCCTTCCAGCAGGTTGATTGCACCCCAGATGCCAAGACCGGCACCGAGAGCCACGACGAGGGTCTGCAGAACACTGATTGCGCTGTTAAAGAATGCCATAAGTTTTTCCTCCTTGTTTTGCCCGCCTGTTGCGGCGGAGTTGGTTGGTTGATGTTGTCTTCTTCACCGGCATGTGCACCTGCCGGTTCGAAAGACATAAAAATATCCGGGGCTGATGATTGGTCGGCTCCGGATATGTAAACAGGCAGCAGAGGCTGCCTGCGCGTTGACAGGGAAGATTTCATGGACTACGTATCTGTCGGCTTACAGATCCTCTCCAAAAACAAAAAACTCATCCTTCGGGTGAAGCTTTGCTCTGGTATCCAGGTACTTCTCGATGTCGAAGGTGAGTTTTTTATCATAGTCGGCTGTGTACTTGTAGTTCGGGTGCTGGGTCAGGTCGTATTTGTCGGACAGGAAAGGCCGGACGCCGCGCAACTGTAGGATGCATTTGCTGCCGTCCAGAACGGCCAGTTCATCCCGGCTCATCAGTTCCTTGCCCAGCTTCTGATAGTTGGTTCCATAGCTCGGGCTGTTGCCGCGTGTATCCGAGGTATTGAACGTATCGATCGTTTCTTTGCCCAAGGCTTCTGCAAGCTCCTTCAGCGTGGTGGGTTCGGAGCCGCCCAAAAAAACCTGAGAGTCCATGTTGCCGATGATGGTATCAGCATTGTCCTTGTAGATGACTTTCAGCTGGGAGCGGGCCTGCAATACCAGACAGGCGCTGATCTCACGGGAACGGATGGTGGCTACCAGCTTTTCCAGGTTTGGAATCTGGCCGATGTTGGCCGCCTCATCAATCAGGCATCGCACATGCACAGGGAGCCTGCCGCCGTACACATCATCGGCTCTTTCGCACAGCAGATTGAACAGCTGGGTGTAGATCATGCTGATCAGGAAATTGAAGCTCCCGTCGGTATCAGACATCATCAGGAACAAGGCCGTCTTTTCATCGCCTAAAGTGTCCAGTTCCAGCTCATCATACATGGTGATTTCGCGGACTTCCTGGATGTCGAAGGGGGCAAGGCGGGCCCCGGCGGATACCAGAATGCTTTTCAGAGTCTTGCCGGCCGCCAACTTGAATTTTGCATACTGCCGGATGGCAAAGTGATTCGGCTTTTTCTTCTTGAGTTCCTCAAACATCAGATCGACCGGGTTCTGGAAATCCTCGTCGTCCTCGCGAACCTCCATAGCGTTGATGAACTCGATCAGTGTGGCAAAGTTCTGCTCTTCTTTTGGTGCTTCATAGTGGATATATCCGATGAGGGCACAGTAAAGAAGTGTCTCGGCCTTGTCCCAGAAAGGGTCTCCGCCCTTGCCTTCGCCCTTGGTGTTGGCCATAAGTGTGGTTGTCAGCTTCAGAATGTCCTTCTCGCTGTGGATATAGGCGAAAGGGTTGTAGTGCATGGATTTGTGGAAGTTGATCGTATTGAAAATCTTGATGCGGTATTTGGCATGGACAAAGGCGTTACCGACCTCAAGGAGCGTGGTGCCTTTCGGGTTTTGTCAATAAGGAACAAGAAAAAAGTATCTTGCTTTTAAGCGGTTTCATCGCCGCTGTCGTTCTTGATAAGGCGCACAACCTTGTCCGTAAAGGTTTCCCGGCTGGTTTCGCTGAAATGGATATGAATGTCAAAGGTCGTGCCGCCGATGTTCTTCACAAGGTCGGGTTTGGCGGTCAGAGGGGAAGCGGCTGCGGGGGTGCTGGTCTTGCTGGTTTCATTGTTCATAGGCTCTCCTTTCAAAGATAAAGCCCCATGTGGTCGGCACATGAGGCGGTCATATCGGGTAAGGGTGCAAGGATGCAACAATGCAAAGGTATCTGCGGATTGCATTCTTACTTTGCACTCTTGGCTTCGTTCCTGCGGTAGTACCATTGATTTCCCCGGCGTATGACTTCTATCTGGGTATCAAGGTTGCGGCGGGCATTTTTAACTGTTCTCTCGGATATTCCGGCTTCGGCTGCGGCCTTTACAATGTCCTCGCTGGCAAGCTCTTTCCCGTCTGCAAGCAGGTCAAGTATCAGCTTCTCGGCTTGCTCGGTCTTGGTGGCGGTGTTCCCGCCCGCGCCGGATAGCAGCTCGTCGGCGGTGATGTCGTATTCGCCTATCCATGAAAAGCCTGTTTCCGGGTCAAGGCAAAAGGCAACGGGCTTGCCCTCCGGCGCAAGGGAAGATTTGTCATGGACGATAACACGCACATTCGGCTCCCGCTTCACGCGCCCGATCAGCAGGACGCTCCTTGCTGCGGCGCGGAAGTCGATAGAACCTAAGCCCCGGTATGCGCTCTGCCCTCCGGCAGCTTTGTTCAAGTGTCCGATAAGGATAACGGCGCACCCGGTACGCTCGGCAACATCGGCAAGGCGGCGGAACATGGGGCGCACTTCGTTTGCCCTGTTCATGTCGGTTTTCTCGCCCATGTACGCCTGTATGGGGTCAAGGATAATCAACCGCGCCTCGTTCTGCGTGATTGCCTTTTCTATGCGCTCGTCGGAGAGAGTAAGCTCCCGCTTGGCTTCATCAATCACAAGCACGCGGTCAAGGTCGGCTTCGGCTTCTATCAAGCGGGGCTTGACGGTATCGCCCAGCCCGTCCTCGGCGGTCTGGTAAATCACTTGGAATGGCGGCAAGGGCTTCATTCCCGGCAGCGTTCCCCCGGTGGTGCAGGCGGCGGCAAGGCGTAGGGCAAAGGTGGTCTTGCCCTCGCCGGGATTGCCTTGCACAATGGTTACTTTTCCAAACGGGATATACGGCTCCCATAGCCATTCAACGGTCTGTGTGTCAACCTCGCTCATGCGAATAATCTCGACGGTTTCTTCCTGCGGCGGCTCTTTCAAGCCGTAAACCGCTTCCCGGATATACTTCCCGTCTGTGATTTCTGCCCGGTGCTGCAATACCTCGTTCCAGTCCTTAAACAGCGGCACAAGGCGGTGGACGGTATATCCCTCCGGCACAAGCTCCGCAAGGCGGCTGCAAGCGTCGTTTCCCGCTTGGTCGCTGTCAAGGCAGAGGTAAACGGTCTTGATGTTTGGGCGGTCAGAGAGGAAACGCAACAGGGCTTTTTCTCCCACGCCGCCCAATGACAAATAGCTCTGTTTCTGCCATGCCTTTTTGAACAGGCAGAGGAAAGAGAGCAGGTCAACGGGGGCTTCAAAGACAAAAAGCCTGTCGCTCTCGCCCCGGTAGCAGAAATTAAAGGCTTTGTCGCTGCCTTTCACATCAAGCCGGAAGTTTCCCGCCGTCCCCTTGCTGTGGGCGTAACGCGGTATTCCGTCCTCGTCCCGCCCCACAAATACGGCGTTGTGGTGGGCTGCGTCCTCGTAAATATCGCCGCGGGCAAAGAAAAAGCCCGTCACATCTTCATCAATGCGGCGGGCTGCTGTGAGGTAGTTCCTCGCTGTTCGATTGTCGCTGTTTGGGGGCGGTAGCCGGAAGTCGGATAGGGACGCGGGGCAAGGTCTGTCCGGCGGCGGTACGGCTCCCTTTTCTCCTGTGAGAAGTTCCACGGCTTCGGTGAAGCTCTTGCCGAAAAACTCCATGACAAAATCGACGGGGCCGCCGCCCTTGCTCTGGCTGTGCCTGTACCATTTGTTTCCCCGGACGGTCAAGCTGTCGTGCCGTTTCCAGCGGTATTCATTTCCGGCGCGGGTAAGCTGCTCGCCCTGTGATTGTAGGAAAGAAACAAGGTCGGCTTGGTTCGCCCGGTCTATCTGTTCTTGGGTGTAATACATGGTTGATACCTCTCTTTCTGTGGTTGAATTGTTCACAGATTTCAAATATAATGGGGTTAGCAAGTTGGATTTAAGAGGTGATCTTATGATTGATTTAATAGTTGATTTCCTTGCAACCATAGGTGATATAATTGTAGATATATGGGTAAATAAGATTGTAACAAAATTCAAAAAGAAATGAGTCGCCTTTTATCCATCCAATAGTACAGAGGGCGGACAAGCCGAACAGCTTGCCCGTCCTTTCCTTTATCGCTCCTGTTCCTGCCGCTTGGTGCGGCTCTGCGTCTGTGCCGGTTGGTCGGCGCGGAGTGCAATATCCACGCATTTGCGGATTTTTTGAAGCTCGGCAACTTCGGCGCGGGTATCTTTCAGCGTTTCATATTCCGCTTCCCGCTGTGCTTTGAGGGCGGTATATTCTTTCTCCCACGCGGAGATCGGCAGGGTTTTCACGCCCTCCGGCAAATGGGCATGGAGATAGCGGTTTGCCGCGTCCCATAGGGTAAGCTCGGCGCGGCGGGCTTCCGCAAACTTCTCCTGTTTTCCTTTCCAGCGGATTTGCCGATACTCGTCCTGTATGGGCTTGTAGGTTTGATAATTTCTGCCGTACTCCATGAGTTTTTGCAGCTCTTTCATGCGCTGCTCGGCGGTTTTCATTCCCTCCCGGATTGAATAGGCTTTATCGCTGACAGAGGAAAGAGAAGCGTCCAGCTCGTCAAGATTAGAGATACCATGCTCGGAAAGATAGTTGACCGCCGCCGCTATGGTTTTCAATTCATCGGCGGCGTGCTGCCTTTGCCAACTCTGCGAATACTTCCGGCTCTTTTCTCTCTGAACGCTTAAATATTTCATCAGCAGATTTGCAAGGCCGGGGGATTGCGGGGTCTGCTCCGGGGCGGTTTCCCGCGCTTTGAACAGTTCGCCAATCCATTCTTTGAGCTTTCCAATCTGCGCCCGGATTTCCCGGATAAGGCGGTTTGCCTTTTGGATATTCCGGTTCAGCTCGCCTTTCTCAGTGGCTATTGTATTTGCCGCTTGGCAAGCGAATACGCTCGCCGTTTTCATCAAGGTCATATTCCTTTTTGGACTTCGCCGCCCATGCGCCGCGCTCGTCAAGGGGGCGCATGGTAAGCATGATGTGACAATGGGGATTGCCCTTGCCGGTGTCGTGAATGGCGTAATCAACGCACATTCCTCTGGAAACAAATTGAGAGGAACAGTATTCCCGGACAAGCCGGATCTGTTCCTCTCTGGATAACTCTATGGGAAGCGCCGCGTCAATCTCTCTGGCAAGCTGGGCGTTCCCGGCTTTCTCGTAAAGCTCCACGCTGTTCCACAAGGTTGAACGGTCAGAGAAAGAGGGCGGGGCATTGGGCGGCAGTAGGATTTCCGTATGGACAACACCGCCTTTGCGGGTGTAGTCGTGGGTCATTCCGTCCCACTCATTTGTCAACTTTTCGCCGCTTCGGTAGGCGGCTGCGGCAACGGCTGATTTGCCCTTGCCCCGGCTGACAATGCTGATATTACAATGGTAGATGGCTATGGGTATCACCTCCCGGATAGGATAATAAAACCCGCAAAAATGGTACAGACGCCAACGGCGGGTGTACTGTTTTTGTGGGTGTGCAGGGATAGCCGCGTAAGCGGCGCAAGGGGTGCAGCCCCTTGTTGCGGCAAAGCCGCCAATGTCGGTCAGAGAGGGAAGCAAGCGGCTTTCTCTCTGTGCCGACAAGCCCTCGGCAGAGCGCACGCACCCGTAAGGGTGTATAAGTGCGCCCTTTGTGCCCTTTGTGCCAAAGGGATTATTCGCTTTTCCCGCCCTTGGTGCGTTTTTTCAGATAAGCCCGCGCTTCCTCGCTCGTCAAGGCAAGCCGGAGAAAGGCGGCGGCTTCCTCGTCGGTCATGGTCTTGGCTTCCGGCACAATGCTCTCAAAGACCGCACCCCGGACGATCAGCCGATGGCTGCGCGTCCTGCGTTCCTCTTGGGATAACTTTTGCCGCAACACCTTTTCCCGGTTTTCAAGCTGCCGGATTTTCTTCTTCCCGTCCTCAATCTCGGCTTGCAATTCCTCGCGGTTTTTTTCTCTCGGTTTCGTCATGGGTGGTCACTCCTTTCTACCTGTCGGCATAGAAAAAGGACAGTCGATTTCCTCGGCTGTCCTTTTGATTAGGGTGTTTGGTTTACTCCGTTCTGCTCAATAAATGGGAATATTAAATATCAATACGCCCTTTAATACATTCCTATTAAAACATCAGCTTCGATTGTCAAATGTGTGAGAGTACGCCAATCAACGCAATCTTTTTCAACGCAAAAGAGAAGCGGCGTCATTTCAATAAACGACATTCTTTGTTCTGATGACAACTGTACGGTGGCTGAAACCGTTTCTCTTGAAATGGTTTTAAGATATTTCTCAAAATATTCAACGACAGACTCATTTGAATAATCTGGATTTTTCAAGTGTGCTTGCACTTTAGTCCTGATTTCCCTCAAATGATTTTTCGTAGGAATTACTTTCACAACATATCCGTTAGGAGATAGCAATCGCTGAAATTCTTTGTAGTGTGCAGGCGAAAATATGTCTAAAATACAATCCATACTTCCGTCTTTCAAAGGGATTTTTGATAAGTCAGTAACAAACCACTTCACTGCTTTGCGCTTGTCTTTTTTTGATGCAATCTGTATTGCCTCCCTTGACAAGTCAAAGGCAAAGATGTTTCGTTCTGTTCTTTGCTGTATCTGCCTTGCATAGAAACCCTCGCCGCAACCAACATCTAAAATGTTTCTTATAGATGGCGTATCAGAAATAAACTGTATGATTTTCTCCAACACAACATCATACATGCCATACTCCAAAATTTGGTGCCGGTTGTCAAAAGACCGCTTGCTGTAGTTGGTTTTGGGCGATGATTTTAACAACAAATTTACATACCCATATCTTGAAATATCAAAGCAATGTCCATGTCTACAAATTAGGCTATTGCCTTGTATATCCATTGATTTTGTGCAAATTGGGCATTGAAAATAAACCTTGCTGTCTGCAAAGCGTGATAAATTATTATTCATTTGTTTTTCCTCTGTAATTACATCTCTGCTTCAATAAGCGAGTTATGCAATACGGATAACCGCAACATAACTCGCGGTTTTATCTTAATCTCATAAATGTAACCATTGTGTTGTCCTCCAATCAATTCCGCAGTATTACTCTGCTTTTAGAAAAAGTATAGCACAAAACTATGAACATTTCCACTCTATTTCAGCCTGTCGGCGGCGTTGCTCTCTCTGGCGTACCGCCGCGCCGCTTCCCGACGTTCCTCGCTGTATGGGGCGGTCAGACGGAAAGAGAAGCGGCCTTTCTCAATGTCAAACTCCATGCAGCCCGTTTCCGGGTCTGCGTCGGTCTGGCGGCACACATCGGGGTGCTGCTCGGCATAGGCGGCAAGCCGCTTCTTCAAGTCGGTATTGTGGGTACGGATATGGATCAACGGGTCTTTCTCATCAAACCAGATGTCTGTGGTCTTTTTTTGCTTGGGAAGCCCTGTTCGCATAAACTCTCCTTTCTGCGCCCCTGTTACGCAATAGGGGCATTTTTCGGGTGTTTTCTCCGGCTCTTGACTTGGAGAAAACGGCGTTTTTGACGATAAAAACCGCCCGGACGGGGAATGTATCGTCGGGGCGGCTGTTATCGCAAAATTTCCGATTTTTCCGGCTCTTGACCGTCCTGCAAGCTGTCGGCAAGTATCACTTTGAGCAGCTTGTCGCGGAATGTTTCTGTGCCGCTGTGATTGAAAAACAATTCCGCAACGATGGTCTGTCCGTTCTTCTGTGTCGTGATGATACTGTCGGGGGTCTGTTCTGCCATAGGCGGCTCCTTTCTCCGGGCGCGAAAAAGGGATTTCCCGTAGCCCGGAAAATCCCTCTTAGTTGTCGGTATTCTGTTTTACTGTGCGGGTGCTGCGGCGGCGGCCTGCGCCTTTCTCCTTGCCCGGTATTCCCGCGCTTTCATGCGGTCATATTCCCGTTGCTTTTCAAGGTTTCGCGCCCGGTACTCCCTTGAATACTGCCGGTGGTAGGCGCGGCTCTTTTCCTTTTGGGCTTCTTCGATTTCCTCCCGCATTTGCCGGACTTCCTGCTCCGTAGGCTCTGCAAGCTGCGTCACTTCGTTCTCAAATCTGCCGATATAGTTAAAATATATCCCGATGTGCTGAACAGCCTGTTTTGCCCTTTTCTTGTCGCGCTCATGCACTTCAATCCGGCTGATAAACTCGTTGAGAATGGCGGGGGTCAGGTCAGTAAAGGCGGCATAGCGTTCCGTCAGCTTCAAAAACTTCTGCGCCCGCCCTCCCGCGTTCTCATAAGCGGATAGCTGCTCTTGGAGTGTGGCAAGCTCCGTTTTCAGTGTGTAGTATTCTTCCGAATATTTTTGCGACATTTGCTCATAGCGGTCTTGCGGGATAGTGCCGAGGGCGTTGTCCTCATAGAGCTTATTCAGCACCTTGTCAATCTGTTCAAGGCGTGTCGTGATTTGCGGGATACGTTTCTGCTGCTTCTTGGTCTGGTCGGTCTGCTGCATGGCAAGGTTCTTTTTCACTAAGGCTTCAAACTCCGCCCGGTTGCTGATAGAGTAGTCCTCGATTTTCTTCAGCACTTCCGCGACGGTCTGCATGAGCAAGTCCGCGTCGATGATGTGTGGGGAATGGCACTTGGGGTTTTTGGCTTTCCCCTTGTGATACTCGCTGCAATAGGCAACATGCCGCTTGCCGCCGTTCCTGTAATCTATGCGGATGTGCATTTTTGCGCCGCAATCCTTACAGAAAAGCAAGCCCGACAAAGGGTGGATTTCCCCGTCCCCGTTGGGGCGTCTGACGGGCGCGTTTTCCAAAATCCGCTGTGCGGTTTCAAAGTCGGCGCGGTCAATAATCGGCTCATGCACATTTTCGGTTATCTGCCATTGGCTCCGGTCTACATAGTGGTTCCGCTTGTCCCGGAAATGCTTTGTAGTCTTGAAGTTGACTACATCGCCGCAATACTCCTGCCGCGTGAGGATATGGGTCAAGGTGACTTTGTTCCACTTGTAGCGGTTATCCTCATTGAGCGCCTTGTTTTTACACGTTCCCCGTCCCCGGTCTTTCATGTAGAAAGTAGGGGTAGGGATTTGCTCCTGCGTCAGATATACGGCGATTTGGTTGCGGTTCTTCCCGCCGATAAACAGACGGAAAATAAGGCGCACAACCTCGGCGGCTTCCTCGTCGATTATCCAAAAATCCTTGTTGTCCGGGTCTTTCATATAGCCGTAGGGGGCTTCGGTGGCAATCGGCTTTCCGCTCATGCCCTTCGTTTTAATGCCGGTCTTTACTTTCTTGCTGATGTCCTTTGCGTACCACTCCGACATGATGTTGATAAAGGGCGCAAACTCCAATGTGTCGGGCTTCTCGCTGTCTATCCCGTTGTTGACCGCGATAAAGCGCACATTGTTCCGTCTGAATATCTCCATAGCGTTGCCAACTTGGAGATAGTCGCGCCCCCAGCGCGTCAGGTCTTTCATAATGCAGACACCGATTTTTCCGTTTTCTACATCGTCCATCATGCGGGAATAGGCAGAACGGTCAAAAAATCTGCCGCTTTCGTCATCGTCAATGTAGTGCCGGATATTGGTTAAGTGCTGTCCTCTGGCATAGTTCTCCAAAAAGATTTTTTGGTTCTGTATGCTGTTGCTCTCACCGCCGTCCCTGTCCTCGTCGCCCACGGAAAGGCGGGAGTAAAGGGCGGTAATTTTGCTATAATCAGTCATGTGCATAACCTCCTGTGCGTCCATGTAGGTGTCCTTTACACTTAAAATTATGCACTCCAGCGGGCGCTGCCGTACTCGATGTTGTGCTTATAGTGTTTGGCGTTTTTGCCCCGGAGATAGACGGCAGCTTTTAAGGCCGCGCCGCAGACAAGACCCACCAACAAGTCAAAGGGGTGAAGGCTTGGCAGGGGAGTGCCGAAGGCGATGCCGATGGCTGCAAAGAAGGACAGCAATCTTTCGGATGCATCGGCACCTTCCGCCATACGCCAGGCTTCACCCAGGTTGGTGCAGATGAGACCAACCGTGAGATAGGGAAGCGCCAGAATAAAGCCTTTTTTCAGCTTGCGAGTATCCAGCTTCATCGTGACTGCTCCCTCTGCTTGTCCCGGTTGACCGCCTTGGCCGGGATGTCGCGCACTGCGTTGATCAGCTTGTGCAGCGTCTTGAGAACACTGGGGCGCTTGTTCTTGGCCAGAATCTCCGCAGAATAGGCATTGAAAGCAGCCGTCATGGCATCTGCATCCCTTGCCTTGAAGAAGACCAGATACTTGGGAGGGATCACGGATTTATCCTTGGTGATCGCATAGTCGACACGATATTTCCGGGCGTATTTCTCAAATCCTTTCAGGTCTGTTTTGGAGATGTCGATGTTGGTAACGCCCTGGTCCTGCCCGATAAGCTGCTGGATTGTCTGCTTGCCGATCGGCTTTTTCATGGCCGATTCCTTGGACTTCCGCCTGAGATACGCAAGCCCCTTCAGCGCAAGCCGGAGAATGCTCCGTGCGGTGAGTTTGGACACGCTGATGGCCAAATTGACGGTTCTGTTTTCGACTTCTTCCTGCATGGTTTACCACCTTCTTCAGTCGGGTTCATGGACGGTGCGCGCTCAGAGGCTGTCACGGTCGGGCGTTTTGCGCTTTGGCTTCTCTGTGTGGTCTTCTTTCGCTTTGTCGGCATCATGCGTCTGAAGCGCCTCTTCAGGGATCGGGATCGCCAGAATGCTGTGGCCCATCCTCACAAAGGCCTCAGGCTGATGAAAAAGCGCTTCGAATTTACTGATCTGTTCCTCGGTGAGCGACCCGAAACTATCCTCGGTAAGCCCGGCGACCAGGAAAGGCCCGGCCACAATGTCATAGATCTCGTTGTCTTCGTCACGCAGTGCCCGGTTCAGCGGCAACCCGTTGATCTTGCCTTCTTCGTTGACGATCAACCCCACCGGATCTGCATAGGGATAAACGACTTCAATATCGCCGCCGACGGCTTTCTGAAGGGGCTTCAGCCCTGTGCCGATCTCGACCACTTTCGGGTGCTCATTCGGCTCCACCAGGAGAACCCGGATGGTGTCCTTGGCGGGTGCATCATCCGCAGCCTTGTCAAAGGGCTCGTCCTGGAGAATGGCGGCGTCTTTAGCTGCCTGGCGTTCTTCGAATGTCCTGGCGTTTTCGAAGATATGATCCTCGCTGTCATAGTGGTATACACTGTCAGACAGCCGCTCTGCAGGGACAACATCTTCCGCATTGACGGTTCGCACCAGCCCTTCCAGGTATTCAAGCTCCATGGTGCCGTTATCGGGAACGAGCAGAACTTCATGAACCGAGGAGGGGAGTACATAGAAATCGCCGCCCAGCATTTCTGCCGCCTGATCTAGAAAACCGGGATATTGAATCACCCCGGCGCCATATTGTCCGTCGCCCGCAGTGGCTACCCAAAGAGAGGGAAACTCATCCGTGAACAGAGGATCCCCAATACTGCCGATCATCTCGTGCACGGCTTCGCTCATGTTCAGAAGATTGGCCGGACGACTTTTCATGGAAGCTTCCAGGGCATCCGCGTGAAGCTGATCCGGGGTGATCTTATAGCCGGACAGCATGTTGTTGGTGATGAGAACGCTGGCAGTACCTTGCGCGTTGCTTTCCAACTTGAAACGATAGACAGCGGCCAGGTCTGCCATATTCCTGTGCGGAATCTGAGAAAGCTTTTCCTCGTTTCCGTCGACAGGGACAAGCTCAATGGTGAGGGTATCCTTGATCTGGTCGTAGTCGGCCAGCATGCGGGCATCATAATTCGGCATATGCCGGATTGCCATGTCAACAGTGCTCTCAATCCGATTCATGACCTCTTCGATGGGCAGTCCGGAATCAAACGCCTCATAGAATTCTTTCAGGTTCAGGGTGGCTCCGATCGCACTGCTTTCCGGTCGGACAGACATACCCGTGTAGGACAGGCCCTGCAGCTTGGACACTTCCTGCACGCTGATCTCTGCTTCCGGGAAACGGTCACGCATCTCGTCGATGGCCCGCGCCATAAACTCTTCATATTCCATAGCTCAGTCCTCCTTGGGCAGCCAGAAGCCGAACCCGGCGGTGCCGGTTTCGTCCGCAAGTGTAGTTGTGTGATCATTCAGGAAGGCGATTGCAGCGATAAAATCACGGGCGGGCAGCTCCACGCTTTCCATCTCGTCGTCACTGACCTGGGAGACAAACACCGGTGCTGTAATGGTAACCTCTTCTTCACTTTCCCAGGCGCACTCCATATAGTAGAGATACAGGTGCTCCTGAATTTTAAAGCAATTGAAGGTCTGCTCCTCCTCAAAGCCGGGAAACTTCGACAGGGCTTCCGCCTCGGCCATCAGCTGCGCGGGAACACCGGGAACGGCATAAAGCACGGTCGCATCCATATGCCCGATATCTTCCACATCCCGGAGATCGCTGTCTTCCTGGAGACAGTCGGCAAGTTGGGAAAGCATGCCGGCGCCGTCGCTGAACAGATCTGCCAGCTCATCTAGGAAAGCGCCAAGCTTGGCGGCCGGATCTCCTTCGGAAAAATTCTCTATGCTCCTGACCGGGAGCCTCGGATGCTGCGTCATTTCTTTTTCCATCATCAGTTCCTGCTCCTTTCAAAGTTCGGATAGTAAAAAAGCACCCACAAAAGCGAAGGCTTTTGGCGGTGCTTACGGTTCGGTATGAAATTTATCGCTCCTGGTTCCGGGCTTTCTTTTTCTGCCACTGATCCAAAAGCTTGAGAATGGTATCCTGCATCTGCTGGGTTGTGTAGGAACGCGGGAAATATTTTCGAAGTTGCTCATTGCGGAAGGTTACCCGCTCCAGGTCGCCTTTCTTTATTTCGCTCATGATCTCCCGGGCGGCATCCATGGTAAAATTTCCTTCCTGTGCCAGCTTTTTCAGGCGCTGGGCCTGGGACAGGGATGGGGCGGCCTGAATCTCTTCCATAGCGGTCATGAAGATTTGTTGCTCTTCCGGTGCAAGGTAGGATAGTTCTACCGCCGGATTGAAAGAAATCTGCTTCTGATCCACCATTTCCAGAAGTTCGGGAATTAGGTTGGTGAGACGGATAAATCTTCGTACGGTATCTTTGCTAACGCCTGACTCCTCCCCGACTTTCTCTACAGACAACTTCTGCGCAACTTGCGTATAGGTTAAATCTGTCCGTTTTCCTTGGTGTTTCATCGCTTCCAACTTCATCTTGTACGCAAAGGCTCTCTCACTGGGCAGGATATTTTCGCGCTGAAGATTGGAATCCACCATGAGCACCGTGGCCGCATCATCATCCATCTGACGGACCAGAACTGGGACTTCCGTCAGTCCGGCCAGCTCGGCGGCATGTGCCCGGCGGTGCCCGGAGATGATCTCATAACCGCCGCCCTCCAACGGCCGGGCAATCAGGGGAGTCAACACTCCGTACTGTGCGATGCTTTCCGTCGTTCGCAGCATGGCTTCGTCGTCAACCACTTTGAAAGGATGATTCTTGAAGGGGACCAGCTCGCTGATGCTGATCTTCTGCACATGTTCCAGCTGCTTCTCGGCACGGCTTTCATCCGTTTCGAAAATGTCATCGTAGCTGGTCAAGCTGATGTTTCCGCTTCTTTTCGGCATTTGCCAGCACCTCCTTTGTCAGACTGCGGTAGGCATCAGCGACCTTGCCACCGGGATCATGCTTGAAAATACTCACGCCTTCGGCACTGATTTCCGCCGCGCGGACAGAGCGGGGGATATCTGCTTCGAATACCTTCAGTTTGCTGCCGTAGGTGTCCCGAATCAGGGTGCTGATTTCCTTTGCAAAGTTGGTTCGGAAGTCCACCATGGTCAGCAGAATCCCCTCAATCTTGAGCTTTGGATTGATCTGCCGTTTCACCTTGTTGACGGTCTGCAAAAGCTGCTCCAAACCTTTGGCCGACAGATAGTTCGCTTGCACGGGAATGAGCACTTGGTCAGAAGCGGCCAGGGCATTGACTGTAAGCATGCCGAGGGACGGCATACAGTCCAGCAGGATATAATCGTACCGGTCTTTGAGCGGCTCCAGAACCTGCCGCAGCACGGTCTCACGGCTCATGGCATTGACCAGAGATACCTCCATGCCGGATAGCGTGATGTTTGCCGGAATCAGGTCGATGCCTTCTTCGTGCGTCAGGATGCCTTCCTTCGGTTCTAAGGGTTGATCCTGAATGACTTTGGCCATCAGATCCGTCAGGGTAACCGGAATTTCATCTGGCCGGGGATGGCCAAGGGCGATGGTCAGGGAAGCCTGCGGATCGGTGTCCACAAGCAATACTCGTTTCCCCTCATTTGCAAGGCCAATCCCCAGGTTTTCACAGGTGGTGGTTTTACCGGTACCGCCTTTCTGATTTACAACAGCCATCGTTGTGGCTTTTGCCATAGATAATTTCACCTCCCGTCACGGACGTTCCCAGTGGGGAACAACTAAATTGACCCATTGGCCAGATCGTGCTGGACCCAGTTCTGATAGTAAGCACTCATGGTCGTCGGGGCGTTATAGAGAACCGCCAGCATGTACTGCTTCATATCCCGGACACGGGTTGTGTTGTTCTCCAGTGTCACCAGGGCATATTTGATGTGTTCGGCTTTCAGCTTCATGAACCGGCTCTTTACGACTTCCAGCGGCATGTCTTCCCGGTTGATGCGGATGGTCTTTTTCCTGGAGCAGCAGACATCGACTAGGAGATCCACCATGGCGGAAAGCGCTTCCTGATCCAGGGAAGTATCCTGGGAAAGAATATCCATCTCAAGGGATTCTCTGAAATACGATTCATACTGCGTACGAATTCGCATCGCTTCGCTTCCTTTCCCGACATTTTTGTCGGAAGGGAAAGAATCGATATCGCTATACTCAGTATCGTTCTGTTCAGTATTAGTTGCGTGTCCTTTTGACACTTTCGGATGTGTGGTTTCGCCATTTCCAGAAGTGTGATTTTGACATTTCAAGAAATGTCTTTCTGCTTCCTTTTCCGCCGAGATGAAGTTCTTCACATAAATCAGGTTTGGCTTTCCGAGTCCCTGACGCTTCCTCTCAATGAGCCCGGCTTTTTCTTCCAGTTCCGACAGAAGCTGGATAGCTTTCTTGTTCCCGCAGTTCAGATCGCCCATGATGTCCTCAATGGTGTAGATGATATATACACGGCCCTGCGAGTCAATCCAGCCATTTTTTGCAGATAAAGAAACCCTGTCCAATAAGATGCCGTACAGGATTTTCGACTCCGCAGAGAGCGTGCGAAACTCACTGTCGGTGAAAAGAATTTTGGGTATCCGGTAGAAGGCAAACTGCTCTGCCTGGGCTCCATAGAAATAGTCAAACACGCATTGTCACCACCTGCCTTCAGGTGAATTTATCCTGCTTCAGGGGATTCTTGCGAAAGACAGCCTTTGGGTCGCCGTACATGCATCTGGAGAACTGGCACCGGCGGTATTTGAAGTCCGGGCGGTAGTAGATGCAGCGCTTGCAGCAGCCGGGCTTGTTCTTCGCTTTCTCGGGCTTGTCCGCCTTGGAAAGCTTTTCGTAATGCCGGAAGAGCTCCTCTTGCTTACGCATTTCCCGACCCGTCCTTTCTCATCCGACTTGCTCTGACCATCCGCAGCCAGGCATCCAGATCCTTGTAGCAGGCGGCGCTGACGCAGGGCTGACCTTTGGCATAGCAACAGCCGCTGCACTTTTTCTCCTGCGCCGTCATGACAGGTTCAGCCAGGTAGTAGCAGTTCTGCC
This sequence comes from Subdoligranulum sp. DSM 23681, assembly GCF_057005535.1. Classification (NCBI taxonomy): domain Bacteria; kingdom Bacillati; phylum Bacillota; class Clostridia; order Eubacteriales; family Oscillospiraceae; genus Subdoligranulum; species Subdoligranulum sp. DSM 23681. The sequence goes on along the minus strand of NZ_CM168050.1, from coordinate 120,205 downwards.
GGCCAAGGATGCAGCCGACCTTGCGGTTCTTCCAGAAGAAACACTTGCGGCAGGAGTCCGGCTTGTCAGCGTAATACCGGATGCCGCCAATCAGAATGATCTTATGCTTCGATTTCTTGCTCATATCGATATCCTCCTTTGTTGATCTGTTACGGGTGGAGACTGGAAACAAAAAAGCCCTGCGGTGAAGGATAATCACCACAGGGCTATGTAAGATATCGATATTTAGTTATAGTGGAGCGTAGAGAATCAATGCTCTTCGTGGATATATCGGACATTGAGCAAATAACTCAAAAGGCCCTCAATTCTCCCGCGCCGAAGGGTATCCTCTTCTATGAGATACTTCGCATAACAATGATCTTTCAGATATTGCTTTGCATCCGCCATATCTTTGATGGATGTCTTTAACTCATCCTCCACCAGGTATTTCTTCAATCGGGCATTTGCCTTAGGACCATGCAGATGGTTGGTATACAGCCGTCGTCTTAAGTTCTTTGTGCGACCCACATACAAAACCTCGTTGTGATCCTCATCGAAAATCGCATACACACCAGGGGTGTTTTCCGGCAGATCGGATGGTGTCAAATCACGGAAATATAGCGGGGCCGACTTCAGTAACTGTTCTGCGATTTTGCGGGCTTCTATTAGGGCTTTTTCAATATCTTCCATCTTAGGATAACTCCTCTCTAATCCCGGCGCTTGTTTTTGGAAATCTGAAGAATCAGGGCCAGAGGTTCTAATGCGACTTAGAATTTTTTGCTCTCATCGGCCAGGAAGAAAGCCGGCTGATTCAAAATTTCCGGGCGGGGGAGACCGACTGATTACAGATTTACACCCAATTACACCAGGGATTAAGGGTGCACTCGCCGTTTTTAGCGGTTTAGCCTCCGGAGGCCGGTTTTCAGCGTTAGAGAAAATGCCGGTTATTTTGACAAATCGTCAATGAGGGCAAAAAATCTTTAGAAAAATCGCGGAAGATTCGATGAAAAATCTTCCGCGATTGTAAGGTAATGTCCCCGCCCGGGCTCGAACCGGGGGCCTCGGGCTTAGGAGGCTCGCGCTCTATCCAACTGAGCTACGGAGACGTATATGAAATTCCCTGATTTGACGCTCTTTTTTGAGCTTCGCTCAAGGTGGCGGTCTTGATTTGGAAAAATGATTTCTTAGAAAACGGGTGATTGCTCTAATGACTTTTTCGGTAAATTTTGTGGCGTGTGCTCGAAATCGTTGCATCTCTCCGGCGTTAGAAAGCCGTAAAAATGTTGATTGCATTCGAACCAGAGTTCAGATTTAAAACCGCCGCTTCGCCCCTGATAAGCAGGTTCTTAGGAGGCGACCGCTCTATCCAACTGAGCTACGGGGGCTTATACAGAAAATATTCAATTTTGCAGGGCTCCAGGATTCGAACGATTCGATTTTTAGGAGGGGTTTGTTATATCCATTTAACTACGGAGGCATATAAAGCAATATTCAATTTTAAGAGGGGCAGAATCTGAAACTTGAGGTGGTAGGAAAATGAGGAAGAGTCAAAGAGATCGGGCCATCTCTATCGGATGGCCCGACGATATTACTTATTATACAGATTTCTTTCCATAAAAGCAAGACGAATCATTCCAGAGCAGCTTTGGCCGCATCGATTTTGGCCTTGGCTTCAGAAAGCTGCACTTCGCAGGAATTCAAGGTTTCCAGGCGGTTGCGGTCTCCGAGAATGGCCGTCCAGTATTCGCCGTCCCTATATCGGAAAATAACCCACTCATATCCGTCATATTTTTCTTTGCTCTTTTGTACCACAGGATAGGTGCCCACAGGCAGATATCCCACTACATCGTTGAAGTTCGCCGTATAAAAGTATTCGGTCTGGGCACCAAATACAACCAGCTGCACGCCGTCAACCGTTTCCATATCAGGCCCGGATGTTCCATATCCATTGTAGTTTCCGGCTTTCAGGGTAGGCAAAAAATCGGTATAACTGTAATTGAGGTCGCAGGCGCCGGTAATTCCGCCCACGCTGCCGGTGGAGGAAAACTGCCACATATTATACTTGCCGGTATACCCCGGCTGGCTGCGGTAATCGGCCAGCCAAAGCGGGTATCCGGCCAGCTGAGAAGGATTCAGATAATTGTTGATGAAATTGGTATAGCTATACCATCCGGCATACCAGTTGCGCTGGTACAGAATATCCATGGCGTATTGAACCAACCCCGTCAGCTGAGACCGTCCCAGCGCTGCCAGTTTGCTGTCCTCCACGTCCACAAAAACAGGATATTCCAGCTGTAACCCTTCCAGGACGTTCAGAAAAAGACTCAGCTCGTTTATCACACCGCTCTGGCTGGTAGCGTAGGTATAGTAATAGGCGCCGACACGTAATCCGGCGGCATGAGCACCGTTTACGTTCTGCAAAAAATAAGGGTCTACATATAAACCACTGTTGTTGCTGGAGCCCAACCGTACAATGGCAAATTGCTTCCCGGCGGCGGCAACACTGTTCCAGTTTATGCTGCCCTGATAGCGGGATACATCTATGCCATTTTGAAAGAGTTCCATAAAAAATCCCCCTTCCTGCTTTATGATATGCAGGGAAGGGGAGAGTGGTGTTTCAGATGACAAGGCCGCCGTTCTGACCAATGACCTGTCCGGTAATGTAGCCTGCTTCCGGTGAAGCCAGGAATACCAGGGTGCGGGCAATTTCTTCAGGAGTACCAAGCCGCCCCACAGGCGTTTCTTCAGCCAGTGCCGCACGGTCATCCTCGGAAAAAGAAGCCATCATATCGGTATCAATGACACCGGGGGCCACGCAGTTGACGGTGATGCCGGAAGGCCCTTCTTCTTTGGCCAGCGCGCGGCACAAACCGATAACACCGGCCTTGGCGGCAGAGTAATGGACTTCACAGCTGCCGCCGGTTTGGCCCCACATGCTGCTGATGCACAGGATGCGTCCGTATTTTTGATGGATCATCCCAGGCAGAACTGCGCGGCATGCGTAGAAGACGCCGTCCAGGTCCACGCTCATCATCCGCCGCCAGTCCTCATCGGTCAGGTCGGTAAAAAGTTTTTGCTGCGCGATGCCCGCATTGCACACAAGGACCTGAGGCCCGCCAAGGACCCGTGCGGTTTGCTCCACAGCGCTCCGGACGGCCTGAGAATCAGCGGCGTCGGCCATGATGGCAAGACACGGAGCATCCGGTACTGCCTCACGCACCATGTCGACCACATGGCGGGCGGCATCCGGGTGCTGATGCCAGGTAAAAGCGACTCTGTATCCGGCTTTTGCAAAGGCCAGTACGGCCGCGGCGCCAATGCCGCGGCTGCCGCCGGTAATCAGGACGGTCTGCTGGTTAAGATCGGGTTTCATCCATGGGCTCCTTTTGTTTTTTCATGGCTTTTGCGGCCAAACGCTTTTGCCGCAAAGAGGCAAAAAATTGCTGCAGCAATTGTTGTGATTCGGCTTCCATCAGGCCGTGTTCAATCACAGGGTGGTGGTTGAATGGAAGGGAAAACAGGTTGGTAAGCGAACCGCAGCAACCGGCCTTTGGATCGGATGCTGCATATACAATGCGGCGCAGGCGGCTGTTGATGATGGCGCCGCTGCACATGGGGCAGGGTTCCAGGGTGACGAACAGTTCGCACTGCCACAAGCGCCAGCCGCCCAATACCTGGCAGGCCTGATCGATGGCCATCAGCTCGGCATGATACAGGGCGTTCTTGCCGGTTTCCCGCAGATTGTGGGCTTTGGCAACGATCTCACCGTCTTTGGCGATAACGGCTCCCACCGGAACTTCACCGGCTTCAAAGGCAAGCTGCGCCTCTTCCAGGGCGGCTTGCATCAATTCCTGATCTGTCATAGTTGCATCACCCGACCTGATTCAGATATACACTGTAAAATGCGAGGAAAAGCACAGCCACTGTATAGGCCGGACTGGAAAACACGTCCCAGGCATCCACACCGGGCCGCAGTCCGGCGGAAAAGCGGAAGCCCTGCCGCATCGCGTGCCAGATCAGCCACAAAGCCACCGGAGGGAAGAAGAGGAGAACAAACAGTTCGGCACACAGAGCGGTGGAATCGGCTGCGTACAACTGCAGATAAGCCACCACAAAAGCCAGAGTATTGTTAACGAAATGCAGCAGCATACCGGGCAGTATGCTGCCGGTGCGTTCTGTCAGCCAGCCCAGAAAGACACCGCACACGAAAGCTGTGATGCCCTGTGCCAGATCCATGTGCAGCAAAGCAAAAAGCAGCGCCGGGGCAAAGATGGCAGCGGCACTTCCGCAGGGACGCATAAGTCCCTGCAAGGCACCGCGGAAAAACAGCTCTTCCAGAATGGCAGGAATTACGCACAGCCCCAGAAAGTTAACAACCAAAGCACTGCCGCCCGCGGGCAGGGAAGTGGCGCTCCCCTCTGTGCCAAGCAGGTGACCCAGCAGGCCGCCAAACAGATTGGCGGCATTGGCAACACCCAAAAATACCGGTAAACAGAAAGCAGGACTCCATGGAGCAGGGATCAATATACGCAGATCGTCTGCGCGCAGACGCGTCAGGCGCAAAAGTAAAAACACGGGCAGCAAAATCCCGCCGATGGCCACCACCATAGAAAGAATCCCGGCTTCCGTCTGGGAGAAGCCGGTGGGGCTGGTCAGCGTTGCCCCCGGTACACGCAGGCTCATGAAAAGGGAAACCAAAGCTTCCAGAAAAGAGCGTATGGCCAGATATCCAACAGCGGCGAGAGCGCACCAGGAGGCAGCTCCCTTTACGCCGCGGGTTTTAGCGAATTTCTGCAAAATAAACTTCCTCGTTTCACGCAGGGAATCGTAATGCCCCGCAGATTTATATTCGTTTTATTATATAAAGTTAGTGTACCACAAGGCCAACTTTCCTACAAGCGGCACTTCCGCACAATAAAAAAACAGCCTCATCGGTTGTGCGGACCGAAGAGGCTATTAAGAGGAAGGAAAATGAATCGTGTCAGTCACGGGTGTGTGCGGCACCCTTGACTTTCTCAACTAATCATAGTACAGTATGCGTGATAAGTAAAATTCATTTTTTTCACATGAAACCTGAAAAAAGCTCAACACAAGGAGAACGCGGTATGACGCTGCTCAGCTGTCTGATTTTTTCCACCATTGCCCAGGAAGGGTCCTTTGCCCGCGCAGCGGAGCAGCTGCACCTGACGCCTTCCGCCATCAGCCATGCGGTGGCTGGCATGGAATCGGAATGCGGATTCCCGCTGTTCACCCGCACCAAAAGTGGCGTGACTATGACGGCTGCAGCCGAAAGTCTGATGCCGGCCGTGCGGCGGGTACTGGCCAGCAGCGAATCGTTGGACCAGTCTATAGCCCAGGTCAATGGGCTCCACAAAGGAGTCCTGCGTGTAGGGGTATTCAACAGCGCTTGTGTGGTATGGATGCCGCGCCTGGTTCCGGACTTCGAGAAGGACTATCCCGGAATCAAAGTGGAAGTCTACCAGGGCAGCTATGCTGACATTGCGGTCTGGCTGAAGAATGGAACGGCGGAACTGGGGTTCCTTTCGGATTCCTGTTCCCAGGATCTGGACTTTCAGCCATTGTATACTGATCCGCTTGTCTGCATTGCGCCGCCAGACTTTGTTACAAAGCGTCCCGGGCGTGTCAGTGCCGATGAACTGAGAAACGTACCTTTCGTCAGCCAGCGTGCTGACACGGACGCGGATATTCAGAATTATCTGAAACGGAACGATCTGCGCGTACATACCGCCTGCTATGTGATCGACGATGAGTCCATGGTGGGGATGGTGGCTTGCGGGCAGGGGGTGGCTATCATGCCGCAGCTGCTTTTGACCAGACCCAGCAAGGAAACAGGCGTGCAGGTGCTGGCGTTGGAACCGGCGGCCGGACGCAGCATCGGTCTGGCATGTCTGGACAAAAACGGGCTGTCGCCCGCCGCCCGGGAATTTGCACGGCGGGTGCGCGCTTTTGCCGGAACACTTTGAAAAAAGGCGATGGAGATCCCTTGACAAAATGCAAGGACTTTGGTATACTTTTACGGCAATCGTTTGAAAGGCTGCTCCGTTCGCACAGGATGGCGTATGCTGGTAGCCGATAAGTCAAGATTGTGATGAGCACATATATTAAGTATGGCTCCCTTTAGTCATGATCGAGAAAGAGGTGAATCGCAATGAAGGAAGGCATCCATCCGAAGTATGTGGATTGCACCATCACCTGCGCCTGCGGCAACGTTATCCAGACTCGTTCTACCCGTCCGGAGATCCGCGTCGAAGTCTGCAGCAAGTGCCATCCCTTCTACACCGGCAAGCAGAAGCTGGTTGATACCGGCGGACGCGTCGAGCGCTTCAAGCGCCGTTACGCCAAGGTTGGCAAGTAATCATGTTTTGTTTTACCCCAGATGGCAACATCTGGGGTATTTTTTGCTTGTAAGCAGGAACAAGAAGGAGCGCATCCATGCCTGATTATCAGACGATCCGCGGTATTGCCCGCTATGAATACGAGGAAAAACGCAGTCGGTTCATCGGCGCCGCTTCCTTTGCAGATACGGAGGAAGCTGCCCTGGCATTTCTGGAATCGGTGCGTGCCGGAAACCGGACTGCCCGTCATAATGTGTACGCCTATGTGCTGCAAAATGGCCGGATGCGGTATTCTGACGACGGGGAACCTGCCAAAACAGCGGGAACACCGGTGCTTGAATGCATTCAGCATGCAGGGATATCCGACGTGATTGTGGTGGTCACCCGGTATTTTGGCGGGATCCTGCTGGGAACGGGCGGGCTGGTGCGTGCTTATACGGCGGCGGCGTCGGGGGCTTTGCAAGCTGCAGAAAAAGTGAGCATGCGCAGCGTGGTGGACTGTGAACTGCGCGTTCCGTATCCGCTGTTTGAAACCGCCCGCCGCATGATCGAACAGGCCGACACCAGATCGGAAGAACCGGTCTTTGACGATGCCGTCACCCTGAGATGGCGTATGCCGGCAGGTGAGGAAGCGTCTCTGTGCGCGGCGCTTCGTGAATTGACCAGGGGGTCCGCGGAACCTGTGGTGGGGCCTGCACACTATGACGCTTACTGAAAAATCAGTCTTTCCTCACAAAAAACACGGAAAATTCACAGATTCAAGAAGCGTTTGGAACTTTTTTATCGTATTTATATTATAGAAAGCAATATTGGCGGCCAATCTGCCGTAAGCGAGGCGAAAAAAGGGGGACGTGACATGACTGTGCGTGAACAGACACAGACCATCGAGCGATTGACGCTCAGCCGGTATGCGGCGCTGAGTGAGAATTCCCGCGGTCGTACCCGACCTGAACCGGAGGACCCCTTGCGCCCGTGCTACCAGCGGGACAGGGACCGCATTCTGCATTGCAAGGCGTTCCGTCGTCTGAAGCAGAAAACGCAGGTCTTTCTTTCCCCGGAAGGCGATCATTACCGTACCCGCCTGACCCACACGCTGGAGGTCAGCCAGATCGCCCGGACCATTGCCCGGGCACTGCGCTTGAATGAGGATCTGACAGAAGCAATTGCACTTGGGCATGATCTGGGACATACACCCTTTGGTCATGCAGGAGAGCGGGCGCTCAACCGTCTGTGCCCGGGGGGATTCACCCATTACCAGCAAAGCCTGCGGGTGGTGGAATATCTGGAAAAGGACGGGAAAGGCCTGAACCTGACCTGGGAGGTGCGCAACGGTATCGTTACCCACACCACCGGAGAGTGGGCCCGCACCCTGGAAGGCTGTACTGTGCGCTATGCGGATCACATTGCCTTTCTCAACCATGACATTGAGGATGCGATAACTGCCGGTGTGCTTTCCAACTCGGCCCTGCCGCCGGATGCGGTGCGGATTTTGGGCAGCACCAAAAGCCAGCGCATCACCACTATGATCACCGATCTGGTGGAGAACAGTTCGGCGGGGGAAATGCATTTTTCGCCGGACGTGGAGGATGCTTACCATCTGCTGAAGGACTTTATGTATTCTACTGTCTATGTGGACAAGCAGGCCAAGAGGGAAGAGAAAAAGGTGGACAAAGTGGTGGAAGAGCTTTACGCCCGACTCTGTGACAATCCTTCCCTCATGCCCAATTTTTATATGCAGATCGCCTATAAAGAAGGGATAGACCGTGCGGTGGTGGATTATATTTCCGGCATGAGTGACCATTTTGCCATCCGCCTGTTTGAGGACTTGTTTGTCCCCCAAAAATGGCAGGTACTGTAAGAGATTCTTTGATTATAAAAAATGAGGAGGTGTGTTCACGATGATTCCGCAGGAATATGTACAGGAAGTCGCTCGGCGCAACGATATCGAGGAGCTGATCGGTCAGTATGTGCAGCTGCGCCGTCGTGGGCGTACCCTGACGGGATTGTGTCCTTTTCATAATGAAAAGACACCTTCCTTTACCGTGTATCCGGATACACAGAGCTTCTATTGCTTTGGCTGCGGAGCGGCCGGCGATGCCATTACCTTTGTGCGCAAGATCAACAATCTGGGGTATGTGGAGGCGGTCAAGCAGCTGGCGGCCCGTGCCGGTATGCCTATGCCGGAAGAAGACGACAAAGAGAGCCGCCGGCGCAGCCGCATGCTGGAAATGAATCGTTGCGCCGCCCGCTATTTTTATGAGCAGCTCAACGCCAGAACGCCCCAGGCCGAGGAAGCCCGCCGCTACTGGCGGGAAAAGCGGGGCCTGTCCGATGGGGCCATCCGCCGCTTTGGCCTTGGGTACGCACCGGACGAGTTTGGCGGCCTTCTGCACTATCTGCGCCGCCGCGGCTTTTCCGAATCCGAAATTGAGGAGGGCGGTCTGGCAAAGCGCAGCGCCAAAGGGAACCTGTACGATTTGTTCCGCCACCGGGTCATGGTTCCCATTATTGATGTGCGGGGCAACATCATTGCTTTTGGCGGCCGCGTGATGGACGATTCCAAGCCCAAATACATCAACAGCCCCGAAACGCTGGTCTACAAAAAGTCCCGTACGCTCTTTGCCCTGAATCTGGCCAAAAAGTCCGCCTCCAAGCGGTTTATCCTGTGCGAAGGATACATGGACGTGATCAGCATGCATGAGGCCGGATTTGATACGGCCGTGTGCGCCTGCGGTACCGCCCTGACGCCCGAACAGGTGAAGCTGCTCAGCGAGTATGCGGAAGAGGCGGTGCTCAGCTATGACTCGGACGAAGCGGGGCAGAAGGCCACGGCCCGCAGTTTGGCTTTGTTTGCCAACACACCGATCAAGGTGTCGGTGTTGTCCATTCCCGGGGCCAAGGACCCGGATGAGTTTATCCGGCATTACGGCAAGGACCGCTTTGAAATGATTCTGAACGGTGCTGCCAACCCCACGGAGTTTCGGCTGGCCAAGAGCAAAACGAAATACGATCTGCGTACGGATGATGGCCGTCTGGAATATATCCGGGAAGCCATCGACATACTGGCATCGGGAAGTGTCTCACCCACGGCCCGGGATGTGTATGCCGGACGCATTGCAGGGGAGACCGGTGTTGCCAAACAGGCGATTCTCTCCCAAATGGAGGGGGCCGTTAAAGGCGCGGCCCGCCGTGCCCGCCGCAAGGAGCAGCAAGACATGGCTGCCCAGGGAAATGGGGCCGATATACGGGTCCCTTATGACCGCGGCGGCCGGGAAGCCATGGGGGCCGCAGCTGCGGCCCGTCAGCTGGTGGCGGCCATGCTCCAGGACCCGGACCAGATCCCCTATGTGCGCAGCAACCTGAATCTGGACGAGGTTCCTGAACCCGAAATCCAGGCAGCTGCCCGCGCCATCTATGACTGTGCCGACAAGGGCATTCCCGTAAACGCGACCTCTCTGGTCTCCTGCCTGGAAGAAAAGGCTTATTCTCTGGTTATGAAGGTGCAGGCGCAAAACAGTATCCAGCGGCTTACCCGCAAAGATATTGACATGTTCTTGGAGAGGCTGCGGCATGCAGTACCCAAAAGCAAGCAGGCGGCCCAGACCAGCGATGAGGATTTCCGCAAGCTGTTTGCTTCCATCACCCAGGAAAAAGTCCACGACCCGCCAACCGGTGCACCGTGAAGTGTGCCTGCGGCAGAGGGCTTTTGAATAAATCCCGTTCCTTGACGGGCAGAAAACAGGCCGTGCCGGCTATGGCACGGTCCGGTAAAAAGGAGATTTACTTATGGCAGAAAAGAAAGATCCTATCCGCGCATTGATCGAACAGGGCCGCCGTGCCGGCAAGCTGACCAACAGCGAGATCGGGGATGCGATGGAGGAAAGCGGTCACGGTCTGGACGTGGAACAGATGGAGAAGCTCTATGAAGAGCTGGAAAGCCACGGCATTGAGGTTGTGGACGACGATCCCGTTGCCGACGGTGCCGATTCGTCTCTGACCGAAGATAACGTGGATGATTTTGAGGATGCCCTGGCCACGGAGGGCGTTGCCATCGATGACCCTGTGAAGGTTTATCTGAAAGAGATCGGCCGCGTGCCGCTGCTGACTCCCGAAGAGGAGGTCAATCTGGCCCTGGCCATCCAGAATGGCGGCAAGGAAGGGGAGCGTGCCAAGCAGCGTCTGAGCGAGGCCAACCTGCGTCTGGTCGTTTCTATCGCCAAGCGCTATGTGGGGCGTGGCATGCAGTTCCTGGATCTGATCCAGGAAGGAAACCTGGGCCTGATCAAGGCGGTGGAAAAATTCGACCACACCAAGGGCTTCAAGTTCTCCACCTATGCGACCTGGTGGATCCGTCAGGCCATCACCCGCGCAATTGCGGATCAGGCCCGGACCATTCGCATTCCGGTGCATATGGTAGAAACCATCAACAAGGTCAAGAAGGTCTCCAGCCAGCTGCTGCATGAGAACGGCCATGAGCCCAGCGCGGAAGAAATCGCCGAGCGCCTGGACATGCCGGTGGACAAGGTCCGGGAAATTATGCGTGTGGCGCAGGAGCCCGTCAGCCTGGAAACGCCCATTGGCGAAGAGGAGGACAGCCATCTGGGAGATTTCATCCCCGATGATGATGCTCCGGTGCCGGCGGAAGCTGCCAGCCAGACTCTGCTGAAGGAACAACTGGCGGATGTACTCAAGACCCTGACTCCCCGGGAGGAAAAGGTCCTGCGTCTGCGCTTTGGCCTGGAAGACGGTCGCCCCCGTACCCTGGAAGAAGTGGGCAAGGAGTTCAACGTCACCCGTGAACGTATCCGCCAGATTGAGGCCAAGGCGCTGCGCAAGCTGCGCCATCCCAGCCGCAGCAAGAAACTGCGTGATTTCCTGGATTGATTGGATTGTTTTTCCCAAGTCCGTGGGCTGTCCGGCCTGCGGGCTTTTTGTTTGCCGATTCCAAATGTCAAGAGCCAGGATACACAAATCGGATGTTGTACCAATGGTCAAAATGACGGGGAAGCAGGGGAGAGGATATTTGTCAAGCGGCAAAACGGTGTGGAAAAACAGCAAATTGACGAAATTGATAACACTGACCCGGGCGTTCAATACAATGAAGCGATTTGTCGTCATATTGTAAAAAACACGAAGGAACGGCCACAATTTCCAGAAAATGCTTGACAAACTCATCGGTATCTTATATACTAATTCAGTATCACAAAAATGGAATAGAGCGCCCTGAAGGAACCGCGCGGTTCGGGTCTAAACAAAAACTTTGTTAAAAATGACGAAGATGACCCACAAGCGAGCCCTTTGTGTGGTCAGCTTTGTCTAATTCAACGGAATAGGAGTGGTCGCATTTTATGGTAAAGGTCAAGCCCGTACACAATGGCCGCACGACCAGAATGAGCTTTTCCCGCATCAATGAAGTGATCGGGATGCCCAATCTGATCGAAATCCAGAAAAACTCGTACAACTGGTTCCTGGAAGAGGGCCTGCACGAGGTCTTCCATGACATTGCCGCCATTGAGGATTATACCGGCAACCTGGTCCTGGAATTTATCGATTACCGTCTGGACAAGCACCCCAAATATACTATTAAGGAATGCAAGGAGCGCGATGCCACTTACGCCGCGCCCCTGTATGTCACTGCCCGTCTGATCAACAAGCAGACTGGCGAAGTGCAGGACCAGGAGATCTTCATGGGCGATTTCCCACTCATGACCGACTCCGGCACCTTCATCTCCAACGGCGCCGAGCGTGTCATTGTTTCTCAGCTCGTCCGTTCCCCCGGTGTGTTCTATTCCTCCACCAAAGACCGTGCCGGCAAGGACCTGTTCACCGCGACCATGAACCCCAACCGCGGCGCCTGGCTGGAATATGAGACCGATTCCTCCGACGTGTTCTACGTCCGCATCGACAAGAACCGCAAGCTGCCCATCACCACCTTCCTGCGTGCTCTGGGCCTGGGCAGTGATGACCAGATCCGTCAGTTTTTCGGCGAGAGTGAGCCCAAGATTGTGGCCACTCTGGAAAAGGATACCACCCACAACACCGAAGACGGCCTGCTGGAATGCTACCGCAAGTTGCGTCCCGGCGAGCCCCCGACGGTGGAGAACTCCCGCAGCCACATCAATGCGCTGTTCTTTGATCCTCGCCGCTATGATCTGGCGCGGTTCGGCCGCTTCAAGATGAACAAGAAGCTGGCTCTGGCCCGCCGTATTGCCGGCTACCGTGCTGCCGAGGACATCGTCGCCCCCCTGACCGGCGAACTGCTGGCCGCCAAGGGCGAGAAGATCTCCAACGAGAAGGCCGCTGAGATCGATGCCGCCGGCGTTACCCGCGTCACCGTCTGGGTGGAGCGCAAGAATGAAGATCCGGTGCCGGTCATCGTCATCTCCAACGGCTGTGTGGATGCCCAGCCCTTCTTCAGCTTCAACGTGGAAGAGTGCGGCATCAACGAGCGCGCTTCCTTTGCTGAGATCCGCAAGATCCTGGATGCTACTTCCGATCCCGAGGAGCAGAAGGAACTGCTGCGCCGCAACCATGATGTGCTGATCAGCCGCACCGTCACCGTGGACGACATCTTCGCTTCGGTCAGCTACCTGATCGGCCTGGACCACGGCATCGGCACCACCGACGAGATCGACCACCTGGGCAACCGCCGCGTGCGCAGCGTGGGCGAGCTGCTGCAGAACCAGTTCCGTATCGGCTTTGCCCGTATGGAGCGTGTTGTGCGTGAGCGCATGACCCTGCAGAATCAGGAGTCTGCCGAAAAGATCACCCCGCAGAGCCTGGTCAACATCCGCCCCGTGGTTTCCGCTATCCGTGAGTTCATCGGCTCCAGCCCGCTGTCTCAGTTCATGGACCAGAACAACCCTCTGGCCGAACTGACCCACAAGCGTCGTCTGTCCGCTCTGGGCCCCGGCGGTCTGTCCCGTGACCGCGCAGGCTTTGAAGTCCGCGACGTTCATTACACCCACTACGGCCGTCTGTGCCCCATTGAGACCCCCGAAGGTTCCAACATCGGTCTGATCTCCTATCTGGCATCTTTTGCCAAGATCAACAAGTATGGCTTTATCGAAGCCCCCTACCGCAAGGTGGACAAGGGCACCGGCCATGTGACCGACGAAGTGGTTTATATGCCCGCTGACGTGGAAGACGAGTACATCGTCGCCCAGGCCAACGAAAAGCTGGATGAGAACGGCTGCTTTGTCCGTTCCCGCGTTTCCTGCCGTCACCGCAACGACATCCAGGAATTCCCCCGCGAACTGGTCGACTTCATGGATGTTTCTCCCCGGATGATGGTTTCTGTCGCTACCGCCTCCATTCCCTTCCTGGAAAACGATGACTGTAACCGTGCTCTGATGGGCTCCAACATGCAGCGTCAGGCGGTGCCTCTGATGGTCACCCAGCAGCCCATCGTCGCCACCGGTATGGAATACAAGGCTGCCACCGACTCCGGCGTCTGCGTTCTGGCTGCCCATGCGGGCACCGTCGAGTCCGTGGATGCCGACAAGATCGTGGTCCGCTGCGACGACGGCACCACCGACACCTATGAACTCATCAAGTTCATGCGCTCCAACCAGGGCACCTGCGTCAACCAGCGTCCCATTGTGGAACTGGGCGATCACATTGAGGCCGGCGAAGTCATTGCCGACGGCCCCGCCACCAAGAACGGCGAGATCAGCCTGGGCAAGAACGCCCTGGTCGGCTTCATGACCTGGGAAGGCTACAACTACGAGGACGCCGTCCTGCTGAACGAAAAGCTGGTTCGTGAGGACGTGTACACCTCTATCCATATCGAAGAATATGAATCCGAAGCCCGTGAGACCAAGCTTGGACCCGAAGAGATCACCCGTGATATCCCCAACGTGGGCGATGACTCCCTGAAGGATCTGGACGAGCGCGGCATCATCCGCATCGGCGCCGAGGTCAAGACCGGCGATATTCTGGTCGGCAAGGTCACCCCGAAGGGCGAGACCGAGCTGACCGCTGAAGAGCGCCTGCTGCGCGCCATCTTCGGCGAGAAGGCCCGCGAAGTCCGCGACACCTCTCTGCGCGTGCCCCATGGTGAGTATGGCATCGTCGTGGATGTCAAGGTCTTCACCCCCGAAAACAGCGATGAGCTGCAGCCCGGTGTGCGTCAGTGCGTGCGCTGCTACATCGCCCAGAAGCGCAAGATCAGCGTGGGCGACAAGATGGCCGGCCGTCACGGCAACAAGGGTGTTGTGTCCCGCATCCTGCCGCAGGAGGATATGCCTTTCCTGCCCGACGGCACCCCGCTGGACATCGTGCTGAACCCCCTGGGCGTTCCGTCCCGTATGAACATCGGTCAGGTGCTGGAAGTCAACCTGGGCTATGTGGCCAAGGCTCTGGGCTGGAAGGTGCAGACCCCCGTCTTTGACGGCGCCCACGAGAGCGACCTGCGCGACTGCTTTGCCGAAGCCCGTGAAAAGTGGCACGGCGAGAACGCGCCTGAGTATCCCACCAAGCTGGACCGTCTGATGGGCACCAAGGGGCACATCATCGACTTCAGCAAGATCGACCTGACCGATGACGGCAAGACCACCGTTTACGATGGCCGTACCGGTGAAAAGTTCCCCTCCAAGGTCACTGTCGGTTATATGTACTACCTCAAGCTGCATCACCTGGTCGACGATAAGATCCATGCCCGTTCCACCGGTCCCTACAGCCTGGTTACCCAGCAGCCTCTGGGCGGCAAGGCCCAGTTCGGCGGCCAGCGTTTTGGCGAAATGGAAGTCTGGGCTCTGGAAGCGTACGGTGCCGCTTACACCCTGCAGGAAATCCTGACCGTCAAGTCCGACGACGTGGTGGGCCGTGTCAAGACCTACGAAGCCATCGTCAAGGGCGAGGACGTGCCGAAGCCCGGCATCCCCGAAAGCTTCCGCGTTATGCTCAAGGAACTGCAGAGCCTGGGCCTGAACATTGTTGTGCAGGACGTTGACGGCAACGAAGTTGACATCCGTCAGGAATACGACGATGATGAGACCGGCTTCGAAAACGGTGATCTGGGCGAGAATGTTCTGCTGGAAAGCGAATTGCAGGACGACTACAGCGTGAAGGACGCTGACGAAGGCTTTGACAATGACCTGGACGAAGACCAGGAACCCAATGCCGAGGACCTGGCCAGCATCGAGAGCGAAGATCTGTTTGACGGCGAATGATGCCGCAGCTGTGTCCTGACCGCCTGCCACACCTGAGTGAATGAGAGGGTTCGCTGAATGGAAAATAAAGAGTTCGATTCTATTAAGATCGGCCTTGCGTCTCCGGATCAGATCCGTGCCTGGAGCTACGGCGAGGTCAAAAAACCTGAAACCATCAACTACCGCACCCTGAAGCCGGAGCGCGACGGCTTGTTCTGCGAGCGCATTTTTGGACCTACCAAGGACTGGGAATGCCACTGCGGCAAATATAAGCGCATCCGTTACAAGGGCAAGATCTGCGACAAGTGCGGCGTCGAAGTGACCCGCGCCAAGGTCCGCCGCGAGCGTATGGGCCATATTGAACTGGCCGCGCCCGTTTCCCACATCTGGTATTTCAAGGGCATCCCCAGCCGCATCGGCCTGATGCTGGACATCGGTCCCCGCCAGCTGGACAAGGTCCTGTACTTCGCCAACTACATCGTGACCGATCCCGGCTTTACGCCGCTGGAGAAGAAGCAGCTGCTGACCGAGCGCGAGTACAAGGAAATGCGCGAAAAGTACGAGGATACCTTTGAGGCCGGCATGGGCGCCGAGGCCATCCAGAAGCTGCTGGCCGAGATCGACCTGGACAAACTGTCCAACGAGCTGCATGAGGAACTGGAAAAGGCCAACGGCCAGAAGCGTGTGCGCCTGCTCAAGCGTCTGGAGTGCGTGGATGCCTTCCGTCTGTCCGGCCAGCGTCCGGAATGGATGATCCTCAATGTGGTGCCGGTTATCCCGCCGGATATCCGCCCCATGGTTCAGCTGGACGGTGGCCGCTTCGCCACTTCCGACCTGAACGATCTGTACCGCCGCGTGATCAACCGCAACAACCGTCTGAAGCGCCTGCTGGAGCTGGGCGCTCCCGACATCATCGTGCGCAACGAAAAGCGCATGCTGCAGGAAGCGGTGGACGCCCTGATCGATAACGGCCGCCGCGGCCGTCCGGTCACCGGCCCCAACAACCGCGCCCTCAAGAGCCTGTCCGACATGCTGAAGGGCAAGCAGGGCCGTTTCCGTCAGAACCTGCTGGGCAAGCGTGTCGACTACTCCGGCCGTTCGGTTATCGTTGTCGGCCCCGAACTGAAGATGTATCAGTGCGGTCTGCCCAAGGAAATGGCCCTGGAGCTGTTCAAGCCCTTCGTCATGAAGGACCTGGTGGAAAAGGGCATCGCTTCCAACATCAAGGCCGCCCGCAAGAAGGTGGAGCGTTCCTCTCCTGAGGTCTGGGATTCTCTGGAGACCGTCATCAAGGGCCATCCGGTCCTGCTGAACCGTGCACCTACGCTGCACCGTCTGGGCATCCAGGCTTTCGAGCCCGTTCTGGTCGAGGGCCGCGCCATCAAGCTGCACCCCCTGGTCTGCACCCCCTTCAACGCCGACTTTGACGGCGACCAGATGGCCGTGCACCTGCCCTTGTCTACCGAAGCCCGCCGTGAAGCCAAGATGCTGATGCTGGCTTCCGGCAACCTGCTGAAGCCCTCCGACGGTGAACCCGTCACCGTGCCTACGCAGGATATGATCCTGGGCTCCTACTACCTGACTATGGTCAATCCCGAGGATCCCGGCCATGACAAGGTCTTCCGTGATGAAGCCGAAGCCCTCATGGCTTACGCCGAGCATGTGGTCACCCTGCAGGCGCCCATCAAGGTGCGCCGCACCATGACCTTCGACGGCGTGGAGCAGAGCGCTCTGGTCACCACCACCGTGGGCAAGATCATCTTCAACACGCCCATCCCGCAGGATCTGGGCTATGTGGACCGCACCGATCCGGAACACAAGTTTGACTACGAAGTCGACTTCCAGGTCACCAAGAAGAAGCTGCCCGACATCATCAGCCGCTGCCTGACCAAGCACGGCACCAAGCGCTGCGCCATCATGCTGGACGCCATCAAGGCCCAAGGCTACAAGTACTCCACTCTGTCGGCCATCACCGTTGCCGTGCCCGACGCCATCATCCCCGATGAGAAGGCGGACATCCTGGCTGCGGCCGACAAGAAGATCGAGAAGGTCATGAAGAACTTCAACCGTGGTCTGATCTCCGACGAGGAGCGCTACAAGAAGACCGTTGAAGTTTGGCAGCAGGCCACGGAGGAGGTCTCCACCGCCCTGTCCACCAACCTGAAGACCCACCACCAGCGCAACCCCATCTATATGATGTCTGACTCCGGTGCCCGTGGTTCTATGGACCAGATCAAGCAGCTGGCCGGCATGCGCGGTCTGCTGGCTAACACCGCCGGTAAGACCCTGGAAATGCCCATTCGCGCCAACTACCGTGAAGGCCTGAACATCTTGGAGTACTTCATCTCTTCTCGAGGCGCTCGTAAGGGCCTGACCGATACCGCTCTGCGTACTGCCGACTCCGGTTACCTGACCCGCCGTCTGGTCGACGTTTCCCAGGAAGTCATCATCCGTGAGGATGACTGCCATGCCACCGAGGGCATTTTGGTCAGCGAGATCAGCGAAGGCAATGCCTCCATCGAATCCTTTGCCGAGCGTCTGATCGGCCGTTATGCCCTGCATGACGTGCTGGATCCCAAGACCGGCGAAGTCATCGTGTCCAAGGACAAGATGATGGATATGTTCGATGCCGAAAAGATCGAAAAGGCCGGCATCACCGAGCTGGAGATCCGCAGCGTCATGACCTGCCGTGCTCATGTGGGCGTCTGCGCTCGCTGCTACGGCTCCAACATGTCCAACGGCCAGCGCGTCAAGGTCGGTGAGTCCGTTGGTATCATTGCTGCGCAGTCCATCGGCGAACCCGGTACTCAGCTGACCATGCGTACCTTCCATACCGGCGGTATTGCATCTGCTGAAGATATCACCCAGGGTCTTCCCCGCGTTGAAGAACTGTTCGAAAGCCGCCGTCCCAAGGCCATGGCTATCATGTCCGAGATCGCCGGCACCGTCCATATCGACGACACCAAGAAGACCCGCCACGTGGAAGTGCTGGGCCAGGACGACAACGGCGCCCCGGTCACCAAGAGCTACATCATTCCCTTCGGCCAGCGCCTGAAGGTGATGGAAGGCGATGTCATCGCCAAGGGTGCTCTGCTGACCGAAGGCCATGCCTATCCCCAGGATATTCTGGCCGTCAAGGGCCGCATCGCCACCCAGAACTACCTGATCAGCGAAGTCCAGAAGGTCTATCGTCTGCAGGGCGTGGAAATCAACGATAAGCACATCGAAGTCATTGTCCGCCAGATGATGCGCAAGGTCCGCATCGAGGACGCCGGCTCCAGCGACTTTATCGTGGGCAGCGTGGTCAACCGCCGCGATGTCATGATCGAAAACGAGAACATCCAGGCCCGCATTGACGCCGGTGAGACCGACCTGAAGCTGATCCAGGCCAGCCAGGTGCTGCTGGGTATCACCAAGTCCAGTCTGGCCACCGACAGCTTCCTGTCTGCCGCCTCCTTCCAGGAGACCACCCGCGTTCTGACCGAAGCCGCCATCAAGGGCAAGGTTGACCCGCTGGCCGGTCTGAAGGAGAACGTCATCATCGGTAAGCTGATCCCCGCCGGCACCGGTCTGCCGGAAGTGGAAGCCGAGCTGGTCCGCGCCGAAGCGGAACGCGACGCTGAAAACGCCGCCTATGACGACGTGGAGTAATCCCATCTGATAAGTAAAACAGCCCCGTTGCAGGTTTCTGCGGCGGGGCTGTTTGTATGTGGAGCCTGATGCGTGTATAATAAGAAAGTGCCCTGTTGGTCGGTGTGCTGCCGATCGTCGGCAGGGGAGAATGAGGGCGGATTTTCCGCCCATACTAGAAAGAAGACCAAGGAGGGAAATCCATGCCCGATACATTGAAAGACCGCAGCG
This sequence comes from Subdoligranulum sp. DSM 23681, assembly GCF_057005535.1. Lineage (NCBI taxonomy): Bacteria > Bacillati > Bacillota > Clostridia > Eubacteriales > Oscillospiraceae > Subdoligranulum > Subdoligranulum sp. DSM 23681. The sequence goes on along the minus strand of NZ_CM168050.1, from coordinate 100,857 downwards.
AGATCGACTCGCAGTACAAATGGGATCTGACCCGACTGTACAAGGATGATGCCGCATGGGAACAGGAACTGGCCGGCCTGAACCGGCAGGTGCAGACGGTGGCGGCATTTGCCGGACGCCTGAAGGAGGCAAAGACCATCCGGGAGTATCTGGATGCGTCGGTGACGCTGTCCCGTACCTTGTCCAATCTTTATTGCTACGCTTCCATGCGCCGCAGTGAAGACACCCGCGCTGAGGCGGCCCAGAGTATGTACGCCCGTATCTCGGCAGCATACGCCGGGGCAGTGGCTGCCCTGTCCTTTGCGGAGCCGGAAATTCTGGCTCTGCCGGAGGAAACCTTGCGGGAAATCCAGGAAGATGATTGCCTGCAGGAATACCGTTTTGTGCTGGAAAATCTGGTCCGCCAGAAGCCCCATACCCTGTCTGCCCCGGAAGAAAAACTGCTGGCATCCCTCAGTGAAGTGATGGGGGCCCCGGCCGACATTGCCGACAGTCTGCAGGATGCCGACCTGACCTTCGACAGCGTGAAAGACGGGGTGGGGGAGGAGCATGAAGTCACCGGTTCCAACTACATTCTGCTGCAGACTTCCTCCGACCGTACTTTGCGGGAAAATTCCTTCCGCAGCTTCTACAAGACTTATCGCAACCATATCAACACCTTTGCCGCTACCTATGCCGGTGCGGTGAAAGCCGCCACCGCCGAAGCGGCCGCGCGGCACTATGAATCCTCCCGGGCCATGTCCATGGCAGGGGAGAACATTCCTGCGGAAGTGTATGATAATCTGGTGGCGTCGGTGCGGGCCCATCTGCCCCTGATGTACCGCTATGTAAAACTGCGTAAACGGCTGCTGGGGATTCAGGAGCTGCACTATTATGATGTGTATGCGCCGCTTACCGGGGAGTCCACCGCCCGCTACACCTACGATCAGGCCAAGCAGATGGTTCTGGACGCGGTGGCGCCGTTGGGGGAGGAATACTGCGCCGAGGTGCGCCGGGGCTTTGCCCAGCGCTGGGTGGATGTTTATCCCAACAAGGGCAAGAGCGGGGGCGCCTACTCCACCGGCACCTATGATTCCGAACCTTATATCATGACCAACTTTACCGGTACGCTGGACAGTGTTTCCACCCTGGCCCATGAGATGGGACACAGCATGCACAGTCTGCTGTCCCGCCGTACCCAGCCCGCCCAGTATGCCGACTACACTCTTTTTGTGGCGGAAGTGGCTTCCACCGTCAATGAAAACCTGATGATCGAACAGCTGCTCAAGACTGAACAACGTCCCGATACACGGCTGTTCCTGCTGAACCAGTATCTGGAAAACTTCAAAGGTACCGTCTTCCGTCAGACCATGTTTGCGGAGTTCGAGCGGGAAGCTCATGCCATGCGGGAGCGGGGAGAGGCCCTGAGTCCGGCCGCGCTGAACCAGCTGTACGGCAATCTGGTCCGGGATTACTTCGGACCGGAGCTGGTCATGGATGAGGAGGTCCAACTGGAATGGGCCCGCATTCCTCATTTCTACCGCCCCTTCTACGTCTATAAGTATGCCACGGGGTATTCTACGGCGGTTGCTTTGTCCGAAGGCATCCTGAAAGAAGGGGAGAGCGCCCGCAAGCGGTATCTGGAATTCCTTTCCATGGGCGGCAGCGTCTGGCCTCTGGATGAACTGCGCCATGCCGGTGTGGACCTGACCACTCCTGCCCCGGTGAATGCAGCGCTGGAAAAATTCGGCCGGCTGCTGGATGATGCCGAAGCCTGCGCCGATCAGCTGGGAAAGTGAGATCTTCCGGAATTTTTTTGGAAAATGTCTTGACATCCCGTTGTTTATGCCTTAAAATAACAAATGCGTGATGTCCTAAAGGGGTCAGTGCGGCCTTTTGGCGGCAGATGATCCGGGACAAGCCACGCAGAATAACGAAAGAAAGGAGAAAAGAAATGCCTACTTTTAACCAGCTCGTGCGCAAAGGTCGTGAGGTCCTGGTTCAGAAGAGCACCGCGCCTGCCCTTCAGAAGAGCTACAACTCCCAGAAGAAGCAGTACACCAACCTGAACAGCCCCCAGAAGCGCGGCGTCTGCACTGCTGTGCGTACCATGACCCCCAAGAAGCCGAACTCTGCTCTGCGTAAAGTTGCCCGTGTCCGCCTCACGAATGGTATCGAGGTCACCTCCTACATTCCTGGTATCGGCCATAACCTGCAAGAGCACAGCGTCGTCCTGATCCGCGGCGGTCGTGTTAAGGACCTGCCCGGTGTGCGTTACCACATCATCCGTGGTACCCTGGATACCCAGGGCGTTGCGAACCGTAACCAGGCTCGCAGCAAGTACGGCGCGAAGCGCCCCAAGGCCGGTGCCAAGAAGTAAGGAAACATCTTTTCGCCATAAAATGGTCAGCTGACCTTTTGTGGCATGACGGGAGTTTCTAAACTTTCGAGTACCGATGATATCATTTATGTGAAGGAGGGAAGAAAGATGCCCAGAAGAGGTAATGTCGCTAAACGCGAAGTTCTGGCTGATCCTATCTACAATTCCAAGATCGTCACCCGCCTGGTCAACTCGATCATGCTGGATGGCAAGAAGGGCGTTGCTCAGAAGATCGTTTACGATGCTTTCGACATCGTGAAGGAAAAGACCGGCAATGATCCTCTCGAAATGTTCGAGAAGGCCATGGAGAACATCATGCCCAGCCTCGAAGTCAAGGCTCGCCGTGTCGGCGGTTCCACCTACCAGGTCCCCCTGGAGGTCAGCCCTGCCCGCCGCGAGACCCTCGGCCTGCGCTGGCTGACTCTGTACAGCCGCAACCGTGGTGAAAAGACCATGTCCCAGCGTCTGGCAGCCGAGATCATCGACGCCACCAACAATGTCGGCGGCGCGGTCAAGAAGCGCGAGGATACCCACAAGATGGCCGAGGCCAACAAGGCTTTCGCGCACTACCGTTATTGATTCTTTTTGCAAGACCTAGGAGGTTAAAGCCATGGCAACGCCGAGAGATGTTTCTCTGCAAATGACCAGAAATATCGGTATCATGGCCCACATCGACGCAGGCAAGACCACCACCACCGAGCGTATCCTGTACTACACCGGCATCAATCACAAGATTGGTGAGGTGCACGACGGCGCTGCCACGATGGACTGGATGGAGCAGGAGCAGGAGCGTGGTATCACCATCACCTCCGCCGCTACCACCTGCTACTGGAGCCATACCGAGACCCAGAAAGATCCCGTAGCTTTCAAAAAGAACCGCCACCGCATCAACATCATCGACACCCCGGGCCACGTCGACTTCACCGTCGAAGTGCAGCGCTCTCTGCGCGTCCTGGACGGTTCCGTTACTGTTCTGGCTGCGAAGGGCGGCGTTGAGCCTCAGTCTGAGACCGTTTGGCGTCAGGCTGACGAGTACAAGGTCCCCCGCATGGTTTACGTCAACAAGATGGATACCATGGGTGCCGACTTCTTCCGCTGCGTGCAGATGCTGCATGATCGCCTGCATGCCAACGGTGTGCCCATCCAGCTGCCTATCGGTCAGGAAGACACCTTCAAGGGTATTATCGACCTGATCGATATGAAGGCTGACGTCTACTACGACGACATGGGCAACGATGTCCGCGTGGAAGACATTCCCGAGGACATGAAGGAGCAGGCTCAGGAATATCACGACAAGCTGATTGAAGCTGTTGCTGAGACCGATGAAGACCTGATGATGAAGTACCTGGAAGGCGAAGAGCTGACCAAGGAAGAAATCAAGGCTGCTCTGCGCAAGGCTACCATCTCCAACGAGATCGTTCCCGTTGTCTGCGGTTCTTCTTACCGCAACAAGGGTGTTCAGAAGCTGCTCGACGCCATTGTCGACTATATGCCGGCTCCTACCGACGTCGAGAACATCAAGGGCACCAACCCCGAAACCGGCGAAGAAGAGCACCGCGAATCCAGCGATGACGCTCCGTTCTCCGCTCTGGCGTTCAAGATCATGACCGACCCGTACGTCGGCAAGCTGTGCTTCTTCCGCGTCTACTCCGGTACCGTGGAAGCCGGCACCACCGTGTACAACTCTGTCAAGGATCAGGACGAGCGTATCGGCCGTATCCTGCAGATGCATGCCAATAACCGTAAGGATATTGACATCTGCTACGCCGGTGATATCGCTGCTGCCGTCGGCCTGAAGAACACCACCACCGGTGACACCCTGTGCGACGAAAAGCACCCGATCATTCTGGAAAGCATGAACTTCCCCGAGCCGGTTATCCGCGTGGCCATCGAGCCCAAGACCAAGGCCGGTTCCGAGAAGATGGGTATTGCTCTGTCCAAGCTGGCTGAGGAAGACCCGACTTTCCGTACCTGGACCGACGAAGAAACTGGCCAGACCATCATCGCCGGCATGGGCGAACTCCATCTGGAGATCATCGTCGACCGTCTGCTGCGTGAGTTCAAGGTCGAAGCCAACGTTGGTGCTCCTCAGGTTGCGTACCGTGAAACTATTCGCAAGTCCGCCAACCAGGAGACCAAGTACGCCCGCCAGTCCGGCGGTAAGGGCCAGTATGGTCACGTCAAGATCAAGCTGGAGCCCAACCCCGGCAAGGGTTACGAGTTCGTCAACGGCATTGTTGGCGGCGCGATCCCGAAGGAATTCATTCCCGCTGTTGACAGCGGTATCCAGGGCGCTATGAAGGCTGGCGTTCTGGCCGGTTACCCGGTTGTTGACTGCAAGGTCACTCTGTGGGACGGCTCCTACCACGAAGTCGACTCCTCTGAAATGGCCTTCTCCATCGCCGGCTCTATGGCTTTCAAGGAAGCCATGAAGAAGTGCGATCCGGTCATCATGGAACCCATCATGAAGGTTGCGGTTATCGTGCCTGATGAATACATGGGCGACGTTATCGGCGACCTGAACTCTCGCCGCGGCCAGATCCAGGGCATGGAGGCTATGGCCGGCACCCAGCGTATCAACGCAATGGTTCCTCTGTCCGAAATGTTCGGTTACGCCACCGACCTGCGTTCCAAGACCCAGGGCCGTGGTCAGTATTCCATGGAGCCTGCCGATTACCAGCAGGTCCCGAAGAACATCGCGGACAAGATCATGACCGAGCGTGCGAAGAACAACTAATATCTGCGCACAAACCGGAAAAAATCATGCAAAATTGCTTGATTTTTCTCAAACAATTTAGTATGATAGCCTTATAACAGGCATCTATTTGTCTTAAACAAAGGAGGATACTTCCAATGGCTGAAAAGGAAAAATTTGACCGCTCTTTGGAGCACGTCAACATTGGCACCATCGGTCACGTCGACCACGGCAAGACCACTCTGACCGCTGCCATCACCAAGGTTCTGGCTCTGAAGGGCGATGCGGACTTCATGGACTACTCCAGCATCGACAAGGCTCCCGAGGAGAAGGCTCGTGGCATCACGATCAACACTGCTCACGTTGAGTACCACACCGAGAAGCGTCACTACGCTCACGTTGACTGCCCGGGCCACGCCGACTATATCAAGAACATGATCACCGGTGCTGCTCAGATGGACGGCGCTATCCTGGTTGTCGCCGCTACCGACGGCCCGATGCCCCAGACCCGTGAGCACATCCTGCTGGCTCGTCAGGTTGGCGTGCCCAAGATCGTTGTGTTCATGAACAAGTGCGACATGGTCGATGACGAAGAGCTGCTCGACCTGGTCGAGATGGAAATCCGTGAGCTGCTGAGCAGCCAGGACTTCGACGGCGACAATGCCCCGATTATCCGTGGTTCCGCTCTGAAGGCTCTGGAGAGCACTTCCACCGATCCCAACGCTCCCGAGTACAAGTGCATTTGGGAACTGATGGACGCTGTCGACAGCTACATCCCCACTCCGGACCGTGCTGCTGACAAGCCCTTCCTGATGCCCGTTGAGGACGTCATGACCATTTCTGGCCGTGGCACCGTTGCTACCGGTCGTGTTGAGCGTGGTACCGCTCATGTCGGCGACCAGATGGAAATCGTTGGCCTGAAGGAAGAGAAGCTGACCACCACCATCACCGGTCTGGAAATGTTCCGCAAGAGCCTGGAGTACGCTCAGGCTGGCGACAACATCGGCGCTCTGCTGCGTGGCATTGACCGCGACCAGATCGAGCGTGGCCAGGTTATCGCTGTTCCCGGCTCCGTTCATCCCCACACCGTGTTCGATGGCCATGTCTACGTCCTGAAGAAGGAAGAAGGCGGCCGTCACACCCCGTTCTTCAACAACTATCGTCCTCAGTTCTACTTCCGCACCACCGACGTTACCGGCATCATCACCCTGCCCGAGGGCACCGAGATGTGCATGCCCGGCGACAACGTCGATATGCATGTTGAGCTGATCACCCCCGTTGCCATGGAAGAAGGCATGCGTTTCGCTATCCGCGAAGGCGGCCACACCGTTGGTTCCGGCGTTGTTTCCAAGATCGAGAAGTAATTTCTCCTTCCTGTGAACGGGTTTGCTGTTGCCCTTGCGGCACAGTCTGATACGCTTACAAAGCAGAGGCAGATGTCAAAGTCTGCCTCTGCTTTTTTGTTTTTATGTTGGCAAGAAAACTTTCCGACTTTTTTATTTCATAAAAAGTGATTCGGATGAGTGGAAAACGGATGCTATATCTTGTGAAAGTTTGCACAGTATGCTATAATCACAAAATAGGATTTTATCGTTAACAGGGGAAAGGAGCAGTATATGCAGCAGGAAACCGTCATTGTACTGGATTTCGGCGGGCAGTATAATCAGCTGATTGCGCGCCGCGTCCGCGAATGCAATGTCTATTGCGAAATTTATTCCTACCGTACCGACCTGGCCGCTATCAAGGCAAAGAATCCCAAGGGAATCATCTTTACTGGTGGCCCGAACAGTGCTTATCTTTCGGATTCTCCCACCATTGATCCGGAAATCTATACCTGGGGTGTGCCTATCCTGGGTATCTGCTACGGCAGCCAGCTGATGATGCACAACCTGGGCGGCACGGTTTGCAAGGCACCGGAACGGGAATATGGCAAGACGGTTGTTGACTTGGATACCACCAGCCCGCTGTTTGCCGGACTGCCGGATCAGAATGTGTGTTGGATGAGTCATAACGACTACATCAAGGAGGCGGCTCCCGGCTTCTCGATTGTGGCGCATACGCCCAACTGTCCGGTGGCGGCAGCGCAGGATACCGCTCGCGGTCTGTACTGCGTTCAGTTCCACCCGGAAGTTCTGCATACCGAAAACGGTACTCAGATCCTGCATAACTTTGTTTACAAGGTTTGCGGCTGTGCCGGGACCTGGAAAATGGATTCTTTTGTGGAACATGCCGTACAGCAGCTCCGTGAAGAGATTGGCGATGGCAAGGTTCTGTGCGCTTTGTCCGGCGGTGTGGATTCCAGCGTCTGTGCGGCTATGCTGGCCAAGGCGGTTGGCAAGCAGCTGACCTGCGTTTTCGTGGATCACGGTCTGCTGCGCAAGAACGAACGGGAAGAAGTTTGTCAGGTCTTTGGTGAAGGCGGTGCGTTCGACATCAACTTTATCTGTGTGGATGCCCGTCAGCGTTTCTATGACAAGCTGGCAGGTAAGACTGAGCCGGAGGCCAAACGCAAGATCATCGGCAAAGAGTTCATTCGCGTGTTTGAGGATGAAGCCAAAAAGATCGGCGCTGTGGATTTCCTGGCACAGGGAACCATCTACCCGGACGTGGTCGAAAGCGGCCTTGGGGGCGAATCTGCCGTCATCAAGAGCCATCATAACGTGGGCGGTCTGCCGGATACCGTGGATTTCAAAGAACTGGTAGAGCCCCTGCGGAACCTGTTCAAGGATGAAGTGCGGCAGGCCGGCCGTGAGTTGGGTTTGCCTGAGTATCTGGTTTCCCGTCAGCCCTTCCCGGGCCCCGGCCTTGCCATCCGCATTATCGGGGAGGTTACACCGGAGAAGATTGCCATTGTTCAGGATGCCGACGCTATCTGGCGTGAGGAAGTGGACAAGCTGCCTATGGAGCAGCGTCCCAGCCAGTACTTTGCTGCCTTGACCAATATGCAGAGCGTGGGCGTTATGGGGGATGAGCGTACTTATGACTACGCTATTGCACTGCGCGCGGTGACCACCACCGACTTTATGACGGCAGAAGTCACTCTGCTGCCCACCGAAACTCTGACCACCGCGGCCAACCGCATTGTCAATGAAGTCAAGCATGTGAACCGTGTTATGTTTGACTACACCACCAAGCCGCCGGCCACCATTGAGTTCGAATAAGTAAAAAGTGGATATGAGAGCCCGCAAACCCGCATAAACACTGGGTTTTCGGATTTCAGATTTCCCCTTTGATAGCAGATTGATAGCACCCGTCAAATTCAGAGTTATTCTGGTGATTTGGGTGGCTTGCGAATACGCAGGATTTTTATTCTAAGAGAAAATGTCTAACTGATTTTTGCTGATCAGTTAGACATTTTTCGTTTTGTTAGCTTAAGCGTAAGGACAACCCCCGGCTATGCCGGGGAGTGTAAAGAAATTATATAGTGAAAAAGACCTTCTGGTAGAATAAAGTTGCGGTCGGCCAACTGCAACAATAAAACCAGGAGGTCTTTTAACATGAAAGAGAAGGACATCGAAACATTACAACACACAACATGGAGATGCCAATATCATATAGTATTTGCACCGAAATACCGTCGGATGGTGATATACGGCCAAATTAAACAAGATATCGGACAAATTCTGCGAAAGCTGTGCGAACAAAAGGGTGTGGAAATCATAGAAGCACAAGCATGCCCAGACCACATTCATATGTTGTTGAATATCCCTCCAAAATACAGTGTAGCACAAATCACGGGATATCTCAAAGGAAAAAGCAGCTTGATGATTTTCGACAGGCACGCAAATCTCAAATACAAATATGGAGATCGGCATTTCTAGGCCAGGGGATATTACGTTGATACTGTGGGAAGAAACAAAAAGCAAATACAAGAGTACATCAAGCACCAACTGGAGGAAGATAAGATAGCGGATCAAATGAGTTTGAAAGAGTTTGTGGACCCGTTTACGGGTAGCAAGAATTCCAAGGCATAAAAATAAGCCCCTTAAGGGGCCGCCATGAGTCAGCAATGCAGTTGGCCGACCCATTCGTGGCCCCTTGAGGGGCGTTGTCCGTATTATGCCCTTCTAGGGCTTACACAAGCCCCCGGCTTAGCCGGGGGGCCTGACTGCTTTTTGAATTTTGTGGTTTTAGGTAACAACCGGGTCTTGTAGTGACCTGCAAGTGAGCAAAATGGGAAAGACACTAAAACTAAAGATTTATAGGGACCTTAAAGAAGTGTTATTGCAGCAAGATGGGGCTTGAGGAGACATAAATGCGAGCACATGAAGACCTGTCAGGTGGGCTGCCGTTATAACAAATGGAACAGTGGTCACATACAAACCCAGAAGCGGAGCATCAAAGCCTGGGAATAGATCAAAAACAACTCAACGGGACCGACCTGACCTGGAAAGGAGCCGGACCGTGGTGACTTGGAGAGCAAAGCTCCAAACTGACTGGGATAAAGAATATCGGTGGCTCAAATCTATGAGCAGAATCTGAAGGGGATACATCCTGGGTGAAGTGATGCCTGCTACTTGCTAAAATGAAATTGCATTTTAGAAAAAAGATGATAAACTAAATTTGGCATATTTCAAGAAGAGCAATAAATGTGCAGAGAATGCTGTGCCCATTGCCTAAATTGGAATGATCCTATTTGATATCGGGAATTATCAAGGAAGCATTACAATGAACAGAGGTTATAACACTATTTGCGCTGCCGGATATTCTTTGCCACTCTGGTGTGTTTCTTGTTTATGTCTGTTCAGAACATAATAACGCAAATTGGGGTTTGGATAAAATGGATTTACCTAATGATTTGAAATATTCGATTGAACAGTTGGCCGTTGGCGTTCCACACGGCAAATTACTTGAGACATCTGCGGATATCTCGAGCAAATACAAGAATGAAAGCGGACAAGGAAAGAGGCTTGTAAAAGAGAAGGCCGAAACTATCGTGTACGCAATTGTACGAATGCCAGCCACTTATGGTGCGGTCTCTTCCGCAATAAACTACCTGTTAGAAATGGTGGACTCTGCGAACATCAAGACCGTGCTCGATGTTGGATCCGGTACGGGAACGGCAGTATGGGCCGCGTATGAATGCATCCCAGGTATTGAGACGGTTACTTGCCTTGAGAGAGAGCCGGAGATGATTGAAGTCGCCAAAACTTTAATGCAAAGCATGCCACTTAAGGACGAGGTCACTTGGCTGCAAGGGGATATGAGCACGTTTGATTTCAGCGGTCAGTATGATTTGGTGATTGCCTCGTATTCTTTAAATGAGCTGGCGGAAGCCGACCGTATGAAACTAATTGAGAAATTATGGTCGTGTACCAATCAGTATCTGCTGATAGTTGAGCCGGGGACACCTACCGCATTTGAGCATATGAAAATTATTCGGGAATGCTTGATAAGGCAAGGAGCCAGTGTGGTGGCCCCTTGTCCCCATAACGCGGAATGCCCATTGCCCGCTGGAGACTGGTGCCATTTTACGAGTCGCGTATCGCGCACCAAATTACATAAACTTCTCAAAGGCGGCGAAGCACCTTTTGAAGATGAAAAATACTCTTACCTGGTTTTTTCGAGGGCGCAGAGCGGAAAGAAAAAATCACGTATCTTAAGGCATCCGGTAATTGAATCTGGCAGAATTACACTACAACTATGCACGCAATCATCTTCTATTGAGACGCGGGCCATTACAAAAAAAGACAAAGCACTTTTTAAGACTGCGCGAAAATCAAAGTGTGGAGATACTTTTTTATAAGTTTTTGGTAATTCAAACTTCCGGTGATGAGCAATCTTGCAGCAGAGCTCAATAAACTGCACCGGACAGAAGTCAGAAAAGGGAGCTATTAGGAAACAACGAAGAACACGTGGTAATATAGATACAAATAAGCCGGGAAATCTGCGAAACTGGTCACAGATCTCCCGGCTGTTTTAGTGGTGCAAAAAATATCACACACGAATATCAGATTTTTTCAGGCGGCGATAATAGCCATCCACATAGAACAGATACACGGCAGCTCCGACAATATAAGCAATGGCTGTCAAGGCAAAACCGACAGGCAAACCCAAGGTCTCCTGCAGAAAGCCCATCAACAGAGAGCCAATACCGATTCCGATGTCATAGGAAAGCATGTATGTGGCATTGGCCACACCACGTTTGGGGGCGTCGGTGGTGCCGGTCACAAACGATTGAAACAGCGGCTGCAGGATTCCATATCCAAGGCCAAACAGAAAGCCGGAAACCAGCAGATGAATGCCGGTGGTCATAAACAGGTAGCTCAGCATGGTCAGGATCAAAACAATCAGACTCAGGCAAACCAGAATCTTGTGGCGGCCGGCATCGATCATTTTCTGAGTGGACAATTTGGAAACCAACATACCCAGCACCAGAAAGATGTAAAAATAGGGAAGATAGGCGGAAAGTCCCTTTTCCTGAGCAAAGATGGAAGAATAGGCAATGACAGCTCCGTAAGGAATCATCAGAAACATCATGTTGAACATGAAAGGCAGTGCGGGCGTGTAAATGGAATCGCGGATAGAAAACTTTTTGCGGGCGACTTTCGGATACCGAATACGGCAGCAGGAAACACAGATGAGTGCGGCCACCGAGATGCCGAAGATGGTCAGAAAAGAGGCCTTGCTGCTCATGTGGCTCTGTACCTGCAATCCCACATAGGGGCCAACAGCCATGCCGATGGATACAGTGAAGGCAAAGCGGCTGATACCTTCGGTGATTTTCTGAACGGGCAGAACATCTCCAGCCAATGTCATGGTAGCCGAACCACAGACCGAGTATACAGCGCCCATATACAGCCGAATGATGATCAGAACCCCGAAGATCGGAAGGCGATGAAAGCCGGGAAAGAAAGGCAAAACAAAGCAAGGAACAGCAGATAAACCCGATAACGGTTGAAGTTGTCCAGCAGATACCCGGCTACAGGGCGGAACAAAATGGTGGCTACAGACATAGCGGTGAGAACAATCCCGATTTTGGACCCGGTGATACCGATCTCCTGACAGTAGATGGGAATTATGGGGATCGATGCGTAGAAAGCGGCTAAAACAAGCAGATTGGTGATAAACAGAAGGATAAATCTTCTGTTCCAGATTTTTGGCTGCGTCAAGTATTGTTCGCAAAAAGGGTTCCTGTAAAACAAGAAGTTAAGCCGCCGGTTGCAGTATGGCTTGAACAGACTGTTCGCTGAGGTACGCTCTGGAGACGGACCAGTCTTCCGCATATTCCATGAGGTAAGTAGTAACCAGTCTGGTGTAAGCATCTGCACTGGGAAATATTCCTACCACACTGGTACGGCGACGGATCTCCCGATTCAGCCGTTCCAACACGTTGGTAGAAGAAATCTTTCTTGCATCCAACTGTGGAAAAGTATAGAACGACAAAGAGTCCTCCAAACCGTCTTCCAGGCAGCAAATGGCTTTGGAAAAACGGTGCTCGTACCGCCTGCAGATTTCTTCAGCCAGTTTGCGAGCTTGTTCTCTGGTGGGAGCCAGCCAGATAGTCTTGAGATTCTGAGCAAAGGCATCGTTGTCCTTGTGAGGAATATGCGCCAGAATATTACGCATGAAATGAACCTTGCACCGTTGCCAGCTTGCTCCTGGGAAGCCTTTACGGATAGCCGCAACAAGTCCGGCGTGTGCATCTGAAACAACCAGTCGAGGCGTACAAAGTCCTCGTTCCTGCAATCCTCGAAAAAGCTGAAGATACACTTCTTCCGACTCTTCCAACATGGGCTCTATCGCCAGAATGTCTCGCTGGCCATGCTCATCCACACCACAGACCACCAGTATCGCCATACTTACAATTCTGCCGTTTATACGAACTTTTTCGTACAGAGCATCCACCCACAAAATGGGATAACTGCTTTGGGAAAGAGAGCGGCTGCGGAAAGCATTTACCTGCTCGTTCAAGCCTTTTGTCATCTCACTGACCTGACTGCGGGACAGGCTTTCAATTCCCAGGCTCTTGGCCAGTTTTTCCATCTTACGAGTGGATACGCCCTGCACAAATGCCTCCTGCACCACTTGGATCAGTGCCGCTTCACTGCGTTTGCGCTCCGTAACAAAGAACGGTATGCAACCGCCCTGACGTACCTTCGGCACCATGAGATACATGGTGCCCATTCGGGTATCTAGTCTGCGAGGCCGGTAGCCACAGCGATACCCGCTGCGGCTTTCGGCGCGTTCGCTTTTCTCCGCTCCCAGCTGCTGGCTTACTTCGGCCTCCATGAGCTGGGCACACAGCCATTCCAGCATACTCAGCATGGGATCCGGTTGTGCTACAACACATTGCAGTAGCAATTCGGTCAGATTTGTGGTATGATTCTTTTGAGCCATTAGGGTTTTCTCCTTTGTATCGTGATTGTCTGGACAACTTTCATTTTACAGGAGCCCTAATGGCTTGTCTATTTTTTATTTGCTTTTGCGAACTCGATTATACGCTATCAGATTTTTTCATTTTTCTCCATGCATACATACTCCTTTCTTTTATAAAAGTCATTAACAAAAAATAAGGTGGCAATTGCCACCTTTTTAGTGTGACACGGAACCCGTGGCGCGTCAATATATGGTTGCAATTGCCACTAAAATAAAGTATAATACGAAACAATGGGGGTGATCGGAAATGTCCTTTGCAGCGGACAGCCCGTTCAAATCAATTTCTATCTTATATCGAAAATCGCATATATGGCTCAACGAGGGCTGTATTCCCTGTGACCTTACGGCAGCGCAGGCGATTGTGATCATGATTGTATGCGACTTCAGCACGTTGACCCAGGATGAAATCACCAAACGGCTTTCCCTGGATAAAAGTGTTATTGCCAAGACCGTGACAAAACTGGAGGAGAGAGGCTTCCTTCAGCGTACCACCAATCCAAAAGATAAAAGGACCTATGATATACATCCAACAGAAAAGGCTTGGCAGGTTTACCCGCATATACGAGAGCAAGTGGAAGCCTGTTTCTGTCGAATGACGCAAACCATGTCGGAAGGAGACCGTCAAAACTTCCGTCGGCTTTTGGATACAGCGGCACGAGCTGCTTTAAATCAGGAAGAGTGAATCTATATAAAAGAGCCCGTGATACCACATAAGGCATCACGGGCTTTTTTATGTAACGACCTACCGTCAGGCTTTTTCCTCAGTCTTTTCCTTAGGCAGCAGCACATTCATGATGATGGCCACAAAAGCGGCGGGAACAATACCGGAACCGCCAAAAATCAGCTGTACAGCCTGTGGAAGGCCGGCCAGCACGGCGCTGTTGGCGCCAAGGCCGTATCCAAGGCCCAGCGCTACCGAAACAATGGACATGCTGCGAGCAGTCAGGGGCTCGCGGGTGATGAGCTGGATGCCGCTCATGACAATGGAAGAGAACATGATAACGGCAGCACCACCCAGCACGCTTTGCGGCATGATGGAAACGATCGCTGCCAGCTTGGGCAGCAGACCACAGAGTACCAGGAAAACAGCGCCGCAGGCCAGAGCAGTACGGTTTACAATCTTGGTCATGGTGACCAGACCGACATTCTGGCTGAAAGAGGTGTTGGGCAGCACCCCAAACAGGGCGGCAAAGGTGGAGCCCAGACCATCACACATGACACCGCCGGCCAGTTCCTGGTCGGTCGCTTCACGGTCCATACCACCTTCAGTCACGCCGGAAATGTCGCCGACAGTCTCCACGGCAGTTACAATGAACATGATCATTACAGGAATAATAGCGCGCAGATCAAAGACCGGTTTTACCGGCATCAGCTGCGGGATGGAAAACCAATCTGCCTGGGCAACTTTGTCCCAGTTCAATACCCAGGCTTTGGTATACGCAACGCTGTCGGCGGTCACCCCGGTGGTGGAAAGGAAGAACGGCAGAATGGCGCAGATCACGTACCCGCAGATGATTCCGATAAGGATGCAGGAAGAACTGGCCATACCTTTGGCTCCATGCTTGAGAGCCAGCACAATGATCATCACGGCCAGGGCAACCAGCAGATTCTCCACCGAGCCATAGTCAGCAGCGGAGGTGCCGCCGCCAAAGGAACCAACACCCACGCTGATCAGGGACAGACCGATGGAAAGAACCACTGTACCGGTAACCACGGCGGGGAAAAAACGGCGAAGCGGCTTCAGGAAAGCTCCCAAGACCGTCTCAAAAAGACCGCCCAGAATGGAAGCTCCCATAATGGCTGCATAGGCGACAATACCGCCGCCCATAACCTTGACAACGCTCTGGAAAACACCGATAAAGCCGGAACTGGTACCCATAATAATAGGAACTTTGCCGCCGACAGGTCCGATGGCAAAAAGCTGGACCAAGGTTACAAGGCCGGCTACCAGCATGGCGTTCTGCAGCAGGGATACCTGGATGGCCGCAAATTCTTCTGCGCCACCGCCGGCTGCGCACAGGCTGGTGATAATCAAAATGGGGGTCAGGTTTCCTACGAACATGGCCAGCACATGCTGAAGTCCCAGGGGAATGGCCTGCCGCAGCGGCAGCTTCCCCTCAAATTCGTAGGGAGTCGCGTACTGTTGTGTCTTTTCCATCTTATTCCTCCCGTTTGGTATACAATATGGCAAACAGAATTATTATAACAGAGATTGGCGCGTTCTCCCACAGCTTTTGACCAAAAGGTAAGCAAGAAGGCTATTTTCTCTTTTTTATGCAATAAAGGAACGGCGTCAAGCATTTTTCTTGTTCTGCCTGCCGGTAAAACGGATTCGGAAAGCAGAGAATCCGGCAAAAAAGGAGGGGCGACCGGTGAAAATTTCATATTCCGGGAAAAACGGTATGGCAGGAAATGACAAGTAAAACTGCTTTACAAAAAGAAAAACAGTTTTCCAGCCAAAGGCAGATTGCCTCGGGAAAGAAAACTGTTGGAGAAGGTTGGAAAGTCAGGGCAGAAACAGCACACTCAATTTTCCAATA
Organism: Subdoligranulum sp. DSM 23681; assembly: GCF_057005535.1. Classification (NCBI taxonomy): domain Bacteria; kingdom Bacillati; phylum Bacillota; class Clostridia; order Eubacteriales; family Oscillospiraceae; genus Subdoligranulum; species Subdoligranulum sp. DSM 23681. Next base: position 84,884 of record NZ_CM168050.1, on the reverse strand, counting down.
CCCGTCCGTCAATGGAGATGGTTACGACCCGGCAGGGCACGGTCTGGCCACTGGCAAGCAGGGCCCTCTGTACGGCATTGGCCAATCCACCGCAGCAGGGAACTTCCATGCGTACTACGGTCAGCGAAGCGATTTTGTTCGCCTGCAGAATGGCGGTCAGCTTTTCGCTGTAATCCACAGCATCCAATTTGGGGCATCCGATCAGGGTCACACGGTTGTGCATGAATTCCTGGTGCATGCGGGCATAGGCAAACGCAGTACAGTCGGCCGCCACCAGTACATCCGCCCCGGCAAAGAACGGAGCATTCACCGGGACAAGCTTGATTTGTACCGGCCACTGACCCAGGCAGGAAGCACGCATAGGCTGATTTGCCGGCGCTGCAGGTGCCATCTGATGCATACGCTGACCGGGACAGCCCGCAGGAACCTGTTTATGCTGCATGTGCTGGGCAACGGCAGCTTCATCGTAAGCCGCTGCTTCCCGCTCCACGAAGCTGATAGCACCGGTGGGGCAGGTGGGCAGGCAATCCCCCAGTCCATCACAGTAGTCATCCCGAAGCAGGACAGCCTTGCCATTCTCCATTCCGATGGCGCCTTCGTGGCAGGCCCGAGCGCAGGCACCGCAGCCATTGCACTTTTCTTGGTCGATGTGAATGATTTTCCGAATCATGAAGAGCTCCTTTGATCATATGGATTTGCATTGATTATATCTGAAAAGACACCAAATAGCCGTTGCATAAACAACGCAAATGAAAAAATCTTTTTCGTGAGTTTCAGTGATACACAAAAACGCATAAATTTTGCCGGGGACATGTGGAGCAAAATCAACAAAAATCACGCACAGACGAAAAAATGCCTTTGTCGGGGCTGATTTTTTGTGTTATAATAAAAATATACGAAGCAATGACGAAGAAAGAAAGTGGGGTATCATGTATAACGTTGGGGACATCATTGTATATGGTGAACATGGCATCTGCCGTGTGGCAGCGGTTGGCCCGCTGAACCTGGGCGGACCAGGTGACCGACTGTATTATACGCTGCGTCCGTATTACCAGCCGGAACTGGTCATCTATGCGCCCATTGACAACGAGCGCGTGGTGATTAGGCCGCCGGTGACCAGGGAACAGGCAGAGCAGATCGTCAAGGAACTCCCGGAGGTTCCCGAACTGGAAATCCCCGATGAAAAAGGCCGCGAAGCATTGTACAGCCAGATTCAGCACGGCTGCGATTGTCGGGCGTTGGCCGGTCTGCTGAAAGCACTGCATCGCCGCCGTGCCGAGCGGCAGCAAAAGGGGCGGCGTGCCACCAGTGTGGATGAACGCTATTTTCATGCGGCAGAAGACCAGCTGTACGGCGAGCTGGCCTTTGCACTGGGCATGAACCGTGAGGACGCACCGGAATACATACGTACCTGCCTTGGGCAGGCTGAATAAAGGATCAATCCTCCGCCATAACTGAAATTTTACAGGTTGGCGGAGGATTTTTGCATGCCTTTTCAGATAACGGCATATCCATGGCATCGGATACCAAAACTGACATGGGGGTACGTTTTACCTTTGTTGTAAAAGTCTGTGTTTGGCCCGGTGCAACTGTTTTGTGCCCATTGCTTTTGCAAAAGGTTGGGTGTACAATACCCATGTGCATGCCATATGAGGCAGGGGAAAGCTCCTGCTGTGGCGTGCGCGGAAACAGGAGGGTATTTTGGCAAACCTGAGAAAGCAAAAAGAAGCCCTGGTCAATTATTTTGAAGCAGGCTGCAAGCCTGTGGGAAAATTGACGGTCGGGTTGGAAGTAGAACATTTTATTACCGGGGCAGATGGAAGCCCTATTGATTTCGAGCAAGTTCAGCAGGTCATGAAGGCACTGCAGCAGACCGGTGATGTGCCTGTGGTGATGGACGGCGAATATGTTGGGTTTTACAATGATGCTTATGCGGTTTCCCTGGAACCCGCCTGCCAGCTAGAAATCAGCATCTTGCCCCAGCCCAACGTCAGTCGTCTGATGGCGGTGTATGAAGGCTTTGCGGCGCGTATGCACCGCGCTTTGGCCCAGCAAGGCTTGCGCGGGTACAATCTGGGGTATCATCCCACCCGGCGGGCCGCAGCGCTGCCGCTGATTCCCAAAAAGCGGTATGAAGTGATGGACCGGTATTTTCAAAAGCGGGGACATCACGGCATCCAGATGATGCGTGCTACCGCCTCTACCCAGGTTTCGGTGGATTATTACAGTGAACAGGACTTTGTACGCAAGTACCGCGTGGCATGCCTGATGGCGCCGCTGCTGGCTCTGCTGACAGATAATGCGCCCGTTTATGAGGGGCAGCCCAACCATGCCTACAGTGTGCGCACTTCTGTCTGGAACGATGTGGACCCCGACCGCTGCGGCATTCCGCCGATTTTGATGGATGCGGATTTCGGGTTTGAAAAGTACGCTGACTATATCCTGCAAAAACCCCTGGTGGTGTCCCGCCGGGGTCCTCGAACCGAAGGCGTCGGCCGAAAATCTGCTTTTGAAGTATATCCTTCCGCCATGGGGCGGGACGAGATAGAGCATGTGCTGTCCATGTTCTTTTTTGACGTGCGCCTGAAAAGCTATATAGAGATCCGGGTTGCGGACAGCATGCCGGCCGCTTATGTGGCTGGCTATGCGGAAATGGTCAAAGCCATTCTGTCCAGCCCTGCCGCACAGGAAGGCATCCTGCGCCATTATGCAGGCGCAACGGTGGAAGACATTGAAGCGGCCAAGACGGGAATTTGCTGCAACGGTTACAAGGCGCAGGTTTATGGACGCCCGGTGGCCGACGAAGTCGCGTGGCTGATGGCACAAGCCAAGAGCCGTGTTACGACCCCTGAAGGGCGCCGCAACCTGGAGCCGCTGGCGGCTCTGGCTGCACAGAAGAAAACCATCCGCGAAACGGTGACTGAAAATGAATCATTTTAAGAATGCCCTGACATTGGATGCCGAATATCTGGAGATGGCCCGTCGGAATCCGCAGGAACTGCGCCAGAATTTTGATGCCATTGTAGATTATATGAAACATTCTACGGCAATTCACCATGGAGAGTATGTCCGTACCTGTTTCAAGCCCAAACTTCTGACCGAAAGCCAGTTCTCCCAGATCAAGGCGGATATGCAAGTGTTGTATTCCATCTTTGACCGGGTTATGACGGAGTACGAATCCGACGCTTCTTATCGAGCTCTTTTCGGATTTGATCCCCGCATCGAAGAACTGATTCTGCGGGCCAACAGGGCTCCCTCGCTGCTCCCCATGGCGCGCATCGACTTCTTTTATAATGAAGAAACGGGCGCGTATACGTTCTGTGAGTTCAACACGGACGGCGCCAGTGCCATGAACGAAGACCGGGAACTGCACAATGCCCAGCAGCTTTCGTCCGTGTATCGGGAATTCACGGCAGCCCACAAAACACGCCGCTGCGAATTGTTTGACAGCTGGGTCGCGACCATGGAACGCATCTGGCAGCGCGCCGGCGGCCATGGAACCCCGCGGGTGGCCATCGTGGACTATATGGAATGCGGAACGGTCAATGAGTTTGAGGTCTTCCGGCAGCATTTTGAAAAGGCGGGAATCCCGGCGGAGGTCTGTGACGTGCGGGCGCTGCAGTATGACGGGTATGTCCTGACCGGCCCTGCCGGAGCAAAAATCGATATGATTTACCGTCGGGCCGTCACCAGTGATGTGCTGAATCATTACGAGGAGAGCGGCGCTCTGCTGCAGGCTGCCAGAGATAATGCTGTTTTGCTGGTAGGGGATTTTCATACCCAGATTGTGCACAACAAGGAGCTGTTCCGGGTGCTGCATCTGCCGCGTACCATGCAGATGCTCACAGACGAGCAGCGGGACTACGTGCAGGCGCATGTGCCTTATACCGCAGAGTTCGCAGCGGAGCACCTGCCCATGGTGCTGGAAGATAAGGATCGCTGGATCCTGAAACCGACGGATTCGTACGGTTCCCGTGGGGTCTATGCCGGAGTTGAATACGATGCTGACCGCTGGGCCGAAGTGGTTCGCACTGTGCCTTATACCGGATATCTGCTGCAGGAATTCCATACCCCTTATGTGACCGAAAACTATGGTCTGAAGGGGGAAAAATTCGGCCTGAATCGGTACTATAACCTGACCGGCATCTATACCTATGACGGTGTGGCGCAAGGCGTATATTCCCGCGTGTCGCTCACCCCGATTATCTCCTCCCAGTACAGCGAAAAGACCTTGCCGACCTTGCTCGTGGCGGATGAATGACAGACCCAGTTTCTGCGGATACTAGCCAAAAGACCGACCTGATCGGGAAAGGGGCACAGTTCATGCGGGAATCATCTTATCATGCCATTCTGACAGAAATGACGGTACGTGCTCTGTGGGAGACACAGAACGTCATTGACTGTATCCCCGATGATCTGTGGGATAAACCCTATGGCGGTGCTCCGATGTGGCAGCACATTTATCACATGCTGCATGGGCTGGACCAATGGTTCATCAATCCCCGGGACCGGGATTTTGTGGAGCCGCCGATCCATACGCCGCTGCTGCAGGATCTGGCCATCTATCCGGCCACCCATCTGAACCGCCGCCAGATCAACGATTATTTCCATACCATCAAGGCAAAACTTTCGCTGTATCTGCCGGCCCTGCATGATGAGGATCTTCTGCAGCGTCCGGAAGGCTGCGAATGGACCCGCATGACGTTGATCCTGGCGCAGTACCGGCATCTGCACCTTCATCTGGGGATGCTGATGGGATTTGTACAGGCTGCCACGGGGCTGTGCCCTCGTGTCCTGGATTTGGGCAGGGAAATACCGCTGGGACCTTATGACCCTTATGAGTAAGAAAGGATGTTTGCCCATGAAACACCGGGGACGTCTGATGATCGCCGTCCTGGCTGTGATGGTGCTTCTGTGTGGCTGCAAAAAGCAGCAGCCGGAAACGACCTGGCAGACGATACTGCCCAATACGGGAGTGTCCGTGGAGTTGTCCGGCTGTGAAGTCAGCGAGTCTACCGATATTTGGTACCCGGAAGATGGGTCGCCGGGGCAGGAACTTTGCCTTCTCCGTGTGACGGACGTGCCTACGCTGACATGGTATCATGTGACGGCGGAGAACGTGGAAGTTGCGTTTGTCCTGCCCAATGAGGGCGGTTATCAGGGATACAGCACTTCGAAGCCCATTGAAAAGGTAGACTATTGTCCGCAGGACGCAGGAGAAGATTCACTTCAGTATCGTTTTGACACAGCGTACAGCTTCATTATCACGGTTACCACCGACCAGGGAACGGACCGCTTTCTGCTGGATGCCAGACGTGACATATAATCATATAATAAAGAAGCCCGACCTCTTTTGGTCGGGCTTCTTGGCTGTCTGGTTACTTTTCCGGCGTTTTTTCCAGGTACACGCTGGTGGACGGAAAGGCGAAGGAACATCCTTCCTTTTCCATCAGATCCATGATTTTCAGGTTCACGCGGTTTTTCATAGCGCGGAAATCTGCCAGACCCAGCGCCGTTACGTACATGCGCACATCAATATCAATGCTGGAAGCACCGAAGTTTGTCAGGCACACCTGCACGGTATCCGGCTGTGCGTCAGGATCGGCTTTGCACAGTTCGGTCAGGGCAGCACACAAGGCCTCGATTTTTTCACGGGATGTATCGTAGGTGACTCCGATGACGAAATTCCACAGACGACTGTTGCGGTCGGTCACGTTCTGGATGTATTCGGCGCTGACCTTGGAGTTTTCTACCGTGATCTGGCAATTGTCCGGGGTGCGCAGCTTGGTAGAGCGGAAAGAGATCTCCTCGACGGTGCCTTCAAAGCTCCCCAGGACAATATAGTCTCCGATGCCAAAGGGACGTTCCATGACCAGGGTAATCCCGGCAATCAGGTTGGAGAGGGTGGATTGTGCTGCCAGAGACACCGCCAGACCGGCTACGCCGGCACCGGCCATCAGACCGGCTACCGGTACGCCGAACAGTTCCAGCATAGCCAGAATGGTGATCACAACGACCATGGCCCGATAAATCTTTTCAAAAAAATGGGTCATGGTTTTGTTGCTTTCCAGATCCAGGCGATTCTGTGCGCTGCGCAGCAGAAGACCGCACAAAGCTTCACTGCGCCAGAATCCCAGCCCAAGCAGTGCAATGGAGATGGAACCGAACACCGGTCCGGCCAACAGCTCCGTTTGCCGGGGCGTCAGCGGCAGGGGAAAGGCGAGCACCGCCAGGTAAATCAGAAAGGTGCGCAGCAGTAAGACCAGTGAGCCGTAAAATCCATCGTACAGGATCCGCAGCCATTCCGGCATGAAACGCAGCAGCTTTTTCCGCAGACTCTGGATCAGACTGCGATACAAACGTGTACCAAATACGGCAGCCAGGGCCAGAATTGCGGTCAGCAGAATACGGAGAATATCGTTATGGGTATTGATAAAACCCATGAAGAGGGTCCAGAATTCCCGAATTGCCATTTTGCATGTTACTCCTGTACAGACAGAAAAACAGGTGATTTGCACCTGTGTACGATCAATTGCGTATGTGGTAAGGATACCGTGAAATACCGCGCGTGTCAAGGCCGGGACATACTGCAAAAAAACTGCTTGCATTCTCTGTAAACTGTGCTATACTGTTGCACAGAAAGTCTGTTTCAGGGCGGGGTGAAATTCCCCACCGGCGGTAAAGCCCGCGACCGGCTGCCAAGGCAGCCGCTGATTCGGTGAAATTCCGAGGCCGACGGTATAGTCCGGATGGAAGAAACGGAAGCTCGCTTTATTTGACTTGCATTCCGTGCCCTGCTGCGTCCTTGCGGCAGGGCACTTTTGCTTGGCAGGAAAACAAGCCTCCCGACAGCTGTGGCAACCGGCTTTCACTATTTTGCTAGGGCCGCAAGGCCGGGAGGTATTTTTATGAAAACCAAAACGCATATTCGTGAACTCACTGTGACTGCCATGCTTTCAGCCATCGGCTTTGTGCTGATGATGGTGGATTTCAGCCTGCCCATGTTCATCCCTTTCTTTGTCAAGATGGATATTTCGGAACTGCCGGCATTGCTGGCATCCTTCAGCCTGGGCCCCGTGTATGGTGCGGCAGTCTGCCTGGTCAAAAACATTCTGGCGGCGATTTTCCATGGCTCCACCGGCGGGATCGGCGAAGTGTGCAACTTTTTGTTGGGTGCGGCCTTTACCGTTACGGCCGGACTGATTTACAAGTACCACAAGAGCCGCAAGATGGCGGCTATTGGTGCACTGGTGGGTGCTGTTGTCATGGCGCTGATCAGCGTGCCGGTCAACTACTTCTTCACCTATCCTGTGTATGCCCAGATGTTCGGCGGCATGGACCTGATTCTGGGGGCCTATCAGGAACTGAATCCCAATGCCACCAGCTTGCTGTTTTGCCTGGTCATGTTCAACCTGCCTTTCACTTTTGTAAAAGGCCTTCTCGATTCGGTGCTCTGCTTCCTGATTTACAAGCCTCTGTCTCCAATCCTGCATGGCCGCCGCTGATTCTTTGACGGAATTCCTGAAAAAGTTGTCGCAAAATCGTTGACAACTACCAGGTGTTGTGTTATTATACTCCTCGACATCAGAATAAGGTGACTTATCAAGAGTGGCTGAGGGAACAGGCCCTGTGAAGCCCGGCAACCTGCGCATGCGTAAGGTGCCAAGTCCTGCGGGAAACCGGAAGATAAGCGTTTGCGCGCGTTTCCCGCCGTGTGTGGGAAACGCGCTTTTTGTTGTGTTTGCCGCCGTGACGGAATGCGTTGCATGGTTTTCGTCAAGTTGCCTTTCTGACCCGCAATATTTTCCTACAATAGGAGGCAGCTTACTATGTCCAAATTCCTGTTCACATCCGAATCCGTTACCGAGGGGCATCCCGACAAGATCTGTGACCAGATTTCCGATGCCATCCTGGACGCTATCCTGGCACAGGACCCCGGCGCCCGCGTGGCTTGCGAAACCACCTGCACCACCGGTCTGGTCCACATCATGGGTGAAATTACCACCACCTGCTATGTGGATCTGCCCGGTATTGCCCGCGGCGTCATCAAGGATATCGGCTATGACCGTGCCAAGTATGGCTTTGACTGTGATACCTGCGGTGTGATGACCAGCATCGACGGCCAGAGCCCGGACATCGCATTGGGCACCAACGATGAGGTGGCCGGTGCCGGTGACCAGGGTATGATGTTCGGCTATGCCTGTAATGAGACCCCCGAACTGATGCCCCTGCCCATTTCTCTGGCTCACAAGCTGGCCAAGCGTTTGACCGAGGTGCGCAAGGATGGCACCATGGGATATCTGCGCCCGGACGGCAAGAGCCAGGTCACCATCGAGTATGTGGACGGCAAGCCTGCCCGTGTGGATACCGTGGTCATTTCCAGCCAGCACAGCCCGGAAGTCAGCCAGGAGCAGCTCCACGCCGACGTGATGGAGCATGTCATCAAGGATACCATTCCCGCCAATCTGCTGGATGAAAACACCAAGTACTTCATCAATCCCACCGGCCGTTTTGTGGTGGGTGGTCCCCAGGGCGACAGCGGCCTGACCGGTCGCAAGATCATCGTGGATACCTACGGCGGCTATGCCCGCCATGGCGGCGGCGCTTTCAGCGGCAAGGATCCCTCCAAGGTGGACCGTTCCGCTGCCTATGCAGCCCGCTGGGTGGCCAAGAACCTGGTGGCCGCCGGTCTGGCCGACAAGTGCGAAGTCCAGCTGGCCTATGCCATCGGCGTGGCCGAGCCGGTTTCCATCTTTGTGGATACCTTCGGTACCGGTGTGGTGGCAGACGAAAAGCTGGAAGCAGCGGTGGAAAAGGTCTTTGATCTGCGCCCCGCAGCAATCATCCGCGATCTGGATCTGCGCAAGCCCATTTACCGCAAACTGGCGGCCTATGGTCATATGGGCCGGGAGGACCTGGGTGTCAAATGGGAGAACACCGACCGTGTGGAAGAACTGAAAGCCGCAGTCGCCTCCCTGTAATTTTTATCGGATCATTCATAGAGCAGGCTCTGTGCCCGGACAATGCCCGATCGGCATTACGGGAAAGCAGAGCCTGCTTTTTTGATGAAAAGGCAAAAACTTGAAAAATGAGAAAACGGATGTATAATTTTACATATATAGTCTTTTTGTCAAGCAAAATATTTAGAAGGGAAGCGCATGAAACATGAAGATCCGCAGAGCTGAAACCCGCGATATGGACCGCATCAATGACCTGCTTCTGCAGGTAGAACTGGTCCATCACGGCATCCGCCCCGACCTGTTCAAGAACGGCGGGCGCAAATATACGGATGAAGAGCTGGCCGCCATCATCGCGGATGATGAGCGCCCCATCCTGGTGGCAGTGGATGACAACGGATATCTGCTTGGTTATGCCTTCTGCATTTTCCAGCAATATCTGAACGACAATATCATGACAGATGTGAAAACTCTGTATATTGATGATCTGTGTGTGGATGAAGCTTGCCGTGGGCAGCATATTGGTCGTGCACTGTATGAGGCGGTCCTGGCCTACGCCCGGGAACATGGTTGCTACAATGTGACGCTGAATGTGTGGGCCGGCAACGACAGGGCCCAGGGCTTTTATGAATCCTGCGGATTTAAGCCGCTGAAAACCGGTATGGAAATCATCCTTTAATTATTATTGTGGTGCAAGGAGTCCCCGCTGCCTCTGACAGAGCAGCGGGGACTCCTTTTATAAAATGAGGCTAGGGGAGGACAGTGGCTCCCGACGGGGGATCCTGCAGGCTTGTATCATTCCGCACGGCTTCAGGAACTGACCGTTTTCGATTGCCGGCCGCCGAAGGCGATTTGATGATCGGGTCTGGGTCGGAGATGAAAGCGATATAACGCCAAACAACGGAGCAGACTATCTGAAAAGGACTGCCAATGCCATTGCCAAAAAAGGGGGAGTTGGATATAATATAAAGGTATATTGGGTGATTCTGTCCCCAAATCCAAGAAAGGAGGAAACGACCATGGCCGGAGAACTGCTCAAGCTGGAAGGCATTGTGGAACATGTGATTTTTGAAAATCCGGAAACCGGGTACGCGGTGTTCGAAGTGGACGCCGGTGGCACCGATGTGGTTGTTTCCGGCAATGTGGGCAGTATTGACAATGGTATGTCGGTGGTGGTGTATGGGCAGATGACCAACCACCCCAACTACGGGGAACAGTTCCGTGCGGAGACGTGCGAGGCCGCCCTGCCGCAGGACACGGCAGCCATCCAAAGTTATCTGGCCAGCGGCGTTCTGCCGTATATCGGGTCATCCACAGCCAAAAAGATTGTGGCAAAGTTTGGGGCGGAAACACTGACCGTCATTGCAGAGGAACCGGATCGTCTGTGTGAAATCAAAGGCATTACTCCCCAGAAGGCGACGGCTATCTCCAATGAATTCCGCCGCCTGTATGGTGTACGGGAAGTTATTGCCTGGATGGCCCGGTTCGGCCTTTCGGCCCAATGTGCGGTATCGGCGTACCGGGCTTTTGGACCGCACACGGTGGAGGCGCTGAACCAGAACCCGTATATGCTGTGTGGTGAGCCCTTGAATCTGAAATTTGCTCAGGTGGATGGGATTGCCAACACCCTGCAGGTAGAGGCGGACAGTCGCCTGCGTATTGCGGCTGGCCTTTTGTATACACTGCGCCATAACTCCGGCAATGGTCATACTTGCCTGCCTTGTACCAAACTCGTGGATGCTACCGCTCAGTTCCTGCGCCAGCAGCCTGACCTGGTGGAGAAAAACTTGCGGGAAATGCTGTCCGGGGATGAGCTGCGTGCCCGTACCTATGACGGGACAGAATACATTTATCTGCCGGACCTGCTTCGTGCGGAGGAAGATATTGCGGTACGCCTTGGGGAAATCTCGACCTTTCCCACGGAAGCACCACCTACTTTGGATAACGATATCCGGGTACTGGAAATGGCCCAGGGCTTTTCCTATGCACCGTTGCAGAAAGAAGCCATCCGCATGGCATTGTCCAATCGTGTGATGGTTTTGACGGGTGGTCCCGGTACCGGCAAGACGACCACGGTCAATGCCATTCTCACTCTGTACGAGGGCATGTATGATCGGGTGGCCCTCTGTGCTCCTACCGGGCGGGCAGCCAAACGGCTGAGCGAACTGACCAGGCACAGCGCCTCCACGATCCACCGTCTGCTGGAAGTGGATTACTCCACCGGGACTGTGCGCTTTATCCACAACGAAAAAAATCTTCTTCCTTTTGATGTTATCATCCTGGACGAGATGAGTATGGTGGATGTCAAGCTGTTTCAGGCACTGCTGGCGGCGGCGCGTCCCCATTGCCGCATTATTATGGTGGGAGATGCTGATCAGCTGCCCAGTGTTGGCCCCGGCAATATTCTCAGCGAGATTCTGCGGGCCGGAATATTGCCGACTGTGCGACTGACAGAAATCTTTCGTCAGGCACAAAAAAGTCTGATCATCCAGAACGCTCACCGCATCGTTCATGGGGAAATGCCCCGCGCCGGTGGCCGTGATGACGATTTCTTCATGATTGAATCCTATGGTCTGGCATGCCAGCGCCTGGTGTGTGATCTGGTATCCAACCGGCTGCCGCGCACCTATGGGCTGGACCCGGTACGGGACATCCAGGTACTGTGCCCTACAAAGAAGGGACCTACCGGAAGCACCGAATTGAATCACCGCTTGCAGGCGGTACTCAACCCCCCTTCGCCCGATAAGCCCCAGATTGTCTGGGAACAGACCGGTCGGGTGCTGCGTTTGGGGGATAAGGTCATGCAGATCAAAAACGATTATGACATTCCCTATGAGCGGTCAGGGGCAGAGGCCGGCGTGGGGGCTTATAACGGGGACCTTGGCATCGTAACCGAGGTGGATCCCTCGGCCCGCAGCGTCACCGTGCTGATGGATGACCGCAAGTATGTATACGGAGCGGACCAGCTGGCGGAACTGGAACCGGCTTATGCGGTTACGATCCATAAGAGCCAGGGCTCGGAATTCCCGGCAGTGATCATCCCGGCGGCGGATGTGCCGTCCCGCCTTTGTTACCGCAATCTTTTGTATACGGGTGTGACCCGTGCGCGCAAGCTGTGCATTATTACCGGAACAGGACGCACTGTACAGACCATGATTCAGAATGTGCGCCAAAATCTTCGTTACAGCGGTTTGCGCTATCTGCTGGCGGACGCCGTCGGCCATAAATCATGAAGGGGGTTCCGGAACGCCTTGCCGCGCTGCTTTGGCCGCGGCGATGCCCGTTCTGTGACCGCGTCCTGCCGAAGGATGCCTTTATGAGATGTATCTGCCGGGAATGTCTTCCGGAAATAAAGCGGCTGACGCATGAGCCACCCCGGCTGCCGGATACGGAACATGAGTTTTATGCCGTTTCAGGTGCGGCCAGTGCCTTTTATTACAGCGATGGGGTACGCCATGCGATCCTGCGATGCAAAGAGCACGGCCATCCCTGGTATGCACAGGAATTTGCGGACATGATGGCAGTGATGGTTTTTGGAGCCGAAGCGTCCGGATATATGTCCGGAACTCCGGTTTACCATGCTCCCGGCGGACTTCTTCCGTACACCGTGATTGTTCCGGTCCCGCCGAGAAGACGCGGAAGCGGAAGGATGCCGTATCTGCTGGCCAGACGACTTTCCCGGATCTTGGGAATTCCCTTGTCCTGCCCGTTGCACACCACACGGGAAATGAAGCCCCAAAAGGGGCTGGATCTGGCCGGAAGATTGCAGAACACAAAGGATGCATATGCCTGCCGATCCGGCACGGACCTTTCGGGGGCTCGTGTTTTGCTGGTAGATGATATTATCACCACCGGTTCAACGGTCTCGGCTTGTGCGCTGGCCCTGCTGCAGGGCGGCGCAGTTTCGGTATTTGCAGTCAGTGTTGCCGCCAAAGAGGAGTTGCCCCCTGAAAAACGGGTGCCCAAACAACAGCAGCCTCAGGAGAAACAAAGCAAATGAAGCAATACGATATTGGCATTGATTTAGGAACAAGCACCATCATTATTGCTACCGAACAGCAGGGGGTTATTTTCCGCCAGCCCAGTGTCGGTGCGGTGGATACCCGTTCCAATACGGTCATCGCGGTGGGGGAGGACGCTCTGCGCATGGTAGGGCGCGCCCCCCGCTATATTGACATTGTGCGCCCGTTGCGAGACGGCGTGATTCAGGACCACAGGATGACCAACGAACTGATCGTACGGTTTATCAACCAGGTATGCCCGTCCCGCCTGATCCGACCCCGGGTGGCGGTTTGCGTGCCGGCGGCCATCACCGGTATTGAAGCTGATGCCGTGGTGGAATCGGTGATGGCTGCGGGAGCCAAACAGGTCTATCTGGTGGATGAACCAGTGGCGGCTGCCCTTGGTGCGGGGCTGGATATACGCACGCCCCGCGGCTGTATGGTCATTGACATCGGCGGCGGCTCCACTGACATAGCAGTCATCAGCATGGGCGGGCGTGTCCAGGCCGCCAGTCTTCCGGTGGCCGGCAACGCTTTTGACAATTGTATTGCGCAGTATGTGCAGGAAAAGTTCAGCATTGCCATCGGGCCTTTGACCGCCGAAGCACTCAAAAAGCAGGTGGCATGCTGTTCCCAGAGCGAATTTGAAGGCGTGATGGAAGTACGGGGCCATTCCTGGGAGACAAATCTGCCGGCGCGCCGTCTGATCTACACCCGCGATTTGTATGCACCGGTACGGGAACTGGCTGCCCGCATTGCAGCGGCGGCCCATAATGTACTGCAAAATACCCCGCCGGAACTGGCAGCAGACGTGGGCAAGACCGGCATTTTGCTGACAGGCGGTGGTTCCATGCTGCGGGGACTGGCCGGGTATCTGGCCGGGGAACTGCATGTGGATGTGGCCATTGCGCCTGATCCACTCAACTGTGTGGCACGTGGTACTGCCGCCAGTCTGTCCATGGGAAAATACCTGTCGGCCGGTTTCCGGGACGCGACTCCCAAGATCTGGAAAAGTCGGATCATGGGCCCCCGCGACCCTTTCCATGAATAAAAATTTGTGGTATACTGGAAAATCAGAATTTTATCTTTTAAGAGACTGCAGGAGCGAAGGAAGAAATCACCTATGCCTGACGCCATTTTGAATGAATATTTACAGTTGCGGGATCGGTATATCGAATCCTGCTTTACCCGTCTGAACCCGGTTCAGCGCCAAGCGGTGTTTACCACTGAAGGTCCACTGCTGATTTTGGCAGGAGCCGGTTCCGGAAAGACCACCGTGCTGGTCAACCGCATTGCCAATATCATCCGGTTCGGCAGAGCCCATGGCAGCCGGGAGGTCTGCCGGCCGGTGACCCAGGAAGATGTGGATTATCTGCGCAATACCATGGAAAGCGGCCGCAATCCTTCCGCCGATCAGGCCCGACTTTTGGCGGTGGAACCGGCCCGTCCCTGGGATGTGCTGGCCATCACCTTCACGAACAAGGCGGCCGGAGAGCTGAAGGATCGCCTGAAGGCTATGCTGGGAGAAACCGTGGGCAGTGATGTACATGCCTCCACGTTCCACTCTGCCTGTGTGCGGATTCTTCGCCGGGATGCCGAGCGCATCGGATTTCCCACCAGCTTTACCATTTATGACTCCGACGACCAGCAGCGGGTTGTCAAACAAATCTACAAGGAACTGATGATCGATGATAAGTTCCTGCCCCCGAAGCAGGCAATCGCACGGATCAGCGCGTTCAAGGACAAACTGCTTTCAGCCAGGGATGTGGCTTCCGAACCGCCCAAGGATACAAAGGCGGCGCTGGTCAGCAAGATCTATACTACCTACGCCGAACGTCTGAAGACGGCAGGCGCCATGGATTTTGATGACCTGATCTTCCACACCGTGCAGATGCTGAAGAAGGACGCGGAGGCGCGGGAATACTATCAGAACAAGTTCCGCTATATCGTGGTGGACGAATACCAGGATACCAGCGTGGCGCAGTTCCATCTCGTCCGGCTGCTGGCGGGCGGAACAAACAATGTCTGCGTAGTTGGCGACGACGATCAGTCCATCTATAAATTCCGCGGCGCTACCATCGAAAATATTCTGAACTTTGAAAAAGTGTTTTCCGGGGCCAGGACCATTCGTCTTGAGCAGAATTATCGCTCCACTTCCAACATCCTGAACGCGGCAAACAGCGTTATCAAGAACAACAACGGCCGTAAGGGCAAGACCCTTTGGACCGAAAACGGTACCGGGGCCAAAATCCATCATTATACGGCGTCCAGCGAGCAGGACGAAGTCAGTCACATTGCCGATATCATCGGACAGAATCTGCGCAGCGGCGCCAGCTTGCGGGATCATGCGGTGCTGTATCGGATGAATGCCCAGTCCAGCCCTGTGGAAGCTTATTTTGCCCGGGCTGGTATTCCGTACCGCATTGTGGGCGGCCAGCGCTTCTTTGACCGTAAGGAAGTCAAGGATATCAACTCTTATCTGGCTATTGTGGTCAACCCCCGGGATGATGTACGGCTGCGCCGGATCATCAACGAACCGGCCCGCAAGATCGGTGCCACCACAGTGGATAAGATCGCCGAACTGGCGGCCTCCCGCGGGGTGCCCATGCTGCAGATCATCTCTGAGGCGTCTACCTATCCTGCACTGGCCCGCGCCGCTTCCGCGCTGGGCGCGTTCTATGACATGTATCGTACCTTGTGCGATTTGTCCGTCACTTTGCCTTTGGATAAGTTTGTAGGCGAGGTGATCCGTAAAACCGGATATGAAGCCATGCTGAAAGCCCAGAAGGAAGAAGGAGAGACCCGTCTGGAAAACCTGGGTCAGTTGGTCAACTCGGTCAAGACCTATGCAGACCAGAACGGGGAGGATGCAACGCTGTCCGGATTCCTGGAAGAAGTAGCCCTGATTGCTGATATCGATTCCTATGACGAAGATGCCGACTCGGTTACGCTGATGACCCTGCACAGTGCCAAGGGCTTGGAATTTCCGTATGTCTTTATCATCGGCATGGAGGATGGTGTTTTTCCCGGAGACCTGGCCCGTTATAACGAGGAGGACATGGAGGAAGAACGGCGTCTTTGCTATGTGGGCATTACGCGAGCAAAGAAGGAACTGTATCTTTCTTCTTCCCGCAGCCGGATGATCTTCGGACAGACCCGGCGCAATCCGCCGTCGGAGTTCCTGAATGAGATCGACCCCGAATTGCTGGAGGAAACCCAGAGTCCTGAGCTTGCCGCCATGGGGAGCGGATTCGGAGCCGGATACGGCACGTATTCCGCCAACGTACCCGGCGGCCGCAGCGGATACTCCGGCACATCCCGCGGCTACCTGAACAACGAGTACAATGCCGGCTTTGGCAGCCGGTATGCCTCCGGCGGCGGTTTCCGCAGTGGTTTTGCAGCCACCGGAGGCCATGAAAGTCCCCGCGGGATCGGTCATCATACGGTTCCCGCAAGCGGATTCGGAGCCGGATACGGTTCTTCCCGTTCGGCGGCGCCTGCCGGAGCCGGTTCTTCTACCTTGCTGGACCAGCCCTCTGCATCCAAAAAGAAGGCGGTGGGCTTTGAACCTGGCGATTTTGTGGACCATAAGGTCTTTGGCCGCGGCAAGGTTCTCAAAGTCACCCCTGTGGCGGGAGACTGCATTGTAGAAATTCAGTTCGACCGTGTGGGGGTCAAAAAGACGATGGCCAATTATGCGCCGCTCACAAAACTATCCAAGGAATAAATGGGGGAGATGCACCATGCTGGTCAACCTGATCGCACATACCAACGACCCGGAAAAAACGGTGGCCGCAGCGGCCAAACTTTGCTATTCCGATGCTCATATTGAGACATTGCTGGACGGCCTGACGCCGGAAAAAACAGCCGCTTTTCTGCAGCGGCTGAATGATGTGGGCCATGCCAGCCCCATTGAGCATGCCTCCTTCACATTTGGCATCGAAGGGGTCAGCCGCACGTTCCTGGCACAGGTCACCCGCCATCGCATCGCTTCTTTCAGCGTGCAGAGTCAGCGGTATGTCCGCCTGGAAGATTTCCGCTATGTTATTCCGCCGGAGATCGAAGCCATTCCGGAGGCGAAGACGCAGTTTATTGATTCCATGAACGAGGATGCCCGCCGGTATCTGGAACTGGTCAGAACCCTGGAAGACGCCCATACCAAAACCTTTATGGCGGAGGGGCTGGATGAGAAGGCTGCCCGTGCCAAGGCGTCCAAAAAGGCAAATGAGGATGCCCGGTTTGTATTACCCAATGCCTGCGAGACAAAAATGGTAATGACCATGAACTGCCGCAGCCTGATCAACTTTTTCCAGCTGCGCTGCTGCGAACGGGCACAATGGGAAATCCGTGCTGTGGCAGACCGGATGCTGGAGCTGGTTCTGCCGTTGGCACCGCACATTTTTGCGGCAGCAGGGCCGCGCTGTCTGACCGGTCCCTGTCCCGAAGGCCGCATGTGCTGCGGCCGACAGGCGCAGGTGCGGCAGCAATACTCCGAAATGAAAGAGAAGGTACTCAACCATGGGTAAACTGATCATCTTTGAAGGGCTGGATGGTTCCGGCAAAGGCACGCAGACCGACCTGCTGTGCAAGACTCTGCGTGACCGCGGGCAGGAACTGCGGCAGATCACTTTTCCGGATTATGAAAGCGATTCTTCTGCGCTGGTAAAGATGTACCTGTCCGGCAAGTTTGGCCAAAAACCGGATGATGTCAATGCATTTGCTTCCTCCACCTTCTATGCGGTGGACCGCTTTGCCAGCTACAAGACCAACTGGGGCGATTTCTACCGCCGTGGAGGACTGGTCATTTCGGACCGGTATACCACGAGCAATGCTGTGCACCAGTGTTCCAAACTGCCGCCCATGCACTGGGATGGTTTCCTGGAATGGCTGTTCGATTTTGAATATAAAAAGATGGGCATTCCGGCGCCGGATGCGGTGGTATACCTGTCTGTAGACGTGGATATTTCTCAGAAACTGATTGCCGAGCGCTACCACGGAGACAAAAACAAGATGGACATCCAGGAAAAGGATGCGGAGTATCTGGCCCGGTCACGGGCGGCGGCTGAATACTGTGCCCGGAAACTGGGATGGCGGCGCATTGTCTGTACCAAGGAAGAAAATGGTGTCAAGACCATGCGCAGTGTGGAAGATATCCACGCCGAAGTGCTTTCCAAGCTGGCAGACGTGCTGTGACGGCCTGAAAGCCGGCGGGAAAGGGGGCAGATGGAATGGCTGCTGTTTTGCGCAAAGCCACTGCGCAGGATGTGGATACATTGGCGGATTTGCGCGCACAATCCTTTGGCACTGATATGCAGGAAGCCAGATCGTGGCTCCGGAATATGGCCGGGTTGGAGAATGTGCTGGTCCTGGAACGGGCCGGAACGGATGGAAAACCCGGCGTTCCAGCTGCCCTGCTGGGGGCTGTGCCGGTGGAATGCGGACACCGAAGGGGGGTCTGGTTCTGCGGGATGCTCACCCGTCCAGAGCTGCGCGGCCGGGGGCTGATGAGCCATCTTTTGGATACATGCCTGCGGGCTTACGCGGCGGGCGGATATGACTTTGCCGTCACCGTTCCGGAATCCCCTCATGCAGGACAGGCCTTGAAACAACTGGATTTCAAGAATGCCTTTCCGCTGCGTGTGGTACGAAAACCCATCGAACACAATCTGCGCGCCGTGGCGGAATTTGATAATATGACGGTGCGCCGGCTGATCGATGCCCGCATGCGGTATCAACCTGCCTGCATCACCCTGCCGGAAACGACTGTTGCAGAGATGGTGACCCGGCTGTACCAAAAAGGAATGACCATTGTTTCCAATCATCGGGGATATGGCCTTTTCTGTCAGCAGGGGGATGTGCTGCAAGTGATGGAACTGCAGGCGGACAATGATCACTGTGCCGATATCCTGCTGCAGGCAGCACGGGAGAAGACCGGCGCCGAATATGCCAGCATCCTTCTGGCAGAAAACCAGACCTTATACCTGGGAGCAGGGAAGCGGTGCGGATATGGTATGATCCGTTTCCTGTCAAAGCCGTTTCCCATCACGGACGTATATTTCCGGCTGCTGCAGTAATCGCGGGGCCCTGTACAAAATGCCTGCCTATGCACAGGCGAAAAGGAGCGAAAAAGATGAAAATCAATCGTGGAACGGGACCGTCTTCTTCTCCTAAACCGGAAAGCCAGCGGCCGACCCGTCGTGAACCTGTGCCGGAACAGCCGCAGCATCGTGCCTATGATGTGACCCAGGACGGTGGCTTTGATGATCCGGAACCGGAGGAAGAAGAGGAAGTGGTGGTCAAAAAACGCCGCTTCCCGGTTGGTCTGCTGGTAGTTGTGATCATTCTGGCTTTAGTGGCATTTGCAGGCTGGAACATGCTGCAATTTTATGGAGAAGTGGATGGTCACGGTACGGTCGGGCAGGAAGTGACCGTCACTGTGGAACAAGGCTCCAGCGTGGGGGATATTGCCCAGGTGCTGAAGCAGAACAATGTCATCAAATATGACTGGCTCTTCAAGCTGTACACCAAGTACAGCGGCCGTGCCGGCGGACTGCAGTATGGCGATTTCCAGGTACATGCCGGCATGTCCTACAACGATATCATCACGACCTTGTCGGAACAGAAAGTCTTCCGTGAGACGGTACGGGTAACCATCCCCGAGGGCACCACAGCTGTGGGCGTGGCCCAGATTTTTGTGGACCAGGGGCTGGTAGACAGCGTGGAAACCTTCCTGAACTGCGCCGAAGGCAAAGACGGCTCTGATTTCAGCCAGTACGAATTCTGGAATCAGATTCCGGACAATGAGGGCCGCCTGCTCAAATGTGAAGGCTACCTTTTCCCGGACACCTATGAATTCTTCTCTGACGCCAGCGTCTATGATATCGTAGACAAACTGTACTCGACCTTCGACTCCAAAACCTCCGGTCTGATGTCCACCATTGAGGAAAAGGGAACTACCCTGGACCAGGTGGTCATTCTGGCCTCCTTCATTCAGGAAGAAGCCGGTCTTCCTTCGGAGGATTACAAGGTCAGCGCCTGTTTCCACAACCGTCTGGAATCGGATGATCCCCTGTGGGCGGAACACAAGCTGGAATCCAATGCCAGCAGTGATATCATGCAGGATGGCGATAACAACTATCTGTGGAATTCGCCTATGGCGGAGTATATGGGCTGGCCGGAAGCCGGTGCCATTCCGGAGGAAGTACTGGCCGCGTATGACACCTACCGCATCAGCGGCTTGCCGGCCGGGGCTATTTCCAACCCTGGGATTGATGCCATTGATGCTGCTTTGAACCCGGATGAGGAATTCATGGCGGAAGGCTATTACTTCTTTGTCACAGGCCACCCGGATACCGAATATGCGGGGCAGTATTTCTACGCCAAAACCGCCGACGAACACGAACAAAATTGTGTTAAGGCTGGCTGGCGTAGTTAAAAAGCAGAAAGGAAACGTATATGCTTTCACAGCCTGAACTGCTGTCCCCGGCGGGCAGCCTGGAAACACTGAAATATGCGGTGCTGTACGGAGCGGATGCCGTATACTGCGCGCTGCCGCAGTTCGGCATGCGTGCCGCACCGCCGAATCTGACCAATGACGAACTGCGGGAGGGCTGCATTTTTGCCCACGCCCGCGGCCGCAGGGTATACCTGACCCTGAATACCTTGCCGACCAATGAAGAACTGGACCGGTTGCCCCAAGCCATGAAGGACGCTGCCGATGCCGGTGTGGATGCCTTTATTATTGCCGATCTTGGCGTACTGGCTCTGGCCCAGAAATATGCCCCCGGTGTGGAAGTACATTTTTCTACCCAGGCAGGTATTGCCAATTATGCTGCCGCCACCCAGGCCTACAAGATGGGTGCCAAGCGGGTGGTTCTTGCCCGGGAACTGAGTCTGACTGATATTGCCATCATCCGGGATAACACACCGCCGGAGCTGGAACTGGAAGCTTTCGTGCACGGCGCTATGTGCATGAGCGTGTCCGGCCGTTGTCTGTTGTCCAGTTATATGACCGGGCGAAGCGGCAACCGGGGCGAGTGCGCCCAGCCTTGCCGCTGGAAATACTATCTGATGGAGGAGCGGCGGCCGGGGCAGTATATGGAAATCGGCGAAAACGAGGATGGCAGCTACATTCTGAATGCGAACGATCTCTGCACAGCACCGTTCATTGACCTGATCTGCAAGGCAGGCGTGGATAGTCTGAAGATCGAAGGACGAGCCAAGACCTTCTATTATGTGGCGTCGGTGACCAGCGCATATCGCCGTGCTTTGGATACGTATCTGGCCGATCCGCGCAGTGATAATTTTGAACTGCCCGATGCGGTCATTGAGGAACTCAACCGTACAAGTCACCGCCATTACTCTCCGGGCTTCTATTTCGGCAAGGAAAAAGCCCTGCAGACTCCCAGCCATAGCTATGTGCGGGATTGGGACTTCGTCGGAACGGTGGACAATTGGGAAAATGGCGTGGCCTCCTGTACCCAGCGCAGCAAGTTCAACCTGGGAGATACCCTGGAAGTGCTGCAGCCGGATGGTTCGGTGGTGATGCTGACTCCTGCCTGGATCAAGAATGAGGAGGGCGAAAATGTGGATGCCACACCGCATCCGCTGATGCACTATACCATCCCCTGCGAAGCACCTTTGATGCCTTACAGCCTGCTGCGCATGCAAAAGGCAGAACAATAAAATCAAAAAGCCGTACGGCCCTGCATAAGGGGGGCTGTACGGCTTTTCTTTATTTGGGAGTATCGGTGGTTCCATCCTGCCAAAACGCCTGTAACGCGTCTTCCAGGTCCTGTTCTGCGTATACGGTGCGCAGGTGAGACCAATGGGGCGGCATCAGACGCAGGTAATCCGGCGAGAGAAAGCGGTCGTCGAACAGCAGTACCACGCCACGATCTTCCGGGGTGCGAATCAGGCGGCCGGCAGCCTGCAAAACTTTGTTCATACCGGGAAAACGGTAGGCGTAATCAAAGCCGCTGCCTCTGGTTTTTTCAAAATGGTCGCGCAGCTGTTCCTGTCGGGAATTGACCTGAGGCAAGCCGGGCCCGATCACTGCCACCCCGACCAGTCGGTCCCCTGTCAGATCCACGCCCTCTCCGAACACCCCGCCCAGGACCACAAACCCCAACAAGCTTTGGGCAGGATGAGGGACAAACTGGTCCAGAAAGGCTTTTCGCTGCTCCTCGTTCATGGTGCTCTCCTGCTTGCAAACCGTAAGATCAGGGTGCTCCGTGCAGAAACTTTCATAGACCTTTTCCATATAGGCATAGCTGGGGAAAAAAGCCAGATAGTTGCCTGTATGAGCCCGTACCATGGCAGCCAGATAGGAAACAATAGTGGAAGCACTGCCTTCCCGGTCGCGATACCGGGTGCTTACGTTCTGTGCGCATAACAGGGTCATATGATCTTGGGAAAAGGGGCTGCGCAGGGCTACGGCCCGTGCCTGCCTTAATCCACACAGGTCTTTGTAATAGGCAGCAGGTGTCAGCGTGGCGCTGAAGAGGACCGCGGCCCGTCCCAGCGAAAAGTCGGCGGCCAAGAAGTCACTGGGATCCAGGCAGAGCATGGATGCACGGACTTTGGAGCCATAAGAATTGATTTGAAGGACAAAATGTTCATCGAATGTTTCGGACACCCGGAGCCAGCTTCGGGAATCAAAGTACAGCTGCAGCAACTCGGCGTGCAGCTCATCTGGCTCACGATGTTCGTCCAGCCAGATTTCCAACTGCTCACACAGTTTGGACAGCAGGCGGTCAAAGGTCTGGTCCGACGCTGTCTCAAATATTGTCTGCCCAAACTGGGCTCCTGGCTTTGCGGCCTCCTCTTCGCACCGGTGCCGCCACTCGATGAAATGGGAATTGACCTTGCTCAGTGCTGTCTTCAGAGAGCTCTTGCCTTGGCCCAAGTCTTTTTTGGCCTGATAAAAAGCGGTCTTTTCCAATGTGGCACTGTGCATTTCGCTGGCCCGATCCGGCAGATTGTGGGCCTCATCGATCAGAAAAAGATAATCTCCCCGTGATTCAAAAAAGCGCTGCAGACGTACCACCGGGTCAAATAGATAGTTGTAGTCGCCGATTATGACGTCGCTCCACAGTGACAAATCCAGACCCATCTCAAAAGGACATACCCGATGCTTCCGGGCGTATTCCTGCAGAAGGGCGGCGCCCAGCGCCCCCGACGGGTCCTGCAATGCATCCCACAAGGCATCCTTGATCCGATCAAAATAACCGTTGGCATAAGGACAGGCATCCGGGGTGCATTCCCGGCTCTCGCACAGGCAGATTTTGTCTTTGGCCGTCAGTGTCACACTGCGCAGGGGCAACGCCGTATCACCGGCGCGAAGCAATGCCAAGGCAGATTCGGCGGCAGCGCGGGTGGTCCCGCGGGCTGTCAGGTAGAAGATGGGGCCTTCCACACCATTGCCTATTGCTTTCAGCGCCGGAAAGAGGACACTCATGGTTTTGCCGATACCTGTAGGCGCCTGACACAGCAGCTGGCCGCCATCCTGACAGATCTTGTATACTTCGGTAATCATAGCCCGCTGCCCCGGGCGATAGCCGGCAAAAGGAAAGGCAAGCGTCTGCAGCGCCGAGCGGCTTTTCTGCTTCCAGTCTGCTGAAAAACGAGCCCAGGGGGCATATTGATGCAGTAAGTCGTGCACAATGGCATCCAGCTCTTCAGCTGTATAGGTGCGCTCAAAACGTACAGTCAGCTCTTCGTCTACCTGGAAATAAGTCAGCCGGACTGTGGCTTGGGGCAGGTTGTTCTGCAGGGTATAGATGGCTGCATACAGCTGTCCTTGTGCCCAGTGTTCAGGGGCGTGATCTTCTGTGATGTCCGGCACAGGCAAAGTGGTGGATTTGATCTCTTCAATCACCGGAATGCCCTCTCGGGTAAAAATGCCGTCGGCACGACCTTCCAGGGTATAGGCAATGCTGTCGCAGAGATACTCCTGCCGCAGTGCCACTTCGGCTTTGTAATCTTCATGCTCTTTAGCGGCAGCGCGCTGCAGCCGACGGTGGATTCGGGCACCCTCGTTGGCGCGGTCGAATCCGGAAAAACGGCTGTCAATGCTGCCGGTCCTTAAAAGAAATTCAACAAGCCGCCGCACGGACAGTGCGACGGCCAGCGGTGTCTGGTTGTCAGAAAGTTGGGCAGACATCAACGGTTTATGGCTCCTTCCATATTTTTTATTCTTCGAACAATTCCTGCTCCACCCGGGCGCGGATGCGGTCTACGGTTTGGAAATCCGATGCCTGCACATAATACCGCTCCAATGCATCATGCATGGTTTTAGCAGCTGCCTGGGCCTCACAGGTTTTTTCCAGCAGGCTGAAAGCCAGCTTTTTGTGGTAAGCCAGCAGCCTTTTTTGCCGTGCATCGGGGGTGCCGACGGTGAATCGTGCGGCGTGAATGTTGGTCTGGCCAGGGAAATCCATGGTATGCCAGGGGTTGCTGGTCACGAACCCCAACCCGAGGGCAGGAATAAACAGGTGATCGATCTTTCCGCGCTGGTCACTGGCACAGCGGCAAATATAGGCGTCATACCCGTTCAGACGGGCGTAATCGGCCAGCTGGCACATCATGCAGGACGCCGCAGCTCCATAGGGATCGTGGACGACGTATAACTTTTTGCAGGCCAGCTGGGCTATGGTTTCACGGAACAGGACAAGCCCTTTGGGGGTAGGGGCCGAAAGAACGCGGATATGCTGCAGCCCGGGTTTGGTGCCGCGGCGGACCGGCATGGTACGTGCAGCAAGGCGGCCGGTAAAGGCGCGCAGCTTCTTTTCATCCAGATAGGAGGCTGCCAGCATCCGGCGTCGCAGCAGGACAGCGCAGGCCAAGGCCCAGTGGGCGGAAGCCTGCTGCATCAGGCGAGCGTGGTCCCGGCCAATCTGCAGTACCTCCTCCCGATGCGATACCAGATAGCCATGATCCAGGGCGTCATACAGCGGGATCAGACGCTCGGCGGCATCGGGAAACTTGCAATCCAGCGTGTGAGGAGCGGTAGCATCCAGCACCAGCGCCTTCACATCGCTCATCCGAACACCGTCCAGACTCTCCGGATCGCTGGAGCAGTGGATACGCTCGATCCAGCTGCCGTCACGACGACAGTCGGCAGCGTCCCGTTCCAGCAGCCGACGCATAAGGGTGGACTTGCCGCATCCCGGGCCGGCTTTGATCAGCCAGGGCGTGATAGTGGGGTCAGCGGCGGCTTCGGCAAACCATCCGGTAAAGCCGGAAGGGGAAAGTGCGCCTAAAAAGAAGTCCAGGACAGGTTTACATTGCATAACTCAAAACCTCCTTTGTGGGTAAGAATCTGAGCTATGCTATGCAAAAAGAAGCGGTTTGGTGCAGGGAAGATGAAAAAAAGGACGTTCACCTTACTTAAAATACGGGAACAGCAGCGGCTCAATAAGTGTGTTCACAGACTTCGCTGATCTTGTCCCGCAGGGCGACGAAGTCCTCGAAGGCAGAGGGCTTGCTGTGCGGATTGCGCAGAAGCGCAGCCGGATGCAGCGTCGCCATGAACAGGGTTCCCTGCTTGTTGAAGAATTTTCCGTGATCTTTGGTGACCGACAGATTTTTGTCGATCATCTGCTGTGCGGCAATGCGTCCCAGGCAAACCACGATCTTGGGACGCAGCAGCTGAAACTGCTGGCGAAGCCAGGGCATGCAGGCGGCGGATTCCTCCGGCAGAGGATCGCGGTTTTCCGGCGGTCGGCATTTGACGATGTTGGCAATAAAGATGTTGCGGTTACGGTCCAGATCGATGGCTTCCAGGTAACTATCCAGCAGTTTTCCGCTTCGTCCGACGAAGGGAAGACCTTGTTCATCTTCGTTGGCACCGGGCCCTTCTCCCACAAACAGTACTTCGGCGTTGGGAACTCCCTGTCCGAATACCACGTTTTTGCGTGTTTCGCAAAGGCCGCACCGGCGGCAGGCAAGACATTCGGCTTTCAATGTTTCAAAATCCATAAAAGGTACCTCGATATTCAGAATCTGCCGACCGTGACAGTGGTTGCCGGTCAGGAAATGGATATACTATATACAAAGGGGGGATATGACATGGAGCGCAGTACGATTTTGCTTCGTTTGGGCTGCCTTGCGTTTGGTGCATTGTTTGGGGTGCTGCTGTCGGATAGGAATATCAAAGGTTTTCTGTGCCAGCGGGAAACAGGTCTGGGAAAGCTGGTGCACCTGATGCTAGGCGTAACAAAGATGGTTGTATGCTGTGCGGCGGCAGCGGTGACTGTGAAAGCATTGCCGGCATCCCTCTCCCATATTATACGCAGGATTGGGATTACTAATGGCGCACATTGTCCTGGAGCCCGGAAAGGCGGAAGGATCCTTGCCTTTGATCTGCATCTGGCTTGTCCTGTATTTACCCTTTACCGGAATGCTGGCCTGCCTGGGCGGAAGCCTGCTGGTTCTCGCGGCGGGGGAGTCAACTGTGGCAGGTCTGGCCATATTGGTATTGGGCGCACCGATGGCTCTTCTGCAGTTTGGTCCGGAAGGAGGACTTGTACTGTTAGGAGCAGCGATTTCCCTTTGCTTGAAGCAGTTCTTGATGGCTCGGGGATTGGAAAAAGGGCGCTTCCATCAGCCATAAGGCATCTGTTATCATCATACCATGCTGTAGGTTGAATTGCAAAACCGAAAATTTCAAACTATTTTGAACATAAAACTTCGATATAAAGACAAAAATAAGAAAATCCAAATATTTTTCAAAAAAATGCAAAAAACCTGTTGACATTTTGGTATTCCTCGGCTATAATTATCAACGTTGCAGCCGCCAAGGCCAAGCGCCAAAGGCAAAAGCAACCGCTGGTTATGGCCCGGTAGTTCAGTTGGTTAGAACGCTAGCCTGTCACGCTAGAGGTCGTCAGTTCGAGCCTGATTCGGGTCGCCATTTGCTGATATAGCTCAGTCGGTAGAGCGCATCCTTGGTAAGGATGAGGTCTCCAGTTCGAATCTGGATATCAGCTCCAGCGCAAGACCCACAGCTGCAAAACTGTGGGTCTTTTATGTAGGGGCATAGCTCAGTTGGTAGAGCAGCGGTCTCCAAAACCGCGTGCCGAGGGTTCGAATCCTTCTACCCCTGCCAAAAAAGCCTGACCATCTTGGTCAGGCTTTTTTGTTTTTGTTTTTGTTTTCGCCGCAAAGCAAAAATTATTTTTTCAGCTGCTTGATTTTCCGCTCGGGTATAGTATAATTATCACCACGTTCATGCGCGGCTTTGGCCGCGCCATTGTATTTTGGTGGATAGGGGAAAGTGAAATGACAAAAGATCTCACAAGCGGAATGCCTTTGAAGGTCATTGCTGCGTTTACGCTGCCGCTGGTGCTGGGAAACCTGTTTCAGCAGTTTTATTCTTTGGCGGACACCATCATTGTCGGACGGTTCGTAGGCGTCAATGCGCTGGCAGCTGTCGGGGCTACGGGATCGGTGAACTACCTGATTCTTGGTTTTGTGATTGGCATCTGCAACGGATTTGCGATTCCCATTGCACAGTATTTCGGGGCACGGGATTATTCTCAGATGAGACGTTATGTTGCCAATGCTGGCTGGCTGTGTGTCGCCATGAGCGTAGTCCTTACGGTAGCCACCGTGATTCTGACGCGCCCCATCATGCAGCTGATGCAGACACCCGCCGATATCATTGACCAGGCTTCCACCTATATCGGCTGGATTTTTGCAGGAATCCCCTTTGTATTTCTTTATAATATGGTGTCCGCGACGATGCGGGCGTTGGGGGACAGCAAAACGCCGCTGTATTTTTTGATTTTTACCAGTGTGCTGAACGTGGGATTGGACCTGTACCTGATTATTGTATATGATATGGGAGTGCTGGGCGCTGCTATAGCCACGGACCTTTCTCAGGCCATTTCGGGTGTGATCAGCTTTTTGTACATGCTGCGCCGCTTTCATGTATTGAAAATGGAAGGGGACGAACGGAAGTTTAATTCCGAAGTGTGTATCCGGCTTTCTGGAATGGGCATTCCCATGGGGCTGCAGTGCAGCATTACCGCTATTGGCTCCGTTATTATGCAGAGCGCAGTCAACGTACTGGGCTCCACTGCTGTGGCTGCGGTCACGGCCGCCAGCAAGACCCAGAACATCATTACCATACCGCTGGAAAGCATCGGCACGGCTATGGCTACCTATGCGGGGCAGAACCTGGGAGCGGCCAAGCTGGGGCGTATCCGCCGGGGAACCAACAGTGCGCTGTTTTTGATCGTCGTTTACTCACTGGCGGCAGCGGTGTTCCTGCATTTCTTTGATGTGGTAATCATCGGCTTGTTTATTGATACCGCTGCCGAAACCACCATTGTGGGCATGGCCAGTGAATATATGTTCTGGAACAGCCTGTTCTTTATCCCCCTGGGGGCGCTGATCGTCTGGCGTTATGTGATTCAGGGACTTGGGTATTCCACATTGGCGATGATGGCCGGCGTGGCTGAGATGGTGGCCCGTACGGTGGTGGCTATCACACTGGTTCCGCGTCTGGGATACTTTGGCGCCGAACTTTCTAATCCGGCGGCCTGGGTGGCGGCCAGCCTGTTTCTGTGGCCGGCCTATCGCTGGACTGTCGGACAGTTGGAAAACCGGATGCACGCGCGCCGTCTGGCAGCTTTGCAGGCGATCGGAATGGATGTTCCGGCAGAGACCGACGACTGATTCTTGCATGTAGCTTGAAAAAAGCTGCATATTTATACGAAATATGGATATAACTCTTGCCCTTGGTCATAAAAAGTATTATAATCCAACTATATGTCTTGAGTTGTCAGACGTAAAAGAGGGATAACAAGGAAAGGGAGGACCATCCATGTCCAGCACAAAGAGGCCGTTCATCAGCCTGGAGCAGGCACAGCGCATTATTGCGGATGTGCCGACGCCGTTCCATATTTATGACGAAAAGGCTATTCGTGAAAATGCACGGCGGGTCAATCAGGCGTTTGCCTGGAACCCCGGTTTCAAGGAATACTTTGCCGTGAAGGCAACGCCGAACCCTTATCTGCTGAAGATTCTGCAGGAGGAAGGCTGCGGGGTGGATTGCTCCAGCTACACCGAGCTGATGCTCAGCGAGGCCTGCGGTTTTTCCGGCTCTGATATCATGTTTTCCTCCAATGAGACCCCTGCCGAAGACATGAAGAAAGCCTATGACCTGCACGCCAACATCAATCTGGACGATGTGACCCATGTGGATTTTCTGCAGCGGGTGGCCGGCATTCCGCCTGTGATCTGCTGCCGCTACAATCCGGGCGGTGTGTTTGATCTGGGCAACGGCATCATGGACAACCCAGGGGATTCCAAGTACGGCATGACCGAGGACCAAATGGCCGAAGCCTATACCCGTCTGATGCAGTTGGGGGCCAAGGAATTCGGAATTCATGCGTTCCTGGCCAGCAACACAGTCACGGATGACTACTATCCTGAACTGGCCGGTATCCTGTTCCGGCTGGCTGTGCGCCTCAAAGAGCGCACCGGCGCAAAGATCAAGTTTATCAACCTGTCGGGCGGTGTTGGAATCGCCTATAAGCCTGGGCAGCGCCAGAATGATATCATGGCGATCGGCGAAGGCGTGCGCCGTCAGTACGAGGCCATCCTGACGCCGGCCGGTATGGGGGATGTGGAGATCTACACAGAGATGGGCCGCTATATGCTGGGCCCCTACGGCGGTCTGGTGACAACTGCCATCCATCAGAAGCATATCTACAAAGAGTACATCGGTGTGGATGCCTGCGCCGCCAACCTGATGCGTCCGGCTATGTATGGTTCCTACCACCATATTACGGTACTGGGCAAAGAGGATGCTCCCAATGATCATGTGTATGATGTGGTGGGAGGTCTGTGCGAAAACAATGATAAGTTTGCCATCGACCGTGAATTGCCGCAGATTGATACCGGGGATATCCTTTTTATCCATGATACCGGTGCGCACGGCTTTTCTATGGGCTATAACTATAACGGGAAACTGCGCAGCGCGGAAGTGCTGCTGTGCGAGGATGGCACGCATCAGTTGATCCGCCGTGCCGAGACGCCTGCGGATTATTTTGCCACGCTGGATTTCAGTCCGTTTTATAAAAAGATGGGCCTGTAAAGATTGTTTGAACAGTACAGGAATGCATGACCAAAGGGAGAGTCACTGCCATGTTTCAATTTCTGCTTGTGATTGGCCTGGTTCTGGCGTATTACGGATACGCTGTGACCAGAAATCCGAATATCTGGGGTGAACAGGGCAAAGACTGCATCAAGGAAGAGCACTGGCGGGAATACGTGCTGCGCAATGGGCGCTTTGTGATGTATGCCGGATTTTTGCTGGCAGCTTTGGCAGCCCTGGATGCGGCGGTAAACCTGTCTGTGTGGGTGTATCTTCTGATCCTGCTGGGCGGGCTGGTGCTTCTGGGATATCCTCTGGCTCATTGGATGAAAAAGACCCATGGGACCTGGAATCCCTGGCCTCGCAAAAAGAAAAAGCGGCATTAAAAAACAGAAAGCTCTTGGTTTCTTATGGGAAACCAAGAGCTTTTTTGGTGTGAAGAAAAGAACTTATTCTGCGGAGTGAATAAAGCCTCCGCCGAAAACAAAGCCGCCGCGGTAGAAGACGGCACTCTGACCGGGGGCAGGAGCCCGGACCGGTTCGGGGAAGATGACGGTCAGGGTCCCGTCCGGATTGCCGCATACCTGACAAGGAACGGCTTTGGCCGCGCTCCGTACCTTGACCCGATAATCGCCGTCAGCCAGAGGAGCGCCATCCGGTGTCGCTATGTCGGCGACGGTCATGCGGGAGGCATATTCGCCACCGCTTTCGGCCAATTGGATGTTTCCGTCCGGCAGAATAGCTTTCACAAACAGAGGACGTCCCGCAGCAATTCCCAGTCCTTTACGCTGGCCGACAGTATAATGGTCTACACCGGCATGGGGGCCCAAATCTTCGCCGTCCGGCCCGATGAAGCGACCGTTTTTGGGAGTGAATCCCCGGGCACGGATAAAGGCCGCATACTCTCCATCCGGGATGAAGCAGATCTCCATGGAATCCGGCGCATCAGCACAAGCCAATTCAATATCCCGGGCAATCTCGCGCACATCGTCTTTCTCAAAATTGCCCAAGGGCAGAATCAGACGGGAGAGAACCTCCTGCGGGAGGCGATAGAGCATATAGCTTTGGTCACGGGCGGCGCTGTCCGCTGTGCACAGGCGGTTCTGACCATCGCTGCAGACTTCCACGCGGGCGTAATGGCCGGTGGCGATGAACTTGCAGCCCAGTTCATCCGCTTTGCGCAGCAGCAATCGAAATTTGACCGCCGGGTTGCACAGAATGCAGGGGTTGGGGGTGCGGCCGGCGCAATAACTCTGGCAAAAGGGGTTGATGACTTCCTGCTCAAACTCTTCCTGGGCATCGATCACGTGCACCGGCACACCCAGTTTGGCACCGGTGGCCTTTGCAGACTCCACGGCAGCATCGTGCGCAGGGGAAAAACGGATCACTGCACCCTGTACGGCAAAGCCCTGCTCCTGAAGAATGCGTACAGTCACGCTGGAGTCCACTCCTCCGCTCATGCCTACAAGAACCTTATCCTGTTCCTCAAACGTATTAAAACCAAGGGCATCCATTGTATTTTCCTCCGTCGTTTCGTTATGCCTGCCGCCCGCCGAACCGCTTGCTCTGTTCCACGGCCATGCGGTCGCAGCGCTCATTTTCGGGGTGTCCGGCATGACCCTTCAGCCAATGATAGCGGATCACGTGCTTTTCGCTTTCTTCCAGAAGCGGGGCCCACAAATCAGGGTTGAGAGCAGGGGATTTATCCGCCTTCTTCCATCCGCGGGCGCGCCATCCTTTTGCCCATCCCTTCTCCAAGCCATTGATCACATATTGGCTGTCGCTGTACAGGTCGATGGCGCAAGGTTCTTTGAGCTGACGCAAGGCCTCCAGAAGGCCGGTCAGTTCCATGCGGTTGTTGGTTGTGGAGGCTTCTCCGCCGCTGATCTCTTTTTCAAAGACTTTGCCGCTGCTGGTGCGA
Organism: Subdoligranulum sp. DSM 23681; assembly: GCF_057005535.1. Classification (NCBI taxonomy): domain Bacteria; kingdom Bacillati; phylum Bacillota; class Clostridia; order Eubacteriales; family Oscillospiraceae; genus Subdoligranulum; species Subdoligranulum sp. DSM 23681. The sequence continues at coordinate 52,898 of NZ_CM168050.1, read as the reverse complement.
AACCGCAGAATGGCTCCCCACCCGCCGGGGCCGGGGTTGCCGCTGCAGGCGCCGTCTGTGTAAATTTCGATTTGTTTCATTGTGTTTTGCAGCCTTTCCTGGTCCATACTTGATTTGTGACCTTATTATACCCGTTTTGGTCTTGCGTGGCAACTGCGTATCCGGTAAGGCGTATTTGACAATGGTCTATACAGGATTTATAATAAAACTAATTGCAATGTCATGTTTTTTCGCAGGGCCCGGTCGCATCCCGTCGGATGGACTTTTCGCGCCCAAATGCCTGATGGCAAAAATCATACGATGCAAAGAACGATCCCGCCGAAATCGAGGCTCGGCCGTGTGCGTGCAGACCCGTCGGTGCGGAATATTCCGGAGGTATTTGAATGGAAGAAATGAATCAGAATCAGAACCCCAAGCGTCCGGCGCAGAAGCGTACCCGGCAGAACAACGGTCAGAATACCCAGTCCCGTCGCCCCCGGGGAGAAGGTAAGCCCCAAAAGGCACAGGGCGCAGGCAAGAAGAATGCCGCACAGGAGCCGAATAAGGCCCCCAAACCGCAGCGGGCACCTCGCGGTGGCAGAGGGGACGGCCAGCGCCGTATGCCGCGTCAGAATAACAACCAGCCGCGGCTGGCTGCTCCGGCGCAGGCACCGCGTTTGCCGCGCCGCCGCCAGAATTCCCCGATTTATGATGAACCGGCAATCCCCATGCACATCTGCCCGCTGGGCGGCCTTGGCGAGGTAGGCAAGAACATCACTCTGTATGAGTGCCAGGGGGACATGATCCTGGTGGACTGCGGCCTGGTTTTCCCGGATGAGGAAATGTTCGGCGTGGACCTGGTTATTCCCGATTTCACCTATGTTCTGGAGAACAAGGACCGCATCAAGGGACTTTTTATCACCCATGGGCATGAGGATCATATCGGCAGTCTGCCGTATTTGCTGAAAAAGTTCAATGTGCCTATCTATACGGCCAAACTGACCATCGGACTCATCAAGAACAAGCTGGAAGAACACGGTCTGGCTTCCAGCGCGGAATTCCATGAAATCCGTCCCCGCCAGAAAATCCATCTGGGCTGCTTTACTGTGGAGCCCATCCATGTGAACCATTCCATTCCCGACGCACTGGCTTTTGCCATTGAGTGTCCGGCTGGCGTTGTGCTTCATACCGGTGACTTCAAGATCGATTATACGCCGCTGTCCGGGGATGCCGTTACGGATCTGTCCACCATTGCCGAATATGGCCGCCGCGGCGTGCTGGCATTGCTGGCTGATTCTACCAACGCTGAGCGCCCCGGCTTCACCGCTACGGAGCAGACCGTGGCGGAAGGGGTGCGCCGTCTGTTCCTGAAGGCGGGCAATCGTCGGATCATTGTGGCCACGTTTGCCTCCAACATTTATCGGATCCAGCAGATCATTGAGCTGGCAATCGAAAGCGGCCGCAAGGTGGCCGTGAACGGGCGCAGCATGGTCTCCAATACCGAGATGGCGCGGGAACTGGGGTATATCCGGGTGCCGGATAATGTACTCATTGATATTGAGGAAGTGAATAAGTATCCCCCGGAGAAGGTGGTCCTGATCACCACCGGCAGTCAGGGGGAACCGCTTTCCGCACTTTCCCGTATGGCGCAGGCAAGCCACCGTACCGTCAAGGTGGGACCCAGCGACTTCATCATTATTTCGGCCCGCCCCATCCCCGGCAATGAAAAGACGGTCACCAAGGTGGTGAACGGCCTTCTGACCCTGGGGGCAGAAGTGATTTATGAAAACATGTACGACACACATGTGTCCGGACATGCCTGCCAGGAAGAACAGAAACTGATTCTGACTTTGGCGCATCCGCAGTACTTCCTGCCCGTGCATGGTGAATTCAAGCAGCTCAAGCGTCATGCCGAAACGGCGGAACATCTGGGCTATATTCCCAAGGGCAACATCTATATTGCGGAAAACGGCCAGAACCTCCGGATTTCTCAGGATGGACTGACTGTGGAAGGCACGGTACCCTCCGGCGCGATCATGGTGGACGGGTACGGTGTGGGCGATGTCGGCAACGTCGTTCTGCGGGATCGGCACCACTTGTCCGAGGATGGCATCATCATCGTTACGGTGGCGGTAGATGGCCGGAATGGCCAGGTCGTTTCTGGACCGGAACTGGTCTCCCGCGGTTTTGTGTATGTCCGCGAAAGCGAAGAACTGATGGAGGGGGCACGCACTCAAGTGGAGATGGCGCTGGACCGCAGTCTGGCCGAAAATATGCACGACTGGGCCAGTGTCAAAGCACGTGTGCGGGAAGCTCTTTCCAGCTATATTTACCGCCGCACCAAGCGCAGTCCCATGATCCTGCCGATCCTGATGGAAGTGTAAAATACGGCGCGGGATTTCTCGCGCAGGACCTTCAACAGCCGAGGATACCATGAAAAACAAAAGAAGTCTCGACAATATTGTCCCGATCATTCTGCTGGCAGCGGCTTGTTTGGCAATGATTATTCCGGTGGCTATCGTGAATCCTCTTTGCCTGATCGCCCCCGCCGTGGCAATGCTAGCCGTGGCAATATTGGTGTTCGTCAATATTCAGCGGCTGCGCCGATTTGTGGCAGCCAATCTTTGTGGCCGCAAATTTGAGGACAGCAAGCTGCAATATTCCCTGGCGGAACTCCCGGTGCCGGTTATGCTGCTGGACGGCAAAACCATTGTCTGGTATAATGACCTTTTCCGGGAGCAGGTGCTGGCGGGCGAAGATGCCGTGCAGCCTGCGGTAGACAGATTCCTGCCGGGGTTTGATCCGGCGGTCTGTTCTCGGCCGCACGGGCAGGATCTGGCGGCCAACGGAAGCCGCTTCACCGCCTATGCAAGTCCGGTCAAGGGCGCGTCCGGCGGCAGTCTGGTCTATCTGATTGACGATACCTTTTTCAAGGATACCCTGGATGAGTACAATGCCAGCCGGCCTGCCTACCTCAACATTGTGATCGACAGCTATGACGAACTGTTTACCGATATGAAAGATTCGGAGCAGGCGCATGAGCTGGAGGCCATCAACCGTCTTCTGGAAGATTATTTCGCCGAGACAACCGGCTTCCTGCGTCGGGTCTCCAACAATCGGTATATTGCGGTTGTGGAAGAGCGTGACGCGCGCCGGATGATCGAAAAGCGCTTTGATATTCTGGATAAGGTACGCGCTCTGAATCCCAGCGGTATGCTTACCATTTCCATTGGCCTGGGACATGGCGGTAAAACCTTGTTTGAGTGTCAGGAGATGGCCCGGGAAAGTATTGATATCGCCCTGGGCCGTGGTGGCGATCAGGCGGCGATCAAGACAGTGGACGGCTTTGAGTTTTATGGCGGCGTGTCTCACGGCGTGGAAAAGCGTAGTCATGTGCGCAGCCGTATTATCGCCAATGCACTGGCAGACCAGATTCGCCAAAGTGACAGTGTCATCATCATGGGACATCGGATGTCCGATCTGGATGCCCTTGGTTCGGCCATTGGCGTTCTTCGGATGTGCAAGATGTGCGAGGTGCCTTCGGTTATCGCAATCCAGAGGAATGCCACTCTGGCCGGTGCGCTGCTGGATGTGTTCGATGAAGCCGGAGAAGAGCATAATTTTATTGAACCAAAAGAAACGCTGGATCTGATCACACCGGATACCTTGTTGATTGTGGTGGATACGTACCAGAAGTATCTTCTGGAGAGTCCGGAAATTTACGCGAAATGCAAGCGCGTGGTCGTCATTGATCACCATCGCATGGCGGTGGGGCATATTGACGATCCTGTGCTGCTGTATCATGAGCCTTACGCGTCCAGTGCCAGTGAGCTGGTGTGCGAGTTGCTGCAGTTCATGCCGGCGGCAGACAATATCACGCCGTTGGAAGCACAGGCTTTGCTGGCAGGTATTATGCTGGATACACGCAGTTTTGCGCTGCATGTGGGTGTCCGTACCTTTGAGGCGGCCGCCTGGCTGCGCAGCCGGGGTGCCAAAACGGCAGAAACAAAGCTGCTGTTCAACGTTTCGAAGGAAGAGTATGAAGCCCGCGCTTCCATTGTGGAAAGCGCCTACATTTATAAGGGATGCGCCGTAGCAATTTCCGGTGAACTGGAACCCGGTATGAGTGTGGTGCTGCCCATGGCGGCCAATGATCTGCTGACCATCAATGGCGTGGATGCCAGCTTTGTGGCGGTGGCCAAAAACGGGGGAGTCAACATTAGTGCCCGAAGCATGGGGGCACTCAATGTGCAGGTCATTCTGGAGCCCCTGGGGGGCGGCGGACACCTTACAATGGCGGGGGCACAGCTCAAAGATTGTACGGTGAAGCAGGCGGAGGCCCGTATCCGGGAACAGATCGACCGGTATCGTGCCGCACAGGCACAGAGCAAAGCCGATCTTCGCTTGTGATAGAAAGCTGATTCTTATTTTTTACATAAAGAGGGGAGAAACCACTATGAAAGTCATTCTCAAGCAGGACGTCAAGACGATTGGCAAAAAAGACGAGATCCATGAAGTGTCCGACGGGTATGCCCGCAATTTTCTGTTTCCCCGTGGTCTGGCCGCTCCGGCAGATGCCAATGCTCTGAACACTGCGCGGACCAAGAGCGAGGCCAAGGCCCATCATGAGGCGGAAGCCCGTGCGGCTGCAGAGGCCCTTGCCGCGCAGATCAAAGACAAGACTGTGACCATCAAGGTCAAGGGCGGCGCCTCCGGCAAACTGTATGGCAAGGTCACCGGCAAGGATGTTGCCGAAGAACTGGGCCGCATGATCGGCGCTGAGATTGACAAGAAGAAGGTCGAACTGCCTTCCTCTATCAAGGAGTTCGGTTCTTACGATGCACAGGTCCGTCTGTACGCAGGTGTTGCAGCCGGGTTCAAAGTCAAGGTGGAGGAACTGTAAAGCAATATGTCTTTACAGAATATGACAAAAGAAAGTGTGAGCCGAAAGGGGTGTTTGTATGCCGGCCGGTGAATTGAGTTTGTCCAGTCTGGGCATACAGATGCCCTATAACATGCAGGCCGAGCAGAGCGTTCTTGGCGCTGCGCTGATGGATGAGACCATTCTCAACCGACTGATTACGCAGCTGGAACCGGATATGTTTTATTCGGACCAGAACCGTGCTATATATGAGCAGATGCGTGTGCTTTTTGCGGACAGCGAAGCGGTGGATGTCATTACGCTGGTGGACGCATTGGCGCAAAATCCTGCCTTCAAAGGGGCAGATGACGCTAAAATCTATATTGCTCATATTGCCGAGACGTTGCCGGCTATTTCCAACGTCGATTCTTATTTTAAGATCGTCAAGGAAAAGTATCAGACCCGCCGACTCATTGAAGCAGCCCGCTCCACTTTGGAGCAAGCCATCAATGAACCGGACGCAGATATGCTGCTGGAAAGCGCGGAACAAAAGCTGTATGATATCCGGGGCGGACAGGATAAATCCGGTGTGAAGACTATCCAGGATTCAATTCTGGAAGTTATCGATACCATGCAGAAACTCAGCGGTACAGACCGTGACAAGTTTGCAGGTATTCCTACAGGGTTCCACTATTTGGATAACGTGCTTACTGGTCTGGGACGTTCGGACCTGATCATTCTGGCAGCCCGCCCCGGCATGGGCAAAACAAGTTTTGCCTTGAATATTGCTACAAACGTGGCGCGGCAGCAAAAAGTTCCTACCATCATTTTCAGTTTGGAAATGACCTGCGAACAGCTCACAGACCGTATCCTGTCCAGTGTGGCGGGCATTGACAGTCAGGCTTTCCGGACCGGTCGCTTAAACAATTCGGACTGGAACGATTTCGCAACGGCCACTTCGCTGCTGTATAGTGTGCCTATTTACATGGATGATTCCTCCGGTATTTCCGTGCCGGAATTGAAAGCGAAAATCCGCCAGATCAATCAGGACCCAAAGAAGGAAAAGATCGGACTGGTCATCATTGATTATCTGCAGCTGATGCAAAGCGCCAAGCGTACGGAAAGCCGTGTACAGGAAATCAGTGATATCACCCGTAACCTGAAGATCATGGCGAAGGAATTGAATGTGCCGGTCATTGCACTGTCTCAGCTGTCCCGTGCGGCGGAAAAAACCACCGGACGTTCAGACCACCGTCCGCAGCTGTCGGACCTGCGTGATTCCGGTTCTATCGAACAGGACGCTGACGTGGTACTTTTCCTGTATCGCGCCGCGTATTACAATCGGCAGAACGGCGAAGCCGAACAGGCCAATGAGAATGAAGCTGAATGCATCGTAGCCAAAAACCGCCACGGTGAAACCAGCATTGTTCGGCTTGGCTGGGACGGCGCACATACACGCTTCAGCAATTTGGATGAGATTCATGAACAGTATTGATGCTCAAAATGTCATTGACAAGACCGAACAGACCTTGCTTGCCTACTGTAAGCAGCAGGGCTTGTTCAAGTCTGGCGACAGGGTCATCGTGGCCTGCTCCGGTGGGGCGGACTCCATGGCCCTTTTGCTGTTTTTACTGCGGTGCCGTCGGGCTCTTTCCATTGAGGTCCTGGCCACTCATGTGAATCACGGCATCCGTGGTGCGGCGGCCGATGCAGATGAAAAATTTGTTTCCCGGTTCTGTGAAGATCGTTCCGTGGAATTGTTCCTTTACAGTGCAAAGCGCGCAGGTGTGCAGATTCCGGCGCATCCCAGTGAGGACTGGGCCCGTACATTGCGGTATACCTGGTTTGATGAACTGGCGGTGCGGGAAGAGGCACACATTGCGACCGCACATACCATGTCTGACCAGATGGAAACGATTTTGCTGCGTATGGCGCGCGGTACTGGCTTGCACGGCCTTGGCGGGATACAGCCGCACCGGGGTGTGTATGTGCGGCCGATGTTGTGCCTGACCCGTGGCGAAACGGAGGCATACTGCGCCGCTCTTGGGCAAAGCTATGTGCAGGATGAAACCAACGCCCGGGACACCTATGCACGCAATCGGGTACGGCATGACGCAGTGCCGGCGCTTTTGTCGGTCAATCCTGCGGCGGAGCGCTGCATTGGCCGCCTGTGCCGCCAGATGCAGCAGCTGGATGCTTGGCTGTATGCGGAAGCTGCTGCTCTTTTGCAGGCGGCGGCTACATCCCGGGGATATGATCTGCAGATGCTGCGGGATGCGGAAGGCCCTGTGCTGGACGCTGCTTTGCACAGTCTGGTTTCTCCGGTACGGGATGCGGAAGAGAAATATGTCAGCCTGCTTCGTTTTCTGGTCATCAAGGGAGAGGGCGCTTTGCAGCTGACGCAGGATGTGACCTATAAGGTTCAGAAGGGACCGGAAGGAAAAGAGCTGGTGCGTATCTCTCCGTCCGGTACGGCGCCGGCACCGGCACCCGCCCAGCCGGCTCGGCCGGGGGTATACCACCTTCCGGGCGGCTATACCATCTCTTTGCGGGTAGAAAAGTATGAAGATTTTCTAAAAAATGCACCAATTTTCAAAAAAGACTTAAACTGTTGCGCGGATTATGCTAAAATAAGCAAGAGTATTATGCTGCGTACCCGACAGCCAGGGGATGATTATCGGCCCCGGGATCGTCATGTGCGCAAAACGCTGAAAAAATACTATAATGAGCTCGCCGTTCCTATGAACGAACGTCCTTTGCTGCCGTTGCTGGCAGATGGCAGTGAGGTGGTTTGGCTGTGGGGATCCGGCTTTGCCGAAGGCTTTGCTCCGGATCGTTTTACGCGGGAAGTGCTTGTTATCCGTACCGAAAAAACGGAGGTTTGATGTATGCAGTCTATGCACCAGGATATTGACCATATCCTTGTTTCGGAAGAACAGCTGCAGGCCAAAGTGGCTGAACTCGGCGCACAGATCAGTGCCGACTATGAAGGCCGAGACCTGCTTTTGGTCTCCATTCTCAAAGGGGCTGTGGTGTTTATGGCCGATCTGATGCGTGCGGTCACCATCCCCTGCGCCATTGATTTCATGGTGGTTTCCAGCTACGGCGGTGCCAATACCAGCTCCACCGGTCTTGTGAAGATCATCAAGGACCTGGATCAGGACTTATCCGGTAAGGATGTGCTGATTGTGGAGGATATTCTGGATACAGGCATCACTCTGTCTCATCTGATGCCCATGCTGCAGATGCGCAAGCCCAACAGCCTGCGTCTGTGCACGATCCTCAGCAAACCCAGCCGCCGCAAGGCCGATATTGAGCCGGATTACTGCGGTTTTGAGGTGCCCGATGAATTTGTGGTGGGCTATGGTTTGGATTATGACGAAAAATACCGCAACCTTCCGTATGTAGGGGTGCTTAAACCGGAAGTCTATTCCAAGTGATTTCCGGTCATTATCATGTGGAACGCCAGTATTATGACGTATCCCGTATAAGGAGTTGATCTTTTGCAACATAAACCGCGCCTCAGCGGTATCATTATTACCGCTGTACTGTTGGTTCTGGTTCTGGTCATGGCGACGACCTACACATCCATGTCCAGCTCCTCCTCCAATACGATGAAGATGTCTGAGGTCATGAACTATTTCGCCGCCAATCAGGTGACGTATTTTGATCTTGACCTCAATACCGGTGTGATCGAGCTGAGTCTGAAAGAAGGACAATACGCCCTGCCCGAGCAAAGCGAAAGCCAGAAACAGGCCACTGGTCTGCTGGCAGAACTTTCCGGCAGTGAGGAGTATGGCCCTCAGAACGGCGGGGTGGTGAGCGTCACCTACAAACTGCCCTATACGGCCTACTTCCTTGAATATGTTCAGGATTATATTGACGCCTACAACGCCGCCAACCCGAATGCGCCCATGGTGTACGACATGGTGGGCCTCAAGACCAGCATTCCTTGGTTTGAGATCCTGCTGTATGCATTCATGATCGGCAGTGTTGTTCTGCTCTTCATGTCCATGTATCGCGGCGGCGCCGGCGGAGGCAGCATTATGAATGTGGGCCGCGCCAAGGTCAAGGACCAGCAGGAGGGACAGCGAAAAGCAACTTTTGCGGATGTGGCCGGTGCTGACGAGGAAAAGGCTGAACTGCAGGAAGTGGTGGAATTCCTCAAGGCGCCCAACAAGTTCAACTCTCTCGGCGCCCGTATTCCTCATGGTGTTCTTCTGGTAGGCCCTCCGGGTACCGGTAAAACGCTGCTGGCCCGCGCTTGTGCCGGTGAGGCCGGTGTCCCGTTTTATGCGATCTCCGGTTCCGACTTCGTGGAAATGTATGTCGGTGTGGGTGCGTCCCGTGTGCGGGATCTTTTCGAAAAAGCGAAGAAGACCATGCCTTCGATCATCTTTATTGATGAAATTGATGCTGTGGGCCGCCAGCGCGGCGCCGGTCTCGGTGGCGGGCATGATGAACGGGAACAGACCCTGAACCAGCTGCTGGTAGAGATGGATGGCTTTGATGCAAACGATGGCGTCATCGTTATGGCCGCCACCAACCGTGCGGACATTCTGGATAAAGCCCTGCTGCGCCCCGGTCGTTTTGACCGCCAGGTCTATGTTGGTCTGCCGGATGTGAAGGGCCGTGAAGAAATTCTGCGGGTTCACACCAAAAACAAACCTCTGGCTCCGGATGTGAGCCTCAAGACCATTGCCAAATCCACAGCCGGGTTCTCCGGTGCTGATCTGGAAAACCTGGTCAACGAAGCCGCTTTGCTGGCAGCCCGTAAAGGTAAAAAAGCGATTACCGAACCGGAAATTGAGGAGGCTTCCATCAAGGTGGTGGCTGGCCCTGAGAAGAAGAGCCGCGTGGTGACCGACAAGGAAAAGCGTCTTACTGCTTATCATGAAACCGGTCACGCGATCACCGGGTATTTCTGCAAGACCCATGATCCGGTGCATCAGATCAGCATTATCCCGCGCGGTGCAGCCGGTGGTTACACCATGTATCTGCCTGAAAAGGATCCCAGTTATGTGACCAAGACAGCCATGAGCGAAAGCATCGTTAGCCTGCTTGGTGGCCGTGTGGCAGAACAGCTGGTATTGGAAGACATTTCTACAGGTGCCTCCAATGACCTGCAGCGCGCCACGGACACCGCGCGCGCCATGGTTACCAGGTACGGGTTCTCGGAGCGGCTGGGACCGGTGGTTTACGGTACGGATCCCAGCGAGACCTTCCTGGGGCGTGATCTTGGTATGGGCAAGGGCTACAGCGAAAACATTGCCGCAGAGATCGACAATGAGATTCGTGATATTGTAGATGAAGCTTATGAGACGGCCCGTCGCATTCTGACCGAGCACATGGATGAGCTGCATAAGGTGGCAGCCGTCCTGATGGAACGGGAAAAGATCAGCGGCGAGGAGTTCAAGACCCTGATGGAAGGCGGACAGCTGCCTCCCTTTGATCTTGGCAAAACGGATGTCGCCTCTGTTCAGACCAACCCTGCCGCATCGCAGGCCGCGGAACCTGCGGTGCAGCCGCAGATGACGGACGCCCCCGAAGCGCCCCAAGAATGACAAGGTAAGGTGGATTGAATCATGGATCAGAATTTTTCTCTTATGGCACAGTCCCGCGCCAACTATTATACGGCGGGAAGCCCGGTTCAGTTTGTTCGTGTGGAACTGCTCAAGGGTGACGTGACCGGTGAGGTGGCCGTTTGCCTGACCTTCAAGAATGTAGGAACCGAGCCGCTGACCGGTTTGGTGGTCCACTTCAAATGCAAGGATGCTGCCGGCCAGATTCTGTGTGAAGATGATTTCTATTACGAGGATTTGAATGCACAGCCCGGAGACCTTTTCGGCAGTGACGATGCGGTCTTTGTGAGCGATACGCCGGTTTCCAGTGTGGAAACGGAACAGGATCGGGCCTTCCTGAATGGCCGCGGCGTGAATCTGCGGGATTATAAACGTGTTCGGCTGCCGCAGCCTCGTGTATTGCCCGGTTCCATTGCCAAGATCCTCCAGAGTCGTACCGGTAAGCCGCAGCTGACTTGTGTGCCTCAGGATACCGAATACGGTTGGTTCTGTGCCTGCGGCGCTTTTCATCCCAATGAAGAAAACGCCCAGGTTTGCAGTGAGTGCGGTGGTGACCGCGCCTACATCAAGGCAAGTCTGACTTCTATCCTGGAGGAAGCCCGCCGTGCGGCGGAGCAGCAACAGCAAGAATTGAATGCGGTGGCCAGTGCTGCCGCAGCGCCGCAGCCGCAGCAAAGCAGTGCGGCAGCTACCGCAGCTGCTGCACAAGCGGCTATCGCCAATGAGGAAGACGAGATCGAAGAGCCTACTGCGCAGTTTAATCCGTCCGCAGAAGCTACCAATGCCGAAATGGCACGTGTTCGTCAATACGCTCCTAACGGGCGCCTGTTCGACGACGATGCGGAAGATGACGAAGACGAAGGAACCCGCATGTTCGATACCGATGATGAGGACGAATACGATGAGGAACCCAAGACTCGCCGCGGTCGCTATGTTGATGACGACGAAGAGACCGAAGACGATGCCATGGCGGAACGCATTATCCGCTGGGCGCCTCCCATCACCGCAGTTGTGTGCGCCTTGATTGTGGCAGTTTCTTTGATTTATTACTTTGTGATTGCCTGATTGGCATTCGAATTTCAATCCCCTGGCCCAATGGTCAGGGGATTTTTCTATGCCTTGAAATCTTTACATCTGAAAGCCAAAATTCTCTTGTATAAATGGTGTACTACTGGTATAATACATACAAAGATGAGAAACAAGGCAAAGGGGGGGAGCGCGATTGGTCAGCTTTCAGGGATTGCGGTTTCATGATCGGTCACCCGTGTACCAACAAATTGCGGAACATCTGAAGCGTCAGATCATGCTGGGGGCCGTGGAGGATGGAGAGCCCATGCCCAGTCGGCGGGAATTGGCGGCACAAACCGGGATCAATCCCAATACAGCCCAGAAGGCATACCGCCTTATGACTGAGGAGGGGTATGTGCAGACCCAAGGCAACAATCTGAGCACAGTTCACCTTACACCGGAACTGCGCAGTTGGATCGAAGATGAACTCAGCCGAGGCCTGGTGCAGCAATTCGTGACAGACGCCAAGGATAACCATCTGTCCTACCGCAAGGTGATAGCTCTGATTAGTGAATTGTGGGGCGAAGAATAAACAGTGATTTTTTTATTGTCAATGTGTATTAGCAATATAGTACATAGGAGGTATGTATGAAAAGGCTGTTACAATATGCGGCTTGGAACTGGTCCATGGGCCGCGGACCGGTCTCCTTTCTTTTGGGGCTGGGGGCAGCTGTGGAGTGTATTTTGCTTTTTACGGCGGCAGCATCCCCCAATCAGTCACACCTGGGATATGGGGATCTTGTGGAGTCCGCCGGCGTTTTGTGGGTAGTGGCGGCAGTGTATCTGGCTCTGCCGTTGTGTGCACAAATACCGCAGGAAATAGCTGCACGGCATACACACGCATCCTGTACGGCGTTGACTCTGCCAATGCCTCGCTGGGCGCTGATAGCAGGCCGTGCTTTGTCTGTTCTTTTGTGGTTCGTGACCGGTATGGCATTACAGATTGTTTTGCTGACGGTGATGTGGGGGCCAACCACAGCTTTGCAGGACAGCGTCTGCGCCGGATGCTTTCAATTTGATGTAACCGCAAAGGGGCAACTTTGGTGGGCACTGGCGGATTGCAGCCTTATGCGGGTGATGATTCCAACAGATTGGATTGGAATGCTTTTTACCGCAATCATGCTTTTGGTCCCGTCCCTTCTGCTTCCATCGGCTCTGGTTCACAGCGGATGGAAGCGGACGGCAGCCGAGCTTGCCGCGCTGGCGGATCAGGCTATTTTGACCGTTTTGATGTTTCAGGCTTTGGTTTGGAATATCGGGTGGGAGCAAATCGTCCAATCACTGCAGCATAGCAGAGCAATGGCGGTGTCAGCGCTGATCGTAGCAGCAATCGCAACGGTGTTGGTCGCATGGGGATTGTGGTCTGTGCACCGGGCCGAGTTGGCAGAGTAAGGGGAGGACAGTCATGAAAAGTAAAAAAGCAGACCGCCCTTACAAAGCCTGTCTTGGAGTCCTGGCGGCAGGCATGCTGGTACTTTTGGCCGGTCAGGGATTTCTGCGTGCAGCTTACCCAAAAGATGCTGTTGCACTTCATATTGAGAGCGGAGACAAGTCCTTGCTGGATGGCTTTACTGTGCATGGACTTTGGAAGCAGAGCACAGCCTCCGCCTTGGCTTTCACTCTTGCCGACGGCGTTCTCTCTGAAAAGCCTCTTTTCCGGACGAGTTCTTACGACCCTCTTCCGCTGCTGGATCAATACCAGCTGTGTGTACCGGATGATGTGATGGCTGCTGTAGACGAGCGGGCAGAGGGCGGTCATATCAGCGGTTCTTATGGAGCGTTTTTCCTGCACACGCCTTATGAAGGAATGCAGTATACAGCGCAGGTAGATACATTGAATCAGGTGTATACCCTCATGGTTACGGATGGGTCAAACCGTTCTGTTCGGTTCAGTCTTGGACAGACCACATTGCCGGAGGCAGTCACCGTAACCGCTGAAGTCTACGACAAAAGCAAAGCGGGGGATTCACATCCTTATATGCTGAATGCCGCAGAAGTGGCAAACGCCGGATATGATATTCGGGACGTGACCATTTTGGATGCAGAAGAACCGGTCAGCTTATACGTCAGCCCCGGTAACGGAGAAGACGGCGGCATATATATGGTCCGGAAATTCTGCTTCCCAGAAGAGATCGAAAAGCTGGTACCGGAAGTGGACGTACAGGGAATGCCGGTTTCCTCTCTGAACCAGGCGTACGGCACGGTGGAAGAGGTTTGCACGCTGGAAGACGGCGAAACGCTGGTCCTGTGTGACAGCTGGAAAAATGCCCGCCTTGAAAACGGACGATGGATTCTCACGAGAAGCGAAGAAGGAAATCTGATTCTGTATCTGCTGGATGGGGAATGGAAATCTGTTGCCAAGCTTCCTCTGGACATATCTTTGACAGCTGGACAAAGTGCTACGGTTCTGCCGTCCTTGCGAATGGATGAGATTGTCTTTGCGATAAAGAATCAGGAAGGCGGCGGTCAGCTTATCGTTTTGCGCATGGACCAGAACTCCATTGAACAACAATCCTGCCTGCCTCTGACAAAGGATTCGCTCCCGATTACGGCCGGTTTCAGTACGGATGGTTCCCGCCTCATGGTGGTGTCCGAAAAGACCGAAAGGCTGGCAGGAACGGTTCCGGAATCTGTGATCCGGCATTATACCGGAGCAGATTCTCTTGCCCAGGAAATTGACTGCAGCATATCGGCAGTGACCGGATGGAATGTGCAAGTCTATTCGGGAAAGGAGAACGCGCAGCCGATGCTTTCCGCATATTTGGATTTTGGCATTGCACAGCGATGGAAACAAGAACTGTGGTTCAGCAAGCTTTACGGCGCTGAGCGGACAATACAGCTCTTCAGTGTGACTGCGGCCTGGGAACAGGCAGGGGAGGGAATGGCATGAAAAGACTCGGCAGGCTGGTAAGTTGGCACTGGCATCTTGTAAGGCGTCCGTTTATGCTGCTGTGCGGCGTGTACGGTGCACAGCAGATGGCGCTTTTGTTGTTGTCTGCCGCCCGGAAGGAGACTCTTGGGATGCAGATGGCAGATTTGTTTATGGGCTGCGGCCAACTACCGCTTTTCTTTGTCACGCTATATCTGGTTTTGCTTACGGCGGCTTCTGCCACCCGCAGCGGTGGGCGGTCCCATATGATGTATACCCTGCACACAATGCCATTTTCCCGGTTGCTGTTTCCGGCCGCCCAGATTCTTCTCTCTTTGTTGTTGCAGATTATTTTTACAGCATGGCAGGTCGTACTGTATACGGTGTTCTATTTTCCGGTAACGGCGCTCAGCGGCAGAGTGGCAGTCGGACTGGTTTCAGGGACTCTGCCTGCGGGAAGCCTGTTTGAGGAAATAAACGCAAATCCTCTTTTTCAGATGCTTTTGCCTGTCAGAGGCGGCAGCTGGATATGGGTGATTGGTTTTATGCTGCTGCTCTCGATACAGTCCGCTTGTATTGCCTGCTGCCGTGGCTTCCGACGCGCGGCTGCTATGTTCTTGGCGATGGGCACGGCAGGTGTTGGTGCGGGAAGCTTATATCTGCGCTATTATATCGAGACCAACAAAGCGTGGGAGTCTGGCGTGAATTTACTGTTGCTTCTGATTCTTGGAGCAGCTGCTTTGCCGGTACTCCAGAACCTGGGCAGTGCCTTGTGGGCTCTGTACCGGGCAGAAAAACTGTGAAGTGGGGGACCGAAATGATGCACACCAAAAAGCAAAGCCCCGCACGGGGACTGGCAGTTCTTGCTATCGTATCGGCATTGGTGCTCGGCATGGGGACAGCAGTGCGGATGGTCGGGCTGCAGAAGATGCAGACCCGCCTTATCGATGAATACGGGGATCATCAGGCGCTGCAGCCCTTTCAGCTTTCGGCCTATTCCCGGTTCCAGGCAGAAAACGCGATTACCTTTGTTGTGCTGGAAAATGGACAGCTCTCCGGTCAAGTGTTCCCGGAACAAGTCCGGTTGCCGGAAAACGCTAGCCTGCCGGATGACTTCGATGACCTTAATATCATCACGATTGCACCCGAAGAACGGGATGCTGTGAACCAAAAGGCCTCCTACAGCGGCAATACTGCCACATCCTCGGCACAGAGTCTCTGGGTCATGCGGCTGATCACGCTGCCGGACAACACATCGCTTCGACTGCATATTGCAGATTACCAGACAGACGAGCCGGTGGAAGTGATGTCTTACCCTGCTGCATGGAGTGGGATGGACTGGGATGTTTTCGGGGACTATGGACGACAGGCATACCCTCAATGGACAAGCAATCTGTATGTGCGCTGGGGAGATTCCTGGATGATCGGGCTGAACAAGGACTCAATCCTTTACCAGCCGGGTATCTGGCGTGTGACGGAAAGCCTCTCCGAAGAGGAGGTTCAGACACTACCCACAGACGGCAAGGTCCAGTACGGTGACATTTCAGTCGATGTACTGAACAAATCTACGGAATATGGGAGTGTAGAGCTCTTCTATGTGCCGCAAAATCTTGAAGAGATTCTGAAATGCGTAACTCTGGATCAATATTTGGGAGTCTTATATCAGGACACAGACGGAAACATCCGGTTTGATTTGGTGGATGAAAATGCCAGTTGCCTGCAGCAGGAACTCATTTTTCAGGATGTGGGAACGGAGTATTCCTGCACACAGGTCAATACGCAACAGGCAGATCAGAGCTGTTTTGTGTTGGGACTGCATCAGGGAACAGATTATCGGATTGTATCTCTTCAATTAGATCAGAGCGGCAAGCTGGAATGGATTGACTTGCCGGGAAATCTGCTCAATGACGGCAGTCTGCTGCCGGGGGCGACTGTGATCCAGCGCAGTGATGACGGAAGGTATCTTCTCTTTGTGGGGCGAGAAGAAAACCAGATCCAGGTTGACCGCGCTTTTCAACAAGTGGATTCCCTATCTTATCCGATCGGCTATCGGCTGAATGTGTATGATCTGAATGAAAAGGACGTGGTATACAGCGGGCTGCTGGATACCGGTGCGGCAAAGGTTTGGGGAAGCTATGTCAGAAATCCGAGTTTCATGTTTTATGGTTTGGCTGGAGAGCTGCTGTCGCTGAACCGGGATTATTATACGGTTTTTCCACAGGAAGCACAGGGAGGGACAACCAATGATTGATGTAAAAAATCTGGAAAAAACCTGGCGCCGTGGCCGTACCCGTGTGGGTCTGCTGCCTACCAGCTTTACGGTCCCCGACGGACAGGTGGTGGGAATCCTCGGCGATAACGGAGCTGGAAAGACCACTTTGCTGCGTGCCATGGCCGGTCTTTTACCGCCAAAATCCGGGATTGCTTTGTTTGATGGAAAACCGGCTGCCAAACAATATGAGCGGATCAGTTATATTACCGGAGAAGGCAGCTATTACCCCAACCTGACAGTGGGGGAGTATGGCGCTTTTCTGGAAGATCTGCATTCTGCCTTTGACCCCAAACGCTATCGTGACTTTCTGGAGTTCTTTCGCCTGCCTGCTGATGTGCGCATTGCACGGCTTTCCACGGGTCAGAAGGCACGTGTGGAACTGGCAGCCGGATTTGCCAAGCGGGCCGATTACTATTTGATGGATGAACCCTTTCTGGGCAAGGATGTATTTACCCGCAAGGATTTTATCAAGCTGATGAGTGCCGTTCTGCACGGAGAGGAAACCATTCTGATCACAACCCATTATCTGGATGATGTGGAACATTTTCTGGATCGTGCCATCGTGCTGCATCAGGGGCGCATTGCGGATGATTTTTTGATGGAAGAGTTGCAGGCAAGCGGCCGGACCTTGGTGGAACGCATGGCCGAAACCTGTGGGTGGGACCCGCAGCGGTACCTGCAGTTCGGAGAAGAGGAGGGATAAGGATGCCTTTGGAAAAGCAGAACAAACTGACGCCCAGTGAACAAGCTCTTTGGAACACGCTGTGTGACAACCGCGGCAAAGCGGTGCCGCGCGGTCAGCTGTTGGCTGTTGTAGGGTACCCGGCGGGGGTCAGTACCCGCACCCTCGATGTACATATCCAGCACTTGCGCCGCAAAATGGGGCAGGAAGCCCGTATCGAGACGGTTTTCCGCATCGGATACAGGCTGGCGGTATAAATCCCTGTACGAAAAAGCAGGTCGGGATAAAATTTCCCGACCTGCTTTGTTATGTGATCGCTCAGTCTTGGTCAAGCGCGTCAAATTGGTGAACAATGGCAGGATCATTCAGTTTGATGACCTGCCCCGAAAGATGGTGCAGACTGTTGGACTCAGGAATGCGGCCGAAGGTCAGCCGCTGTGCACACAGAGCCTGCGTCTTAAAGCCAGTACGCTCGTTGACGGTACGGTTTCCGTACTTGATGTCTCCCAGAACAGGGTGCCCAAGGAATGCCAGATGGGCGCGGATCTGGTGGGTCCTTCCGGTCAGTAGACCGATGCGGCAAAGAGTAAAGGGACCATTGCGGCGAATGGGCGTCACATCGGTGATGATCTGTTTGTATCCTGCCGATTCGTGGGCGTGCACTTTTACCTTATTGCCTTTTTCGCTGTGCTGCAGCCAAGCAACATGTCTTCCGGCAGGCGGAGTTCCGATGGTGATGGTCAGGTACTCCTTTTTCAGCCAATCTTCCCGGATGATCTCGTTCATATCCCGCAAAGCGGCATAGCTTTTGGCCGCGATAACAAGTCCCTCGGTACCGCGGTCCAGCCGATTGCACAAGGCGGGCGCAAACCGGTTTTCTGCCTTGGGGTCGTATTTGCCTTCCTCAATAAGGCGGGCCGTGAAGGCATCCACCAGGTTGGGATCTCCTGTCCGATCACTGTGGCACAGGAGATGGGCAGGCTTGTAGAGTACAGCGATATCCTCATCCTCGTATACCACGGTAACGGCAGGCTGGCGACGCGGCGGCTTTTTTATACTTGTCACCGGAACGGCAGGGAAAAATTCATCATTGATGTACAGCTCAATAATATCCCCGGTTTGAAGGCGGGTATCCGGTTCGCCGCGCTTTCCATTGACCTTGATCCGTTTGTTCCGAAAACTTTTATACATCATGCCGCGTGGCATACCGGAAGTGACTGCCTCCACAAAGCGACTCAGACGCACGCCGTTTTCGTTTTCTCCTGCCGTAAACCTTTTCATCCTTATACCTCTACTTTGCAAAACAATATTTATAGTATATAATAGAAAAAGTCAAACGTAAAGGATGTGCATCCTCTATGGCGCAGGAGAAAAAGGAAAAACCAATCCATGCTGATCATCGTTCCCGTATGCAGGAACGGGTCCGTCGGGAAGGCCTTTCCAACCTGGCGGCCCATGAGGTGCTGGAATATCTTCTGTTCTTTTCCATTCCGCGCAAGGATACCAATGCGCTGGCGCATCGACTGATTCAGCAGTTCGGAAGTTTCTGCAACGTGTTGGATGCCAGCGAGGAAGAACTGCTGAAAGTGGAGGGGATCGGTCCCGCCAGTGCCCGACTGATTGCCAGTATCCGTAAATTTGACCAGTATTATCTGTTGCAGCAGCGCCGAGGAAAGCTGCACCCACTGAACAAGGAAGCCGCTCGTATTGAATATGTGCGGCCGCTGTTTTACGGCGAACATAACGAAATCTGCTACCTGATTGCCATGAATGACCAGTACATGCCCTTGCGGGACATCCGGGTATCCGAAGGCGTGCCCAATCATGTCAGTATCAACACCCGGAAAATGGCACGGGAGGCAGTGGCCAGCGGATGTACCTGTGCCTTTTTGGCACACAATCATCCCTCCGGACTGGCAGTACCTTCCAATGCAGATGTATACGCCACACGTCTGGCGGCGGAAGCGTTGCAGCCGCTGGGAATTCATCTGGTGGACCATATCATTGTGGCACCCACAGATGCGGCCAGTATGATGAAACAGTTTCAGGCATCGCCTGCTTTGACAGCGCAGGCGGCCTTGGCCAGCGAGCCCGGGACACAACCGGAAACAGAAGATGGCGAAAAAGAGTAGAAAAGACGAAAAAGGCGCCGCCCCCGAAAGAGGGCGGCGCCATATTGGGTTCATCAGGCTTCGGGAATCAGCACACCGTAACCACCGTCCGCGCGGCGATAAACGACCTGGACCTCGCCGGAATCAGCGCTGCGGTACAGGAAGAAACTGTGCCCCAGAAGTTCCATTTGCATGATGGCTTCTTCGGTGGTGCAGGGCTTGACGGCAAAGTGCTTTTCACGCACAACGGTCAGCGGCTCTTCCGGTTCGTTGACGGGCGTCTCCTGTGCCGCGGCTGCGGTCAGTTTGTCGCCCAGGCGCTTGCGGTACTTGACCACACGGCGCACCAGAAGATCTACGGCATCACTCAGGGCGTCCTCCATCCGGTCAGAGGCCTTCTCGGCGCGCATGGTCAGCGTGCCGCTGCGCAGCGTCAGTTCTACGGTCTGGCGGCTTTTCTCCACGGTTACCGTAACCTGTGCCTGCGCTTCTTCGGGGAAGAATTTGTCGAGCTTGGCCAGCTTCTTCTCTGCCAGTTCAATGAAGCTGGGCTTCAGCGATACGCGACGACCGGTACATGTGACTTTCATAGGACAACCTCCTTATTTGGCACCGTGTATACGCGGTACCCGGTCTTGGCAGCTGTCAGCGGGACATTTGTCCACTGGCGGTTACCGTATCTCTATTATAGCAACCTTTTCACAAAAAGTAAAATGATTTGCCCTGGCTGTAGAAAAATTTTGTAAAAAGTTCACAGCTTTCGTCCGCGGCAGAAAGGAACGTTCAATGAACCAATATGATGTGCTACAAAAATATTTCGGACACGATACGTTCCGCCCAGGCCAGGAAACGCTGATAGAGGCTATTCTGGCCGGACAGGACGTGTTGGGCGTGATGCCTACCGGCGCTGGCAAATCCGCATGCTACCAGGTGCCGGCCATGCTTTTGCCTGGGCTGACGCTGGTGATCGCGCCGCTTATCTCTCTGATGCAGGATCAGGTGGCCGCTCTGCGGCAGAGTGGAATCGAGGCTGCATGCATCCACTCCGGTATGGACGAAAAGGAATATTGGGATATTGTACAGGGGGCACGCTTCGGACAGTACAAACTGCTGTATGTGGCACCCGAACGGCTGGAAACAGATGGTTTTCTTTCTTTGATCAGCAGCGTGAGGATTTCCCTGGTGGCTGTGGATGAAGCCCACTGCGTATCCCAGTGGGGGCAGGATTTCCGCCCCAGTTATCTGCGCATTGCCGGCTTTCTTGAAAGGCTTGCACCCCGACCGCCAGTGGGGGCATTTACCGCCACTGCAACGGGTCAGGTAAAGCAGGATATTGCCAGACTGCTGGAATTGCGCGATCCTGTTTGCGTTACCACCGGCTTTGACCGTCCCAATCTGTATTTTGCGGTAGAACGTCCGCGTGACAAAGATCAGTTTGTGGAAGACTATATCAAGGACCACCCGGGCAAAAGCGGAATTATCTACTGCTCAACCCGTAAAACGGTGGAGCTGGTATGCACACAATTGCGAAAAGCCAGAATTTCCGCAACACGCTACCATGCCGGCCTGGAAGCGGAAGAACGGCGAAAGAATCAGGAAGATTTTGTCTATGACCGATGCCGTGTCATGGTTGCGACCAATGCTTTTGGCATGGGAATCGACAAATCCAACGTGGGGTTTGTCATCCACTATAACATGCCGAAAAATATCGAAAATTACTACCAGGAAGCTGGTCGGGCCGGACGCGATGGAAGCGCTGCTGAATGTATTCTTCTGTATGCTCTTGGGGATGTGCAGACTGCCCGATTCCTCATTCAGAACAGTCACGATAATGAAGAACTGAATGAGGAACAGGCCCGACAAATTGAAAAACTGGATCTGCAGCGTCTGGACAGGATGGTGGCTTACTGCAAGACCACCCGCTGTCTGCGCGGTTTTCTGCTGGAATATTTTGGCCAGCAGCAGACGGGCGGCTGCGGCAACTGCGGCAACTGTCAGGGAGACTTTGTTCAGACTGACATCACCACTGAAGCACAGAAGATTCTGTCCGGTGTGGCACGCATTGAAAAGCGTTGGCCAGGAGGGCTTGGGGTGGTGGCACTGGTCCAGATGCTGCGGGGTAGCCAGGACAAAAACACCCTGAAACGTGGATTGAATGAATTGCCCACCTATGGGATTATGCGGGATACGCCGCCGGCCCGTATGCGTCTGTATCTTGATGCGTTGGAAGAGCAGGGATATCTTGTCAATACCCAAGGGGAATATCCGGTGGTGCGTCTGGCTGCGAGCGCCAGAGAGGTGCTGTTCCAGGGAAAAGCGGTGACTATGACGGAACGCCGTACCAAGGAAAAAGTGAAAATCCCGGCCAAGGCGAAGGTGTCTGCCCCAACCAATCTTTCTCTTGATCTGTATGAGCGGCTGCGGGCGGTGCGCAGTGAATTGGCCCAGAAACAGCATGTGCCGGCTTATATTATCCTGTCCAACGCGTCGCTGGCTGAAATGGCTTCCAAGTGCCCGAGAACCACAGGGAATCTCATGCGGATTTCCGGTGTGGGAGAGGCTCGCGCACATCGGTATGGGAAGAAATTCCTGCAGGTTATCGCGGAATATCTGGCGCAGAATCCGTCAGAGTAAAGTTGCTTTCGTTTTTGCAAAAAACACTTTACGCCCGGGGAAAAGCATGCTATAATCAAACGAGATACAACCAATTGTTGTAACAACGAAAGCGTCAGAGGATGCAAAAGACAAAGGGGGACGGGACGTGAGTCAAGAGGCAAATGCAGAACTGCAAGGCGTGTTTCATCTGAAAGCGCCGTTTTCACCTACGGGTGACCAGCCGCAGGCTATAGAAGCACTGGTCAGAGGAATTGAAGCAGGGGACAAGGGGCAGACGCTTTTGGGCGTGACCGGTTCCGGCAAGACCTTCACCATGGCCAACATCATTGCCCGGTGTAACCGTCCGACCCTGATTCTGGAGCCCAACAAGACCCTGGCATCCCAGATCTGTACCGAGATGCGCAGTTTCTTCCCGGATGATGCGGTGGAGTATTTTGTCTCCTACTACGATTACTATCAGCCGGAAGCGTATATTCCTTCCACGGACACCTACATTGAAAAGGATAGCGCCATCAATGATGAAATTGACCGTTTGCGGCATTCGGCTACTGCTGCACTGTCGGAACAGCGCAATGTGATCATTGTGGCCAGCGTTTCCTGCATCTACTCGTTGGGCGACCCTATCGATTACCGCAGCATGGTCATCAGTCTGCGCCCCGGGATGCAGATGGAGCGGGATGAACTCTGCCGCCGTCTGGTCAAGCTGCAGTATGAGCGCAACGATATGAACTTCATACGCAACAAATTCCGTGTGCGGGGAGACATTGTGGATATTCATCTGGCCTACAACGATGAGTTTGCCATCCGGGTGGAGTTCTTCGGAGATGAGATCGATCGTATCAGCGAGTTTGACCCCTTGACCGGGGAACGCCGCAACATCATACGCCATGTGGCCATCTTCCCGGCCAGTCACTACATCGTCGGGCCGGAAAAGATGAAGGAAGGCCTCGTGAAAATCAACGAGGAGATGGAGCAGCAGGTCAAATTCTTCACGGAGCAGGGAAAACTCATTGAGGCTCAGCGTATTGCCCAGCGCACCAAATATGACATGGAAATGCTGCAGGAAGTTGGCATGTGCAAGGGTATCGAGAACTACTCGGCAGTGCTGTCCGGCCGTGCACCCGGTTCCACTCCCACCACCTTGCTGGACTACTTCCCCAAGGACTTTTTGCTGATGGTGGACGAAAGCCATGTTATGCTGCCTCAGGTGCGGGGCATGTTCGGCGGTGACTACAGCCGCAAAAAGACCCTGGTGGAATATGGCTTCCGCCTGCCTTCGGCTTTTGATAACCGCCCGCTGAAATTTGAAGAATTTGAATCCAAAATAGGGCAGACTATTTTTGTAAGTGCAACCCCCGGCGCTTATGAGAGGGACCATTCCTCTCGCGTGGCAGAACAGGTGATCCGGCCCACCGGTCTGCTGGATCCGCTGATCAGTGTGCGACCGGTGGAGGGGCAGATTGAAGACCTTCTTGGAGAAATTCGTCTGCGCATCGACCGCGGCGAACGTGCGCTTGTCACCACTCTGACTGTGAAAATGGCGGAAGACCTGACCGACTTCCTGGAAGAGCATGGCGTCAAGACCAAATATATGCACCACGAGGTGGATACCTTTGAACGCATGGAAATCATCAAGGATCTGCGTACCGGTGCAATCGATGTGATCGTAGGCATCAACCTGCTGCGTGAAGGTCTGGACCTGCCGGAAGTATCCCTCATCGCCATTCTGGATGCGGATAAGGAAGGATTCCTGCGCAGTGAGACCAGTTTGATCCAGACCATCGGTCGTGCTGCCCGCAATGCCAATGGCGTGGTCCTGATGTATGCCGACGAGGTGACACCCAGCATGGAGCGGGCTATCACCGAGACTGAACGTCGCCGCACCATTCAGGACGCCTATAATAAGGAACACGGCATTACTCCCAGAACCATTGTCAAAGCCATTGGCGGCGGCCTGGAGATCAGTATGTCGGAAGAAAACAAAAAGATGCGCCGCAACCGCATGAGCCGTGCCGAGCGGGAACAGACCATTGCCCGCTTGACCAAGGAGATGAAGGAGGCGGCCCGTCTGCTGCAGTTCGAGCACGCTGCTTTCCTGCGGGATGAGATTGAGCGGCTGCAGCGCGGGGAAGACCCCACCAACAAAGAGGAGAGCCCGCGCCGCACGGCGGGCAAAGCCCGAAAAGGCAGGAGGAAATAAACGTTGAGTCCTTCAAAAAAAATTGAGATTGATGCCAACCAGCGCATTGTTATCAAGGGGGCGCGGGAGCACAATCTGAAAAATGTGAACCTGACACTGCCGCGCAACAAGCTGATTGTTATGACGGGGCTGTCTGGGTCCGGCAAATCCAGTCTGGCTTTTGATACGATTTATGCCGATGGTCAGCGTCGGTATATGGAGAGCTTGTCCAGCTATGCCCGCCAGTTTTTGGGTCAGATGGAAAAGCCGGATGTGGACGAGATTACCGGTCTTTCCCCGGCAATCTCCATTGACCAGAAGACCACCAGCCACAATCCCCGCTCTACAGTGGGCACCGTCACGGAAATTTACGACTATTTGCGCCTGATGTATGCCCGCATCGGCATCCCGCACTGTCCCATCTGTGGGCGCGTCATTTCCCAGCAGAGCGTGGATGAGATGGTGGATGAGGTGCTGAAACTGCCGGATCGCACGCGGTTTCAGATTCTGGCCCCGGTGGTGCGCGGCCGTAAGGGCACCCAGGCCAAGGAACTGGATGCTGCCCGCCGTGCCGGCTATGCACGGGTACGCATCGACGGCAATATGTATGATCTCGAGGAAGAGATCAAGCTGGAAAAGAATATCAAGCACACGGTGGAAATCGTAGTCGACCGCTTGTCCATCAATGATTCCGTCCGCAGCCGTCTGGCCGATTCCATCGAGTCTGCCCTGGCCCTGACAGGGGGCCTTGTTACGGTGGATGTGATCGGTGGAGAGCCGATGACTTTCAGCCAGAACTATGCCTGTCCGGAGCACGGCTTTTCCATCGAGGAACTGAACCCGCGCATGTTCAGCTTCAACAATCCGTTCGGCGCCTGCGAAACCTGCACCGGCCTGGGCACTTTCATGAAAGTGGATCCTGCCCGCATTATTCCGGACAAGCGCAAGTCCATCCGGGAAAGCGCCATCAAGGCCAGCGGCTGGTATTATGCCGAAGGTTCTGTGTCTGAAATGTACTACAAAGCCCTGGGCAAGAGATATGGCTTCACGCTGGACACGCCGGTCAGGGACATGAGCGAGGAAGCTGTCCATGCCATTCTGTATGGTACCAATGGAGAAAAAATCGAACTGCAGCGTGAAAACATGTTCGGCTCCGGGACCTATTATAATGAATTCGAAGGTATTGTTCCCAATCTGGAACGGCGGTTCCGGGAAACCAGCAGCGAGTGGGTCAAAGAAGAGATTGCACTGGTCATGTCCAGTGAGGAGTGCCCCACCTGCCATGGCCGGCGTCTGAAGCCGGCCAGTCTGGCTGTCACGGTAGGCGGCATCAATATTGCGGATTTCTGCGATATGAGCGTGCAGCAGGAACTGGAATTCATCCAGAACGCTAAGGTCTCAGAGCGGGACGAGATGATCGGCGCGCCCATTTTCAAGGAAGTACGGGAGCGGTTGGGATTCCTCAACAGTGTGGGACTGGGATATCTGACCCTGTCTCGCGGCGCGGCATCCCTGTCCGGCGGTGAAAGTCAGCGCATCCGTCTGGCCACACAGATTGGCAGCGCACTGACCGGGGTGCTTTATGTGCTGGACGAACCCAGTATCGGTCTGCATCAACGGGACAACGATAAGCTGATCGCTACCATGAAGCGGCTTCGGGATCTGGGGAACACCCTGATCGTGGTAGAGCACGATGAGGATACCATGCGGCAGGCAGACTTCCTGGTGGATGTGGGCCCTGGAGCAGGTGTGCATGGCGGTGAGATCGTGGCCGCCGGCAGTGTGGCAGACGTGTGCAAGGCCAAACGGAGCATTACAGGGCAGTACCTGTCCGGACGCAAATTTGTGGAGGTCCCGGAAAACCGCCGCCCTGGCAATGGCAAGTTTTTGCGCGTGGTAAAGGCCCGGGAAAATAATCTGCAGAATATTACGGTGGATTTCCCCTTGGGCAAGATGGTCTGCGTGACAGGTGTGTCCGGTTCCGGCAAATCCACCCTGGTCAATGAGATTCTGTACAAAACCCTGGCTGCCGCCATGAACGGTGCCCGCAGCCGTCCCGGCCAGTGTGATGAGGTGCAGGGAATGGAATGGGTGGATAAGGTCATCGGCATCGACCAGTCTCCTATCGGACGTACGCCCCGTTCCAACCCAGCTACCTATACGGGGGTCTTCAGCGATATCCGCACCTTGTTTGCCAATACCCAGGACGCCAAAGCTCGTGGCTATGGACCCGGACGCTTCAGCTTCAATGTCAAGGGCGGGCGCTGCGAAGCCTGTGAGGGCGGCGGTATCCTGCAAATCGAAATGCATTTCCTGCCGGATATTTATGTGCCTTGTGATGTGTGTAAAGGCAAGCGCTACAACCGTGAGACCTTGGAAGTGCATTACCGGGACAAAAACATTTCGGATGTGTTGAACATGACGGTGGAGGAGGCCTGCGTCTTCTTTGCCAACCAGCCCAAGATTGCCCGCAAGCTCCAGACTCTGCAGGAGGTCGGCCTTGGATATATTGAATTGGGGCAGGCAGCCACGACCCTGTCCGGCGGTGAGGCTCAGCGTGTCAAGCTGGCCAACGAGCTGGCCCGTCGGGATACCGGGCAGACGGTGTATATTCTGGATGAACCAACCACCGGTCTGCATGTGGCTGACGTGCATCGTCTGGTCAAGGTTCTGGACAAACTGGTGGATGCCGGCAATACGGTTATCGTGATCGAACACAACCTGGACGTGATCAAACGGGCCGATTATATTATCGACCTGGGGCCTGAAGGCGGCAGCGGCGGCGGACTGGTGGTTGCCACCGGCACACCGGAAGAAGTCGCCGAAAATCCGGCGTCTTTCACCGGACAGTACCTCAAGCCGGTGCTGGAGAGAGCCAGACAGCTGCAGCAGGCGGCGGCTGTGCCACGCAGCAAGACCAAAAAGGCTGAATCGTAACCATGGTATACAAATTCCCCGGATGGCTGGCAAAGCAGTCCGGGGAATTCTTGTAAGATGACAGATCGCTTTTGGGACCGGACAAATTGTATGCACAGTAAGGGGCGTTTCTGGCTTTGTACGATAAATTTGCTTGCATCCTGGAATAGCCTCCTATACAATAAGAACCGTAAGTATGCAGATGCAGAAAGGTGGAAATCCGCCATGCCGAAGTTGCGAAAGACCCTGGGAGACATTCAATCTGAGACATGCCGCAGTCTTATGCGGCTCATAGAAACACAAAGTAAGACCACGCTGGCCAGATGGGCTATCGGATATGCGCGGGAACGGTACCTTCCGATTTGCCAGGAGACCTGTCCAGGACTGTGGGAGATTGTTTCCCAATGCCAGGACGCTGTGGAACAGAAACAGCCTGTGTCACACTGCAAGAGTCATATACGGTTGGCCGCTGATATGGCACGATGCTGTACCGGTGCCGCCGAGCAAGCCGCGGCACGGGCGGTTGCAGTGGCTTGCGCCACTATGCAGACCCCGTCCAACGCATTGGGATTTCTGTTCTACGGAGCAGCTGCGGTGGCCTATGCAAGCGGCGGACTGGATCGCAGCGGAGAAGAATACGAAGAGATGGCAGCTGCGGAACTGGAACATGCCTACCGCTCTCTTTCTGCCTGCTCCGTTCCGGAGGAAAAGCGTCCGGTCAGGATTGTCTGGAATTGCTGAAAGAGACACTGACAAGATTGCAGGTCAATCAATGTATCCGTACGGGGAGAAGGATATAAAATGGAAATGCAGGGAATCAAGAATCATGACAGAACCCTGTGGCTGAATATTGCCTTGATTGTGGCATTTTTTGCAGTTATGTCACTGGGAATCTATCTGGTGCGGGATAAGCTTCTGTATAATGCCAATGAAATGGGCAACAACCTGGCACAAAGTTATTCCAGCGAAGAAGAGACACGGATCTCCATCTATGAAATGTTCCTGACTATGTGTTCGCTGTATACGGATACATCCATTGATAATGATGATCCGGCACAATCCATGCAGCAGGGATTGGACGAATATACACAATACATGTCCCAGGTACTTGGTGCGGACATCATCGACCCATATGCTGTTGTGGATGGTAAAATTGTGGCTGCCAATCCCTGGGAGGGCAACGAAGATTACGACTATACCCAAAAGGAATGGTACACAAACGCACTGGCCGCCGATGGCAAAATCGTTTTTACGGATGTATATGTGGATGCAATCACCGGCAAACGGCTGGTGACCTTGTCGGTGAAACTGCACGGTGAGGGAAACGTTCTTGCCTTTGATATCCTGATGGATAATTTTCACACCCTGAAGAACAAAATAGAATTGCCGGAGGGGAGCGCCTACTATCTGTTTGATAATAGCGGGACCCTGATTTATCTTACCGGCGGGTACAGTCTGGAAGATGAGGCCGTGCAGCAGTATGCCCAGAAACTGTTGGAAGGTGTGCGTGATAGGTCGTTTGAAAGCCACACTGCCTCTATTCGCGGGCTGGACGGTGAACAGCAGAGAATCTACTATTATGAGATGAGCAACGGCTGGACTTCCATCGTGACCTTTTCCTTGCGGCAGATTTTGTATAGTACAAATAACAGCACTTCCATGTATCTGCTGTCCGGCATCTTTCTGATTTTTCTGGTGGCAGTCATCGTTTCCATTCTGCGGGAATACGCTGAAAAGCGGAGGGTGAAATATATCTCCGATACATTGCAGATATTGGGTGATACCTATTACGCCATCTACCGCATCAATTTTGAGACGGGGACTTATGCAACCATCAAATCCGCCCCCGATCTGGCAGATCCATTGGGGCAAAGCGGCAAATACGAACATTTGCTGCACACACTGTCTCTTGTGGTGGAAGACAACACCTATGAGGAGTTCAAGAAAAACTTTACACTGGAAAATATCCGAAAACTGATTCACTCTCATATCTATGAGTATGGGGGAGACTATCAGCGCCGCTTTTTGCAAGGCCGCAAGTGGGTTTCGATCAAGATCGTGTATAACAAGGGACTTGGTCTGAACGAAGTCATCATGTGCTTCCGTGAGATTGACGTGAAGAAGAAAAAAGAACTGCGTCAGCACGAATTGCTGGAACAGGCTCTGGAAAATGCCAAGCGAGCCGCCAGCAAAAAGACAATGTTTTTCTCCAACATGTCTCATGACATGCGCACACCCCTGAATGCGATTTCCGGCATGACCAAACTGGCAAGGCAGCATGCCCAGGATCCGGCAAAGGTGCAGGAATATCTGGACAAGATTGACACGTCCAGCCGTCAGCTGACAGCTCTTGTCAATGATATTCTGGATATGGCCCGACTGGAACAGGGCGGCCAGAGTACCCTGAATTGCCAGCCTATGGATCTGGTGCAGTGCGTCAACGAGACAGCAGGGCTTTTCCGGGAGCAGGCGCAGCAGGAGGACCGCCGCTATGAGGTGCTGGTGGATGTGCAGGACCGTATGGTAAATGCTGACGCGTTCCGTCTGAACCAGATACTGAATAATCTTCTTTCCAATGCATTCAAATATAGCCGCCCAGGAGACCGTGTCCGACTGGAACTGCGTCAGGCTGCCCGACGGGAAAGCCGAGGACAGTACCAGATCATTGTAGAAGATACCGGGGTGGGAATGTCGGAAAGCTTTCTGGAACACATTTTCGAGCCCTTTGCACGGGAAACCGTATTTGCTCCTACCAAAGCTACCGGAACAGGGCTGGGTATGCCCATCGTAAAGGGGCTTGTACAGCAGATGAGCGGAGAAATCACGGTGCAGAGCAAGCTGGGAGAAGGGTCTCGCTTTGTGGTTTCTCTGCCACTGCAGATCGTGGAGGAACCTGTGCCGGAACAGCCGTCCCTGGATGAGGTGGAGCCGTTTACCATGGAAGGCAAACGTATGATCGTGGCCGAGGATAATGAGCTGAACATGGAAATTACCAGTGAATTTCTTTCCATGATGGGAGTGGATGTGCTGCAGGCCTGGAACGGCCGGGAGGCCGTGGAGCGCTTCTCTCAGGAAAAAGAGGGAAGCGTGGATGCCATCCTGATGGACATGCAGATGCCGGAAATGGACGGATGCACTGCCTGCCGGAAAATCCGTGCCATGCAGCGCGCGGATGCCGCCAAAGTGCCCATTATTGCGGTAACGGCCAACGCATTTGCCGAAGACATTGCCAAGACCACCGAAGCCGGTATGAATGCGCATATTTCCAAACCCATTGATTTCAAACTTCTTTCTGACCTGCTGCAGAAATTGGCGCAGTGACAAAACAAGCTGATCATCGTATGTTATACAGGAGAACTTGAGCCGTTATGCAATATCGAAAGGACAAGGCCGGACATCCCGTTTCTATTCTGGGCTATGGTTGCATGCGTTTTACCAAAAAGGGAACTTCTATCGACCTGGACAAGGCCGAAAAAGAGATTCTCCATGCCATTGAACAAGGTGTCAATTATTTTGACACTGCCTATATCTATCCGGGCAGTGAAGCGGCTTTGGGAGAAATCCTGGCCCGCAACCATTGCCGGGACAAAATCCGCATAGCCAGCAAGCTGCCCCAGTATCTGGTCCGCAGCGGAGCGGACCTGGAACGCTATTTTTCCGAACAGCTTCGCCGCCTAAAAACCGATCACATCGACTATTACCTGATGCACATGCTCACTGACGTGGAAAGCTGGCACAAGCTGGAAAAAGCCGGAGTCAAGGAATGGCTGGGTGAAAAGCGGCGCCTGGGGCAGATCGGACAGGTAGGCTTTTCTTTTCATGGCAACACGGCCATGTTCTTGAAGCTGCTGGATGTGTATGACTGGGATTTCTGCCAGATCCAGTACAACTATCTGGATGAAAACAGTCAGGCTGGTCGGGCAGGTCTGCAGGCAGCGGCTGCCAGGGGATTACCGGTCATTATCATGGAACCGCTCCGTGGCGGCAAGCTGGTGAATCTGCTTCCGGAAAAGGCTTGCAGCCGGTTCGCTAACGATAAAAATGGCTGGTCTGCGGCTGAATGGGCCCTGCGCTGGCTTTGGGATCAGCCGGAGGTGACCTGCGTCCTTTCCGGCATGAACAGCCTGGAAATGCTGGACGAAAATTGCCGCATTGCTTCCGAGGTAAAGGCCGGCGCTTTTACCGACCATGAAGCGGAAGTGCTGCGGGCTGTCAAAGCAGATATTGAGGCAAAGGTCAAGGCCCCCTGCACCGGCTGCGACTATTGCATGCCATGCCCCAAGGGAGTGGACATACCGGGCACCTTCCGCTGCTATAATTCCATGTATACCGAAAACGCCTGGACCGGGCGACGGGAATATTGGCAGGTGGTTTCCCTGCGTCTGGAACCAGCGTTTGCTACCCAGTGCGTGGAGTGCGGAGCCTGTGAGCAGCACTGCCCCCAGCATCTGCCGATCCGCAGTCTTCTCAAACAGGCGGACAAGGAACTGCGCCCCTGGCCGTACCGTGCAGCATCCTGGGTGGCACGGAAATATCTGTTCGGAAAAACCGGTCAGACAAAATAAATGTCAATTGCTTGACAAGCAAAAAATCCATGATAAAATAATGGCAGTGTGAGTGGTGCTTTGCTACCACCATGCAAATAGATTTGGCCGGACGCATACCATCGCGTCTAAAGCTCATCGGACAGGGCTGGCCGCTGCCGCGTGTGATGTAAAGGCATCACAACATTATTGAACGGGCCGTATGCCCGGAAATTTTATAAGTTGGTCACTTTGAATAACCCCGTGCGGATGCACACCACTTGTGAAACGTCAATAAGAGTAGCAGAGCAGCCAGACCTATTTGCTGGAAAACTCTAAGTACGGATCAGACAACATCCCTATGCCTGTTCCCTGTCTATGGGGCAGTCATGAGTTTGCGTTGTTTTTCACAGGCAGTGTGCCCAGACCGGCACACTGCCTTTTTGTTTGCCGGCCGCAAAGAAGAACAGGAAAGAGGGATGGTCTTGGACCGGGAACGTCAAAAAAAAGCGCCTATTTATGAGGCGCTGGAAAAATTTCGCCGTCAGCGGGTGGTCCCCTTTGATGTGCCGGGGCACAAACGGGGCCGGGGAAATCCGGAACTGGTAGAACTGCTGGGGGAGCGCTGCGTCGGCATCGATGTCAACTCCATGAAACCGCTGGATAACCTGTGCCATCCGGTTTCTGTCATCAAGGAGGCAGAAGAACTGGCCGCCGATGCCTTCGGCGCTGCCCATGCCTTCCTGATGGTGGGAGGTACCACCAGCAGTGTGCAGAGCATGATTCTCACCGCCTGCAAGCCTGGGGACAAGATCATCCTGCCCCGCAATGTGCACAAAAGCGCCATCAACGCCCTGGTACTCTGCGGCGCCGTGCCGGTGTACATTGACCCGAAGGTGGACAAGCAGCTGGGCATTCCCTTGGGAATGGAAGTAGGCGACGTGCGCGCAGCCATTGAGGCAAACCCAGATGCCAAGGCTATTCTGATCAATAACCCTACTTATTATGGCATCTGCTCGGACCTGCGCTCTCTGGTCAAGCTGGCCCATGAGCATGGCATGCTGGCTCTGGTGGATGAGGCGCATGGGACCCATCTGTATTTCGGGCCGGCACTGCCCATCAGCGGTATGGCGGCAGGAGCCGATATGGCTGCTGTATCCATGCATAAATCCGGTGGCAGTCTGACCCAAAGTTCCATGCTGCTGTGCGGGCCGGGGGTCAATGCCGGGTATGTGGGTAATATTATCAACCTGACCCAGACGACCAGCGCTTCCTACCTGCTGATGTCCAGTCTGGATATCAGCCGCCGGAATCTGGCCATGCGCGGAGCCGAAAGCTTTGCCAAGGTGGAGGATATGGCGGAATATGCCCGCCGGGAGATCAACGAGATCGGCGGCTATTACGCCTATGGGTCAGAGCTTATCAACGGCGGCAGCATCTACGATTTTGATGTGACCAAACTGGCGGTCAACACCCGAGGCATCGGCCTGACCGGCATTGAGGTTTACGACCTGCTGCGGGATGAATATGACATTCAGGTGGAGTTTGGTGACCTTTCCAACATGCTGGCATACATCTCCATCGGTGACCGCATTCAGGATATTGAACGTCTGGTGGGGGCACTGGCAGATATCCGTCGCTTGTATGCCAAGCCCAAGAGTGATATGTTCACGGCGGAATACATCACGCCCAATGTGGCAGCCACCCCCCAGCAGGCTTTTTACTCCGAGAAGGAGAGCCTGCCTTTGCGTCAGACTGCCGGACGTATCTGCAGTGAGTTTGTTATGTGCTATCCGCCGGGAATTCCCATTCTGGCCCCGGGCGAGGTCATTACCCAGGAAATTATTGATTACATCGAGTTTGCCAAGGAAAAGGGCTGCTCCATGCAGGGCCCTCAGAGTGAGGATATTTCGGAACTGAATGTGTTAAAGGAGGGATAACCTTGCAGGAAATGGACTACTGGTTCGGTGAACTGCACACAGCCAACGTCAAGACCTGCATCCGGGTGGAACGCCAGCTGTACAGCGGTACCAGCGATTTCCAGCGCATCGATGTGTTTGACTCGCCGGAATTCGGGCGGTTCCTCACATCGGACGGCAGTGTGATTTTCTCGGAAAAAGATGAGTTCACCTATGATGAAATGATCGTTCATGTGCCTATGGCAGTGCACCCGGACGTGAAGCGGGTGCTGGTCATTGGCGGCGGTGACGGCGGCGTGGCCCGGGAGCTTTCCCACTACCAGGAGATCGAAGTTATTGATGTGGTGGAACCGGACAAGATGTTTGTGGATGTCTGCCGCAAGTTTTTCCCGGATAACTCCTGCGGCCTGGACGACATCCGGGTCCGGGTTTATTACGAGGACGGGCTGCGGTTTTTGCGCGGTAGGGACGACGAGTACGATCTGATCATCAACGACTGTACCGACCCGCTTGGCCATGCGGCAGGGCTGTTCACCAAAGAGTTTTACGGCAGCTGCTACAAGGCTTTGCATGAGGACGGTATCATGGTATACCAGCATGGGAGCCCGTTCTTTGATGAAGACGAAGAAAGCTGCCGTGCCATGCACAAACGCGCGTACCGTTCTTTCCCCATCAGCCGGGTATATCAGGCACATATTCCGACCTGTCCGGCGGGATACTGGCTGTTCGGATTTGCCAGCAAAAAATATCATCCGCTCAAGGATTTTGATCCAAAGCGCTGGAACAAGCGCGGGATCAAAACCTGGTATTACACCACTCATCTGCACCGCGGAGCCTTCATGCTGCCCCGCTATGTGGAGGAATTGCTACAGGAAGAGGAAGATTGACCTTGTGTCAAAATATCCTGGAAACAAAAAAGGAGAGTTTACCATGACCAAACTGCTTGTTATCGGCTGCGGCGGCGTGGCCAGCGTGGCCATCCAGAAATGCTGCCAGAACCATGAGACCTTCGGTGAATTGTGCATCGCCAGCCGGACCGTTTCCAAGTGTGACGCTTTGAAAGCCAAGCTGGAAGCTGCGGGTACCCCCGTCAAGATCACCACCACCACCGTCAATGCTGACGATGTGGAGGACGTGAAGCGGGTCATCAAGAACTATGGCCCCGACCTGGTCCTGAACGTGGCACTGCCGTACCAGGATCTGACCATCATGGATGCATGTCTGGCATGCGGCGTGCATTATGTGGACACTGCCAACTACGAGCCTGAAAATACCGACGATCCCGCTTGGCGCGCTATCTATGAGAAACGCTGCAAGGAAGAAGGCTTTACCGCTTATTTCGACTACAGCTGGCAGTGGGCTTACGCCAAAAAGTTCCAGGACGCCGGCCTGACCGCCATTCTTGGCTCCGGTTTTGACCCGGGTGTTACCAGCGTCTTTACTGCCTATGCCATGAAGCACTACTTCGATGAGATTCACACCATCGATATCCTGGACTGCAACGGCGGCGACCACGGTTACGCCTTTGCCACCAACTTCAACCCCGAGATCAATCTGCGGGAAGTTTCTGCCAATGGCAGCTACTGGGAAGACGGGCACTGGGTAGAGACCAAGCCCATGGAAATCAAGCGGGAGTACGATTTCCCCCAGGTGGGCAAAAAGGATATGTACCTGCTCCATCACGAGGAAATCGAAAGTCTGGCCAAGAATGTGCCCGGGGTCAAGCGTATCCGCTTCTTCATGACCTTTGGCCAGAGTTATCTGACCCACATGAAGTGTCTGGAAGATGTGGGCATGCTTTCCACCAGCCCCATCAATTTTGAAGGACACGAGATTGTTCCCATCCAGTTCCTGAAGGCTCTGCTGCCGGATCCGGCCTCCCTGGGCCCCCGCACGGTGGGCAAGACCAACATCGGCTGCATTTACACCGGTGTGAAGGATGGCAAGGAACGGACCATCTACATCTATAACGTCTGTGACCATCAGGAATGCTATAAGGAACTGGGCAGTCAGGCCATCAGCTACACCACCGGTGTGCCTGCCATGATCGGCACTGCTCTGGTAGCCAATGGACAGTGGCGCAAGCCCGGCGTGTTCAACCTGGAAGAGATGGATCCGGACCCGTTCATGGAAATGCTCAACCAGTACGGGCTGCCCTGGGTGGTGGATGAAGCCCCCGCTACGGTGGAATGATGGAGCGGCTGGCAAGCACGGAGCTGGGGCTGCGTACCCCGGTTTATGTAGTGGACGAAGCGGCACTGGTGCAGAATCTGTCCATCCTGCAAGGTGTACAGCAGCGCACCGGTTGCCATATCCTCCTGGCGCAAAAGGCCTTTTCCATGTTCCGGGTTTACCCGCTCATCGGACAATATCTGGCCGGCGCTACCGCCAGTGGCCTGTACGAGGCACGTCTGGCCCACGAGGAGATGCCCGGGAAGGAAAACCATGTGTTTTGTCCGGCCTATACGCCGGAGGAGATGGAGCAGCTGGTTAAAATCTGCGACCACATCAGCTTCAACTCTCTGGCGCAGCTGGAAGCCCATCGTGCCGTCTGGCAGGGGAGCCATGCCAGCGTTGGGCTGCGAGTCAATCCTGAGCATTCTACCCAGGAAGGCCATGCCATTTATGATCCCTGTGCTCCGGGCAGCCGCCTGGGTATCCGCCGCTGCGATTTTCCAAACACGCTGCCGGAAGGGGTGGAAGGTCTGCACTTTCATACCTTGTGCGAGCAGGATTCCGCCCCGCTGGTGGAAACCTTCCGGGCTTTTGAAGAAACATTCGGCAGCTTCCTGTCAGGCCTGAAATGGCTGAACCTTGGGGGCGGGCACCATATCACCCGCCAGGGGTATGACCTGAAAGCGCTGGAAGACCTGATTCTGTATATTCGGAAAAAGTACGGCGTGGAGGTTTATCTGGAGCCCGGTGAGGCCATTGCTCTGAATGCAGGTTCCCTGATTACCACCGTATTGGATGTGGTGCAGGCCAGTGACATGCCGGTTCTGATTCTGGATGCTTCTGCAGCCTGCCACATGCCGGATGTGCTGGAAATGCCCTACCGCCCTCCGCTGTTCGGCGCAGGGGAAGCGGGGGAGAAGCCCTGTACCTGCCGTCTGGCGGCGCGCACATGTCTGGCCGGGGATGTCATCGGCGAATACAGCTTTGACAAACAGCCCCAGGTGGGGGATCGACTGGTGTTCGGTGATATGGCCATTTATTCCATGGTCAAGAACAACACCTTCAATGGGATGCCGCTGCCGGATATCGCTTTACGCCATACCGACGGCCGCTGCGAGGTGGTCCGCCGCTTCGGTTACGAAGATTTCAAAATGCGCCTTTCCTGAACAATGGCCAGAAACGAGGTTTTTTCATGTCCGATTATCGCATGCCGGCGGAGTACGCCCCTCACCGCGGTACCCTGATGATCTGGCCGGTGCGTCCCGGCAGCTGGGGCAAGAATCCAGCCCGTGCACAAGAAGCCTTTGTGCGGGTATTTGAAGCAATTGCCGAGAGCGAAGAGCTATATATCCTCGCAGGCCCCGATCACCTGGAAGAAGCTCGGAGGGCGGTGGCGCATATCTCACGCGCCACCGTGCTCTGCATCGACAGTGATGATGCCTGGGCCCGGGACGTGGGGCCGACCTTTGTCCGCAGCGCAGAAGGCAGACTCAAAGGCATCAGCTGGCGATTTAACGCCTGGGGCGGTGCGGTGGACGGTTTGTACGCTGATTGGGACAAGGATGATGCGGTGGCTTCGGCTTTTTGCAAGGCGCTGGATCTGCCCTGCGAGGATGCGGCGCCGTTTGTACTGGAAGGCGGAAGCATTCACACCGATGGAGAAGGAACCGCGCTGGTGACCGAAAGCTGCTTGCTTTCCGCCGGACGCAACCCGGATATGTCCCGGGAGGAAATTGAAGAAGAACTGTGCCGTCGTTTGGGGGTACAAAAGGTCCTTTGGCTGCCACGGGGTATCTACAACGATGAGACCAACGAGCACGTGGACAATGTCTGTGCTTTTGTGGGGCCCGCACAGGTGGTCCTCGCCTGGACTGACAAGGAAGATGATCCGCAGTATGCGCTGTCGGCGGCAGATCTTGCGTACCTGGAAAATGCCACGGACGCCAAGGGACGCTCCCTTACCGTTTACAAGCTGCCCATTCCGGACCATCCGATTTTGTGCAGCGAGGAGGACTGCGCCGCTTATGAGTTTGCACCCGGGGAGGATGTACGTACCCCGGGCGAGCGTTTGGCGGCCAGCTATGTAAACTTTTATTTTACCAACAGCGCTGTGCTGGTACCTCAGTTTGGCGGCGAAAATGCCGAAAGTGATGCTCGGGCACTGCGCATTCTGCAATCCCTTTGCCCTGACCGAAAGGTCGTAGGTCTGCCGGCCCGGGAAATTTTACAGGGCGGGGGGAACATTCATTGCATTACCCAGCAGATTCCACAGTAACTCAGTAAGGAGGAAACCCATGCCTCAAACCATGGTAGCTGCCGTGCAGATGTCCTGCTCGGCTGACCCGGCCGAAAATATCGCCCATGCCGAGGAATTGGTCCGGCAGGCAGCCTCTCAGGGCGCGCAGATCGTGCTTCTGCCGGAACTGTTTGAACGCCCCTACTTCTGCCAGGAACGCCGGTACGACTATTATGCCTACGCCACGCCGCTGGCGGAAAACCCGGCGGTGCAGCGATTCTCCCAGGTTTGCCGGGAACTGGAGATCGTCATGCCTGTCAGCTTTTATGAAGCGGATGGCACCCGCTTGTTCAACAGTGTAGCCATGATCGATGCGGATGGCAGTGTGTTGGGCGTTTACCGCAAAACCCATATTCCGGATGACCATTATTACCAGGAAAAATTCTACTTCACCCCCGGCAACACCGGTTTCCGTGTTTTTGGAACCCGGTACGGCCGGGTAGGCGTCGGCATCTGCTGGGATCAGTGGTTCCCGGAAACCGCCCGTTGTCTGGCGCTGGCCGGAGCTGATATTATTCTGTATCCCACGGCCATTGGCAGCGAGCCGATCCTGGATGTGGACAGCGCCGGCCACTGGCAGCGCACCATGCAGGGACATTCGGCAGCCAACGTGGTGCCTGTGGCAGCAGCCAACCGGTATGGAGTGGAGGTTGTCAGCCCCTGTGCGGAAAACGGCGGCCAGCAGAGCGCCCTGCGCTTCTATGGTACCAGTTTCCTGACGGACGAGACCGGTGC
This sequence comes from Subdoligranulum sp. DSM 23681, assembly GCF_057005535.1. Lineage (NCBI taxonomy): Bacteria > Bacillati > Bacillota > Clostridia > Eubacteriales > Oscillospiraceae > Subdoligranulum > Subdoligranulum sp. DSM 23681. The sequence continues at coordinate 14,115 of NZ_CM168050.1, read as the reverse complement.
GGTTCTGACACAGGCCGGCCGGGAGGAAGACGCCGTCCTGACTGCCTCCTATGACTTTGCGGCAAACCGGCAGGCTCGTCTGGAATGGGGCCTTTTCCGGGACCGGCGTCCTGAGTGTTACGGCGCCATCTGTGATCTGGATGAATTCTGATTTGTGATACAAAAGCCCTCATGTGCGGATATCTTCCGTACATGAGGGCTTTTTGCTGTAATACTACTCAGCGATCGGCTCTGGTGGCGCACTGGGGACCGCAGCTGCATTCCTTGATGGTGATGTGCATGGCACTGCAGCGGCTGTGGTCATTGTACCGACAGCCGGCATCATCACATCGGATGGAAGTCTCAGCGGCGGGCGGTACGTTGTCGGTACAGACATTGCCGTAAGCTTCATTGTTGCGGTAACTGCTGCACACCGAATCGGTGGAGCCGGTATGGTGTACGCTCACGCCGTCCAGGCAGCATCCGCCGCCCTTATTATGGCAACAGTCAGACTGGGAACAGTCCAGATAACACATTTTACAATCACCTCCATAAACAGAATGTCCGGACCTTGATTGGATTATGTATGATGCAGTCCGGAAGGAACCTACCAAATCTTCACATGCGCAACAGAAATCTATCACATTTTCCGGCTATGCTGATGAATAAAGCGGGGACTGCCGCCGTATAGCCGCTGCCTTGATCGCGGCGGAAAGTAAAGAGGCAAATGTTTTATGAAAAAATACACATCATTGTTTGGTGTGATGATGGTTTTGATTTTTGCGGCATGCAGTATAGGTTCACTGTCAGATGTCTGGAAAGGAAACAGCACAACATTGACTGGCCAGGTCATTCAACTGGATGCAGATACAGTAACGCTCCGACTGGGAGAACTGGCCGTGGTGCAGACTTCGGAAAGCGCTGCAATGGAATCTCTGCTGGCAACCAACTTTATTCAGGCAGGACGAAGCTCTTCTCATACAGCACCTGTAGTTCAGACTCCGATGCAAGTCTTTGTGCCATGGCAAAAAGATGTTGTATTGAATCTTGGCACGGCAAAATGTTTTGTTATGGCGGATGATGGTGCAGTACAGACCGCCAGTTTGGAGAATATAACACCGAGTGCAATTTTGAATGTCACCGTGAGCGGCGATCGTACCCCATTGACAGTGGTGGTTCTGAAGGATATACGGCAAGGAAAGACAGATGCCGCGACGCTGCAGGGAACATCCGCAGCTAGCATAGAAGAAAATACGACCCGACAGGGTGAAGAATACTCTTCCGAGTCCGCTGACGAGAACGCCCTTCGTATTATAGCGGCAAGGGTAGGGCTGCGTTCTGTCCGTGTTGAAAAATCAGATGGCGGCAGCACCAGCACAGCTGCAAGCAATTATTACGGACGGAACGCTGCGCTGCTGGTTACTGGCGGTGCGCAAGTGACCCTTTCAAAAGGCGTTGTCAATTCTTCGGCGTCAGATAGCTGTGGGGTGTTCGGTCATGGAAGCGGTACATCTCTTCGCTTGAATGACACAACCATCACAACAACAGGAGAAAGGGCCACTGGCCTGCAGACGTCCGGCGGGGCTTGTGCGAACGCCAGCAATATGACGATTACCACATCCGGCACTTCCGCTCCGGTTCTCCGAACCGAAAGCGGCTCGCTGAATGTGGAGGGCGGAACCTACACTTCCGGCGGGTACGATGCGCCTGTGATTGATGCCGCGGGAGAGGTCGTCGTTCAAAATGCGGAGTTGACAGCCAACAACTCGGAGGCAATTGTGGTGAGTGATGCAGGTTCTCTTTCATTGGAAAACTGCGATGTCAGCGGTAATCGGAACAGTATGGAAGAAGAGAAAGAACCGTATACAGTGAAAATCGGCGGACAAAGCAGTCCGGCGCCAAAGTCCATTTCTTTTGCCATGTCGGATGGAAGCCTACTTTCCCGAAATGGGGATGTGTTCTATATCGAAGGTGCCGACTGTGAACTTGAACTGAACCGTATAGATCTTCTCAACATGGGTGGAGGAGCTTTATTGCGTGTGGCCTCCAAGGGAGAGCGGCAGGAGACGGCTGTCCATCTGAAAGCAAAGCAGCAGACATTGTCCGGCAATTTGATGGTGGACAGTGATTCTACTTTACAGCTTGAGCTGACAGGAACAAGTTTGCTTTCCGGCGCTATTGTTCGCAGTGATGGCGAAACTGGAAACGGGTACATTTCCGTGAAGATAGATCAGAGCAGCACATGGGTACTGACCGGTGACAGCACAGTGGATTCTCTGGATAATAAGGGGACCATCCAATATAACGGACATTGCATCACCTTGGCGGACGGAACTGTCCTCCGTGCATGAGCCGAAAAGAAGCCCTTTTTATATGGGGGCTTCTTTTTTGTATTGTCTATGCTATAATGCGGATAGAATAAATGAATTGGCTAGGAGGGGAAAATTTGTCTTTGACAGGATATGCGGAGTGGGGAGTGCGTTTCTGGCTGCTGCTGGTCAATTTGATCGGGGGAATTCTGATGGCGGCAGACAAGGGGAGAGCCAAACGCGGCGCTTGGCGCATCCCGGAAAAGACCTTCTTTGTAATAGCACTGCTGGGCGGCAGTATCGGATGCTGGGGCGGTATGTACCTGTTCCGCCACAAAACCAGACACTGGTATTTTGTTCTGGGAATGCCGGCGATTCTGGCGGGCCAACTTTTACTTGTCTGGTGGCTGAAAACACACATCTTGTAAAGTCTGTGCAAAATAAGCGTGCATTTCTTGCCTTGCCCAAAGCGGTGTGCTATACTGAATAAAATTGCACACATGTATAATGAGGTGAATCTTTCATGGAATGCATGAATGTACAGCTTTCCCCAAACAATGCTCGCCTGACCTGCTATTTACAGGACAAAAGCAAGGCAATGCCGAACACGGATGTCCGCCCCGCTGCGCTGATTTTCCCGGGTGGTGGATATCAATATTGCTCTGACCGCGAAGCGGAACCGGTGGCGCTGGCCTATATGGCAGAGGGCTTTAATGCGTTTGTACTTCGTTATACCACCGGGATGGACTGCCCATTGGATAAGTCTTTACAGGATGCGCAGGCCGCTCTTGCCTATTTGAGACAGAACGCGGCGGATTTGCGTATAGATCCGCATAAAATTGCGGCCATCGGTTTTTCTGCCGGCGGACATCTTGCCGCAGCACTGGGAACCCAGAGTGAGAGCAAGCCCGATGCTATGGTACTGGGATACGCGGTGACCCTGGGGGCGACCTGGGCTCCCATGGGACGACCGGACGAACCGGACCTGGGAACCCTGGTTTCCGATTCCACACCGCCCGCTTTTATTTTTGCTACTCAGGGGGATAGTCTCGTTCCTGTCAAGAACAGCCTGGTTTTTGCCGACGCTCTGGCAGATCATGATATTCCTTTTTGCCTGCACGTATTCCAGACGGGAGAGCACGGTCTCTCTCTGGCGCGCCCCTGTACCAGTAATGGTGATCAGACAAAGGTGAATGCCGAGGTGGCGCACTGGCTTCCAATGAGCATCCAATTTCTTCAGGATATCTGGGGTGCGCTGGATGTGGTTCTGCCCCGACCGGAACTCCGTGCACAGATGGGCGGCGGCAAAGCCGGACTGGACGTGCCTTTCAAACGCCTGCTCAAAAATCCCGGAGCTTGTGAAGTTCTGCAACGGCGCTTGCCCGAAGTGATGGGAATTTTGCAGCAGAATCCTTTGCTGAAGGGAGCGTCTCTGCGCCAGTTGGCAGGGTTTATGCCGGAAGCCTATCCGGAAGAACTGATTCGTTCCATCGATGAAGAGCTATCGAATATTTGACAAGGAGAACTCTATCATGTTGTTTTTACAATATCCGCCATGCTCGACCTGCCGGAAAGCCAAGGCGTGGCTGGACGAGCATGGGGTAAATTATACCGCGCGGGATATCAAAGAAGAGAATCCGAGTTTTGAAGAATTGAAAGCCTGGTCTGCCGGAAGCGGTTTGCCGCTGAAGAAATTCTTCAATACAAGCGGGCAGTTGTATAAGTCCATGCAACTGAAAGAGAAACTTCCTGCCATGAGCGAAGAAGAGCAGCTGCGGCTCCTGTCTCAGGATGGGATGCTGGTCAAACGTCCCATTGTTGTGACCGAGGATGGAAAGATTCTGGTAGGCTTTCGTGTTGCGGAGTGGGAACAGGCACTTTTGTAAAAGGCGGCAATCGGATGCAAGAGCGGGGGCAAAAGCATGTTCTTCAAACGGAAAAAGTGCACCATTCTGACTCCGCCGCAAGGATTGGGGCGGGAAAATATCCGCCGCCAGAGCAGTACCTGTACAGGCGAAACGGTTATCGGATTCCTGGACCCCAAGAGTGGTCGGCTGCTGCAGGCGGTTGTGGTGCGTGACAATCAGGATGTGACCGATTTTTACAGATCTTATGGCTTTGAACCGCCGATTGGGCTGTGATTTTCTTAACTTTGTAATATATTTTGCTTTTTTTGTGGTATGACCCCAAAAAATGAGCAATATTTGCACGAATCGGGGCGGAGCCCCCTTTGCAGGCAGCAAAATTGGTGCTATAATCACTCTGTAAGAAGATGCAGCGCCGTGTGTCGTACCGACAAGCGGCAGAGCGGCGAAAGAATCGGAGGTACAGTATGGAACTTTTTGAACGCTTCGAAACACAGCTTAAGGCCAACCCCAAGACCATCGTTTTCACCGAGGGTCCCGACGCTCGTATCCTGAGCGCAGCCAGTCGTCTGCTGGCCGGCAAGGTGCTGAACGTTATTCTGCTCGGCAATCCGGAAGAGGTCAAGGCAGCCGCTGCTGCGGGTGGATTTGATATTACCGGTGCCGAAATCATCGACCCTGTCAATTATGAAGGCTTTGACGAGATGGTCTCCAAGATGGTCGAGCTGCGCAAGGGCAAAATGACCGAGGAACAGTGCCGTGCCGCTATGGCGAAGGGAAACTACTTCGGCACCATGCTGGTCAAGATGGGCAAGGCCGACTGCCTGCTGGGCGGCGCCACTTACTCCACCGCCGATACCGTTCGCCCCGCCCTGCAGCTGATCAAGTGCAAGCCCGGTGTCAAGTCTGTCAGCTCTTGCTTCATTCTGGTTCGCGGTGATGAGACGCTGGCCATGGGTGACTGCGCCATCAACATTGATCCTACCGAGGACGAGATCGTGGAGATCACCGTCCAGACTGCCAATACGGCTTCTATTTTCGGCATTGATCCCCGTGTGGCACTGCTGTCCTACTCCACCAAGGGCTCCGGCAAGGGCGAGACCGTGGATAAGATGCGCAATGCTACCGCTCGTGTCCAGTCTGAACATCCTGAAATGAAGGTGGATGGCGAATTGCAGTTTGATGCTGCCGTTGCTCCGGAAGTTGGTCAGCTGAAGGCCAAAGGCAGCCCGGTGGCTGGTTATGCCAATACCTTCATTTTCCCCAACATCAATGCCGGCAACATCGGCTACAAGATCGCACAGCGTCTGGGTGGTTTTGAGGCTTACGGTCCTATTCTGCAGGGCCTGAATGCTCCCATCAATGACCTGTCCCGCGGCTGCAATGCCGAAGAGGTCTACAAGATGGCGCTGATCACCGCGGCGTTGATCTGAACTCCAATACATCTATAAAAAAGTACCCGTCCGGACTCGTTTCCGGGCGGGTACTTTTTTATAAATTCACAAAAAAACAGCAGCCGGACGACACAACGTCCGGCCGCTGTTCAACTATGAATGAGGCTGCTTATTTTTGATACCGGAGATGATCAGCATCCAGCTGTCGCAGAACCGCCAGCATGACCCCGCATTCCTTGCGGGCTGCGTCGGGATCCATCAAACGGTAGTTGCCGCATTCGGTTTCGCTTGCTCCGGGAATGGGGCCGTCATACTCTGCCATCCAGGCAAAGGCATCGGTGGTCAGCTCCAAAGCCTCGGCATCGGTCATTCCCTGGGTCAGCAGATAAAAACCAGTCAGGCATCCCATGGGACCCACATAGACCACATGATCACTCCAGCGGCTGTTGCGGGCATAAGTGGCGAACAAGTGCTCTATCGTATGTGCAGCGGCAGGGGAAAGGTAATCTCCCTGGTTCGGCCGCTTCATCCGTACGTCCCAGGTGCGGACCTCGCCATCCTGACGGGAAAGATACATACCGGGCATCAAAGTCGTATGATCAACGCAAAAGCTGGCGATGCGTTCCATCTTTGATCACTCCATCATCATCTGGACAACGCCGTGCTGGCAATCCAGGGAAATGTTCATGCCGTCATGCAGGGTACGGGTGGCGCCCAGCGCACCGACGATGACTGCCTTGCCCAGGGTCAGAGCAACGATGGCGGCGTGGCTGTTGGTGCCGGCTTCTTCGGTGATAACACCGGCAGCCTGACGGATATAGGGCAGCATATCGTTGTTGGTGTGGGGAACGACAAGAATCTGGCCGGGCTTGAACTTGGTAGACACTTCGGCAGCGGTGCGGCAGACACAGACAGTGCCCTTGGCATTCTTGCCGCCGATGCCCACGCCGGTCAGCAGGCTGTCGCCCACCAGGTGGACCTTGATCATGTTGGTGGTGCCGGAAACGCCCACGGGAACACCGGCGGTCACCACAGCCATGCTGCCGGGCTGGACAAGACCAGCGTTGACAGCGCATTCCACAGACTTGCTGATCAGTTCGTCGGTGGAGTTGGCGTACGGCATAACCAGCGGAGTAATGCCCCAGTGGATGTTCAGCTGACGCTGCACCTGTTCATCCAGCACGCAGGCCACAATGGGGGTGGCAGGACGATAACGGCTCAGCAGGCGAGCGGTTTCGCCGCTCTTGGAAACGGTGATGATGGCGCTGGCGTGAATGTCGGAAGCAGTGGTGCAGGCAGCGTGGCAAACAGCAGCGCTTACACTCAGGCGACTCTCATCGGCCTGGGCGTGATGCACCAGGCTGTTGTAGCTGGCATCGGCCTCGGTGGTCTCGGCAATGGCGACCATAGCCTTCAGGGCAGCCACGGGATACTTGCCGGCAGCGGTCTCGCCACTGAGCATGACAGCGGAAGAACCGTCGTAAATGGCGTTGGCAACGTCAGTAATCTCGGCACGGGTGGGGCGGGGGTTGGAGATCATGGAGTCCAGCATCTGCGTGGCAGTGATAACCACCTTGCCGCAGGCCATGGTCCGGTCGATGAGGTGCTTCTGGATAGAGGGAATTTCGGCGAAATCGATCTCAACGCCCATGTCACCGCGAGCAACCATGATGCCGTCGGCAACAGCCAGGATCTCGTCGATATTGTCCACGCCTTCCTGGTTCTCGATCTTGGCGATGATCTTCATGTTGGAGTGGCAGTCGTCCAGCAGGTGACGAATCTCCATGATGTCGGCAGCGCAGCGGGTAAAGCTGGCGGAAACCAGATCGAAGCCCTGTTCGGCACCGAAAGTGATGTCCTGCTTGTCACGCTGACTCATATAGGGCATAGAAAGATGGACACCGGGAACGTTGACGCCCTTCTTGGTCTTGATGATGCCATCGTTTTCAACAACGCAGCTGATGTCAGTATCGGTAACATTCTCAATGCGCAGGCTGATCAGACCGTCATCCAGCATAATGTGACCGCCGGGCTGCACGTCGTGCGGCAGTTCCTTGTAGGTGATGGAGCAGATTTCATTGGTGCCCTCTACCTCACGGCTGGTCAGCGTGAACTTCTGGCCGGTCACCAGCTTTTCGGAACCGTTCTTGAAGGTGCCCAGACGGATCTCGGGGCCCTTGGTGTCCAGCATGGCAGCCACCGGCAACCCCAGTTCGGTGCGGAGCGCCTTCAGCTTATCAAAGCGGCCGCGGTGTTCATCATAGTCACCGTGGGAAAAGTTAAAGCGTGCCACGTTCATGCCGTTTTCAATCAGCTGACGCAGCACATCGCCCTTATCGGTGGAAGGGCCAAGCGTGCAAACGATCTTAGTCTTACGCATATCTCAATTTCTCCGTTTCAAATAAGAGTATTGTATACATACGGGCTTATTATAATACAAATCTTTCGCCTCGACAAGCCAAACATGAAAACTTGCACAAAATTTTGCCCATTTTTTGCACTTAGCAGCCAAAGCCGCCCATGGTTTTACTTTTTAAGGAAATTCATGTATAATAGCCTGTATAGTTTGGGAAAGATTTTCCCGCCATTGCATTGAAAAGGAGAAAAACCATGGCAAAACGTGTGTTCTTGATCGTCCTTGACAGTTTCGGCATCGGGGCTGAGCCGGATGCCGCTGCTTTTGGGGACACCGGTACCAACACGCTGGCTGCAATTTCCGGTCATCCCAACTGCAAAGCGGATACGCTCGCCTCACTTGGCCTGTTCAATATTGAAGGTGTGACCTGCCGGCCCTCTGTGGAGGCGCCTGTGGGGTGTTATGCCCGTCTGCGGGAAGCCAGTGCCGGAAAAGATACCACCATCGGACATTGGGAAATTGCCGGATTGCTCTCTTCAACACCTCTGCCCACATTCCCGAACGGCTTTCCAAAGGAAGTGCTGGAGGAGTTTACGGCCCGCACCGGATATAAGGTGCTGTGCAATAAGCCATACTCCGGCACGCAGGTCATTCACGATTATGGGGAGGAGCATCTGAAGACAGGTGCACTGATTGTATACACCTCGGCGGACAGCGTGTTCCAGATTGCTGCGCACGAGGATCTTGTCCCCATCGACAAGCTGTACCGGATCTGTGAAGTTGCCCGGGATATGCTGAAAGGCCCTTATGGTGTGGGCCGTGTCATCGCCCGTCCTTTTGTGGGTACCTGCGCAGATGACTTTACCCGCACGCCGCGCCGGCATGATTATTCTCTCAAGCCGCCGGCAGAGACGATGCTGGACAAGATTCTGGCTGCAGGAATGCAGACAATTGGCGTCGGCAAGATTCACGATATTTTTGCAGGCCAGGGCGTAGGGGAAACCATCCGCACCAGCGGAAACACCGAAGGACTGCAGGTGACGCTGGATCTGGCAGACCGGGATTTTACCGGTCTGGCATTCGTGAATCTGGTCGATTTTGATATGCTGTATGGTCACCGTCGGGATGTGGCGGGTTACGCTGCAGCTACCGCAGAGTTTGACGCATGGCTGCCTCGATTCATGCAGCGGATGCGGCCGGATGATGTCCTGATGATTACCGCCGATCATGGCTGTGACCCTTCCTACACCAAGACCACCGACCATACCAGAGAGTATGTGCCTTACCTGGTATATGGCCCCGGTGTGCGCAAAGGCGTTGATTTGGGCACACGGTACAGCTTTGGAACCATTGCCGACACCGTTTGCCAGTCGCTGGGCATAAAGGCAGATGTGGCGGGATGCGGAGTCTGGAATGAAATCGCCCAGCACTGAATGTATGTTCCGTAAAGGAGTTCTTTTGCAGATTTTCTTATATCTTTTGGCCGGATTCATGCTGTTTTATTCGGTCATGCTGGTATTTACCAGCAATTTTAACATGGGCAATCTGATCGTCTGGATCCTGACGGCCGCCTGCTGCGGATATGCTGTCTGGCATCGTCGGTTGAATGCCTGGTTCACCGGGCCGTTGACTGGACGCATTGTGCTGGGAATTCTGATCTGCGGTGCGGTGTTTTATGCCGGCATGCTGGTTTTTGTGGCTTGCAGCGGATATGCCAATCCTCCTGCGGGGAATGAAAAGGTTGTGATCGTGCTGGGTGCCGGTCTTCGTCGGGACAAACCCAGCCTTCTGCTGCGCTACCGGCTGGACAAGGCTTATGAGTTCGCATTGGCGCACCCGGATACCCTGGTGATCACTACCGGCGGACAAGGCAGAGATGAATGGGTTCCGGAAGGGCAGGCTATGCGGGAGTACCTGATCGAAAAAGGCCTTTCTCCGGATCGTGTGGTAGCGGAGACAAAGTCCACTTCCACCGAAGAAAACTTCGCATTTGCGCGTCAGATCCTGGAACAGCGCGGCATTGATGCGGCGCAGCCGATTGTTTATGTGACTAATGCTTTTCACTGCTACCGTGGCGGCAAATATGCACAGATGGCCGGTTTTACCGATGTGTCGGCCTTGCCTGCGGGCATTCCGCTGCGCAGCATTCCAACCTGCTATCTGCGGGAAGTCTTTGCGGTATTATATTATTGGGTGTTCCGCTCTTCCGAAAGTGGTCTGATGCAGAACATGGTCGGAATTTTGAGCCTGAATAAAAAGTTTTTTTATAAGTGAACAACAGGATGCCGGTCGGAATTTTCCGACCGGCATCCTGCCAAGGGAGGAAGAAACATGCAGGTACGTTATTACAAGGAGTACAGCCATTGTCTGGGACGCGAGATGGAATTCAAGGTCTACGGCCATACCGGCCGGCCGATTTTGATTTTCCCGTGCCAGTGCGGACGCTTTTATGACTGGGAGGACCGGGGTATGTGCGACATCGCCGCTCCCTGGATCGATGCCGGAAAACTGCAAATCATCTGTGCCGACAGCATTGATGGAGAAAGCTGGGACAATCCCGGCCCCTGCCGCCCGCGTATCGAACAGCATGAACGGTGGTATCATTACATTTGTGACGAACTGGTTCCCCGTATTCTGGAAATCAACCGGGAGTGCGGTCCGGACCACACCGGGCGCATCCTGACCGGCGGTGCCAGTATGGGGGCAGCTCACGCGGTCAATTTCTATCTGCGCAGGCCGGACTTGTTCAATGGGACCATCGCCCTCAGCGGCATTTACTCGTCCCGGATGTTCTTCGGCAACTATATGGACGACCTGGTGTACGCAAACAGTCCCTGCGATTATATGCGCAACTTCCCGGCACAGCATCCGTATTATGAGCTCTTTGCCAAAGCAGATAAATTTATCATGTGCTGCGGGCAGGGAGCCTGGGAAGATGAACTTCTGGCGTCCACCCGGGAACTGCGGGATATCCTGGAAAGCAAGGGCATCCATCCCATCGTGGACATCTGGGGTACTGATGTTTCTCATGACTGGCCCTGGTGGCAAAAGCAGTGGCCGTACTTCCTGGATATGACGCTGGGCCGTCCGTGAATCAAGAAAAACAAAAACCGGTGGGCGGTCAATTGACCGTACACCGGTTTTGCGTACGTGAATAATTTACGAATTGGCGCGTCGGTACAGGACTTCCAGTCCTTTGAACAAAAGATCGGCATCATACAAGACCTTGCGGCGGCAGCAGGGAATGATCCCTCTGGCAAGACCTCCTGTAGCCACTACGGTCAAGGGGCGGCCCAATTCCGCTTCCACCCGGTCGGCAAGACCTTCCATCATGGCAGCGGTGCCGAACACTGCGCCGCTGTTCAGACACTCCACCGTATTGCGCCCAATCAGGTGGTCGGCATTTTCCGGAGCGATCGGCGGCAGCTGTGCCGTTCCGGCACTGATTGCCCGCAGGCTGGTCTGAACGCCGGGAACAATAAACCCGCCCAGAAAATGGGCATTCTCATCAATGACATTATAGGTAGTGGCCGTACCAAGATCCACGGTCATGCACGGCAGGGGATAGAGGGCGGCTGCAGCTGCCGCGTCGGCAATGCGATCCTGACCGACTCTCTCGGGAGATTCCACGTCAAAGACCAGCCCGGTGTCCAAGGTGTGGCTTACTCGCAGCGGCTCGCAGCCTGTCAGGCAAAAAACCGCCTGTGCGAGAGCCTCACTCAACCCCGGAACCACGCTGCATAAAATAGCGCCAGAGCATTCATTGGTATGAAAGCCCACGCGCCGCAAAAGAAACCGGAGTTCGGCGGTATATTCGTCCGGTGTACACCGGGGGCGGGTAACCATGCGGAAGGTAAACAGCAGCTTCTGCCCGTCCAGCCCTCCGATACAAATGTTGGTGTTGCCGATGTCCACTGCCAAAATCATGTGCGAACCCCGTTTCCGTGTGATATAATCTGATTATACCAGCCTTTACAATGAAGTCAAACCAACCTATAATAAATTCCGGCATTCAAACTCTATCGAAGTGATTCAAACGGGAGGACCGCATCATGGAAAAAGACCTGCAGGGCAAAACAATCGTGCTGGGGATCACGGGCGGCATTGCTGCTTATAAAATGCCCAATGTGGCACATGCACTCGCCAAACGGGGGGCTGCTGTGCATGTACTGATGACGAAACACGCCACTGAATTCATTGCGCCACTGGTCTTTGAAACGCTGACCAACCGCCGGTGCATCGTGGATACTTTTGACCGCAACTTCCAATACGATGTGGCCCATGTTTCTTTGGCCAATGCAGCAGATCTGATGCTGATTGCACCGGCCACGGCCAACGTCATTGCAAAACTGGCGCACGGTCTGGCAGATGATATGCTCACGACCGTGACGCTGGCGGCAACCTGCCCCAAATTGGTGGCCCCTGCCATGAATACCCATATGCTGGAAAACCCCATTACCCAGGATAATATTGCAACCTTGCAGCGGTACGGTTTCACTGTCATCCCCTCGGGTTCCGGCATGCTGGCATGCGGAGATGTCGGCAGCGGGCGCCTGCCGGAAGAGCGGGTCCTGATCGACTACATCGACCGGGAACTGGTCTGCCGGAAGGATCTGGCCGGGAAAAAGGTAGTGGTGACGGCGGGGGCCACCAGTGAACCCATGGACCCGGTGCGCTACATCACCAACCACTCTACTGGAAAGATGGGCTATGCCATTGCCCGTGCCTGTATGCTGCGCGGAGCGGATGTCACACTGCTGACGGCACAGACCGCCCTGCGGCCGGTACCTTTTGTGAAGACTGTTCCTTTTACCACGGCGCAGGACCTGTTCGAAGGGGTCAAAAAATATTCCGCGGATGCAGACGCCCTGGTTATGGCCGCTGCAGTGGCGGATTACCGGCCTGCGGAAGTGGCGGACGAGAAGATCAAGAAGTCCGATGGGGAACTTTCCCTCAAGCTGGAACGCACACAGGATATTCTGGCCTGGGTTGGAGCCCACAAACCGGAAGGTTTATTTGTGTGCGGATTTTCCATGGAGACGGAGCATCTCCTGGAAAATTCCTCTGTCAAGCTGCACAAAAAGAATATGGATATGATCGTGGCCAACAACCTCAAGACGCCGGGAGCTGGCTTTGGCGTGGATACCAATGTGGTTACGCTTATTACAAAAGAAGGGGCTGAACCATTGCCGCTGCAAAGCAAGGATGCGGTTGCCATGCGGATCGCAGATGCCATTGCTGCACACTGAGCCGCCCGATCATCACAACACAATCCGGGAGAAAACCGCCGAAAGGGCTGGTTCTCTCCCGGGTTTTATTTTGGAAAGGTGCAGGAACCGGATTTTCACAGATATTCAAAACTCTATCCCACAATTTTCACAAAATAGGCCTATAATCACAAACGGACATCCGGACGGGCGGCAACGCCTGAAAAAATAAAAAGGGGAGTGTGCATCTTGATCGAAGTCAGCCATCTGACAAAGCGATATGGTTCGCATGTGGCGGTCGATGACATCAGCTTCACAGTGGATGACGGCTGCATTTACGGCCTTCTGGGACCTAACGGCGCAGGCAAATCCACCACCATGAACGTCATCACCGGGTATCTTTCGCCCACCAGCGGTACCGTTACTATTAACGGCCACGACATCCAGGAGGAACCGCAGGCGGCAAAAGCCTGCATTGGGTATCTGCCGGAACTGCCGCCGCTGTACACCGATATGACGGTGCGGGAATACCTGAACTTTGTGGCAGAACTCAAAGGCGTGAAGAAGAAAGCTGCTCGTGCAGCCGATGTGGCAAAAGCTTCCGAGCGGGCCGGACTGCAGGAAATGCAGACGCGTCTGATCCGCAACCTGTCCAAAGGGTACCGCCAGCGCGTGGGCGTAGCGGCTGCACTGCTGGGAAATCCGGACATCATTATTCTGGACGAACCCACCGTTGGTCTGGACCCGGCACAGATGATTGAGATCCGTTCCCTGATCCATGATCTGGGAAAGACCCATACGGTGATTCTGTCCAGCCATATTCTGAGCGAAGTACAAACGGTTTGTGACCGTGTTCTGATCATCTCTGGCGGCAAACTGGCGGCACAGGGCACACCCGAAGAGCTGGCCGCACGGCTGGCCGCCAAGGGCGTGATTTCCGCCACGGCACAGGGAAGCAAGGAGGCTGTCCTGAAGGCAGCCGGAAGCGTTCCCGGGCTGACCGAT